>CAWHAN010000006.1:0-1498906 GCA_963827345.1 uncultured Acidimicrobiia bacterium | reverse complement strand
AGGACCCGCATCTCTGGCACTTCCCCTACTTCAACGACGAGATGGGGGCCGCCGTCGACGCCACCCTCCGCGGCCGACACCATGCTGCTCGGGCGTAAGACCTACGACAGCTTCGCCGGGGCCTGGCCCGAGCGCGAGGCGGCCGGCGGGGAGGACGCCGACTTCGCCAAGGTGCTCGGCGATGCCCGGAAGATCGTGGTGTCGAACCAGCAGCTGGCGTTCACCTGGCGGAACTCCGAGCAGCTGAAGGGCGACCTGGTCGAGGCGGTCACCGCCCTGAAGAACGAGCCGGGCGACCGCGCCATCGGGATGAGCGGCTCGATCTCCGTCGTCCGCCAGCTGCTGGCCGCGGGCCTGCTGGACGAGCTGCACCTGCTGGTGCACCCGATCGCCGTCCGCAAAGGCATGCGCCTGTTCGACGAGGGCGAGGCCACGCTCCCGCTGAAGCTGATCTCCTCCAAGACCTTCGGGACGGGTGTGCTGAACCTCGTCTACGCCCCGGCCGAGTCGCGCCCGCACCGCCGGCTACGAGGAGGCCAAGGCGCACCTGTCCCAGCCGGAATAGCGCCTGGCGCACGCCATGATGGGCCGGTGAAGGTCCTCGGCCTGCTGGGCGGGATGAGCTAGGAGTCGACGGTTGAGTACTACCGGCTGGCCAACGAGGAGACCCGCGCCCGGTTGGGGGGCCTGCACTCCGCCCCGCTGCTGTTGTGGTCGGTCGACTTCGCCGAGATGGAGGAGCTGCAGGCGGCGGGATCGTGGGACGAAGCCGGCGCCCGGTTGGCGACCGCGACCCGGACGCTGGAGCGGGCAGGCGCCGAGATCCTCGTGCTCTGCACCAACACCATGCACAAGGTGGCCGAGACGATCGAAGCTGCCGTCGACATCCCCCTTGTTCACATCGTCGACAGCGTGGCGGTGGCCGTCTCGGCCGCCGGGATGCGACGGGTCGGGCTGCTCGGCACCCGATTCTCCATGGAGGAGCCGTTCTGGGCGGAACGGATGGGCAGACACGGCGTCGAGGTCCTCGTCCCGGGGCAAGAGGACCGCCAGACCGTCCACCGGATCATCTACGAGGAGCTCTGCCTCGGCGTTCTCAGCGACGCCTCCCGCGCCACGTACGTCGAGATCATCGAGAAGATGGCTGCCCAGGGTGCCGAGGGGGTCGTCCTCGGCTGCACGGAGATCGAGCTGCTCGTCCGTCCCAGTGATACCCGGGTCCCCGTCTTGCCGTCGACTGCCCTGCACGTCCGGAGCGCGGTCGACGCCGCCCTGCTCGGGTGAGTGAGTCAGCAGTCGACCGCGGCGCGGAGCGCGGCGCACGCCTCGATGAGCCGGGTGGCGTCCAGGGAGCACAGCCGTTCCACGAGGTAGGCCTTGGGAACGACCCGCAGGTTGTCGAAGCTGGCCGCGCACTCTTTCGGTAGGCCGTCATCGGGGCCCAGCCGCACCTCGGTGGGAAGGTTCCTGACCGTTCGGGTGATAGGTGCTGCGAGCACGTTGTGCAGCACGGGAATCGCGGCCGAGCGGGTCATGACGAGGAAGGGTCGGCGACCGATGTCCTCGATCTCGCCCCACCACACCTCGCCTCGCTGCGGCTCCTTCACCAGGTTTCCTCCGCGATGGCGTCTCTCATGGAGGCAATCGCCGCCCGGTCCTCGAGCTTGGTCGGCGGTATCCGGCGGTAGCCATCGACGACCGCCTCGTCGGTCTGCCGACGCCGGTCCAATTCCATGATCGCCTCGACCCCGGCGCGGACAGCGGCCGCTCGACTGTCGTACACACCGCGGCTCACAAGATCGTCGAGGTCGGCGAGAAGCTGCCCGGGAAGCCGAACAGCGATCTGGTCGGACGCCATGACGAACAGCATACCGTTTCGGGAGTCATACTGGGATGCGCCGAGGATTGGCCGGGCTGGAACTCATCGTGATCCTGCGGCGGCCTCGTGGGAGGCTTGGCCGGTGCTGACCGACTTCTACGGCCCGTTCTCCTCGATCAGCTTCACCATCCTCGGCCTGTGGTTCGTCGTGGCCCAGACCCGCTATGCGGACTGGATGGCCAGCGCCGAGCACCGCCGGCGGGCGTCGGCGGTGTCGCTCCACTTCGCCCTGCCCGGGCTCATGAGCCTCCTGTCGCTCTCCGATCCCGACAACCAGGCACTCTGGCGGGTGACGTTCGCGGCGGCCGGCACCCTGGGGGCCGTCGGGCTGGCGGTCGTGAACCGGGGCCCTCGCTGCACCGGAGCAGGGCCCGTCGTGCGACTGATCCACTGGGTCTCGATAGGCCTGTACCTCTCCATCGCCGGCGTGGCCCTGTTGGCGGAGTCGTTCCGAGCGCCGCTGCGGGTGGAAGCGGTCCTGCTGTCACTCCTCGTCTTCTTCGGCGTCTGCCTGGCCTGGCTGCTCATGTTCGAGCCCGGCGAAGACGCCAAGGAATGACCGTCTCGCCGTCGCCCCGAGCGGTGGTGGTGAGTGGCCACATGGTCGACGCCCCCGGCCGCGAGGAACCTCGTTTTCGGGCCGACCAGGTCGGCCGCGTCACCGACGAGGTTCGGCGGGCGTTCGAGAAGTGGGGCGTGGGGTCGGGCACCACCGTCGTGTGCGGCGGCGCCCGGGGCGCGGACATCATCGCCGCCGAACAGGGCCTGGCCCAGGGCGCCCACGTCAGGCTCTGCCTCGCTCTCCCGCCCGACGAGTTCGAGGCCCGATCGGTGGACATCCCCGGCACCGACTGGAGTGACAGGTTCCGCGCCCTCCTCGCCAAGGCCGACGTGAGCACGCTCGCCGACCGTGTCGACCCCGTGCCCGAGGGCGACGCCGTCTTCGCCCGCACCAACGAGTGGATGGTCGAGGAGGCGACCGCGCTGGCCGGCGACCGCCCCCACGCCCTGATCGTGTGGAACGGCGGCGGCGGCGACGGCCCCGGGGGGACCGCCGACCTCGTCCGCCGCCTCGGTTTCGAGAGGCCCGACGCGTCGATCGTCGTCATCGACCCGACGTTCCGCCGCTATGAGTCACGTCAGGCGTACGGAGACGACGACCGGCCCAAGCGGCTCCTCGCCCTCGACGGCGGGGGTATCCACGGCGTCCTCAGCCTCGAGATCCTCGCCCGGATCGAGAAGGGCCTCCGTGACCAGCAGGGCAACGACCGCCTCGTGCTGAGCGAGTGGTTCGACTACATCGGGGGCACCAGCACCGGCGCCATCATCGCCGCCGGCCTGGCCAGCGGCCTGAGCGTCGAGCAGCTGTTGGAGAAGTACCAGACGCTGGGCGAGAAGAGCTTTTCCCGGAGCTTCGTGCCGACCGCGCCCTGTACCTGGCGGAACCCCTCACCGAGAAGCTCGACGAGGTCTTCGGCAAGGTGGGCAAGCTCGGCCATCCCGACCTGCAAACCCTCCTGCTCGTCGTCCTCCACAACACCAAGACCGACTCCGCCTGGCCGCTCAGCAACTGCACGCAGGCCAAGTACAACCGGGCCGACCGGTACCTGCTCCCGAAGCCCGACAGGAACCTCGACCTCTCCCTGATCGATCTTCTCCGGGGCAGCACCGCCGCGCCGGTCTTCTTCCCACCCCAGAGGATCGTCGTCGGCAAGGACGAGTTCCTGTTCCAGGACGGCGGGATCACGCCGTTCAACAACCCCGCCCTCCTGCTCTTCCTGATGGCGACGCTCCCCGAGTACGGGTTGGAGTGGCCGGTGGGGGAGGACAAGCTCCTCGTCGTGTCGGTGGGGACGGGGACCACGCCGGCGGTCCACGAGAACCTGGTGGCCCGCCAGGTCGGCCTGGTGTTCAACGCCAAGAACCTCACGTCGGTGTTCATGAACGGAGCCTCGGTCGGCCAGGACCTTCTGTGCCGCACGCTGGGCCGTTGCCGCTTCGGCGAGCCGCTCGACAGGGAGATCGGCGACCGGCTCAACGTCACCGGCATCGCCGGCTCCAACCTGTTCAGCTACGTCCGCTACAACGCCGCGCTCACCGACGAGTACCTCGGACGGCTCGGGTTCGACGACGAGCGACAGCGCAAGCGGATTCGTAAGCTCGACGGCGTGAAGGCGATCACCGAGCTGCGGTGCATCGGACGCGACGTCGGGACCAATGTCGACGTCGAGGCCCATTTCGAGGGGTTCCTGTAGCCGATGGCCCTCCCGATCGCTTTCCTGGTCATGCCGTTCGGCACGAAGCCCACTGGCACCTACGGTGTGGCGTGCCAAGTCCGAGGTCGACTTCGACGCCCTCTGCGACAAGATCTACCAGCCGGTGCTGGACGCCCTGGCTATAGGCCGGTACGGGCCGACAGGACTCGGTGCCCTGATATCTCCCAGATGCTGCAACGCCTAGCACTGGCGGACCTGATCGTGGCCGACGTGACCCTGCCCAACGCCAACGTCTACTACGAGATCGGCGTACGCCATGCAGCGAGGCCAAGGGGCTGTGTACTGACGTCTGCGGAATGGGCCAAGCCAGGATTCGACTTAGCGCAAATGCGGCAGATTCGGTACCCTCTGGCAGAAGGCACCATCGATGACGCAACTGCGGCGGGTGCGACGAGGTCCTGACGGTGGGTCTCGCCTCGCTATCCGATGGGTTCTCGCCGGTTTTCGAGGCTTTGCCTGGCTACCCGGGAAAGGCGGATACCGATCGGCTCAGTGCGTTCGAGGACTTCATTGCTGAGCTCTCCGGTTCCAGGCGAAGGCCCGTAGTGTCGCGCGGCGCCTTTTGCCGATAGGGCAATCCAGGTCGAAGCGCTAGTCAGGGAGTATGGCCATAGTCCAGTCGTAATCGACAGTGTCGCGCTTGAGTTGCTCCTCTTGTTGCGCGACTGCGTCGGCTGGAAAGAGATGAGGGCTTATGCCGAGACGTTGCCGGAACGGCTTCGACGTCATCCGGTGGTAAGGGAGCAGAAGTACTTCGCGATGGCCCAACGGGCGACCCCCAAGCGGTCGGCCTCCTTGAGGAGCTCGCCGATGAGGAGGAAACGAGTGAACGACGGGGATTGGTAGGCGGCCGGTACAAGAAGCTCTGGGCCACTGCCACCGACGAACGAGACCGCAACCGCTACCTGGACAAAGCAATTGAACAATACGAACTCGGAATGTTGGCAGACCTCAACGCCTATTATCCGTCGTCCAACCTACCGAGGCTGTACCGCAGTCGAGGCGAGGAAGGTGATGAACGCAAGGCCGAGATTGCGGCGGTGACGGCCGTGGCCGCCTGCCGTCGTGCGCTCGCACGAGGCTTGGACGACGGATGGCTGAAGGCCACCCTGCTCGGCGCGGCTTTCGACGCTGGCGACGTAACAGAAGCGCGGCGGCTTGTTCCCGAGATTCGGCGGTCGAACCCCGCAGAGTGGCAGTTACGCACCACGATTTCAGATCTACATCGCAGCGTTGGCCAGCAGGTGGACCCTCAGGTTGCCGAACAGCTCATGGAGGTGTTGGACGGACTCGAGACGCTATTGAGAAACGACGACGGGAAAAAGCGTGATCCGCGGACTGGGTCCGGATCGCGCGTGTAAACGTTCAGGAGCCGGCTGCAGACGCCGTCCTGAATGAGGTCGAAACGCGACCTCCTAAGGTGGCCGACTTGCGGGATCGAGAAGCGAAAGGAGGCGCGGACCCACAACCATCTAATGAAACTGGACCCTTGAACATAAAGAATCGACCAGGCGTTGAACCGGAGGTAGGTCCTGGTTTCCCGGAGAAAGTGCCGGAGCAGAAGGCACAGTCGGACTCGATCAAGGCCGAGGAGCTGCGTCGCAAGCCAGCTGACAGGCCCCCTCTCGGGTCAAGGGAAGGGGAAGTACATAAAGAGACGGACGCCGTTATCGGAGGGAGAGCTTCGCACGCTCGGATCAGTACAGCACCAACTACCGCCCGCAAAGGCGAGCCAGATTTGGCCCCTATTCGGCCGTGTCGGGTGTTCGTCTCCTATGCGCACCCAGATGAACGACATCGCAAGCGGCTTGAGAAGCACTTGAGCGCTCTTCGTCGTGACGGCCTAATACGGGATTGGAATGATCGGCAGATCGTCGCCGGCGCGGACTGGGCGGAGGAGATCGATACGACGCTTGATGACGCCGATATTATCTTGCTTCTTGTGAGCGCTGACTTTCTCGATTCCGACTATTGCTACACGATCGAGATGCCTCGCGCCGTGGAAAGGCATGAGGTTGGACGTGTCCACGTTATACCTGTAATCGTCCGTGCCTGTGATTGGCAGCGCACGCCGTTCGCGAAGTTACAGGCGCTTCCGACGGAAGGCAAGCCCGTGACTGACTGGTCGAACCGGGACAAGGCATGGTTTGACGTCGTACGGGGAATTCGGTCGGTGATCACTCGGTTGAACGAGGGGGCGCAGACCTGATCTTGCACTTGCTCGTGCAAATCTTGCCTGATGATGATCACCATTCGGCCGTCGTGCAGGGTAATCGCGTCGAATGGAGGGATTCTGCTCCCGAAGGCGAGTTCGGTAGGCAGAGCGTCGCTCATGCACCAGCGGCGCCTGCTACCACTTGAGGCCCGCCCTCGATCCCTCCGTGTTCGCCGCCTCAATGAACGGGCGTCCGCCGGCATGGGCGGTACCGTCGTGTACCAAGTGCGGGCACGCCACGAGGCGATTCTCGGGTACCTCAGACCGCTGGAGACAACGCGCAGCAGCTGGCTGTGACGTTCCGTGAGAGCGACGCTCGACGACCGGTCAGGGCGAGCGAAGCTGGCTCTTACGGAGCCCGTCTACGGTCCTGGGTGAGATGGGTTCGCCTCGGAAACGACAGTTGCCATTGTCGTCACCTGCCGCGATCCCGCTTGCCATCCCGCTGGGATTAGACAAGGACGCGTGCCGACGGACGCCGATCCCGATCCCGCCCGGGAGCCGGCGCCGCCGAAGCCGCCGAAGCCGCCCCGCAAGCGGCCGACGGGGAACGGCGTCTTCATCAGCTACCGGCGGGCGGACACGTCGGGGTTCGCCGGGCGGCTGCACGACTGTCTCACCGAGCGCTTCGGGGCCGACCGGGTGTTCCGCGACATCGACAGCATCGAGCCCGGCGCCGACTTCCCGGACCGGATCGCGGCGTCGCTGGAGGCCTGCGGGGCGTTCGTCGTCGTCATCGGCAAGGAGTGGCTCGTCGACGCCAGCGGCACCCGTCGCCTCGAGAACCCGACCGACTGGGTCCGCGCCGAGTTGCAGGCGGCCCTCGATCGCGACGACATCCTCGTCTTCCCGGTGCTCGTCGAGGACGCCTCGATGCCCAAGGCCGCGGACCTTCCCGAGTCCCTCGCGCCGCTCACCCGGCTGAACGCCCTGTCGATCAGCGACAGCCGGTGGGACTACGACGTCGAGCGGCTCACCGATCGGATCGACGCGGCGACGTCGTCGAAGGGGGAACGGCTGATCCGGCGGTTGAAGCCCCGGAGTGCCCTCGGCGCCGCGGCCCGCGTCCTGGTGACCGCGGCCGTCGTCGTCGGGCTGGTCTGGGGTGTGCTGCCCCTCCTGCGGCCATCCGACGGCGACGGCACCGGCACCGGCCGGATGACGGGGGACTACAACATCGCCGTCGCCAGGTTCGACGCCGTCGACGCCACCGGGAACGCGGTGGCGTCCCCCGAGGCCGAGGACCTGGCCCAGTCGGTGTACGACCTGCTGCAGACCGAGCTGGAGCCCATCGCCGCGGCTGGTTTCGACCTCGACCTTCGCCCTCCGGCCGAGACCGGGACCATTCGGGGCTCGACGCCGACCCGGCGGGCCGAGGCCGCCGCCCAGGAGGCCCAACGGATCCGGGCCGACGTCATCGTGTACGGCACCCTGCGGGCCGACGTCCCCAACCAGTTCACGGCCGAGTTCTTCCTGAGCGACAGGCAGCTCCAGGCCGCCGAGGAGCTGTTCGGCCAGCACGACCTCGGCTCCGTCATCAACACCGACGGGGACATCCGCAACACCGTGATCCGCAAGGGCATGCGGGACCAGATCCTGGGACGAACCCGCGCCCTGGCCGAATTCGTCGTGGGCCTGAGCCATTTCGGGGCCAGCCAGTACCAGCCCGCGCTGGAGCACTTCGAGGCGGCGGCGAAGACCGAGAGCTGGGCCGACAGCGACGGCAAGGAGGTGCTGTACCTGTTCCTGGGCAACGCCGCCGGCCGGCTCGACGACCTCGAGAAGGCGAACGGCTTCTACGACCAGGCGCTGGCGCTGAACCCCGAGTACGCCCGGGCCCGGTTGGGACGGGCCGAGGTGCTCCTGCACAAGGCCAGGGGTACCTGCGAGGCCGGCCAGGTGGACGCCGCCGGGTTGAACGCCGCCCTCGACACCTTCCGCAGCGCCCGCACGGCGAAGGTGCAGCCCGCCCTGTCCGACGTCCCCACCAAGGTGGTGTTCGGGGAGGGCCGGGTGCACCTCTGCCTGAGCCAGGCGCTGGAGGGCGACCACTGGGGCGACGCCGAGCGGGAGTTCCAGGACGTGATCAAGCAGTACCTCGACGGCAACGCCCGGGTGCGGGATGTGGCGGGGGAGGCCTACGCCGACCTGGGCTTCGTCCACCTGCCGGCTGCCGGCGATCCCACCGCGCCCGACCGCTACCGCCGGGCCGCGGCCGACTACCAGAACGCCATCGACGTCAGCCAGGACGACGACCGCCGGGCCTTCTTCTCGAGCATGCGGGGGTTCATCCTGGCCCGCCTGGGCGACGTGGCCGAGGCCGACGCCGCCTACCGGCTGGCCATCCAGCTGACAGACGATCCTGGTGCCAAGGCCGGCTACGAGTCGTCCCGGC
The DNA here is from genome assembly GCA_963827345.1 of uncultured Acidimicrobiia bacterium. Taxonomy (GTDB): domain Bacteria; phylum Actinomycetota; class Acidimicrobiia; order Acidimicrobiales; family AC-14; genus CAWGUU01. Next base: position 1,490,141 of record CAWHAN010000006.1, on the reverse strand, counting down.
AGGCACTCGTCGCCGCGGCTCCCGCGCCTCCCGCACCGTGACCATCACCGGCCATGCCATCCTTCCGTCGGGCCGAGAGCCGCGTGCGACGACGGGACTCGACCGAGGAGGTAGGCATGGGCGGACTGCGCAGTTGCTCGTCGAGGCGACGGGCGGCGCTCGACCGTCGTCGTGGCCCTCGTCCTGCTCTCCGGGTGCACGGACCCGTCCGGAGACGACGGTCGGCACCGCCACCACGACGACGGTCGACCCCGCCCAGGGCGCCCTCGGGCGCAGGGACACGCCGCCCGAAGGGGTGAAGGAGCAGCTCGACTTCTTCGCCTACTACCAGGGGCCCGAGGCGTCGTGCTCGGAGCTCGACGGGTCGAGGCCGGCAGTCGTCGTCAGCGCGCCGAACGCCCAGGTCGCCACGACCTTCGCCCTGTGCTTCCCGGGGTTCACACCGAACCAGCCGGTGGCCGTCGCCGTGCGATCGCCCGACGGTGAGGTGCGCGAGCTGACGGCGTCGGAGTACACGTTCCCCGAGGAGATCGCCTACACGACGTGGACCACCGTCCCCGGCGACGAGCTCGGCACCTACCAGGTGACGGCGCGCCAGGGGAGGCGGACGGGCAAGGGCAGCTTCGACGTGGGCCCGGCCACCAACCCGCGCAGCGTGGCCATCGAGCCTTCCACGGGGCCGCCGGGAACCACCTTCCGGTTCGGTTTCGCCGGGTTCGGCGAGGGCAGCGTCGTCGACGTGTTCCTGTACACGGACGCGGGCAGGGGCAGCTACCGGCTACCTGACGGCCATCCCGACGGTGATGGACGGGCTCGGCCAGGCCATTCTCAGCATCCCGACCGTGGCCGAGGACCCGGTGGGCAAGTACTGCCTGATCCGCCGGGGCCCGGCGCCGACCCCGACTACTTCTGCGGGCTCAACTTCACGGTGTCCTAACCCGACCCGACCCCACCGAACTGGTGACACGGAGCGGCGGATGGGGCCGCTGTGTGTCACCGGTTCGGTCGGGAGGGCCGGCCCACACCGAACTGGTGACGCGCAACGGGGCAGGCACCCGCTGTGTGTCACCGGTTCGGTGGGGTCAGGCCCGGGGCGCGAGACGACCCCGGCCGCGACGGGCCGGGGTCGTCTCGAACGCTCGTAAGCGGGGCTTCTAGGCGGCTGCGGGAGTCTTGATGCTCTCGGGCGCCTGGCGGCCGTGGGTGACCTCGATGCGGCGCGATGCGGGCTCGATCACCGGGACGGTGACGGTGAGTACGCCGTTGTCGTAGGCGGCGTGCAGGGTGTCGACGTCGACGCTCTCACCCAGGGACAGCTGGCAGGTGAAGGTGCCGTAGGGACGCTCGGACGCGAGCCACTGGGCGCCGTCGGCCTCGGGGCGGGTGCGGTGGGCGGTGACCTTCAGGACGTTCTTCTCGACCGTCACGTCCATCGTGTCGGCGTCGATGCCGGGAAGGTCGAAGCTGAGGACGAGGTTGTTCTCGTAGCGGTAGGCGTCCATCGGCATCGTGGCCGGGCGCCGCCAGTTTGAGTTCGGCATGGGGTGGTGGTTCCTCTCAGGATCGGTTCGTGTACACCAAAGTTAACACGAACCGACTCAACTTTTGTTCCGTTAACCTGTCAACTTCGGCCCGGAAGGGTCAGCGACGCCAGTTCCGGAGGTCGATGGCCATGGGCTGGTGGGTCACGCCGACGTAGGTCTCGACCTCGCCGTAGGTGTGCCAGCCGATGCGCTCGAAGAAGGCCACGTTTGGCAGCTGGATGTGGGCGACCATCACCGAGCCGCCCCGCTCGGCGGCGGTGGTGACGGCGAAGCGCACGAGTGGCGCCCCGAGACCGAGCCGGAAGCCGGGGAGGACGGCGAGGCGGTCGCCCTGCCACAGCCCGTCGGCCGGGTCGATCGGGAACAGGCGGACGGTGCCGGCCACCTGGCCGTCCCACGCGCCCAGGACGTGGACCACGTCGGCCCCGGCGTCGTTGCTGTCGACGTCGGAGCCGTCGAACAGGCCCTGCTCCACGACGAACACCTGGTGGCGGATGCGGTGGTGCAGGTCGAGCTCCTCGGCGGTCGAGGCCGCCCGGCACATGGCCCGCGACCGGGCCGGGGCGAGGGTCACGCCGGCGAGCCGGCGGTTTGGGATGCGCCGATTCCGGCGGTGCGGGACGCGCCGATGGAGAGCGCCTGCTCCATCGCCCCCATGCCCGAGCACGCCTGGCAGCGGGCGCATCCGGCGGCGACGCCCTTGGCGCCCAGTCCCCGGGCCGTCAGGTAGGGCACGACGTGGCGGTAGACGTTCTCGGTGTAGGCGGCGGTGGGCGGCCGGCACTCCTCCATCAGGCTGCCGGCGATGGGCCGCAGGGGCACGACGAAGGGGTAGACGCCCATGTCGATGGCCCGCCGGCACCCGTCGATGGTGAGCTGGGGATCCTCGCCCATGCCGAGGATCACGTAGGTCGACACCTGGCCCTCCCCGAACAGGCCGACCGCCCGCTCCCACGCCGCGAAGTAGCCCTCGATGCCGGTGCGGGCCTTGGCCGGGGCGATGTAGGCGAGCACCGCCGGATCGAACGACTCGACGTGGATGCCGACCGAGTCGATGCCGAGGTCGTGGACCCTGTCGATGACGTCGAGGCGGCCCGGGTCGGGCGGCTCGAACTGCACTTCCACCGGCAGCCCGGCCGCCTCCCTGACGGCGGCCCCGCAGGCGGCGACGTACAGCGCGCCCTTGTCGGCGCCCAGCGTGCTGCCGGTGGTGAGGGTGGCGTCGACCGCGCCGTCGAGCTCCTTGGCCGCCACCGCCACCTCGGCCAGCTGCTCGGGACGCTTCTTGGCGATGGTGCGGTGGGCGTCGAGGCTGAGGCCGATGCCGCAGAACCGGCACTGGTCGTCGTTGCCCCAGTAGGCGCAGGTCTGGAGAACCGTGCTGGCCAGCGAGTCGAGGTGCAGCAGGGCGATCTTCCAATAGGGGATGCCGTCGGCGGTCGCGAGGTCGTAGTAGCGAGGACGAGGTGTGCCGGTGGCCGAAGCCAGGCGGGTGCCGTCGCGGTAGATGCCGAAGCCGTCGTCCTCGGGGCGGAGGACGAAGGGCGACGTGCGGGCGAACTCGGCGTCGGTGGGGACGGTGACGGCCACCCCTTCGATCCACAGCATCCCGGAGTCGCTCGGCCCGGCCCCGCCGTGCCGGGACTCCAAGGGTGCCTCGACGCGAAGGCCGCTGCTCTGCAGGTCGGCTATCAGGCTCGGAAGGCCGGGCAGGCTCGGAAGGCCGGCGAGCCTGGGGAGCGAGTCGGTGCCCGGGAACGAGGGAGTGGACGTCGGCACGAGGCTCCTCGAGGGGTCAGGCCGGTCGGTTGGCGGCGAGCTCGCGGTAGCGGATCGAGCACGCCGCGCCGGCGACGAGGGACAGGTCGATGTCGGCCGCGGTGGCCGGGTCGTAGGAGGCCACCCGCTGGGCCATCCCCAGCGTCTCGGGGTCGGCCGCCACCAGGCTGGGCAGGTCGGGGCAGGAGGCCCGCAGCTGCTCGGTGACCCGACCGACGAGGGTGAGCGCGGTCTGGTAGCGCTCGGGCATCACCATGGCCACCGGGTAGAGGCGCTCCTCGGCCCGGAACCACTTGAACAACGAGCTCGCCGGGCACCTCGGGGTCCTGGAAGGGGCTGGGCGGAGTCGGACCGCTCATGGCCTCGCCACCCTACACTATGGTGGACGGGCGTTTCTGATCGTCCGTAACGTACTGCGTTCAGGGAGGGGGGCAGTCATGGCGAAGACGGCTGTCGTGGCCCTCGGCGGCAACGCCCTCACCCGCGAGGGCCAGGCCGGCACCTACGAGGAGCTCGAGGCCAACGCCACGGTGATGGCCAAGTCGGTCTGCTCGCTCCTGCGCACCGGCTGGCGGGTGGTGCTCGTGCACGGCAACGGCCCCCAGGTCGGCAACCTCGCCATCCAGCAGGAGGAGGGCGCCCGCCTGGTGCCGGCCCAGCCGCTGTTCTCCCTCGGCGCCATGACCGAGGGACAGCTGGGCAGCCTCATCTGCCTGGCCCTGCGCCGGGTCGGCGACGCGGCGTGGATGCGCGGCGCGGTCGCCCTCGTCACCCACGTCTCGGTCAGCCCCGACGACCCCGCCTTCGACGACCCCACCAAGCCGATCGGGCCGTTCCTGACCCCCGAGGAGGCCGAGACCATGGGCCCCTCGCGGGGATGGGTGGTGAAGCCCGACGCCGGCCGGGGGTACCGGCGGGTGGTGCCGTCGCCCCAGCCCGTCACCATCCTGGAGACGGCTGCCATCCGGGCCCTCCTCGACCAGGGCCAGGTGGTGGTGGCGGCCGGCGGCGGGGGAGTGCCGGTGGTCCGCTCGGAGTCGGGCTGGCGGGGCGTCGACGCCGTCATCGACAAGGACTACGCCGCCCAGCAGCTGGCCACGTCGCTGGCGGCGGAGGCGCTCGTGCTCGTCACCGGCGTCGAGGCCGTCCTCCTGCACTACGGCACGCCCGAGCAGGTGCCGATCCACGAGATGACCCTCACCGACGCCGAGGGCTACCTGGAGTCGGGCGAGTTCCCCGAGGGGAGCATGGGGCCGAAGGTGCGCGCTGCCACCCGGTTCCTGCGCCGCGGCGGTGAGGTGTCGGTCATCACGTCGCCGAACCTGGTGTACGCCTCGCTGGAGGGGACGGTGTCGCAGCTGGAAGGCGTCACCGGCACCCGCATCGTGCGGGTGCGCCCGCTGGTGGCGAGCGGCTTGTGACTGCCAGCCGGCGGGTCAAGGTCTTCCGGGGGACGTACCTCGACTCGGTGCTGCAGATGTCGGGCACCCGGGCCATGCTCGAAGTGGACGGCGTGGACTGGGCGGCGTCGGCGATGGCGACGGCGGCCAACGTCGACACGCTGGTGGAGAAGGGCTTCGGCAGGGGCGACCTCGGCGGGGCCGGCGCCAACGACTTGTTCGTGGCCGCCAGCGCGTCCGACGACGGCACCGCCGAGCAGGCTCTGGCCGTCGCCGAGGAGAAGCTGTTCGCGGCCCGGTCGTCGTCGGCGGCGGGGAGACCGAGACCCGCCAGCCCCGGACGCTCGAGGAGGCCCTCGACCTGCAGGCCGACACCAACGTGGCGGTGGTCTCGGTGCCCGGCGACTACGCCGCCCTGGAGGCCCACAAGGCCCTGTCGGCCGGCCTCCACGTGCTGCTGTTCAGCGACAACGTCACGGTGGACGACGAGGTCGAGCTGAAGGACAGGGCGGCCGAGTGCGGACGGTTGGTGATGGGCCCGGGCGCCGGGACGGCCATGCTGGGCGGCATCGGCCTCGGGTTCGCCAACGTGGTCGAGCCGGGTCGGGTGGGCGTGGTGGCGGCGGCGGGGACGGGTGCCCAGGAGGCGATGAGCCTGCTCGACCGGTGGGGGGCGGGGGTGTCGCACGTCGTCGGGCTCGGGGGGCGCGACCTCACCGATGCCGATCGACGGCCGCATGGCCAAGCTGGCCGTCGCCGCCATGCGCGACGACCCGGGCACCGACGCCATCCTGCTGGTGTCCAAGCCGCCGTCGGAGCGGGTGGCGCGCCAGGTGGTGAAGCTGGCCGGCGGCACGCCGATGGTGGCGTCGCTGGTGGGGTTGGATGCCGACTTGCGACCTGCCCGAGGGCGTCACCGTCGTCACGACGCTGGAGGAGGGGGTGCTGCGGACGCTGGAGGTCCTCGGTCTCGACGCGCCGGACGTCACCGAAGGCCTGGCCGAGGCGGTGGAGGCCGCCTGCTCGCGGCTCGGCGAGGGACGCTCCCTCGTGCGCGGCCTGTTCTCGGGCGGCACGCTCTGCTACGAGTCGCTGGTGATCCTGTCCAAGCTGTTGGGGCCGGTGTGGTCGAACACCCCGCTCGACAAGCGCTGCGCCGTCCCCGCCCCGGCCGGCAGCCACGTCTGCCTCGACCTGGGCGAGGAGGAGTACACCAAGGGCCGTCCCCACCCCATGATCGACCCCGAGGCCCGGATCGAGTTCATGCGGTCGGCGGGGGAGGAGGACGACGTGGCCGTCGTTCTCCTCGACGTCGTCCTCGGCCACGGGTCCCATCCCGACCCCGCGGGCGAACTGGCCCCCGTGTGCGCCGACATCGTCGCCGACGGATCGGGCCCGCAGGTCGTCGCCTACGTGCTCGGCACCGACGGCGACCCCCAGGGCTGGGCCCGCCAGCGGGCGGCGCTGGTCGACGCCGGCTGCGTCGTCACCGCCACCGCCGCCCGGGCGTCGCTGGCCGCGGCCGCCATCGCCCTGCGCCGGCCCGACGTCGTGACGACACGCCTGTGACCCCCCGCATCGCCCTCGTCGCCCACTCCACCAAGCCCCGCGGCGGGACGGTTCACACCCTCGCGCTGGCCGAGGCGCTGTTCGACCTGGGGGCCGACGTCACCGTGGCGGCCCTGGGCGACCCCGCGGCCGGCTTCTTCCGCCCGGTGAAGGCGCCGTGCATCATCTGGCCGGCGGTCACGTGGGCGGAATCTCACGAGGAGAAGGTGTTCCGGTCGGTGGACCACCTTGCCGCCGGCCTGTCGTCGCTGGCCGCCGACGTCGACGTCTTTCACACCCAGGACTGCCTGGCGGCACGGGCCGCGGTGCGGGTGGGCGGCGTCCCGGTCGTGCGCACCGTGCACCACGTGGACGACTTCACCACCCCCGCCCTGATCGACTGTCAGCGCCAAGCCATCCTGGAGCCCGACCTGGTGCTGGTCGTGAGCCGGCACTGGCAGGCGAGGCTGCGCGACGAGTACGGGGTCGACGCCGAGGTCGTCTACAACGGTGTCGACCGCGACCGGTTCGGGCCTGTCTCGGCTGAGGTCCGGGCCGGGCTGCGCCGCAGGATCGGTGCCGACGACGGCTGTTTCGTGTTCCTGGCCGTCGGGGGCATCGAGCCCCGGAAAGGCAGCGTCCACCTGCTGGCTGCCCTGTCTGCGCTGGTCAGGCTGGCGAGCATCGAGCCGCGGCCTGTGCTGGCGGTCGTCGGCGGGCACTCCTTTCAGGATCACCGCGCCTACCGGGACGCCGCCCTGGCCGGGTTGGGCGACCTCGGGCTGGAGCTGGGCCGCGACGTCGTGCTGCTCGGCACCGTGCCCGACGACGAGCTGCCCGCCTGGTACGGCGCGGCCGATGCCCTCGCCTTCCCGTCGCTCGAAGAGGGATGGGGCCTGGCTGTGCTGGAAGCCATGAGCGCGGAGCTGCCGGTCGTGGCCACCGACATCCCCGTGTTCCGCGAGTACCTCACCGACGGCCGGGACGCCCTGCTGGTGCCGCCGACCGACGTCGACGCGCTGGCCGAGGCCATGGCCGCCCTGATGGCCGACGAGGAGCTGCGCCGCCGGCTGGTGGCGGGGGGACTCGAGGTCGCGGCCCGGTACACATGGGAGGCGACGGCCCGCCGTCACCTGGAGATCTACGACGAGGTGGCGGCCGTATAGACGGCCATGGCGAGCCAGCGACGGTCGGACGTGCTCCCTTACGATGCGGTGGTGTCGAGCCCGGCCCGGATCCTGGGCGTGTTCGCCCATCCCGACGACGAGGCGTTCTGCGCGGCGGGGACGCTGGCCAGGTACGTCGAGGCCGGGGCCGAGGCGATGGTGGTGCTCGGCCACGCGGGGCCAGGCGGGCCAGATCCGCGACGCCCACGCCGCCACCCGGCGGTCGTTGGGCGCGGTGCGGGAGCAGGAGCTGCGCGCCGCCTGCAAGATCCTCGGCGTCCAGCAGGCGGTCTGCCTCGACTACGGCGACGGCACCCTGGCCGACGTCGACCCGGCCGAGCTCCAGGACGCCGTGCTCGAGCAGTTCCGAGGCTTCGAGCCCGACGTGGTGATCACCTTCGGCGACGACGGCGCCTACGGCCACCCCGATCACGTGGCGATCAGCCGGGCGACGAGCGACGCCTTCGCCCGGGCACTGACCGAGCTGGCCCGGCCTCCGATGCGGCTCTACCGCAGCCACTTTCCGAGGAGCCGGCTGCTCCTCGTCGACCGGCTCTCGTCGTGGCTCATCGAGCTGAACGCCCGGTTCACTGTCGGGCACCGTCGAGGTCGTGTCCGAAGCCGACGACGGCACGATGACCCGGCTGGCCACGCTGGAGGCCGGCGAGTTCTTCGGCGAGATCGGCGTCGCCCGCCAGGCGGCCCGGTCGGCGCACGTGATCTCGCTGGAGGCCGTGACCTGCCTCACCCTCTCGCCCGCCGCCCCTGCCGCGTTCGCCGGCCGGGGCAGCAAGGCCCAGTTCGTGGGGGATCCGAGCAGCTCACGGCGGGCGGGATCGGCGGCCAGGAGTTCACCACGACGATCGACGTCGCCGACTACGTCGACCGCAAGGTCGCGGCCATCGCCGCTCACCGCACCCAGTTCCCGATCGACCCCTCGATGTTCCCGATGCCGATCCTGCAGGAGATGTTCGGGACGGAGTACTTCGTGCGGGTCTGGCCGCCGGTCGAGCCCGAGACCGACCTCCTGCAGTCCCGCTAGCCGCTGGTGCTCGTTCGGGCTGTCCGTTCGAGGCCGTCGAGGATGAGGTCGAGCCCGAACTCGAACTCGTCGCCGTAGTCGTAGCCGGGCTGGAGGACGTGTTCGATCGCCAGCTCGGCGAGGTGCGGGTAGGCGTCGACGGGGAACTCGGCCATGATGCTCCGCGCCACCTCCGAGGTCTCCTCCGGTCCGTCGAACGGCAACGACCGTTCCTGCAGCGCGAACCCGTAGATGTAGCTGTCGAGGGCGGAGTAAGCGTGGGCCGTCAGCTCGACCGAGAAGCCGGCCTGGCGCAGGCACCCGATGACGGCGTCGTGATGCCGCAGCGTCGCCGGACCGGGCGAGGCCCGGGACTCCATCAGGCCGATGGCCCACCGGTGCCGGGACAGGGTCGAGCGCACCTCGATCGCCCGCCGGCGCATGGCCGACCTCCAGCCCTCCTCGCCCGATGGCAGGTCGATCTCGCCGAACACCACGTCGATCATGCCGTCGAGGAGGTCCTCTTTGTTGGCCACGTGGTTGTACAGCGACATCGCCTCGACCCCGAGCGCCTCACCCAGCTTGCGCATGCTGAGGGAGTCGAGGCCGTGCTCGTCGACCAGGGCGATGGCGGCGTGCAGGACGCGCTCGCGGTTCAGCGGGACGCGGGGCACGGCCGCGGGATCGGTCGGTGCGGTCACCGGCGGCTCGTCACGGTTCTGCCTCGCCACACTTACACTGTAAGCGATGCCTTCGCACGGATGCTGCGCAGCCGCCCCGGTCGGCGTGGGCCTACGGTGGGAACGCCGGTTTCGACGACGCAGGGGGCTCACCATGGCGAAGCTCATCTACTCGGCGATCACGTCGCTCGACGGCTACGTGGCCGACGAGGACGGCAACTTCGACTGGTCGGCGCCGGACGAGGAGGTGCACACCTTCGTCAACGACCTCGAGCGACCGGTGGGCACCCACCTCCTCGGACGCCGGATGTACGAGGTGCTGGTGGCCTGGGAGACGCCCGAAACCTTCGTTGGCGAGTCGCCCGTCCTGCAGGAGTACGCCGGGATCTGGCAGGCGGCCGACAAGATCGTCTACTCGAGGACGCTGGAGACGGTGTCCAGCGCCAGGACGCGGATCGAGCGGGACTTCGACCCCGAGGCGGTTCGGCAGATGAAGGCGGCCGCCGGGCGCGACATAGGCGTGGGCGGCCCCGGCCTGGCCGCCGAGGCGATCAAGGCCGGATTGGTCGACGAGTACCACCTGATCGTCTCGCCCGTCGTGGTGGGGGGTGGGACACGGCCCTTCCCGACAAGGTCCGCGTCGGCCTCGAACTGCTGGCCACCCGCCGGTTCGCCAACGGCGTGGTCCATCTCCACTACCGCACCAGGACTGAAGAGCACGCCAGGAGTGACGACGTCGAGCACGGCGGAGAGCGACGATCGGCAGTCGGACGCCCGGGTGTCCGCTCAGGCCGCGGCGTTCGACTCGATCGGCAGCCGGTACGACGAGGTCTTCCCGCACAAGGAGGGTCAGCTCGGCGGCGGTCGCTGGCTGCTCCAACGGCTGCCGGCCGGCGGTCGCATCCTCGACGTCGGCACTGGCACCGGCCTGCCCACCGCACGACAGTTGGTGGACGCCGGCCTCGAAGTGGTGGGGATCGACATCTCGCCGGTGATGCTCGACCTCGCTCGGGCGAACGTCCCGGGCGCAGAGTTCCGGCAGGCCGACGTGCTCGGTGTCGACCCTGGTCTGGGGCCGTTCGATGCCGTCGTGGCGTTCTTCTCCCTGCTGATGCTCACGCGGGCGGACATTCCCACCGCCCTGGAGCGCGTCCGCCAGCTGCTGCGGCCCGGTGGGTGGCTGGTGCTGGGGATGGTCGAGGCCGACCTGGACGACGTCCCGATTCCCTTCGTCGGCGCGACGGTCCGGGTGAGCGGCTACCCACGCGACCAGCTGGCGGCCGTCGTCGAGGCCGCTGGGTTCACCGTCGACGAGCAGACCGAGTTCGCCTACGAGCCGGCCGGGCCGGCGCCCCACCCGAGGTGCAGATCTTTCTCCACTGCCACCGCTCCGACTGACAACAGCCGACGCGGAGAAGGACGCCGATCGGACGGGGATCGGCGTCCATCTCATCGGCGAGCTCGTCGCCTGGCGGGTGCATCGGATCGGGCTCAGCGGGTGCCCTGCTCGGGGAGGCGGCGGGCCAGGGCGGGGATGACGATGGCGGCGGCGACAAGGTGGGTGAGGACGAGGGTGACCTTGGTCGAGATGGCCGCGGACAGGATCACGTCGGGCACGATGGAGAGGGCGGTCAGCACGATCGTGGTCCTGACGAAGGTCGAGCGGGGGCGGCGGCCGGCGGCCGAGGGTGCGGGCCATCAGCACGCCGACGGCGGTGCACATGAGGGTCAGCTGGCCGAAGCCGAGGACCGGGATGGACTCGCCGGGGGCGGTCTCGAGCGAGACGCCGGAGGCGTGGGCGATGGCGGCGACGGCGACGGTGGCGGCGGCTGCGGCCAGGCCGGCGACGGTGCCGGTGCCGGTGCGCCACAGCTTCGGGTGCCGGGTCGAGGACTGGGGCTGGGCGGGGGCGGTGGAGACGTCGGTGGGGGCGTAGGTGGCGGTCATCGGGGCTCCTTCGGGCCGGGGCCGGTTCGTTCCGACCCTCACCCTGTCTACGAAACGGCCCGACACCTGCCCGGAATTCGTTTTCGGCGGGCGTTCGGGGCGCTACGGGTGCACCAGAGCCTGCAGCTCGGCGGTGAGCGCCTCGGCGTCGTCGGGCCGACCGTGGAACGCGGCCGGGGTGTTCTGGAAGTGGGCCACCAGCCAGCCGTCGTCTCCTCGCACGGCCACGAGGGCCTGGATGGCGTTGGCCTCGGGGTTGACGTCGGACCCGCCCGGAGGCACCAGCCCGGCCACCGCCCGCAGGAGCGCAACGCCGTCGCCGAGGGGACGCACCTCGCGAACCTTGGCCACGTAGGTGGCGGTGCGGTGGTCGGCGAAGATGGCCGAGAGGTGCTCCGTGATGGCGGCCGGCGTCTCGACGCAGCTGCCGTCGAAGCCGACGATGCTCCCTACGGGGGTGAACAGGGCGCCGTAGCCAGCGGCGTCGCCCTCGTTCCAGCGATCGAGCAGGGCTCGGTGGAGCGCCTCGACCTCTTCCATTGGACGCCTACCCCTACGGGAAGCCGTCGGGCCCACGCCCGAGGCCGGCCGGGTTCGTCTCGATCCTGACCTCCCCTCCTCCGGGGACGTGTCGCGCAGCACGGCCTGGTCGCGCCCCTCGCTCATCCCGCGGCGCTACCCTGCCGGTGCCTGCGACAAAACGTGATCGGCGAGGGAGCGCAACCATGACGGACCTGGCGAAATCGGGGAGAGCGGTTTCCGCGGCGCGCCCCGTCGCGCCGGGCGCTCTCGCCCGTTCCGACCTGGTCCTGGTGGCGACCGCCGTCGCCCTCATCCCGTTCCGTAGCCTTCCATGGCTGTCGTTCGGGATCGGGAGCGTCACCGTCGAGCCGCTCGACGTCGTGCTGGTGCTACTGGCGGTGTCGACCGGCCGTCGCGTGGCCCGCAGGTGGCCGGATCATCGGCCGTCGTGGGCGGTGAGCGGGGTCGTCGTGCTGGTGGGGCTCCTGCTCGTGAGCCTGGCCCTGAATCCCTCGATCGCCGGCGTCCAGACGGTCGTGCGCGTGGCGGGGGCGGCCGCCCTGGCGCTCACTCTCCGGGATGTCCCGGCGCGCTGGGCCCGGTCGGTTCTGGCGGCGGTGCTGCTGGGTGGTGCGGCGTTCCAGGCGCTCGTCGCGCTGGGCCAGGTGCTCAGCCGGGCGCCGCTCGGCCTCGGCGTCCTCGGCGAGGCGGCCGAGCCGCTGTGGCGGGTCGGGCGTGAGGTCGCCCCGCGGGGCACCCTCCATCACGCCTATCCGCTGGCGGAGGTGGCCGTAGTCAGCGTGTTCGTCGTCCTCGCCCTCGTCGCGCCGCGTATCGCACCGAGGCTGGGCTGGAAGGCCATCGCGGTGGGCCGGCCTGATGGCGCTGGCGGCGGTGCCGGTTGGAGTCACGTACTCCCGGGCATGCGCCATCGGCGTGATCGCAGGGCTTGTCACCGGCGCCTTCGGGACCCGCCGGAGCGCCGGCCCGGGGCGGGACCGGGGCAGGAGCCGGGTCGGAGCGACCCTGGGCCTGCTGGCGATCGCCATGGGCGCGATCGTCCCCGCCCTCGTCTGGGACGACGGCTGGGGTGCGCGCGCCGGCCTCTGGCGGGACACGCTGCGCACCCGCGACGTCGACGCCATCTCCAACACCCGGTTCGCCCTCACCGAGGGCGCCATCGACACGATCCGGTCGAGGCCGCTCGTCGGCGTCGGTCCGGGCCGGTACACCCCCGAATCGCAGCCGCCCGTCGGTGTCGGAGAGTCGGCGCGGGGCGAGATCGTCCACAACCTCCCGCTCTACACCGCCGCCACGGGCGGGATCCCGGCGGGGATCGTCGTGCTGGCCCTGCTGGTGGGCGCCGCGGTCGTGGCCGCTCGCGCCGGGGCCCTGACCCTGGCCGTCTACCTCGCGTACCTGCCGTTCGTGCTGCTCGACCGCTTCCCCTACGACGGCGTGCAAGGCCTGGCCCTCACCGGTGTGTGGTTCGGCGCGGTGGGTCTGCTGTCCCGTCTCGAACACGCAGGCTCAGAGGCTGCGGAGGGCGGCCTCGAGCCGACCGGCGGTGAGCGCCGGCAGGGGGATGTGCCTGGCGCCCATGGCCAGGGCGAGGTTGACGGCCAGCCCGAGGCGAGGGGCGTCGGGCTGCTCGACGTCGACGACGACCGCGGGTAGGCCCTGGTTGGCGACGGCGGCGGCCTCGGTCAGGGCGGCGGTGGTCGGGTCGGGGCCGCCGGGGGTGGGGCTGCCCGTGGCCCTCCCGTCGGTGACCAGCACCAGCAGCGGTCGCAGGTCGGCGGTGGCCGAGTGGCGGGCCAGGTCGGCGGCCAGGCGTATGCCCTCGGCCAGCGGTGTCTCGCCACCGGTGGCGAGGGTCTCCAGCCTCGATCTGGCGATCTCGACGCTGCCGGTCGGGCGGAGCACGACTTCGCCGCCCTCGCCGCGGAAGGTGACGAGCGCGACGCGATCGCGGCGCTGGTAGGCGTCGACCAGCAGGCCGAGGAGGGCACCCTTCACCGCGGCCATGCGGTCGTCCATGCCCATCGAGCCGGACGCGTCGACGGCCAGGACGATGAGGTTGCCGGTCCGGGTCTCTCTGACGGGCTCGCGAAGGTCGGCCTCGGCGAAGACGGGGACCTCGGCGACCCCGACGGTGCCGGCGGCCGCGGCCGCGGCTGCCCGGCGGGCGGCGGCGGCCTGAAGTGTCGGCACCACGGCCACCCGTTCGACGGCGCCGTTCGGTACCCGGGCGCCGACCGTGCGGCCGCTGTCGGCGTCGCGCACGACCGACCGCCGACCGCCGATGCCGCCCGTCTGGGCCCTCGGGGCGATGAGGGTGACCACCGGTGCCACGGGGCCCGGGGCGGCGACCTGGTCCTCCGGTTGCGGCTCCTCGTACCCGGCAGCCGCCGGCTCCTGGAGGGCCCCATCGAGTGTGGCGTCGAGCGCCGACTCGAGCGCCGCCGATCCGGCGGCGGGGTCGTCCAGCGGGTGGCGCCGTTGCCGGTGGGAGAGGACCAGGCGGGCGACGCCACGGACGTCGTCGGCGGTGGTCGCCGTCCGTCGGCACCAGCCGGCGTGGGCGGCGGCGGTTCGGGCCAGCACGATGTCGGCCCGCAGGCTCTCCGCGCCTGCGCCCACACAGGCCGCGCAGGCCGACTCCAACAGCTCGTCGTCGAGCGTGGCCGGGACGGTGTCGGCGAGCCAGGTCACCAGCTCTTTCTCCCGCTCGGACCATGTGGCCGCGAACCCGTCGGGGTCGGCGTCGAAGGCCATGCGGCGGCGCACGATCTCGGCCCTGGCGGCCGGGTCGACGGGGTTGCGGACGTCGACCGCGAGCCCGAATCGGTCGAGCAGCTGGGGTCGCAGGTCGCCCTCCTCCGGGTTCATGGACCCGATCAGGAGGAACCTCGCAGGGTGCGAGTGCGACACGCCGTCGCGCTCGACCCGGTTCACGCCGGAGGCGGCGGCGTCGAGCAGGGCGTCGACGAGGTGGTCGGCCAGCAGGTTCACCTCGTCGACGTAGAGGACGCCGCCGTGGGCCGCGGCCAGCAGCCCGGGCTGGAACCTGACCTCGCCGCCGGTCAGCGCCGCCCGCAGGTCGAGGGAGCCGACCACCCGCTCCTCGGTTGCGCCGAGGGGCAGCTCGACGAACGGCCCGCCGCCGGGGAGGAGGGCCGCAAGCCCTCGGGCCAGCGTCGACTTGGCCGACCCCTTGTCGCCCCGCAGCAGCACCCCGCCGATGGTGCGGTCGATGGCGGCGAGGGCGAGGGCCAGCTTGGCGTCGTCGGCGCCGACGACGGCGGTGATCGGGAACGCCACCCCAACCCCAGGCGAACTGGTGACACTCAGCGGTTCCTGGCGCGGTTGTGTGTCACCAGTTCGGCGGGTTTCGCTCACGTCCGGCGCTCCTCGCTGCCCTCGGCCGCCAGCAGCCCGTCGCGCAGGGTGTCGAGGGCGGCAGGGCTGGCCGACCACAGGTCGCGCTCGTTGGCCTCGAGGAGCCGCTCGCAGATGCTGCGCAGGGCCCACGGGTTCGACCGCTCGTAGAACTCCCGCATCTCCGGGTCGCCGACATAGGCCTGGGTGACCCGCTCGTACATCCAGTCCTCGACCACGCCGGCGGTGGCGTCGTAGCCGAAGAGGTAGTCGACGGTGGCGGCCACCTCGAAGGCGCCCTTGTAGCCGTGGCGGCGCATGGCCGCCAGCCACTTGGGGTTGAGGACCCGTGTGCGCACGACCCGGGCCGCCTCCTCGGCCAGCGAGCGGACCTTCGGCCGGGACGGGTCGGCCGAGTCGCCGAACCACGCCCTCGGCTCACGCCCCGACAGCTCGGCGGCGGCCGCCACCATGCCGCCGTGGTCCTGGAAGTAGTCGTCGCCGTCGAAGATGTCGTGCTCGCGGTTGTCCTGGTTCTTGACGGCGACGTCGATGGCGGCGAACCGGCGCCGCACCTGGTCGGGGGCGGCGACGCCGAAGCCGTCCCGGCGGTAGGCGAACCCGCTCCACGCCAGGTACACCTCGGCCAGGTCGGACCGGGTGCGCCATGAGCGGTTCTCGATGGCCTGCCAGATCCCCGAACCATACGACCCGGGCCCGGCCCGAACACTCGGGCGTCGTCGGTACCGGCCGCCCGGATGGGGTTCTGCTCGGGGGACTCGTCGTCGCGGGCGGCGACCAGCCCAACGGCGTCGTCGAGCATTGTCACCACGCCGGGGAAGGCATCGCGGAAGAAGCCGGAGATGCGGACGGTGACGTCGACCCGGGGCCGGCCCAGCTCCTCGACGGTCATGACCTCGAGGCCCTCGACCCGTCCGGAGTGGGGGTGCCACACGGGTCGGACGCCGAGCAGGGCCAGGGCCTCGGCCACGTCGTCGCCCTGGGTGCGCATGTTGGCGGTGCCCCAGACGACGAGCCCGACGGTGCGGGGGTGGGCGCCGGTCTCGGCCAGGTGGCGTTCGACCAGCCGGTCGGCCAGGGCCACGCCGACGTCCCACGCCAGCGGCGACGGGATGGCCTTGGGGTCGACTGAGTAGAAGTTGCGGCCGGTGGGCAGCACATGGGCGCCGCCGCGGGTGGGGGCGCCGCTGGGGCCGGCGGGGACGTGGCGGCCGTCGAGCCCGGCCAGCAGGTTGGTCAGCTCGTCGGGCGTGCGCCGCAGGGCCGGGACCAGCGTCGACGTGATCCACGTGAGGGTGGGGTCTTGGGTCGCCGTCCCCGAGAGCGCTGCCTTCACACGGCAGAGCGCTTCGGCCTCGACGCGGTCGACGTCGGCGGTGCCGGCGTGGTCGAGGTCGACACCGAGCTCGGTCGCGACAGTCGCTCGCAGCGACGGCACGACGCCCTGGGGCTGGCGGGTGATGGCCAGGACCGAGTCGACCAGCGCCTCGTCCACCGGCGCCTGTCCGAGGACGTGGAGGCCGCCGCGGATCTGGGCGTCCTTGAGGGCGCACAGGTAGCCGTCGACGTGCTGGATCATTCCGGAGAAGTCGTCGGGGTCGGGCATCTCCTCGACGCCGAGGTCGCGGGCCAGCTCCGACGTCACCAGCAGGTCCCACAGCTGGCCCCGGATGGCGGGCAGCTTCGACGGGTCGAGCGACTCGATCTTGGCGTGCTCGTCGAGAAGGCGCTCGACGCGGGTGAGCTCGTCGTAGGTCTCGGCCCGGGTCATGGGCGGGGGCAGGTGGTCGACGACGACGGCGTGGGTGCGGCGCTTGGCCTGCGCCCCCTCGCCGGGGTCGTTGACGACGAAGGGGTAGAGCAGCGGGAGGTCGCCGAGGGCGGCGTCGGGGATGCAGGCCGACGACGGGCCGGTGCCCTTGCCCGGCAGCCATTCGAGGGTGCCGTGCTTGCCCATGTGGACGAGGGCGTCGGCACCGAACCCCGCGTCCAGCCACCGGTAGAACGCCAGGTAGTGGTGGGGGGGCGGCAGGTCGGGGGCGTGGTAGGTGCCGATGGGGTCCTGGCCGAACCCCCGGGGCGGCTGGACGGCGACGGCGACGTGGCCGAGGTCGGCGCCGGCGAAGACGAGATGGCCGTCGTGGACCGAGACGTCGCCGGGGGCCGGTCCCCAGTCGGCCTCGATCTGGGTGCGGAGGGCCGCGGGCAGGGTGGCGAACCACTCGACGTAGTCGTCGACGGGCAGCCGGCCGACGGCCATCGCCTGCTGCGCCGGGGAGAGGCGGGGCTGGTCGTAGGTGAGACCGTCGGCCAGGCGGGCCATGAAGGCGTCGGAGTCCTCGGGCACCTCGTCGACCTTGTAACCGGCCTGGGCCAGGGCGTCGAGGACGCGCAGCAGGCTCTCGGGGGTGTCGAGGGCGACGGCGTTGCCGATGCGGCTGCGCTTGGTGGGGTAGGCGGTGAGTATGACGCCGACCCGCTTGTCGGCGTTGTTCAGGTGACGCAGCCTGGCCAGGCGGGTGGCCAGGCCGGCGATGCGCTCGACCCGGTCGGGGACGGCCCGGTGGGCGGCCAGGGCCACGCCGAGCTGGTCGCCGTCGTCGACGACCTCCTTGAACGACAGCGGGGGGCCGATGATCCTGCCGTCGAACTCGGGGATGGCCACGCCGAGGGCGACGTCGAGCGGCGACAGGCCGGTGGACGAGTGTGTCCAGGTGGCGGTGTCGCCGGTGGAGGCCACCGCCTGGAGGACGGGGACGTCGAGGGCGTCGAGCGGGGACGCCCAACCCTCGCCCTCGCTGGTGGCGGTGGCGGCGTCGCCCTCGTGGACGGTGCCGCCCGCCGCCCACGTGGTGGTGACGACGACGTCGGCCCCCCGCAGGAGGTCGAGGCGCGGCAGGGTCGTTGCGCAGGGAGTAGCAGTAGACGGCCCGGGCGTTGGCGCCCCGGCGCTCGATGGCGTCGCACAGCTGCTCGACCGGCAGGGTGTTGCCGGCCAGGACGTTGGCCCGGTAGGTGACGACGGCGACCGTCGGGCGGCCTGCGAGCTCGGCGCGAGTGGTCGACCAGGCCGGACATGGGCAGGTCCTGAGGCGGCTCGAACCCGAAGCCCTCGAGCAGGACGGTGTCGGCCACGAACCGCAGCAGGTTGGCGAGGTTGGCGGGGCCGCCGCGGGCCAGGTAGGCGAAGGCCTCGGTGACGATCCCGGCGGGGACGGTCGAGAGGGCCGTCAGCTCGGCGTCGATGCTCGCCTCGCCGCCGAAGGTGAGGAGGGCGGTGCCGGTGGCGAGGCAGTGGGCGCGGAGCTCGTCGAGCTGGTGCTCCCACGCCGCCCGGCCCTTGAGCAGGCGGACGAGCACGGCGCGGGCGCCGGCGAGGTCGGGGACCGGCGTGTCGGGGCCGAGGCCGACGCCGCCGTGGGCCCGCACCGGCGGGAAGTCGTCGGGCAGGGACTCCACCCCCGCCCGCAGGGCCAGCAGGTCGAGGTCGTTGTTGGCGATGACGACGATCACCCCGGCGCCCCCTCCGTCGGCGGCCCCAGAGGCGGCGAACTGGTGACAGCCAGCGGCGCGGGGCGCGGTTCTGTGGCACCAGTTGGCTGGGGGTGGGCTAAACCCGGCGAACTGGTGACAGTCGGCGGCGCCGGGCGCGGTTCTGTGTCACCAGTTCGGTGGGGTTCGGCTCGGGGGTCGGGTCGCAGCGAGCAGTCCTCGCAGGTGGCGCCCTTGGACGCCGTCGTCTTGAACCAGAGGCAGCAGGTGGTGCGACGGTAGTCCCAGCCGGTCCAGGCGCCGAGGTCGGGTTCGTCGGGGCGGGCGATGGCGGCGGTGACCTGGTCGACGCGGGCGCGCAGGTGGGGCGGCGCCCCTTCCGCCGTGCCCACCGCGCCGAGGGCGGAGGCGACTGCGGCGGCGGTGTTGCCGTGGAGCAGTCGGGTGCCGACCGCATGCCGAGCCCGGAGCGATGCGGAGACCAGGTCGAGGTGGTCGTCGAACAGGCGGGCGACGAGGCGGTCGAGGTCGTCGATGACGGTGGCCTCGGGGTCGACGACTAGCGACGATGGCCGGCTGCGGGCCAGCCCGACGCCGGTGCCCGGTGCCGCCGGGTCGGGCGCGGCGCCGCTCACGACCCACGCCGCGAGGGTGGTCCCGGCCACCCGGTAGCAGTACGCCTGCCACCAGAGGGACGCCAGGACCTGGGGGTCGTCGCTTCCCCGGCCGGCCGCGGTGGCCGCCACCTCGGCCGCCAGTCGGTCGGGGTCCGCGGCCAGTGCGGTGCCCAGCAGGTCGCCGTCGGCCGGCGGTCCGACCCGCGACCGCAGGTGGGGAACCAGCGCAGTGACTCCCTCCAGCGTTCTGCTCGCGCAAATGCGGGCAGGAGCCGGGTCTTGCGCGAGCAGAACCCCGGGTGGGGCCGCCACAGGATTTCTGCTCGCGCAAGTGCGGGCAGGAGCCGGTTCTTTCGCGAGCAGAATTCCGGTCGGCGCACCCTCCTCGATCAGGGCGAACAGCCTGTCGAGGTCGAGGGACGCCTCCAGGACGTCGGCGATCCTGTCGAACCGGGCCTCGCGTGCGGCGGCGAAGCTGACGCCGGGCAGCTGGGGGAGGGCGGCGCCGCTGGCCCACCGCAGGATGGCGGCCCGAAGTGCATCGGCTTCGAACAGGCCGTGCAGGGTGGTGGCCGCCACCCGTCCCGCACACCATCCAAGGGGCGTGCCGTCGTCGGCGACCAGCCACGGCGCGCAGCCGTCGCCGGCGATCCGACCGTTGTGGATCCTGTAGCCGGCGACCCGCTCGCCGACGCCCGGCCCGCCGACGGCGACGCCCTCGGGCCGGTCGAGGACCTTGGCGCCCTCGAACACGGTCCGCAGCGGCAGCCAGCCCAGGCCGCCGACCACGCCGGGCGGCCCCTCGACGCCGTCGGGGTCGGCAATCGTCGTCCCCGCCATCTGGGCCCCGGCGCAGATGGCGACCACCGCGGCGCCGCTCGCCTCCACCGCTGCAGCGAGGCCAGACGAACGGAGCCAGTCGAGGTCGGCGCGGGTGCTCTTCGACCCGGGCAACACGACGAGGTCGGGGCGGCCCAGGGCGGCGGCCGACCGCACCCAGCGCACCGCCACCGCCGGTTCCAGGCGCAGGGGGTCGAGGTCGCCGAAGTTGGCGACGTGGGGGAAGCGGACGACGGCGACGTCGACGACCGCGGTCGACAACCCCGTGTCCCAGCGGTCGAGGGCGAGCGAGTCCTCGGCGTCGAGATCGGTGCCGGCGACCATCGGCACCACGCCGAGGGTGGGGACACCGGTCCGGCGTTCCAGCTCGTCGGTGGCGTCGCCGAGCAGTGACGGGTCGCCCCGGAACCTGTTGATCACGAAACCCCGCACCCACGGCCGCAGATCGTCGGGCAACAACGAGACGGTGCCGAGCAGCGAGGCGAAGACCCCGCCGCGGTCGATGTCACCGACGACGACCACAGGCAGGCCGGCGGCCGCCGCCAGCGGCACGTTGGCCAGGTCGCGCGCCAGCAGGTTGATCTCGGCCGCGCCTCCCGCCCCCTCGCAGATCACCACGTCGTAGCGCCGACGGAGGTCGGCCAGCGCAGCAGAGCACGACCGGGCGCAACCCGTCCTTGCCGTCGTGGTAGTCCCGGGCCGACTGCTCGCCGACGGCTGCGCCCATGACGACGACCTGGCTGGTGCGCTCGCCCGTCGGCTTCAGCAGGACAGGGTTCATGGCCACCTCGGGCGAGGCCCCGGCGGCCAGGGCCTGCACCCACTGGGCGTGACCGATCTCGCCGCCGTCAGCGGTGACGGCAGCGTTCAACGCCATGTTCTGGCCCTTGAACGGGGCCACCCGCACGCCCCGCCGGGCCAGCAGCCGGCACAGGCCGGTCACCATCCACGACTTGCCGGCGTCGCTGGTGGCGCCGCAGACCACGAGCCCGCCCTTCACGGGCTGCACCTGGAGTCAGCGCACCTAGAGTCGCCCGCATGCCCCGCGCCAAGTCCCTCGTTCTCGTCAACACCGGTCACGGCAAGGGCAAGTCGTCGGCCGCGTTCGGCGTGATGGTGCGGGGCTGGGGCCGGGGGTGGAACGTGGCCGTCGTGCAGTTCGTCAAGGGCGGCAAGTGGAAGACGGGCGAGCGCAAGCTGGCCGACCACCTCGAGATCGAGTGGCACACCATGGGCGACGGGTTCACGTGGGAGTCGACCGACCTCGAGCGCACCGCCGAGCTGGGACGGGAGGCGTGGCGACTGGCCGCCGCCAAGCTGGCCGGCGGGGAGTACGACCTGCTCATCCTCGACGAGCTGACCTACGTCATGAAGTACGGCTGGGTGCCGGTGGACGAGGTCGTGGCCGCGGTCAGGGACAGGGCGGAGCGGACCAGCGTGGTGATCACCGGCCGGAACGCGCCCGACGAGCTGATCGAGATCGCCGACACGGTCACCGAGATGCGAAAGGTCAAGCACGCCTACGACACCGGGATCCCCGCGCTCAAGGGGATCGAGTACTGACATCTGAGGGGTTGGCAGGTGCGTCGGCTGTCCGCCGCGCCGCGGCCTCGGCCATGAGGGCGCCGAAGCCCAGCGTGAGGACGCCCCACAGCAGCAGGTTCCCGCTCAGCGAGGCCAGCCGGAACCGCCACAGCAGGTTGGCCGGGACGGTGATGGGATCCGGCGGGGGTGGCAGGAGGGCGAAGGCGGCGGCGAGGGGCAGGACCACGACGGCCACGACGGCGAGGACCCGGCGGTGGGCGGGCCAGCCGTCGGCGCGGAGCCGGGTGGAGAGGGCGGCGGCGACCACGCCGAGCACGGCGGTCAGGCAGATCACGGTCACGTAACAGATCGTCCGCTTGGTGAGCGTGTCCGGGTCGCCCACGGCGGGCGGGTTGGGCGGGTATTTGAGCCAGGGCGCCACCGTGATGGCGCCGGCCAGGATGGCGCCGGCCACCAGCGCCCGGCGGAACGGGTCGGGCTGGCCGCCGCGCATGACCCAGAAGCCCACCGCCACCAGCAGGCCGAAGGCGACGCCCGTCAGCCCGTAGGCGGCGAAC
The DNA here is from genome assembly GCA_963827345.1 of uncultured Acidimicrobiia bacterium. Taxonomy (GTDB): domain Bacteria; phylum Actinomycetota; class Acidimicrobiia; order Acidimicrobiales; family AC-14; genus CAWGUU01. The sequence goes on along the minus strand of CAWHAN010000006.1, from coordinate 1,468,080 downwards.
AGGCCGACGCCCCGCTGCACCGACCGGGAGACGACCTCCGGCTCGGCGGGACCGGCCGAGTGGCCGGCCGCGGCGGCGGCGTGGTCCTGCGCGTCGGCGGCGGCCTGCTCGATGTTGATGGCTTCCTGGATCGACGGCTCGCCCGTCACCTCGAGGAACACGCGCCGCCAGCAGGCCGGCGAGGAGCCCGACCAGCACGGCCGCGACCGCGACAGACGCGGGGCGCGCCGGGTCGAACCGGTTGAGAAAGCTCACGGCGGTGGAAGGGTCGCCGCTAGTGGCAGGGGACGCCGAGCAGGTGCCGGCCGTCGTGGAACAGCTCGTGGAGGAACGACCCGGTCTGCCCCAATGCGTGGGACACCATGCCGCCCTCCATCGTCACCACCCAGAACAGAAGCGTCGCCGCGAAGACGACGAGCACGGCCCATCCCGGGATCGGCAGCGCTTGCCCCTCCGGTCCGGTACGAACAGTGGTGATCTGGTCCATGCCAACCTCCATCCTCGTGGAGCAGGCCCCATCCCGAGGGATCGAGCCCACAGTTCCTCGTCGACCTCGGTTCCTGGCTCCCGGCTGAGCCTGCCAACCGGTCACAGTGGCGGGACCGTCCCGGATTCACACCGGGTTCCCGACGACGACGGTGGGGACATTACCTTGGGAACCCCTTGGACACACAGTTGCTCGGGCCCCGGTTGGTGGTGGCGGGCACCCACTCGGGGGCGGGCAAGACGACGGTTGCCACCGGGCTCCTCGCCGCCCTCCGGTCGGCCGGGCATCGGCCGGCGGCGGCCAAGGTCGGGCCCGACTTCATCGACCCCGGCTACCACTCCCTGGCCTGCGGGAGGCCGCCCCGCAACCTCGACGCCTGGCTGTGCGGCATCGACGCGATCGGGCCCCTCGCCGGCCGCGCCGCCGCCGGCAGCGACGTGCTGGTCGTGGAGGGCGTCATGGGACTGTTCGACGGCGCCGCCGACGGATCGCCGTCGTCCACCGCCGACATCGCCCGCGCCCTCGACGTGCCGGTGGTCCTCGTCGTGGACGCCTCCGCGCTGTCCACCTCGGTGGCGGCGATCGTGCACGGGTTCACCTCCCTCGACCCATCCGTTCGGGTCGGCGGCGTCGTCCTCAACCGGGTGGCGTCCGACGGCCACCGCCAGCTGCTCCTGGAGGCCCTCGCCCCGCTGGGCGTCCCGGTGCTGGGGACCCTCGGCCGGGACGACCGGCTGGTCTGGCGGGACCGCCACCTCGGCCTGGTACCGGTCGCCGAGCACGCGGCCGACGTCGCCGCCACCCTGGACGTACTGGCGGCGGCGGTGAGCGACGGCGTCGACCTGGCTGCCGTGATGGCGCTGGCCCGATCGGCTCCCGACCGGCAGATCGGTGCCGTCGCCCTGCCGACCCGCCGGCGCCGCAGCGAGCTCGGGTCGCTGGTCGCGGGCGGGCGGGCGTTCACGTTCACCTACACCGACACGCTGGAGGCGCTGGCGGCGGCGGGGGCCGAGATCGTCGGGTTCGACCCCTTGCGGGACGCGGCCCTGCCCGAGGGCATCGACGGGCTGGTGGTCGGCGGCGGCTTCCCCGAGACCTACGCCGCCGAGCCTGGCCGCGAACCGGCCGCTGCTGGCCGACGTAGGGCGCCGCGTGAACGCGGGACTGACGACGTGGGCGGAGTGCGGCGGGCTGGGTTGGCTGTGCACCGAGCTCGACGGGCACCCGATGGCAGGGGTCGTCCCCGCCACCGCCACCATGACCGACCGGCTCCGGCTCGGCTACCGGGAGGCGACCACCACAGTCGACAGCCCCCTCGGCCCGGCCGGCACCGAGGTGCGGGGACACGAGTTCCACTACTCGCGGGTCGACCCGGGAGGCGACGCCCTCGAGCTGCGGAGCCGCTTTGCCTCCGGCCGGGACGGCTTCGCCACACCGTCGCTCATCGCCACCTACCTGCACCACCATCCCGGCGGCGACCCCTCGATCGTCGCCAACTTCGTTGCCCGGTGCGCCCGGGTGAAAGGGTGATCCCCATGACCGGACCGTTCGCCAGTGCCGCCGCCGGCGTGACCCCCCTCGACCAGGAGGCGATGGCCGACGCCACCGCCCTGCACGACCGGCTGACCAAGCCCCGGGGTGCGCTGGGCCGGCTGGAGCCGCTCGGCATCCGCCTGGCCGCCATCGCCGGCGCCTGCCCGCCACCCCTCCCTTCGCCCGCCGCGGTGGCCGTGTTCGCCGCCGACCACGGCGTGCTGGCCGAGGGCGTCTCGCCCTGGCCCCAGGAGGTCACCGCCCAGATGGTGGCCAACTTCTGCGCCGGCGGGGCCGCCATCAACGTCCTCGCCCGCCAGGCCGGCGCACGTGTCCTGGTCGTCGACGTGGGCGTGGCCGCCACCCTCGACGAGTCGCCGGGCCTGCTCCGGCGCAAGATCCGGCCGGGCACCGCCAACCTCGCGGTCGAGCCGGCCATGTCGACCGACGAGGCCATGGCCGCGCTCGACCTGGGGGCGGAGGTGGCGGCCACCCTCGTCGCCGACGGGGCCCGCTGCCTCGTCACCGGCGAGATGGGCATCGGCAACACCACGCCCGCCGCCGCCTTGATCGCCGCCCTGACCCATCGGCCACCCGCCGCCGTCACCGGCCGCGGCACCGGCATCGACGACGCCACCCTGGCCCACAAGGTGCAGGTGGTCGAACGGGCCCTGGCATGCCACGCCGGAGCCATCGCCGAAGGCCCCCTGACCACCCTCGCCGCCGTCGGCGGCCTCGAGATCGCGGCGCTGGCCGGGTTCATGGTGGGCGGGGCCGCGGCCCGGGTGCCCGTCGTCGTCGACGGCGTCATCGCCGACGCCGCCGCCCTCGTGGCCTGCGCCCTCGTGCCGGGCACCCTCGACTACCTCGTGGCCGGCCACCGGTCGTCCGAGCCGGGTGCCACCGCCGCCGTCGCCCACCTCGGCCTCGACCCCCTGCTCGACCTCGGCATGCGACTGGGCGAGGGCAGCGGCGCCTGCCTGGCCCTACCCGTGGTGGAGGCGGCGGCGAGGGTCCTGCGGGAGATGGCGACGTTCGACGCCGCGGGCGTCAGCGAGAAATAGCCCCAGCGGCCACCGCTACGGGTACGCCGTGCCCTGACCGGTCGCCGCCGCCTGGACGCGGCCGTGCAGCTCGTCGAGCACCGGCTGGGCCGGTCTGCCCTCCAGGACGATCGCCACGAGGGCGTTGTTGATCTGCTCGCTGACCTCGGGCCAGTACGACACCCTCGGCCGGTACCAACCCTGCCTCAGGTTCTGCTCGATGGCGGCGAACGTGGCTCGCTGCTCGAACGGCAGGCTCCGGTAGTCGACGTCCTCGCGGAAGGAGGGCCAGGCGTTGCCGCGGGCCAGGAGCTCCTGGGACTCCTTGGACATGAGGAACGTCGCCAGGGCGACGGCCGCCTCCAGTTGCTTGCCCGTCACACCTGCGGGTATCCCGAGCACGTCGCCGCCGATGACGCGGACCTGTCCCGGCCCCGCCCAGCCCCGGTACACGGCGAAGTCCCCGAGCTGGCTGGACTTGGCCAGCTGGGCCGAGGTGAACGACCAGTTCTCGGCCAGCGACGCCGTCCCACGGGCCAGGTTGGCCACCTCCGTGTCCCATTTGGCCTGGAAGCTCTCGGGGGCCAGGAGCCCCTCCTGCCAGAGCCGCTGCACGAGCGTGAAGGCCTCGACCGAGGCCGGGTCGTTGAGGACGAGAGGGTCGCCGCCGCGGGACACGATCAGCTCGCTGAGGGTCACCGTGGCGGGCTCGCCTTCGGCCAGCGACATCGTCACCTTGGGACGGCCGGCGCCCTTCAGTGCCCTGGCTGCGGCGAGCAGGCCGTCGTCGGTCTCGGGTCTCGGCACGCCCGCCCGTTCCAGGTCCGCGGTCCGGGCGTAGGCGAGGCGGACGTTGGGGTGGAACGGCAGGAAGTACCGGCTCCCGGCCGCGCCCGAGGCGAGGGCCAGCTCGTCGATGGCCTCGTCCGGCACCGGCACCAGGTCGTCCAATGCCTGGACGAGGTGCCCCTCCACGAGGGGGCTCAGGGCCACGTTGTCCTGGGCGAACAGGTGGACGCTGGGCTCGCCGGCGGCCACGTCCTGCTTCAGGCGCTCCACCAGGGCGTGGGCGTTCAGGTCGGTGACGAGGCTGACCTTGGGACCGACTGGGTCCCGAAACCGGCTGAGCTGCTCGAGGTTGACCCTCGCCCGGGTGCGCTCCTGGAAGCGGCTCAGGAGCTCCTGCAGGGCCGGACGTTCCGACTCGTCCACCTTCATGCTGAACGTGATGGCGGTGCCCTCCAAGCCTTTGCCGCCGGAGGCCTCCGTCTGCCGGCAACCGGCGGCGACCAGCACCGACAGCACTCCCAGCACGGCGAGGGCGCGTGCCCGGCGCCGGATCATGATTCGAGTCCCGGCTTACGTCCCAGCCCTGCCTCCATCCCGGCGCTGATCGCACCCGCCCGGCCCGCGACACCGAGCTTGGCGTAGAGCTGGCTGGCGCAGTTGCGCACCCACTTGTCGCTGACGTACAGCTCCCGGGCGATCCCGGGGTTGTCGAGACCCTCGACGATCCCCTCCCACACCTCGAACTCCCGATCGGTGAGGCGCGGGAACTTCTGCCGGACGCTGGACCGGCCGGGCTCGAACCACGACGCCACCCGGTTGGCGAATGACGGCCCGAAGACGACGCTTCCTCCCGCCACCTTCTCGATGTCGTGGCGGATGTCGTCCTCGTCGGCGTCCTTGAGCAGGTAGCCGTGGGCGCCGGCACGCATGGCCTCCAGCACCCAGTGGTCGTCGCCCTTCACCGAGAACACGAGCACGGCCACGTCGGGCTGGTCCTGGCGCAGACGCCTGGTCGCCTCGATGCCGCCCATCTCGGGCATGAGCAGGTCCATGATCACCACGTCGGGCCGCAGGCGGGCGCACTGCTGCAGGACCTCGACCCCCGTCGCGGCCTCGCCGACCACCTCGATGCCGTCGCCGGGCCGGGAGTTGATCAGGTCGCGCAGGCCGCTGCGCGTGATCTGCTTGTCGTCGGCCACGACGACCCGGATCGGCCGGCCGCTCACGGGCCCGGCACCGGGATCTCCCCGCAGACCCTCGTTCCGCCCGCCGGCCCGGGCTCGACGCTGACGCTGCCACCGAGCTCCGACGCCCGCTCCCGCATGGAGCCGAGGCCGACGCCCTCGCGGAGCTCGGGGGAGAGCCCCACGCCGTCGTCGGCGACCTCCAGCTCGAGCCATCCGTCGTTGACGGCGAGATGGATCCGGCAATGCCGGGCCATGGCGTGGCGCCTGACGTTGGTCAGCGCCTCGGACACGATCTGATAGGCGGCCACCTCGACGCCGGCGGGGACCGTGCCCAGGTCGCCGGCCTCGACGGTGACGACGAGCGGCTGGGGCGGCAGGGCCGAGAGCTGGGCCTGGCGCTGGACGGCGCCGACGAGGCCCAGCTCGTCGAGGCTCCTCGGCCGCAGCCGGTCGACGAGGGCCCGGATGTCGGCGACCTCGGAGCGCAGGTCGTTCTTCAGGCGGATCAGCAGCGTCTTGGTGGCGGGGACGTCGGCCCGGGCCAGCGTGTTGGAGGCGGCGACGATCCCCAGCAGGATCCCGTCGAGCGGCCCGAGGCAGTCGTGCAGCTCCCGGCGGACCCGCCGCCACTCCTCCTCGCGAGCCGTGACCAGGCGTTCCTTGGAGAGACGCAGGTCGGCGGTGAGGCGGACGTTGTAGGCGGCCGCGCCGGCCTGGCTGGCGAGGTCCCGCAGGAGGCGTAGATCGCTGGCATGCAGGCGCTCGCCGGGCGCGGGGGCCACCGTGAGCCGGCCGACACACTCGTCGCGGTGCACCAGCGGCACGACGACCGTCTCCGGCGCCGCTGTCTCGCTCAGCTCGCCGTGCACGGCGGCGGCGATGATCTCGTTGGCCCGACCGACCTCCACGGCCACGTAGGGCAGCTCCAGGGCGTCGGCGATGGTGCCGGCCAGCGCGGGGAGGACGTCGTCGGGGACGATGTTCGCCTCCAGGCACCGTCCCAGGCTGATGAGGGCCCGGTAGGCCCGCCGGGGGGACCGGAGGCGCTCGACCGCGTCACCGATGCCCGCCGCCGCCAACTTCCAGGCGACGGCCATCGACGCGACGGCCAGGACCTGCGGGACGATCCCCGTCCGCAGGCCGTAGGCGACGTCCAGTGCCCGAAGGGTGATCCAGTGCACGGCCACCGCGGCGACGGCCAACGCGGCGTAGGTGCACGCCCGGTTCGTCAGCAGGTCGACCTCCCGGTGGTCGAGCGCGTACAGCCCGTGCCGGACGACAGCGACCGCGACCGCGACCGAGAGTCCGACCAGGCCGAGCATCCCGAGCGCTCGGTGCAGGCCGAGGGGGACGAGGAGGCCGGCGAAGGGGGCGACGACCGCGGTCGCGGCGGCGCCGAGGAACCATCGGAGCTGTGCCCGCCGCTCCGCCGGCGCCCGGCGGTAGCGGGCCAGAAGGCCGGCGAGGCAGAGTGGCGCCAGGAGCAGGGTGCAGGCCGCGGTCGCCCCCTGGGCCAGCACCGTCAGCTGGGGCAGGGCCGCGATCCCCACCGGGTTCACCGGCGACGGGGAGCCGGCGCTGTCGGGAGCCAGGGCCGCAGCAACGGTTGCCAAGGCCGTCGCGCCGGCTGCCGCCCATGCCACCGGCGCCCATCGGCGGGACGGGAGACGGCCGTCGGGGAACAGCAGGACCACGAGGGTCGTCAGCGGCAGGAGGGCGGGTAGCCATGCCCAACTGCCGACCCAGGCCATCCACGACCCCCCCGGCAGGGACCCGGGGCGGGTCACGAGGGTGAAGACGGCGTACTGCTCGGCGAGGAAGGAGACGGCGGCGAAGCCACCACCGACGCAGAACAGCCACCCCGTGCGACCGGTGGGGCGGCGGGAGGCGATGAGGGCGCCGATGGCGGGTGCGGTCAGGGCCACCGCCGGCGTCACCGGGTCGAAGAACTGACTGGTACCGGGGGCGGTGCGGTTCTGCAGGAAGAGCAGCAGGCCCAGCGCGGTCACGGCCGTCGGGACGGCGACGACGATGCGGGTCACGAAGAGAGCCCTGCCCGACGGCACGCTGCCCCAGCCCGCCGTGTCGTTCGCCTCGGGCTCGGCTTCGCCTGTTCCGGCTAGCACGAGCGTGGTCACTGCACGTTGATCATCCCCCCGTTGGGGTCCCGCCGACACCTGTCGGATGTCCCTTCGCCACGGGACATCTCGAATTGGGCGCCAGCGTCCCCTCGTTTCGGGACACCCACCACTGGGCGCCGGGACAGGAATGGCGCGACGCTACTCGATGTCAATGACGACAGCTCCAATCCATGAGAAAGGGACACCCATGACACTGAATGGGACCATCCAGAGGCGACTCATTCCCCTCGCGCTGGCCCTCTCGTTCGCGCTCGCCCTGCTCCTGGCCCCGGCGGCTTCGGCGGCCGAGTCGGCACCCACCCCGCAGGGGACGCGAGTGACGTCGAGCGCCGACGCGACGGCGGCAGTGGCCGCGGCCTGCTACGTCACGCCGGCACCCGGTGTCGACGCCGTCAGCGTCCGCACCCAGCCGAACACCGGCGCCACCCGCATCGGGCTCATCTACCCGGGCCAGCGGGCCTCCTCGGCGTGCTCGGCCACCGCGGGCGGAAGCTACAGCTGCCCCCGCGGCTCCAGCACGTGGTGGGTGAGGGTGACGTGGAACGGCAGGACCGGGTACGTGGCCGAGCGCTGCGTGTACTGGTACGGCTGATCCTGGGTCATTTGCCGCAAATGAGTGTGCAGGAGGGTCGCGATATGCGACCTTCTTGCACACTCGATGCGCGTCAGGGGTAGTCGGGGCGTTCGACGAGGGCGACCGCCAGGCAGGCCATCCCTTCGCTGCGGCCGATGGCGCCCAGGGCCTCGGCCCGCTTGGGCTTGACGCTCACCGGGGCGCCGACGACGGCCGCCAGGCGCTCCTCCATGGCCGACCTTGTGGGGGGCGAGGCGGGGGGCCTCGGTGACGACCGAGCAGTCGACGTTGGCCACGGTCCAGCCCTCGCCGGCGACCCTTGCGACGACCTCGGCCAGCAGGTCGCAGCTGTCGGCGTCGGCCCAGGCCGGGTCGGAGTCGGGGAAGAGGCTGCCCAGGTCGCCGAGGCCGGCGGCGCCGAGCAGGGCGTCGGCCACCGCGTGGGCCACCACGTCGGCGTCGCTGTGGCCGGCCAGGCCAGGCGAGCCCTCCACCCGGATCCCGCCGAGCACGAGGACCCGCGCCGGATCGTCGCTGAAGGGGTGGACGTCGAAGCCGATGCCCACCCGGGAGGTGGTCACTGCCGCCCGCCGCCGCGCTGGGCCAGCAGGGCCTCCATCACCACGAGGTCCTCGGGCGTGGTGAGCTTGATGTTCCAGCGGTCGCCGTCCACGACCACGACCTTGCCCCCGATCGACTCCACCAGCCCGGCGTCGTCGGTGGCGTCGCCACCCGAGGCGTGGGCGTCCCGCAGGATCTGGGCGCCGAACGCCTGCGGGGTCTGGACGGCGACGAGCGAGCTGCGGTCCAGCGTCTCGATCACCAGCTGGCCCTCGACCCGCTTGCCATCCACTCGTTTGATCGTGTCGGTGACAGGGACGACGGGCACCGCACCGTCGGCGCCGGCCCGCACTGCGGCGATAGCCCGGGCGAACAGGTCGGGCCCGGCCAGGGGACGGGCGGCGTCGTGCACCAGCACGACCTCGGCCTCCTGCGGCACGGCGGCCAGGCCAGCCCGCACCGAGTCGGACCGCGTCGCGCCGCCCGTGACCGCCCCGGGCTCCTCGACCCCGACGGGCACCACCAGCACCACGCCGTCGCACGACTCCCGGGCCGCGGCCAGCGACCAGTCGACGACCCGTCGGCCGGCCAGGTCCTCGAACTGCTTGAGCCCGCCGTAGCGCGATCCGCTGCCGCCGGCCACGACGATGGCCCATGCGCTGCCCAAACCGTTCTCCTCCCTAGGGGCGGTCGGTGCGGACCGGCACGAACCCCGGGCCCTCGAACGTCCCTTCGACGAACCAGGTGGATCCGCTGCCCGCCAGCACCGGAGTCTGCCCGGTGGCGTCGCCGAGCGTGTCACGCCAGCGGGCCAGGCGGGGCTCCACCGCCAGCGCCGCCGGCTCCAGGTCGTTCACGCCTTCGCCGGTCGGGCCGCCGAGCTCGTCCCACGTCTTGTACACGGCGGGGGTGAACACGCCGAAGGGGGGCGTCAGCAGGGTGAAATCCCTGTCGACGAAGGGCAGCGGTTCGACGGCCTCGCCGATCCCCGTGACCCACGCCCGGCCGCCGACGAGGCAGAAGGGGACGTCGGCACCGAGCGACGCGGCCACGCCCAGGTCGGTGACGCCGGCCCAGCGCAGCACCGCGGCGGCGTCGGCCGAGCCCCCACCGAGCCCGCCGCCCACCGGGATCCGCTTGCGCAGCCGGACGTGGGCGCGCCGCCCCGCCGCCCGCAGGGCCCGCATGACGAGGTTGTCGTCGCCGGGCGGGACGGCGTCGTTGCCCTCGACCTCCAGCCCGTCACCAGCCGTGATCTCCAGCTCGTCGGCCAAGTCGAGCGTGACCATCTCCGACTCCAGCAGGTGGAACCCGTCCGGGCGTACGCCGACCACGCGCAGCGAGAGCGTCAGCTTGGCGAGCGCCCGCTCGTGCATCGACGGCTACGGGAGGATGCCGGCGACCAGCACCGCCTGGAACCCGCCGTCGAGGTCGGTGGCCCCCCGGAGGCCGAGGCGCTGGAGCTCGGCCGCGGCGAGGCTCGACGCGTACCCCTCGTCGCACACCACGATGATCTCCCGGTCCCAGTCCGACGCCTCGGGGAGACGGTGCGGCGAGCCCGGGTCGAGCCGCCACTCGAGCACGTTGCGGTCGACAACCACCGCCCCGGGCAGCTCGCCGTCACGGGCCCGCTGCCCGACGGGGCGAATGTCGACGACCAGCGCCCCGCGTGCCAGCAGCGACGGGAGGTCGGACGCCGTCGGCCTCGCCGGCAGCAGCCCGCGGGCGTCCTCCAGCAGCCGGTCGACGGCACTCACTCCTTTGGTGTCAATCGTCGGGGACCGACGCCACGACCGTGCCGGCCGGGTCGAGGTTGCGGTCGAAGAAGGTCATCGTGGTGATGCGGGGAGAGTAGACGTGAACGCTGAGGGCGGGGTGAGAGCCCGGGGTCCAGACCTCGTGGACCCGGGTGGGGGTCAGGGCCAGGTCCTGGCCGGCGCCCACGATGCGGGCGCGCAGCGGGGTGACGGTCGGCCAGGTCTGAGTAGAGCTCGGCCAGCTCGCCCCTCACGACCTGGACGGCACCGGCCGAGCCGCCGTGGTCGTGGAGCTCGAGGGCCCCGACGGGGCCCAGGCGATCAGCCACGCCTCGTAGGATTGGGTCTCCAGGAGCCGCACGAACCCGCGCAGCTGCCCCGGCTCGATCCGCACCTCGTCGCCGGTGACCGCCGCGGCCAGGCCGGCGGCGATGTCGCCCAGCACCTCGATGGGCAGCCGGACGTCGAGGGGCAGTTGCGGGCGCGACGAAACAGCGAGAAGGGCCATGACGCCTCCGGGTCGGGGATCGTGCGAACGGGGGAACCGCGGCGGCGACCGCGGGATGGGGCCCCGGTCAGCGACAGAGCTCGTCGAAGGTCAGGCGGCTCGACCGGCCCCAGGTGTCGTTCCAGGGATCTCGACGCTCGTTCGCACGCCGTCACCCCAGGCGCAGAAACCCGACCAAACAAGTCATATTTAGGCCCAGGTCCGCAGATGGGCCAGCGTGAGGTCAAGGATCGCCCGCAGGGCGACAGTCGACCGCTGCGACTTGCACAGCAGCAGGCCGCCCTCGACCGCGGCCAGGGTGCTCGCCGCCAGCGCCTCGACGTCGGCCTCGGGCCGCAGGTCGCCTTCGTCGACGAGGCGCTGGTAGGCGGCGGCGATGCGTACCCGCCACGAGGTGAAGCAGGCGTCGGTGGCGACGCGGGCGGCGTCGTCGGCCTCGGCCAGCTCGGCGGCGAGGGAGCCCACCGGGCAGCCGCCGTGGAAGCCGTGGCCGTCCTGGTAGGCGACGAGGAAGTCGAACCAGCGGGCGATGTCGTCGATGGTGCGGGCGTCGTCGAGGAAGGTGCCGTTGGCTGCCATGACGACCTCGCCGTGGCGCTCGATCACCGCCACCACGAGCGCCTGCTTGTTGGCGAAGTAGTGGTACAGCTGGCCCTTGCTGGCGCCGGCGGCGTCGAGCACGTCGTCGACCGACGTGCCGTTGACCCCGCTCCGGGCGAACAGCTCGGCGGCGGAGGCGACGATCCGCTCCCGCGAGCGCCGTCCGCGCTCGGTCGTCGGGGCCGTCTCCATGCCCACGAACAATACATTGGACCATTCGGTCCAATGCCGCTACGGTCTGGACCAATCAGTCCAATCGACACAATCGATCTATGCAGGGGAGCAGGCATGTCGTTCGAAGACACCAGGATCCTGGTCACCGGCTCGACGTCGGGCATCGGCGAGCAGATCGCCACCCGCTTCGCCGAGGACGGTGCGCAGGTCGTCGTGACCGGGCGGGACGAGCGGCGGGGCCGAGCCGTGGCCGGGCGGTTGGGACACCGGGCCAGCTTCATCGCCGCCGACCTGTCCACGCTCGACGGGCCGTCCGCCCTCGCCGACGAGGCGGAGGAACGTCTCGGCGGCGTCGACGTCCTGGTCAACAACGCCGGCGTCTACGCCTTCGCCGCCAGCCCGGACATCGGCGGCGACGCGTTCGACGCCATGTTCACCCTCAACGTGCGGGGCGCCTACCTGCTCACCACCGCCCTGCTGCCGCGCATGGCCGAGCGAGGCCACGGCGCCGTTGTCAACATCACCACCGCGGCCGCCTACCAGGGCTTTCCCGGGGCGGCGGCCTACGGCGCCTCCAAGGCCGCCCTCGACCTGCTAACCAAGGCGTGGGCCGCCGAGTTCGGGCGCTTCGGGGTGCGGGTCAACGCCGTCTCACCCGGACCGGTGCACACGCCCGGTACCGCCGCCGGTGCCGACGCCCTCGACGCCCTGGCGAGCGGCTTCGTGGCCGGGCGGGCCGGCACCACCGAAGAGGTCGCCGCTGCCGTCGCCTTCCTGGCCGGGCCGAGGCCGGCTACATCCACGGCACCACCCTCCACGTCGACGGCGGGGCGGTGGCGGTCCACGCCTGACGCCGACGCCGACCCGCCACCGCCAGCCGGGCTCAGCAGAGGCCGGCCTGGTCCTTCTGGGGGATGTTCGTGCCCTGGCAGCCGTTGACGCTGACCAGCTGCCACCCGCCGCTGGTGGCGGTGTAGACGGCGACGAACGCGCCGTCGGGGTTCGTGAGCCTCTGGGTGGCCCAGCCGTCGGACGAGCAGGCCGGGTCCTGGTTGGCGACGATGGTCGTGGCCGAGACGATGTTGGGCGCCACGCCGAAGTTGTCGGCCTGGCTCTGGTAGACGGTGAGGAACAGTCCGGGCTGGCCGGTGCAGGGCAGGTTGATCGGCGTGGTCCCGGCGGCGGTGGTGCTGGTGGTCTTGCTGGTGGTGACCGTGCTGGGCGGCGGGCAGCTGGAGTTGTTCACGCTGCCGTCGTTGCGGACGGTCTCGCACTGGGTGGCACCGGTGTCGTTGATGCCCGAGATGTTGGCGCCCTTGAAGTTGGCCTGGGTCAGGTTGGCGCCGGCCATGTTGGTGTTCGTCAGCGTGGCTCCGGTGAGCACGGCGGCGGTGAGGTTGGCACCGGCCAGGTTGGTGTTGGACAGGTTGGCCCCCTCCAGATTGGCGCCGGTGAGGTTGGCCTGGCTCAGGTTGCCCCCGGACAGGTTGGCGCCCTTGAGGTTGGCGCCGGCCAAGTTGGCCCCGGGACAGCTGGTGTCAGCCTTGATCTGACACGTCCCAATGGTCTGGGTGGCGGCGGTGGTGGTGGTCGAGTCGTCGTCGTCGCCACCGCCACAGGCGGCCATCGCCACCATCATCACAATCCCGATACCGCAGCAGACACCGATCCCGCTGAATCGCCTCACGTTCGTCCCCCCGACTCGATTGAGGCTGAAATAGTAAGGCGCCGGCCCACGTCCGCGCCGGCCCATCCCCGTCCGGACTGTCAGCCGCCCCTGCTTGTTCGCAGGGTGGCGGCGTAGAGGTCGACCGTCTGGCGGGCGACGGCGTCCCAGCCGAAGTGGTCGAGCACCCGCCGCCGTCCGGCATCCCCGAAACGGCGGGCCAGCGCGGCATCCGCCACCAGCCCGTTGACCGACGCCGCCATCGCCGCCGCGAACCCGGGCCGGTCCTCGGGGTCGTAGGGCACCAGCCAGCCGGTCTCGCCGTCGACGACGATCTCGGGGATGCCGCCCACGGCGCTGGCCACCACCGGCGCCCCGCAGGCCATCGCCTCCACGTTGACCAGCCCGAACGGCTCGTAGACCGACGGGCACACGAAGGCGCGGGCGTGGCTGAGGAGCTGCACGACGTCGGTGCGAGGCAGCGCCTCCTCGACCCAGATGACACCGGTGCGCTGGCCCTGCAGCTGGTGGATCCGGCGAGCCACCTCCGCTCCCATCTCCGGCGTGTCCGGCGCGGCGGCGGCCAGGACCAGCTGGGCGGTCGGGTCGAGCAGCGGGGCGGCGTCGAGCAGCAGGTCGATGCCCTTCTGGCGGGTGATGCGCCCGACGAAGAACACCAGCGGGCGCCCGAGGTCGAGGCCCAGCCGTTCGAGCACGTCGGTGCCCGGGTCGGGCCGGTAGACGTCGGTGTCGACGCCGTTGTGGATGACGCTGACCCGCTCCGGGTCGACCGCCGGGTAGACCCGCAGCAGGTCGGCTCGGGCCGACGCGGACACGGCGACGACGGCGTCGGCGGCCTCCAGGGCGGTGCGCTCGCAGAAGCACGACAGGGCGTAGCCGCCGCCCAGCTGCTCGGCCTTCCACGGTCGCATCGGCTCCAGGCTGTGGCTGGTGACGACGTGGGGGATGCCGTGGAGCAGCTTGGCCAGGTGGCCACCGAGGTTGGCGTACCAGGTGTGGCTGTGGACCAGGTCGGCACCCGCCACCCCCGCGGCCATGAGCAGGTCCACCGACATGGTCCCGAGGGCGGCGCTCTCCGGGCCGCCCCCGACCAGCGCGTCCCACGAGCGGTAGGTGGCCGTCACGAGCTCCGATGATCGGGGGGCGCCGAAGCAGTGCACCTCGACGTCGACCAGACGGGCCAGCTCGCGGGTGAGGTACTCGACGTGCACGCCCGCCCCGCCGTAGACCTCGGGCGGGAACTCCCTGGTCAGCAGCGCGACCCGAGGTCGAGCCCCCGCGCCCGGCACGTCAGGTGCGATGGACCTGTTCCCCCTTGCCGACCACCACGACACCGTGGGCCGAGATCGTGAATCGGGCCTTGTCGGCCTCGGGGTCGACGCCCAGGGTGGCGCCGGGCTCGACCTTCACGTTCTTGTCGACGATGGCGTTGCGGACGACCGCGCCCTCGCCGATCACCGCCCCGTGCATCACCACCGAGTTCTCGACCAGGGCGTTGGGCTCGACGAGCACACCAGGCGAGAGCACCGACCGCCGCACGACGCCGCCCGACACGATGGCCCCGGCGCAGACCATGGAGTTGAGGGCCCGGCCGGCGCGGTGGGAGTCCTCCAGCACGAACTTGGCCGGCGGCAGGCTCGGCCCGAGGGTGTGGATGGGCCACTGCATGTTGTAGAGGTTGAAGACGGGGTGCACCGACACCATGTCCATGTGGGCGTCGTAGTAGGAGTCCAGCGTCCCCACGTCGCGCCAGTAGGCCTTGTCCCTCTCGGTGGCGCCGGGCACCTCGTTGTGGGAGAAGTCGTAGCAGTGGGCGGTGCCCTGGCCGACCAGCATCGGGATGATGCTGCCGCCCACGTCGTGGACCGACGACTGGTCGGCCGCGTCGGCGACGACGGCCTCGACGAGCGTCTTGGTGGTGAAGATGTAGTTGCCCATGGAGGCGAGGACCTTGTCGGGGGCGTCGGCCAGGCCGGTCACCTCCTCCGGCTTCTCCTTGAACTCGGCGATGCGGGTACCACCACCCAGCTCGACCACGCCGAACTCCCTCGACTGGTCGGCCGGCACGCGGATGGCCGCGACCGTCACGCCGGCGCCGGTGGCGATGTGCTGCTCGAGCATCTGGCTCGGGTCCATGCGGTAGATGTGGTCGGCCCCGAACACGAGCGTGTAGTCGGGGCGCTCGTCGCCGATCAGGTTGAGGTTCTGGAAGATGGCGTCGGCCGACCCGGCGAACCAGCGGGGGCCGACGCGCATCTGGGCCGGAACCGGCGTGACGTAGTCGCTGAGGAGGGTGGACAGGCGCCAGGTGCGGGAGATGTGCAGGTCGAGGCTGTGGCTCTTGTACTGGGTCAGCACGACGATCCGCAGGAACCCGCCGTTGGCCAGGTTCGACAGGGCGAAGTCGATCAGCCGGTAGTGGCCACCGAAGGGGACTGCGGGCTTGGCCCGGTCCGCCGTGAGTGGGAACAGCCGCTTCCCCTCCCCGCCGGCGAGCACCATCGACAACACCCGCGGGTCGCTCATCGGTGCGGCTCGCTCATTGGTGCGGCTCGCTCATCGGTGCGGCTCGCTCAACGTGGCGACCGTACCCCGGGTCAGCCGGTCTTTACGTCTGTGACCTCGACGACGAACCAGAGGGGCTCGTCGGGGGCGATTTCCGGGGGACGGCCCTGGGCCCCGTAGGCCTGGTCGGCGGGGATGCCGAGCAGTCGCTGGCCGCCCACGTTCATGCCGGGGATGCCGTCGGTCCAGCCCTTGATGACGCCGCTGAGGGCGAACGTGGCGGTCTGGCCGCGGGCGTAGGACGAGTCGAAGATCTTGCCTGTCGAGCAGGCCGCTCCGGTGTAGTTGACGGTGACGGTGGCGTTGGCTGGAACAGGCGGCCCCGTGCCCACCACGAGGTCCTTGGTTATCAGCACCGCGGGTGGCGGGCCCACCTCCACGGGGATCTCGGGTGAGCCGGCCGGCAGGGGATCGGCGACCGCGACGCACGGCTTCCCCGCGGCGGAGCCGGTGGCCGGGACCACCGAGGTGTTGGTGGGCACGAAGGTGGTGGTGGTGGACGACGCCACCGTCGAGCCGTCGTCGTCGCTCAGCCGGTTGACGAGCACGACGACGAACCCGACGCCGATGACGGCGACGCCGGCCCAGATGAGCCGTCGGATCAGCCGCTGGCGCCGGCGCTCCGCGGCGAGGGCGGCCATGCGGGCCTGGTGTCCTGCCTTGTGTCGTTCACGCTTGTCGCCGGCCACGGGTCAGCACCGTACCAACACCGAGCCACCGGCGAGGGCCGGGCGAGGTACGGAACGGCTGCCGATGTGGCAGCCTGTCCGGTTTTACAGAGGACAGCGGGCTGGGAGGCACTTGCATGGGACGTTCCGACTCTGTCAATAGGCGTGGATATGTCCTGGTGGCGCTCGCCATGGCGCTCGTGGTCGCGGCGTGCAGCTCCGACGGCGACGACTCGTCGACGCCGACGACGGTGCCGACCAACGCCGCCCCCACCGCGATCTACGTCAACGGCAACGTGGTCACCATGGACTCGAAGGGCACGACCGCCCAGGCCGTCGCCGTCGCCGGGACCACGATCGTCGGCATCGGCACCACCGAGGAGATCCAGAAGATGGCGCCGGCCGGCACCCCGTCGACCGATCTGAACGGGGCGACGGTCCTGCCGGGGTTCATCGACCCCCACTCCCACATGCAGGCCATGTCGCTCTACAACGACCCCGCCAACTGGCTCGACGTTTCCGGCATCAACGTGTACTTCAAGCCGCCGCCCGGCGATCCCCGCTGCACGACGCCCGACGACCCCCAGCTGTGCTTCATCCCGGTCCAGAACCAGGACGACGTGGTTGCACGCCTGCAGGCCCGCGTGGCGCAGAACGTGGCGGCCAACCCGAGCCAGCCTCTGCCGGTGCTGGCGTTCAACTACGACTCGTCCCGGCTGGGCCACAGCTCCAACTGCGAGAACCCGATCGGCCTGGCGTACGACTGCCCGAACCTCGAGAACGGAAAGGCCCGAGAACAGCTCGACGCCATCTCGGCGGAGGTCCCGATCGTCGTGACCGCGGAGTCGGGCCACTTCGTCTTCGTCAACACGCCGGCGCTGAAGGCCCTGAACATCTGTGGCACCGACGGCGAGAACCCTGACCCATCGGCGAGCAAGTGCTACAAGCCCAACGTCAACCCGACCCAGGAGACCGCCCTCGCCAACCTCGGCCAGCTCGACGAGGACCTGGCCCAGTACGCGATCCCCGTCTTCCAGAACGGGGTCTTCCAGCGGAACCCCGGCATCGGTGGCACCCTGCTCCAGCAGGTGGCGGAGATCTACGCCCAGCACGGCTACACGCTGATCCAGGAAGGCACCGCCTCGTACCCCGCCATGGAGCTGTACGCCAAGGTGGCGGAGGGGGGTGCGGCGTCGACCTTCCCGGTGTCGGCGGCCATGCTCGCCTACGTCGCGACCACCGGGGACTACGCCGCGACCATCGACACCGGCGTCAAGGGCAGGAAGCTGTTCGAGGGCAACCCCCTTCTCACCGTCCCCGCGCTCAAGTCGTTCACCGACGGCTCCCCCCAGGGCTACACCGCCTACTTCGAGTCGCACTACCGGCGGTCGTTCGCCCCCTTCACCGACAGCGGGCTGTTCGCTCAGCCCTACCGCGGCCTCCCCGACATCGACGAGGCCCGGCTGCGGGCACGGCTGGTAGCGGCCCACAAGGCCGGCTTCCCGGTGGTGATGCACCAGATCGGGGACGGCGCCGTCCAGTTGGCGGTCGACGCCGTGCTGGCGACGAGGGGCACGCCGCCCCCGGAGGGCAAGCGCGACGTCATGCTGCACATCGCCTTCATGACGCCTGAGCAGATGGATGCCGTCAGCCAGGTCGAGACGGCCGTGCTCAGCGTCATGCCCGCCAACGTGTATTTCTACGGGTTGCCGGAGTGCCAGCAGGTCATCGGTCCCGAGCGGACCCTGAACTCGTACCCGGCGAAGGCGGCGATCGAGAAGACGGGGCGGGTCACCCTGCACACCGATTCGCCGGTGGACCCGCCCTACCCCCTGTTCGCCATGTGGGCGGCGGTCACCCGCAACGTGCAGCAGCCGCCGTGGTACCCCAACAGGAACCCGTCGGAGTGCCCCCCCGTGGCGGTCGACGCCGACGTCGCGCCGGGAGACCAGCGGATCACCATGGAGCAGGCGGTCAAGGGCTACACCGTCGACGCCGCCTACCAGTACGGCATGGAGAACGAGCGCGGCACGCTGGAGGTGGGGAAGATCGCCGACATGGTCCTCCTCTCGGAGAACCCGCTGGGCGACGAGACGGTGAAGAACCCCGACAACCTGAAGAACATCAGGGTGCTGGGCACCGTCCGCTACGGCACGTCGTTCCCGAACCCGAACGCCGACCAGCCGCCCATCTGGCCCGCCTGATCTTTCCGCCCCGATCGTCTGGGGAAAGCCGCGGTCGCAACTCCATCAGGTAGCCCTCTAGGATGAGGTTAGGTACGCCTACTACTCCTGGGAGACCCCCTTGACCTTCCGCACCCCTGGCCGCCTCCGCTCTCCTCGCAGGCGGGCGGTCGTCGCCGGGATCGCGATCGGCGTGGTGGCCGTCGTCACTGCCGCATGCAGTGGCGGCGGCTCGGACTCGGCGTCGACGCTCACCCTCTACTCGGGACGGGCCGAGGTCCAGATCCAGCCCATCATCGACCAGTTCACCAAGGACACCGGCGTCAAGGTGAAGGTCCGGTACGGCGCCACGCCGGAGCTGGCCGCCCAGATCGCCGAGGAGGGGCCGAACTCGCCGGCCGACATCTTCTTCGCCCAGGACGCCGGCGCCCTCGGCTCGGTCGACAAGGTGGGCCTGTTCGCCCCCATCCCGGCAGAGACGCTGGCGGAGGTCGAGTCCAAGTACCGGGCCGAGGACGGCGACTGGATCGGCATCACCGGCCGGGCCGGGTGATCGTGGCCAACAGCGCCAAGGTCCCCGACGCCGAGGTCCCCACCAGCGTGTTCGCCGTCACCGACCCCAAGTGGAAGGGCCGCGTCGGCATCGCCCCCACCAACGGGTCGTTCGAGTCCTTCGTCACCGCCATGCGGGTGCAGGTGGGCGAGCAGCGCACGAAGGAGTTCCTGGACGCGCTGAAGGCCAACGACGTCAAGACCTACAACGACAACGCCCTGATCCTGAAGGCCGTCAACGACGGTGAGATCGACCTCGGCCTGATCAACCACTACTACTGGTACCAGCTGGCCAACGAGATCGGCGAGGACAAGATGGTGGCCCGCAACCACTTCACCGTCAACGGCGATCCCGGCGCCCTCATCAACGTGGCCGGCGTCGGCGTGCTGAAGTCGTCCGACCACAAGGAAGCGGCCGACCGGTTCGTGTCGTACCTGCTCAGCCCCTCGGCCCAGACCTTCTTCGCCGACAAGAACTTCGAGTTCCCCCTGTCTGGCGGAGTCCAGCCCCTGCCCTCGCTGCCCAAGCTGGCCGACATCCAGAGCCCCGACATCGACCTCTCCGACCTCGGCACCCTCGACCAGACGCTCGCCATGCTCAAGCAGGCCGGCCTCTTGTGATCGCGCTCGGAAGCGGAGCTTCCTCGGCGAGTTGCTCGCGCTCCAGCCGGCCGGCGGAGCCGGCCGGCCTCCGCCCACTTCTTCGCCGGCCGGCTGCGCCGGCCGGGGCCGCCAGCCGGAGTGGCCGGCTTCGCCGGCGTGAACGGCCAGCGGCAAACCTTCTCCTCTCGGGGAATGCGATGGCCCCGCCGACCCCTCGTCGGCGGCCGAGGGGCGAGCTGGTCCACTGAGCGATCCCGCCGTGCTCGTCGTCGAGGAACCGGTCCCGGCCGGGCTCGACCGTCGGCCCGGCCGGGCGGGTGCGGCTGCCGGGCGGGTACGACTGCCGGTCGTGCTGACCTGTGTTGCGGCGGCGGTGGCAGTGGCCGCCCTGCTGCCGCTCGGCTACCTGGTTCTCCGGGCCGGCGAGGGCGGGTGGGCCACCGTCGGCGACGTCCTGTTCTCGGCCGACACCGGCTGGCTGCTCGTCCGCAGCGTGGGGCTGGCCACCGCCGTCACCGCCGCCTGCGCCGTCCTCGGCGTCACCCTGGCGTGGCTCACCGTCCGCTGCGACCTCCCCGGGCGCCGGGCCTGGCGGGTGGTGGCGGCGGTGCCGCTGGCCATCCCCAGCTACGTGGGCGCCTTCGCCTACATCTCGGTGTTCCCGGGCCTGACCGGGTTCAAGGGGTCCTGGCTGGTGCTCACCCTGCTCTCGTACCCGCTGGTGTTCCTGCCCGTGGCCGCCGCCCTCGAGCGCATCGACCCCACCTTCGAGGAGGTGGCCAGGTCGCTGGGCGACGGCTCGGCCCGCACCTTCCGCCGGGTCACCCTGCCCCAGCTGCGACCTTCGATCGCCACTGGGTCGCTGCTCGTTTTCCTCTACGTGCTGTCGGAGTTCGGCGCCGTCTCCATCCTGCGGTTCAACAGCTTCACCCACGCCATCTACCAGTCCTACCGGAGCAGCTTCGACCGCACGCCGGCGGCCATCCTGGGTTGCCTGCTGCTGGCCGTCACCTTCGTGGTCGTGGTGGCCGAGGCCAGGACGAGGGGCCGGGCCAAGTATTACGCCGCGGGGCCTGGGGCCAGCCGCCCGCCGGCCGTCGTCAGCCTGGGGCGGGGACGGTGGGCGGCGCTGGCCGTGCCGGTGGGCACGGCCGCCCTTGCCCTCGGCCTGCCGGGCGTGGTGCTCGTCCGCTGGCTGCTCGAGAGCGTGCAGGCCGACGTCGACATGGGACGGGCGTGGGCCGCGGCCGGTGGCTCACTCCTGGCCTCGTCGCTGGGGGCCCTCGTCACCGCCGCCGCCGCGGTCCCGGTGGCCCTGCTGGCCGCCCGCCACCGGGGCAAGGTCGTCGGGGCCATCGAGCGGGCGTCGTACGTCGGCCACGCCCTGCCCGGTATCGTGATCGCGCTGTCGCTGGTGTTCTTCTCCGCCCGGTACCTGTCGTCGCTCTACCAGACCCTGCCAGTCCTGATCTTCGCCTACCTCGTCCTCCTCCTGCCCCTCGCCGTGAGTGCCATCTACACGTCGGCCCTACAGGCGCCTCCGGTCCTCGAGGAGGTCGCCCGCTCACTCGGCAAGCGGCCCATGTCCGTCATGCGCACCGTCACCGCCCCGCTCCTGGCCCCGGGGGTGGCCGCCGGCGCCGCCCTGGTGTTCCTCGCCTGCATGAAGGAGCTTCCGGCCACACTGCTGCTCGGCGCCCACCGGGTTCGAGACCCTGGCCACCCGCCTGTGGTCGGAGACGTCGGTAGGGGCCTACGGGGCGGCGGCGGTGCCGGCGGCGATGCTCGTGATGCTGGCGGCGGTCCCGACGTGGGTGCTTTCCCGGCGCCTCGGCAAGGGTAGGGGGGCGGCGTGACCGGCAAGGGCCCCGAGCTGCTCACCGGCACCGCCGTGGAAGTGTCGGTCGTCACCAAGTCGTTCGGCGACGTGCAGGCCCTCGACGGGGCCGACCTGTCGGTGCTGCCGGGGACGCTCGTCGCCGTGCTGGCCCGTCCGGCTGCGGCAAGACAACCCTGCTCCGAGCCGTCGCCGGCTTCGAGCGCATCGACGGCGGCACCATCGCCGTTGGCGGCCACTGCGTCGCCGGCCCGGGTGTGCACGTGCCGCCCGAGGGACGCCAGGTCGGCATCGTCCCCCAGGACCAGGCCCTGTTCCCCCACCTCACCGTGGCCAAGAACGTCGGTTTCGGGCTCGACCGCAAGCCGGGGCGGGCCGAGCGGGTCGACGCCATGCTCGAGCTGGCCGGCCTGTCGGGCCTGGGCGACCGGATGCCCCATGAGCTCTCGGGCGGGCAGCAGCAGCGGGTGGCCCTGGCCCGGCCCTGGCCCCCGCCCCCTCGGTCGTCCTCCTCGACGAGCCCTTCGCCAACCTCGACGCCGCCCTGCGGGTCAGCATCCGCACCGAGGTGCGGGAGATCCTGCGGGCCTCGGGCGCCACCGCCCTGTTCGTCACCCACGACCAGGAGGAGGCGCTTTCGACCGCCGACGTGGTGGCGGTCATGCACGCCGGTCGGGTGATCCAGGCCGGCATCCCCGAGGAGATCTACCGCCGGCCCGCCGACCCGTGGGTCGCGGGGTTCGTCGGCAACGCCAACATGCTCGACGGCGAAGCCGCCGGCCCCGGCAAGGCATCCTGCGCCCTGGGCGTGCTCGAGTACCGGGGGAGCGGCCGCGAGGGCGACGCCGCCGGCCCGCTCCGCCTGGTGGTGCGCCCCGAGCAGCTACGGCTCGTGCCGAGCGCGGTGGGCGACGCCGTCGTCGACGACCACCAGTACTTCGGCCACGACGCCCTGGCCAAGGTCACCCTCCACGACGGCACCCGCCTGGTGGTACGGGCCTCCACAGGCACCCTCCCCCCCGACGGCGCCCGGGTGTTCGTCACCTGCGACGGCGAGGTCATGGCCTTCGGGGGCTGACGCCCCACCAGCTACTCGCGTTCGGATCGTCCGTAGCGCCCCTGTTCGGGCGTTTCCGGTCCTTCCAGGGGCGCTATGGCGGCATCAAAGTTGGTGGTTCGCCTCTTGCTCGACCTGCGACGGCGAGGTCCCGGCTCCGGGTTCGCTACCGCCGCATCGAGGTTGGCGGTTCGCCGACGCTCCTGGTTCCCCGCGGAATGTCGCGGGGCGCGAACCGATCCTCTGCCGGGGACGTAGAGGTCCGTAGGACGCGGCCAGACAGGAGCGCGAGGTTCTCGGTGTAGGACATCGAGATCCGGTGGCGTGAGGTCGCAGCTGGGGCAGGCAGCGGCCGGCTCGTCCCCGACGCCGCCTGCCCCAGACGCATCCCGCGACAGTGGCGGGACGGTCGTCGTCGCCACGCCGGCGGCGTGACACCCGGCGCCGGACTCCTACTGTGAATACGGCAGCGATGACCTCCTCCGCACCCTCCCCCGCGCCCTCGATCGAGCTCGACGGCCTGACTGCCGCCCAGGTCCGTGAGCGCGTGCAGCGCGGCGAGACCAACCGGGCGCCCCACGGCAGCGGTCGATCGCTGCGCCAAATCGTGCGGGCCAACGTCGTCACGCCTTTCAACTTCCTGCTGGGCGGGCTGACGGTGGCCGTGCTGGCGACGGGCTTCTGGCGCGACGCCCTGTTCGGCCTGGTGCTCGTGTGCAACACCCTGATCGGCATCGTCCAGGAGGTCAGGGCCAAGCGGACGCTCGACCACCTGGCCGTGCTGAACGCGCCGCGAGCCCGGGCCGTCCGCGACGGCGAGGCGGTGGAGATCGCCACCGAGGACGTGGTCCTCGACGACCTCCTCGAGCTCAGGGCGGGGGACCAGGTCGCCGCCGATGGCATCCTGCTGGCCGTCGAGGGGCTCGAGGTCGACGAGTCGCTGCTCACCGGCGAGTCCGACCACGTCGCCAAGCGGGCCGGCGACCAGGTCTTTTCCGGCAGCTTCGTGGTCGTCGGCTCGGGGCAGGCCCGGGTCACCGGCGTGGGCGCCGCCTCCTTCGCCAGCCGGATGACCGAGGACGCCCGGCGCTACACGACGACGTCGTCGGAGCTGATGAACGGCATCAACCGCATCCTCAAGTACGTGGCGGTGGCGATCGTGGTGGTCGGTCCCCTCCTGTTCGTCAGCCAGAGCCGGTCGACCGACACGTGGCAGGACGCGGTGCGGGGCGCGGTGGCCGGCCTGGTCGGCATGGTGCCGGAGGGGCTCGTCCTCCTGACCAGCGTGGCCTTCTTCGCCACCGCCCTCACCCTCGCCCGGCGCCGGGTCCTCGTCCAGGAGCTGCCCGCCGTCGAGGGCTTGGCGAGGGTCGACGTCATGTGCGTCGACAAGACAGGGACGCTCACCGAGGGAGACGTCGCCTACGACCACCTGGAGGTGCTCGGCGGCGCCCGGCGCGACGCCGTGGAGGCGGCGCTCGGCGCCCTGGCCTCCCGCGACGACGCCAACGCCACCCTGCTGGCGCTGCGCCAGGCGTTCCCCGCCCCGCCGGACTGGCAGCGGGTGGGATCGGTGGCCTTCTCGTCCGACAGGAAGTGGAGCGCCGCCGGCTTCGAGGGCCGGGGCACCTGGGTCCTCGGGGCCCCCGAGATGGTCATGCCCGACGTCCCGACCGACGACCCGGCCATGGCCAGGGCCTCCGAGCTGGCCGCCACCGGCAGCCGGACCCTGCTCCTCACCCGCGCCACCGTCGGGCTTGCCGGCGACCGGCTGCCACCGGGCCTCGAGCCCGTCGCCCTCGTCGTCCTCCAGGAGACGCTGCGGCCCGACGCGGGCGAGACGCTGCGCTACTTCGCCGAGCAGGGCGTCGCCGTCAAGATCCTCTCCGGCGACAACCCCCGCACGGTGGGCGCCGTGGCCCGGCGGGTGGAGGCACCCGGGGCGGCCGTCCCTGTCGACGCCCGGGAGCTCGGGGAGGACCCGGAGGCCCTGGCGGCCGCCCTCGACGAGCACTCCGTGTTCGGCCGGGTCGTCCCCGAGCAGAAGCGGGCCATGGTGAAGGCCCTGCACTCCCGCGGCCACGTGGTGGCCATGACCGGCGACGGGGTCAACGACGTGCTCGCCCTCAAGTCGGCCGACATCGGCGTGGCCATGGGCTCCGGGGCCGCGGCCACGCGGTCGGTGGCCCAGCTGGTGCTTCTCGACGACCAGTTCTCGGTGATGCCCCGCGTCGTGGCCGAGGGCCGGCGGGTCATCGCCAACGTGGAGCGGGTTGCCGCCCTGTTCCTCACCAAGAACGTGTGCTCCCTGCTGCTGTCGATCTCCATCGCCATCGCCCGCTGGCCGTACCCGTTCCTGCCCCGGCAGGTCACCCTGGTCAGCTCGGTGGCCATCGGCATCCCCGGTTTCTTCCTCGCCCTCGGTCCTAACTCCCGCCGGTTCATGCCCGGCTTCGTCCGCCGGGTACTGGCCTTCGCCGTTCCGGCCGGGACGGTGACGGCGGCGGCGGTGATGACCGCGTACGGCCTTGCCAGGGCCGAGGAGGCGGCGCCGGAGCAGGCCCGCACGGCGGCAACGATCGTGTTCCTCATGACCTCGTTGTGGGTCCTGGCCATCCAGGCCCGACCCTGGCTCACGTGGAAGATCGTCCTGGTCGGAGCCATGGCCGGGCTCTCGCTGCTGGCCTTCGTCGTGCCGTCCGGGCGGGAGTTCTTCGAGCTGCGCCTGCCTTCTGTGCTGACGATCGCCACCTCGGTGGTGCTCGGCCTGGCCGCGGCGGCGGCGATCGAGGTTCTCACCCGGCTCACGGCCAGGGTCACCCACCAGGGCCACCCCGGTTAGCTCCAGAGGCCGGCCAGCAGGCTGTCGACCGACGCCAGGCCCAACGCCGGGCCGGTGGCGCCGGTGGCAGAGTGGTCGTACAACAACTGGTTTCCGGCACGGCCCTTGTCCTCGTGGGTCAGGTCCATGTGGGCCTGCACAGCCTGGGACAGGAAGCGGCTGACCTGGGCGATAGCTGTGGGCGTCGGCCAGGCGGTTGGGGCCGTGGTGGTGGTAGCGCAGGGGGGCGTTGACCTCCAGGGCGTGGCGGGCCCGGGTGACGGCCACGTACAGCAGCCGCCGCTCCTCCTCGATGCTCTCGGCGTCACCGGTGGCCATGTCGGACGGGAACATACCGTCGCTGGCGTGCAGCAGGTGGACGACGTCCCACTCGCCGCCCTTGGCCGAGTGGACGGTGGACAGGACGAGCCAGTCCTCGTCGAGCAGGGGCGGGCCGGCCAGGTCGGAGGTGGACCGGGGCGGGTCGAGGGTGAGGTCGCCGACGAACCGGCTCCGGCTGACCGCTCCGGCCGCGACCTGTTCCAGGCGGCGCAGGTCGTCGATCCTGGCCGCTGGCGCGGCGTAGACCCGTTCGATCACCGGCGCCAGCCAACGGAGGAGCCGCTCGACCTGCACGCCCGCCGGGGGAGTGGCCCCGCCCGGCAGGCAGCCGTCGGCGCACTCGGCCAGCGCCGCCCGCAGCAGGGACAGCTCCGGCCGGGCCGACGCGGGGACGGCGACGGGCGCGGCGAGGAACCGGGCCAGCGGGGTGAGGGCCGGGTCGACGGCGCCGCCATCGACCGCTTTCTGCGGGCCCAGGCCAATGGCGGCCATGCAGCGGCGGGCGGTGGCGGCGCCGACGCCCTCCAGCAGCTGGAGGAGCCGGAACCAGGCCAGCTCGTCGCACGGGTTGTCGAGCACCCGCAGCAGGGCCATCAGGTCCTTGACGTGGGCGGCCTCGAGGAACTTGAGCCCGCCGTACTTTACGTACGGGATGTTGCGGCGGACCAGCTGCAGCTCGAGCAGGTCGGCGTGGTGGGAGGCCCGGAACAGCACCGCCTGGTCGTGGAGAGCCACGCCGTGCTCCCGGTGGGCCAGCACCGAGTCGCACACCGCCTCGGCCTCGGCCATCTCGTCGGCGCAGGTGCGCAGCAGCGGCCGGCGGGTGCCGGCGACCTTCGACCACAGCTCCATGCGGCCAAGCTCCGTGTCGCCAAGCTGCGTGCCGGGCGCGGCCTCGGCCATGACGGTGTTGGCCACGGTGAGGATGGGCGTGGTGGAGCGGTAGTTCTGCTCGAGGCGGACCACGGTGGTGCCGGGGAACCGGTCGGGGAAGGCGAGGATGTTCCCACTGCTGGCGGCGCGGAAGCCGTAGATGGCCTGGGCGTCGTCGCCGACGACCGTGAGCCCGGCACCGTCGGGTCGCAGGGCGGCCAGGATGTCGGCCTGGAGGGCGTTGGTGTCCTGGTACTCGTCGACGAGCACGTGGTCGAACAGCCCGGCCAGCAGCCCGGGTACGGCGTCGAGGGCCCGCCAGTACAGGAGCAGGTCGTCGTAGTCGAGGAGCTGGTGCTCGCGCTTGCGGGCCACGTAGCCCTCGAAGACGGCCCGGATGCCGTCGGCCTCCTTGGCGCACCAGGGGAACGACCGCTCGAGGACGGCCGGCAGCCGCTCGCCGGTGTTGACGACCCTGTCGTAGACGGCGGCCAGCGTGGCCGGCTGCGGGAAGCGGCGGCCGCCCCGGACGTGGGAGAGGCCGAGGTCGTGGCGGACGAAGCCGAACAGCTCCACGGCGTCGCCCTGGTCGAGGATCGAGAACCCGGGATCGATGCCCAGACGCCGGCCGTGGAGGCGAAGCACGCGGTTGGCGACGGCGTGGAACGTGCCGCCCCACACCCGCCCAGCGGCCCCGGCCGCGGCCCCGGCGAGTGCGCCGTCGGCACCGGCCAGGCGCCCGGCCCGGCCCAGCATCTCCTGGGCCGCCCTCCGGCTGAAGGTGAGCAGGCACATCCGATCGGGGACGACGCCCGAGCGCAGCAGGCGGGCCACCCGGTGGGCGAGCGTGCCGGTCTTGCCGGTGCCGGCCCCGGCCAGGACGAGCAGCGGACCGCCGTCGTGCTCGACGGCAGCGAGCTGCTGGGGATTCAGGTCGAACATGCGTTCGCACCATACCCCACCCGTGCAGCACGCCGTGGGAGCCTTCGGGGGGACAGTCAGGCCTAGCGGCCGAGGAGGTTGACCTTCACCGAACGCACCCTGGCCCCGGTGACGTGCTCGAAGAGCTCGCCCAAGGCGGCACTGTCGCCCCGGTCGATACGGTCAACGAGGTCATCTCGGTCGTCAACCCGAGCCTCGACGTCGCGTTTCTCCGGCTGCACAACGCCCTCAAGGTAGACCGAAAGCCACCGCCAGTGGTCTGGCATCAAGCGCCCACGATCGGGGAGAGTCGATGCCCGCCCGGTTTCAGCCGATGCTCCCGCAGCACACCGTTCACGGGACGTGCTGCGCCGGTGCGAGGGAACCCGCGCTGACGGGCTCCCTCGGAGGCAGTTATCCCGCCGGGATCTGGACGACGCCGGACCGGCGATGTCTACGCGACAGCGTGGATCTCCGTCGACTTGGCGGTGAGTGTGGACTGCTCGGGGGACGTCGACGAGAAGACACAGCCGGTACCGGTTCGCTGACCGATGACGGTTCCGGCCAACGTGTAGGTCCCTGAGCCACCGTAGGTGATCTCGCCGTCCTGCTGGGAGAACTCGAACGCGCCCCTCTCCACCACCGTCGCCCGGCAGGTCCGGGGATCGACGGACACGGCCTGGAACGCGGGGTGCTGGGTCATGAAGATCGGGTTCTCGCCGGCGATGAGGATCGTCTCGGAGTTCAGGCCAGTCTCCGTGAAGGTTCCGACGCCGTTGGCGACGGCGCCCTGGGCCGCCGCGATGTCGCCGGCAGTGGTGCTCGTCAGCTGGAAGTTCTGGAGCGGGGCCGCCGACGCGGGACTCGCGGTTGCCATCAATGTGACCGCCACTACCAGGGAGCAGAGTCCCGCCGCCGTACGCCTTCTCATGAGTGCTCCCTGTGTTGCTGGTGATCGGAAGGCTCACGCTAGCGCTAGCGCCGCTGACGCCAGGGACCCGCAACGCTGCACGCGCCGAGGCCCCCACTGCGGGAGGCCCTCGGAAGGATGCGTTGGTTCCCTGCTCGGTGTCAGGGGTCGTCGAAGGCGATGGCTATGCCGAGCAGGGCGGTATTGATGGCGGTCGGGTTGCTGGTTGCGGGACCGGTTGACCCGGTGCCCCCGGAGTCCCCGGAGCCTGCCAGCGGCGAGGACACCGAGCCCGAGGTGGCGTTCCCCGTGTTCCCGGTGTTCGTGGCGCTGGACTGGGCCGTCGTGGCCCCCGACCCGCCGGAGGTAGCCACCGGGTTGGCGACGATCGTCACGTTCCCGCCTGCTCCTCCGTTCGAGTCGCTGATTGCGACGCTGTCACCGCCGATGGCGATGCCGGGGCCCAGCAGGTTGATCGCTGGACCTCCGGATCCGGAGACGGCCAGGGCGAGCCCGCCGTTCCCACCGTCGCCGCCGACAGCGAAGATCGCCACCAGGTTGGACACGCGGCCGGTGTTACCCGACTGCGCGTTCGCGCTGGAGGCGGCGCCGCTGTTGGCCGAGCTGTCGGCGAAGCCGATGGCGAGTGCGGATCCGGTATCGCCGGAGTTGCCCGAGTCGCCCGACTCCGCCTCGCCACCTACGGCGATCGCCACACCGAGGATGCCGGAGTTGGTGGCCGTCGGGTTCGACGACGCCGCGCCCGTTGATCCGGTGCTGCCCGAGTCGCCGGAGATGGCGACCGGTGACGAGACCGCGCTCGACGAGGCGTCGCCCGTGTCGCCGGTGTTGGTGGCGCTGGACTGCGCCACCGTCGCGCCCGAGCTGCCGGACGTGGCCACCGGGCTGACGTTGACGTTGACGTCACCGCCATTGCCGCCGCCGGAATCGGAGACGGCCAGGCTGTCGCCACCGACGGCGAGGCCGCCGCCTGCGTTGGCAGCTGCGCCGCCGTCGCCGGAGACCGCCAGTGAGGCGCCTCCGTCGCCACCGTCGCCGCCTGCGACGCCGATGATGACGGTGTTCGAGGCGCCGCCGGTGTTCCCACTGCCGGCGTTGGCGTTGGAACCGGCCCCCGAGCTCGGCGTCGCTGTTCGCGCCGCCGACTGCGATGGCCGATCCGGTGTCGCCGGAGTTGCCGGAGTCACCCGACTCAGCGTCGGCATGGGCTGCGGTGGCGCCGAGCAGGAGCAGGGCGACCGCAGCCAATGCGCATGCCAGCAGCGTCATCACGACGACTCTGCTGGCCGATCGAATGGTCAGAGTTTGCATATGCATTCACCTCCTTCCGTTCCCGCCCTCCGCCGTAGAAGGTTCAGGAAGAAGTCCCCAGCCTGTTGGGACCGAGGCGTTGAGCCAGTCGTGCCGGGACAAGGTACCAAGGCTGCACGATTTGTGACGGGCGCGCGCCGGTGCGGAGGCACCTGCCGTCTCCCGATGAGACTGCCGTCTCCCGATGAGACTGCCGTCTCCCGATTAGACAGGGGCCCCGCATGAGGATCTCGGTGTTCACCGTGCTGCCGCAGCTCCTGGAGCCTGCTCTTGCCGGCGGGCTGCTGGGGAAGGCGCGCGAGCGGGGCGTGGTGGACGTGCGGATCCACGACATCCGCGACCACGCCACCGACCGTCACCGGTCGGTCGACGACACCCCGTTCGGCGGCGGGCCCGGGATGGTGCTCGCCCCCGAGCCCGTCTTCAGAGCGGTGGAGGAGGTCGACCCGCCCCGGCCCCTGTTCCTGCTCGACCCGGGTGGTCGTCGCTTCGACCAGGCCCTGGCCGCCGAGCTGGCGGCGTCGGACGGGTTCTCGCTGCTGTGCGGGCGCTACGAGGGAGTCGACGAGCGGGTGCGCCTCCACCTCGTCGACGGCGAGCTGTCGATAGGCGACTTCGTGCTGGCGGGCGGCGAGGCGGCCGCCTTCGTCGTCGTCGAGGCGGTGACCAGGCTGGTGCCGGGCGTCATGGGCAACCAGGCGTCGGCGGGGGACGAGTCCTTCACCACCGGGCTGCTCGAGTACCCGCACTACACCCGCCCCGCCGAGTTCCGCGGCTGGGCCGTCCCCGAGATCCTGCGCTCGGGCGACCATGGCCGCATCGCGGCCTGGCGACGGGCCCAGGCCCTGGCCCGCACCCGGGAGAACCGGCCCGATCTGATCGAGGCGAGGGGCGGGCTGGCTCCCGACGAGGAGGCCCTGCTGGAGATGTTCGGCCCGTCGGCGTATCCTGGTCCCGATCCGGGAACCCCTGAGGAGCCTGTCGCGCCATGAAACCCCCTGCCTTATGAACCCGACTGACATCGTCGACCGCGACAGCCTGCGCGACGACATTCCCACGTTCAATCCCGGCGACACCGTCAAGGTGCACGTCCGGGTCGTCGAAGGCAACCGCGAGCGGGTGCAGGTCTTCCAGGGCGCCGTCATCCGGCGGCAGGGATCGGGCGTGCGCGAGACGTTCACCGTCCGCAAGGTGAGCTTCGGCGTCGGCGTGGAGCGCACGTTCCCAGTCCACTCGCCGATCCTCTCCCGCATCGAGCTGGTCACCATGGGCGACGTACGGCGGGCCAAGCTGTACTACCTGCGTGACCTCACCGGGAAGGCGGCGAAGATCAAGGAGAAGCGTTCGGCTCGGTGACAGTCCGACCCGTGATTGGCCGACGCTGAACTCCTTGCCCGGTCCAGGTTCACGCAGGCTGCACGTCGTAGCCGTTCGTCCCCGCTCCACCTCGTTCTCGTCTTCCTGACCCGTGGCGCTCTCCTTGCACGCACGCGATCGACTGTCGGCCTCCGGCCGGCTGCTGCGCGAGGGGCTCGTCCTCGTCGTCACCGCCCTGGTCATCGCCTTCGTCATCAAGACGTTCGTGGCCCAGGCCTTCTTCATCCCGTCGGGGTCGATGATCCCGCAGCTGGAGGTGGGCGACCGAGTCGTCGTGTCCAAGCTCGCCTACCGGCTGCACGACCCTCGCCGGGGCGACGTGGTGGTGTTCGACGCGCCGGCGTCGACGGCGTTGGCCGACCTTCCCGACGAGACGGCGCTGCCCATCAAGGTGGTCCGGGGCGTGATGCAGTCGGTCGGCCTGTCCGCCCCGTCGACCCAGGAGTACATCAAACGGGTGATCGGGCTGCCGGGCGAGACCGTCGAGGGCAGGCAGGGACGGGTGTTGGTCGACGGCAAGGAGCTGGTGGAGCCCTATCTGCCGCTCGGCCCCACCACCCGCGACTTCCCACCCGTCACGCTCGGAGACAACCAGCTGTGGGTGATGGGTGACAACCGGGAGAACTCGTCGGACAGCCGGGTGTTCGGCCCCATCGACAGGTCGACGGTGGTGGGCCGCGCCTTCGTCCGGGTGTGGCCGCCGGGGCGCAGCGCGTTCATGTAGTTCTCCGAGCGGCCCCGGCATTGGCCCGGGGCACCCGTACACTGAGGCTCATGAGCGAAGAGGACCTCGAGCGGTACGAGACCGAGATGGAGCTCCAGCTGTACAAGGAGTACCGCGACGTCCTGCCGCTGTTCAGCTACGTGGTCGAGACCGAGCGCCGGTTCTACCTGGCCAACTCGGTCACGCTCGTCGAGCACGACAACGACGCCCGCAACCACCTCGAGCTGCAGCTGCGCGACGCGTGGGTCTGGGACATCTACCGGCCCGGGCCCGCCCGGTTCGTGCAGTCGGTGCGGGTCGTGACGTTCAAGGACGTCAACATCGAGGAGATTCGCAGGGATTCGTAGCGGAGCCGTTGTCGCACCGGCCTCGCGGGGGGTAGAACACCGCCGGTGACGCAGGCCCGCCGGGCGTTGGGGACGAAGGGCGAGGATCTTGTCGCTGCGTGGTACCTGGCCAACGGCTACCAGGTGGTGGACCGGAACTGGCGCTGCCGCGACGGCGAGCTCGACCTTGTCGTTCGCCTGGGCCGGACCGTGGTGTTCTGCGAGGTCAAGACCCGCACCTCGAACGCCTTCGGCGTGCCCGCCGAGGCCGTCACCCGCCAGAAGCAGCAGCGCATCCGGGCGCTCGCCGCCCGCTGGCTGCAGGAGAGCCCGTCGCCCGCCGGCGAGATCCGCTTCGACGTGGCGTCGGTGCTCGACGGCCAGTTCGAGGTGATCCCTGCAGCCTTCTGATCAGAGCAGGCGCGTTCTGAGGTCGCGAGGCCTGCCGACCCCTCGTCCGGCGCTCAGAACCCGCACTCCTCCTGCTCGATCTGGGCGAGCTGGTCGAGGCGGGGCTGGTGGCGGCCGCCCTCGAAGTCGGTCGAGAGGAACAGGTCGACGATGACGAGGGCGAAGGCGTCGGCGAGCAGGCGGGCGCCCATGGCCAGCACGTTGGCGTCGTTGTGCATGCGGGCCATGCGCACGGTCCACTCGTCGTGGCACAGGGCGGCCCGTATGCCGTGGACCTTGTTGGCCGCGATCTGCTCGCCCTGGCCGCTGCCGCCGAGGACGATGGCCCGGTCGGCCCGTCCGGCGACGACCTCGCGGGCGGCGTTGGCGCAGAAGTAGGGGTAGTCGACCGATTCTTCGGAGTCGGTGCCGAAGTCCAGGACGTCGTGGCCGGCCTCGGCCAGGTGGGCGGCCACCATCGTCTTCATCCGATAGCCGGCGTGGTCGCAGCCGAGAGCGACCCTCATCAGCCGATCACCGCCCACACGAGAAGGACGGCGACGATCACGAACGCGGCGGCCACCATCACGTAATCGCTGGGGCGGCGGCGTTGCTGGCGGAACGGGTTGAAGCCCATGTGCCATCTCCTTGTCGGGCGCCGGCGGGGCGGGGCTGCGGCTGCTCGTCGAACTTTGCTGCAACCGTAGCGTCGTGATCTTGCCGACTTCGGCCGAGATCACGACGCTGCGAGTGATCGAAACCGCGGCGGCGCCGCCCGGCGCCGCGCTCATGAGGGTCCCCAGCCGGGTGGCTCCGAGATGCTGTCGCACCCTCCCGGTAGTCTCGACCTTGCTCCGCTCGAGCCGGCCGGCGCTACGGCCCTCGTGCCGCCAGCCCCCGCTGCCCGTAGGAGCCTGCCGTGATCGCCATCATCCCGTCCGCGACCCTGCTCGGGGTCGAGGGGCGGCCCGTCGCCGTGGAGGTCCACGTGTCGACCGGCCTCCCCGGCTACCACGTCGTCGGCCTTCCCGACACGGCCTGCCGTGAGTCGCGCGACAGGGTCCGGGCCGCGCTCATGTCCAGCGGGCTGCAGTTCCCCACCAAGCGGATCACCGTCAACCTGGCCCCCGGCGGGGTTCGGAAAGGTGGTCCCGGGCTCGACCTCCCGATCGCCGTCGGACTGCTGGTGGCCTCCGGCGAGGTGCCACCGGAGGCGGTCGCCGGGTGCGGCTTCCTGGGAGAGTTGGGCCTCGACGGGTCACTGCGGCGGGTGCCGGGCGTGGTGCCGATGGTGGGCGCGCTCGACGCCTCGTCGGTGGTGGTCCCGTCGGAGTGCGCGGCCGAGGCGGTGGTGCTGGGGCGCCACGAGGTGCGGGTGGCATCGACGATGAAGGAGCTGGTCGCGTGCCTTCGGGGCCAGGAGCCGTGGCCCAACCTCCCGCTACGGCCGGTGACGACTGCTGCCGACCACGGGCCCGACCTGGCCGACGTCCGCGGCCAGGCGGTCGGTCGCACCGCCCTGGAGGTGTGTGCCGCCGGCGGACATCACCTGCTCCTGTCGGGCCCGCCCGGCTCGGGGAAGACGATGCTGGCCCGGCGCCTTCCCGGTCTGCTGCCGCCCCTCGAGGACGACGATGCTCTCGACGTCACCCGGATCCACTCGGCCGGGGGCGAGCCGCTCCCACCCTGCGGGCTGGTGCAGCGGCCACCGTTCCGGGCGCCCCACCACGGCGCCTCGGCGGTGGCACTGGTCGGGGGCGGCACCGCCTGGCTCCGGCCCGGCGAGGTGAGCCTGGCCCACGCCGGCGTCCTGTTCCTCGACGAGATGGCCGAGTTCCCCGTGCAGGTGCTCGACACCCTGCGCCAGCCGATGGAGGAGGGCGTGGTCAGGGTGTGCAGGGCCAAGAGTCGGGCCACCCTGCCGGCCCGGTTCCTGCTGGTCGCGGCCACGAACCCGTGTCCCTGCGGCGACGGCGGGCCGCCCGGCTCCTGCCGGTGCAGCCCCTTGGCCCGCGCCCGCTATCAGCGCCGGCTGTCGGGCCCGCTGCTCGACCGCTTCGACCTGCGGGTGGTCGTGGGCCGGCCCGAGGTCTCGGCGTTGCTGGGCGGGCCGCCCGGCGAGCCCTCGGTGGTCGTGGCCGAGCGGGTGGCGGTGGCGCGCCGTCGTGCTCGCGAGCGGGGCGTGCGCTGCAATGCGGAGTTGTCGGCGGGTGCTCTCGACCGGTTCGCCCCGCTGACGCCTGCGGCGACGTCGCTCTTGGAGCACCGGCTGCGCTGCGGGGGGTTGAGCGGTCGGGGGCTCCACCGGATCCGTAGGGTGGCCCTGACCCTGGCCGACCTGGCCGACGACGGGCCCGTCATCGAGGAGTCGCACGTCTGCCTCGCCCTCGGGCTGCGGGCCGACGTCGTGGTCAGTGAGGTGGCGGCGTGAGTGCGGCGGGGATGACCACCGCGGCCGGCGACGGCCAGACCGGCGAACCGCTGCCCGGCGAGGCCTACGCCGCCGCCCTGGCCGGCCTCCCTGCGGCCGGTCACCGGCGACTCAGGCGGCTGCTCGAGCGGTGGTCGGCAGCGGAGACGTGGGAGCGGGTGTGCACCGGTCGGGCGGGGGAGGAGCCCGCGCTGGCCCACCTGTGGCGGGCGGCGGCGGCATCCACCGACGTCCACCGGGTGTGGGCCGACCTGCTTGCTGCGGACGTCGGTGTCGCCGTCTACGGCGGAACGGGGTTTCCCTCGCTGCTGGCCCACGATCCCGAGCCGCCGGCGGTGCTGTTCTGGCGGGGCGACCTGGCCGCTCTGCACGGGCGGCGGGTGGCGATCGTCGGCACCCGGCGCTGCACGAGGTATGGCCGCGACCTGGCCCGCGAGCTCGGCCGCGACCTGGCCACCGCGGGAGTCCGAGTGGTGTCGGGCCTGGCCCTCGGGGTCGACGGTGCCAGCCACGCCGGGGCCTTGGAGGCGGGGGTTGCCGCCGCGCCGCCGGTGGCGGTGGTCGGCAGCGGGCCCGACGTTGTCTACCCCCGCCGCCATGCCGAGCTGTGGGCGGCGGTCGGTCGCCGGGGCGTCCTCCTGAGCGAGTCGCCGTTGGGCACGCCCCCCGAGCCCTGGCGATTCCCTGTCCGCAACCGGGTGATCGCCGCCTTGGCCGAGGTCGTGGTGGTCGTCGAGTCGCACAGCCGGGGCGGGTCCCGCTACACCGTCGACGCCGCCGACGAGCGCGGGCGCACAGTGATGGCCGTGCCCGGCTCGGTGAGGAGCCCGGCGTCGGCGTACACCAACGCGTCTGCTGGCCGACGGGTGCCCGCCGGCGCGCGACGCCACCGACGTCCTGGTGGCCCTCGGGCTTTCCTCCGCCACGGCCACCGGCGCCACGCCTGCCGACGATCGCCGGCCGGCTCCCGTGCCCGACGAGGCCGAGGTGCTGGAGGTGCTGGGTTGGGAGCCGGCGAGCCTCGAGCAGGTGGTCCTGCGCAGCGGACGCAGTCCGTCCGAGGTCACGCTGGCGCTCGTACACCTCGAACGCGACGGCTGGGTGGAGTCGAGCCATGGTTGGTGGGAGCGCGTCACGAGTGCTGGCCGCGGTAGGTGACTGAGTCGTTCGGCCAGACCATCAGAAGTGAGCGATTCGGCCAGCCTTGCTGGCCGATTTTGCTGTTGCCGACGACCACACTGAGGGAGGCCCGGTGGGCGGAGCGGGCGGGCGTCGGCGGCACGCCTCCCCGGAGGTCGGCGAGGCCGTTGGCGGTCGTCGTGTGCGCAACGGCGCCTGACAGCGGTCAGATTCAGGCCAGGAAGTCGCGCTTGTGTTTTTTTTCACAAAGTCTTGAAAGACGGGAACCAGCAGGTCAGAGGCCCTAAACGGGCGAGCGGAGAGTCCCGAATCCGCCCGTTTGGTGATTGGCGATGTCCGGATGGCGGTACGGTGTTTCTGCGCCACCGAATTGCTCGGTGGCAATGAACGGAGTAACTCAAATGGCTACAACTGTCTACGCAAAGCAGAAGGGCCTGAATGCCGGCCTTGGTTTCAGCGGTAACTTCAACTCCGGGTTCAGCCCCTTCACCACCGGCACGCTCGTGATCAACGACGTCTCGCCGCTCCCGGGCCGCACCACCGGCGCCACTGCCAGCATCGCCCAGCAGGAGTCGATCAGCCGCCAGTACGCCAGCAGCACCGCCAAGATCGAGGCCCGCGCTGCGGCCGACAAGACCATGGGCGACGAGTACAAGGTCGCCTGAGCACCGCTTTTCGGATCGCGCATGTGCAGGGAATCCTGCACATGCGTCAGGAATGTGTCCCGGTGGGCATTTGACTGGGACTTGCGCTGTTCTTGACTATGTTGAATCACCAGCAGGGCCAGGAATGCAGTTCCATTCAGCAGCACCCTGGGGAAGTAGATTCGGTCAGCCTCGCGCTGGCCGATTTTGCTTTCGCGGGCAGGCGGGTTTCGCCGAGCGTCGGCGGTTCGCCACAGAGCGTGGCCGCGCCGGTACGGTGTGAAGGTGACCTGGCAGCAGGACGAGTTCGTGAGGTCCCTGTCGTCGAGCTCGGACAACACCGTCCTCGCCTACGCCGGCGACGTCGCCCAGTTCGTCACCTGGGCGGAGCGCGCCGGCCTCGAAGGTCCCGCCGCCGTCGACCGGCTGTTCCTCCGCCGGTACCTCGCCTACCTCGCCACCCGTCGCTTCGCCCGCCGCTCGATCGCCCGGAAGGCCGCCGCCCTCCGCCGTTACTTCGGCTGGCTGGTGCGTACGGGCGTCGTCGCCGTCGACCCCTCGGCCCGGCTGACGGCTCCCCGGGGTGAGTCCCGGCTGCCTCACGTGCTGCGCCCGGCGGAGTTGGAGCCCCTGCTGGAGGCGGGCGTCGATGGCGACTCCGTCGCCCTGCGGGACGTCGCCGTGCTCGAGCTTCTCTACGGCAGTGGGCTGCGGGTCGGCGAGCTGTGCGGCCTGAAGATCGCCGACGTCGACCTCCGCGCCCACCGGGTCATCGTGTGGGGCAAGGGATCGAAGCAGCGCCGGGTCCCGATGAGCGTCCCATCTGTCGACGCCGTCGAGGCCTGGCTGGACCACGGTCGCCGCCACCTCATCGTTCCCGGGCAGCCTGCGCCGGGCGACGTGGTCTTCCTCAACCGCCGGGGCCGGCCGCTCACGCCGCGGGACACCAGGCGAATCCTCGACCGCCGGTCCGTCAATCCCACCCATCCGCACGCGCTGCGCCACACCTTCGCCACCCATCTGCTCGACGGGGGGGCCGACTTGCGGGCGGTGCAGGAGCTGCTGGGCCACGCCGACCTGGCGACGACCCAGTTGTACACTCATGTCAGCAAGGAGCGGTTGCGGTCGGTGTACGACGCCACCCACCCTCGAGCCTAGGACGCGTGGTGACGACCGAACCGGGTGGCATCGACAAGCTCTGGAACGATTTCAAGCGCACGGGAACGCTCGACACCCGGAATCGCCTGGTCGTCCACTACTCGCCGTTGGTGAAGTACGTCGCCGGCCGGCTGTCGGCCGGGCTGCCCCAGAGCATCGAGCAGGCCGACCTGGTCAGCTACGGGATGTTCGGGCTGTTGGACGCTATCGAGAAGTTCGAGCCGGCCCGGGGCAACAAGTTCGAGACCTACGCCATGTCGAGGATCCGGGGGTCGATCATCGACGAGCTGCGGTCGGTCGACTGGATCCCGAGGTCGCTGCGGGCCAAGGCCCGCACGGTGGAGAAGGCGTTCACCAAGCTCGAGCACGAGCTGCTGCGCAACCCCACCGACGCCGAGGTGGCCCAGGAGATGGGCACCACCGAGGACGAGCTGCACGACGTCTACGGCCAGATCTCCTTCTTCGGTCTGGTGGCCCTGGAGGAGACGCTGTCGGTGGGCGCCGAGCGGGGGGAGTCGGTCACCCTCGGCGACACCATCCCCGACCCGGGCCTGGGGCCGGTCGGCGTGTTCGAGGTCCAGGAGACCAAGCAGATCCTCGCCGCCGCCATCAACCGGCTGCCGGAGCGGGAGAAGGTCGTCCTCACGCTCTACTACTACGAGGGTCTCACCCTCGGCCAGATCGGCGACGTGCTGGGGATCACCGAGAGCCGGGTGTGCCAGATCCACACCAAGGCCGTCATCCAGCTGCGTTCGAAGCTCGCCGAACCCCAGCGCGAACCGGCGTAGCCGACCTCTTTCACCCTCGCCGCGGTCGGCGCCGGCCCCGGACCGGCGAGTGTGCAGGAGACCCTCTCTTCGGGGGTTTCTTGCACTGTCGACGCCGTCGTCCCTTGATGCTGTCTCACCCCTGCGTTATCTTGTAGCCCGTAGCTGCTGCCCAGTGCTTCCAGATGCTTCCGGGGGTTGCTCGTGGCACTTGACTGCTCGCCGCTCGCCCACGCGGCCCCACTTCCCCCCAGCGTTCCGCCCACTCCTGGGGGGTTCCCATGCGGCGCCTGGCCGTGCTGGTGGCACTACCTCTCGCGGTCGCCCTCCTCGGTCCCGCCCGGGCCGGGTCGGCGGCAGCCTCGCCGGTCACCTACAAGCCGCCTGTCGACGCGCCGGTCACCGACTCGTTCCGTCCCCCGGCCGAGAGATGGCAGGCCGGCAACCGAGGCGTCGACTACGGCACCGAGCCAGGTGGAGAGGTGGCGGCGTCGGCCGACGGCGAGGTCGTCTTCGCCGGGCAGGTCGGCGGTCAGCAGCACGTGGTCGTGCTCCACGCCGACGGTGTCCGCACCAGCTACTCCTTTCTGCGATCGGCCTCGGTCCGCCGCGGCGACCGGATCCGGCAAGGCCAGCAGGTCGGCACCTCCAGCGGTTCGCTGCACTTCGGCGCCCGGATCGGGGAGGCCTATGTCGACCCCACCCTGCTGTTCGGCGACGGCCTGCCCGAGGTGTACCTCGTCCCCGACGGCGACCTGTCCAGCCGGCCCGGCACCGAGACCCAGGAGCGGGTCGGCCTGCTGCGGCAGCTGGCGGCCGCCGTCGTCGACGCCGGCCAAGGGGCCGCCGGCTGGGTGTCCGAGCACGGGGACGGCGTGCTCGAGGAGCTCCGCGGTGCCATCCACTACGGAGGCGAGAACTATCTGCTCACGCACGTCCTGCGTGTCGCGGAAGCGGCCAAGGACTGGAACGAACAGCGGGGCGACTGCACGCCGGGCAGCGTGCCAGCACCACGGCTGGCCGAGCGCCACATCGCGGTCCTCGTCGGCGGGCTGGGTTCCAGCAGCGGCGAGGCCGGCATCGCCGAGATCGACACCGCCGCGCTGGGTTTCGCGGCGGCCGACGTCCATCGGTTCTCCTACCGCGGCGGCACCGTGCCCACCGCAGACCGCCCCGTCGCCGTCACCGCCGCCGACCTTCCCGTCACCGACTACGGCCCCAGAGATACGACGGTCGACATCCGAGACTCGGCCCGTCGCCTCCACGACGTGCTGGAGGCGACGGCGGCGGCCAACCCCGGCGTGCCGATCGACGTGCTGGCCCATTCCCAGGGCGGTCTGGTGGCCCGGGCGGCGCTGGCCTACGAGCACGACCCCGGGCGCCAGCTGCCCCAGGTGGCATCGCTCACCACCCTGGCCACACCTCACCAGGGCACCGATTTCGCCACCGCCGGAGCCATGCTGGGCAAGAGCATGCTCGGCGACGTCGTCGAGCAGGGGATCAGTACCGTCATGCCGATCGACATCCAGGGCCCGTCGGTGCGCCAGATGGCGGAGACGTCGTCGTTCCTCCGCGGCCTCGACCGCCGGCCGTTCCCGAGCGGCGTCAGGGTCACCTCGATCGGCGGCCGCTGGGATTTCGTCGTGCCGTCCGACCGCACCGAGCTCCAGGGCAGCCACGAGGTGACGGTGTCGCCCGCCGGCTTCATGGACCACAGCACCCTCCCCGGGTCGCCCCAGGCGCAGCGGGAGATCGCTCTGGCGTTGGCCGGCATGCCTCCGACCTGCCAGGGATTCGCCGATGCCATGGTCGATGCGGTCGTCTCCGACCGGCTCAGCTGGGCCGAGGACCTCGCGGGCCAGGTCCTGTGGGTCGCCGGTCGGAGGTTCAGCTCGCCCAAGCCCGGGTCGCGACCGGGATAGCTGATGCGATGAGTACAGCCCGAAAGGAGCGTGCCCGATGAATCCCCACGCGGTGCGGCCGGCTGCCCGTTGGTGGTCGGTGGTGGTTGTGGCGTCGGCTCTGGCCCTGGCGATGGCCGGTTGCGGCGCCGACGAGCCGGGCGGCGACGCCGACCGCAGCACGAGTGGCGGGGAGCCCGACAGCGGTGCGACGGCGTCCCCGACGACGGCATGGGAGTGGATGGCACCCGACCCGTCGTACGCGGGCATGCCGGCCGCCGACGGCGACGAGGTGGCAGCCACCTACGGCACTCTCGGGCTCGTACTGCTCGACGGCACCGACGGCGACGTCGTCTGGCAGACCGAGCGCCTCGATCTGCGAGACGTCGCGCCCCGGTTCGCGCCAGGCGTGGTGCTGGCGGCCGCCGACGACGGGGTGGCGGCGTTCGAGCGCGACACCGGCGTGATTCGCTGGGACGCCACGCTCGGGGAGCGGGCGAACACGCCCGTCGTCGCCCGGGGCAGGGCCGTCGTGTCCACCTGGGAGGGGTCACTGGTCGCGCTCGACCTGGCCGACGGCAGGGTCGCCTGGCGGGTGCGGCTCCCCGGGCCGGCCCTCGGGCCGGCCGCCACCGACGGCTCCGTGGTGGTGGCGACCTGGGCGTCCGGGAGGGAGGCGGGGGCGGTGGCGATCGAGGCTGCCGACGGCAGGCAGCGGTGGGCGGTGCCGCTCGAGGGCGACGCGGTCAGCGCCCCGGCGATCGCCGGTGGCACGGGTGGCGGGGGCGACGCCGCCGCGCCGCCGGTGGCAGTGGTGGTGGCGGGCGACATCGCCGCCCACGGGCTCGACCTGGCCGACGGCACCGAGCGGTGGCGCACCGATACGGAGGGGGCCGGCTCACCCGAGGTCCCACCGCTCGCCCTGGGCGACGGCGAGGTCCTCGTCGCCCACCGCCTGGGCGGGTTGGCCCTGCTCGACGCCGCCACCGGTCGGTCGCGCTGGACGGCGTCGAGCGACGGCGTGGCGGTCAGGGGCGGCCCGGCCGCAGCCGCGCCCGACGGGCCCTTCGCCTTCCCCCTCGACGACGGCAGGGTGCTGGTGGCGGCACCGGGCCAGGAGACCGGCTACATAGGTAGCCGGGGCCGGGTGAGCGGAGTTGCCGTCGGGCCGGGCGGCATCCTGGTGACCGGCACGCGGGAGGGTGCCGTCAACGGTCTCGTTGCGCTCTCTGGATGGTGAAGCCGGCTCTCTCTGATGGTGACGCGGGACCTCTCGGGAAGGTGACGACGAGAGGGCGGTAGACTGACAACCCCGGTCGCACGTCGCGTCGGGAGCCAGACCAGCCCATGTGCCGTCCCACGGTCGCCCCTGAGGGGGCGCGGCGCAGGGTGCAGCCCCGCAACCGATGGGAGGAGAGAGCCATGGCCGTCGTCACCATGAAGCAACTCTTGGAGGCCGGAGTCCACTTCGGTCACCAGACCCGGCGCTGGAACCCGAAGATGCAGCGGTTCATCTTCGGTGAGCGCAACGGCATCTACATCATCGATCTGAACCAGACGCTGGAGCGGATCAACACCGCCTACACGTTCGTCAGGGACATGGTGGCGGGGGGCGGCACCATCCTGTTCGTCGGCACCAAGAAGCAGACCCAGGACCCCATCGCCGACCACGCCCGCAAGTGCGGCATGCCCTTCGTCAACGAGCGCTGGCTGGGCGGGATGCTCACCAACTTCAGCACCATCAGCGCCCGGGTGAAGAAGATGCAGGAGTACGAGCGCATGAAGGAGGCCGGCGACTTCGGGGCTATGCCCAAGAAGGAGGCGCTGATCCTCAGCCGGGAACTGGAGAAGCTCCAGCGCAACCTGGGCGGCATCCGCAACCTGGGCAAGCTCCCCGACGCGGTGTTCATCATCGACACCAAGAAGGAGCACATCGCCGTCACCGAGGCCAACAAGCTCGGCATGCCGATCGTGGCCGTCGTCGACACCAACTGCGATCCCGACCTCATCCAGTACGTCATCCCGGGCAACGACGACGCCATTCGCGCCGGCAACCTGATGTGCCGCATCATCTCCGACGCCGTCGAGGAGGGCCGTCACATCGCCTCCCGCCGCAACGCCAAGCTGCAGGCGGCGTCGGCCAAGCCGTCACCCGACGCTCCCGACCCCGAGCAGGAGGCCCGCCGGCTCCAGCAGCAGGCCGAAGCCCGCCGCCAGGCGGCGGTCCAGGCCCAGGAGCGCGAGGCCCGGCTGGCCTCGGCCCGACGGCACCAGCCCGAGGACAACGCCGGCACCACCGCGGCCACGCCCCCCGGCCCGGCGACCGGCCCGTCGGCCGCCGCCGCGGGTGGCCCCGCGGTCGAGGACACCCTTCCGGCCGTCACCGACGGCGGTGCCGACGACATGCCTGCGGCCACCGTCGACGCCCTCGCCGCCCACGGCGCCATGAATGCGCCGACGATGACCGCGGCCACGCCCCCCGGCCCGGCGACCGGCCCGTCGTCCGCCGCCGCGGGTGGCCCCGCGGTCGAGGACACCCTCCCGCCCGTCACCGACGGCGGTGCCGACGACATGCCTGCGGCCACCGTCGACGCCCTCGCCGCCCACGGCGCCATGAATGCGCCGACGATGACCGAGGTCACGCCTGAGCCCGCCACAACCGACGCCGCCGCCCACCGACCCGCGCCCGTGGCAACCCCTGCCGCTGACGGGGGCGGGGCGTAACCATGGCCGACTTCACCGCCAAGGACGTCCAGGCCCTCCGCCAGGCCACCGGCGCGGGGATGATGGACGCCAAGCGCGCCCTCACCGACAACGACGGCGACGCCGAAGCCGCCGCCAAGTGGCTGCGGGAGAAGGGCCTGGCCAAGGCCGGCGAGCGGGCCAGCCGGGTCAGCGAGCAGGGCGCGGTGGCCGTGGCGATCGCGAACGAGGGCAGCGGCGCCGCCCTCGTCGAGCTCAAGAGCGAGACCGACTACGTGGCCAAGTCGCCCGACTTCCGCTCCCTCGTCGAGGACCTGGCCCGGGCGGTGGCCGCCGAGGGCGAGGACGCCGTCCAGAGCCGCCAGGACGAGATCGACAGCCTGAAGATCAAGCTCAAGGAGAACATCGGTCTCGGCCGGGTGGTCCGCTTCGAGCCCCCCGAGGGCGCGGTCATCGACACATACCTGCACCTGCAGAGCGACAGGGGCGTCAACGGCGTGCTGGTGGAGGTCGTCGGCGGCGACAAGGAGCTGGCCCACGACATCGCCCTCCACGTCGGCTTCGCCCGGCCCGAGTACCTGTCGCGCGACGACGTCCCGCCGGAGCGGGTCGCCGAGGAGCGCACCGTCCTCGAGAACATCAGCCGCAACGAGGGCAAGCCCGAGCAGGCCCTGCCCAAGATCGTGGAGGGCAGGCTCAACGGCTGGTACAAGGAGCGGGTCCTGCTCGAGCAGCCGTTCGTCAAGGACAACAAGCAGACCATCGGCCAACTCCTCGGAGCGGCCCGGGTCACCCGGTTCGCCCAGGTGGAGATCGGGCGCCCGTAGTCGTGGCACGCCCGCGGCGGGAACGATGGAAGCGAGTCGTCCTCAAGCTGTCGGGTGAGGCGTTCGCCGACGCCACCATCGGCTACGGCATCGACGGTGAGGTCGTAGCGCGCATCGCCGGCGAGGTGTCGGAGGTCCGCCGGGACCTGGGCACGGAGCTGGCCATCGTGGTCGGCGGCGGCAACATCTGGCGGGGGATGGCGGGCGCGGGGGCGGGGATGGACCGGGCCCAGGCCGACACCATGGGAATGCTGGCCACCGTCATCAACGGGCTCGCCCTCCAGGACGCCCTGGAGAAGCTGGGAGAGCCGACCCGGGTGATGACCGCCATCCAGATGGCGCAGGTGGCCGAGCCCTACATCCGACGCCGAGCCGAGCGCCATCTCGAGAAGGGCCTCACCGTCATCCTGGCCGGCGGCACGGGCAACCCGTTCTTCACCACCGACACCACCGCCGCCCTGCGGGCGGCCGAGATCGGCGCCCAGGCCATCCTGAAGGGCACCCATTCCGGCGTCGACGGCGTCTACACCGACGACCCGCTCCTGAACCCCGACGCCACCAAGTTCGACGAGGTGGCCTACATCGAGGTCCTCAACCGGGGCCTCAAGATCATGGACTCCACCGCCATCACGT
The DNA here is from genome assembly GCA_963827345.1 of uncultured Acidimicrobiia bacterium. Lineage (GTDB taxonomy): Bacteria > Actinomycetota > Acidimicrobiia > Acidimicrobiales > AC-14 > CAWGUU01. Next base: position 1,423,354 of record CAWHAN010000006.1, on the reverse strand, counting down.
TCTGCATGGACAACAAGCTGCCGATCGTGGTGTTCGACCTGATGGTGCCGGGGAACATCCGGCGCGCCCTCGAAGGCGAGCCAATCGGTACGCTTGTCTCATGACTGACCCGCGCCCACTCCCACACCGGGGGGGTGAGGTGCCGGGGGTGGGTGATGTGCCGGGGGTGGGTGAGTGCCGGGGGTGGGTGATGTGATCGACGACATCCTGATCGGCACCACCGACAAGATGTCGAAGGCCGTCAACCACACCCAGTCGGAGTTCAGCACCGTGCGCACCGGCCGGGCGACGCCCGCCCTCGTCGAGAAGCTGAAGGTCGACTACTACGGCAGCGAGGTGCAGCTGCAGCAGCTGGCCGGCTTCACCGTGCCCGAGGCCAGGCTGCTCGTGGTGGCGCCGTACGACAAGAACTCGATCAAGGCCATCGAACGGGCCATCCAGCACTCCGACCTCGGCATCACCCCGTCCAACGACGGGGTGGTGATCCGCCTCACGTTCCCGCAGCTCACCTCCGAGCGGCGAAAGGCGCTGGTCAAGGTGGTCAAGCACAAGGCCGAAGAGGGCAGGATCGCCGTCCGCAACGTCCGGCGCGCCTCCCGGCACGAGCTGGAGGCGCTGGAGAAGGATGGGGAGATCTCCCAGGACGAGCTCGACAGGGCCGAGAAGGAGCTCGAGAAGCTCACCCACGAGTACGTCGCGGAGATCGACCAGATGCTGGCACGCAAGGAGCAGGAGCTGCTCGAGGTCTGATCGAGGTCTGATCGGGGTCCGGTCCGCCACGCCGAGGTGAGGCCGAGGGAGTATTGCTCCCGCCGGAAAAGGAGGGCACGTGGACGAGAGCCACAGCGACGACCGCACCGACGGTTCGGCCGACGACGAACTGGCGACCGACCCAGGGCCCTCGTGGAGCGGGCTGGGGGCGACGAGAGGCCCACGCAGTCCCGCCGAGGGGGTTCGCATCATCGGAGCCGAGGAGGCCGCAGCCGCGGTCGAGGCGGGGCAGGTGTCCCCACGCGTCCCCGACGACGCCCCGCGCTTCGGCGACGTGCCCGAGTCGCCGGTGGGCCCGCGGCCCCCGCTGCGCTTCCCCGGCGCCGACCCGTCTGCGGTGGCCAAGCCCCCCGTCGTCACGCCGCCACCCCCACCGCCCCCGCCCCAGCCGGTGTCACCGCCGCTGGCCGAGCACCGGCCGAGCTACAGCATGTGGGACGACCTCCCCTCGCCGGTCGAGACCACCGATCCGCCGCGCGTGGGTAGGTTCGAGGAGCTCATCGCCCGTGCGGAGGAGGAGGCCAAGACGTCGTCCCGAACCGGTTGGCCGACCCCGCCGTCGCCGTCCTACGGGGGCGGGGATGACGGCGGTCCGACCGCAGCCGCGCCCGACGACCCGTGGCCGCCGTCCCGCTCGTCGGATCCCGAACCCGCCTTCGACGACAGCGCCTGGCCATCGCCGTCCCGGGCCGCCGACCCCCACGAGATCGACAGGGCATGGCCGCCCCAGACCCCGTCACCAGCGTCGTCGGCGCCGACGCCGGCGCGTTCCTCGGCCTGGGCCACCGACGACCCGGTGGGCGACTACGGAGCCGACGCCGGCAAATGGGACTTCTTCGACGAGCCGGTCAGGTCCGGCGGCTTCGACGACAGCTACCTACCTCCGCCCCCCCCACCTCCGCCCCCCCCGCCTCCGCCCCCTCCGCCGCCCCCGTCGGCGGCCTCGTCCATCGACGTCTCCGACGAACCCTCGGGGAGCATCCCCCTGCCCCACTGGACCGAGCCACCCAGCGGCGAGGTGCCGCGCATCCTTCCCGACCAGGGCCCGCCCGACGGCACCGAGGAGATCACGGGGTGGTCCTCCACCGGGCCCCGTTGGCGCGACCAGTCCAACGACTGGGACGACTCCGACTTCGCCGAGTCCATACGCGACGACCCCTCGGAGCGCATGGGCGCCCTCGACCAGAGCCGCGGCGACGACGCCGACGACTTCTTCGCCTTCGACCCTCCCTCCGCCCCGGCCCAGGCTCCGCCGCCGCCCCCGCTCCGTGCGCAGCAGGGGCCGGACGGCCAGCCGCCGGGCCCGCCCATGCCCGCTCCCCGCGCCCGGCCCCGTGGCACCGCCACCCAGCCCGCTCCGCCACCAGGCGGGGGCGGCGCCGGCGGCCCGTTCGGTGCCCTGTCCGGCCGTGACGACGTCGCCACCAGGGTCGTCACGGGCGTCATCGCCGCCGGCGTGCTCCTCGCCGCGGCCGTCGTCGGTCCCGGCGCCCTGGTGCTGGTCGCCGTCGTCGCCCTCACCATGGCCGCGGCCGAGCTCTTCCAGGCCCTGCGCACCCGCGGTTACCAGCCGGCCACCCTCCTCGGCCTGGTGGGCACCGCTGGCATCGTCCTGGGCGCCTACGCCAGGGGGGAGACGGCCCTTCCGGTCGTCACCACCCTGATGGTCATGTTCACGTTCCTCTGGTACCTCGCCGGCGTGGTGAAGGCGCGGCCCACCATGAACGTGGCGGTCAGCATCATGGCCTTCGTCTACATCGGCTTCCTGGGTTCGTTCACCGCTCTGCTTCTCAAGTTCCCCCTCGGGCACGGCGTCGGTCTGGTCCTCGGCGCGGTCCTGGCCACCGTCGCCCACGACGTCGGCTCGTACTTCGCCGGTCAGTGGGCAGGGAAGACCCCCCTCGCCCCTGCCATCAGCCCGGGCAAGACATTCGAGGGCCTGGTGGGGGGCACCTTCGCCACCCTCGTCGTCTCGGTGCTCCTCGTCTCCCGCATCGCTCCTTGGAACGCCGGCCGGGCGTTCTGGCTGGCGGTGGTGGTGGCGCTGGCCGCCCCTCTCGGCGACCTGTGCGAGTCGATGATCAAGCGCGACCTGGGCATCAAGGACATGGGCAAGCTCCTCCCGGGCCACGGCGGTGTGCTCGACCGCATCGACGCCCTCCTGTTCGTGATCCCGGCCACCTACTACCTCGTGCGCCTCCTCGAGTTCTCCTGATGGCCCCCGGTGACAACGGCCGAATGAAAACTGTCAGCCTGGTCGGCTCGACGGGGTCGATCGGCCGCCAGACCCTCGACGTGGTCAGGGCCGAGCCCGACCGCTACCGGATCGTGGCCCTCGGCGCATCGACGTCGGTCGAGGCCCTCGTCGCCCAGGCCAGGGAGTTCCGCCCCGAACGGGTGGCGATCGCCGACGCGTCGCTGGCCGCCGACGTCAGGGCGGGCGTGCCGGCCGGCACCACCGTCGAGGCCGGGCCGGAAGCCCTCGCCGACCTGGCCCGGGAGGCCGACGTCGTCGTCAACGGCGTGGTCGGCTTCGCCGGGCTGCTGGTCACCCTCGCCGCCCTCGAGTCGGGGCGGCGGCTGGCGCTGGCCAACAAGGAGTCCCTGATCGCCGCCGGCCCCGTCGTCCAGCGGGCGCGAGCCACCCCCGGCGCCGAGATCATCCCCGTCGACTCCGAGCACTGCGCCGTCCACCAGTGCCTCCGCGGCCGGCCCGACGAGGGCGTCGACCGACTGGCCCGCATCGTCCTCACTGCCAGTGGCGGGCCCTTCCGGGGCCGCAGCGCCGCCGACTTGGCCGATGTGTCGGTGGAGGACGCCCTGGCCCACCCCACCTGGTCGATGGGGCCCAAGATCACCGTGGACTCCTCGACCCTGCTGAACAAGGGGCTGGAGGTCATCGAGGCCCACGAGCTGTTCGGCGTCGACTACGACAGGATCCAGGTGGTGGTCCACCCGCAGTCGATCGTGCACTCGATGGTGGAGTTCAGCGACGGTGCGGTCATCGCCCAGCTCTCCAACCCCGACATGCGCCTGCCCATCGGCTACGCCCTCGCCTACCCCGACCGCAGCGCCGTCGCCTTCGGCGCCCTGGACTGGACGAAGGCGTCCAGCCTGGCGTTCGAGCCGCCCGACCTCGAGGCCTTTCCGTGCCTGGGACTGGCCTACGCCGCCGGCCGGGTGGGGGGCACGGCGCCGGCCTGGCTCAACGCCGCCAACGAGGTCGCGGTCGACGCGTTTCTCAAAGGCCTCATGCCCTGGGCGTCCATAGCCGATGTCATCAGCGAGACGTTGGACGGGCATGATGGAACTGAACCGAATAGCGCCGACGTTGTGATCGAAGCCGACCGAAAAGCTCGGGAGCTGGCCAGGCGGGCCCTAGAACGGAGAACTGCAGCGGCGTGAGCGACAACAGTCGAAACTCATCCACGGCAGCCGGCGCCCCGCCGGTGACCCCCGTCCCGTCCGCCAGCCACAATTCTGACAGCCACAGTTCGGGCGTCACCGGATCGGTCCACGGCGCGAACGGCAACGCCTCCGGTCACAGCGCCAACGGTCACACGCCGACCGGCGCAGCCCCGATAGCGGATGTGGCTCTCGCGGAGGCGCCCGAGCCCGAGTCGCCCGAGTCGCCCGAGAAGGTCGAGAAGGTTGCGAGCGGGCCTGGGAACACGCCGGCCGACCTGGGCAAGCTGTTCGTCCTCGTCGCGGTCGTGGGGATCGGGATCACCCTCTCCATCCAGAACGGCTCGTTCCCGGTGGTGGCGTTCGTGCTGGCCATCGTGGCGATGGTCATGCTCCACGAGACCGCCCACTTCGTCACCGCCAAATGGGCGGGGATGAAGGTCACCGAGTACTTCTTCGGCTTCGGGCCCCGCATCTGGTCGATCCGCAAGGGCGAGACCGAGTACGGGATCAAGTCCCTGCCGCTCGGTGGCTACGTGAAGATCGTCGGGATGAGCAACATGGAGCGCGACATCGACCCTGTCGACGAGCCCCGCACCTACCGCCAGCAGAGCTACCCCCGCCGGATGATCGTCGCCGTGGCCGGCATCGTCACCCACTTCGTGGTCGCCTTCCTGCTGCTGGTGGTGCTGTGGACGGCCATGGGCGTCCCCCGCTACGACCGGCCCACGCTCACCATCGGCTCGATCAGCAAGCTGGAGACCGGCGCCAGCCCCGCCATCGCCGCAGGGTTCCAGGTGGGCGACCGGATCATCTCCGTCGACGGCCAGCCGGTGAACGCCTGGGACGAGGTACCGCCGTACATCCGGGAGAGCGGCAACAGCCCGGTGAACTTCCTCGTCGACCGCGACGGCAGGACCATCGCGCTCACCGCCGTCCCGGCCGAGCTCCCTCAGGAGGACGGTACGACCCGCGGGTTCATCGGCATCGGCCCGTCGCCCGCCATCGAGAAGGTCGGGCTGGCGGAGGGCATCGGCCGGTCGGCCGGCGACCTGTGGGGGCTCAGCATCGGGTCGATCAAGGGCCTGGGCACCTTCTTCGCCCCTGGCTCGCTCAAGGACTACGCCGCCAACCTCACCGGCAAGCCCGACACCACCGGCACCCAGGACAACCGGCTGGTGTCGATGGTCGGGGTGGTGCGCATCGCCGGCCAGGCCGCCGACAGCGGCATCTTCAACCTGGTCTGGTTCCTGATCGTGCTGAACCTCTTCGTCGCCGTGTTCAACCTGGTCCCGCTGCTGCCGTTCGACGGTGGCCACATGGCCATCGCCACCTACGAGCGGCTGCGGTCCCGGAAGGGCAGGCGCTACCACGCCGACGTGAGCAAGATGATGCCGGTCACCGCCGTCGTCGTGGTCCTGATGCTGGTCCTGGGCGTGACGTCGCTCTACCTCGACATCGTCCAGCCGGTCGCCAACCCGTTCCAGTAGCCCCGGGCCCTTCAGCGAACTGGGGCGGCGTACCGGCGTCCAGCGCGGTTCAGCCGCCCCGGTTCGGGCTTTAGGCTCACCTCCATGATCACCGCACGACGACCGACCCGGCAGATCGCTGTCGGGTCGGTGCTCGTCGGCGGGGGGGCGCCGGTGAGCGTCCAGTCCATGACCATCACCCGCACCGCCGACGTCGAGGCCACCCTGGCCCAGATCTACGACCTGGCCGGGGCCGGGGCCGACATCGTGCGCTGCACCGTCAACGACGCCGCCGCGGCCGAGGGCCTGGCCGCCATCGTGCCCCGCTCCCCGGTGCCGCTGGTGGCCGACATCCACTTCCAGTACCGCCTGGCCCTGGCCGCCCTGGAGGCGGGGGTGGCCTGCCTGCGCCTCAACCCCGGCAACATCCGCCGCCCGGCCCACATCCGCGCCGTCGCCCAGGAGGCCAAGGACCGGGGGGTACCCATCCGCATCGGGGTCAACGCCGGGTCCCTGGACCCCGACATCGAGGCCCGCCACGGCGGGGCCACCGCCGCCGCCCTGGTGGCCTCGGCCCAGCGGGAGCTGGCCTACTTCGAGGAGGTCGACTTCGACGACGTCAAGATCTCGGTCAAGGCCTCCAACGTGGGCCTGATGATCGAGGCCTACCGCCTGCTGGCCGACGTCACCGACCACCCCCTGCACCTGGGGGTGACCGAGGCCGGCCCGCCCCCGGCCGGGCTGATCAAGGCCACCGCCGGCATCGCCGCCCTGCTGGCCGAGGGCATCGGCGACACCATCCGCTACTCCCTCACCGCCGATCCCGTGGAGGAGGCCCGGGCCGGCCGCCAGCTGCTGGAGGCCCTGGGCCTGCGGGCACGCAAGACGGTGGACCTCATCGCCTGTCCCTCCTGTGGCCGGGCCGAGGTCGACGTCATCGCCGTGGCCAAAGCGGCCGAGGCCGCCCTGGCCGGGCGCAACCTGCCCATCCAGGTGGCGGTCATGGGCTGTGTGGTCAACGGACCGGGGGAGGCCAAGGGGGCCGACATCGGCATCGCCGCGGGCCGGGGCAAGGGCCACCTGTTCGTCAAGGGAAAGATGGTGCGGGTGGTGCCCGAGGCCGACATGGTCACCGCCCTGGTGGAGGAGGCCGAGAGACTGGTGGCCGAGGGCGTCGACGCCCGCCTGGCGGCGGCCGACGTGGGGGCGGTGGAAGAGGCCGAGGCCGACCGCCTGGCCATGCTGGCCGCCCAGGGCGACGACCCCAACGCCGTCGACCAGCGGGTCGAGCTCATCCGCAAGACCACGACGCTCTAACCCAGGCGTTCTGCTCGCGAAAGTACCGGCTCCTGCCCGCACTTGCGCGAGCAGAAAGCCGGGTGAATGCGGGCCGGCGCGGCGAGGCCCCGCTCCCGGCTGGAGCCGGAGGCGGGGCCTCGACCGCTTGGCGGGTTAGAAGGGGAAGAACGGCAGCCCGCTCAGGCCTCCGATGCCGCCGCCGAGGCCCGGGATTCCGCTGGTCAGGCCGGTCGGCATGCAGGCCGACAGGTTGAGCTGGGGCACCGAGCCGACGCCGGAGGGCAGCGTGCCCAGGGCGCCGGTGATGGAGGCGATGCAGGCCTGGACGTCGACTGGCACGCATCCGCCGGGCAGCTGGTCGAGGTTGGGAATGTTGCCGCCCAGGTCACCGAGCAGGTTGCTCCAGTTCCCGAAGCCGCCGAAGCTGCCGAGGATCTGGTTCAGCATGGCCTTGACGTCGGGGATCGTGGACGCCGCCGCCAGGGTGTTGCTGGTGCAGGACGTCGTGTCGAGCGGGATGCAGGAGGACACGTTCAGGTTGGGCAGGGTGCCGATGGCGCCGGGGTTGAGGACGCCGGTGAGGGTGCCGAGCACCGATGCGACGCACTGCTCGACGTTGACGGGCAGGCTGGACGAGGCCAGGACCTCCTGGATGCACGCCGGCAGCTGGCCGAGGAGCGCGGTCGGGTCGGGGGCGGCGCCGCCCGTGGGGATCAGGTTGGTGACGCAGGCCGGCAGGGCGGGCAGGCCGGGCAGGCCGCCGAGGTCCGGGAGGCCCGGGATGCTGGGCAGGCCGCCGAGGTCGGGAAGGCCGGGGAGCTCGGGCAGGCCGGGAACGGTCGGCAGGCCGCCGAGGTCGGGAAGGCCGGGAACGGTCGGCAGGCCGACGTCGGGCAGGCCGGGCAGCCCCGGGACGCCCACGGGGACGTTGGCGTTGGCGCCGGCGGTGCCGGCAGAGGTGTCCACCGCCACGCTGGCGTCGATCGAGCCGGCGTCGGTGCCGGTCGGGAGGTTGAGGGGGGTCACCGCGTTGATGGCGCTGGCGACCGGTCCCTGGGCGAACGAGGGGAGCGAGTTGGCGGCGGCGCCGGCGACGGTCATCGTCGTGAGCGCGGTGGCCGTCGCGACCGCGGCCTTGGCCGCGGTTGGGATGGCGGCGAGCTTCGCGACCAGCGCAGCGAGGAATCCGGTTGACATGTGTGGGTCCTTTCTCCACTTCGGTAGTCCGGCCACCTGCGGCGCAGGCCCGTGGACGTTGCTCGCTGCTGTCGCCAGCAGGTCGCCGTTGTCGGTGGAGAAGCCGGTCGTCAGCACCCTCGCCAGTTCCGCACTCGGCTCGGGAGCCGGTCCGCCGATGGCGAACCGGACGTCCAGGGCCAGCATGTTCAGCCAGTCCTGGTCCTCCGGCCAATCCGGCCCGTCAGGCCAGTCGGGCCCGTCAGGCCAGTCGTGCCCGTCGAAGTCGACTGAGTCGTAAGGCTGGTCAGGGGGGGTGTCGCCCGGCATCTCACCCTGGTGATCGTCGAAGACGGTCACAGGGGTACGCCCGGTCCCACCTTTTCTCGTAGGGCGCCGAGGCCTCGACGCTGGAGCGCTTTCACCGCGCCGGGGGACTTGCCGAGGATGTCGGCGATGGAGTCGACGGTGAGGTCGGACACCATGCGCAGGAGGATCACGTCGCGCTGGTCGGGGGCGAGGGTCTCGACGAGCGAGCGGACTCTGTCGCCGCTCATGCGGCGGAGGGCGTCGTCCTCGACGTTGCCACCGCAGGTGTCGCCCGGCAGCGCCTCGTGACCGCCGGTGAGCCGGTTCCCGGCCATCTGGGGCCGGCGGCCAGCGCCGGCGCTCGTCGGTCAGCCGGCGGTGGGCGATGGTGAACAGCCAGGAACGGAACTGGGCCTCGGAGCCGGTGAACGAGTCGAGGTTGCGGAAGGCGCCGAGGAAGACCTCGCTGACGAGATCCTCGGGCTCATGCGCCCCCTGCAGGCGGAAGTACCCGCACACGGTGGGGGCGAGCTCCTGGTAGATGGTCTCGTAGGCCCAGGGGGCGTCGGCTCTGGCGGCGTCCAGTACCTGGTAAAACGCCTGACCGATGCCCACGCCGCCTCATCGGATGGACCTCGGTCGGACTTGAACGAATTCTCGACCCCCACCGAACCGTGACGCTCACCGGCGACAGGCGCGGTTCTGTGTCACCGGTTCGTCCGGTGGATGGGCCGCGCGGACCGACCTCCCGCCCCGACCGCGTATACTGCATGGTTTCAGTCGTCTATTCGGGGTGGTGACCAGGCGTGGGCAGGGGGCCCACGCTTTTGTCTGTCACTAACAGGAAAGAGGAAGGGGTGAACGAGGTGGCCGAGCTGACCGTGCCCGGACGCGTCCGTGATCTCGTGGAGCCTCCTTTGACCGCCGACGGCTTCGAGATCGTCGACGTCGAGCACAGCCACGTTCCCGGCGGAGGTGGCCGGCTCCGAATCTCCGTCGACCGAGACGGCGGCATCGACCTCGACGCGGTGAGCGAAGCCACCAAGCGCATCTCGGCGTTGCTCGACGAGCACGACGTGGTGCCCGGCACCTACGCCCTGGAGGTCTCCAGCCCCGGCGTCGAGCGCCCGCTGCGCACGCCCGAGCACTTCGCCCGCTTCGTGGGCACCACGGTGGCGGTCCGCACCAACCCGGGCGTCGACGGCGAGCGCCGGGTCGAGGGCGAGCTCGAGGTGGCCGACGCCGACGGGGTCGTCGTCGCCGGTCGGAGGCTTCCCTACACCGACATCGAGCGGGCCCGCACCGTGTTCGTCTGGCCGGCGCCGCAGCCGGGCCAGAAGCAGCAGGCCAAGAAGCCCGGCCCGCACCCGAAGAAGGCCGCATCGGGGGAGCAGCCGTCCAAGAAGCAGCCGTCCGCTAAGAAGCAGAGGGTGTCATGAGCGCCAACTTCGAGCTGATGGAGGCCCTGCAGGTCATCGAGCGCGAGAAGGGCGTCTCGGTGGAGACCCTCCTCGAGGCTCTGGCCAACGCCCTGGTCTCGGCCTACAAGCGCATGCCCAAGGCGGCCGAGGAGGCCATCGTCACCATCGACCCCGACACGGGGGAGATGCACGTCTACGCCCAGGAGCTGGACGAGGACGGGAACGTGGTGCGGGAGTGGGAGGACACCCCCGACGACTTCGGCCGAATCGCCGCCCAGACGGCCAAGCAGGTCATCCTCCAGCGCATCCGCGAGGCGGAGCGGGAGATGAAGTACGAGGAGTACGCCGGTCGCGAGGGTGACATCGTCACCGGCATCATCCAGCAGAACGACCAGCGCTACACCCTCCTCGACCTGGGCCGGGTGGAAGCCCTGCTGCCCCAGGCCGAGCAGGTGCCCTACGAGCGCTACGAGCACGGGGCCAGGCTGAAGGCGTACATCGTCGAGGTCCGCAAGACCACCAAGGGCCCCCAGATCGTCGTCAGCCGCACCCATCCGGGCCTGATCAAGCGCCTGTTCGAGCTCGAGGTGCCCGAGATCAGCGATGGTGTCGTCGAGCTGAAGGCCGTCGCCCGGGAGCCCGGCCACCGCACCAAGATCGCGGTGTGGTCCAACGACCACAACGTCGACCCCGTCGGGGCGTGCGTCGGCGCCCGGGGCGCACGGGTACGCATGGTGGTCAACGAGCTGCGGGGCGAGAAGGTCGACATCGTCCCGTTCTCCGAGGAGCCGTCGGAGTTCGTGATGAAGGCGCTGTCGCCGGCGCGGGTGAAGGAAGTCAGGGTCAACGACGAGACGGGCACCGCCGAGGTGATCGTCCCCGATTACCAGCTGTCGCTGGCCATCGGCAAGGAGGGCCAGAACGCCCGCCTCGCGGCCCGGCTCACCGGCTGGCGGGTCGACATCCGCAGCGAGAGCCAGCTGGCCGAGGAGGAGGCGAACTTCGCCGCCGAGGACTGGGCCGAGGGCGAGTGGGTCACCAACGACGCCGGCGAGATGGTGTGGCAGCCGGCCGAGGGAGGCGAGGCACTGTCGGTGCAGGAGTGGTCGACCGCACCCGAGGACGAGAAGCCGCCCGAGGACGAGAAGCCGCCGGACAGCGACCTGTCGCCCGGCCCGCTGCCTCCGCCCGGGCCCGAGGCGGCCGCCCCGTCCGAGCCGCCAGTGACGTCCGAGCCGCCAGTGACCTCTGAGGTCCCGTCGGCGAACGAAACCGGCGGCGCGAGCGTTGTGGAAGGGGAGTCGTAGGGGACGGGCCCGTCCGCACCTGCATCGGCTGTCGCCGCAAGGCGCCGGTCGGTGGGCTGGTGCGGGTGGTCGCGACGCCTGACGGTGGCCTGGTGACAGGCCGCGCGGCACCGGGACGGGGGGCCTGGCTGTGCGCCGGGTCGCCCGAGTGTCTCGACGCCGCGGAGCGGGCCAAGGCCTTCTCCAGGGCGTTGCGGACAGACGTGGCAATCCGAACTGTCGGCTTGCTTCGAACCACGCTGGTGGAGCGTGGGAGGATAGAGGAGTACGGGCACGACCGGCCACCGGCCGGAGAGAGGACCTGACACAGCACTTTGGCCGCAAGGATCCGGGTTTACGAGCTCGCACGCGAGCTCGGGCTCACCAACAAGGAGACACTCGACCTCTGCATCGCACTGGGGATCGGGGTCAAGAGCCATTCCTCGAGCATCGAGGACGCCCAAGCCGACCGCGTCCGTCGCAAGGCCGACCGTGAAGGCCTGCGTCGTGACGTCCAGCCGGAGGAGCCGTCCGTCCAGGCCCCCGACGAGGGGCTGCACGCGCCCACCGACGGGCCGGGCAAGCGCGACCTGCGCCTGATCACCAGCCGCCCGGCCAGCGAGCAGCCGGAGCCGGGCAGTCCCTACCGCCCGGCGCAGGAGCCCTCCCAGCGCCCCGCCGCCGACCTCTCCGGCCGCGGTCCTGGTGGAGACCTGTCGCCGCGCAGCGCCCCTGTCGCCCCGCCCGCGTCGTCGCCCGCACCTCCGACCCAATCGACACCGGCCCAATCGACGTCGGCCCAATCGACGTCGGCCCAATCGACGTCGGCCCAATCGACGTCGGCCCAATCGCCGTCGGCCCAATCGCCGTCGGCCCAATCGACGTCGGCCCAGCCCGCGCCCGCCGCGCCCGCCGCCCCCGTAGCCCCGGCGGCCCAGCCCGCGCCGCAGGCACCTGCGGCCTCGTCCGCGCCGGCCGGCGCCCCGACGGCTCCGCCGCGCCCCCAGGGCGCACCCACGCCTCCACCTCCGGCAGGGCCCCAGGTCTCCGGTCCGGCGCCCGGCTCCGGGCCCCCGACGTCCGGCTCTCCCACGTCCGGCTCCCCGAGGTCCGGCTCCCCGACGTCCGGCGGCCAGGGCGGGCCCCAGAGTGGCAGCCCCTCGCCCCGTCCGGCCCCGCCGGCCCGACCCACCACCCAGGGACCGCCTCCTCCCGGATCGCAGCCGGGCGGCCGCGGCCCCGAGTACCAGCGCGGCACCCCCGGTCCCGCCGGCCAGCAGCCACCTCGCGCCCCCTCCGCTCCTGCGGCGGCGGGCCCCCAGGCCCCCGCCCGCCCCCAGAGCGGCCAGACCGGCCAAGGCGCCGGCCAGGGCGGCCCGGCACAGGGCGGCGGTCCACGCCCGGCCCCCGGCGCCCCCAGGTCCGTCACCGGCAGGTCCATCCCGCCCCCGCCCGGCGCCCGCCCCGGCGGTCCGCCCCGCTCGGCCAGCGGCAAGCCCATCCCGCCCCCTCCCGGCCTCGGCGGTCGTACGCCCCCGCCGCCTCCGCCCGCTCGCTTCGGCGCGGGCGCACCCCGTCCTGCCGGTGGCGCCGGGCGTCCCACCGGTGGCCCCGGCGGCGCCCGTCCGAGCGGCCCCGGCGCCGGTCGTCCGTCCGGCGGGCCCGGTGGAGCCGGTCGTCCCACCGGTGGCCCCGGCGGCGCCCGTCCCGGCGGCTTCGGCGGCGCACCCGGTGCCCGTCCCGGCGGCTTCGGTGCCCCCGGCGCCGGTGCCGGCCGTCCCGGTGGAGGCCCCCCCGGCCGTGGTGGCCCGGGCCAGAACCGCGGGCGCCCGCCCCAGCGCCGCCGTCGTCGTCGTCGCAGCTTCGAGGAGCTGGAGGCAACGCCCTCGACCACCTACACGCGCTCCGACGCCGAGGTCCCCGAGGGCGAGGTCGTGGTGGAGCGCGGCTCCACCGCCCAGGAGCTGGGCCCCAAGCTGAACCGCACCGCGGCCGACGTCGTCCGCTTCCTGTTCCAGCAGGGCGAGATGATCACCGCCACCCAGTCCCTGAGCGACGACATGATCGAGCTGTTCGCGGTCGAGGTCGGTGCCGAGGTGCTGCTGGTCGACCCCGGCCAGGAGCAGGAGGTCGAGCTCCAGGGGATGCTCGCCTACGACGACGCCGACGACGACGAGGAGGCCCTGCGCCCCCGTCCGCCGGTGATCACCGTCATGGGCCACGTCGACCACGGCAAGACCCTCCTGCTCGACCGCATCCGTGAGACGAACGTGGTGGCGTCGGAGGCCGGCGGCATCACCCAGCACATCGGCGCCTACCAGGTCGACAAGGGCGGCCGGCTCATCACCTTCATCGACACCCCGGGCCACGAGGCGTTCACCGCCATGCGTGCCCGCGGCGCCGACGCCACCGACATCGCGGTGCTGGTGGTGGCGGCCGACGACGGCGTCATGCCCCAGACCGTCGAGGCCCTCAACCACGCCAAGGCGGCCGAGGTGCCGATCGTGGTGGCGATCAACAAGATCGACCGCGAGAACGCCGACCCCAACCGCGTCCGCCAGCAGCTCTCCGAGGAGGGCCTGGTGCCCGAGGAGTGGGGCGGCGACACGATCATGGTCGAGGTCTCCGCCCTCCAGAACCTCGGCGTCGACGACCTGCTCGAGCAGCTGCTGGTCGTGGCCGACGTCGAGGAGCTCGTCGCCAACCCCGAGGGGAGGGCCCGGGGCGTCGTCCTCGAGACCAACCTCGACGTGGGCAGGGGCCCCGTGGCAACGGTGCTGGTCGAGCGGGGCATGCTCCAGGTGGGCGACCCGATCGTGGCCGGCGCGGCGTGGGGCCGGGTGCGGGCGCTGATCGACGACAAGGGCGACAACGTCAAGGAGGCGGCGCCGTCGACGCCGGTGCAGGTCCTCGGCCTGTCCGACGTGCCCCGTGCCGGCGACGACTTCCGGGTCGCCCCCAACGACAAGATCGCCAAGACCGTCGCCGCCGCCCGAGCCCTCAGGATCCGCTACGCCGAGCTGCGCAAGAGCAGCTCGGTCATCGGTTCCGGCGCCAAGCTCGAGGACATCTTCGAGCAGATCCAGCGGGGCGAGAAGGCCACGCTGAACCTGATCCTGAAGGCCGACGTGCACGGGTCGCTGGAGGCGCTCACCGAGAGCCTGCGCAAGCTCGAGCGCGAGGAGGTCCGCCTGGCGTTCCTGCTGCGGGCGGTGGGTGGCATCACCGAGAACGACGTGCAGCTGGCGTCGGCCTCGAACGCCACGATCATCGGCTTCAACGTGCGCCCCGACCGCAACTCCCGCGACCTGGCCGAGCTCAACGACGTCGAGATCCGTACGTACCAGATCATCTACCAGGTCCTCGAGGACATCGAGAAGGCCATGGTCGGCCTGCTCAAGCCCGAGTTCACCGAGGTCGTCACCGGTGAGGCCGAGGTCCGTGAGGTCTTCCGGGTGCCCCGGGTCGGCGCGGTGGCGGGCTGCTACGTCCGCAACGGCGTCATCACCCGCGGGTCCAAGGTGCGGTTCCTCCGGGAGGGCGTCGTCATCTGGACCGGCTCGATCACGTCGCTGCGCCGGTTCAAGGACGACGTGCGCGAGGTCGCCACCGGCTTCGAGTGCGGCATCGGCCTGTCCGACTTCCAGGACCTCAAGGGCGGCGACATCATCGAGACCTACGAGGAGCGAGAGGTTCCTCGCAGCTGACGTGGCTGGTAGTGGCTGAAGGTGCCCGAATAGCTGACATGCACGTGGCTGTCGTGCGGATCGAGCTGCACATCCCCGCCGCTCGTTCGCTGAAGGAGAAGCGGGCCGTGGTCAAGCCGGTGATCGAGGGCATTCGCCACCGCTTCTCCCTGTCGGTGGCCGAGACCGACTACCAGGACAAGTGGCAGCGGGCCGAGATCGGCGTGGCGGTGGTGTCCTCGACCCCGTCGCAGGCCGAGGCCGTGGTCGACTCGGTGGAGCGGTTCGTGTGGAGCCACCCCGACATCGAGGTGTGCGCGTTCAAGACGACGTGGCAGAAGGCCGATGAGGACCAGTAGTGGCTCCTGAGCGACGTTCGGCGCGGATGCAGCGCGTGGGCCATGCGGTCCAGGAGGTCGTCGCCGACGAGCTCGAGCTGATCGACGACGAGGGGCTGGAGCTGGTCACCATCACCGGTGTGAGGGTCGATCCCGACCTGAGCCGGGGCCTTGTGTGGTTCTCGTCACTCAAAGCCCCGGACGAGGACGTCATCCCTCTCCTGGGGGAGCACCGGGTGCGGCTGCAGGCGGCCATCGCCCGCCAGCTGCGCCTCAAGCGGACGCCCGAGCTCACCTTCAGGCCCGATCCCGCCATCTCCGCCGGCTCCAGAGTGGAAGACATCCTGCGGGACCTGCACACTGGGGGGGATGCCACCGGTGAGTGAGCGAGTGAGTGACCGGGTGAGTGCGCTCGACCTGGCGGCGGAGGCAGTCGACTCCGCCGGCACCCTGGCCCTCGCCTGCCACCACACGCCCGACGGCGACGCCCTGGGCTCGATGCTGGCCCTGCACCACCTGGCCACCGCCGCCGGCAAGCACGCGGTGTCGTCCTGGCCGGAGCCGTTCGTCGTCGCTCCCCACTACAGCTTCCTCCCGGGTCTCGACCTGGCGGTCAAGCCCGCCGACTTCCCCGCCGCCCCCGAGGTGATGGTCACGCTCGACTGCGGGTCCATGGGGCGCCTGGCCGAGCTGGCCGGCCCGGCCCACGCCGCCGGCTCGCTCGTGGTGATCGACCATCACGCCAGCAACGAGGGGTACGGCTCGGTGAACCTCATCGACCCCGACGCCGCCGCCTCGGCGGTGCTGGTGCGCCGCCTGGCCGACCGGCTGGGGTGGGGCCTCACCCGCGAGGCGGCGGTGTGCCTCTACACCGGCCTGGTTTGCGACACCGGTCGGTTCCAGTACGACAACACCACGACCGAGGTCTTCACCCTGGCCCGGGAGCTGGCCACGTTCGACCTGCCCATCTCCGCCATCAACCGGCAGCTCTTCGAGGAGCACCGCCTGGCCTACCTGCGCCTGGCCGGCGCCGCCCTGCAGCGGGCCGTGCTCGACGCCGACCGCCGGTTCGTGGCCACGTGGGTCACCGCCGACGACCTGGCCGCCTACGGCGTCGACGTGGAGGAGACCGAGGGCCTCATCGACCTGGTGCGGCGGTCGAGCGAGGCCGACGTGTCGTGCGTGCTGAAGGAGACGCCCGAGGGCACGAAGGTGTCGCTGCGGGCGGTAAGCGAGTTCGACGTCGGGGCGGTGGCCACTGCGTTCGGCGGCGGCGGGCACCACAAGGCCGCCGGCTTCACGTCCGACCGGCCGATTCCCGAGGTGCTGGAGGCAGTGCGCCGGTCGATCCCCCTGACCCCCTGACCCACTGATAGACGGGATCGCAGTCCTCGACAAACCGGCGGGGCCGACGTCCCACGACGTCGTCGGGCGGGCCCGGCGCCTGCTCGGGCAGAAGCGCATCGGCCACGCCGGCACGCTCGACCCCAGCGCCACCGGCGTCCTGGTCCTGGGCATCGGGCGGGCCACCCGCCTGCTGCGCTACCTGACCGGGCTTCCCAAGTCCTACGTGGGCGAGGTGGTGCTGGGCGTGGAGACGAACACGCTCGACGCCGCCGGGGACACGGTGGCCACCTACGACATGGCCGGCGTGACCCTGGAGGCGGCGCGGGCGGCGGCGACGGCGTTCCTGGGGGAGATCGAGCAGATCCCGCCCATGGTGTCGGCGATCAAGGTCGGCGGCCGCCGCCTGCACGAGCTGGCCCGCGCCGGCGTGGAGGTCGAGCGGGCGCCCCGGCGGGTGACGGTGACCAGGTTTGACGTCGCCGCGGGGCCGGAGCCGGGCGTGGTGCGCATCGCCGTCGACTGCTCGTCGGGCACCTACGTCCGCACCCTCGCCGCCGACCTGGGGACGGCCCTCGGTGGCGGGGCCCACCTGCGCCGGCTGCGTCGCACCGCGGTGGGCCCGTTCACCGTCGACATGGCCACGCCGGTGGAGGAGCTCACCGCCGACGTGGTGCTGCCGCCGGTTGCGGCCCTCACCGGGTACCCGCAGCACACGGTGGACGACGCGACGGCGGCGGCCGTGGCCCACGGCGCCGTGCTCGACGATGCCCTGCTCGATGGGCCGGGTTGGGACGGCGACGGCCCGTGGGCGGTCCTGGGCGCCGCCGGCGACCTGCTGGCCGTCTACGAGCGCCGGCCGGACGGGCGGGTCAAGCCCACGGTTGTCCTGGCCGGGTGACGCTGCCCGTTCATGTGATCGCCTAGCTTCGCCGCTGGTGAAGGTCATCACGGAGTTCGGGGCGAGGGGCGGCCCGGTGGCGGGGACGGCCGTCACCATCGGTGCCTTCGACGGCGTCCACCGCGGCCATCAGGCGGTGCTGGCGGAGCTGCGGCGGCTGGCCACCGAGGCCGGCCTGTCGACGACCGTCGTCACGTTCGACCGACACCCGGCCATGGTCGTGCGCCCCGGGAGCGCGCCGAAGCTGCTGACCGACCTCGACCAGAAGCTCGAGGCGCTGGCCGCCACCGGCCACGTCGACGCCACCGTCGTCGTGCCGTTCGACGAGGCCAGGTCCAAGGAGGATCCCGAGGACTTCGTGTCCGAGGTCCTCGTCGACGGGCTCGGGGCGCGGCTGGTGATCGTGGGGGAGGACTTCCACTTCGGCCATCGGCGCCGCGGCAACGTCGAGTTGCTGCGCCGCCTCGGTGCCGACCTGGGCTTCGACGTCGTCGGCCTGGGCCTGATCGAAGCTGCCGAGCTGGGAGGGCCTGGAGGACTGGGGGGGCCGGTGTCGTCCACCGCCATCCGGCGCCTCCTCTCCGCCGGCGACGTCGCCGCCGCTGCCGACCTGCTCGGGCGCGACCACGAGGTGCGAGGGGTGGTGGCCGGCGGAGAGGGGCGGGGCCACGACCTCGGCTTCCCGACGGCCAACGTGGTGGTGCCCCCCGAGATCCTGCTGCCGGCGGTCGGCATCTACGCCGGCTGGTACCGGCGCCCCGACGGGGCCGTGCACCCCACCGCCATCTCCCTGGGCCGGCGCCCGACGTTCCATCCCGACGACGCCCCCGTCGTCCTGGAGCCCTACCTGCTCGACTTCACCGGCGACCTCTACGGCGAGGCCGCCCGGGTCACGTTCGTGGCCCGCCTGCGGGACGAGGAGCGGTACGACTCGGTCGACGCCCTGAAGGCCCAGATCGCCCTCGACGTCGAGGCCACGAGGAAGGCGCTCGTCACCGACTGACGGCGCCCGCGTCACCTCGGGGAGCGCTTGTCTCAGTCCAGGTTCTCGACAGGCACGGGCGCGCAGTCGTCGGCCGGCTCGAAGCCGAGGATGCGGCCGTAGAACCACAGCTCGGCCTCGACGGTCCGTTTGATGGTCTCGGCCTTGCGGAAGCCGTGCTGCTCGCCCTCGAACAGCAGGTAGGCGAGCGGGAGGCCCTTGTCCCGCAGGGCGGCCACCATGACCTCGGCCTGGGCCGGCGGCACCACCTTGTCCTCGGCGCCCTGGAAGACGATCAGCGGCGACGACAGGCGGTCGGCGGCGCGGATGGGGGAGCGCTCGTCGTAGATCGCTTTGGCGTCGGGCCACGGTCCGACCAGGCGGTCGAGGTAGCGGGACTCGAACTTGTGGGTGTCGGTGGCCAGCGACGCCAGGTCGGCCACGCCGTAGTAGCTGGCGCCGACCGCGAACACGTCGGTGAAGGTGAGGGCGCACAGGGTGGTGTAGCCGCCGGCGCTGCCGCCGCGGATGGCAAGGCGGCGGCCGTCGACCTGGCCGGCGTCGACCAGGTAGCGGGCGGCGTTGACGCAGTCGGCCACGTCGACGACGCCCCACTGGCCGTCGAGGCGGCGCCGGTAGTCGCGGCCGTACCCGGTGCTGCCGCCGTAGTCGACGTCGACGACGGCCAGTCCCCGGCTGGTGAAGTACTGGGTGGTCAGGTTGAGCGAGGAGGAGGCGGCCGACGTCGGGCCCCCGTGGCTCATCACCACCAGCGGCGGCAGCTCGCCGCCGGCCGGTGGCTCGAAGTCCCGGTTGGCCGGCGGGTAGTAGAGGGCGTGGGCGATGAGACCACCCTCGGTCGGGAAGGCGATCGCTCTCGGCTCGGAGAGGTAGCCGGGTTCGACCGCCGCCGCCCGGCTCCGGCGCAGCACCTCGATCTCGCCGGTGGCCTCCCCGCGGACGATGATGCGGACGACGGCCGGTGCCTCCCCGGCCGATGCGGCGATGGCGACGATGGCGTCGTCGCCGTAGGCGGTGACCGACGAGAACGAGGTGTACGGCGTGGGGAGGGTGGTGGGCGTGCCGTCGTCGACGAGCCACAGCTCGCCGAGGCCCGGTCCGACCTTGGCCGCCACCACCAGGTCGCCGGGGAGCGGGGCGTAGGTGGACTGGCCGAACACCCAGTCTGGGCCGCCGAGCTCGGCCTCCGCCGCCGCCAGCCGCTCGCCGTTGCGGTGGAGGTTCCACCAGCCGCCGGCGTCCGACAGCCAGTGGAGGACGCCGTCGGGCCCCACCGGGGCTGCGACACCGACTCGTCGGGACCGCCGGCCGTCGGCGCCGCCGACCGTTCGAGCCACAGCTCGGTGCCGTCCCAGGGCATGTTGGGGTGGTCCCAGGAGAGCCAGGCCAGCGAGCCGGAGGGGGCGAAGCGGGGGGCGGCGTAGAAGTCGTGGCCGGTGGCGACGGCCTCGACCCGCCCGTCCCCGGCCATCACGACCACGTCGTTGACGACGTCACCGTTCTCGAGGTGACGCTCCCGCACGGCCGCCACCCGATGGCCGTCGGGGCTGACCTGCAGATCGGCGTACCGCTCGGCCCACCTGGTCGACGGCTCCGGGGTCACCGGCACCGGTTCGGCGCCCGGGTCGATCCGGTAGACCCGCTGGTCGTCGAAGTTCGAGAACCACACGATGCCGTTGCGGACCGCGAACGGGGCGCCGCCGTACTCGTGGACGGTCGTGCGGGCCGAGAACCCTGCGGGCAGCACGTCGCTCGCCGTCCCGTCCGCATGTGACGACACGAGCACCTGCCGACCGCCCTCGGACGGGCGGCCCTCGACCCAGTAGACGTCCGTGCCGTCGACGGCGGCGTCGCTCAGCCTGACGACCTGCTCGACGAGGAGGTCGGAGGTGATGGGCGACGTCCACGAGCCGTACGGGGCCGCCGTTCTGGCGTCTGACGTGGCGGGCACGCCGCCGACTGTACGGGCGCTAGACGGCGCGGATCTCCGGCCGTCCGTCCTTGCCGGTGTGGATCGGCTCGGCGTCGACCTCGTCATCCGGGTCGGAATCGGGCCGGGTCTCGCCGGCCCGGGTGACCTCGGTGCCGATGGGCGACGCCCTTGGCACCTCCAGGTCGACCTTGACGGTGCCGTGCTCCTCCTCCCACAGCACCACGTTGAGGGTGGAGGCGTAGACGATGAGCCGTCCGAAGAACAGCATCCAGGCGAGGATCGCGAACACCACGCCGAGCGAGCCGTACAGCGCCGACGCCGACGCGACCAGGCGGGGCACGTACACGGCGCCGACCAGCTTGAGGACCTCGAGGCCGACGCCGCCGAGGATGGCGCCGGGCAGCAGCGCCCTCCACCCGACCTTGCGGTGGAGCAGCACCTTCATCGTCCACAGCCACATGGCGGTGTTGAGCGCGAGCCCGGCCACCACGCCGAGGGGCGACAGCAGGGCCGGGAGGAAGTTGAGCACGACGGCGATCCCGAACGTGGCGAGGAACAGCGGCCCGAACCCGGCCAGCCAGAGCAGGGCCGACAGCTTGTCCTTCATGCCCCGACCGGTGATCTGCCACGGGGTGTTCACCGCGTACTGCATGGCGGCCACCAGCCCGAGGCCGGTCCACAGCAGGCCGCCGAGGCCGACGATCGACGCCGCCTGGCGGCTGCTCTCGGCGGTCGAGATCATCTGCCGGACGGTGTCGGCGGCGGACCCGGTGAGCCCCATGTTGTCGATGAGCTGGTTGGCGAGGTCGGGTTCGCCGCTGGCGAGGAACCCGAGCACCGAGCTGGCCACCAGGAGCAGAGGGAAGAGCGACATGAAGGCGGCGAGGGTGACGGCGGACGCGAGATAGTTCCCGTTCAGCTCGCCGTACCGGGCCTGGAGGGCGAGGCCGATCCGGAGCCAGCCGAAGCCGCGTCGCCTGCTGAAGGCCTCCAGCCGCTTGCGCATTGCCACCTTCTACCCTAGGGGCGTGGACGAGAATCGGTTTCTGAAGCTCGACGAGCTCGATCCCAACCGAATCCCCGTCCACGTCGGCGTCGTCATGGACGGGAACGGCCGCTGGGCCCAGAAGCGGGGCCTGCCGCGCACCGAGGGCCACGCCGCCGGCGAGGAGGCCCTGTTCGACACCGTCGAGGGGGCGCTGGAGCTCGGCGTGAAGTGGCTGACGGTGTACGCCTTCTCCACCGAGAACTGGAAGCGGCCCGTCGACGAGGTGCGGTACTTGATGCGCTTCAACGAGGGGATCCTGGTCCGGCGGCGGGACGAGCTGCACGAGCGCCAGGTCCGCATCCGCTTCATGGGCCGCCGGGACTGGCGGGTGCCCCGGCGGCTCGTGCGCCGGATGGACGAGGCTCTGGAGCTGACGGCCAAGAACCGGACCATGACCCTTACCATCGCCTTCAACTACGGGGGCCGGGCCGAGATCGTCGACGCGGTGAAGTCGCTGCTGGCGTCCGGCGTGCCCGCCGAGAAGCTCGACGAGCGGGGCATCCGTGCCCACCTCTACGCCCCGGACATGCCGGATCCCGACCTGGTGGTGCGGACGTCGGGCGAGTACCGCATCTCGAACTTCCTCCTGTGGGAGCTGGCCTACTCGGAGCTGGTGTTCACCGACGTGCTGTGGCCCGACTTCCGCCGGGAGCACCTGTTCGAGGCGGTGCGCGAGTTCCAGAGCCGCGACCGCCGCTTCGGCGCCATCGAATAGGGCTCGGGCGGCTCTGGGTGGGGCTCTATCGGGTGGAGGCGGTGGTGCTGCGCACGTGGCGCCTGGGCGAGTCCGATCGCATCGTCAACCTGCTTACGCCCGGCCGGGGCAAGGTGCGGGCCGTCGTCAAGGGCGTGCGCAAGACGAAGTCGCGGTTCGGGTCGCGGCTGGAGCCCATGGTGCACGTGTCGCTGCTGCTGTACGAGGGCCGCGAGCTCGACATCGTCACCCAGGCCGAGACCGTCGAGACGTTCCGGGCTGTCCGGGAGGACCTCGACCGGCTGGGGAAGGCGAACTCGCTGCTGGAGGCCGTCGACCAGGTGGCCCAGGAAGGCCACGCCAACGCCCGGCTCTACCAGATGCTGCTGGGGGCGTTGCGGGCCCTGGCCGCCCACGACGCGCCGCTGCTGGTGCCGGCGTTCTTCCTCAAGCTGCTTGCCGTCGAGGGCTTCCACCCGATGCTCGACGCCTGCGCGTCGTGCGGCTCTGCGGACGATCTGGTGGCGTTTGCCCAGGTGGAAGGGGGTGTGCTCTGTGGCGGGTGCGAGGGTGCGGTCGGCGGCTCGGTGCCCTTGTCCCTCGAAGGCCTCGCCCTGGTCCGCCGCATCCTCGGCGGCGACCTCGCCACCGCCCTGAACTCCCCACCCGGGCCAGCGACATCGGAGGTCGCCCGCCTGGCCACAAGGGCCCTAGAGGGCCACCTGGAACGCAGATTGAGGTCAGTGGGCGTAATCCCGACTGCCTGAGCCCCTGTCCGCCGCGGCCCTCCCGCTCCCGCCGGGCCCGCTCTCCTGCGTGAGTGTGCAAGAAGGTCGCTATATGCGACCATTTTGCACAGTCATCTGATGGACTGTCATACCGTCTTGGTATATTTGACGGTATGGAAGTCGATCGAGCCGTGGCCGCAGTCGCAGCCCGTCAACTCGGGCTCTTCACCTACGAGCAGGCCGTCAGCGCGGGAGCGAGTCCGAGTCTGATCAAGCACCGGGTGCGGGTGGGCCGGTGGATCCGGGTCGGCGGCGGGTGTACCGGTGGCGGGCGTACCGGTGACGTGGCATCAGCGAGCCCTTGCTGCCTGCCTGGTGGCGGGTCCCGGGGCGGTGGTGTCGCATCGGTCGGCGGCAGTGGTCTGGGGAGTCTCGGGCTTCCGGCCGGGACCGCTGGAGATCACGGTCCCGGCCGGCCGCAGCGGCCGGAACTCGCTGGCCAGAGTCCACCGATCCGATCGCCTTCCCGCCCGCGACTCGACCACCCGCCAACGCATCCCGGTCACCCGTCCGGCTCGGACGATCGTCGACCTCGCCGGGCGGGTCGGGCCGGAGCTGCTGGAGGAGGCCGTCGACGACGTGCTGTGCCGGCGACTGGTGCCGCTCGACAAGCTCCGACGGCGCGCCGACGAGCTTGGCCGGCGGCGGGGGAGCCGGGCCTTGCGTACCGTCCTCGAGGCGTGGACGCCGGGGGCGCTGCCGGCGGGCGTGGCCGAGATGCGCATCGTGCGCCGGCTGCTGGCCGCCGGGCTGCCCGAGCCCGAGCGGCAGCACGAGATCCGCCAGGACGGCGAGCTCGTCGCCAGGGTCGACCTGGCGTACCCGGCCGAGCGGGTGGCCATCGAGCTCGACAGCTTCCGCTGGCACGCCGGGCGGGGGCCGTTCCGGAGCGATCGGGTCCGCGGGAACCGCATCGAGGCGGCCGGTTGGCGGGTCCTGCGGGCGACGCCGGAGGACGCCGAGCTCGGCCACGGCCTGGTCCGGGCGGCCCGCGCACTGGTGAGGGTCGCGGCGTGAGCGGCGGCAATCCCGTGATCGGTATCGCCCGGCCCCCGGTACTCTCGTCCGGATGCCGGACCCCACCGAACCCGAGAATCTCACCGAGCAGCCAAATCTCACCGAACAGGTCGTCAACCTGGCCAAGCGGCGAGGCTTCGTCTTCCCGTCGAGCGAGATCTACGGCGGGTTCAGGTCCACCTACGACTACGGGCCCCTGGGCGTGCTGCTCAAGCGCAACGTCATGGAGGCCTGGTGGCGGGCCATGGTGCAGGAGCGCGACGACATCGTCGGGCTCGACGCCGCCATCCTCATGGCTCCGAAGGTGTGGGAGGCGAGCGGCCACCTGGCTACGTTCACTGATCCTCTGGTGGACTGCCGCAACTGCAAGGAGCGGTGGCGGGCCGACCAGATCGCTGCCTCCGTGGCCGAACGGCAGGAGCCGACCTGCCCCAAGTGCGGTTCCCACGACCTCACCGAGGGCCGGCCGTTCCACCTCATGTTCAAGACCCACGTGGGCCCGGTGGAGGACGACGGCGCCGTCGCCTACCTGCGCCCCGAGACCGCTCAGGGCATCTTCGTCAACTTCGCCAACGTGCTGCAGTCCAGCCGCAAGAAGCCCCCCTTCGGGATCGCCCAGCAGGGAAAGTCGTTCCGGAACGAGATCACGCCGGGCAACTTCATCTTCCGCACGCGTGAGTTCGAGCAGATGGAGATGGAGTTCTTCGTGCCGCCCGACCAGGGCCAGAAGTGGTTCGAGTACTGGTGCGAGGAGCGGATGCGCTGGTACACCGACCTCGGCATTCCCGCCGACAAGCTCAGGCTGCGCCACCACGACCAGGAGGAGTCTGTCGCACTACTCGGCCGGCACGGCCGACGTCGAGTTCCTCTACCCGTGGGGGTGGGGCGAGCTGGAGGGCATCGCCAACCGCACCGACTACGACCTGACCCAGCACGCCAAGTTCTCCGGCGAGCGCCTGGAGTACTTCGACCAGGCGTCGGGCGAGCGGTACGTGCCCCACGTGATCGAGCCGGCCGCCGGAGTGGGCCGGTCGATGATGGCGTTCCTGCTGGCCGCCTACGACGAGGACGAGGTGAACGGCGAGGTCCGCAGCGTGCTGCGCCTGCACCACCGGCTGGCGCCGATCAAGGTGGCGGTGCTGCCGCTGTCCAAGAAGGAAACGCTCACGCCCACGGCCAGGGAGGTGCTGCACCTCCTGCAGCCGCAGTTCATGACCGACTACGACGAGACCCAGTCGATCGGGCGCCGGTACCGGCGCCAGGACGAGGCTGGCACGCCGTTCTGCGTCACCGTCGACTTCGAGACCCTCGACGACAGGGCCGTCACCATCAGGGACCGGGACACGCTCGCCCAGGACCGCATCCCGATCGACAAGCTGGTCGACGAGCTGCGGGCCCGCCTCACGGCCTGAGCCACACCAATCGGCAACGCCGGCCGCCGCTGCACCGCCGAGTCGGCGATGCGCCCGCGCCGTAAAGGGCGGGTTCGGGCCCTGGGGGCCTCCACTAGCATCGAGCGCCGTGACCTACGTGTACGACTTCTCGCATCAGCACGCCCAACCCCCCATGAGCATGAAGGACCTCCTCGGGGGCAAGGGCGCCAACCTGGCCGAGATGACCTCGGTGCTGGGCCTCCCCGTACCCCACGGGTTCACCATCACCACCGACGCCTGCCGGGCCCACATGGACGGCGGCTGGCCGGGCGGCCTCACCCAGGAGGTCGACGCCGCCCTCGAACGGCTCGAGGAGTCGATGGGCAAGCGCCTCGGCGACCCCGTCGACCCGCTGCTGGTCAGCGTCCGCTCCGGCGCCAAGTTCTCCATGCCCGGGATGATGGACACCGTCCTCAACCTGGGCCTCAACGACGAGTCGGTGATCGGCCTGGCCAAGCAGACCGACGACGAGCGCTTTGCCTACGACTCCTACCGGCGCTTCGTCATGATGTACGGCCGCATCGTGCTCGGCGTCCCCGGCGGCGAGTTCGACGAGACCTTCGAGAAGGCCAAGGAGCGCGCCGGCGCCGACAGCGACTCCACGGTGCCCGCCGGCGTCCTGGCCGAGATGGCCGACGAGTTCAAGGCCATCGTGGCCACCCACACCGGCAAGCCCTTCCCCCAGGACCCGAAAGACCAGCTCAGAGGGGCCATCGAGGCGGTCTTCGGCTCGTGGAGCGGCGCCCGGGCGGTGGCCTACCGGGTCAGGGAGCGCATCCCCCACGACCTCGGCACCGCGGTGAACGTCCAGGCCATGGTCTTCGGCAACCGGGACGACAACTCCGGCACCGGGGTCGGCTTCACGAGAGACCCCGCCACCGGCGCCTCGGGCTCCTACGGCGACTTCCTCGTGAACGCCCAGGGCGAGGACGTGGTGGCCGGCATCCGCAACACCCTCCCCCTGGCCGAGATGAAGCAGCGCTTCCCGTCGATCTACGGCGAGCTGCTGGACATCTTCGCCAAGCTCGAGCACCACTACCGCGACATGTGCGACACCGAGTTCACCATCGAGCAGGGCAAGCTCTGGATGCTCCAGACCCGGGTCGGCAAGCGAACCGGCGCCGCCGCCCTGGCCATGGCCGTCGCCATGACCACCGACGAAGACATCCAGCTGACCCACGAGGAGGCCGTGCAGCGCGTCACCGGCGAGCACCTCGAGCAGGTCCTGCACCCCCAGTTCGAGAAGACCGACGCCCCCGTCATCGCCAAGGGCCTGGCCGCTTCGCCCGGCGCCGCCGTCGGCCACGCCTACTTCAGCGCCGACGACGCCGCCGCCGCCGCCGAGCGGGGCGAGAAGGTCGTGCTCGTACGGACCGAGACGTCGCCCGAGGACGTCCACGGCATGATCGTGGCCGAGGGCATCCTCACGTCCCGAGGCGGGCTGGTCAGCCACGCCGCCGTCGTGGCCAGAGGGTGGGGCAAGCCGGCGGTCGTCGGCGCCGAAACCATCCAGATCGACGGCAAGAGCTTCACCGCCGGCGGCCAAACCGTCAACGAGGGCGACGCCATCTCGGTCGACGGCACCACCGGCAAGGTCATGCTCGGCAAGGTCGGCGTCACCACCTCCGAGCCTCCGCCCGAGTTCATGACCATCCTGAGCTGGGCCGATGCCATTCGCGAGGGCAAGATGGCGGTCCGGGCCAACGCCGACACCGGCCCCGACGCGGCCAATGCCCGCCAGTTCGGCGCCGAGGGCATCGGCCTGTGCCGCACCGAGCACATGTTCCTGGGCGACAGGCTCCCGGTGATCCGCAAGATGATCATGGCCAGCACCGACGAGGAGGAGACCGCCGCCCTCGAGGAGCTGCGCCAGGCCCAGAAGGCCGACTTCTACGAAGTCCTCGAGGCCATGGACGGCCTGCCCGTCACCGTCCGCCTCCTCGACCCGCCCCTGCACGAGTTCCTGCCGAGGGCCGAGGAACTGCTGGTCAAGCAGGCCACCGAGCCCCTCACGGAGCAGGAGCAGAAGGAGCTCAAGGCGGCCCAGTACTGGCACGAGTTCAACCCCATGCTGGGCACGAGAGGCGTCCGGCTCGGCGTGCTCAAGCCCGGCCTCTACGCCATGCAGGTCAGAGCGCTGATGGAGGCGGCCGCCGAGCGGGTCGCCGCCGGTGGACGGCCGGTCGTCGAGATCATGATCCCCCTCACGGTCAGCCGCGAGGAGCTGGCCCTCGCGAGGGGCTGGGTCGAGGAAGCCGTCAAGGAGGCCACCAAGGGCATCGACAAGCCCGTCGAGGTCACCATCGGCACCATGATCGAGACTCCGAGAGCGGCGCTCAGGGCCGACGAGATCGCCGAGGCTGCCGACTTCTTCTCCTTCGGCACCAACGACCTCACCCAGATGACGTTCGGCTTCAGCCGCGACGACATCGAGGGTCGCCTGATGTCGACGTACCTGGAGACCGGCCTGCTGAAGCGCAACCCGTTCGAGACCATCGACAAGGCGGGCGTCGGCGAGTTGGTCCTCATCGCCTCCGAGCGGGGCCGCGCCGCCAAGCCCGGCCTCAAGCTGGGCGTGTGCGGCGAGCACGGCGGCGACCCCGAGTCGATCGAGCTCTTCCGCCAGGCCGGCCTCGACTACGTCTCCTGCTCGCCGTTCCGGGTGCCGATCGCCAGGCTGGCCGCAGCCCAGGCCATCCTCGGCAACCCTTGACCCTCTTCGACGACGCGACGGCCGCGGTCGAGGGGGCGCTGGAGGCGGGCGCGAGCTACGCCGACGCCCGGGCCATGCTCGTCACCACCGAGAGCCTGAGCTCCCAGGACGGGGCCCTCGAGCGACTGAGCCGCACCCAGCGTGCGGGCGTCGGGGTAAGAGCCCTGGTCGGATCCTCCTGGGGGTTCTTCGCGGTACCCGAGCCGTCCAGTGACCAGGCCAAACAAGCCGGGCACCAGGCCACCGCCATCGCCAGGGCGTCGGCCATGGTGCCGGGGCCGCCCGTGGAGCTGGCCGACGTCGGCGTCGTCACCGCCCACTGGGACTCGACGTGGACCGAACACCCCCACCACGTGCCCGTCACCGAGAAGGCCGACCTGCTGGTGGCCGTCACCGGCACGATGGCGGCGGTCGAAGGCGTGTCGCGTGGCCGAGGCCAGCATCACCAGCTGGGACACCGAGAAGGCGTTCGTCTCCAGCCAGGGCCACCGGATCTCCCAGCACACCGTCGAGTGCGGCACGTCGATGAGCGCCACCGCGGTCAGCGACGAGGAGACGCAGCGACGCTCCTACGGCGGCATCGGGGGCCAATGGGGCACCCGCGGCTACGAGCTGGTCAGGGAGGCCGACCTGGCCGGCAACGCCGGGCGGGTGGCCGACGAGGCGGTGGCCCTGCTCTCGGCGCCGCTGTGCGAGCCCGGCACCGTGGACCTGATCCTGGGCAGCGAGCAGCTGGCCCTGCAGATCCACGAGTCGGTGGGCCACGCCATCGAGCTCGACCGCATCCTCGGCTGGGAGGCGGCCTTCGCCGGCACCAGCTTCCTCGACCTGAGCCAACTCGGCACCTTCCGCTACGGCTCCGACCTCATGAGCATCACCGCCGACGCCACCCTCCCCGGCGCCCTGGGCAGCTTCGGCTACGACGACGAGGGCACGCCGGCCCAGAACGTCGACATCGTGCGCGACGGCGTGTGGGTCGGGGTCCTCTCCGGGAGGGACTCGGCGGCCCGCGCCGGCCTCCCCCCGGCGGCATGGTCCGTTGCGACGGCTACGACCGCCTGCCGATGGTGCGGATGACCAACGTCGGCCTGGTGCCGGGGGAGTCGTCGCTCGAGGAGATGATCGCCGCCACCGACGACGGCATCTTCATGGACACCAACCGCTCGTGGTCGATCGACGACAAGCGGCTGAACTTCCAGTTCGGCTGCGAGATCGGTCGGGAGGTCAAGAACGGCCAGCTGGGCCGGCTGGTGCGCAACCCCACCTACACCGGCATCACACCGCAGTTCTGGGGGTCGTTGGACATGCTCGGCAACGCCGGGGAGTGGATCTTCTGGGGGACGCCCAACTGTGGCAAGGGCCAACCCATGCAGATCGGCCACACCGGCCACCCGGCGGTGCCCGCCCGGTTCCGCGGCGTCCGTGTCGGCGTGAGGGGCACGTGAGCGAGCCGAAGGCGCCACACTCATTTGGCGAACCAATGTGGCGCGCTTCGTCCGGCCGGAGGCCGGATGTCACGTTTCGCATTGGTGCACCACCCGAAGGGATGGTGGACCAATGATGGACCCCGAGCTGATCGCGCTCATGCGTGTTGGAGGCGAATCGTTGGACCTCCGCACCGTCGGGATGGACGTCCTGAGCCGGATCGGAGGCCGGGGCGAGGGCGAAGTCGTCGTCCAACAGGGCCGCTCGGCAGTCACCCGCTTCGCCAACTCGTTCATCCATCAGAACGTCGCCGACGACTGGCACCGGGTCCGGCTGAAGGTCGTCACCGAGGGCCGCCTGGCCACGGGCACCACCAACCGTCTCGACGCCGCCAGCCTCGACCGCCTGGTCGAGGACACCCTGCTGGCCGCCACCTACCGCCCCGTCGACCCCGACTGGCCGGGAGTGGCCCGCCCGAGGCGTGGCTCACCGTCGACGACGATCACTACGACAAGAACACCCACTTCGCCGACCCGGCCAGCCGGGCCGAGGTGGTCAAAGCCTTCATCGCCGCAGGCGCACAAAGCGATGGCGTCGACGCCGGCCGACCTGGAGGCCGCCGGCTTCTGCTCCACCGACGGCTGGAAGACGTTCTTCGCCAACACCGCCGACCACCGGGCCGAGGGCGAGGCGTCGCTGGCCACGATCGAGGCGATCCACCGGACGCCGGCCGACGAGACCGGCTGGCGGGCCGACGGGAGCGGCTGGCAGTCCTCCAGCCGCCTGTCCGACCTCGACGGGGCCGCCGCCGGCCGCACCGCCGCCGACAAGGCCCGGGCCGGCGCCAACGCCGTCGACATCGAGCCGGGCGTGTACGAGGTGGTCCTGGAGCCCGCCGCGGTCGCCGACATGGTCGGGTTCCTGGCCGACGGGTTCAGCGCCAAGAGCTACCGCGAGGGCACGTCGTTCGTGAAGGCCAAGCAGCAGCAGTTCGACACCGAGATCAGCCTGTGGGACGACGCCCTCGATCGACAGGCCATCGGGATGAGTTTCGACGCCGAGGGAACGCCGAAATCGGCCGTCGACCTGGTGTCGGAAGGGGTGTCCAACGCCCTCGTGCACGACCGGCGCACGGCCGCCAAGGCCAAGGTCCGCAGCACCGGCCACGGCATCGAGGGCGGCGAGACCTGGGGGCCGTGGCCCTCCAACCTGTTCCTGGGCGACGGCGACACCTCGCCCGCCGACCTGATCGCCTCGGTGCGCAGGGGCCTGTTGGTCACCGAGTTCTGGTACACACGCACCCTCGACCCCAAGACCCAGGTGGTCACCGGGCTCACCCGCAACGGCACCTTCCTCATCGAGGACGGGGTGATCGTCGGCGCGGTGAAGAACCTGCGCTTCACCCAGTCCTACGTGGAGGCCCTCGGACCCGGGAACGTGCTGGGCGTGGGCGACGACCCCCGCCTGTACGGCTCCAGCTGCGTCGTCCCCAGCCTCCACCTCGCCTCCTGGAACTTCACCGGCGGCAGCAAGGCCTGAACGCCCGCCGATCTGGTGACGGTCGACGGCAGCGGGCGCCGCTGAGCGTCACCGGTTCGCGGCCTGGAACTGGCGGCCGGTTCTCAGCGCGGTCACAGGCCAGGGCCGCGACAATGACGTCGTGGGCATCGTCACCGACGACATCGCGAGGGTGCGGGAGGCTACGGACTTCGTCGCCGTCGCCTCGGAGCACATCGCCCTCAAGCGGGTCGGGAGGCGGTGGGTGGGCCTGTGCCCGTTCCACGCCGAGAAGTCGCCGTCGTTCTCGGTCAACGGCGAGGAAGGGCTGTACTACTGCTTCGGCTGCGGGGCCGGTGGCGACGCCATCCGCTTCGTCCAGGAGGTCGAGCACCTCGACTTCGCCGACGCCGTCGAGCGCCTGGCCTCCCGCGCCGGGCTCCAGGTCCACTACGACACCGTCGCCGTCTCCCAGGAGCGCCAGCGCCGGGCAACCCTGCTGGAGGCCGTGGCCAAGGCCACCGAGTGGTACCACCAGCGCCTCCTGTCGTCGCCCGACGCCGCCGCCGCGAGGGGCTACCTGCGCAGCCGGGGCTACGGCGGCGACGTCGCCCGGCAGTACCACCTGGGGTGGGCGCCCGACGCCTGGGACGGCCTGTCGAGAGCCCTCCACCTGCCCGACGACGTGCTGCGCGACTCGGGCCTGGGCCGGGTCAACAGCATCGGGCGCCAGCAGGACGAGTTCCGGGCCCGCCTCCTGTTCCCCATCTTCGACGTGCGCGGCGACCCCATCGCCTTCGGCGGGAGGGCCCTGCCGGGGGGCCAGCCGCCCAAGTACCGCAACTCCGCGGAGTCGGCGCTGTACGCCAAGAGCCGTACGCTCTACGGCCTCAACTGGGCCAAGGGACCGGTGGTGGAGGCAGGGGAGGTGATCGTCTGCGAGGGCTACACCGACGTCATCGGGCTGGCCCAGGCCGGCCTGCCACGGGCCGTGGCCACCTGCGGCACCGCCCTCACCGAGGACCACTTCCGGGTCCTCAAGAACTTCGCCCGGCGGGTGGTGCTGGCCTACGACGCCGACGCCGCCGGCCAGGCCGCCGCCGCCCGATTCTACGACTGGGAGAAGCGGTTCGAGGTCGACATCGCCGTCGCCGACCTACCCCCCGGCAGCGACCCCGGCGACCTTGCCGCCAGCGACCCGGCGGCGCTCAAGGCGGCGGTCGAGAACGCCCGTCCGTTCCTCGGCTTCCGCGTCGAACGGGCCTTGGCGGGTGCCGACATCCGGTCTGCCGAGGGCAGGGCCAAGGCCGCCGAGGCTGGCGATGGCGGTGGTGCGCGAGCACCCCAGCGACCTCGTGCGCGACCAGTACGTGATGCAGGTGGCCGACCGCGTGCGCATCGACGCCGACCGCCTGCGCCGCCTGGCCGTCGCCCGGCCGAGCGCAGCAACGGCCAGGCCCGGCGCAGCGAGTGGCCGCCAGACCGCGCCTGAGTCCCGCCAGGCCGACCCCGCCGCGCCCCGCCAGCAGGCACCCGCGGGGCCGGAGCTGGAGGCGCTTCGAGTCGCCGTCAACCACCCCGAGGCGGTCGCCGCCAACCTCCACGAGGTGCTGTTCGCCGACCCCTCGGTGCTCGAGGGCTACCGCGCCCTGCGCCGCTCCACGACCCTGCACGAGGCCATCGCCGGGGCCGACCCCGCCACCGCCGCGCTGCTCCAGCGCCTGGCCGTGGAGGACGACGAGTCCGACCCCGACGACGTGATGGCGCGGCTGGCGGAGGAGGCGGCCAAGCGGGCGGTGGCCGATCTCGAGGTCGACGCGCGGCAGTCCGCCAACCCCCGGGACTACGCCGACGACATGGGCTGGCTGAAGCTGAGCATCGAGGAGCTGCGCGATCCGGCCGCTGCCGTCGAAGCCACCGGACGGTTGGTACGCTGGCTTATCCAACGGTTCGAGGAGCGAGGATGAGCCAAGGCAACGGGGCTCTTCCGGAACCGACGGGGGTTGCGGCAGAAGCCTTCGAG
This sequence comes from uncultured Acidimicrobiia bacterium, assembly GCA_963827345.1. Classification (GTDB taxonomy): domain Bacteria; phylum Actinomycetota; class Acidimicrobiia; order Acidimicrobiales; family AC-14; genus CAWGUU01. Next base: position 1,390,375 of record CAWHAN010000006.1, on the reverse strand, counting down.
GACCTCTTGGGGAAGGGCCGAGCTGTGGGTGCCCTTCCGATCGAAGACGTGGTGGCTGTGCTCGAGGAAGTCGAGCTGACCCGCGACGTCATCGACAGCGTCAAGCTGCGCCTCGCCGCCGAGGGGATCGTGATCGAGGACCCGATCGAGGAGGGCCCGATCGAGGAGGATGGCGCCGTGGGACCAGTGGTGGCGGTACCGCCACCCAACGGTTCCACGCACCGCGCCGCGACCCCCGCGACGAAGCCCGTGCGACCGCCCGCACCCGACGTCCAGCCCCACGATCCCCAGTCCAACGACGCTCACGCGTCGTCTCGCGCCGACAGCGCCCGCCAGGGCGGGACGTCGGATCCGGTCCGCACGTACCTCAAGGAGATCGGCAAGGTGAGCCTCCTCACCGGCGCCGAGGAGGTGGCCCTGGCCCAGCGGATCGAGGCCGGGATGGCAGCCATGGCGAGCATCGGGGCGATCGATTTCGACGGCGATCCGACGACCATCGCGCTGGGCGAGTGTGACGGCCTGGAGCGCGTGGTGGCCGACGGGTACATGGCCAAGCGGGAGCTGATCGAGGCCAACCTGCGCCTCGTCGTCTCCATCGCCAAGCGCTACATGGGACGGGGGCTGCTCTTCCTCGACCTCATCCAGGAGGGCAACCTCGGCCTGATCCGCGCCGTCGAGAAGTTCGACCACACCAAGGGCTTCAAGTTCTCGACGTACGCCACGTGGTGGATCCGCCAGGCCATCACCCGGGCCATCGCCGACCAGGCCCGCACCATCCGCATCCCCGTGCACATGGTCGAGACCATCAACACGGTCCTGCGGATGCAGCGCGTGATGTTGCAGGAGATGGGGCGCGAACCAACTGTCGAGGAGCTTGCGGTCAAGGTCGGGATGGCCCCCGCGAGGGTGCGCGAGATCCAGCGGATCGCCCAGGAACCGGTGTCGTTGGAGACGCCGGTGGGACAGGAGGACGACAGCTCGCTCGGCGACTTCATCGAGGACCAGCAGGCCATCGCGCCGGCCGACGCCGCCGCCCGGGCCCTGCTTTCCGAGGCCGTCGGGGAGGCGTTGGAAGAGCTGAGCGACCGCGAGCGGCAGGTCGTCCGGCTCCGTTTCGGGCTCGAGGACGGTCAGGTGCGGACTCTCGAAGAGGTCGGCAAGGAGTTCGGCGTCACCCGCGAGCGCATCCGCCAGATCGAGGCCAAGACGCTCGCCAAGCTGCGCCACCCGATCCGCAGCCAGAAGCTCCGCGACTACCTCGACGAAGAGTAACGGCCTCCCAACAGGCCGATTCCGGGCGGGGGAGCGGCCGCCCGCTGCTAGCTTGAGGTCGACTTCCGGGGTAGCTCAATCGGCAGAGCAGCGGCCTGTTAAGCCGTTTGTTGTGGGTTCGAGTCCCACCCCCGGAGCGTGCGCCGAGGAAGCGGTTTCCAACGGCGACGAGGGGGGCCCGTAGCTCAGTGGTCAGAGCAGCGGACTCATAATCCGTCGGTCGCTGGTTCGATCCCAGCCGGGCCCACCGGCACCCCCCGCCATCGAACTGGGGTCACACAGCGGCGTCCGGCGCGGTCCTGTGGCACCAGTTGGGACGGCCCCGCCACCCCCACCCGAACCGGGGTCACACAACGGCTCCGGCGCGGTTCTGTGGCACCAGTTGGGACGGCCCCGCCACCCCCACCCGAACCGGGGTCACACAACGGCTCGGAGCGCGGTCCTGTGGCACCAGTTGAGCCGGTGGGCGCGACTGCTCCTGGCCTCCGCAGCGGTCGCGTTGGGGGCCTGCACGGGTGACCCGAAGGCCCCCGAACCGCCCTCCAACACGACGATCGCGACCGCCACGACGACCTCCACGCCCGTGACTCCAGCCCCTCCGCCGCCCGGTTCGGTGACCCTCTCGGCCTTCGCCGTACCCCTCACCGAGCCCGGCCTGCGGGTGCTGTTGTCGACGGCCACCGGGGTCGTCCGTGTCGAGATCCGGGGCCCCGAAGGCGGTTCCAACGCCGCCGTGGTGTGCCCCGTCCCGGGCCCCGCGACACCGCCGCCGGCGACCGCCGAGTGCGTCGCGATCGACCCCGGCAAACCCGTCGACATACCCCTCGAGAACGGTGCGCGCGGGCGTGCTTCTGCGAGGCGCGGACGGGTCCAACGCGCCGGGTGCGAGCCTCGCCGAGGTCGCCTTCACCTATGTCCCGGCCGACGATTCGGTGACCCTCGTGACCCCCCTGTTGGTGGCGTCCCCGACACCGGGGGACTGTGCCGCGGGCCCTGCCGGATGTCGTTCCGGCTCACTCCAACAGGCTCCGGGACGTTCGTGCTCGACGCCGACGGGAGAAATGGGCGGGGCCAGATCACCGTCCAGACCGGGTCCGCGGGCAGCGGTGGGTCGCACGTGCTCGCCCGTGTTGGGGGAGGCGGACGGCTTCGCGTCAGATCGTCGTTGGACGGTCGATCCGACGCCGAACTCGTCGTTCGCAACCTCGGGCCTGCGGATTTGCCGCCGCTCGAGGTGCACCTGGTCTGGCCCTCCCGGCGCTGATCCCTGGGGATAACCGGCCGGCCAGGCGAGGACCCGTCCGAGGCCGATTCTCCAACACGACGCGTTGGTTCACCAACACTCTTCCAACAGGAAGAAACCGCAGGTCAGAGGGCACAAAGCATGCTTGTCACCCCTCGGATGCCGTGGTAGACCCTTGTCATTCCAGCGGGGGCACTAGGCCCGCCGCGCCCTTCGCGGGAAGGCACCAGGCCACCCAGAGCATGAGCGGGAACCGGAAGATCGGAGCGGTGAGCCCCCTCGGGTGGGCCGCGCTCCTCGGTCTTCTCGGCGCATTGTTCCTGCTCGGGCTGGGTGCCGGTCCTGCCAGGGCCGACGAGGCGGCACCGTCGGAGAGCACCACCGAGACCACCGTCGCGGCGACCCCCACGACCCCTGCCGACGACGCAGGGGCGCCCAGCAGCGAGGGCACCGGCACGCCGTCCAGCGGGGAGACGGCGTCGGTGTCGCCCCAGCAGCTGCTCGTCGGGGACGGCTCCAACGTGCCCGAGGCGCCTCCCGCCGAGCCGATCGTGATCAACCGCCGCAGCGACGCCAAGAAGGCCGCCGACGCCGCCGCCGCCGCAGTCGTCTCCGAGAGCACCACAACCGTCACCGGCGCTTCCGAGCCCTCCACGGTCGCCACTTCGAGTTCCAACGGCACCCCGGTCGAAGCCGCTCCGACGGCTCCCGGAAGCATGCTCGCCGTCCCGTCCGTCGGCACCACCGCAACCGGCCAGACCGCCGGTGGGCTCACCGACGCCGGCTCGCTGAACAGCCGCCGCAACGCCGCCGGGATCAACGCTTCCAACGCATCGGCGGGCCCGGCCAACGCCGGTACCGCCGACGGCGACAGCGGCGTCACGTTCACCCGCAACGGACGCTGCCGCACGGTTTCGAACAACAGTGCAACCGACCTTCTCCTGATCGTGATCGGGAGGAACTGCGACGCCGACGGTCGTTCACAGGGAGCTCCGGGCCAAAGCTCGTCGAGCACCGTGATCGCCATCGGCGGCAACGTTCTCTCCTCGGCAGCCGGTGGCTCTCGCGGCGACGCAAAGAGCCTCGGCATCGCGATCCGTGGCAACGCCGACTGCAGCGCAGTGGGCGGCTCCAACGGCGGCAACGCAGACAACCTCTGTGTCGCCGTTGGCAAGGCTCGAACTGCCAACGGGATCGCGGTCGGAGGTGACCATCAAGGTGGCACTGCAGGCAGTGCCAACAGCGTCACCCTCGCCGTCGGCGGAGGGGACACGACCGGCACTGCCGTTGGAGGAACCAGCAGAGGGCACGGCGGGGCAAGTGGCGGCAACGGCGGAAACGCCAACGTCGCCGGCAATCCAACAGTCCCTGACAAGCGGTAGCGGGACTTCTGGCAGCACCTCCTCGCAGGCGGGGAGCGACAACTCCGGCTCCACCGGCAACGCGTCCTCCAACGCCAACGCCAACCCCGGAGCGGGCTCGGGCTCGTCCTCCGGCACCGGCGACAGCGGCGGGACGGCTGCCAACACCAACAGCTCGAACGACGCCCCCACGGGTACGTCGGCCGCCAACGGCGGTTCGGCCAACTCGGGTGAGTCGGGCGGCTCGGGCTCCACGGGCGACTCCACGGCCACCGGCAACGCCAACAGCACGGCGAACACGGGCGCCAACTCCAACGCCACGGCCACCACCGGCAACAGCGGCTCGGCCACCAACGTCACCAACGTGACGGTGCGCGGCGGCAACGGCGGGAACGCCGGCAACGCCACTGCGGTCTCGGGTCAGGGCGGCGACGCCACCAACACGGTGATGGGTGTGGGCGGCGGCAACATCACTGCGGTCACCAGGGGCGGCGACAGCATCGCTCTCGCCGACGCCGGCGGCGGCAACGGCGGCGACGCCACCGTCAACCTCTCGCCGACGGCATCCAGCGGCGGCTCCGGCTCCGCCTCCAACGCCACGACGGTCGACGCCACCGGCGGCCAGGGCGGCGACGGCGGCACGGCGGTCGCGGCATCCGGCACCGGCGGCAGCGCCACCACGACGGTCGTCGGCACTGGCGGCGGTTCCATCAACGCCCGCACCACCGGCGGCTCCAGCCTCGCCACGGCCGACGCCGGCGGCGGCAACGGCGGCAGCGTGAACGTCACCGTGAACCCCACCGCCACGAGCGGCGGCAACGGCACGCCTTCCTCGGCCACCGCCCAGTCGAGCGCCACCAACTCCGGCACCACCGGAGACGCCGGCAGCTCGTCCTCCTCCAACCCCACGGCCAACTCCGGCAACTCGGGCGGTACCGGCAACACCGGCGGAGCCTCCACCAACGGCACTGCCACCAACACCGGCACCCTCGGCACGTCGGCCGGCGCCGGCGGGCCAGCCTCCTCCGGCTCCTCGGGCGACAGTGGCGGGTCCGGCTCGGCCACCGCCAACGGCAACTCCGACTCGACGGCCAACACCGGCGCCAACTCCAACGCCACGGCCACCACCGGCAACAGCGGCGACGCCACCAACGTGACGGTCGTCGACGCCGACGGCGGCGAGGGTGGCGACGGCGGCAGCGCCGCCGCCGTCTCCGGCACCGCCGGCTCGGCCAACAGCACGGTGGTCGGCGCCGGCGCCGGCCAGATGACCGTGGTCACCGCCGGCGGCGCCAGCCTCGCCACCGCCATCTCCTCCGGCGGCAACGGCGGCGACGTCACCGTCACCGTCAACCCGACTGCGGTCACCGGCTCCACCGGCGACGCCACCGCCCAGTCGAGCGCCACCAACACCGGCGACACCGGCGACGCCCACTCCAACTCGTCTTCCAGCCCGGTGGCCACCTCGGGCGGCACGGGCGGCACCGGCGCCAGCGGCCCGGCCTCCTCCAACGGCACCGCCACCAACTCGGGCACGCTCGGCACCGCGGTCGGCGGCGGCGCGGCCACATCCGGAGATTCCGCGAGCTCGGGCGACTCCGGCGACAGTGGCCCCTCCGGTTCGGCCACCGCCAACGGCAACTCCGACTCGACCGCCAACACCGGCGCCAACTCGACGGCCGACGCCACCTCCGGCGACACCGGCGACGCCACCAACCGCACGACGATCGACGCCGAGGGCGGCGAGGGCGGCGACGCCTCCGACGACACCGCCGTCTCGATCGCCGCCGGCTCGGGCGGGGCGGCCACGAGCGTCGTCGCCGGCTCGGCCACCGGACTTACCTCGATCACCACCGCCGGCTCGTCCATCGCCACCAGCGACGCCGGTGGCGGCGACGGCGGCGACGTCACCACCACCGTCACCCCGGTCGCCATCACCGGCAACTCCGGGAACGCCTCCGCCCAGTCGAGCGCCACCAACTCGGGCGACACCGGCGACGCCGGCTCGTCGTCGTCCTCCAACCCCTCCGCCACGTCGGGCAGCTCGGGCGGCACCGGGGCCACCGGCGGCGCCACCTCCAACGGCACGGCGAACAACACCGGCACCCTCGGTACCGCGGTCGGCGTCGGCGGGTCGGCGAGCTCGGGCGACTCGGGCGACACCGGCGCAACCGGGGCGGCCACCGCCAACGGCGACTCCGGCTCCACCGCCAACACCGGCGCCAACTCGACGGCCAACGCCACCTCCGGCGACACCGGCGACGCCCGCAACATCACGACGGTCGACGCCGACGGCGGCGAGGGTGGCGACGGCGGCACGGCCGGCGCCTTCGCCCTCGGCAACGGCGGCGACGCCACCACCGTCCTCGGCGGCTCCTTCGACACGGTGAGTTCGGCCACCACCGCCGGCTCGTCCCTCGCCATCGCCGACGGCACGGGCGGCGACGGCGGCGACGTCACCACCACGGTCACCCCGGTCGCCATCACCGGCAACTCCGGCAACGCCACCGCCCAGTCGAGCGCCACCAACACCGGCGACACGGGCGACGCCCACTCCACCTCCTCCTCCAACCCGGTGGCCACCTCGGGCAACTCCGGCGCTTCCGGTCACACCGGCTCGGCCTCGGCCGCCAACCACGCCAACAACACGGCCACCCTCGGCACCGCCAGTCACCGTCGGTGGCACCGCGGGCTCGGGCGAGTCCGGCGACACCGGCGACACGGGGGCGGCCAACGCCAACGCCGACGCCGGCTCCACCGCCAACACGGGCGCCGACCGCCACCGCCAACGCCGTCACCGGCGACACCGGCGCCGCCGTCAACCGCACCGACGTCGAGGGCGAGGGCGGCGAGGGCGGCGAGGGCGGCACCGCATTCGGCGCCTCCCTGGGCAGCGGCGGCGCCGCCACCACCGCCGGCGGCGGGGCCGGCACCACGCTGGTCAGCACGGTCGCCGGCTCGTCGATCGCAACCATCGACGCGGCGGCGGCGACGGCGGCGACGTCACCACCACCGTCAGCCCGAAGGCCACCACCGGCTCCACTGGCTCGGCCACCGCCCAGTCCAGCGCCAGCAACTCGGGCGACACCGGCGACGCCGACGGCGAGGCCACCACCGGCCCCGTCGCCCGCACCGGCAACTCGGGCGCCTCCGGCTCCAGCGGTCCTGCGGACACCGGCTCCACCGCCACCAACTCCGGCCTGGCCGGGACGGCTGCGGTCGTCACCGGCTCCGGCAACGGTGCCGGCTCCAGCGAGACCGGTTCCGGCGACTCGGGCGACTCGGGCGACACCGGCGATGCCACCGCCGAAGCCGACGTCGACGCCGTGGCCAACACCGGCGCCCACTCCTCCGCCGAGGCAACCTCCGGCGACACCGGCCGGGCCAGCAACGACATCGAGATCGTCGCCGTGGGCGGCGAGGGCGCCGACGCCGGCACCGGCCTCGCCGTCAGCGGCACGGGCGGCACCCCCACCACGGCCGTCGCTGGCACCGGCATCGTCCAGACCTCCACCCGGGCCGGCTCCTCGGTGGCCACGGTCGACGTAAGCGGCGGCGACGGCGGCGACGTGAACGTCTCCGTGAGCCCGGTGGCCGTCACCGGCAGCACCGGCTCGGCCACCGCCCAGTCCAGCGCCACCAACACCGGCGACACGGGCGACGCCTCCAGCCAGGCGTCCGCCGACCCCTACGCCGTCTCCGGCAACTCCGGCGGCACCGGCTCCACCGGGGCGGCCACGTCGACCCGCAGCGCCACCAACAGCGCCCCGCTCGGCACCGCGGTCGCCGCCGCCAGCGACTCGGAGACCGAGAGCGGCGACTCCGGCGACTCGGGCGACACCGGGGACGCCACCAGCGAGGCCGACGTCGACTCCATCGCCAGCTCCGGTGCCGCCTCCGTGGCCGACGCCCGGTCGGGCGAGAGCGGCAACGTCACCAACGACATCGACATCGAGGCAACCGGCGGCGACGGGGGAGAGGGCGGCGACAACGCCCTGGCCGTCTCCGGCGCCGGCGGGGACGCCACGACCGCGGTCGTCGGCGGCGGCGGCGTTGTCGACGTCAGCACCACCGCCGGTTCCTCGGTGGCGAACGTCGACGCCAGCGGCGGCGACGGCGGCGACGTCTCCATCACCGTCAGCCCGGTGGCCACCTCCGGCAGCTCCGGCCCGGCCAAGGCCCAGTCCAGCGCCACCAACAGCGGCGACACTGGCGACGCCTCCAGCAGCGCCGGTGCCGACCCCGTCTCCCACTCGGGTGACTCCGGCAGCACAGGGGCCACCGGCGCCGCCTCCAACAGCCAGACCGCCTCCAACACCGCCATCTTGGGCACCGCCGCCTCCATCAGCGGCACCGATAACTCCGAAGCTGGCGAGACCGAGAGCGGCGACTCGGGCGGTTCGGGCGACACCGGCGACGCCACCGCCGAGGCCGACATCAACGCCATCGCCAGCTCCGGCGCCGCCTCGGTGGCCGAGGGCCGTTCGGGCGACACCGGCCGGGCCACCAACGAGATCGAGATCGAGGCCGAGGGCGGCGAGGGTGCTGACGGCGGCGACAACGCCATCGCACTGGCGGGCGACGCCGGCGATGCCACCACCATCGTCGTGGGCGGCACCGGCAACGTCGTCTCCAACACCGTCGGCGGTTCCACGGTGGCGACGGTTGACGCCAGCGGCGGCGACGGCGGCGACGTCTCCATCACCCTCGCACCGGTGGCCACCACGGGCAGCTCGGGCTCGGCGGTCGCCCAGTCCAGCGCCACCAACACCGGCGACACGGGCGACGCATCCGGCGAGGCCAGCGCCGACCCCGATGCCACCTCCGGCAACTCGGGCGCGACGGGCTCGACCGGCGCCGCCTCCGCCAGCCTCACCGCCACCAACATCTCCATCCTCGGCACCGCCGCCGCCCTGAGCTCGGAGTCCGAGACCGAGTCGGGCGACTCCGGCGACTCGGGCGACACCGGCGACGCCACCGCCGAGGCCGAGGTCGACGCCATCGCCAGCAGCGGTGCGGCGTCGCTGGCCGAGGGCGGCTCGGGCGACACCGGCGGGGCCTCCAACAGCATCGAGGTCCGAATCAATGGCGGCGAAGGGGCCGAGGGTGGCGACAGACGCCATCGCCGTCGCCGTCGGGCCCGCCGGCGACGCCACCACCGGCGTGTTGGGCGGCACCGGCACCGTCGTCACCAACACCGTCGCCGGCTCGTCGGTGGCCATCGCCAACGCCGCTGGCGGCGACGGCGGCAACGTCTCCATCATCGCCGCCCCGGTCGCCACCTCCGGCGACTCCGGCCCGGCCACCGCCCAGTCCAGCGCCACCAACAGCGGCGACACCGGCGACGCCGACAGCGACGCCAGCTCCGACCCCCGGGCGACGTCGGGCGACTCCGGCCCCACCGGCGCCACCGGGTCAGCCACCTCCAACACCACCGCCTCCAACACGCCGATCGCCACCGGCCTCGCCGTATCCCTCACCGGAGACGCAGAGACAGAGTCCGGCGACTCCGGCGACAGCGGCGACACCGGCTCTTCGACGGCAGCCTCCGAGGTCCGCTCGGTCGCCGACAGCGGGGCCTCCTCGGTGGCCGACGCCGACTCGGGCGACACCGGCCGGGCCTCCAACAGCATCGACATCGACGCCGAGGGCGGCGAAGGGGCCGAGGGCGGCCTGGCCGTCTCGGTCTCCGGCCCCGGTGGCGCCGCCACCAGCGGGGTCGTGGGAGGCCCCGGCACCGTCTTCGTGAACACCGTCGCCGGCTCGTCCGTGGCCACCGCCGACGCCTCCGGCGGGAACGGCGGCGACACCAACGTCTCCGCCAGCCCGGTTGCCACGTCCGGGAGCTCCGGGCCCGCCACCGCCCAGTCGAGCGCCACCAACACCGGCGACACCGGCGACGCCTCGAGCAAGGCCAGCGCCGCCCCTGAGGCCACGTCCGGCAGCTCGGGCGCCACCGGCTCCACCGGCCCGGTCACCGTCACCGCCTCCGCCACCAACACGGCGATCCTCGGGCTGGCCGCAGTGGTCACCGGCGGGGCCGAGTCGGGCGACTCGGGTGACACCGGCGACACCGGCTCGGCCGATGCCGCCGCCGACGCCGACTCCGCGGCCAGCACCGGCGCCTACTCCGCCGCCGACGCCGCCTCTGGCGACTCCGGCCCGGCCGCCAACGACATCGACATCGACGCCGAGGGCGGGGAGGCCGGTCCGGGGGGCGCAGCGGTCGCCGCCTCCACCGACGGTGGTGCCGCCATCGCGGTGGTCGTCGCCACCGGCACCGAGCCTGCGATCGTCCTCACCGAGGCCGGATCGTCGATCGCGACCGCCGACGCCGACGGTGGCGACGGCGGCGACGCCAACGTCGTGCTCGCTCCCACCGCCACCTCCGGCAACTCCGGGGCGACAGTCGCCCAGTCCAGCGCCACCAACAGCGGCGACACCGGCGACGCCGACAGCGAGGCCACCTCCAACCCGTCGGCCCGCTCGGGCGACTCGGGCGCCAGCGGCGGCACCGGTGCCTCCGACGTGAGCGCCACCGCCTCCAACACCGGGCTGGCAGGCGTCGCACTCGTCGTGGTGGGCTCCGCCGACCCCGGCGACAGCGGAACCACCGGCGACACCGGCCCCGCCTCCACCGATGCCGGTGCCGGGTCGGCCGCCAACTCGGGTGCCGAGAGCGCCGCCGACGCCGTCTCGGGCGACACCGGGCTGGCCGCCAACCTTCTCGACGCCGACGCCACCGGCGGCGACGCCGAGCAGCGCCGGCGCAGCCGTCGCAGTGTCCGGCCTCGGGGGGCCGGCAGCCGTGGTGACCCTCCTGCCGTCCGGCTCGCTCGAGATCACGGTCGCGGGATCGTCCGTCACCACCACCGGCGTCGGCTCGGGCGACGGGGGCGACGCCAACGTGGTTGCCACACCGTCGGCGGTCAGCGGCGACACCGGCGCCACGAAGGCCCAGTCCAGCGCCACCAACTCGGGCGACACGGGCGACGCAGACTCCGACGCCACCGCCGGGCCGAGGTCCACCTCCGGTGGCAGCGGTCCCAGCGGCACGACGGGCGGCTCCAGCACCACCGCCGCTGCTTCCAACACCGCCCCGTTGGGCATCGCCATCGTGGCTGCGGTCCCGGCGTTGGAGTCGGCCGAGGCCGGCGAGGCGTCGACCTCATTGACCTCACGGTCGAGTGTTGCGACAACGGGCGGGACAGGCACGGGCGGCGGGACAGGCGGGACAGGCGGCAGCGGGGAGCTGCCGCCGAGTTCGCAGGCGGGAGCGGGGCCGGCGCGGGGGGCGCCGGTGGCGGGACCCCGGGTGGCGGCGGCGGGAACCCGGGTGGCGGGGGCGGCAGTGCCGCGGCTCTCGGTGGGGGAGCCGCGGCTACGGCCGGCGACGGCACGGGTGGCGGGAACGGCGGGCGGCGGGGCGGCGGGCGGCTCGGGTGGCGGGAACCCGGGCGGCGGGACGGCGGGTGGCGGGACCGGCACCGGGGGAGGGGCGGAGACCTCGAGTGGTGCCGGGGCGGGGGCGGGCGGTGGCGGGGTGGAAGGTCCCGGGGCTGGCGGCTCCGGTTCCTCCACCCCGGCACCGAGCTCCAACGGTCTGGGCTCCAACAGCTCGTTCTCGGGCTCCAACGGTTCTGGGTTCGGGCGACGGGCTCGCCGCAGACTCCACGTCGGTGGCGTCGGGATGTGCCGTCGCCTTCGACAACTCGGTGGCATCAGGGTGCGGGCAGGCCTACGACGGTTCGGTCGCCTCGGGCGACGCCATCGCCGTCGTCGGCTCGGTCGCCTCCGGGTGCTCCATCGCCGTCGACGGGTCGACCTCGTCGGGCGGCGACTGCAGGAACGGCGGCGAGGGCCACGAACACGACGCCGGACACAGCGGCCGTCGGGGCCACACGCACCGCGGGCACACGGCGCGTGGGTCGGGCGGGGCCACGCTGGCCCGCACCGGGGTCGACGTCGGCGTGTTGGTCGGACTGGGGCCCTGCTCCTGCTTCTCGGAGGCCTGCTCCTCCTCGTCGCACGCCGGCGTTGGAGCACTTCCGGCATCACCATGAACCTTCACCACAGACTTCACACAGCAGCAAATGTCCAACAGGAAAACCGCATCACAACTGCCAAATCGAGCGCAAATCGGCATGGTAGGCACATCGAGCGACTCGGTAGGCAAATCGAGCGAATCGGTCGGCAAATCGGGACATACGAGCATCGCCGGCGAGCGGGAGGTACCGTGCGCCGTCCTTGGCGAGTCCGTTCGAGGTCCCGAGCCTGCATACGACGTGTGCGGGCAGGTCGTGGTGCGCAGCAGGGCGGGGAAAGCGGCACGGCTACGAACTGACGTGCTAAGTAGCGATCTGGTGCCTGACATGGTCGTCGAGGTCCAACACCGAAAAGGGATGAGCATGAGAAACGGCAACGCTGGTACGGGAAGAGTGAAGTCGGCGATTGGCCTCGTTGGGGCCAGCACGGCGGCGATCCTTGTCTTCCTTGGCGCGGGACCGGCAGTGGCGGACGACCCGCCCCCCGCCGACCCGCCTGCGGCCACCGCTGAGGCGCCTGCCGCCGAGCCGGCCACCACCGACACCACGACAGCGGCTGCGGCTGAGCCCCAGGTCGCCGAGGGCCCGGGAGACGATCCCGCCACAGGTGCGAGTGGAGCGGCCACGGCCACCGGCAACGCCACCAGCAAGGCCAACTCGGGCGCCAGCTCGTCGGCCACCGCCTCCTCCGGCTCCACCGGGGGCGCGGTGAACATCACCGGCATCGTCGCCGTGGGCGGCACCGGCGGCACCGCCGGCGCGGTTGTTGGAACGCCTGGCGTCGCGGTCAACGGGGCGTCGGTGTCCAGCAGCGCTGCCAACGGCGGCGACGGCGGCAACGCCACGGTCACGGCGGCGCCCAGCGCCACCTCCGGCAACAGCGGCCTTTCCAACGCGCAGTCCAGCGCTTCCAACACCGGTGACACCGGAGACGCCACATCAGAGGCCGTCTCCAACCCCGACGCCACGTCGGGCCAGACGGGCACCCCGGGCACCAGCGGCTCGGCGACGACCAACCCGTTCGCGCTCAACACCGGCATCCTCGGCATCGCCAACGTCTTCGGCACCACCGGCATCCCGGTCGGCGGTGTTGGAAGCCCGTTCGCCTCCTCCTCCGGCGACTCCGGCGATTCCGGCGACTCGGGTGACGCCACCGCCGCCGGTAGCGCAGCCAGCTTCGCCAACTCCGGCGCCAACTCCGCAGCCGCCTCCCAGTCGGGTGACTCCGGCGGCGCCATCAACATCACGCTCGTCGCCGCCCTCGGTGGCAGCGGCGGTGGCCCCGGCGTGGCCGCGCCGGTCGCACCGGGTGCGGTCGCAGCTGCCGGCTCGAGCGTCGCCGTCGGCACGGCCAACTCCGGTGGAGCGGGCTCGGCCTCCATCACCGCCGATCCCGTCGCCACCTCCGGCGACACCGGGGCGTCCACCGCCCAGTCCAGCGCCACCAACACCGGCGACACGGGCGACGCCACGAGCGAGGCCGAGTCCAGCCCCACCGCCACCTCGGGTCGCACCGGTGACACCGGCGACACCGGCGACGCCACCTCCAACCCCACGGCCACCAACAACGCCCTCCTCGGCACCGCCATCGCCATCAGCGCCGGTGCCGACTCGGGCGACTCCGGTGACTCGGGCGACTCGGGCGACGCCACCGCAGTCGGCAACGCCTCCAGCTTCGCCAACTCGGGTGCCAACTCCGAGGCCGAGTCCGACTCGGGCGACAGCGGCCCGGCCGCCAACGTCCTCCTCGGCGTGGCCATCGCCGCGGACGGCGGCGCCGGCGGCGTTGCCATCCCGGTCGCGGGCGACGGCGGCGACGCCTTCGACCTCGCCGGCGCCCTCCTGGGCATCGGCTTCGGCGGCGCGGTGGGCGGCAGCAGCGTTGCCGTGGCCGACGCCAGCGGGGGAGCAGGCGCCGACGCCAGCTTCACCGCCAACCCGGTCGCCACCTCCGGCGCCTCCGGCGCCTCCACGGCCCAGTCCAGCGCCACGAACACCGGCGACACCGGCGACGCCTGGTCGCACGCCGAGTCCAGCCCCGTCGCCGTCTCGGGCGACACCGGCGACACCGGCGACACCGGCGACGCCGACTCGGTGCCCACCGCCACCAACACCGCCCTGCTCGGCGTGGCCATCGCCATCGCCGGCCCGGCCGTGTCCGGTGACACGGGCGACTCGGGTGACACCGGCGACGCCGAGGCATCCGGCTCGGCCACCTCGGGCGCCAACTCGGGCGCCAACTCGATCGCCGACTCCGACTCCGGCGACACCGGCCTGGCGGCCAACGCCGTCCTCGCCCTGGTGGTCGCCGGCGACGGCGGTACCGGCGGCGTGGCGATCCCGGTCGCGGGCGACGGCGGCGACGCCGTCACCCTGGCCCTCCCGGGCCTCGGCTTCGGGCTCGTGACCGCGGTCGGTGGCGCCAGCGTGGCCGTCGGCACCGCGGACGGCGGCGACGGCGGCACTGCCACCTTCACCTCCGCACCGGTCGCCACCTCCGGCGCCTCGGGTGCCTCCACCGCCCAGTCCAGCGCCACCAACACCGGCGACACCGGCAACGCCGGCAGCCACGCCGTGTCCGACCCGGTCGCCATCTCCGGCAACTCCGGCGACACCGGTGACTCGGGCGACGCGTCCGCCACGCCCACCGCCACCAACTCCGGCCTGCTCGGCACGGCCCTCGCCGTCTCCGGCGGCGCCATCACCGGCGACACCGGCGACAGCGGCGACACCGGCGACGCCGAGGTCGACGCATCGGCCGACAGCTTCGCCAACTCGGGCGCCAACGTGTTCGCCGACGCCGACTCGGGCGACACCGGCGACGCCGAGAACGCGGTCCTGGCCGTTGTCGTCGGCGGCGACGGCGGTGCCGGCGGCGTGTCCGTCCCCGTCTCGGGCGACGGCGGCAGTGCCGCCAACATCGTGATCGGCCTCGGCGCCACCACCACCGGTCTGGCCGCGGCCACCGGCGGGGCCAGCGTGGCCGTCGGCTCGGCCGACGGCGGTGCCGGGGGCGACTCCGACGTCGAGCTCAGCCCCACCGCCACCACGGGTGCCTCCGGCGAGGCCCGCGCCCAGGGCAGCGCCACAAACACCGGCGACACCGGCAACGCCTGGTCCAAGGCCAGCACCGACCCCATCGCCATCAGCGGCGACTCGGGCGACTCCGGCTCCGAGGGTGACGAGTCCGACGGCGCCACCGCCACCAACACCGAGGCGCTCGGTCTCGCAGTCGCGCTGTTCGACGGTGTGGCCACCAACACCGCCATCGCCGGCACCGCCATCGCCATCGGCACCCCGTCGGTGGGCGGCGACGGCGGCGAGTCCGGCGACACCGGCGACGCCGACATCGACGCCTCGGCTTCCAGCTTCGCCAACTCCGGCGCCAACGTGGCCGTCGATGCAACGTCCGGCGACACCGGCGAGGCCGAGAACGAGGTCCTGGTGGTCTCCGTGGCCGGCGACGGCGGTCCCGGCGGCGTGGTCGTCCCCGTGGCCGGTCCCGGCGGCGACGCCCTGAACCTCATCGTCAGCGCCGTGGGCGGCGACGTGGCCGGCTCGGCCTTCGCCAGCGGCGGCGCCTCCGTCGCCACGGGCGACGCCAGCGGCGGCGACGGCGGCAACAGCGACGTCACCTCCTCCCCGGACGCCGAGAGCGGCGCCACCGGCGCAGGCATCGCCCAGGGCAGCACCACCAACACCGGCGACACCGGCAAGGCCCGCAGCACCGCCGCGGTCGGCGGCACCGCGGTCAGCGGCAACTCGGGTGACGACGGCGACAGCGGCGAGGCCAGCCTCGACGGCGAGGCCGCCAGCTTCGCCAACTCGGGCGCCAACACCGAGGCCGTCGCCACTTCCGGCGACAGCGGCGACGCCGAGAACGACGTCGACGTCATCTCCGAGGCCGGAGACGGCGGGGCCGGCGGCGTGTCCGTCCCGGTCTCCGGCGAAGGCGGCTTCGGCGTCAACGTGGTCCTCACCGCAGGCGACGTCAACGGAACCGCGCTGGCGACGGGTGGTAGCTCGATCGCCACCGGCGCGGCCGACGGCGGCAGCGGCGGCGACGCCGACGTCACGTCCAGCCCCACGGCCACCAGCGGCGCCTCGGGCGCAGCCCGGGCCCAGGCCAGCGCCACCAACACCGGCGACACCGGCAACGCCGACAGCTGGGCCAAGTCGAACGGCTCCGCCACGTCGGGTGACTCCGGCGAGGGCGGCGACACCGGTGACGCCATCGCCATCGGCGAGGCCGACAGCTTCGCCAACTCGGGCGCCAACACCTTCGCCGACGCCCTGTCGGGCGACACCGGCGACGCCGAGAACGACGTCGAGCTCGACGTCGAGGCGGGCGACGGCGGCCCCGGCGGCGTGGTCGTCCCGGTCTCCGGCCCCGGCGGCGATGCCGCCAACGTCGTGCTCGCCGGCGGCGACATCGAGGGCCCCGTCCTGGGTGCGGGCGGTGTTCGTGGCCGTCGGTGGTAGCTCGATCGCCACCGGCTCGGCCAACGGCGGCAGCGGCGGCGACGCCGACGTCACGTCCAGCCCCTCGGCCACCAGCGGCGACACCGGCAAGGCGCTCGCCCAGTCCAGCGCCACCAACACCGGCGACACCGGCGACGCCACCTCCGGGGCGCAGTCGAGCCCGTCGGCGACGTCGGGCAGCTCGGGCTCGTCCGGCGACGAGGGCGAGGACGACTCCAGCCCCACGGCCACCAACACCGCCATCGGCGGCATCGCCGTCGCCATCGGTGGCGGCACCGCCACCAACTCCGGCCTGCTCGGCACGGCCATCGCGATCGACACCAGCAGCGCCGAGTCCGACGACTCCGGCGACACCGGTGACACCGGCGACGCCGTGGCCATCGGCACGGCCGACAGCTTCTCCAACTCCGGCGCCAGCTCCACAGCCATCGTCACCTCGGGTGACAGCGGCGACGCCGAGAACGACGTCGACCTCGACGTCGACGCCGGCGATGGCGGGCCCGGCGGCGTGGTCGTCCCCGTCTCAGGCGACGGCGGTGCGGCGATCAACATCCTCGTCGCCGCCGACGACATCGTGGCGGGTGTCTCGGCCGTCGGCGGCGCCAGCGTCGCCACGGGCGAGGCCAGAGGCGGCGACGGCGGTACGGCCGGCGCCACCAGCGACCTCACTGCCACCACGGGGGCCACCGGCGGCGCGACGGCGCAGTCCAGCGCCACCAACACCGGCGACACCGGCGACGCCACCTCGGTTGCCGAGGCCGCCCCGTCGGCGATCTCGGGCGACTCCGGCGACACCGGCGACACCGGCGACGCCACCTCCCTGCCGGTCGCAACCAACACCGCTCCCCTGGGGACGGCGGTCGCCATCGGCGGCGCCACCACCTCCGGAGCGTCCGGCGAGTCGGGCGACACGGGCGACGCGGTCGCCATCGGCGACGCCGAAGGCTTCGCCAACTCCGGCGCCCTGTCCTCGGCCGACTCGCTGTCGGGCGACACGGGTGACGCCGACAACGACCTCGACGCCGACCTCGACGGCGGCGACGGCGGCCCCGGCGGCGTCGTCGTGGCTGCCTCCGGTGCCGGTGGCCCGGTCATCAACGTGGCCGTCGCCGGCGGCGGGGCTGCCCTGAGCGCCTTCGCCACGGGCGGCAGCTCGGTCGTCACCGGCGCCGCCAACGGCGGTGAGGGCGGCGACGCCTCGCTCACCGGCGGGCTGAACGCCACCAGCGGCGACACCGGCGCCTCCGAGGCCCAGTCCAGCGCCACCAACACCGGCGACACCGGCGACGCCTCCTCCTCGGCCACCGCCTCGCCCTACGCCCACACCGGCGACTCGGGCGACACCGGCGACACCGGCGACGCCGAGAACAGCGGCACCGCCACCAACGACGGGCTGGCCGGCACCGCCGTCACCGTCGGTGGCGACGCCACGTCCGGCGACTCCGGCGACTCGGGCGACACCGGCGACGCCTTCGTCCTCGGTACCGCTTCCAGCGGCGCCAGCTCCGGTGCGGCCTCCGAGGCGATCTCCGCCACGGGCGACACCGGCGACGCCGACAACGACCTCGACGTCGACCTCGACGCCGGCGACGGCGGCGCAGGCGGCGTGGCCGTCCTGACCTCGGGCGACGGCGGCCCGGTGGCCAACGTCATCCTCGCCGCCGGCGCCTCCGACGTCGACGCCTTCGCCACCGGCGGCAGCAGCGTCGTCACCGGCGAGGTCACCGGCGGCAGCGGCGGCGACGCCTCCCTGTCGGCCACGCCCAGCGCCACCAGCGGCGACACCGGCGCCTCCAGCGCCAAGTCAAGCGCCACCAACACCGGCGACACCGGCGACGCCACCTCGGTGGCCCTGTCCAACGGCTCGGCCCACTCGGGCGACTCCGGCGACACGGGCGACACCGGCGACGCCACCAACGCCCCGGCCGCGGTGAACACCGCCATCATCGGCACCGCCATCGTCATCGGCGGCTCGGCACTCTCCGGTAGCTCGGGCAACTCCGGCAACACCGGCGGCGCAGGCGCCACCGGCTCGGCCGAGAGCTTCGCCAACTCGGGCGCCGCCTCCCAGGCCCTGTCCCGTTCCGGCGACACTGGTGACGCCGACAACGACCTCGACGTCGACCTCGACGGTGGTGACGGCGGCGCCGGCGGCCTGGCCGCCGCCGCCTCGGGCGACGGCGGCGCGGCCATCAACATCGTCCTGGCCGGTCCCGGCTCCGACATCGACGGCACCGCCGTCGGTGGCTCGAGCGTCGCCGTCGTCGACGACACCGGCGGCAACGGCGGCTCCGTGTCCTTCGACGCAGCGCCCGAGACCACCACCGGCGACAGCGGCACCTCGAGCGCCCAGTCCAGCGCCACCAACAGCGGCGACACCGGCGACGCCCTGTCGGTCGCCACGGCCAACTCCTCGGCTGCGTCCGGCGACTCCGGCGACACCGGCGACACCGGCGACGCCTTCTCCGAGCCCAGCGCGGTGAACTCGGCCATCCTCGGCACCGCGGTCGCCATCGGCGGCGAGGCCGAGTCCGGCGACTCCGGCGACTCCGGCGACACCGGCGACGCAGTGGTCGACGGCGGCGGCTCGGTCAGCTCCGGCAACTCGGGCGACACCGGCGACACCGGCGACGCCTTCTCCGAGCCGGCTGCGGTCAACACCGCCCTGGTCGGCACCTCCCTGGCCACCGGCGGCGAGGCCGAGTCCGGCGACTCCGGCGACTCCGGCGACACCGGCGACGCCATCGCAGTCGGTGGCACCGCCAGCAGCCTGGCCAACAGTGGCGCCGGCTCGACGGCGGACTCCGTGTCCGGCGACACCGGCGACGCCGACAACGACCTCGCGCTCGTCCTCGTGGGTGGCGACGGCGGGAACGGCTCCACCGGTTCCGTCGTCACCGCTGGTGACGGTGGCGACGCCGCCAACATCCTGGTCGGCGGTCCCGGCTCCGACATCGATGCCCTCGCGGTCGGTGGCGACAGCGTCGCCTCGGGCGGCGTGGCGATCGCCGACGACGGCGGCTCCGCCGTCAACCTGGTCATCGGCGGCGACGCCGACGTTGCCGCCGCGGGTGGCAACAGCGTGGCCACCTCCGCCGCCAACGCAGGCGCCGGCGGCAACGTGAGCCTCGTGGCCGCACCGGTCACCACCAGTGGCAACTCCGGCGCATCCTCGGCCCAGTCCAGCGCCACCAACAAGGGCGACACCGGCGACGCCACGGCCGAGGCCTACGACACCGGCACCGCCTCGTCCGGCGACTCCGGCACCACCGGCTCCACCGGCGACGCCGACTCGAGCCCGACTGCGGTCAACTCCGCGGCCCTCGGTGTCGCGGCGGCGATCGGCGGCGAGGCCGAGTCCGGCGACTCGGGCGAGTCCGGCTCCACCGGCGACGCCGCGGCAGCCAGCGAGGCCACGGCCATCGCCAACAGCGGCGCCACCAGCGAGGCCACCTCGGCCTCCGGCTCCACCGGCGATGCCGACAACGACGTCGCCCTGCTCGTCATCGCCGGCGACGGCGGCGACGGCGGCACCTCGCTCGCCATCTCCGACGACGGCGGCGCCGCGGTCAACATCGTCGTGGCCGCGACCACCGACGGCGGCAGCGTCCTGGCCGCCGGCGGCAACAGCGTGGCCACGTCCGAGGCCAACGGCGGCGACGGCGGCGACGCCAGCATCACCGCCACACCGAGCGCCACGTCCGGCGACAGCGGCGCCTCCAGTGCCCAGTCCAGCGCCACCAACTCCGGCGACACCGGCGACGCCACGGCCGTCGCGGTGGCCAACTCCACCGCCTACTCCGGCAACTCGGGCGGCACTGGCGGTACCGGCAACGCCACCTCCAACCCGTCGGCACTGAACTCGTCGACGCTGCTCGGCACCGCAGCCGCCATCGGCGGCGAGGCCGAGTCCGGCGAGTCCGGCGACTCCGGCGACACCGGCGACGCCTCGGCCCTCAGCTTCGCTCTCGCCAGCTCCAACTCCGGCGCCGCCTCCACCGCCGGCTCCACCAGTGGCGACACCGGCGACGCCGAGAACGACGTCACGCTCATCGCCGTCGGCGGCGAGGGTGGCGACGGCGGTACGGCCCAGGCCGCCAACCTCCAGCTCGACGTCGTGAGCGTCAGCGGGCTGGCACTCAACGTTGTCATCGGCAGCGACTTCGACGGCAGCGTCTCCGCCGTCGGCGGCAGCACGATCTCCGCCGCCGAGGCCAACGGTGGCGACGGCGGCGACGCCAGCATCACCGCCACCCCGGTGGCGGCATCCGGCGACAGCGGCGCCTCGACCGCCCAGTCCAGCGCCACCAACACGGGCGACACCGGCGACGCCTACGCCTCGGCCCACAGCACGCCGTGGGCTGTCTCGGGCAACTCCGGCGACACCGGCGACACCGGCACGGCGACGGCCAGCCCGTCGGCCGTGAACAACGGGCTCGGCGGAACAGCCGTCGCCCTGGGTGTCGACGAGGACGGCGACCCCGCCGAGGCCGAGTCCGGCGACTCCGGGAACTCCGGCGACACCGGCGACGCCCTTGCAGCCGGCTCCGCAGCTGCCTTCTCCAACAGCGGCGCGGTCTCGGCGGCCGGTTCCGCCTCCGGTGACACCGGCGACGCCTCCAACGAGATCCTCGCCGTCAGCGCAGGTGGCGAGGGTGGCGACGGCGGCACCGCCGTCGCAGCCAACGTGTCCCTCGCGGTCATCGACCTGTCGGGTGCCGCGGTCAACGTCATCATCGGCGCCGACGTCGACGGCCTCGTTTCCGCCACCGGCGGCAGCACCGTGGCTACCGCGGCGGCCAACGGTGGCGACGGTGGCGACGGTTCGGTCACCGCCGACCCCGAGGCCACGTCCGGCGACACCGGCGCCTCCACGGCCCAGTCCAGCGCCACCAACACCGGCGACACCGGCGACGCCACGGCCCACGCCGTCACCAGCCCGGTGGCTACCAGCGGCAACTCTGGTCGCTCCGGCGACACAGGCGACGCCGAGGCCAGCCCCACCGCCACCAACACGAACACCCTGGGCTCGGCAGTTGCCATCGGCGGCGACGCCGAGAGCGGCGACTCGGCTGACGACTTCGAGACGGGCGACACCGGTGACGCCATTGCGGCCGGCGCGGCCGTCGCAGGCGCCAACTCCGGCGCCGTCTCCGAGGCCGGGGCCGGATCCGGCGACAGTGGCGACGCTGACAACGAGGTCCTCGTCATCGCCCTGGGTGGCGAGGGGGACGAGGGCGGCACCGCCGGCGCCGCCAACATCGACATCGCCGTGATCGACGCATCGGGCGCAGCTGCCAACGTCATCATCGGCGGCGACCTCGACAACCAGGCCGTCGCCAGCGGCGGCAGCGCGGTGGCCACCTCGGAGGCCAACGGCGGCGACGGCGGCGACGCATGGGTCGACGCCACGCCCACCGCCACCTCCGGCGCCAGCGGCGCAACCACCGCCCAGTCCAGCGCCACCAACACCGGCGACACCGGCGACGCGGAGAGCGCAGCTGTCTCCAGCCCGGTCGCCGCCTCCGGCAACTCCGGGGCATCCGGTGCCACCGGGTCGGCCACGTCCAACCCCACGGCCACCAACTCGGCCCTCCTGGGCACCGCGTTGGCGGTCGGCGGTGAGGCCGAGTCGGGCGACAGCGGCAACAGCGGCGACACCGGCGACGCAGTTTCGTTCGGCGCCGCCGATTCCACCGCCAACTCCGGTGCCCTCTCCACGGCCGGCGCCGTGTCCGGCGACACCGGTTCGGCCGGCAACGCGACCCTCGTCCTGGCCGAGGGCGGCGAAGGCGACGAGGGTGGCACCGCCGGTGCCGCCAACATCGACATCGCCGTCATCGACGCTTCCGGCGTCGGCGTGAACGTGATCATCGCCAGCGACGTCGAAGGCGGGGTCCTCGCCGTGGGCGGCAGCACCGTGGCCACCGCGGCGGCCAATGGGGGCTCCGGAGGCGACGCCGACACCAGCCTCAGCCCCACGGCCACCTCGGGCGACAGCGGCGCAGCCACCGCCCAGTCCAGCGCCACCAACTCCGGCGACACCGGCGACGCCGAGTCGTGCGCCCAGGCCAGCCCGGTCGCCCGCTCCGGCAACTCCGGCGCCACCGGCGCCACCAGGGCCCGCCACCGCCAACGTCACGGCCACCAACACCCCGGCCGTCACCGGCTCGGTGCTGGCCGTCGGCGACGAGGCCGAGTCCGGCGACTCGGGCGACTCCGGCGAGACCGGCGACGCCTTTGCCGGCGGCGGCATCGTCGTGCTGGGCGACGACGACGACGACTTCCTGCTCCTCCCGGCGACGGCCAGCAGCCTGGCCAACTCGGGCGCCCACTCCGGTGCCACCTCCGGGAGCGGCACCACCGGCCCGGTCGCCAACCTCACAGTCGCACTCAGCATCGGCGGCGACGGCGACGAGGGCGGCACGGCAGTGGCAGCCAACATCGACCTCTCGGTGATCGACCTGTCGGGCGGGGCGGCCAACGTCCTCATCGTCTCCGACGTCGACAACGGCGCGGTGGCACGGGGCGGCAGCACGGTCTCGACCGCCGAGGCCGATGGTGGCGACGGCGGCGCATCCACCCTCGACATCGCTCCCACCGCCACGAGCGGCGCTTCCGGGACGGCCGTTTCGCAGTCCAGCGCCACCAACACCGGCGACACCGGCGACGCCGACAGCGGTGCGGTCGCCAGCCCGGTCGCCATCTCGGGCAACTCCGGGAACACCGGGCCCACCGGTGCGGCCACCGCCAACGCAACCGCAGCCAACTCCGCGATCCTGGGTGTGGCGCTGGCGGTCGGCGGCGAGGCAGAGACCGGCGACTCGGGCGACTCCGGCGAGACCGGCGACGCGCTCGGAGCCGGTGCTGCCGACAGTGCGGCCAGCTCGGGCGCCTACTCCACCTCCGACTCGGCTTCGGGCGAGACGGGCGTCGCCATCAACGTCACCGCCGCGGCGGGTGTCGGCGGCGAGGGAGACGACGGTGGCACGGCCCAGGCGGCAAACCTCGACATCACCGGTCTGAACCTGTCCGGCGGGGCCCTGAACCTCGTCATCGGCGGCGAGCTCGAGGACGCGGCCTCGGCCACCGGTGGCAGCTCGGTCGGCACCGCATCGGCCGACGGTGGCAGCGGCGGGGACGACTCCGTGACGCTCACCCCCACGGCCGCCTCCGGAAAGTCCGGCGACGTGGTTTCCCAGTCCAGCGCCACCAACAGCGGTGACACGGGCGACGCAACCTCGTCGGCCGTGGCCAGCCCGGTTGCGGCCAGTGGCTCTTCGGGCGGTACCGGCAACACCGGCGTCGCCACCGCCAACGCCAGCGCCACCAACCCGGCGCTGCTCGGCCTGGCGGTGGCCATCGGCGGCGACGCCGAGTCCGGCGACTCGGGCGACTCCGGCGAGACCGGCGACGCCGCCCTTACCGCCACGGCCT
This sequence comes from uncultured Acidimicrobiia bacterium, assembly GCA_963827345.1. Classification (GTDB taxonomy): domain Bacteria; phylum Actinomycetota; class Acidimicrobiia; order Acidimicrobiales; family AC-14; genus CAWGUU01. Next base: position 1,366,535 of record CAWHAN010000006.1, on the reverse strand, counting down.
CCAGCCTGGCCAACTCGGGTGCACAGTCCGCAGCCGACGGTGTGTCCGGCGGCACCGGCCTCGCCACCAACGCCTCGATCGTCGGCTCCGCCGGCGGGGAGGGAGACGACGGGGGAGCGGCACTTGCGATCTCCGGTCCCGGCGGCCCGGCCGCCAACATCATCCTGGCCCCGGTAGCCGTGCCGATGTTCGCCGTCGGCGGTGCCTCGGTGGCCAGCAGCAACGCCAACGGCGGGAACGGGGGGTCGGCCGACCTCGACCTCACGCCGAAGGCCACGAGTGGCGGCTCCGGCAGCGCCGACGCCCGCTCCAGCGCCACCAACACCGGCGATACCGGCGATGCCGACTCCGAGGCGATCGCCTCGCCGGTCGCCAGCTCGGGCCCGTCCGGCACCACGGGCGACACGGGTGACGCGGTCGTCGGCCAGTCCAGTATCAACAGCGGCCTCGCCGGGCTGACTCCTTCGATCACCATCGGCGGCAGCGCCTCCACCGGCGACTCCGGCGACACGGGTGACACGGGGGACGCCGGCACCGACGCAACGGCCGACAGCGAGGCCAACAGCGGTGCGCAGTCCGACGCCACGGCCGACTCCGGGCCCACCGGCATCGCCATCAACGGGTCAGGTCTCCTGGTCCTGGGCGGCGAAGGCGGTTCGGGCGGTGCCGCTGTGAGCCTGGCCGGTCCCGGTGGGGCCGCCATCAACATCGGGCTCGGCACCGGCGCCGCGATCGGCGGCTCCAACGTCGCTCCGAGCGAGAGCGCCGGAGGGGCGGGTGCCAACGCCACGGTCACGGCCAACCCGGTCGCCACCTCCGGCGGCACCGGCAATGCGGTCGGCCAGTCGAGCGCAACCAACAGCGGCGACACCGGTGACAGCACGTCGAAGGCCGAGACCAGCCCCCAATCCAGCTCCGGCTCGTCGCCCTCGTCGGGCTCGACCGGCACGGCCACGGGTAGCGGCGACTCGGCGGCGACCGAGCTCGCAACCGACACCAGCTCGGCCGCCGACATGGCCGCGGCCATCTCGGCCCACGCCGCAGGCGGCGGTGGCGGCCACGGCAGCAGCAACGGCCACGGTGCACACAAGTCCAATGGTGGTGGGGACAGGGCCGGTGGCGGTGGCGACGACAAGAGCAAGCACGGGAATTCCCTTGACGGGCTCACGACGTCGTTCACCGCCTCCGGTACCGCAACCGCCGACCCCACCTCGGTAGCTTCCGGAGCGGCGGTCGCCAGCAACGAGTCGGTCGCCTCCGGCCACTCCCGCGCCGACCACTGGTCGACCGCATCGGGATGGGCGCTGGCGTCGCACGGCTCCGTGGCCTCCGGTTGCTCGACGGCCACCAACGGCTCCACGGCCTCCGGCGCCGACTGTGACGACCACGGCAAGGGCGGCCACGGCAAGGGCGGCCACGACAAGGGCGCCGACGGTCACGGCGGCCACGGCGCCCTGGCCCGCACCGGCCTCGACGCCGGCGCCATGAGCATGACGGCCGGCGCCAGCGCCGGTCTGGGTGGCCTCCTGCTGGCGCTCGGCCGCATCGGCCGCCGCAAGAGCACGGAGTCCTGAACCCTGAAAACCATCAAGACAACCCTGCATTTCTTCAAGACAGGGCGGTCCGACGTGGGGCTGCCCGAGTGAGATACATTGGCACTGACCGGAAGAAGGAGACGATGAGCACGAACAGACGAACGACCATGTCGTTCCTGGCGGGCCTGGCGGCAATGGTGGGCGCGATTGCCTTCCTCGCTGGTCCTGCAGCAGCGGACGACTCGCACGCGCCCCCGGGGCTCACCTCGGGCACCGCGTGGGCCGACAACGGTTCGGTGGCCTCCGGGAGTGCCATCGCCATCAACGACTCCACCGCCTCGGGCGACGCCGTCGCCATCGACGGTTCAGTGGCCTCGGGCTGCTCCACCGCCACCTGGGACTCCACCGCCTCCGGCGGCTGCGAGGGCGACGGCCACGACAAGGACGGCCACCACAGAGGCCGCCACCACGCCAAGCCGGCATCGGCCCAGGGCGGCTCGCTCGCCCTCACCGGTTCGTCGAGCCAGACGATGGTGATGGCCGCTGGTCTCGCCCTCCTCGCCGGGGCAGTGCTGGTCGGCGTGACGACGATCCGTCGTCGCTCCACCGCCTCCTAGGCACCCACTCGACAAGTACGCATTGGCTCGCCGGCGCATCGCGCCGGCGAGCCGATTCGCGCCCGTCGCCAAACCGGCGCACGCGGGCGCAGAAGCGTCCCCGGACGACAGCGCCCGCGCTACGGTCGAGGGTGGAACGGTCCTAGCCGCACGGTCGTAGACCCGGCCGATGTCCCGGAGGTGGTGCTCGTGGCGCTGGAAGAGGTGGTCAACGAGGGATTCCTGACTCGGTACCGGGTTCTGCTCGATGCCGAGGACGCAGCCTTCGACGAGCTCGAGCACGCGTACGAGGATGGCGACCGTGAGCACTTCCTCGGCGACCTCACCGCTTGGGCGACCACCATCGAGCGGCGCCTGGCCTTCCTGGCCCGGCACGGCGTGGCCGTCAAAGGCGTCAGCGCCCTGACCTGAGACCCGCGATGCGCCGGATCACCGGCCGTCACTCGCGGCATGTCGCGGCCAGCTGCGCCGCACTCGTGCTGGCTGCGGCCGCGAGCGTGCTGGCTGCGGCCGCGAGCGTGCTCCTGGTGCGCACCGGCGTCCTGGCCGGCGACGGTGGGACGCCCCCGGCGGCACGGGGGAGGTCGGGATCCCGGATCGGGCCGAGAACCTCTGCCGGAGCCGATGCGGCTGCCCCTGCGGCCACCGCAGTCACCGCAGGCTCCGCAGGCACCGCAGTCACCGCGGCCAGGGGCGCACCTGCGACAACGCCGACGCCGCCGACGAGCTGGCCCGGCTCGTGCCCCGTGCCCACGCCGCCGGCCTCGCCGTCATCGGCTGGGGTTTCCCGTGCCTGCACGACCCGGTGGGCGACGCCGCCTGGAGCGCCGACGCCCTCGCCTGGCGGGGCCGGGCGGCTCCTCGTGGCCACCGTCTACCGCCCGGCCGACTGGCTCTGGGACACGGGCAGCTACCCTTACGGGATCATCGCTTCCTACGTCGACGCCTTCGCGCCCATTGTGTACTGGGGTTGCACCGAGCCCGGGCTGGCCACCGGCCAGGCCCTCGACCGACTGTCGGCGCTACGCCCCGTGCACGTCATCGGCCAGGGCTACGACATGGGCACCGAGGGAGGCCGGCAAGGCGCCCCCGGCACCGACGAGACGGTTCGCTTCCTCGCCGTGGCGGTGCGGGGTGGAGCGGTCGGGGCGTCGTTCTGGGACTGGCAGGAGATCGGCAGCGAGCAGTGGGACGCCCTGTCAGGCTTCGACCTGGGGTGCGAGATGATCGCCGATCTGGATCGGGGTGTGCGAGATGAGTGACAGGCCGGTTTCGTTCTCGTCGGGCCTGCCCGAGACCGTGCTCGACGCCGAGCCGGCGGAGGCGGTCGCCGCCCTTGCCGAGGCCGTCGAGCAGCCCGACGACACCCGCCGGGACGCGATCTCGGCGGTGGTGGCCCAGTGGCCGCGATGCCTCGACGGCTGGGCCCGCCTCGGTCTTGCCGCCCGGGACGACGTCGAGGGTTACGCCTGCTTCCGCGTCGGCTACCACCGCGGCCTCGACCGGTTGCGGCAATCGGGCTGGCGTGGCTCGGGCTACGTCCGCTGGCGGCACGAGACCAACCGCGGCTTCCTCCGGTCCCTCGACGGCCTGCGCAGGATGGCCGGTGCCATTGGGGAGACCGACGAGGAGCAGCGCTGCGCCCAGTTCCTCCAGCAGCTCGATCCCGAGCTCGGTGACGACCTCGGCTGACGGGCAGGACAGCCACGACCGGCAGGACGGCGAGGGCGGGCAGGACGGGCCCGGTTCACCCGATGTGGCCTGTGTCCGGGTGGTGGTGTCCGGTCGGGTCCAGGGCGTGTTCTACCGGGACACCTGCCGGCGCCTGGCCGCGGCTGCGGGACTGACCGGCTGGGTCCGCAACACCGCGTCCGGGGCGGTGGAGGCGTGGTTCGAGGGTGACCCCGCGGCCGTCGACCGCATGGTCGCCTGGTGCCACGAGGGGCCGCCAGGCGCCCGCGTGGCGGCCGTCGAGGTGGCCCCGGAGGTCCCGGCGGGCGCCTCCGGTTTCAGGGTCCGATGAGCATGTGTTGGAGCTGTGACTGGTGTTGGATGAGGGTTCAGGCGGCAGCGTTCCAACACATCAGGCTCCCGGACGCGAGTCGACCACCTTCCATCGCAAGAATCTGTAGAGAATCGCCTTGCCGGATGCTGGCTCCACGAGTCCGAGAGGGTTAGAGTCCCGGCACCCCAGGGCGACCCCTGGGCGGTGGGGGAGAGGACTCGATGGGATCGACGGGGCGGGACCCGAGATTCGGCGGCCGGCCGGGAACGGTCGCGGGGCGGGCCCGGTCCTGCGGACGCTCGGCCTCGCCACCGCGGTGGTCCTGGTCGGCGCCGTGCTGTTCTCGGCACCGGCGATGGCCGCCGACCCGCAGCTGACGCACCAGGCCTCGGGCAGCGGCTTTCCCATCCCCGCACCGGTCTTCGACTTCGCCACCCTCGCCGGGGGCGACAACCCCACCGGCACCATCACGTTCACCGCCTTCGGCCCCGACGACCCCACCTGCGCAGGCGGCGCGGTGTTCACCTCCACCAAGACCGTGACCGGCAACGGGAACTACCAGTCGGACAACTTCAACCCGAACGAGGCGGGCCTGTACCGGTTCATCGCCGCCTACAGCGGCGACCCGAACAACACCGCGGTCTCCACCGTGTGCAGCGACCCGGCCGGAGAGGTGTTCGCCCCCAAGGCGATACCGCAGTTCTCCACCCAGGCGTCGCTCCTGTCGGTGGGCGGACAGATCACCGACACTGCGACGCTCGACGGCGCCGGGCCGGCCGGGCCCACCGGCACGATCACCTTCAACCTGTACGGCCCAACAACCTCACGTGCGTCCCCCCCGCCATCTTCACCTCCACGGTCCCCGTCAACGGCGACGGCCAATACGTCTCGGACCCGTTCACGCCCACCGTCAGCGGGACGTACCAGTGGAGGGCGGCCTACAGCGGCGACGCCAACAACAACGCCGTCGGCTCGATCTGCACCGACCTGGCGGAGTCCGTCGTCGTGGTCGTGACGGGCCTCATCACACCCACCCTCACCACCGCCGCGTCGCCGTCGGTCGCGGTCGGCGGGTCGGTCACCGACACCGCCACACTGGCCGGCGGGCTCGCACCCACCGGCACCATCACCTTCAACCTCTTCGGCCCCGACGACGCGACGTGCTCGGGCACCGCGGCGTTCACCTCCACCGAGCAGGTGTTGGGCAACGGCGTGTACCCGACTGACTCCTTCGTTCCAACAGCCGCCGGCACGTACCGGTGGGTGGCCTCCTACAGCGGCGACGTCGCCCACAACCCCGTGACCACGGCGTGCAACGACCCCGCCGAGTCGGTGGTCGTCACCGGGCCTCCGTCGGTCACCCTCACGACCCAGGCGTCGCCGTCGGTGGCCGTCGGCGGTCAGGTCACCGACACCGCCATCCTGGCCGGCGGCACCAACCCCACGGGCACCATCACCTTCACCCTCTTCGGCCCCGACGACGCCACGTGCGCCGGCGCCGCCGCTTCCACCAGCACCAGGACGGTCGCCGGCAACGGCACGTACACGTCCGACCCGTTCACGCCCACCGCCGCGGGCACCTACCGGTGGGTGGCCTCGTACAGCGGCGACGCCAACCACGTCGCCGTCACCAGCCCGTGCAACGCCGCCAACGAATCGGTCGTCGTCACCGGGGCGCCGGTGGCCACCCTCACCACCCAGGCGTCGCCGTCGGTGGCCGTCGGCGGCCAGGTCGCCGACGCCGCCACCCTCGCCAATGCCACCGACCCCACCGGCACCATCACCTTCACCCTCTTCGGCCCCGACAACGCCGCCTGCACCCCCCCGTCGGTTTTCACCAGCACCAAGACTGTCGCCGGCAACGGAACGTACGGTTCCGACCCGTTCACCCCCACCGCCCCCGGCACCTACCGCTGGGTGGCCTCCTACAGCGGTGACGCCAACAACGCCGCCATCACCAACCCGTGCAACTCGCCGAACGAGTCGGTGGTCGTCACCGTCGCGCCGGTGGCCACCCTCACCACGCAGGCGTCCCGTCAGTGGTCCGTCGGCGGCCAGGTCACCGACACCGCCACCCTGGCCGGCGGCGACCGCCCCGATCGGCACCATCACCTTCACCCTGTTCGGCCCCGACGACGCCACCTGCGCCGGCACGGCCGCCTTCACGAGCGACGAAGACCGTCGCCGGCAACGGCGCCTACACCTCCGACCCGTTCATCCCCACCGCGCCCGGCACCTACCGCTGGGTGGCGTTCTACAGCGGCGACGCCAACAACCCGCCATCACCAGCCCCTGCAACGCGCCCAACGAGTCGGTGGTCGTCACCGACCGTGCCGGTGCCACGCTCACCACCCAGGCGTCGTCGGTCGGTGGCCGTCGGCGGGGCGATCGCCGACTTCGCCACCCTGTCCGGCGGCACCAACCCCACCGGCACCATCGTCTTCACCCTGTTCGGCCCCGACGACGCCACCTGCTCCGGCACGGCCGCGTTCACGTCCACCGTCACGGTCAACGGCGCCGGTCAGTACACGTCCGACCCGTTCATCCCCACCGCGCCCGGCACCTACCGCTGGGTGGCCGTCTACAGCGGCGACTCCAACAACAACGCGGTCACCAGCCCGTGCAACGCCCCCGGCGAGTCGGTGGTGGTCACCAGCACGCCGGAGGCCACCTCACCACCCAGGCGTCGCCGAGCGTGCCCGTCGGCGGTCAGATCACCGACACGGCAACCCTGGCGGGGGCCACCAATCCCACCGGCGTCATCACCTTCTTCCTGTACGGCCCCGACGACGCCACCTGCGCCGGGGCCGCCATCTTCACCTCCGACGTCTCGGTCACCGGGAACGGCCCCTACACGTCCGGCACCGTTCACCCCCACCGCTCCTGGCACCTACCGCTGGGTGGCCGCCTACAGCTTCGACAACAACAACACCGCCGGCACCCCCTGCAACGCCCCCAACGAGTCGGTGGTGGTCACGCCGGTCGGTCCGATCACCCCCACGCTCACCACCACCGCCTCCCAGGGTGGCCCCAGCTACACCGACACGGCCACGCTGGCCGGGGGCACGAGCCCAACCGGCACGATCACCTTCAACCTCTTCGGCCCGAACGACGCCACCTGCACGGGCACACCGCTCTTCAGCTCGACGGTGCACGGTCACCGGCAACGGGCAGTACACGTCGGCGTCGTTCACGCCCGACGCGCCCGGCACGTACCGGTGGGTGGCGGCCTACAGCGGCGACTCCGACCACCTCGGGGTCTCCACCGCCTGCAACGACCCGGCAGAGAGTCGTTCGTGGTCGCCGGGTCCGCCGCCTCCGGTGATGATCGTCACCCAGGCGTCGCCGTCGGTGACGGTCGGCGGCCAGGTCACCGACACCGCCACGCTCACCGGCGGCACCAGCCCCACCGGCACGCTCACCTTCGTGCTGTACGGCCCCGACGACGCCACCTGCGCAGTCCCCGCCCGCGTTCACCAGCACCAAGACGGTGACGGGCACGGGCAGCTACACGTCCGATCCGTTCACCACCGCGGCGCCCGGCACGTACCGCTGGCACGCCACCTACAGCGGTGACGGCGCCAACGCCGCGGTCAGCGACCGCGTGCAACGACCCCGCCGAGACGGTGATCGTCACTCCGGTCCCGCCGTCGTGCTCCGGCAGCCAGTTGGCCGGCTCCCACACGGTGGGGGAGACCTTCACCATCGTGTTCACGCCGCCCTGCGGGTTCGTGAGCCCGCCCCCGGTCACCAAGTCGGTCAACGGCGTGCCCGTCGGCTCCCAGGCGGCGACGAACGGCACGGCGTCGGTCACCATCACCGTCCTGTCGCCGACGACCCTCTCCGTCGACGACCCCGTGCTCGTGACTGCCGTCTGTGGCACCAACACCGCCACCGCGTCCGGGACGTCGGCGACGGCCCAGCCGGTGACCCAGACGGCGACCTTCGTCGTCGTCTGCCCCGGCCCCCCCGGCCCCCCCGGGCCCCCGGCCCCCCGGCCCGCCAGGTCCGCCAGGACCGCCAGGTCCGCCAGGGCCTCCGGCCTGCTGACCCCCGTGGTGCAGCTCGTGACGCCTGTCCTCCACGTCGTCACCGACGTGCTGAAGGCGGTCACGCCGGTGTCCGCCTCCCGTGAGCTCTCCCGCACCGGTGCGCCGGTGTCCGTCCAGGTGCGCTCCGCCGTCTCACTCGTCCTCGTGGGGCTGCTCCTGATGGCGGCTGGATGGGCCGGTGACCGCCGCCGGCGCAGCCCGAGGGGTGACCCACCGTGATCGGCCCAGGACATGTGGCAGGACGTGGCAGAAATTGGCGGGGCCAGAGAGTGGTTTCGTTGCCGCAGAGAGGGCGGAAAGCGCCAGACATGGGGGAAAGAGACCTGAGAGCGCACTAGGATGCGCAAGGCGGCAACGAAGTGCTCGTTTTTGTGAAATGCGGTGAGGGGTCGTCAAATTCGAGGCGGCTCCGTGAGAACAGGCAATAGGCGGTGTGGCGGACCGGCTGGGAGGAACGTGATCCGGGCATGCGGGAACAGCCCAACGAAATGAAGGCGGGAACAATGAGTTCGATGAAGCGCTGGCGTACGCGTCCCACCATCGCCCTGGCCACCCTGCTCGTCGGGGCGGCCCTTTGGCTGGCGCCGCCGTCGGGCGCCTTGATCTTCGTCGTCCCGGCGCCGAGATGGGTTCCGACCTCCACCGTGGGCCAGACCTACCGGCGCGTCGCTCGGAATCGGGAACTTCTCCACCCCGCCCCAGTCGACCACCAACCCGATTCTCACCATCTCGGCCATCGATCTCTACCCGGCGTGCACCAGCGGCGCGGTCGACTGCTCGGGTGGCACCGCCGAGGCGGGTGTCTTCGCGGTCAGCGCCACCGGCACCGGCTCCTCGACGCCCGCGGGCAACGCCTCGTGCGAGGTGGGCACCTGGACCATCGTGCCCGACACCGGCAACCCCCTCACCGCATCGCGCTACCGCTTCGTCCCACCGGGGGGCGAGGGCACGCTCCTGTTGGCCACCGGCGAGGTCTGTGTGGTCGCCTTCACGGCCACCACCCTGCGGGTTCCCACCATCGACGTCGACCCCGCGCCCGGCGTACAGACGTTCCCGGCGGCCAGCTCCACCGCGACTGGGCCCACGGTTCCCGGCCTGCGCAACAGCGGCAACGACATCACCACCGTCACCCAGGCCCTCCCCGGCCTGAGCACCGTGGCCGCCCAGAACAACGCCATGGCGCCGGGCACCACGTTCGACACCGCCACCCTGGCCCCGGCACCGCCGCCGTCGTCGGGCTCGGGCGCGCCACCGACCGGGACCATCACCTTCGACCTGTACGGCCCCGACGACGCCACCTGTGCCGGCCCGGTCTTCTTCACCGACACGGTGCCGGTGAACGGCTTCGGCGACTACGTCTCGGCCACCGCCAACGTCCCCGCCCCCGGCACCTACCGGTGGGTGGCCACCTACAGCGGTGACGCCAACTACGTCGGGTCCGCCACCGCGTGTGGCGAGCCGGCCGAGACCGTGGTGTTCACCCCGGCGGTGGCCACCATCGTCACGTCGGCCACGCCCACCGTCACCGTCGGCAGCCCCATCTCCGACACCGCCACCGTCACCGGTGCCCCGGCGCCGGCCCCGGCGCCCACCGGCACCGTCGTGTTCACCCTGTTCGGCCCCGACGACGCCACCTGCGCCAACCCGGCCATCTTCACCAGCGCGCCCGTGGCCCTGGCAGGAGGCCCGCCACCGACAGCCAACTCGGGCCCGTTCACGCCCACCGTCCCGGGCACCTACCGCTGGATCGCGGCCTACAGCGGTGACGGCCTCTACGCCCCGGTCACCTCTGCGTGCAACGACGCCGGTGAGACCTCGGTGGTCATCCCGGCGGTGGCCACCATCGTCACGTCGGCCACGCCCACCGTCACCATCGGCAGCCCCATCTCCGACGTCGCCACCGTCACCGGCGCCCCGGCCCCGGCACCCACGCCCACCGGAACCGTCGTGTTCACCCTCTTCGGCCCCGACGACGCCACCTGCGCCAACGCGCCGATCTTCACCAGCGCGGCCCAGCCCCTGGCCGGCGGCCCGCCGCCCACCGCCAACTCCGGACCGTTCACGCCCACCGCAACGGGCACGTACCGGTGGATCGCGGCCTACAGCGGCGACGTCGCCTACGCCCCGGTCACCAGCGCCTGCAACGACGCCGGCGAGACGTCGGTGGTCAGCCCGGCGGTGGCCACCATCGTCACCTCGGCCACACCCACCGTCGACATCGGCACCTCCATCACCGACACCGCCACCGTCACCGGCGCCGCCGCTCCGGCGCCGACGCCCACCGGCACCGTCACGTTCACCGTCTTCGGTCCCGACGACGCCACCTGCGCCACCCCGGCGATCTTCACCAGCTCGGCCCGGCCGCTGGCCGGCGGCCCACCGCCCACGGCGACGTCCGATCCCTTCACCCCGACGGCCACCGGCACCTACCGCTGGATCGCGGCCTACAGCGGCGACGCCAACTACACGGCGGTCACCAGCGCCTGCAACGACGCCAACGAGTCCTCGGTGGTCGCCCCGGGAACGCCCACCATCGTCACCCAGGCGATCGGCCCGGTCACGATCGGCAACCCGATCTCCGACACGGCCACCGTCAGCGGTCCCGGGGGCGCCCCGGCGCCCACCGGAACGGTGACGTTCACCGTCTTCGGTCCCGACGACCTCACCTGCGCCAACCCCGCGGTCTTCACCAGCCCGGCCCAGCCCCTGGCCGGGGGCCCGCCGCCCACCGCCAACTCCGGGCCGTTCACGCCCACGCTGCCGGGCGGCTACCGGTGGATCGCGGCCTACAGCGGCGATGCCAACTACGACCCGGTCACGACGCTCTGCAACGAGCCCAACGAGCTCTCGACGGTCACCCAGGCGGTCGTCGCCATCGCCACCCAGGCCACCCCGACGGTCACCGTGGGCAGCCCGATCACCGACACGGCCACGGTCACCGGCTCCCCGGCACCGGCCCCCACGCCAACCGGCACCGTCACCTTCACCCTCTTCGACAACGTCACGTGCACGGGTGCGCCGATCTTCACCAGCGCCAACCGTCCGCTGGCCGGCGGCCCGCCGCCGACGGCGACCTCCGCGCCGTTCGTGACGACGACGGCGGGCAGCCTCAACTGGGTGGCGGTCTACAGCGGCGACGTGAACTACCCGGCGGCCACCAGCCCCTGCGGTGCCCCCAACGAGACCACCGTCGTCACCGCCCTGCCGACCATCAGCGTGGACAAGACGGCGACCCCGCCGAGCAGGACCGCTCCGGGCGGTGACTTCACCTTCAACGTGGTCGTCACCAACACCAGCCCCGAGGTCCTCACCATCACCTCGCTCACCGACGACATCTACGGCGACCTCACCACTCGGGCCAACTCCACGTGCACGACGGCCATCGGCACCGTGCTCCAGCCCACGCCGGGGCCGGGCAACACCTACAGCTGTGCCTTCACCGCCCCCTTCACCGGGGTGGCGGGCGACAGCCAGACCGACGTGGTCACGGTGCGGGCCACCAACCCGAACAACGTGGAGGTCACCGACAGCGACGACGCCGTCGTCACCCTGACCCCCGTGCCCACCATCCAGGTGGTCAAGACGGCCACCCCGCTCACCCGCACCGCTCCGGGCGGTGACTTCACCTTCAACGTGGTGGTCACCAACACCAGCCCCGAGGTCCTCACCATCACGTCGCTCACCGACGACATCTACGGCGACATCACCACCAGGGCCAACTCCACCTGCACCACCGCCATCGGCACCGTGCTGCAACCGAGCCCCGGCCCCGGCAACACGTACTCCTGCGCCTTCACCGCCCCCTTCACCGGGGCTGCGGGCGACAGCCAGACCGACGTGGTCACGGTGCGAGCCACCAACCCCGGTGGCACCGAGGTCACCGACGACGACGACGCCGTGGTCAGCCTCACCGCCGTGCCCACCATCCAGGTGGACAAGACGGCCACCCCGCTGACCCGCACCGCCCCCGGCGGCGACTTCACCTTCAACGTGGTCGTCACCAACACCAGCACCGAGGTCCTCACCATCACCTCGCTCACCGACGACGTCTACGGCGACATCACCACCAGGCCCAACTCCACCTGCACCACCGCCATCGGCACCGTGCTGCAGCCGAGCCCCGGCCCCGGCAACACCTACTGCTGCGCCTTCACCGCACCCTTCAACGGGGCGGCGGGCGACAGCCAGACCGACGTGGTCACGGTGCGGGCCACCAACCCGGCCGGGGTCGAGGTCACCGACAACGACGACGCGGTGGTCAGCCTCACCGCCGCGCCCACCATCGCGGTGGACAAGACGGCCACCCCGCTGACCCGCACCGCCCCCGGCGGCGACTTCACCTTCAACGTGGTGGTCACCAACACCTCCACCGAGGTCCTCACCATCACCTCGCTCACCGACGACGTCTACGGCGACATCACCACCAGGGCCAACTCCACCTGCAACACCGCCATCGGCACCGTCCTGCAGCCGAGCCCAGGACCTGGCAACACCTACTCCTGTGCCTTCACCGCGCCGTTCAACGGCGCGGCCGGGGCCAGCCAGACCGACGTGGTCACGGTGCGGGCCACCAACCCGGCCGGGGTCGAGGTCACCGACAACGACGACGCCATCGTGAGCCTCACCGCCGTGCCCACCATCCAGGTGGACAAGACGGCCACCCCGCTGACCCGCACCGCCCCCGGCGGCGACTTCACCTTCAACGTGGTGGTCACCAACACCTCCACCGAGGTCCTCACCATCACGTCGTTGACCGACGACGTCTACGGCGACATCACCACCAGGGCCAACTCCACCTGCAACACCGCCATCGGCACGGTCCTGCAGCCGGGAGGCACCTACTCCTGTGCCTTCACCGCACCGTTCAACGGCTCGGCGGGGTCCAGCCAGACCGACGTGGTCACGGTGCGGGCCACCAACCCGGCCGGCGTCGAGGTCAACGACAACGACGACGCCACCGTCAGCCTCACCGCGGTGCCCACCATCGCGGTGAACAAGACGGCCACCCCCCTGACCCGGCCCGAGCCCGGCGGTGACTTCACCTTCAACGTGGTGGTCACCAACACCTCCACCGAGGTCCTCACCATCACGTCGCTGACCGACGACGTCTACGGCAACATCACCACCCGGGCCAACTCCACCTGCAACACCGCCATCGGCACGGTGCTCCAGCCCGGCGGCACCTACAGCTGCAGCTTCACCGCCCCCTTCAACGGCAACGCCGGGGCCAGCCAGACCGACGTGGTCACGGTGCGGGCCACCAACCCCGCCGGCGTCGAGGTCACCGACAACGACGACGCGGTGGTCTTCATCACCGACGTGGTCCCCGCCGTCCACGTGGACAAGACCGCCACCCCCTCCAGCCGGCCCGAGCCGGGTGGCGCCTTCACCTTCAACGTGGTGGTCACCAACATCGGCTCGGAGGCGGTCACCATCACCGCCCTCACCGACGACGTCTACGGCAACCTGGCCACCCGGGGCACCTGCACCACCGCCATCGGCACCGTCCTCCAGCCCGGAGCCTCGTACTGCTGCAGCTTCAGCGGTGACTTCATCGGCAACGCCGGGGCCAGCCAGACCGACGTGGTCACCGTCCGGGCCCGCGACGACGACGGCACCGAGGTCACCGACGACGACGACGCCACCGTCACCCTCACCAACGTTCCCCCCACCATCGTGGTGGTCAAAGACGCCCGGCCCACCAGCCTGCCCGCCCCCGGTGGCACCTTCACCTTCGACGTGGCCATCACCAACACCAGCTTCGAGCCGGTCACCATCACCGCCCTCACCGACAACATCTACGGCAACCTCAACGGCCGGGGCACCTGTCGCATCGGGGCCGTGCTCCAGCCCGGCCAGACCTACCGCTGCAGCTTCCCGGGTGAGTTCACCGGGGCGGGCGGGGCGGCCCAGACCGACCGGGTCACCGCCACCGCGGTGGACAACGACAACACCACCGTCACCGCCTTCGACGACGCCACCGTCAACATCACCGCCGTGCCCGTCAAGATCGTCAAGGTCCCGCCGCCCAAGCTGGTCCGCACCGGCTCCGACCTCGACGGCCCCGCCCTGCTGGCCATCGCCCTGCTCACCGTCGGCACCATGATGGTGGCCGCCGCCGCCTGGGAGCGCCGGCCGCGCTGGGCGGCAGTGCGATCCGGTTGGCCTCGCCGGGGCGGCCATCCCCCGGAACCGTCGGACTGATGAGCTCGCGCCGAGAGCTTGGTGGACACGACCCCGTGACCCGGTCATCCGGGCACGGGGCCACGTCGAACGTCGGGGGAGAGCGATGAACTGGATGCGCCGCGCGCGTAACCGCTGCTCGATCGCCCTGGCCACCCTGCTCGTCGGGGCGGCAGTGTGGCTGGCGCCGCCGTCGGGCGCCCTGATCTTCGTGGTACCGGCGCCCGGATGGGTTCCGACCTCCACCGTGGGCCAGACCTACGGCGCGTCGCTGGGAATCGGGAACTTCTCCACCCCACCCCAGTCCACCAGCAACCCGGTCCTGACCATCTCGGCCATCGACCTCTACCCGGCGTGCACCAGCGGCGCGGTCGACTGCTCGGGTGGCACCGCCGAGGCGGGTGTCTTCGCAGTCAGCGCCACCGGCACCGGCTCGTCGACGCCCGCGGGCAACGCCTCGTGCGAGGTGGGCACCTGGACCATCGTGCCCGACACCGGCAACCCCCTCACCGCAACGCGCTACCGCTTCGTCCCACCGGGAGGCGAGGGCACGCTCCTGTTGCCCACGGGCGAGGTCTGTGTGGTGAGCTTCACCGCCACCACCCTGCGGGTTCCCACGTTCGATGTCCACCCCGCGCCCGGGGTCCAGACGTTCCCGGTCGGCCAGCTCCACCGCAATGGGGCCCACGGTCCCCGGCCTGCGCAACAGCGGCAGCGACATCACCACCGTCACCCCGGCCGTGCCCGGCCTGAGCACCGTGGCCGCCCAGAACAACCCGATGGCGCCGGGCACCACGTTCGACACGGCCACCCTCGACGTCGCTCCACCCCCGTCGACGGGCGGGGCGCGCCGCCGACAGGGAGCATCACCTTCGACCTGTACGGCCCCGACGACGCCGCCTGTGCCGGCCCGGTGTTCTTCACCAGCACGGTGCCGGTGAACGGCTTCGGAGACTACGGCTCGGCCACCGCCAACGTCGCCGCCCCCGGCACCTACCGGTGGGTGGCCACCTACAGCGGTGACGCCAACTACGTCGGCTCGAGCACCCCCTGTGGCGACCCGGACGAGACCGTGGTCTTCACCCCGGCGGTGGCCACCATCGTCACGTCGGCCACGCCCACCGTCACCGTCGGCAGCCCGATCTCCGACACCGCCACCGTCACCGGTGCCCCGGCTCCGGCCCCGGCCCCCACCGGCACCGTCGTGTTCACCCTGTTCGGCCCCGACGACGCCACCTGCGCCGGGGCGGCCATCTTCACCAGCGCGCCCGTGGCCCTGGCGGGAGGCCCGCCACCGACGGCCAACTCGGGGCCGTTCATGCCCACCGCTCCGGGCACCTACCGCTGGATCGCGACCTACAGCGGTGACGGCCTCTACGCCCCGGTCACCTCCGCGTGCAACGACGCCGGCGAGACCTCGGTGGTCATCCAGGCGGTGGCCACGATCACCACCACGGCCACGCCCACCGTGCCCTTCGGCGGCGCCATCACCGACACCGCCACCGTCACGGGTGCCCCGGCACCGGCGCCCACACCCACCGGCACCGTCACCTTCACCCTCTTCGGCCCCAACAACGCCACCTGCACCGGCGCCCCGATCTTCACCAGCGCCAACCGGCCGCTGGGCGGCGGCCCACCCCCGACGGCAACCTCGGCGCCGTTCACGCCCACGACCGCCGGCGCCTACCGCTGGATCGCGGTCTACAGCGGCGACGCCAACTACGCCTCGGTCGCCAGCGCCTGCAACGACGGCCGGCGAGACCTCCACCGTCACCCCGGTCACCCCCACGATCGTCACCGTGGCCACGCCCACGGTGCCCTTCGGCGGCGCGATCTCCGACACCGCCACCGTCACCGGCGCCCCGGCGCCCGCACCGGCCCCCACCGGCACCGTCACGTTCACCCTCTTCGGCCCCAACAACGCCACCTGCACCGGGGCCCCGATCTTCACCAGCGCGGCCCAGCCTCTGGCGGGCGGACCGCCGCCCACCGCCAACTCCGGGCCGTTCACGCCCACGGCCGCCGGCTCGTACCGCTGGATCGCGGCCTACAGCGGTGACGCCAACTATGCGGCGGTCACCACCGCCTGCAACGACGCCAACGAGACGTCGGTCGTCACCCAGGTGTCTCCCAGCATCGTCACGACGGCCACGCCCGCCGTCACCATCGGCAGCCCGATCTCGGACACCGCCACCGTCACCGGAGCGCCAGCGCCCGCACCGGCCCCCACCGGCAACGTCACCTTCACGCTCTTCGGCCCCAACGACGCCACCTGCTCGGGTGCCCCGGTGTTCAACAGCGGCCCCCGACCGCTGGGAGGCGGCCCGCCGCCGACCGCGACGTCCGGGAACTTCACGCCCACCGCTCCCGGCACCTACCGGTGGATCGCGGCCTACAGCGGCGACGCCAACTACGCCTCGGTCACGAGCCTCTGCAACGACCCCAACGAGTCGTCGGTCGTCAACCCCGCGGTGGCCACGATCGCCACCCAGGCCACGCCCACCGTCACCATCGGCGGCTCGATCACCGACACCGCCACCGTCACGGGCGCTCCCGCCCCGGCCCCGGCGCCCACGGGCACGGTCACCTTCACCGCCTTCGGCCCCGACAACGCCACCTGCGCCGGCGCACCGATCTTCACCAGCGTCAACCGGCCGCTCGCCGGTGGTCCGCCGCCGACGGCAACCTCGGCTCCGTTCACGCCTCCGGCTCCCGGTACGTACCGGTGGATCGCGTCGTACAGCGGCGACACCAACTACGGCGCGGTCACCTCGGCCTGCAACGACGCCAACGAGTCGTCGGTCGTGACCCAGGCGGTCGCCACGATCGCCACCCAGGCCACGCCCACGGTCACCATCGGCAGCCCGATCTCCGACACCGCCACGGTCACCGGTGCCCCGGCCCCGGCCCCCACTCCCACCGGCACCGTCACCTTCACCCTGTTCGGCCCCAACAACGCCACCTGTACCGGGGCCCCGATCTTCACCAGCGCGGCCCGACCGCTCGGCGGCGCCCCGCCGCCCACGGCGACGTCGGCGCCGTTCACGCCCACCGCCCCCGGTGACTATCGGTGGATCGCGGCCTACTCGGGCGACGCCAACTACGCGGCGGTCACCAGCGCCTGCAACGACGCCAACGAGACGTCCGTTGTCACCCAGGGCATCGCCACCATCGTGACCTCGGCCACACCCACGGTCACCATCGGCAGCCCGATCTCCGACACCGCCACCGTCACCGGCTCCCCGGCACCGGCGCCCACCCCCACCGGCACTGTCGTCTTCACCCTGTTCGGCCCCAACAACGCCACCTGCACCGGCGCCCCGATCTTCACCAGCCCGGCCCAGCCCCTGGCCGGTGGCCCGCCACCGACGGCCAACTCCGGGCCGTTCACGCCGACGGCCCCCGGCTCCTACCGGTGGATCGCGGCCTACAGCGGTGACGCCAACTACCCGGGCGTCACCAGTTCCTGCAACGACGCCAACGAGACGTCGGTCGTCAACCCGGGCGTCGCCACCATCGTGACGTCGGCCACGCCGACGGTCACCGTCGGCAGCCCGATCTCCGACACCGCCACCGTCACCGGCTCCCCGGCACCGGCTCCGGCCCCCACCGGCACTGTCGTCTTCACCCTCTTCGGCCCCAACAACGCCACCTGCACCGGGGCCGCCGATCTTCACCAGCGCGGCCCAGCCCCTGGCCGGAGGCCCGCCGCCGACGGCCAACTCCGGGCCGTTCACGCCCACCGCCCCCGGCTCCTACCGGTGGATCGCGGCCTACAGCGGTGACGCCAACTACCCGGCGGTCACCAGCTCCTGCAACGACGCCAACGAGACCTCGGTCGTCAACCCGGGCGTCGCCACCATCGTGACGTCGGCCACGCCGACGGTCACCGTCGGCAGCCCGATCTCCGACACCGCCACCGTCACCGGCTCCCCGGCACCGGCTCCGGCCCCCACCGGCACTGTCGTCTTCACCCTCTTCGGCCCCAACAACGCCACCTGCACCGGGGCCCGATCTTCACCAGCGCGGCCCAGCCCCTGGCCGGAGGCCCGCCGCCGACGGCCAACTCCGGGCCGTTCACGCCCACCGCCCCCGGCACCTACCGGTGGATCGCGGCCTACAGCGGCGACGCCAACTACCCGGGCGTCACCAGTTCCTGCAACGACGCCAACGAGACCTCGGTCGTCAGCCAGGCGGTGGCCACCATCGCCACCCAGGCCCTCGGCCCGGTCACTATCGGCAACTCGATCACCGACACCGCCACCGTCACCGGCGGCCCGGCCCCGGCACCGACCCCCACCGGCACCGTCACCTTCACGGTCTTCGGCCCCAACAACGTCGCCTGCACCGGGGCTCCGATCTTCACCAGCGCCAACCGGCCCCTCGCCGGTGGCCCGCCGCCCACGGCGACCTCAGCGGCGTTCACGCCCGGCGCCCCCGGTGACTACCGGTGGATCGCGGCCTACAGCGGCGACGCCAACTACGCCGGGGTCACCAGCTCCCTGCAACGACGCCAACGAGACGTCGGTCGTCACCCAGGCACCGGTGGCCATCGCCACCGCGGCGACCGCCAACGCCACCATCGGCAGCCCGATCACCGACGTGGCAACCGTCACCGGAGCGCCGGCCCCGGCGCCGACGCCCACCGGCACCGTCACCTTCACCGTCTTCGGCCCGAACAACGCCACCTGCACCGGGGCGCCGATCTTCACCAGCGCCAACCGGCCCATCAGCGGTGGCCCGCCGCCCACGGCCACGTCCGATCCCTTCACCCCGACCGCCGTCGGCACCTACCGGTGGATCGCGGTCTACAGCGGCGACGCCAACTACCCCACTGCCACCAGCCCCTGCAACGCCGCCAACGAGACGTCGGTCGTCGCCCAGTCGGTGGCCACCATCGTCACCGCGGCGACGCCCACGGTCACCGTCGGCAGCCCGATCTCCGACACGGCCACGGTCACCGGCGGCCCAGCTCCGGCGCCCACGCCCACCGGCACCGTCGTCTTCACCCTGTTCGGCCCCAACAACGCCACCTGCACCGGGGCCCCGATCTTCACCAGCGCGGCCCAGCCCCTGGCCGGAGGCCCGCCCCCGACGGCGAACTCCGGTCCGTTCACGCCCACCGCCCCCGGTTCGTACCGGTGGATCGCGGCCTACTCCGGCGACGCCAACTACCCGGGCGTCACGAGCTCCTGCAACGACGCCAACGAGACGTCGGTCGTCACCCAGTCGGTGGCCACCATCGTCACCTCGGCGACGCCGACGGTCACCATCGGCAGCCCGATCTCCGACGTGGCCACGGTCACCGGCGGCCCGGCCCCGGCCCCGACGCCCACCGGCACCGTCGTCTTCACCCTGTTCGGCCCGAACAACGCCACCTGCACCGGGGCCCCGATCTTCACCAGCGCAGCCCAGCCCCTGGCCGGAGGCCCGCCGCCGACGGCCAACTCCGGGCCGTTCACGCCGACGGCCCCCGGTTCCTACCGGTGGATCGCCGCCTACAGCGGCGACGCCAACTACCCGCCGGTCACCAGCGCCTGCAACGACGCCAACGAGACGTCGGTCGTCACCCAGGGCCCGGTGGCCATCACCACCCAGGCCACGCCCACCGCCACCATCGGCAGTCCCATCACCGACGTGGCCACCGTCACCGGGGGAGCGGCTCCGGCGCCGCCGCCCACCGGCACCGTCACGTTCACCGTCTTCGGCCCCGGCAACGCCAGCTGCACCGGCGTACCGATCTTCACCAGTGCCAACCGCCCGCTGGCCGGCGGCCCGCCGCCGACGGCGACGTCCGACCCGTTCACGCCCACCGCCCCCGGCACGTACCGGTGGATCGCGGCCTACAGCGGCGACGCCAACTACCCGGCGATCACCAGCGCCTGCAACGACGCCAACGAGACGTCGGTCGTCAACCAGAGCGTGGCCACCGTCATCACGACGGCGACGCCCAACGCCACCATCGGCAGCCCGATCTCCGACGTGGCCACCGTCACCGGGGGAGCGGCTCCGGCCCCGTCGCCGACGGGCACCGTGACGTTCACCGTCTTCGGCCCCGACGACGCCACCTGCGCCGGCCCCGTCATCTTCACCAGCGCCAACCGCACGCTGGCCGGCGGCCCGCCGCCGACGGCGACGTCCGCCCCGTTCACGCCCACCGCCCCCGGCACGTACCGGTGGATCGCGGCCTACAGCGGCGACGCCAACTACCCGGCGGTCACCAGCCTCTGCAACGACGCCAACGAGACGTCGGTCGTCGCCCAGTCGGTGGCCACCATCGTCACCCAGGCCACGCCCACCGCCACCATCGGCAGCCCGATCTCCGACGCCGCCACGGTCACCGGCGGTCCGGCTCCGGCCCCGACGCCCACCGGCACCGTGACGTTCACGGTCTTCGGCCCCGACGACGCCACCTGCGCCGGTCCGGTCGCCTTCACCAGCGCCAACCGTCCGCTGGCCGGCGGCCCGCCGCCCACCGCGACCTCCGCCCCGTTCACGCCCACCGCGTCCGGTGCGTACCGCTGGATCGCGGCCTACTCGGGCGACGCCAACTACCCGGCCGTCTCCAGCCTCTGCAACGACGCCAACGAGACGTCGGCCGTCGCCCAGGCGGTGGCCGACATCGTCACCCAGGCCACGCCCGGCGTCACCATCGGCAGCCCGATCTCCGACGTGGCCACCGTCACCGGCGCCGCAGCCCCCGCCCCGCTGCCCACCGGCACCGTCACCTTCACCCTGTTCGGCCCCGACGACCCGACCTGCGCCAACGCGGTGATCTTCACCAGCGCCAACCGGCCCCTCACCGGCCCACCGCCGGCCCCGCCCGCAGTGCAGGCCACGTCGGACCCGTTCACCCCGACCGCCGTCGGCACGTACACCTGGGTGGCCGTCTACAGCGGTGACGCCAACTACCCGTCCGTCACCAGCCCGTGCGGCGCTCCCAACGAGGCGTCGATGGTCAACCCCGGCGACGTGTCGATCATCACCGCCGCCTCCGGCCCGGTCACGCTCGGCAGCCCGATCAACGACATCGCCACCGTCACCGGCGACGTCGCCCCGGCGCCGACACCCACCGGCACCGTCACCTTCACCCTGTTCGGTCCGGGCAACCCCACCTGCACCGGCGCGCCGATCTTCACCAGCGCCAACCGACCGCTGGCCGGCGGACCGCCGCCCACCGCCGCAGTCGGCGGACTTCACGCCCACGGCTGCCGGCACGTACCAGTGGGTCGCCGTCTACAGCGGTGACGCCAACTACCCGGCGGCCACCAGCCCGTGCGGCGCCCCCGGCGAGGCCTCGGTCGTGACCCCCCTCCCGATCATCCAGGTGGACAAGACGGCCACCCCGCCGAGCAGCACCGCCCCCGGCGGTGACTTCACCTTCAACGTGGTCGTCACCAACACCAGCCCCGAGGTCCTGACCATCACCTCGCTCACCGACGACGTCTACGGCGACATCACCACCAGGCCCAACTCCACCTGCACCACCGCCATCGGCACCGTGCTGCAACCCGCCCCCGGCCCGGGCAACACCTACTCCTGTGCCTTCACCGCGCCCTTCAACGGCGCCGCGGGCGACAGCCAGACCGACGTGGTCACGGTGCGGGCCACCAACCCGGGCGGCACCGAGGTCAACGACTCCGACGACGCGGTCGTCACGCTGACGCCGGTGCCGATCATCGTGGTGGACAAGACGGCCACCCCGCCGACCCGAACCGCCCCGGGCGGCGACTTCACCTTCAACGTGGTGGTCACCAACCCGAGCCCCGAGGTCCTCACCATCACCTCGCTCACCGACGACGTCTACGGCGACATCACCACGAGGGCCAACTCCACCTGCACCACGGCAATCGGCACCGTGCTGCAACCGAGCCCCGGTCCCGGCAACACGTACTCCTGCGCCTTCACCGCACCGTTCACGGGCGCGGCCGGCGACAGCCAGACCGACGTGGTCACGGTGCGGGCCACCAACCCCGGTGGCTCCGAGGTCAACGACCCGGACGACGCAGTGGTCAGCTTGACCCCGGTGCCGATCATCGAGGTGGACAAGACGGCGACCCCGCCGAGCAGGACCGCCCCCGGCGGTGACTTCACCTTCAACGTGGTGGTCACCAACACCAGCCACGAGGTCCTGACGATCACCTCGCTGACCGACGACGTCTACGGCGACATCACCACCAGGGCCAACTCCACCTGCAACACCGCCATCGGCACCGTGCTGCAGCCCGCCCCCGGCCCGGGCAACACCTACTCCTGTGCCTTCACCGCCCCCTTCAACGGCGCCGCGGGCGACAGCCAGACCGACGTGGTCACGGTGCGGGCCACCAACCCGGGCGGCACCGAGGTCACCGACACCGACGACGCAGTGGTCAGCCTGACGCCGATTCCCGCCATCCTGGTGGACAAGATCGCCACCCCGCCGACCCGCACCGCCCCCGGCGGTGACTTCACCTTCAACGTGCTCGTCACCAACAACAGCACCGAAGTCCTCACCATCACCTCGCTCACCGACGACATCTACGGCGACATCACCACTCGCGCCAACTCCACCTGCACGACGGCCATCGGCACCGTGCTGCAGCCGCGCCCCGGCCCTGGCAACACCTACGCCTGTGCCTTCACCGCTCCGTTCACGGGCGTCGCCGGCGACAGCCAGACCGACGTGGTCACGGTGCGGGCCACCAACCCGGGCGGCACCGAGGTCACCGACGACGACGACGCAGTGGTCAGCTTGACCCCGGTGCCGATCATCCTGGTGGACAAGACGGCCACGCCGCTCGTCCGTACCGCCCCCGGCGGTGACTTCACGTTCAACGTGGTCGTCACCAACACCTCCACCGAGGTCCTCACCATCACCTCGCTCACCGACGACGTCTACGGCGACATCACCACCAGGGCCAACTCCACCTGCAACACCGCCATCGGCACCGTGCTGCAGCCGAGCCCAGGCCCCGGCAACACCTACACCTGCGCCTTCACCGCGCCGTTCAACGGGGCGGCGGGCGACAGCCAGACCGACGTGGTCACGGTGCGGGCCACCAACCCGGCCGGAGTCGAGGTCACCGACGACGACGACGCGGTGGTCAGCCTCACCGCCGCGCCCGACCATCGCGGTGGACAAGACCGCCACGCCCGCTCACCCGCACCGCCCCCGGCGGCGACTTCACCTTCGACGTGGTGGTCACCAACACCGGCACCGTGCCCGTCACCATCACCTCGCTCACCGACGACGTCTACGGCGACATCACCACCAGGGCCAACTCCACCTGCAACACCGCCATCGGCACCGTCCTGCAGCCGAGCCCAGGACCTGGCAACACCTACTCCTGTGCCTTCACCGCGCCGTTCAACGGGGCGGCCGGGGCCAGCCAGACCGACGTGGTCACCGTGGTCGGCGAGGACGACAACGGCACCGAGGTCACCGACAACGACGACGCCGTGGTCAGCCTCACCGCCCTGCCCACCATCGCGGTGGACAAGACGGCCACCCCGCTGACCCGCACCGCCCCCGGCGGTGACTTCACCTTCAACGTGGTGGTCACCAACACCTCCACCGAGGTCCTCACCATCACGTCGTTGACCGACGACGTCTACGGCGACATCACCACCAGGGCCAACTCCACCTGCAACACCGCCATCGGCACGGTCCTGCAGCCGGGAGGCACCTACTCCTGTGCCTTCACCGCACCGTTCAACGGCTCGGCGGGGTCCAGCCAGACCGACGTGGTCACGGTGCGGGCCACCAACCCGGCCGGCGTCGAGGTCAACGACAACGACGACGCCACCGTCAGCCTCACCGCGGTGCCCACCATCGCTGGTGAACAAGACGGCCACCCCCCTGACCCGGCCCGAGCCCGGCGGTGACTTCACCTTCAACGTGGTGGTCACCAACACCTCCACCGAGGTCCTCACCATCACGTCGCTGACCGACGACGTCTACGGCAACATCACCACCCGGGCCAACTCCACCTGCAACACCGCCATCGGCACGGTGCTCCAGCCCGGCGGCACCTACAGCTGCAGCTTCACCGCCCCCTTCAACGGCAACGCCGGGGCCAGCCAGACCGACGTGGTCACGGTGCGGGCCACCAACCCCGCCGGCGTCGAGGTCACCGACAACGACGACGCGGTGGTCTTCATCACCGACGTGGTCCCCGCCGTCCACGTGGACAAGACCGCCACCCCCTCCAGCCGGCCCGAGCCGGGTGGGGCCTTCACCTTCAACGTGGTGGTCACCAACATCGGCTCGGAGGCGGTCACCATCACCGCCCTCACCGACGACGTCTACGGCAACCTGGCCACCCGGGGCACCTGCACCACCGCCATCGGCACCGTCCTCCAGCCCGGAGCCTCGTACTCGCTGCAGCTTCAGCGGTGACTTCATCGGCAACGCCGGGGCCAGCCAGACCGACGTGGTCACCGTCCGGGCCCGCGACGACGACGGCACCGAGGTCACCGACGACGACGACGCCACCGTCACCCTCACCAACGTTCCCCCCACCATCGTGGTGGTCAAGGACGCCCGGCCCACCAGCCTGCCCGCCCCCGGTGGCACCTTCACCTTCGACGTGGCCATCACCAACACCAGCTTCGAGCCGGTCACCATCACCGCCCTCACCGACAACATCTACGGCAACCTCAACGGCCGGGGCACCTGTCGCATCGGGGCCGTGCTCCAGCCCGGCCAGACCTACCGCTGCAGCTTCCCGGGTGAGTTCACCGGGGCGGGCGGGGCGGCCCAGACCGACCGGGTCACGGCCACCGCGGTGGACAACGACAACACCACCGTCACCGCCTTCGACGACGCCACCGTCAACATCACCGCCGTGCCCGTCAAGATCGTCAAGGTCCCGCCGCCCAAGCTGGTCCGCACCGGCTCCGACCTCGACGGCCCCGCCCTGCTGGCCATCGCCCTGCTCACCGTCGGCACCATGATGGTGGCCGCCGCCGCCTGGAACCGGCGTCCCCGCTGGGCGCCGGCCGCACAGCGCCGGCACCGACGAGACGTCCTGGTTCAGCCGACCCCCGTCCCGAGGCGGCAAGGACGCCCTCCTGGGCGGTGCCGGCTTCGGCGGTGGCCCCCCGAGGACCCGCCGGAAAATCGGTAGGGGAGTGGGGCCTCGGCGGTCGTCGACAGCCGGGCCGAAGAACCGCAACCCACGATCGGCCGGTGGTACTGTCCGCCCGTCGGCCTCGCGTGGGCGGGTGAGCTCCGACGTCGTCTGTGGCATCGCCACATATTCGAGGCCCGTCGGCACGAGATCGCTCATGAAGGCGAGCCAGGGACCAAGGCACGGGAGCGCTGGTTGATGGCGTGGCGAGTCGGCTCTGACCGCAGTGCCGACGCAGGACCTCCGCGGCGTGGGGCCGGACAGAGCCGGCGGCCGGCGTCCAGGTGGTGCATCCTCACGGTGTTCCTGGCCATCGTCGCCGGCCCCTTCGTCGGGCTGGTCCAACCGGCGTTCGCCGACGTCCTCCTGGGGGTCACCTCGACGTTCCCCCCTACCGTCACGGTGGGGGAGACGGGTGTGGGGGCGTCGCTCACCATCACGAACCTCTCGACCTCGCCCGACAACGGCGCCCCGGTCCAGCTCGAGGTGCTCCTCCCTGGCGTGCCGGCCATCTCGCTGATCCCCTCGTGCGGGAGTGCCATTCCATTCGGAGCGGGTGAGTGCGCCATCGGTGACCCCGACGTGTTCGCAGTGAGCTCCACCGGCACGGGAGCGGACGGCACCGCCTGCGCCGGCGCCGTCTTCACCATCACCGTCGCCAACCCGGTCAGCCGCAAGCTGTCTTTCGAGGCGGCCGGTCCGGTGGTGCTCCAACCGCCGGGCGACGCTCTCGACACGTGCACGATCGAATTCACGTTCGACGTCCTGGAGCTGCCGACAGTGGACTCGCAGCTGGCGCCGGGAATCCAGACGTCGCCGATCTCGTACGCGTCGGGTCGCAACACCGTCACCAACGCCACCGGGGACGGGATGAGCGCCACCAGCGTCACGGTGCTCGTCCCCACCGGCGGCCTCGCCACCACCGCCACGCCGACCGCCCAGCTGGGCAGCCCCATCTCCGATTCCGCCGTCGTCACCGGGGTAGGCCTCCTTCCCACCCCCACGGGCACCCTCACGTTCACCGCTTTCGGCCCCGACGACGCCACCTGCAGCGGTGCGCCGGCGTTCGTCAGCGCACCCCAGGCGCTCGTGCCCGCCACCCTCGGCCCGCCACCGACGGCGACGGCCGCGTCCGGCCCGTTCACGCCGGGCGCACCCGGCACCTACCGCTGGGTCGCGGCCTACAGCGGGGACACCAGCTACGACACCACCACCAGCGCCTGCGGCGACGCCAACGAGACGTCGGTCGTCGTGCAGGCGACGGCCACCATCGCCACCCAGGCCACGCCGACGGCAGTGATCGGCAGCCCCATCGCCGACACCGCCACCGTCACCGGCTCCACCGGCGTCCCGTCACCCACCGGCTCGGTCACCTTCACCCTGTTCGGCCCGGACGACGCCACGTGCTCCGGCCCACCTGTGTTCACCAGCGGCGCCCAGCCCCTGGCGCCGGGCACCCCCGGACCACCGCCCACCGCCACCGCCGCGTCCGGCCCGTTCACGCCGACGTCGACTGGCACGTACCGGTGGGTCGCGGCCTACAGCGGGGACGCCAACTACCCGGCGGTCACCAGCGCCTGCAACGCCGCCAACGAGTCGTCGGTCGTCAGCCAGGCGGTGGCCACCATCGCCACCCAGGCCACCCCGTCGGCCCCTCTCGGGAGCTCCATCGCCGACACCGCCACCGTCACCGGCGCCCCCGCCCCGGCCCCGGCGCCCACCGGCACGATCACCTTCACCGCCTTCGGCCCGAACAACGCCACCTGCACCGGCGCCCCGGCCTTCACCAGCGTCGGCCACGTCCTCGGCGGCGGCCCTCCACCGACGACGACCTCGGCACCGTTCACTCCCACCCTGGCCGGCACCTACCGCTGGATCGCGGCCTACAGCGGCGACGCCAGCTACCCACCCGTCACCAGCGCCTGCAACGATGCCAACGAGACGTCTGTTGTCGGGCAGGCGGTGGCCACCATCGCCACCCAGGCCACCTCCTCGGCCCAGCTCGGCAGCCCCATCTCCGACCTCGCCACCGTCACCGGTGCCCCCGCTCCCGCCCCGGCTCCCTCCGGCACGGTGATCTTCACCGCCTTCGGCCCTGACGACGCCACCTGCGCCGGTCCGGCCCCCTTCACCAGCGCCCCGCAGACACTGGCGGGGGCCACCCCGCAGCGCCGCCTCGGGCTTCTTCACCCCCGCCCTGGCCGGCACCTACCGCTGGATCGCGGCCTACAGCGGCGACGCCAACTACCCGCCTGTCACCAGCGCCTGCAACGAACCCAACGAGACGTCGATCGTCACCCCGGCGGCGGGGGCCACCATCTCCACCCAGGCCACTCCCTCGGTCCAGATCGGCAGCCCCATCTCCGACACCGCCACGGTCACGGGCGGCCCCGCCCCCGCCCCGACGCCCACCGGCACCGTCACCTTCACCCTCTTCGGCCCCGACAACGCCACCTGCGCCGGCGCCCCGATCTTCACCAACCCCGGCCAGCCGCTGGTGGGCGGCCCGCCGCCCACCGCGTCCTCGGGCCCGTTCACGCCGACGCTGCCCGGCACCTACCGGTGGATCGCGGTCTACGGCGGCGACGCCAACTACCCGACGGCCACCAGCCCCTGCAACGCCGCCAACGAGACGTCGATCGTCAACCAGGGCGTCGCCACCATCGCGACGACGGCCACGCCCTCCGTCACCATCGGTAGCCCCATCTCCGACACCGCCACGGTCACGGGCGCTCCCGCTCCGGCGCCGGTCCCCACCGGCACCGTCACCTTCACCGTCTTCGGCCCCGACAACGCCACCTGCACCGGCGCCCCGATCTTCACCAGCCCCGGCCAGCCGCTGGCGGCGGCCCACCCCCGACGGCCACCTCGGCACCGTTCACGCCCACCACGGCCGGCACCTACCGCTGGGTAGCGGCCTACAGCGGCGACGCCAACTACCCGGCGGTCACCAGCCCCTGCAACGCCGCCAACGAGACGTCGCTCGTCAACCAGGGCGTCGCCACCATCGCGACGACGGCCACACCCACCGTCACCATCGGCAGCCCGATCTCGGACACCGCCACGGTCACGGGCGCTCCCGCTCCGGCCCCGGTCCCCACCGGCACCGTCACTTTCACCGTCTTCGGCCCGAACAACGCCACCTGCACCGGCGCCCCGATCTTCACCAGCGCCGGCCAGCCGCTGGCGGGTGGCCCACCCCCGACGGCCACCTCGGCACCGTTCACGCCCACCACGGCCGGCACCTACCGCTGGGTCGCGGCCTACAGCGGCGACGCCAACTACCCGGCGATCACCAGCGCCTGCAACGACGTCAACGAGACGTCGGTCGTCGGCCAGGCGGCGGCCACCTTGGCCACCCAGGCCACCCCGTCGGCCCAGCTGGGCAGCCCCATCTCCGACACCGCCATCGTCACCGGCGCGGCCGCTCCGGCCCCGGCGCCCACCGGCACCGTCACCTTCACCCTCTTCGGCCCCGACAACGCCACCTGCGCCGGCGCCCCGATCTTCACCAGTGCCGGCCAACCGCTGGCGGGTGGCCCAGCCCCGACCGCCACCTCGGCGCCGTTCACGCCCACGACGGCCGGCACCTACCGCTGGATCGCGGCCTACAGCGGCGACGCCAACTACCCGGCGATCACCAGTGCCTGCAACGACGTCAACGAGACGTCGGTCGTCACCCAGGCGGCGGCCACCGTGTCCACCCGGCCACCCCCACGGCCCAGCTCGGCAGCCCCATCTCCGACACCGCCACCGTCACCGGCGTCGCCGGGGCCGGCTCGCCCACCGGCACCGTCACCTTCACCCTGTTCGGCCCGAACAACGCCACCTGCACGGGCGCACCGATCTTCACCAGCGCGGCCCAGCCCCTGACACCGGGCGCTCCCGGTCCGCCTCCCACCTCGACGGCCACGTCGGGGCCGTTCACCCCGGCCGGGGCCGGCACCTACCGCTGGATCGCCGTCTACAGCGGCGACGCCAACTACCCGGCGATCGGCAGCGCCTGCAACGACGCCAACGAGACGTCCATCGTCGTCCAGGGGGCGGTCGCCATCGCCACCCAGGCCACGCCCACCGCGGTGATCGGCGGTCCGATCTCCGACGAGGCCACCATCACCGGCGTCACCGGCTCCGGCGCACCCAGCGGCACCGTCACCTTCACCGCCTTCGGCCCGAACGACGTCTCCTGCCTAGGGCCGGCGGCGTTCGACAGCGGTCCCCAGCCGATCCTGAATGCGGTCCCCGGGCCGCCGCCGCAGTCGACGGTCGACTCGGGGGCGTTCACGCCCACGGCTCCGGGCACCTACCGCTGGATCGCCGTGTACAGCGGCGACGCCAACTATCCGGCGGCCACGAGCCCCTGCAACGCCGCCAACGAGTCGTCCGCCGTCTCCCAGGCCACCGCCGGCATCGTCACCGCGGCCACGCCGACGGCGTTCCTCGGCAACCCGATCTCCGACACCGCCACCGTCACCGGCGTCGCCGGCGCCCCGTCGCCCACCGGCACAGTCACGTTCACGGCCTTCGGCCCGGACAACCCCACCTGCGCCGGCCCGCCGGCGTTCACCAGCGCTCCCGCAACCGCTGACCCCGGCTGCTCCCGGACCGCCGCCCACGGCGACGGCCTCCTCCGGGCCGTTCACGCCGACGCTCCCGGGCACGTACCGGTGGACCGTCGCCTACAGCGGCGACGCCACCTACGCATCGGGCACCACCGCCTGCAACGACCCCTCCGAGGCGTCGGTCGTCGCCGCAGCCGGTGGCCACCGTCGCCACCCAGGCCACGCCCACGGTCACCGTCGGTGGGTCGATCGCCGACACGGCAACCGTCACCGGCACCAGCGGCGCGGCGGCGCCCACCGGCACCGTCACCTTCACCGCCTTCGGTCCCGACGACGCCACCTGCGCCGGCCCACCCGCCTTCACCACCGCGCCCCAGCCGCTCGCGCCCGGGTCCCCGGGACCGCCGCCCACGGCGACGGCGTCCTCCGGGCCGTTCACCCCCACCAGTCCCGGCGCCTACCGGTGGATCGCCACCTACAACGGCGACGCCGCCTACCCGCCCGTCACCACCGCCTGCAACGACGCCAACGAGACGTCGGTGGTCACCCAGGGATCGGCCCTGATCGTCACGATCGCCACCCCGACCGCCCCTCTCGGCACCCCGATCTCCGACGCCGCCACCGTCACCGGCATCGGCGGGGCGGCGGCGCCCACCGGCACCGTCACCTTCACCGCCTTCGGCCCCGACGACGCCACCTGCGCCGGCCCGCCGGCGTTCACCAGCGCCCCCCAGCCGCTGACGCCGGCGGCCCCGGGACCGCCGCCCACCGCCACCGCCGGCTCCGGCCCCTTCACGCCCGGCGCCCCCGGCACCTACCGGTGGATCGGCGCCTACAGCGGCGACGCCACCTACAGCGGCGCCACCAGCACCTGCAACGACGCCGGCGAGACCTCGTTGGTCACCGGCGCCTCGATCGCCACCCAGGCGACGCCCACCGCGGCTGTCGGCGGCGCCATCTCCGACACCGCCACCGTCACCGGCACGACCGGGGCGCTGCCCCCCCTCGGCACCGTCACCTTCACCGCCTTCGGCCCCGACGACGCCACGTGCGCGGCCCGGCAGCCTTCGTGAGCGGCCCGATCGGGCTGGGCAACCAAGCTCCGGGACCACCCCCGACGTCGGAGGCCGGCTCCGCACCGTTCACGACGACGGCGCCCGGCACCTACCGGTGGGTCGTCGCCTACAGCGGCGACGCCGCCTACCCGGCGGTCACGAGCGCCTGCAACGACGCCAACGAGACCTCGGTGGTGACCCGGGCGGACGCCGGCCTCGACACGCTGGCCACGCAGAACGTCATCATCGGCAGCCCGATCTCCGACACCGCCACCGTCACCGGCATCCTCGGCGGACCGGCGCCCACCGGAACCGTCACCTTCACCGTCTTCGGCCCGGACGACGTCGGCTGCGCAGCGACACCGGTCTTCGACAGCGGACCGCAGCCGCTGACGCCGGAAGCGCCGGGACCGCTCACCCTCACGTCGACGGCCACGTCGGGGCCGTTCACGCCCGCGGCGTTCGGCAGCTACCAGTGGGTCGCGGCCTACAGCGGCGACGCCTTCTACGCGCCCGCCTCGGGGAGTTGCAACGACCCGGGCGAGACCTCGAGCGTCAACCAGCCGCTGGCCATCGTCGCCACCCTGGCCACGGATGTCACCCGGCTCGGGTTCCCCCTCTCCGACACGGCGACGGTCTTCAGCGCCCCGGACACGGCACCGGCCGCCACCGGCACGGTCACCTTCACCGTCTTCGGTCCCGACGACGCCACGTGCGCCGGGCCCGTCGTCTTCGACAGCGGCCCGCGCCTGCTCGGTGGCGGCGCCCCGCCCACCGCCATCTCCGGGAACTTCTTCGCCTCGGCCCCCGGCATCTACCGCTGGGTGGCCGCCTACAGCGGCGACGCCATCTACGCGCCGGCAACGACGGGCTGCAACGACGCCCTCGAGCAGACCATCGTCCAGCAGGGGGACGCCACCGTCGCCACCCAGGCGTTCGGGCCGGTCACCCTCGGCAGCGCCATCTCCGACACCGCCACGGTGACAGGGGTGGCGGCCCCGGTCCCGGCCCCCACCGGCACCGTCACGTTCACCGCCTTCGGCCCGAACGACACGACCTGCTCGGGATCGCCGGCCTTCACCAGCACCCCGCAGCCCCTTGCCGGCGGACCGCCCCCCACCGCCGCGTCCGGCGACTTCGTGCCGACTGCGGCCGGCGTGTACCGCTGGGTCGCCGCCTACAGCGGCGACGCCAACTACGGCCTGGTCGTGTCGGCCTGCAACGCCGCCAACGAGACGTCCCTCGTCACCCAGGCGCCCGTCGCCATCGCCACCCTGGCCACGGGCAGCGCCGTCCTCGGCAACCCGGTGTCCGACACGGCCACGGTCACGGGGGCACCAGCCCCCGCCGCGGCCCCCACAGGAACCGTCACCTTCACCGCCTTCGGCCCGGACAACCCGTCGTGCACGGGCCCGCCGGCGTTCACCAGCGCCGCCCAGCCCCTGGCCGGAGGGCCGCCGCCGACGGCCACCTCGGGGGCTTTCACGCCCGCGGTGGCCGGGTCGTACCGGTGGGTCGCCGTCTACAGCGGCGACGCCAACTACCCGACGGCCACCAGCCCGTGCGGCGCGCCGAACGAGACGTCGCAGGTCATCGCCGCCACCGCCACCATCACCACCCAGGCCACGGGGACCACGCTCGGCGGACCGATCTCGGACACGGCCACGGTGGAGGCGAGCCCTGCGGGCGCACCCGTACCAACCGGCACCGTCACCTTCACCGTCTTCGGCCCCGGCGACCCGACGTGCGCGGGGGCGCCGGCGTTCACCAGCGCCGCCGTGCCGCTGGCCGGCGGGCCGCCGCCCACCGCCACGTCGGGCCCGTTCACGCCCTCCGCCGTGGGTGCGTACAACTGGGTCGCCGTCTACAGCGGCGACGCCACCTATGTCCCGGTCACCAGCGCCTGTGGCGCGGACAACGAGACGTCGCTGGTCACGGCGCCTCCGGTGGCCACCATCGCCACCCAGGCCACGCCCACCGCCACCATCGGCGGCCCCATCTCCGACACGGCGACGGTGACGGGGGCGGGCGCCCCGGCGCCGGCCCCCACCGGCCTGGTCACGTTCACGGCCTTCGGCCCGGACGACGCAACGTGTTCGGGGACGCCGGCCTTCACCGGCAGCCCCCGCCCGCTGTCCGGCGGCCCGCCGCCGACGGCGACGTCGGAGGACTTCACGCCCACGGTCGCCGGCTCGTACAACTGGGTGGCCGACTACGGCGGCGACGCCACCTACGCCCCGGTGTCGAGCGCGTGCGGCGAGGCCGGGGAGACGTCGGTGGTCAACCAGGCCGTCGCCACCATCGCCACCCAGGCGACTCCCCTCTATTCGTTCGGCGAACCGATCTCCGACGTCGCCAGGGTGACCGGCGCGCCCTCCCCGGCGCCGGCACCCACCGGCACGGTGACGTTCCGCGTGTTCGGTCCCGACGACTCGTCGTGCTCCGGGACGCCCGTGTTCACCAGCCCGGCCCAGCCGCTCGGCGGAGCACCGCCGCCGACCGCCACCTCCGGCCCGTTCACGCCCACCGCCGTCGGCACCTACCGCTGGATCGCCGCCTACAGCGGCGACGCCAACTACCCGCCGGTCAGCGGTGCCTGCAACGACCCGGACGAGACGTCGGTCACCACCACCCCGCCCACCGCCGTCATCGTCACCCAGGCCACCCCGGCCGTCGGGCTCGGTGGCTCCATCAACGACACCGCCACGGTGACCGGCGGTCCGGCCCCGGCTCCCACGCCCACGGGCACGGTGACGTTCACCCTCTACGGTCCGGGCGACCCGACCTGCACCGGGGCGCCGATCTTCACCAGCGCCGCCCGGCCGCTCGCCGGCGGCCCGCCGCCCACCGCCACCTCGGGCCCGTTCACGCCGACTTTGGCCGGCACCTACAACTGGGTGGCGGTGTACAGCGGCGACGCCACCTACCCCCCGCTCACCAGCTCCTGCGGCTCCCCCGATGAGTCGTCGGTGGTGACACCGGCCCCACCGGCCACCATCGCCACGCAGGCGACTCCCAGCGTTGCCATCGGCGGCTCCATCTCCGACACGGCCACGGTGTCGGGGGGGCCGGCGCCCGCACCGGCGCCGACCGGCACCGTGACGTTCACCGCGTTCGGCCCCGACGACGCCAGCTGCACCGGCCCGCCGATCTTCACCAGCGCGAACCAGCCTCTGGCCGGCGGCCCGCCGCCCACCGCGACGTCCGCCGACTTCACGCCGACGGTCGCAGGGACCTACCGATGGGTGGCGACCTACAGCGGTGACGCCAACTACGTCCCCGTCACCAGCGCCTGCAACGACGCCGACGAGACGTCGGTCGTCACCCAGGTGGTCGACGGGGGCCTGGTCACCACCGAGGCGACGCCCACCGCGACGCTCGGGAGCCCCATCACCGACACCGCGTTCGTCACCGCCGGCGCCGCCCCGGCCCCGGCTCCCACCGGCACGGTCACCTTCACCCTCTTCGGCCCCGACAACCCGACGTGCACCGGTGCGCCGATCTTCACCAGCGCGGCCCGTCCCCTCGGCGGCGGGCCACCGGTGACGACCACGTCCGAGCCGTTCACCCCGACGGCACCGGGCGCCTACAACTGGGTGGCCGCCTACAGCGGCGACGCCAACTACCCAGGCAGCACGACGTCCTGCGGAGACCCGAACGAGACCTCGGTCGTCGCCCCGGCGCCGGTTGCCACCCTCACCACCCAGGCCACGTCGGCGTTCGACGGCTCGATCTCCGACACCGCCACGGTCACCGGCGGCCCCGCCCCGGCGCCGACGCCCACCGGTACCGTCACCTTCACCGTCTTCGGCCCCAACGACGCCGCCTGCGCCGGCCCGCCGATCTTCACCAGCCCGGCCCGGCCCCTGTCCGGTGGACCGCCTCCGACCGCCTTCTCGGGCACGTTCTCGGCCCCGGCCGCCGGAAGCTACCGCTGGATAGCGGCCTACAGCGGCGACGCCAACTACGCGGGCGTCGCCGGCGCCTGCAACGACCCGAACGAGACGTCGGCGGTCATCGGCGAGTTCAGCGCCACGCTCGTCACCCAGGCCACGGCGAACGTCCTCGTCGGCGCGCCGATCTCCGACGCCGCCACCGTCACCGGCACCGGTGGTCCGGGGCCGGCTCCTGCGCCCACCGGCACGGTCACCTTCTCGCTCTTCGGCCCGGACGACGCCACCTGCGCCGGTCCGGCCATCTTCACCAGCGCGGCGCGGCCGCTCGGCGGCGGGCCACCGCCGACGGCCACCTCCGACCCGTTCACGCCCAGTGCCTCCGGCAGCTACCGCTGGGTCGCCGCCTACAGCGGCGACGCCTTCTACCCGCCGGTCAGCGGCTCCTGCAACGACCCGAACGAGACGTCGGTGGCGGCGCAGTCCTCCGGCGCCACCATCGCCACGTCCGCCTCGGGCCCGGTCACCGTCGGCAGCCCCATCCGTGACACCGCCACGGTGACGGGTGACCCCGGCCCCGGCCTCTCGCCTGCGCCCACCGGCACGGTCACGTTCACCCTGTTCGGGCCGGGCGATCCCACGTGCGCCGCACCGCCGGTCTTCACCAGCAGCGCCCGCCCGCTGGCCGGCGGCCCGCCGCCGACGGCGACGTCCGGGGACTTCACGCCGACGGCGCCCGGCACCTACAGCTGGGTGGCGGCCTACAGCGGCGACGCCAGGTACACCCCTGTCACCAGCCCCTGCGGCGCCCCCGGGGAGACCTCGGTGGTCACCCAGGCCGCTGTCGCCATCGCCACGTCGGCAGTCGGACCTGTCATCCTCGGCAGTCCCATCCGCGACACCGCGACGGTCACCGGCGCCGCCGCCCCGGCACCCGCTCCCACCGGCACCGTCGTGTTCACCGCGTATGGCCCGAACGACCCCACCTGCACCGGGGCGCCCGCCTTCGTGAGCATCCAGCCCCTGGCCGGCGGGCCACCGCCCACGGCCACCTCGGCCGACTTCGTCCCGACGGCGGTCGGCAGCTACAACTGGGTGGCGGCCTACAGCGGCGACGCCAACCACCCGTCGGCCACCAGCCCCTGCGGCGCGCCGGGCGAGACGTCGGTCGTGGGCCCGGCCCCCAGTTGCGTCGGCAGCCAGTTCGTCGGCACGTTCACGATCGGCCAGACCTTCACCATCGTCTTCACGCCGGTGTGCGGGTTCCTGAGCCCACCGCCCGTGACCAAGACGGTCAACGGCGTCGTGGTCGGCGTGGTCGTGTCCACCGACGGCACGGTGTCGTTGAGCGTGACGGTCCTGTCGCCGACGACCCTGTCGATCGACGATCCGGTGCTCGTGCCCGCCGTCTGCGGCACCAACACCGGCGGTGGCCACGGGCCAGTCGGCCACCGGCCAGACCGTCACCCAGACCGCCACCTTCACCGTCGTGTGCCCGGCCCGCCAGGACCGCCAGGACCGCCAGGACCGCCCGGACCGCCAGGACCGCCAGGGCCACCCGGGCCACCGGGCCCGCCACGGCCCCCCGGTCCGCCGGGCCCGCCGGGACAGGTCGTCGTGCCCCAGGTGCCGGTGGTGGTGAAGCAGGTCCCGGCCCCGCCGGCCACCAGGCAGCTGGTACGAACCGGGCCCGACGTCCGCGGGCCGGCCCTGCTGGCGGCCATCCTGCTCCTGGTTGGCATCGCCATGCTCGCCACCGCCTGGCGCCGCCGGCCCGCCTTCGTGGCGCGGTCGTAGCAGCCCGCTGAGCCCGGTCCCCGCTCACCGGCAGGTCGCAAGGTAGCCTTCGGCCGGCTGGTCAAGCGGCGATGCGACGAACGGCGGGGGTATTGCAGTGAGGTCAGACGACGGCAGTTCCCGGTCCCCTTTGGCGCGGTCGAGCCTGATGCACCCGGACGCTCACGGGCCTCGTCTCGGTGCTCATGGTGGCAACCGTGTGGCAGGCTCCGCCGTCGTACGCGACGCCCACGATCGACGTGGCCGTCCTGGCGACTCCCATGGCCGCAGCCGCCCCCGGCGGCACCTTCACCTTCACGGTGCAGGTCACGAACATCGGCGACGAGGCGGTGACCCTCACGTCGCTCACCGACGACGTGTACGGCGACATCCCGACGGGTCCCGGCACCTGCGGCACCGCCGTCGGCACCGTCCTGCAACCTGGCGGCGCCTACGCCTGCTCGTACACCGGGTTCTTCACCGGGCCAGCCGGAAGCAGCCAGACCAACACGGTCACGGCGCGGGCCACGGGATCGTCGGGAGCGGAGGTCGTCGGCAGTGGCACCGCTCTCGTCAGCCTTACCGCCGTCGGCCCGTCCATCCGCGTCACCAAGCTCGCCAACCCGAGCCTGCTCGTGGCCCCGGGCGGTGGGGTCAACTTCGACATCCTGCTCGAGAACACCGGCACCGAGCCCCTCACCATCACCTCGCTCACCGACGACGTCTACGGCGACGTGACGACGCGGGAGAACTCAACCTGCTTCGCCGCCATCGGGCAGCCCCTGGGGCGCAGCGGAGGACCGGGCACCCGGTACAGCTGCACCTTCGTCGGCACGTTCACCGGTGGGGCCGGGGACAGCCAGACCGACGTCGTGACGGTGCGAGCCACCACCGCCGCCGGGGTCGAGGTCACCGACAGCGACGACGCCACCGTCACCCTCACCGCCAGCCCCACGATCCTCGTGGACAAGACGGCCACCCCCGAGAGCCTCCCCGCTCCGGGCGGTGACTTCCGGTTCGCCATCGTCGTCACCAACACCACGGCCAGTGCCCTGACCATCGCGTCGCTCATCGACGACGTCTACGGCGACCTCTCCGTCCGCGGGTCGTGCGTCACGGCCGTCGGAACGGTGCTCGGGATGGGCGCCACCTACGACTGCGCCTTCACCGCGCCGTTCACCGGCGTCGCGGGGGACGCCCAGACCGACGTCGTGACGGTAGTGGCCTCCGGCTTCGACGGCGTCGACTACGCCGGTGCCGACGACGCCACCGTGAGCATCGTCGCGGGGGCGACGATGGTGACGTCGGCCACGCCCACGCTCGTGCTGCCGGGACCGGGAACGCTCTCCGACACCGCCACGGTCACCGGCGGCCCGCCACCGGCCCCGGTGCCCACCGGCACGGTCACCTTCACCGTGTACGGCCCCAACAACCCCACCTGTAGCGGGACCCCGGTCTTCACCAGCGCCAACCAGCTTCTCGCCGGAACGCCGGCCACGGCGACCTCCCAGCCCTACACCCCAACCGGTCCGGGGGTCTACAACTGGGTAGCCACCTACAGCGGCGACGCGTTCTACGGCCCGATCTTCGGCTCGTGCGGCGAACCCGGCGAGTCTTCCTTCGTCTCGATGGTCCACATCGACTACTTCCCGAGGGGTTCGGCGACGCCGTCGGTCGTCCTCGGTGGTTCCATCAGCGACACCATGACCTTCTCGACCGACCCAGCCCTGCCTGCCACCGGCACGGTCGTCTTCACGATCTTCGGCCCCGGCGACCCGACGTGCAGCGGCGCGCCGATCTTCACCAGCAGTGCCGTGCCGCTCTCGCCCGGGCCGCCGGCCACTGCCACCTCCCCGCCCTTCACGCCGACCGTCGCGGGAACCTACAACTGGGTCGCGTACTACAGCGGCGACGCCAACTACCCGGCCATGGGGGTGCCCTGCGGGTCGTCCGACCAGACGTCGGTCGTGATTGCGCCGGTGACCCCGACACTCGTCACCCAGGCGTCGCCGTCGGTCCCCGTCGGTGGCCAGGTCACCGACACGGCTACGCTGTCGGGCGGCACCGGCCCCACCGGCACCGTCACGTTCAGGCTCTTCGGCCCCGGCGACGCACGTGCGCGGGCCTACCGGCGTTCACCAGCACCAGGACGGTCTCGGGCAACGGCAGCTACACGTCCGAGCCGTACACGACGATGGTTGCCGGCACCTTCCGCTGGGTGGCCGCCTACAGCGGCGACGCCGCCAACGTCGCGGTCACGACCGCCTGTGACGACCCGGCCGAGACGGTCGCCGTGACCATGGTGACCCCTCCGCCCTGCACCGGCACGCAGTTCGCCGGTACCCACACCGTCGGCGAGACCTTCACGATCGTGTTCACCCCGGCCTGTGGGTTCGCCGCCTCCCCGCCGGTGACCAAGACCGTCAACGGCGTCGTGGTCGGGTCGGTGCCGGCGACGAACGGCACCGTCTCGTTGACGGTGACGGTGCTGGCGCCCACCACCTTGGCGCCCACCACCCTTTTGATCGACGACCCCGTGCTCGTTCCCGCGGTGTGCGGCACCAACACGGCGGTCGCCACCGGCCAGTCGGGCACCGGCCAGGCCGTCACCCAGACCGTCACGTTCACCGTCGTGTGCCCCGGCCCGCCAGGTCCTCCGAATCCTCCAGTTCCGCCCGGTCCGCCGGGGCCGCCTGGACCTCCTGGTCCGCCTGGACCTCCGGGCCCGCCTGGTCCGGCTGGTGCGCTCGGTCCGCCTGGGATGCCGGGGCCGGTCGTCGTCGTCGGGCACCTGCCCGTTGTGGTGAAGCAGGCCCCCGTCGTGGTGAAGCAGGCCCCGACGCCACCGCCCCAGGCCGCCAGGCAGCCGTGCGCACCGGCTCGAACGTCGGCGGCTCCGCCCTGCTGACCGTGGTCCTGCTCGTCGGTGGCGCCCTGCTGCTGGGCGCCGCCGGTCTGGGCCGCGGCCGGACGTACGATCGACCCGCTGACGATCGACCCGACACCTCGTAGCGTCCGATTCGCCGTCGACGGCGAGCTCGTCGACCTGCGCCCTCTCGGCAGGGGTCACATCCACGAGACCTGGCTGGCCACCTACCGAGGCCCGGCCGGCGAGTTCCGCCTGGTGCACCAGCGGGTCAACGTCGAGGTGTTCACCGAGCCCGTGCGGCTGCTCGACAACGTCGGGCGGGTGGCGGCCCACGTCGGCACGCCGGCGCCGGTGACGAGCGCCGACGGCCGTCCGTTCTGCCGCGACCCCGAGGGCGGGTTGTGGCGGGCCTACCGCTACGTCGAGGGCACCACGGTGGCCCGGTTCGAGAACGTCGACCAGGCGCGCAGCGCGGCGAGAGCCTGCGCCCGGCTGGTCGCCCGCCTGGCCGACCTCCCCGGCCCGGCCCTCGTCGAGCCGATCCCCGGCTTCCACGCCTTCGACACCCGCCTCGCCCGGTTCCGGCGGGCGGCGGCCGCCGACGGCCGAGGCCGCCTGCGGGAGTGCGGCGACGAGGTCGACGCTGTAGAAACGGCATCGTCGCTGGTCGGCGAGCTGGCCGACGCCCGCGCCGCCGGCCTGCTGCCGGTGCGCACCGTGCACAACGACGCCAAGGCCGAGAACGTCGTGTTCGACGGAGACAGGGCCGTCGCCGTGCTCGACCTCGACACCGTGGCTCCGGGCACGGTGCTGTTCGACGTCGGCGACCTCGTCCGCTCCGGCGCCACTACCGGCCGGGAGGACGACGACCCGAGCGCCATTCGCGTCCGCGCCGACATCGTGGCCGCCATCATGGACGGCTACATGGACGCGGTGCCCGGCCTGCTGACCGACGGTGAGCGTGACCTGCTGCCTCTGGCTGGTCCGCTCATGACCTTCGAGGCCGCGCTGCGCTTCCTCACCGACCACCTGGAGGGCGACGTCTACTTCCGCACCGGCCGCGCCGGGCAGAACCTGACCAGGGCCCGCGCCCAGCTGGCCCTGCTCGACCGGCTGAACGAGCTCCCACGATGACCGACGTCGACGTCGAGGTCGACGTCTCGGCGGGGCCCGTTTCCCGCACGTTCGCCGTCGGTCCCACGACGGTCCGCACGGTGGCGATCGAGGGGACCGATGGCCCGGTGGTGATCGGCGGCCCCGAGGTGGCGGTGACGGTGTCGGGCCGGCGGCTCGTGGACGGCGACGGGCTGAGCCTGGTCGGCGATCCCCAGTCCCCACCCGACGGGACCCGTCTCACGTGGCGGCTGGCGTCGACCGCCGGAGACGTCGTCGTCGACGTGGAGATCGCGGCCGATCGCGACACCGGCGTGATCCGCAAGCGGCTGGCCGTCAGCGGATCGGGGCGACTGGAGCGCGTCGAGCTCGAGCTGTGGGACGGCGTCGCCGTCGACGGGTTCTCCTCCATCGAGCCGGGGCCGCCACCCAACACCGGGTCGATCGAGCTGGGCCAACCGGTGTTCGGGCACGGGTTCTTCGGTGGCATAGAGCACCCCGGCGCCGAGAACCTGGTCACCACGAACGGCTGCCGCTGCGCCCTGCCCTTCGACGACGAGCTG
Organism: uncultured Acidimicrobiia bacterium; assembly: GCA_963827345.1. GTDB lineage: Bacteria > Actinomycetota > Acidimicrobiia > Acidimicrobiales > AC-14 > CAWGUU01. The sequence goes on along the minus strand of CAWHAN010000006.1, from coordinate 1,325,201 downwards.
AGCGCCACGCCCCGCGTCACGCCGGCCGCGGTCGTCGGCACCGGCGACTTCTTCGACTACCTCGACACCATCCGCCCTCATCCCGACCGGGTCGTCGTCCTGGTCAACAACTGGTACCACCTGGGTTGGCCCGGGACGATGGCCGAGGACACCGTCGTCGCCGAGCTCGACGGCTTCGCCGGCGTCGCCGCCCGCCACGGGCTGGAGCTCGACGCCTACTGCCTCGACGACGGATGGGACGGCGGGTGGGAACCGGCGACGGGCCTGTGGGGCCGCCTCGAGCCGTCGGCGTTCCCGGGTGGGCTGCCGGCGCTCCAGGTGGCGGGCGGCGCGACGTCGATCGGCCTGTGGATCGGCCCCTTCGGCGGCTACGGCGACCGCCAGGTGGCGAGGGTGGCGTGGGCCCGCGACCAGGGCGGCGAGGTCGAGGCCCCGTACGGGCTGCTGTGCGTGGCCGGCGACCGCTACGGCTCCGAGCTGGCCCGCACGATCGCGGCGTGGACGGCGGCCGGCGTCGGCTACTGGAAGCTCGACGGACTCCGCTTCGGCTGCGCCGAGCCGGGCCACGGCCACCCCACCGGGGCCGGCGGCCGCACCGCCCAGATGGACAGGTTCGAGCGGGTGATGGGTGCTGCCCGCCGAGCCGATCCCGACGTAGTGGTGGCCTTTACCAGCGGCTCCAATCCGTCGCCGTGGTGGCTCCGCACCGCCGACTTCCTGTGGCGGGGCGGCCTGGACGACTCCGGCACCGGGTTCCCGGGCCCGCGCCACGAGTCTTTCGCCACCTACATCGACGCCCGCCTCCACCTGCTGCGCCGCTGCGCCGTCCCGGTCTCGGCCATCGTCACCTTCAGCGTGGTGGAGTCCGAGGCCTGCCGGTACCGGGACCCAGGGGAGAGCCTCGCCGACTGGACGCGCCACTGCTGGCTCATCGTAGGACGGGGCACCCAGCACCACGACCTGTACGTCTCGCCTGGCTCATTGTCGGAGGGCGAGTGGGCGGCCCTCGCGACCGCGCTGGACTGGGCCCGGCGCCACCGGCGGGTGCTGGCCCGGAGCCGGATGGTGCTCGGCGACCCGAGCCGCGGTGACGTCTACGGGTACGCCTCCCGGCGCGACGGCGAGGCGGTGCTGTGCCTGCGCAACCCCACGCCCCGGCGACGGCGGGTGCGGCTCACCCTGGCCGAGCTCCACGGCTTCCCGCCGGGTGCCGACGTCGAGCTCGATGCCGTCTACGGATCGCTTCCCACCGAGTCGCCCGTCAAGGCCGGCCGCCGCCTCACCATGACATTGGAGCCGTTCGGCGTGGTGCTGTTCAGGTCCTCCACGACCGGGAGCGCCACGCCACCAGGGCGGCGGCAAGGGTGACGAACCCACCGAAGGCCACGCCGGTCCGGGCGCCCCACTCGCTGCAGATCCACCCCACCAGCGGGCCGCCGATCGGCGTGCTGCCGAGGAGCACCAGGCCGTAGACGGCCATCACCCGGCCCCGCATCGAGGGATCGGTGGTCAGCTGGAGGGTGGTGTTGGCGGTGGTGAGGAAGAGCATGACGGCCAGGCCCACCCCGACCAGCATGGTCCCCACCAGGAGCGACGACGGGGCGACGGCCGTGACGAGGGTGAGGACGCCGAACGCGGTCACCGACCCGATAAGCATCCTGCGGGTGGGGCCGTGGCGGCGGGCCGAGAGCAGGGCGCCGATCAGCGATCCGAGGGCCATGGCCGCGCTCAAGAAGCCGTAGAGGCGGGCCCGCCGCCAAGGGCGAAGCGGGCCAGCAGCGGCAGCACGACGATGAAGTTGAAGCCGAAGGTGCCGACCACGGCCACCAGCAGCAGCGTCGAGCGCAGCGCCGGCGTCGACCACATGTAGCGGACGCCGGCCCGGATGTCGGCCCTGCCGCGCTCGGCCCGGGTCTGGGGGAACAGCTCGTCCGGCCGCATGGCCACCAGGGCGACGGTGACCGCCGCGTACGACGCGGCGTTGGCGAGGAACGACGGGGCGATGCCGGCCGAGGCGATGACCACCCCGGCGAGGGCCGGTCCCACCATCCTGCCGATGTTGAACATGGCGCTGTTGAGGCCGACGGCGTTCGGGACCTGCTCGGGCCCCACCATCTCGACGACGAACGACTGCCGGGTGGGCATGTCGACCATGAACACCAGGCCCTGCAGGAAGGCCATGACGAACACCATCCAGAGGGCCACCGCGCCGGTGGCCACCAGGGCGAACATCCCCAGCGCCAGCACGGCGGGGACCACCTGGGTGATCACCAGCGTCCTGCGCTTGTCGAACCGGTCGGCGATCAGCCCGCCCCACAGCCCGAACAGCAGCAGGGGCAGGAACTGCAGGGCGACGGTGACGCCCAGGGCCACGCCGCTGCCGGTGAGGCTCAGCACAAGCCACCCCTGGGCGACGGTCTGCATGCCGGTGCCGGTGAGCGACACCAGCTGGCCGGCGAAGAACAGCCGGTAGTTGCGGACCCTGAGCGAGCTGAACGTCGACGCCGCCGCGCTCCGGGCACGGGGCAGCGTCAGGCTCGGGGAGATCAGGCTCATTACAACGGTAAAACTACGTGGAGCAGCCGGGTGTTCCGGCCGAATTCGACTGGGAGGTGGCGATGGGCAAGCTGACCGACGACGAGATCGCATCGGGGCTGGGCGGGCTGCCGGGCTGGGAGGGCGACGGCGCCGAGATCTCCAAGGAGTTCGAGCTCGGCAACTTCAAGGACGCGGTGAGCTTCGTGGTGAGGCTGTCCTACGAGGCCGAGTCCCGTAACCATCACCCTGACCTAGAGGTTCACTACAACAGGGTCAAGGTGACGCTGAGCACCCACAGTGAGGGGGGCGTCACCGACAAGGACCTCGACCTGGCCGGGGCGATCGAGGGCCTGTCGGCGCGATAGAAGGCTTGTCGGGCGCGGACGGATAGGGTCCGCGCCATGGTGGTTCAGAGCGGCATCGTCGGCCCCATCCCCGAAGGACGAGACCCCGAGGAGTACGACAAGCTCCGGCGGCGAGTGCTGTGGACGCTTCCCAGCGGGCTCTACGTCCTGGGCAGCCGGTCGGGCGACCGTCGCAACGGGATGACGATCAACTGGGTCACCCAGGTGAGCTTCGCCCCCAAGGTGCTGGCCGTCAGCGTCGAGCAGGAGGCGTTCACCCACGAGCTGATCACCGCAGGAGGGTTCTTCAGCCTCAACGTGATCGACAGGGAGGACCGGGCCATCGTCCGCAAGTTCACCAAGCCGGTCGAGGTCGACCTCGAGGCCCGCACCCTCAACGGGTTCGCCTTCCACGACGGCATCACGGGGTCGCCCATCCTCGACCAGGCGGTGGCCTACGTGGAGTGCGTCGTCAACGAGGAGGTCCACGTCGGCGACCACACCGTCTTCTTCGGCGAGGTCGTCGACACCGGGTTCCAGAAGGCGGAGGACGTCCCCGTCCTGCGCATGGAGGACACCCGCATGAACTACGGCGGGTGAGCCTCGGGTCACCTCCTCGGTGAGGCTGGTCTCGTTCAACCTGCTCCACGGGTCGCCGATGACCGGCGGGCCCGTGTCGACCCAGAAGCTTGTCGACGCCTGCGCTTCCCTCGACGCCGACGTGCTCTGCCTGCAAGAGGTCGACCGCAACCAGGAGCGCTCCGGCGGCGCCGACCAGGCCGCCGCCATCGCCGAGGCGGTGGGCGCCGTGGCCTGGCGGTTCGAGCCGGCGCTGGTGGGGGAGCCGGGCGGGCGATGGCGGGCGGCCACCGAGGCCGACAGCGACACGGCCGAGGCCTGTTACGGAGTCGCGGTCGTGTCCCGGCTCCCGGTGACGGGCTGGCACGTGGTGCGCCTGCCGCCCTCGCCCGTCTCGTCACCCGTGTACATGCCCGGCCGCGGCCCCCGCTTCATGTGGCTGGCCGACGAGCCTCGGGTGACGGTGGCGGCCGAGGTCGACGGGCCCAGTGGCCCGTTGCTGGTGGCGAGCGTCCACCTGTCGTTCGTGCCCGGGTGGAACCTGCACCAGCTGCGCCGGCTCACCGGCGACCTGATGGCCGTCGCCGGGGATCGGGGCTGCATCGTCATGGGCGACCTCAACGTCCCCAACCCGTTCTCCCGGGCCGCACCCGGCTGGACCTCGCTGGCCAGGGCCAAGACGTTCCCCGCCTCGAAGCCGGCGATGCAGATCGACCACGCCCTGGGCCGGGGCCGGCTGCCCGAGGTCGTCGGGTTCGAGGCGGTCGAGCTGCCCGTGTCCGACCACCGGGCCCTGGTCGTCGACTTCGCCGAACCGCCTCGGCCTGCCGGGTAGGGTCGCCATGGTGGCGGTCCGGTTGCTCGAGAACGCGGCGTGGGGCTTCGAGTCCAACTGCTTCGTGTGCGAGCCCGGTAACCGGCGCGGGCTGCGGATCCCGTTCGCCTACGACGACGAGTCGCAGCTGGTGACCGCCCAGTTCACGCTGGGCCCGGAGTTCTCCGGCGTCCCCCGCTATGTCCACGGCGGGGTGGTGTTGGCCATCCTGGACGAGGCCATGGCCTGGGCGGCCATCGCCGTGGCGGGCCGCTTCGCCGTCGTGCACCAGACGGCCACCACGTTCGACCGCCCGGTGAAGGTCGGGTCGGCGTACCGGGTGGAGGCGTCGGTGCAGACCAGCAGCGACAAGGCCGTGACCACCCGTGCATCTGTCTTCGCCGCCGACGGTGATCCCGACGACACCGGTACAGGCGGGCGATGCGCCGAGTCCCACGCCCGGCTGGTAGTCATGACCCCCGAGGCCGCGTCGTCTGCCATCGGCGACCTCACCGACGACGACGCCCGGTACCTACAAGGAGGATGATCGTGAGCGAGCTCGAGGTCGACATCGACCAGCTGGAGTCGGCCCTTGCCGCCGGCACGCCGCTGATCGACGTCCGCGAGAACGACGAGTACCTCGGCGGCCACGTGGCCGGCGCCAAGCTCATCCCCATGAGCGAGATGATGGCGAGGGCCGACGAGGTCCCCACCGAGGGCGAGGTCTACGTGATCTGCCTCAGCGGCGGACGCAGCCTCAAGGTCACCGAGTTCCTCCGGGGCCGGGGCGTCGACGCCTACTCGGTGGCCGGCGGCACCAAGGGCTGGTACGAGAGCGGACGCCCGGTGGTACCGGGAGCAGACCCCGGCTGACATGCCCATTTAGTGTGCAAACGACCCTCTATATGAGGGTCTCTTGCACACTCGCCGCCGCGGGGCGAAGGACGAGGGCGGTGTCTCCGGCCACCGAGCCGCCGAACCGCTGGCCCTCTTCGCGGCCGTCACTGGCCACCTCCACGGTCCACCCGCCCCTCGGGGCGAACGACACCGGGTCGGAGCCGAAGTTGACCAGCACGACCCGGCGATCGCCGTCGTCGCCGTCCCCGCCCGTGCGGACGAAGGCCAGCACGCCCTCCGGCGCCTCCAGCAACTCGATGTCGCCCAGCCGGAGCGCTGGGCTCGCCCGCCGGGCGGCCAGCACCCGCCGGTACAGGTGCAGGATCGAGTCGGGATCGGCGGTCAGCGAATCGACGTTGCGCACATCCGGCTCGGGCGGCCATGGCAGCCACGGGTCGTCGGTCCCCCAGCCGTGGGTGGGCCCGGCGTCCCACGGCATCGGCGCCCGGCACGCGTCCCGACCGCCCGGATCGACCACCCGGTCGGCCGGCACATCGGCGTCCTCCAGGCCCAGCTCCTCGCCGTTGTAGAGGAACGGCGTGCCCCGCACGGTGAGCAGCAGTACCGCCGCGGCCCGGGCCCGGGCCTCCGACCCGCCGTAGCGGGTCCGTTGTCGAGGGTTGTCGTGGTTGGAGAGGTTCCACGTCGGCCACGCCCCGATCGGGTCGAGCTCGTCGGCCGCCCGCCGCAGCCGGTGGCGCCAGGCGCCCGCATCCCAGGGGGCATAGAGCGACGTGAAGTCGAAGGCCAGGTGCAGGCTCGTCGTCCCGCCCGAAATATCGAGCGACCTGGCGGGTGGACAGCAGGTACACCTCGCCCACCAGCACCTTGTCGCCGCCGTACTCCTCGGCCACCCGCCGGTAGCCGCGCAGGATGGTGTGGGCGTCGTCGCAGTCGTTGACCTCGCAGTGGGGGATGACCTGCTCGACCGGGTCGTCGGGGAACGCGGGATCCTTGGCCAGCCCCTGGACGACGTCGATGCGGAACCCGTCCACCCCCCGGTCCAGCCAGAACCGCAGGGTGTCGTGCATGGCCTCGACGACCTCGGGGTTGCGCCAGTTGAGATCCGGTTGGGACGGTAGGAAGAGGTGGAGGTACCACTCGCCGGTGGCGTCGTCGAAGGTCCAGGCGTCGCCCCCGAACGACGCCTTCCAGTTGTTCGGCGAGTCGCGCCAGATGTACCAGTCGCGCTTGGCACAGTCGCGAGAAGACCGGGAGTCCACGAACCACGGATGCTCGGCGGAGGTGTGGTTGGGTACCCAGTCGACGATCACCCGCATGCCGCGCCGGTGGGCCTCGGCCAGCACCCGGTCGAAGTCGTCCAGGGTGCCGAACACGGGGTCGACGTCACAGAAGTCGGTCACGTCGTAGCCGAAGTCGGCCATCGGCGACCGGTAGAACGGGCAGACCCACAAGGCGTCGACGCCCAGCCACTCCAGGTAGTCGAGGCGTCCGAGCAGGCCCTGGAGGTCTCCCACCCCGTCGCCGTCGGAATCGGCGAACGACCGCGGGTACACCACGTAGAAGACGGCGGACCTCCACCACGGTGTGGCCATGCGGGGCGATGGTAGGACTCAGCCGTCGTCTGTCGGCCCGCACTGGGTCCTGCGTTAAAGCATCCGACCCGGAGTCTGCCGCTCGCCGTCGCACCGACAGCACCGTCTGTCGTCCTAGGAACGCGACCCGAGCCAGGACAGCATGTCGCGCGATTCGTCCCATTCCGGCCGAACGTGACGACCGAGCACGAGCGGGCCGACGACCTGGGCCCTGCTTCCCGCAGTGTCGCAACTGAGCCGAACATCGTCGCTCCGGTCGTGAACGTGTCGTCGACAACCAGGACGCGCTCGTCACGCACCTCTCGGACCAGTACGAAGCGGTCTGTCCGCAGCTCGTGTTTCGAGCCGACGCCTGTGGCCCGCAGGGCAGGCCGGATCACCTCCCGGACGGAGGGAAGTCGCCCGAGGATCGAGTTCGTGGCCGTGCGGGTCGGCGATGGCACCGGAACGACGGAGTCATAGTCGCCGATGCATCCGGAGTGCCGGCTGAGGAACACGGCGACCAGCGCGGCCAGGCGCCCGCTCATGCGGTCACGGACCTCACCGCTTCGGTCGTCCTTGTAGCCGCGGAGGTGCCAATGGAGGAGGTTGCCGCCGACGGACATCGAGATCGGCACTATCTCGACGACACCGACGGTTCGGGACGCCTCCCGGCAGGGGTAGCACTGGCTGTAGTCCGGGCCACAGGCGCTGTGGCAGAAGCGGCAGATCCCGGGCTGGTCAGCGGCCGGCACCGGGATGAGCCCCGGCCGAAGCGGGTGCAGCAGCTCTGCGGCGGTAGCCACCGAGCGATCGGCCTAAACCAGCACGTCGGACTGAGTGTCGAGCTCCTGCTCGATGGCCGTGAGAATCGCCTCGATGTCGTCGATGGCGACGACGCCTGGTGTTCCGATCAGGTCCTGAGCCCAGGGCTGATGTTCGACGAGCCGCTCGAGGAGGAACAGGCGCTTGCCGTGGCGGAGCGCGTGCTCGGCCTGCTGTCGCGCACCGGACGTCGGGCCTGCCTCGACGACCACCGTGCCCAGCGAGAGCCCGGAGGTCACGATGTTCCGTACCGGGAAGCTCCACCGCGTCGGGGCCATGTCCGGCCAGAACTGCGACAGCGCTGCGCCCGAGTTCGCAATCATCCGGGCCAAGGCCCGGTTCGACGGCGGGTAGACGTGGTCGATCCCGGCACCGAACACAGCTAGTGACCGACCGCCGGCGTTGAGCGCTCCAACGTGGGCGGCCGTGTCGATTCCGACGGCCATCCCCGAGACCACGGTGATCCCGCGCCGCGCAAGGGCGTCTGCGATCTCGGTGGCGGCGCGGACGCCCGCAGGGCTGGGACTGCGGGTGCCGACCACTGCGATTGCTCGGTCGTCGCCGTCCGCAAGCGAGCCGCGTACGAATAGGAACGGGGGATGGTCATGGATCATCCGGAGGTTGGCGGGATAGGCGTCGTCGAGCACCGTCACGAGCCGTGCGTCGAGATGGCTGAGGAGCTCCGACCAGTGCTTCACGCGGGCCCCATCGAGCGCGCCCACGGCGTGCAGGATGGGACCGAGCTCGCTCAGATCCGAGAGGTCGAGATCGGCGTCCACCGCCTCGAGGAAGGTGGCGAGCCGAAACGAGGGCGCACCATTCAGCGATGGGCAGATCTTCTCGGCGAGAGCCAGGACAGCTGCGGGCTCCGCAACGATCTCACGGGGTTTCACGGGTGTGCTCCTGTCTCCTGATCAGGGAGGCTACGGCAGCCTATGCGCCTCCAGTCCTGCCTCTAGGGACCGAACATTAGTTCGTAGGAGGGACATGTTTCGCCGTTCGGGCCGGCGCCCAGGCATCGCCCGTCCGGGGGGCGTAACAGCCGCCGGTCGAGGCTGGGACCGCCGGTAGGCTCGGACGACCGTGATCGTTCGTGACCTGGGGGAAGTGCTGTCGGCCCGGCTGGACGAGGGAACGCCCGGCGACCCCGGCCTGGCGGGCCCGGACGGGCAGGTGTGGCGGGTGGCGCGGGAGAAGGTCGTCCTGGCGGGCGGGCCGGCCGCGCTCCTTCTCCAGCTGGCCCACCCGCTGGTGGCGGCCGGCGTCGCCGACCACAGCGAGTTCGAGACCCAGGCCCTGCACCGGCTGGCGAGCACCCTCACCGCGGTGCTGACCGCCACGTTCGGCGACCGCATCCAGGCCGAGGCGGTGGGGGCGCGGGTGGCGGCCGTCCACACGGCGGTCACCGGGACGCTGTCGGCCGGGACGGCGCCGTTCCCCGCCGGCACTCGCTACCGGGCCGGCGACGCCGACCTCGACCTCTGGGTGCAGGCCACCCTGGTGACCGTTGCCATCGAGACCTTCGACCGCTTTGTCAGGCCACTGTCATACGAGGAGCGGGCGCAGTACTACGACCAGACGAAGCCGTTGGGCCGGCTGTTCGGCGTCACCGACGACGTGATGCCCGACACCTACGCCGACTTCGAGCGCTACGTCGCAGGGATGGAACAACACACGCTCGCCGTCGGCGACGACGCCCGGGCCGCCGCCGCCGGCGTCCTCCGCCCCAAGCTGGGCCCGGTCGGATGGCTGGCCCGACCCCTGACCCGTCTCCTCGCCGCCGCCTTCCTCCCCGAGTCGCTCCGGGCGGAGTACGGCCTCCACTGGCGGCGCAGGGAGCGAGCCGCCTTCGCCGTCACCCGGACCGCCACCAACGCCGCCATCCGTGTCCTGCCCCGGAAATGGCGCTTCTGGCCCCATGAGAGAACCGCCCTCGACCGGGTCGGCCAGCCCGCCCGCGCCGGCGCCGTCTGACCATCATGGCCCCGCCGCCGAAGATCCCGGGCGACCTGCCGGTCATCCCCTTCCCGTCCCAGGACGACTGGCGGTCCTGGCTCGACGAGCACCACGCCGACTCGCCCGGCGTATGGCTGAAGATCGCCAAGAAGGCCAGCGGCGTCGCCAGCGTCACCCACGCCGAGGCCCTCGACGTGGCCCTCTGCTACGGCTGGATCGACGGCCAGCGCAACAGCTTCGACGACACCTGGTTCCTGCAGCGGTACACGCCCCGGCGGCCGAAGAGCAAGTGGTCGCAGATCAACCGGGACAAGGTGGCCGCTCTCACCGCGCGGGGCCTCATGCGACCAGCCGGCCTGAGGGAGGTCGAGCGGGCCAAGGCCGACGGCCGGTGGGAGGCGGCGTACCCGTCGCAGCGCAACCTGACCGTGCCCGACGACCTGCAGGCGGCCCTGGACGCCAACCGCGCCGCGAGGGAGTCCTTCGACGCCCTCGACCGCGTCAACCGCTACGCCATCCTCTACCGCCTCTTCGATGCCAAGCGGCCCGAGACCAGGGTCAAGCGCATCGAGACCTTCGTCGCCATGCTGGCCGAGGGCAGGAAGCTCCACCCGTGATCGGGACGGCTCCGACCGGCGGCGCACCACTAGGTTGACCGCGGTGACCTCGGCGCCCGCAGGCGAGACACCCCGACCACCGGTCCTCGTTACGGGCGGCCGGGCCGCCTACGACCTGCGCGACTTCCTCACCCGGGCGTCGGTGCCGTTCCGGTACGCCGACGACGACGGGCCCGCGGGTGTGGCCGTCTGCACCTTCGACGACGGCGTCTGCCTCACCTCCCCGACGCTCCAGGAGGTCGCCCGTCACCTCGGGCTGTTGGCCGAGCCGGCGCGGGAGCTCTACGACCTGGGCATCGTCGGCGCCGGCCCGGCCGGCCTGGCCGCCGCCGTCTACGCCGCCTCCGAGGGCCTGACCACCGTCATCGTCGACGAGCTCGCTCCCGGCGGGATGGCGGGCACCAGCCCCCGGATCGAGAACTACCTCGGCTTTCCCGAGGGTGTCAGCGGGGCGGAGCTGGCGGAGCGGGCCCGGAAGCAGGCCCTGAAGTTCGGTGTCGAGGTCCTCATGCTGCGGTCGATCGTCGACGGCCACACCGACGGCGGCGACTTCTGGGCCACCCTGTCGGACGGCAACACGGTGCGGAGCCGGGCCTGCCTCGTGGCCACCGGCGTCGACTGGCGCCGGCTCGACGTCCCCGGTATCGATAGCCTCCTGCACGCCGGCGTCTACTACGGAGCGGCCGCCAGCGAGGCCCCGGGCGTGGCCGGCAAGGACGTCTTCATCGTCGGGGCCGGCAACTCGGCGGCGCAGGCGGCCCTCCACTTCGTGTCGTACGCCCGCTCGGTGACGATCGTGACGCGCGACGCCACCCTCGAGGAGACGATGTCGAGCTACCTGGCCGTGCGCATCCACGGCATCCCCGACATCGCCGTCCGCGCCTGCACCGAGGTCGTCGCCGTCGAGGGCGACGACTGGCTCCGGGCGGTGACCCTCCGGGACAACGTCGCCGGCACCAAGGAGACGGTCCCGGCCCACGCCCTGTTCATCTGCATCGGCGGGGTCCCCCGAACCGAGTGGGCCAACCGCGACGGCGTCGTCACCGATTCGTCCGGCTACCTGGTCACCGGTCGCGACCTCTTCGAGAAGTACGGCGACGACGGCCGCCGCATCTGGTCGCTCGCCCGCGACCCCTACCCGCTGGAGACCAGCCAGCCGGGACTGTTCGCAGCCGGCGACGTCCGCCACGGATCCACCAAGCGGGTCACCGCCGCGGTGGGGGAGGGGGCCATGGCCGTGCCCCTCATCCACCGTTACCTGGACGAAGGCTGAACCGCCGGGCCCCTCCCGGCCGAACTGGGGACGCCCAGCGGCGCCGGGCGCGGTTTCGTGACCCCGGTTCGGGTGGGTCTGGGGTTACCCCTCCGGCTTGGGGCGCAGGTCGATCCGCAGCACGAGGACCCCGTCCTCGAGGCCTCCGGTGGCGTCGCCGAGCATGGCGTAGTCCATGTAGTCCTGCTGCATCCGCGCGATGAACCGCTTGCGGTCGTCGCCCTCGAGGGGCGGGATCCCCCGGGCGCGGACCGCCCGAGCCCGCTCCTGGAAGCGGGCGACCATCGCCCCCACGTCGAAGTCGTCGGCCATCCCCACAACCTACCCACCTCCATCCGCTGGGTGACGCCCGGCGGTAGACTGAGCCGTCCCAGAGGTCGCCAGCGCATTCGGAACCGTCGTGTCGGGAACAGTGGGGGCTGCAACGTGAAGAAGGGACGTCACCGGCGCTTCGAGGAGGCTCGAGCGCTCAAGCGGACCACCGAGGTCATCGTCGAGCCGTGCGCCGAGTGCGGCGCCGCGCCCGACGAGGACCATGCCTCCTGGTGCCTGGCCACCGAGGACGACGAGTTCGACGAAGAGGCGGAGGCGGGGGCGGAGTAGGAGTAGCTCAGCGGACTGCGGGGTGGGGGAGCGGTACGTCGCCCCGGGCCCGCCGGTCGAGGTAGGCGGCCACCCGCCGGTACGTGTCCTCGCCCACCATGGCGATCAGTTCGTCGGCCATGGCCCGGTACACCGGCACGGCGCCGACGTAGGCCTCCGGCGACTCGGTGCACCACCAGTGGAACTCGTTCCCGCCCGCGCCCCAGCCGGCGCGGCCCCACTCGACGACCCTCGACGTCACGTGGCCGTCGCCGTCGTCGGTGTCCTCCTGGCGCAGGGGCAGCTGCCAGCACACGTTGGGCTTCAGGACGAGGGGGTGCTCACCCCGCGCGACGGCCGCCTGGTGCAGAGCGCAGCCGGCCCCGGTGGGGAAGTCGGCCCGGTTGAGGAACACGCAGGCGTCCCGCGCCTGGCGGGTGACGGTCTCGCCCCTGATGTTGACCCGGGAGATGCCCCGCTGCCTGCCCTCCTTGCGGAACTGCCATTCGTCCGCGGTCAGGGTGCCGGCCGCGGCGGCGACCCTGTCGACGTCGGCCTGGTCGGTGAAGTGGGCGCCGTACGAGCAGCACCCGAGCTCCAGCTCCGGCGCCGCCTCGGTGAGCACGCCCTGGCAGCCCTCCCGGAAGATGCAGGTCCAGCGGCTGAGCAGGAAGGTGACGTCGAAGATCCACGTGCGGTGCTCGGTCTCGGACTCGAAGGAGACCCACTCCTTGTCCACCTCGGGAGGCGGCGGCGGCTCCGACTGACCGGAGGGCCGCCTGGCCAATCGCACGGGTGTCCCAGGCCGCACGGGGGTCTCAGGCACCGGTGACCCCGGCCCGGCCCAGGCGTCCCAGCTCGCCCCACAGCTCGCCGGCGGCCAGCAGGCCCTTCCAGAACTGGTCGAGCACCATCCGCTCGTTGGGGGCGTGGAAGCGGTCGTCGGGCAGGGCCACGCCCAGGTAGAGGACGGGCGCGCCGAGGACCCGGCCCAACGCCTCCTCCGGCCCGCTGCCGCCGATGCGGGTGAACAGCGGCTCCTTGCCCCAGACCCGGGCCACCGCCCGGCACAGGGCGCCCATGGCGGGGTGGTCGACGGGCGTGAGCGCCGGCGCCACGCCGCCCTCCGACGTGACGGTGACCTCGACACCCTCGGGCACCGCCGACTCCAGCCACGACGTGAACGCGGCGGTGACGGTGTCGGGCCGCTGGTCGGGGACGAGCCGGAACGTCACCTTGAAGCCGCCCTGGGCCGGCACGATCGTCTTGATGCCGCCGCCGGTGTAGCCGGTACCGATGCCGACGACGTCGCAGGCTCGGACGGGCCAGATCCGTCTCCAGGAGCGACCGCCCGGCCTCGCCCTCCAGCCGCCCGACGCCGGCCATCCGCCGCCACGCCTCCTCGTCGACGGGGATGGTCGCCAGCGACGCCTCCTCCGCCGGGGTCAGGGGGCGGACGTCGTCGTAGAAGCCGGGGACGGCGATCCTGCCGTCGGCATCGTGCAGCGACGCCACCATGCGGGCGATGACGTGGGCGGTGTTGGGGACGGCGCCGCCGAACAGGCCGGAGTGCAGGTCGGCCTCGGCGGTGCGCACCCGCACGTCGAAGGCCACCAGGCCCCGCATGCCCACGCAGACCGACGGCACGTCGGCGGCCCACATGTCGGTGTCGGAGACGACCACCAGGTCGCAGTCGAACCTGTCGATCTCGCGCACGAGCAGGTCCTCGAAGTGGGGGCTGCCGACCTCCTCCTCGCCCTCGATCAGGAACTTCAGGTTGACCGGGAGGCGGCCGTCGGTGGCCAGCAGGCCCCGCACCGCCTCCAGCTGGAACATGACCTGGCCCTTGTCGTCGATCGACCCCCTGGCCCGGAGCTCGCCGTCGACCACGACCGGCTCGAACGGGGGCGAGTGCCACTCGTCGAGAGGGTCGACGGGCTGGACGTCGTGGTGGCCGTAGACGAGGACGGTGGGGGCGTCGGGGCCGGCGGCCAGGTGCTCGCCGTAGACCGACGGCGCCCCGTCGCCCCCGGTCCCGCCGAATCCGGCGGTCTCCAGCACCTCGACGACCTCGAGGCCGGCCTTGGCCAGCAGGTCGGCGGTGACCTCGGCCGACCGGCGGACGTCGGCGCCGTGGGCGGGCTGGGCGGAGATCGACGGGATCCGCAGCCAGCCGACGAGGTCGGCGAGGATGCGGTCGCGCTCGCCGTCCACCCAGCCGGCGAGCCGCGGGGCGTCGTCCATCTCCGTAGGCTACGTCCACCGTGGGAGGACGCCTCGACGACGTGCAGGCCCGGCTGGAGGCGATCGCCGAGGAGCTGGCCGACCTGGCCCTCGACCGCCTACGGGCGGCCGTCGACCAGGGCGCCGACAAGGCGCCGGCCGACGAGAAGCTGATCACCCGGGCCCGCCGGTCGGTCGAGAAGGCGGCGACGCTGGTCGAACAGGCGTCCACACTCGAACAGGCAGGCCGGGCCGAGGGCACCGGGTAGGGCCTGCGGCCGCCAGGGGCGGCGTTACTGGTCGCCAGATTCCTGGTCGTCGTCCCCGCGCTGCCCACGCAGGAAGAGGACGACGACAACGCCCACCCCGGCGACTTCGAGAAGGACCAGCGCCCACCCACCACCGACGAGCACACTCACCGCGATCACGATCAGACCGACCATGGTGGCGCCGATGATCACGAGCCATCGGTTTCGGTTCACCTTCCGAGCCCCTGGGCAGTCGGCTGCCGTCCGACGCGCAACACGGCACCACGGTAAGCCCGAGCGCCCGGTCGGACCGGCCCCTGCGAGGCGAGCACCGTTCGATCACACGCAGCACCTCGTCCCGGGACTGGATAATCGGCGACGCGGGCGGGGCCGGGCTGTCACCCTTGGCCCCATGGGCACGACTGAGGCGCAGGTGCGCCTCGCGTTCGATCAGCACACGGACTTCGACGGCGCCTTGACGGCGCTGGCCCTGGCGCGCTTCGTCGACGGGTCCCAGTCGTACGTGGCGTGCTTCGACGTCGACGGCGTGGCCCGGGCCGCCGACCTGGTGCCGCTCGGTTCGGTCACCCGCCAGGTGGTCGCCGAGAAGTGGCAGCGGGTGCTCGCCTCCGGCGAGGGATGGACGGTGCTGGTCGAGCGGTGGACGTCGGCCCAGGCGTCGGTGCGGGTGGCGGCGGCCGATCCGGAGCTCCTGGAGAAGGTGGTGGCCGACGTGCGGTCGCGGGCTCCCATCGTCGAGCGCCGTCCCGAGGCCGTCGCGGTGGACTTCTGGTACCAGGGCCAGTGCCGGCCGACGACCGTCCGCCGCCGGCTCGACGCCCCCAGCTGGGACACGATCGCCCCCAACTACACCGCCGGTCTCCGCCGTCAGCTCGACGAGATCATGACGATGTCGCCGCCGGAGCCCGGGGGTCGCCTCCTGCTCTGGCACGGCCGCCCCGGCACGGGCAAGACGACGGCCATCCGCGCCCTGGCCCGGGCCTGGTCCGCGTGGTGCTCGGCGATCTACGTGGTCGACCCCGAGCAGTTCCTCGGCAGCGCCCAGTACCTCCTCTCGGTCCTGCTGGAGTCGACCGACGACGACGACGCCGGCGATGACTGCGGCGGCGACGACTGCCGCGGTGGCGGTGGTGACCACCACCGTTGGCGGCTGCTGGTGCTGGAGGACGCCGACGAGCTCCTGCGGGTGGATGCCAAGCGGGAGACGGGCCAGGCCCTGTCGCGGCTGCTCAACGTGGCCGACGGCTTCCTCGGCCAGGGAGTGCGGGTGCTGCTGCTCATCACCACCAACGAGCCCCTCGGGCGGCTGCACCCGGCCGTGATCCGGCCCGGCCGGTGCCTGGCCGAGGTCGAGTTCACCCCCCTGACCGCGGCCGAGGGCGCCGCCTTCCTCGGACCGGGCCACGAACGGGCGCCCGACGGGCTGACCCTGGCCGAGCTGTTCGAGCGCCGGGGCGATGTCGCCCGCATCGCGACGGCGGGCCCCACCCCGCCGCCGGGCCAGTACCTGTAGCCGCGCCGGCGCGGCGGCCGCTTTCGAGTCGCTGGAACCGTTGGCGATCCGGCATGATGCAGCCGTGCCGAAACCCGACTGGACTCCCTGCCGAGACGCGATCCACCTGGCCCCGAGCCTTCTCGCCTCCGACTTCGGCTACCTGGCCGACGCCGTCGCCGCCCTCGAGGGCAGCGGCACCGAGCGACTCCACGTCGACGTCATGGACGGCGTGTTCGTGCCGAACTTCACCTTCGGCACCGACACCGTGCGGGCCCTGAAACGGGTCACCGACCTGCCGCTCGAGCTCCACCTGATGATCGTCGAGCCCGAGAAGCACATCCAGACCTTCGCCGACGCCGGCGCCGACGCCATCACGGTGCACTACGAGGTGTCGCCCAACCTCCACCGCACGCTCACCCAGATCCGCAAGCTGGAGTGCCGGGCCGGCGCCGCAATCAACCCGAGCACGCCGGCGTCCAACCTGTTCGACGTGCTGGAGTTCATGGACCTCGCCCTGGTGATGACCATCAGCCCCGGGTACGGCGGCCAGAAGCTGATCCCGCGGACGCTGCGGAAGGTCGCCCAGGTGAGGGCCGAGATCGACCGCCAGGAGCTGGATACCGAGATCGAGGTCGACGGCGGGGTCGACGCCGGCAACGCCCAGGCGTGCGTCGAAGCCGGTGCGAACGTGCTGGTGGCGGGCACTGCGGTCTTCGGCCACGCCGACGGTCCCGCGGCCGGCGGGCAGGCGGTGCTGGCCGCCGCGGCCAAGGCCGCCGGCCTCGGCACGCGCGTGGCGTCGGAGACTGAGGCTCGAGCGGTGGCCACTCCGGTGGGACCTGCGGAGCGGGACCCCAACGACCCCGACAACTGGGACTTCGGCGACGCCGAGGAGGAGTTCGAGGAGCCGACCGCCGTCCGCTACCCGATGCGGGCGATCCTGGCCGCCGTCCTGGTCCTCGTCCTCGTCGTGATGGTGATCGTCAGCTTCCTGTAGCAACCCCCCAACCGGAGACGCACAGCGGTGGCCGCAACCGTTCTGTGTCACCAGTTCGCCGTGGGCCGGCCGCCCCCCCCCCCCCCGAACCGGTGACGCACAGCGGGGCCTGCAACCGTTCTGTGTCACCAGTTCGCCGTGGGCCGGGCCGGCCGCCCCCCCCCGAACCGGTGACGCACAGCGGGGCCTGCAACCGTTCTGTGTCACCAGTTCGCCGTGGGCCGGCCGCCCCCCCCGAACCGGTGACGCACAGCGGGGCCTGAAACCGTTCTGTGGCACCAGTTCGCAGAGGCGTCAGGTGCGCTTGACCCGCCCGGCGAGGGCTCGGAAGGCGAGGGTCATCGACACCGCGCCCACCCCGGCGATGGCCAGCAGCGCCTGGAACAGGGCCGTCGCGTCCCACCCGTCGGTGAGGAGCGACCGCAGCCCGGCCAGGATGTAGGTGAGGGGGTTGTAGTCGGCGGCCGTCGACAGCCATCCCGACAGCGCCTCCTGGGGCAGGAAGGCGGTGGTGAGGAACACGAACGGGAAGAAGATCAGGAAGCTCGTGTTCACGGCCGCCGGGTTGCCGGTCTTGAGGGCGATGGCGTACGGGAAGCCGGCGTAGACGAGGCTCCACAGGGCGCACAGGAGGACGAAGACCACGATGCCCAGCAATCCGGTGTCGAACCGGACGCCGGTGACGAAACCGAGCGCCAGCACGGGAAGGGTGAGCCCGATGGCGAGAGCCAGGTCGGCCATCATGCAGCCGAGCAGCAGGGCCCACCGGTTGACCGGGCTGAGCCGCAACCGGTCGAAGTACCCACCCTGGATGTCGAGGACGAGGGTGGTGGCCCGGGATATGCCGGTGACGCCGAAGATGACAGCCACCGGGAGCTGGAAGGCCCGATAGTTGAAGCCGGGGATGCCCGTCTCGGCGAAGTTCTCGAACGCCCCCATGTTCACCACGTAGAAGAAGACCGGCACGATGAGGGCAGGGACGATCGACTCGGTGTCGCGGGGGATGGCCCGCAGGGCGCGGCTGGCAACGGTGAGCACGTCGTGGACGAAGCTCTTGTCGCGGGCTTTGATGCCGGCGGGTGCGGCAACGGCCGTCCCTGTCTCTTCACACCTGTGTTCGTTGCCTCAGGCATCGTGGTCCTCCGACTCCTCGATCCGTCCACCGGTCAACTCGAGAAACACGTCGTCGAGCGACGGCCGGCGCAGGGTCAGCTCCTTGACCTTCACCCCGGAGCCGTTGAGGGCCACTGCCACCGCGGCGATGGCGGCGGCGCCGTCGGTGGCGGTGATGGTGACCTCGCCGCCGTGGACCTCCGCGCCGGTGACCTCCGGTAGCCGGGCGACCGCCTCGGCCGCCAGCGCCGGGTCGCCCTCCACCAGGGCGATGATCACGTCGGTCCCCACCCGTCGCTTGAGCTCTTCGGGCGTGCCCTCGGCGACGAGCTTGCCCTTGTCGATGATGCCGAGCCGGTGGGCGAGGGCGTCGGCCTCCTCCAGGTACTGGGTGGTGAGGAAGATCGTCATGCCCAGATTGCGGTTGAGCGCCCTCACCTCGTCCCAGACCTTGACCCGGCTGAGCGGGTCGAGCCCCGACGTGGGCTCGTCGAGGAAGAGGATCGTGGGGTTGTGGATGAGGGCGGCGGCCAGGTCGAGACGGCGCTTCATCCCGCCGGAGTAGGTGGCGATCCTCCTGTCGAGCGCCTCGCCGAGGTCGATCAGCGTCCCGAGGTCGACCAGGCGGGCGTCGATCTCCTTGCGCTCGAGGCCGTACAGCCGTCCCTGCAGGCGCAGCAGCTCGTTGCCCGTCTGCTTCGGGTCGAGGGCGGCCTCCTGCAACGCCGCGCCGATGCTGAGACGGATGGCACCGGGCTCGGTGGCCACGTCGTAGCCGGCCACCGTCGCCTTCCCATCGCTCGGCGCCAGCAGCGTGCACAGGACCCGGACGGTGGTGGACTTCCCGGCGCCGTTGGGACCGAGGAAGCCGTAGATCTCACCCGGCGCCACCTCCAGGTCGAGCCCGTCGACCGCTTTCACGTCGCCGAACCGCCGCACCAGCCCGACGGTGCGAATGCCCCGATCGCTCATGGCCGCCGATTCTGTCACCGGCGTGCCACGAAAACCGCGGCTATTGGATCGGGCGGGTCAGCCGGTCGATCGGGTGGGTCAGCCAGTCGCCGGGGTGGGTCAGCCGGTCGCTCGGGGAGTCAGCCGGCCGCGCTGTGGAGCGCCCCGCTGGCCAGCGTCCGGACGGCGAAGAGGGACGGCACCAGCTGCGGAGTCGGTCGGTCGACGGTGGTCCCGTCGCCCAGCTGTCCCAACCCGTTCCAACCCCAGGCCAGGACCCGGCCGTCGTCGCGTCGGGCCAGGCTGCCGTAGAAGCCGGCGGCCACCGCGGTGACGCGGCGCGGCCCCGCCAGCTTCACCGGCCGCAGTCGGTCGAGGGTGGTGCCGTCGCCCAGCTGTCCCAGCCGGTTCCACCCCCAGGCCGACACCCTGCCGTCGTCGTGGACGGCGACGCTGTCGTAGAGCCCGCCGGCCAGACCGGTCACGTGGGCGAGGCCGGGGACCTGCTTCGGCGTCCACCGGTCGGCGGTCGTCCCGTCGCCCAGCTGGCCGAAGGGGTTCCACCCCCAGGCCACCACGGAGCCGTCCTTCCTCGACGCCAGGCTGTGGTAGCCGCCGGCCGCGACGGAGACGGCGTCGGTCACGCCCGCGGCCTTCACCGGGGAATGCCGCTCGACGGTGCCGCCGTCGCCCAGCTGGCCGAGGGCGTTCCATCCCCAGCTCCACACCGTGCCGTCCTTCTTGACCGCGAGAGCGTGGGACATCCCGACCGCCACATGGGCCACGTCGGCGAGCCCGGCGACGTTCACGGGCCGCCACCTGTCGGTGACGGTCCCGTCGCCCACCTGGCCCATCGCGTTCCAGCCCCAGGCCCACACCGTGCCGTCCTTCGTCAGGGCCGCGCTGTGGAGGTAGCCGGCGGCCACCTCGACCACGTCGGTGAGACCAGGCACCTGCATCGGGGTCGTCCTCTGCGCGTTGGTGCCGTCGCCCAGCTGGCCGAAGCCGTCCAGCCCGTCGCCCACACCGTCCCGTCGGCCTTCACCGCCAGGTCGTGATAGGCGCCGGCCGACACCTGGACCACGTCGGTGAGGCCCGTCATCGGCACCGGCGAGTGGCGGTCGACCGTCGACCCGTCGCCCACCTGGCCGAAGGGGTTCCATCCCCACGCCACGGTCGGAGAGACCGCTGCCGGCGGAGGCGACACCGGCTCGAACGCCACCAGGGTGCTGGTGGCGGGCACGACGACAAGCCCCTGACCTGCGGCGATGTTGGCGCCCAGGCTGTAGGGCAGCTGCCAGCCACGGGGGACGATCGGCGCCCCGGCGTCGCCTTCCCACGCCGGCACACCGGTCGAGGGGTCGAGGGCCCACACCCGGCCCGACTGCGACCCCACGTACACCAGGCCGTCGATCACGGCCGGGGGAGTGGCGAGCAAGCCGTCGCCGGCGAAGGCCCATTCGGTGAAGTGGGTGGTGGGGTCCTTGCCCTCGAGGGTCGTGCCGTGGAGGACGAAGTAGCGCTGGTCGTCGAAGGCGGGGAGGCTCCCCCCGAACGCGCCGACCAGCTTCCTCGAGGTGGCGTCGTAGGTCAGGGGCGTGGACTGGCCGGTACCCGCGCCTTCCGCCCACACCCGGCCGAGGCCGACGGCGGAG
Source organism: uncultured Acidimicrobiia bacterium (assembly GCA_963827345.1). GTDB lineage: Bacteria > Actinomycetota > Acidimicrobiia > Acidimicrobiales > AC-14 > CAWGUU01. The sequence goes on along the minus strand of CAWHAN010000006.1, from coordinate 1,304,538 downwards.
GCGTACGACGTGGAGCCGCCGCTGTGGCCGCCCGACAGGTTTGCCCCGGTGAAGGGGTCGAAGACGTTGACGTCGTTGGCTCCGGCGACCGTGTAGATCTTGCCGCCGGCGATGCTCAGCGGCTGGGTGCCGCTCCCGGCGCCATAGCTGGTCCACTCCTCCCGCCCGGACGAGGCCCAGACCGCCCGCAGGCCGCTGTTGTGGCTCAGCGTGTACACCAGTCCCTGGCTGTAGACGGGTGGCGCCTCGAGGACGTCGCTCCCCTTGAACGCTTTGGACCACAGTTCCGCCCCGGTGGCGGCGACGAACGCCCGCAGGGGCCCTCCCCGGCCGGCGGCGAACAGGCGGCCGTCGCCGTATGCGACCTGGGGTTTCATGTACCCGGTGGCCGGCCCCAGGGCGATCGGGGGCCAGGCGTCGGCGCCCGTGGCGGCGTCGAGGGCGAAGAGGTTCGGCCCGGCGGCGAAGACCTTGCCCTCGGCCAGCAGCGAGTACGTCACGGGCCATCCGAGGTCGCGTGACCACCGCTTCCTCAGGGGAGCGGATTCCCGCCCGCTGCTGAGCCGGCTCTGGTGGGTGGGGTCGATGCGCAGGTCGGAGGCGATGTCGTTGGGAGGCCCCTCCGGTGCGATGACCGAGGCGGCGGTGGCGGCGGCGTCCGCGGCGGGGGCCGGGGCCGGAGCAGGAGCGGCAGGGCGAGCAGCCGCCACACCCTGGGAGCCGAAGGCCACCAGGAGGTTGCTGGCCGGCACCGCGATCACGCCCTGGCCGGCGGCCAGCCCGATGAGCTGAGGCTCGTAGTCCCTCTCGCTGATCGGCAGGATGGGGGCACCGGCGTCTCCCGTCCAGGCCACCTCGCCCGTCGGCCCGTCGAGCGCCCACACCTGTCCCGACGGCGATGCGACGTACACGTAGCCGTTCACCACGAGTGGCGCGCCGGTGAGCCCCCCGTCGACGGCGAAGGTCCACAGGCGGTCCTGGGTGCGCGGGTCCCTGGCCTCCAGCGCGCCGTGATAGGGGAAGTAGCCCCGGCCGCCTTCGAAGGCGGGGGCGGGGTCGATGAAACCGCTGCCGAACGTCACGACCGGCGCCCCGGTGCGGGCGTCGAAGGCCGTCTGCGGGCCTGCGTTCCGGGACCACAACAGTCCCTCGGCCAGCACCGGTGTCATGCTCCCGAACCCGCCGGAGCACCTCTGTCCGGCGGACCAGCCGGCCCTGACGTCGTCGGTCCGGATGGCGACCGCCGCCGCACACGAATGGGAGGAGTAGACGAAATCGTCGGAGACGGCCGGCGCGCTGCTCTCGCCGGAAACCCTGGGCAGCATGGCCACCACGTGCCCGTCGGCGGCGGAGCGCCCGTAGAGCGCCCCGCCGTAGGTCACCCCGGCGTGGTACCAGAGCACGCCGTCGCGGTAGACGGGGGGCGAGTCGATCCTGTTCAGCTCGCCGTCGGCGCGGACGATCCAGCGCACCAGGCCGGTGTCGGCGTCGAGCGACCGGACCACGCCGTCCTTGTTGAGCACGAAGACCTGCCCGTCGCCGTAGGCCAGCCAGGCGTTGGTCCCCAGGTCGAGCGGGCCCCACACGTCCCGGAGCCGATGACGTCGAGCCGCCCGTCGCCGGTGACGTGCCCACCTCGACCTCGACATGGGCGGCGGGATCGATCGTGATGGCCCCGCCGAACGTGCCGTCCCCCGCCCCTCGGAGCTACGCCACCCCTCCGTCGCCGTTGACCACCAGGTCGGCGAGCCCGTCGCCGTCGATGTCGGCGATCTCGACCTGTCGGGCACCCGCCAGGACGATCAGGACCGGGGTGGCGAGGGCGCCGTCGCGTTGGAGGAGGACGTCGAGGCCGCTGTCGCCGGCGACGACGGCGTCGGCCCGTCCGTCGCCGTCGAGGTCACTGGCGGCCACCGACGTCTCGTGGTACCAGTTGGCCTGGGACGTGAGGGCGACGACGGCGCGCTGCTCGAGCTCGCCCGCCGGCGTCTGGGCGTAGACGTACGGCTTCTCGACCCTGTCGGGGTTGCTGGTGGCGGTGTTGACGACCACGTCGGGGCGCCCGTCACCCGTGAAGTCGGCGATGGCAGCCGATCGGGCGCCGGGCGCCGGGTAGGCCTTGAAGGGCGCGAACCGAGGCTCGGGCACGGCCGCGCCGGCCGGTGACGACGGCGCGATCACCATCGGGAGGGTGGCGGCCAGCACCAGCGGCGCCAGCCGCGCATGCCAACGACGACTCCCCGCACGACGAGGAGCCTGATCGAACTGCACGGTGCGTCCCGTCCGCCGGTTTGCAGAGCCGGCGAGGGGAACCTTCCCGGTTCTCGGCTCTGTCGTTGTCGGACGGTCTCGGCCCGTACTTGAGGTATTGCCTCCGGGCTACACGGCTCCGGGCTACACCAGCAGGTCGGCGAAGAACTCGTTCACCATCCGTCGCCCGGGGTCGACCTCCTTCACCCACTCGGAGAACCGGCGCCACCGGTCGCCGTAGGCGGCCAGCACCTGCTCCCGGGTCACGAAAGGGCTCTGGTTGAGCAGGGCGATCCCGCCGCGCTCGTGGGCCCAGTCGTTGAACTCGCGGAGGAAGGCGTACCACTCGTCGGCGTCCTCCTCGCGGTAGGAGTGGATCGGGTCGAGGGACAACACGTCGCCGTCCCACGTGTACGACAGCAGCGACCCACGGTCCTGCTTCACGAAATACGAGCCGAGCGGCATGTTGCAGCGGAATCCGGTCCGGCGGAAGTGCTCGTCGGCGAACTCCACGTAGGCGGTCAGGTTCTCGACCCAGTTCTCGAACGGGAAGGCCCAGAACGTGAAGGCGTACCGGGCGTAGGAAGGCGTCTCGCGGTAGTCCATGATCTTGTCGGGCCCGTACAGCGAGAAGCCGCCGATGCCGCTCAGGGTGCGGAACACCAGCCGCTGACCGGCCAGCCAGGCTCCTTCCAGCAGGTCGCGGACGAACCGCACCGGCACCCGCCGCAGGTTGCGGCCGACGAACGCGGCGAACAGGGTCCAGCCGATCCGTCGGAACCAGGCCAGCCACCGCCGCTTCAGGCGGGTGGCGTGGTTCCTCGTCTGGACGACGGTCGTGCGCCCGATGGTCCAGCAGACCATCGCCTCGTTCCCGGCGACCACACCCGCCATGTGCTCCTGGGTCAGGTCGACGGTGTCGTGCACCTGGTAGTCGAACTCGCTGATCTCGAGCCACTTGACCCGCAGGGTGACCTCGTACACGATCCCGCACAGCCCGTAGCTCGACCGGACCAGGTGCAGGAGCTCGGGATCCCCATCCTCCGACGCCTCCCGCAGCTCGCCCGACGGGTCGACCCACCTGATCGACGTGACGTAGGAGCTGACCTGGCCGAACTCGACGCCGTCCATGGCGTCCTTGCTGTGGCAGCAGGCCAGGGACCCCAGCGTAGCGTTGCCGATCTCGATGTTGAGGATGAACTGAAGGCCCCATTTGCGCAGGTGGGCGGCGGCGTCGCAGAGCTGGATGCCGGCCTGGAACGTCGCCGTCATGGCCTTGGTGTCGACTGCCAGCAGGCGGTTCATGCCCTTCATCTCGACGACGGTGCCGGTGGAGGCGGGGCAGGGCGTCAGCGAGTGGAAGCTGCCCATGGCCCGTACCGGGCTGGGGTAGCGCTCGGTGTCGGCCAACACCCGCTGCAGCTCCTCGACGGTCCGCGGCGTCGCCACCGCCGCCGGCGTGGTGACGATGCCGCCGTCGTAGTTCGTGAACGAATGAGCCATGCCTGTGAACATACCGACACGGCGCGCCCCATATCGGTCCCCGCCATGCGTTCGCCGTCGGGGTAGGCTGATCTCCCGTGACGAAGCACATCTTCGTGACGGGCGGGGTGGCCAGCTCATTGGGCAAGGGCCTCACCGCTTCGTCACTCGGGCGGTTGCTCAAGAGCCGTGGCCTGCGGGTCACCCTCCAGAAGCTCGACCCCTACATCAACGTCGATCCCGGGACGATGAACCCGTCGCAGCACGGCGAGGTGTTCGTCACCGAGGACGGGGGCGAGACCGACCTCGACCTCGGCCACTACGAGCGGTTCGTCGACGAGAACCTCTACCGCGACTCCAGCGCCACCACCGGCTCGATCTACTCGGCGGTCCTGGCCAAGGAGCGCCGGGGCGACTACCTGGGTGACACCGTCCAGGTGATCCCCCACATCACCAACGAGATCAAGGAACGCATCCTGCGCCTGGCCGGCGACGACGTCGACGTGGTGATCACCGAGGTCGGCGGCACCGTCGGCGACATCGAGATCCTCCCCTTCCTCGAGGCCATACGGCAGTTCCGCAAGGACGTGGGGCGCGACAACGTCTGCTACATCCACCTCACCCTGGTGCCCTACCTCGGGCCGTCCGGCGAGCAGAAGACCAAGCCCACCCAGCACTCGGTCACCGAGCTGCGCAGCCGGGGCATCCAGCCCGACGTCATCGTCTGTCGCAGCGACCGGCCCCTCTCCCTGGGCCTCAAGCGCAAGATCTCCCTGCTGTGCGACGTTCCGGAGGAGGCGGTGGTCAGCGCCGTCGACGCCCGCAGCCTCTACGAGATCCCCCTCGTGCTCCACGAGGAGGGGCTCGACGACTACCTGTGCCGGCTGCTCGGCTGGACCGGGCCGGAGTACGCCCCCAGCTCGACGACTGGCGGGCCATGGTCGACCGGGCCGAGGCCGCCACCACCGTCGTGCGCATCGGGCTCGTCGGCAAGTACGGGCTGCCCGACGCCTACCTGTCGGTGGTCGAAGCCCTGCGCCACGGCGGCTACGCCTGCGGCGGACGGGTGGAGATCGACTGGATCCAGGCCGAGGACGTCGAGGGGCTGCTGGCCGAGAGCCGGCTGGAGCAGGTCGACGGCATCGTGATCCCCGGCGGCTTCGGGCCTCGGGCCATCGAGGGCAAGATCGCCGCCGCCGGCTACGCCCGCCAGGCGCAGATCCCGTGCCTGGGCCTGTGCCTCGGGATGCAGACGATGGTGATCGAGTTCGCCCGCGACCAGTGCGGGCTGGTGGGGGCCAACTCCACCGAGTTCGACAGCGAGTCGCCCCACCCCATCATCGACCTGATGGACGAGCAGCGCGAGGTCGTCGACTACGGCGGCACCATGCGCCTGGGCGTCTACCCGGCGCGGCTGCGGGCCGGCTCCAAGGTGGCCGAGGCCTACGGCGAGAACCTCGTGTTCGAGCGCCACCGGCACCGCTACGAGTTCAACCCCCGCTACCGGCGACGGCTGGAGGAGGCCGGGCTGCGGGCGGTGGGCACGTCGCCCGACGAGCGGCTGGTGGAGTTCGTCGAGCTCGACGGCCACCCGTTCTGGGTCGGCACCCAGGCCCACCCCGAGTTCAAGAGCCGGCCCGACCGGCCCCACCCCCTGTTCCGGGCGTTCGTGGCCGCCGCGAAGACCCGGGCCGAGGGACGCAGCCCCCAGCCGGTCCAGGTCGATCAGCTGGTCCCGGTCGACCAGGCGTCCCAGGTTGAGCCGGTTCCGCAAGCTCACTGAACGGGTCGTCTACGCCGGGTCGCTGATCACCGCCGCCCAGGCCGTCTTCGAGGACCCGTCGGGAGGCACCTTCGAGCGCGACGTCGTCCACCACCCCGGCGCGGTGGTCGTCATCCCGGTGCTCGACGGCGGCGACAGCGTGCTGATGGTGCGCCAGTACCGGGCCGCCATCGACGCCGACCTCTTCGAGCTCCCGGCCGGCAAGCGCGACGTCGCCGACGAGCCCGTCGAGCTCACCGCCCACCGTGAGCTGGCCGAGGAGGTCGGCATGAAGGCGGGCCGGATGGAGAAGGTCGCCGAGTTCTACAACTCGCCGGGCTTCTGCGACGAGCACTCGTTCCTCTTCCTGGCCACCGACCTCGAACGGTGCGACGTGTCGGCCCAGGGGATCGAGGAGGAGCACATGACGGTGGAGACCCTCGCCCTGGCCGACGTCCCCGCCATGATCGCCGACGGCCGCATCACCGACGCCAAGTCGATCATCGGCCTCCTTCTGGCGCGAGAGATATTGGGAAGGCACCTATGACAGTGCAAGAAGGTCGCATATGGCGACCTTCTTGCACAGTCACGCTCGGCCGGTGGCTGGCGTAGCGTCGGCGGCGTGATCGTCGGCGTCCCCACCGAGACCAAGGAGGGCGAGCACCGGGTCGCCCTGACGCCCGACGGCGCCCGGGAGCTGGTGGCCCACGGCCACCGCGTGCTGGTGGAGGCCGGGGCGGGGGCCGACTCGTCGATCCCCGACGAGGAGTATGTCGCTACCGGCGCCACCGTCGTCGACGCCGAGGGCGCCTGGTCGGCCGAGATGGTCGTGAAGGTCAAGGAGCCCCAGCACGACGAGCTCCACTACCTGCGGCCGGACCTGGTCCTGTTCACCTACCTGCACCTGGCCGCCTATCCGGCGGTGGCCGACGCCCTGCTCGACGCCAGGACGACCGCCCTCGCCTACGAGACGGTGCAGGTCGCGGGGGGCGGACTGCCCCTGCTGGCGCCCATGAGCGAGGTGGCCGGGAGGATGGCGCCGCAGATCGGCGCCCACTACCTGGAGGTCGACTTCGGCGGCCGCGGCGTTCTCCTCGGCGGCGCCCCCGGCGTGAGACCGGCACGGGTCGTCGTCCTGGGCGCGGGGAACGTCGGCTGGAACGCGGCGTGGATCGCCCAGGGCATGGAGGCCGAGGTCCTGCTGCTCGACAAGAACCTCGACCGCCTGCGGGTCGTCGACCAGATCCACAAGGGCAGGATCATGACCCTGGCCTCCAACCGGGCCGCGGTCGAGCGGGCCGTGGCCGAGGCCGACCTGGTGATCGGGGCGGTGCTGGTGCCCGGGGGCCGGGCGCCGACGGTGGTCACCGAGGACATGGTGAAGGGCATGAAGAAGGGCGCGGTCATCGTCGACATCGCCGTCGACCAGGGAGGATGCATCGAGACGACCCGTGAGACCACCCACGCCCAACCCGTCTACGAGGTCCACGGCGTGCTGCACTACGCGGTCGGCAACGTGCCCGGCGCCGTTCCCCACACCTCCACCTACGCCCTCACCAACGCCACCCTGCACTACGTGGTCGAGGTGGCCGGCAAGGGAGTGGCCGCCGCCATCGAGGGCGACCCGGCCCTGCGCGCCGGGCTGAACACCGTCGGCGGCTACGTCACCAACCCGGCGGTGGCCGACGCCCTGGGCCGCCCGGCGGTCGATCCCGCCGAATGCCTGAACCCCTGACCGGCAAATCCCTGACCGGCAAATCCCGCGCCCCGACCGGCAAATCCCTGACCGGCAAGTCCCGCGCCCCGACCAGGGCGCTCCGGGCGCCTCTGCCGGGCGAGGCCGAGGAGTTCCTGTCGTGGCTGGGGGTGGAGCGGGGCCGCTCGATCAACACCCTCGCGGCCTACCGCCGGGACCTGGCCGCCTACGTGGAGTTCCTGCACGCCCGCAAGCTGGCGGTGGCCGAGGTCACCGAGCCCGTCGTGGAGGACTACGTCGCCTTCCTCCGAGCCGCGGGGCGAGCCCCGTCGTCGGTGGCCCGTGCGCTTGTTGCCGTGCGATCGCTCCACGGCTTCCTGGAGGACGAGGGGGAGGCGTCGGGCAACCCGGCGGGCGAGGTGGGCCCCCCGAAGGTCCCGGCCGGCCTCCCGAAGGCCCTGTCCGAGGACGAGGTCCTCACCCTGCTGGGAGCGGTCGCCGGCGACCACCCCGCGGCCCGCCGCGACCGTGCCATGCTCGAGACCCTCTACGCCTGCGGGCTGCGGGTCTCGGAGCTGGTCGGGCTCTCGCTGGCCGACCTCGACCTCGACTCGGGCGTGCTCCGAGCCTTCGGGAAGGGGTCGAAAGAGCGGGTGGTGCCGGTGGGCAGGGTCGCCAGGGAGGCCCTGGGGGCGTGGCTGGCCCCGGCCGGGCGGGGGGAGATGGCCCCCGAGCGCTGGGCCCGCCGCGGCGACTCGGAGGCCGTCTTCCTCAACAGCCGCGGCGGGCGGCTGTCCCGGCAGGGGGCGTGGACCATCGTCCGGCGCTACGGGGACAGGGTCGGCCTGGGCGACAGGCTGACTCCCCACGTGCTGCGCCACTCGTGCGCGACGCACATGCTCGACCACGGCGCCGACATCCGGGTGGTCCAGGAATTGCTGGGCCACGCGTCGATCTCGACGACCCAGGTGTACACCAAAGTGTCCACCGAACGGCTCCAACGAATCTACGAAGCCGCCCATCCCCGGGCTCGGGGTGGGTTTGGCAGGTAGGCTTCCCACGGTGAGCGACATGACCCTTGCCGATTTGCGCACATCCCTCCAAGAGGAGCGCGCCAACCTGCTGCTCAGGCTGGCCGAGCTGGGCGACGGCAACGCCGGCTCTCTGTCGTTCGACCAGAACTTCGCCGACTCCAGCCAGGTCACCGCCGAGCGGGGCGAGGTCGACGTGCTGATCGGGTCGCTGCGGGAGTCGCTCGTCGAGGTGGAGGACGCCCTCGTCAAGTTCGACGCCGGCGGCTTCGGCGTCTGCGAACGGTGCCACCAGGCGATCGCCCCTGGGCGCCTGGAGGCCATGCCGTCCGCTCGTCTCTGCATCGACTGCGCGTCCCGCCGGTAGCAGACGTGCGCCGCCGCACCGCCGACGCATCGCCGCGCCAGGCCCCGGTGGGCGCCAGCAGTCCTCCGAAGACGAAGCGCGGCCGGAAGCTGCCCCGGCCCCACCTGCCCCGAGCGCCGCGCCTGGCCGTCGTCGCCGTCCTCACCGGTCTGGTGGGGGCCTCCGCCATGCTGCTGCTCCCGGTCGACGCCGCCGTCGGCAGCGACCCCCTCCTGCGGCTCCGCTCGTTCGACGCCGCCCCCGCGGCGGCCGGCACCGTCGACTGCGGGACCGTGCTCGGCGACACCGCCGTCGGACGACGGCCGGGCCGACCTGTACGGCATGGCCCGCGAGAAGGCGTGCCGCGAGGCCGCCGACCGCCGCATGCTGAGCGCCGGCGCCGCCGCCTCCGTCGTCGCCCTCACCGGGCTGCTGGCCCTGGCCGCCTCCGCCACCCGGCGCGGCCGGTGAGCGCCGAGCCCACGCCGGCGGCCCCGGCCGCGTCGCAGGGCGCCTCACCGGCTGGGACCGAGCCCCTTGTCGTCATAGACAAGGTCAACAAGTACTTCGGCGACCTCCACGTGCTCAAAGACATCGACCTCACCGTCGACAGGGGCGAGGTGCTGGTCGTCATCGGTCCGTCGGGGTCGGGCAAGTCGACGCTGTGCCGCACGATCAACCGGCTCGAGCCCATCGCCTCCGGCTCGATCACCATCGACGGGGTGGCGCTGCCGGAGGAGGGCAAGGCCCTGGCCAAGCTCCGGGCCGACGTGGGCATGGTCTTCCAGTCGTTCAACCTGTTCGCCCACAAGACGGTCCTGCAGAACGTCACCATCGGCCCGATCAAGGTCCGCAAGATGTCGAAGGCGGATGCCCGCGAGAAGGCGGTCAAGCTGCTGGAGCGGGTCGGGATCGCCGACAAGGCCGACCGGTACCCGGCCGAGCTGTCGGGAGGCCAGCAGCAGCGGGCGGCCATCGCCCGGGCCCTGGCCATGGATCCCAAGCTCATGCTCTTCGACGAGCCGACGTCGGCCCTCGACCCCGAGATGATCAAGGAGGTCCTCGACGTCATGGTGGAGCTGGCCGCCGAGGGCATCACCATGGTCGTAGTCAGCCACGAGATGGGCTTCGCCCGGTCCGCGGCCCGCCGGGTAGCCTTCATGGACGGAGGCCGTATCGTCGAGATCGCCCCACCCGACCGCTTCTTCGACAACCCAGAGTCGGAACGGGCGCGCGACTTCCTTTCCAAGATCCTGGCTCATTAGCCGCGGAGACGACCACAAGGAGATAGAAGGATGACGAAACGGCGCTGGTTCATTCCCGCGATCGTGCTGGTAGTAGCCCTGATGGGGGCGGCCTGCAGCTCCGACGACGACTCGCCCACCGTGTCGGGCAGTGGCGACCAGCCCGAGTTCCCGGCCGGTTCCCCCATGGCCGAGATCCAGGGAAAGGGCAAGCTGGTCGTCGGGGTCAAGTTCGACCAGCCCGGCCTGGGCGCCAAGAACCCCGTCACCGGCCAGGTCGAGGGCTTCGACGTCGAGATCGCCAAGATCATCGGTGGGGAGATCTTCGGCGTGGAGCCCGACGACCTGGGCAACAAGATCGAGTTCAAGGAGGCCACCACCCCGAACCGTGAGCTGTTCATCGAGAACGGCAACGTCGACATGGTGATCGCCACCTACACGATCAACGACGCCCGCAAGCAGCGGATCGACTTCGCCGGCCCGTACTACATCGCCCGCCAGGACCTCATGGTCAAGAGCGACAACAACGACATCACGGGCGTCGGCACCCTCGCCGGCAAGAAGGTCTGCAGCGTCCTCAACTCGACGCCGGCCAGGCGCATCAAGGAGCAGGCTCCTCAGGCGCAGCTCACCGAGCTGGAGACCTACTCGGCGTGCAAGGACGGGCTCCTCGACGGGCGCTTCGACGCGGTGAGCACCGACAACGTCATCCTCTACGGCTTCGCCAACGCCGACCCCACCCACCTGAAGGTCGTCAACAACCCGTTCAGCGACGAGCCCTACGGCATCGGCATCGAGCGCGGCCAGGACGCCTACCGGGAGTTCGTCAACAAGGCGCTGGAGGACTCCTACGCCGACGGCAAGTGGAAGGCCGCCTTCGAGTCCACGCTCGGCAAGATCGGGGTCCCGACACCGACGCCCCCGCCGGTCGACCGGTACACGTCGGCGGGGCCGACCACCACCGCAGCACCCGGCGCGTCCACCACGGCGGCGCCGACCACCACCGCCGCGCCGACCACGTCGACCACCGCGTAACCGCCGGCTCGCACTCGGTGGCACCGGGCGGGATCAGGGGCTGAGAGACGGCGATGGACGTCATCGTCGACAACCTGGGCGCGTACCTCGGCGGGATGGGCGACACGGTCACGCTCACGCTGGTGTCGTTCGCCTTCGCCTTCGTGATCGGCGTGGTCATAGCCGGTTTCAGGGTCAGCCCGGTGCCACCCCTGCGGGCGGTGGGAACCGTCTACGTCAACATCGTCCGCAACACGCCACTGCTCCTGATCTTCTACATCGTCTACCTCGGCGTCCCGAAGGTGGGAATTCTGTTCGCCCCGTTCCCGACGGCGATCGTCGTCCTGTCCCTCTACACGGGCACCTTCGTGGCCGAAACGGTGCGGGCCGGCATCAACTCGGTGACCATGGGACAGGCGGAGGCCGGGCGGTCCCTGGGAATGACGTTCCCGCAGGTGCTGGTCGTCGTCGTCCTGCCCCAGGCCCTCCGCACTGTCGTCCAGCCCCTGGGCAGCATCTTCATCGCGCTCATCAAGAACTCGGCGATCGCCACGGTCATCGCGGTTCCCAACCTGGGCAAGGTGGCCCTCGTGGTCAACACCGAGACGGCCCAGTACGTCCCCTCGTTCGTGGGGGCCGCCCTGGGCTACCTCGTCCTCACCCTCCCCAGCGGTCAGGTGGTCGGTTGGCTCGAGCGCAGGCTGGCGATCAAGAGATGACCCGCAGACGATGACCGGCGAACGATGACCGCGCCCATCCTGGCCGACGCACTTGGTCCCCGGGGGCGGCGGCAGGCGAGGGTTGCCTCGGTCGTGGCCGGCGGGCTGATCGTCGTCGTGCTGGCGGTGGTGATCGTCCGCGTCAACGACAAGGGCCAGCTCGACGCCGCCAAATGGGAACCGTTCACGCAGTGGGGCGTGATCAAGTTCCTCCTGATCGGCCTGCGCAACACCCTGACCGTCTCAGTGGTAGCGATGGTTGGAGCGCTGATCGTTGGCGCCGTGCTGGCCCTCGGCCGCCTGTCCCGATCGTGGATCGTGCGCCTGCTGGCGACGACCTACGTCGAGTTCTTCCGGGGACTCCCGCTGTTCCTCCTCATTGCCTTCTGCGGCTTCGGCCTACCCCAGTCGGGCATCGCCATCACGCTCTTCTCGGCGCTGGTGCTGGGGTTGGTCGTCTACAACAGCGCCATCCTGGCCGAGGTCTTCCGCGCCGGCATCCTGTCGCTGGACAGGGGCCAGTCCGAGGCCGCCTACTCCCTGGGCATGGGCTACTGGCAGACCATGGGCCTGGTCATCGTCCCCCAGGCGGTCCGGCGGATGGTGCCGGCCATCGTCAGCCAGTTGGTCACCCTGATCAAGGATTCATCGCTCGGAGTCGTCATCGGCTACGAGGAGTTGGTGAGGCGGTCACAGATCACCGGCGAGTTCTTCGACAACACGCTGCAGGCGCTCCTCGTGGCCGCCACGTGCTTCATCGTCATCTGTTACAGCCTCAGCAGGCTCGCCCGCCGCCTCGAGGTCCGCCAGCGCCGCCGGTACAAGGCCGGGGCGATTCGCGTGACCGGGGTGGAGGACCTCGCCGTCGTCAATGCCACCGCCAGCGCCAACGTCATGAGCACCACTGGCGACATGGGCGGGGGCGGGGCCGGATAGTCACTCCTACGCAGCATCGGCGAACTCGCGCTCCGGCGGCGTCAAAGGCGTGGCGGTCGTCGTGCCGGGCAGGCGGGCGGCGCGGAAGACGGTGGCCATCATCTTGGGCGTCACCAGCGCGCGGGGTGGCCGGAGGAGGGTGGTGACCTCGATGACCCGCAGGCAGACCTCCTCCGACACCTGCGAGGCGCGGAAGACGTAGGGCATGTACCGGTTGAGCAGGTCGGTGCCGGGCGCCCGCCGGCCCTCCGTCTGCGGGAGGGCGAAGTCGGCGCCGGTGTTCAGCTGCCAGGCGGGCGTGACCGCCTTGGCCGCCCGCCGGTAGAACCGGCGCACGAACCGCTGGTCGAGCGTGGACATGCCGTCCAGCACCTCGCCGAGGGCCTCGGCCTGCAGGGCGGCGGTGGACATGCCCTGGCCGTAGGTGGGGTTGAAGCTGCACAGCGAGTCGCCGAGCAGGACCAGCCCGCCCGGCACCCGGCGCAGCTTCTCGACGTGGCGGCGCCGGCTCGTGTGGGTGCGGTGGGTGCGGATCCCGCTGAGCGGCGTGCCCGTGGCCAGCAGGTCGGCGACCTCGGGCGAGGGAAGGCTGCGGGCGAAGGCGAGGAAGCCGTCCTCGTCTGTCGGCGGGTGGTCGCCGTGGGACCCGGCCAGGGTCACGAGCCACCTGTCGCCCTCCAGCGGCACGACCACGCCCTGACGGCCGGTGGGCGGCCCGGCGATCAGCAGGACGAAGCCCCAGCCGGGGTCCTGGGCGGGGTCGCGGCGGAGGATGCGGCTGGCGTAGCCGACGTCGACCTTGACCTCCGCGGTGGGCGCCTCCTCGTAGCCGAGGGCCGACAGCCAGCGCACCGAGCGGGCGGCTCGACCGGTGGCGTCGACGACGAGGTCGGCGGCGAGTTCCGTCCCGTCCTCGAGCGTCACCCCGGTCACGTCGGCGGCGTCGGGTGTCGTGGTGACGCCGGCCGCAGAACCGTGGCGCAGGCTCACGTTGGGGAGCTCCAGCGCCCGCCGGCGCACGTGGTGCTCCAGCAGGGCCCGCGAGCAGACCGGCCCCTTCAGGTCCGACTGGAACCGCCGCCGAAACCCACCGCCCTGATGCCACAGGCCGTCGGCACCGAAGTCGACGAGGCGGGCACCGTCGGCGACGAGCTCGTCGGTGAGCCCCGGGAACCACCCCTCCAGCCGCTGGATGCCGGCGGGGAGCAAGCCGTGGACGTGTCGGCCCTGGGGCACGCCCCGCCGTTCATCGGGCGCCGCCGGAGAGCTGGTCGCGCTCGAGGAGGACGACCTCGTCGAAGCGGGAGGCGAGCACGGCGGCGGCGCTGAGCCCGGCCATGCTGGCGCCCAGGACGACGGCCCGGCTGCGGGGAGAGGTGGTCTGACGCGACATGGCTGTTCCTCCTGGTTCGTGTGTGCAGGAGGAAGGTGCGCCGCCCGGCTTGGCGCCGACTTGCAGGCCGCTTGGAGGGCGGCTGCAAGCGACGGGGCGGCTGGCGCCGGCGTCGTTGATCTGGTGCTGGAGACCAGACCTACCCCGGCGGAACGGGTAGGAATGGCCGAGCGATGAGCGACGCACAGGAGCGGCTGAAGACCTACCGGGCCAAGCGCGACTTCGCGGTCACGGCCGAGCCGGCCGGGGGGCCGGTCGAGGGCGACGGCCGCCGGTTCGTCGTCCAGCGCCACCGGGCCCGGCGTCTCCACTACGACTTCCGGCTGGAGGTGGGCGGCGTGCTGGCCAGCTGGGCGGTGCCCAAGGGGCCGACGCTCGACCCGAAGGGAAGGCAGCTGGCGGTGCACGTCGAGGACCACCCCATCGAGTACTTCGACTTCGAGGGAATCATCCCCAAGGGCGAGTACGGCGGCGGCGACGTGATCGTCTGGGACTGGGGCACGTGGGAGCCGGCCGGCACCGACGACCCTCTGGCGGCGATCGAGAAGGGCGAGCTGCACTTCGACATCCAGGGCGACAAGCTGGCCGGTCGCTTCGCCCTCATCCGCCGCGACAAGGACCGCCCTGACAAACAGACATCTGGCAAGGAGCAGTGGCTGCTGGTCCACAAGAACGACGACCACGCCCAGCCGGGCTGGGACCCGGAGGAGCATCCCCGGTCGGTGAAGACGGGACGCACGAACGACGAGGTGGCCGCCGCCCCCGACGTGCTGTGGCGCAGCGACCTGCCGGCGGCCGAGGCCGCGATCCGCCTCGACGGTGGTCCCCGGCCCCACCCGACATGGGATCCCCCGACCGGCGAGGAGCTGGCCGCCCTCGACTCGCTGGGCAAGGCCGGGACCTGGGAGCTCCAGGGCCGGGAGCTGAAGCTGACCAACCTCGACAAGGTCCTGTTCCCGGCCCGGGAAGGCGACGGAGAGGCGCCGGTCACCAAGCGCGACCTCATCCGCTACCACGCCCAGGTCGCCCCGTTCATGCTCCCCTACACGTACGACCGGCCGATCAACCTGAACCGGTTCCCTGACGGCGCCGACCGCTCCGGCTTCTGGCACAAGGAGGTGCCCGGCCACGCCCCCGACTGGATGGCCCGGTGGCACAACGACGAGGCCGACCCGGGAGAGACGGAGTGGTACTTCGTCGTCGACAGCGTGCCCGCCCTGGCGTGGATGGCCAACTACGGCGCCCTCGAGCTCCACGCCTGGACGTCGCGGCTGCCCGAGGTCCACCAGCCGACGTGGGCCCTCATCGACATCGACCCCGGCCCGAAGGTGACTTTCGAGGACGTCGTCGTCCTCGCCCGCCTGTACCGGACGGCGCTCGAGCACCTGAAGGTGGTGGGCATGCCCAAGGTGACCGGGAAGCGGGGCATCCAGATCTGGGTGCCCATCGCCGACGGGTACCGGTTCGCCGAGACGCGGGGCTGGGTCGAGAAGGTGTCTCGGGCGGTGGGCAACACCATCCCCGAACTGGTCAGCTGGGAGTGGGAGACGCATCGCCGCGGCGGCCTCGCCCGGCTCGACTACACCCAGAACGCCATCAACAAGACCCTCGTGGCGCCGTTCAGCGCCCGGCCGTCGCCCGGGGCGCCGGTGTCGGTGCCGATCGAGTGGGACGAGCTCGACGATCCCGACCTGCGGCCCGACCGCTGGACGATTCGCACGGTGCTCGACCGCCTCGCCGTCGCCGGCGATCCGCTGGCCCCGCTGATCGGCCGCCCGCAGCGCCTGCCGTCCCTCTAGCCGACCAAACCGGTGACGCACAGCGGCGGATGGGACCGTCCTGTGGCACCAGTTCGGGCCCTCCGGGGGGCCGCCCGTCGCACCGAACCGGTGACGCACAGCGGCGGATGGGACCGTCCTGTGGCACCAGTTCGGGTGGGGGCCCGTCGCACCGGACCGGTGACGCACAGCGGCGGATGCGACCGTCCTGTGGCACCAGTTCGGTGGGCTCCCGGCGGGGCCGCCCGTCGCACCGAACCGGTGACGCACAGCGGCGGATGGGACCGTCCTGTGGCACCAGTTCGGGGGGGTTGGGGGTGGGGCGGCGGCGGGCCTAGCGGATCCGGAGCGTCTCGGCGATGGTGTCGGCGTTGGCGGTGTCGTCGCCGATGACGGTGAGGATGTAGGCCTTCTTGTCCTTCAGCACGTAGTACTGGGTCTGCGAGAGGGTGACGCTGCCCTCGTCGGTGGTGACCGGGAGCTTGTAGCGGACCCGGATGGCAGGCTCGCCGGCGACGGTGATCTGCTCCGACGTCACGTCGGTGGCCCCTCTCTGGGTGAGGCCGGCCTTGGCCGCGTCGGCCGTGGCCGCCAGCGTGTCCTCCTGGGCCTTGTAGACGGTGAGGTTCACCATGGAGGTGCCCTCGCTGTCGACCGCCATGAACGTCCCCCCGCTCTGCGACACGCTGCGGGCGATGACGAGGGCGCCGGCCAGCTTGGAGTTCTCCAGCCGCATGCTGTTGGCGGTGCGGTTGAAGTCGTCGAGGTCGTCGGTCAGCGGGATCCGCTGCCAGTCGGAGGGATAGGCGATGGCGAAGCCGTTCTTGCCATCGCCGAAGACCGTGAAACCCGCAGGCGCCGTCGTCTCGGGAGGCTCTTTCTCACTGCTGCACGCAGCCAGCAGCGAGACGGATCCGAGGACGACGACGACGAGGGCGAGCAGGCGCCTGTGCACGGCGAGACAATACGCCTACGAGGGCGACCTACAGCGGAGAAAGCAGTCCGATCGCCGACTTTGCCCGGCCGACGGTGGCTGCGGCGACCTGGCCGGCCTTGGCCGCGCCCTTGCGGAGGATCTCGTCGGTGGCACCGGGGTCGTCCACCAGCTCCTGGTAGCGGGCCTGGATCGGTCGAAGCAGCTCCACCACGGCGTCGGCCACGTCGGCCTTGAGCGGCCCGTACTGGGTGTAGTTGGCGGCGGCGGCCTCGGGCGAGGTGTCGGTGGTGGCGGCGAGGATGGCCAGCAGGTTCGACACGCCGGGCTTGGTCTCGGGGTCGAAGCGCACGTCACCCTCGGTGTCGGTGACGGCCCTGCGGATCTTGCGGCTCACCTCGTCGGGGTCGTCGAGCAGGTAGACGGTGCCCTGGGGAGAGTCCGACGACTTGCCCATCTTCCCGGTGGGGTTCTGCAGGTCCATGATGCGCGCACCCACCTTGGGGAAGGCGGCCTCGGGGACGACGAACGTCTCGCCGTAGTGGTGGTTGAACCGCAGGGCCAGGTCGCGGGTGAGCTCCACGTGCTGGCGCTGGTCGTCGCCCACCGGCACCCGGTCGGTGTCGTAGAGCAGGATGTCGGCGGCCATCAGGGCCGGGTACGTGAAGAGGGCGACCCGCACCGACTCCTGCCCGCCCGACTTCTCCTTGTACTGGATCATGCGCCGCAGCTCGCCGACGGTGGCCGTGCACTCCATCAACCAGCTCGAGCTCGGCGTGCTCGGGCACGTGGCTCTGTACGAACAGCGTGCAGATGTCGGGATCGAGGCCGACCGAAACGAGGATCCGCGCCAGCTGCAGGGTGAGGTCCCGGATCTGGGCGGGGTCGTGCTCGACGGTGAGGGCGTGGAGGTCGACGACGCAGTAGAACGAGTCGGCCTCGTGCTGGTCGGCCACCCAGTGCCGCAGGGCGCCCAGGTAGTTGCCGAGGTGGACGTGGCCGGTGGGTTTGATGCCGGAGAAGACTCGTGCCATCGGCATGGATGGTATGCGGCTGGTCAGCGCGCGCCGCCGGTATTGTCGAAGGGGATGCCGTACGAGGTCAGCACCGGTGTGTTCGAGGGGCCGTTCGACCTCCTGCTCCACCTCATCGCCCGCCACGAGGTCGACCTCTACGAGGTGTCGCTCAGCGCCATCGTCGACGCCTACCTGGCCGAGCTCGACCGCATGGGCCCGCTCGACCTCGACGTCGCCACCGAGTTCCTCGTCATCGCCGCCACCCTGGTGGAGCTGAAGAGCCGCCGGCTGCTCCCCGGCAGCACCGAGGAGGCGCTCGACGACGACCTGGCGCTCTACGAGGAGCGCGACCTGCTGCTGGCCCGGCTGCTCGAGTGCAAGACGTTCAACGGCGCCGGACAGGCCCTCGGCCAGGATGATCGACGCCGGGGCCCGGTCGTCGCCCCGCACCGCCGGCCCGGGCCCGGAGTTCCTCGCCCTCGCCCCCGACCTGCTGGCCGGCGTCACCCCGTCAGACCTGCACGACGCCCTCGTCCGGGCGGCGACGCCGAAGCCCGTCCCCCGGGTCGACCTGTTCCACGTCGCCCCCCTCAGGATCAGCGTGGCAGACGCGGTCGACGAGCTCCTGGCGATGCTGCCGGCACTCGGGACGACGACGTTCCGCGCCATGACCGAGGATGTCCCGCCCGGTCTCGAGGTGGTCGTGCGCTTCCTCGCCATCCTCGAGATGTACAAGCAGGGCCTGATCGAGCTGGAGCAGGCCACCACGTTCGGCGAGCTGTCGATCGTGTGGCTGGGCGAGGAGGAGGCTGCGCCTGGCTACCAGGCAGTCGGTCGGGTGGGGGTGGACACCTATGGCGACTGAGGCGGCGCGCGCCGCGGAGGCGATCCTTCTGGTGGCGGAGGAGCCGGTCGAGCCCCAGATGCTGGCCCAGCTGCTCGAGGTCAGCCCGGCTCGGGTCGACGAGCTGTGCGCCGAGTCTGGCGGCGTCGTACCAGGCCGAGGACAGGGGGTTCGTGCTGGTCAGGGTGGCCGGCGGCTACCGGTTCCAGACCGCGCCCGACCTCGCTCCCTACGTGGAGCGGTTCGTCCTCGACGGCCAGCCCACCCGCCTGTCGCCCGCCGCCCTGGAGACGCTGGCCGTCGTGGCCTACCGCCAGCCGGTGTCACGGCCGCAGGTGGCGTCGATCCGGGGCGTCAACGCCGACGCGGTGATGCGTACCCTCGCCCACCGGGGGTACATCGAAGAGGTGGGCCGCGACCCCGGGCCGGGACAGGCCGTCCTGTACGGCACCACCGGCCTGTTCCTCGAGAAGCTGGGCCTCGACTCCCTCGCCGGGCTCCCGCCCCTGTCGGAGTTCGTGCCCGGGCCCGAGGTGGTCGACGCCTTCGAGCGCAGCCTGGGCGCCGCCGCCCGGGCTTCCAGGGATCAGGCCGCCGTAGACCCGTCCGACCCCGAGCCCGTGGACCGGTGAGCGACGCTCTGGCCGAGGGCGAGCGGCTGCAGAAGGTGCTGGCGAGGGTCGGGTTCGGAAGCCGGCGGGTGTGCGAGGACCTGATCGAGGAGGGACGGGTCACCGTCGACGGCGAGGTGGCGGTCCTCGGCCGCCGGGTCGACCTCGACAACGACGAGGTGGCGGTCGACGGCGTGCCCGTGTCGGTCAGGCCCGGGCTCGTCTACTACCTGCTGAACAAGCCGCGAGGCGTCGTCGTCACCGCGTCCGACCCCCAGGGCCGGCCGACCGTGCTCGACCTGGTGCCCCGTGAACCCCGGGTGTTCTCCGTCGGGCGCCTCGACGCCGACACCGAGGGCCTGATCATCCTCACCAACGACGGCGAGCTGGCCCACCGGCTGGCCCACCCGTCCTACGGGGTCGAGAAGGAGTACCTGGTCGAGCTGGACGGCATCCCCACCGCCGGCCAGCTGCGCAAGCTGCGCGTCGGCGTCTGCCTGGAGGACGGGATGACCTCGCCGGCCAAGGCGTCGCTGATCGAGTCCCACGCATTGAAGCTGACCATCCACGAGGGCCGCAACCGCCAGGTCCGCCGCATGTGCGCCGCCGTCGGCCACCACGTCGTGCGCCTGGTGCGGGTCCGCATCGGGCCGGTCACCGACCGCTCCCTGCCGCCCGGGAGCTGGCGGGAGCTCACGTCCGACGAGGTGCGCGGCCTGGAGCAGTCGGTCGCCAAGGTAAGGAGCCTGCGCCGGGCGGCAAAGTAGATTCGGTCCTATGCCCAGTGCGGTTCGAGCGTTGCGCGGCGCGACCACCGTCGACGCCGACACCGAGGAAGCCATCACCAAGGCGGTCCAGACGCTCATCGGCGAGATGCTGTCGCGCAACGAGATCGGCACCGACGACCTCATCAGCATCCTCTTCACCGCCACCGACGACCTCACCGCCACCTTCCCGGCCACGCCCGCCCGGCTCATGGGCCTGGGCGACGTCCCGCTGCTGTCGGCACGGGAGCTGTCGGTGCCGAGGGCCACGCCCCGGTGCATCCGGGTCCTGATGCACCTGGCCACCGAGCGGTCCCGGTCCGAGCTCCGCCACGTCTACCTCGAGGGCGCGGTCGGGCTGAACGATGACCTCCCTGTCTGAACGTCCGAGGGCCGCCATCGTGGGGACCGGGCTGATCGGCGGCTCCATCGGCCTGGCCTTGCGGGCCCGGGGATGGCACGTCACCGGCCGCGACCTCGACCGCGACCGGGCGGCGAGGGCCCTCGAGCTGGGAGCGCTGGACGCCGTCGGGGACGACCCGACAGCCGACGTCACCTTCGTGTGCACGCCGGTCCTGTCCATCGCCGCCGAGGCCCGGGCCGCCCTGGCCGGCGGATCCGGCGTGGTCACCGACGTCGGCAGCGTGAAAGGGCCGGTCGTCGCCGCGGTCGGCGATCCCCGGTTCGTGGGCGGGCACCCCATGGCCGGCTCCGAGCAGGACGGGGTCGACGGCGCCGACGCCGGGCTGTTCGTAGGGGCCACGTGGGTCCTCACACCCGGCGTCGACACCGACCCGGCCGCGTTCACCCGCGTCCGCTCGCTCGTGTCCTCCATGGGGGCCGACGTGGTCGCCCTCCAGCCCGACCGCCACGACCAGGTGGTGGCCATGGTGTCCCACGTGCCCCACCTCACCGCCGCCACCCTGATGGCCCTCGCCACCGACGGCGCCACCGAGCACGCCGCCCTGCTGCGGCTCGCCGCCGGGGGGTTCCGGGACATGACCCGCATCGCCGCCGGCGCCCCCGGCATCTGGCCCGACATCTGCGCCGAGAACCGCACCGCCATCGTCGAGTCCCTCGACCGGCTGGTGACGGCGCTGGCCGACATGCGGGACCTGGTCGCCTCCGGCGACAGGGACGGCCTGCTCGACGCCCTCCAGCGGGCGCGGGTGGCCCGGGTCAGCCTGCCCGGCCAGCTGCCCAAGGCCCAGGAGCTGGCCGAGATCCGGGTGCCGGTGCCTGACCGCCCAGGCGTGCTGGCCGAGGTCACCACCCTTCTCGGCGAGCTGAACGTCAACATCGAGGACCTGGAGATCGCCCACTCGGTCGAGGGCCCCCAGGGCGTGCTGGTGATGGTGGTCCGCCAGGAGGCGGCCGACGGCGTGCGAGCGGCCCTGGCCGAGCGGGGGTTCCGCCCCTGGTCGCGGGTACTCGAGTGACGGCACGGGTGCTCGAGTGACGGCGTTGCGCATCACGGGTGGCCGGCCGCTGCGGGGGCGGGTGCGGGTGCCGGGCGACAAGTCCATCTCCCACCGGGCCCTGATGCTCGGAGCGCTGGCCGAGGGGACGTCGGTCGTACGCGGGCTGTCGACGGGCGAGGACGTCGGGCACACCCGGCGCGCGGTCGGGGCGCTCGGTGCGGTTGTCGAGGGTGATCGGGTCACTGGCGGCCGGAGCCTGCTCCACCAGCCCGGGGACGCCATCGACGTGGGCAACTCCGGCACCACCATCAGGCTGCTGGCCGGCCTGTGCGCCGCCTTCGACTGGGTGACCGTCCTCAGCGGCGACGAGTCGATCGCCCGCCGACCGATGGACCGGGTGGCCGGGCCGCTGCGGCTGATGGGCGCGAAGGTCGAGTGCCGCGACGGGGGCAGCCTCCCCCCACTGGTGGTGCGCGGTGGCGGGCTGACCGGGATCGACTACGCAATGCCGGTGGCCAGCGCCCAGGTGAAGTCCGCGATCCTGCTCGCGGCGCTCGGAGCGGAGGGTGAGACGGTGGTGCGGGAGAAGGTCCGCACGCGGGCCCACACCGAGGAGATGCTGGTGGCGGCCGGTGCCGACCTCACCCTGGACGACGAGGGCCGCACCGTGCACCTCCGGCCGGGTGCCCTCCACCCGTTCGAGCTCGACGTGCCGGGAGACCCGTCCCAGGCCGCCTTCTGGGTGGTGGCGGCGTGTGTGGTCCCGGGCAGCGAGCTTGTCGTCGACGACGTCTACCTCGGCCCCGCCCGGTCCGGGTTCCTCGACGTGCTGGCCCGGATGGGGGCGGACGTCGAGCGCGTGGGGGAGCGGTCGCTCCGGGCCCGCTGGTCGCCCGACCTGCACGCGACCGACGTCGACAGCGACGAGGTCCCCGGTCTGGTCGACGAGATCCCGGTGCTGGCGGTGGCGGCGGCGCTGGCCGAGGGCACGACAACGTTCGCCGGCGCCGGCGAGCTGCGGGTGAAGGAGACCGACAGGGTGGCGACGGTGTCGAGCGAGCTCCTCGCCATGGGCGCCGACATCCAGCCGACGGCCGACGGCCTCGTCGTCGCCGGCCGCCGGTCGCTCACCGGGGCCTCGGTGCGCTCGCACGGCGACCACCGGGTGGCGATGGCGATGGCGGTGGCGGCCATGGCGGCTGACGGCGAGACGGTGATCGAGGGGTGGGAAGCGGTGGCCACCAGCTATCCCGGGTTCGAGGAGCACGTGCGCACGTGCGCGTCCCAGTGAATGTGCCAGTGCGTGTCGTAGCGATCGACGGCCCGGTCGGGTCGGGGAAGTCGACGGTGGCCCAGGCCGTCGCCGACCGACTCGGCCTGGACTTCCTCCAGACCGGCGCCATGTACCGGGCGGTGGCGCTCGCGCTCCTGCAGAGGGGCGACGAGGACGCGGCGTCGGTGGCCCGGGCCGTCGTCATCGACGTGGGGGAGAGGGTCACCATCGACGGCGAGGACGTCACCGACCAGATCCGCAGTCCTGAGGTGGGCCGGGCGGTGAGCGTGGTGGCGGCCGACCCCGACGTGCGGGCCGAGCTGGTGCGCCGGCAGCGGGAGTGGGCGGTCGAGCACGGCGGAGGCGTCGTCGAGGGCAGGGACATCGGCAGCGTGGTCTTCCCCGACGCCGCCCTCAAGGTCTTCCTGACCGCGACTCCCGAGGAGCGGGCCCGCCGGCGGGACGACGAGAGCGCCGACGACGTGCGCCGGCGGGACCTCGTCGACTCCACCCGGGCGGCGTCTCCCCTCGTCGTGGCCGACGGCGCGGTGGTCGTCGACAGCACCGGGCGGGGCATCGACGAGGTCGTCGACGAGATCGTCGCCCTGTTCCACGCCACCGCTGCCGACGGAGAGGGGGCCGGCTGATGGGAGGACGGGCGCTCTACGAGCTCCTCCGGGTCCTGATCTCGGTGCTCAGCCACCTCTACTTCCGGCTGCAGGTGGAGGGCCGGGAGCACGTGCCCAAGGAGGGGCCGTTCGTGCTGGCCCCGGTGCACCGCTCCAACCTCGACTTCGCCCTGGCATCCACCGTCACCCGCCGCCAGGTGCGGTTCATGACCAAGGCTTCGATCTTCAAGTACAAGCTGCTCGGGCGCATCATCCTGAGCATGGGTTCGTACCCGGTCGAGCGCGGCAAAGCCGATCGCGAGGCCCTGACCCGCACGATCGACGTGCTCAAGGCCGGGCATGGGACTGTTCTGTTCCCCGAAGGCACCCGCAAGACGGGCCCCGTCGTCGAGGACCTGTTCGAGGGCCCCTGCTACGTGGCCTCCCGGTCAGGGGCGCCAATCATCCCCGTCGGCATCGGCGGCAGCGAGAGGGCCATGGGCAAGGGCGTCCACTTCCCCCGACCCCGCAAGATCCGGATCGTCGTGGGCCCGCCGATCTACCCGCCGGAGCCCCCCGAGGGCCGCGGCCGCCCGTCGCGGCAGGGCGATCCACGACAAGACGCTCGAGCTGGAGAAGGAGCTGCAACGCCTCTTCGACGAAGCCCAGCTCAAAGTGGGCGGACGACCTCAGCTCCGAGGTGACACACCAAATGCGTCAGCCGGCCAGAGCGGCGAGCACGTCGCTGGCGGCGACGACCCGGTCGTCGGCGAAGGGTGACGCCGTCGGGGCGGCGGCGCCCAGGCTGACGCTCACGACGGTGTCGAGGGCCACCAGCAGCTCGCGGAGCTCCCGGGGCGGCGGGAAGTACTCGTCCTCGTCGGTCACCGACACCAGCTCGACGCCATTCACGGGAGCCAGCCGGTCGATGACGGCGGTGACCAGCTCCTCGGGCGCCGACGCCCCCGCGGTGACGCCGACCGTGCCGGACAGGTCGTCGGGCAGCTCGTCGGCCCGGTTGACGCGGTAGACCCGCGAACAGCCGGCCGCCTTCGCCACCTTCTCCAGGGCGACGGTGTTCGACGAGTTGGCCGACCCGATGACCACGATGGCGTCGGCCGACTCGGCGATGCGGGTGAGGGCCGACTGGCGGTTGGTGGTGGCGAAGCAGAGGTCGCTGCGGCCGGGCATCCACAGCTCGGGAAACCGCTTGCGGGCCGCCTCCAGCACGCCCGCCCAGTCGTGGTGGCTGAGCGTGGTCTGGGCCAGGAGCGCCACCGGCCCGCCGGGGTCGGGGAGGTCGGCGACGTCGGCATCGGACTCGACCAGGTGGATCGTCTCGGGCGCCACCGCCATGGTGCCGACGGCCTCGTCATGGCCCTCGTGGCCGACGTAGACGATCGAGTAGCCCTTGCCGGCCCGCACCTTCACCTCGTGGTGGACCTTGGTGACGAGCGGGCACACGGCGTCCACGACGAACCCGCCCTTGCCCCGGGCCGCGGTCACCACGTCGGGCGCCGACCCGTGGGCGCTGAGCATGAGCGGCGCCCCCTGGGGCACCTCCGACACGTCGTCGACGAACACCACGCCCAGCCGCCGGAACCGGTCGACGACGAGCTGGTTGTGGACGATCTCGTGGTAGCAGTACACCGGCGGCTCGAACACCCGCACCATCCAGGCCAGGGCTTTTATCGCCATCTCCACCCCGGCGCAGAACCCGCGGGGCGCAGCCAGCAGCACTCGGTCGACGGCCATGACGCCCACGCTACCGGCCTCGTCCCGCCGGCAGCGTCCGTAGTTGGTCCGGATCACGCAGTAGGGGCCGTATCCTGGGAGCCGTGCCTGCACCTGTCGTCGTCGGTGTCGCGCCCGGATCCCCGGCCGAACTGGCAGGTCTCCTCCCGGGCGACGAGATCCTTTCCCTGAACGGTCGCCAGCCGCGCGACGTCATCGAGTGGCGCCTGCTGGCCGACGAGGCCGACCTGGAGCTCGACGTCCGCCGGGGCGGGCTCGACCTCAGCGTCGAGGTTCCCAAGACCGAGGGGTCGGCGCTGGGAGCCGAGGTCTCGTCGGCGCTGTTCGACAGGGTGCAGACCTGCGACAACCACTGCGAGTTCTGCTTCATCCACCAGCTCCCGAAGGGGCTGCGCAAGAGCCTGTACGTCAAGGACGACGACTATCGCCTCTCGTTCCTCTACGGCAACTACACCACGCTGACCCGCTTCACCGAGCTCGACCTGGAGCGGGTGGTCACCGAGCGCCTCAGCCCGATCAACGTGAGCATCCACGCCACCGACCCCGAGGTCCGGGCCCGGATGCTGCGCAACCGCCGCGGTGCCACCAGCCTGCGCTGGCTGCGGGCCCTGCTCGACGCCGGGATCGAGGTGCACGGCCAGGTCGTCGTCTGCCCCGGCGTGAACGACGGCGACGTGCTCGACGACACGTTGGCCGGCATCCTCGACCGGTTCCCCGAGCTGGCGACGGCGTGCATCGTGCCCCTGGGCGTCAGTCGCTACTCGGCCGAGGGCTCGCTGCGGCCGCACACCCGGGAGGAGGCGGCGGCGGTCGTCGACACCGTCGAGGACTGGCAGTCGGTGTTCCTGGCCGCCGTCGGCCGCCGGGTGGCCTTCGCCGCCGACGAGTACTACCTGCTGGCTGGCCGCCCGTTCCCCGAGGCCGAGGCCTACGAGGGGTTCCCCCAGCACGAGGACGGTGTGGGCATGGCCCGCGCCTTCGAGGAGGAGCTGCTCGGCCGGTCCGGCGCCGACGCCATCGGGGTACGGCCCGGCTTCTTCGCCTGGGTCGACGGCGCCCCCGCCGAGGGCTACCGCGCCGAGCGAACCGGTGACGGAGAACGGCGCCAGGACCCGCTGTCTGTCACCGGTTCCCCGAAACCCGTCGCCATCCTCACCGGTGAGTACGGCGCCCGCGTCCTCGAACCGCTCGTCGCCCGGCTCGACCGGCCCGACGTCCGGGTCATCCCCGTGGAGAACCGGTTCTTCGGCGGCAACATCGGGGTCACCGGCCTGCTGGTGGGGGAGGACGTGGCCCGCGTGCTGGCGGCCGAGCCCGAGGGCCACCGCTACCTGCTGCCCGACGTCTGCCTCTCCAACGGTCTCTTCCTCGACGGCACCGGCCCCGACGCGCTTCCCCGCCCGGTCGAGGTCGTCGCCACCGACGGGATCTCCCTGCGCCGGGCCTAGCTCATGAGGCTGGACGCATGACGACCACCACGCCTGCCGTGACGTTGCCGGTCGTCGCCGTCGTCGGCCGCCCCAACGTGGGCAAGTCGACCCTGGTCAACCGCATCGTGGGTCGCCGGGAGGCGATCGTCGAGGAGCACCCGGGCGTTACCCGCGACCGCAAGGAGATCGAGGCGGACTGGGCCGGGCGAGACTTCCTGCTCGTCGACACCGGCGGCTGGCTGGCCGGCGGCGACTCGCTCGACGCCCAGGTCAGCCGCCAGGCGGAGAAGGCCATCGCCACCGCCGACGTGATCCTGTTCGTGCTCGACGTCACCGTCGGGCTCACCGACGAGGACGACAGGGTGGCCGAGGTGCTCCGCCGCTCGGGACGGCCGGTCGTCGTGGTGGCCAACAAGGTCGACAGTGCCACGCGGGAGGTCGACGCCTGGGCCTTCGCCCGCCTCGGCCTCGGCGACCCCATCGCCGTGAGCGCCCTGCACGGCCGCCAGAGCGGTGAGCTGCTCGACGCGGTCGTCGAGCGCCTGCCCGCCCTGCCCGACGAGCCGGAGCCGGCGCCCGAGGACGCTGCCGCGAAGATTCCCGGCGTCGCCATCGTCGGGCGGCCCAACGTCGGCAAGTCGACCCTGTTCAACCGGCTGATCGGCGACGAGCGGTCGATCGTCCACGACCTCCCCGGCACCACCCGGGACACCATCGACACCGTCGTCGAGACCGACGCCGGCCCGGTCCGCTTCATCGACACCGCCGGCATGCGCCGCAAGAGCCGCATCGGCGAGGGCGCCGAGTACTACTCGCTGGTCCGGGCCTTGCAGGCCATCGACAGGGCCGACGTGGCCTGCCTGGTGATCGACGCCACCGAGGGCGTCACCCACCAGGACCAGCGCCTTGCCGAGCGCATCGACGCCGCCGGCAGCCCCGTCGTCATCATCCTGAACAAGTGGGACCTGCTGGCCGCCGAGAAGCGGGCCGAGGTCGTCGACCAGTCCGCCGACCGGCTGGCCTTCCTCGGCTACGCCCCCACGGTCAAGATCAGCGCCCTTTCCGGCAAGGGGGCGCACAAGCTGATCCCGGCCATCGACGAGTCGATCTCCGCCTACCACCGCCGGGTGCCGACGAGGCAGCTGAACCTCGTGATCCAGGCCGCCCAGGCGGCCCAGCCCGCCCCGGGGGGCAAGATCCTCTACATCACCCAGGGCACCACCGACCCGCCCACGTTCGTCGTCTTCTCCACCAAGGCGCTGCCCGCCCCCTACCTGCGGTACCTCGAGCGGAAGATCCGCGAGCACTTCGACTTCGGCCCCACGCCCCTGAAGTTCCGCGTGCGGCGTCGGGCTCGCTAGCCCGGAGCAGTAGCATTTCGACGATGCTGGTGGAGTACCCCGTCCTTCTGCTGGTGTCGGCCGGATGCATCGTGGCCGCCTTCATTTGGGGAAGGTCGGCCCGACGGCTGCAGAAGTCCTGGCGGCGGTTCAGCCAGGGCATGGAGGCCGACCGTCCCGGCAGCCAGGTCGCGGCCGAGCTGGCCCACAGCGCCTACCGCAAGGAGCTGCACACCACCCTGCTCTACTCGGTGGCGGCCACCACCGCGGCGGCGGCGTCGTTCGCCAACGCCTTCCTCGTGGGGGCGGCGGTGTCGCTGGGAGCCGTCCCGATCGCCATCTCGATCGTGTCCGGGCGGAAGTTCCTCGACCAGGCCGGGCTCATCGAGGAGCAGGCCCGCCAGGAGGCCAAGGCCGCCCAGGTCCTCGACCAGAAGGACCTCGCCCCCCGGCATTGGGCCGCCCGCCTCGCGCCGCTCGACCTGCCGGTGTTCGAGGGCTTCGAGGTGGGCAGGGCCTACGAGCCCGGCGACGGGTTCATGGCCGGCGACTTCTTCGACGTGGTGTCCATCGGCCCCAAGCGGCTGGCCGCGGTCATCGGCGACGTCTCGGGCCACGGCATCGAGTCGTCCATCACCGCCTTCCAGGTCAAGTACCTGCTCAGGGTGTTCCTGCGCCAATACCGCGACCCGGCCCAGGCCCTGGAGCAGCTGAACGCCGTCATCTCGGCCCAGACCGGCAACGAGGAGTTCGTCTCCCTGTGCGTTGCCGTGTTCGACCAGGCGGCCGGCACCCTCCGGCACGCCTCCGCCGGCCACCCGCCCGCGTGGATGTGGCACGACGGCGAGGTGCGGCCGCTGCGGACCACGGGTCCGTTGCTCACCCTCGACCCCAAGGCCTCGTACTTCAGCCGCGAGGTGTCGCTCGAACCCGGCGACCTGCTGATTCTCTACACCGACGGGCTCACCGAGGCCCGCGCCGGCGACACCCTCTTCGGCGAGGAGCGGATCGCCCAGCACGTGCGGCGTGATCCCCGGGTGGCGGCCGACGTCCTGTGCAAGAGCCTGCTGGCGGCGGCCCGTGACTTCGCCACGGTCCCGCTGCGCGACGATGTCGCCATCCTGGCCATCCGCCGCACCTGACTTCGGACGGACCGGATGCCGTGGTGCGACGACTGCAGTCGTTACTGGAAGGCCGAGGAGCTGGAAGGCGAGGGGGAGTGCCCCACCTGCCACGCCGAGATCGGCGAGCCCGCGAAGACGCCCTGGCACTTGAAGCTGCTGGTGCTGGCGGTGGTGCTCTACCTGGGGTGGCGGGCCGTCCAGGGCGTGGAGTGGGCCATCCACCACTTCACGTAGCGGCTCTGCGCTAACCCAGCACGTGGACCGGCGTGCCGACGTTCAGCCGGCCGGGGAGGATGTCGGCGGCGCTCATGGGGATCCGCACGCAGCCGTGGGATGCGGGGTGGCCGGGCACCGACAGCGAGCCGTGGATGGCGTAGCCGCCCACGAAGTACTGGGAGTTGTAGAGGCGGCCGTACCGGCTGGTCTCCCATCCCGACCGCTGGCTGTAGATGCGGTAGTTGCCGGGCGGCGTCGGTGTTCTGGAGGTGCCGGACGACACCGGGAGGATCCAGGTGAGGGCGCCACCCTCGTAG
Source organism: uncultured Acidimicrobiia bacterium (assembly GCA_963827345.1). GTDB lineage: Bacteria > Actinomycetota > Acidimicrobiia > Acidimicrobiales > AC-14 > CAWGUU01. The sequence goes on along the minus strand of CAWHAN010000006.1, from coordinate 1,275,234 downwards.
AGGAAGAGGACCTGGCGGGTCAGGTCGATCTCGACCCGGTGCGCCTCGCCGCCGGGGACCAGGGGGGCGGGGTCGGTGGTGGTGGCCAGGATGGCGGCGCCGACGGAGTCGGACAGCTCGCCGGTGCGCTCCAGCCCGTTCACCTTCTGGAAGGCCATCACCGCCGAGTTGGTGACGTCGTCGAGCACGCCGTCCACCGGGCCGACGTGGTAGTGCAGCGCCTCGAGCTTCTGCTCGACTGCGAGGGGGGTGGCGGGTCCAGCGGAGGCGTCTGCGGAGAATGACGGTGCCGGCGCCTGGCCGACTCCGGCCGGGATGGGATCGGGCCCGCCGACGCCGGGAAGGCCGAACTTGACGGTGGGCGGCGCTGCCCAGGCAGGCGCCGCCGTCAAGGCGACAAGAACGCCGAGGAGCACCCCGCAGAGTCTCTTCGTGGTGATGGTCATGCGCACAGTGTTGCCCAAGTCGGATGGCCTCCACGCTTTGCATCCCGAGTACGATCGGATCGAGACGGGCTGTGGCGCAGCTTGGTTAGCGCGCTTGACTGGGGGTCAAGAGGTCGGGAGTTCAAATCTCCCCAGCCCGACCACAAAAGAGCAGGTCAGAGCCGGTGCCGCAGGGCGCCGGCTCTCTCGTTGAGGGTCATGTATGCAGGATGTCTGGATACAGTGGCGTCGTGCAGTGGGCGCAGGTCGGCGAGCCTGAGGTCCAGCGGCAGCGGGGGAAGTGGGTCGTCCGCCAGGGCGGCTACGACCCCGCCACCGGCAAGCGCCGGGTGAAGCAGCTGGGGACGTTCGTCACCAAACGGGAGGCCATGGCCCACCGGAAGGCGGCGGCCGAGGGCGGGTGGGGTCCGACGACGAGACGCTGGCCGAGTACCTGTCCGGCTCGTGGCTGCCGTCGAAGGAGGGACGGGTCCAGCAGGGGACGCTCGACCAGTACACGTGGGCGGTCCAGCTGGGCCGCCCGATGCTCAAGCAGCTCGAGACGGAGAGCAGCGAACGGGCGGTCACGTTCGGTCCCGGGATGACGGCGGTGCTGGAGGCCCACCGGGAGCGCCAGGCGGCCGAGGCCGCCTTCGCCGGCGACGCGTGGGAGGGGAGCGGCCTGGTATTCACGACCGCCCTCGGCGGGTGGATCGACCCCAACAACTTCAGCCGGACGATGGACGTCCTGATCGAGAAGGTCGGCGTCCCGCGGATCACGCCCAAGGGCCTCCGCCACACCGCCCAGTCGGTGGGCCGGGTCGTCGTCGGCGACGACAAGGTCATGCAGGAGCGCCTCGGCCACGCCGACATCGGCATCACCCTCGGCACCTACACCCACGTCGTCACCGAGCAGCACCGGCTCGCCGGCCAGCGCCTCGACCAGGTCTTTTCGAGCCCGGCGTCATGAGGCCGGTACTGCTTCGCAGCGAAGAGCCACCCGGTGACGAGGTACCGATGATCCGAGCGGCGCGAACGGTGTCAGCGTCGAGGTCCTTCGCCGGACGGCTTCGGACAGCTACGACGACCACGGCTACTTCGGGGTCTCGCTCTTCGCCGCCGTCGACCTGGATGTCGACGACCTCTGCCGATCGATACCGCCGATCGCCAACTACTCGGTGATCCGCACCTCGACCGCCGGCGCACTGCGGGCCGCAGGGTTCGCCCTCCTCCCAACTGGCCGGCGGCCACACTTCGATGCCGTCCTGCCCGACCTCTCCGACGCAACGCTCGGGAGATTCGCGGCCTGCTTCGAAGCGGCCCGCCCGAACCCGGCCTCCCGATGAATGCGACAATGGGCGATATGGAGGGATCGATCGACTACGACCTCTGGATCGACTACCACCGAGTCGACGCCGACGGCCTCACCCACGCCCACCTCCGGAACGCGATCGACGCCGAGAAGGTCCAGGCGGGCTCGTACGTCGTGGTCGGCGCCGAGGATGCCGAGTCGGCGGTCGCCCATGTCGTCGAGGTGGGACCGACGGGTGTTGTGCTCGTGCGTGTCCTGCCTGGCCCCGTCGACGCCCATCTCGAACTCATCGGACCGCGACCTGCGTAGTTGGTTGGGGCGTGTCGGTAACCGTCAATCCCTCCGACGACGCCGTCAAGCGGGTGGGCCATGGCTTCACGAACTTCGACAACTATCGCCTGCGCCTGTTGCTGCACGGTGGAGTCCAGTGGAACACTCACCGAACTGCATCAACGCGAGGGCCGCGGTCCCCACTTGGCCGCGTAGAGCCCGATATCGCTCGGGCGACCGTTGCGGACGTCCTGCCTGGGTGACACCGGAGGTGCGGTCGTACGAGTCTGGTAGCTCGGACCCGAAAGCAAGGAGCGGTCTGTGGAGAGCTTCGAGCAGTTCGTGGCGGTCGCTCTCGAGGCAGAGGGGCTGATCGTTTCGGAGGCGGTCAAGTTCCCAGTGACGCGAAAGACCGGCAAGGTCGTCCACGACGAGGTCCAGACTCACGGCTACGAGGTTGACCTCGTCGGTGCCCGGGCGGACAAGCTGGTGTTGGCGACGGTCAAGTCGTTCCTCGGCTCGCGCGGCGTAGTCGCCGAGCACTTCATGGGAACCGGCGGGGAAAGGAAGTTCCGAAGCCTGTACCTCCTCTTGAACGATCCTGTGATCCGCACAGGTGTCGTGACAGCGGCCGCCGAGCGGTACGGCTATCGGCAGGACCAGGTCTGGGTCCGCCTGTACGTGGGTCGGTTCGCGGCCCCGGTCAAGAACACCCACGAGCCGGCGATTCGCGCATGGGCGGCCACTGAGGTCGTTGGCGGCGGACCGATCGAGGTATACGGCCTTCCCGACGTGATCGAGTCGGTCCGAAAGGCGGCGGCGTCCAAGACGTATCGCGACAACCCTGTGCTCGTCACGATGAAGGTGCTCGACGCTGCTGGCCTCCTCCGGGACACTGACACGTCGGGCGTCGTTGGCGACTGATCGACCATCGCCCGTCTCCGTTGGCGTGGCCCGTCAGCGGCCTCCGGACTTGCCATTTCAGGTCCCGGCGGCGCCATGTATGCCGGATGTATGCAGAAATTCTTCGCAACTGGGTTAAGAGGTCGCACTCCGAAATGGGCAAAAGGCCTGCTCAGAGGCACTGTACGGACAGAGGATCACCACCCGTCGGGGCCGGGAAGAATCTGGGGGCAAGAGGTCGGGAGTTCAAATCTCCCCAGCCCGCCTCGGCCACGCCGATGTCGGCCCCGCAGTCGTCGTGAGCCCGCTGCGGGTTCGTCTCGAGCGTCTTCCTGACGACGCGCTGGTGGTGGTCAGGGGCGGCGCGCTCGAAGCGGAGTCGATTCGCGACGACGCTGAACGAACCTTCCGTCGGTTCGGCGAGCGAGGAATCTCTGTGTTCGCCGCCGCGAAGGACGAAGACCTTGCCGCTCTCGGCCAGAGCCTTCTTCGGCGCTACGAGGTCCTGACCGTCACGACTGCTGGATCGATCAGAAGGGCCGGGCTGGAGCTGCGGGCCACCTTCCGGCGTCCCCACTACACCGTCATGCTCCCGGACCCAGTCGTCGACGTAGATCGACTCCTCCGGTGCGAGAATGAGGAGCGAACGAACCCATACTTCCGACGAGAGGAGGCGGACTGATGACTCTGGCCATCGATATCGACGTCGACTGGAACACGATGGACGACACGGGCCTGCCGTGGACCTTCGTCGACGCGGCCACCGACCCGAACAGGATCGTGCCGGGCGCCTTCGTGATCGCTGGCCGGGGCAATGCCATCGCGGTCGCTGAGATCGTCGACGTAGGTGACGACGGGGTCGTACACCTTCGAGACGTCGGTGGTTCGGTGAAGGACAGCCTGCACCTCCTGCCTCGAAGAAATCCCGTCTAAGACAGGCGCGTTGGTTGCCTGTGTCGCCCCGAGACGGCGGCGTCGATTGTCGGCTTCGCCGTCAAGCCGTTTCCACCAGCCCGACCACATAAGAGCAGGTCAGAGGTAGCGGATGGCGAGATGAAGTTCGTCCTGCTTCGAGGGGAGAAGCCGCCGGCGGACGCTGTCGTCGTCGTCCGCGGCGGCATGAACGGACTCGAATCGACAACTGTCACTCGTACGGCCACGTGGATGACGCAACGCCCGGGATTGAGATCCAGGCCGGTCGCTACCTGATCATCGGGGACGACGACGCTGACCCCGCCGTCGCCCAGGTCGTCGAAGTCAAGGACGACGGGACCGTACTGCTGCGCGTCCTACCTGGTCACGCGGACCAGCACACCACGCTGGTCGGCCCGCAGCCCGCGTAATCCTCTTCGGGAAGAGGTCGGAAAGCCACCTCGGGTCGTGTGGCCTGCCGCCTCAGGCCGCAGCTCCCGCATGGGAGGCCGTCAGGCCAGGTGGACGATGATCTCGACCCGCCGGTTCGCCTGGCGGCCTTCGGGGGTGGCGTTGTCGGCCACCGGACGAGTGGCGCCGTAGCCGGCCTTCGTGAGGGTGCCGGGAGCCACGCCGTGGCCGGCCAGCCAGTCGGACACGGCTGCCGCCCGTCGCTCGGACAGCGACTGGTTGAAGTCGGCCGATCCCACAGAGTCGGTATGCCCCTGCACCTCGGTCCGGGCGCCGGGGTGCTCGCCGACGAGGCCGACCACGTCCTGGAGGGACGGCTCGGCCGCAGGTCGCAATACGGCCTGGCCGACGTCGAAGAGGACGGTCTCGGGCAGGGTCACGATGAACACCGGCCGGCCATCGATCACGGCCGCTCGGGGGACGGCGCGCTCGTCGCCGGTCGGCACCGTCGGCATGCCGGGACGGACTGGCCCGGTGGCCGTGGTCGGCGGCGACGTCGAGGCAACGGTGGTCGCCGAGGCGCTCGGCTCGTCGGAGGACGATCCGCCGCACGCCGCCCCGCCGCCCAGCAGCGCCAGCGCGACCAGGACCAGCCGCAGCGGCTTGCTCACGGGAACTTTCGTTGGATCCTCACGGGTGGCGTGAAGGTGATGTCCGACATCGGGCCGGGGCTCTCGCCGCCCGCCCCGGGGCCCGGCGTCATAGTCGGAGTTGGAGTCGACCTTGGCTGCTTTCTTCTCAGATCGGCGGAATTTTCCGGGCAGGCTGGCCAGTGCCAGGGCGCCCTTGGCCGCGGCCGCCCCGACCAGGCCGCCCGAGCTCTTCTCTCCTCTGTCGGAGCTCTTCTCCCGCTTCGCCCGTCCGGCGCGCCGGGGACGCTTCGCCCGCCTCTCGCCTCTCGGGACCTGCGAATCCAAGTCGGGCGTCTGCCAATCCATGTTCGGCGCCGCCGGCCAGTCCAGGTCGGGCGCCGGCGATGGCATTTCCAGGTCGTCGGTGCGCACCGCGCCCAGGATCTGGGGATTGCGCAGCACCCTCGCGGCCGCGGCGCGCTTCAGGCGGCGGGCGGCCGCCTCCTCCTCCCGTTGCAGGTGCTCGATGATCTCGGAGCCGATGCTGGCGTGCTGCCAGCTCGACAGCCCGGCTGCGATGGCAAGGCTGACAGTGAGCAAAGCGAGACCGGAAGCCAGCCCCAGGCTGCCCTGGTTGGCGGCCCGGAGCACACCGACCGACACCGCGGCCAGGGCGAAGATGCCGGCAGTGACACCGCCGACGATCGAGAGCCACGGTTGTCGGTCGTAGTAGAGGATGTGGAGGTACCTCGGATCGAGTTGCATCACGCCGTCCTCCACGGCGGCCGACAGTCGAGACCTCTCGGCTGTGAGGCGCAGGACGCCGCCCAGGTCGCCGGCGATCACGAAGGCGAGGGCGATGGCGCCTGACAGGAGCAGCGCCTCCAGGGGGGCCACGTCGAAGGCGGCCGAGAAGGCGACGCCCAGGCTCACGGCCTCGCCGATCGCCAGGATGACCTTGCGGCGCCGGTAGATGCGGTCGGAGATCCCCCGGTAGGCGATCGGCGCCAGCACCCGTCTCGCGTCGGTGAGCAGGCCGTTGGCCTCGACGAGGCTCCTGTGGCGCTGCTCGACGATGGCCCGGGCGGCCCTGGCCGGCTCGCTCAGCCCGCGGAATTCAGCCGGTGCGGAGGACTGACCGCCCCTGGCGGCCTCCTCGAGGGCCTGGCGCTCGTTCGCAGCCGCCAGGAATGCCGCGGCCCTGGCCTGGCCGTCGATCCCGGACCGGGAATCGGCGACCGCCGCGGAGGTCGGGGTCTCCCTGGCCGGCACCACCGGCCTCGGGGGTGCGGCAGGGGGCGGTTCGGGCCGGCGCGGCGCCGGGGCGGCGTGGGCGTTCTGCTGACGTCCCAGCTCTTCGAGCTGGCGGAGCCCTTCTCGTTCGAGCTGCTCCAGCTGCTCGCGCTCGGACTGCTCCGACGCGAGCTCTGCCATTTCGAGTTGTTCCAGCTGCTCCAACCGCTCGCGCTCCCGTTCCAGCGCCTCGATCTGCTCCCGCTCCAGCAGCTCCAGTTGCTCCCGCTCCAGCAGCTCCAGCGCCTCGATCTGCTCCCGCTCCGACGGCTCCCGATCGAGTTGCTCCAGTTGCTCGCGCTCCAGGGCCTCGATCTGCTCCCGCTCCAGCGCCTCGATCTGCTCCCGCTCAGACGGCTCTCGATCGACGAGATCGGCAGGTGAGGTCTCGTCGTGGCCGTTGGAGCCACCCTCCGGCCGGCCCAGCCGGTCGATCTCGGCGGTGTCGTCGTCGTCCGCGGTCGGGTTGGTGGCGGGGGACGGGAAGTCCCAGGACAGGGAGCTCATGAGCCCCCCGGCAGGAGGAGGGCGTCGACGACCCGGCACGACGCCGCGCCGGACCGGGAACACACCTCCTCGTAGAAGGCGACAAGGCCGTTGATGTAGGACGAGGGCGGCTGGGCGCCGCTCACCCGGCCGACGCCGGTGACCACCAGGTCGATGCCGGTGAGGTCGGGGAGGTCGCCGGCCTGGTCGACGAAGCTCTTGGCGCTGGCGGCGGTGAGTGTGTCGGTGGCCAGGTTGGGCTGGCTCGACTGGACCCCGTCGGTGACCAGGATCAGCTGCTTGACGTCCCGTTGCTCCTGGCCGAGGAGGCGGGCCCCCGTCCCATGGCGCCCACCGGATCGCTCCCACCCCGCGCCGCGGCCGCGGCCATGCCCTGCTCCACCTCCTGACGGACCTCGGTCAGCAATTCGTCGCGGTTGCGGTCGCGGTTGCTGGGGGTGGCGCCCTCCGGCGTGACGTCGCGGTCGAGGATGAGGTCGACATCGCTGGCCGAGCCCCGGAACCGCTCGACCCGCAGCCGGCCGCACTCGTCGCTCGCCTGACGGGCGACCGCCGTCACCACGTCCACCTGCTCGGCGATCAGGGCCGTGTCGTTCTGGGTGGACGATCCGTCGACCATGACCAGCACGAACGGCTTGTCGCCCGTGCACTCGCCGGTGGCCAGCGACTTCACCTGGGAGCAGGCGGCAGTCGCGGCCACGAGCGTCAGCACCGTCACCGTCAGCCGGAGTCGCGGCATGCAGCGTCTGACCAACACTTGCCTTCGAACCTCCGGACGTCCGGTTGGATGGACGAGAAAATCGTATTCTTGTATATCCCATTATCCGTCGTCCGGACCCCCGGTCGCACGAAACCGGTGAAGGCCCTCAGATGGCTCTCGACGCAGGGCCTGCTCTCAGCGCGCCGGGAGCTCCGCGAGATCCCAGGTCGCCGACGCCTCCGCGGCGATTGCTGGTCGGACTAGGACTCCGATTCGGAGCCGAAGGGAACCCGGGGCGCCTCCACGTCGGTGCGCGTCAGGGGGTCGTTGATCGTCCCGTCGGGCGATTTGCTCTCGGACTCTGCTTCGTGCCCAACCGGCTCGCTGTCGTTCGAATCGGCCATCGCGGGACCTCCCTCGTGTGTTCACGCCACACCGCGTCGATCCCCTCCAGCCCGCTTCCTCAAACGAGGTGGGTCATGCCGACTGGTCCCTCGGCGACCACACCTCGCCGGTCGCCGTGGGAGTCGGGAACGGGCGTCATCTCGATCACGAACCGACCTTCGGGCACGAGTACCACGAGAGCGGAGTGCTAGAGGTCACGTGGCTGCCGCCGATGAAGGAGGGCAGAAATCGCCTCGAACAGCCTGCCGCTGATGCGGACGACGTGCGTACCGGCGCCCAGGGGAATCCAATAGAGGTCGACGGCCGCCGGGATGGCTGTCATCGCCGCGACGACGTCTCGAGCGGCCAGCCGCGTCCCTGTGCACCCTGAGGATCCTGCCGAACACCGCCGAGATCACTGCCGGCCAGGTCGGACGGGCTGCGACGCGGCCAGATGTTGTACTCGACGTCGTCGCACAGGTTGAGCCGGACGTACTCGAAGGGCCCGTCGTCGAGGTGCCAGACCGCCGAGCCCCGAAGGACGTGAGGCCGACCGTCGAGAACCGAGAACTCCTCCATCGGCGTCGTCCAGCGGGCCTTTACCGGGCCGCCGGGGAGGGCGACGTAGCGGTCGTCGCTGCTGAAGTCCCGGGGCGTGCCCCGATCGTCCAGGAACACACGGGCAGTCACGGTGTGGCCGGCGTCGGTGAGCCTGAGATCGAAGCTGTCGGCATCCACCTCCGACCAGCTCACGGCGCTTGTCAGCAGCATCGACGGGGCGAGGAAGACGGCGTCGTTGAGGTAGGTCGTCAGCTCCCCGATGTCGAACTCGGCGCCCACGCCGTGGGCGACGGTGACGAGTCCCAGGACCTTGCCGTGCATGCACCCTCGTCCCCCCAGATAGGTGTCGCGGCCCACCATCGGCACCACGTGGGCGAAGTCGATGCGCATATGGAACACCCGGTTGACCTGCGGTGACGTGCTGTACTGCCACGCCTCGCACGGCATCCACGGCAGTCCCGGCCGCATCCGGAACCGCCCTGCGAGGTGGGCCCGGAAGGACCAGGCGCGGGGCCGGCCGACGACTTCCATGAAGCGGAGGTAGCGCTGGGCCGCCTCCGGCAGGCCGTCCAGGTCGGCGTCGCTCACCAGCGACGCGTCCACCGGTGCAGACGGCAGCCCCGCCCGGACCACGTCCTGGTCGACGGTGGCGGCCAGGTTGCGGCCGGCGAGAGTCTTCAGTCGAGTGACCATCATGTCCATGGCTCGAGCAGGCATGTCCATGGCTCGAGCAGGCATGTCCATGGCTCGAGCAGGCATGTCCATGGCTCGAGCATGCGCCCCGGCGATCGCGCCCGGCCAGGGTCGAAGGTCCCACGCCGGCAGGCCAGATGGTCTACGCCCGGACCGGCGACCGTGGAGCCGCTCGGTCGGGACCTTCGGCACTGTCGGACGCGAGGGCGAACGTGCACAGTGGGTGGCCTCAGAAGGAGGGTGCGTTTGCATGCCGACATGACCGGCAACGGCGAGACGACCACGGCGCCGGCCGCAGTGCAGCCGACCCCAGGGTCGTACTACAGGGACCTGGTGGAGGCGGCCCCCGACGCCATCCTGGTCGTGGACCAACGGGGCCTCATCGAGCTCGTGAACCGCCAGGCCGAGGTGCTCTTCGGCTACTCCCGGGCAGAGCTGATCGGCCAGCCGGTCGACCTCCTCGTGCCCGTGCGCGCCAAGGCGGTGCACCCGTCGCACCGGTCGGCGTACTTCGGCGACCCCCGGACCCGGCCCATGGGCGCCGGCCTGGACCTGACCGCCCGGCGCAAGGACGGCAGCGAGGTGCCCGTCGACATCAGCCTGAGCCCGCTGGAGACGGATCGGGGCACGGTCGTCTCGGTGGCCATTCGCGACATCACCGAGCGGAAGCGGGCGGAGAAGGCGCTCCAGGACGCCTACGCCAAGGTCTCGGCCTCGGTCGCCGAGCTCGAACGCCACGACCGCGACATGACCCTGGTGAACGAGATGGGCGACCTGCTGCAGAGCTGCCTCACGACCGAGGAAGCCCATCAGGTGATCAGCCAGTACGGCCGGCGCCTCTTCCCGGCCGATTCCGGCGCCGTTTTCACCGAGGCCTCGTCGAGGAACGTCCTGGAGGCCGAGGCCGTCTGGGGCGTGGCCGGCCGTCATTTCGCGGTGATCGAGCGGGAGCAGTGCTGGGCCCTGCGCCGAGCCCGGGCCTACGCCGTCGAGGGCCCCGACGAGGCGCCACTGTGCGGCCACCTGGAGGCGGCGCCGGCGAACGGGTACATCTGCGTGCCGATGATGGCCCAGGGAGAGGCGTTCGGGCTCCTCCATGTCCTGCTCGGCCCCGACCAGGGCTACGCCGGTCCCAACATCCTCGATTCCAAGCGGAGGCTGGCGCTCACCGTCTCCGAGCAGCTCTCGCTGGCCCTGGCCAACCTGACCCTGCGGGAGTCGCTCCGTCACCAGTCGGTTTCCGACCCGCTCACCGGGCTGTTCAACCGTCGGCACATGGAGGACCGGCTGAGCCGGGAGATAGCCCGTGCCGGACGGGCCGGCCAGCCGGTCGGCATCGTGGCCGTCGACGTCGACCGGTTCAAGGTCGTGAACGACACGCTCGGCCACGGCGCCGGCGACGAGGTGCTCCGGGTCGTCGCCCGCACGCTGGAGGAGGGCGTCCGAGGAGCAGACGTCGTGTGCCGTCTGGGTGGGGACGAGTTCATCGTGGTCCTGCCGGGGTCGCCGCTGGAGGTGGCCCGCCAGCGGGCCGAGGCACTGCGGACGGCGGTCTCGGAGCGAACGACCGACGGGACCGGCCCGGCGGTGACCCTGTCGCTCGGCGTCGCAGTTTTCCCCGATCACGGCGGGACCGCCGAGGCCGTGCTCGGCGCCGCCGACGCAGCCATGTACGAGGCCAAGCAGGCCGGCCGGAACCGGGTGGTCACGGCCGGGGAGTCGTTCGAACCAAGGCCGTAGTGGCGCCCGGCAAATCCCCAGGTCGGACCCGATCCCTCAGGTGAGACCGGCGCGGGCCTTGCCGAAGGGGCGGAGAGCGGCCTGGCAGACCGCACTCGAGGGACAGCCGGGGCAGGTGGCGGGGTTGACGCGTTCCACCCAGTCGAGCTCGGGGTGCCAGCAGGTGCCACAGGTGTGGCAGACGAAGTTGGTCGACTCGCCGTCCGACACCGCCTCCAGCCGTCCGTTCTGGCACTCAGGGCACGGACCGATGAGACAGGAGAGCAGGTGGGTGTTCTTGTCCATGACCCGATGATGCGGGATTCTCCTCGCCGCCGGTAGGGCCGCACGTCGGCGCGCCAACGGGACCTCTGGCCCTAGTCGAACCCGGGGCGGAGGGTCGATGCTGGGGCCTGTGATCGTCGATCAACCCGAGCTCGGGCAATCTGCCCTCGAGGTCCTGTCCCGCCGGGAGTGCCTCGGACTTCTGTCGAGTGCGAAGGTCGGCCGTATCGCCTTCCATGCCGGCGCGTTGCCGATGATCCTGCCCGTGGCCTACGCCCTGGAGGATCGCGGGATCGTGGCGCGGGTTCGGACCGGATCCCCGCTGGAATCCGCCACCATGGACGCCGTCGTCGCCTTCGAGGCCGACGACGTCGACCCTGCTCGCGGTCGAGGATGGAGCGTCACGGTCACCGGGTTCGCCCGCCACGTCATCGACGAGACCCACATCGACGAACAGGCGAGCAGCGGGCGAGGGCGGCGCCGTCCCCTGGCTGACTGGGCGGGCGACGAGACCGATCGTCTCGTCTGCATCTCCCTCGACATGGTCTCCGGCCGGCGCAGCCCCGTCATTGTCGCCACGACCGAAGGAGGAGGAACTCGTGACAGCTGCTGATCAGACCACGGCAGGAAGCGGTGCGGCGATCGAGAAGATGCCGCGGGAGGAGTGCCTGGCGATGTTGGCCGGCCAGCTGATCGGCCGCATCGCGGTTGCCGACCCGGGAGGCGCCCCGATCGTGGTGCCGGTGAACTTCTTCCTCGACGGCGACACCGTCGTCTTCCGCACGGGCCCGGGCAGCAAGTTCGGCCTGGCCGTGCTCGACGGCCGGCCGGTGAGCTTCGAGGTCGACGGGGTGGACGCCGGTAGCCACGGCGGCTGGAGCGTGCTGTTGCGGGGCACCGCCTCCGAGATCCACGAACATGAGGAAGGTCGGACCGAGCGCGAGCGGATCTCCCTACGCCCCTGGGCGCCGGGGGCCAAGAGCCACTGGGTGCGGATCGTGCCCGACATCATCTCCGGCAGGCGTATCCGTCCGGCGCCGGGTGTGCGCTGGACCTGGATGTCCTGAGGAAGCGGACGCCGGCCGGTCCCCGACACGGGGCCCAACGGCGGTGCGGAGAGGGACCTTCGGCCCTGGGACCGCACGCCAGGAAACCGGATGATGTGAGGAGGAGGTGAGTCCCCATGACTGACAGTCTCGGATTCTTCGTGGTGATCGGTGTGGCGTGGTTGGCAATCGGCTTGGTGCTCTCGATCGTGATGGGTCGGCGGGGCCACGACACGTTCTCCTGGCTGCTCCTGGGCACGGTGCTCGGCCCGCTGGCCGTGGTGCTGGCAGTCGAAGCCGGGCGTCACGACGAGCGGCTCCAGCCCGCCCCCGTGGTCGCCGCCACGCCTGTCACCGCCGGGAACGGCCCTGCCACCGCGGGGAAGGCCCTGTCACCGCCGGGAACGGCCCTGTCACCGCCGGGGAAGGCCCAGTCGACGTCCTTGTGGGCTATGACGGGTCGCCCCAGTCGACCGCCGCCATCGACGCCGTGGCCGGGCTCCTCGGCGACCGGCTCGGCCGGCTGATGGTGACGACCGTCATTCCGTACGGTCAGGTCAGGGAGCCCGAGCGGTTGGCGAACGAAGCGCTTCGGAGCCTGATAGGCCGCGTTCCCGGGGCATCGCCCGAGTTCGAGGTTCTCCACGGTCACCCGTCCACCGCCCTGAGCCAGTACGCCAGCGAGCGTGGCTACGAGTTGATCGCTGTCGGCTCGCGGGGCGGGGGCCTCACCCACGCCGTGCTGGGCAGCGCGGCCACCGAGCTCGCCCGCGACAGCAAGGTCCCCGTGCTGGTGGTCGGCGGCTGACCGACCCGGTGAGCCGGGCGCCATGCTCACCGGTGTCGCGGTCACGACGGAGCGGCATCGGGCACCCGCCATTCGATGACGGTGCCCGATGCCGCGCCCGGGACGATCTGCACCGTTCCCCCCAGCCGCGACGCTCTGGCTTTCATGTTGGGCAGGCCATGCCCACCACTGCCCAGCTCGTCGGGCATGCCGCGGCCGTCGTCGGCCACGCGTAAGAGCACCTCACCGCCCGTCACCACCTCGACCGACACGTCGACCCGGTTGGCCCCGGCATGGCGAGCGGCGTTGGTGAGGGCCTCCCGGAGCACCGCCAGCAGCTCGGTCGCCACCTCCTCGGACACGGTGTCCACCGGCCCGTCGAACAACAGACCGGGATGCAGCCCGAGTGGGCCCGATGCCTCGGCGGTGAGCGCCAGCAGTCGCTGACGGAGCCCGCCGGCCGCCCGGCGGGACGCCTCGAGACCGAAGATGGCGGTGCGGATCTGCTTGACGGTGAGGTCGAGGTCGTCCACCGCCTGGGTGATGCGCTCGGCCAGCTCAGGACGGTCGGCCAACCGGATCGCCCCCTGGAGCCGGAGCCCGGTGGCGAACAAGCGCTGGATGACGGTGTCGTGCAGGTCCCGGGCGATGCGTTCGCGGTCCTCGAGAAGGGCCATGTCCCGCACCCGCATGTGGAGGCGGGCGTTCTCGATGGCCACGCCGGCGGCGGTGGCCAGGGCCACCACCAGCTCCTGGTCGACGTCGTTGAAGACCTCTGCGCTGGTCTTGTCGGTGAGGTAGAGGTTCCCGAAGACCTGGTTGCGGATGCGCACCGGCACTCCGAGGAAGGACTTCATCGGGGGATGGTTCGGCGGGAACCCGAAGCTGTCGGGGTGCTCGTGAAGGTCAGGGAGGCGGATCGGCACGGGGTCCAGGATCAGCAGCCCGAGAATGCCATGGCCTTCGGGCAGCACACCGATCGCCCGGTAGGTCTCGTCGTCCATGCCGGCGGTGATGAACTGGGAAAGGCGCTTGCCGGACTCGTCGAGCACGCCGAGGGCGCCGTAGCGAGCGTCGACCAGGGAGACCGCGGACTCGACGATGTGACGCAGGACCGTTTCCAGGTCGAGGTCCGACCCAACCGTGATCACCGCGTCCAACAGCTGCCGCAGGCTGCGTGGTCCAGCGTAGGAGGGCTGGGTCACCGGCTCCGAGGCTAGCGACCAGAATGACCAGGTGACTCCGACGCGGGTGTTCCTCCTCGACGACCACGAGATCGTCCGGCGGGGGCTCCGAGAGCTGTTCGAGGACGAGGACGACCTGGTCGTCGTCGGGGAGGCGGGCACCGCCGAGGAAGCGCTCACCCGCATCCCTGCCACCACGCCCGACGTGGCCGTGCTCGACGTGCGGCTCCCGGACGGCGACGGCGTCGAGGTGTGCCGCGAGATCCGCTCGAAGCATCCCGAGGTGAACTGCCTGATCCTCACGTCCTTCTCCGACGACGAGGCGTTGTTCAGCGCCATCCTGGCCGGGGCGGCCGGCTACGTGCTCAAGCAGGTCCGGGGCACGGACCTGGTCGACGCCGTCCGCCGGGTGGCCCATGGCCAGTCGCTGCTCGACCCTGGGGTGACGGCCAAGGTGCTGGAGCGGTTGCGGGCCCCACAGGCGCCGACCGACGACCTGGGGAGCCTCACCGACCAGGAACGGAAGATCCTGGACCTGATCGCCGAGGGGCTCACCAACCGCCAGATCGGCGAGCGTGTGTTCCTGGCCGAGAAGACGGTGAAGAACTACGTGTCGAACGTCCTCATGAAGCTGGGGATGAGCCGGCGCTCCGAGGCGGCCGCCTACGCCGCCCGCCTGGCGGAACGTCGCCGCCACGACGGCCCGCGCTGACCCACCGGGCCACGGGATAGGTCAGGTACTACTGGCTTCGGTGCTGTACCGCAACGTGGTGCTGTGCCATTCGCGGCTGCCGCCGAGCCAGGCCCACAGGTCGGCCAGGAAGCGCCGGAGCGCCGGCGAGCCCAGCTGGTTGATCACGGTCGCCTCGGCGACGAAGGTGTGCATCAGCTCGTTGTGGATTCGCACGGTGCGCTTGATCGCCTCCCGCTCGGAGCAGTTCTCCTCGATGGCGATGAGCTTGGGCAGGTCGAAGTCCGAGTCCGACTCCTTGGCCATCGAATAGAGGTCGTTCAGGACCACGGCGGCGGTGCCCGCCAGGCAGAACAGGCGGCGCACGTTCCGATCGGCGAACTCGACGGCAGGGATCTCGTAGCCGGCAACCGGGTCGACCAACACCATCGGGGGCAGGAAGCTGTTCTCGTGGCGATGGAGCAGGTACTCCCAGACCGGTGGCGTTCGCCCCGACTTCCGCCAGTCCGCCTCCTGGTTGTAGGCGACGAACATCACCGCCAGCTCGTGGTGCAGGCGGGCGACCTGGGTCCCGCTGGCGTACCGGGCGAGGTGTTCGAAAGCGCTGCGGTAGGCGACGGCCACGGGCTCGTCCGACAACGCCTGGTCGAGCTGCTCTGCGTAGCCGACCGGCAGGTCGGCCGGGTCGATCGACGCGTAGGTGATCGCCAGGCGTGAGCCGATCACCTCGGCATCCGCTCCCATCGACTCCTCGTCGAGGAAGTGGTCGTCGGTGGCCCACTCGGCCAACACGCACTTGGCCGCGGCCAATAGCCGGTCAGGGTCGTCTGTCGCCGGGTGGGTGAGCATCATCAGCCGCCCGAAGTTGGCGGCGTGAAGGCGGTGGACCTCTCCGGGGTAGATGCCGACCTCGTCGGCCCAGTCGATGAGCCGGAGATTGACCTCCTCGCCGAGAGCCGGGTCGTCTCGCACCGGTCCCGGGCAGAACAGGGGGGGAATGTCGTCGTCGTCGGTGGAGGTGGACTCCTCGACCGGGACAGGGACAAGGGGGTCGGTCGCGGTGCTCACTCCGTTCGCACGAACGAGCGACGCGGCCGTGACCGCGGCATCGGGTGGCAGGAACGCCCGCGCCGTGGCGGTACCCAACCCACTCGGGCCGAGGACGAACCGGGCCGTGGTCGGCTCGGCCGGTGGATCCGTCGGATCAGGGCCGATGTCGTGCAACTCGACGGCCAGGTCCTGCGGGGCCGAGAGGTCCAGCCTCGACAGCGCCGACAACACCAGGTCCGCCACGGCGCTGGAGGCGTCGGGCCTGAGCATCCGGGACAGCGTCGACATGAGCGTCAGCTCTCTTTCACTGTGACGGGCTGATCAGGATAGGAATGTCGGCACCGGCCGGAACATCGAAATGGGCGGGGCGCAGCGGGGTGCGACGTTACGCCCTGTCGGCCGCGATCAGGAGGTACTGGAAGCTGCCATCTCGATAGGACGAGAGAAACGCCTCTTCGATCCCGGTAGCTACCGACGATTCGGCGCGCAGCTCCCAGTACGGGATGGCCTGGGGGGTGAGGTCGAGCACCTTGACGGGTACCAGGTGGTTCGCGGCAAGGGCTTTGAAGTAGCCGCTCCTGGGATGGACGTTGCAGATGTAGTGGTTGTCGATCTGGGTGACCGCCGCAGATTTGCTTCCCAAGACGTCGTTGTAGCAGCCGGTGATGCACACGTAACGTCCGCCCTTGCACAGGAGGCGGGCGAACTCTCGGTAGAGGTCGAACAGGTCGACGTACATGGTCGTCTCGTTGGTCCAGATCGCCTGGAACTCCCCGCCGGGGAAGCCGGTGTCGAGCATGTTCCGCAGGTGGAAACGCACTCGGTCCTGTCGTCCACGGCTGACGGCTTGTTCGTTGGCGAAGTTGGCCTGGTATTCGGAAATGGTCACGCCGTCCACCTGGCACCCGAAGCGGGCGTTGGCCATGATGCTCGATCCGCCTCGCCCGGACCCGGCGTCCAGGAGCCGGGAGTCGGGGCTGATCTCGCCCAGGTGATCGAGCAGGATGTCGGCCTGTGCGCTCTCCAACCGGTGCAGCTCTCTGATGATCACCTCGTCACGGATGTCGCTCGGTGCCTGGAGCACAGCCGGATCCGGATCGCCGAGGCCGTAGTGGTGGTGATAGAGATCGTCGACCTTCCCGAGCTCGAGATTGACCGGGTCATTGGTATTGGTGTTCCAATAGTTGGCGACAGCCTTCTGGTAGTCGCTCATCGTCACCTGACCGGAATCGGTTGACGTCACTTCTGCCTCCTGAGGGCGTGTTCTTCGCTTCGACTGATCGGGATTGGCCGACAACGCGACCGCGCAGATCGTGGAAGCGGCCGGTGTGTCGTAGGCTCGCCGGGCGCCCATGTCGTTCTCTACGTGCTGCTCAGGTACCTTCTAGCGCGGCGGCCCGGCACGTGTCGTCAGTAGAAACTACGGACTGCCATTCGGCACCCAGTGTCCTGTCGGGAGCGTGAGATCTCGCCGTGGCCGGACCCGGAGCTTCTCGTCGGAGCGGCGGCCGAACGGAGGGACTTCCGTAGGACCTACGGACGACAACCCAGACGCGGTCTTCGTATCCTCGATCGACATGGCCCTTCGAGTGGTTCGGCTCATCGCGCCACATCCGATAGTGGTGTCTCGAAGGCTCGGAGCTCATGCCGCAGCCTTTTGACCTGCCCGACTTCTACATGCCGTGGGTGGCGCGGCTGAACCCGAACCTCGAGGGCGCGCGCCACCACTCCAAGGCCTGGGCGCGTGACATGGCGATCCTGGAGGGCGAAACCGGTCCGGGCGGGCGACGTCATCTGGGACGAGGCCAAGTTCGACGCCATGGACTACGCCCTGCTGTGCTCCTACACCCACCCCGACGCCCCCGCCCCCGAGCTCGACCTGATCACCGACTGGTACGTCTGGGTCTTCTTCTTCGACGACCACTTCCTGGAGATGTTCAAGCGCAACCCGGACCTCTCGGGCGCCAAGGACTACCTCGACCGGCTCCCCCTGTTCATGTCGGTCGAGCCCGGCGACGCCTCCGCGGCCCCGGAGCCGACCAATGCCGTCGAGCGGGGACTGGCCGACCTGTTGGCCCGCACCGTGCCGTCCAAGTCCCTGGCGTGGAGGCGGCGGTTCGCCGAGAGCACCGAGAACCTCCTCAACGAGTCCATGTGGGAGCTGGCCAACATCGACGAGGGCCGGGTGGCGAACCCCATCGAGTATGTCGAGATGCGGCGCAAGGTCGGCGGCGCCCCCTGGTCGGCCAACCTGGTCGAGCACGCCAACTTCGTCGAGGTGCCGGACGAGATCGCCGCCACCCGACCGCTGCGGGTCCTCAGGGACACCTTCGCCGACGCCGTCCACCTGCGCAACGACCTCTTCTCCTACCAGCGCGAGGTCGAGGACGAGGGCGAGAACGCCAACATCGTCCTGGTGCTGGAGCGTTTCCTCGACGGTGTCGACACCCAGACCGCGGCCGACCTGTCCAACGACCTGCTGAGCTCGAGGATCTTCCAGTTCGAGCAGACCGCGGTCACCGAGCTGCCGGCCCTGTTCGAGGAGCGCGGGATCGACCCGGCGGCCCGCCAGCAGGTCGCCCTCTACGTCAAGGGGCTGCAGGACTGGCAGACCGGCGGCCACGAGTGGCACATGACGTCCAGCCGTTACATGAACGAACGGGCGCGGGCCAACTCCACGCCCACGCCACTGCTGCGAGGCCCCCGAGGCCTCGGGACGTCGGCCGCCCGGCTCGACCCGCTGAGCGCCCGGCTCGGCGTCGGCCGGCTCAGGGCCTACCGCCACGTCCCCTATCAGGGCTCGGGCCCTTCGAGATGCCCGAGCTGTACATGCCGTTCACGCTGCGGATGAACCCCCACCTGGAAGCGGGACGCCGGCAGACCAAGGAGTGGGCCCTGTCGATGGGGTTCGGCGACGAGCCGGAGAACCTGGGCCTCTGGAACGAGGAGAAGGTCGACGAGGAGGACTACTCGTACTGCGCGGCGATGAGCCACCCCGAGGGGTCACTCGAGGAGTTCGAGCTCACGTCCAACTGGTTCGTCTGGGCGACGTTCTTCGACGACTACTTCCCGGCGAGGTTCTTCAACACCCGGGACTTCTTCGGGGGCAAGGCGTTCATGGACCGGCTGGCCCGGTTCATGACGCTCGACCCGTCCGAACCGGTGCCCGCGGTGACCAACCCTGTCGAGCGCGGCATGGCCGACCTCTGGCCGCGCACCCTCGCGGTGATGTCCGACACGAAGGCGCCGCGGTACCGGGACGCGGTGCAGGACCTGCTCGACAGCTGGGTGTGGGAGCTCGTCAACCACGTGCAGAACCGGATCGCCGATCCGGTCGACTACATCGAAATGCGCCGTGACACCTTTGGCTCGGGCCTCGGCCAGATTCTGTCGGAACCGGAGAGCAGCGAAATCCCGCCCGAGATCTTCGGCACTCGGCCGATGCGGGCCCTGGCCAACTGCGCCTCCGACGCCACCATGCTCATGAATGACATCGTCTCCTACCGGAAGGAGATCGAGCTGGAAGGCGAGATCAGCAACGGGGTGCTCGTGGTGCAGAACTTTCTCGAATGCGACCTGCAGCAGGCCGTCAATGTGGTCAACGACCTTCGGACCGCCCGGTTCCGCCAGTTCGAACACGTCAAGGCGACGGAGCTTCCCGCCCTGTTCGACCAGTTCGGCCTCCGCAAGCGCGCCCGCGAGGCGGTGATGGCCTATGTGACCAGCCTGGAAGACTGGGCCGCCGGGGTGATCCGGTGGCACCTGGACACCCCGCGGTACAAGCACGTGGTGATCTCGCCCGTCCCGCAGGCGAGCGAGATCCTCGGTCGCCCGACCGGTCTCGGTACGTCCTCGGCACGCGTCGCCAGCCGCGCATAGAGCTTTCTCCGCCGGAAGGCTCTTCTCGAATCCGTACGCGGTTCCGTAACTTCTACGGACGACACGCTCCGATCCTGTTCTTACGCTGTCGCTGAGACATTCACCGATCCTCGGACGTGGTCATTTGCGTTCACCGCGGCAAGAACGCGGTGTCGAACAACCCGTTCGAGGCGGCCAACCAGTCAGGAGCGCCTGTGAACGTCGCTGCTGTCACGTTGACGTGACGCGACCGCCCAACCAAACCCATGTGGCCGGGCCCACCCATGTGGCCGGGCGGCCTCCCGTGGCGCTGCCCGACGGGCGGACCGAGGATATCTGGAAGGCTCACACGCCGCCCGGGACGCTGCACATCGCAGTCTCCGTCCAACTGGTGACGCCCGACGGTCGATGGTTGCTGCAACGGCGGAGCCACACCAAGCCCTTGTTCGCCGGCAAGTGGGCGAACAGCTGTTGCACCCATCCCATGCCGGACGAGGAGACGCAGGCCGCCGCCGCCCGCCGGGTGACCGAGGAGCTCGGCATCGACTCGGTTCCCCTTGTCGCCGCCGGTGCGTTCACCTACGAGGCCGCCGACCCGGTGAGCGGGATGGTCGAGCACGAGCACGATCACGTCTTCGTCGGCTTCACCGACGTGGCCCCGGTCGCCGATCCCTCCGAGATCGACGAGCTCTGGTACGGCTCTTTCGAGGAGGCGCTGGCCAAGGTGCGCGGCGACGAGGGCGCGCCGTGGGCCGGCACGGTCCTCGAGCTGTGCCGGGCACGCGCCGGGCCCTGGCCCTGACCGATGCCGCGGCAGGGCAGCCATGGACCTGAACGGCCTGGCCGAGCTCCTCGAGCTACCCGGCCTGCCGGGCACCCTGCTGCGCGTCGAGGGCGTGATGACCGAGCTGGTTCGCTCCGCCGACCCGAACCTCGCCGACCCCTGTTTCCGGATACTCCGAGGCCCGGGAAAGCGGGTCCGTCCCGCCCTGGTCGTCGGATCGGCGACGTGCGGAGCCGGGGCGCCCGACGACCGGAAGGTCCTGGCCGCGGCGGCTGCGGTCGAGTTCCTGCACATCGGCTCCCTCGTGCACGACGACATCATGGACAACGCCACCGATCGCCGCGGCGTCACCACGATCAGCTTCCTGGAGGGACCGAGCACCGCCCTGCTCTGCGGCGACGTGCTCTTCGCGCTGTCGAACTACTCAGCGGCCCTGGTCGGCCGTGAGGCGGCCCTCGAGGCGGCCGAGACGATCGTGGCCCTGTCCAACGGGCAGGCCCGGGAGATGGCCGACAACTTCGACCCGTACCGGTCCGAGCGGTCCATCTTCAGTGCCATCGAAGGCAAGACGGCGGCCCTGCTGCGGACGTCGTGTCGCCTCGGCGGTCGCTGCGCCGACCTCGACGAGGGCGAGATCGACGCCCTCGGCAACTACGGGCACGCCTTCGGCATGTCCTTCCAGCTCATCGACGACGTCCTCGACTTCGTCTCCAGCAAGGCCCTGTCGGGCAAGCCGGTCCTCAACGACGTGCGGTGCGGCGTGTACACCCTGCCGGTGGCCCTGGCCCGGATGGGCGAGCAGGGAGACGAGCTGCTCCGGGCGCTGGCGCCGGCGACCGACGGCCCCACCGGCGACGCCACCGGCCTCGGCCCGAGCCTGTCCGAGAGCCAGGTGCAGGCGGTGGCGTCGATCCTCCGGTCAGGCGACTACTTCCGCCGCGTGCTCGACCTGGCCATGGCCTATGCGGTCGAGGCCGCCGAGCACCTGACTCCGCTCCCGGACACCCCGACCCTGCGAGGCCTGGCCCGGCTGCCGCGGCTCTACGTCGAGGACCAGATGCGGACGGTCTCCGACCTGCGTGCGCTCGGCCTGTCAGCGTCGGTCAATGGCCGCTGACGAGCACCTGCTCCTCGACTCGATCGACGGTCCGGCCGACCTCAGGCTCCTGCGGTGCCGACGAGCTCGAGGTCCTCGCCGGCGAGATCAGGCGCTTCATCGTCCAGTCGGTGTCGCTCACCGGCGGCCACCTCGGCTCCAACCTCGGCGTCGTCGAGCTGACCCTCGCCCTGCACCGGGTCTTCGACTCCCCTCGCGACGCCATCCTCTGGGACACCGGCCACCAGGCCTACGTCCACAAGATCGTGACCGGCCGGCGGCTCGGGTTCTCCGCACTGCGCCAGCCGGGTGGGCTGTCGGGCTATCCCTCCCGAGCCGAGTCGACCCACGACTGGGTCGAGAACAGCCATGCCTCGACCATCCTGAGCTACGCCCATGGGCTCGTCACCGCGTTCCGCCTCCGCGGCGAATCCGAGCGCAGGGTGGTGGCCGTGCTGGGCGACGGGTCCCTGACCGGCGGGATGGCCTACGAGGCGCTCAACAACCTCGGCCACACCGGCGGCAACGTCCTCATCGTCCTCAACGACAACGGGCGATCGTACGCCCCGACGGTGGGTCGTCTCGGCGGCGGGGGCGACGCGGTGCGGGCGTTCTTCGGGGCTCTCGGAGTTCGGTACGTCGGCCCGGTCGACGGCCACGACGTCGCCGGCCTCGAGCGGGTCCTGCGGGAGGCGGCCACGTTCGACGGGCCCGTCGTCGTCCACGCCCTGACCCAGAAGGGCCTGGGCTACGGACCGGCGGAGGACGACGACGAGAAGTGCCTCCACGACACGCCGGTCTTCGATCCCACGACGGGGCCACCCCGGTGGGTGCCCGCCGGTTACACCCAGGTCTTCGCCGACGCCTTGGTCGTGGCCGGCGGTCGTGACGAACGCGTCGTCGCCATCACCGCGGCGATGGCCGGCCCCACCGGGTTGCGGCCCTTCCAGGACCGTTGGCCCGAGCGGTTCCTCGACGTCGGCATCGCCGAGCAGCACGCCGTGACCGCCGCCGCGGGTCTGGCCCTCGGAGGGCTTCGCCCGGTGGTGGCCATCTACTCGACGTTCCTGACCCGCGCCCTCGACCAGATCAACCTCGACGTCGGGCTCCACCGGCTCCCAGTGGTCCTGTGCGTGGACAGGGCCGGGATCACCGGCGACGACGGCCCGTCGCACCACGGCGTGCTCGACATGGCCCTGCTGTCGAAGGTGCCCGGCATGACGATCCTGGCCCCGTCGTCCGCCCAGGAGCTCCAGGTCATGCTGGACGACGCCCTGTGCGTCGACGGCCCCGTGGCCATCCGCTACCCGAAGGGCCCGGCCCGCCAGGTCGAGGGCCGGCCAAGTGGGCACCGGCCTGGGCGCCCGGCTGGTCCGGCAGGGAGCCGACGTCTGCATCGTCGCCGTCGGGCCGATGTTGGAGGCGGCCGAGGAGGCCGGGCGCCTGCTGGCCCACCAGGGTCTCGGCGCCACGATCTGGGACGCCCGGGCGGTGAAGCCGCTGGACCCGGCCATGATCGCCGACGCCGCCGGCCACCCGCTCGTCGTCACCGTCGAGGACGGTGTGCTCCAGGGCGGTGCCGGGAGCTCCGTCGCCCACGCCCTCGCCGGCGAGCCCGTGCCGGTGCTCACCCTCGGCGTACCCGACCGGTACATCCCCCATGGCAGTCGCACCCAGATCCTGGCCCGGCTCGGACTGGACGCGGCCGGCATCGCGGCGTCGATCGTCGCCGCCCTCGGGGCCAGCCCGCCGGTCCCAACTGCTCGACCGGCTATTGCGCCGCCGCCCAGGTCGCAGCCGGTGCCCGGGCACCGGCTCAGCCGGATCGACGTGGAGACAACCCTCCCGCTCGCCGTCCATCCCCGCCGCGAGGAGATCGAGCGCCGCTGCTACGACAGGGTCCGCCCCCTCCTGGACGAGCACTTCGGGGACAGGTCGCTGGCCGACCGCTACATCCGGCAGCGCATGGCCCTGTGGGCGTGCGTCTGCTACCCGCACATGGGCGACGACCGGTGTCTCAAC
Organism: uncultured Acidimicrobiia bacterium; assembly: GCA_963827345.1. Classification (GTDB taxonomy): domain Bacteria; phylum Actinomycetota; class Acidimicrobiia; order Acidimicrobiales; family AC-14; genus CAWGUU01. The sequence goes on along the minus strand of CAWHAN010000006.1, from coordinate 1,251,709 downwards.
CTGCCGGCCATGATGATCCCGGGCGGCATTCTCGACGACTCGTTCAGCCGGCCGGAGATGATGCAGAGCGCGGACCACGCGGCCCGGCTCCGTGACCGGTTCTGCGCCGTGTTGGAGGCGACGGCGTCGCCCGACTTCCCGGCCGGGCACATGCTGCAGGAGGCGCTGGCCCTGGTGACGCCGCAGATGTCCTGCTCGTTGAAGGCACGGTACGTCGACAGCTTCCGGCAGGTCATCGACAGCCGGGTCCTCGAGGCCGCCGTCCGCGGCGCCGGGACGGTGCTGGACTTCGAGGCGTACATGAACCTGCGGCGCCGGGACCTGTTCGGGTACTGGTCGACGATCCAGATCGAGTACGCCCTCGACGTCGACATGGCCGCCGAGCTGTCCGCCGACCCGAGGCTGGCCCGGGCGAGGGACCTGGTGATCGACCACATGGTCTTCGTGAACGACCTCTTCTCCTTCCCCAAGGAGTACGACGCCGACGAGACGATGAACTCGATCTGGATCTTCCTGCGGCGGGGCGGCCTCGAGCTCGGGGAGGCGGTCGAGAAACTGCGCGAGCTCATCGTGGAGACCGAGGGCTCCTTCGTCGCCGTGCGCGACGAGATCCTCGAGGGTTCGCGACCTGGTGACCCCGTCGACCGCTACCTCGTCGAGCTGGGCCACCTGGTCAGCGGGAACCTCCACTATCACCGATGCACGACGCGCTACGGCGGCGACGACGTCGTGCTGGGAGAAGCCACGTCAGCGAGCTGGTGACCGTCACCGGCGCCCAGCGCGTCGGCTCCTCGGTCGCTGTGTGCCTCCCGGCCGTCGGACTCACCCGGGACGCGCTCGTGGCTCACGCGTAGCTTGCGGGTCCTGCTGGCCGAGGACGACAACGACGTGAGCGTGCTGTTGCGCCGGGCGCTCGGTCGCTCCGGCCTGGTGATCGACGTCGTGCACGACGGCGTCGAAGCCCTCTGGATGGCCTCCGAGTTCCCGTACGACGTCATCATCCTCGACGTGAACATTCCCGCGCCGGACGGCTTCGAGGTGTGCCGGCGGCTCCGGGAGTCGAGGAACTGGACACCGGTGATCTTCGTGACGGGTCGCGGCGACGTGCTCGACAGGATCACCGGCCTCGACGCGGGTGCCGACGACTACCTGGTCAAGCCCTTCTCGATGGCCGAGCTGCACGCCCGGTTCCGCGCGGTCGGCCGACGCCGGATCGATCCGCGACCGACGGTGCTCGTCGCCGGGGGGTTGGAGGTGGACCCGGCCACCCGGCGGGTGCGGCTGGCGGGGGGCGAGGAGGTGGCCCTCACGAGCAAGGAGTTCGCGCTCGTCGAGCTCCTCGCCCGCCACCCCGGCGAGATCGTGACTCGGGCCGCGATCATCGACGCCCTCTACGACTTCGCCTACGACGGCCGGTCGAACGTGGTGGAGTCCCTGGTCCGGCGGGTGCGCGACAAGATCGACAGGCCCTTCGGTCGGCAGTCGATCGAGACGGTCAGGGGCGCCGGGTACCGCCTGCGCCCCGACTGACTGGCTGACTGACTGGCTGACTGACTGGCTGACTGACTGACTGGCTGACTGACTGGCTGGCTGACTGACTGCTGCTGGCTGACTGACTGACTGGCTGATTGATTGGTCGACTCGTCGCTCGTCCAGTACGTAGAAGCTACGGACGACGCCGAGCGCGGCGGTTCTTAGGCTCGTGGTCCACCTTGAGAGCCGTCGACCCAAGCGCGAGCCCGGACACCGAGCGGCGGGGACGCCCCGTGTCGGCGCGACCCGACCGGAAGGCGGCCGCGGCGGCACCGAGGGCACCGTTCCGCCAACGGGTCAGGTACCGGTTCGACAACAGCCTCGCTCAGGGGCCGCTCGTGTTGATCGGCTGGCTCGGTGTGGTCGTCGTGGCGATCGTCGTCGCCGCCGCGGTGGTCGGTCGGTTCCTCCTCGGGGGTGGCGAGAGCGGCGGGATCTTCGAGAACGTCTGGAACAGCCTGCTGCGGGTCTTCGACTCGGGGGCGTTCCAGAGCGAGACGGCATGGCCGTCGCGGCTGGTGTGGTTCTTCGTCACCCTCCTTGGGATCCTGATCGGAGGGTCGCTCATCGGGCTCATCGCCGCCGCCATCGACCGGCGGGTCGACGACCTGCGCAAAGGCCGGAGCCCGGTCCTGGAGACCGGGCACTCGTTGATCCTCGGCTGGTCGGCCCGCCTGCCGGTGATCGTCAAGGAGCTCTCGGTGGCCAACGAGAGCCTCACCCGGCCCGCCATCGTGATCCTCGCCCCGAGGGACGTCTCCGACATGGTCGCCGAGCTCCGTGACCGGGTGGGCGACACCAGGAACACGCGGGTCGTGTGCCGGAGCGGCAACCCGTGGCAGCCGGCGCACCTGCAGCTCGTCAACATCGCCGGCGCCCGCTCGGTGATCGTGCTGGCGGGGGAGCACGGCGACGCCGCGGTGGTCAAGACAGTACTGGCGGTGAAGACGCTCGACCCCGACTTCTCCAGCGCAAACGTGGTGGCGGAGTTCGCCCACCCCGAACACGCCCTCACGCTCCGCTCGATCACGCGTGGTGCGGTCGGCACCGTGAACTCCGACGATGTCATCGCCCAGGTGACAGCCCAGGCGTGTCACCAGTCGGGCCTCTCGGTCGTGTTCCGGGAGCTCCTCGACTTCGAAGGGCACGAGTGCTACTTCGCCGAGGTCCCCGAGCTGGTCGGCCACACCTACGGCGAGGCCCTCCTCGCCTTCGACCGGTGCTCGCTGATCGGTCGCTTCACCAGCGATCGGTACGTGGAGCTGAACCCGGCCCGACCACCGTGTTCGCAGCCGGTGACCAGGTCGTCGCCGTCGCCGAGGACGACGAGACCCTGCTGTTCAGCGGGTTTCACGAGGTCGTGGCCCTGGAGCCGGCGTCGCCGGAGCGGGCCGCCCAGGTTCCGTCGAGGGTGCTCATCGTCGGGTGGAGCGGGTTCGGCCCGACGGTCGTCATGGAGCTCGACGAGTTCCTGGCCCCGGGCTCGCTGATCGAGGTCTCACTCGACCCGTCGCTCGCCGATCCCTACGGGCTGGAGGAGACGATCCTGGCGAACACGACGCTTCACGTGTCCCTCACCGAGGGCGGACCGGAGGAGCTGCGTCACCTCCAGGCTCTGAAGCCGTTCGACCAGGTCATCGTGCTCGGCTACCGCGACAAGCTGAACATCGACGACGCCGACTCGCGCACGCTGCTGACGCTCCTCACCCTGCGCGAGATGTGGCCGGTGGACGCCACGCCGCGGGTCCGGATGATCGCCCAGCTCCTCGACCAGGCCAACGCCGAGCTGGCCAACACCACCGGCGTCGACGACTTCATCGTCAGTGACGCGCTGGCCAGCCTCATGCTGGCGCAGCTGTCGGAGCGGGCCGAGCTGCAAGCGGTGTTCGACGACCTGTTCGACCCGAAGGGCGCCGTGGTCGAGCTCCGACCGGCGCACCGCTTCGTACCCGACGCGCCGGTGCGGTACGAGCAGATCGTCGCCGCCGGCGTGGCCTGGGGCGTGTCGGTGCTGGGATGGCGCATCGACGCCACCGGCGAGGTCGTGGTCAACCCTCCCAAGTCCCGTCAGGTCCACCTCGCCTCGGACGACCAGGTGCTGATCGTGGGCCTGCGGGCCGACTGACGATCAGCGGTTCCGGCCGATCCGCCGACCGGCGGAGCAGCGGCTGATGATCATCGGTACCGCCCAGAGGTCATTCTGGCGAGGGCACCGAGGTCTGCCGCAGCCTGCTCCGTGAGGCCGGCCGACTCCAAGTGCTCCAAGGCCAGCGTCACCGGGTCGTCGGCGTCCGGCCGGGGCTCTGTCGGCACGTCCTCGCCTCTGTCCCACTCGACCGGCCCGGTCGGGTTGTCGCCGGCCTGCTGGAGAGCGCGGCCGAGCTGCTCGCCGTAGCGTCCCAGGTGCTCCACCTGCTCCAGGTCGCCGCCACCGAAGGCGGCACCGAGGGCGCAGGCGCAACCAAGGAGGCCCCCCGCCTTCCTGGCCGTGTCGCCCGTCCTCGCGGCACGGTCCGCGCCCGGCCGCGACCCGAGGGCGATGTCGGCGCTCTGGGCGTCGACCACGTCGAGGACCCCGGCGCTGAGTGCCCGCATGGCCTCCTCGGCGCAGGCGTGGCCGCTGGCGGCGAGGACCTCGAGCGCCGTGGCCAGCAGCGCGTCGCCGGCCAGAATGGCGGCGCGGAGGCCGAACACGCTCCACGCCGTCGGCCGCCAGCGCCGGCTGATCCGACCGTCGATGACGTCGTCGTGGAGAAGGGAGAAGTGGTGGGCGAGCTCGACGGCGACCGCCGCCGGCACTGCCCCAACCGGGACGCCCCCGACCGCCTGGGCGCTCAGCAGCACGAGCGTCGAGCGGATGGCCTGCGGCGCCTCGGCCCGGCCGGCCGGCCGTGGTCGTCCCACCAGCCAAAGTGGTAGCCGGCGATGTGTCGCATCGCTCCGGGGAGCGCGTCGACGGCGAGCCGCAGGGCGGGCTCGACCAGCTCCTCGGTCCACGACAGGCCCTCCTTGGCGACCCAGTCCGCGGTCAGGTCGTCGATGCCAGCCTGGGCACCGCCTGGGCCCGCCTGGTCACCGGCTGGCATCAGCGGCCGATTTCGACGTCTTCCAGGATGCCGAGCGCGTCCGGGACGAGGACCGCAGCCGAGTAGTAGCTGGTGACGAGGTAGGAGATGATGGCCTTCTCGCTCGTGCCCATGAAGCGCACCGACAGCCCCGGTTCGCGCTCGTCGGGGATCCCGGTCTGGTGCAGGCCGATGACGCCCTGCTCGTCCAGCCCTGTCCGCATGGCCAGGATCGAGCTGGTCTGCCGGTCGGAGACGGGGATCTTGTCGCACGGCAGCAAGGGGATGCCGCGCCAGGCCATGATCCCGCTGCCCTCGACCTCGACGATCTGGGGGTAGACCCCTCGCGTGTTGCACTCCCGGCCGAAGGCGGCGATGGCCTTGGGGTGGGCGAGGATGTACTGCGTCTTCCTGCGCCGGGAGATGAGGCGGTCCATGTCGTCGGGCGTGGGTGGCCCGTCGGTGGTGTGGATGCGCTGGGACAGGTCGGCGTTGTGGAGCAGCCCGTAGCCGGGATCGTTGAGCAGGTCGTCCTCCTCGCGCTCTCGCATCGCCTCGACGGTGAGGCGGAGCTGCTCCTCGACCTGGTTCATGGGGTCGTTGAGCAGATCGGCCACACGGGTCTGGATGCGCAGCGCGGTCTGACTGACCTGGAGCGAGTACTCGCGGGGACTCGGGTCGTAGTCGGCGAACGTGCCGGTGACCTCGGTCTCGTCGGGGTGGCCCGTGGTCAACTCGATGGCAGCCTCGCCGTGGCGGTTCTGCGGCTGCCCGGCGCTGGCCCGAAAGGCGTCCACGTGGGCCCGGAGGCTCTCGGAGCGGGCGACGACGGCTTCGAACTCCTGCTGGGACAGGGTCAGAACGGTCGCCGAGGTGACCGCCTTGGCCGTGAACTCCCAGAGGTCCTGGGACTCGATGATCGCCCGATAGGTGAAGTAGTCACCGTCGGCGAGGAGGCCGAGCACGGTCTCGTCGCCGTACTTCCCGATCCCCGTCTTCTCGATCTTGCCGTGGGCGATCAGGCAGATCTGGTCGGCCGGCTCGCCCCACTCGACGATGACGTCGCCAGGGGCGAGGTCGTGCTGGACGAAGCGGTCGGCCAGTGCCGACAGCACCTCGGCGTCGTCGTAGCCGCGCAGCAGGGGCAGCTCGCACAGCTCCTGGGGGATGACCCGTACCTCGGCTCCGGTGGTGGTGAACGTCACCCGACCGTCGCCCACCGAGTAGTTCATCCGGCGGTTGACCCGGAAGACGCCGCCCTTGGTCTGCACGAAGGGGAGGACCCGCAGCAGCCAGCGCGGCGAGATCCCCTGCATCTGGGGCTGGGACTTGGTGGTGGTGGCCAGGTTGCGGGCCGCGGCGGTGCTGAGGCTCAGCTGGCCGCCGCCGTTCCTGCCGTCCTGGTTCTCCTCCTCCGGGCCCGCCGCCGGTTCCGTCCTGAGATCGCTCACGACCGGATCAGCGCCCGATCTCGACGTCCTCGAGGATGGCGAGCGCGTCCGGGACCAGCACGGCGGCCGAGTAGTACGTGCTGACGAGGTACGAGACGATCGCCTTCTCGCTGATGCCCATGAAGCGCACCGACAGGCCGGGCTGGTACTCGTCGGGAATCCCGGTCTGGTGCAGGCCGACCACGCCCCGCTTCTCCAAGCCTGTACGCATCAGCATGACGGAGCTCGTCTGGTGGTCGGTCACAGGGATCTTGTTGCACGGGAGCATCGGAATCCCCCGCCAGGCCGGCACCCAATTGCCGTTGATGTCGATGCTCTGGGGGTAGAGGCCCCGGCTGTTGCACTCCCGCCCGAAGGCGGCAATGGTCTTCGGGTGAGCCAGGAAATACCCCGGCTCCTTCCACACCATCGAGATCAGCTCGTCCATGTCGTCGGGCGTAGGGGGCCCGGTGCGGGTGTGGATGCGCTGGGACAGGTCTGCGTTGTGGAGCAGCCCGTAGTCGGGGTCGTTGACCAGGTCGTGCTCCTGGCGCTCCCGCAGGGCCTCGATGGTGAGGCGCAGCTGCTCCTCGGTCTGGTTCATGGGCTCGTTGAACAGGTCGGCGACACGGGTCTGGATGCGCAGCACCGTCTGACCGACGTTGAGCATGTACTCCCGAGGGTTGAGGTCGTAGTCGACGAACGTGCCGGCCACGTCGGCCTCGTCGGGGTGACCCGATGTGAGGGCGATGGCGGCCTCGCCGCTCTTGTTCTGGGGCTGACCAGTGCTGGCGCGGAACGCCTCGACGTGGGCCCGGAGGGTGTCGGAGCGGGCGGCGATCGTCTCGAACTCCACCTGCGACAGGGTCAGAACCGTGGCCGACGTGACCGCCTTGGCGGTGAAGTCCCAGTAGTCCTGCGACTCGATGATGGCCCGGTAGGTGAAGTGATCGCCGTCGGCGAGCACCCCGAGCACCGTCTCGTCGCCGTACTTGCCGAGCCCGATCTTCTCGATCTTGCCGTGGGCGATGAGGCAGATGGAGTCGGCCGGCTGGCCTCGTTCCACGATGACGTCGCCGGGGGCGAGCTCGCGCTGGACGAAGCGGTCGGCCAGCGCGGTGAGCACCTCGACGTCGTCGTAGCCTCGCAGCAACGGCAGCTCACACAGCTCCTGGGGGATGACCTTGACTTCGGCCCCCGTGGTGGTGAACGTGACCCGTCCGTCGCCGACGGAGTAGCTCAGGCGGCGGTTGACCCGGAAGGTGCCGCCCTGCGTCTGGATCCATGGGAGGACGCGCAGCAGCCACCGCGACGAGATCCCCTGCATCTGGGGCTGCGACTTCGTGGTGGTGGCCAGGTTGCGGGCCGCGGCGGTACTGAGGCTCAGCTTGCCGTGCCCGTTCTGGCCGTTCTGGGAAATCTCTTCGGGGTCAGCCGGCTGGAGCGGCTCCGTTGTCACATCAGTCACTACCCGCACCTCTTCTTCGAGTCATGTTGCCGACAGGAACACCAACCGAGGACTGCACGTCAGGCTGAAGGCGCGCATGATCCGCCGAGCCATTGAGTCCCGGGATCACGCTCCTGAGAACGCATTCCGAAAATCTCCGGCGCAGCCCGGCGAACCTCTTCGCTCAGAGGTCACGCACGAGCACGTCAATTGCACCTCAATGTTGCGTTGACGAAAGTGTAGGAACCGCCGCGCGCTGTTGTCGTCCGTAGTAAGTACGGAACCCCTGACAATTCGGCGCGCAGGGGTTCGGTTCTCGCGCCGTCATATCGTGACGACTCCGAGGGCGAGGAGGACTCCGATGGCGACGAGCGGGATGCCCAGCAGCTGGTGCCGGAACGGCAGCTCCCGTTCCGGGCCTTCCCGGCCGAAGAGGTCGAGCAGAGCCAGGGCGAGCCCGGGGAGGGAGAGCAGCACGAACGAGTTGCGGATCGCCTCCTGTCCGGAGGAGAAGTAGCCGAGCACGATCGCTCCCACGACCGCGCCGACGAAGAGCATCAGGACGATGGCGACGATGCCGCGCGGCGTCACCGCATGGAGGCGCGGGGAGTTCGGGAGGCGGTCGGCGACGAGGTGCAGGACCTTCGGGGCTATGAAGAGTGCCCCTCCGACGTAGAGCCTGCCAGCACGAGCCCAGGTACGAGATCGCCACGAACACGAAGACGCCCAGGACGAGGACGTGGGCTGCCAACCGCTGAGCATTGCTCGGGTCCTGCATGTCGGCCGGCTGAACCTGGGACAGCCGCAAGGGGTACCAATGGGCGGCGACGGTCTCGATCACCATGCGGACGGCCAGCGCGGCAAGGACGATGAGGGCGATTGCGCCGGCGCTGTCGGCAAGGGGCAGGTCCAACCTGGCCAGGCCGGGTAGGCCTTCGACGATCACCTTGACGGCCCACGCCCCCACGAGCGAGGCGATCACGACGTCGGCCGTCCGGTCCCAGTGCTCCTGGCGTGTCATCGTCGGCGGACGACGAAGGGGCCGGGCCGTGCCTGCGATCAGGGGTGCGGCGAACCAGAGCGTGGCGAGACCGAGCAGGGTCCGGGCCGAGTCTGCCGAGTCTGACGCCCCCCAGCAGCACGACACCGGTCACGAACACCGCCACCGCGATCACGCCGGCGAGTGCGTCGAACACGCCGAGCACGGCGAGGGCGGTCGCCAGTCCGACGGCCGGCGGAAGGGCGGCGCCGTCGACGCTCGACACCGCCGCGACCGCGAGAACCGCGCCGAGGAAGGGCACCACCAGGTAGGCGGAGCCCATCATGGCGCGCAGGTAGCCGGCGTCGTTGAGGACCCGGGCGAGCAGTGGCGAACGGGGGGAGACCCGGGGCGGTACGACCAGGCTCAGACGGTCGACTCGGTCCGTCCCGGCCCATCGCCAGGTCCAGGAGCGGTCACCCCGGCGGGCGGCGATCCCGGCGAGGTACCCGGCGGCGAGCCCTTCGTCGGCGCTCTCAACCTCGGTGAACACGACCTCGCCGGTCTGGACCTCGGGGGCGCCGGCCGTCGAGCCCGTCCGGGTTGCCTGGGCCTCGGCGGTTTTCGAGCGGCGTGTGGCGCCGAGCAGGGCCAGGAGGGCGAATGCCGACACCTGCACCGCGACGATGTCTGCGGGGTGGTCCGCAGGGTCGTAGGCCACCAAGCCGTCCGCCGAAGGGACCACGAGCCGTCCGGGGGCCGCGACGCCAACGGGGCTGGGCTCGCCGCCGAGGGGGCCGGGTGCGAGGGATCCAGCCGACGGCGGTTGCGAACCGGCGGCCGTCGGCGCTTGCGACCCGGTGGCGCTCGGCGGCGGGCCGGCGACGGTCGGCGGGTCCGCACCGGGCGGCGGGGTGGCCAAGGGAGGCGGCGGGGTGGCCAGGGGGCCCGGCGGGGTGCCCAGGGGAGGCGCCGGGGTGGCTGGGGCGGTCGGCACCGGGGCAGCTGGGCCCGGCGACGGTATCGGTGCGCCGGGTGCGCCCGGCGCTGCGGTCGGGGGCGCCGGGGGGGGAGTGGGCGCCGGGGGGGTCGCGGAGGTCGGAGTGGTGGAGCTGGTCGACGTGGTCGTCACCGCCACGCTCGTGGTGGGGGTCGGCGGCACGGTGGTCGTCACCGGCACGCTCGTGGTGGGGGTCGGCGGCACCGGGGCTGTCGTGCTCGTCGAGGTCGTCGTGGTCGTAGTCGTCGTCGTCGTCGTCGTGGTCGTCGTCGTCGTGGTGGTGGTCGTGGTGGTCGTGGTGGTGGTCGACGTGGTGGTGGTCGGCGGCGACGTCGTGGTCGTCGAGGTCGTGCTGGTGGTGGTGGGGGGCGGCACCACCACGGTCTCGCCAGGGTCGTTGCAGGCGGTCGCGGCAGGCAGGTTCGCCGCGTCCCCGGTATAGGACGCCACCCACCGGTGGGTGCCCGCGGCCACTGGGGTGTACGGCTCCGAGGTGTAGTCGCCGTTCCCGGCGACAGGGTGCGTGGAGATGAAGAGCGCCGTCCCACCGCACGTGGCGTCGCCCGGCCCGTACAGGAGGAACGTGATGCTGCCGGCGGGTACGAACCCTCCCGCGAGCGTGGCGCGGTCGGTGGTCTGCCCGCCGAAGACGGCCGGGCCGAAGCCTGGGTGGTGAGCGTCGGCGCGGCTCTGTGCACGACGACCGACTCGTCGGGGTCGTTGCAGGCGGTGGCGACCGGGGCGTTGACGCCGTCGCCAAAATACGAAGCCACCCACCGGTAGGTGCCGGGCAGGGTCGGAGTGAAGGGATCGGACGTGTAGTCGCCGTTGCCGGCGACGGTCACCGGAATGCTGAAGGCCGGCGACCCGCTGCAGGTGGCGTCGTCGGGCCCGTAGACGGCGAACACGATTGTGCCGACCGGCCCGACGCCACCGGCGAGGGTGGCGGTGTCGGTGATCTGGCCGCCGACCGCCACCGACGGAGAGGCACGGGTGACCAGGGACGGAACGGCCAGTTGCGGCCTCACGGCCAGAGGCCCGAGAACCTGGCCGGATGCCGCCGGCATCAGCAGCGTCGACTGGACCAGGACGAGCAGCAGGCTGGAGAGTCCCGCGGAGCCCAGGAGCGCCGCCGACCGGCGATGCTGGCCGCCGAACCGGGGAGTTCGTAGAGGGTGCAGCGTGATCGTCCGGGGGTCTCGTCCGCCGGGTCTCAGGGTGGCGAAGATGCCGCTGTGAACGTCGCCGATGGATGCACTGGCGTGCGTGGTAAAGGGTACGAACGGCCGTTGGCGCTGTCGTCAGTAGAAGCTACGGATAGCTCCTACGGGCCCATGGCCAGGCCGAGCTCCACCCGCTGGCTCACGAGCTGCTGCTTGGAGCCGACCCCGAGCTTCCGGTACACCCGGGCCAGATGGGTTTCGACCGTCCGCACCCCGATGTGGAGCCGGTCGCCGATCTGGCGAGCCGTGAACCCGGAGGCGGCCAGCTCGGCGATCTGCCGCTCGCGCCCGGTCAGCGAGGGCTCGCCCAACATCTGCGTGACGTGGTCCGGGCCGGTTCGGATCTCGGACAGCAGCGCGCGGGCGCGCTCGGCCCGCACCGTTGCTCCGTGGCCCTCGAACGCAGAGATGGCTCCCTCCAGGGCGGCGCCGGCGCTGACACGGTTGTTGCGGACCGCCAGGGCGTACGCCACACGAGCGCGGGCCTCCAGCAGTGGGTACCCGACGGCTCGGAGGGCGTCGGCGGCCCGCCGCGACGCCGTCGCGGCGTCGTCCGGGCGGCCCATGGCGAGCAGGGACCAGCCATCGGCGAAGTGGTGGAAGGCCTGGAAGCTCGGAGCGCCGACCTGCCGAGCGACGTCCTCAGCGGCGGCCGCGGCTCGGGCCGCGGCCGACGGGTCGCCGGCACTCCCCGCCACCTCGGCCAGGTCGGCCAGGAGCAGGCCCATGAGGGAGACGGCGCCCGTGGTGGAGCAGCGGTCGACGGCCCGCTGGAGGACGGCGACCGAGGTCGTCAGGCGACCCTCGGCCCAGGCCACGAGCCCTTCGGCCCAGCGCCGGTACTGGCTGAAGAGGTCGAGGTCTTCGCCCTCGTACTCCCGCGCGATGCGGTCAATCGCGGTGCGAGCCTGCTCGACCCGGCCCTGCTCGGCGTCGGCCATGGCCGAGAACAGGGCGAGCCAGGGAGGGGACAGCTGACGGGGCAGGTCGAGCTCGGCCCGCCGGGCCCGGGCGTTCACCGTCGGCAGGTCGCCGCTCAGCAACGCGATGAAGGCACCGCTCTCCCAGACGAGGGCATGCCTCCCGGAGCCACTCTCCGACGCCTGCGACCAACGGGCGCGAGCGGAGGTCATGTGGCCCCGGATGGCGTCCTGCGACGCCAGGAGTGCGTTGGTATGGGTCTCCACCAGCGAGCGCTCGCCCGGAGCGGCGAGCTCGACGCCACGCAGCACCGCCTCCTCGGCCTCGGGGAAACGCCCCTGCAGGGTCAACGCCAGCCCGAGGGCCCCGAGCGCCCCGACGACCGCCGATTGGTCGCCGGCCTCCTCGGCGGCACGGAGGAGTTGGCGGGCGTCGGCCTCCTGCCCGACGACGTCGCCGGCCCACCCCCGTCGGTTGGCCAGCTCGATGCCGGCCATGCGGGCGTCGTGATCTTGTCCGGCCTCCCGGCAGAGCTCGGCTGCGTCCCGGCACAGGAGCTCCCCCGCGCCCGATTCGTCACCGACGAACTCGGCGGTCCGAGCGAGGATCGCGGCGCGCCGGTCCACGTCACCGACACCGGCGAGCTGGTCCAACATTCGCCGCACGGCGCCCACCTGGGTCTGCGGCTCCTGCGCCGTCCGGTAGCTGACCGTCGAACGACGCGGCCATGACAGCGCGTCGAACAGGGCCAGCCAACGGGTGTCACCGGCGGGAAGGACGTCGGCGAGGGTGGGAACGATGGCCCGCAGCATCGCCAGCGATCCCCTGTGCTCCGCCTCCCGCGCCTGGGCGATCAGCGCGTCGATGGCGTCGCCGTCCTCGATCCGGGCCGATCGAAGGAGATGCAGGGTGGCGGCCCCGGCGCGCCCGGCGTCGACGAGGACGCCGGCCGCTCGTTGGTGAAGCACCCGCCGGCGGGCCCCCCCGAGGGAGGCATAGAGGACCTCCCTGACGACCGGGTGGGCGATCTCGTACCCGAGCGGTCCGGAATGGTCCGGCTCGACGACGACTCCGGACCGTACGAGTACCTCCAGGCTCACCGCCACGTCGTCGACGGGCTCGCCGGCGATGTCGGCCAGGTCGCACGGATCGACGGGGTGCCCGACGACGGCGAGCAGCTCGAGGAGAGCAAGTGGGCCGGCGTCGAGCTGGGCCAGCTCGGCGTGCACCGAGCGCGCCAGTCCCTCGGGAACGTCACCGAGCGCCTGGAGGTGTGGATCGGATCGCTCCCCGACCAGGCCGTCGAGCAGCCCGACGACGAACCGCGGGATCCCCTGCGATCGCACCATCAGCCAGTCGACGAGCGCCGGCGGTGGGGAGCGCAGACGGGTCCGCGCGGCCAGTTCGGCGACGTCGCCCCGCTGGAGCGGCGCCAGGCGGACCCGGCGCAGGACGTCCTCCTGCTCGAGCGTCGACAACACCTCGGCGGCGGCGCGGTTGCCGGCGAGCTGGTTGGCCCGGGCGGTCGTCAGGATGAGGAGACGGCCGCGCGGGTGCTCCTGGGAGAGGTCCGACACCAGTCTCCAGAACGCGTCGTCGGCCCAGTGGGCGTCGTCGAGGACGATCACGACCGGCGTGTCGGCGGCGATCCTGCCGACCGCGTCGACCAACCGCTCGGCGGGATCGCACCGACCGAGCGCTGTCGCCCACCGGGCGAGGGGTGGCGTCGGCGTGAGCCGGGAGGCGCGGCTTCGCAGAACGACCGACGTCTCCGAACCGCTCGCCAACAGTTCCGTGATCAACCGGGTCTTCCCCACGCCCGCGGATCCGAGCACGACGGCGACCCGCAGCTCGCCCTTCTCGCTGCGACGCCGTTCAGCCCGAAGCTCGAGGAGCTCCCGGTGACGGCCTACGAACGCGCCCGGGTTTTCCGTGTCCACCGGGGGTATGGCTCGGTGATCGACGCAGAGCTCGTGACCTTGGATGGTCTGCGACGGTGCCGACATGCAAGAACTCCAGGGGAAGTGAGTATTCGTTGGTTCGGACTCGCATCTGCCACGGGTGAAAGGGCGTCAGGAACGCGTGTGGCAGGGATGCCCCGACGGTCGGGAGATGGACGGGGAGCGGCTACGTCGCTGGCAGCGGTCCCTCTCAGTGCGTGGGGTCGTCATTGCATGTCGACGCCGTAGGTGGCAGCGATTCATCCGCTCTCACCTAGGTCGGTACCAGGGGTTTTCCGGTCGGGCTACTGGCCGCACCCTAGGCAGAACGATTTGGCGTGTCGTCCGTAGAAACTACGGAAACCTCTCTGCCACCCCAATGGAGATTCAATACCCGTCTTCACCGCCCGCGCTTCGGTCGGCACGAGATCATTGCTCTCGTCATCGGCGGGTCACATTCACGCAGCCATGATCGGCGCCGATACTTCGTCGTGGAGGATTCGATGTCGTGGCTCGCGCCGAACGGCGGACAGCAGGTAGCAGACGGCGGGTCGGTCGACCTGGGCCGTTCTGTGCTCGACGATCTGGCGACTCGATTGGAAGCCCGCGCCGCGACCATCGCCGGCGATGTCGTGCACCTCGTGGTCGGCTCGCCCGCATCGGGACCGGCGCATGCCACCGCAGAGGCTGGTGGCGGACACAGAAGGCTTCGTGGGTGCCGTCGCCCAGTCTTTGCGGAGCGGGCGACGTCGCTCCGATCCCGCGCTGGTGGAACGCTGGCGGGCCCTCGGTCGACGCCGAGCGGCTGAAGACGTGGCACTGTCCCGGTTGATCGAGACGCTCGACATCCAGGCGGAGGCGATCATCCGATCTCTCGTCGCGGAATGGTCGGCGCTCTCCCCGGCGGGCCGCACCGTCGAGGCGTACCTGATGTCCACGACCTTGGCCCTGGCGGCGGCGCGGCTGAGCGCGGTGACCGAGGCGTACCTCGACAGCTGCCTGCAGCGCCGGACCGGACGACGCTCGGCGACCGAGCGCCACTTGGCCGAGGTGGTCGCGACCGAGGACGATTCGACCCTGTACGCACCAGCGGTCGGGCTGCGGATCGCACCCGACTACACCGTCGCGGCCGTCGTGTTGGCGGACGGGAGCTGGTCGGTCGGCGAGGAGGCCCGAGCACGCCTGGCGCGGCAGGTGGAGACCTCACTCTGCACCGCGGCGACGGGGGCGTTGTGGGCGACGGTCGGCGGGCTGGGCGTCCTCGTCGTGCCGGTGACCGACGATGGCGGCTCGGCATCCATCGCCGTCGAGATGTTGTGCGCAGAGGTCGGTGAGCACATTCCCGACTCCAGGCTGCGCGTGGCCGTCACGGGACCTCATGCCGGCCTGGCCGGCGTACGACACGGTTTCGAACTGGCCCGACGCACGGTCGAGGCGGCCGAGCGGTTGGGATGGCGCGGCGTCGTGAGGCCGGGCGACGTCCTGCTCCCCGCACTCCTGGTGTCGGCGCCCGATGTGGCCGCGACCCTGGCCGAGCCGGTGCTCCCCCTCACGTCCGACGGTCGCTCCACGCGCCACCTCGTCGACACGTTGCGTCAGTACCTGGCCACGGGACTCTCCGTTGAGGCGACCTCCCGTGCACTCGGGGTGCATCCGAGCACGGTGCGCACCCGCCTCGGACGGGTCGAACGGCTCCTCGGCGGGCGGGTGGCGACCCGGGCGACGGTCCTGCAACTCGGCCTCCTGGCCTGCGACCTCGGTCTCTCCGGGTCGGTAGTTGCTACTGACGACAGGTGCCCGGAGGCTCCGTAGGCTCCGACTTGCACGTTGCCGGGGCTTCACCGCCCGCGTCCCGAGGGAGACTTGTTCGATGATCACCCCACGACGACCGACCCGGCAGATCGCTGTCGGGTCGGTGCTCGTCGGCGGGGGGGCGCCGGTGAGCGTCCAGTCCATGACCATCACCCGCACCGCCGATGTCGAGGCCACCCTGGCCCAGATCTACGACCTGGCCGGCGCCGGGGCCGACATCGTGCGCTGCACCGTCAACGACGCCGCCGCGGCCGAGGGCCTGGCCGCCATCGTGCCCCGCTCCCCGGTGCCGCTGGTGGCCGACATCCACTTCCAGTACCGCCTGGCCCTGGCCGCCCTGGAGGCGGGGGTGGCCTGCCTGCGCCTCAACCCCGGCAACATCCGCCGCCCGGGACACATCCGCGCCGTCGCCCAGGAGGCCAAGGACCGGGGGGTACCCATCCGCATCGGGGTCAACGCCGGGTCCCTGGACCCCGACATCGAGGCCCGCCACGGCGGGGCCACCGCCGCCGCCCTGGTGGCCTCGGCCCAGCGGGAGCTGGCCTACTTCGAGGAGGTCGACTTCGACGACGTCAAGATCTCGGTCAAGGCCTCCAACGTGGGCCTGATGATCGAGGCCTACCGCCTGCTGGCCGACGTCACCGACCACCCCCTGCACCTGGGGGTGACCGAGGCCGGCCCGCCCCCGGCCGGGCTGATCAAGGCCACCGCCGGCATCGCCGCCCTGCTGGCCGAGGGCATCGGCGACACCATCCGCTACTCCCTCACCGCCGATCCCGTGGAGGAGGCCCGGGCCGGCCGCCAGCTGCTGGAGGCCCTGGGCCTGCGGGCACGCAAGACGGTGGACCTCATCGCCTGTCCCTCCTGTGGCCGGGCCGAGGTCGACGTCATCGCCGTGGCCAGAGCGGCCGAGGCCGCCCTGGCCGGGCGCAACCTGCCCATCCAGGTGGCGGTCATGGGCTGTGTGGTCAACGGACCGGGGGAGGCCAAGGGGGCCGACATCGGCATCGCCGCGGGCCGGGGCAAGGGCCACCTGTTCGTCAAGGGAAAGATGGTGCGGGTGGTGCCCGAGGCCGACATGGTCACCGCCCTGGTGGAGGAGGCCGAGAGACTGGTGGCCGAAGGCGTCGACGCCCGCCTGGCGGCGGCCGACGTGGGGGCGGTGGAAGAGGCCGAGGCCGACCGCCTGGCCATGCTGGCCGCCCAGGGCGACGACCCCAACGCCGTCGACCAGCGGGTCGAGCTCATCCGCAAGACAACCACTTCCTAGCCAACTGGTGCCACACAACGGGGCCATACCCCGCTCTGTGGCACCAGTTCGCTGGTGGGGCTACTGGAGGGTGATGACCGCGGTCTTGGGCGCGCCGAGCCACCCGCTTCGAATCGTGTAGAGGCCGACGACACGCGGGCCGCCGCAGCTCGAGTTGCCGGCTGGGCACCCGCGACGGTCACGCTGGTCCCACGTGTCGGTGTAGGTGGCGACCTGACCCGGGAGGAGCGTGCGACGGGGGGGTGGCGAGCAGGGCCCGGTGGCTTGGCCGCCGCTCCGCCAGAACGGGTCGAGGCTCGCGCCGGCCAGGGCAGTGAACAGCGAATAGCAGTTGGACGCGGGCTCGGCGATGGCGCACGTGGTGGCCGAGTGGTTCCGTACCGTCGCCGTCACGGTGACGTTCTCGCCTTCGTTGTAAATGGCGGGTGCCTTGTCCGGCGCGAGGGTCTGGTCGGCCTGCTCCGGGGTGCACTGGGGCGTCGCCGGCGGTGTCGCCGGGGGGGCCGCGGTGGTCTCGACGGGGACCGGTCCGGCGGTCGTCGGTACGAGGTTCGGCGTCGTCGCGGGGGTCCCCGGGGCCTGTGTCACTGTCGGAGCGGCGGCGGCGGGTGCGGAGGTGGTGGTGGTCGACTCGCTCACCGCCGTGGTCGACGTGGTCGTCGTCGAGCCCGAGGGTGAGGCCCGGACGACCTGGATGGGGTCGGGGTCGCCGGACTGAAATGCAGCCACTGCGGCCAGTCCGATCCCGAGCAGGACGAGCACCGCGAGGATCAGCGCCGGCGTTCGCGCCGACGAGTCCTTCAGCTCATCGCTCAGGCCCACAAGGGCGAGAGTACCGAGTTCCGCTCTTGCGAGCGCGTCGGCGGCCACGAAAGTTTCCAGCGCCACCAGGATCGACGCCGGCGAGGGGGAGAGATGGCATGGCCGTCCATCCGCGGTCTGAGACCATCGCGGGGTGATCACCGACGACGACGTGCGCCGCATCGCCCTCGGCTTGCCGGGGTCGTTCGAGAAGGAGTCCTACGACGGCTGCCCGTCGTGGCGCACGAAACCGAGGATGTTCACGTGGATCCGCCAGAGCCCCGAGGCGCTGGTGGTGTGGGTCGAGTCGTTGGAGGACAAGGAGGCGCTGATCGGGTCGGAGCCCGGGAAGTTCTTCACCACCGCTCACTACGACGGCGCCCCCATCGTCCTCGTCCGGCTCGAGGCGGTCACCGCCGACGAGGCGGCCGAGCTCATCGCCGACTCGTGGCGGCTCCGGGCGCCGAAGTCCCTCGTCAAGGGGTGGGAGCCGTCGCCCCAGGCGTGATTCAGCTCGCGAAAGAGCCGGCTCCTGCCCGTACGTGCGCCGGCAGAACGCGTCGGGGGCGCGTTCTCGTGGCGGTAGCCTCTCGCCGGTGAGCGCCGACCCGGCCGGTCTCGGCGGCGGCGGGGCGACTCCTTCGCCGCCCGAGGTCAGCGAGCCCAAGGTCAACCGGGCCCGGTCGGCGGCGGTGATGGCGGTCGGCACCACGCTCTCGCGCCTGACCGGGCTCGGCCGCATCGCCGCCATCGCCTTCGCCCTGGGCGTGGCCGAGTCCCGCCTGGCCGACACCTACAACATCGCCAACACCCTGCCCAACGTGATCTATGAGCTGGTGCTGGGCGGCGTCCTCGAGCTCGGTGTTCATCCCGGTCGTGGTGGCCGAGCTACGCACCCGCCCCCACGACGAGGCCTGGGAGGTCGTGTCCAAGCTGGTCAGCACGGCCGCCGCGGTCCTGCTGGCGGTGACGGTGGTCGCCTTCCTGACCGCGCCGTGGATCATCTCCATCTTCAGCTCGAGGCTCTCCGGCCCCGAGGCCGCGTCCCAGCAGGCTCTGGCCACGTTCATGCTGCGGCTGTTCGCGCCCCAGATCTTCCTGTATGGCCTGGCCGCCATCGCCGGGGGCCTGCTCAACGCCCACGACAGGTTCGCGGTCCCGATGTTCGCCCCCATCGTCAACAACCTGGTGGTGATCGCCGCCTTCCTGGCCTTCGGGGCCGTGGTGTCGGGCACGCCCACCAACGAGAGCGTGGGCGGCGACACCGGCCAGAAGCTCCTGCTGGCACTGGGGACGACCGGGGGAGTGGCGGCCATGACCGCGGTCCACTGGCCGTTCGTGCGCCGGCTGCCGGGACGGCTGCGGGCCAAGGTCGACTTCCGCCACCCGGCGGTGCGCAAGCTGGCCACCCTGTCGGCCTGGACCCTGGGCTACGTGCTCGTCAACCAGATCGGGTTCGGCGTGTCGCTCTACCTGGCCAACGGGATCCAGGGCGGCCCCACCGCCTACTTCACCGCCTTCGCCTTCTTCCAGCTGCCGTACGGGATCGCGGCGGTGTCGATCATGACCGCCCTCGTACCGGCACTGGCCGCCCGCCACGTCGACCGCGACGACGCCGGGTTCCGGGCCCTGACGGCCGAGGGCCTGCGCACGATGGCCCTGCTGCTGGTGCCCGCCACCGCCGCCTACCTGGTCCTCGGCCCGGCCCTGATCCAGACCCTGCTCGAGCGGGGCGTCATGAGCGGGACCAGCCGCGAGCTCGTGGCCGACGTGCTGGCCATGTTCGCGGTGGGACTGCTTCCCTTCTCGGCCTTCCTCCTCTTCCTGCGCAGCTTCTACGCCCTCCAGGACGCCAAGACGCCGGCGTACCTGAACCTGATCGGCAACGTCGTCACCGTGGTTCTCGACTTCGTTCTCTTCCCCCACATGGGCGTGGCCGGCCTGGCCCTGGCCCACTCCCTCGGGTACGTGTTCGGGGCGGTTCTGGCCTGGTGGGTGCTGGCCCGGCGCATCGGTGGCCTGGAGGCCCGCCACACGTTCGTCGAGCTGGCCAAGATCTTCGCCGCGTCGGCCCTGGCCGCGGCGGGCATGCTGGCCGGGCTGGCGGCGGCGCGGTCGGTGATGGACCCCGGCGGCGGGCGGGCCCTGGTGGAGCTCCTGGCCGGCGGGGTGCTCGGCCTGGCCGCCTTCGTGGGTACGGCCAAGGTCCTGCGGGTCGAGGACCTGGCCCTGTTCCGCAGGATCCTCGTCCGCCGGTGAAGCACGCCCGCCGTCCGCTCATCGGCGTATATCCGACGCTCGGGCCGGCTGACCTCGTCGCCCCCCGCGGGTCACGGCCGGCGCCCTACCCGTTCACCGAGCCGGGCCTCCGCCTGACCCACCTCGGCCGAGGTGCCGTCTGGCTGGCGTTGAAGGCGCTCGGTCTGGGCCAGGGCCGCAGGTTGGCGATGCCGTCGTTTCACTGCGGCGCCGAGGTCGACGCCGCCCGGCTGGCCGGGGTGGACGTCGTCTTCTACCGGGTCACGCCGTCGCTGGAGGTCGACGACGACGACTTGGCCAAGGTGGCGGCCGGCGTCGACGCCGTCTACCTCATCTCCCACTTCGGGTTCCCGCTGCCCCCGCGACCGCCGAGCGTCCTTGTCATCGAGGACGTGGCCCACGGCATGTTCTCCGCGGGCGGCGACGGGATGCCGCTCGGAGCGGGCGCCGACGCCGCGGTGTTCTGCCCCCGCAAGTCGCTGGGCGTCCCGGACGGGGGGGCGGTTCTCGTGACCGAGGGCCTTCCCGAGCCGCACGGCCGGCCTCCAGCGAAGGGCGTGGCCCGATCGGTGGCCTCGCTGCTGGTGGGACGGGCTGCGCTCTCCGGCCATGCCGCGATCCGGGAGCCGGCGGTGGCGGCGCTGGCCAAGGTCAGCAGGGCCGACGCGGCGGCGGCCGAGGGCCGGCTCACCGAGGCGGTGATCGGCGAGTGGGGGATGGACGTAGCCGACGTCGAGCGGGCTGCCAGCCGCCCGTCACGGCTGACCGAGCGGATCGTCGACACGCTCGCCGACGCCGACGCCACCGCCATCCGAGCCCGTCGCCGGGCCAACTACACGGTCCTGGCCGACGCCCTCGGCCCGCTGTGCCCCGAGCGGTACCGGGACCTGCCGCCGGGGGTGTGCCCGCTCTACCTCCCGGTGCGGGCGGCCGACCGCGCAGGGGCCATCGCCGAGCTCCTCCGGCACGGCGTGCGGGCCATCGAGATCTGGCCGGTGGCCCATCCGATGCTCGACCGGAACCGCTTCGCCGAGCTCGACCCGCTGCGGCAGGAACTGCTGGCCCTGCCCGTGCACCAGGACCTGGGCCCGTGGCACGTCGAGCCTGGTGGCCGACGCCGCCAGCCGGATTCTCAGGCCATGACCGGTTCTCAGGCCATGACCCGGCGGACCAGCACGACGGGGGTCTGCTCGTCCTCGTTGCCCGCCGGGTTGTCGGCGAGGGCCTTGCACAGCCACTCCTTGTCGACCCCGTAGGAGGCGCCGACGACCCAGGCGCCGCTGGAGTGGTTGGCGTCGACGATGGCGACCTTGCCGTGGAGGGCGGTGGCCAACCGCCGGGCCAGGCCGTCGGGATCGCGGGGCCCGAAGATCAGGTGGTGGTCGTGGGGCGGCAGGCAGGCGGCGACGTCGTCGATCATCGCCGCCTGGGGCCCGGCGACCCGGTAGAACCAACCCTGGTGCCCGACGACCTTGCCGAGGGCACCGGCCACCGCGCCGGCGACGACGCGGCCCCTGCCACACACCATGATCGCCCCCTGCATGCCCGACGGGCTGTGGAGGGGGCCGGCCTTGCCGACGAAGGGACAGAGGAAGCGGGCCAGGCGCCCGGGCTCCACCAGCTCGAGGGGGAGGACGCGGCCCTGGCCGGCCGCGGCCGCGCTCTCGGACAGGGCGATGACGTCGCCGGGCTGGCGCACGCCGACGATGGCCTCCTCGATCGTCTCGGCCAGACCGACCCGCCAGGTGATGAACCGGGTGCGCACCGGGATGCGGCGGACACCGAGGTCGATCTCCATGACCGCCGGGATCCGGGGTGCGCGGGGCGGTGCGGTGACGCCGCAGTGCTCCCGGAGGCGACTAGCCAGGGGCAGGTGCCGGGGGTAGATCTCCGCGCCCTTCCGCCACGTGACCTCGGCCGCATCGGTGTCGCCGGCCTCCAGCTGGAGGTCGCCGAGGATCTGATAGTCGGACGCGTAGACCAGGTAGTCGGGGGCCAGGGCCACGAGCTGCTCGAAGAAGCGTCGGGCGCGGGCCGGTCGCCACGGTCCAGCGCCAGCCGGGACAGGCGCTTCAGCGCGTGACGGCGCAGCGTCGGCCGCTCGACCGCGTCCTCGAGCACAAGCTCGGCGTCCTCCACCCGTCCGGCCTCCACCAGGGCGTCGGCAAAGGTCAGGTCGTACCACGGGATGCCACGGAACTGGCTGCGGGCGGCGCTCAGGACGGCCAGCGCAGAGTCGTACTCGGCCCGCCGGAGCAGCACGTCGGCGAGGACGGCGGTGGCGAACCGGGTGTCGCCGCCCAGGGACAGCGCCGTCCGGGCCACCGTCTCGGCACTCTTCTCGTCACCCTCGCCGGACAGGATGAGCCAGGCCAGCAGGCCCGTCGCGGTCGCACCGAGGGTGCCGGCCCGCGCCGCCGACTCCAGCGCCTCGCGGGCACGGTCGGGGTGGCGAAGCCAGACGTCGCCCGCTCGCCGACACCAGGCGTAGTGGATCAGTTCGCGGGGCCGGGTGGAGGTGATGCGCCATGGTCACCCAGCACACGGGTTGCGGTCAATCGCAGAACTCTGCCCGGCCAGCGCTTCCAGGTCGGTCTCGACGAAATCGGGTGGGCAAGGCCACCGTTCGTCAGCCGGCCTCGACGAGCAGGGCGCGGTGGTCGCTGATCGGCGCACGGGCGAGCACGTCGACCAGCTGGATCCGCAACCCGTCGACGGCGACGTGGTCGACGCGGTACCGGGGGTCGTCGGCGGGCACGGTCGGAGCCGTCGGGTCGGCCAGCGTCAGCCCGGTGCCGGCGATCAGGGGCCTGACGTCGGTGGCCAGCAGGTTGAGGTCGCCCAGCAGCAGGCGGGGGGCCGACATCGCCGACAGCTCGCCGACCACCCGGCGCAGCTGGGGGACGTTCTCACCGCGGTGGGGCGACAGGTGGGTGGCGGCCACCGAGATCCGGCGCTCCCCGACGGTCACCACCGCCAGCACCGCGCACCGTCCCCGGTGCCGCCGCCAGTGCGCCAGGGCAACGACGCGGGCCTCCTCGATGCCACCCCGCACGAGCAGGGCGATGCCGTGGCTGCCCAGCGGCATGACGCGGCGGCCGGCCGAAGGTGTGGGCCATCCCGGCGGCCTCGGCCACCGCTGCGGCCTGGTCCCTCCACGCCGACCGGGGTGCGCCGGTGTCGAGCTCCTGGAGGGCGAGCACGTCGGCGTCCAGCCCGGCGCAGTACTCGGCCAGGGTGTCGGTCGCGGCCCAGCGGCCCGACCGACGGGCGTGCTGGGTGTTGAACGTGACGATCCTCACTGGGTATCGGGCCTCACCTGGGGCCTCCTGGCGTGCCCGCCGGGTCTCCATAGGCGGGCCCGGGTGTGGATTCTCAGTTCTACTGCGGAGCCACGTTGCCGTCGACCGTGGAGAACTTCCGAATTAGTTAGTTGACACTTACGAAAGGAAGCCCTTACGCTTGTCGGTGTGGACGCGGCCCTGCGAGCGATCGCCGAACCTCGGCGCCGGGAGATCCTCCGCCTGGTGTGGAGCCAGGAGCTGCCCGCCGGCGCCATCGCCGCCCGCTTCGACGTCACCCGCCCCGCCGTCTCCCAGCACCTCAGGGTGCTCAAGGACGCGGGCCTGGTGACAGAGCGGCGTGAGGGCACCCGGCGCTTCTACCGGGCCCGCCCCGACACCGTCGAGGACCTTCGCCGGTTCCTCGACGACTTCTGGGCCGACCGGCTCGTACGGCTCCGCGACATGGCCGAGGCCGACGAGCGAGAGAAGAGGAGAGAGACCTGATGGCAGAGCTCGTGCGCGAGATCGTGGTCGATGCCAGTGCCGACACCATCTTCGAGCTGCTCACCGTGGCCGAACAGCACACCCGCTGGATGGGCACGGAGGTGGAGCTGGACCCGAGGCCAGGAGGCACCTACCGGGTGCTGGTGGCCGGGCAGTTCACCGGGGCGGGGGAGTTCGTCGCTGTGGTGCCCGACGAGAAGGTGGTGTTCACCTTCGGGTGGGACGCCCCCGGCAACCCCGTGGGGCCTGGGTCGAGCACGGTCGAGATCTCGCTGCATCCCGAGGGCGGCAAGACCCGGGTCCGGCTGGTCCATTCCGGCCTGCCGGACGACCAGGTCGGCATCCACGACCACGGCTGGGCGCACTACACCGGTCGCCTCGCCGACGCCGCCGCCGGAGTGGACGTCGGCCCCGACCTCGGCCCGGCGGGTCTCCCGCCTGAGGTCGGCCGCGGCCGTCGGGTCGCCCGAGCGCAGGAGCAGCCCGGCAGGTACGCTCGCCCCTCACCTGACCTGGCGGGAACGAACGAGGGGGCGGCATGGACAATTCACTCGTTTTTGTCTTCCTGATCCTGGGGCTCGCCGCCCTGGGCATCACGATCTGGGGAGTTGTCGACGCCCTCCAACGTCCCGACGCGGCGTGGCAGGCCGCCGGGCAGAACAAGACGACCTGGGTCGTGCTCATGATCGTCCTGGCGTTCCTGTGCGGGCTCGGCTGGGTCGTCGCCCTCGTCTACCTGCTGTCGATCCGGCCGAAGCTGATCGCCGCACAGTCGGGCGGCATGTACTGATCAGCCCCGTACTGATCAAGACGGGGATCGACGCACGACTGCAGGAGGCGGCGCCGTGAACTTCGGCCCCATCGAGGTCGTCATCATCCTTGTGGTGGCGGCGGTCGCCCTGGTCCTGCCGATCTGGGCGATCGTCGACGCCGTCAGCCGTCCTGACTCGGCCTGGGGCGCCACCGGCCAGAACAAGACCCTCTGGATCGTGCTGATCGTTGTCTTGACCGTCCTGTGCGGCGTGGGATGGATCGTGGCCCTCGTCTACCTGCTGTCGATTCGCCCCAAGCTGATCGCCGCTCAGTCCGGCAGCGGCTACGGCCCGGCGTAGGCGCCGGCCGCCGGCGCGGCTGTGTCCGCAGGTGGTTTGCGCCGCGGCCTGAGGAAGGCGCCGATACCGAGGCCCCCGAGGAAGGCGCCGATCACCCCGGTGGCCAGCACCAGGGCCGAGACACCGCCTCCGGGGCCGTCCCCGACGGCGACCGCGGCGGCCGGTGCGGCGGGGTCGCGGGCCGGGTCCTCCCCCTCGCCGACCACCACCAGCACCCTGCGCATCCGGGCCGGGTGAACGTCGCAGCGGTAGCTGTAGCTGCCGGGCTTCAGCGGCGCGGTCAGCTTGGCCGAGGCGCCCGGGGCGATCCTCCCGGTGTCCAGGGTCTCGTCGTCGAACGTGGCGGTGTGCGGGGCCGCCCCGTCGTCGGTCCACGTGGCCTCGCCCCCCGGCGCGAGCGGTCGGCGTCTCATCCACGCCATGAGCTCCAGCAGCGCAGCAGACCGATCCTCACCCGGCGCACCCCCAGTGCGCGCACCGTGCTGCACGGTGGCGGGCTTGTCGAGGGCCAGGTCGTCGAGGAGGGCGATCAGACGACGAAGGGAACGGGACCGACCATCGGCGAGACGAGCCCGTCGTATGCGACCGCGTAGAGCGTGTAGGAACCCGACGCCAACGCCGGGAGGGCGTAGGTGGCCGTGCATCCCGAGCACACCTGGTCCGACCACCCGTGGCTGACCAGCGTGCCCGCCGGACCGATCACGTAGACGTACACCCAGCCGGCAGTGCCGTCGGGCTCGCTGTAGACGGCGGTCGCCTTGGCGGGTGCGGTCTTGGCCAGCCCCGTCGGTGGGAGCGGGGGGTCGCGGTCGACGGCGAAGGACCGTGCACCCGACCAGAACGAAGCGGCGCTGCCATCGCTGGCGTAGGCGTAGGTGGCGTACATGCCGTCGCCGAGCTCCGGGATGGTCACGCTGGCGACGCAACCCGAGCACACCTGGGCGCTGTCGCTCTCGTGCACGGCGCCGCCGAGGTCGTCGACGACGAGGAAGTGGACGAAACCGGGGGTCCCGTCGGGATCCGAGAACTGGGCCGAGACCTGGGTCGGCGACGCCGGGAGGACCGATCCGTGGGCAGGCGTCACGCCGGTGGGCGTGGCCGGCGGCCGGTTGGGCGGGACCGTGGCGAAGTCCTGTACCACGAAGACGTAGCCGTTGGCGTACGCCACGCCGACGCCGATCGCGTTGACCCTGGTGTCCAGCAGGTTGGCGAGGTGCCCGGGGCTGGCGAGGAAGGACTGATGGATGGCGTCGACCGACGCCCCCATACCGACGTTCTCGGCCAGCCTGGACGCGCTGACGAGCGAGCCGAGCCCGACGTTGTGGGAGATGGTGCCGGCCGCCGCCATGGTGAGGGCCCAGGTGCGGGCTGCTGCCGTCAGCCCTGCGTGCAGGGGGAGGGCCGGCGCGCCGGCCGCGGCCCGCTCTTGCTGGACGAGGGCGACGACGCGCGCCTCGTCCGACGCGCTGTCGGCCAACGCCGGCGGTGCGAGGGAGACCAGTAGGACGGTTGCGAGGGTGGCGGTCGCGGCGCGACAGGATCGAGGTACGGGCATCGGTCTCCTTCTCGGCCCGGCGGCCGAGTCTCCGATGTCCCGCCCGGCGAAGTCCTGCGCCGGTCCCTTGTCATGTGTCGCATAGGTGCTTGGGCCTGCTCTGTCGGCAGCACCCACTCCGGACTTGAGGCCTGTTCCCGGGCCTCACACGACGCAGGAAATCGGCTTCACACGACGAAGGAGACGGGCCCGACGCTGGGCGAGACGAGCCCGTCGTAGGAGAACGCGTACAGGCTGTAGGTGCCCGGTCCCATCGGGGGGAGGGCGTAGGTGGCGACGCAGCCGGCGCACACCTTCGACGTCCAGCCGTGGGTCAACAGGTTGCCGCCGGGGCCGTACAGGAACACGTACACCCAGCCGGCGGTGCCGTCGGCGTCGTTATAGACGACGTAGGCGTGGCCGCCGACACGCTGCAGGCCGACGGGCGCGGACGGGGCGGTGTGGTCGATGCCGAAGATGGACGGGGCGGACAGGGCCGAGGCGACGATCCCGTCGAGGGACATCGCGTACAGGGCGTACATCCCGTCCGGAAGTCCGGCGATCGAGAGGCTCGCCACGCAACCCGAGCACACGACCGCGCTCCAGCCCTGGCGCACGATCTTGCCCTGGTCGTTGGCCATGACGAAGAAGATGGCACCCGTCTTGCCGTCGGGGTCGCTGAAGCGGGCGGTCGCCACGGCCGGAGCCGACCGAAGGGTGACGGCGTTCGCGGGCGTGATCTCGGTCGGCACCGCGGGCGGCCGGTTCGGCTGGGACGGCGTGGCCATCTGGGCGTAGTCCTGGACGACGAACACGTAGCCGTTGGCGTACGCCACCCCGACGCCGACGGAGTTGACCCCCCTGTCCACCATGTTCGCCCGGTGGCCGGGACTGTTGAGGAAGCCCTGGTGGACGACGTTGACGGTGGCCCCCATGCCGACGTTCTCGGACAGCTTCGAGGCGGTGACCTGCGACCCGATGCCGACGTTGTGGGAGATGGTGCCGTCGCGGGCCATCTTGGCCGCCCACGAGCGAGCCGCCGAGGTCAGCGCCGAGTCGACCCGGAGGGTGGGCGCACCCACCGAGGAGCGGGTCTGCTGGATCAGGGTGAGGACGCGTGCCTCGTCGGAAGCGGTGTCGGCCGAGGCGGGCGGGGCAAGGGTCAGGAGGAGGGTGGCGGTCAGGACTGCAGCCGCGGCGCGACAAGGGCGCGAGAGGGACATCGGTCTCCTTCACCCGGTCGGCGCAGCGGTTGCCGTGACGTGCCCCTGCGACTGCTGCTGCCGGTCCCGGACGCTTCGAGTGGGTCAGGTTGTGAGCCGCTTCGTCGGCAGGACCTGCGGAGAACTTGAGCGGGGCGTTACCTGGCCTTGTCGGGCCAGCGGGTCAGCCGGCCTCGTTCTCGCGGCAGGTCAGGCCGGGTCAGATGAGGCCGCAGCGCGGCGCCACGGTCCACTGGCCCCACCCCGACCGCGCCTGCAGCTCGCGGCGCCGCCTGGTCCTGGACGGCCGGCGGGTGGTCCTGGGCGGACCCCGTGTAGCCGAGCGACTGCCACGTGGAGTCGAGGAACTGGTAGGCCCCGCCGTTGGGCGCGGCGTAGTTGTTGCCGGACTCCAGCTGGCGGATGCAGGCGAAGGCTTCGTCCATCGAGAGAGGCGATCCGGCGGGGGCCGGGGTGGGCACGGTGGACGCCACGCCGACCGGCGCCACGGAGGCGACGGGCACCACCTGCCTGGCCTTGGCCGCGGCGTCTGCGGCGCGCAGGGCCTCGGCCTGGGCCGCCTTCCTCTGCTCCGCCGCCACCAGGCCGGTCAGCTCGCCGCTCACCTTGTTGTACACGGCCTGCTGGGCGGCGAGGGCGTGGTCCAGGGCACCCTTGTCCCGAGCCAGGGCGCCGGCCTCGTCGGCGGCCTTGCGGTTGGCGTCGACGAGCGACTGGCGCCGCAGCTGGAGATCCTCCCGGGTGGACCGCAGCCGCCCGACGGCGAGGCGGTCCTCGCCGTGGACCATCCGCAGGTAGGTGGTGCGGGCCACGATGTCGTCGCCGGGCCCCTGGGTCATGCGACCGACCACCGACGCCGACCCCCCGGTCATGTAGGCCAGCTGGGCGTGCACCACGAGCTTGAGGCGGGCCTCCTCCTGGCGGCGCTCGGCCCCTGTCAGCTCCGCCTCCGCCTGGATCAGGGCGGACTGGGCCTGGGTGAGGCGCTCCTGGGCGCGGCGGTGCTCCCTGTCGAGGCCGAGGATCGAGCGGGCCTGGTCGGCGAGCTTGGCCGAGAGCGTGGCGGCCTCGGCCTGCTTGTCGGCGATCTCGTCGGCGCCGGCGTCACGGACCGGCATCGCCAGGCCGAGCGCGAGGAGCACGGCTCCTACCGTGACGCTGATCCGGTGAGGGGTCAGTGCGGTCAGGCAAGTGACGCTATCCGCGTTTCGACCCGACTCGCTCGCTTTGCTCGCTCCGTTCTGGCGAGTTGAGCGAGCTCCGGGGGCGGCCGGCGCGAACGACTAACTAGATTCCGCCGGCGGTTGTTGCTCCGTAGCGCTGCTTCTCGCGCTCGAGGTCGAGGCGGGCGAGCTGGCGGCGGCCGTCGAGGGCGTCGGCGTCGAGGAGGTCGGCGGGGACGATCCAGGCGATCTCGAAGTCGAGGCCGTCGGGGTCGCGGCCGTAGAGGCTCTTGGTGGTGCCGTGGTCGGTGGCCCCGACCAGCGCCCCCCGGTCGGTCAGCACCTGCGCCAACCGCTCGAGCTCACCGAGCGTGTCGACCTCCCAGGCCAGGTGGTAGAGGCCGACGGACGACCGCCCGGCGGTGGACGATCCCGCGTTGTCACCGATCTCGAACAGCCCGATGTCGTGGTCGTTGGTCGACCCCGGGGCCTGGAGGAACGCCGCGCCGGAAAACCCGTCGGGCGTCATGGGCAGGACGCGAAAGCCCAGCGCCTCGGTGTAGAAGGCCACGCTGCGGGCCACGTTCCGCACGTAGAGCACCGCGTGGTTGAGTCGTGTGATGGGCATGAGTCATCCTTCCCCCGGGGTACCGCCCGGCCAACTGGCATCTCGGTCCAACATGCTTGAGCATTCAATCATTCCGGTGGCAGACTGGCTGTTGCGATGAGCGAGACCCGGTGGCTGTCCGACGACGAGCAACAGGCGTGGCGGTCGTTCCTCGTCGCCACCAACCTGCTGTACGACCAGCTCGACCGCGAGCTCCAGCGCGACGCCGGGTTCCCGCACGGGTACTACGAGATCCTCGTGCGCCTCTCGGAGGCGCCGGACCGGCGGCTGCGGATGAGCCAGCTGGCCGAGCGGTCCCAGTCGTCGAGGAGCAGGATCTCCCACGCCGTCGCCCGGCTGGAGGAGACGGGGTGGGTACGCCGGGAGAGCTGTCCCACCGACCGGCGGGGGTCCTTCGCGGTGATGACCGACGAGGGCTTCGCCGCGCTGGAGGCGGCTGCCCCGGGCCACGTGGAGGGCGTCCGCCGCCACGTGTTCGACACGCTGACCGACGAGCAAGTGGTGCAGCTGCGCACGATCAGCGAGGCCCTGGTGTCCCACCTCACCGCCGAGCCGCCGCCCAGGGACTGACGACCGGCCCCTCGCCGTCGGGTCAGCTCGGGTGCGATCTTCTCGACAGCCACTCGGCCACCGCCTGCTGCTGGGTGGCGGCGTTCTCGACCAGGCCGGCGACGATCGTGCGGGCGACGGTCTGGCCGACGAACGGGAACCGTACGTCGAGGTCGGCTTCTGCCACCCGCAGGGTCTTGCCGTACCCCTCCTCGAGCGTGACGGTGCCGGAGCACTTCAGGCGGTCGCGGTAGTGGTCGGGGACGATGCGGAACGACTGTCGGTGGGTGCTGCGGTCGAGCTCGGACTCCTCCACCCACGTGAGGCGGTCGCGGTCGAGGACGGCGGCGATGGCCGGCGACAGGTCGCCGGTGAACCGGTACTGCACCCGTTGGCGGACCGTGTCGCCGTCGGCCACCTGGTCGAGCAGCTCGGGGTGGCCCAGGTCGGCCAGGCCCGAGAGGTGGGCGAGCAGGTCGGGGTCCACGAAGGCGGCCTCGACGGCCCCCAAGGGCGCGTCGAAGCGCTGCTCGAGCCGGAAGTGCATCCGGCCATTCTTGCGGGTCAGGGCAGCAGCAGGTGCACGTCCCCGAACTCGTGCCACCGGTACCCGAGCTCGAGGGCGGCGGCGTAGCTGCGGTCGACCGCCGCCCGCCCTCCGACTGCCTCCACCAGCAGGAGGTGGGAGCCGGCGGGAGGGTGCCAGCCGGTGAGCAGCCCGTCGACGACCAGTGCCCCCCGCTCCGGGGTGACGACCAGCTCGGTCCAGCCGTGGGACGGGTGCACGGTGCCGGCTTCGTCGACCGCCGATTCGAGGGCACGCGTGACGGTGGTGCCGACGGCGATCACGCGGTGGCCGGCGTGGTGGGCGGCGTTGACCCGGTCCGCCGTCTCGACGGGCACCCGGTACTGCTCGGGGTACGGGAGCTCCCCGGGTTCGGCCGAGGAGACGCCGGTGTGCAGGACGATCGGTGTCACCGCCACGCCCCTGCTCACCAGCGCCGTGACCACCTCGGGCGTGAACGGTCGGGCGGCGCTGGGCATCTCGGCGCTGCCGGGCTCGAGCGCGAAGACCGTCTGGTAGTCCGACAGGGGGAAGGCGCGGTCGGCGTAGCCGTACCGGATGGGCCGCCCGAACTCGGCGAGGTAGGCGGGCAGCGTGTGCGGCAAGGCCGCGACATTCCCCGGGAGTGACAGGACGGCGTACCAGAGGCGAGCGGGCCAGACCTGGGCGGGAGAGTCGGCCACCGGCCCGCCTGCCGGGTAGGGGGCCAGCAGCTCGACCGTGCCGGCGCCCGGGAGGTCGAGCCGGCGACCGGCCTGCCCGTCCGAGTAGCGCTGCCCGTCGAGGAAGGGCTGGCTCCCCGCCCCACTCGGCACCCGGAGCTCGACCAGCCAGAGGTCGCCGGGCAGCCGGGTCGACAGGTGGACGAGGAGACCGTCGTCGGTCGGAACGGCCGCGGGCAGGGTGGCCGAGGTGTTGACCACGACCACGTCGCCGGCGTCCAGGAACGACGGGAGGTCGGCGAAGGTCGTGTGCTCCAGCCGGTCGCGGGAACGCCAGGCCACCATCATCCTGACGTCGTGGCGGCGACCGCCCGACGCCTCGACCGGCTCGGCCGCGATCAGGTCGCCAGGCAGGTCGAAGTATGGCGGCAGGTCGAAGCCGACCGGCAGCACCGGTGGGTCGAGCGTGCCAGTGAGTGTCAAGGCGGTCATCGGACGGCACTCAGGACGCGGGCCTGGTAGCGGCCGCTCGGCAGGGTGCCCTCGATGAGGCGCATCAGGCCGGGGACGCTGGCCTCGGGCGGCGGGCGGTCGGAGATGTCCTCGCCGGGGAACGCCTCGGCGTGCATCTGCGTGTTCATGTCGCCGGGGTCGACCCGGTAGACCCGCAGGTCGGGACGCTCGGCGGCCAGCACCGCGGTGGCTTGCTCCAGCGCCGCCTTCGACGACCCGTACCCGCCCCAGCCCTCGTAGGTCTCGACCGCGGCGTCGGACGTCACCGCCACCACGCAGCCGCCCGGCGGGATGAGGGGCAGGGCCAGCTGCGTCAGCCGGAGAGGGGCGAGGACGTTCACCGCGTAGACGCGTTCGAGCACGTCGCGGGGGTAGTCGGCCAGCGGGGGCTGCGGGCTCGGCCCGAGGACGCTGGCGTTGTGGACGAGGGCGTCGAGGCGCCCGAGGCCGCGGACGGCGGCCACCAGGTCGGCGCGGTGGCTCTCGTCGGCGATGTCGCCGGGCAGGGCCACGACGGTGGTGACCCGGGCCAGGGCCCCGGCGGCCCGGTGGAGGGCGTCGGCGCCCCGGGCGTCGATCACGAGGGCCAACCCCTGTCGGCGAGGGCGCCGGCGAGGGCCCGCCCGAGGCCGCGCGACGCGCCGGTGACGAGGGCGACGGGCCTGTCGGTCTGGTTCGTTGTCATGGGCCCAACCGTACGGACCGGCCCTCCCGCCCACATCGGGCGCAGGGCCGGTTTCGGCCTCGGCCGGAAGGCCTACGACCCCCCGGCGCCGGCCAGTCCGTGCCTCGCCGCGAAGAGGGCGGCCTGGGTGCGGTCGGCGACGCCGAGCTTGGCCAGGACGCTGCTCACGTGGGTCTTGACCGTCTTCTCCGACACGAACAGCCGGGCCGCCAGGTCCCGGTTCGAGAGGCCCTCGCCGAGGAGCGCCAACACCTCGGTCTCCCGGGGCGTGAGGAGGGCCAGCGCCGACGCGCCTGGCGCGCCGGCCGGCCGCGGCTGGGCCACCTCGGCCATCACCACCGCCGCCACCTGGGGGTCGAGCAGGCGTTCGCCCCGGCCTACGGTCCTGATCGCCTCCTCCACCTGGGACGGGTGGGCGTCCTTGAGCAGGTAGCCGGCGGCGCCGGCCTGGATGGCGGGGATGACCTGGTCGTCGGAGGAGAAGCTGGTGAGCACCAGCACCCGCGCCCCTGGCGCGACCTCGGCCAGCCGTCTGATCGCCGCCAGCCCGCCGCCGCCCGGCATGACGAGGTCCATGAGCACGACGTCGGGCCGGAGCGAGGCGGCGAGTTCCACCGCCTCCTCGCCGTCGGCCGCCTCGCCCACCACCTCGATGCCCTCGCGGGTGTCGAGGAACGAGCGCAGGCCCTGGCGCACCACGGGGTGGTCGTCGGCCACGAGCACCCGGATGGGACCGGCCGTCCCGGCGAGGCGGACGAGGATCAGGCATTCGGTACGACGACGGAGACGGTGGTCCCCTCGCCGGGGACCGAGTCGACGGTGAGGTGGCCGCGGAGCGCCGCCGCCCGCTCCCGCATCGACGTCAGCCCCAGCCGGCGCGAGCGGATGGCCCGGGCCGCGGGGTCGAAGCCCTCGCCGTCGTCGGCGATCGTCAGGGCGACGGCCTCGTCGCCCACCTCGAGGGTCACCGACACCGAGCGGGCCGACGCGTGCCGGACGACGTTGGTGAGCGCCTCCTGGGCGATGCGGAACAGCTGCGCCTCCGTCGCCGGGTCGATGCCGCCCGAACCCGAGAAGGTCATGGCGACCTCCAGCCCGTGCGCCCGGCCCACCAGCTCGAGGTGCTTGGCCAGCGCGGCGGCGAGCCCGTCGACGTCGAGCGCCGTCGGTCGGAGCTCGAACACCAGCGACCGCACCTCCGACGCCGCCGCCCGGGCCAGGTCCTGGACGGTGGCCAGCGCCGCCTCCGCCCGGTCGGGGTCGGTGCGGACCAGCGCGGCCGCGGCTCCCGCGGTGAGCCCGAGGCTGAACAGGGTCTGGGCCAGCGCGTCGTGCAGCTCCCGGGCGACACGGGTGCGCTCCTCGACGATGCTCAGCTCCCGGCTGTGCTCGTACAGCCTGGCGTTCTCGATGGCGATGGCGGCGTGGGCGGCCAGCACGCCGATGAGTGCCTCGTCGTCCTCGCTGAAGGCGGCAGCGCCCTCCTTGTCGGCCAGGTAGAAGGCGCCGACCACGTCGCCCTTGAAGACGATGGGCACCCCGAGGAACGAGCGCATGCGGGGATGGGCGGCCGGCCACCAGGTGAACCGGGGGTCGGCGCTCACGTCGTGGGCCCGCATCGGCTTCGGGTCGGAAAGGAGGGCTCCGAGCAGGCCGTGGGTGCGGGGGAGGGGGCCGATCTGCTCCACCAGCTCGTCGCTCATCCCGGCGTGGATGAACTGGGCGAACCCGGTCCCGTCGTCGTCGGGGACACCGACCGCCGCGTACCGGGCCGAAACCAGCCGGCGGGCGGCGTGCACGAGGCGCTCCAGAACCGTGTGCACCGACAGGTCGCCGGCCACTCCGAGCACCGCTTCGCTCACTGCTTTGAGGACAGCTGCGGACGGTGAATCGGCGGTCGCCACGGCGACCATTGTGCGGCATACGGAATCAGTTGGACGGAACCGGCCGCGGCGCCGCGAAGTCGGTAGAGTCATCGCACAGCAATCGGAAACCCAGGTGTGATCGGTGACCCGAAGGGCCGACGTTGGGGGCGCGGGGGATGCCGGCCGAAAGGAGATCGAGACATGAGTTCGATGCGTGAGGCAGTAGCGGCGGCGAAGATGAAGAAGGATGCGGCAGAAGCGGCCGAGCACGCGCCTCCCGAAGAGCCGGCGCCGGCGGCGAACGGTGCCGGCGGCGACGCCATCGGAGCGCTGCTGGCCAGTCCATCAGGGGCGATCGACATCATCGCGCCCTTGCTCGAGATGGCCAAGGAGATGGCGCTCCCCCTGGTCGCCCAGGCGGTGCCGATGGCCAAGGACGCGGCCACGAACTTCGTCGGCACCATCCAGGGCGGCGGGGCCAAGGACGCGGTGGGGCAGGTGGTCGCCATGGTTCAGAGCAAAGAAATCCAGGGGATGATCGAGCAGATCACCAACGGCGACCTGTTCGGCAAGGCGATCGCCATGGTCAAGGGCGGCGGCTCCGAGGAGCTGCTGGGCAAGATCGCCGCCACCGTCCAGGGAGCCGGCGTGGGCGACCTGGCCGGGAAGGCCACCGGGCTCATCCAGGGCGGCGGTGCGCAGGAGCTGCTCGGCAAGGCCCTCGCCGTCGCCCAGAGCGGTGCGCTCCAGCAGGTGGCCGGCAAGGCCGCCGGCGTG
Organism: uncultured Acidimicrobiia bacterium; assembly: GCA_963827345.1. Lineage (GTDB taxonomy): Bacteria > Actinomycetota > Acidimicrobiia > Acidimicrobiales > AC-14 > CAWGUU01. Next base: position 1,216,965 of record CAWHAN010000006.1, on the reverse strand, counting down.
CTCCAGGGTGGCATGCCCCAGGCGCTGATGGGCAAGGCCATGGCCGGCGTGCAGAGCGCCGGGCTCACCGACATGGCCATGAAGCTCGTCGAGCAGGTCAAGGGCGGGGAGCTGCTGGGCAAGGCCATGAACAACGAGCTGATCGGCAAGGCCATGTCGGCCGGACAGGGCCTGGCCGCAGGGCTCCAGCGGTAGGCCGACCTGGGGATTTTCGAGTCGGTGAGGCCCGGGGAGGTCCCGGGCCTCACCCGACGCTCAGGCGCGGTCGGACGGCTCCGCCGCGCCGGCGGGCCGCAGGATGAGGTCGATCGCGGCCCAGATCGTCCTCGAGAACGGGTAGAACGCGATCGGCGCCACGATCGCAGCCCCCAACCCCACGACGAGGATGGGCACGATGTTGACGTCGCGGTCCGACGCCAGCAGGGCGATGAGCGGCACGATCGCGAACAGCAGCAGGAGACCTTCGGTGATGGCCAGGTTGATCACGTAGGCCCCGAAGAAGAAGTCGGGGTCTCGCTCGAAGCGGTGGCCGCACCCCGGGCAGTTGTCGCGCATCGTGAACCAGCCGGTGTACAGGTTCCCTCTGCCGCACAGCGGGCACCGTTTGACCAGGCCCCGACCCAGCATCCGGACCGGGGAGGGCTTCTGGTCCGCCATCGGCCCACCGTACCCATCCCGGGGCGCCGGGAGACGTGAGCGAGGACGTCTTCATCCTCGACGCGGTGCGGACTCCGGTGGGGCGCTACCACGGCGCGCTGGCCGGCGTTCGGCCCGACGACCTGGCGGCGACGGTGCTGCGTGCCCTCGTCGAGCGGTCGCCGTGGCTCGACCCGGCCCGCATCGACGACGTCTGGCTCGGCAACGCCAACGGTGCCGGCGAGGACAACCGCGACGTCGCCCGGATGGCCGTCCTCCTGGCGGGGCTACCCCCGAGCGTCCCCGGCGTGACGGTGAACCGGCTGTGTGGTTCCGGGATGGAGGCGGTGGTGGGAGCGACCCGGGCCATCGCCGTGGGCGACGCGTCGGTGGCGGTCGCCGGGGGCGTCGAGTCGATGAGCCGGGCTCCCTACGTGACGATGCGGCCCGACGATCCGCCCGTGCCGACCGCGCTCGGGTGGCGGCTGGTCAACCCGGCCATGCGCCCGGAGTGGACCGTCGCCCTGGGTGAAGGGGCCGAGATCCTGGCCGAGAGGGGAGCGATCTCGCGGGAGACGCAGGACCGGTTCGCCCTGGGCAGCCACCACAATACGCTGGCGGCGTGGGACGCCGGCCGGTTCGCGGCCGAGGTGGTGCCGGTGCCGGGCGTGAGCCTGCCGCGGGACGAGGGCATCCGGGCCGACACGTCGGCCGAGGCGCTGGCCGCCCTGTGGCCGGCATTCCGTCAGGGAGGAACGGTGACGGCCGGCAACTCCTCGCCGCTAAGCGACGGCGCCGCTGCCCTCCTGCTGGCCGGCGGCGCGACCGCGACCGCGGCGTCGAGCGGAAGGCGTCCACTGGCCCGGGTGGTGTCCCGGGCCGTCACCGGCATCGAGCCGCTGCTGTACGGCCTGGGCCCGGTGGAGGCGTCGAAACGGGCTCTCGCCAGGGCCGGCATCGGCTGGGGCGACCTCGTGGCGGTGGAGCTCAACGAGGCTTTCGCCGCCCAGGCGCTGGCCTGCCTGGCGGCGTGGCCGGAGCTCGACCCCTCGCGTGTGAACCCGAACGGCGGGGCCATCGCCCTCGGTCATCCCCTGGGCTGCTCGGGGGCCAGGCTCCTCACCACCCTGGTACACGAGCTGCGGCGCCGGGGCGGCGGGTACGGGCTGGCTGCCATGTGCATCGGCGTCGGCCAGGGCATCGCCGTGGTGGTGGAGGCCGAGCGCGGCTGACCTGGTTTCAGCCGCTGTCAGCCGTGCGTGTCCTCAGCCGATGTAGTCGTCGTCCATGATCCGCAGCGGCTCGGCCAGGAGCTCGATCTGGATGCCGTCGGGATCCTTCAGGTACATGGACCGGTCGAGGCCCCGGTCGGGGCCGAGGTACTCGACGGCGGCGTCGTCGAGGCGGGCGCGCAGCGTGTCGAACGCCTCCTGGCCCACCGAAAGGGCGATGTGCTGCACGCCGCCGATCGCCTCCACCGCCTGCCCGAGGCCGAGGCCGGGAAAGTCGAAGAAGGCGAGCAGGTTGTCGTTGCCGATGTCGAAGAAGAAGTGGGTCGACCCCGCGTAGTCCCGGTTCTCGAACATCCCGACCAGCGGGAAGCCCAAAAGCCCCTGGTAGAAGCGGATGGTCTGCTCGACGTCGCTGCAGACGAGGGCCAGGTGGTGCACGCCCCGGGCGGTGCTGGCGGCGCGCTCCTCGGCCGGCTTCAGGTAGGTCCGGCACAGCTCCTGGCGGCGGGCCTCGAAGTCTCTGGGGGCCTCGAAGTCACGGGTGACGGTCATGGCCCCAGTCTGCCAGCGCGCCCGGTGTTACGGCAGGGCTAGATCGGCCACGACGGGACGATGGTCGCTTCCCCGACCAGTCCCCTCGCGAACGGAGACGGCGGTGATCGGTGGCGACACGAGCACGTGGTCGAGCAGGGCGAACGTCGGCAGCTTGGTTCCGTTGGGCCAGGTGCGGGCCAGGCCCCGGCCCACCTGCTCGTGGGCGTCGCCGAGCCCCGAGTCGAGCAGCCGTCGGAAGGCCGGATGCCACCGGTTGGCGTTGAAGTCGCCCACCAGGACGACCGCCTTGCCTTCGGACCGGGTGGCGAGGTCGGCCAGGGCGGCGAGTTGGCGGTCGCGGACGTCGAAGTTGTCGCTGCTCATGGGGGACAGGGTGTGGACGTTGACGAGCTCCACGGGCCGGCCGTCGAACGTCACGATGGCCCGCGACATCGGCAGCCCCGCCAGTTCCTCGACCCGGGCCTCGGCGAGAGGAAGCGTCGAGAGGATCGCCGACCCGAACGCGCCCGAGCGGGCATCGACGACCGCGTGCGGATAGGCGTCGAGGACGCCCTCGGCCCGCATCGCCTCCAGGTGCACGTCGGTCAGCTCCTGGAGGGCGATCACGTCGGCACCGGACTCCATGGCCTCACGGGCGATCGGGCGAACGTCGGGGTTGCCGAACCGGAGGTTGGCGGAGAAGACCCGCAGCGCAGCCGCCCCGCTCGCCGTGACGGCGCTCGTCGTGTTGCCGCTCGGCGGCCTCGGTCGGACCACGGGGAGGAGAAGCACCAGGTGGCTGGCCACCACCGCCAGCGCGACGCCCGCCAGTACCCACCGCCGGGTGCCGATGGCGGTCGCCAGGATCAGGATCGCGCCGAAAAGCATCAGCGGTGTCAGCGTCTGGGCCATGTTCACGACGAACCCGGCCCGGACGCCTGCGAGCGACGACACGGCCAGGAGCCCAAGGACGGCGGCGGCCAACCACAGCCCTGCCACGAGCGCCCCAGCGACGACCGGCCTACTCGGACTGGCGAGGCCGATCACGGTTCCATTGTGCGCCTCTGGGCTGGTCCAGTCTGGTCAGCGGCCCCTCGTCGCCCGTGCCGTGGGGCCCGAGACGAGGATGAGCCCCAGGCCGACCAGTAGGGCGAGCATCGACAACGCCACCAGGCCGTCGACCTCGGTGCCGGTGCGGGCGAGCTGTCGATCAGGTGACCCGGTGACCGGCCCGATGTCGGTCGTCGGCTGGAGGTGCACGACCTTCCGTTCGGGGGGCGGAGGAGGCGGCGGGGGCGGCGGCGGCGGCGGACAGCAGTCCGTGATGGTGGGATCGGTGCCCCGGAGGGTGATGTCGTGCAGGACCGGGGACTCGCCCGTGTCCGCGTTCCGGAGGAAGACGACCCGGACCTTGAGGAAGCGACCGTTCGGGACGCTGGGCTGGGAGCCCGGTGCCACCCGGACCGGGTCGCTGAACGTGGTGCCGTCCGAGCTGCTCGAGGCCGTGATGATCAGGTCGCTGCCCGCCGGGATGCTGGCGTTGTGGGTGATGGCGCCCCATGCGGCGTCAATGCCGGTTGACCCGCAGTCGTATACGACCTCCCACGACCCGGTCTTGGGATGGACGGGCACGGCGCTACCCGTCATGTCGCTGTAGTTGTACGGGTTTCCGAGGACGTCGATGTCGGGCGGAGTGACTTGTCCTGCTGCTCCGAGCTTCGGATCTATCCGAGAGACGGAGCCGCCTCCGAGATTGTACGGGGAGGGCCCGAGGTTCGTGACCCAGATGTAGCCGTCGCGGTCCACAGCCGCGCCCGTCGGATTCTGCCCGACTGGTACCGTCCCAAGGTAGGATCCATCGTTTCTCAGGTGCCCGACGGTGTTGGCTCCAGCCTGGGCCACCCAGACGTGGTCATCGAGGCCGACGGCACAGCCTTGAGCCGCGCCTGCTGTGATGGTCGAACCTGCCCAGCAGCATGCCGTTCGGCGCGAACTTCCGCGTGTAGCCCCTGAACCGATCGGTGTTCCACACGTTGCCGGCGCTGTCGATGCAGAGCCCATAGCTGGCGTCTCCGTACAGGTTGGCGGGGGGGTTGGGCGGGTAGGGAATGGTGCCTGGATAGCCGGTCACATCGCCGTTGGCCGGCGCAGGGAAGCTCGGGGCCAGTTGGAGACCGGTCAAGGGCACGTCCTTGCCGTTCTTCACCGTCTGCCACCTCAACAGCCCTAGGGTGTCGAACCGGACGTCGGTGAACGGCCCGGCCGACCAGACCACTCCCTGCTTGTCGGTGAGCCCGCCGTAGCCTCCGTAGCCGACTGAGGGCTCAGTGCGGAGCAGCGTGCCGTCGGGGCTGATCAGGTCGAAGGAGCCCTTGCCGGGACCCGATACTCCACTGACCCAGACGTCCTGGCTGAGCGAGACAGAAATGTGCCGGGTGCCATGGGAGGTGGTGCGGGTGTAGGCGATCACACAATCGTCCTGCGCCGTGGAGACTCCGCCCCCGGTGTCCTTCGAGCCCGCATTGGTCCACGGCCTGACGTCACCCTGCCCGGTCGACGTCTGTATGCCAAGAAGACCGTTGTGGTCGATGCACTGGTGGTTTTCGACCATGCCGATACGCACGACGCTGTTTCCTGCGCGGTTCGTGGCCCAGACATTGCCCCATGGATCCACGGTGGTACGGGACGGGTTGGCCGCCTGCCCTTGAGGTGAGGTCCAGTACTCTCCGACGATCTTGCGGGTTCGGGTGTCGATCTTGACGATGGTGCCTTTGTTGGCTGGGTTGTTCGGCAGGCCTACTCGGGAGGAGACCGCGACCCACAGGAACGGGAAGGGCGACGTCTGTTCGGCCAGTTGGAGCTGGTCGGACGGGGTGTGGACGACGTTGTTGAGGTCGCCCTTGTCGAAGTCCCCGTCGAGCGTGAAAGTTGCGGGGCTGCCCATGCCGCCGACAGGCATGCACCCGCAGCCGGCGGCGGCCGACTGGGACTGGCTCAATCGAGCGGCCACCTCGGCCCGTTTGGCGACGACTCGGGTTTCCACCTCGGCCACCACCTCGGCCCGGCGTTCGGCGACCTGGGCCTGGAGGGCGAGCGTTCGGGCCTCCATGTCGGCGCGGATCTGAGCCGTCCTGTCGGCGGCTTCGGCACTTCGAGTGGGCCTGGCTCCGTCGATATCGGCCGACGCGGACGCCGGTGCTTGGAGCAGGAGCAGAGCGGCCACTGCGATGAATCCGCCGAGGACAACACCCCACACCACGCTTGACCTGCAATGGCAGTTCCGCACGAAAACCCCCTACGCCCGTGTTGCGCGCGAATCGCCGCGACAGCGAAACATCCGCATCCGACAATCGAACCGCCGAAGAGGGTCTTTACCGTCGATAAAACTCGCGAACACCTGACTTGTGCCGCTCAAAATACACCTGGGCCCAAGGCACGTCAAAAAGCGGAACCGATGGTCCGTTGGTCGTGAAATGAGCGCCGCGTCGCCAATGGTGCGAGCGCCGAGAGGCAGCACTGCGCTCGTCATGCCTCGGGCGGCAGGAGCTCCCTTACCAGGGCGACGGCCTCGGCCAGGGCCTCGGCGGCCGGGACGCCGCTTCGGGTGCGGGCCTGGACGTACTTGCCGGCCAGGTACGTCGCGAGGGGGGCGAAGCGGCGCTCGGTGGCGTGGGCCACGGTGCGGGCCAGGGCGAGAACGGCGTCGACCTCGTCGTCGTCGAGGCGGATCCCGACCTCGGCGGCCCGGGCCAGGGCGTCGGCGTACTCGCGGGGCAGGCTCGTCATGGTGAGTGGTTATCACCCGGAGCGTCGGCGACGGTCGCCGCTCGGGCCCGCTCCAGGTCGTCGGGCGTGTTGACGTTCAACGTGGCGGCCGGCCCGAGCTCGAGGGTGGTCACCCCCTCGGGCAGCAGCCGGGCCGCCGCCTCTCCCCGCCCCGATCGGGGCAGGCGAGCCACGGCGTTCCGGAGGGCGTCCACCCGGTAGGCGGCGAGCAGGGGGTTCGGACGGCCCCGATGGTCGGCGGCCGCTGCGGCCTCCACTCGGGGGTCGGCCAGCAGGGCGGAGAGCAGCCGATCGAGGTGGGTCGACGCCACCAGCGGGAGGTCGACGGCCAGCACGAGCACGACACCCGCCCCGCCGGTGGCTTCCAGGGCGGCGGCGACGGCCGGCACCGGGCCCCCTCCGGGCTCCGCCTCGTGGATGAAGATGACCGCCCGTTCCAGGGCCACGGGTCGCGGCGGTCCCACGACGACGAGCCGCCCGGCCACGCCGGCGGCGGCGCGCAGGACTCTGTCCAGAAAGGTGGCGCCGTCCAGTTCGAGGGCGGCCTTGTCGGCGCCGTCCATCCGCCGTCCGGCGCCACCGGCCAGGACGACGGCCACGACCGTGCCACCTGACGCTGGGCCGGGCCCGGTGCCGTCGCGCCCCATCAGGGGCAACGTACTGGGACTACGAGGTCACATCAGTAGTCGCGATGACGCGGCGGCGACGGACCGGCCGGTCCGCGACGACGACCTCTTTCTCGACGACCGGCTCGTCGTAGACCACGTCGTTCACGACGCGAGAGCGGGGCCACGGCGAACAGCTCGACATCATCGGCCAGACGGTCGTCGGCCAGCAGTTCCATCATCTCGGTGCTCACCTCTGGCCCGGGTGCTCGTAGAAGCCCCGGCCGGTCTTGCGGCCGAGGAGGCCGGCCTCGACCATCCGTGACAGCAGGGGCGGCGGGGCGTACAGCTGCTCCTTGAACTCGTCGTAGAGCGACTGGGCGGCGGCCATGGTGGTGTCGAGGCCGATGAAGTCGGCCAGGGCCAGCGGGCCCATGGGGTGGTTGCAGCCCAGGACCATGCCCGTGTCGATGTCCTCGGCGGTGGCGAAACCCGACTCCAGCATGCGGATGGCCGAGACCAGATAAGGGATGAGCAGGGCGTTCACGATGAAACCGGCCCGGTCCTTCGACTGGATCACCCGCTTGTCGAGGACGTCCTCGGCGAAGTACTGGGCGGCCCGGGCCGTCTCCTCGCTGGTCAGCAGCGACGACACCAGCTCGACAAGCTTCAGCACCGGCACCGGGCTGAAGAAGTGGAGCCCCACGACCCGCTCGGCCCGGCCGGTGGCCATGGCCAGCTTCATGATGGGGATGGCCGACGTGTTCGACGCCAGGATGGCGTCGTCGGCCACCACCTTGTCGAGGGTGGCGAAGACGTCGAGCTTGAGCGCCTCCGACTCCGACACCGCCTCCAGGACCAGCTGGCGGTCGGCGAACTCGCCCATGTCGGTGGTGAAGCGGAGGCGACCGATGGCCGCCTCCATGGCCTCCTCGGAGAGCTTGCCCTTCTGCAGCGCCTTGGCCAGCGACCGTTCGAGCCGCGACCGGCCGGCGACGACGGCGGCCTCGTCGACCTCCCGCACCACCACGTCGACCCCGGCCCGGGCGCAGACCTCGGCGATCCCCGAGCCCATCAGGCCGCAGCCGACGACCCCGACTCTCTCGATACTCATCAAGCGGGGACCTCGGAGCGGGCCGCGGCCAGCTCGTGGACGCGCACCGTCTTCGACCTGTCGACGATCACGACCAGGTCGCCCCGCCGGCCCCGCCCGAGCTCGAGCATGAGCTGGTCGACCTGGGCGGCGGCCTGGGCGGGATCCTGGGCCCACGGCACGACGAACGTCTCGACGCCCCAGGTGACGGTGAGCCGGCTGCGTACCGCCGGGTCGGCGGTGAAGGCCAGCACCGGGAAACGCCGATCGCCGCCCGGCGACCTCCTGGGCCATGTGGCCGCTGTCGCTGAACACGGCCACTGCGCAGGCGCCCGTCTGGATGGCCATCGCGACAGCCGCGGCGGCGATGGCCTCGTCGGCGGTGGACGGGGGCCGCAGCAGGGACGGGAACCGGGCCAGCGCATCCTGCTCGATGGTCGCGGCGATGCGCCCCATCATGGCCACCGTCTCGGGGGCGTGGGCGCCCACGGCGGTCTCGCCCGCCAGCATCAGGGCGTCGGCACCGTCGAGGACGGCGTTGGCCACGTCGGACGCCTCGGCCCGGGTCGGCCGCAGCCGGTGGGTCATCGAGTCGAGCATCTGGGTGGCGACGATCACCGGCTTGCCCCGCTCCCGCGCCAGGTGCACGACCCGCTTCTGGACCATCGGCACCTGCTCCGCCGACAGCTCGATCCCCAGGTCGCCCCGGGCGACCATCAGGCCGTCGAACGCCTCGACGATGGCGTCGAGGTCGGCGACCGCCTCCGGCTTCTCGATCTTGGCGATCACCGGCACGTCCCGGCCGACGGTCTGCATGACCAGCCTGACGGCGTCCACGTCGGCCGCCTGCCTCACGAACGACAGGGCGACAAGGTCGACCCCGAGGCGGAGGGCGAAGGCCAGGTCGTCGACGTCCTTGGCGGTCATGGCAGGGGTGCCGAGTCGGGTGCCGGGCAGGTTCACGCCCTTGTGGTCCGACAGCGGGCCACCCTCGATCACCCGGCAGGTGACGTCCCTGCCGTCGGTGGCGACGGCCTCGAGCCTGATGAGGCCGTCGTCGACGAGGAGCGTGTCGCCCGGGACCACGTCGCGGGCCAGGTTCTCGTAGGTCACCGACGCCCGCTCGCTGTTGCCCTCGCCGGGCTCGGTCGAGACGGTGAAGATGGCGCCGGGCTCCAGGATGGCGGCGCCGCCGTAGAAGCTGCCGAGGCGGATCTTGGGGCCCTGGAGGTCGGCCAGCACGCCGACCGCCCGTCCTACCGAGTCGGAGGCCTCGCGCACTGCCGCGCAGAACGCGGCGTGATCGTCGTGGGTGCCATGGGAGAAGTTGAGCCGGGCCACGTCCATCCCCGCCTCGACCAGCTCCCGGATGGTCTCGACCGTGCTCGTGGCCGGCCCGAGGGTGCAGACGATCTTGGTGCGGCGAAGCATGTCGTGCCCCCTCGCGTCGATCATGTTCGTGTTGGTGTCCGGGGTCATGCCAGCCTCGGCTCGACGGCCTCGGGGTCGAGGCCGTAGCGGGCGATCGCGTCGGCCACCTCCTCCGCCTTGGCGTCGCCGGTCTGGGCCAGGGCGGACAGGGTGGCCACCACCAGGTGGGGGGCGTCGGTCTCGAAGTGGCGGCGCAGCGCCGCCCGTGAGTCGGACCTCCCGTAGCCGTCGGTGCCCAGCGTGGTGAGGCTGGCCGGGCACCCAGCGGGCCACCTGGTCGGGGACCGCGTTCATGAAGTCGGTGATGGCCACCACCGGCCCCTCCGTGCCCGACAGCACCTCGGTGAGGTACGGCGTGCGGGCCAGGCCGGTGGGGTGCAGGCGGTTCCACCGCACCGCGGCCAGGGCGTCCTCCCGCAGGGCCTTGTAGGACGTGACGCTCCACAGCCGGGCGGCGACGTCGTGGTGCTCGGCGAGGAGCTGCTGTGCCTCCCTGGCCGCGGCCTGGGCGGTGCCGCTGAACAGGATCGACGCCGGCCGGGTCGGACCGTCGGGCGCGGGCGCGAAGCGGTAGATCCCGCGGACGATCCCGTCCTCGACGACGGCACGATCTTCACCCGCCGGCATACCCGGCATCGGGTAGTTCTCGTTGTAGAGGGTCAGGTAGTAGAAGACGTCCTCCTGGGCGTCGCCGTACATCCGGGTGATGCCGTCCCGGACGATCGTGGCTACCTCATAGGCGAACGCCGGGTCGTAGGCGGCCAGGTTGGGCACCGTCGACGCCAGGACCAGGCTGTGGCCGTCCTGGTGCTGGAGGCCCTCGCCGTTGAGGGTCGTGCGGCCGGCGGTGGCGCCGAGCAGGAACCCCTTGCCGCGAACGTCGCCGAACGCCCACAGCAGGTCGCCCACCCGCTGGAAGCCGAACATCGAATAGAAGATGTAGAAGGGGATCATGGGCTCGCCCCACGTGGCGTAGGACGTGCCGGCGGCGGCGAACGACGCCATCGACCCGGCCTCGGTGATGCCCTCCTCCAGGATCTGGCCATCGACGCTCTCCTGGTACGAAAGCTTCATGCCGGAGTCGACCGAGTCGTACTGCTGGCCGCCGGGGGCGTAGATCTTGACCTCGCTGAACAGCGCGTCGAGGCCGAACGTGCGGGCCTCGTCGGGGACGATGGGCACGATGCGCCGGCCGACGGTGGGGTCCCGCAGCAGCGAGCGCAGCAGCCGGCCGAAGGCCATGGTGGTCGACACCGCCCGGCCGTCGGAGCCGCCCAGCAGGTCGTCGAACAGCGCCGGATCGGGCAGCTCCGGGGTTCGGGCCGCACCACCCGCCGGGGCACCGAGCCGCCCAGGGAACGTCGCCGCTCGTGCAGGTACTCGTGCTCCGGCGACCCCTCCGGCAGGCGGAGGTACGGCGGAAGCTCGGGGTCGAGGTCACGGTCGGAGATGAGATCGGACAGCCCGAGCCTGTCGCGCAGGGCTGCCAGCTGGGCCCGCTGCATCTTCTTGATCTGGTGGGCGGCGTTGCGGGCCTCGATCTCGTGGCCCAGGCCGGCGCCCTTGACCGTCTTGGCCAGCACGACGGTGGGGGAGCCCTCGTGGGCGACGGCGGCGGCATAGGCGGCGTACAGCTTGTGGCGGTCGTGGCCGCCACGGGGCAGGGTCAGCAACGGGTCGTCGTCGGCCAGGCCCTCGACCATGGCGCGCAGCCGGCCGTCGTCGCCACCGAAGAAGTGCTCCCGGGCGTAGGCCCCGCCCTCCACCGCACACTTCTGGAACTGGCCGTCGAGGGTGGCGTTCATCCGGTCCACCAGCACGCCGTCGACGTCGCGCGACAGCACGTCGTTCCAGTGGCCGCTCCAGATCACCTTCACGACGTTCCAGCCGGCGCCCCGGAACACGCTCTCGAGCTCCTGGATGACCTTGCCGTTGCCCCGCACCGGCCCGTCGAGGCGCTGGAGGTTGCAGTTGACGACGAAGATCAGGTTGTCGAGGCGCTCGCGGGCCGCCAGCCACAGGGCGCCGAGCGTCTCGGGCTCGTCGCACTCGCCGTCGCCCAGGAAGCACCACACCTTGGCCTGGCTGGTGTCGACGATGCCCCGGTTGTGCAGGTACCGGTTGAAGCGGGCCTGGTAGATGGCATTGAGCGGGCCCAGGCCCATCGAGACGGTGGGGAACTCCCAGAACTCGGGCATGAGCCGGGGGTGGGGGTAGCTGGACAGGCCGACACCGCCGATCTCCCGCCGGAACCTGTCGACCTGGTCCTCGCCGAGCCGGCCCTCGAGGAACGCCCGGGCGTAGATGCCCGGGGCGGCGTGGCCCTGGAAGAAGACCTGGTCGCCCGGCTGCCCGCCATCCCCGACATCGGCGTCTTTGCCGTGGAAGAAGTGGTTGAAGCCGACCTCGTACAGGCTGGTGCACGACGCCGGGGTGGCCATGTGCCCGCCGATGCCCTCGGAGAGGATGTTGGCCCTGGTCACCATCACTGCCGCGTTCCAGCGTACGAACGCCTCGATGCGGGCCTCCAGGGCGGCGTCGCCCGGGAAGGCCGGCTCCTCGATCGGCGAGATGGTGTTGACGTAGGGCGTCGACACCGCGGTGGGGTAGCCGACGTCGCGCTCCCCGGCCCGCTTCAGCAGCCGGGCCAGCATCAGGCGGGCGACCGCCGGGCCGTAGGCGTCGACGAAGGCGTCGAGGGACTCGACCCACTCGCCCGTCAGCTCGACGTCGTTGTCGGGGAGCTGGCGGGTGAACCCGCCGGCGTGGACCAGGTCGGTCACGTCGCTGCCGTCACCCGGAGCACGACCGCCTCGCCCTGTCCACCGCCGCCGCACAACGCCGCTGCGCCGATTCCGCCGCCGCGACGGGACAGCTCGGCGGCGAGGGTCATGACCAGCCTGGTGCCCGACATCCCGATGGGATGGCCGAGGGCGATGGCCCCGCCGTTGACGTTGACGATCTCGCCGTCGATGCCGAGGTCGGCCATCGAGGCGGCCGACACGGCCGCGAAGGCCTCGTTGATCTCGAACAGGTCGACGTCGGCCACGGCCAGGCCGGCCTTGTCGAGGGCCTTGGCGATGGCCCGGGACGGCTGGGTAAGCAACGAGGGGTCGGCGCTGCCACCAGCCCGAACCCGACCAGCTCGGCCAGCGGCGTCAGTCCCAGCTGGTCGGCCTTGGCCCGGCTGACCAGCACCACCGCGGCGGCGCCGTCGGAGATCTGCGAGGCGTTGCCGGCGGTGATGGTGCCGTCGGGCGAGAACGCCGGGCGAAGGCGGCCGAGGGACTCCGCAGTGGTCTCCGGCCGGATCCCCTCGTCGGACTCGACGACGATCGTGCCCTTCCGCTGGGTGATCGTCACCGGGACGATCTCCTCGGCCAGCCTGCCGCTCTTGAGGGCGGCGCACGCCCGCTCGTGGCTCCTGGCCGCCAGCCCGTCCTGGGCCTGGCGGGAGATCGACGCCTCCTTGGCGTAGGCGTCGGTGCCCGCTCCCATGTGTACGCCGTCGAAAGCGCACCACAGCCCGTCGCTGATCATCGAGTCGACGGCGGTCACGTCGCCCAGCCGGTACCCGGCTCGGCCCCGGGCAGCAGGTGGGGGGCCTGTGTCATCGACTCCATGCCCCCGGCGACGACCACGTCGGCCTCGCCGGACCGGATCAGCTGGTCGGCGAGGAACACCGAGTGGATGCCCGACAGGCACACCGCGTTGACGGTGACGGCCGGCACGTCCATCGGGATGCCGCCGCTGACGGCCGCCTGACGGGCCGGGTTCTGGCCGGCACCGGCCTGCAGCACGTTGCCCATCACCACGTGGTCGACCTCACCCGGGTCGATGCCGGCCCGCTCCAGGGCGGCGGCGATGGCCAGCCCTCCGAGGTCGGCGGCCGACAGGGTGGCCAGCGAGCCCGAGAGCTTGCCGATCGGAGTGCGGGCGGAAGAGACGAGTAGCGATCCGGGCATGAGGATCCTCCTGAGCTCGGTGGGGTGGTGCGGGCGGTGTTGTGAAGTGGGCTCGGCGGGCGTCAGCGCTTGGCCGGGTAGGCGTAGAAGCCCTGGCCCGTCTTGCGGCCGAGCTGGTTGGCCGTGACCATCCGCTCGAGCAGCGGGGCGGGGGTGCAGCAGGCGTCGTGGCGTTCCTCGTCCAGCGCCCGCAGGATCGAGAGGCTGGTGTCGAGGCCGATGAGGTCGAGGAGCTCGAGCGGGCCCATCGGGAAGCCGCAGCCGCCCTTCATGGCCGTGTCGATGTCGTCCTTGGAGGCCACCGCCGCGTCGAGCATCTTGATCGCACTGTTCAGGTAGGGGAACAGCAGGGCGTTGACGATGAAGCCGGCGTTGTCCTTCACCGACACCGTCTCCTTGCCACAGTCCTCTGCGAACTGCCGGGTGGCGTCGACGGTCTCGGTGGTCGTCGTGAGGGCCGACACGATCTCCACCAGCGGCATCCGAGGCGCCGGGTTGAAGAAGTGCAGTCCCACCACCCGGTCGGGCCGGCGGGTGCCCATGGCGAGGTCGTTCACCGACAGCGTCGACGTGTTGGTGGCGAGGATCGTCTCCGGCGAACAGATCTGGTCGAGCTCGCGAAACAGGTCCTTCTTGATCCCGAGGTCCTCCACGACCGACTCGACGACGATGCCGCAATGCTCCAGGTCGGAGAGGTCGGCGGTGGTGCTGACCCTGGACAGGATGACCTCGCCCTCACCGACGGACAGCTTGCCCTTCTCGGTCTGGAAGTTGATCGACTTGGCCACACGGACGAGGGCGGCGTCGGCGCTGCGGAGGGTGCGGCCCCGTAGGACGACGTCGAACCCGGCCTTGGCCGCCACTTCGGCGATCCCGGCGCCCATCATCCCGGATCCCGCTACTCCTACTGACTTGATTGCGATCATCGCCATCCTCCTCTTGTCGTGGTGCGCGGTGCCCTCATGCCTGGTGGGGCAGGGCGTCAGCTGCTGACGTACGTGCCTGGTGCGTCGGTCAGGACGGGGTGGGCGCTGCTCCCGAGCTGGGGTGATGCGGGCCTGCGCTCGCCCGCCCGGGCCGCGATCCAGCCGGCCCAGTCCTCCCACCAGGAGCCGGAGTGCTCGGCGGCTCCCGCCAACCACTCGTCGGGATCGAGCGGCAGCCTGTCTTCGGAGGGCAGCCTGTCGTTGGTCCAGTACTTCCGCTTGGGCCCGGGCGGGTTCACGATGCCGGCGATGTGACCGGCCGAGGCTGAGCACGAACCGGACCGAACCGCCCAGCAGGCCGGTGGTGCGGTAGGAGCCCAGCCAAGGGGTGATGTGGTCGCCGCGGGCGGCGAGCACGTAGGTGTCGGACGAGACGCCCTTCAACCGGAGGTCCCGGTCCTTCACCCGCATACTACCCCGTGCGAGGGAGTTGGAGAGGTAGAAGGCCCGGAGGTACTGGGAATGGGTCGCTTCGGGGACGTTGGTGGAATCGGCGTTCCAGGCCAGGATGTCGAAGGCCGGGGGCCCTCACCCTGCAGCCAGCTGCTGCCGACATAGTTCCAGATCAGGTCGTTGGCCCGGAGCGAGTCGAACGTGTCGGCCAGCTCCCTGCCCTCGAGGAAGCCCTGCTCGGCCATGCGCTTCTCGACCCGCTCGACCGCCAACGCGTCGGTGAAGACGGCAAGATCACCGGGCTCGGCGAAGTCGACGAGGGTGTTGAGCAGGGTCGTCGAGTTGATCTTGCCCGTGTCCCTGCAGTTGCCCGTGTGGTTGCCCCTGCCGTTGCCCTTTTGGTCGTTGCCGGCTGCCAGCCAGGCGCCGAGCATGACGGCCAGGGTGCCGCCGACGCACAGCCCGGCCACGTTCACCTTGGGGGCGCCGGTGATCTCCCGCACCACGTCGACCGCCTCACCGAGGCCGCGCTGCATGTAGTCGTCCAGGCCGACCCCCCGCATCGAGGCGTCGGGGTTGCGGTAGCTGATGGCGAACGTGATGTGGCCGTGGGCCACCGCCCACTCCACGAAGCTGCGCCCGGGGGCGAGGTCCATGATGTAGTAGCGGTTGATCCACGGCGGGCTCATGAGGAGCGGGACGGCGTGCACGGTGTCGGTCTGCGGCGCGTACTGGATGATCTCCATGAGGTCGTTGCGGTAGACGACCTTGCCGGGCGTGCAGGCCAGGTTGCCGCCCACCTCGAAGCTCGAGGCGTCGACCTGCCGGGGCTTGCCCCGGTTCTCCATCACGTCGTCGAGAAAGTTCGACAGCCCGTCGAGGACGCTGGCTCCGCCCGTTTCGACCGCCTTGCGAAGGGCGGCGGGATTGCCCCACAGGAAGTTCGTCGGGGCCAGGGCGTCGGCGATCCGTGCCAGCGCGAACTCCACCTTCTCGGCGTCGCCATCGTCGAGCCCGCTGATCCCGACCAGGTCCTCCATGCCCTGTGACCAGGCGGTATAGGCCTGGCGCTGGGCGACGAACCAGGCGTTCTCGTGCCACTCCGGGTCGGAGAAGCGCCGGTCGCCGAGCTTGGTGCCGTCGAGCAGGCCGGCGTCGGGGTCGACCGCGCTCACCGCCGCCCTGGCGGCCACGTCGAGGGCGGCGAGGGGGTTGGAGGCCACGCCCAGCAGGAGCTTGGCGAGGGCGGGCCCGAAGGCGGCGGGGTCGCGGATTTCAGTGTCCGTCATGAGTCTGTGTCCGTCATGAGTCTGTGTCCGTCATGAGTCGGTCCGTCTGAATCGGTCGGTCATGAGCCGTTCCTTCCCGGGAAGACGGTGTAGTAGCGGTAGACGATGTCGGCCACGCAGCCGGGCTTGCGCTGGCCCTCGACTTCGTAGGTCAGGCGGAACGTCGTCTGCACGCCGCCGGGGATCGGCTCCACCAGGGGCAGCTCGATGGCGGCCCTGACCCGGGAGCCGACGGGCACCGGCGCCGGATAGCGGACCCGGTTGGAGCCGTAGTTGAGGACGAGGCTTGCCCCCTTGACCGTGACCACCTCGTCGAGGAACAACGTCGACAGGGACAGGGTGAGGTAGCCGTAGGCGATCGTGCCCCCGAAGGGGCCGGCCTTCGCCCGCTCGGGGTCGAGGTGGATCCACTGCTCGTCACCCGTGAGGCGGCCGAAGGTGTCGACGTCCTCCTGGGTGATCGTCCGCCACGAGTTGTGGCCCAGCAGGTCGCCCTGGCGGGAAGCCAATTCGTCCATGTCGAGTACTGCCGGGGTCACGATGTTCGACTCGTCACTGTGCCGCCCTTCCGGGGTTGAGCTGAGGGTGTCTCCGGGCTTGGTCCGCTTGCCTGTGGTGTCGCTGTCGGCGGCGGGGTGCTGTGGCGTGTGGTCTGACGGGCCCTGCGACGGCGGGAGCACAGGCCCGCCCGTTTGCTCTTCTCGCTTCGGAGCTTGCACCGAGCGGGTTACGTCACGGTTCCGCCACTGCAAATCCCTGCCGGCGGGAGTGTGAAGATCGTGGGTCACGATCCGGGACCCGCACAGGCGGCTCGCAACGGCGCTCCATCCGGTCTACCGATCGGTGGGGCCCATGTCAAACACCCCTGCCGGCTGGTGTTGGCGGTGTTTTCCATCTAGGGCTTGAAATCTAGCAAGTGCGTGGTAAAGTACGCAAACTACAGAAAGGAGGCTGCCAAATGACTACAGCTCTCGAAACCACGACAGCCATCCAGGACAAGCTCTACGCCGGCATGATCGTCGGTCAGAAGGCTGTCATCGACTCGGTCAAGAGCTGGGCGGACATCGTCGAGACCCTGTACGCCAAGATGCCCGACCTGATGAAGGCCGAGCCGATGAAGCCCATGCAGTTCATGGAGACCACCATCGGGTTCACCGAGAAGGTCGTGGCCAGCCAGAAGGAGTTCGTCAGCAAGCTCGTGGAGGCGGCCAAGCCCGTGACCAACATCGCCACGTCGGCGGCGACGACGGCAGCGGCGAAGGCGACTTCGCCCAAGTAGTCCCCTCCGCTGGGCTCGCCGCGTCCGCAGGGTCGAATCGACGGCCCTGCGGGTGCAGCACACTGTGTTCGTGACCGACGACCCGTGGGCGATCCAGCAGGAGGCGTTCGGAGCCTTCCTGCGCTCGCAGAGACGGCTGGCCAAGCTGTCGCTGCGCGACATGGCGGAGCGCACCAAGGTCTCCAACGCCTATCTCAGTCAGTCCGAGCGCGGATTGCACGCTCCGTCGGTGCGCGTGTTGCGGTCGATCGGCAAGGCGCTGGACCTGTCGGCCGAGGCCATGCTGGCCCAGGCCGGGCTCATGGAGGACGAATCCGGCGAGGGCGACGCGGTCGGCGACTCGGCGCCCAGGCAACCGACGACGGAGTCAGCCATCCGAAGCGACCCGACTCTGTCCGACGACCAGAAGGACGCGCTTTCTCTGTCTACCGGAGCTACATCGCCAACAACCGCCGCAGCTGACGTGTCCGATCCGGCAGCAGGAGCTGCAGCCGACCAGCCGGCGCCCGATCAGGATGCCCTCGAGGCCGCGATCCTCGCCACCGAGGCGCTGGGCCCGGAGATCAAGCTGCTGGCCGGGCTCGACACGGCAGGCTTCGCCGATGCCCTCGAGCAGGTCGGATCGGCGCTGGCCTCCCGGCCCGGGGAGGTGGCCGTCGCCCTCACCCGCTATGCCTCGGCCCTGGCCGAGAGCAGCTGGGCGTCGGTGGGGCGGTCGTTCGGCGCCTCCCTTGCCGGGCCCATGGAGGTCGATCCCCGGGACCGCCGGTTCCAGGACCCCAGCTGGGAGCGCAATCCCTGGTTCTTCGTCCTCCGGCAGTGGTACCTGGCCTGGGGCCGGCTGCTGCACGAGTTGGTCGACGGCGCCGGTCTCGACGCTGCGACAACCGGGAAGGCCCACTTCGCCACCGACCTGCTCGTCGACGCGGCGTCGCCCACCAACGTCCTGTGGACGAACCCGGCCGCCCTCCGCCGGGCCTACGAGACCGGCGGCCTGTCGGTTCTGGCGGGTCTCAAGAACTTCTTCCACGACATGGAGACCAACGGCGGCAAGCCCAGTCAGGTCGACGCGTCGGCGTTCCGGGTGGGAGAGAACCTGGCGGCCACGCCGGGGAAGGTCGTCTTCGCCAACGACCTGATGGAGCTGATCCAGTACTCGCCGCAGACCGAGACGGTGCACGAGGTGCCGTTGCTGCTGAGCCCGCCGTGGATCAACAAGTACTACATCATGGACCTGGCGCCGGGGCGCAGCTTCGTGGAGTGGGCGGTGGCCAACGGTCACACCGTCTTCGCCATCAGCTACCGCAACCCCGACGAGTCGATGCGGGAAGTCGGCCTGGACGACTACCTGCTGAGGGGCCCCTACGAGGCGCTCGACGTCATCGCCGACATCACCGGCACCGACGGCGTCAACGTGGTCGGTCTGTGCCTGGGCGGCACGCTCACGGTGATGCTGCTGGCCCACCTGGCCGCCAACGCCGGCGGTCGGGTTCGGTCGGCCACCCTGTTGAACACGTTGGTGGACTTCTCCGAGCCGGGGCCGATGGGCCATTTCCTCGACGCCGACTCGGTCGAACGGCTGTCGGGCCAGATGGCCGAGCGCGGTTTCCTCGATTCGTCGGAGATGGCCGGCATGTTCGACCTGCTCAGGGGCCGCGACCTGATCTGGAACTACGTGGTCAGCGGCTGGCTCATGGGCGAGAAGCCGCCGGCCTTCGACATCCTCGCCTGGAACGCCGACGGCACCCGGATGCCCGCCGACATGCACTCGTTCTACCTGCGGTGTTGCTACGTCGAGAACCAGCTGGCGCGCGGGGAGATGACCCTGGCCGGCACCCGGCTGAGGCTCGACGAGGTGACCGCGCCCGCCTACGTGCTGTCGGCCCGCGACGACCACATCGCCCCGTGGACGTCGTCGTACGCCACCACCCAGCTCCTCGGGGGCGACGTCCGCTTTGTTTTGAGCTCGTCGGGCCACGTGGCCGGGATCGTCAACCCGCCGACGTCGCGCCGCAAGCACTGGACCAACGACGCCCTGCCGGCGGAGCCCGCCGACTGGCTGGCCGGCGCCACCGAGCAGGCCGGGTCGTGGTGGCAGGACTGGGCCGACTGGATCGCCACGGTGGCCGGCGAGCGGCAGCCGCCGCCGTCGATGGGCAGCAAGCGCTTCCCGCCCGTCGCCGACGCCCCGGGAAGCTACGTCCACCAGAAGTAGCGCCCACACCCAGCTTGCCGCCGAACCGGTGACGCAAAACGGTCCCACCACCCGCTGAGCGTCACCGGTTCAGTGGGGGGAGGCCGCTGCCGCCGAACCGGTGACGCAAAACGGTCCCACCACCCGCCGAGCGTCACCGGTTCGGTGGGGTCTTGCCTCGGGAGGGGCCGTTCGGCCCATCAAGAGACGCCGCCGGCGTGTCGATCATGGACGTAGCCTGTGCACACGTCGTCGCCCGTCCACGAGGCAGTCTCCGCCGCTTCCGCCGGCGAACCGGCCCGCGTCGTCGAGCTCGACAACGTCAGGCACAGCTTCGGGCCCGCCAAGGGCCTGATCGACCTCAGCCTGCACGTGCCGGCCGGTTCGGTGACGGTGCTCGTGGGGCCCAACGGCGCCGGCAAGACCACCGCCCTCCGTGTCATCACCGGCGCCCTGCCCGCCCAGGACGGGACGGCGAGGGTCTTCGGTCTCGACCCGCACGGTCCGGACGGCGAGCAGGTCCGGCGCCGGTGCGGCGTGGTGGCAGCCAAGCCCGCCCTCTACGACCGCCTGACCGGGCGGGACAACCTGCGCTACGCCGCCGAGCTGTTCGGGTTGGGCCGGAATGCCGACGTGGAGCCGAGCGCGGCCCGGTTCGGGATCGAGGAGTCGCTCGACCTCAAGGTCGGCGGCTATTCGACAGGCATGAAGACCCGGCTGGCGCTGGCCCGGGCCATCCTCCACGATCCCGAGCTCCTGCTGCTGGACGAGCCCACGTCGGGCCTCGACCCCGAGTCCTCCCACGCCGTGCTGGCCCTCGTCGACGAGCTGGCGGCCGGCGGCAAGACGGTGGTCATGTGCACCCACCTCCTGCTGGAGGCGGAGGGCCTGGCCGACCAGGTGGTGATGATGGAGGAGGGGACCGACGTCATCGCCGGCGCCGCCGACGAGCTGATGCGCCGCTACTGGCCGAACCCGATGGTCACCTTCGGAGCCGAGGACCCTTCGCGCCTGGACCAGCTACAAACCATGGACGGGGTCGTCGGCTACAGCCGGTCGGGCGACGGCGACCGGGCCGAGGTGCTGGTCGACGACCTCCATCGGGTGCCCGCCCTCGTCGCCGGGCTCACCGCCGCGGGAGTCCGACTCACCATGGTGACACCGCACCAGCCGTCGCTGGAGGAGCTCTATCTGCGGGTGAGGCACCGATGAAGGACGTCAACCGAACCCGCATGTGGGCGGTGACCCGCAACGATCTGCGCCAGCTGGCCGGCAGCCCCGACTTCTGGGCGCCGATGCTCGTGCTGGCCGCCCTGTTCTTCGTCGTGATCCCCGTCATCCTCCTGCTGACGATCACCAGCCTCGGCAGCGTCCCGACCGTCCAGAAGGTGTCGTCCGCCCTCGACCTGCTCCCGCCCGCGGCCCAGGCGGCGGTGCGAGGCGACAGCCCCGCGGCCCGCACCACCTACGCCCTGGCCGTGTACCTCTTCGCCCCGCTGGCGGTGATCGTCCCGATGACCATCTCGACCGCGGTCGGGGCGAACACCCTGGTGGGGGAGCGGGAGAAGGGCACGGGGGAGTTCCTCGCCCATTCGCCGGCCTCGGAGCGGGAGATCTACCTGGGCAAGCTGATCGCCAGCCTCCTGCCGGGCTATGTGACCACGCTCGTCGGCTTCGGCATCTACTCCCTGGCCGTGAACCTCATCGTGGGGCCGCAGGTAGGCGGGTGGTTCTTCCCGACCCAGGCCTGGTGGGTGCTCATGTTGTGGGTCGTCCCTCCCTTCCTGGCCATCACCCTGTCGGTGGTCCTGCGGCTCTCCGCACGGGTCAAGAGCGCGGCCGCCGCCCAGCAGGCGTCTGGACTGGTGACCCTGCCGCTCATCGTCCTGTCCTACGGACAATCGAGCGGGGCCCTCCTCGGCGGCGGCGGTCGCTCCGGCCTCGTCTTCGGGGCATTCGCCTGGATCGCGGCGATCATCGGCCTCACCCGGGGGCCGGGCCGTCACCCGGGCTCGCCTGCTCGGCGTCGACACGTCCTGACGGCTCGGAGCCGTTGCTTTCCCCCCGCCTCGGGCTCAATTTCGAGGCGTAGCGGCGGTGAGAGGAGCTGGGAGGATGTCCTTTCGACGCACGGTCCGATTCGTCGCTCCTGTGCTGGTGGCGGCCCTGTTCCTCTCCTCCTGCGGGAGCGACGACGAGAGCTCCTCGGGGCAGACGTCGTCGACCCTGGCCGACCGCCTCGCGGAGTCTGGCCAACGCCGGCGTCTTCGTCGGCGGTGTGGCCATGACCGGCAACCTCGTCGCCATCCACTTCGACCGGGCCGACAAGGACCACATCGGCATGAGGGTGTTCGTCACCGACGGGCCTCGACAAGAAGTGCTGACCGGCAGGTCGGGCTGATCCGGCGGGGACGCCTGGCCGCGCTGGCAACGTCGCTGGCGGTCCTCGTCGGGCTGTCGGGCTGTGCGTCGACGAACGAGGAGCCCACCGTCGCCGCGCCAACACCGTCGAAGGTGGCGCCCCGGTGGGAGCGGGTGACGTCATTCACGGGCACGTCCGACCAGCGGACCGCCGACTTCGACATCGCCGCCGACGCCCTCCAATGGCGGGTGACGGCGTCGTGCAGCGGGAGCGCGCTCTCGGTGTCCCTGGAAGGAGACTCCGCGCCACTGGCGCAGCCGACGTGCCCGGGCAAGGCCTTCGGGTTCTCGATCCGGACGGGACCTGCGGTGTTGGACGTGGAGGCCACGGGCGGGTGGGAGGTCGTCGTCGACCAGCAGCTGGACACGCCCGTCGCCGAGCCCCCGCTGGCGGGAATGGACGAGACGTCCCGGCTGGTCAGCGGGACATTCTACGGCGTAGACCAGGCGGGGAGCGGTACGGCAGCCCTGTACGTGCTGCCCGACGGCGCCCGGGCGCTGCGGCTCGACCCGTTCCAGGTGACGAACAACTCCGACCTGTTCGTGTGGCTCAGCGAGGCCGACGCCCCCAGGACGAGCAAGGAGGCCCTCGAGTCGCCGCACGTCGAGATCGCGGCAGCTCACCGCCACCGCCGGGTCGCAGAACTACCTGCTGCCGGCCGACGTGGCGACAGGGAACGTGATGTCCGTCGTCATCTGGTGCGAACCCGTGCGCACCGCCTACGCCGCAGCCTCGCTCGGCTGACGGGGCGGGCTGCCGTCGTGGCGTTCGGACTTCTCGCTTCTGCCCGTGGGTTCCGGGGTCCCGAACGGCGTGACGAACGCTCCCCGGTGTGGGCCCCGTGATCACCTCGAGGACAACCGTGTCACCATTCTCCATCCACCAGGTGACATCGTTCTCGATGTCGGATCTCACGCGCCGACCGGCACCTCGTCGAAGGTGACCATCCACGAGTCGAGGCGTTCGCCCGACGGCGGGGCCCAGTTGCCGGTGATCTCCACGTCGCCGGGAGGTGCGGGTCGGCCGCAGCCCATGAGCCTTCGGCCCTTGCGGTCGGTGAAGATCAGTCCGTCGGGGTCATCGGCGTTGCCCTCGATGTCGAATCTGCCCTGGTGGTGGAGGCGATGATGATGGCTGCACAACGCCACCAGGTTCCAGGTGTCGGTGGGACCGCCATCGAGCCAATGCTGGATGTGGTGGACCTGCAACCAAGCGGTGTGGTCACACCCCGGCACCCGACAGCCCCGGTCGCGTTCTTCGATCACCAGGCGGGTGCGCTCGGGCACGATGCGCATGGCCCGGCCCACGCTGACCGCCACCCCCCGGTGGTCGTGCTCCACGGTCTTGACCCGGCCGTCGCAGCCCAGGTGGCGCAGCACCGCGTCGGGCAGGCCCGGGCCCAGGTGCAGGTGGCCGCCTCCGTCGGGGCGGAGGTGCACCACCACCGTCTGGGCGTCGTGGTGACCCCGGCTGGCGTGGTCGGCGGCCAGGCAGCGCTCGGCCACCGCCACCAGGGCGTCGGCCCAGCTATCCAGCTTTCGTCGTTCCCGTTCCAACTCCAGGGCCCGCTGGACCTTGGCCCCTTCCTCTGATCCCAGTACCCCCCAGCACCGCCACCAGCCGTCGTCGTCGTGGCCGAAGTCGACCCGGCGACGCTCGGGCTCGGGTTCGTTCTTGTCGGCTGCGAACACGTACTTGGACAGGACCCGGGACAGCTGGCTGTGGGTGGCGTGGCGGGCGAACTCGGCCACCGAGGCGTCGGCCGCGGCGGGGGCGTGGCGACAGATCAGCGCCACCTGGTCCTCGCTCAGCTCGCCGGCCTCGAAGGCGGCCCGGGTCTCGGGCAGCTCGGGCAGACGCCGGGCCATGGAGACCAGTCGGCAGGCCCGTTTCGCAGACACCCCGCACTTCCAGCCCACCCAGTGGGCCGGCGACAGGATGCCGGCCCCCTCCCACGATCCGGTGGCCAACACGTCGGCGATGAGGCGGACCAGCCGGCCGGCGGCGGCGTTGGCCACTCCGCACACCTGGGCCACCTCGGCCTCCAGGCGCATCGCCTCCGCCTCCCACTCCGTGGCCGTGCTCATCCCTCCATGATATCGAACATACGTTCCCTTACGCAAGAGCGGAGCCAAATTTTTCGTGGGAGCATGGGTCGCGCGATTCGAGAGGCCGTGCGGGTTCCCCTCGGCCTCGGGATAGGTCGGCGTTTGGGTCTGGCGGGAGCGGTGCGCGCCACCCACTGGCTATTCGGGACGGCGGGGACCGGCAAGACCTGGGCCTTATCAGGCGGGTGCGGCGCACGACCAGGCGGCGCTTGTTGTAGAGGCACTCGGCCACCTGGGCCTCGCCGCCAGCGGTGTAGGCGATGGCCACCCACGCCTTCTCGTCGATGGCGGCGATGGCGCTGGCCAGGCCTTTCGTTCTGGTCCGCACCGCCATCGTGTAGCGCACGTCGAGGCGGCCCAGTACTGCGATGGTGTCGTTGGACCAGTACCCGGAGTCGAAGCGGACCACGATCTCACCGCTGGCCCCCGCCCGGCGCACCCGGGCGACGAGCTCCTCCACGAATCGCCGGGTGCCCCGGCGGTGTTGGCCGAGCCGGTGCGCAGGCGGGCGTGCAGGACCTCTCCGGTGTCGGCGCGCTAGGCCAGGATCGGGTGGTAGCCCAGCACCTTGGTGTAGGCGTAGCTGGCCCCCGCCTTGGCCTTGCCGGCCACCTCGCACACCGTCGAGTCGACGTCGATGACCAGTCGGGCCGAGCCCGGCCCCGCGCCCGCCGCCCACGCATTTGACCGGGGCACTTCTGGGAACGGTTGAGGGCAGGGTCGTCGTCGCCACCGCCACCAAGGCCTAGGTGGCGAATGGCTCCGCCGCCACGGCGAGGAAGTGATCGCCGAGTCCTATCGACGCCGGTACGAGCACACCGATGCGGCCGAGGCGGACCTCGTCGCCAGGATGGGCGCCTTCTCGGCGGCAGCGTGCCGAGAGACGACGGCCGCTGATACATCGCGGCGACAGCTGGGATGCCGACATCCCAGGGGCGGGCGTCCAGCGGCGCCACCAAACGGAGCCTCGGAGGGGATGAACACCCGCATCGAGGTGCTGGAGCGTATGGCCTACGGGTTCGCCTCGAGAACCAACTATCGAGCCCGGGTGCTGCTGTTCTGCTCCGGTCATCCGCCGGCGCTGGCGAGTTGAGCCGGCATCGCCGATGATGACGGAGACCGACTACTCAGGACGCCCGATCACCAGGTTTCGCGAAGAACCGTCCTTCTTCGAGATCAACGGAGTCCCCGCCTCGTCGCGTCGAACGAGGACGTTCTACGACCTCGTGATCGGCGTCGCCGGCGAGCACTGCAGCGGCGTCGGCATCGCCGCCCGAATTCGGCGCATGACAGGCGACACGTCCGCCTAGATGTAGCCGCGGCGCTCCAGGCGGCGGAAGCTGATCCATCCCGGCAGGATCGGCAGCCAGTAGGTCAGCAGCCGGTAGCTCAGGACGGCGGCGACGGCCACCCCCGCCTCCATCCCCACGCCGGTGAGGCCGGCGACGAGGGCGGCCTCGAGGGCCCCCAGTCCGCCGGGCGTCGGTGCCGCCGCGGCCAACGCCGCGCCTCCCAGGTACACCGCTCCCACCTGGGCGATCGACAGGTGCCCGTGGAGGGCGGCCACCGCCGCCGCGAACGCCCCGATGTAGCAGAGGGTGACGGCGACCGACCCGCCGAAGAGGGCGGCCAGGCTCCCCGGTGACTTGGCGATCTCGGCGATGTTCGACAACGACCGCTTCACGCCCTTGACCACGTGCTTCTTCACCAGCCGGCGACCCCGGCGGGTGGCGGCGACCACGCCCGAGAGGGCCAGGACCACCGCGATGACGACAAGCAGCTTGCTCCCGCTCGGGATCCGGAAGGCGCTGGCACCGCTCCGGCCCGCCCAGCTGAAGAACAGGATCATGAGGACGATGTGGACGACGGCACCGGCCACCGAGTCTGACCCCCACCGCCGCCACCGCCGCGGCCGGGTCGACGCCCGCCTTCTGCAGGAACCGAACGTTGAGCGTCATGCCGCCGACGTTGGCCGGCGTGATGCGGTTGACGAACGACGACGCCATCTGGGCGGCCACCGCCGGGACCAGTGGTACCGCCTGGTGAGGCGCCCCGCCGATGATCGAGACGGCGGCGGCGACGTAGGTGAGCATGGACAGCAGGGCGCAGACCACGAGCCAGCCCCAGTTGGCCGAGCGCATCGCTCGGAAGCTGTCGTCGACGTTGGCCAGCTGCGGGAGCAGGAAGTAGAAGGCGCCGACGATGGCGGCGATCGTCACCAGGGTGCGGGGCCGGACGCGGACGAGACGCTCGAGCGGCACCGGCTCCGTGCCGGTCCCGGCGGTGATGCCGGAACGGAGGTCGGCGAGGGTCGCCTTCGACACCTGCTTGCGGGTCCCCCGCGACAGCGCCAGCGGCTGGAGGAACGCGACGGCAGCTGCCAGGTCGGTGGGATCGACGACCCGCAGCGCCGACGCCACGGCCCGGTCGGCACCCACGAGTCCCGCTACCGACGCGAGGAGCTCGGCCCTGTCGACCGCCAGCAGCCGCGGCGGCGCCGACTCGTCGGCGAAGCCGAAGTCGATGATCACCGGCCGACTACCAACCGCCACCGCCGAGCCTTCTGCGCCGCCGGCAGCCCCGCCCGCGACCAGCACGTTCGCGGCTCGAAGGGACCGGTGGGCGATGCGGGCGCCGTGCAATCTGCCCACCTCGACCCAGAGCGCGTCGAGCAGCGCGTCGGTGATCTCCTCGGCGTCGAGCGAGTCGAGGCGGGGACCGTCGACCAGCTCCAGGGCGAGCGTCATGGAACCGTCGGGCAGGGGCGCCAGCAGCTCCACGCGAGGGCACGTCACGCCGGCGCGCCCGGCGAGCAGGAGGAGGAACGCCTCGTGCTCCACGTCGTGCTTCAGCGACAGCGAGGGCCATTCGTCGTTCGGCCCCCGGAGCAGGAGCGCCCGGTAGCTCCTGTACAGCAGGTCGGCGTCACGGCTGTCACGCCCGTACACCTTGACGAACGCCTGGCGGCCGTCGGAGACATCGGCCACGTAGAGCTGCGCCCTGCCGCCCTCGGCCCGCTGGAGATTGAGCCCGGTGACGTCGAGGCCGGCGTCACCCAGGGCGGCGACCACGGCGGCGGGGGTCGGACGGCGGTTGGGCGAGCCGAACGCCACCAGCAGGGCGGCGCCGACCGCCGACCCGCCGGCGAGGGAGAGCAGCAGCTCCAGCACCCCGGCGCTGCCGGCGACGGCCATCACGACTACGAGCGCGGCCAGCGTGACGTCCACAGCCCGCTTCCACTCGCGGGAGAGCCAGGGCTTGCCGACCACCGCGGCGGCGGCGCTGCCTCCCAGGAAGACCAGGGACGGGAACCGGGTGGATGCGACCCAGGTGCCGGTGGTCACCGCTCCGGGGACGAGGCGGGACAGGCCCACGGCGGCGTCCAGCACGGCCACCGCCGCGGCCCCGGTGACGGCGGCGAGGGCGACGACGCCGAGGCGACGCCACCTCCCGCGCGCGACCAGGATCGCCACCACGGCCACGGGCACGGTGACAGCCAGGACCTGGGCCAGAGCGAGGGAGAGCTGCCGGATGGCGTCGGGAACCCGATCGGCGGCGCGGCCCAGGTCTTCGGTGACGCCCCTGGTGGTGGCGTCGGCCACCCCGACGACGACGGCCAGGAGGACGGCCGCCAACCCCCACAGCACCAGCCGGACGGCGTCGCCCGGGTGCCGGTAATAGCGATCGCCGGGCGGACGTTGCGTCGGCGGCCACCGAGCCGCCCCCGCCCGGCGACACGGGCTCGCCCCCGCCTCCGCCCGGGGAACCACCGGCGTCGTCACCTCAGGTCGTCCCGTCCCGGGCCACGGCGGCCACGACCCGGAGGAGCAGGACCGTCCCGGCCATGAGGCCGCCGTAGCCGAGGATCTCGAAGAGGCCGGCGCCCGTGGCCACGCTGGGCCCCTCCTCGACGGCCACCAGCAGGATCGTCGACACGACAAGGAAGGCGAAGCCGATGGCGGTCAGCAGCGAGCGGTTGACCAGCGTGCGGAGGATCCGTTGGCGGTCCTCGTCGACGACGGTGTGCACCCGCAGGTCGCCGCGGCCCGTCACCGTCAGGATGCGGTCGATCTGATCGGGCAGGCGGCGCAGCCGGGGGAGGGCGGCCATCAGCTCGTCGCGGAGCATGGTCTCGGGGTCGAGAACGGGCTCGCCCGTCGGCGCCTTCATCATGGCGGTGACGGCCGGGACGAGCGAGAGCTCGGGGGACAGGACCCGCAGCGTGCCGTCGAGGGTGATGAGGGCCCGGGACAGCAGGACGAGGTCGGCCGGGAGCCGGATGCCGAACTGGCCCAGCATGGCCACGAGGTCCTGGAAGACGCTCGGCTGGATCATCCCGCTCGGGCCGATGTTGTCGGCCATGAGCCGGGCCAGGGCCCGCTCCAGGCGCTCCGGCGAGACCGTCTCGGAGATGTCGGCCACCCGCTCGATGCCGTTTCGCAGCAGGCCGATGTCGCGCTGGACGAAGGCGGCCAGGATGTCGACGACGGCGCCCTGCTGGATGGAGTCGAGGCGGCCGACGGCGCCGAAGTCGATGAGCCCCACCGTCCCGTCGGGGAGAGCGAAGACGTTCCCGGGATGCGGGTCGGCGTGGAAGAACCCGATCTTCAGGACCTGGTCGAGGGTGGACCGCAAGAGCTGCTGGGCCAGGGCGTTGCGGTCGGCGTCGGCCCGGACGAGCTCCTGGGTGTCGGCGACGGTGGAGCCCTCGAACAGCTCCTGCACCAGCAGGCGCCGGGTGCACAGCTCGTTGTAGACCCTGGGGATCCGCACCCGGTGCTCGCCGCCGAGCATCAGGTCCATCTCGACCATGGCGTCGGCCTCCCGGCGGAAGTCGAGCTCGGCCCGCAGGCTCTTGGCGAAGTGGTCGAGCATCTCGGCCGACCGGATGCCGTGGCCGACCTCGGTCCTGCGCTGTGCCAGCCCGGCGATCAGCGCCAGCGCCGCCAGGTCGCGCTCGATGACCTTCTGGATCCCCGGCCGCTGGACCTTGACGACCACCGGGTCGCCGGCGTGCAGCCGGGCCCGGTAGGTCTGGCCGATGGAGGCGGCGGCGAGGGGTTTCCAGTCGAACTCGGCGAAGACCTCGTCCACCGAGGCGCCCAGCTCGGCCTCCAGCGCCGGCCGGATCACATCGAGCGGTTCCGGCGGGACCCGGTTCTGGAGCTTGGACAGCTCGGCGCAGATGTCGGGAGGCAGCAGGTCGACGCGGGTGGCAGCGATCTGCCCGAGCTTGACGTAGACGCCGCCGGCCTCCTCGAGCACCCGCCGCATGCGGACGCCCACGGGGTCGTCGACCACGCCGGCGCGGGCGCCCGCCGACAGGAAGGGACCGAAGCCCTCCCGGCGGGCGAGCTGGACGAGCTGCCGGTACCGGCGCAGCACGGCCACTCGGGTCTGGATCGAGCGGAGGAGCCGGGGAACGACGACAAGGCCGGCCAGCTCGCCGGTGGCGAGCGTCCCCGGCCGGGCCAGGAGGTCGAGGCCCACCGCCACGGCCATGGTGGCGGGAACGCCGATGGCGAGGGTCTGGAGGAGGAGGCCGTCGGCTCCCCAGTCCCACCGGGCCAGGCTGAGGGCCAGCACGCCGGCGATCCCCCAGCCGACGAGGCCGGCCACGAGGGACTTCGCCCATCCGCGTCGCGTGCCCAGGAGTCGGAGCGAGACCGACGTGGTGACCACCGCGATCCCCGTGCCGAGGACGATGCGCCCCGCCACGTCCAGCAGCGACGCGGCGAGCAAAGGCTCGCTCACTGGCGGTCGGCCCCGACGCAGGGCGGCGCTCCGGCCCCGCAGAGGCGCAGGCCGTTGCGGTCGTGCACCGCCTGGACCAGCTCCTCCCGCGGCAGGAAGGAGAGCGCCCTGTCGACGTCGAACATGAGCGCGGCGGTGACCGGGCCGTCGAAGGCGAAGCGATAGGTGACGCACCCTCCGTCGAAGACGTAGTAGCGGGTGCTTCGCAGGTTCGGCGGCAGCTGTTCGGGCCGCTCGTAGCGCCGCATGCCGACGGCGTCGCTCGGTACCTCGACCGCCCCGGCAAGGTCGCAGTCGGCACGGCGGAGGGCGACCTCGACCGCTCGGTGTCCCCCGAGGTCGGAATCGAGCCAGAACGTGGCGCGGTTGCGACCCACGTGGGCGCCCCCGAGGTCCCAGCCGCCCGGCAACGAGTCGATGCAGGGCACCGACGTGGCCGAGGGGACGGCCTGGGCCATGAGGATCATCACCTCGCCGGTGTCGCAGTCGGGGGATTCCGAAGGTTCCCAGGTCGTGGGCCGGGGTGAGCATGGAGAGGGTGTTGCCGACCGCGAACACCCCGATCGCCAGGACGGCAAGGGCGAGGACGACCCGCCTGAGACCCCACCGTTGGAGGCCGATCGGCCGCCGGTCTGGCGCGAGCGCCCGGAACTCGGCCAGGAGGTCGCGCCCGTCGCTCTTGAGGAACGTGCGTAGCTGCGTCGGGCTGGCCACGCCCCGGGCGGCGGCGAAGGCCTCGGCGATCTCATCGGGCGTGAAGAGCAGGAGGGCCCGCTGGTAGACGGTGTCGGCGTCGGTGCGGACGGCGAGGACGAGCATCATGTTGGCCAGGTCGACGGCCTGGCGCCACGGCGAGGGCCGGACCTGGACGAAGGCGACGTCGATGAGCTTGACGTGGCCGTCCTTGACCAGGAGGTTGGCCGGCTTGATGTCCCGGTGGGCCAGGCCGGCGTCCCAGAGCCGCCTGATGATGGTCAGCGCCTCGTCGATGATCGCCTCGTCGACGTCGGTCTCCCCGATCTCCTTGGCGCCGTCGAAGAACTCGGTGACCAGCAGGTATTCACGCTCGGGCGTCATCTCGACGATGCCGAACGGCGCCGCGGTGGGGACGCCGACGTCGCGCATGAGGCGGGCGGCGTAGTCCTCGTACTGCACGAGCCGGCGCACGGACTGGAAGGGCGCCTCGTCCTCCATGCGCCCGTAGAGGATGGTGCGGCCGAGCTTGTACCACCGGTCGGAGCGCACGTGGCTCATGGCGTAGAGCTTGCTGAACAGGTACGTGTCGGGGTCGCCGGCCACCCGCAGCCGCAGCGGCGTCGAGCCGCCCGAGCCGGCCAGACCGAACGGCTTGACGTCGACGACGGTGATGCCGAGCTGGTCCTGCACCGCCTGCCGCAGCGCCTCGCCCCGGCGACCGCCGACGTCGAGATGGGCGGTCTTGCCG
This sequence comes from uncultured Acidimicrobiia bacterium, assembly GCA_963827345.1. Lineage (GTDB taxonomy): Bacteria > Actinomycetota > Acidimicrobiia > Acidimicrobiales > AC-14 > CAWGUU01. Next base: position 1,185,814 of record CAWHAN010000006.1, on the reverse strand, counting down.
CCCCGGTAGGTGACCGGGAACACGTCGTTCGGCGTGAAGAACCGGAAGGCGACGACGACGAAGGCGACGGCGAGCGCGACTCCGAAGAGGATGTCGGTGAGGTGGTAGACGGCCAGGTAGAGCTCCGCGACCGCGAAGACGGCGACGACCGCGGCCAGCACCGCCTTGGCGATCGTGCGAGGGCGCCCGGCCACGACCAGCCCGTAGGCGATCGCGAGCCCGATGAACGTCACGACGGCCACGGGGGCCGCCGGCATCGAGAAGCCTCCCCACCTGCCGATGATGGCAACGTCGAATGGCCGAGGCCGTGAGAATCCCTCGTACACGAGGCCGCCGACGATCTCGAGCAGGGCGATGGCGCCAATCAGCGTGAACACGTGGCGCCACCGCTTGAAGATGAGGAGCGCCAAGATCAGGCCCGCGGCGACCACCGACACCCACCACCCCGAGCCCATCCGCTGCACTCCCGACATGACGTCGGTCAGCCAGCCGGTGCGGGCCCCGGCAAACGCCCGGAGCACCGCGGCGTCGAACCTGTCGGTGGCCCGCCGGGCCCATTCCCACTCGGCGACGCCGAACACCCAGACCAGCAGGAACCCGGTCGTGATCAGCAGGCCCTTGCCGGTGGCACCGATGCTCCTCGGCAGCGGAGGAGCGGCGCCGGTCGGCCGCCGGCGGCGATGCCGGCGTGACACCGTGTGCGGGAGCGTCACCTCCGCCGGCGGAAGGTGCGCCTGTGTTGCCTCCGAGTGGGCCCCTTCCGGCGGGGCCGTGTCCTGGTCGGAGGTGCTCATCGCAAGCCCTCGGCGGCGAGCCACGTGGCGGCGACCGACGGGACCCCGCTCCCGCCGGCCACCAGCTGGTTGAGGCTGCGCAGCTTGTCGGTGGTCAGGCGCTGGGAGACGGCGTCGACGAGCCCGACCAGCCGGGTGCCGCCCCTGACGACGACCTCGGTGCGGACCAGCGGGACGACGTTCTCGGCCGGCTGGAGGGCCCGGTCGTCGGCGAGTTGGACGAGTGTCCGGTCGCCGACCGCCGGGTCCGTCGTGAACAGGAGGGCCACGTCGATCGCGCCGGCCCGCAGCGCCTGCAGGGTCAACGGGCCGCCGGCGTCGAGGGCGACGACCTCCTTGAACCGGGCCCCGTAGACGCGGTCCAGGCCCACCGCGCACAGGGGGCGGCTGGCGCACTCCGGCGGCCCGCCCAGGGTGAGGTCCGCGCCCGGCGCCGGCCAGGTCGCTCAGCCGTTGGAGCCCGAGCCGCTCTGCCGTCGCTCGGGTGACGACGAAGGCGTTGGCGTCCTGGGCGGGCGCGGGCGCGAGCGCGGTCACGCCGACACCGGTGTCCTCCAGCGCCTGGGCCAGCGCCTCGCGGGTCGCGCCGGGGTCGGCGGCCGGCTGGCGCCGTCCCAGGCTCACGAACTGGAGGGCGGTGCCCGCGTACTCCGGCACCAGGTCGACGAGGCCGCGGGCGAGGGCGGGTGCCACGAACTCGCGGGCGCCGAGGTTGAACGCTCGCCGGACGGTGAAGCCGCCCCCTTCGAGCGCCTGGCTGTACAGCTCGGCCAGCAGCTCGCTCTCGGCGAAGTCGAACGAGCCGACGGTGATCACGTCCGCGTCGGTAGGTGACGGAGTGGCCCGGTCGGACGTCGATGGACTGTCGGCGGTGCAGGCGACGAGCAGGGCGAACGCGACAGCGAGGGTTCGGCAAGCCATCCTGCTATGGCTGTACATCGTGCCCTCCACCCGGCGCCGCGGCGCCTGGTGGGGAGTCTCTCACAGGGCCAGGAGGGCGTCCCGGGTCCCGACGATCCAGCGACGCCGGTCCGCCACCAGGTAGTCGGGGGAACCCAGGACCACGTCGTAGCTGTAGCCGACGTCGTCCGGGTCGTCGAAGCCTCCCGCCCGGATCATCGTGTAGGCCCGCTGCGAGACGCTGCGCCGGAGCCCGAAGTGGGCCAGCAGGTCCTTCACCAACACCCGCTCGCTCCCATACAGGGAGAAGAGGTCGTTGGTCCTGCCGACCGCCCAGGCGACGGCGGCGGCGGTGGTGTCGAGGCGGGCACCGCCGCGGAAGAGGCTCGGGGTGGTGGACGCGGCCCGGGCGAGGAACCGGCGGCAGGCGGTGCGGTACTCGACGTTGCCGAGCGTGTCACACCAGCCGTCGGTGCCCGCCAGCGTGTCGGCCACGAGGTCGCGGATGTCGTCGGGGACGCCCTCCCACGTGAACGCCTCGTCGGGGAGCGGGTCGGGCCGAGCGCGTCGAGGGCTTCCTCGCCTCCAACCTGGCGGGCCAGCCCGGACCGGATGACGCGCGGCCACTCGGCTGGGTCGAGCCCACCGAACTCCGACCGCAGCTCGGCGATGATCCGGTGGTAGTCGGGCTCCCAACGGTCGACGGCCTCCAGCGTCTCTTCGGTGAGCGACCGGCGGATCCCACGCTCGTCGTGGCAGAACCTGATGAAGGCCCGCAGCAGGTCGGGCAGTCGCGCCAGGTCCTCGCCGGGGCCGGCGACGTTCGGCGTCCAGTAGACGAGGACGAGCTCGACCGCCACCGGGCTCCAGCGAAGGGGATCCGACGGTCCGTCCTCGACGCCGAACCACAAGAGGTAGTCGAGCAGCTCGCGGGCGTTGTCGTCGTCGAGGTCGGCACCGAACGGTGAGGCGAAGAACCGGTCGGCGACGGCCTGGAGATCGTCGACGCTCCACTCCCGGAACCGGTAGCCGGTGCCGCCCTCGGGCAGCTTGCGGATCACCCATTCCACCATCGGGCGGCACAAAGGCCAGGAGTCGGACTCGAACGGCGGGTAGGTCATCGCCGCCGTCGCCACCGCCTGGGTGATGCGGGCCCGGGCCTCGGCGGGGTCGAGGTCGAGCCACTGGGTGTCGAGGTCGTCGCCCCTGTCCTTCATGAACCGGATGAGCTTGTCGACGGTCTCGGGGACGACGAAGGCGTCCTTCACCAGGGTGCCGACGTTGTGGTCGATGTAGACGACGAAAGTCAGCTCGACGCCGCCGACCAGTCGGAGTGCGATCAAGATGTTGTCCCCGTCGCCGAGGACGTGGACCATCTCCATGGTCCGGTACGGGCGGGCGTCGTGCAGCCCGCTCAGCCACACCGGCAGCGCATGCCGGCGGGACTCCAGCGCCCGCCGGGCGCGGGCCCGGAGCAGGTCGTCGGGGGTCATCTCGGCGATCACCGCCAGCAGGGCCGACGTCTCCCGCCGGTCGAGGCTGCCGAAGGAGGTGACCAGGGCCTCGGCGGTGAGGCGCTCGGGCGACTCTCCGTCCAGCAGGCGCTCCCCGTCGAACGGGTCGATCCGCCGGGGGTCGACCATGGTCAGGATCGAGCTCACCAGACTGAGCAGGCCGAGCGCGTCGTCCTCGGCCAGCGCCCGCCTCACGTCGCGAATGAGGTCGGGCTCGTCCTCCAGCCCGGGCAGCGAGGCGCCCATGCCGTGCTCGCCCGGCCGGGTCCCCTTGGGCGTGACCCGGCCGCCTCCCGGGTGCTTGCCCTTCTTCTTCCTCGGCACCCGACGAGCGTAGGCGGCCTTCCGCCGCTCACCTCAGGTCAGGTGCGGGCCGGACTCAGGTGCGAGCCGAATTCAGGTGCGAGCCCGATTTAGGTGCGGGCATGGTGGAGGGCGTCGTCCCAGGCGGCGCGCTCGGCGATCATCCTCCGGTAGGCCATCAGCTTGCGGGCCCGACCGACGGCGAGGGCGGCGACGATCCGGCCGTCGCGGCCGTAGACGGCGACGAACCGGCGGTCGTCGAGCGAGCCGTCGACCACCACCATCTCGTCGCCCGGCCGTGACGCCCCGACGTACTGGATCCGGAGCCCGTACTGGTCGGACCAGAAGTAGGGGACAGGGGCGAAGGCCTGCGGCTCCTCCCCGGCGGCGGTCGCCAGCAGGGAGTTCGCCGCCGCCGCGCCCTGCTCGACGGCGTTGGTCCAGTGCTCGATCCGCATGAGGCCGCCGAACAGCCGGTTCTCCCAGCGGGCGACGTCGCCGGCGGCGACCACTCCGGGGGCGGCGACGCATGCGGCGTCGCACACCACGCCGTTATCGAGGGTGAGGCCGGATCCTTCGAGCCATGCGGTCTGGGGGCTCACGCCGACGCCCACCACGACGAGGTCGGCGTCGATCGCCGAGCCGTCGGCCAGGGCCACCCGCTCGACTCGGCCGGCCCCTTCCAGGCCGGCGACGCCCACACCGGTGCGAAGGGCGACGCCGTGCTCCCTGTGCAGCGAGGCCAGAGCGGAGCCGATGGCGGGCCCGACGGCCCGTGCCAGCGGGACCTGGAGGGCCTCGACGACGGTCACGTCGAGCCCCCGGCCGCGGCAGGTGGCGGCCACCTCGGCACCGATGAAGCCGGCACCGACGACGACCACCCGGGGCGACCCGTCGAGCGCGGCGGAGATCGCCAGGCAGTCGTCGATCGTCCGCAGCACGTGCACACCCTCCAGGTCCGACCTGCCCGACAGGCGCCTGGGGACGGCGCCGGTGGCGATGACCAGGCCGTCGAAGGGCAGGGGGGCGACGCCCTCGTCGGCCAGGTGGACCACCCGGCGGTCGAGGTCGAGGCCGGTGGCCGTCGTACCCAGGACCAGCTCGATGCCCTGGCTGGCGTAGTGGCCCGCCGGTCGCAGCCCGGTCTCGTCGGCCGAGCCGGTGCCGGCCAGCAGCTCCTTGGACAGCGGGGGCCGGTCGTACGGAAGGTGGGTTTCGGCGCCGACGAGGACGAGCCGGCCGTCGAATCCGTTCTCCCGCAAGGTGTCGGCCGCCTGGACCCCGGCCAGCGAGGCACCGACCACGACGACGGTTCCCAACTCGGCGCTCACCGCGCCGGGATCAGTCCTCCAGGAGGGAGATGGCCTGCTCGGGGCAGACGGCCTGCGCCATCTCGACCGCCTCCCACAGCTCCTCCGGCGGGTGCTCCTGGAGGATGTAGAGGAAGTTGTCGTCGCGGACCTCGAACACCTCCGGGGCGTATGCCATGCAGTTGGCGTGGGACTTGCACTTGTCGAAGTCGACGACCACTCGCATGGCTCCAACCGTACACGTCAGGTCTCCCCGCCGATCCTTGGCGGTCCCGTCGCCGGTCCGTGGCGGGGAGCGTGCACCGGCGCCGGCGGTGGGGCAGAATTACGCCTCCAAGGGCTGAAGCGCTCTGGTGACCGATGCCCAAGATTCTCCTCGTCGAAGACAACGAGCTGAACCGCGACCTCCTCCTTCGGCGCCTGACCCGAAGGGGCTTCGACGTGATCCTGGCGGTCGATGGCAGGGAGGGCCTGGAGCGAGCGCGGGCGGACAGTCCCGACCTGATCCTGCTGGACATGAGCCTTCCCGTCCTCGACGGCTGGGTCGTCGCCCGCATGCTCAAGGCAGCGGCCGACACCAGCTCGATCCCGGTGATCGCCCTCACCGCCCACGCCATGGCCGGCGACAGGGAGCGGGCGCTGGAGGCGGGCTGTGCCGACTACGACACCAAGCCCATCGAGCTCGACCGGCTGCTGGCCAAGATGAACGCCCTGCTCGCCGATCCCGGCCGATGACCGCGCTCCCGGAGGAGGGCGCGAGCACCCTTCCGGGCGGGAACCGGCACCTGCGCCACGAGATGCGCACCCAGCTCAACCACATCCTCGGCTACGCCGAGCTGCTGCTCGACGACGTCCCCGACCATGCCGGCCCGTCGATCGCCGCCCTGGCCGACATCGTGGGCGCCGGCCAGCGGGCCAACGCCGCCTTCGGCGAGTTCCTCCTGCCCTCCAGCCTCGACAGGGAGACGTCGCTCGGAGCCGTCCGCCGGGCGCTGCAGACGATCCGGGACCTGGCCACGGGCCTGCTGGCCCGCGCCAGTGACTGGGACGGCGACGCCACCGTCGACATCGAGCGGATCCGTTCGGCCGTCGCCCGGGCGCTGGCGCTGGCCGACGACATCCGCCTGGCGGACGACGGCCGACCGGGCCTCGAGGGGGGTCCGGAGGACGCGGCCGCGGCAGTCGCCGCCCCCGCCCCCGACACCGGTGTGCCGCAGACCGGCTCGCCGTCCCGGGGCACGATCCTCGTCGTCGACGACGACCCGTCCAACCGCGACGTCCTCACCCGCCGGTTGGGACGCATGGGCTACCGGGCCCTTTCGGCGGTGAACGGTCGCGAGGGCCTGGAGACCATCCGCGCCGAGCACCCCGACCTGGTGCTCCTCGACCTGATGATGCCGGAGATGAACGGGTACCAGGTGCTCGAGGCGTGCATGGACGAGGCGGAGCTGCGCGACCTGCCGATCATCATGATCTCGGCCCGCGACGAGGTCGACGACATGGTCGAGTGCATCGGGCTGGGCGCCGAGGACTTCCTGCCGAAGCCGTTCGACCCCGTGCTGCTGGAGGCCCGGGTGGGCGCCTGCCTGGAGAAGAAGCTGCTGCGCGACAAGGAGCGGGCGCTGCTGGGCACCGTGCAGGAGCAGGCCGCTCGGCTGGAGGAGCTCAACCGGGAGCTGGAGGAACGGGTCGGCCGCCAGGTGACGGAGATCGAGCGGCTGGCCCAGCTGCGGCGCTTCCTGTCGCCCCAGGTCGCCGACCTGATCCTGTCCTCCGGCGACGAGCGCGTCCTCGCCAGTCACCGCAGCAAGATCGCCGTGCTCTTCTGCGACCTCCGGGGCTTCACCGCCTTCGCCGAGACGTCGGAGCCCGAGGACGTGATGGCCCTCCTCGGCGAGTTCCACGCCGCGGTGGGGATCGAGATCCATCGTTACGAGGCCACCGTGGGGTTCTTCGCCGGCGACGGGATCATGGTCTTCTTCAACGACCCGATCCCGTGCGAGGCGCCGGCCGAGATGGCGGTCCGGCTGGCGGTCTCCATGCGGGACACCATGACGGGGCTGACCCGCGAGTGGGGCAAGCGGGGCCACGACCTCGGCTTCGGCGTCGGGTTGGCGTTCGGGTTCGCCACCCTCGGCCAGATGGGGTTCGAGGGGCGCTACGAGTACGGCGTCATCGGCAACGTCGTCAACCTCGCCGCCCGCCTGTGCGACCAGGCCAGGACCGGCCAGATCCTCGTGAGCGGGCGGGCCTACCTGGCGGTCGAGGAGCTCGTCGACGCCGAGGCGGTGGGGGCGCTGTCGCTCAAGGGCTTCCACGCGCCGGTGTCGGTCTTCAACGTGGTGACGGTGCGCCCGGCCGAGGCCTGAGGACCGCGCCGGCAGGGTCAATCCGACGCCGCCGACGGCGCCGGCGGGGCCTCGAAGTGCCGCTTCACCATGGCGGCCAGCCTGTCCCGGTCGATCGGCTTGGTCATGTACTCGGCGGCGCCGAGTGAGTACCCGGTGGCCTTCTCGTCGACGACGGTGAGGACGATGACGGGGATGTCGCGCAGGACCGGGTCCGACTTGAGCCGGCTGAGGAGGCTCCAGCCGTCGCCTCTCGGCATGACCACGTCGAGCACGATCACCCGGGGCACGAGCTTCCTGGCCACCCGGAGGCCCTCGTCGCCGTCGGCGGCGGTGGCGACCCGGTAGCCGTCGGCCGCCAGGAAGCGCTGGATGAGCTCGCGCACGGCCGGGTCGTCGTCGACGACGAGCACCGACGCGCCAGGGGCCGACGCCAGGCCGCCGGCGGGTGCGTCGGCGGCCGGGTCGGGCACGACCGCGGGGAGCCGGATGGTGAAGGTCGAGCCCTGCCCCAGCTCGCTCTCCACGCTGATGTCGCCGCCCATGAGCCGGCAGAAGTCCCGGCTGATCACCAGGCCCAGGCCGGTGCCGCCGTAGCGACGGGTGGGGCCGAGTCGACCTGGGTGAAGGGCCGGAACAGCTGGGCCAGCTGGTCGGGGCTGAGCCCGATCCCGGTGTCGCTGACGGCCATGGTGACCCACGGGCCGGAATCGGTCTCGGACCGGCGGACGTCGAGCGTCACGGTCCCGCCTTCGGTGAACTTGGCCGAGTTGCTGAGCAGGTTCAGCAGGGCCTGGCGGACCTTGCTGGCGTCGGCCCGCATCTGGCCGAGCTCGCCCTCCGCCCGCACCACGAGGGTGTTGCCGCCCTGCTCCACCATGGGCCGCACGGTGGAGGTCACCTCGTCGACGAGGGCGGATACCTCGAACGTCTCCAGGTACAGGTCCATCTTGCCGGCCTCGATCTTGGAGAGGTCGAGGACGTCGTTGATCACGCCGAGGAGGTGCTTGCCGGAGCGGCGGATCTTCTCCACGTCGGAGACCATCTGCTCCTCGCCCAGGTCGCCGAGGTCCTCCTCCAGGATCTCGCTGTAGCCGATGATGGCGTTGAGGGGCGTACGCAGCTCGTGGCTCATGCTGGCCAGGAAGGTGCTCTTGGTGCGGTTGGCCCGATCGGCTTCGTCCTTGGAGCGCTGCAGGCTCTCCTCGGCCCGGGCCCGCTCGATCACCCTGCCGAGCTGGGTGCCGACGTTCTCCATCAGGTCGAGCAGGCCGGCCGAGGGCTGCGCCGGTTCGGTGGCGAAGAACTCGAGGACGGCGGCCACCTCCCGGTTGACGAGGACGGGGAAGGCCAGGCCGGCTCGCACGCCGAGGTCGGACGACAGCGCAGCCCGGGGAAAGTTGTCGTCGAGGGTGACGTCCTCGACCCATGCCGGCTTGCCGGAGGCGAGGACCCGTCCGGGGAGGCCGATGCCGCTCGGAAAGCGGTAGGTGCTGCTCACCCGGCGGAACTCACCGAACTGCTCGTCGTCCTCGACGTGCCAGACGCCGGAGGAGACGAGGACCACTTCGCCGCCGCCGGTCGCGGTGCCAGTCCCGCCGACGGCGTCCGGGTCGACCCGGAGCAGGCCGTGGCCCAGTGGCCAGGCCCTCGACGCGCACACCCGGTCGAGGGCGATCTGGAGGGCCTCCTCGACCGTGGCCGCCTCGTTGGCCGCCACCGCCACCGCCTGCAGGAGCTGCAGCGACGACGTCCGCTCGGACAGCTCCTGCGTCCGGTCCCGCACCGTCTCCTCGATGCTCTCGACCGACGCCTGGAGCTGGTCGGCCATGGCGTTGAAGGCGGTGGCCATGGCGCCCACCTCGTCGCCGCTGCGGACCTCGGCCCGGCGCGACAGGTCCCCCGACGCCAGCTCCGCCGACGCCTCCGCAACCTCCCCGACGTTGCGGCTGATGCGGCGGGCGAGGACGAAGATGAGAACGAGGGACAGGGCGACCGCCACGAGCACGCTCCGCAGCGCAACGGCGCGGCGGTCGAGGTCGGTCCCCAGGCGGCGCTCGAGAAGCTTCTGCTCCTGGTCGAGCAGGCCGGCCCAGAGGTCGGCGTTGGCGGCCAGGGCGTCGTCGACGACGGCGGCGTAGGCGGGCGCCTCGATCCGCACCGCGCCCGGGAAGATGACGTCCTGGGCGGTCAGGCGGATGAGCTCGGCGACCGAGCCGACGGCGTGGTTCAGCAGGGGAGCCAGGGCGGCCTCGACCTCCGGCTTTCCCGTCCGGGCCGCCTCCTGGAAGGCGATCTCGAGGTTCTCGTTCATGCTCTCGGCGGTCGACTTGAGAAGGGTGATCGACCCTCCGAGCGCAACCGTGTCCGAGAACGTCAGGCCCCGGGGCAGCAGGCGGGCTACGGTGCCCCCCGCCTCGCTGACCTGCTCGATCAGCTCCGGCTCCTTGAGCAGCAGGGCGTCCATGACGTAGTAGGTGTCCAGGTCGGGGTCGAGGATGAGCTGCGAGGAGTCGCCCACGTGGGCGATGAGGTCGCGAACCCGCAGCAGGAGGTCGAGGTGGAGGGCCTCGTTGGCGGCGGCGTCGGCCCCCTCGAACCCGTCGGCCCGGCGCCCGCCAGTTCGTCCCGCAGGCGCTGCCAGTCGGTGGCGAGCAGTTCGGGCACGGAACGGGACCGACCGCGCGCCTCGAGGTCGGCGGCGGTCGTCCGCAGCGGGCCGTGCATCCGTCGGTCCGCGGCCAGCAGCTCGGCGAAGTCGGCGTCGATGGCAGCCGCCGCCGGCACCCTGGCCGCGGCCGCCGCCTGGTCCCCGTCGAGCGCCCGCCGGGCCAGGGCCCGGTGCTCGGACACGTCCAGCAGCAGCGAGCTGAGCGGTCGGAGGTACTCGACGCCCTGGATCTCCTTGTTGGCGATGTCGATCCGGAAACTGGCCTCGTCGAGGAGGAACCACGTGGTGAGGGCCAGGGGGACGATCAGGGTCAGGGCGATCGCCGCCAGCTTGTGCCAGATCCGCGGCGACCAGCGCCAGCCCCCACCGACGGGCAGGGCAACGCTTCGGCCCGCCGGCTTCGTCACGACTCGATTGTCCTCACAGCTCGATCGCCAGGCCTTCGGACGCAGTCACGACGTCCAGGCCGTGGCGTGCTCCGAGCTCCCGGCCGGTCTCGAACATGGCGTCGAGGTCGGCGTCGGTGTGGGAGGGGTCGTGGTGGAAGAGGCACAGCTGCCTGACGCCGGCCTGCTTCGCCACCAGCACCGCGTACCCGACGGTGCAGTGGCCCCAGTCGCTCTTGGCGGCGAACTCGGCGGGCGTGTACTGGGCGTCGTGGATGAGGAGGTCGACGCCGTCGCACAGCTCGAGGACGGTGTCGGCGACGGTGTCCTCTCCCGCCGGGGCCTGGTGGTCGCTGACGTAGGCGACGCTGGCGCCGTCGGCCTCGACCCGGTAGCCGACCGTCGGTCCCACGTGGGGCACCGGCCGGGCCTTCACCAGGGCCTCGCCGACGGCGAAATCGGTGCTGGACACGTCGTGGAAACCGATGTCGGCCGCGAACTGATCGAGCGGCACCGGGAAGTAGGGCGGCCGGATCAGCCCGGCGAGGGCGTCGTGGGCCGAGCCGCTCTCCTGAGCCGGCAGGTGGACGTCGATCCTGGCCTCGGGGTCGAACGACGGTTCGAAGAACGGGAGGCCCTGCACGTGGTCGAAGTGGAGGTGGGTCACGAGGGCGGTGACGCGGCAGGGCCGTCCGAACGTGCCCGTCGGGATCCGCCGCAGGCCGGTGCCGAGGTCGAACAGGATCGGGGGCGCCGAGCGCAGCTCCACGCACGCCGACGCGGTGTTCGCGCCGTAGCGGGCGCCGGCGGGGGCGTAGCACGGGTACGAGCCGCGGACCCCGAAGAAGCGAATCCTCAGTTCGGTCCCTTTCTTGGCGGTCGGTCCGTCAGGCCTGGCAGCCCGGGGCAGGCTGGGGACGGCCCACGTCGCCGGTGGGCCGGCGGCAAGTGTAGGCAGTCAGGTGGCGCAGGCGCCGTCGTCGCAGCCCGGTGCGGACGCGACGGCGACCGGTTCCGGCTCCGGCTGTGGCTCGGCCTGGGCCCACGCCTGCTCGAGCGCCCCGACCAGCACGTCGGCGGGCTGGGCGCCAGGGACGCCGAAGCGCCGGTCGAGGACGAAGAACGGCACCGCGTCGATGCCGAAGGCGTGGGCCTGGCGCTCGTCGGCCCTGACCTCGGCGGCGTAGGCGTCGCTCGCCAACACGCCGTGGGCCTCCTCCTCGTCGAGGCCGACCTCGGCCGCCAACTCCACGAGGGTGTCGCGGTCGCCGATCGGCTGGCCCTCGGTGAAGGTTGCCGCGAACAGGCGTTCCTTCAGGGCGCCCTGGGCACCCCTGTCGGCGGCGAGGTGGAGCAGGCGATGGGCGTCGAACGTGTTGCCGGGGCGGGCCTTGTCGAAGCGCATGTCGACGCCCTCGTCGTCGCCGACGCTGGTCATCCTGTCGATCATGGCCTGGGCCTCGGCGACGGGCACCCGGTACTTGGTGGCCAGCCGGGTGGCGTAGTCGCCCTCCCGAGCCCGCGGCGCGGTGGGGTCGAGCTCGAAGGAGCGCCACACCACCTCGACCTGGTCGCGGTGGTCGAACCGGGCCAGCGCCTCCTCCAGCCGGCGCTTGCCGATGTAGCACCACGGACAGACGATGTCGGACCAGACCTCGACCCTCATGGGACCTCCACCCTCACGAAGGACAGTTTGCCCCGGCCGGCACGGCTACTTCGGCGTAGCGTTGGGCAGGGTGTAACGGTTCCCGAGGGGAGGATCCTGCCGTGATCGGATTCATCGTGTTCGGCCTTGTCGTGGGTGTGGCCGCCCGGCTGCTCGTACCGGGCCGCCAGCACCTGAGCATCTGGATGACTGTGCTGCTGGGCCTCATCGGCTCGGTGGTGGGAGGCCTGGTCGCCAACGCCCTCGGCACGGGCGACATCTTCGAGCTGAACGTCCTGGGCGCGATCGTCGCCATCGCCACCGCGATCCTCCTGATCATCGTCGGGGACCGCGTCGGCGCCCTTGGCAGGCGCTCCGGCAACACCCGGCGCTAGTCGGCGCCCCGCCCGGGGGATGGATCGGCTCGTCGTGGGTACGACACGCTCGGGTTGAGAAGGCAGCCCTCCTGGACGGCCGCCTGCGATCGCCGGAGGAGCGATCGGGTGGCCCGACCCACAGGAGTAGAGCGCCATGCTCGCGTCGGAATCGTCGTTGGACCTCAGGCCGTCACCCGACGACGACACGGTCAAGAGCGCCGCCGACCCGTCGCGCTGGCTCGCCGACACCAGCGGCGTCGAGGAGATCTGGGTCGACTGGCAGCTGCTGCCCTCCGCACGGCTCGGAGCGCGACGTCGCCCATTCGATCCTGCAATGACGTGGCCTTGTGTCCGCGGGACAAGCGGCCCTGGTGGGGACCCGTCGCGACAGGACTGACGGTGGCCAGTTCAGGTGTAGTCGGCGGAGGGGTCGACTCCTCGTCCGTGCGTTCAGGGTTCGAGTCCGTGGGGGCGCACCGCAAAGCAGGCAGGGCGTTCGGCGGCCCGCATGTCGAGGGGCCCTTGACCGTGCGTTGGCAGCGTGCAAGCCTTGCGGCTGGCTTACATTGGCGTTGGCGCCCCTCGAGCCGGCGGCGTTGAGTTCACGTCGAGGATGGGGGAGGACGACGCAGGGACCCCTTCGAAACCACGGGGGGCTCATCGAGCCTACGCACGTGTCCCGACGGATCGGTGGCCTGGCGCCCGCGTCCACCTTGTGCCGGCACATCACCCTGTACCCATACCGAGTCACCCGCCAACGGCTTCGCGGTGCCCGGGGGCCCGGAAGGAACGAGGTTCCAGTTGACCCGTCAATTTGCCGACCACTTCTCCAAGCTGGCCGAGACCTACGGCAAGCATCGACCGAGTTACCCAGAGGACCTGTTCCGGGTGGTTGCCGCAGCGGCGCCGAGCAACGAGCGGGCTTGGGACGCCGGCACTGGCAGCGGCCAGGCCGCGGTTCGGCTGGCGGAGCACTTCGACGACGTCGTCGCCACGGATGCCAGCGCGGCCCAGATCGCCAACGCATGGCCGCACCCTCGGGTGACGTATAGGGTCGAGCCGGCCGAGGAAACGACCCTTGCCGACGGGTCGGTCGATCTGGCGACCGCCGGGCAGGCCGCCCATTGGTTCCAGGTCGACGCCTTCTACGCCGAGGTCCGACGTGTGCTCAAGCCCGGCGGAGTCGTAGGGCTCTGGTGCTACGGGCTCGAGTCGGTCGACGACGACGTCAACTTCGTGATCGAGAAGCTGTACATCGAGATGCTCGGCCCGTTCTGGCCGAAACGCACCATTCCCGACCACACCTACCAGGACATCCCCTTCCCGTTCACCGAGCTGCCTCGGCGCGTCTTCCGGATGCACATGGACTGGACGCTCGGACAGCTGGTCGACGGCTTCCGGACGTGGTCTGCCTCCTTGCGGTACAAGGAGGCCAACGGCGTTGACCCCCTCGACGTCATCGGCGACGCTTTCAGAGAGGCGTGGGGCGACCCGGACCGGGTACGACGCGTGAGCTGGCCCGTGTACCTCCGCCTGGGTACGAGCGGCTAGATCCACGTCGACGCCATGAGAATTCTCGTCGCGTACCCGATGGCCGCCGGTGCTGTGACACTGCTCGGGCGCGAGACGGTGTCGTACCGACCAGAGATCGCTGGCGCGACCGGCAAGAGCCTACGGTCGGCGATCGAGGGCTGTCGGCCCGACATCGTGCTCGCCGAGCAGGTCCCCGACCGGCCGGATCTCGAGGCCTGGCGGGAGCTCATGCCCCATGCGCGCCTCTTCGTCGTGCTCAGGTCCAACGCAGTCGACGAGCGCGACCGCTCTGACGAGCTCCTACCGGACGTGTTCCTGCATCACGTGCACGGAGATGGACCGAACGTCGACCTCGACGTCCTCACCGCAGCGGAGCGCCTGTACACACGCGATGTCACCTGCGCCCAGGTCCGTGCGACCGTCGACGCGAGACGAGACCGTCCACCGCACCCCGCCGAGTCGGCGGTGGTGGTCGGTGCCGGCGTGGTCGGGGCCTTGACAGCCCTCCGCCTGGCTCAGGCTGGCTATCGGGTGCGACTCATCGACGCCTGCGCGGATCCCCGCGCCGGCGGCGACTGGCGAACGTTCGGCTGCACGCGAGGTGGCGGCAACGCCCGCATGTTCACCCTTTCCGAAGCCGACAACTACAACGACCAGGACGGGTCCGGCACTGCGTCGTTCTTGTTCCGGGGCGCGGTGTCGGAGCGGGGGTGGAGAATCTGCGGCGAGGAATCTCTCGGTGCTGCCGAGCGGAGCTGGATCGACGCCCACGAGCTGCTCCCGCCTTGGCAGGCACGTGCCTACAACCGTGACATCTTCGGGTTCAACGACGAGAGCCGGATCCTCTGGGACGAGCTCCGCCACTGCATGCCGAGGCTCTTCGACCAGGTCGAGCTTCGGGACGACATCCTGCGGCTCTACACCGATCCGGTCCACCTCGAGTGGGCCGCGGCGCGGCAGGAGAGGATAGGTGCGCTGCGGGCCCGGCTCGACCCGAGCGCCATCCGCATCCGCTATCCAGCTCTGGCCGACGCCTGCGGCGATCAGGACGGTCTCGTCGTCGGCGGTCTCGAAGTCCTCGGCTTCACGGTCAATGTCCACGACTTCGTGTCGAACGTCCTGGACTTCCTCGAGGCCGCTGGGACCGTCATGTCGTGGGGCACGACGGTCCGCGGGCTCGCCGAGGACGCGGGAACGGTGGACGGTCTCGTGACTGATTCGGGACTCGTTCGGGCCGACCACTACGTGCTGGCCCCTGGCGTGTACGGACGAGACATGCTCGCCGGAACGGCGTCGGCCACCCATATCCAGGGTGTGCTAGGGGTCTGGACGACGATCCCGAACCTCGAACCGAAGCTGCACAACTCCCTCAAGATCGCCCGGAAGGGCCACATGGCCGAGGATGCCAACGTCACCGTCGCCAAGAACGGGAACGGCGAGGACGTCCTCGAGTACGGCTCCGGCTACGGGTATACGGGTCTGCGGGCCGACAACATCCTCGGCGAGGAACTCCAAGCGCTGTACGACGCCGTGGAGGAGAACGTCCGAGACTTCTTTCCACGAGCCCATGCCGCGGCAGTCGAGAGTGGCCTGCTCCTGTCCAGCCGCAGGCTCTGCGTGCGCCCCTGGACTCCCACCGGCCTCGGGATCTTCGAGGTCCGTCCTGCGACGTCCGGGCTCCTCATCGTGGCGGGCGGGCACAACACGGGCGGCTTCGCGCAGTCGCCCAGCGTGGCTCATGCGGTCGTCGCTGCGCTGCAAGGCCGAGCCCACCCGATGCACGAGCTCTACCACCCCGACCGGGCCGGCCACCGACCCGCCGGGCGCGCCGGAGCTACGGTCCAGGCGAGCCCACGCGTCCTTGCCGACGCGGTCGCTGGCGTTCCGCCCGGCGCCGCCGCTCCGGCATGACCTAGGGGAGGGGAGCGTGGCGGCGGCGAGCCATCCACCGGCAGTCCGCGTCCGCGTGGCGCTGTACTCCTTGGCGTACAGCGAGGGGCTCGTCGCCCAACTCCCATATGTCCGGTACTTCCCGGAACGCGCCCTGTGCCATCTCGGCGACCTCCGGTGGCCGGACGCCCGAGTCGTTCTCGTGACACCGTCAGCGATCCCCGACGAGATCCTCGACTACCACTTCAGGGACGTTCTGTGCTTCGACGCCGACGAGGAGCGCTCTGCCCGCCAGCGTCTGGTGCGGCTCTCACCCCGGTCCCATGACGACCGACCCCTGGCTGAGCTCGTGCTTTACGACTCGAGGCCCGCGACACGATCCGCCAGGAAATCGAAACCGCCGACGAGGCGCTGTTGACGACGTTGGCGCCCTCACCCATCATCGACCGCTTGGAGGTCGCCCTCGGGATACAGGCCGACGAAGGACCGCTGGCGGGCAGCCGCCGCTGGGGCAGCAAGTCCGGCGGCAAGACCTTGTTGGTCCATGCGGGGATACCGACCTTCCGAGGGCGACCGGAGGCACTGTTCTCCGTGGAGGAGGTGGCCCGCGCCGCGGTGCACCTGGGCCGTTCCTCACCGCCGGCGGAACGCGTCATCGTGAAGCTCGACGACGCCGGCTGGTCGGCCGGGCTTGGCAATGCCGTCATCGACTGTCGAGCGCTCTTGGACGGAGCAGACCTGGCGGCGGCAGTCGAGACGGTCATGCAGCCGTGGGACGAATTTCGAGCGGAGATCGCCCGGTCGGGCGCCATCGTGGAGGAGTACGTGGCCGGCGCCTCCAGCTCCCCTAGCGGGCAGGGGGAGATCGACGGCGCAGGCACCGTCACCGTGCGAGCTACTCACGAGCAGGCTCTCGACGCCGGCCACTTCCTGGGCTGCGAGTACCCGGCTCGGCCCGAGTTCCGAGAAGAGATCGCTGGGGTCGTCGGACACATCGGCGACGCTCTCGCCCGAGAAGGCGTCCGGGGCACGTTCGGTGTCGATCTTGTGGGCTACCCGGACGGTCGGTTGCTGGCGACGGAGGTCAACGTCCGCAAACTCGCCCCCAGCCACGTCATGGCCTACGTCGAGTCAGCCGTCCGGGATCGGCTGAGCCCCTCGGGGCGCCTCCGCCGGTCCGGCAGCATGCTGGCATACG
The DNA here is from genome assembly GCA_963827345.1 of uncultured Acidimicrobiia bacterium. Lineage (GTDB taxonomy): Bacteria > Actinomycetota > Acidimicrobiia > Acidimicrobiales > AC-14 > CAWGUU01. The sequence goes on along the minus strand of CAWHAN010000006.1, from coordinate 1,168,945 downwards.
TCCACCGACGCCTGTTCCAGCCCGAGTCGCTTGAAGGCCTCTCCGTCGCGGCAGTAGTGGCGGGGCTGAGGGAACGAGGGCTGCTGTGGGACGCGGTAGCTCGATCGGGAGCCCTGCTGCACATCCTCGGGGGGCTTTCCACCTGCGGCTATGTCGAGACGACGTCAGTCGCACCGTCGCCGGATGAGGCCGGCCGCCTCGATTCCCGTGTGCGGGCGGCGCTGCTGGAAGGGTCCTTTCGGGACCGACGTGAGGCCTGAACTCGGACCGCTTTGGTATTCTGGGCTGCAGGCAGTGCACGGTGGCGGAGTTGGGCATCTTCCGCGCCGTGAGCCGGTCGGTCTCCGGCCTTGGATCGGATCGCCCGGGCAGGAGCGTGGCCTTTGAGGCCGATCATTGGTATTGGGGCGTACCCCCGTCTGGTCAAGACGGTGTTCGGGCCGACGCGGCTTCACACCGCGGTCGCGCTTCTACGTCGCAGCGGTCGAGCGGGCCGGCGGGACGGCGGTGATCCTTCCCGTGACCCAAGCCGATCGCATCCCAGACGTGCTCGGGCTGGTCCAGGGCGTTCTGCTGACCGGGGGAGGGGACGTGCAACCTTCTCTCTACGGGGAGACCCCGATGGACTGCACCCAAGGCGTGGACCCGGAGCGTGACGACTTCGAGATCGCCCTGTTCAGGCAGTCCATGGCTGCCGGCCTTCCCATCCTGGGCGTCTGCCGTGGTATGCAACTGATGAACGTCGCCATGGGCGGCACGCTCGTCCAGGACGTGTTCGCTGCCACCGGCCAGTTCCACTACGACGAAGGCCGATGGCGCGAGGCCGTTCACCGGATCAAGGTCGAACCGCACAGCCGAGTGGCGGCGGCCATGGGTGAGTCGGACCTGGCCGTGAACTCGGTCCATTCCCAAGGCCTCGGCCGAGTGGCGGCCGGCGTCACACCCGTCGCCTGGGCCGACGACGGCTCCGTCGAAGCCATCGAGATCGACGCGCCTCAACTGGTCTACGCCGTGCAGTGGCATCCCGAGGTACTGGAGGACCAACCGGAGCAGCGCGGTCTGTTCAACGACTTCGTCGAGGAGTCCCGCCTCTACGCTGCCCGACGGTGAACGACTGGCCGGCGTTGCCGGTGGCCGAGTGGACACCTACAAAGACACCGGGCAGCGATGCCTGCGTCGGGTGGCAAAAGCCGGGCTCAAGCCTCATTCGCGAAGACCCGCAATGGTCAGGATCATGTCGTCGCCGGGCGGAGTCACCTCTCCGAGGAGCGGGTTCGTGCAGGTGAGCGTAGGCTGCGACCTGATGGCGCCGACGATCCCCTGGCCCCATCACGGAGCGTTCGTCGAGGCCGGGTCGTTGACCAACGAGACCGAGACCCCGGCCGGGTACGCCGCCCCGCTGGGGACCGCCTCGAGCCCGGCGCCATGAGCGAGATTCCTACTCTGTTCGCCCAGGCCGTGGCCTGCTTCGGGGAACGGGTCCGGCAGGTGGGCGACGACCAGTGGGGTGCACCCACGCCGGATGCCGACTGGGACGTCAGGGCCCTGGTCAACCACCTCGTCTACGAGGACCTGTGGGCGCTGCCGCTGCTCGGCGGCAAGACCATCGCCGAGGTGGGGGACAGTCTCGAGGGCGACCTGCTGGGAGCCGACCCGCAGGCAGCCTGGGACGAGGCGTCGGTCGCGGCGATGGTCGCGGTGGCCGAGAAGGGCGCCCTGGAGCGGCTGGTGCACGTGTCGTTCGGCGACATCTCCGGCGCCGAGTACGTCTCCCAGCTGCTCAGCGACCACGTGATTCACGCCTGGGACCTGGCCCGGGCCATCGGAGCCGAGGAATCCATCGACCCCGCGCTGGTCGAGTGGGTCCTCTCGTACATCGGCCCCAACGCCGAGGCCGCCCGGGCCGCGGGAGTCTTCGGCCCTGCCGTCGACGTTCCCGACTGCTCCGACCCCCTGACCCGGCTCCTCGCCGTCACCGGCCGCCGCCGGTAGACGGCGAAGTCCCTCCGGCGGTGGGCGGGGCGCGCCCTTTAGGATCGCGATCCATGGCCATCGGGTGGGAGGTCGCCGGGTCGCGCCGGCTCCAGGTGGCGCCGGCCCCCGCCGCGGCAGTCGTGGTGGGCGCGGTCCTCGCCGTTCTTGCCGTCCTGAGCATCCTCGCCGCGACCGACTACCGACCGCTCACCCCGGTGCGGGGCGATTCTGGGGGGTACCGCGTCGGCCGCGCCTCGACGGGAGCGCAGACGGTCGCTCCGTCTGCCACGGCGGCTGAAACGACCGCCGCGGCCACGACCGGTGGGGCCGAAGCGTCGTCGGAGCACTCGGTCACCGTCTTCGACGGCGGCGGCGACCGCCCCGCCGGCGTCGTCGTCACCAACTCCGGCTCCGCGATCGCCGACGTCGGCGGCAACGTGGTCGTCGGCTCCGACCAGCCCGGCGGGTCGTCGGCGAGCATCACCACCGGCGACGCCACCGCGATCGGCAACCAGGCGTCCACCGCGGTGGCCCGTAGCCGATGGCCCTGCACCTCCACAGCGTCACCTTCGACTGCGACGACCCTGCCGCCCTGGCCTCGTTCTGGGCCGAGGTCACCGGCTACGAGGTGGGCGACGCCAACCCGTACTTCGCCGTGCTGGTGGGCGACGGCTCGGCGGGCCCCCGCATGATGTTCATCAAGGTGCCCGAGCCCAAGACGGCCAAGAACCGCTGCCACCTCGACCTGGGCACCCTCGACCTGGACGCCGAGGTGGAGAGGGTCACCGGCCTGGGGGCCGATCTGGTCGGTCACCACGAGGAGTATGGCGTCACGTGGGCGACCCTGCGTGACCCCGAGGGCAACGAGTTCTGCATCGGCCTCCACGAGCCGCCGACGCCCCCGTCGTCCACCGGCCCGTCCGGTTCGTGAGCGATCTGTCCGTCACCGCCGCCGGGCCCGGTCGGTTCACCGTCGAGGTGGGGAAGGGCGCATCCACCACCACCCACGCCGTCGAGGCGTCGCCGGAGACGCTGGCGGGCCTCGGCCTGGGGGAGGCGGACCCCGAGCGGGTCGTCAGGGAGTCCTTCGTGTTCCTCCTGGAGCGGGAGCCGGCCACCTCCATCATGAGGCAGTTCTCGCTCGACGTGATCCCCCGGTACTTCCCCGAGTACCGCGCCGAGATCCGCCGCCGGCTGGCGTAGGTCGCCGGCCGTTGCTGTCCACCACCGTCGAACCGGCGCGACCCCCCCTGCGGTCGACAGCCCTGTCGGCGGCACTGATCGCGGTCGCCGTGGCCGTCGGGCTGTTCGCCGTCGCCGCCGTCGCCGTGGCCGTCCTGCCGTGGTCGGGCCAGCCCCACGTCGTCCCTGCGTTCACCGGCCCGGGGTGGCTGGGGGGATGGGCCGAGTGGGACTCCGGGTGGTACTTCCGGATCGCCACCGACGGCTACTCGTACGTCCCGGGCCAGCAGTCGACCGTCGTCTTCTTCCCCGCCTACCCCCTGCTGATGCGGCTGACGGGCGGGGTGGTGGGCGACACCTACCTGGCCGGCATCCTGGTGACGCTCTCCGCCGGCATCGGCGCGGTCACCCTGTTCGCGGTCTGGCTCCGGGACCGGCTGCGGCCGGCGGCGGTGTGGCCGGCGCTCCTGCTGTTCGTCCTGTACCCGTACTCGTTCTTCCTGTTCGGTGCCGTCTACGCCGACGCGGTCTTCGTCGCCGCCGCCGTCGGGGCGTTCGTCCTGCTCGAACGCGACCATCCCTGGCTGGCGGGACTGGCCGCAGCGGTGGCCACCGCCGCCCGCCCGATGGGCCTGATCCTCGTCGTCGGCCTCGTCCTGCGGGCCCTCGAGCGCCACCGGGAGGTCGAGGAGCCGTCGACGACCGGCGGCCCTCGCAGCTACCTGCCCGCCGCCGGCGTGCTCGTCGCCCTCCTGGGCGTGGGCGCCTTCTCCCTGTACCTGTGGTCGCGGTTCGGGGACCCGCTCGCCTTTCTCACCGGGCAGGAGGCCTGGGACCAGCAGGCGGGACCGGCGACGTGGTTCAAGGTGCAGTTCTTCAAGGACGTCACCGACGTCGGCAGCCCCCTGTCGTGGCTGTCCTACGTGGCCCACCCGGTGCTGACCGTGGTGGGGCTGGCGCTGGTGCCTGGCGTCTTCCGCCGTTTCGGGCGGGCCTACGGCGTCTTCGCCCTGCTCATGATCGGCCTGTCCGCCCTCTCGACCAAGAACTTCTTCGGCATGAGCCGGTACCTGCTGGCCGCGTTCCCCGTGTTCGCGGTGGCCGGTGACCTGGTGGCCGACCGCCCTGTGCTCCGCCGGGCGGCACCCGCGGTGAGCGCTCTCGGACTGGTTCTGCTCACCGCTGCGTTCGCCGCGGGGCTACTACTTGTCATGATCTGTCCCTGATGACGGGTGCGGGCGTGACAGGGAACCGGCTGCTGATCGTCAACGCCGACGACTACGGGCTCACCCTGGGGATCTCGCGCGGGATCCTCGACGCCCACCGCGACGGGATCGTCACCAGCGCGTCGGTGCTGGCCATCGGCCCCGCCTACCCGAAGGTCGCCGACTGGCTGGCCGACGAGGGCGACCTCGGGATCGGGGTCCACCTGGCCGCGGTGGGGGAGGACCCGCCGCTGCTCTCCGCCACCGAGATCCCCAGCCTGTTCGGGCGGGGAGGTCGTCTGTGCCACACCTACGGGGAGTTCGTGGCCAGGGCCGCCACCGGCCGGATCGACGCCGACGACCTCACCCGCGAGTTCACCGCCCAGCTGCGGCTGGTGCAGGAGCTGGGCCTGCCGATCACCCACCTCGACGCCCACCAGCACCTGCAGCTGTGGCCGTCGGTGCGGGAGGTGGTGCTGGCCCTGGCCGTGCGGTTCGGGATCCCGGCGGTGCGGGTGCCCCGCCTCCGCTCGATGAAGCCGACCGGCATCGGCGTCACCGTCCTGGGGCGCCGGCTGGCCCGCCGGGCCGGCCAGCTCGGTCTCCACCACCCCCTCGACGCCGTCGGCATCGAGTGCGCCGGCTGTCTCGACGCCGAGCGTCTGCCCCGGGTGCTGTCCCGCCTGGCCGCGGGCGGGAAGCGGTCGGTGGAGCTCACCGTCCATCCCGGCGAGGGCGACGACACCGACAGGGACCGCTACGCCTGGGGCTACCGGTGGGAGGACGAGCTGGCCGCCCTCAGCGGGCCCGCCGCCCGGGAGGTCGTCGCCCGCCACGGCTACACCCTGGCCACCTACGCCGACCTGCCGTAGGAGCGGCCGTTCCGTGGCCTACGCCCGGTCGGACCCGGTGAGCCCGGGCGCCAGCGTGGTGTCGCTGTACCGGGGCGGCTCGGCCGCCGTCCGGGCCCACGTCCGCGTGCGCTGGGCGACCTGCCCGATGCGGGCGGTGGCCACGGCCGTCCCGCCGGCCGGCCGCGTCCTCGAGGTGGGCTGCGGGCACGGGCTGCTGTCGAACTACCTGGCGCTCGAGTCCCCCGACCGGGAGGTCCTCGGCATCGACGTCGACGTTCCCAAGATCGCCGCCGCCAATGCCGCGGCCGCGCGGGGCGGGCATGCCGACCGATGCCGGTTCGAGGTCGCCGAGCCCGGCGAACTGCCCGCCGGGCCGTGGGACTGCCGTCGTCATCGTCGACGTCCTCTACCTGCTCCCGGCCGACGTCCAGCGCGGCCTGCTCCAATCCTGTGCTTCAACGCTGGCCCCCGGCGGGGTGCTGGTCGTCAAGGAGATGGCGCCGACCCCCCGGTGGAAGGCGGCCTGGAACCGGGGCCAGGAGACGCTGGCGGTGCGGTTGCTCGGCATCACCGAGGGCGAGGGCGGCTTTACGTTCGTCCCGCCCGACGAGCTGGCGGCCTGGATGGCCGGCGACGGGCTGGTGGCGGAGCACCGGTCGCTCCACCGGGGCTACCCCCACCCCCATCACCTGGTGGTCGGGCGCAAGCAGGAGGGCGAGGCGACGTGAACCACGAGCGGGGGAGCGACGAGTTCGGCCGGGTCCTGAACTTCAGCGACGCCGTCTTCGCCATCGCGATGACCCTGCTGGTAGTCGGGATCGCAGTGCCGACGGTGTCGAACGCCGAGGACGCCGGCGACCTGCTGCAGGCCCTCGGTGACCTCGGCCATAACTTCGCCAGCTTCTTCCTCAGCTTCGCGGTGATCGGCAAATACTGGCTCGCGCACCACAGCCTGATGTCCCACCTGCAGCGCTTCGACCGACGCATGCTCACCATAAATCTGGCGTACCTGGCCTTCATCGCCTTCCTGCCGTTCCCGACGGCACTGCTCGGCACCTACTCGGCCAACCCCCTGGCGATCGGCGGCTACGCCGCAGTCGCCGCCATCGTGTCGGGCTTCGAGGTCGTCCAGCTACGCCATGCGCGGACCACCGGCCTCCTCCGCCAGCCGATGGCGGACGACGTGTACCGGTGGGCGCACCTGTCGTCCATGGTCCCGGTCGTGCTGTTCACGGCGTCCATCCCGGTCGCCTTCGTCGCCGGCCAGGTCGCCTACCTGGTGTGGGCGCTGAACATCCCTGTCGACAGGTACGTCGCCAGGAAAGCCCCCGAGGGAACCGCCGAGTTCGGGTAGCGCCGCCTGACTCTGCGACGGGACAGCCCGACGCGGGTGCTCCCGGGTGTCGCCGGGACCGAAAGTGAAAAAACGGGGCGGGTGTAGGATCGGGTACCCGATGACAGAGATCGCAGCAGTCGCCGAAGACCTGGGCCGGGCCTCGCTGGCGCTGGCCCGGAAGTTCTCGGCCGGGGGCACCATGTGGTGCGCGTCGCCGTCCTGGCCGTTCCACGCCGCCCACGTGTCCGTCGAGTTCGTCCACCCGGTGATCGTGGGCAAACGGGCCCTGGCTGCCGTCAGCGTGCCGGTCGGCGCCGACGTGGTCGCCACCCTGCGGGCCTCGGTCCGGGCGGGCGACATCGTCCTGGCCCTGGGCCGGGCCGACGACACCCAGGTCGCCGAGGCGCTGCGCCGGGGCGAGGCGTGGGGCGTGGAGACGGTGTGGATCGGCGCCGGCTCCCAGCGACCGCCCTCCGGGTCCGCCGACCACGTGATCTGGCTCGACACCGACGACGAGCTCACCGCGTCGGAGTGCTTCGTGCGGATCTACCACCTCCTGTGGGAGCTCACCCACGTGTGCTTCGAGCATCCCGGGCTGCTCAAGGTCGACACGTCGGCCGAGTGCACCGAGGAGGTCTGCATCACCTGTTCGGACGAGGGCCGCCTGGCCGAGGTCGTCACCGTCGAGGGCGACGAGGCCGTCGTCCGGGCCGAGGGCAAGGAGGAGCGGATCGACGTCTCGCTGATCGAGCCGCCCGGCCCCGGCGACCTGGTCCTCGTACACGCCGGGTTCGCGATCAAATGATTTGGCAGGTGAGGAGGGCCCTGTGAAGGAGACGACCGACTTCCTGTACCCGTTCATCGAGGGCGACGAGACCGACTCCGGCTCCCTGCTCGACGACCTGGCCCGCTCGGCCGAGGAGAAGTGGGCGGTCAGCACCAGCCTGCGCATCGAGACGCTGGCCCGGTGCGAGTCGCAGCTGCGGGAGGTGGCCCAGGCGATGGCCACCCGGTTCGCGGCCGGCGGCCGGATGTTCGCCTTCGGCAACGGCGGCAGCGCCACCGACTCCGACGGCATCGCCCAGCTGTTCACCCGCCCGCCCTGGGGCCGGCCGCTGGCCGTCCGGTCGCTGGTGGAGGACCGCGCCGTGCTCACCGCCCTTGGCAACGACGTGGGCTACGACAAGGTCTTCTCCCGCCAGCTGATCGCCCACGCCCGGCCCGGCGACATCGCCATCGGCTACTCCACCAGCGGCAACTCCGAGAACCTGATGGTCGCCTACGCCGAGGCCACCAAGCGGGACATGCTCACCGTCGGCCTCGCCGGCATCGACGGAGGCCGCATGGCCGCGTCCGACACCGTCCAGATGTGCATCGTCGTCCGCTCCCAGAGCGTCCACAGGGTCCAGGAGACCCAAGCCTCGGCAACCCACGTCCTCTGGGCCTACATCCAAGAGGCCCTAGGAGTAAGCATCCCCAGCATCGCCAGCTAGAGCGGACCGAGGCGCGAGGCGCCGAAGGCGCGAGCACACGGGGGCTGAGGCAGAGGGTTTGGCCTTTGACCTTCCGCCGGCCACGAGCGCCGCCGAAGGCGGCCCCCAAGGCTGGCGGCAATCGGCGCCGGGACGAAGTCCCGGCGCCTAGTCAGAACGGCTCCAGCCGGCCGGCTACGCCGGCCGGCTGGAGCACGAGCAGCTCGCCCGAACGGAGCGAAGCGAGTGAGGGCGAGCGTCCGCTAGGACGCAGTCCGCCTGTCGTCGACGACGCTGCCATAGGGTCGTCCGACACGCTCGTAGCACGAGTCGTGGAAGTGCTCGACTCGCTTCCATGCACCATCGACGTAGACGTTGGCGATGACCTGTGTCAGGCGCAGCTTGGCCTTGAACTTCACGACCTCGCCGCAGCCGACGCAGACAGCCGAGTTGCCGGCCTCCACGTTCCGGAGCACGGCCCTGCTCGTGAAGCTCGTTTGTGTGGTCATAGTCGCCTATCGGCATTCTGACCGCCCGGGTTGAGGCGGATTTCTTCGCTCGGGGGCGCCTTTTGGCTTGACGGGAGCGCTGGACTCTGCAAGTTTCCACCTCCGTCGGGGCCCGGGTGCGTCCGCCGTGCACCCCAGCCCCGACCTCTTCTTCCACGTCAGCCGAATGGGGCTGGCCTGCTACTGCGGTGGGGGCTGGCCTGCTACTGCGGTGGGGGTTGAAACGTCGCCGCGAACTGGTCGAACAGGCCCCGCAGCCGCTCCCAGTCCGCTTCCCTCGTCTGGTAGTTCAGCGCCAGCGAGTACTCGCCCGAGGTGAAGCCCACGTCGTAGTTGTGCAGGTCGATGCCGTTGTCGGTCCAGGTGAACTCCCAGATCGCCGCCGGCAGGCCGGCGTGCACGCTCTGGTTCAGCCTGACCCGCTTGTAGCTGGGGTGTTCCGCCTGGAAGGACTTCTCCAGGTCGAGCCACACCTGCTCGGGCGACGACTGGGCCGGCTTGGTGTAGCCGACGCGCAGCGCGGCCCCCGTGGTGGGGTCCCGGAAGTCGGTGTGGCGACCCTCGGTGGCCGACGTCCACCCTCCCGGGTGGTTGATCTTGAAGCCGGTGGCGGCGTCGGTGTAGGTCGCCCACTGGGTGGCCTGGGTCGCGGCCCGCTTGCGCACGATGGCATGGCGCCCGCCCTGGGCCAGCAGCGCGCCGAGGACGGCGATCACCATGATCGCACCGATGCCGGTGAGGATCCTCCTGCCCCGGTGGGGTCTGTGGGCCTTCTTGGCCGCACCGCCGGCCCCTTCCGCATCGCCAGGCCCGGGCTCCTCGGGGAGCAGGTGGAGCTGGGGGGTGTCGTGGTCGCGGTGGAACATCCGGTCGAGGACCTCGGTGGGCACCGACGGCCCGTCCGGGCCGCCAGGGGCGCCGACCGGCACGAGGGCCACGGCGCTCAGCAGGGCCCGGAGGCGCTCCGGCTGCGGTCGGGCCGCCGGGTCGGTGGCCAGGAGCGCCTCGATGACGGGCGCCAGCGCTCCTGCCCGCTCCGGAGGCCGGGCCTGGCCGGCGGCGATGGCCTGCAGCGTGGCCTGCGCCGTCTCCCCGGCGAAGGCGGGGCGGCCCTCGACCGCGAAGTAGAGCGTGGCGCCGAGCGCCCAGAGGTCGGATGCCAGGCTCCCGCCCGGCTGGGTCGGCATCTCGGGCGGCAGGTAGGACGCCGAGCCGGACACGGATCCCGACGGGTTGACGTCGGGGTCGCCGACGAGGGCCATCACCCCGAAGTCGGCGAGGCGGGTGCCGCCGTCGTCCGGCAGGAGGATGCGGGAAGGCCGCAGGAACCGGTGGACGATGCCCTTGGCCGCCGCCGCCTCCAGGCTCTGGGTGACGACCAGGCCGATGGCGGCGACCCGCTCGGGGTCGAGCGGGCCCTCGGCGGCGACGACGTCGGCCAGGGTGGGGCCCTCCACCAGCTCGGTGACGACAAGGGGCGGGTCGTGCTGGGCCAGCACGTCGATGACCGCCACCGCGCCGAGATCGCCGAACCCGGCCACCGCCTTGGCGTCGGCCACCAGGCGTGCCGACAGGGCCGCCCGCTGCTGCTCGCCGAGGATCGCGGGGAAGCGGATCTCCTTGACCGCGACGTGCCGTTCGACGAGAAGATCCTGCGCTCGCCACACCACGCCCATGCCACCGGAGCGGAGCTGGGCCAGCAGTTCGTAGCGAAAGTCGATGACATCGCCGGCATGTTTCTCGGGAGCCACGGCCCAAACGCTACCCGCCGGTAGAATCGGGACATGAGCGGTCGCCCCGAAACGGGGAGTTTCGGGCCCAACGCCGGACTCGTCGACGAGATGTACGAGCAGTACAAGGCCGATCCCTCGTCGGTCAGCCCCAGCTGGCGGGACTTCTTCGAGGACTACCGGCCCGAGGGTTCACGGTGGCGGCCCAACGGCCACGTCGGGGTGTCCGACGAACAACCGGAGGCGCGGGCGGTGGCTCCTCGCCCCCCGTCGGTGGCGCCCCACGTGGCCGCCGCCAGGCCGGTGCCGGCCAAGCCCGCGGTCGACGTCCCGATCGCGGCGGCAGACGGCGACGCCGTCCGGCCCCTCCGGGGAGCGGCGGCCCGCATCGCCGCCAACATGGAAGCCAGCCTGGGCGTGCCCACCGCCACCAGCACCCGGGCCGTGCCCGCCCGCCTGCTGGAGGTGAACCGGCGGGTGATCAACGGCCACCTCGAGCGGGTGGGCGCCACCAAGGTCAGCTACACCCACCTGATCGGCTTCGCAGTAGTGCGCGCCCTCCAGACCGTCCCGGCCATGAAGTCGACCTACGTGGCCGAGCCCGCACCGTCGGTCAAGGTCAACGAGCACGTGGGCCTGGGCCTGGCCGTCGACCTCGAGAAGCCCGACGGCACCCGGACACTGCTGGTCCCCTGCATCAAGCAGGCCGACACCCTCGACTTCGCCGCCTTCCACGACGCCTACGAGACGGTGATCCGCAAGATTCGTGCCGGCAAGGCCGAGCCCGACGACTTCGCCGGCGTCACCATGACCCTCACCAACCCGGGCACGCTGGGCACCGTCTCGTCGGTGCCGCGGCTGATGCCCGGCCAGAGCGTCATCGTGGGCGTGGGGGCGCTCGGTTACCCGGCCGAGTTCGAGGGCGCCGATCCGAGGGCGCTGGCCGAGATGGCGGTGTCCAAGGTCGTCAACCTGTCCTCCACCTACGACCACCGGGTGATCCAGGGGGCGGAGTCGGGCCTGTTCCTGGCCCAGGTCCACGAGCTGCTGTGCGGTGCCGACGGCTTCTACCGCGACGTCTTCCGATCGCTCGGCGTGCCGTACGAGGCGGTGCGGTGGCGGCCGGACGAGAACCCGCCCGACGCCCAGGACTGGCAGCGGGCGGCCAAGCAGGTCCACGTCCAGACGCTGATCAACACCTACAGGGTGCGGGGCCACCTCATCGCCGACCTCGACCCGCTGCGGTGGAAGGAGCCAAGGACCCATCCCGAGCTCGACCCCGCCACCTACGGGCTCACCATCTGGGACCTCGACCGCGAGTACTTCACCGACGGCCTCGCCGGCAAGGAGCACATGAAGCTGGGCGACCTGCTGAAGGTGCTTCGCGACGCCTACTGCCGGCGGATCGGCGTGGAGTACATGCACATCCAGGAACCCGAGCAGAAGCGCTGGATCCAGGAGCACGTGGAAGGGGCCCCCACCCCCTTCGACACCGCCCAGCAGCTGTACCTGCTGGGCCGGCTCAACGCCGCCGAGGCGTTCGAGCGGTTCCTGCACACCAAGTACGTCGGCCACAAGCGCTTCGGCCTCGAGGGGGCGGAGAGCATGATCCCCCTTGTCGACGACATCCTCGACCAGGCGGCGGCGGCCGGCTACCACGAGGCGATCCTGGGCATGGCCCACCGTGGCCGGCTGAACCTGCTGGCCAACATCGTCGGCAAGTCGCTGGGCAAGCTCTTCAGGGAGTTCGAGGGCGACCTCGACCCGGCCACCACCCAGGGCTCCGGCGACGTGAAGTACCACCTGGGGGCCACGGGGAAGTTCGTCGGCCGCTCGGGGCGCCCCCTGCCCGTCACCCTCGCCTCCAACCCGTCCCACCTGGAGGCCGTCGACCCTGTCGTGGAGGGCATGGTGCGGGCCCGCCAGGACCTGATCAACGAGCCCGAGGCGTTCAGCGTCCTGCCGTTGGTGATCCACGGCGACGCCGCCTTCGCCGGCCAAGGCGTGGTGGCCGAGACGCTGAACCTCTCCGCCCTCCGGGGCTACCGGGTGGGGGGGACGATCCACCTGGTGGTCAACAACCAGCTCGGGTTCACCACCGCCCCGGCCGAGGCCCGCTCGTCGGTGTACCCCACCGACGTGGCCAAGATGGTCCAGGCGCCGATCTTCCATGTCAACGGCGACGACCCCGAGGCCTGTGTGCGGGTGGCCCGCCTGGCGTTCGGGTTCCGGGAGCGGTTCCACAAGGACGTCGTCATCGACATGGTCTGCTACCGACGCCACGGCCACAACGAGGGCGACGACCCGTCGTTCACCCAGCCGCTGATGTACAAGCAGATCGAGAGCCGGCGGTCGGTGCGCAAGCTGTACACCGAGACCCTGGTGCGGCGGGGCGACATCACCGCGGCCGAGGCCGAGAAGGCCCTCGACGACTTCCTCGCCCGGATGCAGACGGCGTTCGAGCAGACGAGGAAGTCGGCTCCGCCGAGCGCGGTCCCCACCGCGCCACCTCCGGTGATCGTGCTCCCGTCGGGCGACACGGGCGTGCCCCAGGAAGTGCTCGACCGGGTGGCGGCGGTGCTGGAGTCGCCGCCCGAGGACTTCCGCGTCCACCCGAAGCTCCTCGGCCAGATCGAGACCCGCCACCAGCTGTACGCCGGCGGGGTGCTCGACTGGACCATGGCCGAGGCCCTCGCCTTCGGCTCGATCCTGCTCGAGGGCACCGACATCCGGCTGTCGGGCCAGGACTCCCGCCGGGGGACGTTCTCCCAACGCCACTCGGTGCTCGTCGACCACGAGACCGGGCTGGAGTCGGGCCCCGTTGGCCAACCTGTCGCCCGAGCAGGGCAAGTTCTGGGTCTACGACTCGCTGCTGTCGGAGTACGCCGCCCTCGGCTTCGAGTACGGGTACTCCACCGCCCACCCCGACGCCCTGGTGGCCTGGGAGGCGCAGTTCGGCGACTTCGGCAACGGCGGCCAGATCGTCATCGACCAGTTCATCACCGCCGCCGAGTCGAAGTGGGGCCAGACGTCGGGCCTGGTGCTGCTCCTGCCCCACGGGTACGAGGGCCAGGGCCCCGAGCACTCCTCGGCCCGCATCGAGCGGTACCTGACATTGTGCGCCGGCGAGAATTTGCAGGTCGTCAACGCCACCACCGCGGCGCAGTACTTCCACGTCCTCCGCCGCCAGGTACGGCGCCCGCGGCGCAAGCCGCTGGTGCTGCTGACGCCGAAGTCGCTGCTCCGGGCCCGTACGTCACGGTCGCCGGTCGACGACGTGGTCGGTGGGCGGTTCCGCGAGGTGCTCGACGACCCCGCCTTCGACGTCGACTCGGTCGCCGGCGCGGGCGGCACCGCGGGCGGCTCCGGCGGTACCGGCGACGGGTGCGCCGGGTCGTCCTTGCCTCCGGAAAGGTCGCCCACGACGCCTTGGCGGCCCGCGACGAGCGAGGTGTGGCGGCGGCGGTGGTGAGGCTCGAGCAGCTGTACCCGTGGCCCGAGCTGACCCTGCTCGACACCATCGCCAGGTACCCGAATGCCGAGGAGATGGTGTGGCTCCAGGAGGAGCCGGAGAACATGGGCCCGTGGAACTTCGTGCACAGCCGGCTGCACCGGGTCCTGCGCGACAAGCTGCCGCTGCGCCACGTCAGCAGGGCCGAGTCGGCGAGCCCCGCCACGGGGAGCCACACTGTTCACCAGAGGGAGCAGGCTGACCTGCTCGCCCGGGCCTTCGAGGGCCTGTAGCCCAACTGGGCTCTATCCTGGGTCGCCTGGGTCGGGCATCCGCGGCGGCCCGCCGCAGGAATGGTTGACTGATCAGCAAATGGCGAAGCGTCACGTCGTCGATGGTTCGAACCTCGCCACTGAAGGCCGCTCGCTGCCGAGCCTCGCCCAGCTGGACGAGGCGGTGCGCGCCTACCGGGCGGAGCAGGAGCCGGACGACGACATCATCGTCGTCGTCGACGCCTCCTTCAGCTACCGGATCGACGAGTCGGAGCAGCGGATACTGGAGGAGGCGGAGGCGGCGGGCGAAATCGTGTCGCCACCGGCGGGGGCCGTCGGTCGCGGGGACGGGTTCCTGCTGCGCATCGCCGACCGTACGGGCGCGGTGGTGCTGTCGAACGACTCGTTCCAGGAGTTCCACGGCGAGTACAAGTGGCTCTTCGACGAGGGCCGGTTGATGGGCGGCAAGCCGGTACCCGGTGTCGGATGGATCTTCACGCCGCGGACGCCGGTGCGGGGCCGAAGAGCCGGGTGGCGGTGCGCGACGCCGAGCGGGCGCGCAAGAAGACCGCGGCCAAGTCGGCACCCGAGGAGCCGGTGGCCGAGGCCATCGCCGAGGCGACGGCGGAAGCCATCGAGCCCGACGCTCCTCGTGCGGATGCGGCGAAGCGGGGGCGCGGCGGCGGGGCGTCGCCGCCACGCCGGAGGCGGTCAACGAGCCGCTGCCGTTCATCACCTTCATCGCCGAGCACCACCTGGGCACCGAGGTGGAGGGCACCGTCGAGAGCTTCACGTCCCACGGCGCGTTCGTGCAGGCCGGCGGGGCCCGCTGCTACGCCCCTGTCGTCGGGCTCGGCGATCCCCCGCCCCGCAGCGCCAAGGAGGTGCTGAAGCGCGGCGACGTGCGCACGTTCGTCGTCCAGGCTCTCGACCCGCCCCGGCGCGGCATCGAGCTGGCCCTGCCGGGCCTGGCCCGCGTGGCCGGGGCGCCGACGGAGGAGACGGTCGAGGCCGAGATCGACATCGCCGGCCCGAGCAAGCGCCGCCGCCGGGGTCGCGCCGCGGCGGCGGTCGAGGACGGCACCGACGAAGCCGTCGGTGGCGAAGACGCTGGCGCGGAGGCGCCCCCGGCGGACGCTCCGGCCAAGCGGGCGCCGAGGAGGAGGACGGCGGCGGCGAAGTCGACGGCGGCTGAAGAATCTCCGGCCGTGGAGGCTCCCACCAGGAGGTCGCGGGGCCGGAAGGTTGCGGCGGCGACGATCGGCACCTCCGAGGCCCCTGCCGCACCCACACCCGCCGCTGAGCCCGCGGCTGAGACGGCGGCGACGCCGAGGAGGTCGTCGCGGGCCAGGAAGGCCGCGGCCGCCGTCACCACGGCCGCCGATGCGACCGGGCCCACACCGGCGGACGCCCCCGCGGAGCCGGCCGTGCCGGCGCCGAGAAAGCGATCGACGAGGAAGGCGGCCGCCAAGAAGGTCGCCGCCGAACCGGTGGGTACGGCTGTCCCGGCGACGAAGCTGTCCCGACGACGAAGTCCGGGGCCAGGAAATCGGCACCCGAGCGGTCGCCCGCCAAGAAGCCTGCACCAGAGAAGACCGTGGCAGAGAAGACCGTGGCCGAGAAGACCGTGGCCGAGAAGACCGTGGCGAGGAAGGCGGTAGCGAGAAAGGCGTCGGCCGGGGAGACCGTGGCCGGGAAGGCGGCGGCGAAACAGTCGTCGGCCGGGGAGACCGTGGCCGGGAAGGCGGCGGCGAAACAGTCGTCGGCCGGGGAGACCGTGGCCGGGAAGGCGGCGGCGAAACAGTCGTCGGCTCAGAAGGCGTCGGCCCAGATGGCGGTTGCCCAGAAGTCGTCGGCCCAGAAGGCGTCGGCCCGGGAGGCGGCTGTCGAGACGGTGCCGGCACCCGAACCGGTCACTCCCTCGAAGGCGGCTCCGAAGAAGGCTGTTGCGAGGAAGGCGGCTGCGAAGCGTGCCCCGAGCGCGGCGGCGGGTGGCGAGGCGGACGTGAGCGAGGGGGCGGTACCCGCTCCCGCGCCGACGACTGCGCCGGGACGGAAGGCGGCCGCGAACCGAACTGCCGGCCTAGCCACGTCGGGCCCTGCTGAGTCATCCAGCGGCGACGCCGCGCCCGGTTCCCCACCCAAGAAGGCTCCAGCCCGCAAGCGGGCGGCGGCGAAGAAGGCTCCCGGGCCCTCCGCCTGACGTTCATTGTGCAAAAAGGGCTCGTATGGCGACCTTTTTGCACAGTCACGGGTCTGCCGACGGTGACTGTGCAGAAGACGCCCTTATGGAGGGTTTCTTGCACAGTCACCGGGCTGGTCGGCGGGCGCTTCTAGAGTCGGGGCGGACCTGCCATGCGGATCGCCACCTGGAACGTCAACTCGCTGAAGGCCCGGCTCCCCCGGGTCGAGGAATGGCTGGCCTACGCCCAGCCCGACGTCCTCTGCATGCAGGAGACGAAGCTGGCCGACAGCGCCTTCCCGGCCATGGCGTTCGCCACCCTCGGCTACGAGGCCGCCCACTGCGGCCAGGGCCAGTGGAACGGCGTGGCCATCCTCAGCAAGGTCGGCCTCGACGACGTCATGGCCGGCTTCTCCGACCAGGCCGAGGACGAGACCACCGAGGCCCGCCTGCTCTGGGCGACGTGCGGTGGCGTGAGGGTGGCGAGCGTCTACGTCCCGAACGGGCGGAGCGTCGGCAGCGAGTTCTACGAGGCCAAGCTGGCGTGGCTCGACCGCCTGCAGACCCACGTCCGGAAGGACTGCGACCCCGCCGGCCGGCTCGCCATCTGCGGCGACTTCAACGTCGCCCCCGACGACCGTGACGTCTGGGACCCCACCAAGCTCCACGGCGGCACCCACGTGAGCGAGCCCGAGCGCCAGGCGGTGCGTGACCTGTGCGAGTGGGGCCTGGTCGACGCCTTCCGCACCCGCTACGACGACTCCGGCCTCTACTCGTGGTGGGACTACCGCGCCGGCGACTTCCACCAGGGCCGCGGCCTGCGCATCGACCTCGTGCTGGTCACCGCGGCCCTCGCCGACCGGGCCGCCTACGCCCTGATCGACCGCTTCGCCAGGAAGGGCAAGCTCCCGTCCGACCACGCCCCCCTGCTGGTCGACTTCGACATCTGACCCGCCACACCACCAAGTCCCCCGAGCGTTTCAGCGGATCTTCAGCCATCATTCAGCGATGGCCTGGCACGATCCGCTCGAGGGAGGGAGTCGAGCGGTGCGCGTGCTGGTCGTCGAGGACGAGAAGCGGCTGGCCGCCGGGCTGCGCAAGGGGCTCGAGGCCGAGGGCTTCGGGGTCGACGTCGCCCTCGACGGCACCGACGGCCTCTGGATGGCACGGGAGAACCCCTACGACGCCATCGTGCTCGACATCATGCTGCCGGGGGTCAACGGCTTCAAGATCTGCGCCAGCCTCCGCGAGGGCGGTGACTGGACCCCGATCCTCATGCTCACGGCCAAGGACGGCGAGTGGGACGAGGTGGAGGCGCTCGACACCGGCGCCGACGACTACCTCACCAAGCCGTTCTCCTACGCCGTCCTGCTCGCCCGCCTGCGATCGTTGCTGCGACGAGGCGTCCGGGAGCGCCCTCCGGTGCTTGCCGCTGGCGACCTGCGTCTCGACCCCGCAGCCAAGCGGGCGTGGCGGGGCGACGTCGAGGTGTCGCTCACCGCCCGGGAGGTCTCCCTCCTCGAGTTCCTGCTGCGCCGCCGCGGCGAGGTGGTCTCCAAGCGGGAGATCCTCGACCACGTGTGGGACTACGACTTCGAAGGCGACCAGAACATCGTCGAGGTCTACGTGCGGCACCTGCGCAACAAGCTGGACCGGCCCTTCGACCGCGACTCGATCCAGACGATCCGCGGCGCCGGCTACCGGCTCACCGTCGATGGCTGACACCTCCGCCTCGACGCGGAGCGGCCGGGGCGGGTGTAGCCCGTGAAAGCCCGGCTGGCCACCGTCAGGGTCCGCACGACCCTGGCCGCGACGATCGTGGTCGGCCTGGCCATGGTCGTCGGCGCCCTCCTGCTGGTGGTGGTCCTGCGGGAGCACCTCATCGACGGGATCAAGAGCGCGGTCGACCTCCGGGCCGTCGACGTCGTCACCGGCATCGAGTCGGGGAGCGGCACCGGCGGCCTGGCCATCGACGAGAGCGACGACATGCTCGTGCAGGTCGTCGCCGCCGACGGCACCGTCGTGGCGTCGAGCCACAACGTCGACGGCCTCCCGCCGGTCGTCCGCCTGGGCCCGGGCGAGTCCCGCGTGATCGCCGTGCCGATCGACGACACCGATTTCCTGGCCACCGCCCATGGGGCGGAGACGCCGGACGGCCGGCTCGTCGTCGTCGTGGCCCGCACCATCGACACGGTCGCCGACTCGACGCGGACCGTCACCAGGCTGCTGGCGGTGGGGCTCCCGCTCATGCTGCTGGTGGTGGCGGCCATCACGTGGGCGGTCGTGGGCCGAGCGCTGGCGCCGGTGGAGGCGATCCGGGCCGAGGTGGACGAGATCTCGGCGGCCCAGCTTCACCGCAGGGTGCCGACGCCGCCGGGCGAGGACGAGATCTCCCGCCTGGCCACGACCATGAACCGCATGTTGGCGCGCCTGGAGCAGTCCCAGGCCCGCCAGCACCGGTTCATCTCGGACGCGTCCCACGAGCTGCGCTCGCCCGTCGCGTCGATCCGCCAGCACGCCGAGGTCGCCCTGGCCCACCCCGAGGGCACGCCCACCGCCGAGCTGGCCGAGATCGTGCTGGCCGAGAACCTCAGGGTCCAGCGCCTGGTCGAGGACCTGCTCCTGCTGGCCAGGGCCGACGAGCACGCCCTCAGCCGGGACCGTCGCCCGCTGGACCTCGACGACATCGTGTTCGACGAGGCCCGCCGGCTCCGGGACGTCACCGAGCTGCGGGTCGAGACCACCGGCGTCTCCGCCGGGAGGGTGGACGGCGACGCCGCCGGGCTGCGCCGGGTCTTGCGGAACCTCGGGGACAACGCCAGCCGTCACGCCCGGAGCCGGGTCGCGTTCGCGCTGGCGGCCGAGAACGGGAGCCTGGTCCTCGCCGTCGACGACGACGGCCCGGGGATCCCCGCCTCGGAGCGGGCCGTGGTGCTCGAGCGCTTCGTCCGCCTCGACGACGCCCGGGCCCGGGATGCCGGGGGCAGCGGGTTGGGGCTGGCCATCGTGTCGGAGGTGGTCGCGGCCCACGGCGGTCAGGTCACCATCGCCGACAGCCCCCTGGGTGGCGCCCGGGTCGAGGTGCGGCTTCCCGGATCGGCCCGGCCCGACGGGTGAGGTGACCCCCCCAAGCGAACCGGTGACACACAGCGGCGCCAGTCGCCGTCCTGCGTCACCAGTTCGGTGTGGTCCTGGCCTCCTAGGGTGCGTGCCGTGAACATCTGCCCATGAGAATCCTGCCCGTGAAGATGCGCACGGTCGCCGCGCTGTCCCTGGTCGTGGCCCTGCTGGCCGGCGCCTGTAGCGGCGACGGAAGCGGCGGCGGGGGCGGCGCGTCCGACTCCGGCCCGCTCCCCACCGCTCCCGAGAGCGCCCGCATCGACCTCGTCGTGCCCGAGTTCCCCGACCCCACCCAGATCACCAACCCGCTGTACCCGATCAGCGGGCTGACCCAGGTCGTGCAGCTCGGCACCGAGCAGGACGCACCCGTGCGGGTCGAGTTCACGGTGCTGCCGGGCATCCGGGCGATCGACTGGAACGGCGAGCCGGTGGAGACCCGGATCGGGCAGTTCGTCGCCTTCCGGGAGGGGCGGATCGTGGAGGCCGCCCGTGACTACTTCGCCCAGGGCGCCGACGGGTCGGTGTGGTACTTCGGCGAGGAGGTCGACAACTACGAGGACGGGGTCGTCGTCGACCACGAGGGCGCCTGGTTGGCCGGCCCGGCCGGTCCGCCCGGGATGATCATGCCGGCCCAGCCCGCGGTCGGGGCCGTCTACCGGCCCGAGAACATTCCCGGGATCGTGTTGGAGGAGGACACGGTCAAGGCCGTCGACGAAACGGTGCAAGGCCCGCGCGGGCCGGTCCTGGGGGCGATCCTGGTCCGGGAGCTGCTGATGGAGGGCACGACCGAGGAGAAGGTGTTC
Source organism: uncultured Acidimicrobiia bacterium (assembly GCA_963827345.1). GTDB lineage: Bacteria > Actinomycetota > Acidimicrobiia > Acidimicrobiales > AC-14 > CAWGUU01. Next base: position 1,148,855 of record CAWHAN010000006.1, on the reverse strand, counting down.
GCGCCCGGCTACGGCGAGTTCCGGGCCAGTTCGAAGGACGAGCAGCTGACGGTGGCCGTCGCCGCTCCCACCGACGCCGCCTCGACGCCGATGCCCGACCTGCTCACCAGCCTGTACGCCGGGGCCGTGCTCATCTTCGACACCGTCCCTTCGGGCGACTGGGACAGGATCTCCACGGTGCTCGACTCGATGACCGCCTCGTGGGCGGCCCTGGTCGCCACCGGGCCGCCACCGCTGCTGGTGGCCGAGATGAACCGCGTTCTCGCCGGGCTCGTCGCCGCCGCCCAAACCAGGCAGGCCCCGACCAAGAAGCCCCAGGCCGTGAGCAGCGCCGCCCTCGACGTGGCCCTCGCCGCCCTCGACCTCGAGATGCAGTACAAGCCGGTGCCCGAGATCGACGCCGACCGCCTCCAGGTGTGGTCCCGGCGCATCCGGGTCGATGCCGGCGACGACGACCTGGCCGGGGTGCGCAGCGACGTCGCCATCCTGGGATGGGTGTGGGACCGGGTGCGGCCGACCGCCGATCCCGCCAAGGCCGTCGACGTCGACGGCCGGCTCGCCCAGCTTCGCGAGCAGGCCGCCAACAAGGACGTCGCGGGCGCCCTCGGCACGTCCCAGGGCCTGCTGGCGACGCTGCAGACCTGAGTGGGCCGGGCTGGCCTACGCCCAGCCGGTGAGGGTGCTGCGCAGCTTGGCCAGGCCCCCGGCGAGCGCCTCCCGCAGCTCGGCACGCGGAATGTCGAGCTCGTGGTGCAGCTCCTTCATCGACCGCGGCGTCGTCCCCCCGATGCCGTAGTGGGCGACGATCACCTTGGCCTCCAGAGGGTCGAGCAGGTCGAGCCGCAGGGGTGTGGTGCTGAGCACCAGGGCCTCGTCGTCGAGCCCGTCGTCGGGATCGACCAGCTCCCGTTCCTCGTCGGGGTACGGCCACCCTTCGTCGCTGCGCCACGTGTCTGGGCCCATGTATCTGTTGTCGCGCCACCGGGTGGTGGCGTCAACCCATCGGTGCCGACATCAACCCATCGGTGCGGACAGGGCCACGACGGCGAGGAGGTCGTCGCCGTAGCGCCCGGCTTTCACCTCGCCCACGCCCGGGAGCGCCAGCAGGGCGGTGCGGTCGCGGGGCTTGGCCTCGGCCATCGCCGCCAGCGTGGTGTCGTGGAACAGGAGGTAGGCGGGAACGCCGGTGGCTCGGGCGGTGCGCGAACGCCACGTGCGCAGCGCCTCCAGGACCTCGGGGTCGGCGTTGCTGCCGGCCAGGCCCGGTCGGGGTCGGCAGCGGCGGCCGTTGGCCGCCTCCAGCCGGGCCCGGCCGTCGTCGAGGTACGCGCGCCAGCCCTCACCGGACCCGCCGTCGGCCAGGTCCCGTACCGCCGCCTCCATCGTCTCCAGGAAGGGCGACGGCGAGCGGCTGAGCTTCCTGGTACCGAAGTTGCGGCGCCGGGCCCACGATGCATGGAGCTCCCGACGGGCACGGGTGACGGCCACGTAGAGCAGCCGACGCTCCTCGGTGCGCGCCGCGGGCGTCTCGGCATGGGCGATGGGCACCAGCCCGTGCTCGAGCCCGGCCAGGAACACGACCTCCCACTCCAGGCCCTTGGCGGCGTGGAAGGTGGCCAGCACCACTGCGTCCCGCCCGGGGTCGGGGTCGTCGCCCCGCAGGGTGGCCCGCAGGCCGCCCAGGAAGGCCGACGAGGTGGCCGACGGGTCGGTGGCCAGGTGCTCCAGGGCCAGGCGGTGCAGGCTCTCGAGTCGCCCCCGGCGCTCGTCAGATTGGCTTGTACCTCCCGCTCCGAGGGGCCGCTCGAGCCCTGGGCCGGCGGTGGCCTCCTCCGCCAGCTCGCGGAGGTCGGGCAGGACGGCGGCGAGCAGGCTCTCCGGCGGTCGCCGGTTGATCTCCGCGAGGGCGGCGCGGATCTCCGGCTGGTCGAGGAAGGTGCCACCGCCCCGCAGGCGGAACGGAACGCCCGCGGCTCTCAACGCCCTCTCGAACAGCACCAGCTGGGCGTGGGTGCGGGTGAGCACCGCCATCTGGCCCCAGCCGACCTCGCCGACCCGCAGGCGCAGGGCGGTGGCGACGGCGTCGGCCTCCTCCTCGTCGGTGGCATACGAATCGACCGTCGGCACGGGGCCGCCGGGTTGGTGGGCCCGCATGCCGCCTGGCGTGGCCGGCGAGCCGACGGCGGCCACGGCGCTGTCGAGAACTGCGTTGGCCACGGCCAGGACCTGGGGTGTGGATCGGTAGTTGTCGTCGAGCCGGACGACCTCAGCCCCCGGGAACCGGCGGGCGAAGCCGGTGAGGTAGGACGGATCGGCACCGTTCCACGCGTAGATGGCCTGATTGGGGTCCCCGACCACGCAGAGGTCGGGTCGACCGTCGCGCCACGCCTCCAGCAGCCGGAACTGCAGGGGGTTGACGTCCTGGAACTCGTCGACGAACAGGTGGCGGAAGCGCCAGCGCTGGGCCGCGCCGAACCGGCGGTCGTCCTCCAGGGCGGCGGCGCAGAGCAGCAGGAGGTCGTCGAAGTCGACCTGGTGCTGGCGCCGCTTCTCGTGCTCGTAGCGCTCGTACAGGCTGGCGATCGCACTCGCAGCCAGCGGGGGGCGGCGACCGGCCGCGGCCGCGGCCGCCTCGTAGCCGCTGGGCGGCACCATCCGGGCCTTGGCCCACTCGATCTCGGTGGCCACGTCGGCCGGCTCCGCCCAGTCTTCCCGCCGGCTCCCGGACAGGAGCTTGGCCAGGATCCTGACCTTGCTGTCGAGGACGGCCGGCGGGCGCTCGTCGTTGTCGGCCCACCACCGCCGGAGCTGGCCGTAGGCGATCGAGTGGAAGGTGCCGGCGGCCACCTGCTCCCTGACGCCGAGCTGGCCCAGCCGGGCGCCGAGCTCCGCCGCCGCCCGGCGGGTGAAGGTGAGGGCAAGGACATGAGGGGCGACCGCGGTTCCCTGCGACACCCGCCAGGCGATGCGCCGGGTGAGGACGCGGGTCTTCCCCGACCCGGCGCCGGCGAGGATGCACAGGGGGGCGGCGTCGGTGACCACTGCCTCCCGCTGGGCGTCGTTGAGCCCGTTGAGAAGCCGGCTGGCGGATCCACTGGCAGAGCCGTCGCCTGATCCGCCGTCAGGTCCCGCCGGTAGAACGTATGTGCCCACGACCCGACCGTACCGACGGGGTGCGACAGGATCGCGGATGGTCGCCCGCGCCGGGCGGCCGTGGCTTCCCCGCTCCGAGGGCCGCTCGGGCCCTGGTTTCCCCGCTCCGAGGGCCGCTCGGGCCCTGGCTTCCCCGCTCCGAGGGCCGCTCGGGCCCTGGGGCTCGGTGTCGCAGGCCCCCGGTAGGCTTCGGCCCATGCTCCTCGGACTCGACCTCGACGGGGTCCTGTGCGACATCGGGCCGTCGGTGTCGGCTCGCATCGCGGACCGGTTCGGTGTGGCCAGCCACCCGTCCACCTGGCGCACCTACGACCTCCGCCTCCTGCGCCTGGGCCTGCCGGAGGCGAGCTTCCACGCCTTCCTCGACGAGACGTTCGCCGACGCCGACCTCTACCGCGCCGCCCCGGTGTCGGAGGGGGCGGCGTCCGCGGTCGCCGCCCTGGTCGACGCCGGCTGGCGCCTCGTCGGCATCACCGCGAGGGCGCCGCACCTGGCCGAGGCCACCGCCGCCTGGCTGGCGGCCCACGACCTGCCCCTGGAGGCGGTCCACCACGCCGACGTCGGCCACAAGGCCGAGGTCTCGGCCCGGCTCGGGGTCGACGCCACCATCGAGGACAACCCCGTGGAGGCCGAGCTGCTGGCCGAGGTGTGCGAGTCGTGGTTGTTCGACCGCTCCTACAACCGTGATCATCCGCTGGTGCGGGCCAGGCGGCTGTGGTCGTGGGACGACGCCGTCGGGCGGCTCTGCCAGCTGCGCCTCTTCGCCTGAGCCAATCAGTCGCCCCGGCGAACCTCGGTAGCCTCTACCAGCCATGACGTTCCCGCGCAGGTACCTGAACGACGGCGAGGACATCGCCCTCGAGATGCGCCCGCACTGGTTCGTCCTGGCCACGCCGGCGGCGGCGCTCATCGCCAGCACCGTGCTTGCCGTCTACGTCTCCGGCCGGTTCCAGGGCACTCTCGAGCGGGTGGCGGTGATCCCACCCATGCTGCTGGTCGTCGTGGCCGCCGGCTGGTTGCTGGTGCGGTTCGCCAAGTGGTACACCACCGAGTTCGTGGTCACCACCGACCGCCTGATCCACCGCCGGGGCGTCCTGCACCGCTCCGGCCGGGAGATCCCGCTGGAGCGACTGAACGACGTCAGCTACCACCAGACCATGTTCCAGCGCATGGTGCGGTCGGGCGACATCCTCGTCGAGTCGGGCGGTGAGCGGGGCCAGCAGATCTTCAGCAACTTCCCCCACCCCCAGGAGACCCAGAACCTCATCCACCGGGAGATCGAGCTGGCCCAGGCCCGCGACGCCGATCGCACGGCCGGCCGACGTGAGCTGTCGCCCCTCGAGCACCTCGACAAGCTCGACGAGCTCAGGCGGCGGGGGGTCATCTCCCAGGCCGAGTTCGACGTCAAGAAGGCCAAGCTGCTCGATCGCCTGTAGTCGGCGCTCGTAGCGCCACAGGGGGGCGGGCGGCTCTAGCCCGGCCGCCGACGGGGCATGCTCAGGACAGAGGTCGTCGCGACGAGAGAAGGAGTCACATGGATCCGTTGGTCCGCACCGCAAGCTTCACGGTGAAGCCCGAGATGCTGCACGTGGCCGAGGAGGTCGTCCGGCAGTTCGTCGCCGCGGTGAAGGACGGCGAGCCAGGCACCCGCCTCTACGTCTCGCTGCAGGAGAAGGACGACCCCACCAAGTTCCTCCACCTGATGATCTTCGAGGACGACTGCGGCGAGGACGACCACTCGGCCACCACCTGGGTCAAGGACTTCACCGACGACCTCGCCCCCTGCCTCGACGGCGGCCTGGACATGGCCGCGTTCACCGAGGTCGCCAGCACCGTCTGATCGATTCGGGTCTGCGGGTCGCGGCTACGGCCGGCGCAGCACGTCCACGTCGCCGGCCCGCAGGCCGTCGGCGAAGCGGCGGTAGGCGCCGGCGGCGTCGCCCCCGAACCAGTCGGTGTCCCGAAGACGCACGGAGTCGCTGCGCCGCTCGACCCCGTAGAGGCCGTAACGGGGCTGGTAGGAGCCCCACTCGTAGCTGTCGGCCAGGGTCCAGTGGAAGTACCCGGTGACCGCCACGCCGGCCTCGATGCTCTGCACCACCGCGGCCAGGTTGGCCCGGAGGAAGCGGACCCGGTCCCATCCGTCCCGCCGGGGTTGGGGCTGGCTGCCGCTCACCCGGTTGCACAGCCCGTTCTCGGCCACCTCGACGCCCAGGCCGGGCCCGGCGTTTGCCCGCAGCCAGGTGGTCAGGCCCCTGGGGTCGACCTGGTCGTCCCACCGATGCCTGGGGACGCGGAGGTGATGGCAGGCGACCGGGTCGTAGTAGTCGATCTGCACGACGTCGAGGGCACGTGCCGGGTGGGCCCTGGCTTCTCCGCTCCGGGGGGCCGCTCGGGCCCTGGCTTCTCCGCTCCGGGGGGCCGCTCGGGCCCTGGCTTCTCCGCTCCGGGGGGCCGCTCGGGCCCTGTAGGCGGCGTCGACCGCCCGAGGGAAGGCCTGGTCGAGCGGGACGACGCCGGCCACGACCCGGCGCAGCCCGACGTCGAGGCGTTCGAGGCGGCGGCCAAGCCGGGCGTAGTAGGCGGCCCGCCGCTCAGCCAGCCAGACGCCCATGTCGGCTCGAGGGACGCCCTGGCCGGGGGCGAGCAGCAGGTCGACGAGGAGCCGGTCGAGCTCGTACACGCTCGACGCCGAGGTGTTGGTGGACACGACTGTCTTGTTGGAGGAGACGACTGGGTCGGGCCGGCGCCGGTGGATCTCCGTGTAGGCGAGCACGTGGGCGGCGAGGAGGTGGTCGAGGGCCCTGACGAAGTCGCCCAGGGCCAGCCGGCGCGCCGGCGGGAGAGGCCCCCATCACGTAGGTCTGCACCGCCAGGCCGTTGGGCTCGTTCAGGGTCAGCCACCGCCGGCACCGACCACCCAGGCGGTCGGCGGCGGTGGCCGCCCACGCCGCGAACCGCTCCGGGCTGTCGAGCCGCAGCCAGAAGTCGGCACCGAGCCAGTGGGGGTGGGTGAAGTGGTGGAGGGCGACGACCGGCTCCACGCCCCGGTCCGCGCATGCGTCGAGGATGGCGGCGTACCGGTCGAAGGCGCCGGTGTCGACCTCGCCCTCCGACGGCTCGCACCTGGCCCACTCGACGGACATCCGGAAGGCGTCGCACCCGGCGGCGACCGCCCGGTCGAGGTGCTCCTCGTAACGGTTCCAGAAGTCGAGGGCGATCCCGACCGGCTCCACCCGTCCCGACCGCTCCCAGTCGAGCCAGTTGTTCGCCGGCTGCCCCGGGCCGTTGTAGCCGCCCTCGGTCTGGAAGCCCGACGTCGCCACCCCGAAGCGAAAGCCGTCGGGGAGGGCGAATGGCACGCCGTCAAGGTAGGGCCATCAAAAGGAGGAGACGTCAACGCAGGGCCGGCTCCCGATAGCTTCGCCTCCATGAGCGAACCGGTATGAGCACGCTTGTCGTCTTCCACGCCCATCCCGACGACGAGGCCATCGCCACCGGCGGCACCATGGCCAAGGCGGCCGCCGCCGGGCACCGGGTCGTCCTGGTCGTGGCCACGCGGGGCGAGCGGGGCGAGGTCGCCGAGGGCTACCTGCGGCCGGGGGAGGAGCTGTGGCAGCGGCGGGTGGAGGAGACCCACGCCGCCGCTGAGCTGCTCGGCGTGAGCCGGGTGGAGTTCCTGGGCTACGTCGACTCCGGGATGATGGACCTGCCGACCAACGACGACCCCGAGTGCTTCTGGCAGGCCGACGTGGAGGAGGCGGCCGGCCGGCTGGCCGCCATCCTCACCGAGGAGGGGGCCGACGTCCTCACCGCCTACGACGAGAACGGCGTGTACGGCCATCCCGACCACATCCAGGTGTACCGGGTGGGCGTTCGGGCCGCTCGGCTGGCCGGCACGCCGAAGGTCTACCTGCAGACCGTCAACAAGGACCGGGTCCGGCGCCTGATGGCCGAGGCGGTGGCCGGCGGCGTCGACATCCCCGGCGACATCGATGCCGAGTTCGACATCGGCGTGAGCGAGGACCGGATCACCACGACAGTCGACGTCACCGACTTCGTCGACCTCAAGCGCAAGGCGATGGCCGCCCACGCCAGCCAGATCTCGGAGACATCGTTCTTCCTGGCCATCCCTACGGAGATGTTCAGACAGGCGTTCGGCCAGGAGGACTACATCCTCTGCGACGGTCGGCCGGGCGTGGCCGAGACCGACGTCTTCGCCGACCTTCCCGCCAACCCGTCCGATGGCCTGCCCGACCGTATGCCCGACGCGCCAGGCGCGACCGGTTGACCCTGCTCGGCGTCCACGAGTGGTGGTCGTGGGTGGTCGTCGTCGGCAACGGGATGGCCGGGTTGTGGGCCCTCGGCGCCGTCCGGTGGCCACGGCTGAGGTCCAAGGCGCTGTGGTGGTTCACCGCCGTCGCTGAGGTGGCGGTCTTCGTGCAGGTCTGTCTGGGCGTGGGGCTGGTGGCCGGCCAGGGGATCGAGGCGTCGCAGTTCCACATGTTCTACGGCTTCCTCGGCATCATCGCCGTGGCCATCATCTACTCGTACCGCAACCAGATGAAGACCCGGCTCTACCTCCTGTACGGGCTGGGCGGCCTGTTCGTGATGGGCCTGGGCATCCGGGCCATGCAGGTGGGCGCCCGCGCCTGAGCCCGGTCCCCAGTCGGATCAGCCGGTCAGGTCACCGATATGGGGCCGGAGGTGGCGAGGCGCGTGTAGCTGTTCTGGGCGAACAGGCGTAGCTCGTATGTCCCGTCGAAGCTCCCCAGGGGGATCCGGATCGTCACGGTGCCGCCTGGCGTTCCGGGCGTGTACTTCCAGGCCATCACGTCCGAGTCCGGTGCACCGGAGGCGAAGAGCCCCACCCAGTCGGTCGAGGTGGGCGAGGCGATGCCGCTCCAGGTCACCGTGAGGTCGGCACCCGGCGCCGCTGCCGTCGGGGTGGCGGCGAGGCTCACCCCCCCCGCCACCAGCACCGCGAGGTCGACGGCGTGGCTCGGGTCGGTGCACGTGCTCGACGCCGCCAGATTGTTGGCATCCCCGCTGTACATGACGGTCCAGCGGTACGTGCCGGTCACGGCGGGAGTGAACTGCTGTGACGTGTAGTTGCCGTTGCCCACCACCTGTCGGGAGGAGAGGTGCACCGGGCTGGTGGCACAGGTCATGTCGTTCGGCCCGTACACCTTGTACTGCATGGTGCCGGTAGGGCCGGCCCCGGACAGTGCCACGGTGTCGGTGGACGCGGTCCCGCCGGCGGACACCGCCGCCGACCCGGACAGGTTGGCCCGTCGCTTGGCCACTTCCACGATCGCCCCCGGGTCGCCGCACAGCGTCCGGGAGGAGGTGTTGTTGGCGTCGCCGTTGTAGGTGGCGGTCCATCGGTAGATGGCGGCCATCGTGGGGAGGTGCCTGGCCGACTCGTAGTAGCCGTTCCCGGACACGGTCGTGTTCGACGTGAACACGGGTGCGCCCACACACGTCGGGTCCGTCGGGTGGTACAGGCGGAAGGTGATCGTGCCGGTCGGGTTGGCCCCGTACCCCAAGGTCACGGTGTCGTAGATCGGGGAGCCGACCGGCCAGCCCGACGACGACGCCTGGTTGGCCACGTACGTCGTCGCCGTCGCCCACGCCGGGGACACGAGTCCGCCGAGCATCCCGCCGGCGAGGGCGGTGACGACGGCCAGGCACCACGGGGACCGGCGACGGCCGGGCTGGCGATCGGTCGCGGCGGGGATCGTGCGTGAAGACGCCGTGGTACGAGCGGTGACGGGACCGTTCATGTGGTGGTTCCCCCCTAAATGGATGGCGAACGCCATCGTCGGTGCGAGCGCCGCCCGCGTCGCGCCACCAGGAGAGTACGAGATAGGGCGGTTGCCGGCCATGTGGCACTCCGAGCGTGGCGAGACCGGTCTTGTAGCCGTGTCCGTTCAGGCCACGTGGGTAGAGGGGAGAGGTAATCTCGAAATCGAGGAGGAGAGTCGCCGGCCGAGAACGTTGCCCGGGGGCCGAACGGTGTCGGGCGAGGGCTTCGGGCAGCGAGCGCGAGAGCAAGGGGACTGTCAAAATTGGGGGACTGGCGAGTGGGCGTCTTTGCGCAGTGCAGCTGCCGCCGGGCGGCCCCCCGATGAGCATCGGCGCCGGTTCGGCCGTCTCCGCCGCGATCGAGGACTGGGAGCCACCGCTGCCGGGACCGCGAGGCCCTGTCACCGACCGCCTCCTCGCTGCTCTGGTGGGCGCACCCGGCGACATCCCCGGCGTTCCCCTCGGCGACGTCGACCCGCTTTCGGACGACGACTTCCACCTCGCCCTGTACGCCTGCTACGAGCTCCACTACCGCGGGTTCGCCGGCGTCGACGAGCGCTGGGAGTGGAGCCCGTCCCTCCTGGCATTTCGGGGACAGCTGGAGGTGGCGTTCGAGTCCGCTCTGCGTTCCCGGTTCGGGTACGACGGCCCGGTGGAGCCCGCGGGGACGACGTCGAGCCTGAGCCGGATCGCCGGCCAGCCCGGTCCACCGCTTTCCCGGTACCTGCGCGACCGCGCCTCGCCGGCCGAATGGAGCGACTACCTCGTCCACCGGTCCGCCTACCAGCTCAAGGAGGCGGACCCGCATGCCTGGGCCGTCCCCCGCCTCGAAGGTCGGGCCAAGGCCGCACTCGTCGAGGTGGTGTTCGACGAGTACGGGTGCGGCCGAGCCGAACGGATCCACGCCGCCCTGTACCGCAACTCGATGGAGGCCGTGGGGCTGGACGGCCGCTACGGCGCCTACCTCGACCGCATTCCGGGAATGAGCCTGGCCCCGGTCAACCTGATGTCGCTGTTCGGGCTCCACCGGCGCCTGCGGGGAGCCCTGGTCGGCCATCTCGCCATCGCCGAGGTCACCTCGTCGGTGGCGAACAAGCGGCTGGCCGACGGCCTGCGCAGGCTCGGGTACGGCTCGGATGCGACCCATTTCTTCGACGAGCACGTCATCGCCGACTCGATCCACGACATGATCTCGCTCCACGACCTCGCCGGAGGCCTGGCCGAGGACCAGCCGCACCTGGTGGGGGACATCCTCTTCGGCGCCACGGCATGGACGGGGATCGACGCCATGTCCGGCGAGTTCCTGCTCGCCGCCTGGGCCGAGGGACGACCCACCCTTCGCCCGGCCGAAGCCACGGCCTGACGGTCAGGCGCGCGAGACGGTTCGGGCCGCTGGTTGCGGCCCGGGTCCCTGAACCTGCCCGAGTCCCTGAAATTGCCCGAGTCCCTGAAATTGCCCGAGTCCCTGAAGTTGGCAGCGCCGTGGGACCCGTCGCACAGGGGCTTCAGGGCCGACCGGCCGCACCGGCAGAGCGCAACCGTCCTGCGGGTCGACTCGAGCTCGTTCCCGTCCACGTCGAGGATCTTGTAGCAGCCCCGCACCAGGTAGGGCCCGTCCGGGTAGGCGGTGATGGTGGCTTCGGGTTCTCTGCTCACGTGCAACCTCTCGTTCGATGTTCCTGCGGTGGGGGCCGGACCAGCGCCGTCTCGGAGACCATGAGGTCGACGACGTCGGTCAGGCGGTCGGTGGCGACGAAGGTCCTCCGCTGACGCTGGGCGGACGAACCCGTGCGTTTCACGTCCTCGACGAGCGCCGACACCTCGTCCCAGTCGCCGGCCTGCTCCAGGGAGCCCCGTACGTGGGTGAGGAGGCGGTCCACGAGAGTGGTGGCAGGACTCAGCGTGCCCGAGAACGGGTCGATGAGCCGGTCGGCGAGGCCGAAGCGCGCCGCCCGCCACTTGGCGGCGCGCAGCAGCTCGGGCCGCATGGGGGCAGGGGGCCGGCCGCCGCCGAGCTCGTCCAGACAGGTCCGGACCAGGGCCCGGCACAGCCCCGCCTGGAGGATCGTCTCGTCGACGGTGGCGCAGGAGTCCGCGATCCGGAACTCGAGCGTCTTGTGGGTGGTGCCGGGGCGAACGTCCCAGAAGGCCTGCCCGGCGTCGGCGAGGAGCTCGGCTCCCACCAGCGACCCGACAACCCGCGTGTACGCCGCGAACGAGGCGAACGGCGGGGGGATGCCCGCCATCGGCCAGCGTTCCCACACCACGCTGCGGTAGCTCATGTAACCGGTGTCCTCTCCCATCCAGAAGGGGGAGCTGGACGAGAGCGCCAGGAGCACCGGCAGCCACGGCCGGGCCCGGTTCATCACCTGGACGGCGACGTCACGGTCGTCGATCCCCACGTGGACGTGGCAGCCGCAGATCACGTGCTCGGACGCCATCTGGGCGAAGACCTCGGCCACCCGCTGGTACCGGGGCGCAGGGTTGAACGCCTGCGTGCGCCAGTCGGCGAGCGGCAGGCTCCCGGCCGCCACGACGCGGTGGCCCGTCTCGGCCGCCGCGGCCACCAGGCGCAGCCGCAGGGTGCCGATCTCGCCCCGCAGCTGGTCGAGGGTGTGGCACGGGCTGGTCCGGCTCTCGAGCATGCTCGGGCGCAGCTCCTCGGCGTAGCCCGGGTACCCGCCGGACGGCCCGCCCGCGGCGGCGAGGACCGGGGCGGCGTCCACGACGAGCGCCCGCGTCGTCGCGTCGACGGCGAAGAACTCCTCCTCGACCCCGAGGGTCAGCCCATCGGCCACGTCGTCAGGAATGACGGCGCCGGGACTCGTCGGGCAGCACCACCACCCGGACCGGCACGGAGCACTCGAACGGGTAGGCGTCCAGCGCCTCCAGCGCCGTGGTCCGCGACTGGCACGCGAACGTGAGGAGCTTCAGGAGCGCGTCGGGCGTCACCGAGGGCCCGCTCGGGGATGCCAGCCGGCACGACAGGCCGAGGATGAGGTAGTAGACGGCGCCGTCGGCCGGTCGGAGCAGCGGTCCCTCGCCCATGGCCTCCAGCTCGAGGACCCGTTCCGGGTGGCGAAGCGTGTAGGCGCCGAGCCGCAGGGCGCCCAGGGTGAGGCCGGTGATGGCGTACCCGGACTCGGCCAGCAGTGACGCGGCCAGACGGACGGAGGAGTAGCTGCCGATGGTGAGCCCGAGGGACGATCCCAGCTCTGCCGCGTGGCGGACGACGGTGCGGACCAGGCGAAGGCCGTCGCTGCCCCCGTCGATCGAGACCTTGTCCCGTCCGGCCGACACCGGGATGGGCACGTACGGGGGGTTGCTCGCCACCACGTCCGGGGGCCGGCTGAGCGGCGTGGTGTCGAGCAGCTCGGCCGGGGACAGCAGCGTGTAGTTGGCGAGGCCGAAGGTGACCCGCCGGGTGCCGTCGTCGAGGGCGTAGTGCTCGGATGCCCACTTCACGCTCTCGGCGGAGACGTCCAGGCCGTGGACGTGGGCGGCACCGGCCCGGCCGACCGCCGCCGCCGCCGCCCCGCTGCCCGACCCGAGGTCGAGGACCGTCGAACCCGGTTCGACCAGGTCGACCGTCGCCCAGACGCCGACCTCGGTGTCGGCCGGGTCGAAGAAGACCTTCGACCGCGGTGGCGGGTCGCGGTCGAACTTGCTCAGGTGGCAGTAGTCGGAGACCCTCACCACGCCGACGGCGGTCAACCGGCAGCCCCCGGGCCGAGGCACCACTCGAGGATGGCGAGGGCGGTGTGGTACTTGTTCGCGGCCTGGCTGAAGGCGAGGCTCGCCGGGCCGTCGAGGACCTCGGCGGTGACCTCCTGACCCCGGTGGGCAGGCAGGTCGTGCAGGAACCGGGCGCCGGGCCACCGGTCCATGAGCTGCTGGTTCACCTGGAAGGGCCAGAAGCCCTCCTTCCAGTCGGGGTCGGGCTTGGTCGTCCCCGTCGTCTCCCAGCGGGTGGTGTAGACGAGGTCGACCTCGTCCGGCAACGCCGACGGGTCGTGACCCTCGTCGACAAGGCTCCCGCAGGCCTGGGCCAGTTGACGGGCACGCTGGAGCTTGTCGTCGGCCAGGCCGTACCCCTCCGGTGTCCGCAGGTACAGCTCGGTGCCCGGGAAGCGCGTCAGCGCCAGGGCCAGCGCGGAAGCCGAGTTGTTGCCCTCGCCGACGTAGAGCACCCGCAGGTTCTCGATCCTGCCGCAGTGCTGCAGCATGGTGGCGAGGTCGGTGATCGCCTGGGTGGGGTGCTCGTCCTCGGTCATCGCGTTGACGACGGGCATCCGGCCCTGGGCCGCCAGGTCGCGGAGCTCCTGGGGGTCGCCGGCGGTGCGGGCGACAAGGGCGTCGACCATCGTGGACAGGACCCGGCCGGTGTCGCCGTAGGTCTCGCCGGTGCCGGTCTGCAGGTCGTGGGGCCCGTAGGTGAGGATCTGCGCCCCCAGGCGCAGCGCCGCGGAGGAGAAGGCGGTGCGGGTCCGGGTGGAGGTCTTCCGGAAGTAGATGGCGACGATGCGGCCGCGCAGGACGTCGTGCACCTCCACCGTGGGGTCGGCGTAGGAGCACCCCCGGCCTACCAGCCACCGGAGGTCGTCCGCCGTCAGGTCGTCGACGGAGATGAGGTTCCGGGCGCCCTGCTTGTCGGCGGGGGGTGTCACGTGTCGAGGAACACGCCGTAGTTGCGGAGCAGCGCCACTTCGTAGACCCGGTTGGCTACCGCCAGGTCCTCGATCGCCATCCCGAAGGGATTGACGAGGATTGTCTGGCCGTCGTCGTCGCGGCCCGGGCAGGTGCCCGCGACGAGCTGGCCCAGCGTCCCATCCACGACCCGGCCTTGGCCGCCGGTCTGGCCCGGGCCGGCGATCCTGCCGGCGCGCGCCAGCTTGCCGAGGAGGCGCTGCGTGTCGGCGACGATGAGGCCCCAGTCGTCCACGTAGAGCCGGTCGGCCCGCAGGTAGGCCTCCTCCTCGACGTCGTCGAGGGAGACATTCACGACGAGGGAGCCCGGCTGCAGCCAGTCGTAGCGGATGTACGGCTCGGTGGTCGTCGTCGCGGCGGCCACGATGCTCGCCTCCCGCACCAACTTCTCGGGTTCGCACACGGTCTCGACGACACAGGTCGTGGACCACTCGCGGATCTCGTCGACGAGGGCGCCGGCCCGGTCGTCCACCCGATCGAAGACGAGCACCCTGTCCACGTCGAGGTGCTCCGTCATCAGCGACGCGTGGCCCGGGCGATCGGGCCGGCACCGATCAGCCCCAGGGTCTGGGGGACCGCCGGCTGAAGGTGCAGGGCGGCGAGGGTGGACACCGCCGCGGTCCGCAGGGCGCTGATGCCGGCGGCCTGGATGATCGCCTCGGGACGGGCGGTCACCGAGTCGAACAGAAGTGTGAGGCCGGCGGCACGGGGGAGTCCCCGGTTGGGGTTGTGGGTGCTGGCGTTGATGATCTTCGTGCCGAGGATCGGGACCGGGCCGGCGATCAGACCGGGCATGTTGAGGGTCCGAGCCTTCCCGCCGCCGGCGGGGCGCCAGCGCAGGACCGCCTCGTCGGGGATCTCGGCCTCACCGGCGGCGTGGTGAGCCAGGGCCTGGGCGACACAGGCGACGGGATCCACCTCCCGCAACGCAAGCTCGACGTCGTCCTCGCTCAGGTAGAGAAGCCCGTTCCCGATCATCTGCGACGGCTCGGTGGTCGTCACGTCTGTGGTCCTCACGCCACCATCATGCAGTCGTCGAAGGACAGGGCCGCGCTGTCGTTCGCCGGGCAGAACCCGTGACCGACCAGCCAGGCGTCGCTGTAGAGGCTGTTGAGGTAGTGCGACCGGCCGTCGGCGCAGACGCAGACCGCCCGGCGGACCTCGGGATGGGCGGCCAGGTACCGGGCGCAGGCGGCCACCACCGCACCGGACGAGCCTCCGACCCCGATGCCGACCGAGTCGTGCACGGCGTGGCACGCCGCTATCGCGTCCTTGTCGCTCACGATGACGATGTCGTCGTAGTCGCTCGGGCACAGGAACTGGGACGCACAGACTCGACCCCACGCCGTTCAGGAGGCGCGGGGCGTGGACGGCACCGAAGACGAGGGAGCCGGGGACGTCGACCGCCACCACCCGCACGTTGCGGCGGAGGGCCTTGAAGTACCGCCCGATGCCGGCGAGGGTCCCGCCCGTCGACGTGGCGAGGAAGACGGCGTCGACGTCGGGCCGTTGTGCCCGGATCTCCGGTGCCGTCTGGTGGTAGTGGATTCCCGGGTTGGCCGGGTTCCCGTACTGGTTGGGCCAGATCATGCCCTCGTCGGCGATCATCCGCCGGACGACTTCGATCCTGGTGAGCAGGTAGCCGCCGGTGTGGTCTCGCTCGTCGACCTGGATCACGTCGGCACCGAAGGCCCGCATCCGGTCGACCACGAGCGGATCCACCTTCGGGTCGACGACGGCGGTGAACGAGTAACCCCTCTCCCGGCTGATGAGAGCCAGCGCCAGTCCCAGGTTCCCCGACGTCGACTCGATGAGCCGGTCGCCCGTGCAGAGGCCCTGCGTGGATTCCAGGCTGCGGATGAGAGCGTAGGCGGTGCGGTCCTTGATGGACCCCGCCGGGTTGTGCGACTCGAGCTTCAGCCCGACCGTGCGCCACCGGTCGTCCACCCGGAGGCCCACGTCGACGAGCGGGGTCCGGCCGATGGCCAACGGAGGGCTGTGGCGAGAACGGCGTGCGGGAGTCTGTCAGGAGGGCAGGACCGGCCCGGCGAGCAAGGTCGCCGGCTGGGGTCTGGCAAGCCATAGGTGTCGCTCCAGGTGCCGCACCGCAGTCACCTCGATCGATGAAGCCGAAACCCTCAGGCCGCCGGGTTGGACCTGAGCACGATCATCCCCTTGGCACCGAGGGGAGCTTGACGCCTCGTACCGGAACGAACTGCCCGGAAAGGCCAGGTGGGAAACGTCTGGCGGTAACGAGGACCGCCGACCGCTTCGGCGTCGCCGGCCGGGCCGGACCCCGGGCAGAGGCCCGCGGTCTCAGGGTCCGGAGCGCCGGAGCAGGACGACCGGCGATGGGACCCGACCCAAGAGCACCTCGCGCTCCAGCGCCATGGTGACGGCAGGGCGCAGGGAACCGCGCAAACCTCCGCAAGGAGCCGAAACGCGTCAGCCGGCGGTCGACCCGACGGCCGCCGGCAGTTCCGGGGGGACATAGATCGGCTGCACGACGAGGCCATCGCCACCGGCGGCACCATGGCCAAGGTTGTCGCCGCCGGGAACCGGATTCTCCTTGTCGTCGCGACACGGGGCGAGCGGGGCGATGTGGCCGAGGGCTACCTGTGGCCGGGGGCCGATCGGCGCCAGAGCCGGGCGAGGGGGCTGGCCTCGGGCCTGCCTCCAGAGAAGGCCATCACCGACCAGTCGCTGCCCACTGCGAGCGCTCCGCTCCGGGAGCAGTCGAGGCTCCCGACCACCATGCCCGTTACGATCCGGTACAGGTCCCTGCCTGTGTTCGAGTCCCAGATGCGAACGACACCGTCGCCGGAACCCGACACCAGTCGAGCGCCGTCGGCCAACCATGACACCGACCTCACCCCGCCTCGGTGGCCTGCGAAGACCCGAACCTCGACTCCTGCTGTCGGGTCCCAGACCCGCGCATTGCCGTCGTCTGCGCCCGAGGCCAGCCAGGTGTCGTGAGGCGACCACGCCACGGACCACACCTTGCCGCCGTCGCCGGTCCGCGCCCACAACTCTGCGCCCGAGCCGGGGTCCCACATCCGCACCGTGCCGTCGACGGCGCCCGAGACGAGCCGGGTGCCATCGTGTGACCACGCCACCGCGGCGACTCCCCGGCCGTGGCCGCGGAGACCGTCGAACTCTCCTCCTGTGGCGGCGTCCCAGATCTTCACCGTGCCACCGCCGGCGCCCGCAGCCAGGCGGGCGGCGTCGTGAGACCACGCCACAGAGCTCACCCCGCCGACGTGGCCTTTGAGAACCTGCAGCTCCGCGCCGGTCCGGGGGTTCCATATCCGGGCGGTGGCATCGCCAGCCCCCGAGGCCAAATACCTCCCGTCGGGTGACCATGCCACCGCGTTGATACCTCGGCTGTGACCGATGAGTTCATGCAACGTGACGCCTGTGGCCGCGTCCCACACCCGAACAGCGCTGTCCTCAGCCCCGGAGGCAATCCGGGTACCATCTGGGGACCACCGCACCGAGCTCACCGCGCCGACGTGACCAGGGAGGCGCCGTCGCCCGGCGGCGATGAGACCGTCCTCCCACACCCTGAGCGTGCCGTCGCTGCCGCCGGAAAGCAGCCGGGTGCCGTCCGGCGACCAGGCGACGCCGCCGACCAGGCCGCGGTGGCCGATAAGGGTGAGCCGGCAGTCGGTCGTGTCGACGTCCCACACCCGTACCGTGCCGTCGCTTGCGGCTGACGCTAACCGAGTGCCGTCATGAGACCAGGCCACGGCGCTCACGTGGTCGTGGCCGGTGAAGCGCGGCCCCTCGGCCTCGGCCTCGGCGTTGGTCTCGGCGTCGGCGTTCCACAGCCGTACCCAGGCGCCTCCGCCCGTGGCTACGTAGCCGCCCTCGGGAGCCCATGCCACCGACTTCACCCCACCCCGCTGGCTCAGCCCGGGCCGAAGGTTCTCACCGTCGACGGCGTCCCACGACCGCACCGTGTCCCCGGAGCCCGAGGCCAGCCTGGCGCCGTCAGGTGACCAGGTAACCGAGGTCACGCCCACGTTGTCAGCCTCGATGGTCACCAGCTCCCGCGCCGGAGGCGACGTCCCACACCAGTATCCGTCCGTCGTCGGCCCCGGATGCCAACCGGGAGCCATCAGGAGACCACGCAGCTGAGCTCACCGCGCCGTTGTGGCCGGTGAAGACCAGGCGCTCGGCGCCAGTGCCGACGTCCCAGATCCGCACGGTGCGGTCGCCGGCGCCGGAGGCCAACAGGGCGCTGTCGGGCGACCACGCCACCGAGCTCACCGGGCCATCGTGGCCGGCGAGCTCGGCCAGTGGTGCGCCGCCGGCGGCGTCCCAGACCCGTACGGTGCAGTCTCCGGCGCCCGACGCGAGCCGGGAGCCATCTGGCGACCACGCCACTGCACTGACCCAGGTGTCGTGGCCGGCGATGATCCGGAGGAGGTTCGGACTGGTTGGGTCTGCGACCCACGCAACCGCAGGCATGTTGGCGGCAGCGGTCCCTTCTGGCGCGAAATCGATTTCGTGTCCCAATGCCCATAGTTGTATGGCGAGTGCGGCTGGGATGGCGTTCAGTGCGGCCGCTCGGTCGAGGAGGTGGGCGGTCTGGCGGATTCGCCGGAGGTGTGCCTCCAACCGCTCCTCGCCCGGCTCCCAGTGCAGGGCTTCGGAGAGGTCGCGCTCGGCGGCGACAGTGCCACCAAGGCTGATCCGGACCGCCAGCCAGCGCGGGTCGATTGCGGTGGACACCAGCTCGTGATGGCGCCCGGCGGCGGCCAGGTGGTACGCGAGGTGGTCGTGTAGGTAGGGGTCGTCGGGGTCGAGGAGGTGCCACGGACCGTCGGGCCGATGCGAGGCCAGAAGGCGTTCGTGGGCGGCCGCCGTCGCCAACGCGTGGAGGAGCAGGTAGTCGCGTTCGACGTCGTGGAAGGCGACACCTTCCTTCTCCAAGCGGACGAGCTTCAGCTCGGCGAAGCGCTCCAGTTGGGCGCGCAGCTTCGTATCGTTGAGTCCCCATAGCCGCCCGATCGTCGCATCAGGGATGAACGTGTCCTCCGGAAAACACGCCAGGGCCTGGTAACGAAGGAGCTCGTCCTCCCCCAGCCCGGCGGTGGAGACTTCCAGGGCCTTGAAGATGTCAGCATAGGGATGACCTGCGAAAACGTCCCCGTCCTCGACGAGGCGTGCGGTCACGGTGACCCACCCCCCGGGGCGCCGACCGATCGCGGCGCCGACCAGAGCCACGGCCAGCGCCACCCGGCCAGTGGCGTCCAGAACCTGCTCGGCCTGGGCCGGCAGGTCTCGGGCCGAGAGCCCTGTCAGCTGTCCCAGGAGTTCACGCGCCGCGGCTGGACGGAGCACGTCGAGCGAGATAGTCGCCGCCCCCAACTCTTCGAGAAGCGACCGATCTCTGGTGGTCAGAAGCAGACGTCCTGAGGGCCCGGTGACGGTCAGGGCCCGGGCGACCTCCACGGACCAGACGTCGTCGAGTACCACCAGGCACTGCTTGCCGGTCGCCAGCCCGCTGAGAACCTTTGTCCCCTGAAACTCCGATCGAATGAACTCGGGGTCTCCACCCAGCCATCCCGCCAACTGTCGTTGCGCACCCAGCACATCGGGTCGCTGGCCGAGGGACAGCCAGAACACGCCGTCGGGGAAGTGGTCCAACGTCCCTGGGTCACGGGTGAGCTCGGCGGCCAGGACAGTCTTGCCAATCCCGCCTTGGCCGTGCAGTCCGAAGGGTGATGCTTCGCCGGCGACGCCCACGGTGGCTTTTGAGCCCGGTCACGAGCTGGTTCCGAAGGGAGTCGAGGTCTTCCGTCCGAACCACGAACGCCGTCGGCCGGGCAGGCACCGGGCCGCGGACCTCTCCACGGGTGGAAGGGGAGATCCTGCGCGGCCGGGACAGGACGGGTCGTGACCAGTCGTAAGCGGGCCTGGTGGCGCGCTCCTTGACGACGAAGTGCTGGTCACGCAGCTTGCGGCAAAGCCGGTCGAGCTCCTTGTTCTGCTTGGGGTGATCGGCAAGGGCGCCGTCCCGTTTGACGTCCTGGAGCGCCTGGTACCTCCGTAGTACGGCCTTGCTGTCCCAGAGGCAGGCCTCCACGAGCACCCAGACGATCGTCATCCCACGCCCGATGAGCTCCGGAACCTCGGTCGTCCAGCTGAAGGCGGAAACCAGGTGAGCAGGCGTGATCAGCAGCAATCCCAGGTCGGCCCTTCCCAGGGCGTCGTCGATGCTCCTCTCCCAGAGCTCTCCGCTCAGGATGTGATCGTCGGCCCACAGCTCGACTCCGTACTCGTCGAGCGCCGGTTGGAGCATTGTGCAAAATGCGTCGCGCCACGCCTGATCAACGTGGCTGTAGGACAGGAATATCTGTCGGGCCACCGCAACCGACCCCCCAGCGCCGAGACTTGCCCAGCCAGTCTACGGCTCGGGGCGATCGTCCGCCGGGCGACACATGGGGAATGCGACCTACAGGTTCACCACGGGGCAGGTGAGGGTGCGGGTGATGCCGTCGATGAGCTGGATCCGGCCGACGACCAGCTTGCCCATGGCGTCTTCGGTGTCGGCCTCGGCCCTGACGATGACGTCGTAGGGGCCCATCACGTTCTCCGACGCGACGACGCCTTCGATGGCCGCCACCTCGGTGGTGACCTGCGCCGACTTGCCCACCTCGGTCTGGATGAGAACGAACGCGCGGACGCCCATGGCCTGCCCCCCTTCGATCGGCAACGAAACCTACCCGGACCGGCCCCGCCCGTCGACCCCCGACGAGCGGCGACCGATGGGCGACTAGGCGAAGAGGCGCTTCTGCAACGCCACCAGCTCGTCGCGCAGGGCGTCGGGCAGGCGCTCGCCGAGCTTGGCGTAGTGCTCCTCGATCGACGGCACCTCGTCCCGCCACTCCTCCACGTCGACCCGGAGCAGCTCGGCCAGGGCGGCGTCGTCGACGTCGAGGCCCGAGATGTCGATGGCGCCCGAGGCCGGCAGCACGCCGATGGCGGTCTCCCGGCCCTCGGCGGTACCGGC
Source organism: uncultured Acidimicrobiia bacterium (assembly GCA_963827345.1). Lineage (GTDB taxonomy): Bacteria > Actinomycetota > Acidimicrobiia > Acidimicrobiales > AC-14 > CAWGUU01. The sequence continues at coordinate 1,128,166 of CAWHAN010000006.1, read as the reverse complement.
CACCCGACCGAAGATCCAGGTCAGCACCCGGCTGTTCTCGCCGAAGCCCGGCCACAGCCAGTCGCCCTCGGGGCTCTTGCGGAACCAGTTGACGTAGTACAGCTTGGGCAGCTTCTCGGGGTCGGGGGCAGCGGCGCCCACGTCGAGCCAGTGGCCCAGGTAGTCGGCCATGTTGTACCCGCAGAACGGGAGCATGGCGAAGGGGTCGCGGCGCAGGTTGCCCACCGCTCCGGCCTGGGCGGCGGTGGTCTCCGAGGCCATGATCGAGCCGAGGAACACGCCGTGCTGCCAGCTGAACGATTCGTGCACCAGCGGTACCACCGTCGACCGCCGGCCGCCGAACAGGATGGCCGAGATCGGCACGCCGGCCGGGTCCTCCCACTCGGGGGCGATGACGGGGCACTGCGACGCCGGGGCGGTGAAGCGGGCGTTGGGGTGCGACGCCGGCGTACCCGTCTCCGGTGTCCAGTCCTTGCGCTTCCAGTCGATGAGGTGGGCCGGCTTCTCCTTGGTCATGCCCTCCCACCACACGTCGCCGTCGTCGGTGAGGCCGGTGTTGGTGAACAGCGAGTTCTTCTCGAGGGTCTCCATGGCGTGGAGGTTGGTGTCGTTCGACGTGCCCGGGGCCACGCCGAAGAAGCCGGCCTCGGGGTTGATGGCCCGCAGGTAGCCCTCGTCGTCGTACTTCATCCAGCAGATGTCGTCGCCGACCGTTTCGACCTTCCAGCCGTCGAGGGACGGGACGAGCATGGCCAGGTTGGTCTTGCCACAGGCCGACGGGAAGGCGGCGGCCACGAACTTCACGTCGTTGTCGGGCGACGTCAGCTTGAGGATGAGCATGTGCTCGGCCAGCCAACCCTCGTCGCGGGCCATGACCGACGCGATCCGCAGGGCGAAGCACTTCTTGCCGAGCAGGGCGTTGCCGCCGTACCCGGAGCCGTAGGACCAGATCGAGCGCTCCTCGGGGAAGTGCACGATGTACTTGTTCTCGGCGTCGCACGGCCAGGACACGTCGTCCTGTCCCTCTTCGAGGGGGGCGCCGACCGAGTGCAGGCAGGGGACGAAGTGGCCGTCGCCCAGCACGTCGAGGACCTTCTGGCCCATGCGGGTCATGATCCGCATGTTGATCGCCACGTATGGCGAGTCGGTGAGCTCGACGCCGATGTGGGCGATGGGCGAGCCCAGCGGGCCCATGCTGAATGGCACCACGTACATGGTGCGGCCCTTCATCGAGCCCCGGAACAGGTCGGTGAGGACGCCCTTCATCTCCGCCGGGTCACGCCAGTTGTTGGTGGGACCGGCGTCGATCTCCTGCTCGGAGCAGATGTAGGTGCGGTCCTCCACCCGGGCCACGTCGCCGGGGTCGGAGGTGGCCCAGTAGCTGCCGGGACGCTTCTCGGGGTTGAGGGCGGTGAGGGTGCCGCCCTCCACGAGGAGCTGACAGAGGCGGTCGTATTCCTCCTGGGAGCCGTCGCACCACTCCACGCGGTCGGGCGTGCAGAGCGCCGCCACCTCGTCAACCCAGTCCAGCAGCTTCTGGTTCGTCGTGTTAGCCATCAAGTCCTCTCGCTCTTCTGAACCCTTGCCGGGAAACCCGGAGTACCCATGTCGACTTCCGATCCCAGCCGCAGATGCGTCGCCCGTCCGTCGGGTGCGAGGTCGAAGACGACCCGCTGGCCCTGTCGCAGCATGCGGAACACCGACCCGGTGATGGCGTCGGCTGCGAGCTCGTACTCGCTGCGATCAGTGTCGCGGACGAGCGTGCCCTCCTTCGTGCCTGGGTCGTACGACTTGATGACTCCCTGCACGAGGCCTCCGCAACTGACGCGTAACGTGAACTTCACGACTTTACCGGGCGAGCTTGCCCTCATCGAGCAGTTGCGCCGCCGGATGACGGGGCCGGAAGGCCAGATCTGGGTCGGTGACGACGTGGCGGTGGTGCCCGGGCCGGCAGGGCCCATGTTACTTGCCGCGGACGCCGTCGTGGCCGGCGTGCACTGCGACCTCGACCTCGTCGGCCTCGACGACATGGGCTGGAAGGCGCTCGTGGCCAACCTGAGCGACGTGGCCGCCGTCGGTGGTCGGCCGCTGGCGGCGGTGGTCACCGTCTCCGGGCCGCTCGGCCAGGTCGATGTGGGACTGCTCTACGACGGTCTGCTGGCGGCGGCCGAGGTGTACCGGTGCCCGGTGGTGGGCGGCGACCTGTCGGCGGCGCCAACGCTCGTCGTGTCGGTGGCCATCGTGGGCGACGCCGGGCCCGCGTCACCCCCGCCGGTGCTGCGCTCGGGCGCCCGGCCCGGCGACGTGCTGTTCGTCACCGGGCCCCTGGGGTCGTCGGCCGCCGGCCTGGCGCTGCTGCGGGCGGGGCGGGCGGCGGACGGGGCCGAGCTGGTGCTGGCCCACCGCCGGCCCCGGGCGCGGGTGGCCGAGGGGGCGGCGGCGCGGGCGGCGGGGGCGACGGCCATGATCGACGTCTCCGACGGCCTGGCCCGGGACCTTCGCCACCTGGCCGACGCATCGGGCGTGGGCGTGGTTGTCGACCACGTTCCGGTGGCGATCGGCGTCTCCCGGGCCAGCGACACGCCCGAGGGGCTGGCCCTGGGCGGGGGAGAGGACTACGAGCTGGTCTTCGCCGCCCCCGACCCCGACAAGGTCGACGCCGTGTTCGTGGAACAGGGCCTGGGGGTGCCGCTGCGGATCGGCCGGTGCACCGCCGACCCGGCCGAACGCCGCCTGCGGGACGGCGACCTGCCCGACGTGGGATGGGAGCACCGGTGGTAGGCGGGGTTGCCCTGGCCGAACCGGGTGCACGTACCGGGGCCTGGCGCGGTTGAGCGCACCCAGTTCGCCGATCCCGCCGCGGCCGCCGGTCGCCCTCACCATCGCCGGCTCGGACTCGAGCGGCGGCGCGGGGATCGTCGCCGACCTGAAGACGTTCGCCGCCCACGGGGTGTGGGGCACCGTCGCCATCACCGCGGTGACCGCCCAGAACACGCTCGGCGTCCAGGCCTTCGACCCGGTGACGCCCGAGCTGGTGCGGGCCAGATCGCCTCGGTGGCGGTCGACCTCGGCATCGACGCGGCCAAGACGGGGATGCTGGCCTCGGCCGAGGTCGTCGAGTCGGTCTGCGAGACCGTGGCCGAGCTGGGCGTGGGGCCGCTCGTGGTCGACCCGGTGCTCGTGTCCAAGCACGGCGACCGCCTCCTCGCCCCCGACGCCGTGGCCGCCGTCCGCGACATCCTCCTGCCGCTGGCGACGGTCGTCACGCCCAACCTCCCCGAGGCTGAGGCCCTCGTGGGCTTCCCGGTGACCGACAGGGACGGCATGGTGGCGGCCGCCAGGGCCCTGCTCGAGCTGGGCCCCGACGTCGTGCTGGTGAAGGGCGGCCACCTGGGCGGGGACACGTCGCCCGACTGCCTGCTGGTCGCCGGCGCCGCCGATCCCGTCTGGCTGGAGGGCCCCGGCTCCCCGGCAGGCACACCCACGGCACGGGGTGCGTGTTGTCGGCGGCGATCTGCGCCGAGCTGGCCCGGGGGATGGAGCCGGCCGACGCCTGCGTGGCGGCCAAGCGGTTCGTGGAGAAGGCAATCGCCGCGGGCCTCGACCTCGGCTCGGGAGTGGGCCCAGTCAACCCTGGATGGCGGCAATGGACCCGCCACCTGCCGGTTGACTGAGCAAGAAGGTCGCAAATGGCGACCTTTTCGCACACTCGCCAGTCGCCGGTTGTGGCAGTAGCGTCACGGACCTGGACGGGGACCGTCTCACCGGCGAGGAGATCTGGCTCGTGTGGCAGCGGGCTGCGGAGCTCGACCGCCTGCCGACGCCTCCCGACGTGGCCATCGACAGCGCGGCCGTCGAGGACGGCGCGGTCGAGGCGGGAATGAGCCTCCACTCGGTGCGCACCGCCCTCGCCGAGCTGCGGCTGGGCATCCTCGGCGGCTCCGGCCGGGCCCGCCAGAGACGCTCCAGCCCCAGGGACAGGCGCTAGAACTTCCGCGTGGCCAGGGGGAGGAGGGAGGGCGTCGCCGGGCTCATCGCGTCGAGCATCCGGTTCCCCGCCCTGCTGCTCGCCGTGGCCCTGGTGTACGGCACCGTCGGCTACATCGTCATCGAGCAGTTCACCCTGCTCGACGCCCTCTACATGACCGCCACCACGCTCACCACGGTGGGGTTCGGGGAGATCAACGCCCCCCTGAGCCCCGAGGGCCGCTGGTTCACCCTCTCGCTGATGGCCTTCGGGATCGCCGCGGTGTTCGTCCTGATCGGGTCGTTCACCGCCGTCCTGGCGACGGGCGAGCTTGGCCTCAAGATGAAACGGAGAAAGATGCGCAGGCGGATAGACGACCTCGACGGGCACTACATCATCTGCGCCTACGGCAGGGTGGGGCGGTCGGCGACCGAGGAGCTCGTCCGCCAGGGGGCCGACGTCGTCGTCATCGACGTCAAGGAGGAGCTCGAGCCTCTGATGCGGGAGGACGACGTCCCCTACATCATCGGGGATCCCGCCGACGACGACGTCCTCGAGGCGGCGGGCCTCCACCGGGCCAAGGCGCTCATCTGCGCCGTCGACTCCGACGAGGTCAACGTGTACATCACGCTCAGCGCCAGGTCGCTCAACCCCGGGCTGTTCATCGTGTCCCGGGCGTCACGGCCCGAGTCGATCGACAAGCTGGAGCGGGCCGGGAGCAACCGGGTGGTGTCGCCCTACGGCCTCAGCGGCATCCGCATGGCCTCGCTGTCGATGCAGCCGGCGATGATCGAGTTCGTCGACATGATCAGCGTGGCGCCCGACCTGCGGATCGAGGAGCTGCGGGTGGGGGCCACGTCGCCCTACGTGGGCCGCAGCGTGAAGGACGTCTGCGCGCCGTACGACGGGATCACCCTGCTGGCCCTGCGCCGGTCGGCCGGCGACGTGCTCATCCCGCCGAAGGCCGACAGCGAGCTGGCCGAGGGGGACGTGGTGATCGCGGTGGGACCGGTCTCGGCGCTCACCGCACTGGCTGCCGGGGCCTCGTGAGGCGGGCCGGGGGGCCGGGTCTAGCTGACGCGCTTCTGGATCTTGCCCGCCTTGATGCACGACGTGCAGACCGAGACGCGCTTGGGGCTGCCGGCGACGATCGCCCGCACGCGCTGGATGTTGGGGTTCCAGCGGCGCTTGTTGCGGCGGTGGGAATGGCTCACCCGCATCCCGAAGGACGGGTGCTTGCCACAGATCTCGCAGACGGAAGCCATCGGCGCCAGGCTACAGCAGGCCAGCCCCGGGCTCGGCCGGGGGTCTACGATCCGGCCGATGGAGACGCTCGACCGGCTCGACGCCGAGCACCTGCGGGCCAGCGTCGTCAGCTTCCGTGACGCCCTGCGGGGTCACCAGGACCGGCTCAACCGGCTCAACGTCTACCCGGTGCCCGACGGCGACACCGGCACCAACATGGCCCTCACCCTCGAGTCGGTGGTGGCCGGCCTCGGCGAGGGGCCGACCCTGACCCGCTCGACATGGCCGGCACGTGTAAGGCGATCAGCCACGGGTCGCTGATGGGAGCGAGGGGGAACTCGGGCGTCATCCTCTCCCAGGTGCTCCGGGGGCTGTGCCTGCGCCTGAGCGGGTCGTCCTCGGCCGGCGGGACCGACCTGGCCGACGCCCTCGCCGCCGCCAGCGACGCCGCCTACAAGGCCGTCATGCACCCCGTCGAGGGGACGATCCTCACCGTCGTGCGGGAGTCGTCGGCGGCCGCGGTGGCGGCCGGCGACCGGCCCCTGGTGGAGGTCCTCGACTGCGCGGTCGTGGCGGCGCGGGAATCGCTGGAGCGCACCCCCGAGCTGCTGCCCGTACTCAAGGCGGCGGGCGTGGTCGACGCCGGCGGGGCCGGTTTCGTCCTCTTCCTCGACGCCATCCTGCACGTCGTCGACGGCCGGCCGCTGCCCGAGGCGCCGGAGGTCCCCGCCGACGTCGGCGCGGGCGCCGTCGATCGACCCGGTCACGCCGACCAAGCTGGGATGGAGGGCCCGCGATACGAGGTGATGTACCTGCTGGAGGCGCCCGACGACGCCGTCGACACCTTCAAGTCGACATGGGACGCCATCGGCGAGTCGATCGTGGTGGTCGGCGGCGACGGCCTCTGGAACTGCCACATCCACACCGACGACATCGGTGCCGCCATCGAGGCCGGGGTCGACGCCGGCCGGCCCAACACCATCAGGGTCACCGACCTGTCCGAGCAGGTCCAGGAGGAGAGCTGGGTCCGCCACGGCCTGCTCCCGACCCACACCAAGGTGGCGACGGCGGTCGTGGCGGTGGGCCTCGGGGACGTGGTCGAGGACGCCTTGCGGTCCCTCGGCGCCCAGCGGGTGGTGGCCGGCGGCCAGACGATGAACCCGTCCACCGCCGACCTGCTGGAGGCCATCGACGCGGTGGCCGCCGACGAGGTCGTCGTCCTGCCCAACAACAAGAACGTGGTGCCGGTGGCCGAGCAGGCCGCCAAGCTGGCGTCCCGCCCGGTGCGGGTGGTGCCGACGAAGGGCCTGGTCGAGGGCTTGGCCGCCCTGCTCGTCTACGACCCCGACGCCGACAGCGCCGCCAACGCCAAGGCCATGACAGAGGCCGCCGGCCAGGTGGTTTCCGGCCAGATCACCCACGCGGTCAGGGATGCCGGAGAGATCGCCGAGGGGGACTGGCTGGGCCTCGCGGGCGACGAGATCGTCGTCGTGCGCCGCGACCTGGCGGTGTGCGCCGTCGCCCTGCTGGAGACACTCGTCGCCGACCACCACGAGTTGGTCATGGTGATCGAGGGCGCGACGGCCACCGCGGAGGCCACCGCGCGGGTGCGGGCGTGGCTGGGGTCGGACCGGCCCAAGGTCGCCGTCGACGTCCAGTGCTGGCGGCAGCCGCTCTCGGCCTACTTGTTCAGCATCGAGTAAGTGACCCAGGGACGGCGGCTGGCCCAGCTGGCGGCGATCCCCGTCTCCGAGCTCAAGGGCGTCGGCGCGGTGAAGGCGGACGCCCTGGCGAAGATGGAGATCAACACCGTCCTCGACCTGCTCACGCACTATCCCCGCCGCTACGTCGACCGCACCCGCCAGGCCGACATCGCCGACCTGCGGGTGGGCGACGAGGCGGTGGTGCTGGCCACGGTAAAGAAGGTGCAGAGCCGGCGCACCCGCCAGCGCCGGGCCATCGTCGAGGTCGACGTCTTCGACGGCACCAGCTACCTGCACTGTGTGTTCTTCAACCAGCCGTGGCGCTCGAAGCAGCTCAACGTGGGCACCCAGGGCATCTTCTTCGGCAAGCTGGAGGCGTACCGGGGTCGGCGGCAGATGACCAACCCGCTGGTCGACCTGGTGGGCGACCGCACCGGCAGGATCGTGCCGGTCTACCCCCAGTCGGAGAAGGCCGGCCTCGTCTCCTGGGAGCTTGCTGCGTTCATCGAGGAGGCGCTGGCCCGGGCCGGGCCGTTCGCCGACCCCCTGCCCGACCGCTGGCGGGCCGAGCTCAAGCTGGTCGACCGGCGGACGGCGTTCACGTCGATCCACAACCCCGAGTCGCTGGAGGTGGCCCGCGAGGCCCGTCGCCGGCTCGTGCTGGACGAGCTGTTGCGCATGCAGGTGGCCCTGGTCCTGCGCAAGCGGGCGGTCGAGCGGGAGGCGAAGGGGGTTCGCCACGTGGTCGACGGCGACCTCGTCCCCAAGTTCCACGCCGGGCTGCCGTTCTCGTTGACCGTCGCCCAGCAGCGGGCCATCGACGAGATCGTGGCCGACCTGGCCGCCCCCCACCCCATGCACCGGCTCCTGCAGGGCGACGTGGGGAGCGGCAAGACCGTCGTGGCCCTCACCGCCCTGCTGACTGCGGTGCAGGGTGGCTTCCAGGGCGTGTTCATGGCGCCCACCGAGGTGCTGGCCGAGCAGCACGACCTCAGCCTGCGCCACCTCCTGGGCGAGTTGACCGTGCCCGACGATCGCACCCTCACCGGCGACCGGCCCCTGCGGGTCGACCTGCTGACCAACCGCACCACCGCCACCGAGCGGGCCCGCATCCTGGCCGGGCTGGCCGACGGAACCGTCGACCTGCTCGTGGGCACCCACGCCCTGCTGGAGGAGAAGGTGGCCTTTCGCAGCCTCGGCGTGGCGGTGATCGACGAGCAGCACCGCTTCGGGGTCGAGCAGCGGGCGGCGCTGAAGGGCAAGGGCGACGACCCCGACGTGCTGGTCATGACGGCCACGCCGATCCCCCGCACAGCGGCCATGACCGTCTACGGCGACCTCGACGTGACCACGCTCGACGAGCTGCCGCCCGGGCGGACGCCGGTGGAGACGATCTGGGTCCACGCCGGCCTCGAGGAGGCTGAGGCCCACCGGCGGGTCGCCGACGAGGTGGCCGCCGGCCGCCAGGCCTACGTGGTGTGCCCGCTGGTGGAGGAGTCCGAGAAGATCCAGGCCCGGTCGGCCATCGAGGAGCGGGAGCGGCTGGCGGCGGAGGTGTGGCCGGACCTGCGGCTGGGGCTCCTCCACGGCCAGATGCCTTCGAGGGAGAAGGAGGCGACCATGACCGCCTTCCGGGCCGGCGAGATCGACGTGCTGGTGGCGACGACGGTCATCGAGGTGGGCGTCGACGTCCCCAACGCCACCGTCATGCTCATCGAGGACGCCGACCGCTTCGGCATCGCCCAGCTCCACCAGCTGCGGGGCCGGGTGGGCCGTGGGTCGGACCGCTCGTGGTGCTATCTGCTGGCCGAGGGGTCGACGCCGGAGTCCGAGACCCGGCTGAAGGCGATGGTGGACACCACCGACGGGTTCCTGCTGGCCGAGGTCGACCTCGACCTTCGGGGGGAGGGCACCGTGCTCGGCACCCGCCAGAAGGGCCACAGCGACCTCAAGCTGGCGTCGCTGCGGCGCGACCGGGAGACGGTCGTCCTGGCCCGCCGGATCGCCTTCGAGATCGTCGACGCCGATCCCGGCCTGGAGCAGAACCCCCTGCTGGCCGAGGAGGTCCGCCTCCTCATCGACGACGCCGAGGCGGACTTCCTCTTCAAGAAGCTGAGGTCCGGCTTGGCCTTGGCGGCTCCTTTGAATCACCGATAGCGCCGTGATCTCGGCCCGGACGGCCCGGATCACGACGCTAAGAGTGATTCAAACCGTCGAACGTCAGGCGGGCGGGCGGCCCCGAGGCCGCCGTCGGCGCCGTGGTTGGCCGCGACCGGAGAAACAGCTCGGGCGCGTTTCAGGACCAGGCCCGGGGGCGCGCTCGAGGAGTTGGAGCCGACTGGCATAGGCGCACGGCCTGTCCATCGAACAGCAACGGCGAAACAACAGCCGTGTTGTACATATCTCCAGTAACTAATTGGTACGATTGAGCGATGGACGTCGCCGTCAGTGATCTGCGGGCACACCTCAGCGAGTGGCTCGACCGAGCCCGGGCCGGTGAGGAGGTCGTCGTGACCGAGCGTGGGGTGCCGGTCGTCCGCCTGCTCGGGATCGGCGCCGCCGAGACGCTCGAACGTCTCACCGCCGACGGCGTGATCGCGAGGCCGGCGCAAGTGCCGCGGCCCACAGCCTCGGGACGGCCTCGACCGCGGCCTCGCCGGTCTGTCGCCGACCGGGTCGGCGAGCAGCGCCGCTGACCGGTGGCGCTGGTCTATTTCGACTCCAGCGCATTCGTGAAGCTCGTCGTCGATGAGCTGGGCAGCGACCTCGCGGCGGAGGTCTGGGACGCGGCCGATGCCGTGCTCTCCAGCAGGTTGGCGTACCCCGAGGTGCGGGCCGCGCTGGCGGCTGCCGGTAGGAATCACGACTTGGACGAGCTTGGTCTGGAGGCGGCGGAGGAGGCCTGGGAGCAGTATTGGGCCGCCACCCGACCCATCGAGCTGACGGCGGCGGTCGAGCGGGATGCCGGCCGACTGGCCGGCACCCATGGCCTCCGAGGCGCCGACGCCGTCCATCTTGCGAGCGCCTCTGTGGTCGGGGATGCCGACCTGGTGGTCGCCGTCTGGGATCGACGGCTTCATGCCGGTGCGCTCGCCGTCGGATTCGCCGTGGCACCGGGTGCGCTTGGCGGATAACACGGGAGCAAGGCTTCGGTTCACAACGGGCAGCGTCCGAGGCAGGTGCTACACCTGGCCACAGGGATGCGACCATGGATGATGCCAAATGGACCTTTGCCACTGGAGCGACGCAGGCGGCGGTCCTGACTGCTGTATGTCTGGGAGCAGTGCGTCTGCTGTACGAGGAATGCTATCGAATCCTTGGGTACCAGTGTCGACCAAGTGGGCATCAGTCCATGGAAGATGCTCACGATATCCACCGCAGGACTCTTCGCTCTTCTTGGTTTCTGCATTCCGGCCTTCCTGACGCTCGCCCTCTGCAGCGTCATCAGACACCGACTGCGCACGCGTGGGACATCTACCGGCATGAATCCGTTTGTGGAACTGCTCTACTTTTCGTTCACAGTTGGGCTCGCCGTGCTCGTCCTGTGGGTTTCGGTGGCGCTGGTGGGTCGGCTCGAGGGGACGATCCCGTCCCTCGTCCTGCTGGCTGGCGGAGGGGGAACGAATCTCGTCGCCCTCATGGCTTGGCCCTCGTCACACCTATGGAACGAGGTACGCAGAGCCTTTATGGCCGTCACGGCGCTGGTCGTCGTACTTCTTTGGGAGCTGTGTCGTCCGATGTATCTAACGCCGCGAGGACGCTTTCTACCAGCGACCGCGGGATTGCGAAATCTGTTCTCGATGTCAAGCCAATACCCGTCTGTGTCGTTGACCTCACGGGAGTAAATAGAACGGTGGCAAGTGATCGTCCACTCCTTCTGCTGGGTGCCGCCGACGGGTTCGTTGTACTTCGGGACGCTCAGAAAGCCGTGACCTACCACGTTCCCACTGGATCCGTGCTGCGGTCGGGTGACGCCCGGTCGCCGTGCCCTACGGTGAGCCCATGAGGGTCGTGGCCGGCGTCGCCAGGGGACGAAAGCTGCAGGCGCCACCCGGTCGGCGGCTGCGCCCGACCAGCGAGCGGGTACGGGAAGCCGTCTTCTCCTCGCTTGGCAGCCTCGACGCCGTAGCCGGCGCCACCGTGCTCGACCTCTTCGCCGGCACCGGCGCCCTGGGCATCGAGGCGCTCTCGAGGGGCGCGGCGGCGGCCACCTTTGTCGACGCCGACCACGCCGCCATCAGGGCAATCGAGGCCAACCTGGCCGCCACCGGTCTGGGCGACCGGGCGAGGGTGGTCTACGGGGACGCCCTGCGCTTCGTCGCCGACGCCACCGAGACCTACGACCTGGCCCTCGTCGACCCGCCGTACGCCTTCGACGGCTGGTTCCCTTTGCTCGAGCGGCTTCCGGCCCGACTGGCCGTGCTGGAGGCGGGAACCCACATCGCCGTGCCTTCTCCGTGGATAGCCCTCAAATCGCGTCGCCATGGCGATAGCGTGGTGACGCTCGTTCGACGCGACACCGGCCCGGAGCCGGAGGAAGATGGAGGAGGGACGGGATGACGAGGGCCCTCATACCCGGCTCCTTCGATCCGGTGACGTTCGGGCACCTCGACGTCATCGAGCGGACGGCCCGGCTGTTCGACGAGGTCCTGGTGGCCGCCGTCGAGAACCCCAACAAGTCGACCCTGTTCGGCCTCCAGGAGCGCACCGAGATGCTGGCCGACGCCACCGCCCACCTGCCCAACGTGAAGGTCGACGGCTTCGAGGGCCTGCTCGTCGACTTCGCCCTCGACAGGGACGTGAACGCCATCGTGAAGGGCCTGCGGGCGATCTCCGACTTCGACATCGAGTTGCAGATGGCGCAGCTGAACTACAGGTTGTCGGGCATCGAGACGCTCTTCATGCCCACCACGCCCGAGCACTCGTTCCTCGCGTCCAGCCTCGTGCGGGAGGTAGCCCGGTTCGGCGGCGATGTGTCCTCGATGGTGCCGCCCGACGTCGGGCGCCGGCTGCAGGGGCGGTTCCACTGATGATGAGGCACCCATGGCTGATATGAGGCACCGATGACAGTCAACATCGCCAGCCAGAACGACCCGCCCGACAGCGAGGTCCTGCTCCGCCGCGTCCTCGACATCATCAACGGCGCGCCCAAGATGCCGCTGTCCTCCACGGTCCGCCTGGAGAAGGACGAGGTCGTCGAGCTCGCTCGAGGAGGCCATCGTCCGCCTTCCCGAGGAGATGCGCCAGGCCCGCTGGCTGCTCAAGGAGCGCGCCGAGTACCTGGCCAAGGTCCAGCGGGAGGCCGACGACATCCTCAGCGCGGCACGGGAACGGGCCGAGCGGATCGTGCAGCGCACCGAGCTGGTCCGGGAGGCCCAGCGGGTGGCCCGCCGCACGGTGGAGGAGGCCAACGACGAGTCGCGCCGCCTCCGGCACGAGGCCGAGGACTACTGCGACCAGAAGCTGGCCAGCTTCGAGACGGTGCTCGAGCGCATCACCAAGACCGTCGCCGCCGGCCGTCAAAAGCTGCGGGTGACCCCGTTGCCGCCGCCCCAGGAGGGCGACCAGACGGCCACGCCGGAGGGCGAGCCCGAGACCGGCGAGGTCTTCTTCGACCAGGACCAGTGGTAGCTGCGGGTCTGCATCACCCGTCGGTAGCGTCGAACCGGAGCCCATGAAGCCATTCGTCGTGAACGTCGCAGATCTGCTCAACCGGCCGTCGGCCCGTCGCCGGGAGCGGCTGAGGGGCCGATTGGAAGGGTTGAAGGTCAGCGCGTCCGAGGTGCACCCGAGTGCTCCGATCGACGTGGACGCCATGCTCGAGTGGGTGTCCGACGGCATCCTGGCGACGGGTTCGGTGACCGCGCCGTGGACCGGCGAGTGCCGCCGCTGCCTCGGAACCGCGGAGGGCATCCTCGAGGTCGCCTTCCGGGAGCTCTTCGAGACCAAGCCGGTCGACGGCGAGACCTACCAGCTCGGGCAGGACAGTGTCGACCTCGCACCGCTCGTCCGGGAGCTGGTGATGCTCGATCTCTCCCTCGCGCCGCTGTGCCGCGCCGACTGCCGCGGCCTGTGCCCGACGTGCGGTGCCGACCTCAACGAGGCGCCGTGCGAGTGCCGGTCCGACGACCGTGACCCCCGCTGGGCCGCCCTCGACCTGCTGCTGGCCGAGCCCACCCCTGACCCGGAATAGGTGGGGCCCCAGGGCCGGAGCAGCCCGGAGTAGCCGACCTTCCCGGGCGAGTAGCATTGTTCGCTCATGGCTGTCCCCAAGAAGAAGACGTCGAAGGCGAAGAGTCGGAGCCGCCGGGCCTCCAACTGGCGGCTCGCCGTTCCCGCGCAGAGCACCTGTCCCCAGTGCCGCCGCACCAAGACACCCCACGTGGTGTGCCCCAACTGTGGCTGGTACGGCGGCCGGCAGGCCATCGACGTCGACTAGGACGGTGTGATCAAGCTGCTTTCGGCGGCTGACAACTGCTCCTGCGGTCGGAGACCGCCTGGTCAGCCGCCCGGTCGCGGAGCGGCCTACGCGACGATCGACACCGTCCTGGGTACTCCCTCGGGCCACCCGCTTTGCTACCCGTAGCCGTCGACGTCATGGGCGGAGACAAGGGCCCTGCCGAGATCGTCGCAGGTGCCCGCCGGGCGGCGGAGGAGCTCGGTGTGCCCGTCCTCCTCGTCGGCCAGCCCGAAGCCATCGGCGACTCCGGCGGCCTGGAGATCCTGGCCGCCGGCGAGATCATCGGGATGACCGACGACCCTGCCCAGGGCGTGCGGCGGAAGAAGGACTCGTCGGTGGTCAGGGCCGCGGAGGCGGTTCGCGACGGACGGGCGTCGGCGATGGTGAGTGCCGGCAACACCGGGGCCGCGATGGCCAGTGCCCTGCTGCGCATGGGCCGGATCTCGCGGGTCCAGCGGCCGGCCATCGCCTCGGTCCTGCCGGTGCCGGGGTCGACGCCCACGATCCTGCTCGACGCCGGCGCCAACGTGGACTGCAACTCGGCCATGCTCGTGCAGTTCGCCCAGATGGGTGCCGTCTACGCCGCCGCCCGCTGGCACCTGGCCGAGCCGCGGGTGGCCCTCCTGTCCAACGGCGAGGAGGACAGCAAGGGCAACCTCCTGGTCAAGGAGACCCACGCGCTGCTGGCCGAGCCCGGCTGCCTGCGGGCGGCGGGCACGTTCATCGGCAACGTCGAGGGCCGCGACCTCCTGAGCGACAGGGTCGACGTCGTCGTCTGCGACGGCTTCATCGGCAACGTCGTGCTCAAGACCCTCGAGGGGGGCCTGAAGTTCCTGGTCGACAGCTTCCTGCGGGTTATGACGTCCACCGAGGAGGGCCAGCGGGCAACCGAGAAGGTCCTGCCCCTGATCATGCCGCTGCACGCCGAGCTCGACCCCGACTCCTACGGCGGCGCCATGCTGCTCGGCACCGACGGCGTGTGCATCATCAGCCACGGCTCGTCGTCGGCCCGGGCCATCTTCAACGCGGTCGGCCTGGCCAGCGAGATGGTCAAGGCGGGCATGGTCGAGCGCGTCGGCGAGGCAGTGGCACCGTCCAAGGAGACCGCCACGGGCTGAAATGGGCGGTTGCGTCCCCCGACTCGGAGAGTAGGGAGCCCCGAGCGGGTATCATGCGCGGCCGTCCCCCCCAAAACCCGGTACTCAGGAGCTGTGGCCTTGCCTGCCGACACCGACCTCGATGGAGGCCCCCTGGGCCGCCCGGCGGTCCTTTCCCTGATTCGTGACCGCCTCGCGGACATCCTCGAGATCGAGCCGTCCTCCATCGCCGAAGGGGCGTCGTTCAGCGACGACCTGGCCGCCGACTCGCTTGCCCTCATCGAATTGGTGGAGGCCATCGAGGAGGAGATGAACGAGCGGAGCGTGGGCTTCCGGATCGAGGACGAGGACCTCGAGGACCTGAAAACGGTGCGTGACGCGGTCGACTATGTGGTCGCACGCGTGGGTGAAGCGACCAGAAACTGACAAACAGCGACCAGCTGGCGACCCTCGTTGAGCGGCTGGGCCGACCCTTCGAAGACCTGAGCCTGCTGGCGCGGGCGCTGTGCCATCGGTCCTGGTGCTCCGAGAGCCCGGGGGAGCTGTCCAACGAGCGGCTCGAGTTCCTGGGCGACAGCGTGCTGGGCCTCGTCGTCACCGACTACCTGTACCGGACCTACCCCGACCTGCCGGAAGGTCAGCTGGCGCAGGTGCGGGCCGCGGTCGTGAACGCCAGCGTGCTGGCCGAGGTGGCCGCCGAGCTCAACCTGGGCGACGCCGTGCTGCTGGGGAAGGGCGAGGACGCGTCGGGCGGTCGAGAGAAGCCGTCGATCCTGTCCGACGCCATGGAGGCGGTCATCGGGGCCGTCTACCTCGACGGTGGCTGGGAGGGCGCGGAGGTGCTGGTCATGGACCTCCTCGGGGCCGGATGACCGAGGCGGCGGCCGGCCCGGGGGGTCACGACTTCAAGACCCGGCTCCAGGAGCTCGCCGCCCGTCGCCACGAGGAGCTTCCCAACTACGACGTGATCTCCGAGGGGCCCGACCACGCCAAGCGCTTCTCGGCCCGGGTCTCCATCCGGGCGACGGTGTGGGGCGAGGGCGAGGGACGGTCGAAGAAGCAGGCCGAGCAGGCGGCGGCCCGGATGGCGTGGCGACGCCTGTCCGACGCGCACCGGCCGGACGTCGACCAGGCGGCCGCAACCACGGAGTTGGCAGGGGTGCCGGACCGGGCCGACATGACAGCCGGGGCCGATATGGCAGACGCCGATGCCTGAGCTGCCCGAGGTCGAGACGATCCGCCGTGACCTCGACAAGGAGGTCGTCGGCAAGCGGATCAAGACGGTGGAGGTCGAGGGCATGCGCTCGATCCGCCGCCACCCCAACAAGAAGCACTTCATCGAGAAGCTCGAGGGCCACAAGATCCTCGGGGTCGAGCGCAGGGGCAAGTACCTGCTCCTGCGGATCGAGGGCGGCGACGTCCTCGTCGTCCACCTGGGCATGAGCGGCCAGCTGCTGAAGGGCCGGGGCGGGGTGCGCGACCCGGCGCCGAAGCACACCCACGTGGTCATCACCTTCACCCAGGGCGGGCTGCTGCGCTTCGTCGACGCCCGCACGTTCGGCGAGATGTTCGTCAGCGCCCCCGAGGACGTGGCCGACCACGTGCCGGAGCTCGCCCACCTGGGCTTCGACCCGGTCGACGACGTGATGTCGTGGGTCAAGTTCGGCGACATGCTCACCGCCCGCAAGGCCAAGCTCAAGGCCCTTCTCATGGACCAGAAGTTCGTGGCCGGCATCGGCAACATCTACAGCGACGAGATCCTCTGGGGCGCCGGCCTGCGCTACGACCGATCGTCGGAGACCTTGTCGTCCCAGGAGGTCAGGCGGCTCTACCGGGCGATGATCGAGACCCTCCAGGACGCCATCAAGCACCGCGGGTCGTCACTGTCGGACGAGACGTACCGGGACCTGTTCGGGGCCCTGGGCGACTACCAGAAGGAGCACAAGGTCTACGACCGGGAAGGCCAGGCCTGCCGCCGCTGCCGCAACACGGTGGTGAGGGTCAAGATCAACGGCCGCTCGGCGTTCCTCTGCGAGCAGTGCCAGGTCTAGCGAAAAGGGACTAGCGAAAAAGGCCTGAAGGGTCCGCGGTATCCGGCACCCCCGCCGGTAACGTTCGGGCACCGATGTTTCTGCGCTCGCTGACCCTGAAGGGCTTCAAGTCCTTCGCCGAGCCCACCACCCTGGAGTTCGAACCGGGGATCACTGTCGTCGTCGGTCCGAACGGCAGCGGCAAGTCCAACGTGGTGGACGCGGTGGCCTGGGTCCTTGGCGCCCAGGGGCCCCGAACCGTCCGCTCGACGAAGATGGACGACGTCATCTTCGCCGGCGCCGGCCGGCGTGCCGCCCTGGGCCGGGCCGAGGTCAGCCTCACCATCGACAACTCGGCCGGACTCCTGCCGATCGAGTTCAACGAGGTGACGATCACCCGCACGCTGTTCCGCACGTCGGGCGAGAGCGAGTACGCCCTGAACGGCGTGCCCTGCCGGCTGCTCGACATCCAGGAGCTGCTCTCCGACACCGGCGTCGGGCGCCAGCAGCACCTCATCGTGTCCCAGGGCAACCTCGACACCGTTCTCGACGCCCGCCCCGAGGACCGCCGCCTGATCGTGGAGGAGGCGGCCGGCATCCTCAAGTTCCGCCGCCGCAAGGAGAAGGCCCAGCGCCGCCTGGACGGCACCGAGGCCAACCTGGTCCGCCTCACCGACCTGCTGCGGGAGGTCGGCCGCCAGCTGAAGCCCCTGGAGAAGCAGGCCGACGCCGCCCGCCGCCACGGCGACCTGGCCGCCGAGCTGTTCAACCTGCGCCTCTACCTGCGGGGACGGGAGGCTGGCCGCGCTCGGGCCCATCAAGAGGCCGCGTCGCAGTCCCGGGCCGGGCTGGTCGACGCCGAGACGCTGCTGCGCACCGAGGCGAGGCAGCTCGACACGGCCGTCGCCGCGGTGGAGGACGAGCTCGACGCCGCCGGCCGGGCCCGGCTGGGCGAGGACGCCGGGCGGCTGGAGGCGCTGCGGGAGCGAGCCCGGGGCCTGGCTGCGGTGGTGGCCGAGCGCCGCCGCTCGGTGGACAGGGACCTGTCGGTCACCGTCGACTCGTCGCTCATCGCCGCCCTCGACGACGAGGCAGCCCGCCTGCGCGACGAGCTGGCCGCCGCAGATGCCGACGCCGAAAGCCTGGCAACCCGGGCGTGGGAGCTCGACGGGGACGAGGCCGCGCTGGCGAGGGAGCGTGCCGCGGCACCCCCGCCCGAACCCGAGCCCGCGGCCCAGCTGGCCCTCGCCGCCGAGGCCCGGGGCGCCCTGAGCGCGCTCCGCTCCGGTCTTGAGCGGGGGCGGGCCGACAACGCCCGCCTGGAGGACCGCCGAGTAGCTCTGACGCTGCGGGGCGACGTGGCCACCGCCCAGGCCGAACGGGCCGAGACCACGGCGGAGCAGCTGGCGGCCGCCGACGCCACCCTCGCCGGAGCGCAGGCCGCGGCCGACGCCGAGCGGGATGTGGCCGCCGCCCACGTGGCGGAGGCCGACGCCGCGGTGCGGGAAGCGGCCGCCGGTCTTCGGGCGGCCATGGCGCGGGCCGAGGCGCTGGCCATGGCCGTCGACGAGGATCGCGGCAAGGGCGACGCCCGGCGGCTGGCCGGCGTGGCCGGCGTTGTCGGTACCCTGCTCGACCTGGTCGACGTCGATGCCGGTTTCGAGGCTGCGTTCGAGGCGGCGGTGGCCGATTCGATCGGCGCCCTCGTCGTCGACGGCGTCACGAGCGCCCGCCGGCTCCTCCACGACCTCGCCGCCGCCGGGGCGGGCGAGCCCACCGGCCTGCTCGTGCTCGGTTCGGCGGCAACCCCAACCTCGTCGTTGCCGCCCGGCTGTCCGGGACAGCCGCTGCGATCCGTCGTGAGGTCCTCCAAGGCCGCGGTCAACCGCCTCCTCGACGTGTTGCTGGCTACGGTCATCGTCGTCGACCGGGGCAGGGACGAGGCGGTCGACGTCACCCTCGCCCATCCCGAGGTCGTGGTCGTGACGAAGGCCGGCGACCGCATCTCCGCCACCGGGTGGCGGCTGGGAGCCGGCGCCCCCGGTGCCACCCGGGCCGCCCTCGACCGCGCCCGGGCCGAGTGCCGGGCGCTGACTGCATCCCTCGCCGACGCCGAACGCAGGCGAGCCGAGGCCGCCCAGCGCCTGGCCGACGCCACCAGCCTGGTCGACAAGGTGCAGGCGGATGCCACCGCCGCCGCAACCCGGCAAAGGCAGGCGGCCGCCGACGGCGAGCGCCTGCGGGCCGAAGCCCGTCGCCTCGCGTCCGAGCTGGAGGCGGTGCGTACGCAGCAGGTGGGCCTGGCCGGGCGCCTCAGGGCGGACGCGGCCCGAGTGGCCGAGCTGGAGGCATCCCTCCCGACCGCCGAAGCGGAGGCTGCCGCCACCAGCCGCCTCGCCGCCCAGCGCGCCGACCGTCACCGCCTGCGGGCTCGGGCCGAGGAGCTGGCCGCCATACGAGCCGAGCTCGACGTGCTGTCGGCCCGGTTGGAGGAGCGCCGCAGCGCCCTCAGCCGCCGGCTGAGCGATGTCGAGGCCCGGCTCGTCGCCTTCGGGACCCGCCGCCACGAGGCCGAATCCCGTCGGGAGCGCCTGGAGCGCACCGCCACCGGCCTGGGACGCCTGGGCGGCCATCTCCAGGGCCGGCTGGCCGAGATCGACGAGGCCCTGGTCGACGTGAGGGCCCGCCGGGACCGGCACGCGGCAGCGGTCAGAGAGGCTGTCCTCAGACTCGACGGCCTGCGACACCGCCGGGTGGCCGCCGAGCGGGGGCTGGAAGAGCTTCGCGAGCGGGCCCGCCGGGCCGAGCTGGACGAAGCCGAGTCCCGGATGCGGATGGAAGCCGCCGTCGACGCCCTCCGCCGCGAGCTCGACTGCGAGCCCGAGAGGGCCGTCGCCGCCACCTGCCCGCCCCCCGGGCCGACCTCACCTCCCGGCGCCAGCCCTTCCACCCGGGCCCGCGACCTCGAGCGGGAGCTGCGCCTCATCGGCCCCGTCAACCCGCTGGCGCTCGACGAGCTGGCCGCCCTGCAGGAGCGACACGCCTTCCTGACCGCTCAGCCTCGACGACGTGAAGGGCTCGCGCCGGGAGCTGGTGAAGGTCATCAAGGCGGTCGAGGTGGAGATGGCCGAGCTGCTGGGCGCCGCCCTGGCCGACGTCATCGACCACTTCGCCGCCCTGTTCGAGACGCTCTTCCCGGGCGGGCACGGCCGTCTGATCCTCACCGACCCCGACCACATCCTGGACACGGGCATCGAGATCGAAGCCCGACCGGCGGGCAAGAACGTCAGGAAGCTGTCGTTGCTGTCGGGCGGCGAGCGCTCGCTGTGCGCCCTCGCCTTCCTGTTCGCCGTCTTCCGCAGCCGGCCGTCGCCGTTCTACCTGCTCGACGAGGTCGAGGCCGCCCTCGACGACGTCAACCTCCACCGGTTCCTCGACCTGCTCGAGGAGTTCCGCGCCGAGGCCCAACTGGTGGTCGTCACCCACCAGAAGCGCACCATGGAGGCGGCCGACTGCCTGCTGGGGGTCACCATGCAGCCGGGCGGCTCGTCCAAGGTCCTCTCCGAACGGGCGCGCGCCACGGCCTAAGCCCTTCGGCCCGAAAGTTCCAGCGTTCAGAGGCCGCCGGGAAGCCCTACATTTGAGCCACTCATGTGGATCTTGTTCGGCGTCCTCGTTGTCATCGGTTTCGCGGCGATCACCCTCGCGTTCGTGTCGGCGCGACCCAAGGGCAAGGGGCCCGAGCTCGAACCGCCGCCGTCCAAGAGGGTCAAGGGGTCGAACGGCTCGGGGCCGGGTCGGGGCACCCTGAAACCCCCTGCCGCCCCCGCGCCCAAGGCCAAGCGCCGGAAGATCCCGAGCGACGAGGAGCTGGCCCGCCAGGCGGCCGAAGTAGTGGCCGAGGCCGAGGCCCTGCTCGCCGCCGCCCAGGCCGAGGCCGCCGCCCTCGAGGCTGCAGCGGAGCCGGAGCCGGGACCCGAGGTCCCGGAGGAGCCGGCCCGGCCCCGTTTCCGTGACCGGCTGGGCAAGGCCCGGACCCTGTTCGGGGGACTGCTCGGGTCGGTCCGCACCCGTACCAAGATCGACGAGGAGACCTGGGAGGAGCTGGAGGAGGCCCTGATCAGGGCCGACGTGGGCGTGGCCGCCACCACTGCCCTGCTCGACCAGCTGCGGGCCCGAGTCAAGAGCGAGGGCATCGACACCGCCGACGACCTCGTCAACGCCCTGAAGGAGGACCTCAAGAAGCGCCTCACCATGGCCGACCGCTCGCTGCACCTCGACCTGGAGCCCGGCGTGCCCAACGTGTGGCTCTTCGTGGGCGTCAACGGCGTCGGCAAGACCACCACCATCGGCAAGGTCGGCTACCTGCAGGTGGCCGAGGGCCGCACGGTGATCATGGCCGCCGGCGACACCTTCCGCGCCGCCGCCGCCGAACAGCTCGAGCTGTGGTCGAAGCGGGTGGGGGCGCAGCTGGTGCGGGGGATCGAGGGCGGCGACCCCGGCGCCGTCGTCTTCGACGCCGTGGAGCGGGCCGCCGCCCGCAACACCGACCTGGTGCTGGCCGACACCGCCGGCCGCCTCCACACCAAGGTCAACCTGATGGAGGAGCTCAAGAAGGTGCGGCGGGTGGCCGGCAAGCCGCCCGGCAAGGTCACCGAGGTGCTGCTGGTGATCGACGCCACCACCGGCCAGAACGGCCTGGTCCAGGCCCGCCAGTTCCTCGACGCGGTCGACGTCACCGGGGTGGTGCTCACCAAGCTGGACGGCACCGCCAAGGGCGGCATCGTCCTGGCCATCCAGAGCGAGCTCGGCATCCCCATCAAGCTGGTGGGACTGGGCGAGACGGCCGCCGACCTCATCCCGTTCGACCCCGACGAGTTCGTCGACGCCCTCTTCTCCTGACGGAGGCGATCAGACCTCGGCCGAGCCACCGTCCCAGTCGATACGGAGTGCGGGACCGGCGACGGTGCGGAACGAGGCCCTGAGCGTCGTCGAGGCTGCCCTGCCGGTGCCGTCGTCGACCAGGACGTAGGAGCCGTCGGCCCGCAGTCGATACAGCTCGACCCGTCGATCCTGATGCACGACCAGTACCTCCTGCACCGCCCGTGCCGCGTAGAACGGCAGCTTCCGATACGTCTCGTCGCCCTCCGAGCGGATCTCGACCACGAGCTCGGCACCGTTCACGCCTTCGTCCAGGCTCTGGTCGGGGCGGGCGTAGACCTGGTCCGGGATGCGCCAGTCCTGCTCGAGATCGGCGAACACGCCTGTCGAATCGCCGTAGGGTTCGAGGCCCACCGCCCGAGCGAGCGGGGCCAGTACGAGCAGGAGATCGGTGTTGAGGCGGCCGTGCCACCGCTTCGGCGGGTTGACGAAATGCCACTCGCCTTCCCACCGCTCGTCCTGCTTGTCGATGCCGAGGCGGCGGCGATCCTCGACCATCGTCTCGGGCGCATTCACGAGCACGGCTCGCACCGCGCCATTTTCCCACAAGGGCGCCGACCGACCGGCTCCGGAGACCCGGGACCCGTCTTGTAGCCTGGTCCCTTCATGTTCGACTCCCTGTCAGACCGTTTCGAGGGCATCTTCCGCAAGATGCGCGGCCGCGGCCGCATGGGGGAGAAGGAGGTGGAGGAGGTCCTGCGGGAGATCCGCGTGGCCCTCCTCGAGGCCGACGTCAACTTCAAGGTGGTCAAGAACCTCGTCGGGCGCATCCGTGAGCAGTGCATCGGTGCCGACCTTTCGGGCAGCCTGACCCCGGCCCAGCAGGTCATCAAGATCGTCAACCAGGAGCTGATCACCAGCCTGGGCGGCGACTCGCTCAAGATCACCTACGCCTCCCGTCCGCCCACCGTCGTGATGCTGGCCGGCCTGCAGGGCTCCGGTAAGACAACCGCCGCCGGCAAGCTGGCCCGCTGGTTCAAGCAGCAGGGCCGCAACCCGATGCTCGTCGGTGCCGACCTGCAGCGCCCGGCGGCCGTCGAGCAGCTACGGGTGCTTGGCAAGCAGGTGGGTGTCCCGGTGTTCTCCGAGGCGTCCGACCCCGTGTCGGTGGCCAAGGCGGGCGTGGAGGAGGCCAAGCGCATCGGCCGCGACGTGCTCATCGTCGACACCGCCGGCCGCCTGCACGTCGACGAGGAGCTGATGGACGAGGCTCGTCGCATCTCGGCGGCGATCTCGCCCAACTACACCTTCCTCGTCGTCGACGCCATGACCGGCCAGGACGCGGTCAACGTGGCCGAGTCGTTCCACGCCACGCTCGAGATCGACGGGGTCATCCTCTCCAAGCTCGACGGCGACGCCCGCGGCGGCGCCGCGCTCTCGGTGAAGGAGGTCATCGGCCGCCCCATCGCCTTCGCCTCCACCGGGGAGAAGCTGGCCGACTTCGAGGCCTTCCATCCCGACCGCATGGCGTCGCGGATCCTGGGTATGGGCGACGTCCTCACCCTGATCGAGAAGGCCGAGCAGGCCTACGACCAGGACGAGGCGGCGGCGGCCGCCGACAAGCTCACCAAGGGCACGTTCAGCCTCGAGGACTTCCTCGAGCAGATGCAGCAGATCAAGAAGATGGGGCCGATCCAGAACCTTGTCGGTATGCTGCCAGGGATCCCCAAGGAGATCCGGAACGCCGAGATCGACGACAGGGAGATCGCCAGGGTCGAAGCGATCATCCGCGCCATGACGCCGGAGGAGCGACGGGACCCGTCGATCATGAACGGTTCGCGGCGCCTACGGGTGGCCAACGGCAGCGGTATGACGACCAGCGACGTCAACCAGCTGCTGAAGCAGTTCAAGGAAATGCAGAAGATGATGCGATTCCTCGGTAAGAAGGGCGGCAAGGGCCGCCTGAACGTGCCGAGCCTCGGATAGGAGAGAGCCAGCGTGGCAGTCAAACTCCGCCTCATGCGGATGGGCAAGAAGAAGCAGCCGACCTACCGGATGGTGGCGGCAGACGCCAGGTCCCCCAGGGACGGGCGGTTCATCGAGATCGTCGGCACCTACCAGCCCCGTGCGGAGCCGTCGGTGGTGAACGTCGACAACGACAAGGCGGTGGAGTGGTTGCGCAAGGGCGCCCAGCCCACCGACCGGGTGCGGCGCCTGCTGGAGATCTCCGGTGCGTGG
The DNA here is from genome assembly GCA_963827345.1 of uncultured Acidimicrobiia bacterium. Taxonomy (GTDB): domain Bacteria; phylum Actinomycetota; class Acidimicrobiia; order Acidimicrobiales; family AC-14; genus CAWGUU01. The sequence continues at coordinate 1,104,545 of CAWHAN010000006.1, read as the reverse complement.
GACCAATTCAAGGGTGAATCGGTCAAAGCTGGAGCCGCTAAATGACCGACGTCGACGCCGGCGCGGACATCGACGACCTCGAGACTGACGACGACGAGGACGACGAGGACGAGGTCGACGGCAACCGCGTCGTCGGCGGCCTGTCGGTCGGCGTGCTCGACTACCTGGCCAAGGCCATCGTCGAGGACCCCGATTCGGTGGAGATCGAGGTCGACGAGGGCCGCCGGTCGGTCACCCTGCGCCTACGGGTCTCCCCGGGGGACATGGGACGGGTCATCGGCCGTCGGGGACGGGTGGCCCAGGCCATCCGCACCGTCGTGCGGGCCGCCGGCGCCCGGGAGGGCGTCGACGCCTCTGTCGACATCGTCGACTAGCCAGGGCGTGCTCGAGGTCGGCCGAATCGTAAAACCCCACGGCCTGAAGGGCGAGGTGATCGTCTCCCTGATCACCAACCGTCCCGACGAGCGGATGGCGCCGGGGACGGTGCTGAGCAGCGACAAGGGCGAGCTCACGGTGGAGTGGGCCAAGCCCCATCAGAACCGGTGGATCGTGCAGTTCGAGGGCGTTTCCGGCCGAGACGCGGCCGAGGCCCTGCGCGACAGAGTCCTGTCGGCGGAGCCTCTCGAGGGCGACGACGAGGACGACGACACCCTCTGGATCCACGAGCTGATCGGGGCCGAGGCGGTCGGCGTCGACGGCCGCAGCTACGGACCGGTGGAGGCGGTGGAGGCCAATCCGGCATCAGACCTGCTGGTACTGGCCGGCGGGGGACTGGTGCCCCTAACGTTCGTGGTCGCCGGCCCCACCGCGGGGCGAGTGGTCATCGACCCCCCGGCCGGCCTGCTGGACTGAAGCGCCGACAGGACACTCCGAGCACGGGAGATTCGATGGCTCAGGGCACGGTCAAATGGTTCAACGGTGAGAAGGGCTTCGGGTTCATCTCCCCGGACGAGGGGGGTGCAGATGTCTTCGTGCACTTCTCGGCCATCCAGGGCTCGGGGTTCCGCAACCTCGAGGAGAACCAGAGAGTCGAGTTCGAGATCACCCAAGGCCAGCGTGGTCCGCAAGCAGACAAGGTTCGCGCTCTCTGAGTCTGTCGCACTGGAGGCGGGCGGCCACCGTACGAACCGGGGTCGTGAAACCGCGCCATGAACCGCTCCGTGACCCCAGTTCGCTCAGGGGGCGAAGGTCCAGCGGGTCGGCGACCCCGTGAACTCGGCCTCGACAAGGCCGAACGCCACCCGCGGTCGCACCCGGTAGGTGGCGTTGACGGTCGGGTCGTAGAAGTCCACCGAGTAGTCCACGCCGTACTTGGCGTTGACGGCGGCCGTGAAGGCCCCCAGCTCTTCCACGTCGGTGACGACCTCGGCGGCGCCCTCCACGACCACCGGCTCCAGGGCGTTGTCGGTGGTGATCGCACAGCGAGGGTCGGCGGCCAGGTTGCGGGCCTTGCGGGACCGCAGGCCGCTGCTGAACCACACTGCGCCACCGTGCCAGACGCCCCAGACCGGCATGACGTGCGGGCGTCCGTCGCTCGGCCGCACCGTCGCCACCCAGTAGTCGTGCGACGCCGTCAACCGCTCCTCGGCCCACGACCACGGCAGCAGCCCGCCTCCCTCGTCGGGGCCGAGCGTGCCGTAGCCGGGCATGTGGGGCCGGCTCGCTGCCGGCCCCGACCCGGGCGGCCCAGACCCGAGCGGCTCCGAGGAGCCGGGCGTCAGTGCCCCCGCGCCAGCCATTCGTCCAGGTGAGGGGCCTCGTCGCCGATCGTGGTGTCGTCGCCGTGGCCGGTGTGGACGACGGTCTCGGGCGGCAGGCTCAGCAGCTTGGTGCGGATCGACTCGACGATCGTCGGAAAGTCGGAGTACGACCGGCCGGTGGCTCCCGGCCCCCCGTTGAACAGCGTGTCGCCGCTGAACAAGACCGAATCGGACGCCGCCCAAAGGCAGATGCCGCCGGGGGAGTGGCCGGGCGTGTGGAGCACCCGGAGTCGCTCGTCGCCCACCGCCACCTCGTCGCCGTCGGCCAGGTCGACGTCGGGCGGCCGCCCGGGGTGCACGACGTCCCACAGCATCCGGTCGTCGGGGTGCAGGGCAATCGGCGCGCCCACCGCCGCTGCCAGGTCGACGGCGGCGTTGATGTGGTCGTTGTGCCCGTGGGTGCAGACGATCAGGCTGACCGACCGACCCGCCACCGCCGAGGCGATGGCCGCGGCGTCGTGGGCGGCGTCGACGATCACCAGCCCGGCATCCTCTCCGCCTTCGCCGTCACCGCTGCTGACCAGCCAGATGTTGTTCTCCACCTCGAAGTCGGCCCCGTCGAGGGAGAACACACCGTTCGTCCGCACCCGCTCGATCGAGATCACGGCCGCGAGTCCTCCAGGTAGGCCCCGTTGGCGCCGAGGACGCCCCGATGCCAGCGTCGAGGCGTCAGGACCAGGCCCGGGGATAGTCCTCGAACAGCCAGCGACCGAAGTTCCTACGGCCCAGTCCGACGACCCCGCCGCCCACAGGGCGAACCGCACGCACTTCCGATGCGAGACGGCCTGGCTCAGGATCCCCGCCAGCCGGTGGTCGGCGTGCCGCTCGCGACGCACGGACCGCTCGTACAGAGCGGCCACCCTGCCGGGACCGGCGCCCACGCCCCGCATCAGCACCGCTTCCGCCGCCCGCCGGCCGGTCACCAGCGCCTGGGCGATGCCCTCTCCCGTCATCGGGTCGGTGGCGCAGGCCGCGTCGCCCACGAACAGGCGCCGCCCGCCGGCGGCCGTCAACGGCGCGTCTGCCACCCGGGCCGGGATGGGCCACGCCTTGTGGGGCGCCTCCGGTCGGGCGTTCTCACCGAGCACCTCCCGGACGTGGGGGCGGGCCAGGATCTCGGGCCACGGCTCCTTCATGTCCCTCGTGGCGATGTCGCCACCCCGGCGGAATCCCGAAGCCGACGTTGGCCCGCCCACCCGGCAGGGGGAACGACCAGGCGTACCCGGGGAGGATGTCGGCGTCGAACCAGACCCACAGCCCGGCCGCCGCCGGCCCCACGTGGCTGAAGTACTGACGGAAAGCGTGCCACTCGCCCAGGTACCCGGGCTCCGACGCCCCCAGCGCCTTGCGCAGCGGCGACCACATGCCGTCGGCCCCCACCGCGAACGATGCGCACAACGTGCCGAGACCGTCGACGTCGAGCTCGATGCCCCTCTCGGAGGTGCGGGCGGCGGTCGAGGGCATGGCCGTCGTGGACCTTGACGCCGGCGGCCCGGGCCACGTCCAGCAGGGCGGCGTCGAGCTGGGCACGGGGCGCACAGACGGCGTACTGCCCTCGCTCCGCCGGCAGGGGGAACCGGACCGTCCGACCGGTCGGGCCGCGGACCCAGACGTCGTCGACGACCTGCCAGTCGGGCACCGCCTCGGGGCGCAGGCCAAGGTCCTCCAGCTCCCGCAGGGCGGCGGCGGTGAGACCGTCGCCGCAGCACTTGTCGCGAGGGAAGACCGCCTTGTCGACGAGCACCACGTCCCGCCCGGCCCGGGCCAGGACGATGGCCGCCGCCGCGCCCGCCGGCCCGCCCCCGACGATGGCGACATCAGTGTCCAAGGATCAGGACAGGGAGGTGATCGCCCGGCGGGAGGCGAGGATCGACCCCACCGCCGAGAGCAGCGCGAACAGGGCCTTGACCTTCGGCATCGATCGGAACGCCAGCAGGATGGCGAGGGCGTCGACGGCGTCGGCCAGCATCCCGGCCTCCAGCCAGCCCCGCACCGGCGCGTCCTTCTGGATGGCCAGCAGGGTGCCGACGCCGATGGCCAGGTCGCGCCCGCCCGTCGACCGGGCGAGGAACCGGGTGGTGACGTCGTGGCCGGCGTCGCGACCGGGCCACGCTTTCAGGGCCAGCTTGGGCACCAGCGTGAAGCCCACGCCCAGCCCGATCCGTCCGACGGCGATTGCGGTGGCCGCCGCCTTGCCGCTCCCTTCCAGCTCAGCCACTGAGGTGTCCGAGAATCAAGGTCATGGTCATCTGCACTTGACGCCCTCCTTGGGCGAGTAGAGCGCTCGGAAGGTGTCGGTTGTCGTGCGTCCGTCGGCCCACGTGCGGGTGCGCTCGGTGACGACCCGCGTGCACGGCCCCTCTCCCGCGGTGGCGCTCGGCACCTCCTCCTTGGTCTGGTTCGTCTGCTCGCCCGACACCGACTTCGTCGAGTACAGGGTCACGGTGATCGAGGAGCCGGTGTAGCTGGGCCAGATCACCACCCCATACGGCGTGGAGTTGCGGAGCTTCAGGTCGAGGCCGGGATAGTTGAGGGTGGCCTCACGGCCGTACGGATAGCGGGAGATGTAGAGGCCGTGCATGCCGTAGCTGGTGATGTCGATGCCGCCGAAGAAGGCGGCGTTGAACAGGGTGGTCGAGAACTGCGACACCCCGCCCCCCACGTCCTGGCCGAACTTCATGTCGGCGTCGATGAAGGGAGCGGCGACGAACCCCTTGGCGATGGTCCGTTCACCGACGTACCCGTTCAGGGAGAAGCTGGCCCCGGGCTCGATGACCGCGCCCCTCACCAGGTCCGCCATCCGGTGGATGTTCTGGACCCGCGGCTCGCCGGGGGCGTGGTTGGTGGTGAAGGTGGCGATGGGCTCGACGACGCCGAGCTTGCGGGCGTCGTCCTCGGACCGGTCGGGCTCGACGGTACGCAGGGGGAGCTCCACCGGGGCGTCCCCGGCGGCCCGGTTCAGGAGGGCGTTCTCGATCACCGCCGCGGCCTCGGGAGCACAGCACTTGGTGCCCGTCGCCGCCGGGGTGATCGACACCCCGTCGCCGCTCACCGTGAACCCGGCGTTGGTCGGCTTCTTGCCGGCGTCGGGCAGGAGCTCGCCCAGTGCCTCCGGCGCCTTCTCGGCGTCGACCGCCAGCTGCAGGCCGTCGTCGCCGACCTTCGACGACAGCCAGCTGCGGATCGTCTCGGCCGGCAGGTTGGCGGTGGTACCGGCGGCGACGACGTCGAGGCCGGGGGCGGCCAGGCGCTCGGCGTCCACCGCCAGCTTCTCGGCGTCCTGGATGCCGAACTGGGGCGGTACCGACGTCCGGCCCACCTCCACGACCAGCGGGAGACCCTTCGAAGCGGCGCTGCTCAGGCCCCTGACGACCGCAGCCGGGTCGAGGCCCTCGCCGTCCTTGCCCGGCACCGCCACCATCGACCCGTCCTTGGCGGTGATCGACGGCTCGACCGCCGGTATCCGCTCCTTGTCCAGCTCGGCGACCAACCGCCGGAGCGGGCGCTGGTCGACGTCGACGATCACGGGGGCGGGACGGGACGAGACGAAGCTCTTGGCCCAGTTCCAGACGCGGGAGAGGACGAACCCCTGGTCGCCGACGCGGAAGGCGGCATCGGTGGTGCCGGGCTGGTCGACGGTGAAGCCGAGATCGGTCGATCCCGCCTTGAAGCCCCCTGAAGGGGCCCTGATGTCCACCTCGGCGCCCGCGTACTGGGTGGCCAGCTCGGCCACGGCGGCGGCGACGGCAGGTCGGTCGAGGCCTCCGATGGGCCGGTCGACGAGGGTGACGTTCCGGGCCACGACCGACTTGTGGGACTGGTTGTCGGCGGCCCAGATGACGCCCAGCATGGCCACGGCGGCGCCCAGGAGCACCACCGCGACGAGCGACCGACGCCGGGCCGCGACCAGTCGCGTGGCAATCGCCGCGGACGAGCAGGCGGGGATTCCCTGGTCACGGGCAACTGCTCGGTGGAGTCCGGCGCGCCGTTGGCGCCTCGCGGCGGGCCAGGGACCCAGCTCGGTACGTTCGGGATGTCCGCCGGGTCATGGGTCACGTCCGAGTCGGGGCGCGGGTTTCGCGGGGTTGGTGGCCCGTCCGCCCGCTTGCTGGTCTGGTCCACTCACCCCCCAGGCTATGTCTCCGGTCGGCATCCGCCGTCGCGACCGTCAGCTAGTTTGCACCATGTGCCGCGCGCGCTGATCACCGGTATCACCGGCCAGGACGGCCGATACATGGCCCAGCTCCTCGTTTCCAAGGGGTACGACGTCTTCGGGATGGTCCGTGGCCAGAACAATCCCAAGGGCGAGATGGTGCAGGACGAGACGCCCGAGCTCGAGCTGGTCGACGGCGACCTCCAGGACCTGTCGTCGCTGATCGCGGTGGTGGAGGCGGTCCAGCCCGACGAGGTCTACAACCTGGGTGCCATCAGCTTCGTGGCCCTGTCGTTCCGCCAGCCCGAGCTCACCGCCGACATCACCGGGCTGGGCGTGCTGCGGATGCTGGAGGCGATCCGGGTGGTCGGCGGCTCCGGGGCCGACAACCAGGTCCGCTTCTACCAGGCGTCGTCGTCGGAGATGTTCGGCAAGGTGCGGGAGACGCCCCAGACCGAGGCCACCCCCTTCCACCCCCGCTCGCCCTACGGGGCGGCCAAGGTGTTCGGCCACTTCACCACGGTCAACTACCGGGAGGCCTACGACCTGTTCGCCTGCTCGGGCATCTGCTTCAACCACGAGAGCCCCCGCCGGGGCCTGGAGTTCGTCACCCGCAAGGTGAGCAACGGCGTGGCCCGCATCAAGCTCGGCCTCCAGGACGGATTGGCGCTCGGGAACCTCGACGCGGCCCGGGACTGGGGGTTCGCCGGCGACTTCTGCGAGGCCATGTGGCTCATGCTCCAGCGCGACGAGCCCGACGACTACGTGATCGCCACCGGCGAGACCCACACCATCCACGACCTGCTGACCGCCGCCTTCGCCGCCGCCGGCATCGACGACTGGGAGCACCTGGTCACCAGCGACCCCCGGTTCACCCGGCCCGCCGAAGTCGACATCCTCACCGGCGACGCGTCCAAGGCCCACCGGGAGCTCAGCTGGAAGCCGAGGGTCCAGTTCGAGGAGCTGGTCACCATGATGGTGGAGAACGACCTGAAGGTGGAGGCCTCCAGGCACGTCCACTGAGGGCCTGTGGGGTTATGCCGCCTGGGATGCGCGGCGGTCCATCGTGACCGACAGGGCCACCGCCGACACGAGGGCGACCAGGAACCCGCCGAGGAGTACCCAGGTCATGGGGTTCGAGGCGTCGAAGTCGGCGCGGGCCCGGGCCGCGGCGACGAGGATCAGGGCCAGCATGAAGGCCTCGACCTGGAGCATGAGGCGGGCCGCGCTCCAACGGGCGTCGACGAGCACGCCCAGCTCGGCGATCCCGAGCATGAAGAGGGCGCCCATCACCCGGGAGGTCAGCGGCGTGAGCGTCCAGGGCCAGACCTCGATGGCCTGGTCGGGGAGGAGGAAGAGGAACAGCCCGGCGGCGACGGCCAGGCCGCCGGTGGCGGCGATGCCCAGGCGTCCCGCCGGCGGGAGCATGAGGTCGTCGGGACCCGGCGACGACCCTCGCCGGCGGTTCGCCGCCCACACGCCCCAGACGAGGAACGGCGTCGTGAAGTAGAGGCCACCCCACAGCCAGAAGGCCACGTGGCTGTGGTTGAAGCGGTCCCAGTGGAGGATGGTGGCCACGCCCATCAGCGAGGCGAACGTTCCGACCGCCACGAACCCCGCCTTTATCGTGTGCCACTCGGTGGCCCGGAAGGCCCGCACGAAGAAGTAGGCGCCGCCGAGGTAGACGGCACCCAGCGTCATCGGGGTCATCGGGGGGTTGATGGTCCAGGCAAACCACTTGTCGGTGTCCTTCGGGAGGCCGTAGAGGACCACGAAGGCCACGACGAGGAACGGCACGATGAACGCCGACAGCGCGCGGGTCACCGGCAGTACGGCGTCGTCCTTCATCCCTGGCCCTCCCACGTCGATGGTCGCTCGCCGATGGAAGGGAACGGTACAGGGGCAGCTACTTCGGCACGATGCGTACCGCGGACTGCTTGTAGTTGGGCTCCCGGGAGATCGGGTCGAACTCGTCCACGGTGAGGCGGTTCACGCACCACTCGTCGTAGTGGAAGGGGACGAACACCTCGCCCTCCCTGACAGTGGCGGTCACGCGCACGACCACCCCGTCGACCGCGCCGCGCCGGGACTCCAGGCTCACCCTGTCGCCGGCGGCCACGCCCAGCCGCTCGGCGTCGGCCGGGTTGACCTCCACCCAGCCCTCGGGGGCCAGCTTCTCCAGGATGTCGACCCTGCCGGTCTTGGTGCGGGTGTGCCAGTGCTCCACCGTCCGCCCGGTGTTGAGCATGAAGGGAAAGTGCTGGTTGGGGGCATCGCGCACCGGCTCGGGCGACACGCACCAGAGCTTGGCCCTGCCCGTCGGGTTCGGGAACCCGCCGTCGGCGTACAGCCTGGGCGTCCCGGCCGGGTCCGGCGTGTCCGGCAGGCACGGCCACTGCACGCCGCCGGCGACGTCGATCCGGTCCCACGTGATGCCGCTGTAGTCGCACAGGCGACCGGCCGACACCTTGGTCCACTCCACGAAGGCGTCCTCGGGCCCCTTCCAGCCGGGGTAGACGTCGTCGGCCACCCCCGCCGCCTCGGCGATGGTCAGGAAGATGTCGAAGTCCGACCGGGCCAGCCCCGGCGGCTCCACCGCCTTGCGCACCCGGGACACCCGGCGCTCCGAGTTCGTGTACGTGCCGTCCTTCTCGCCCCAGACGGCGGCGGGCAGGACCACGTCGGCCAGGGCCGTGGTGGGCGTGGAGTACCCGTCCTGCACCACCAGCAGGTCGAGGTTGGCCAGTGCCCGCTCCAGCCGGCCCCGATTCGGGAACGACACCGGCGGGTTGGTGGCGATGATCCAGAGGGCGGTGATGGTGCCGTCGAGGACGCCGTCGATGATGTCCGGGTAGGCGCGGCCCCGCACCGACGGCAGCCGGTCGACCGGTAGGCCCCACAAGGCGGCGACGTCGGCCCGGGCGCTCTCGTCCTCCCACGCCCGGTAGCCCGGCAGCGACGCCGTCGACCCCGCCTCGCGGGTGCCCATGGCGTTGCACTGGCCGGTGATGGAGAACGGCGACGCCCCCTCCTTGCCGACGTTGCCGGTGATCAGGCACAGCGTGTTGAGGAGGGTGACGGTCTCGGTGCCCTGGACCGAGTGGTTGACACCCATGGTCCAGGCCGCGGTGGCCCGCCTGGCGTGCCCGAAGGCGAGGGCCGCCTGGCGGATGGCCAGCGGGTCGACGCCGCACTCGGCCGCCACCCGTTCGAGGTCGTAGGACGCCACGTGGGCGGCCAGCTCGGCATAGCCCTCGGTGTGGGCGGCGACGTAGTCGATGTCCACCAGGCCCTCGTCGATGACGATCTTGATCATCCCGTTGAGCAGGGCGATGTCGCTGCGGGGACGGACTGCGAGGTGGAGGTCGGCCATCATTGCCGTCTTGGTGACCCGGGGGTCGACCACGATCACGGTGGCGCTCCGGTTGCCGAGGATCCGGGGGGCCAGCAGCGGGTGGTTGTCGGCCACGTTGGCCCCCACCAGCAGGATGCAGTCGGCCCGGTCGAGGTCGGCGTAGGCCCCGGGGGGGCCGTCGCTGCCGAACGTGCGCTTGTAGCCGGCGGCGGCGCTGGCCATGCACAGGGTGGTGTTGCCGTCGTAGTGGCGGATGCCGAGGCCGGCCCGAACCAGCTTGCCCAGGGCGTAGAACTCCTCGGTGACGAGCTGGCCGGTGCTCAGCACCGCCACCGCGTCGGGACCGTTGCGCTCCACCGCGTCCCGGAAGCCGCCCACCACCTTGGCGATGGCGTCGTCCCACGACGCGGGCTGCTGGAGCCCGCCGGCCGTCCGGCGCACAAGCGGTGTGGTGAGCCGGCCGTCCACGTCGATCGTCTGGTGCTCGGCCAGCCCCTTGGGGCACAGCCGACCCTCGTTCACCGGGTGGTCGGGGTCGCCCATGACGCTGACGGCCTTGCCGTCGCGCACCCCCAGGAGCATCCCGCAGCCGACCGAGCAGTACCCACAGGTGGTGCGCACCCAGTGGTCCGGCTTGCGGGTGACGTTCATGACCCCGCCCCGCTCGTCGGCCTCGTAGGCGGGATCGGGCGACCGCCGGCCGAGGCCGAGCATCGTTCCCACGGATTTCCGGGCAATCGGGGCGGGCTGGTTCACCCTGAGATGTCCCGGTAGGAGCCGGCGACGCTGAACGGCACGACCGTCACGTAGAACAGGTAGCGGCCGGCCAGCTCGCCGGCGGCGACGAGGCCCACGGCGACGACGAGGCGGCCCTCGGCGGCCGGGCCGCCCATCCCGAACGGCACCCACGCCAGCAGGGCCAGCCCGAGCACGGCCGTCGCCAGCCGGAACCAGAACAGGTTCTGGAACTGCCCGGCCAGCAGGCGGGCGGTGCCCTGGTGCTGGTGGTCGTCCCTGCTGTTCACCGTCCTGATCAGGTGGCGGGCTACGCCCAGCTGCACCAGCACGCCGACCCCTGAGGCGGCGACGAGCACGATCACCCAGCCCCGGCCCAGCCGGTCGACACCCATCGCCAGCAGGGCCACGGGCGGGCCTATCACCAGGGCGGTGGCGAAGAAGGAGACGAGCGTCCGCCTCGAGTTCCACACCGGGCGGGCCGGGACGAGGTAGATCCGCCCGCTGGCGTACACGCCCGCCGCCCCGACCGCCACGGCGGCCACGCCCGCAGCCGCATCCACGCCTGTCGACGCCCCCGGCACCAGCCACAGGGCGGCGTAGGCGAACGACAGTGCCGAGAACACGGGGAACAGGGCGACCTCGCGGCTGAGCCACGAGTACCGCAGGTTTCGGAGCGCCTTGACCGCCTTGGTGGGCCGGCCCAGGTGGAGCAGGGACGCGGCCAGGGCCACGGCACCGGCCACCAGGGCGGCGAGCGCTCCCCGGGCCAGGGGCTCGCGGGCACCGGACGTGGCCAGCTGGGTGGCGACGGTGGCGGCCACCGTCCCGAGCGAGAGCTGGGTGAGCAGGGTGAGGGCCACGAGCGGCCAGTGCGGGTCCTGCGGGGTGACCCGCGAGTCGGTGACGGCCCGGGTCTCGGCCGGCACATACACCGGCTTGACCACCCGCGTGGTCGACAGGGTGATGAACGCCGGCGGGAGCCCGGGGGCGTCGGCCGCCTCATGGTCGGCCCGCCAGGCGGCCACGTCGACCTTCTCCACGCCGATCGCCTTCGTCGGGCACGACTGCACGCAGGCCGGCGACTGGCCCGCCTCGAGCCGGGGCAGGCACATGTCGCACTTGGACACGATCCGCCTGGCCGTGTCGTACACCGGCACCTCGTACGGGCAGTTCCAGATGCAGTACTGGCAGCCGATGCACTCGTCGGCGTCGTGGGCGACGATCCCGTTGTCGAGCTTGGTGTAGGCGTTGGTGGGGCACCCCGACAGGCAGGTCGGCTCCAGGCAGTGGTTGCAGGCCATGGACAGGTTGAACCGGCGGACCTGGGGGAAGGCCCCGCCCTCCAGCTCGCCCACCCGTCGCCAGGCGATGTCCACGGGCAGGTCGTTCTGCTCCGCGCACGCCACCTCGCAGCTGTGGCAGCCCACGCAGGCGTTCATGTCGAACGAGAACCGGTACTGCTCCCCGGCGTCGAGCGGCAGCAGCTCGGGCCCCGCTCGTCGATACCCGGCTCCGCCTCCGGTGGGCGCCTGGGCGTGAAGAGGACCGGCTCGCTGAGAAGCGTCATTGGGGCGACGCCACCTGGACCATCCCCTCCACGACCCGGACGGCGAACGTCCGGACCGAGACCTCGGGGTCGTCCAGGCAGGCGCCGGTGCGGAGGTCGAAGCTCTGCTTGTAGACGGGCGAGGCCACCTTCAGCCTGTCGCCCCTCGAACCGACGACGCCCCGAGAGAGCACGAAGGCCTTGCTGAACGGGTCGTAGTTGGAGATGGCGAACATCTCGTCTGCACCCTCGTCGTCTGGAACGCGGAACACGGCCACCTGGTGGCCGGCGACGAGGGCGCACACGCCCCGGTTCGGGACGATGTCGTCGGCAGGGCAGACGTCCACCCACGTCGAGCGCTCGGCGTCGACGGCGTCCACCACGCGGGGTTTCATGCCTCGGAGTGGGGGCCGTGGCCGTTGGAGACGCCCTTGGCCAGCAACGCCGGGTCGGGCTTCTCGTGGAGGAAGGCCGGACGGGGTTGGCCCCGCTCGGTGACGAAGACCACGTTGGGGTCGACGTCGTCGGAGTTCACGAACGTGCGGAACCGGCGCATGCGCTCGGGGCTCTCGATGGTGGCCTTCCACTCGCACTCGTAGGTCTCCACGTGGCGGGCCATCTCGGCCTCCAGCTCGTCGCAGATCCCCAGGGAGTCGTCGATGATCACCCTCCGCAGGTGGTCGATGCCTCCTTCCAGCTTGTTGAACCACACCGCGGTGCGCTCCAGGCGGTCGGCGGTGCGGATGTAGAACATGAGGAACCGGTCGAGGTAGCGGACGACGGTTTCCTTGTCGAGGTCGGCGGCCAGCAGGACGGCGTGCTGCGGCTTCATCCCGCCGTTGCCACACACGTAGACGTTCCAGCCCCGCTCGGTGGCGATGACCCCGAAGTCCTTGCTCTGGGCCTCGGCGCACTCCCGGGTGCACCCCGATACCGCCGACTTCAGCTTGTGCGGCGCCCGCAGGCCCCGGTACCGCAGCTCCAGCTCCACCGCCAGTCCGACGGAGTCCTGCACCCCGAACCGGCACCAGGTCGTACCGACGCACGACTTCACCGTGCGCAGGGCCTTGCCGTAGGCGTGGCCCGACTCCATCCCCACGTCGACCAGCCGCTTCCAGATGTGGGGGAGCTGGTCGACCCGGGCGCCGAACATGTCGATGCGTTGGGCACCGGTGATCTTGGTGTAGAGCCCGAAGTCCTTGGCGATGGACCCGATGGCGATGAGCTGGTCGGGGGTGATCTCGCCGCCCGGGACCCGCGGGATCACCGAGTAGGTGCCGTCCCGCTGGAGGTTGGCGAGGAAGTGGTCGTTGGTGTCCTGGAGGGTGGCCTGCTCGCCGTCGAGGATGTACCCGTTGCCCAGCGAGGCGAGCATGGACGCCACCGCCGGCTTGCAGATCTCGCAGCCCCGGCCCTTGCCGTGGGCGGCCACGACGTCGGAGAACGTGCTCAGGCGGTGGACCCGCACGATGTCGAACAGCTCCTGGCGGGAGTAGGCGAAGTGCTCGCACAGGTGGTTCTTGACCTCGACGCCGGCCTGCTTCAGCTCGTACCGCAGCAGCTCGGTGGCCAGGGGCACGCAGCCGCCGCAGCCAGTGCCGGCCTTGGTGGCGGCCTTGAGCGGGCCCATCTCGGTGAGGCCCTCGGCGATGGCGGCGCAGATGGCGCCCTTGCTGACGTTGTTGCAGGAGCAGATGGTGGCTTCGGCCGACAGCGAGCCGACCCCGACGGTGGGGCCGCCCGCCCCGGTGGTCGCCGGGAAGATGAGCTGCTCCAGGTGCTCGGGCGCGGGCATGTCGCCCCGCGACATCTGCAGGAGCGTCTGGTACATGGCGGCGTCGCCGACGAGGATCCCGCCCAGCACCTCGCGGGTCGGTGGGCCGCCGCGCGTCGACGTCGACGCAATCGGGGGCCCGACCACCAGGCGCTTGTAGACGTTGGACACGGGGTCGCTGTAGGTGATGGATTCCGATCCCACGGTGGCGCCGAACCCGTCGCCGAAGCTGGCCACGTCGATCCCCAGCAGCTTGAGCTTGGTCGACATGTCGGCACCGGTGAACGAGGCGTCTCCGCCGAGGATCCGGTCGGCCACCACCCTGGCCATCTGGTAGCCGGGCGACACCAGGCCGTAGATGCGCCGCCGGGCGAAGTTGCCGTCGGGACCGGCGGGAGCGGCGGGCGCCAGGGCGCACTCGCCGATGGCGAAGATCCGGGGGTCCGACGTGCGGCAGGCGTCGTCGACGATCACGCCACCGCGCTCGCCCATGACCAGCCCGGCCGCCTTGGCCAGCTCGTCGCGGGGACGGATGCCGGCCGAAAAGACGACCATGTCCACTGGGATGTCGGGCGGGGCGTCGTCTTCACCCATGGGCCCGAAGTGCATCGCCGTCACCTGGCCGTCGGAGCCGCGCAGGATCTCCTTGGTCGACATCGACGTGTGGACGTGGACGCCCAGGTCCTCGATCCGCCGGCGCAGGGCCGCGCCCCCGCCGTCATCGACCTGCACGCCCATCAGGCGAGGGGCGAACTCGACGACGTGGGTCTCCAGCCCGAGGGACTGGAGGGCGTTGGCCGCCTCCAGCCCCAGCAGGCCGCCGCCGACGACCGCCCCCGTCCGACAACCCGCGGCCCAGTCACGGATGGCCTCCAGGTCGTCGATGGTCCGGTAGACGAAGCACCCCGCCGCGTCGCTCCCGGTGACCGGGGGCACGAACGGGTACGAGCCGGTGGCCAGCACCAATGCGTCGTAGGCGATCCGGGCGCCGCGGGCGGACACGACCTGCCCCGCCTTGGTGTCGATGGAGGCCACCCGGTCGCCCAGGTGGACCGTGAGGCCGACCTGCACGAAGAAGCCCGGCGATACCAGGGAGAGGTCCTCGGCGGTGGTGCCCGAGAAGAACGAGCTCAGGTTGACCCTGTCGTAGGCGGGCCGGCTCTCCTCGCAGAAGGTGACGATGTCCCACTCGGCGGTGGCACCCCGCTCGACGAGCTCCTCGAGCAGCTTGTGGCCGACCATGCCGTTGCCGACGACGACCAGTGTCCTGCGCCCGCTGGCGTTGCCGTTGCCGTTCTCGACCGCGATCTCTCTGGGACGACGTCTCAAGGCTCAGACCCCCGCCATGTCCGACGTCTTGCGGATGTAGACCAGCCACGTGACCGCCGCGAAGACCACGTAGCTGACGAGGAACACCCACAGGGCCGGGATCGACCAGTCGGCGTGGGCGGCGGCCACCGCCACCTTCTCGACTGGGGTCGCGGCCGCCTTCACCAGGTTGGAGACGTCGAGGCTGGCCTGGCGAAGCACCACCTGGATGAGGAAGCCGCCGAAGGCGCCGATGGCCCCGGCGATCCCGATCACCGCGGCCGCCCGGCGCTTGAACTCGACCGTGGTGGTCTTGGCGTCCCTGCCCTCGGCCTCCGCCTCCCGACGTCCCATCCTGGCGAAGATCGACGGGATCATCTTGTACGTGGAGCCGTTGCCCATCCCGGCCAGCAGGAAGACCACCATGTAGGAGCCGAAGAAGAGCGGGAAGCTCCTGTTGGTCACGCCGGTGATGGCGGTCCAGGTGGCCAGGGCCATCCCCAGGAACACCACGATCGTGACCCGTGCCCCGCCGACCTTGTCCGCCACCCATCCGCCGAGGGGCCGGGCGATCGAGCCGATGAGGGCGCCGACGAAGCCGAGGCCGGCCAGGTAGGTGGCGATGAACGGGTGCCCGGCCAGGAACTCGGGGAACGTGTTCTTGATGACCAGGGGCAGGGCGAACGAGAAGCCGATGAACGAGCCGAACGTGCCGATGTACAGGAACGACATGACCCACGTCTGGCGGTCCTTGATCGCCATGATGTAGCTGCGCTTGTCCGCCTTGGCCTGGGTCAGGCTGTTCATGTAGACGAGGGCGCCCACCACCGCCAGGGCGATCAGCGGCATCCACATCCAGCCGGCGTAGGACAGGTGTACCGGGTGCTTGGGCAGCTTCACCAGCGCCGTCGGCACGCCGATGATGATCGCCAGGGGCACGAGAAGCTGGGCGACCGCCACGCCCAGGTTCCCGCCGGCGGCGTTGAGGCCGAGGGCGGCGCCCTTCTTGCGCTCCGGATAGAAGAACGAGATGTTGAACATCGACGACGAGAAGTTGCCCCCGCCGAAGCCCGCCGTCGCGGAGCACACGATCAGGATCCACAGCTGGGTGCTGTGGGGCTGGCCGGCCAGCCAGCCGCTGGGCACGAGGACGGCCAGCAGCAGTGTCGGGATGAACAGCAGCGCGGCGCTCATGGCCGTCCAGGCCCGGCCGCCGAAGCGAGGGACGGCGAACGTGTAGGGAATCCGGAGGAACGACCCGACCAGGTTGGGCACGGCGGTGAGGAGGAACAGCTCCGACACCGACATGACGATCCCGATGTTGGCCAGGTTGATGACGACGATCGTCCACAGGACCCAGATGCTGAAGCCCAGGTGCTCGGCGAAGATCGACCACCCGAGGTTCCGGCGAGCGACCTTGCGGCCCGTCGACTCCCAGAACTCCTCGTCCTCCGGGTCCCAGTGCTCGATCCACCCGCCCTTGGCGTGGCCGGTCCCGACGCCCGGTGGAGTCCTGGTGATGGTGCTGTCGATCGTCGTGCTCATGTCCCCCCGGTTCGGCTCGTGGGTAAGGCGCGGACCTCTGGTCCCTGCCCCTGAACCTACGGACGGCCCCTGTCAGGCCGGTTTCGGTACCGTCACCTGCTGGTGACGGTCTGCGCACTCGGGCCAGGAGGGCCGCGTGAGCCGCAGTTCACACGGTCGTCACAGGGGTTCTCACCGGTCTACGCCGGCGAGGCGGTCGCTAGGCCGAGGGCGCGACCGGCGCGGCGGCGATGACCGGCCGGTCGGGACCGGCATCGGCCCGACCCGGCATGAACCGGGCGATCAGGGCGGCCGCGGTGAGTGCGACAAGCGCGGCGACGGTCAATGCCACGCCCATCGCGTCGACGAACGCGGCCTTGGCCGCACCGGCGACGGCGGTTCCCCGCTCGCCGCCGATCGTGCCGGCGACCTGAAGGGCGGCGCCCAGCGACCTCCGGGCCGCGGCCCCCGAGGCACCGGTGAGCTCGTCGGCCCGACTGACCGCCGCCGCGTAGTGGGACGCGGCCAGGCTGCCGAGCACGGCCACGCCCAGGGCGCCACCCAGCTCACGGGTGGTGTCGTTCACCGCCGAGCCGACGCCGGCCTTGCCCAGCGGGAGAGACGACATGATCGCCGCGGTCGACGGGGCCATGGTGAGCCCCATGCCGGTGGCCAGCACCACGAGCGACAGGGCCAGCAGCCAGTAGGGGCTCCCGACGCCGAGGATGGAGGTGATGCCCAGGCCGACGGCGACGACGGCCAGCCCTGTGGCAACGACGGCCCGGGTGCCGAACCGCTCCGCGAATCGGGCGCTCATGGGGGCGGTGACCATGATCATGAGTGGCGCCGGCAGGGACCGCAGACCCGCTTCCAGGGCGCTGTAGCCGAGCACCAGCTGCAGGTACTGGGTGAGCAGGAAGAGCGTTCCGAACATGGCGAAGAAGACGAGGGTGATGGCGGCGCTGCCGGCGCTGAACCGCCGGTTGCGGAAGAACCGCAGGTCGAGCATGGGGTGCTCGACACGGAGCTCCCACACCGCGAACGCGATCCCGAAGGCCAGGCCGACGCCCGCCGCTTCGAGGGTCGGCACGCTGGTCCAGCCGTGGTTCGGCGCCTCGATGATGGCGTAGAGGAACGACGCCAGGGCCACGATCGACAGCCCGGCCCCGACGACGTCGAGCGGCGGCTGCCTCGGGTCCCGAGAGGTGGGCACCAGGAAACGGCCGCCGACCAGGGCGATGGCGATCAACGGCAGGTTCACCAGGAACACCGAGCCCCACCAGAAGTGCTCCAGGAGCCAGCCTCCCGCCACCGGGCCGATGGCGGCGCCGGCCCCCGCCAGCCCGGCCCACACGGCGATGGCCCGGGCCCGTTCCTGCGGAGGGAAGACGATCGTCAGGATCGACAAGGTGGCCGGCATCACCAGCGCGGCGCCGAGGCCCATGATCCCGCGAGTGACGATCAGCTGGCCGGCGGAGTCGGCGAGGGCCGCCAGGCTCGAACCGCCGGCGAAGATCACCAGACCGATGGTGAGCGCGCCCTTGCGGCCGAAGCGGTCGCCCAGGGCGCCGCCGGTGAGCAGGAGCCCGGCGAAGACGAGGGCGTAGATGTCGACGATCCACTGCAGCTGGGTCGACGTCGCCTCGAGCTCACGGACCAGGGTCGGCAGGGCGACGTTCAGGACGGTGTTCCCGACAATCACCATCACCAGGCTCAGGCAGAGGACGCCGAGAACCCACCACCGCCGCTCGTAGACGCGCTCGTCGTCGATCGGTTGTCTCAGCATCGGCCCACCCACCCCCGGACGTTCGCGTCCAACCCCTCGCCTTGGCAACCGAATTGCGCCGCCGGCGATTCCGCAGACCGGCGGCGGGCTCTGTCACCAGCCCGGATCCGCTCTCGGTGGTGACGTAGCCCTCACTAATCCCCCCGGGTCGGTGACCTCGAAGGTGGCGTCGGGCAGGAGCTTGGCGTGCCAACCCGGTTGATGGAGGCGGTGGTGGTGCCGGGCGCACAACAACACCAGGTTGGCCAGCTCGGTCGTGCCGTCATGGGTGACCCACACCACATGGTGCCCCTCGCACCACTGCGACGGGCGGTCACAGCCGGGGAAGCGGCAGTGCTCGTCGCGGATGACCAGGGCGCTCCACAGCGGTGCCGAAATGGTTCGCGTGGCCACGCCGTAGTCGATGACCGCCGACCGACCCGAGGTCACCACCCGGTGCAGGGCGCAGTCGCACAGCATCTTCGACACCGTGGCGCCGTCCAGCGGCGGGCCGTCGACCACCCGGCCGCCCTGGCCCAGCTCCAGCGCCTCCAGGTCGACCACCACGTTGACGTGGGGCCGGTGGCGGCCACCTGACTTGGACTGCTGGTGGTCCAAGAAGAAGCGGCAGATGTCGACCAGGGCGTCGGCCCGGCGGGTGGCCGGGGCCCGAGCGGCATCGCCGTCGCTGGCGGCCGTGCGCAGGGCCGCGGCCACCACCGCTCCACCCTCGGGGTCGAGGGAGCCGTCGAGCACGTAGCGGTCGTCGAGAGTCTTGGACAGGTGCAACGAGCGCTCCGGCTCGACCGGCTCGGCTGGTTCGGGCTGGGCCGGGACTTCCACGCCGACATGGCCCGGGCCACCCCCGCCACTGCCAGGGGGGCCAGGTAGGGCACCAGCTCGTCCTCGTGATCGGCGAACAACGCCACCGTGTCGTCGTCGAGCTGGGCCACGATGGCCGCCACCTGCCCGCCAGACAGGCTTCCGTCGCGGTAGGCGGCCGACGTCGTCGGCAGCTTGTGCAGCCTCCGGGCCAACAGGCTCAGCCGTCCGGCCGAGCGCGACGTCATCGCCGCCGATGCCCGCAGCCATGCCGTCATCGAGGTGGCGGCGTCGAGGTCCCACAGCCCGGCGGCGTCGAAGGCCCCCACCGCCTCGGCGATCCGTGCGTCGAGGCGGTCCCGCAGCGCCAGCACCTGTACCAGGGCGGCCCCGTCCACTGGGATGTCCAGTGTCTCGATCGCTTCCGCCAGTTCCTCCAGCACGTCCTAATCGTACATATGTTCGACTGCCGAGTCAAGTCAATTCAGCGGACAGTCGGTCGATCCATTCAGGCTTTCGCCCGTCCAGGATGGAGTCCAGAGACGCGAAGCCGACTGGCTCTCATGGAGGCGCCCACCATGCGTACTACCAGGTGAGGAGGAATAACGTAATCCTGACAAGCGCTTCGCCCGGTGTAAATAGGAGAGTGTGCATGCTTGCCAGTGGATGTATGACGTCACCCCGACACAACCTCCGTCGGCGCGGCGTGCAGGGGTAGCTCGACGACGAACGTCGCTCCCTTGCCGCCGGACTCACGACCGTTCTCCAGCCGGACCGTGCCCCCGTGGGCCTCCGCCACCGCGGCCACGATCGACAACCCCAGCCCCGCCCCGCCTCCGGACGTCCGGCTGCGGGCCTTGTCGACCCGGAAGAAGCGCTCGAAGACCGAGTCGGACATCCCTGGCGGCAGGCCCGGCCCGTCGTCGCTCACCACCAGCCGAGCCCGGTCGCCGGCCGAGTCGACCGTCACCCGCACGACGGTGCCCGGGGGGGTGTGGACCTCGGCGTTGCTCAGCAGGTTGGACGCCACCTGCCGCAGCCGCAGCTCGTCGCCCAGCACCATCACCGGCGAGCCGTTGGACAGGACGATCTCGCTGTCGGGCGACACGGCGCGGGCGTCGGCCACCGCGTCGGCGGCCAGGCGGGAGAGGTCGACGGGGGAGCGGTCGAGGGGCCGGCCCTGGTCCAACCGGGCCAGGAGCAGGAGGTCCTCGACCAGCACGCCCATCCGGGCCGACTCTTCTTCGATCCGACGCATGGCGGTGGCCAGGTCCTCGGGACGGTCGGCGGCGCCTCGGCGGAACAGCTCGGCGTAGCCGCGTATCGAGGTCAGAGGCGTGCGCAGCTCGTGGCTGGCGTCGGCGACGAAGCGGCGCAGCCGGTCCTCGGACTCCTTCCGCTCGGCGAAGGCGGATTCGATGCGCCCGAGCATCTTGTTGAGCGCCTGCCCGAGGGCGCCGATCTCGGTGCGTTCGTCGATGTGCTCGATGCGGCGGCTCATGTCGCCCTCGGCGATGGCGTCGGCGGTCCTGCCGATCTCGGCCAACGGCAGGAGACCGAGCCCCACGACCGACCAGGCCATCACCGCCAGCCCGGCCAGCACCGCCGCGCCCATGGCCAGCTCGACGCCCACCAGGCGCCGGAGCGTCTGACGGTTCTCGTCCAGCGGGAGCGCCACGATGAGCAGGCTGCCGTCGGTCAGCGGCGTGGCCATCACCCGGTAGTCGGTGAGCCCGTCGCGGGCGGGCACCGTCGAGTAGCTCTCCTTCTCGTACGTCCTGTCGGAGAGATCGGGCACCACCTGGTCGGCCCGCTTGTAGAACTGCAACGGCTGGCCGGCGGCGTCGCGATACTCCCCGTAGGTGCCGTCGGGGATGACCGACCGGCCCGAGGCGACGGTGAGCCTGCCCGGGATAGTCGGCACCCCGCTGGAGCTCGGCGAGCACGGCCAGGCGGGAGTTCCGCAGCTGCTGGTCGATCCGTGACTGCAGGAAGTTGCCGAGGGCCGCGTAGATGCCGACGCTGGCGCCGAACAGACCGATGGCCACCACGGCGAGCAGGCCGGCGACGAGCCGGCCCCGCAAGGATCGCAGTCGCCACATCAGCCGCGGACCCGGGACATCAGGCTGGACGCGTCAGATCGGGGACCTCAGCCAGGGTAGTCAGTCCTCAACTCGGCAGCCGGAGCGTGTAGCCGACCCCACGCACGGTGTGGATCAGCCGGGGCTCGACGAAGTCGACCTTCTTGCGGAGGTAGCTGATGTAGGTCTCGACGACGTTGGCATCGCCGTCGAAGTCGTAGTTCCACACGTGGTCGAGGATCTGGGTCTTGGAGAGCACCCGCCGGGCGTTCAGCAGCATGAACCGCAGGAGCTTGAACTCGGTCGGTGTGGTGGTGATCGGCTGGCCGGCCCGCCACACCTCGTGGGTGTCCTCGTCCATCTCCAGGTCGGCGAAGGTGAGCTTGGCGTTCGGGCCCGACGTCGGCCCCTCGGCCCGGCGCAGCAGCGCCCGCACCCGGGCCACCAGCTCCTCCAGGCTGAAGGGCTTGGTGACGTAGTCGTCGCCGCCGATGGTGAGCCCGTTGACCTTGTCCTCGGTGGCGTCGCGCGCGGTCAGGAACAGGATCGGCACCCGGACGCCCTCGCCGCGAAGGCGCCGGGTGACCTCGAAGCCGTCGAGGTCGGGGAGCATGACGTCGAGGAGGACGAGCTGGGGTCGGAACGAGGTGGCCGCCACCAGCGCCTCCCGGGCCGTGGCCGCCACCGCCACCTCGAAACCGACGTAGCGGAGGGCGGTGCTGACCAGGTCGGTGATGCTGGGCTCGTCGTCGACGACGAGCAGGCGGGCCTCGCTCATCTGGTCGGGGGCCGTTCCCCGAGCGTGGCGGTCAACGTCTCGGTCGAACCTCCCCGGACGACCTCCACCTGGACCCGCGTGCCCGGCTCGAGGCTCCGCAGGATGGCGCCCAGCTCGGCCGATCCCAGGACCTCCTTGCCGGAGACCTCGACGATCCTGTCCCCGAGTTGGACCCCGGCGGCCTCCGCCGGCCCGCCGGGCACCACTTCGACCACCTCGGCGCCGCGGCTGTTGTCGATCGGGTTTCGGCTGCTCACGCCCAGGTACCCGACCGGGCCGGCGATCTGTCCGGACCGCAGCCCGTCGAGGATCGTCTTGGCCTGGTCGATCGGGATGGCGAAGCCGATGTTCTGGCCGCCCTGGCCGGCGACCGCGGTGTTGATGCCGATGACCTGGCCCCGGTTGTTCACCAGCGGCCCACCGGAGTTGCCGGGGTTGATGGCGGCGTCGGTCTGGATCATCCCGATCAGGCTGTCGAGGGAGCGGTTGAGGGCGGACACGATGCCCCGCGTGACGGTGGGGTCGCCCCTCAGTCCCAGCGCGTTGCCGACGGCAACCACGTCGTCGCCGACCCGCACCGCGGCCGAGGAACCGAGGTCGCCGGTCGGGAGGCCCGACGCTCCCTGGATCCTGAGCAGGGCGATGTCCTTGCCGCTGTCGGCACCGACCACGGTGGCCTGCCGGGTCTGGGTCTCGCCCTGAAGGGTCACGCGGACTGTGGTGGCGCCCTCGACGACGTGGGCGTTGGTGAGGACCTCCCCGTCGGCGCTGATGATGACGCCCGTGCCCTGGCCGATGCCCTGACGGGTGGTGGCCTGGATGGCGACGGTGGCGGGCTCGACCTTGGCCAGGATGGCGGCCACGTCGAGCACCGGCCCGGCGGTGGCGGCGGACGGGCCGGGAGCAACCGTGGCGCTGGACGTCCCGTTGGCCGACGTGGTGGTGGGGTCGTCG
Organism: uncultured Acidimicrobiia bacterium; assembly: GCA_963827345.1. GTDB lineage: Bacteria > Actinomycetota > Acidimicrobiia > Acidimicrobiales > AC-14 > CAWGUU01. The sequence goes on along the minus strand of CAWHAN010000006.1, from coordinate 1,081,987 downwards.
GCCAGGTTGGCGCCGACCACGCCGCCGATGACGCCCGACGCCAGAGCCACGGCGGCGGTGACGGCCATCCACACCGCGCCGCGGCGCCGAGTCGGGGTCGACGGTGCCGACGAAGGCGTGTAGGCGGGAGGGGTCGACGGCGGTGCCGTCTGCCACATGGGCGGGGCACTCTGGAACTCGGGCGGGGCAGGCTGGAACTCGGGCGGAGCGGGAGCCGGCTCCTCGGCGGTGGGCGCGGGGTCGTCGGCGATGGTGAAGGCGTCGTCCTCGATGGACGGGGAGCCAGACCTGCTCCAGGGAGACGGGGGAGTGTCCACGGTGTTCATGCCACAGTAAACGTCCCCGAGTCTGTGAACATCCTGAGCGTCCGCTGTGAACGGACGCACAGTTTGCCCTGGGCCGACCGCTCTACGCGGTCTGCCTCTTATGCGGTCTGGCGGTAGCGACGGACGGCCAGGGGAGCGAACACGGCGACGATGCCGACCGACCACAGCACCGACGCCAGGACCCTCCCGGCGGTCGGGCCCCCGATGCAGAGAGTCCGGACCGCGTTCACCGTGGCGGTGACCGGCTGGTGGTCGGCGAAGACCTGTAGCCACCCGGGCATGTTCGACGTCTGCACGAACGCGCTGGACGCGAAGACGAGCACCGCCATGATCGGGAACGACATGGCCTGGGCGGCCTCGGCGCTGCCCGCCCGGAGGCCCACCAGCGCCATCACCCACGACATGGCGAAGCCGAAGAGGAGCATGAGCCCGAGACCGGCGGCGAGGGCGAGCGGGTTGGTGTGGATGCGGAAGCCGACGAGGAAGCCGACGATCACCATCAGGGTGATGACGATGGCGTTGCGGGCCACGTCGGCGACCGTTCGCCCTGCCAGCACCGCCGACCGGGCCATGGGCAGCGAGCGGAACCGCTCGATGAGGCCCTGGCGGAGGTCCTCGGCCAGGCCGACGCCGGTGTTCACGCTCCCGAAGGTCACCGTCTGCACGAAGATGCCGGGCATCAGGTAGTCGACGTAGGGGATCCCGGGGATGTCGATCGATCCGCCGAACACGTAGCGGAACATCAGCACGAAGATCACCGGCTGGATGGTCGAGAACACGAGCGTCGTCGGCACCCGGAACAGGGCGATGAGGTTGCGCTGGGCGATGGTGAGGGCGTCGCTCACCGCCCACGCCAGCTTCGACCTGGTCACAGGCGTCGAGCCGGGCGCCTCGGGGAGGGTCGTCGTGCTCATGCCGCACCTCGCCTTCGGCTTCGGCCCCGACCTCCTGGGGCGACGGCCACCGCGTGGGCGTCGGCGTCAGGGACCTCCTCGGCCCGATGGCCGGTGAGCTGCAGGAACACGTCGTCGAGGGTGGGTTCGCGCACGAGCAGCGACTCGGGCACGAGGCCCGAGGCGTCGAGCGAGCGGACCACGTCGAGGACCGCCCTGCCGGCGTCGGGCACGTTCACGGCGATGGTGCGGCTGTCGTCGAGGATCTCGCTGGGGCCGAACTGCTCCAGCCGACCTCGTGCCCTCGCCGCGGTGGCGACGTCGGGGAAGCGGATCTCCACCACCGTCGCCCCCAGTGTGGCCTTGAGCTCCTGGGCCGTCCCCTCGGCGATCAGCCGCCCGCCGTCGATGACCACGATCTGGTCGGCGAGGTGTTCGGCCTCCTCCAGGTACTGGGTGGTCAACAGGAGGGTCATGCCATCGGACACCAGCTCGCCGATGACGGTCCACAGGTCGTTGCGGCCCCGAGGGTCCAGACCCGTGGTGGGCTCGTCGAGGAAGAGCACCGGCGGGCGGTGGACGAGGGCGGCGGCCAGGTCGAGTCGGCGGCGCATCCCGCCCGAGTAGGTGCGCACCGGCCGATCAGCGGCGGCGGCCAGGTCGAACCGCTCGAGTAGCTCGTCGGCCCGCTTCGGCACCTTGGCGAAGGGCTGATGGGTGAGCTTGCCCACCATACGGAGGTTCTCCCGGCCGGTGAGGTTGTGGTCGACGGCCGCGTACTGCCCGGCGAGCCCGATGATGTTGCGCACCGCGTCGGGCTCGGTGGCCACGTCGTGGCCGAGGACGGTGGCCCGGCCGGCGTCGGGGTGGAGGATCGTGGTGAGGATCCGGACCGTGGTGGTCTTGCCGGCGCCGTTCGGGCCGAGCAGTCCGAGAACGGTGCCGGCTGGGACCTGCAGGTTTAGGCTGTCGAGGGCGACGACGTCGCCGAATCGCTTGCCGAGGCCCTCGGTCAGGATGGCAGGGTCGGTCATGATCGGATGCTCGCGCAGATGTTGACGAGCGAGGAGGCAAACCCCTCGAACCGGTGACGGTCAGCGGCACCCGGCGCGGTTTTGTGTCACCGGTTCGCAGGGGGCGAGGTTTGGACCCAACAGAACGGCGGGCCCAGGTCATGACCTATCGAGATGAGCACCTTGCCCCTGCACCGTGAGGTCGTCGAGGTCGACGGCTTCGACGGCGCGGCGGCGACGCGGCTGGCGCTCTACGCCTACAACGTGAGCCGGCGGTTCTTCCCCGACCGGCCGCACCTGGTCGAGGAGGCGGTGCAGGAGACCCTGACCCGCACGTGCGAACACTGGTCGAGGGCCACCCGGTACGGCAACCCCGAGGCCTGGGTGGTCAACACCGCCACCAACGTCTGCCACGAGAAGCTGCGGGAGGAGACCCGAGGGGCGCGGCCGTCGAGGGACGACGACGTGCAGGTCGACGGCGACGACGACGTGGTGCGCCGGTCCGTGATGGCCGACGCCCTCAGGCGCCTCAGCACCCGGCAGCGGCTGGTCGTCGTCTGGAGGTACGTGTTCGACCGGAGCGTGGCCCAGACGGCGTCCGAGCTCGGGCTGACCGAGTCGAAGGTGCGGGACGCGACCCACAACGGGGTCAAGCGATTGGAGCGGCTGCTCGGCGAAGAATGGAAGATGCCATGAAGACCTGGGAAGACGACCTCCCGCCCGACTTTCCGATCGAGCGGATCATTCGCCGTGCGCAGGATGAGGGGGCGGTCCGGGGGCGGCGCAGGCGGAGCCGCCAGCGGATGCTGGTCGGCGGGTCGCTGGGCCTCCTCCTGGCCGTGGCGGCGGTGGCGGTGGCGGCGACGGCGGTGCGCGACGGCGGCGGCCGTCAGCTCACCGCCGGCCCGCCGCCGCATCCCCCGGTGGCCATCCACGCCGCCAACGGCAAGATCGCCTTCGTACGGATCTCCGGCCCAGAGGACCCGTCGGCCGAGATCTACACGATGAACCCCGACGGATCGGAGCAGACGCTGATCCGAGAGGTCGTCACCGCCGGCGACCTGCAGTGGTCACCCGATGGCTCGAAGCTGGCGTTCAGCGACAACTTCGACATCTTCGTCATGAACGGCGACGGCTCGGACCTCCGGCGCCTGACGACCGACGGAGACGGGTACACGTCGAACCAGGCGCCGACGTGGTCGCCGGACGGCGCGTCGATCGCCTTCCGGCGCCTCGTACCGGAGGGTCGACCGTCGGGCATCTGGATCATGGCCGACGACGGGAGTGGCAAGCACCCGCTCGACACGACCGACGGGCCGGTGGACGGATGGCCGGCCTGGTCGCCCGACGGCAGCAGGATCGCCCTCGGGATGAACACGGAGGGCGGCACCGACATCGCCGTGTTCAACGTCCGCACCGGGGAGCGGGAGGTGGTGATCGAGATGGACGGCTTCGAGGACGGGGTGGCGTGGTCGCCCGACGGCACCCAGCTCGCCTTCCGCCACAACAACGACCTCTTTGTGGCCAACGCCGACGGCAGCGCCGCGAGGCCGGTCGCCACGCCGCCTCACACGAGGATCGACAAGCCGCCGCTGAGCGGGACACCCGGCTCACCGACCTGGTCGCCCGACGGCACCAAGATCGCCTACGACCTGAGTGCGTCGGGCGACGCCTGCAGCATCTGGGTCATGAACCCCGACGGCACCGGCCAGACCCAGCTCACCGACCGCCAGCAGTGCGACCACGGGCCGGCCTGGCAGCCCGTGCCCCTGTCCTGAGGCCCGAGGCCCGGCCGGCGACTCCCGACCCCGCTACGAGCAGACGATCACCGGGGAGGCGAACCGGCGCTGGGGTTGGTCGGCCCAGTGGTCGGTGAGGTTGATCCGGTGGTACCGCTCGTTCCATGCCAGGCAGGGCACGTGGCGCCACGCCTCACGGATCGGGATGCCGATCTGGTAGCCGGAGAGGACCACGTGGGGGACGGCGACACCGTCGATGGCCCGGATCCAGTTGGGGAACAGGGCGGCGGCGGCCAGCACCTCGGCGTGGGCCGAGTTGGGCGAGCGCACCTCGATGGGCCGGAAGCCGACGATCGAGTCCCAGTGGGCACCGAGGTCGAGCGTGACCCGCCGCAGGCCCGGGCGGTGCTCGATGCGGCGGAGAAGGCGGACCGGCTTGTTGCTGCGCTTGGGCATGTCCCAGCACCAGGCGTTGGGCTGCTGCTCGGCGATGATGGCCCAGAGCTCCTCGGCCGTGCGGCGGACGCCGTCCAGCTCGTCGTCGTCGGGGAGGTAGATGGCGATCAGGTCGACCACCAGCGGGTCGTCGTGGTGGGCGGGCGTGAGGTCGATGGCATCGAAGTCCTCGGCGGTGAAGCCCCAGCCGAGCTCGTCGTTCCAGCGGCGGATGGCGGCCAGCTGCTCGGTGAGCGACGTGAACATGCCCTCGGGCGGCTGCGGGCGGACGGCGGGGCCGGGCGCCAGCTCGGCCAGCTCGTCGACGACCTCGTCGGGAAGCTCAGGGGTCGTGGGCTCGATGGTTGGAGTCGTGCCGGACAAGAGTTGCCTCCTGAAGGGTTTGGGACGGGGGCCAGTGCCGACGTGCTGCGACCCACGGGGGTCCCCGTCCACCGTCAATTCTACAAGTGCCCCGGGTCTATCGTGACGGATGTGACGAACCAGGCGACAGCCGGCGCGACCGAGGAGGGCGCCCAGATCCGGAGCGAGGCCGAGTGGCTGAAGGCCGTGCTCAAGGTTCGCTCACTGCTGGCCGTGGCCTCGTCGAGCCCCTACGAGGAAGAGACCACCGCCTACAACAACAAGGCCAACCGGATGGCCGACGAGTTCGGCATCCGGCCCGAGCTGCTCGAGTTCCCCGAGGCACCCCTCGAAGTCGTGATCGTGGGGGCTGAGCTGCGGCGCATCTACCGTCGGATGCTGGCCCACGAGGACGAGCCCGAGGACCGCGAGACCAAGTCGGCGGAGTGGGCGGCCCTGATCCTCGAGTACGACAAGGCCCTCGAGGTGGCTGCCTACATGCTCGACGTGCCGGTGCCCAGGCTGCCGGACGGCTACAAGCGCCGCTTCCGGCCCGAGGACCAGGCCCACATCGAGGACCTGATGGGCGCTGCCGGCTACGACATTCGCGGCGACGGAGGCTGGAGGCAGGCCGTTCCTATGGATTGACCGGCCGATCCGGTCGGTCAGGCCTGGTGCTTGTCGGGGGCCGGGTGCTGCTCGCCCCCCACGTCCTTGGAGCGCAAGAACGAGAACTTCCCGTCCGGCTCCAGCACCGCGATCTCGATCCCGGCCAGGTCGATGATGCCCTGGTTGCGGGCCCCTCCTTGAGCTCGTCGAGGCTGATCCGCTCGATCTCCAGGACGTTCATCAGCGGCTCGCCCTTGCGCAGGACCACCACGGGAAGTCCCTCGAGGATCGGGCGGGCGCCCTTGAAGCGCCACGAGACCGCCGAGAACACGATGATCCAGAAGGCGAGCGTCCCCACCGAGAGGAGGGCGCCGGTGATGGACATGTCCTCCTGGGTGACGCCCTGCTGGATCAGGTCACCCATCGTGACCAGCAGGATCAGCTCGAAGGCGGTCATCTCCGACAGCTCCCGCTTGCCGGTGCCGCGCGCCACCAGCCACAGGAAGAAGTAGATGACGGTGGCCCTGACGATTATCTCCATGCTGGGACCTCCATCAGATGGACCGCCATCAGGGCATCACGAACGTGCTGAACGCGGCGGACACGACGTCGTCGCCGGCCGGTCCCAGCACTGCCACCTCGCCCTTCACCCGGGTCAGCTGCACGCCGGGCTCGATGCGGGCGTCGAAGGAGACGGTGAGGGTGTCGCCGGTGGGGGGCTCGAACTGCCAGATGGTGCGCTCGCCGTCACTCGTCGAGCGGGCCGGGTCGGGGTCGAGGCCGTTCTCGTCGAAGGCGTCGAAGTAGGACGAGGTGGCGGCGACGGTCACCAGGCCGCTGTCGAAGCCGCCGGGGCGCCGAACCTCCACCGACCACGGTGTGGCCAGCCCGGGGCGGGTGACCGACGTGTAGGTGAGGGTGAGCTCGTAGCCGCCGCCCGCCTCCGTCTTCTCACGGGTGCGGACCCCGTAGACGTTCAGCAGGCCCAGGAGCAGGAAGAGGGCCAGGGCGCAGAAGAACAGCCGTCGCCCGAACCGCCCCCGCACCAGGCGGTCCGGGTCGGTGGGCCCCGGGGCGGTCGACAACTCGGGTCGTGCCCCGGTGTCCTCCCCCTCGGATGCCACGTTGGCTCAGTACCCGGCGTGGCGGCCGGCGACACCCGGGAGGTCGCCGCCGCGCCAGACAGGCTCTGGCGGTCAGCTCCGGCGGGGCTTCCCTCGGGAGCGCACGGTGACCGTCCAGAGGGCGATTCCCAGCAGGACGAACGCGACGGCGGGCACGAGCCTCGACTCGGAGCCGGTGATCGGCATGTAGGGAAGCGGGAGGGTCGTGCGGGTGGTGCGCGTCGTCGACGGGTTGGCCGCCTGGCCGGCGGGAGTGGTGGCGCCTGGCGACGTCGTGGCCGGCCTGGCCGTGGTGGTGGGGCCGGCCGTGGTGGTGGCGCCGGCCGCGGCCGCCGGCCTCGTCGTCGTGGTCAGCGGCCTGCCTGTTGTCGCTGGACTGCCAGTCGTCGCCGGGCCGGTCGTCGTAGCTGCGGCAGGGGCAGTCGTCGCCGGGCCGTACGGGCCGGTCGTGGCAGGTGCGGCGGGGGTCGTCGTCGCCGGGACAGCGGTGGTGCCTGGTGACGTGGTTGTCGTCGCCGGCCGGGCGGTGGTGGGGGCGGCGGCGCTGGTGGTCGTGCCGTCGTCGTCGGTCTGGCGGATGACGGCGACCGTCGTACCCGCAGCCAGCAGCACGAGCGTGAGCATGAAGACGGCGATCACCGCGGGGCGTTTCACGGCGCGCCCGTACCCGGGGATGTGGGCCCGGGGAGCCGCCGACCGGGTGCTCTGACCGCCTCTGCTTCCGCCACCGCTCCGATGATGCCAGCCCGGGCCGGCCCAGCGTGGCATTTGACCCGGGAAGACAGGGGGCTACGCTCGCCCCGATGGGTAGCTCGGGGATGAAGCGCAAGGGTCGCAAGCACCAGCCGAAGGTCGGTACGCCGGCCGAGGACCAGTACGCCCTGCGTCACGAGCGGGAGGCGGTCGAGGAGAACTTCGGGATCCGGCCCGGTACCGGGCTGGCCAAGATCTTCGGCGCGGTGATTATCGTCGGCGCCATCGTCGGCATCATCGCCCTCATCGCCCTGAACTAGAGCCACCCCGAAGAAGTCGCCTACAGGCGGCCGGCCTTGCGGAGGCGGGCCAGCGACCACGCCCCGAAGGGGATCGGCAGCCAGAAGGTCAGCAGGCGGAACGTGAGCACGGCGGCGACGGCCACCCCGCTCTCCACCCCGACGGAGATCAGCGCCCCCGTGAGCAGGGCCTCGACCGCGCCCAGGCCGCCGGGTGTCGGCGCCGCGTTCCCCACCGTGGAGCTCGTCAGATAGAGGAAGGCGAGCAGGGGCGTGGCGTTGGGGACGCCGAAGGCCCGGCAGCTGAGGACGAAGCAGGCGATGTAGAGGCACGTCACCGCCAGCTGGCTCCCGAAGAGTTGGATGGCCCGGGCCGGCTGGCGGAAGACCTCGCCGAGGTTGTGGTACGCCTGGACGATCGGCGGGATCACCTTCTTGTGGACCGGTCGCACGAACCACAGCACGCCCACGAGGGCCAGGACGACCCCGATCGCCAGCAGGATGACCGTGAGGTTGTCGAAGCTGAGCTTGACCGGGTCGGAGCGGCCGGCGGCCAGCGCGCACAGCACCGTCACCAGCATCGGGACGATCACCCCGGCGACGCCGCTCAGGCCGTAGATGGCGCTGGCGGTGGTGAGGTCGGCGCCGCAGCGCTGGAGGTAGCGGATGGTGACGCCCGCCCCCCCGATGCCGGCGGGCGCGAAGCGGTTGGCGAAGCTGGCGGCCAGCCGGGCCTCGAGTGTCCTCACCAGGCTGAGGGGGACGAACGATGCCGCCTTCAGCTCCAAGGCGTCGAACACGTAGGTGCCGGCCGAGGCTGCGAGGGCCGCCACCACGAAGCCCCATTTGGCATTTTCGAGGATTTCGCGGTGGTCCCACAGGCTCCCGAACTCGGGGAGCAGCAGGTACATCGAGGCGCCGAGCACGACGAGCTCGAGGATCACTCCCCACTTGATCCGCTGGATCCGCTCCATCGGCGGCTCGTCCAGCCCGGCTGCGCCCGCGGTGGCGGTGCGCAGCTCGTCCAGGAGCCCCTTCTGTTGCTTGAGGGCCGAGGTGGTCGCGCCCGACAGCGCAGGAAGCTGGAGGAGCGGGACCGCCTCGCCCACCGTCTCGGCGCCGAGGCGGGCGACCGCGGGGGTCAGTGCCCGGTCGGCCCCGACCACCGTGGCCAGCGACGCAAGCAGCTCGGCCACGTCCTGAGCCATCCGGTGCCGGCTGGCGGCGTTCTCGGCGAACCCGAAGTCGATGATCCAGGCGTGGCCCTCGCTGTCGATCATCATGTTCCCGAGCCGTAGGTCGCGATGGGCGATGCCGGCGTGGCGGAGGCGGTCCACCTGGTCCCAGAGGTCGGCGATCGTCTCGTCGGTGATCTCCTCGGCGCTCAGGTCGTCGAGGCCCTTGGCCACCACGCGGTCCTGCACGAGCACCGCCTGCCTCGGCGTGATCGCCGCCGCCAGGCGGGGACGAGGGGTACGGACTCCGGCCTGCACGGCCAGCAGGGCCAGGAAGGCCTCGTGCTCGACCGCCTGCTTGGCGTGCAGGAAGGGGTCCTCGTCCTCCAGGCCCCGGTAGGCCACCGCCCGGTACAGCTCGAACAGCAGGGTGGCGTCCCGGTTCTCGCTGGTGACCTCCTTCATGAACAGCTTCTCGCCGTCGGCACCGGTGACCAGGTAGGGCACCGACGCCCGGGCGTCGGCCGTGGCCGGCTTGATCTCGGTGACCGGGAGGCCGAACTCGCCGAGCCGCTCGGCGATGTAGTCGACGTCGGAACGTTGGGCCGGGACACCCAGGATCAGGTGCGCAGCCGACCCCGACAGCCATCCGACGAGGAACCCGCAGAGCAGGTCGACCGGCAGGGCCCGGCCCAGGACCATCTCCGACACCACCGACAGGCCCACCACGACCCATGCCAGGCGCTGCACGCTCCTGTCGACGAACGGCACGAGGGCGGTCGCCGTCGCCGCCGCCAGCGTGACGAGCAGGGAAGGGAAGCCTTCGTGGGGGAGGGCGCCGCCCGCCGACTCGGGTTGGAACAGCTTGGGGAACGGATGTCCGTGGCTGCCGAGCTTCCATGCCAGCGCGGCGAGCGCCCACGCCAGGCCGAGTGTGAGGAGGAGCGCCAGAAGGCCCCGCCAGCGCCGCAGGACGACCATGGCCACGACCCCGGCGACGACCATGAGGACTGCCGCGAAGGAGAGCACCCGCGCCGGTCCGGCGAAGAAGTGCGGAAGGTCGTTGACGACGCGGAGGACGTTCTGCTGCAGGCGGGAAGCCGCCACCTCGTAGGCGACGAGGACGGAGAGAAGGAGCAGGAAGGCGCCGATGACGACCCGAAGGACGTCACTCGGGTAGCGGGTGACGACGACGGGTTGCTTCGCCCGGTCATGGGCGACATCGGGCTTCGTGTTGCTCGACGTGCCGACGCTCATCTCGCCCCGCAGGATGATGGACCGATGTGAGGTCGAGACGGTACCGCGGAGGCCTGTCGGCGCGACGACCCTTCGGGTTTCGTCGGGTCATCGGAGGCAACCGTGACCTCCTAGGCATTCGATCCACCTGTGCCTATAGTGCGGCCACCTCTACAGGGGAGTCCACATGCGTCGTCCCGTTGTGGCCGCGGGGGTCGTCACCCTCCTACTCGTCCTCGGGGCGTGTTCGTCGAGCACGTCCTCGTCCGACAGCTCTGTTACGAGTACGACGGTGGTGGCGGTCCCGACGACAAGCGGAGCCCTGGCGGGGGTGACGGTGCCCGACGAGTTCACTGCGCTCACGCTCGTGCCGGTCAGCAGCGGCACGTTCCCGTTCCTCGGCACCGATGGGAAGTACCACGTCAGCTACGACCTGCAGCTCCACCAACGCCTCGAGGGTCCCCGCGACGCTCGAGAAGATCGAGGTCGTCGACGGTGGGGACCCAGCCAAGGTGATCGCCTCGTTCTCGGGCAAGCAGCTCGTCGATCCCGACTGTGACCCGGGCGATTGCAACCGTCTGCGCCTGCTGCCGTCGGCCGCCGCACCGGACGCCGCCATCCCGCCCCAGGAGTCGCGCGCCCTGCTCATCGACCTCGCGTTCGACTCGTTGGCGCAGGCGCCCAAGGCCGTGCTGCACCATCTCTACGGCACGGGAGCCGCGTCGCCGCCGGCCAGGACCCCCTCGGCGCTCGACTACCTGGCGGCGCCGTTGGACATCTCGGCGGGAACGCCTCGGGTGATCGGACCGCCGGTGAAGGGCAAGAACTGGATCGCACTCAACGGCTGCTGCGACGTCGGTTGGCCCCACCGGCCCTCGCTCAACTCCCTCAACGGCAAGCTCGGCAACAGCCAGCGCTTCGCCATCGACTGGAAGCAGGTCAACGACACGGGCGAGATGTACGTCGGCGACAAGACCAAGAACGAGAGCTTCGTCGACTACGGCTCGAACATCTACGCGGTGGCGGACGGCACCGTGGTCGCCACGCTCGACACCGAGGAGGCCAACGCACCCGGCGTGCTTCCCGCCGCCGACCCGGTGCTGGCGGCGAAGCTCACCCTCGAGAATGTCGACGGCAACCACATCGTCCAGGACATCGGTGGGGGCGTGTACGCCATGTACGCCCATCTCCTCAAGGCCACGATGAAGGTGAAGGTGGGGGACACGGTGAAGAAGGGCGACGTGATCGCCCAGCTGGGTAACACCGGCAACTCCAACGCCTCGCACATGCACTTCCAGCTGATGAACGCGGCCTCGCTGTTCGAGGCCGACGGGATCCCGTACCTCATCGACACGTTCACGTACCGTGGCCAGGTTTCCCCCGCAGCGGTGCTTGCCGCGGACGACTTTCTCAGCGGAACGTTCCTGCCCGCCACGGCGCCGAGCCAGCCCCGCACCGACCAGCTGCCACTGGTGCTCGCCATGGTCGACTTCCCGGAGCCAGCGGGGGCCGGCTCCGGCTGAGACCTTCGCCCCTCAGGCCGGGCGGCGGCGGCGATGGCGCGAGGCTGGCTCCGCCGAGACCGGGCTCCTGCAGCGCCACAACTGTGGCATCGTCATCAGTGATGCGGATCTTCGGCTGCGATAAGGTGACCAATCCCCACGTGGCTCGACACCGGTAGCGGTTCCGACAGCAAGCGCGACCATTGAACCCGACGTCCACGCCCGACCAAGGAGACACCGTGGCCCCCAAGCACGTGAGGGAGAGCGCTCGCGCCGCTGTCGGCGAGTCCACCACGTTGCTGGGCGAAACGGGTCAACAGGTCACGCGAACCCTCGTTGGTCACGTCTTGGGCCTGAACTCCCTGGCCAAGCTCGGATCGGCTGCTGAGTACTCCGAGGACGGGTCCCTCGTGCTTCACGTCGACGGGGCCACATACGAGGCCATGAACCTGACCAGCAGCGACTGAGCGAATTGCAGTGGCGCACCCGGCGGAAAGGCGAATCAGGCCGTCCATGTGAGCGTGCTACCGATAGACTTCCTCTGCAGTCATTTTATGCTCAACGGTTTTGACTGCGGAAACGAGACGCTGAACGCGGGTCTTCAAAACAGGCTGGTCAGCCTACCGGATCCCGATGAAGTGACGGTTCTGGTGGCACACGAAGATCGTGTGATCCGCGGATATGCCGCGATATCAAACCTCACCCTGGTGTTGGACCGACGTGACGCAACCGCCGCCCGCTGTTTCTTCATCGGCGCGCTCGCCGTCGATAATCGCTGGAGAGGTAGCGATCTGGCTCCAGCACTGTTGACGAGATGCTACAACCTCAAGCGCCAGCGAGGCCGTCGGAAGCGTTTCGCCGCGACGGTAGTAACGAGCCTGTTCGACGAGGAACTCGAGGCGAGGTTCAAGCGACAACGATTCAAGCCGGTGGCTGAGAATCCGCTCCTCTGGTACAAACTGACTGGGTCGTGAACGTCACCGAGGACGTGATCGGCCGCTGAGCAATCAGCTCATTTCGTCGGGGGCATCGGCACGATCACCTGGGCCAAGACTTCCCGCTGAGTGGAGATGCCCGAGGCCAGAGCCGAGATTCGGAGTCAGCAGTCGGCCAGGCTACGGAGGGCGTCGCACATGACGCGTCGGCCCGTAGGGCCAAGTGCTCCGAGTCGCGTCGTCAGGACGAACTTCGGGACCGCGGCCAGGTTGTCGAAGGTAGCCACACCGTCGTGGCCGAGCCCCTCAACCGGCCCGACCGGGATGCAGGTCGGAATCCGCCGCAGAGTGCTCGTGACGGGCGCCACCACGACATTGTTGAGCACCGGGATGGCCTCGTTGCGGGATACGACGAGCACGGGTCGTCGCTTGTCGTTCGGCGTCTCCATGAGCCAGAGCTCGCCCTGTGCTACCAAGGCTCCGCCTCCGTGAGGGCGATCGCGTTGGCCAAGGCCAGATCGTCGTCCTCGGCCGACTGCGGAGTGGAGCGGTAGGAGTCGGCGATCGCGGCGCCGGTCCGAGTTCGCCGGACCTCGTCCGCTAGATGGGCGACTGCACGACGCACAACCGCCGACCGATTGTCGCCGACGCCAGCCGCGACGAGCTCATCCAACAGAGCGATCTCACGGTCGCTGAACCGGGTGGGCACCGGTGTCGTCATACGGAACATTATACGTAACGTAGAGAGTCCTGCCGGGGCCATGTGTCGGAGCAGTCGGCGGCTGCTTCCCTGGTGAATGTCATGCGGGTGCGCCGTACGTCGAGGGGTGGTCCGGCGGGATCGAGCCGGCCTTGGCGGGCGATGGCGTGCGAAACTGGGTTCATGGTCGCGGACCTCCTCGCTCTCATTGACGCCGACGCTTCGGTGTTGCACGGGCAGGTCCGGTTCCGCGGGACGCGGGTCTCGGTGAGTGTGGTGCTCGACTGTCTCGCGGCCGGGATGACCGACGCCGAGATCCACGACCAGTACCCGTCGCTCCCGGTGGACGCGACTCGAGCCGCCCTCGCCTACGCCGCGGTGCTCGCTCGGGAGGAGTTGTATCCGCTCGAGCCAACTTCTCGGTGAGGGTCAAGCTCGACGAGAATCTGCCTGCTGGCGCGTTGGCGGTTGCCGTGGAGCTGGGCGCACGACGCTGACAACGTCAGCAGCGAGAACCTCACCGGTGCAACCGATCCCGATGTTCTCGCAGCGGCGACGGCCGACGGCCCGTTCCTGATCACACTGGACCGTCGATTCGGCGACATCCGGCCCATCCACCGGGGACCCATGCCGGGATCGGTGTCCTGCGAGTCGACTCCCAGGATGCCGCCACGGTGACGGAGGCCGTTCGGTCGTTCCTGTCCAGAGAGGAGCTCGGCGGGCTGGGCGGGTGCATCGTCGTGTCCAGGGCCAACCTGCTTCGAGTTCGGCGTCCCGAGCGATGGAGGCAAATCCCGTTGCCGACGACGACACAGCTGCGCGCGTAAGTGGGGTTGTCGGCGAGCTGATGGTGACCGGAGTCCTTGACGTCCGAGACATCGCTCAGGTCACTGGTGTCACCCCGAGGACCGTCAGCCGCTGGCTGGCGGCGGAGGGTGTCCCTCGCCGAGGCGCGTGGGATCGCCTGATCGGGCTGGAAACCGTCGTCGGGCGACTACTGCACGGTAATCGGGGCTGGCCTTGTCTTGGCCGAGGGAGTCACGGCCTAGACCCTGAGGATCAGAGTCCGACCTTGGTGGAGCCCCAGCGGCTCAGGATGTACTTCTCTCGTTCGACGGCGTCGAGGGCTTTCGTACCGTTGGCCACTCGAACGAAGAACTCGGTCCGGGCCTCCTTGGGGCCGTTCGGCTTCTGGTAGATGACCTTGGCGTCGACTGGGAAGCCGCACGGGTCGACCTGTACCCGGCAGATGTCGTGTCCGTCGACGTGGTGGATGTACGGCCGGACGTTCGTCGCCGCGGCATCGCCCATCGCGGTCGAGACGATGTTCGCGAGGTGCTGCTGGAACCAGTCCCTCGGGTCCTGATCGGCTTTGGATCGGCTGGCGTAGTCGGCATCCAGGCCGTGGATCGTGCCGTCGTCGGCCACGCCGATGAGTAGCGTGCCTCCCTCCCTCGAGTTCAGGAACGCGGCGATCGTCTTGAGAGACGCCGTCTCCAGGGGCTTGAATGCCTCGCCCGTGGCCGCATGGGTGCGGAGGCTCGCCTTGTACTCCAGGTGGGTCGACTCCTTGTCGGGGCCGAGGAGCTCGACGATGTCGCAGTGCTCCTGGTGGAGGACCCTTCCCCTGCCTTGGACGAATGGCAGGTAGGCCGTGAGGATCTCGGCCTGCATGGCGGGGCTGTCGATGTAGGACAGGGCCATGTCCTCGGCGACGCCGAGCTGGTCGAGCACGCCGGACTGGAACTCCTTGGCCAGGAGGAGCCCGAAGTTCTCCGGTGAGTTGACCGCCGCCGCCCGCTGGATGTCCGCCCGCTGCGTGAGTTTCTCGGCGATCGCGTCGTAGAAGACTCGGTCCCCGGGGGCGAACGTCGTGCCGAACCGTTCGTTGAGCCGCTCGATGATCTCCGACAGCGGCTCCACTTCGGGCACGTGCAGCTTGCCGCCGCCGAAGATGGTGATGATCAGCCCCTCCGTTTCGCTGAGGGTGACCGACCCCTCGAAGGTCTGCTCGATCTTGAGGTGGGTCAGCTCCACCTCGGGGTGGACGGCCTCGCTGCCCCCAGTGTGGAGGAAGGCGGCGAGGGCCTTGCAGAACAGGTAGTCCCGCTCCAGCTTGGTGTCGGTGAAGGTGACCACCTGCGACAGGAAGGCGTAGGTACGGATGAACCGCTTGAGGGCGTCGAGGAACCGGTCCTGCTCGTCGATCGCCAGGTCGGCGAACCGGTCGACGGCCGGCGCCAGCGCGGCGTGGACCCGGTCATGGGCGACTTTGCCCTTGGCCAGCAGCAACGCGACCGCCCGCTCGATCTCGTCCGGCCAGAGCACGCCGAACGGGTCGAGGTCGTGCCGGGTGTCGTACAGCAGGTTCGGGTCGGTCGGTGGGGCCACGGTCGCCCCGTACCAGGGCTCGAATGACTCGCGGATGTCCTCGGCCTCGTTGCGGAAGTCGAGGATGAACGTGCCGTCCTTGCGGATTCCGTCGCGGTCGTAGGTGCGGTTGAGCCGGGACAGGGTCTGGACGGCGGCCAGCCCGGTGAGGGGCTTGTCGACGTACATGGCGTAGAGCTTCGGCTGGTCGAATCCCGTCTGGTACTTCTCGGCCACCACCAGCAGGTGCCACTGGTCGGTGTCGAACTGGTCGGCCGTCTGGGTGTCGGGGAAACCATTCATCGACGATTCGGTCACGTCCTCGGCGTCGAGCTCGAGCGTGCCGGAGAAGGCGACGAGGACGCCGACGTCGAGGTACCCCTTGTCGTTGATGTACTTGTCGAGCGCCAGCTTGTAGCGGGCCGCGTGCTCGCGGGAGGCGGTGACGACCATCGCCTTGGCCCTCCCGCCGATCTTGTGGCGGACCTTGGCCCGGTAGTGCTCGACGATCACCTCGGCCTTCTGGGCCAGCTGGTGCGGGTGCAGCGAAACGAACCGGGCGATGGCCGCCTTGGCCTTGCCGGGGTCGTACGACGGGTCGTCGGGGGTGGCCCGCTCGATCTCCCAGTAGGTCCGGTAGGTGACGTAGTTGGCCAGCACGTCGAGGATGAAGCCTTCCTCGATGGCCTGGCGCATCGAGTACAGGTGGAACGGCACGTGCCAGTCGGTGGCAGGGTCGTAGCGCCCGAAGAGCTCGAGGGTGCGGGCCTTGGGTGTGGCGGTGAACGCGAAGAACGACAGGTTGGGTTGCCTGCCTCTCGCCGCCACCGCCTCGGCCAGGGCGTCCTCGGCGGGGTCGGGCGGCTCGTCGGTCTCGGGACCGGGCGCCTTGCTGCCGAGCACCGCCTTGAGCGCCGTGGCCGAATCACCGGTCTGAGACGAGTGGGCCTCGTCCACGATGACCGCGTAGGTCCGGTTTGGGAGGCTCTCGATCTTCTCGGTGACGAACGGGAACTTCTGGAGCGTGGTGATGACGATGCGGGCCTGCTCGCCAGCGAGGGCATCGGCCAGCTGCTGGGAGTTCTGGTCGATTCGCACCACGACACCGCGGGCGTGCTCGAACTGGTAGATCGTCTCCTGCAGCTGCTTGTCGAGGATGCGCCGATCGGTGATCACCACCACCTTGTCGAACACCTTGTCGTCGGCCGTGTCGTGGAGCGAGGACAGGCGGTGCGCCAGCCACGCCAGGGTGTTCGACTTGCCGGAACCGGCCGAGTGCTGCACCAGGTAGTCGTGCCCAGCACCCTGCTCGCGAGCGGCGGCGGTGAGGGCGAGCACGGCGTCCCACTGGTGGAACCGGGGGAAGATCACCGTCGCCGGCGCCTTCGACCCCTTCGGGACCGGCTCGACGTGCACGAACCGGTTGAGAAGGTCGAGCCAGGCGTCGCGCTGCCAGACCCGCTCCCACAGGTAGGCGGTGCGGTGCCCGTCGGGGTTCGGAGGGTTCCCGCCGCCGAGGTGGTGGCCCCGGTTGAAGGGCAGGAAGCGGGTCGCCTTGCCCGCCAGTCGAGTCGTCATCGCCACCCGCTCGGTGTCCACCGCGAAGTGGACGACCGCTCGCCGCAGCAGAGGGTTCGTGGGGTCGCGATCGCTGCGGTACTGCTCGATCGCCTCGTCGATGCCCTGCCCGGTGATGGCGTTCTTCAACTCGGCCGTGGCCACGGGGACCCCGTTGACGAACAGGCACAGGTCCACCGTCTTGGTCGAACCTGCCTGGTACGGAAGCTGCCGGGTGACGGTCAGCCGGTTCTTGCCGTAGCGCTCCAGCAGCGCCGGGGTGAGGCCGGATGCCGGCCGGAAGAAGGCCAGCCGGACGGTCACGCCCAGGTCGACGACCCCGTGGCGGATCACGTCGACCGTGCCGCGGGCGTCCAGCTCCTTGGCCAGCCGGTCGGCGAAGCCCCGCTGGACCTTGTTCGGATCCCCGCCGTAGAGGGTGAGCAACCGGTTCCACTCCTCGATCTGCGTGGCCCCGATGAAGGCGAACAGCTCCGCCGTGTCCAGCGCTCGCACCGGATCGAAGTCCGTCGGCGCCCCCTGCGCCGTCCCGACCTTGACTGCGTCGTACCCGCCCGGGCCAACCAGCCACTCGCATATGAATCTCTCGAACGCCCCTTCGTCAACCTTGCTCACGCCGCCGCGCCGGAGATATCGAGCTCGCCGGTGACGACCGCGGTTACAAGCGCTTGACGATGCTCTTGGAGCAGGGTGATCTGGCGCTCGAGGTGGATTGCAATGCTCCGCCCATGTGCCATCACCTGATCGCAATATCCGGCGATGCGGCACTGTTCCGACAGTGGAGGGCACGGCACAGGCACGGCCGAGACTTGATCTTCGGATATCGAGGGCACAGGTCCGGAATTCGCCAACGCGCCTAGATCAAGGAATGACAGCAGATACGCCCAGTAGCGGGCGTCACCGCGGTCGAAGGCGATTCCACGAACATTATCGTCGAGAATTGCTGGTTCGCAAAGGATTCGGCGAGGGTTGAGCAGCAGCGCTGCTCCGACTCTTGCGTAAAGAATGGCTCCTGCCGGCGCGATACGAGCACCAAGACTCCTAGCTGTATCGTAACTGACCCAATTCGAGACCTGATGTAGACCGGTCGCCCTCTCCCGACCGAGATCTGCGACCTTAACAAACGGCAAATCACCACTCTCTCGACCCTGCTCCTCAACGGGAAAGCTGGTTCCCGGATAGATTCTTGCGATGACGCCGATGTGCGGTACAGGCCACGCCGGGTCGAGAATTCCCCAGGGCGAAACTGCTTCGCCCACGTCGACGTCGTCGAGACCGAGCGTGACGGCGCGCAGCACCACAGACCAGGATCGTTCGAGAACCGCCGCTCTGAGTTTGCGCTTCTTCCTGATGAGGGCGTCGATGCGGGCGCTTTCGACATCGAGGAAGTCAGCAATCGACCGCTGCTCGCTTAGCGACGGAACACGAACCGGGAGCCCGCCTAGGTCCTCTTGGTTAATGGCCGGGTAGGAAACACCCACTGATCGAGCTACTACTTCCTCGATGAACGGGTCGGAGCGGATCCACCACGCGAGGTAGCGCGGGTCCACCGTCCGCGGGGTGATTACTGCAAAACCAGTCGATACGACCAACCGGTCTATGTCTCCGGAAACGTGCCAGACAGCTCGCAAGTACGTCCTCACGGTGGAGACGATCGTGTCACCTGCGCGTACAAGTCGGCGTGCTCTTGAAGGAGCACCCTCGAAGGAGAGATCCTGTGGTGGGGCTATGAGATCGCCGCGACCGACGGCGCCAATATCAATGTAGCGGAACTGGAAGGCATGGTCCGTGTCCTCTGGCAGCGTGCGTTCATTTATCCCGGCAAGATGTTTAAGCGGAACAGTTGTTCGAACCCTCACTCCGTAACCTCTAGCAGTAGCTCCTGAATCTCAGCCTCCAATTTCTTGATTTCAGCGTCGATCTCCGGCAATGGCCGGGGTGACATGTGCTTGTAGAACCAGCGAGTGAGCGGGATCTCATAGCCGATCTTGGTCTTCACGTAGTCGACCCAGGCATCGGGGACGTACGGGTGCACCTCGGCGGCCACGTAGTCCTGAACTGCCGTGCGGTACTCGACCGTCGACACCCGGGCGGTGACATCCGCTTCGTAGGTGACATGGACGTCTGGGAGCGGCACGTTCTCGTTGTCGCGCAGGTCGGGGTCAAGAAGGGAGTTTCCCTTGGCGTCCGTGACCGGGTCGGCGTCGGGGTCGCGCACGGCAAGGGCATCCAGCACGGCGGTCTGCAACGGCTTGCTGTTGGCGCCCACGTTGGCGAGGAGAACCCGGACCAGCTTGGCGGCGATCTGCCCGTCCGTGATGGACTTACCCCGCCACTTCTCCAACCCGGCGTATAGGGCGGCGAGCCCGTGTGACGTCGAGCTTGGCGACCTTCTTTTCGGCGCCGAGGGCGGCGAGAGTGTCGTCGGTCACCTCCCAGCGGACACGGAGGGGGCGCTCGACGGTGATGCGTAGGAAGCCGAAGGCCTCGTTCGGGAAGATCTTGACCCGGTCACCTGCGGTGAAGTCGCCGTAGAGGCGGACTATCTCATCGATCTGGCTGTCGCTGATCTGCTTGCGCTTCGCGCCCAGGCTCTTGCGCATCTTCACGAACAGGTCGCGGGCGTCGACGAGCTGCACCTTGCCTCGCCGCTCCCGGTGCTTGCGGTTGGTGACGACCCAGAAGTAGGTCGAGATGCCGGTGTTGTAGAAGAGCTGGTCGGGGAGGGCGACGACGGCTTCGAGCCAGTCGTTCTCGATGATCCAGCGGCGGATCTCCGACTCGCCCGAGCCGGCGCCGCCCGTGAACAGCGGCGAGCCGTTGAAGACGATGGCGAGCCGGGAGCCGCCCTGGTCGACTGGCTTCATCTTCGAGATCATGTGCTGGAGGAAGAGGAACGACCCGTCGTTGATCCGGGGCAGCCCGGCGCCGAACCGGCCGGCAAACCCCTTGGCCTCGGCCTCGTCCCGGATGGTGTCGGCGACCTTCTTCCACTCGACGCCGAACGGCGGGTTGGCGAGGAGGTAGTCGACCTTGAGGCCGGCGTGGCCGTCCTCGGTGAAGCTGTTGCCGTAGACGATGTTGGTGGCGTCCTGGCCCTTGAGCATCATGTCGGAGCGGCAGATGGCATAGGTCTCGGCGTTGAGCTCCTGGCCGTAGACGTGGAGGCGGGCGTCGGGGTTGAGCTCGCGGAGCCGGTCCTCGGCCACCGACAGCATGCCGCCGGTACCGCAGGCGGGGTCGAGGAGGGTCTTGGCGATGCCGGGCTTGGTGAGCAGGTCGGCGTCCTCGATGAACAGCAGGTTCACCATCAGCCGGATCACCTCGCGAGGGGTGAAGTGCTCTCCGGCGGTCTCGTTCGACAGCTCGGAGAACTTCCGGACGAGTTCCTCGTACAGGTAGCCCATCTCAATGTTGGGCACGACCTGGGGGTGGAGGTCGATCTGGGCGAACTTGGATACCACCAGGTAGAGCAGGTTGGAGCGGTCGAGCCGGGCGATCTGGCTGGCGAAGTCGAACTTGTCGAGCACGTCCCCGGCGCCGGTCGAGAAGCTGGCGATGTAGTGGCGGAGGTTGTCGGCCAGGTCGTCGGGGGCGGCGAGCAGCGTCTTGAAGTCGTGCTTGGAGGTGTTGAAGAACTGCTCGCCCGACGCCGCGATCAGGATCGGCTCGATGTTCCCCGCCCGGTCCCCATACCTGGCGACCTGGTCGAGCACCTTCTGCTTGGTGGGTTCGAGCACGCAGTCGAGGCGCCGCAGCACGGTGAGGGGGAGGATGACTCGCCCGTATTCGGACTGCTTGTAGTCGCCACGCAACAGGTCGGCGACCGACCAGATGAACGCCGCGTGGTTGCGGATGACCTCGCTGCTCGACGACATACGGCCCCGATGCTCGTAGTTACCTCGACCATGCTGGCACCCAGGGAGGTGAGGGGTCTCCGGGCTCGTTCGGCGAGGCGGGTCGATACTTCCAAGGGGTGAGAACAGCCACCGCAGGCCGTGGGCCCGGTGAAGGCCGACATCCCCGAAATGATCTCGTCAGCGCGGGTTGCCGGATGGCGACCTCTACGGATCCGTGTTCGCGCAGAGTGGTAGTCGTGAGCCGGCCTGTAGGCGGGAAACGGGCCTGGGGCCCGTTTACCTGGGTTTTCGCGGGGAGCGGGACCGCTCGGTCCTCAGTGAGTCCTCAGCTCGTGGAGCCGGGCGGCGGTCCCGTGGCTCACACGCATTGGCCGCTGCTCTCACTCCCACCGGTGGCGAGCCGCCGCAGTTCGGTCAACGCCTCGTGGTCTTTGGGACGGTCCGCCCACTCCTTCGAGGCGATGATGTCGTCAAGTGCGGCAACCCGCACAGTGACCCCGTGAAGCGGCTGGGCATTCGCGCGGCTGGTGAGGTCCTCGTACCGGAGCCGGCGGCCATCGCGTGTTGGGAGGTCGGCAAGGATGTCGAAGTCTCCGGCGTCGGTCCGCCACGTTGAGATCTCCATGCGGCCGAGCGTTTCCCGGTCGATGCGAACCGGCAGCAGCGCCGCTTCGGCGTCATCGAGGCCCCCGACGCGTAGCCGAGCGTTGAGATCGCGCAACGCCCCGGCCAGCCGGTCGAGATTCTCGTACGTCCGCAGTGCGACGCAGTCGAGGTCGACAGTCAACCGGCGGGCTCCGTGGGCGATCGCTGCGACGCCCCCGACGAGGAGGAACTCGACGCCACGGCGCGTCAGCGTCGACAGGATTTGCTCGACGTCGAGCGGCGGCGGCTCAGTCGCCATCCAGCTCGACGAGGCGGCCGGCGGCTCGATCTGCCTCTACCTCGGCCAGCCACGCCAAGACGGCCTCCTTACTGTCGAGCCGCCGCCCATCGAGAGTGATCGAGACGTCATCAGCGGTCGTCGGTGCGCCGGCACGCACGCGTGCGAGGAACTCGTCCGCCGACAAGGGAGGCGCGTCAGAAGCCATCGCTACCAGGCTACCGGGCTGCCTATCGAACGAGGTGACCGCAGGCGACCTGGGCGGGACTCGTTCTAGCGGACCGGCAGCGACGAAGAGGAGTCGCATACCCACGGTGCCGACGTCCGGCGTCCCGTGTTCGACACCCGAGAAAGCGCGTGAGATTGCGTCTGCGACATCGGCTCCGGTGGGATCGACCCGGACGCAATGGGAACTGTCCGGACGCACTAGCCCAGCTCAGAGGCCAAACCGGCGGTCCTCAGCAGGTGGTGGTGGTGAGCCGACCTGTAGGCGGGATTCTGTCCGCCGCCTGAGCGGCGGGGTGGCCATCCATCTGTGCGGCCTACCTGGGAATGGTGCCCCTCTCGGGACACCGGGCGGGCAGCCCATTCCCCTGTTTGGCCTTGCTCCGGGTGGGGTTTACCGAGCCGTCCGGGTCACCCCGGGCGCTGGTGCGCTCTTACCGCACCGTTTCACCCTTACCTGATCCGGCGGGTAGCGAGCTACCTGCCGGCCATCGGCGGTCTGCTTTCTGTGGCACTTTCCTTCGGGTCGCCCCGACTGGCCGTTAGCCAGCACCCTGCCCTGCGGAGTCCCGACCTTCCTCGACACGGTGCCTCTCACGAAGCCCGGGCCGCGGCCACCCGGCCGGCTCACCACCCCAATTCTCCCACAGCCTCTGCCAGGATCGGGGCGCGCCTGCGAGGATCCGAGCGTGACAGTCGAGCCGACCTACGTCCCGTTCCGCCCTGGCAGGCTCGACGAGGTGGTGGCGGTCATGGACGAGCTGACCGACGCCCACGCTGGATGGGTCAACTTCCAGCCGGCGGTCGACGTCGACGACCTGCCGAGCTCCGGCGGTGGCTTCTTCGGACTGTTCGGCAGCAAGGGGCCCGACGTCCCACTGGGCACCTGGATCCCCGCTACGGCGCCGAAGCGGGGACGGCCGGACCCGCCCAGAATCGGCCTCCAGCACGGCGCCGGGGCCAGGGCGAAGCCCAAGCTGGCCGAGCTCGGGCATCCCGTGCCCGACGGGTGGGTCGTCATGCAGGACTATGTCAAAAAGGGACTGGTGATCGCCGTCCCGTCCGACGTACCTCACGGCGACGTCCTCCTCTGGCTCCTCGGCACCGCCCGCCTCCTGTCGAGCATCCCGCTCACCGGCGACTGGCGGGCCGAGGTGTATCGGGCCTGATCCGTCCCCAACTTTGATGCACTCGTAGCGTCGTGATTTCGCCCGGAATCGCCGAAATCACGACGCTATCGTCACATCGAATCGGCGAAAAGCCGACACTCAGATGAAGTCGAGGGCGCTGAGCTCCGGTATCCAACCGCGGGCGTGCTCGCGGGCCTGGAGCCAGCGTTCCCGGCGGGAGCGTCGGATCGGTTCGACGACCGCCCCGGGGTGCCAGGTGGCCGCCACGTCGTCCTCGTCGGACCACGTGCCGGTGGCCAGGCCGGCGAGGAAGGCGGCGCCCAGGGTGGTGGCCTCCAACACCGGCGACACCTCGACCGGGCGCTCGGTGGCGTCGGCCAACGCCTGCACGAAGACTCTATTGGCGCTCATGCCGCCGTCGACGCGGATGGTGACCAGCGAGTAGCCGCTGTCGGCCTCCGCCGCCTCCAGCAGGTCGGCGCCCCGGTGGGCGATGCCTTCCAGAACGGCGCGCACGATCTCAGGCCGGCCGGTGCCGCGGGTGAGGCCGACCAGGGTGCCGCGGGCCCCGAAGTCCCAGGCCGGCGTGCCCATGCCGAGCAGCGAGGGGACGAACCACACGTCGCCCGTGTCCTTGCACCGGCCGGCGACCTCCTCCGACTCGGCCGACGACGAGATGACGCCGAGGTCGTCGCG
Source organism: uncultured Acidimicrobiia bacterium (assembly GCA_963827345.1). GTDB lineage: Bacteria > Actinomycetota > Acidimicrobiia > Acidimicrobiales > AC-14 > CAWGUU01. The sequence goes on along the minus strand of CAWHAN010000006.1, from coordinate 1,058,203 downwards.
CAGCCACTCCACCGCCTGGCCGGCGGTGAGCATGAACGCCTCCAGCCCCCACGTGACCTGCCCGTTCCGGCGCCAGGCCACGATCGGGAACGTCCCCGACGGCCCCTTCCGGGCGAACGCCGGCGGCTTGTCGCCGAGGCAGACGTCGAGCATTCCGCCCGTGCCGAACGTCATCTTGGCCATGCCCGGGCGGGTGCAGCCCTGGCCGATGAGCGACGCCTGCTGGTCGCCCGCCATGCCGGCGATGGGCGGCGAGCCCGGCAGCGCCGACGCCTCGCCCGTCACCCCGGAGGAGTCGACGATCGCCGGCATCATCCGGCTGGGGATGTTGAGCGCCTCCAGGCGTGACGCCGACCACCTGCCGTCCAGGCCGCCGAGGTCGGTGGCGCCGGCGTTGGACATGTCGGTGACGTGGACGTCGCCGCCCGAGAGGGCCCAGGCCACCCAGGTGTCGATGGTGCCGAAGCAGAGGTCACGCTCGCGACCGTTGTCGTAGATGTCGAGCAGCACGGCGAGCTTGGTGGCGGAGGCGGCCGGCGACACATGGATGCCCTGGCCCTGCAGGGCGAGGCACATCCCGACCGTGCGCTGGTCCTGCCAGCCGATGCCGGGAGCGATGGGGACGCCGGTGGCGCGGTCCCAGACGACGGTCGACGACCGCTGGTTGGCGACTCCCACCGCCTCGACGGGGCCGCCCGCCTCCAGCGCCAGACGGGAGACGTCGAGGACTGCGGCCGCCATCTCGGCGGCGTCGAACTCCACGAAGCCCTGGGCGGGCGTCGTCGGCAGGACCTGGCGGTACTGCACGTGGGTGACGGCGGCGTCGGGAGTGACGATGGCGGCCCGCACGCCGCTGGTGCCGACGTCGACGACGAGGAGGCTCACTCGGCCGGCGGACGTGGAGGTGGGTCGTCGGCCGGAGTCGTCGACGGGTGCTGCTTGCGGGTGCGGGTGGCGATCAGGGCGCCGAAGATGCCGGCCGTCGCGGCCATGAAGCCGTTGAAGACGAGCGCGGTGACGTCGGGCGCCCGCCCGTCGATGGCCCGCACCACGACCACGACGACCACGATGACGACGTAGGCGACGAGGGGAGCCAGCGCCCCGTGCACCAGCGGCGCCTCGAGGTGGTGGCGAGCGGCGTAGGCGCCGGCGGCCACCTGCCCCGCCAGCAGGACGAAGTAGAGCGGGATGACCAGGGCGGAGTCGCGGGAGAGGGTGGTGCCGAGGACCATCGCCGGCACGTCGATGGCTGCGGCCAGGGCGGCACCGGCGAGGACCACCTCCCAGTCGATGCGCAGTCGCCGGTTCTCCATCAGGCCCATTCAACTAGGTCCACTCGACTGGCCCGAAGGGGTCGGGGAGGCCCAGCTTGCCCGGGTTGAGGATGCCGCCGGGGTCGAGCGCCTGCTTGATGGCGACCAGCACAGAGAAGGCGGGACCGAGCGCCTCCTGGAGGTAGCGGGCCTTGGCCAGGCCGATGCCGTGGTGGTGGCTGACGCAGGCGCCGTGGCGGTGGACCGCCCCCATGGCCGCGTCCCAGGCCTGGAGACAGAACCGGTCGGCGGCCTCGGGCGGGGGCTTGCCGGCGAAGGTGAGGTAGATGCAGGCGCCGTCGGCGTAGGCGTGGGACTGGTGGGCCGACACCCACTCCACGTGCTCGACCTTGGCGAGGGCGGCGCGCATGTCGTCGTAGAGGGCGGGCAGGGCGGACCAGGCGGTGGCGACCTCGACGGTGTCGCCGACGAAGCCCATCTCGGCGAAGGTCCTCAGGTGGTGGCGGGAATCGAGCCACCGCTGGGCGTAGCCGTCGTCGTCGAGCCGCCGCCCGACGCCGCCGACGCCGACGGCCCCCACGCCGGCGGCGGCGGCGGCGGCACACTCCTCGGCCACGACCCGCATCGACCCGTCCAACGTCACCGGGTCGCCCTCGTCGATGACGACCAGCAACGTCCCGTCGGCGTCGCCGAACGCCAGCCTGGCGTCGGCCGGGTCGTACAGGCGCAGCGCCGCGGGCGTGGCCGCTCGCCGCAGGATCCGACGGCAGGCGTCGAGCCCGGCGGCGAAGCTGTCGAAGGCGTAGACGGCCCGGCGCTCGTCGGTGGGCGCAGGTCGCAGCCGCAGGCGGGCCGACGTGATCACGCCGAGGGTGCCCTCGGAGCCGAGGAACACCTGGGTCAGGTCGGGACCGACCGCGGCACGGGGTGCGCCGCCGGTGCTGATCAGGCGCCCGTCGGCCAGCGCCACCCGCAGCCCGACGGTGAGGTCCTCGATCTTGCCGTAGCGGGTGGAGTACTGACCGGCGGACCGGCAGGCCAGCCAGCCGCCGACTGTTGAGATGGCCATCGACTGGGGCCAGTGCCCGAGGGTGAGGCCGGCGGCCCGCAGGTGGTCCTCCAGCGCCGGGCCGAAGACGCCGGCGGGGACGTCGGCCACGAGGGAGACGTCGTCGATCACCGGCGGGCCGTCGAGGCGGCACAGGTCGAGGCTCACGCCGCCGTGGAGGGGGACCGAGCCGCCGCACACACCGCTGCGCCCGCCGGCCGGGGTGACGGGAATCCGGGCCTCGTGGCAGACCGCCAGCACGGCCGCCACCTGCTCGTCGTCGGTCGGTCGCACGACGACCGCCGGTCGGGTCAGCTCGGCCAGGTGCGCCGGGGCCGAGGGCCACTGGTCGGACGCGGCCTCGGAGGTGGCCGTTTCGTCGGTGGTGACCTCGTCGCAGACGTCGGCCAGCCGGGCCAGCACCGACTCGCCGACCTCGACGTGGTGGCCGGCGACAGGGATCACGTCACGCCCTGCGGCCGCGACGGTCGACGTCGACGAGGGGAATGCCGGCGACCTTCGACTCCTCCAGGAGGTCGGCGCGGTAGGCGTCGGCCTGCTCGTCGGCCTCGGCGTCGGACCAGCCCAAGTCGGGCCCGATGAGGCGGGCGACGTCGTTGGCCACCGCAGCCGACGCGTTGCGGGCCAGCATCCGCGCCCGCAGGCGGCGGTCGAGCACGTCGTGGAGGGTGCGGGCCATCTCGTGGCGAACCGCGTGCACCGCCTCCGCTGCCAGGTAGGGGAGACCCTGGATCACCGGGCGGGAGAGGGCCGGGTCCTGGTCGATGAGGTTCTGGACCATGCCGATCTCGCTGCCGTAGCGGCGGGCCAGGTGCGAGCCCGGACCGGTGTCGGAGATGGCCGAGGCCGACGCCCGCCTGCCCTTTGGCGCCCCCACCAGCTTCAGCGAGGCGGTGCGGCTCTGGGCGCCGGCGCCGAGGAGCTCGACCACCTGGTCGACGGTGTCGGCGGCCATGCGCCGGTAGGTGGTCAGCTTGCCGCCGGTGACGGTGACGACCCCGTCGCTCGACGTGGACACGAGGTGGCGGCGGGACAGGTCGGCGCTGCGCCGATCACGTGCGCCTGGGCCGGCGTCGGCCACGAGCGGACGAAGGCCGGCCCAGAACCCGACGACGTCGGACGGGTAGAGCCGCTCGGTGGCCACCGCCGCCACCGCCTCCAGCAGGTAGTCGACGTCGGCCCGGGTGCACCACGCCTTGTCGAGGGGCCCTTGTAGTCGGTGTCGGTGGTGCCGACGTAGACCCTGTCGCTGCCGGGCCAGGGGATCACGAAGATCGACCGTCCCTCCTCGGGAGCGGGCAGGACGGCGGCCACCCCCGCAGGCAGCTTCGACCGCATGAGGGCGATGTGGACCCCCTTGGCGGGCCGGATGGCGGGCGGGCGATCGCCGTCAGCCGATGCCGATGCCGATGCCGACGGGGACGGCGGTCCCAGCCCGGCCACCTCGTCGACCCAGACGCCGGCGGCGTTGACGACGACCGCGGCCTTCACCTCGATGTCGCGGCCGTCGGCTCGGACGGTGGCGCCGGCCACCCGTCCCGTGGTCCCCCGGAGGAGCCCGGTGAAGGCGGTGTGGTTGGCGACGGCGGCGCCGTGCAGGAGGGCGGCGGTACGGGCGACCGCCAGTGTCAGCCGGGCGTCGTCGACGTGGGCGTCGTAATACAGGTAGGCCCGGGAGAACCCGCCCGGGCGCAGGGCGGGCACGCGGGAGAGGGCGTCCTCGGCGGTGATCTTCTTGTGGACGTGGCCGATGCGGAAGCCGCCCGCCAGGTCGTAGGCCCAGAGGGCGGCGCCGACGCCCCGCGCCGCAGCTCCGCCGCCGTAGACGGGGAAGACGAACGGCATCCGCCGGACCAGGTGGGGGGCGTTCCCGAGCAGCCGCTGGCGCTCGGCCAGCGACTGGGTGACGAGGCCGAACTCCCGCTGGTTGAGGTACCGCAGGCCGCCGTGGACCAGCTTGGACGACTGCGACGACGTCCCCGAGGCGAAGTCGTCGCGCTCGACCAGGGCCGTGCGCAGTCCCCGGGAGGCGGCGTCGAGGGCCACGCCTGCGCCGGTGATGCCCCCGCCGATCACTAGGACGTCGAAGGGCTCGGCCGCCATCCGGTCGAGCGCGGCGGCGCGGGCGAACTCGCCCGTCGCAGCCCGAGGGGTCATGTCCGCCGGGTCTGCTGTGTCGCTGTGGCTGCGTCACTGCTGTGACAGCTCGGCGTAGGACGTCCGCAGGCCGCTCTTCAACAGCTGGGGCAGGCTGCGCCGGGCCCGGACGAAGAGGGCGACGGCGAGCGCCAGGTACACGATCGACACGACCACAAGCTCGAGGCCGTGGGCCGAGGCGGGGACGACGGCCCCGATCAGGAACTGGGCCCAGAACAGGCTGAACAGGGCCCACGCCTCCTTCACGCTGAGCGACAGGTCGACCATGATCGCCACTGCGAACACCGACTGGGCGGCGGTCAGCAAGAGCTCCTCGCGCTGGCGGGCGATGATCGGCAGCCCGCCGAAGCTGCCCGAGGCGATGGTGAACACGATGGGAAGGGTGCCCACCAGCAGGGTCCACTGGTTGACCTTGGACGACACCAGTGTTCCCAGGCCTGCATCGGTGTTGAGGCGCCAGGCGTAGAGGCCGGCGATCAGCAGCTCGGGGGCCTCCGAGGCCAGCGGGGCCAGCCACTGCACTAGCAGGAACTCGCTCACACCGAACTCGGCGCCCGTGGCCACGAGAGCTTCGGCGAAGTGCTCGGCGCACAGGATGATCACTGCGGCGGCGAACACGAACATGAGCCCGAACGAGATCCGGCGGCCCTTGACCGTGAAGCCGCCGATGTAGGCGGCCGGGCCGACAAGGTGGGGTTCCTCGGCCGGCGCCTTGGAGATCCGGATCGTGTAGAGCACGAAGATGCCGACGAGGACAGCGGCGTCGATGAGGGTGATGCTGCTCTTGAGCGGCAGGGTGAGGGAGTAGGCGCAGGCGATGGCGAGGAAGGACATCTCCACCGAGTGCGAGCGCTCGAGGACGACTTTGCGGTCCGGCATGCCCCGCCGCCGCCACTGGTACCAGGCGATGAACACCACCATCGCCCAGCCGATGCCGATGAGGAGCCGGTTCGCACCTGTCATGTTGGCCAGCGCCAGTGAGCAGGGTGACTCGCCCGCCGCCCCCGGCGCCCGGCACGAGGCACCGAACTCCTCCACGGCGTTGCCGCCCTTCCAGGCGAAGACCATGTCGACCGCGTACTCGGGCAGGACGGCGATGAAGGCGAGGACGGCGATGGCCAGGCCGGCGGAGATGTCGAGCTGGGCCACTTCCGCCGCCCACGACAGGAGGAAAGCGGCGCCCACGATCGCCAGGCCGAAGATGAACGCGTCGAGGGCGTGACCGGCCGAGAGGTGGCCGAGGCGCATCACGACTCCGGGGGCGGTGAGCGCCACGGCGAGCCCGAGAGAGACCCGCTGTCGTCCCGGTCGGATGTCGCGGGCCTCGTCGGCCGTCGTCGTCAACTACTCGTTCCCCTCCCTGGGCGGTGGACTCGGGCAATCCTAGGGGCCACCCCTCGGACTCCCGGCGCACGGGACCGCGCCGGAGGAACTGCTTGGACTTCGGCAACGAATATGTTCGATAATGGCTCCAGCTGATGAAAAGACGTGTTTGGGATGGCGCAGATGAGGAGAGGCTGAGTCGGTGATGGACGTGTCCTGGCGCTCTAGAGGCGCGTGCAGGGGTCTTTCCCCGCAGATCTTCTACCCGTCCACCGAGGACGAAGCCGGCGAGGCGAAGTCGGTGTGCTCGTCGTGCGCGGTCCGTCAACCGTGCCTGGAGTTCGCGTTGAGCACCCGGGAGCACGAGGGTGTCTGGGGAGGCGCCACCGAGAAGGAGCGGCGCCGCATCCTCCGCCAGCGTCGCAAGACCGCGGCGGCCTGACGCCCGTCTGGCTCGGGTAGGCACGTCGCCCGCCTCCGGCAGTACGTTCTCGGCCATGACGTTCGCTGATCTCGGGGGATGGCCCGCGGTGCTGGGCGCCCTTTCGCGCCGCGTCGACCTGCCGGCGGCGTCCGCAGCCGCGGCGATGACCGAGATCCTCGAGGGACGGGCGACGTCGGCCCAGATCGCCGCCTTCTGCGTGGCCCTGCGCATGAAGGGCGAGACCGTCGAGGAGATGACCGGGCTGCTGGGGGCCACCCTCGAGCACGGCCTGGTGGTGGAGGTGCCCGGGCGGCCCGACCTGGTGGACACGTGCGGCACCGGCGGAGACCGCAGCTGCACGATCAACGCCTCCACGCTGGCCGCACTGGTGGTGGCCGGTGCCGGCGCACCGGTGTGCAAGCACGGGAACCGGGCGGCGTCGTCGAGGTGCGGCTCGGCCGACCTGCTGGAGGCCCTCGGGGTCGTCGTCGATCTCCCTCCGGACGGGGTGGTGGCCTGCATCGAGGACGCGGGGATGGGGTTCTGCTTCGCCCCCCGCTTCCATCCCGCGCTGCGCCACGCCGGCCCCACTCGCAGGGAGCTGGGAGTGCCGACGGTGTTCAACTTCATCGGCCCGCTGGCCAACCCGTCCCGGCTGAAGCGCCAGTCGCTCGGCGTCAGCGATCCCCGCATGGCGGAGAAGATGGCCGGCGTGCTGCTGGCCAACGGGGCGGAGCGGGCCATGGTGGTGTTCGGCCACGACGGGCTCGACGAGGTCACCACCACCACGACGTCCACCGTGATCGACGTGCGAGACGGCGGGATGACCACGTTCGAGATCGATCCTGCGGCGCTGGGTCTGTCGAGCGCCGAGCCGGGCGACCTCGTCGGCGGCGACACCGCCACGAACGCCGGCATGGCGAGGGGCGTCCTCGATGGCCGGCGTGGTCCTCACCGCGAATTCGTGATGCTCAACGCCGCCGTCGGGCTGGTGGCCGCCGGGCTCGTCGACACTGTGGGCACCGGGCTCGAGGCGGCGGCGGCATCGATCGACGACGGTCGGGCCGCCTCGGTGCTCGAGCGCATGGCCAAGGTCTCCCAGGCCCAGGCCCAAGCCGTTTCATCGTGAGAGAGGACGTCGCCGTGAGATGTCGCTCGGCTATCGCCGTTGTGACGCTGGTCCTGGTTTCGGCCCTCCTGCTGGCGGGCTGCGGCGGCGGGGACGACAAGGGAGAGGCCTCGGACACGACCGATCCGGGGGCGAGCACCACCGTGGCCCCAGCAGTGGTGTCGGACAAGCCTTGCGACATCGTGACCGAGGCCGAGGTGGAGACCGCCATCGGCGCCCCGGTGAACGCGGGTGGCTCGGCCGGATCGGCGGCAGGGACGAGTTGCACGTTCGCCCTGGCCACGGGCGCGGACTCCCTGATCCTGGTGGTGAAGTCCACCGACCCGAAGAACGCCGCCAACTACGAGACCATCAAGGCCGGGGCGGCGTCGCCCAAGGACCTCACCGACATCGGTGACAAGGGTTTCGTGGCGGGCGGGCAGGCGGTGGTGCTGAACGGCACGAACCTGTTCGTCGTGGTCACGAAGCTCGACCGGTCGGCGACAGCGCTGGCCGACGCCTCGACGAAGATCGTCCGGGCCGCCGCCACCTGAGCAGCTGCTGGTCGCCTGGCTAGCGGTCGCGGCGCGACGCCGGGCGGCCCGCGGGCTCGTAGCCGGGCAGCGCCGGCAGCGGTGACGCCCACGCACCGTCGCAGCTGACCAGCGTGGCTGCCCGGCCCTCGGCGTCGAGCCAGGCGGCGACGCAGGCCACCTCGTCGACGAGGTGGCAGGGGAGCGGGGCGTCGCGCTCGACTCCCGAGACGCGGTGCGAGCCGCCGCCGTCGTCGGGAGGGCCGCCGCCGTCGGGGACGAGGGCCAGCATCCCCGGCCCGGCGGCGAGGGTGCCGCCCGCCAGCACGACGTGGTCGCCGTCGACGTCGAGCTCCAACCGACCGGCTCGGCGGAGGGAGTCGAGGCGGCGGTGCCGGCTGAGGGCCCGGGCCAGGGCGGCGGCGCGGTCGCGGGCGTCGGCCGCCTCCTCGAACCGCTCGGCGGCGGCCATGTCGCGCATCCGGGCCTCCAGGGGTTCGAGGAGCGTTCGGGGCTCGACGGTAAGGCCCCTGACGACGCGCTCGACCAGCGCCGCGTACTCGGCGTGCGACACCGTGCCGGCGCAGGGGCAGGCGGCCACGCCCAACTGGGCGGGGGTGCAGGGTGCCGGCCGCCGGACCTTCCCCGGTCGGGCGGTGCAGCGCCGGATGGGGACCGCCGACTCGATGGCCTCGGCGACCTGGCGGGCGGCGCCGGTGGAGGAGAGGGGGCCGAGGTAGAGGCAGCCATCGCCGGGGCGGACGGAGCGGACCACCGACAGCCGGGGGAAGGGCTCGTCGAGCGTGAGCTTCAGGTAGGCGTAGCGGGACCACATCTTCGACCGGCGGTTGAACGGCGGCAGGTGGTGGTGGATGAGCCTGACCTCCAGCACCGCGGCTTCGAGCGGGCCGGAGCACACGACGTGGTCGATCGTCTCGGTCTCCCGCAGGAGCTGGTGGACCTTCCGGCGTTCGTCGCCGCCGAAGTAGGAGCGGACGCGGGACCGCAGGTTGGAGGCCTTGCCGACGTAGAGCACCTTGCCGCCCTGTCCCCTGAACAGGTAGACGCCGGGGCGGCGGGGGAGGCGGGTGGTGAGCTTGAGCTTGTTGGCCTGGGGGTGGGCCCGGATCGTCGGCAGCTCGATGAGGTCGTCGAGGCCGAGCACGCCCAGGGTGCCGGCCCGTTCGAGCAGGGCGTGGAGCAGGTCGGTGGTGGCCAGGGCGTCGGCGAAGGCCCGGTGGGTGGGCTTGTGCGGCAGGCGCATGCGGTCGGCGAGGGTGGACAGCCGGCAGTCGGGGACCTCGTCGCGCACCAGGCGGCGGGCCAGGCCGCACGTGTCGACCCAACGGTTGCCGAGCCGGGGGTAGCCGAGGTCGGCCAGGGCCACTGGAGGAACGACAGGTCGAAGCGGACGTTGTGGCCGACGATCACCGAGTCGCCGATGAACTCGAGCAGGTTGGGCATGACCTCGTCGATGGTGGGGGCCGGGGTGACCATCGCCGTTGTGATGCCGGTGAGGACGGTGATGAAGAACGGCACCTCGGTCTGGGGGTTGACGAGGGTGTCGAACGTGCCCAGCGACTCGCCGCCCCGCACCTTGAGGGCGCCGACCTCGGTGATCCGGCACGTCGTGGGCGAGGCTCCGGTGGTCTCGAGGTCGAGGACGCAGAAGGTGACGTCGGCCAGCGGTGTCCCCATGTCGTCCAAACTCGCCTGCATCGGGAGACTCGCCTGCATCTGGGCACGGGGCATCCATCGACCGTAGCGAACATACGTTCGACGATCAAGGTGATCTCGGCCTCCCACTCGCTGGACGTTCTGGCGCAGCGCGGGCCAGGTACGCTCGGGTTTGTGGATCTGTCCGCACTCATCGACGTTCGGCCCGAGGTCCGCGGCGGCAAGCCGTGCTTCGTCGGCACGCGCATCGCGGTGTACGACGCGCTCGAATACTTGGCCAGTGGCATGACGCACGACGAGATCGTGAGTGACTTTCCAGAGCTCACCGAGGCCCACATCCGAGCCGCGCTTGCGTTTGCTGCCCTGCGTGAGCACCGGCTCGCCGCCCCTTGCGTGAGGCTGCTGTTCGACCAGAACCTGTCTCGCCGGCTCGTCGCAGACCTGGCTCCGTGGTTCCCCGGCAGTGCCCACGTCCGGTCCCTCGGGCTCGACACAGCCACCGATCGTGATGTCTGGGCCATGCAGGCGAGCACGGCTACCTGATCGTCTCCAAGGACTCCGACTTCCGACAGCTCGCATTCCTGTTCGGACCGCCGCCAAAGGGCTCTGGCTTCGCGTTGGCAAACTGACCAGTCGGCCAGCTCAGTGATGCCGTGGTGGGGGACCCACACCACGTGGTGGCCTGAGATTGGGGCACGACGTGTTGGAGGCCTGGTCGACGACCAAGCGCCACACCGAGGGCGAGGCCTACTGGTTCTGGTTTTCTGTCGGCGCGGGTAGGAGCCCTGAAAGGGGTGTGACAGACTTGGCCCTGCCGTGGCCCCTGCCCGCTACCGCTGCGCCGCCTGCGGCAATCGCACCCGTTTCGACGTGACCAGCAGCAGGCGCACCCGAGCCTTTCACCACTACTCACTGGGCGGGGACCTGACGGTCGAGGAAGAGGAAGTCCTGACCGAGACGGTCGAGGAGGTCTCCTGCCGGTGGTGCGGGTCGGGCAGCGCAGTGGAGCAACTGGCGGAGGCACCCTGGACGGCGAGCGGCTGACCCCGGCCGCCGAGACCCTGCTGCGCCCGGCGCTGGAGGCTGCGGTGGCCGTGGCCCGCGCCGGCGAGGACGCAACCCCCATCGAGCCGCCGCCCCCGGCCCTGCGGCCCTTCCTCCATTTCGCCAAGCTGCCCCGCCCGGCGCTGGTGGCGGCCCGGCGGGTGCTCGACAGCGACGAGGAGTTCCGGGCCCGCGTGGTGGAGACCGTCACCGAGGGCGACGTGGGGCGCTCGGGGTGGCTCTACCTGTCCCGGCCCGAGGGGTGGGAGAAGGAGCTGGCCGAGATGGTCGGCGAGGCGGCCGACGCCGAGGAGCGCCAGGCAGACCGTCGCGCCGAGGGTGACGCTCGCAAGCGCCTGGCCGGGGCCGAGACCGCCCGGCGCCGGGCCGAGGAGGCGGCGATCACCGCCGAGTCCGACGCCGCTCGGGCGGCGGTGGCCCTGGCCGACGAGCGTCACGCCCGGCGGGCGGCCGTCGAGCAGGCGACGAAGCTGGAGGCCCGCCTGGCCCAGGTGACCACCGAGCGTGACAGGGCTCGAGCCTTGGCCGCCGAGGCGTCGGTGGCGGCGGGGGAGGCGGCTGCGGTGGCGGAGGCGGCTGCGCACGAGGTCGAGGAGCTGCGAGCGCTCCTGCGGGGGGCGGAGGAAGAGATGGCGCGACTCGAGCGGGCCGCGCCGGTCGTCGTCCTCCCGGCCGAGCCGGTCGAGCACGAGAGGCAGTCACAGGCCCTCGACGTGGCCGGCGCCGCGGCCGCGCTGATCGACGCCGCCCGAGCGGCCGCTGCGCTGGCAGACGGTCTGGCGTCCGTGGCGACGTCGCTGCAACCGTCGCCGCAGCTCCAGGCGCCCGCCGGCCGCGCCGGGCCCGGCGCCCCCACGGTCGGGGCCATCCCGGCGGCGGCGGGCACCGATTCGGGGCCGGCTGCCGCCGACAGGCCTCGGTCGCCGCGCGCCGGTCCCCGGCCGATGCCGGTGGCCCTGCCGCCCGGGATCTTCGACGACTCGGTGGAGGCGGCCGACCACCTGGTGCGGGTGCCGGGCGTGGCGGTGCTCGTCGACGGCTACAACGTGTCGAAGCTGGGCTGGCCGGACCACTCCATCGCCGAGCAGCGGCGGCGGCTCGTCGACGCCCTGTCGGAGATGTCGGCGAGGACGGGCGCCGAGGTGGCGGTGGTGTTCGACGGGGCCGACACGGTCTGGGCGCCGCAGGTGCCGTCGACGGGACGGCGGGTACGGGTGCTGTTCTCGCCGCCGGGGGTGGAGGCCGACGACGTGGTCATCGCCCGGGCCGCGGAGCTGCGCCCCTTCAGGCCGGTGGTGGTGGCGTCGAGCGACAACCGGGTGCGGGCCGGATCGGCGGGGGCGGGCGCCAACGTCATCTCGTCCCCGCAGCTCCTGGCCGTCCTCCACCGCTGAGGTCCCCGAGAGACTGTCTCAGGCAGGCTCTGGGGGGACTGTCTCAGGGCGTCTGTATGGTCCGAGGCATGGAGATCAGCTGCGGTGATTGCGTGATGCAGAGCACACCGGCGTGCGACGACTGCGTCGTCACGTTCATCTGCGGCCGCGAGCCCGGCGAGGCGGTCATCATCGACGTGGCCGAGGCCAGGGCGGTGCGGTTGCTCGGCGAGGTCGGCCTGGTGCCGCCGCTGCGGCAGGTCCGGCGGGGGGGCTGAGCCCGACCCCGTGAACATCCGCCCAGACATCCGCCCTGACATCCGCCTGCGAGCGGAAAGCCGGTGCTACCGTCGGCAGGCAAGGCCCGATCGACCGGGCAACACTTCGGAGGCGTTCGGGAGCGCGTGTGCGAAAGCTCCACCTTGTCGGGCTGACAGCCGACCGCAAGGGGCTGATCTTCACGGCGCGGAAGGGCTCACAGACCGGTGGCTACGTCGTCCCTCTCGAGGACGATTTTCTCGACGCCATCGCCGAGGCCCAGCGGCGCCGCAATGGCACGCGGGTCACGTCGAGCCGTCGCGGCGACGAGCCGAAGACCCGCTCCGGCTCCAGCTCTCGTCGCAGCAACCTCACGCCGCGGGAGATCCAGGCCCGGCTCCGGGCCGGGCGGTCGGCCGAGGCGGTGGCCGACGAGGCCGAGGTCGACGTCGAGTGGGTGGAGCGCTTCGCCGTCCCGATCTTCGCCGAGCAGGCCCAGGTGGTCGAGCTGGCCCAGAGCCTCGTCTACGCCAAGCCCCGAGGCGACCACTCCGACGCCCCGCTCGCCGAGGCCGTCGCATGGAACCTGCTCGATCGTGGGATCACCCTGCTGAAGGACGAGTTCGCGGTCTCGTGGGGAGCCCACCAGCTGCACGACCAGGTCTGGCTGGTGCGCTTCGAGTACCGGGCCAAGGGCCGCCAGCACCACGCCGAGTGGGAGGTCGACGTCCGCACCGGTGACCTGACGGCCCGCACCCGGCTGTCCGGCGAGCTGGCCTACGTCGAGAAGGGCAGGCCCCGGCGCCAGGCCGCAGGCGTGCCGGGCGGCGACGACGGACCGGCCGAGGTGGCGACGGCCGTCGAAGCGGTGGTGGCGCGTGTCGCGGCGGCGGCGGTGGCGAGCGAGCCGGAACTGGCGGTCGCGGTCGTGGAGCCCGCCGACGACGTGGAGGCCGTCCCGGCCGAGGAGCCCGCCGAGGCGGTCGAGGTCGGCGACGAGCCCGACGTGACCGATGCCGACGACGCCGTGGAGGCCGACGAGGCCGACGAGGCAGGCGAGCCAGCTGGGACCGGCGAGCCAGCCGGGACCGGCGAGCCAGCCGGGTCGCAGGTGGGGGAGCAGGAGAGCCCGGTCACGGCGGTTGCTGAGGATGTACCGGCCCCACCCCCCGAGCCGGCCGCCACCCCCGAGCCGCGGCCGAAGCGCTCCCGCGCCGCCAAGGCGCCCAAGGCCGCTGCTGTCGTACCTGAGCCAAGCCCACCCGAGGCCGCCACCCCCGAGGCCGCCGCACCCGAGCCGGGCCCGCCGGGCGCCAAGACACCGGCGAGAGCCCTCAGTCGGGCGGGACGGCGTCCCTGGTACGCCGCCGACCCCGGACCGCCGCTGCCCGGGCCGGTGCGCCCTCCGGCGAAGAACCGGACGGACCGGGCCGCCACCAAGGCCCGCACCCATGCCAAGGTGGCGACGGGGCCGGGGGTGAAGGCGGCTCCCGTTCCCGAACCAGACGGGCCCGGGCGGGCGAAGCCGGCCACCACCCGCAAGAGCCAGGGCAAATCCGCCACCGCGGCCAAGGCGTCGGCACCGGCCCAGAGCGGCGCCGAGGCGCCGCCGCCCGTCGCCGCCCCTGGGGGCGCCGGTGTGCGCATGGCGGTGGCCAAGGTCACCACCGCCCGAGTGGCCGCCAGCCGGGCGCTCGTGGCGAGGGCCGTGACGTCCCAGCCTCCGGTGGTCAAGCCTCCGCCCCCGGCGTCGGTACCTCCGCTCGGCCGCCAGCAGGCCCGACCTGCCCGGGCTCCGGAACGGCAATCAGCCCCCCGCAAGGCTCAGGAGCGCCAGGCAGCCGAGCGCCAGGCAGGCGAGCGCCAGGCAGCCGATAGGCCGGCGGTGCCGACCGCATCCGGCGGGGTCGAGGAGTCGAGCCGTCCGCCGGTGAGGCGACCGCCCCCGCCCAGTGCCGCCTCGGCACCAGCCGAGCGCCGGCCGGCGCCGAGACCCGACCCGCCCGACCCGCTCGTTCCCTTCGCCGACCAGGAGGCGACGGGTCGCTTCCGCATCCTCCCCGCCGACGCTGCGGGCGCGGCGATCGAGGATGACGACTACGCCCCGCCGCCCCCGTCGGTGAGGCCGTTCACGCCGAGACCGGCGCCCACCGGGCCCGCCCGCCTGAACAGCCGCGGCGAGGCGTACGGCGACGACGACGAAGACGACGATGCGGCATGGGGTGACTTCGGGGCCGGCGTCGGATCGACGGCGTACGAATCGCGGCCGAGGATCTCGGCCTCACCGGCGGGCGACTGGCAACCGCTGGCGGAGCCGCCGAAGCGCAGGTCGTCGGGTGGCGCCCCGCCGCCGCCGGCGGGCATCGAGCAGCCCCGCCCCCGCCGCCGGAAGCGTCGCTCCCGCCCCAGCTGAGGCGGGGGCCGAGTCGCCGGTGGCCTCGCTGCTGGTCACCAACGACTTCCCGCCCAAGACGGGAGGCATCCAGTCCTACCTCTGGGAGCTGTGGAGGCGGCTGCCGCCACAGCGCGTCAGCGTCCTCACCACCCCCCACGCCGACGCCGACGCCTTCGACCGAGACCAGGAGTTCGCCATCGAGCGCTCCAAGGTGCCGGTGCTGCTGCCCACTCCGGCCACGGCCCGCTGGATCCGCCAGGCCGCGGCCGCGGCCGGTGCCGACCTCGTCGTCCTCGACCCCGCCCTGCCCCTCGGGATGGTCGGTCCCCGCCTCGGGATCCCCTACGCCGTGGTCGTCCACGGGGCCGAGCTGACCGTGCCGGCCCGCCTCCCCGTCGGCGAGCTCGCTCCTGGCGCCCGTGCTCCGGGGCGCGACCTGCATCGTCGCCGCCGGCACGTACCCGGCGGGGGAGGCGTCGCGGGTGGCGCCCGGGGTCCCCGTGGTGGTCGTCCCACCGGGCGTGGACACCTCCGTCTTCCGGCCGTTGTCGGCCCCCGAGCGCAGCGCCGCCCGGGCCGGGTTCGGCCTGCCGGACGACGCCGAGCTCGTCGTGTCCCTGAGCCGGCTGGTCCCCCGCAAGGGCATGGACGTGCTGATCGCCGCCGCTTCCCTCCTGGCGCGGGACCGGCCCGACCTGGTCCTCGCCATCGCCGGCACCGGCCGCGACCGGACGCGGCTGGAGCGGCTGGCCGGCCACTGCGGCGCGCCCGTGCGGTTCCTCGGGTGGGTCACCGACGCCGACCGGGCCGTGCTGTTGGGGTCGGCCGACGTGTTCGCCATGCTGTGCCGCAGCCGTTGGGGCGGGCTCGAGCAGGAGGGCTTCGGGATCGTGTTCCTGGAGGCCGCGGCCTGTGGCGTGCCCCAGGTGGCAGGCGACAGCGGGGGCGCGGCCGAGGCGGTGATGGCCGGGGAGACGGGCGACGTCGTCGGCCGGCCCGGCGATCCCTGGGTGGCCGCCGCCGCCCTCGCCCGACTGCTCGACGACCCTGAGCGACGTCGCCGCCAGGGCCGGGCCGCCCGGGAGCGGGCGGAGCGGGAGTACTCCTACGACCGGCTGGCTGCCGGACTGGCCGACGCCCTCGTCGCCGCGGAGGACACGGCGAGGGCAGACGTCTGACGGTGCCGACGCCGTTCACTGGTAACCCGGTTGCTGGCGACCCCATCGTCAGGGCCTCGTGGTGGGGCACGGGCGTCTTCACCGTCGTGTCGGTGACGGCCGCCGCCGCACCCGACGTCTTCTCGACAGCCGCGGTCGTGGTCGACGTGGTGCTCTTCCTGGCCGGCTGCGTCCTGTTCGGCGTTTCGTTCCTGCGGGCTGTCGCACGCAGTCGCACCGAAGCGATCGGAATCGGCGGCCTGTACTTCCTCGCCGGTGGGACCGCGCCGGCACCCGTCCGCAAGGCCCTGCTCTGGTCCCTCGCCATCGAGGTCGTGGTCGCGTTGGGCACCGCCTTCGCCCGTCCGTACACCAACCTGGCTGCCGGGGTCCTGGTGCCGGTCTACGGACTGGGCCTGTGCGGGCTGTGGGCGTCGACGCACGGCACGTTCGGTCCCCGGACGGGCCAGAAGACGGACGGCGACAACGTCGCCTAGCCTGGGCGCCTTGGCGATCCCGGGTGGGTTCATCCGCGACGTGGCCCGGTTCAAGGACGAGCGGGCGCCCGTCACCTCGTGCTACCTGAACGTCGACGGACGGCGCTACATCCGGCCTGGCGACCTGGAGCCCCACCTCGACGCCCTTCTGCGGAAGGGCCGCCAGAAGGTGGCGGCCGACGCCGACCGCGCCGCCCAGACGTCGGTGGAGTCCGACCTCCGTCGGATCTCCGACCTGGTGCGCGGCGGGCTCGACCGCTCGTCGACACGGGGCCTGGCCGTCTTCTCGTGCTCGGCGGCGGAGTACTGGCAGGTCCTGGAGCTGGCTGTGCCGGTGCCGAACATGATCGTCGTCGCTCCCACGGCCCACATCCGGGTCCTCGAGTCGATCGTCGAGCACAACGCCCGCTTCGCCGTCCTGCTGGCCGACCGGCAGAGGGCCCGGCTGTTCCTGTTCGAGCTCGGGCGCCTGGTGGAGAAGCAGGAGCACTTCGACCAGCTGCCCCGCCACGACGACGACGGGGGCCAGTGGGGGAAGGACCACGTCGCCGGGCACACCGCGGTGGCCGCCGCCCGCCATGTGCGCAGGGCGGCCCAGGCCACGTTCGCCTTCTACCAGGAGCAGGCCTTCGACCACCTGGTGCTGGCCGCGCCCCAGGACCTGGTCGGAGAGCTGGAGGGCGAGCTGCACCCGTGGCTGAAGGAGCGGGTGGTGGCCCGCCTGTCGATCCCCGTGGGCGCCCGTGAGGACGAGATCCTCACGGCCACCCTCGACGTCGAGGCCGAGGTCGAGCGGGCGCGGGAGGCGGCGCTAATCGAGCGCCTGCGGCACGCGCTGGGCACGGGGAACGGGGCTGTGGCCGGGATCGGCGACGTGCTGGAGGCGCTGGTGGCCCGCCGGGCCGAGACCCTCCTGGTGTCGGAGGGCTACGAGGCACCCGGCTGGCGCTGTCGCAGCTGCGCCTTCGTGGGGATCCTGGGCCGGCGCTGCCCGCTGTGCGAGGCGGACATGGAGCAGGTGGACGACGTCGTCGAGGAGGCGGTGCAGGAGGGGCTGGCCCAGTCCTGCCGGCTGGCCATGTGCAGGGACAACGCCGACCTCGACGTCCTCGGCCGCATCGCCGCGCTGGTCCGTTTCTAGGTGCCCAGAACGGTGCCGATCACCGTCGGCGTCGACGTGGGCGGCACCAAGTGCCTCGCCGTCGCCCTGGACGGTACGACGCTGGTCGACGAGGCCCAGGTGCCGACGCCCCTGGGGGCCGGAGCCGCTCCTCGACGCCATGGCCGCGGTCGCGCTCGACGTGGCCGGCGGTGCGACGCCGGTGGCGGTGGGAGTGGGCATCGCGGGGCTGGTGGACCGAGCGGGCGTGCTCCGCTTCGCACCCAACCTTCGAGGCGTCGACGGCCTGGCCGTGCGGGCCGAGATGGAGCGTCGCCTCGGTCTGCCCGTCGTCGTCGACAACGACGCCACCTGCGCGGCCTGGGCCGAGCGCCAGATGGGGGCCGCCGTCGGGATGGACGACGTTGTGGTCGTCACCCTGGGCACGGGCATCGGCGGCGGCATCGTGGCCGGGGGACGCCTGGCCCGGGGCGCCAACGGGTTCGCCGGCGAGGTCGGCCACATGGTGGTGGTCAAGGACGGCCCCGCCTGCCCGTGCGGCAAGCGGGGCTGCTGGGAGCGGTTCGCGTCGGGCAGCGGCCTCGGCCGCCTGGCCCGGGAGGCGGCCGAGGCGGGACGGGCCGGCGCCGTGCTGGAGCTGGCCGGGGGCGACCCGGAGGCGGTGCGGGGCGAGCACGTGGCCGCCGCCGCCCGGTCCGGCGACGCCGACGCCTGCCGGGTGCTGGGCGAGCTGGGCTGGTGGGTGGCGCTGGGGCTGGCCAACCTGGCCAACATCCTCGACCCCGAGGCCTTCGTGGTCGGCGGCGGGCTGGCCACGCTGGGCGACCTGCTGTTCGACCCGATCCGAGCCGCCTTCGTCACCCTGCTGGAGGGCGCCGCCTTCCGGCCGGTGATCCCGATCCTCCCCGCCACCCTCGGTCCGCGGGCGGGGGCCATCGGCGCCGCCTGCCTGGCCGCCGACTGTGCCTGCCTTGCCTCCGGGGCTGGCGACCACGCCACGCCGATCCCGTCCTAGCCCGTGCGCGTCGGCATCACCCTGCCCCTGTTCAACGACGACGCCGAGCTGCCAATCGCCGTCGCCCGCCGGGCGGAGGAGGCGGGCCTGGACGGGGTGTTCGTGTTCGACCACCTGTGGCCCCTGCGCCAGCCCCATCGCCCGGCCATGCACTCGACGACGGTGCTGGCAGCGGTGGCCGCCGAGACGTCCCGGGTCGACGTCGGCACGCTCGTGGCCCGCGTCGGGCTCGTGCCCGACGCCGTCCTCGTGCACAACCTGGTGACCGTCGACCGCATCGCCGGCGGGCGGCTCATCGCCGGGCTGGGCACCGGCGACTCGGCCAACAAGGACGAGAACCTGGCCTACGGGATCGACTTCGCGGCCGTGGCGGTGAGGCGGGCCAGCCTCGTCGCCTGCTGCCGGGACCTCCGGGCCGCCGGGGTCCGCACCTGGATCGGGGGACGGTCCGGGAGCGTGCGGGTGGCGGCGGTGGAGGCGCCGGCCGACGGGTGGAATGGCTGGTGCCCCGACTCGGCGACGTTCGCGGCCGAGGCCGCGGTCCTTGCGGGCACCGGCGTCGAGCCGACGTGGGCCGGCCAGGTCCTGATCGGTGCCGACCTGGCGGAGGCCCAGGCCAAGCTGACCCGCCTCGGCGGCCGCGAGGGGCTCCTATGGGGAACGCCCGACGACCTGCACCGCCATTTCGACGCTCTCGAGGCGGCCGGCGCCACGTGGGCGGTGTGCGCCCCGCTCGACGTGGCCGACCCGTCTGTGCCCGGAATGCTGGCCGGGGTGGCGGCCGCCCGGCGGTAGCTTCTAGTCGCATGGAGTTCCGTCGCATCAACGCCCTGCCGCCGTACGTCTTCACCGTCATCGACGGCCTGAAGATGGCGGGTCGGCGAGCCGGCGACGACGTCATCGACCTGGGGTTCGGCAACCCCGACATCCCCTCGCCCGACGTGGCGGTGGAGAAGCTGGCCGAGGCGGCGAGGAACCCCCGCAACCACCGCTACTCGTCCAGCCGGGGGATCCCCAAGCTGCGGGCGGCCATCTGCTCGCTCTACGAGCGCCGCTTCGGCGTCGTGCTCGACCCCGAGACCGAGGCCATCAACGTCATCGGCGCCAAGGAGGGCCTCACCCACCTGATGTGGGTCCTGCTGGGCCCGGGCGACACCGCCCTGGTGCCGACGCCGTCCTACCCGATCCACATCTACGCCCCGCTGTTCGCCGGCGCCGACGTCCGCCGGGTGCCCCTCGGCCCCGACGAGGACTTCTTCGCCAACCTGATCGACGCCTGGGAGAACGCCTGGCCCCGCCCCCGGGTGATCGTGCTGTCCTTCCCGCACAACCCGACGACCACGTGCGTCGACCTGGCCTGGCTGACCCGGCTGGTGGACTTCGCCCGGGAGCACGACGTCGTGCTCGTCCACGACTTCGCCTACTCCGACACCGCCTTCGACGGCTACCAGCCGCCCTCGATCCTGCAGGTCCCGGGGGCCAAGGACGTCGCCGTCGAGCTGTACACGCTCACCAAGTCGTTCTCGATGGCCGGCTGGCGGGTCGGCTTCCTGGTCGGGAACCCCGAGATCGTCAGAGCCCTGGCCAAGCTCAAGTCCTACCTCGACTACGGGGCCTTCCAGCCCATCCAGATCGCCGCCATCGTGGCCATGAACGAGGCGTCCGACTACCCCAAGGTGGTCAACGAGGTCTACTGGGGCCGGCGCGACGCCCTGTGCGAGGGCCTGGGTCGCATGGGCTGGGAGGTCGAGAAGCCCAAGGCCACGATGTTCGTCTGGGCGCCGATCCCCGAGCCCTACCGGGAGATGGGGTCGCTGGAGTTCTCGTCGTTCCTCGTGCGGGAGGCCAAGGTGGCCACGTCACCCGGCGTGGGCTTCGGTCCCACCGGCGACGGGTTCGTCCGCTTCGCCCTCATCGAGAACGAGCAACGCATCGGCCAGGCGACGCTCAACATGCGCCGGGCGCTGACCCTGCTCGATCAATAGGGCTGGAGCCGTAGCGACCGGCTACTGGGTGTCGCCCGACTGGCGCTGGTGCCAGGAATCGATCAGCTGCGACCGCCAGACGAGGACCGAGATCAGCGACAGCGTGGCGGCCAGGCTCGACGCCACCACCAGCGGGATCGAGCTGGTAGCCAGGCCGACCAGCAGGAGCACCGCCCCGATGGCGCCGAAGGCGATCGAGGTGACCAGCGCCGGCGGGCGCGAAGACGGCTGAACGTCCCCCACGTCGCCGACCTTACCGCCCTCCGGCGAACTGGGGCCACCTACCGGCGTATGGCGCGGTTGTGTGGCCCCAGTTCGGTGAGGGGCTCGCTACTTGACGCCGACCAGGTCGACGACGAAGACGAGCGTCTCGTTGGGCTTGATGGCGCCGCCGGCTCCCCGGCTGCCATAGCCGAGCTCGGGCGGGATCGTCAGCCGTCGCCGGCCGCCCACCTTCATGCCGGCCACACCCTGGTCCCAGCCGCCGATCACCTGCCGGGCGCCGAGCTGGAAGGAGAAAGTGGAGCGCCGGTCCCAGGAGGCGTCGAACTGCTTGCCGGACGACCAGGCGACGCCCACGTAGTGGACCTCGACCTTGGCGCCGGGCTTGGCCTCCTGGCCGTCGCCCTCCTCCAGGTCCTCCACGACCAGCTCGGTGGGCGGGTCGCCGTCCGGGACGGAGACGTCGGGTTTCTGCGCGGATGCCATGCGCGCAACCTAACCCGCTCGTCGCCACGCGGAAACCCGCCGTTCACACGCCCCCCGTACGTTGGCCTGGTGGAAACGTTCGTGGTGCGGGTGTGGTTGCCGGACCGTCCTGGAGCCCTCGGGGCGGTGGCCAGCCGTATCGGCGCGGTGCGCGGGGATGTCGTGGGAATCGACATCCTCGAGCGCGGCGCCGGCCGAGCCATCGACGAGCTGGTCGTGCAGTTGCCCGACGCCGGCCTCGTCGGGCTCCTCGTGGCCGAGATCGACCAGGTCGACGGCGTCGACGTGGAGGACGTGCGACCCTCCCCGGACCGGCTGCACGATGCCCGCCTCGACGCGCTGGAGACCGCCGCCCTGCTGGTGGCGGCCACCACGCCAGCTGCTCTGCTCACCGTGCTCGTCGCCCACGCCGGTGCCGATTTCGGCTCCGAGTGGGTCGCCGCGGTCGACCTCGACGACCGGCTGCTGCTCGCCTCGGAGGGCATCCCCCCGCCTCCCGCCTGGCTTGCCGCGTTTGTGGCCGGCAGCCGGTCGTCGGCGGCTGTCGCGGCAGGGGAGTGCGGGCCCGACGACGTGGCCTGGGCCGCCCTTGCCGGCGCCTCCATCGCCCTCGTGCTGGGGCGGCGGGGCCGCCCCTTCCGGGCGAGGGAGCGCCGCCAGCTGGCGGCCCTGGCCCGCATCGTCGACGCCCGCCTGGCCGAGCTGGCCACCCGGCAGCCGGCGGCGGACCTCATGACCGTCTGACGGCGCCTACTCCTGCGCCTGCGCCCACCCCCTCGAGTGGTGGACGGCTCGCCGCCATTCCCCATGGCGGCGGTCGGCCACCGAGCGAGGCGACTGGGGCCGGAACTCGGCGTCCAGTCGCCAGCATGCGGCCACCTCGTCGGTCGACGACCAGACCCCCTCGGCGAGACCGGCGAGGAAGGCCGCACCCAGCGCCGTCGTCTCGGTGGCCGCGCTGCGGGCCACCGTCGCCTGGAGCTGGTCGGCCTGCATCTGGAGCATGAGGTCGTTGACCGACGCCCCGCCGTCGACCCGCAGGCCGGTCACCGGCTGGCCCGCAGCGGCGCTCATGGCCTCGACCACGTCCCGGGTCTGGTAGGCCATCGCCTCCAGGGCGGCCCGGGCCAGGTGCGCCCGCCCGGTGCCACGGGTGAGACCGACGACCGTCCCTCTGGCCCACGGGTCCCACCACGGGCTGCCGAGGCCGGCGAACGCGGGGACCAGGTAGACGCCCTCGGTGTCGCGGACGCTCGCGGCCAGCTCCTCCACGTCGGCCGCCTCGGCGATGATCCCCAGGCCGTCCCGCAGCCAGGACACGGTGGCACCGGTGACGAAGATGGCGCCTTCCAGGGCGTAAACCGGGGCGGCGTCGCCGAGCGTCCAGGCCACGGTGGTCAGCAGCCCCTCGACGGGCGGCGGGCACTCCTCACCGGCGTTGACCAGCACGAACGAGCCGGTGCCATAGGTGTTCTTGGCCATCCCCGGCTCGAAGCAGGTCTGGCCGAACAGGGCGGCCTGCTGGTCGCCGGCGATCCCGCTGACCGCCACCCTCGAGTCCAGCCCAGGGAAATCCAGCATCGCGAACCGTCCGCTCGACGGGCGGACCTCGGGCAGAGCCGCCATGGGCACGCCGAACAGCTCGCACAGCTCGGGCGACCACGCCTGGCGGCGGATGTCGAAGAGCATGGTGCGGCTGGCGTTCGACGGGTCGGTGGCGTGGGCCCGGCCGCCGGTGAGGTTCCACAGCACCCACGAGTCGACGGTGCCGAGCGCCAGGTGTTCGTCCGCGGCCACGCCGCCCTCGCCGAGCAGCCACTCCATCTTGGAGGCCGAGAAGTACGGGTCGAGCACCAGTCCTGTCCGATCGCGGACGAGGGCCAGGTGGCCGTCCTCCTCCAGCTGCCGGCACCGTGAGGCCGTCCTGCGGTCCTGCCAGACGATGGCCCGGTGCCGCGGCCGCCCGGTGCGCCGGTCCCAGGCGACGACGGTCTCCCGCTGGTTGGTGATGCCGACGGCCGCCACCGGACCGTCGAGCCCGGCCACCACCTCGGCCAGGGTGGCCGCGACCGCGGCCCAGATCTCGTCGGGGTCGTGCTCCACCTCGCCCGGCCGCGGGTAGTGCTGGGTCAGCTCCCGGTACGCCCTGGCGCCCACCCGCCCGGCCTCGTCCACCGCCACGGTCCTGACGCCCGTCGTGCCGGCGTCGATGGCGACAACCGTCCCTCCGGCCATCCCGTAGCGTGCCGCAGATGGCTCCCCCTGTTCGGAAGACGGGTCGTCGCGGCACCCGCCAGGTCGTCGTCGAGCGGCTGATCCCGGCACCCGCCCAGCGGATCTTCGACGTCCTGGCCGACCCGGCGTTGCATCCCGTCATCGACGGTTCGGGCTCGCTCCTCGAGCCCCGTGACGACGCTCCGGCCCGCCTGGCGCCTGGCGCCAGCTTCGGGATGTCGATGCGGATCGGCGTCCCCTACAAGATCACCAACACCGTCGTGGAGTTCGAAGAGGGGCGCCGGCTGGCCTGGCGCCACGTCGGCCGGCAGGTGTGGCGCTACGAGCTGGAGCCGGCCGAGGGCGGGACCCTGGTGCGGGAGACGTTCGACTACACCGACGCCCTCTCGCCCCTGGCGCTGCGACTGGTCCGGTTCCCGTCCCGCAACCGCAAGGCCATGGAGCGCACGCTGGCGCGGCTCGAGGCCCACCTGTCGTGAAACGGGTTCCGGCCAAGCGCCAGCGCCAGGACCAGGACCAGCTGGCCACCACCGGCCAGCGGGTGATCGGGGCTGTCGCCGACCTGTTCGTCTTCGGGGCGATCGTCACCACGCCGCTCGTGCTGCTACGGGGCGCCATTCGGCTGGAAGGGGCGGCCATCACCGCATTCGTCGCCATCGTGTTCGTGCTCCACGGCGTGTACGTGGTGGGGCCGACCGCCCGTTGGGGCCGGACGTTCGGCAAGCTCATCGTCGGGGCCCGGGTCGTCATGCAGAACGATGGCCGCCTGCCGGGGTGGCGGGCGTCGTTCCAGCGCTGGTTGCTGCCGGCCGTCGCCTGGTTCATCCCCTACGTCGGGTGGGCGGTGTCGATCGGGCTGCGGGCCACGCTCGTGCTCGACCCCCTGCGGCGGGGGCTCCACGACCGGATGGCCGGCACGATCGTCGTCCGGGCCGAGCCGGGCGACCCCCTAGGTCTGCCTTGAGTCAGAACGCTTCGGCCTAGAACGCTTCGGCCTAGAACGCTTCAGGCGGTGACTTGGGCGGCATCCCCTGGCGCACCCGCGAGCGTCGGGCCTCGGCTCGGCGGGACGCGGCATCCTTGGCCTGGACCGCCTTCGACTTGGCGTAGTCGAGGGCGCTTGCCGCCCACGCGAACTGCGTCGACAGGATGGCCAGCCCGGCGACGATCACCAGCAGCCCGGGCCCCGGCGTGACGAGCAGCACCAGGCCGACGGCCAGGACGAGGAAGCCGATCACCCCGACGACGACCCGCCAGAGCTCTCGCCCGATGAACCGGAGGATCGTGGACATCATCTGCACGGCCCAATGCTGGCACGCCTGGCGACAATTCGCTCTCCGGGATGTCCCTGGTCGGCGCCGGAGACGGCCCTGAGGCCCGGACCGGGTTACCCGGGGTCGGGAGTGACGCCCGCGGAAGCCAGGAGCTCGACCAGTGCGCCGAGGATGCCGGGCGTGGCGGCGACGACCGACGCCCCCGACGGAGGCCCGCCGTCGAAGCCGCAGACGTTGGCGCCGGCCTCGGTGGCGATCAGCAGGCCGGCGGCGAAGTCCCACGGCTTCAGGCCGGTCTCGTAGTACCCGTCGAGGCGCCCGCACGCCACCCAGCACAGGTCGAGGGCGGCGGCCCCGGCGCGCCTGATGTCCCGAACCGCGGGGAGCACGACCGGAAGGGCGGTGGCCTGCTCGGCCCGGCGAGCGGGCAGGTAGGCGAACCCGGTGCCGACGAGGGACACGGCGAGGTCGGTGGCACCGCTGACCTGCAGCCGCTGCCCGTTGCACCACGCCCCGCCCCCCCGCAGGGCGGAGTAGGTCTCGCCGTGGGACGGGTCGGCGACGACGCCGGCCTCCACCACGCCATCCACCTCCACTCCGATCGAGACAACCCAGGCGGGCAGTCCGTAGAGGTAGTTGGTGGTGCCGTCGAGGGGGTCGATGACCCACCTGACGCCGCTCGTGCCCATCCGGGCGGAGCCCTCCTCGGCGAGAATCCCGTCGTCGGGGCGGGCGGCGAGGATGCCCTCGACGATGAGCGACTCCGACGCCCGGTCGGCGTCGGTGACGATGTCGGTGCCGCTGGTCTTGGTGCCGGCCCCCGCCCCCCGGTGCTTCCGGCTGTCCAGCAGCAGCGTGCCGGCCCGGTCCGCCAGGCTCGAGGGCAAGTTCGAGGACGGCGCCGAGGTCCGGGGGCTCGCCCGTCAATCCGAGTTGGCGGCAGGCGGGGCTGGGAGGGGAGGTCACGATCTGCCATCGTACGGTCATGGTGGTTCGTGAGGTCGTCGATCTGCGCTCCGACACTGTCACCCGGCCCACGCCGGAGATGCGCAGGGCGATGGCCGAGGCCGAGGTGGGCGACGACGTCTACGGCGAGGATCCGACGGTCAACGCCCTCCAGGACGCCTTCGCCGAGCGGGTGGGGATGGAGGCGGCGCTGTACGTCCCGTCGGGCGTCATGGCCAACCAGATCGCCCTGCGCCTGCTGGCGCCGGCGGGGTCGGTCGTCGTCGCCGGCCGCCGCCAGCACGTCGTCATCTACGAGAACGGGGCCGCGGCCCGCAACGCCGGCCTCCAGTTCAACGCCGTGGACGACGACGGCGGCGTCGTCTCCCCGGCCGACGTGGCCTGGTCGCTGGCCGCGGTCCACCACCACCAGCCCCGTCCCGGGCTCCTCAGCATCGAGAACACCCACATGGCCGCCGGCGGCACGGTGTGGCCGATGGACACGCTCCACGAGACGGTGGCCGTCGCCGACGCCGGCGGGCTGGCGGTGCACCTCGACGGCGCCCGGCTGTTCAACGCCGAGGTGGCCACCGGCACGCCCGCCGCCGCCTGGTGCGAACCGGTCACGACGGTGATGTGCTGCCTGTCCAAGGGGTTGTGCGCGCCGGTCGGCTCGGTGCTGGCCGGCCCTCTCGACGTGATCGAGGAGGCCCGGGTGGAGCGGTCCCGGCTGGGTGGCGGGATGCGCCAGGCGGGCGTGATCGCCGCCGCCGGGCTCGTCGCCCTGCGAACGATGGTCGAGCGGCTGGCCGACGACCACCGGCGGGCCCGCCGGGTGGCCGAGGCGGTGGCCGAGCGGTGGCCCGACGCCGGCTGCGACCCCGCGGCGGTGGAGACCAACATCGTCACCTGGACCGTCGCCGACACCGACTCGGTGCTGCGCCACCTCGCCGAGCACGACGTCCTCGCCGGCACCATCGCCCCCGGGACGCTGCGCCTCGTCACCCACCACGACGTCGACGACGAGGGCGTCGAACGGGCCATGAGCGCCCTGGCGTCCGCCCCCTAGGCGGCTCTGGCGATGGCCGTGGCCGAGCTCATGGACGACGTGCCGGCGCGGGCGCTGGCGGTCTACGCCCACCCCGACGACCCCGAGATCGCCTGCGGTGGCACGCTCGCCCGCTGGGCCGCCGCCGGCTGCGAGGTGCACGTCATGGTGTGCACCCGGGGCGAGAAGGGCTCGTCCGACCCGGCGGTCGATCCCGACGAGCTGGCCCGCCGTCGCGCCGAGGAGATGGCGGCGTCGGCCCGGGTGCTGGGCCTGGCCGGTCGCCGTCAGCTGGACGTGAACGACGGCGACCTGGCCGAGACGCCCGGTCTCCGCAGCCTCGTCGTGGCCGCCATCAGGGAGCTCCGGCCCGACGTGCTCCTCTGCCACGACCCGACGGCGGTGTTCTTCGGGGAGACGTACTTCAACCACTCCGACCACCGCGCCCTCGGCTGGGCCGCGCTCGACGCAGTGTCGCCCGCCGCCGGGAACCCCCACTACTTCCCCGACGCCGGCCCGGCCCACCACGTCGACAGGGTGCTCCTTTCGGGGACGCTCGAGCCGAACGTGTGGGTCGACGTCGGCACCTCGATCGAGACCAAGGTCGACGCCGTCCTCTGCCACACCAGCCAGCCTCGGCGAAGGGGGCGAGGGCGAGTGGTTCCGGTCGGTCCTGCGCCAGCGGGCAGAGGAGGCCGGCCGGCTGGCAGGAGTCAGGTTCGCCGAGGGGTTCCGCCGACTAAGGCTGGGAGGGTGACGTTCCGTCGGCGAGTGGGCAAGAAAGGTCATATATTGTACCTTCTTGCACACTCACGTGCTATCTGACGCCAAGAGCGCCCGAGCCCTCGGGTGCGAGCATCGTCGGGGATGAGGCAGCGTGGTGAGCAGTCCAGCCGGGCTACAGCCGGGGGGCGTTTCGGCCGATACCTACGGTATGACGGGCGAGGAGCGCCGGGTGTCCTGGGAGGTCATCCTCGACGGCCGGCCGGTCCTGCTTTCCACTCACCCATGGCTCGAAGCACCAGCACGGCCACGACCGCGACACCGCCCGCTGCGAGCAGCGCGCCGACCAGGGCACCGAGCGCCTTGGGCGTGGCGCAATCGCCGGAACATTGGATGTGAACGAGGGCGCGGCCGATGAGGCCCCCGCACAGCCCGGCCACGAGGATGGCGGCGAACGCCACCGCGCGGGCCTGGACCGACGGAAGCGCGGTCGGCGCATCGGGAAGGCCTGGCGGACCGCTTTCGGGCAGGCTTGGCGGACCACCTTCGGGCGGGTTTGTTGGGCTTTCCACTTCCAGCGATCGTAGGCTCCGGCCATGACGACGCTCGTCGTTCTCCCGACCTACGACGAGGCGGAGAACATCGCGGAGGTTCTGCACCGCCTGCGGGAAGCGGTGCCCACCGCCCACGTGCTCGTCGTCGACGACTCCAGCCCCGACGGCACTGCCGAGATCGCCAAGTCGGTGGGCGCCGAGCTGGGCGGCGTCGA
Source organism: uncultured Acidimicrobiia bacterium (assembly GCA_963827345.1). Lineage (GTDB taxonomy): Bacteria > Actinomycetota > Acidimicrobiia > Acidimicrobiales > AC-14 > CAWGUU01. The sequence goes on along the minus strand of CAWHAN010000006.1, from coordinate 1,030,071 downwards.
CGTCATGACCCGTGCCACCAAGTCCGGGCTGGGCTCCGCCTACCGGGCCGGGTTCGCCGAGGGACTGGTCCGCGGCTACGACGTCCTCGTCGAGATGGACAGCGACCTCTCCCACGATCCTGGCGCCCTCCCCGCCCTCCTCGCCGCGGTGGAGGCGGGCGCCGACCTGGCCATCGGGTCCCGCTACATCCCCGGCGGCACCATCCCCCACTGGGCGCCGCACCGCCGGGCGCTGTCCCGCTGGGGAAACCGCTACGCCGGGTTCGTCCTCGGTCTGCCCGTCGCCGACGCCACATCGGGCTTCCGGGCCTACCGCGCCGACACGGTGGCCGGGCTCGACCTCCCCTCGGTCAGGGCCGACGGCTACGGGTTCCAGATCGAGATGGCCTACCGGGTCGAGCAGCGCGGCGGCACCATCGTCGAGCTGCCGATCGAGTTCGTCGACCGTGAGCGGGGGGCGTCGAAGATGTCCTCGCGGATCATCGTGGAGGCACTGCTGCTGGTGACCTGGTGGGGCGTTCGCGACCGTCCCCGCCGCCTACGTCGCCGCGCCCGCCGATCGCCGGCGCCCGCCCCTACCGTCACACCCACTGGCACCGGAGCCACGCCCGCCGCTTGACCAGCCTCGCCGGCCCAATCCGATCGGCGCGGTATGTCAACGTGGGCCCATGGATCTCACGATCCTCCACGTCGACATGGACGCCTTCTACGCGTCGGTCGAGGTGCTGGAGGACCCGTCGCTCGCCGGCAAGGCGGTCATCGTGGGGGGCACCGGCGACCGGGGGGTGGTGGCGTCGTGCTCCTACGAGGCCCGCGCCTACGGCGTGCGGTCGGCCATGCCATCGGGACGGGCCCGGCGGCTGTGCCCTCATGCCGTGTTCCTGCCGGGCAGCTTCGACCGCTACTCGGACTACAGCCGGCGCCTCCACGAGGTGCTCCTGTCGTTCACCCCGCTGGTGGAGGGGATCGCCCTCGACGAGGCCTTCCTCGACGTGGGCGGCGCCCGCCGGCTGCTGGGCACCGCGCCCGAGATCGGGGCCGCCATCCGCCGGCGCATCGCCGACGACCTGCACCTGAACGCCTCGGTGGGGGTTGCCACCTGCAAGCTGATCGCCAAGCTGGCGTCGGAGGCGGCCAAGCCGACGGCATCTCCCTCGGGCGCCGTCCCCGGCCGCGGCGTCGTGGTGGTCGAGCCCGGCGAGGAGATCGCCTTCCTCCATCCCCACCCGGTCCAGGCCCTGTGGGGCGTCGGCCCGGCCACGCGTGCCCGGCTCGACCGGTTCGGCGTCAGGACGGTGGGCGACCTGGCCGCCCTTCCCGTCGAGACCCTCGTCGGCGCCCTGGGCAAGTCCCTCGGCCGTCACCTCCACGACCTGGCCTGGGCCCGCGACGACCGCCCGGTGGAGCCCGACCGCGCCGTCAAGTCGATCGGCCACGAGGAGACCTTCGGCCAGGACCTGTTCGACGTCGACCGCCTGCACACCCAAGTCGTCCGCCAGTGCGACGCCGTCGCCACCCGGCTGCGACGGGCCGGCGTCGCCGGGCGGACGGTGACCCTGAAGGTCCGCTTCGGCGACTTCCGCACGATCACCCGGTCCCGCACCGTCCCCCGCCCGCTGAGCGCCGGGCCGGTGCTGGCCCGGGTGGCGGCCGAGCTCCTTGACGGCGTCGACTGCGGGCCCGGCGTGCGCCTCGTGGGCGTGAGCGTGTCGAACCTGGCCGAGCCGGAGGCCGAGCAGCTTCGGCTCGACGACGCGATCGCTTCCGGCGACGACGCAGGGGCCCCGGGGGACAGCCAGGTCGCCAGCGCGGTGGAGGACGTCCGGCGCCGGTTCGGCGACACCGCCGTGGGCCCTGCCGCCCTGGTCAGCCGGGACGGGCTGCGGCTCCGGCGGACGGGTGACCAGCAATGGGGACCGTCCTCTCCCGACCACAAGCGCGTTGTTGACGCGCCGCCTCTGTGCGAAGATGGCCTTGAACGCGAACCGGGTGCTTGAAGGGTCAGTCGAACGTGCCGCTGAACGAAGACGAACAGCGAATCCTCTCGGAGATCGAGCAACAGTTCTATGAGAGCGACCCGGCGTTCGCCCGCGGGGTGGAGCAGACCACGCTCTACCGTCACGCCGGGCGCAACCTCAAATGGGCGGCGGTCGGGTTCGTCGCCGGGTTCGCGCTGCTGGTCCTCGCCTTCGCCTCGTCGCTGATCCTCGGCTTCATCGGCTTCCTGGCCATGCTGGCCTGCGCCTTCTTCTTCGAGCGAAACCTGCGGGTGATGGGCAGGGCCGGGTGGCAGCAGGTCACCGGCAACTTCCGCCCCGGCAACCTGAAGGACTCGGTGGGCGACGTCGGCCGCAAGCTGCGCAAGCGGTTCAAGAACGAGGAGCCTTGACTTAGGCACTCCTAATTCCTAGTGTTAGGTCGCCCTAACAACTAGGACGGCGGAGGCCATGTCATGCCCAGGACGGCGACGGCGAGCGCGGCACCGCGGAACCGTGTGCAGGCAGACCTGGTGCAGGCGGCCATCGTCGCCCTGCTCTGCGAGCGGGAGAGCCACGGCTACGAGCTGCTGTCCCGCCTCGACGAGCTGGGCATCTGCCCGGGCACGGTGGCGCTCTATCGCACCCTTCGTTCGATGGAGGGCGAGGGCACCGTGTGCTCGTCGTGGGAGTGCCCGGCCCGGGCCCTGCCCGCCGCACCTACACGCCCAACCGACGGCGCCCGGTGCCGCCTGGCGGGCGTACTCGAAGCGGCGATGGAGAACGCCGAGCGACAGCGGGCGACGGTCACCCGGCTCCTGGAGCTCGACGTCGACGGGAGCTACGCCGGACAGTCCCTGAGCGTGAACGAGCCGGTTGCGGTGGCCGCGTTCCCCGCCCGGTCGGTGGCGGTGACGGTCAGTTCGATCTTGGCGGAGCCGCCCCGAGGCACCGTGCCGTCGGGGAAGGGGCCCACCGTCACCCGGTAGGTGTCTCCGCCGACCGGCTCCATCAGGAACGAGCGCTCCACCGCGCCGCCCAGATCGAGCACCACCGACGTGATCCCCGACGGGTCGGCGGCGCTCACTGCGATGGTCGTCTCGGTGGGCATGGCCGTACCGCAGTCGCCTCCCCCCGTGTCCGCCGTCCAGATGGTGGCCGGCCGAGCCGTGAGGCCCCCCACCTTGGGCGCGTCGACATCCTCGGGGCGGGTCGGCGGCGTGGTCGTGGTGCTCGGCGTGGTGGTCGAGGTGGAGCCGGGCCCGTGGGTGGTGGGCGGGCCGACCACCACGGTGGTGGACGGGCCGGTGCCGCCGGCGGTGGCGGTGGTCGTGGTCGACGTCGACGACGCCGGCGACGTGGCCGGCCCCACCACCAGCGAGCCTCCCGGCCCACCGGCCAGCTCGACGTCCACCGTGCCACCGCCATCGCCGCCCAGCATCGCCACGCCGACGAACAGGAGGGCGATCACGGCTGCCACCGCGGCGGCGGCGACCAGCGCCCGGGACCGGCGCCTCGGGTACAGCGGCGGGGGGAAGCCGTCGCGACCCGCCATCGGGCCGCCCGTGTGGCTGACCAGCTGGACGTCGTCGAGCACCCGCTGGCGCACCGCCGCCGGTGCCGCGATGGCGGGCGCCGCCGACAGCAGGCTCAGCGGGCTCACGAGCTTCCGGCGACGGTCGCTGCACGTCTCGCACCCGTCGACGTGGCGGGCGACCCGCTTGCGGACGAGCGGGGAGAAGCGGCCGTCCCAGTCCACCAGGACGGCGGCGAGCTCCTCACAGTCCTTCCGGCCCAGGCGGGCCACCAGGAGGGCCCCGAGGGAGCGCTCCACCTGGTCCCGGAGCCGGCTGAGGAGCACGTAGGCATGCTGGGCGCTCACGCCGATGGCGTCGCCCAGCTCCTGGCCGTCGAGGCCCTGTCGCAGGTGGAGGTCGAGGACGACGCGGTCGCGAGGGTTCAAACCCAGGGCCGCGGCGGCCACCAGCTCGCGCAGCTCGTCCTGGGCGGCGAGGTCGTCCGGTCCCGGGCCCGTGGCCGTCACCTCCAGCTCCTCGACCGGCTCCTGGCGGGCCTTCTGGCGCAGGCGGCGGAGCCCCTCGTGGCGGGCGATGGCGTAGAGCCACGGGCGCAGCTTGGCCGGGTCGCGGAGGCTGGTGGATCCGGGCGCCGGCGACGATGAAGGAGTCGTGGAGGACGTCGGCGGCCTCGTCCCGGTCCCGCAGCAGCGAGCACAGGAAGTCGTACAGGCGGTCGCCGTAGCGGTCGTAGATGGCGGCGAAGGCGTCCTTGTCGCCGTCCCGCGCGGCAAGGACCAGCTCGTGATCCTCCATGCCCGGCCCACGGTACGACTCGCCACGCTTCGACACCTCCTCTATCCGCCTCCTTCGCCACTCGGTCGGTTGGTACAGGTAGGAGCAGCGGGGTCCTCGATCACTTACAAGAATCCGCGCGACTTCTTGTAAGGCACGCGGGCCGTGGTGCCTCCCCCTCGTGTCGAGCCTGCGAGGAGGACGCCATGGACGTGCCGGAAGTCGTCGAGGAGGTCGGCCTGCAGGAGCGCGTCGAGGGGACGCGTGCGGGCCGGTGGCTGATCAGCGGGCTCGTCGGCGTGGTCCTCGTCGCCGCGCTGGTGTCGAGCCTGCCGGGCTCGGAGATCCGCCGGGTCGCCCTGCCGGTGTTCAGGCCCGTCCTGCAGGCGACCGGCCTCAGCCAGTCGTGGGGGATGTTCGCCCCCGACCCGCCCCGCCGCTCGACCGAGCTGGTGGCCAGGGTCTCCTACGACGACGGCACGACCGACCTCTGGCGCCCGCCGCGGGGAGAGCCCGTCGCCGCCGCCTACCGCACCTACCACTGGCGCAAGTGGGCGACGGCGGTTCTCGGCGACCGCAGCGGTGACCTGCGGGAGTCCGCGGCGAGGTGGGTGGCCGTGAACCACGATCACCGCGGACGGCAGCCGGTGAGCGTCGAGCTCGAGCGCCGCTCGCAGGCGCTGCCGCCGCCGGGCAGCGGCGAGCCGCCGGGCCCGTGGGACGAACGGCTGCTGTACCGCCTCGATCTGGATCGCCTCGATCTGGATCGCCTCGATCTGGACCGCCTCGAGCTGGACACGGAGGGCGCGTCATGAGGACCTTCGTCGCTCGCTGGAACCGCTTCTGGTTCACGCCGACGCCCACGTCGACGCTCGCGGTCGTCAGGATCGCCTACGGGATCGTGGTCCTGACCTGGTCGTTCTCGCTGGCCGCCGACCTCTCGCCCTTCTTCTCGACGTCGGGCCTGGTCCCCGACAGCCCGGCCGGCGGCTGGACGTGGTCGCTCCTGTCCGTCTTCCCGTCCGACGCCGCCGTCACCGGGCTCTACGCCGTCCTCGTGGTGGCGGCGGTCTGCGTCGCCGTCGGGTTCCGGGCCCGGCTGGCCACCGTCGTCCTCCTCGTGGCCATGCTCTCGTTCCAGCGGCGCTCGCCGTTCCTGTTCAACGGCGGCGACATGCTGCTGCGCATCCTGGGCCTCTACCTGGCGGCGTCGCCGGCCGGCGCCGCCCTGTCGGTCGACCGCTGGCGCCGGCACCGGGACCGCTTCTGGGAGTTCCCGAGCAGGGCCCCGTGGGCGCTGCGGCTCATGCAGGTCCAGCTGTCGGTCGTCTACCTGTTCACCGTCTGGGAGAAGGTGCGGGGCACCACCTGGAACAGCGGCACGGCGGTGTCGTACGCCCTGCGGGTCGACGAGCTGGCCCGGGTGGCCATGCCGTCCTGGATGACCGACTCCCTGCTCGTCTCGAACGTCATGACCTTCGGCACGCTGGCGGTGGAGCTGGCGCTCGCCTTCCTCGTGTGGAACGGCAAGGCCCGACCGTGGGTGCTGGCCGCCGGCGTGGTGCTGCACGCCTCCATCGAGCTGACCATGGGGCTCGGGTTCTTCTCCGCCACCATGCTCGTGGCGTACCTGGCCTTCGTCCCGGCGGAGACGATGTCCGGCCGCGTGCTGGCCCTGCGCCGGCGGGTGGCGCCCCGTGCCGCCGCGCCTGATCGTTGATCTCCGGCCGGCCGCCGTGGCCGACGCCGCCTGAGGCGAAATTCCGCCGGCACGACTTGTAAGGGATCGGCCCGGTGCGGCCTCCCACCTGTGTCACAACCCGACCGATTCAGGAGGTACAGCCATGAACACCAACCCGACCCCCTGCATGACCCGGACCGCTCGTCGCCTGGTGGCCCCGCTGGCTGCCGGCGCCGCGCTCTACGTCGGAGCGACCCTGTTCGTCCCGGCCATGGCCGTCGCCCAACCCGGCGGCCCCGCCGACGCACCCTGCACGCTCACCCCGTCGTGCCAGGACGGCCCCGGCTTCCCCGACGGCATCGACGATCCCGACGGCAGCCTCGATCTCCAGGACGGCGTGATCGACCTGCCCGTCGACGACAACGGGCCCGACCGCCTGGACGGAGGTACCCGCGACGACGGTGCCGACCGCCAAGACGACGGCGACACCTACGACGACGACGGGCCCGATCGCCGAGACGACGCCGGCGACACCTACGACGACGCCGGCACCCGCGACGATGCCGGCGACGACCGCCACGACGACGGCCAGGTGGCCGACGACCGCGGCGACCGCGACGACGGCCCGTCGGCCGACGACGGTGGGCACAAGATCCCCCGGCCCCGGCGCATCGACACTGGAGCGGGCGGCTCGGCCACCGGGCCCGCATCGGCCGCACCGGCGTTCCTGCTGCTCGGCGGGGGTGCGGTGGCCCTGGCGGTCACGCTGGGCGCCCGCCGTCGGATGAGCACCCGGGCCGCCGGGGAGACCCGGTGAAGCCCGGCAGTCAAGGTCCCGAGCGCCGCGGGCTGTCGATGCTCGCGGCGCCGGTCCTGACGCTGACCGTCCTGCTGCTCGCCGGATGCGGAGCGTCCGCTCCCGCCGACACCACCCCCTACCCCACGTCGACATCGACTCCGGTCGCCGACCCCATCCGCATCGAGATCCCGTCGATCGAGGTGGACGCCACGGTCGTGGCCGTCGGCCTGAAGGCGGACGGCGCCCTCGACGTCCCCGACTTCGGGCTGGCCGGCTGGTACGAGCCCGGCCCCCGTCCCGGCGAAGTGGGCCCAGCCGTCATCGTCGCCCACGTCGACACCCGGTCGGGGCCCGACGTCTTCGCCCGCCTGGCCGAGCTGCAGGCGGGGGACAGCATCGTCGTCCACGCCGGCGACGGCACCGCTCGCACCTTCGCCGCCGAGCAGAGCGAGCAGACGCCCAAGGACGAGCTGCCGGCCGACAGGATCTGGGGGGACACGGACCGGCCCGTGCTCCGTCTCATCACCTGCGGCGGCTCGTTCGACAGCTCGACGGGGCACTACCGGGACAACGTGATCGTCTACGCGGGGGCCGCCGAGGTCCCTTCCACGAGAGATTAGGGGTTCCTAACCAGAAGGTATTGCTCACCCTGACGGGTGGCGGTAGGGTCACCCGCGATGGCCCTCCGCCACCCGACCCCCGCTGACGACCGGCCCACCGTGGGTGCGCCCGAGGTCGGCATGCGGCGGGTCCGCCTGGTGCAGATCTGCGTCGGCGACGACAGGGTTCGCTACCGGGTTATCGGCATCACCAACCGCCTGCCGATCGTGCGTGAGGTGCCTCGCCGGCTGGCGAACGCCCTGATCGCCAGCGGCAGCCCCTGGGTCGTCCGACGGGGACACGGGGGCTGAAGGCCGATGTACGCCTGCCTGTGCCGAGCCGTCAGCGAACGGAACGTGCGGGCGGCGGTGGCCGAGGGCGCCAACACTGTGGCGCAGGTGCGGGCTGCGTGTGGCGCCGGCACCGGCTGCGGGGGCTGCCTGCCCTCGCTGCGGCGGTTGCTCCGAGAGGGGCTGCCGTGCGAGACAATGGTGGGAGCGGTGAGCGCGGAGGCCAACACGGCAGCATGACCCAGGCCTTCCCGGACCCCACCGCCGCGACGACCCCGAGACGGAGGTAGCAGTGCAGGGAAGCCAGGCAGTCCTCGACGTCCTCAACGACGTTCTCACCGCTGAGCTCACAGCGATCAACCAGTACTTCCTCGACGCCAAGATGTGCGCCAACTGGGGGTACGAGCGCCTGGCCGAGAAGATCAAGGCGGATTCCATCGACGAGATGAAGGACGCCGACGCCCTCATCGACCGCATCCTCTACCTCGACGGCGTGCCGAACCTGCAGCGCCTGGGCGTGGTGAAGGTGGGCGAGACGGTCGTCGAGAAGCTGAAGCTTGCGCTCCAGCTGGAGACCGAGGCCATCGCCAGGCTCCAGGCCGGCATCACCACCTGCGTCGATGCCGGGGACAACGGCAGCCGCATGGTGCTGGAGGAGATCCTCGAAGGCGAGGAGGAGCACGCCGACTGGCTCGAGACGCAGCTCGACCTGGTGTCACAGATGGGCGAGCCCTTCTACCTCTCACAACAGGTGAAGGACTAGCAGCCGGCAGGAACAGGTGTTCGCCGCTCGCTAGACTGGGCGGCGATGGATGTCGCGCTGCAGGCCTCGCTGTTCGACCACGCCGACGCGGTCGGACTGGGCTCGCTGGACTCGATCCGCCGCACCGAGCTCTCGCACGGTGCGTGGATCGACGTCCTGCCGGGCTGGCTGCGCGGCGCCGACGAGCTGTTCGAGCGGCTGGTGGCGACGGTGCCGTGGCGGGCCGAGGAGCGGCCGATGTACGACCGCGTGGTGGCCGTGCCCCGGCTGCTCAGCTTCTACGACGAGGACGACGCGCTGCCCGACCCTGTCCTTGTCGACGCCCGCCACGCGCTGGATGCCCACTATGCCGACGAGCTGGGCGAACCCTTCCGCACGGCTGGCCTCTGCTACTACCGCGACGGCCGCGACAGCGTGGCGTGGCACGGCGACACCATCGGCCGGGCCAGCACCGAGGACACCATGGTGGCGATCGTCTCCGTCGGCGAGCCGAGGGACCTGCTGCTGCGGCCGAAGTTCGGCGGTGGCGGTGGCGGCGGCAGCAGCCTGCGCCACGCCCTGGGCCACGGCGACCTCCTGGTCATGGGCGGCTCGTGCCAGCGCACATGGGAGCACGCCGTGCCCAAGCGGGCGCGCCACGTCGGCCCGAGGATCAGCATCCAGTTCCGCCCCCGCGGAGTCCGCTGACCGATCCCGTGGTCGACAGTTGACTGTGAGGCCGGCGCGGTTTCGAAGGCTCCCGGTGCGGTCGCCACCCCTCCTCTGGGGCTGACGACGGGAGATGGTTCACTTCGACGCCGAGGGTTCTGCGTTCTAGCGCCCTCACCGGACCGTTCGACGGACCACCCTTACGGAAGCTCGCCACCGGGCAACTGCATCTGCTCGAAGATGACTGTGTTCTAGTGATCGGTCGGGCTTCGCGAATGGCCTCCTCCAGCCGCCCGACGACGCGATCGCCGCCGACGACTTCCCATACGTCCAGGAAGACCTCGAAGCCCTCCCGGTGAAGGTTGGAGGCCAAGACTCGGACCCACTCGCCGTCGGCGTGGCCATAGGAGATGAAGACGTCCCACCGCCGATCGCTCACAGTGGGACACTACCGAGGACCCGAGGGCGTTTGGGGATCGGGTGATGTGGCCATCCGCCGGCCATGTGTGGGTCAACCGCTACAGGGCGAACCCGACACCGCATCTTGTCCGGATCAGGGACCCGGTATCGGGACCGGGCTCGGGTACCGAATGAGGCGCACCGTCGGGCGGCGGCGGTAGACATTCGATCATCCGTCCGGTTGGTCTGGCCCGTCGAACTCGCTTGCCTGCCACAGCCGCCTGAGCGCGCGGCAGCTCGCTGAGAGCGACCCTGTCCTTTGGGCGGTCCGACCCATTCCTTGCTGGCGATGACGTCGTCCAGGGCAGCGACACGGACAGCCATCCCGTCGAGGTTCAGTCCAGCGGCTCGCAGCGCGAGCTGCTCGTAGGTCAGGTGGTGGCCGTGTCGGTCAGGGATGTCGGCGAGGACATCGAGGTCCCCCGCGTCGGTGCGCCAAGTCGAGATCTCCATGCGTGCCAGTGTCGAACCGCTGAGCTGGACGGGCAGCGACGCGGATTCCTCGTCTGTGAGACCACTTACCCGCAGTCGGGCGTGCATCTCGCGCATGGCGGCGGCCAGCCGCTCGAGATTTGTCCCGACTGGGATCGGGGACACAGTCCACGTCGTATGTGATCCGGCGTGCACCGTAGGCACGGGCAGCGATGCCGCCGACGAACAAGTAGTCGACGTGGTGGCGGGCGAGCGCGGCTGCGATCCAAGGAAGATCGGGAACGTCAGGAGCGGCGCTCAACCCTCACGGAGCTTCTCTCGCGGCTTCCTCGGCTTCGATCTCTGCGCCGACATCTGCCCACCAGGCAAGCACCGCCTCCCGGCTGTCGAGCCGACGACCGTCGACGGTGACCGACACGTCGTCCGGGGTGGGGGCCCGACGAATCCGCGCTCAAACTCCTCGAGGCGCATGTGGATGACCGTCGGAGTCACGCCGTCCAGCGTACCTGTGGCTCCCGGATCAGACCGCGGTTCACCGGACCCGACCGAGGTTTGTCCTCCGCGCCCTCGACACGTCCGGGAACCGCTCGGGACCCAGCAACGCCATCATGTTCGTCTGCTGACGCCTGGTGGGGGGTCCGTAGGTCAGCGGCGCGGTCGGTGGCGGCGCAGCAGCGGGCGCGGGTCGAGGGCCCAGCGAGCCCGGCGCAGCGGGCTGACGCCGGCCCGTAGGGCCGTGGCGATGGCGGTGGGCGCGACCGCCGCCTGGGTGGCGACCTCGGGTGCGACACCCACCCGCGACCACGACGCCGCCTCGGTGCCGGCGGCCAGCCACACCAACGGTTCGGCTACGTCGGCACCGGCCACCGGGCCGACCCGCCCGGCGTACTCCGTGGTCGTCTCGTGGCGGAGCCGACCCAGCCCGGTGACGCCCAGGTCCTCCTCGGCCTCGTCCCACGCCACCAGCACCCGCTCGGCCGGTGTCGACGCCGCCGCCCGGCGACGGTCGCGCCGTACACGCCGGGCGAGAGGGATGGCGGCCGCCGCCATCCCGGCCAGGAGCACGGCGATCACAACCAGAACGAGACGACCAAAGCCGTCCGACCCTGTGCTGCCGGCCGCCGTCTCCACCTCCTCGCCGTCCGCCGCCGCTGCAGTGGTCGGCGGTGCGGCGGACGGCGACTCCGAGGGCGCCAACGTCGTGTCGGGCGAGCCCGGCTCCGGCGCCGTGCCCTGTTGGCCGCCGCCGCCGGCCGGGGTGCCGGTGTAGTCGCCACCCGGGGGCGTCCGGCCGGGCGTGGGCTCGAACAGCACCCACCCGTAGTCGGCCAGGTAGACCTCGGGCCAGGCGTGGGCCTGCTTGCCCGTCACGTGGAACAGCCCGCCCTCGTCGCGCGTCCCCGGGGTGAAGCCGACGGCGACCCGGGAGGGGAGCCCGATCGATCGGGCCATCGCCGCGTAGGTGCCGGCGAACTGCTCGCAGTACCCCTTCCTGTCCTGCAGGAACCGCAGCATGGCGTCTTCGCTGTGGCCGGGCGGAACGGCGAGCGTGTAGGTGAAGTTCTCGAGGAACCAGTCCTGCAGGGCCGCGCCTTTCCGAACGCAGTCGCTTGGCCGGCGGTCGCCGCCCGCGCCCGGGCCGCGGCCTCGGCCGGGAACGTCTCCGGGAGGCCGAGGTAGCGCTCGGTCACGTCGGCCGGGGCACCGCCGGGAGCGGTCGCCAGCTCGTCCTCGGAGAAGCGCGGCACCTCCGACTCGACCGTATAGCGCAGGCCGTCGCCGGTGGCCTCGTCGGTCAGCAGGCTCGCCGACCCCTCCTCGTACCGCATGCCGGGCACGGGGGTGGTGACCTTCGACGGGCGGAACGCGGCGGGCAGCCAGATCGACGACAGCGCCCCCACGGTGAACTCCTGGCGCAGCGGGCTGGCGGCGCCGCTGGACACGATGTCGGCGTCGAGGGAGCCCTTGACCCGCTTGTACGTGCCCCGCGACGACCAGATGTTGCCGTCGAAGCTCTCCAGCGAGGTCAGGCGCCAGTACGCCGGCTCGGGGCTGTCGACCACGAACGCCTCGAGGTCGGACTGGTCGACGAGGCGGCCCCGGATGTCGACCAGCGGGCTGACGGTGACACGGGGCGAGTCGGCCCGCCGGCGCGGTCGCCCAGCCCGAACAGACCGGCCGACTCGGCACCGGGAAGCCGCGGCCCCACCACCGCGCCCGCGGCCACGGCCACGACCGCCACCACGACCGCCGCCCGGAGGACGGCGCCCTGGCCGTCGGCGGTCCTGTCGCCGAACCAGGTCGTCGACGCCGCCTTGGCGCTGAGGTCGGCCAGCACCACGAAGGCGAGGATGGCGCCCAGGTACAGGGCCGCCACCGCCACCCGATGGCGGTCGGTGCCGAGCATGGCGCCGAACAGGAAGATGGTGAACGACGGCACGATGGCCTCGAACCGGGCTCGCATCCGGAAGGCGAACAGGTCGGCCAGCCACGCCGCCAGCCACGTCCCGATCACGCAGGTCAGCACGAAACCCCTGGTGGTGGCCACCGGCGCCTTGACCTCGCCGAACTTGGCGAACGCGTCGCGCAGGTCGGCGCCGACCCCCGCCACGTGCCCGGGCCGGGAACGAGCCCCATCGTGGCCGTGTGCGACTCCACCACCCACGTGACGAAGACCACGAGACCGATGCCCGACACGAAGGCGGCCAGCGCCGCGTGCATGCCCAGCCGCCGGCAGGCGGCGGCCACCACGTGGCTGGCCAGGGCGGCGGCCACCACCGGCACCAGGAACTCGCCGTCGGAGAACAGCCTGGTCAGCCCCACCACGGCGGTCACGGTGACGGCCATCAGGGCGACCTCGGCGCCGACCGTGACCAGGTTGGCGGACGGCCGACGACGGCCGACGGGACGGCGCCGCCCGGCGCCGTCGGCAGCCGGTCTCGCCGGCGGGCGATGCATGGTTCTCATGGGCATCGTCCTCACGAGAGCCGACCTGCTCCGTGGAGGGTGACGGACATGGCCTGGTCCCAGACGGGAGCGAACGGCTGCGACGAGGCGACCCGCACGAGGTGGCCGACGGCCGGCCAGCGTGTCGACGCCGGGTGGCGGCCGGGCCCGTCGAAGACGACCAGGGTAACGAGCGACGGCTTCCAACCCAGCCGGCCGAGCGCGGCCATCTCGGCGGGCGGGACGGCTGCGGTGGTGATGGCGGCGACGGAGCCGTCCCCGGCGTGCCCCGCGGTCAGCCCGGCCAGCCCGCCGTCGTCGGACACGTCGATCACGGCCAGCCGGCTGAGCATCGAGCTCCAGGTGGCCCGGGCCAGTGCCGAACCCCGAGTCGGCGCCGTCGGTGGTGATGAGCCGGATGAGCGAGCGCCGGCGCCAGCAGGCGGTCAGCACGCTGGCCGCGGCCGACACCGCCGCCTCGAACGACGAGCTCGGTGTGGAACCGGGCCCGGGTGTCGAGGAGCACCGTCGCCCGGCCCTGCCAGGGCGTCTCGTTCTGGCGGATCATCAGCTCGTCCCGCCGGGCGGTCGACGGCCAGTGCACCCGCCGGAGGTCGTCGCCGACCTCGTAGGGCCGCAGCGCGTAGAAGTCCTCGCCGGCCACCCCGAAGGCGGCCCGGGGGGCGTTGAGGTGGCGGTCGCTGCCAGGGCTGTCGGGCAGGGGGTGGACGGCGTCGACCCGGGGGTAGACGGTGAGGTCGGCGACCGGCGCCACGTCGGTGGTCCGCCGGGCGAGTCCGAAGGGGTCGGTGCGCTCGGCCCGCAGCGGTCCGACAGGGAACACGCCGCGCGACTCGGCCGGGAGCCGGTACCGGGCCTCCTCCGACTGCCCGGGCGCCAGCGGCGGGAGCAGCAGCGATGCCTGGCGGGGCCCCGGCCAGGGCGTCCTTGAGGGTGACGACCGGCGAACGGCGCCGGGTGGGGTTGCGCACGACCAGGTCGACCCGGCTGCTGTCGCCCGCGTAGACGTGGGGCGGGCGCAGGGCGCGCGTGGCCTCGAGGTCGAGTTTGCGGGTGACGACGAAGGCGGCGCACGCCACGACCAGGCCGCCGATGCCGGCGGCCAGCACGTACAGCTCGACCACGCCGAGCAGCCACCCGCCGACGGCGAGGGCGACGGAGCCGCCGAGCATGCCCCATCCGCGGCGGGTGATCAGCCCGTTCATCCAGCGACCGGCGGTCATCGCTAGCGAGCGGCCATATTCAGCGGGCGGTCGGCACCGGCACCGTGCCGAGGACCGACAGCAGCACGTCGGCCCGGCTGACCCCCCTGATCTGGGCGTCGCCGGTGAGGGCGAGGCGGTGCTCGAGGACGGGGAGGGCCAGCACCTTGAGGTCGTCGGGGACGACGTAGTCCCGGCCCAGCGATGCGGCCCGCGCCCGCCCGGCCCGCAGGAGACCGAGGGCGGCCCGGGGCGACACGCCGAGGGCGAGCTCGGGCTGGCGGCGGGTGGCAGCGGCCACGTCGACGATGTAGCCCTTCAGGGCCGGGGCGACGTGGATGGCGGCGGCCAGCGCCACCATGGTCTGGACGTCGGCGGCGGTGGCGACGGGGTGCAGGTTGGGCACCGGGTCGGCGTGACCGTGGGTGTCGAGGATGGCGATCTCGGCCGCCCGGTCGGGGTAGCCCATGCCGATGCGCATGAGGAACCGGTCGAGCTGGCTCTCGGGGAGGGGGTACGTGCCCTCGTGCTCGGCCGGGTTCTGGGTGGCGATCACCATGAAGGGCGCGGCCAGGGCGTAGGTCGTCCCGTCGAGGGTGACCTGGCGCTCCTCCATGGCCTCCAGCAGGGCGGACTGGGTCTTGGGCGAGGCTCGGTTGATCTCGTCGCCCAGGACCAGGTTGGCGAAGATGCCGCCGGGCCGGAACTCGAAGGTGCCCGTCGCCCGGTTGTAGACGGTGACGCCGGTGACGTCGGACGGCAGCAGGTCGGGCGTGAACTGGATCCGCCGCCACGAGCAGTCGATGCTGGCGGCCAGGGCCTTGGCCAGGCTGGTCTTCCCGACGCCCGGCACGTCCTCGATCAGCAGGTGGCCCTCGGCCACCAGGCACAGCAGGGCCAGGCGGATGGCCTCGTCCTTGCCCCGCACGACGGTGGCCACGTTGGCCACCACGGCGTCGAAGCTGGCGGAGAATGTCTGGACGGCCCGAGCCGCGACGCGAGTTCTTGACATGGCGGGGACGAAGGTCAGCCTACCGCCACCACCCGCCTGGCCCTGGGCGGCCTACCGTGCCGGGGTGGACGTGGTGCTGGCGCTCGACGTCGGGGGGACCAAGATGGCGGCCGGCCTCGTCACCGCCGACGGCGAGCTGGTGGCCTCGGCCCGGGCGGCCACGCCTGTCGACGGGAGCGCGGAGGCGGTGTTCTCGGTGCTGCTGGCGGTGGCCGACTCGCTGGAGGGCAACGGCGAGGTCGTCGCCTGCGGCGTGGGGTGCGGCGGCCCGATGGCGCCGGGCGGAGAGTCGGTGTCGCCCCTGCACATCCCTTCCTGGCGGGCGTTCCCGCTGCGGGACCGGCTGGCCTCGGCCACCGGGCTGCCCACCTTCGTCGACAACGACGCCAAGGCGCTGGCGCTGGGGGAGGGGTGGCGGGGTGCGGCGGCCGGCGTCGACGACTTCGTCGCCCTGATCGTCGCCACCGGCGTGGGCGGCGGGATCGTGCTCGGCGGCCGCCTGGTCGACGGGGCGGGCGGCAACGCCGGCCACGTCGGCCACGTGGTGGTGGAGCCGGACGGCCGTCCGTGCGAATGCGGTGGACGGGGGTGCCTGGAGGCGGAGGTGTCGGGCTCCGCCATCCGCGCCGCCACCGGGCGACCGGCGGAGGAAGCCGGCCCCGACGTGGTGGCGCGCACCGGCCGGCTAGTGGGGCGGGCGGTGGCGTCGGTCGCCAACCTTCTCGACCTGCAGCTGGCGGTGGCGGCCGGATCGGTCGCCCTCGGGTTCGGGGCGCCGTTCTTCGCCGCCGCCCAGTCCGAGATCGACGCCCGCTGCCGACTGTCGTTCTCGGTCGGCACCCGAATCGTCCCGGCCGGCCTCGGCCCGGACGCCCCGCTGGTCGGCGCCGCCGCGGTGGGTTGGCGGGGAGTGGGTCGGCTGTGAGCGGGTCGCCTGTCACATCGATTGGGACCTGGTTGCCGCGCGCCGTGCTGGCCGTCGCCGTGCGGCCGCCGCTGTGGGCGGTGGCGGTGCGGCAGGGGTTCCGGCTGGCCCGGCACCGGGTGGTGGCGGCGCTGGCCACCGCTGCCGCTGCCCGACCCGGCCTATCTCCGGTTCCGGAGCCAGACCGCGTACGGCGATCCCGAGGCGCCGCCGACGCCGGGGGACGTGGTCGCCTACCTGCAATGGTGCAAGGATTTCGGCAAGGTCGGCTAGCCTCCTACGCCGATGTACCTCCCACCAGGACCCAACGGCTGACCCGTGGCCAAGGCACTTGTCCTCAACGCCACGTACGAGCCGCTCTGCGTCGTGCCAGTGCGGCGGGCGGTCGTGCTCGTCCTGAAGGAGAAGGCGGAGATCCTCCACGCCGCCGACCGCCAGCTGCACTCGGAGCGGGCCGCGATACCGGTTCCGTCGGTGATCCGGCTGACGTACTTCGTGCGGGTGCCGTTCCGGGCCCGGGCGGCTCTCAACCGGCGTGCCGTCTTCGCCCGTGACGACCACCGCTGCCAGTACTGCGACGCCGCCGCCGAGAACATCGACCACGTCCTGCCCCGCAGCCGCGGCGGCGAGCATGTGTGGGAGAACGTGGTGGCGTCGTGCCGGCCGTGCAACACCCGCAAGGAGGACCGGCTGGCCCACGAGGTGGGCCTGAAGCTCCGCCGCCGCCCCGCCGCGCCCAAGGAGCTCACCTGGATCATCGTGGCCGTGGGCAGCATCGACCCGCGGTGGGAGCCGTACCTCCAGGTCGGCCAGTCGGCGAGGGCCCTGCCTGGCGACGACCTGTCCGAGCCGGCCCTGTCGGCCTGACCGGGGCTGCCGGGGGGGCCGCCGGCACTGGGCGCTGGCGGGTGGAGGTCGAGCGGACGGCGGCCTCGGTCGCGCACCGGCGGGCGTGGCCGGAGCCGGCCGCTGCCACCGTCTGGCGGGTGGAGGTGGACGCTCCCGCACTGGTGCTGGGCAGCACGCAGCCCGACGGGATGGTCGACCGATCGCGGGCGGCGGCGGCCGGCGTCGAGGTCGTCCGGCGGCGCAGTGGTGGGGGAGCGGTGCTGCTGCAGCCGGGGTCCGTAGTCTGGGTCGACGTGCTGGTGCCGGCCGGCGACGTGTTGTGGCGGGCGGACGTCGGCGTGGCGTTCGGGTGGCTGGGACGGGCGTGGGCAAACGCCCTCGGCACACTGGGTGTGGAGGCGTCGGTCCACGAGGGGTCGTTGGTCGCCGGGAGGTGGTCGTCGCTCGTCTGCTTCGCCGGCCTCGGCCCGGGGGAGGTCACGGTCGGCGGGCGCAAGGTCGTGGGGATCAGTCAGCGGCGGGCCCGGGCGGGAGCGCTGTTCCAGTGCGCGGCACTCGTCGAGTGGGCCCGTCGCCTTTGCTCGACCTGCTCGTGCTCTCCGACGACGAGCGTGCCGAGGCCGCGGCCGGCCTGGAGTCGGTGGCCGCCGGCGCGGGCGTGGGCGCGGCGGAGCTGACGGGCGCCTTCATGGAGGCGTTGCGTGGGCTGTGAGCGCGGTCAGGCGCCGCCCAGGTACGAGTCGTCGAGGAGGGAGGCGAGAGTCTCGATAGGTGCCCTCGCCCACTGGTCGTCGAGGTCCTCACCCTCCTGGCGGGCGGCCTCGATGGCACGGGCCCACGTGAGCACCCGGGCGACCTTGGCGACGCGGCACGCCACCTCCAGCGTGGCGACCAGGTCCTCTGCGGGTGCGACGTCGACGAACCCTGCCAGGTAGGCGTCCCGGGCCTCGGCGAAGCGACGGTCGTCGAGGTCGACGCCGAGGCTGCGCTGCACGAAGCCGAGCGGCACGAGCATGGCTGCGAAGGGGTGGGCGACCACGCTGTCGCCCCAGTCGTAGAACCTGGCGTCGGCGGCCCCGTCGCCGAGGACGTTCCACGGGTGGAGGTCGTTGTGGTCGAGGCTCGCCGGCACCCGGGACGCCGCCAGCTGCTCGCACCACGTCGCGAACGTGTCGCGCATGGCCTCGACCCGTCGGTGCGTCGCCTGGTCGGTGGCGCTGGCATGGTCGCTGGTGGCGTCGAGGGCCTCGTCGAACCGTTCGAGCATGCGGGCGGGCCGCATGTCGGCGACGCCGAGGGACAGCAGCTCGTCGACGTGTGGGGAGACAACGCGCTGGAGCTCGCCGTACACGACCAGGGCGGCGGTGAGCGACGTCGCCAGCTCACCATCGGCGAGGCGTTCACCGAGGGAGGGGCCGCCGTCGGGGAGGAGGATCCAGGCGTGCTCCGGGTCCACCGCGATCGGTGTCAGGACGCAATCGGGCACGATCCGAGCGAGGAGCCCGTAGAGCCGGATCTCGAAGGCGGTGCCGGGGGCGGCAGCCTTGAACCAGAGTGGCCCGCCGGTCGTCGGCACCCGCAGCACGGTCGCCCATGGGCGAAGGTGCGGCTGCTCGACGTCACCGCTGCGGGCGATGCCGGCGCCGGCAAGCTGTTCGTCCAGCCAGGCCACGGCGGCGTCACGCCAACCTGGCGACGACCACGCGGCGGTGCCATGGGGTGTCGACCCCGAGTGCACGGCAGGTAGGACTCCGAGGTCAGTCGCGACTCATCGGCTGGGGGGCCCGATCGTGTCGGCCTTCGCCGCTGCGAGCGGGGCTACCGGGAGGCGACCAGGAGTCCGCTCGGTGTCTCGGCCGCGCCGGCGCTGACGGCCAAGGCCTGGATCAAGCTGTTCCGAAACAGCCGGGAGACGGGTTCCATTGCCAGCTCGACGACCGCGGCGGCGGCCACCACGTCGTCGACCCGGCCTGCGTCCCTATAGGCGAGCACGGCACGCGCCAGCGCTTGTCGGGCCGGAGGCGAGTCCACCTGGGCGAGCGCGCCCGGGAGGCCGGCGACGACGTCGTCGAGGTCCTCGTCCGCAACGGCTGTCCGGAGCGCCTCCATCTCCGGCGAGAGCAGGGGAGGTAGGCGGAGTTGGAGCGAGATGTCCTCACAAGGCAGCTGCGCCATCTCGTCGAGAACGTCGTCCAGCTCGTCGTCGTCGAGCCGGACCAGGGCACGAGCGTGCGTACGGGCCTCGACGTCAAGCCATGCCCGAGCGAGATCGGACTCAGAAGGGCCTCGCCGGACACCGCAACATCGCTTGGCCTTCCGACCGCTTCCACAGGAACACGGCCCGTTCCGTTGTCCGTCGGCCATCACGACCTCCTTCGCTGGCGTCCCCAGAATATTCGCGTCGGGCGTTGCGGTGGTGGACCACCCACGACTCAGTGCGAGCAGAGAAATAGCCATCATCCCTTGCGTAGTCGAACACCAGTTCGATACAATCGAGGGATGAGCACGGCCACGGAGTGGGAAGCGGAGGCGATGCGGCTGGAGGCCGAGGTGGCCCAGGTGTGCGGGGTGGCCAACGCCGCCGCCGGCCGGCTGGTCGCCGCTCATCGCCGACGTGCTGGCCACCGGGTCGTGGGAGGGGGCCGACATCCTGTCGCCGGCTCACTGGGTGGGCTGGAAGTGCGGGGTCTCTGCGAAACGGGCCTGCCGGCTGGTCTCCATGGCCCGGCGTCTGCACGAGCTGCCCGAGACCCGAGCCGCCTTCGAGGCCGGCGAGCTGAGCGAGGACCAGGTGGCGCTGATCTGTCGCCACGCCCCCGCCGCGGCCGACGCCTCGGTGGCCGAGTTCGCCCGCCACGCCACCCACAGCCAACTGTCCCGGGTCCTGTCCAAGTACGTGTTCGCAGCCGAGAAGAACGAACCCGAGCCCGAGCGTCGCCGGGTCGACTTCGGCCACGACGACGACGGCTGGTGGCGGTGCTGGGGGGTACTGGGATCAGAAGAAGGGGCCAAGGTCCAGCGGGCCATGGAGTTGGAACGGGAACGACGAAAGCTGGATAGCTGGGCCGACGCCCTGGTGGCGGTGGCCGAGCGCTGCCTGGCCGCCGACCACGCCAGCCGGGGTCACCACGACGCCCAGACGGTGGTGGTGCACCTCCGCCCCGACGGGGGCGGCCACCTGCACCTGGGCCCGGGCCTGCCCGACGCCCTGCTGCGCCACCTGGGCTGCGACGGCCGGGTCAAGACCGTGGAGCACGACCACCGTGGGGTGGCGGTCAGCGTGGGCCGGGCCATGCGCATCGTGCCCGAGCGCACCCGCCTGGTGATCGAAGAACGCGACCGGGGCTGTCGGGTACCGGGGTGTGACCACACCGCTTGGTTGCAGGTCCACCACATCCAGCATTGGCTCGATGGCGGTCCCACCGACACCTGGAACCTGGTGGCGCTGTGCAGCCATCATCATCGCCTCCACCACCAGGGCAGATTCGACATCGAGGGCAACGCCGATGACCCCGACGGCCTGGTCTTCACCGACCGCAAGGGCCGAAGGCTCATGGGCTGTGGCCGACCCGCACCTCCCGGCGACGCGGTGATCACCGGCAACTGGGCCCCGCCGTCGGGCGAACGACTCGACTCGTGGATGGTCACCTTTCACGAGGTTCGAGTCAGCGACGAGGTGCCGGTCGGCGCCTGACCGCAGGCCAGGGCTAGGGCTGCGGCTCCCAGCCGAGCACTTCGACGTGGCAGCGCTCGAGGGCCTCGTAGGCCTTGCGCATGTCCTCCCGCGCCACCTGCAGGGCCTCGTACGGGGCGGGCGCGGCCGGCCAGCGACCGCGGATCGGCTCGGTCGCCACCAGCGCCTCCAGCGCGCTCGACGTGTTCCGCAGGCGCTGATGGGCGTGGTGCAGCTGCTGCCGCTCGTCGGCCGAGAGCTCTTCGGGGGGGCGGGGTGCGTCAGCGGCCATCACCACAACCTAGGCGGCAGATGCCGGACTACCGCCCGACACCAGCCACAATGGTCGACATGAACCCCAACGATGTGATCAAAGCGCTGACCGACGGTGACATGGCCGGCATCGAAGCCGCCATCGCGCCGGAGCTACGTGAGCACATCCCCGTGGCCGACCTGAAGCGCATGTGGGAGGACGCCGGCGAGCAGCTCGGCGCCCTCGTCAGCCAGGGCGAGGAGGTCGTCATGCACGACGTCACCCTCAACTTCGAGAAGGGCGTCGCTCACCTGCAGGTCGTGTATGTGGCGGAGAAGCTCACCGGGATCCTCATGCGGCCCGGCCACCCCACTGCCCGCTTCGGGGAGTAGCGCCACGGCCGCACCCCCACCCCTACCTCCACACACGGCCCCAGCCACGGCCAACGCCCTTCGCGGCCTGGACATGCCCCTGCAGGAGGCGATGGAGACCCAGCGGGCGGTCCGCCGCCTGCTGCCCGAACCGGTGGACGACGCCCTCGTCCTGCGCTGCATCGAGCTCGCCTTGAAGGCCCCCACCGGCTCGAACGCCCAGAACTGGGAGTTCGTCGTGGTGAAGGACCCGGCGGTGAAGGAGCTGCTGGCCCTTCAGTACCGGCGGGTGTGGCGGGTCTACGGCGCCGTCGCCCGCCGCGTCGCCGACCGCCGCCAGGACGACCGCCGCCGCGACCGCACCGACCGCAGCGACCGCACGCTGCGGGCGGTCGAGTGGCAGGTCGAGCACTTCGCCGAGGTGCCGGTGCTTGTCGTGGCCTGCCTGCGCGGCGGACCGCGCCTGCCGTTCTCGAAGCTCGCGGCCTCGTCGTACTACGGCTCGATCTACCCCAGCGCCCAGAACCTGCTGCTGGCGGCCAGGGCCGCGGGTCTCGGCGCCGCCCTCGTCACCCTGCCGCTGTGGAGCACCAGAGCCGCCCGCCGCATCCTCGAGCTGCCCAGGTCGGTGACGCCGTGCTGCGTCATCCCCCTCGGCTGGCCCCGCGGCCGCTACGGGCCGACGTCGAGAAAGCCGGTCGGCGACGTGACCCACCTGGACAGGTACGGCAACCGCCCCTGGTGCTGACCAACTGGGTGGCTGACGACCGAGGGGCCGGGGCCGATCAGGCGACCTTGACGTCGCCGAGCAGCGCCCACGCCTTCACCCGCACGACGGGCCCGTCGGCCGGGCCTGCGCCGACTACGCCGTTTCGCTTGTTGCCGAACAGGGCGAAGCCCGACATCTCCACCCGGCTCCCGGGGGGCACCATCACCCGCACGTCGCCGAACCCTGCGACGGCGCGCACGGTGATCTCGTCCCCGACGCCGACCGTCTCCCGCATGTCGAGCTCGCTGTCGCCGAAGATCGCCACCGCCCGGGTCTTGGGCGCCGGCTGCCACCGGCCCGTCGCGGTGCTGTCCCCGAAGACGCCCACCGCCCATCGTCCGTTCCTGTCTCTCATCGCCATTCCCTTTCTGTGAGGTATGACCCGAATCATGAAGGGCCGGCGGCGCGGTGTCGTCGACAGAACGGCCGATCTCGGCATCGTCCGAATGGACGATGTCGATGCCGGCGTTCCTGAGCGAGCCTGGCTCCGTGCGAATAGCCTCGACCGGCACCGTGGCGGGTGAGATTGCGACAGCAGGCGGCGACGGCGTGGTGCACGCCTGGGAGAGGTGGGTTCCCGCCTGGCACTGCGTCTTCTATGCGGTCCTCGGCCTGACCACGGTGCTGGCGCTCGTCGATCCCGCCACCACCGGGGGCGAAGGGGCTGCCATTACGGGCCTGTCCGGGCTCCTCGGCGCCTGGTACTGGGTGTGGGTCGTCCGGCGCCGGCTGTGGACGCGGCCGATCCTGCAGGTCATCGCCTACTTCGCCGGCGCCGCTGCGCTCTGGCTGGTGGCGGTGTCGCTGAACGAGGCCTATTTCCTCCTCGCGTTCAGCGCCTACCAGCAGGTCTTCTCGTACCTGCCTTCGCTCCGCTCGGCCATCCCGGGCGTGATCGTCCTCACCGGCCTGCTGCTGGCGATGGAGTTCCTCGGCGGGGGCCGGCCGTCGCCGTTGACGCTGCTCATCGCCGTGCTCTCTGCCGCAGTGGGCGTCGTCTGCGCTCTCTGGATCGACGCCATCATGCGCCAGAGCGAGGACCGTCACCGCCTGATCGGGGAGCTGGAGGCGACCCGGGCCGAGCTGGCGGCGGCCGAGCGGGACGCCGGCACGCTGGCCGAGCGCCAGCGGCTGGCGGCCGAGATCCACGACACGCTGGCCCAGGGGGTGACGAGCGTCGTCACGCTGCTCGAGGCCACGCAAGCCGAGCTGGCGCCGGGACAGGACACCGCCCGTGGTCACCTCGACCGGGCGCTGCGCACTGCCCGGGACACGGTCGGCGAGGCCCGTCGCTTCGTGTGGGCCCTCCAGCCCGAGGCGCTCGACCGCGGCTCGCTGGCGGATGCGCTGAGACGCCTGGTCGACGGGCTGGCCGAGGAGACGGGGATGACGGCCCGCTTCGTCGTCAGCGGCACACCCCATCCGCTGCCGGCCCCGGCGGAGGTCGCCCTGCTGCGCGCCGCCCAGGAGGGCACCGCCAACATCCGCAAGCACGCCAACGCCGGCGAGGCGGTCGTCACCCTGTCCTACCTGGGCGACAGGGTGATCCTCGACGTGCGGGACGACGGCCGCGGCTTCGACCCGGCAGTTGTGGAGGCCCAGCGGGGGAGCGTGAGCGGTGGCCTCGGCCTGCGCGGGCTCCGGCCCGCCTCGCCGTGCTCGGCGGCGACCTCGTCGTCGAGAGCGCAGCCGGGGAGGGCACGGTGCTGGTGGCTCAGGTGCCGGTCCCGCTGGAAGACGAAGGCGCCGAGGGATGACCGAGAACGTCCCGATCCGGGTCCTCGTCGTCGACGACCACCCCGTCGTCCGCACCGGGGTGCGGGGCATGCTGGCCAGCCATGCCGACTTCGACGTGGTCGGTGAGGCGTCCGACGGGAACGAGGCGATCGACCAGGTCGCCGCCCTCCGGCCCGACGTGGTCCTCATGGACCTGCGGATGCCCGGCGTCGACGGCGTGGAGGCCACCAGGCGGATTCGGGCCGAGCACCCCGGGTCCCAGGTACTCGTCCTGACCACTTACGACACCGACGACGACATCTTGCGGGCGGTCGAGGCCGGAGCGGTCGGCTACCTCCTCAAGGACTCACCCCGCGAGGAGCTCTTCCACGGCGTCCGGGCGACGGCACGGGGCGAGTCGGTGCTGGCCGCCGCGGTGGCGTCCCGCCTGATGGGACGCATGCGCGGGCCCGCCGGCCAGGCGCTCAGTCCCCGGGAGATGGAGGTCCTCGGCCTGGTGGCCGACGGCAGTCCCAACAAGGACATCGCCCGGAGGCTCTTCATCAGCGAGACCACGGTGAAGACCCACCTGGTCCACATCTTCACCAAGCTGGGCGTCGACGACAGGACCGCGGCGGTCACCGTCGCCCTCGACAGGGGCATCATCCGCCTGAAGCGCTGAGTGCCCAGGGGGGTAGGAAGGCGGGATGGCTCCCGACGCCGGGCCCGACGCCCTCCACACCATTGCCGCCGACCTCGAGTACCCGATGGCGATCGTCACCACCGCCCACGGCGGCGAGCGGGCCGGCTGCCTGATCGGCTTCTCCAGCCAGTGCAGCATCGACCCGCCGCTCGTCGTCGCCTGGCTGTCGGTCCACAACCACACCACCCGGGTGGCCCGGGGGGCGTCAAGCCTGCTCGTCCACTTCCTGTCCCGGGACGACCGACCACTGGCCGAGCTGTTCGGCACCGAGACGGGCGACGAGGTGGACAAGTTCGCCCGGTGCAGCTGGGAGGACGGTCCCGGCGGCCTGCCGCTGCTCACCGACTGCACCCGGTGGGTGGCCGGGCACGTCGTCGACCGGTTCCGGACCGGCGACCACGTCGGCCACCTGCTGCGGCTCTTCGACGGGGCGGCGGGGGAGTGGACGGGCCAGCTCGGCTTCCAGGCGGTCAAGGACCTCGAGCCCGGTCACCCCGCCTGACGATCGGGTTACCCGCCGAGTCCCGTCAAGCTGCCAGCCACCCCCGCACGAGGTCCCGCAGGCGGTCGATGCCTGTGCCCTTGGCGGCGCTGACCCACACCACGTCGGAGTCGTCGATCCCGCACTTCTCGGCCAGCTCCCGGCGACGCCTCGGGCGGGCCGTCGACTTCACCTTGTCGTGCTTGGTGGCGACGACGGTGTGGGGTCGGTCGTTGGCCCGGAGCCACTCGAGCATCTGCACGTCGAGGGCGGTGGGGCCGATCTCACCGTCGACCAGCACCATGATCATGGCCAGCGGCGGGCGCTCGAGCAGGTAGCGCTCCATCGTCTTCCGCCACGACGCCCGCATCGACTTCGGCGCCGAGGCGTAGCCGTAGCCGGGGCAGTCGACGACGGTCCGGCCGGTGTCTCCCTCCAACTCGAACAGGTTGAGGAGTCGAGTCCGGCCCGGCGTCTTGGACACCCGGGCCAGGTGGTTCTGGCCGGCGAGGGCGTTGAGCAGGGACGACTTGCCCACGTTCGACCGTCCGACAACCGCCACCTCGGCGCGGCTGTCGGGGAGCTGGCCGAGGTCGTCGGCCGACGAGACAAATCGGAGTTGCAGCGGGCCGGCCAGCGCTCAGCGCATCACAGCAGGCGGCGGGCCCAGCGACGGGTCATGGCGATGGGGTGGGGGTGGAGGGCGGCGGAAATGCGCTCCTGGCGCAGCTGGGCGACCTCTTCGTCGTCGAGGGGCGCCAGCGGCCCGGCCACCTGGGAGAGCACGTGGTCGGCGAGGGCCGGGTTGCGGGCCAGGACCGGGCCGTGGAGGTAGGTGGCCACGATCTTGCCGCTGACCGCCCCCTCGGTGCCGTCGCCGGTGTCGTTGCCGCGCCCCACCACGACCGTGCCCAGCGGGCGGGTGTCGGGACCGAGGGTGGTGACGCCGCCGTGGTTCTCGTAGCCGGTGAGCTCGGGCAGGCCCAGCTTCGGGTCGGGGTCGACGACGATCTCCCCGATGCGCCGCGGCCCGGCGCCCCGCGCCGTCGAGCAGTCGAGAAGGGCCAGGCCGTGGTGGGGCTGGCCGTCGGGGCCGACGAACGTCGAGCCCAGCAGCTGGAAGCCGGCACACACCGCCAGCACCGCGGCGCCGCCGTCCACCGCCCGGTGCAGCGCCCGGCTCTCCCGCAGCTCCCGGACGGCGAGGGCCTGGGGGCCGTCCTCGCCGCCGCCCATGAGGTAGATGTCGCACGAGTCGGGCGCCACCTCGCCGGCGGTGACGTCGACCACCTCGGTGGCGATGCCCCGCCATCGCAGCCGCTGGGCCATCACCGTGGCATTGCCGCCGTCGCCGTACGTACCGAGGAGCTCGGGGTACAGGACGGCGATCGAGACGGTGCTCTCAGGCATCAGGCCCGTCATGCACCGGTGGCCAGGGCCCGGCGGGCGTCCTGGAACGACGTGTAGTTGGCGGCCAGGTCGACGTCCGGCCCGCCGGCGGCGGCAGCACCCACCGCTTCGCGGTAGTCGGGCACGAACAGGTGGGGGACGTCGGCGTAGCGGAGCCGGACGGCGAGGTCGAGGCCGCGGTCGCCGGTGGCGACCACCTGGCGCCCGGCGAGGCGCTCGAACGGCACGTCCCACAGCCACGACGGGTCGCGGCCGTCGGCCACCCGGGCGTTGATGCCGACCACCACCGGCACCGGGGCGGGTCGCAGCAGGTCGAGGGTCTCGGCCCACCCCGCGGGGTTCTTGGCCAGCAGGAGGCGGACGCTGGTGCCGTCCACCGAGACCCGCTCGTACCGACCGGCGACGGTGCCCACCGACGACATCGCCGACACCGCCTTCCCGGGATGCAGGCCCAGGGCGATCACCCCGGCCGCCGCCATCGCCGCGTTGGCCAGGTTGCACCACCCGGGGAGCTGGAGGCGGATGGGGTAGCGACGGCCGTCGGCCATGACCAGGTCGGTGCCCTCCAACCACAGGTCGGGCTTGGGCCGGGCCAGGTCGCAGGACGCGCAGGCCCAGTGAGGCGCATCTCCGTTCGTGGAGGGCAACCAGCGGATGCGGGCACCGCACGCCGGGCAGGCAGCGGCGTCGGCCCGCCACCGTTGGCCGGTGCCGACCCAGACCACCGAGTTGGACGCACCCGCGGCCCACACCACGAGCGGGTCGTCGACGTTGGCGGCCACCGCCGTCCCTGAAGCGGCCAGCGTCTGACGCCACGACGCGGCGTGGAGACGGACCTCGCCGATCCTGTCGAGTTGGTCGCGGCTCAGGTTCAGCAGCACGACGACCGCAGGGTCGACGGCCTTGACCGCCTTGGACAGCAGGCCCTCGTCGACCTCGAGGGCGACGGCGTCGCCGGGCCGCTCGTACGACAGGGCGCCGACCAGGCCCGACAGCAGGTTCGACCCGGAGGCGTTCGAGGCGACGCTTCCCCGCGTCGACAGCGCGGCGGCCAGCAGGCGGGTGGTGGTGGTCTTGCCGTTGGTGCCCGACACCAGCGCCACCTGGTGGCCGGTGGCCATGACCTCTAACGCCTTGGGATCGAGGGCGAGGGTGACCCGGCCGCCGATGACGGTGCCGGCGCCCGCCCCCGCTCGCCGCGAGATCTCCGAGACGGTGCGACCGGCGAGGGCCGCCACTCGGGTTCGTGCCGGGAGTCCCACGCACGGATTCTTCACCCTCTCGCGCGCTTCTTCTAACACCCTGCGCGGGCGAGTCCTGCTGCCTGGGTTGACCCGGTGGAGTGCCAGGGTTAGATTATGGCGGAAAGTGGTGAGAAAGGGAGGGAGCCTTTCGCACCGGGCGCTATTCGACGACTCTCAGAGGGCGAGCGGGTGAGACATGTTCCTTGGGGAGTACGTGCACTCCCTCGATCCGAAGGGCAGGTTGATCCTCCCGGCTCGGTTCAGGGAGCTGCTGACCCAGGCGTACGTGAGCGGCCGGATCGACGGCTGCCTCGCCCTCTCGGCCCCTGCCGAGTTCGAGGAGCAGGCGCGGGAGATGAACGAGCGCAGCAAGGGCTCGGCCACCGATCGCGCCATGGCACGAGTCTTCTTCGCCGGGGCCCAGGAAGCCAGTCCCGACCGCCAGGGACGCATCGCCGTCCCGCAGAACCTGCGCGAGTTCGCAGGCTTGACCCACGAGGTGGTGGTGATCGGTGCGTACGACCACGTCGAGATCTGGGACGCCGAGGCCTGGCAGCGGGCCAAGGGGCTGGGCGAGACGGCCCTGCACGCAGAGGTCTCATCGACATGACACCTGCTGGGATCGGAATGACTTCTGGGCACGACCATGTGCAACCCTCCGACCGTCGGGCGGGAAGATCCCCCTCTTCGCCTCCTTCCAAAGCCGGGAACGGATCCCGGCGATGCTCCGGTCGGGGGGTTGCAGATGAGCGCGCCTCTACATCTGCCGGTGATGGTCGACGAGGTCGTCGACGTCCTTCGGCCCGTCCCACCTGGCATCATCGTCGATGCCACGGTGGGGGCCGGGGGACATTCCCGCGCCCTGTTGGAAGCGCTGCCCCACTCGACGCTGCTGGGGATCGACAGGGACAGCGACGCCCTGGCCGAGGCGGCGACGACGCTGGCTCCCTTCGGCGACCGGGTGGCGCTGGCCCACGCCCGCTTCGACTCGCTGGCCCAGATCGTCCGGGAGCAGTCGCTCAAGGCGCACGGCCATGACCGTGTGGCCGGCGTGCTGTTCGACCTCGGGGTCAGCTCCATGCAGCTCGACCGACCCGACCGGGGTTTCAGCTACCGGTCCGACGCTCCCCTCGACATGCGCATGGACCGCAGCCAGCCCACCTCGGCCGGCGACGTGGTCAACGGCTACGACGCCCGCCGGCTGGCCGAGGTCATCGGCACCTTCGGTGGCGAACGATTCGCCGGCCGCATCGCCCGCGCCATCGTCGCCGCCCGGCCCCTCGCCACGACCGACCAGCTCGCCGAGGTCGTCCGCAGCGCCATCCCCGCGCCGGCCCGGCGCCGGGGCGGCGACCCCGCCCGCCGGACCTTCCAGGCCCTGCGCATCGAGGTCAACACCGAGCTCGCCGCCATCCCTCCCGCTCTCGACCAGGCATTGGACCTCTTGGTCCCCGGCGGGAGGGTGGCGGTCCTGGCCTACCACTCAGGGGAGGACCGCATCGTGAAGGAACGCTTCGTCAACGCCGCCACCGGCGGCTGCACCTGCCCGTCGGACCTGCCCTGCGTCTGCGGGGCGGTGCCCACCGTCCGCCTGGTGTGGCGGGGGACCCACAAGCCGTCGGCCGCCGAGATCGAGACCAACCGCCGGGCCGAGAGCGCCCGGCTCCGTGCTGTCGAGAAGCTGCCAGTCGAGAAGCTGCCGGATATGACAGTCGAGAGGTTGGAGACGCCATGACCGCCACCCGCGCCCCTTCGGCCCGGCCGGCGCGCAGCCCGGCGCAGCCGTCCCCGACCTTCGCCCCGACCCCGGCGCCGGCGCCGCGACCCGTCGGTCGCCCGCCTCTACGGCTCGTCGGCGCGCCGGACCCCGGCGCCCGGCCGCCGCGTCGGCAACGCCGTCGTCGTGCTGCTCGGGGTGCTCGCCTTCGCCGGCCTGTTCTGCATCGTCGGCCTGCGGGTGCTGTTGGCCCAGGGCCAGGCGCCCGTCGACGCCCTCGAGGCCAGGATGGCGACCGAGCAGGCCGAGTTCCAGCGGCTCCGGCTCGAGCTCGCCAACCTCGAGGCGCCGTCGAGGGTCGTCGGCGAGGCCCAGCGGCGCCTGGGCATGGTCCCGCCGCCGGTCGTCGTGTACCTGGCGCCGGTGCCGGTCCCCGCCATCCCCGCCGCCTCGGCGACCCCTGCCGGCGGCTGAGCCGCCGACACTTCCTATGACCGTCGTCAGCTTCCCCCGTCTGGCGCGGCCGCGCCCGAGCCCGCGTCCGGCCCCACGAAGCGATCTGGTCCCCAAGGGCCGCCTGGTCACGCTGCTGGTCATCCTGTCGGTGGCCTTCGGCGGCCTGGTGTGGCGCCTCGTCGACGTCCAGGGGCTGTCGGCCGAGCGCTACGCCGTCTACGGCGAGTCCCAGCGCCTCCACTCGGTGGTGCTGCCCGCCCAGCGGGGTTCGATCCTCGACCGCAACGGGGCCGAGTTGGCCATCTCCGTCCGCCGCCAGACGGTGTGGGCCGACCCCAAGATCGTCCGGGACCCCGCCGGCGCCGCCCGCGCCCTCGCGCCGGTGCTGGGCGTGGCGGAGACCGCCCTGCGGGACAAGCTGAGCGCCGACGCCTCCTTCGTCTACCTGGCCCGCAAGGTCGAGGACGACGTGGCCGGCACCGTCGCGGGCCTGGAGCTCGGCGGGCGTGTTCCTGATGGAGGAGCCCAAGCGCTACGAGCCGTCGGGCACGCTGGCCGCGCCGGTGGTGGGCAAGGTCGACCTCGACGACAAGGGCCTGTCCGGCCTGGAGAAGCAGTACGAGAAGGACCTCACCGGCCGGCCCGGCGAGCTGCTGGTGGAGCGCGACCCGGCCGGGCGCGACATCGCCGCCGGCGTTCGCCAGCTGCAGCCGCCCGCGCCCGGGGCCACGCTCGTGCTCACCATCGACCAAGCCATGCAGTACGAGGCCGAGGCGGCGCTGTCCGCCCAGATCGTGGCGGCCAAGGCGAAGGGCGGCACGGTCGTGGTGATGGACCCCCGGTCCGGCGAGATCCTGGCCATGGCCAACATGGTGGCCGGCAAGGCGGGGGCCCGCCCGTGCCCAGCAGCGACAACATGGCGGTGACGAGGGTCTTCGAGCCGGGGTCGGTGAACAAGGTGGTCACCATCGCCGGGGCGGTGGAGGAGGGCCTGGTGGAAGGTTCGACCAGGCTCAACGTGCCCGACACGCTCCAGGTGTCCGACGCCCTCTTCTCCGACGACCACGAGCACGAGGACAAGTACTGGTCGGTGGACGAGATCATGGCCGAGTCGTCCAACGTCGGGACGATCATGATCGGCCAGCGCCTCGGCAAGGACGGCCTCGACCGCTACCTGCGCCAGTTCGGCCTGTCGGGGCACACCGCCCTCGACTTCCCCGGCGAGGCCAACGGCCTGCTGCCCGAGCCGGGCGAGTGGTCGGGCACGTCGATCGGCACCATCCCCATCGGCCAGGGCGTGGCCGTCACCGCACTGCAGATGCTGGGTGCCTACAACACGATCGCCAACGGCGGCGTGTCCGTCCCCCCCAGCCTGGTCAAGGGCGTCGTCGACGCCAGTGGTAAGGGCCACCCGGCCGAAAAGCCGCAGGGTGAACGGATCGTGTCGGCCGAGACGGCGGCGGCGATGTCGAACATGCTGGCCGAGGTCGTGACCGACGGAACCGGCACCGAGGCAGCCATCCCCAACTACACGGTGGCGGGCAAGACCGGCACCGCCCGCAAGGTGGCCGACAACGGCAGCGGCTACGTCGACGGGGCGTACATGTCCTCGTTCGTCGGCTTCGTGCCGGCCGAGGCCCCCCGCCTGTCGGCCATCGTCGTGCTCGACGAGCCGACCCCGATCTACGCCGGCATCGTCTCCGCCCCGATCTTCGCCCGGGTGGCGCTGGCCGGCACCAGGCTGTTCTCGATCCCGCCGCACCCGAAGGACGACGCCCCCCTGCGCTCGTCCCCGGCGGCGGGAGCCGCGGCGGCGACGGGGCTGGCCGGTAGTGTGGTGGCTTCGCCCCCGAGAGCCTGAACCGTGCGACTGGACAAGCTGCTGGGCGACATGAAGGTGCTGAGCGTGCGTGGCGACCCGGCCGGCATCGACGTCGCCGCCGTCACCTCCGATTCCGAAGCAGTGGTTCCCGGTGCACTGTTCTTCTGCGTCCGTGGGTCACGCTTCGACGGGCACCGCTTCGCGGCCCGGGCGGCGGCGGCCGGCGCGGTGGCCCTGGTCGTCGAGGAGGACGTGGACCTGCCCGCCGCCGGTCCCGGGGCCGACGTCCCCCAGGTGCTGGTCACCGACTCCCGTGCCGCCCTGGCGCCGGCCGCGGCCGCCTTCTTCGACCACCCGTCTCGGCGGTTGTCGGTGGTGGGGGTCACCGGCACCAACGGCAAGACCACAACCACCCACCTGCTCGGGGCCGTCCTGCGGGCGGACGGACGGCCGGCCGAGGTGATCGGCACCCTTTCCGGCGCCCGCACGACCCCCGAGGCCCCGCACCTCCAGGCCACCCTGGCCGCGGCCGTCGAGCGGGGGACGCAGGCGGTGGCCCTCGAGGTGTCGTCCCACGCCCTCACGCTGCACCGCGTCGACAGCACCTGGTTCGAGGTGGCGGTCTTCACCAACCTGACCCCGGAGCACCTCGACTTCCACGACACCATGGACGACTACTTCGCGGCCAAGGCGTCGCTGTTCACGCCCGACCGGACGGCCGTCGCCGTCGTCAACGCCGACGATCCCTGGGGCCGACGGTTGCTGGAGTCGAGAGCGGTGCCCACCCGGCCCTTCTCCCTCGCCGACGCCGCCGGGCTCGCCATCGGCCCCGACGGCGCCCGCTTCGAGTGGGATGGGCACCCGGTACGGCTTCGACCGGGCGCCACGTTCAACGTCGCCAACGCCCTGGCCGCGGCCACCGCCGCCCGTGAGCTGGGCGTGCCCGCCGCCTCGGTGGCCGAGGGGCTGTCGTCGGCCGGTCCCGTGCCCGGCCGCTTCGAGGCGGTCGACAGGGGACAGGGCTTCGCCGTCGTCGTGGACTACGCCCACACGCCGGCCGGCCTCGAGGCCTGCCTGCTCGCCGCCCGCCAGCTGGCCGGGAGCGGTGGCGCCAGCGGCCCGCCCGGCCGGGTGATCGTCGTGTTCGGTTGCGGCGGCGACAGGGACAAGGCCAAGCGACCGCTCATGGGCGACGTCGCCACCCGCCTGGCCGACGTGGCGGTGCTCACGTCCGACAACCCCCGGTCGGAGGATCCGCTGGCGATCATCGACGCGGTCGTCGCCGGCGCCCGCCGGCCCGAGGCACTTGTCGTCGAGCCCGACCGCCGGTCCGCCATCGCCCTTGCCTTCGACGACGCCCGCGCCGGCGACGTCGTCGTGATCGCCGGCAAGGGCCACGAGACCACCCAGACCGTGGGCGACCGGGTCCTGCCCTTCGACGACAGGGTCGTCGCCGGCGAGCTGCTCGAGGCGCCCCCGTCGGGCATCTCGGGCATCTCGGGCATGTCCGCATCGGGTGGCCAGTGGTAGCGCTCCTCATCGCCGGGGGCGTCTCCCTGATCACGGCCATCCTCGGCACGCCGATCCTGATCCGGGCCCTGGCGGTTCGGGGCATCGGCCAGCAGATCCGCGACGACGGCCCCCAGGGCCACCTGACCAAGGCGGGCACGCCGACAATGGGCGGCATCGCCATCCTCGGAGCTGTCGTCGTCGGCTACCTCGCCGCCCACATCCGCACCGGCGCGGTGTTCACCGCCGCGGGCGTGCTCGTCATCCTCGTCATGCTCGGAGCGGGACTCGTCGGCCTGGCCGACGACTGGATCAAGATCTCCCGCCAGCGCAGCCTCGGCCTCACCAAGCTGGCCAAGACGCTCAGCCTGGTCGGCGTCTTCCTGCTGTTCGCCATCCTCGCGGTGTGGCGGGCCGGCATCCGAACCGACGTGTCGTTCGCCCGCGACGTCGCCGTCAACCTACCCGACCCCATCTACCTGGTCTGGGCCGTGCTCCTCCTGTTGGCCGCGGCCAACGCCGTCAACCTGTCGGACGGCCTCGACGGCCTGGCCGCGGGGTCGTCGATGTACGCCTTCTCGGCCTTCGTGTTCGTCGGGTTCTGGCAATTCCGCCACGACGCCTGCTACCACCTCGGCCCCGCCCTCGACCTCTCGGTGATCGCCGCGGCCATGACCGGGGCGTGCGCCGGCTTCCTCTGGTGGAACGCGGCGCCGGCCAAGATCTTCATGGGCGACACCGGTTCGCTGGGCATCGGCGCCGGTCTGGGGGCGCTGGCGCTCACCACCAACACCCAGCTGCTCCTACCGGTCATCGGAGGGCTGTTCGTGATGATCACCCTGTCGGTGGTCGTGCAGGTGATCGGGTTCCGCCTCTGGGGCATCCGGGTGTTCCGGATGGCCCCCATCCACCACCACTTCGAGCTTCTCGGCTGGCCGGAGCCGACGGTGATCGTCAGGTTCTGGATCCTGGCCGCGCTGCTGGCCGCCCTGGCCATGGGGCTGTTCTACGCCGACTTCCTCTCGGCCGGCATCTGCGGCATCGTGGACCAGGGCGCATGACGGAGTACCCATGAGCAGGGCGCTCGTCGTGGGTTTCCGGTTGGCCGGCGAGGCCCTCGCCACCCACCTGCTGGCTACCGGCTGGCAGGTCGTGGCTGTCGACGATTTTCCGGCCAACGGCATGGGCGACAGGGCCCGCGCCATGGGCGTGGACCTCGTGGCCCACCCCGGTCCTGCCGAGCTCGAGCGGCTGGTGGCGGGGGTGGACGTGGTCGCTCCCAGCCCCGGCATCCCTGTCGGCCACCCGGTGTTCGCCGCCGCCGCGGCCGCCGATGTTCCCGTGCTCGGCGAGGTCGAGCTGGCCTGGCGGGCGCTCGACTGTCCCGTGGTCGCCGTCACCGGCACCAACGGCAAGACGACGGTGACCACCCTCGTGGCCGCCGCGCTGGAGGCTTCGGGGCTGCGGGCGCTGGCCGCCGGCAACATCGGGCTCCCGCTGGCGTCGGCCGTCGGTGCCGACGTCGACGTGGTCGTGGCCGAGGTCTCCTCGTTCCAGCTGCAGTTCGTCGACGGCTTCCGCCCGGCGGTGGCGGTGCTGCTCAACCTGGCGCCCGACCACCTCGACTGGCACCCTGACCTGGCGTCCTACGCCGCGGCCAAGGCCCGGATCTGGGAACGCCAGGGCCCCGGCGACGTCGCCGTCGTCAACGCGGACGACCCCGTGATCGTGGCCATGGCCGCGGCCGCGCCCGGCGACGTGGTGACCTTCGGGCTGACGGCCGCTGCTGGCGCCGACTGGACGGTGTCGGGGGGCGCGCTGCGAGGTCCCGACGGGCCCGTCGTCGATGTCGCCGACCTGCCGCGGTCTCTGCCCCACGACCTCGCCAACGCCCTGGCGGCCGCCGCGGCCGCCACCGCCGCCGGCGCGACGGTCGAGGGGATCCGGTCGGCGCTGACCGGGTTCGCCGGCCTGCCCCACCGGCTCACCCTTGTCGGCGAGACCGGGGGAGTGCGCTTCTACGACGACTCCAAGGCCACCAACCCCCACGCCGCCGTGGCCGCCGTGCAGGCGTTCGACTCCGTCGTGCTGGTGGCCGGCGGCCGGAACAAGGGCCTCGACCTCGGTGCGCTGGCCGACGTCGCCGGTCGGATCAGGTCGGTCGTCGCCATCGGCGAGGCCGCGCCCGAGGTTGTCGCCGTCTTCGACGGGCTGCGGCCGGTGCAGTCGGCGGCGTCGATGGACGAGGCGGTCCGGCTGGCCGCGGCCGCCGCCCGACCCGGCGACGCCGTGGTCCTGTCCCCGGGCTGCGCCAGCTTCGACTGGTACGGCTCCTACGCCCAGCGCGGCGACGACTTCGCCCGCGCCGTGCGGTCCCTGTTGGAGGAGGACGTCACCCGATGAGCCCTCAGAGGACCAAGACTGCACCCACCCGCGCCGGCGAGCCGCCGGCGCCGGCGAGCCCCCCCGTCTCGGCCGGACTGTGGCCCCGCCGACGCTTCCGTCGGTCCCCGCTGGCGCCACGGCCGCGCTGCGCTCGGGCTGGGTCGTCCTGGCCATCATCGTGGGCCTGCTGATCGTGATCGGGCTGATGATGGTGCTGTCGGCCTCGTCGGTGGAAGCCCTTCGCACCCACGGGGGAGCCTGGATCTTCTTCCGCAAGCAGGCCACGTGGGTCGCCATCGGCACCGTTGCCCTGGTGGCCACCACCTGCTTCGACTACCGGCGCTGGCGGCGGCTGGCCGGGCCGGCGGTCGTCGTGTCCGGGCTGCTGCTGATCGCGGTCCTGGTGCCGGGCGTGGGAATCCGGGTCAGCGGGTCGACCCGGTGGCTGGGATGGGGCTGGCTGACGATCCAGCCGTCCGAGCTGGCCAAGCTGGCGCTCCTCCTGTTCGTCGCCGGGCTGCTGGCCGACCGCTCCGACCGGATGCACCTCTCCCGTCTCACCCTCCGCCCGGTGCTCGCCATCTGCGGCACGCTCATCGCCCTGGTCCTCCTGCAGCCGGACATGGGGACGGCCATGGTGATGCTGCTGATCACGCTCGTGCTCCTGTTCGTCGCCGGTATGCCCCTGATCCGGATGGCGACGATGGGCGCGATGGCCGTGGCCGGCGCCTACGTGCTGGCCATGGGCGCCGGCTACCGGCGCGACCGCGTGAACTCGTTCATGGACCCGTGGGCCGACGCCTCCCACACCGGCTACCAGGTGGCCCAGTCGCTCGTGGCCCTCGGCACCGGCAACCTGGCCGGCGTCGGGCTGGGCGCCAGCCGGGCCAAGTGGGGCTTCCTGCCCAACGCCCACACCGACTTCATCTTCGCCATCGTGGGTGAGGAGCTTGGCCTGCTGGGCACCCTCCTGGTGGTGGGCCTCTTCGTCGCCTTCACCGTGCTCGGCATCCGGGTGGCTCTCCGCGCGCCCGACCGTTTCGGCACGCTGCTGGCGGCCGGCATCACCGCGTGGATCGCCGGCCAGGCGGTCGTGAACATGGGCGCCGTCACCGGCGTCATGCCGGTCACCGGCATCCCCCTGCCGTTCCTCTCCTTCGGCGGGTCGGCCCTCGTCGTCACCATGGCGGCCGTCGGCATCCTGCTGAACGTGGCCCGCCGCTCCGACCTGGCCTCGTCACGGCCGGGGCCGTTTGCCGGGGGGATCGTCCGGCGCCCGGCGTGACCGGGGGAGAGCCGGCGCCGCGGACTGGGGGCTCGGCGCCTGAGACCCGGGCGCCAGAGACCCGGGCGCCTGAGACCTGGGCAATCGTCGCCGGCGGCGGGACGGCCGGCCACCTGGTGCCCGGGCTGGTCCTGGGCCGGGCGCTCGTCGAGCGGGGCCACGACCCGTCGTCGATCCACTACGTCGGCAGCACGCGCGGCATCGAGGCCCGCATGGTGCCGGCCGCCGGCTTCGGTCTCACCGAGCTGCCCGGGCGGGGCTTCGTGCGGCGGCTCTCGGTGGGCGAGCTCGCCGGCAACGTGGGGGCGGCGTGGGGCCTCACCCGCGCCGCGGTGTCGGCCCGGGCGCTGGTGCGGCGGATGCGCCCGTCGGTGGTCGTCGCGGTCGGCGGGTACGCGGCGGTCGCGGTCGGGCTGGCGGCGGCGGCGGCCCGCATCCCGTTGGTGGTGCTCGAGCAGAACGCGGTGCCGGGCTCGGCCAACCGGCTCCTGGGCCGCTTCGCCCGGGCCAGCGCCGTCTCCTTTCCCGGCACCGACCTGCCCAGGGCCACCGTCACGGGCAACCCGGTACGGCCCGAGATCCTCGCCGTCGACAGGTCGGCTGAGGGACGCGACGCGGCCCGGGCCGCGCTCGGCCTGCCCGCCGGACGCCGGCTGGTGGCCGTCACCGGCGGGTCGCTCGGGTCGCTCCGCATCAACCAGGCGGTGCTCGGCGCGGTGGGGAAGTGGGCCGATCGCGACGACCTGGCCGTGCGCCACGCGGTCGGGGCACGGGACTGGGACCTCATCCATTCCACGGTGCCGCACCTGCCCGACGGCGGGCTCGTCTACCAGCCGGTTCAGTACGAGGACCGCATGGAGCTCCTGCTGGCGGCCGCCGACCTGGTCGTGTGCCGGGCGGGCGGCAACACCGTTGCGGAGATCTCGGCGGTGGGCGTGCCGTCGGTGCTGGTGCCGCTGCCCGGCGCTCCGGGCGACCACCAGACCGCCAACGCCCGGTTCCTGGCCGAGGCCGGCGCCGCGGTCCTCGTGCCCGACGACGGCTTCGACGCCGACGCCCTCATCGCCCTGGTCCAGCCGCTGCTGGCCGACCCCGACCGGCTGGCGGCGATGGAGTCGGCGGCCGCCGCCTGCGGGCGCCGGGACGCCGCCGACCGTGCCGCCGCCCTGGTCGAGGCCCACGCCCTTCCGGCGAAAGCCCGACCGTGAGCGAGCCGAGCGCGCCACACTCGTCTGGCGACGCCATCGATCTCCGCCAACCCTGCCGCATCCACCTGGTCGGCGTCGCAGGGGCGGGGATGAGCCCCATCGCCGAAGTGCTCGCGGCCATGGGCCACGCGGTGTCGGGCAGCGACCTCCACGAGTCCGCCATCCTCGACCGCCTGCGGAGGCTGGGCGTGGCCGTCCACGTCGGTCACGATCCCTTGCACGTGGAGGGCGTCGACGTGGTGGTGATCTCCACCGCCGTCCCCGCCACCAACATCGAGGTGACGGCGGCCCGGCGGGCCTCGATCCCGGTCCTGCACCGCTCGGCCATGCTGGCCGCCATCTGCCGGCTCCGGCGGACGGCGGCCATCGCCGGCACCCACGGCAAGACGACGACGTCGGCCCTCCTGGCGGTGGCGCTCGAGGGCGCCGACCTGAGGCCCTCGTTCGTGGTCGGCGGCGTCATCCTCGACCTGGGCACGGGCGCCCGGTGGGACTCGGGCGAGTGGATGGTGGCCGAGGCCGACGAGAGCGACGGCAGCTTCCTGCGGCTGCCGGCCGACCTCGCCGTGGTCACCAGCGTGGAGCCCGACCACCTCGACCACTGGGGCAGCTTCGACGCGGTGACCGCTGCCTTCGACACCTTCCTGGCCGCCGCCGGCTCCCGACTGGTCAGTGCCGACGACGCCGTGGCGGCCGAGTTGGGGCGGCGCCACGGGGCTACCACCTACGGGACGGCCACGACCGCCGACGTCCGGATGGTCGAGGTGGTCGGGGGTAGGACGTCGGTGCGGTTCACCCTGCTCGACCGCGGCACGGTGCTCGGCGACGTCGAGATCCCGAGCCCCGGCCTCCACAACGCCCGCAACGCCGCCGGCGCGCTGGCCGCGGCGGTGCTGATGGGTGCCGACTTCGCGCCGGCGGCCCAGGCGGTGGCGTCGTGGGGCGGGGTCGGGCGTCGATTCCAGGCGAGAGGGGAACAGGCCGGTGTGACGTTCGTGGACGACTACGCCCACCTCCCCGGCGAGGTGGAGGCGGTGCTGGCGGCGGCCCGCGACGGCGGCTGGGAACGGGTGGTGTGTGTCTTTCAACCCCACCGGTTCAGCCGCACCGCAGGCCCTCTGGCGCCAGTTCGGGTCCTCGTTCGCCGGCGCCGACCTCCTCGTCGTCACCGACGTGTACCCCGCCGGCGAGGACCCTCGACCCGGCGTGTCCGGGCAGCTCGTCGTCTCCGCGGTGGAGGAGGCCGACCCCCAGCGGCCGGTGTCCTACGTGGCCGGACGGGCCGACCTCGTCGCCCACCTCCGTCGGGTCCTGCAGCCGGGGGACCTGTGCCTCACTCTCGGCGCCGGCGACGTCACCACCCTCGCCGACGACCTGTTGGCGGAGTGACCGAGCGGCTGGGGGAGTGACCGGTATCCGCGTTCCAGGCCCATCGCCGTGCCACCGTGTTGGTGTGCCGTCGGACGGTGTTGGCGCCTCCATCAGACCTGACGAACGCCGTCCAACAGTCTCGACCTCTAGTGGAGATAGATCATGAACATGCAGGTCACGCCCCCTATCGACCCTCGGATGAAGCGTCGGCGCATCGAGGTCACCCGTCAGCACGGACGCCGTCGCCTGCGCATCCTGATCGCCGCCGGCTCCATCAGCGTCCTGGCCGCCGCCGGCTGGGCGTCGACCCGTTCGCCTCTCCTCGACGTCGACACGATCGAGGTGGTCGGCGCCCAGGCCACGCCGCAGGCCGAGGTCGTCGCCGCATCCGGCGTGAGGCGAGGCCTTCCCCTGGTCGACCTCGACGAGGCCGCCGCCCTGCGCGGGGTCGTCGATCTTCCCTGGGTCCGGTCGGCCTCCATCGCCCGGCAGTGGCCCTCGACGGTCACCATCACCGTCGTCGAGAGGGACGCGGTCGCGGCCGCGCCGGCAGCCGATTCGCGGTGGGCGCTGGTCGACTCCAACGGGCAGGTGGTGGCCTGGACGGACTCGCCCGGGGGCCTGCCGCCGCTGTCCGGGATCGACCCTGCCGGCCCTCCCGGCTCGGCCCTGGGCGCCACCGCCGCCGGGCTGCTCCGCGTGGCGACCACGGTGCCCGAGGAGCTCAGGTCCCGGTTGGAAGCCGTCGTGGCCACCGACGACGGGGCGGTCGAGCTGAAGCTGCAGGCGGGTGGGACGGTGAGGTTGGGCACGCCGGATCAGCTCCCCGAGAAGTTCCGCTCGGCCCTCTCCGTGCTGGCTCAGGTGGACACCCAGGGACTCTCAACCCTGGACGTGAGGATTCCCCAGAGTCCTGTCTTGACGCGTCTGAACCCCGTCGCTACAGTGTCGACCCTTGGGGCAGGTTGACATAACTGTAAACCTCACGTCAAGGTTCAGGTTGGACCGCCGCACCATGGGCGGAACGGGAAGCGGATCGGCGGGAATGGTGGGAGCGAACAGATGACTCTGACTGCAACACGAACCAGCACGTTCCGTGGCCGCACGGATCAGGAGGGACGATCGATGATCGGCGCACCGCAGAACTACCTGGCAGTGATCAAGGTCGTCGGCATCGGTGGTGGCGGCGTCAACGCCGTCAACCGGATGATCGACGCCGGGCTCAAGGGCGTGGAGTTCATCGCCGTCAACACAGACGCGCAGGCGCTGTTGATGAGCGACGCCGACGTGAAGCTCGACATCGGGCGTGAGCTGACCCGGGGCCTCGGCGCCGGCAGCGACCCCGAGGTCGGCGCCGAGGCGGCCGAGGCCCACCGGGATGAGATCGAGGAGGTGCTCAAGGGCGCCGACATGGTCTTCATCACCGCCGGCAAGGGGGGTGGCACCGGCACCGGAGGGGCGCCGGTGATCGCCGAGATCGCCAAGAACCTCGGCGCCCTCACCATCGGCGTCGTCACCCGCCCGTTCTCCTTCGAGGGCCGCCGCCGCACCGTTCAGGCCGAGCAGGGGATCCAGAAGCTGAGGGAGAAGGTCGACACCCTCATCATCATCCCCAACGACAGGCTGCTGACGGTGTCGAACGACAAGACGTCGGTGCTCAACGCCTTCAAGATGGCCGACGAGGTGCTGCTGCAGGGCGTGCAGGGGATCACCGACCTGATCACCACGCCGGGCCTCATCAACACCGACTTCGCCGACGTGAAGATGATCATGACCAACGCCGGGTCGTCGCTGATGGGCATCGGCTACGCCTCGGGCGAGGGCAGGGCGCTCAACGCCGCCCGGGCCGCCATCTCCAGCCCGCTGCTCGAGGCGTCGATCGAGGGTGCCCGCGGCATCCTGCTCAACATCTCCGGCGGCAGCGACCTCGGGCTGTTCGAGGTCAACGAGGCGGCGGAGGTCATCCACGAGGTGGCCCACCCCGATGCCAACATCATCGCCGGCATGGTCATCGACGACGCCATGGGCGACGAGGTGCGGGTCACCGTCATCGCCGCCGGCTTCGACCGTTGGGACGAGGGCCGTGAGCGCAAGCCGGAGGCCCGGCCGGTGCTCGGCGGCGCCAGGCCGTCGGTCTTCGCCTCGGCGAGTGACGACCTGTTCGGCGGCCAGTCCGACGAGATCGAGCTGGCCGACGACGACGACGACTTCGACGTCCCGTCGTTCTTGAAGTGACTGAATTGACGGGCCAGGAATGACAGGGGGGCCGAGGCCCCCGCTCCGGCATCAGCGCACCCACACAACCGAGCTCTGGGCGGTCAAGGGTCGGTTCACCGGTCGCGAGGAGGGCGACATGGGCCACGGCGGCACGTATGTCGAAACGGTCAGCGCCGAGGTCGAGGCGCGCCGGCGGGCCGTCGTCGACCTGCCGTGGACGTGGCTGCGACAAGTGCACGGCGACAGGGTCGTGAAGGTGAACGCCCCCGGCGAAGGTTCCGGCGAGCGAGCCGACGCCGCCGTCACGACAGTCCCCGGCTGCGCCATCGCCGTCTTCTCCGCCGACTGCGCACCGGTCGTCCTGGGTAGCCCGGAAGGCGTGGCTGGGGTCGCGCACGCCGGGTGGAAGGGCCTGGTGGCCGGCGTGCTCGAGCGCACGGTGGAGTCGATGAGATCCCTCGGCGCGTCGACGGTCGGTGCCCACCTCGGTCCCTGCATCCACGCCCCCTGCTACGAGTTCGGCCCGAACGACCTCGACAGCGTCGCCGCCCGCCTCGGCGACCACGTGCGGTCGACGACGTCCGCCGGAACGCCGGCGCTCGACGTGCCGGTAGCCGTGCGGTCGGCTCTGGCCTCTGTCGGCGTCCTCGACGTCGACGACGTGGGAGTGTGCACCGCCTGCTCGCCCGACCACTTCTCGTGGAGAGCCCGACGCGACCAGCGGCGCCAGGCGGCGGTGGCCTGGATGGAAGTCCCGTGATCACGATGACAACGCCACCGAGCACAGATGTTGCAGCACGGTTGGCGGCCGTCCGCGAGCGGATCACCCGAGCGGGCGGCGGCGACGACGTCCGCGTCGTGGCCGTCACCAAGGGCTTCGGAGCCGACGCGGTCGAAGCCGCCGTCGCCGCCGGCCTGGCCGACGTCGGGGAGAACTACGCCGGCGAGCTCCTGGCCAAGCGGGCCGAGGTCGACGTCGCCCCTGGCGATGGCGACATCAGGTGGCACTTCCTCGGTCGGGTCCAGCGCAACAAGGTGCGCCGCCTGGCCCCCGCCGTCCACCTCTGGCAGGCGGTCGACCGCCTGGCGGCGGGGGAGGAGATCGCCGGGTGGGCGCCGGGTGCGCGGGTCCTCGTGCAGGTCAACGTGGCGGGCGAGCCCCAGAAGAACGGCTGCGCGCTCGAGGACGCACCGCCCCTCGTCGAACAACTCCGCGACCTCGGGCTCGACGTGGTCGGGCTGATGGCGGTCGGGCCCACCGGCGCGCCGGAGGACGCCCGCGGCGCGTTCCGAGCCATCACCACGATGGCCGATCGGTTGGGTCTCCGGGAGCGTTCGATGGGCATGACGGACGACCTGGAGACAGCCGTGGAGGAAGGGGCGA
Source organism: uncultured Acidimicrobiia bacterium (assembly GCA_963827345.1). Taxonomy (GTDB): domain Bacteria; phylum Actinomycetota; class Acidimicrobiia; order Acidimicrobiales; family AC-14; genus CAWGUU01. The sequence continues at coordinate 987,182 of CAWHAN010000006.1, read as the reverse complement.
CGATGATCCGCGTCGGTCGCGCCCTGTTCGGTCCGCGAACTCTTGCTTCAGACCTGCGACGCTAGGCTCGAAGGGCCAAGGAGGCGACTCAGAGATGGCATCCATCTGGCGACGGACCATGGTGTACCTGGGTCTTGTCGACGACGACGAGTACGACGAATACGAGCCGTACGACGAGCCGCCGCAACCCGCACCGGTTCGCCGGCCGGCGCGCCCCGAGCGCATCGAGCCCGCCTACGACCCCGAGCCGCCCGCCCCCGTCCCTTCGCCCATGGCCCAGGGCGTGCGCACGCTGCCCCGGGAGGACAGCGGCATCACGATCCAGCAGCGACCGTCGGTCGTGAGGCCCATCACGCCGGTCACCAGCCCACGGGTGCACCTGGTGGCGCCGGGCGGCTTCAACGACGCCAAGGAGATCGGCGACCGCCTCAAGGCCACCCAACCGGTGATCCTCAACCTGCAGGGCGTCGAGCGCGAGCTGTGCCGCCGGCTCATCGACTTCGCCAGCGGCGTCACCTACGGCATCGGCGGCCAGATGGAGAAGGTCGCCGACCACGTCTTCCTGTTGACGCCCACCAACGTCGAGGTCTCGGCCGAGGAAAAGCGTCGCCTGCAGGAGCGCGGACTGTACCGGGCGTAGTACGAACCCTCTGTGGACATCGCATCGATTCTGTGCCTCGCGGCCAAGGCGTACCTCGTCGTCATGTTCGGCAGGGTCATCCTGTCGTGGTTCCCGATCGCGCCCGGCTCGCTGATGGCGAGCATCTACGGGTTCCTGTACGCGATCACCGAGCCCGTTCTCGGTCCGCTGCGGCGCCTGATCCCGCCGATCGGCGTGGGTGGGATGGGTCTCGACCTGTCGCCGACGATCGTGCTCTTCGGCCTGTTCATCCTCACTGGAATCCTTTGTCCATGATGAGGTTCACGATGAGGCCTTGGTGGAGAGCGTTAGCATCGACACAGCCGGGCCCTGAACTCGAACGATTGGGATGGTGACGTAGTGGTCTTGGTGAGCTTTGTACTCGTGCTGGCGGCAGCCGTGACGCTGGTGATCGGGCTGCTCCAGACGGGCCTCGCGCTCATCTGGCTGTCCATCGGATGCAGCGTGGTCGCCGGCCTGGTGCTGGCGCTGGCCGTGGTCCGTGGTCGCCCGGAGGGAAGGGCCAGGGTCGAGCCGCCCCGGCCCGTGCCGGCGCCGGAGCCCTTGCCGTCGCGCTCGGCGGCGCCGAGCTACGACACGACGTCGGTCGGCGCGCCCGACTGGCGCCAGGCCGCCGAGGAGTCCCCGGCCCCTGCGCCGTGGCGGCAGGAGGCCGAGGAGGAGGCGCCCGCGCCCCCTCCGCCGCCCCGACGCCGGTACGGGAAGCCTGCCGCCAGCGTCGACCTCACCGCGGAGGTCCCCGCGGTCGGCAAGGCCGACCTGCCGATCCCCGAGTACGACACGCTGCGCGCCACCGAGATCATCAACCGGCTCGACGGGCTCGACGCCGCCCAGCTCGAGGCGCTGCGGGCCCACGAGGCGGCCGGCAAGAACCGCACGTCGGTGCTCGCCCGCATCGACGGCCAGCTCGAGTCGGTCCAGGCTCCTGGTTGGCAGGTCGAGGAGGACGACTGGGACGCCGCCCCCGAGGCCGAGGCCGAGGCCGAGGAGGACGAGGTCGAGGAGGAGCCCGAGCCGGAGCCGGAGCCCGAAGAGGAGATCGTCGAGGAGGAGCTGGTCGAGGCCGTCGTCGTCGAGGCGGAGCCCGAGGAGGAACCGGCCGACGACGACGGGTTCCCCATCTCCAACTACGACAAGCTGCGGGTCGGGCAGATCCTGCCCATCCTGCGCACCCTCGAGCCCGACGAGCTCGACATGGTGCGCGAGCGCGAGGAGCAGGGCCAGGGTCGCGTTGGCGTCCTCGACAGGATCGACTCGCTGTCGGGCGTGCCCAAGGCCAAGAAGGCCGCTCCGCCCGCGGCGCCGGCCAAGAAGGCTGCCGCACCGGTGAAGAAGGCGGCTCCGGCCAAGAAGGCCGCGGCCGCGGCCAAGAAGCCGGCGGCGGACACGTCGAAGATGACGCCGATGCAGGCGGCCATCGCCGCCGCCAAGGCCAAGAAGGGCTCGTAGGAGGTCCTCCGGGACCGTCCGCTCGGCGCCTGCCTGCATGACCGAGGTCCCAGCGTCCCGGGTGCCGGTGTCGCGGGTCACCGAGACCCAGCTGCCGGGTGTCGGCGTCCGCCACGAGTTCACCACTGCCGAGGGCGAGCGCATCGCGGTGGTGGCCCACCGCAGCGGCCGGCGCGAGCTGGCCGTGTTCGGGCGTGACGACCCGGACGCCTGCCGTACCGTCCTGCACCTCGACCCCCGGGACGCAAGGGTCCTCGTCGACGTCCTGGGCGGCTCCACCCAGGTGAGCGAGGCGATCACCGAGGTGCAGCGCCTCGAGGGCCTGGCCCTCGACTGGGTGACGATCGCGCCCGGCTCGCGAATCGTCGGCACGACGATCGGCGAAGGGGGTTTCCGCGCCAACACCGGCGTGTCGATCGTCGGCGTGGTGAGGGCCGGCACCACGATCCCGTCGCCCGGTCCCGAGTTCAGGTTCGACGCGGGCGACGTCGCCGTCGGCGTCGGCACGCCTGACGGGCTTGCACAGCTGCGGGAGCTGTTGCGGGCGTGACCCTGGTGCTCGCCGCCGGTGGCGGCGAGGCGGCCCTGATCTTCATCGAGCTCGGCACCGTCGCCCTCGGCCTCGCCCTGCTGGCCCGGCTGTCGTCCCGGCTGGGGCTCACCGCCATCCCGTTCTACCTGCTGGCCGGCCTGGCCGTGGGCAGGGGCGGCGTCGTCCCGCTCGACCTGAGCTCGGAGTTCATCGGCATCGCGGCCGAGATCGGCGTGCTCCTGCTCCTGCTCACCCTCGGCCTCGAGTACACGGCCGACGAGCTGCGCTCCGGCCTGCGCAGCGGCGCCGTGGGCGGCGTGGTCGACGGTGTCGTCAACTTCACGCCGGGGTTCCTCGCGGGGATGCTGCTCGGCTGGGACGTCCTCACCGCCATCCTTCTCGGCGGCGTGTGCTGGGTCAGCTCCTCGGGCGTCATCGCCAAGGTCCTCGGCGACCTGGACCGACTCGGGAACCGCGAGACGCCGACCATCCTGAACCTGCTCGTCTTCGAGGACCTGGCCATGGCCGCCTACCTGCCGGTGGTCGCCGCCCTCCTCGCCGGCACCGACGCACTGACGACGGTCGTGGCGGTGGCGGTGGCGTTGACAGCGGTGGCGACGATCCTGACGGTGGCGCTGCGCTGGGGCGGGGTGATCAGCGAGGTGCTGGCCAAGGGCTCCGACGAGGCCCTGCTGTTGTCGGTCTTCGGGTTGACCCTGCTGGTGGGCGGGGTGGCCCAGCGGTTGCAGGTGTCGGCCGCCATCGGGGCCTTCCTCGTCGGCATCGCCCTCTCGGGGCCGGTGCAGGAGCGGGCCCACGCCCTCATCGGGCCCCTTCGCGACCTCTTCGCGGCCACGTTCTTCCTGTTCTTCTCGTTCCAGATCGTCCCCGGCGATCTCGTCGCCGTCGCCGTCCCGGCCATCCTGTTGGCGGTCGTGACGGGGGGCACCAAGGTGTACGCCGGCCGGGTGGCGGCGGCGCGGGCCGGCGTCGGACCGGCGGGACGGCTGCGGGCGGGGACGGCGCTGGTGGCCCGGGGGGAGTTCTCGATCGTCATCGCCAGCCTGGGCGTCACCGCCGCCCACGGCGAGGACCTGGGCGCCCTGGCCGCCGCCTACGTGCTGCTGACGGCCGTCGCCGGGCCGTTGCTGACCAAGTACTCCGACCAGCTGTTACGGCTGCGATCGAGGCGCCCGGAGCGAGGTTTGAGCCGTCAGGAGCAGCCCTCGACGTAGGACACCTCGGGCTGCTTCCCGGCGCGGAACCTTGTCACCTTGGTGCCGTCGGTCTCGAAGATGAGCCGGAAGCCGGCGTCCGCCGGGTCGGTGGGGACGAGGGTGAGGTAGTGGCCCTCGGGGACGTACTTGTGGGGCGAGACCTCCAGCTTGTTGCCGTACTTGGCCTGCACCTGGGCCTCGGTGTCGCCGATGCCGGCACCGCTCAGGGTCTTGACGGGACCGCTGGCGACGTCCACCCGGGCGATGTGGTCGGACACGACCATGAACGACACACCTTCGGGGCCGCCCTCCGGGTCGGCGTGGCCACACTCGGGCGATGGCGCCGGCTTGGCCACGATCGGCTTCCCGGCGGCAGCCGACGCCTCGGCCAGCGTCATCCCCACCCGCACAGGCCCGATGCCGCGCAGGATCACCGTCGAGGCCGCCGAGAGGCCACCGCCGGCGACCGTGGTGGTCGGCGCCGACGGCACTGTCGACGTCGTCGACGCGGGGGCGAGGGAGGTGGATGTCGTCACGACGGTGCCCGGGCTAGCGGTCGTCGAGGACGTGGACCCGTCGTCGTCGCCCCCACCGCAGGCGGTCAGACCGAGAGCGAGCACCGCGGCGGCAAGGGCGACGAGCCGGCGGCCTCGCCGAGAAGGATCACCGGCCCGACGCGGCCTCGGCCGAGGACCTGGCCTGGATGAGGTGGTACAGCAGGATCAGCTGGGTGAGGGCGAGGGGATCGTCGCGCGTCTCGGGGTCGATCCTCCCGAGGGACTCGGGGAGGGGCATGTCCACTCCCAGCTCGTCCCAGATCGCCTCCTCCACCTTCCTGGTGTCATCGCGGTCGGCGTGGGCGTGGATGTGGACCGAGTCGACGGGCTTGCCGTCGTCGTCCCGCCTGAGCTTCATGTGCATGGCTTCGCTGGGGCTGTCGTCGAGGATCTTCGACAGGTCAGGGTGGCTGATGGTCGGTCGCAGGAGGAGGTAGGCGCTGAGCGGGTCGTCGGGCGTCTCCCCGCGCTCCTCGATCGGGGCGAACCGCACCACGATGTCGGCCCAGGCCCGTTGGGGGCGGATGAACTCGGCCGACTCGGGCTCCCGCTTCTCCAGCTCGGCGCGCACCTGCTCCTCGGTGTAGCCCCGCTTCTTCGTGTCGCGGCCCAGCTTCCAGGCGGACGCGGATGTCCTCCGGCGGGTCGAGGTACACGGTGATGTCGAAGCACGCCCGCGACAGCTTGGTGTGGAGGGGGAGCAGTCCCTCGACGATCACGAAGTCGCGCGGCTCCAGGTACTCGGGGCGGTCCAGCATGCCGGTGTCGTGGTTGTAGATCGGCTTCAGGATGGGGTTGCCGAGCGCCAGGTGCTGGAGGTGCTGCTCCATGATGTCGATGTAGTTGCACTTGGGGTGGAGCGGCGTGAACGGGAGCGACTTCCGCTCCTCACGGTCGTACTTGTGGTAGTCGTCGGCCCCGACCGAGGTGATGCGCTCGGGCCCGAGGGCCTCGACCAGCCCCGCGGTGATCGTCGTCTTGCCTGTACCGCTGTCTCCGGCGATGGCGAGCAGGATCGGCGGGACTCGCCTCCCGTCGCCCTCACGCTGGACCTTCACCTGCTCGACCATGTCCTACCTCCGCTGGGCGCTCGTGGCGCGGCCCCGCTCCACTCGGCCGACACTATTCCCCTGGCGGAAGGCCGGTCGATGAGGGTCGCGCGCGCTGCCGAGTGGCAGCGGGAGGGACGCACCCTGCGGCGAGCGCAGCGTGAGTGACAGCGGGAAGACGCACACCTGCGGCGAAAGCGACTCGGGGTCGGCGAAGCGGAGGAGGGGAAGCCTCTCGCGTCTCGCCGGTGGCGAGCCGGAGTAGCCATCGCATTAGACGTGCCTAACCCGATAGCGAGGTCGCCGGCGCGAGTGGAGAGACACCAGACAGTTCCTCGCCGGTGAAGCAAGCCACGGCCGACAATGTCGGCGGGCCCTGCTGGGACGGCAATCCGGGCGGCGGGCGACGTTATGGGCACACAGTGTGATCGCCCGGCACCGACCGAACACGCGCTCGGACCCCTCGCCGTGTTGCTCAGCCGGCGGTCTGGGACAATTTCCCGCAGAACGGCTCATAAGATGGTCAGAGTGCAGGTCGTCCAAGAGCCAGGCGAACTCGATCTCGATCTATCCGCAGGTCGGAGGATGGAAGCGCGTTGTCGGCCGAGTGCCAGTGTGCTGTTCGGTCCGAAATCGTGGGTGGCAAACGTGACCATCCCGCGTTCCTCCCTCTGTCGTGTCCTAGGTCCGACCGCCATTTCTACTGCAAATGACGAGCACTACTCTTCCGGGTTCGCTTACACAGGCTACGTCGGTGTCAACAGTGGACTTGACGCTGTTGCTGGCCGTACTCGGGACCCTCATTGCAATCATGGGTGCGGGATGGCAACACCGAAGCGACCGCCGTGCTGAAGTGGAACTTATTGCTTCTTTGACGGATCGCTGGCAAGCACTTATGGGCCCTGGCGCCGAGCGCTCCTCGTTGCTCGGGGACCATCAAGCTACTATTCTCCGGCCCCACCCATTGAGGTGGCAGAATATCGGACACTATTGGCGATGCTGAGTCCGACTGCAATGTCTAAGGCCCGCGGTGAATGGGAGGATTGGGTCCGAACGACTCACGAGGTCCGCCGATGGGAGCAGGATGTGCATGAGATCGTCGCTTTTCTAGCCTCTCTCTCGTTACTGATGATCACAGGGAGGATACGTCCCGCCGCCGCGTATGCAGTCTGTGGACTTGAGGTCTGCCGAAATAGCGCATCCCTCCGCTCTCATTGTTCATCCAGCGGCCTGATGACGGGTCGACGCTGGCTCTCGGGCGGATGGGGTGATCACCGTGGGTGAGATTCACCCCACGGGCGTTGCCGATCAAGGCCGCTTGGGGTTTGGTCGGTTGGTGCGCCTCGGTGGAGCGTTCTGGGCCGGAGCGGATCCCGAGAGGGCTCTCAGCAGAGGGCGGTGCGCAAACGGGCGAAGGCGGCGTCGAGCTGGTCCCGCCACGGCCAGGTGGCGTCGATGCGCAGGTGCAGGTCCCGGCCCCGGCGGGCGATGCGGGCGGCGACGTGCAGGAGTTGGTAGCGCAACCTGGCCGGCTCGGCCCGGGCCAGGCCGCCGGTGAGGCACAACGTCGCCGTCCACGCCAGCAGGTCCTGAGCCACTATCACCATGGCCAGCCACGCCTGGTTGCGCACGAAGTCCTCGAAGGGAAAGTTGCGCAGGCCACAGGCCTTGGCGCAGCGGATGCGGTCCTCGACCCGGGCGTGACGGCGCTGGCGCAGTTCCAGGGTCGGCGGCTCGCCGGCCGAGTCGGTGAGGAAGCACGTGTGGCGGAAGCCCTCGTTGGTGTCGAACAGCGACAGCTGGGCGCCGGGATGGGGTCGTTCCCGGCGGCAGATCAACCGGGCGCAGCCCGGCCAGGTGCCGAGGTCGGCCAGATCGGTCAGCTCGATCACCCACGCCCCCGGGCGGCGAGAGCCATCGCCTTCGACGGCGGGGACCCAGTCCTCCTCCTGGGCCAGCAGCAGGGCGTTGCGGACGCGATTGTCCACGTCAAAGCCTATGGAGTAGCCGATGTTGCGCTCCACCAGGGCGTCGAGGAAATCGTGGGTGGCACCGGCGGAGTCGGCCCGGGCCAAGATGGGATGGCGCAGTGCCGCCACCTCGTCGCCCGCGCCGTGACCGGCCCGCCACTCCGCCGGGAGCTGGGCCAGGGCAGCGTCGAGCATCCTCACGTGATCGGCGGCGGTGTTGGCCCCGGCGTTGCCCGGCCGCAGCATGGCGGCCAGGGCCTCGTTGGTCTCGTCGCACCACACGCCCAGGGGATGGAACCCGAAGCCCCGCTTGTAGGTCGGTGTGGCGTCCTGCTTGTCGGAGTGGGCGTCGACGAGGGTGGCGTCGAAGTCCAAGGTGACGCTGTCCGGTGCCCCACCGGCGTCCCACACCGCCGCCCGGGCCGTTGCCCGGGCGACGTCGATGCCTCGCAGCTCCACCGAGGCCACCGCCTGGACCGCCCGCCAGGCGGTGGCGTGGGAGGCGACGGGGCCGAACAGCGCTTCGGAGTCGCGCAGCACGGCCAGCTGGGACAGGCAGTCGGCCCCGTCGGCGATGGCCACGGCCAGGTGGGTGAGCACGATGCCGGGGTCGTGGGTGTTCCAGGAGATGCCGCAGTCGCCCATGGCCACCGACATGGCCGAGGTCAGCCCCGAGCGGTCGGCCAGCTCGGCCAGCAGGGCCGTGCCCGAATGCGACACCAGGCCCTCACCGTCGGTGGTCACCTTCATCTGCCGGACCGACTGACTACGATGTACCTTCAAGGAGCCCTTCTTTCCTGGTTGTACGTGCGTCGACAACACGTATTCTCCCAGGTCAGAAGGGCTTTTCCGCGGCTCTACGACCGGTCAGGCAGGGGCCTCGCGAACAATCGAGGCTAGTGGATTCAGATTATCCTACGAGACCCCAGATGGGACTCGAGGCCAAAGAGCAGCCTGCAGAAACTGAGGTGATCAAGAGGGTTCAATCGTGGGCAAACTATCGGCAAGGGCTACGGCGAAGAACGATTATCGCTGTGGATCTGTTTTGGTCCGAGGCTGCCCGGCTATACGACCTCGATCCCTGGCAGCTGACCGCGGCAGCAGATGTGAAACGCGGGGAACAGGGAGTCGAAATAGGAAACGGCTGGCCGTCGAAGTTAAGCGCGTGGGGGCTCCGTTCCTGTGGAGATGGCGAGCTTCTCGCCTCTGTCGGCAACTCCGTTGGGCCGAATGGCGACGACAGGGTAGCTGGGTCGGGCTACCTGATGATGTTCGGAAAGAAGCTGAAGTGTGGGTCCGCGGATCCACGCGGCGGAGAGGCGCTTGACCTACTGGGCACGAAGCACTGGCACAGATAAGCCGGTAGGGACGCGGGCGCTGCTATCGCGACCGAAATCAATGCAAGCGAGCTTCACCCAGACGGCCCCGCGACGGCACCCATAACGCCGATGCCCGTAGCGGGCAGCGCCTCGCCTTCACCCAAGAATGCCGTTTTCCGGATGCCTCCACAGACGGCCGTCCCGTTCGAGTTCGCCGCATAATGCCAAACGGACGTCGGCGTGGACATGGGTTCGATGGAGGTTGGCGCTCAATCGGGGTGCCGGGAGGTCATCCGAAGTTGGACGGAACCTCCGAGGGTCCCGACGCCGGCACCAAGCCGGGCGCGTGCGCAGGCGCAGTCGAAACAGACGCATCGAATGCCCCATTTTGGTCGCTGGCACCCCACCCCAGCGGGGCATCCCCCTTCAAACGGAGGTTATCGCTGACCTCAGCTCGTGGAAACCTGCGGAGAGCGGTAGCCGGCCAGCCATTCTGGCTCTTCGGTGCTGGCTCGGCGGAAGCCGTACCGGGCGAGGAAGTGGTCGAGGTCGAAATCGGGGAAGTCGCCGATGAAGATCGCTTCGTTCTGGAGCTCCACTCCTGTGGACTCGAGGACGCGACGCCGTAGGAAATTCGCCACCTGCCATACGTCGGTCGCCGTGGCCCCGTCGTAGGTCACCAGAGCCAGGACGTGGCGCTCGGACAGGCCGACCGGGCCCCAGCGGTCGCCGGGGCGGAAGCCGCTGAAGCGCAGCAGGTGGGCCGCCGGCACCCGCTGGCGACTGCCATCAGGTGCCGCCTTGGCCTTGCCCTCGAGGTACTGGACCCGCAGCCCCATCGTCTTGAACCGTTCGGTCAGCTCGCGCGCCAGCTCGATCGGCACCTCGGGGTTGACGAAGAACGACCCAACGCTGCGGGTCATCGGGTCGTCCGGGTCGAGCACCATCGACTTGGAACGGCGGATGTCGAGGACGGCCTGGCGGCGGGCGGCTAGGTCGGTTGGCGACAGGCCGGTCCGCTCGAAGTACCGCTCGACGTCGACGTAGGTGGACGGATTCGGCGGGATGGCGGCTGCCAGCGGCAGGCGGAAGCTCACGTGGGTGACGACGAAGCGGTCCCGCCAGTCATGCTTGAACCGGCTCGTCCGGAACCCGAACTCGCACTCGTCGACGCCCAGCTCCCGCTCCTCGAGCGTCTGCCGGTCGATGACACCGACGGACTCGATCACGTCGCAGACCTGTTGGCCGTAGGCGGCGATGTTCTGCAGCGGGGCGGCGCCGACCCGGCCTGGGATCCCGCTCATCATCTCCACGCCTCCGCAGCCCATCCCGACGGCCTGGGCGACGAAGTGGTCCCACTCGACCCCTGCGTCGACCACGAACTCGACCTCGGAATCACCCACCGGCTGGTTCTCGATGCTCCCGCCGTCGACCACCAGCACCGTGCCAGCGAAACCCTCGTCCGAGATGACCACGTTCGTGCCACCGCCGAGCACGAGCAGCGACGACGCGTCACGGGCCGGGATGTCCCGCAGGGCGGCGGCGATCTCCGCCCGGCTGCAGACCGTTCGCAGGCTCCCGGCCGGCCCCCCTACCCGCAGCGACGTCAGCTCGGCTAGCAGCGGCCCCTGCGCCTCGGTCCCCACCGCCCGCACGCGCAGCGGGTGACCCGACGACGTCAGGCACCGACCGGTCTCGAGGTCCCACTGCCAGCCGTGCATGCGGCAGGTCAGGGTCGAGCCCTCCACCACCCCGAAGTGCGAGAGGTCGGCCTTCATGTGGGGGCAGCGGCGCTGGACGCACCAGTCGCCGAGGACCGTCTCCTCGTCGCTGTCCTCAAGCTCGGCGTACCAGCCCTCGGCGTACTCCAGCCGGTCGACGGCCTGGCACTTGAACCAGGTGTAGACGTGCTCGTTGTAGGCCCCGGCCCGGTGGGCGACGAAGCGCATGCTGAGGAACAGGCTGTTCGACCAGTCCACCTCGCCGTCGGCCAGCAGCCGCTCGATCAGCGGCCGGGCCACCCGGAAGCGGTACCGGCACTTCTCGCCCGTCATGCCCCAGGCGCACCACGCCCTCGGGGAAGTCGATCACCACCGACAGATCCTCGGCCCGGGGGCTCCCAGCCGCAGCGGAGGGGTCGGCCAGCACCAGCACCTCGACGGGATAGCCGACGGCCGTACGGAAGGTGTCGGCCAGCTCCAGCAGCGGCTCCATCCGGGATCGCAGCTCGCCGAGCACGTCGAGGTCGGGGACCGCCCACGACGCCTTCTCGGCGGCGATGCGTCCCCGCTGCCGCTCGGCATACGCCGACAGGTACGCCTCCTTCTCCGAGAAGATCGCACCCACCTCGTCGTCGCCGAGGGGGTGCGTCACCGAGCACCGGCCGCCGGTCCCCGTCGTCAGCTCGGCCGTGCTCCCCGGGATCAGCAGCCGCCCGTGGTCGTGTCCCCGAGCCGCCATGAAGTCGAGGAACACAGTCTGGTCGGGGAAGATGTTCGACTCGTCGCGGGCCACGTCGTTGAGGTGCCGCAGCTCGTCGTCGAGGAAGCAGGGCGGCCCCGCGGTGGGGAACACGAACGCCGAGCCGACCTGCTCGACGTACCGCAGCGCCCGCTCCATCCCGTTCGACCGCTTCTCGGCGGCGATCTTGGCCTTCGTCGCCTCCGGGAAGTCGTAGACCATCGGGTACCAGATGGCCCCCGAGTACTGGAGGAAGTGGCCGTCGTAGCCCTTGCCCTCCACGAACGACAGCAGCGCGGAGAAGTCGAACGGCCGGGCGTCGTTCTGGTTCAGGATGGCGGCGGTGCCGTCGTCGACAGCCAGCGCCGAGTCCCCGAGCGGTCCGTCGGAGGGGGCGACGAGCGCGGCGATCATCACCCGCAGCCCGTCCAGCTCGACGGGCGTCTCGTTGGGCACCGCCACGAACCGCCTGAAACCGAGCGACCGCAGCGCCGCCTCCAAGTCGTCCACGGGGAACTCCGGCAGGAGCACGGTGGCCCGCTTGTCCACGTGCCGGCGCAGGTTCTCGGGGTCGAAGTGGTCGTGGTGGAGGTGGGAGACGTAGAGGTAGTCGCACCGGCCCAGGCGCTCCCAGTCGAGCCCCGAGTTGTCGGGGAACGGGAACCACGAGGCGAAGTAGGCGGGGTTCAGCCAGGGGTCGCACAGGATGGTGCCACCGGCGGTTTCGACGAACAGCCCGGCGTGGCCGACGGACGTGACCTTCACGACTTGACTCTCACTGGGGCCGGTCCGAACGCTGGCGCGGGTCGATGTCTGGCATGTGGGTGGGCGTGGCGACCTCGGCGACGGGGCGTTCCTCGGGCTCGATCCTACAGCGGGGGCCCGGATCCAACGGGCGACCCCTCAGTACCGGAGCCGGACCTGGACCCGCCGGTTGCGGTCGCCGGCCGTCGCCACCGGGAAGCGGGCCCAGACGCTGCCGAAGCCGGTCGGACGTATACGGGCCGCGGGGACACCCTTGCCCACGAGGTAGTCCATGACCACCTTCGCCCGCTGGTCGGACACGCCGCGGGCGTCGGTGTCCCGCGCGTCGCCGAAGCCGGCGACCAGTACCCGCATGGTCGGTTTGGCGACGAGCAGGGCGGCGACGGGGTCGAGCTGCTTCAGGTGGTCGGCGGTGAGGGCGGCGCCGTCGGGGCTGAAACCGTCGAGGATGGCGTCGTAGTTCTCGTGGCGCTCCGGGTCGGCCGACGGTGGTGGGGGCCGCGTAGAACCGGTCGACGGCGGCGCCGAACTCGACCGACGGCGCGTCGGTGCAGTTCGCGGGCTCGGCGTCGATCAGCCGGCCGATGGCCACGCCCCACTTGAGCGCGCCGAGCGTCTCGGCGGTGTCGGACACGACCGCCACCGCCTCGAACACCTTCTGGGTCCCCTTTGGCACCCACGGTGCGTCGTACATGTGGGCGGTGGGGTTGGCATCGGTGCCGGGCTGGTTCGAGTACCCCGACGGCGCCGACTCCGCCTCCCAGGCCGGGCCCCCGGTCCAGTCGACGCCGTAGAAGGGCTCGAATTCGTCCTGCAGCACGTCCATCCTCGGCTTGGAGGGCGGGCCGGTGCCGCCGGTCTGGAGCTTCGTCTGTAGGAAGGTGATCGTCTGGCCTCGGCGGGGATCCTTGGGCGTGAACGAGATGTCGATCTCGGCCGACGGCGTGCCGGTGAATCTGGGGCTCGGGCTCACTCCCTCCTGGGTGAGGGCCAGCGACCACCGCATGGTGCCCTTCGACAGACTCCTTGACCCCGCTTCTCACCTCCTTCCCGGTCACCTTTTGGCTGGCCGTTACGGCCACGGTCCGGAGGTTCTCGGCGTGCTGGCGGAGCGCGGGGATGTCGACGGTCCGCCATCTCTCCACGTCGGCCCGGATGGCAGCCAGCTGGGCCAGGGCGTCGCTCCGCCACCGCTCGAACTCGACGGCGCTGGCGCTGGCGGGGTCCGGTGGCATCTCGATCTCCGCCGGCTTGGGACGGCTGACGGCCACCAGGGTGGGTGTCAGCTCCCGGAGGTAGATGCGCTTGGCCTCGCCCTCGAAGAAGCCCAGCCGTTCGTTGACGGCTTGGCGGTCGGCGTCCGAGAGGGTTCCGGCTCGCTTGATGCGCGCCGCGTGCTCCCTGCCCTGCCGGCGGGCAAGGGCCGTGTCGGTGGCCCCGACCGGGGTTCGCTGCACGACCGCCTGACCAGGGCGTCGGGCCAGCATCGACACGACTGCCCGGTTCCCGGCCGTGGCCTGCAACCCGAGCAGGTGGCCGGCGTCGCCGGTGCCCGGGCGGTGGCGGGCACGTACCGTCGGGTTGCTGCTGGCGCGGGACGGCGCACGAGCCACTCGGGAGCCCACCCGCCCAGTCTGTCCGGATCGGACGGTCCTGTCCTTGTCGAGCGTCTCGGCACCCTCGTGCTAGCACCCTGGTAGCCACCGCGGTCCGGCCCTAGCTTCCCGAGCAGGCGAGCGCGGTGGCCGACGACGGCCGGCTCGCCTAGAAACGGCGGGTGCTGTCTTGCGGATCTGGGCATCGAGAGACCGGTCTCGTCCGGACCGCCACCAACGGGGGTGAAATCGCTCAACGTCGCCGCGCCTTCGGTCGACAGGGAACCTGACGACACGCGTGCACATTCCACCTTGAGAGGGGACGGAATGCACAACAGCAGCAGTACCGGTCGCACTGGACTCACCGAGTTCGGACGGGCTGGGTGCCGCGTCTCTGCATCCCCTCTCTCGTCGCCTTGGCCGTGCTCTGCTCGACCGGCGCGCCGCCTGCGTTCGCGCAGCAGCAGCCCCGGACAGTCTCCGAAAAAGGGTCCGTGACCGGCACCTTTACCGTCCAGAGCGGCGACCCGCAGCCCGGTTCTGCCGCCGATCACCGGTACAGGTACACGGTCACCGACGACGGCGGGCAGGACTACACGCTCTCCTTCGACGAGGCCCTGATCGCCGAGGCCGGCGGGGCCCGGCCCTCGACCGCAAGCGGGTGGTGGTGGAGGGCACCTTCACCCGAGCCGTCCCGGCCGACCCGTCGACGCCGGTGCTGGTCGACGTCCTTTCGATCGAACTGGCTCCCGGCGTCGCTCCGAGCGCCCCGGACCCCCTGGGCCTCGCCGGCCAGCAGAAGTTCGTGACGATCCTCTGCCGGTTCGCCGACTCGACCGGGACGTCCCCGGTCAGCGTCTCCTACATGGACGGCCTCCTCGGCGACACCTCCCCCGGGATCAGCCACTTCTGGCGGGAGAACTCCTTCGACCTGATCAACAACCTGGGGAGCGTCATCGTCGACTGGCACAACCTGCCGTCGCCCAGGTCCACCTACATCACGGGCACGTCGAGCCCCGAGGCCAACCTCGGCCTCCTTGCCGACGACTGCGTCGCCACCGCCGACGACCAGATCGACTACACCCAGTTCGTCGGCATCAACATGGTGTTCAACCAGACCCTCGACAACGCCGGCGTGGGGTGGTACCTGGCGCATGACCCTGGACGGCGTCCAGCGCACCTGGGGCACGACGTGGATGCCGCCGTGGGGGATCCTCAACCAGCGGGTGCTCGGTCACGAGATGGGTCACGCCTACGGGCTGCCGCACTCGTCCGGCAACTACGGCCTGGTGTACGACAGCCGGTGGGACGTGATGAGCGGCGGCGGCAGCGTCGGCCCGACCGATCCGACGTACGGATCGCTGGGTACCCACACCATCGCCTACCACAAGGACAAGCTCGGGTGGATCCCTGCCGTCCGGAAGTTCACGGTGGCCCCGAACTCCTGCCAGGTCCTCACGATCGACTATCTCAGCCAGGTGCCCCCGACCTTCGGCACCTACCTGATGGCCCAGATCCCAATCGGGAGCAGCCATTTCTTCACGGTGGAGGCGCGCAAGAACTTCGGGTACGACAACGGTCGACTACCCGGCCAGGCGATCGTGATTCACGACGTGCTCACGACTCGACGGGAGCCGGCGCACGTCATGGACGCCACCGCGGGCAACACCAACGACGCAGGGGCCATGTGGCTCCCGGGCGAGATCTTCACCGACGCCCCGAGCGGCGTCACCGTCGCCGTCCTCGCCTCGACCGCGAACGGCTGGTCGGTGCAGATCACGAAGGGCTCCGGCACGTGCACGGGGCCTCCCGTCAACGACGCATTCGGGTCCTCGGTGCCCGTCAACGACAATCCCGACGGCCTGAACGGGTCGAGCACCAACGCCACCAAGGAGTCGGGAGAGCCGAACCACGCCGGCAACGCCGGGGGGAAGTCGGTCTGGTACTCCTTCACCCCCCCGAATGACGGGACGCTGGCGCTGGACACGGCCACCAGCTCGTTCGACACCCTCCTCGCGGTGTACACGGGCAACGCCGTGGGATCCGTCACGACGGTCGCCTCCAACAACGACGATCCTGGCGGGGGGACGCAGAGCAGGATCACGGCGTTCCCCGTCGCGGCAGGGACGAAGTACTCCATCGCGGTCGACGGCGTCGGCGGGGCCGGCGGCGGCCTGAAGCTGAACTGGACGTACATCCCCGACTCGAGCGACACCTTCGCCTCGGCGATCCCCCTCTCGGCCCCTCCGGCAGCGCGGCCGGCATCACGGTCGGCGCCACCAAGCAAGCGGGAGAGCCCGACCACGCCGGGGATCCGGGTGGGCACTCCATCTGGTACTCCTACACACCCCCGACCGATGGGACCATCTCGTTCGACACTGTCGGGAGCCCCTTCGACACGCTCCTCGCCCTCTACACCGGCAGCGCGGTGAACGCCCTGACCGAGCTCGACTCCAACGACGACATCGGCGGCGGCAACCGGGCGAGCGCCATCGGGCCGGTACCGCTGACGGCAGGGGTGAAGTACTCGGTGGCGATCGACGGCTGGGACGGCCAGAACGGGCCGACGACCCTGAACTGGACGTTCACGGCGGCTCCGTTGCCAGGCGGTCGGTTCAACCCGTTGACGCCCGCCCGGATCCTCGACACGCGCACCGGCACGGGTGGCGTCACCGGATCGGTTGGGCCGGCGGCGACGGTAAACGTGCAGGTCAGCGGCCAGGGCGGCGTCCCTGCGACCGGCGCCGTCGCCGTGGTCATGAACGTCACGGTCACGTCGCCGTCGACCGCCAGCTTCCTGACCCTCTTCCCCACCGGCAGCCCCAAGCCGCTGGCGTCCACGTTGAACTTCGCCGGCGGCAAGACCATCCCGAACCTCGCGGTGGTCGGCCTCGGTACGGACGGCAAGGTGGCCGTGTTCAACAACGCCGGCTCGACCCACGTGGTCATCGACGTGGCCGGCTGGTACTCGGGAACGTCGGCCGGCACCGATGGGCGCTATCAGCCGCTCGACAGTCCCGCCCGACTGCTGGACACCCGCACCGGCGGGGGCTCCCGGGTCGGCCCCGCCGGCACCGTGGACGTACAGGTCTCAGGCGCGGGCGGCGTCCCCGCCGGGGGCGTGGCGGCCGCCGTCGTCAACATCGCGGTCACCGGCACGACCGCCGGCAGCTACCTCACCGCCTACCCGAAGGGCGAACCCCGCCCGCTGGCCGCCAACCTGAACTGGGTGAGCGGCGAGACGGTGTCCAACCGGGCGATCGTGAAGGTCGGCACCGACGGCAAGGTCACCTTGTACAACGCCGGCGGGCTGACCCACGTCATCGTCGACGTGGTGGGTTGGTTCACCGACGCCTCGGTGGCCGGGACGACGGGCATGTTCATCAGCCTCCCGCCCACCCGGGTCCTCGACACCCGCAACGGCACCGGGGGCATCATCGGGCCGAGGCTGGCGGGGTCCACCGTCGACGTCCAGGTCGCCGGCCAGGGGGGCGTGCCCGCGTCAGGGGTGAGCGCGGTGGTCCTCAACGCCATCGACGTGGGCGCGACCGGCGTCGGCTGGCTCACCGTCTTCCCGGCGGGGACGGCCCGACCCCTCGTGGCCGACCTGAACTACGCGTCGGGGGAGACCAGAGCCAACCTGGTGGTGGCCAAGCTGGGCACCGACGGCAAGGTCAGCCTGTTCACGTCGGCGACCAGCCACGTCGTCTTCGACGTAGCCGGGTACATATCGTGACCTGAGCCGCCTGGCGAGGCTTGCGAGCAGCTATGGCGCGGAGCGGACGCGGAGGTCGACCCGGATCGTCTCGCCGTCGAGGTCGAGCTCGGGCATTCCGTCGGGCACGGGAGCGACGATGAGCGACGTCGCCAGGACCTGGTCGGCGATCCAGTCGTTGTGGGCCGCGAGCACGGCCACCAGCCTGTCCCCTCCGTCGAGAAGCACCACGATCCGGTCGGCGAGGGAGAGGTCGCGCTGGCGGCGGAGGTCGTTCAGGTCGCGCGCCAGCTGGCGGGCCAGGCCCTCGAGCCTCAGGGCGTCGTCCACCTCGAGGTCGATGGCCACCGCCCAGTCGTCGTCGTGGGACACCGCATAGCCCTCGTGGCGGTGGGCCCGGACCTCGACGTCGGCGGCCAACAGCTTCTCGCCGGCCACCTCGATGTAGCCGTCGGCCTCCAGCTGGCGTCGCAGCTCCGACCCGTCGGCCGCGGCCAGGGCCTGCTTGACCTGGTTGACCTTGGCGCCGAGGCGGGGCCCAGGGCCCGGAAGTTGGGCACGACCGCCCACGACATGAGGTCGGACAGGGTGCCGACGTCCTCCAGGGCCTTCACGTTCAGCTCCTCGGCGATCTCCTTGCGCACCTCGTCGGACAGCTCGACTCCCGGGTGGAGGAGCATCGCCCGCCGCAGGGGTTGACGGGTGCGGACGCCGGCGTCTGTGCGGGCCGCCCGGCCCAGCCCGACCAGCCGCCGGGCGGCCTCCATCTGCTCCAGAAGGCTGTCGTCGACTGCGCCGGCCTCCGGCCAGCGCTGGAGGTGTACCGACACCTCCCCGGTGAGGGCCACGAACAGCTCGTCGGCGAGGAAGGGGCAGAACGGCGCCAGCAGCTTGCAGGTCACTGCCAGGGCCCGGTGCAGCACCGCGTAGGCGCCGGCTCCAGTGGACGAGGCAGGCGGGGATCCCCAGAAGCGGGGTCGTGACCGGCGGACGTACCAGTTGGACAGGTCGTCGACGAGGGCGGCCAGCGCGTTCGACCCGCCCAGGGCGTCGAAGCCGTCGAGGGCGGCGGTGACCTCCGCCACGGTCTGGGCCAGGCGGGCCTCGAGCCAGCGGTCGAGGACGTGCTCCGGCTCGGCCGCGGGTTGGGCCTCGTCGCCGGCCTCGGGCGTCCAACCCTCCAGGTCGGCGTAGGTCGCGAAGAAGGCGAAGACGTTCCACAGGGTGATGAGCGTCTTGCGGGTGGCCTCCCGGATGCCGTCCTCGTAGACGCGGCGGTTGGTCCACGGGGAGCCGGCGGAGAAGAAGTACCAGCGCAGGGCGTCGGCACCGAAGGCGTCGAAGATCTGCCACGGGTCGACGACGTTGCCCTTGGACTTCGACATCTTCTGGCCGAACTCGTCGACCACGAAGCCCAGGACGACGACGTTCTTGTAGGGCGTGCTGTCGAACACGAGCGTGTTCACCGCGAGGAGCGAGTAGAACCAGCCTCGCGTCTGATCGACCGCCTCGCAGATGAAGTCGGCGGGGAAGGCCGACTCGAACCGGGCCTTGCCATCGGACTGCTTGTCGCCGAACGGGTAGTGGTGTTGGGCCGACGGCATCGACCCGGAGTCGAACCAGGCGTCGAGGACCGGGGCGATCCGGCTGGCGGTGGCGTCGCAGCCCGGCTCGGGGCAGACGAAGGTCACGTCGTCGACATGGGGCCGATGGAGGTCGAGCGCGGCCAGATCGGAATCCGGCGAGCTCGCCCAGCTGGGCGACGGAGCCGACGCAGGTGTCGTGGCTCTCGGTCCCGTCGCCCTCTGTCCCGTTGCACCGCCAGATGGGCAGCGGCGTGCCCCAGTAGCGGTCGCGGGACAGGGCCCAGTCGACGTTGTTGCGCAGCCATTCGCCGAACCGCCCGTGCTTGATGTGCTCGGGGTACCAGCCGATCTTCTCGTTCTCCCGGAGCAGGTCGTCGCGGTGCTCGGACGTCCGCACGAACCAGGACGTCTTGGCCCAGTAGATCAGCGGCGTCCCGCACCGCCAGCAGTGCGGATAGGAGTGGCTGTAGGGCTGCTCCCGCACGAGGAGGCCGCGGGCCTCGAGGTCGGCGACGATGCCGGGGTCGGCGTCCTTGACCCACCTCCCCGCCCATGGCGTCACGGCCGAGGTGAACGTGCCGTCGGGGCCGACGGGGTTGAGCACCGGGAGGTCCTCGGCCTTGGCCACGTCCATGTCGTCGACGCCGAAGGCGGGGGCCAGGTGGACGATGCCGGTGCCGTCCTCGGTGCTGACGAAGTCGGCGGCGACGACCCGCTGGCCGCCCTCGTCGATGGGCAGGAAGTCGAACGGCCGGCGATAGCGGCGTCCGACCAGGTCGGTGCCCAGGTACCGGGCGACCACGTCGGCGCCTTCCGGCGCCCTGGCGTCGGCCATGACCAGGTCCCGCCCGCCGTCGGCGTCGCGGACCCGTACGTAGTCGATGTCGGCGCCGACGGCGGCCGCCACGTTGGAGATCAGCGTCCAGGGCGTCGTCGTCCACACCAGCAGGTCGGCGTCGTCATCCGAACCATCGGTGTCCACGAGGGGAAACCGCACGTAGACCGATGGGTCGACGACGTCGCGGTAGACGCCGGGCTGGCCCAGCTCATGGGACGACAGGGCGGTGCCGCACCGGGAGCAGTAGGGGATGACGCGGTAGCCCTCGTAGAGCAGGCCCTTGTCGAACAGCTGCTTCACCAGCCACCAGACCGACTCGACGTACTCGTTGGACAGGGTCCAGTAGGCGTCCCTGGTGTCGATCCACACGCCGGCCCGCTCGGTGAGGGCCTCCCAGTCGCCCACGTAGCGCTGCACCGACTCCCGGCACCGGGCGTTGAAGTTGCCGATGCCGTACTCCTCGATCTCCTGCTTGCGGGTGAAGCCCAGCTCCTTCTCCACCTCGATCTCGACGGGGAGCCCGTGGCAGTCCCACCCGCCCTTGCGGGGGACGTCGTGGCCGGTCATGGTGCGGAAGCGGGGAAAGAGGTCCTTGAAGGCGCGGGCCCACACGTGGTGGAGGCCGGGCTTGCCGTTGGCGGTGGGCGGGCCCTCGTAGAAGACCCACGGCGGCGCTCCCTCCCACTGCCGCTGGACGGCGTTGGCCAGGTCGAGCTCCCGCCAGCGGGCCAGCACCCGTCGCTCGAGGGCGACGAGGTCGAGCTGGGGGTCCACCGGGCCGAACGGCATTTCCCGATAGTACGGTCAGAGCCAGGGTCAGCTCGTCGTATTCTGAGTCCGATGAACGTCGACGACCTCTACCGGACCACCGCGGACGACGCCGTCGTCCTGCAGGTCCACGTCCAACCGGGATCGGGCCGGTCGGCCGTGGTCGGGCGCCACGGCACATCCCTCAAGGTGCGGGTGGCGGCGCCGCCGGTCGGAGGTCGGGCCAACGAGGCGTGCGCCGAGATCCTGGCCGAGACCTTCGGGCTCGAGAGCTCGCAGGTCGAGCTGGTCGGCGGCCAGACCAGCCGATCGAAGACGTTCGCCCTGAAGACGATCGACGTCGACGACTTCCGGCGGCGGCTCGAGACCGTCGTCGGCGACGGACAGGGCAAAGCGGGGCGCGAAATCGGCCAAACGGGCCATTGACACGACCAAATTGGGCCATTGACACCGTCAAACGGGCCACGAACGACTGCCGCCCGTTGGTAAACTGCCGCCTCACCCTCCTCCTGGAAGCTCGTACGAGATGACCAAGCCCGCACTGTCCACACCTACCAAGCCCCGCGGGAAAAAGTCCGACGGAGCGGCGCACGAGTCCGGCGATCCCGTGCCCGGCAACCACTTCTTCGCCGAGCAGAAGATGCTGCTCCTGAGCGAGCGGGCCACCTACGTCGAGCAGGCCGAGTCCTTCCGGGCCGAGGCCGAGGCCCTGGCCGAGGACATGGAGCCGGGCGACATCCAGTTCGACGAGGAGTCGGGCGAAGGCGACACCCTCGTTGTCGAGCGTGAACGCGACCTGGCCATGAGCGCCCAGGCCCGTGCCTCCGTCGACGAGATCGACAGGGCCCTGGCCAAGATCACCGCCGGCACCTACGGCACCTGCGAGCGCTGCGGCACGGCGATCCCGAAGGCCCGGCTCAAGGCGCTGCCGTACGCCGCCCTGTGCGTGGCCTGCAAGAGCGGGGGCCTGTCGCGCCGGTGACCGACCGCCGGTTCGCGTGAGCGAGCCGAAGGCGCCAGACTCATTTGGCGAACAAATGTGGCGCGCTTCGTCCGGCCGGAGGCCGGATGCCACGGACCTCATCAGTGCAGCATCCGAAGGCAAGCTGCACTGATGAGCGAACCGATGGGGAGCGAGCACAGCACCGAGCTCGACGAGGGCGTGGCAGCGCCCCGGCGGCGCCGGCTCGGTCTCGTCGTCGCCATCGCCGCCGGCGTGCTCGTCCTCGACCAGCTCTCCAAGTGGTGGGCGCTGGCGGCGCTCGCCGACGGGGAGGTCCACGTGCTCGGTCCCCTGTGGCTCCGGCTGACCTACAACACCGCCGGCGCCTTCGGGCTGGGCGGCGGGCTGGTGCCGTTCCTGTCGCTCGTCGCCCTCGGCGTGGTGGTCTTCCTGATTCTGTCGGGCGCGGCCGGCGGCAGGGTGGCGGCGGCCATCGCCACCGGCCTGTTGCTGGGTGGCGCCCTCGGCAACCTCGGCGACCGTCTGTTCCGGTCACCGGGCCTGCTCCGCGGGGCGGTCGTGGACTTCGTCGACCTTCGGTTCTGGCCGGTGTTCAACGTCGCCGACATGGCGATCACCTGCGGCTGCATCCTGTTGGTGCTGTGGCCCGACGGCCTCCGTTCCCGCCGGCCCCGGCCGGGCACCTCGGGCGACCAGTGACCGTCATTCCCAACGCCCTCGACGGGGAGCGGGTGGACAGGGTCGTGAGCATGCTGTGCGACCTGACCCGCAAGGAGGCGGCCGACCTGGTGGCGGCCGGCGGCGTCCGCCTCGAGGGCCGACCCGTCACCCTGCGCTCCCGGCGGGTATCCGAGGGCGAGACGCTCGACGTCGAGCCTGCCGACCGCGGCCGCGCCGGCGGCCGAGCTGGAACCCGATCCCGACGTCGAGGTACCCGTGGTGTTCGCCGACGACGACGTGATCGTCGTCGACAAGCCGGCCGGGCTCGTCGTCCACCCCGGGGCGGGCCGGCGCTCGGGCACGCTCGTCCACGGCCTGCTGGCCCGCTTTCCCGACATCGCCGGCGCCGGCGACCCCGCTCGGCCCGGAGTCGTCCACCGTCTCGACCGCGGCACGTCGGGGCTGATGATGGTCGCCCGCACGACGGCCGCCTACGAGTCGCTGGTCGGCCAGCTGGCCGCCCGCACCGTCGAGCGCAGGTACCTGGCCCTGGCCTGGGGGCATTTCGACAACCCGGCAGGGGTCGTCGACGCGCCAATCGGGCGGGGCGCCCGTGACCGCACGCGGATGACGGTCACGGCCAGCGGCCGCTCGGCCCGCACCCGCTACCAGGTGCTGGAGTCGTACCACCAGCCCGCGGAGGCCACCCTCCTGGCGTGCCGGCTGGAGACGGGCAGGACCCACCAGGTCCGCGTCCACCTCGCCGCGATCGGCCATCCTGTCGTGGGCGACGTGCGCTACGGCGGTGCCCGCCCGTATCTTTCGCCGGGCCGGCCGTTCCTCCACGCCGCCGAGTTGGGCTTCGACCATCCGGCGACCGGGGTACGGGCCCGGTTCGAGTCACCGTTGCCGCCCGATCTGGAGAACGTGCGTGAGACCCTTCACTGAGGATGCCCCCACCGAAGAGCAGTCCTCGGGGTGGGTGCCTCCGAAGCCGACCGACCGCGACCACGTGGAGGCGGTGTGGACGGCCCGTTTCCTGGGCGTCGCCCTGTTTGTTCTCGTCGTCGGGGCCACCTTCGCCCTCACCGTGTACCTCCAGAAACCTGACGGCAGTGGAGAGGCCGAGGTGACGGAATCGACGGTGCCCGTGGCCGAGGAGTCCATCGGGCCGGTGGCGGGGACGGCGGTGCCGGCCTACATCGGGGACCGCAAGCTGGTCCTGGCCAGCGCCCAGGGCGAGCGTGTGGCGGTGGTGTCGCTCGCCGCCTATGCCTCGGAGGCCGACGCCAGGGCGGCGGTGGGATCGCTCCCGGTCGCCGGCTTCATCGTCGCCGCCCCGGGCGCCAACCCCGTGACGGTCACCACCGGGCTCGACGTGTGGGCCCGGGAGCAGGCCAAGGTCGACGAGGCGGAACGAAACGAGATCAATAGCCTGATCCCCACCGTCGACGACCCGAACTTCAAGAAGTTCTACCAGCAGGAGGTGGTCCGGCTCGACAAGGCCATCGCCGACGTGTCGCCCACCAGCCCGGTCGTGTTCGCGGTGATCGTGCGCGGACCGGCACCCGACCTGCAGGCCCTGGCCGTCAAGCCCGGCGTCCGCCTCGTCGACGCGGGACTGACTGCGCAGACAACGCCCGACACCGCCTTCCGCGGCCTGCGCCCGGAGGAGACCGAAAAAGCAGGACTGCCCCCGAACCGACCTGTCTGAGGTCGGTTTCGAGGGCAGTCGTCCGGTTAGCCGGGCCGTGCTGGGCGTTCGTCACACCGTGGTGAGCACCGTGAGGGTGACGTCCCGGCCGGCGGCGCCCCTGTAGGAGATGCGGTAGGTGATCCCGTTGCGGCGGTCCTGGACGGTCGAGCTCTCGGGACCGTCGTCGAAGATGCCCGTGACGACGGTGGCGTTGTTGTTCTTGACGATGGTGAGCACCTTGCCGACGGCGACCGGTGAGGTGCGGTTGGCACTGTCGACGACCAGGGGCGTGTCGGTCAGGCGGATCCTGCCGCTCACCACGAGCTGGCCGTACTGGCCGTCAGCAGGGCCGTTGACGACGACCTGTACTGGCCGACCGTGTTCGTCGTCAGGCCGCCATTCACCGTGAGCACAGCGGCGCTGGGGGTGGCGGACTGGGTCTTGGGGACGATGTAGCCGGCCGTGGCGGTGACGGGGCCGACGGTCCCCGAGCCCTTGAGGCTTCCAGCGGAGATCGTGACGGGGCGGGAGCGTAGGCGCCGGTGACGGAGACCGTGGCCCGGGTGACCTTCGTCGGACCGGTGCTGGTGCTGGTGCCGGCCATCGTCAGGTGGCCGTCGTGACCCTCGATCGCACCGGCGCCGGTGAGCCGCACCCGGTTCCCGCTCAGGTTGTAGCCGGAGCCAAGGAAGGTGATGCTGTCGAACGTCGTGTCGACCGGGAAGTTGTTGACGTTCGACAGTCGGTCGGCGCCCTCGCTGAAGAGGAGCTGGTCACCGGCGACGGGGGCGCCACCCTTCCAGTTGGCCGGGTTGGTCCAGTTGGCGTCGGCACCGGCACCCGTCCAGTAGCGGAGCGTCGATGCGGATGCCGGGCGGGCCCGATCAGCGACAGCGCAGTCGCCGCGAACAGGGCGAGAAGCGCGGCGACGATCGCCCTGGTCGTTCCCGAGGTGCTGGTGGTCGGGCTTGCCGTCATGGTGTTCATCGGCGGCTCCTTTCGGTGCTGCAACCTGCGGCCCGTTCTCCGGCACCATGCGCCGTGCGACTAAGGAGACGGCGAAGCCGAAGGGGTGCTACCACCCTTCGCCCGAGATGTCCGCCTGCCGAGGGTCAGGCAGAGACGGTGGTGGCCTTCGCTGCGGGGGCCGGGGCCGGGTCGGCGTTCGCCATCTCGTCGGCCATCGGCGGGGCGCCCTTGGCCCTCACGACCATGTCGGCCAGGGTGAAGGAGTCGAGGTGGCGGCGCATGTGGCCGCCGACCTCGGCCCACACCGCCAGCAGCACGCACTGGCCCTCGTGGTCGCAGGCGCCGTTCTGGTGGGGCTCGCCGAAGTCGCCGGCCACGATCGGGCCGTCGACGGCGCTGACGATCTCGGCCAGGGTGATCGCGTCGGGGCTGCGGGCCAGGACGTACCCGCCGCCGACACCCCGCTTCGAGCGGACCAGGCCGGCCCCCTTGAGGGCCAGGAGGATCTGCTCGAGGTAGGGCTGGGGCAGCCCCGTGCGCTCGGCGACATCACGCACCGAGGTGGGGCGGGACTCCTCGGAATGAAGGGCCAGGGAGAGAAGCGCCCGACTGGCGTAGTCCCCCCTCGTCGACACCTTCATGGGCCCATGGTACGGCGTAGCGTGGCCTAGGCCATGGTTCCTGACGTCCAGCCGGTGCTGCCGGCCTACGGCCGTGGGTGTCTCGACGGGGTCGTCCCCGCTCTCCTGGCGCCTGTCGGCGAGGCGC
Source organism: uncultured Acidimicrobiia bacterium (assembly GCA_963827345.1). Taxonomy (GTDB): domain Bacteria; phylum Actinomycetota; class Acidimicrobiia; order Acidimicrobiales; family AC-14; genus CAWGUU01. The sequence continues at coordinate 961,644 of CAWHAN010000006.1, read as the reverse complement.
CGGCCTGGGTGCCGGTGCCGGTGATCGGCGCCGACCAGGTCGTACTGCTCGTGCTCGACGGCCTCGGTTGGGACCAACTCCGGGAACGAGAGGCGTTGGCGCCCACCCTCGCCGCCATGGAGGGGGGCCCGATCACGTCGATCGCCCCGTCGACCACCGCCACCGCCCTCACGTCGCTCACCACGGCCAGCCCGCCGGCGGTGCACGGCGTGGTCGGCTACCGGGTGCGAGTCCCGCCCGACGAGGTCCTCAACGTGCTTCGGTGGCGCACGGGGGCCGGCGACGCCCGGCTGTCCGTGCCGCCGATCGGGTTCCAGCCCAGGGAGCCGTTCGGCGGCGCCAAGCCGCCGGTCGTCACCAAGGCGGAGTTCGTCGCCACCGGGTTCTCCATGGCCCACCTGGCAGGGTCGCCGATCCACGGCTGGCGGCTGCCGTCGTCGCTCGTCACCCACGTGTCCCGCCTGCTGCGGGCGGGGGAGCGGTTCGTGTACGCCTACTACCCGGGCGTCGACACGGTGGCCCACGAGTTCGGGTTCGGGCCGTTCTACGACGCCGAGCTGGCCGCCGCCGACCGGCTGGTGGCCGATCTGCTCGAGGTCCTCCCCGCCGGGGCCGCCCTGGCGGTTGTGGCCGACCACGGCCAGGTCGACGTCGGTGACGCGGTGATCGGCCTGGCCCCCGAGGTGGCCGAGCTGACGTCGCTGCTCTCGGGGGAGGGTCGGTTCCGCTGGCTCCACGCCCGCCCAGGGGACACCGGAGAGCTGGAGCGGGCGGCCCACGAGCTCTACGACGACGTCGCCTGGGTGAGGACCAGGGCGGAGACCGTGGCCGAGGGATGGTTCGGTGGCCGCTTCGCGCCCGAGGTCGAGGCCCGCCTGGGCGACGTCGCGCTGGCGGCCTTCGAGCCGGTGGCGTTCCTCGACCAGGCCGACACGGGCGAATACCGGCTGAGGTGCCGGCACGGATCCCTCACCAGGGCGGAAATGCTCGTCCCCCTGGTGGCGGCCCGGGCGTGATTGGGCAAGTATCGGTCCATGGCAGACGAACGTGGCAGCGACCAGGAGTCCGGTGGCGTCCCTCTCATTGTGGTCCCGGACGCAACCGACGACGAAGGGCCTCCCACCGAGACGATCCAGTCGCCGGCGAAGGTGCTGCGTATCGGGTCGATGGTGAAAGAGCTGCTCGAGGAGGTGCGACGGGCTCCGCTCGACGAGCAGGGGCGGACCCGCATGAAGGAGATCTACGAGACGTCGGTCCGGGAGCTGGCCGACGGCGTCTCCGACGACCTCAAGGAGGAGCTAGGGCGGGTGACGTTCCCGTTCAGCGAGGGTGAGGTGCCCACGGGCGACGAGCTGCGGGTGGCCCAGGCCCAGCTCGTGGGCTGGCTGGAGGGACTGTTCCACGGCATCCAGGCGGCCATGTTCGCCGCCCAGCAGATGGCCATGGGCAGGGCCGGCGGTCCCGGTGGCCCGCCGCGGGGCCTCCCGACCGGGCCCGGCGGCCAGAGCCCGTCGCCCGACTTCGGCCGGCCCGGCAACTACCTGTAGCAGCGATGCCCAAAGCGCTCGTCTGGATCTCGGGGGCGTCCGGCGGGATCGGCGCGGCCATGGCCGCGTCCGTGCCGTGGGAGGGGGCGAGGGTGATCGGCATCAGCCGCACCCCTCCGGCGCGCGGGCTGGAGCACCTGGAGGCCGACCTGTCCGACCCGGCGTCGTGGCCGGCGGTGTCGGCGTCGTTCGTCACCGAGCTGACCGAGTTCGACGGTGACACGGTGGCCTTCGTCCAGGCCGCCGGCACGATCGTGCCGATGGGCTTCGCCGGCGAGGTCGACCCCGAGGACTACGCCGCCAACGTGGTGCTGAACAGTGCCGCGCCCCAGGTGCTCGGCCATGTATTCCTGGCCGCCGCCCGGGACGTCGAGGCGGCGCGGCACCTGGTGATGCTCACGTCGGGCGCGGCCAAGAGCGTCTACCCCGGGTGGTCGTCCTACGGGGCGGCAAAGGCGGCCACCGACCAGTGGGTGCGCAACGCCGGTGCCGAGCAGGACATCCGCGGCGGCGTCCACGTGCTGTCGGTGGCCCCCGGCACCGTCGACACGGGGATGCAGCGAATCCTGCGAGAGACGTCGATCGACGACTTCCCCAGCCGCCAGAAGTTCGTCGACCTCCACGCCGCCGGAAAGCTGAGCGACCCCGAGGACGTGGCCCGGCAGATCTGGTCCCTCCTCGACCGCGACCTCGACAACGGCAGCGTGGTGGACCTGCGCGACCTGTAAGGCCAGCGTCCTGGGCCTCGTCGGAGGAGTACCGGCCGACGCTCCTGGGTAGATATACCGACAACGCAGCCCGCTCCGGCGGGTGCGTTTCCCAAGAGCGAGGTCTGTTGCGACCCGCGGAAGGAGCACACATGCCGGACGAGAGCAGAGACCCCACAGGCGTGAACCGGCCCGAGACCACGGGTGGCGCGAACGAAGGCGGCTTCCCGAGCCCGGGCGGAAAGACCGACACCAGCACGGTCACGCCCCAGAGCGCCGAGGACGGCCGCACCACGGGGCCCGACACGAACGAGAGCACCAAGGAGAGGACCGAGTCCGTGGAGCGCCAGCTTTCCTAGCTTGACGAGCTGTTGCAGTCGACCCGGCAAGGCCGCCCAAATGGGCGGGCCTTCGTCGCGTTTGAATCACCGGTAGCGCGGTGATCTCGCCCGGACCGGCCCGGATCACGACGCTATCCGGGATTCAAACCGTCAAGTTCGACGGCGAGACCGGTCGGCGTCGTGCCTGGTCGGCGAGGGCGGCCAGCCGACGAGCGGTGGTCGATGGCAGGCGTACCACTTCGGTCCACGTGAATCGGCCGCACAGCCAACCCGTCGCCGCCACCACCGCCGTCTCCCTCGTGGAGTCGTAGATCGGCTGGTCCCGGTGGCGCTGGCCGTCAAGCTCGACGAACAATCCGAGGTCGGGCCAGGCCAGGTCGACCCGGGCGTGCCCGACGGGAACCTGGCGGACGGGCTCCGGGAGGTCGGGGACACGTGCCGCACCTAGAGCCGGGAGTGCCCGGTCAAGGTCGGACACGGTCAGAAGACGCTGCCGCAGGGCAGATTCGAGCGCCTGCTCCCACTGCCGGTCACGAACTTCGGCGGCGAGGTCGATCATCGTCTGGAGGCCGTCGGTGACGCTGACGCCGTGAACGAGCGCGACCCGCTCGGGAGGCAACGACCGTCGACGCCTGACGCACCCGGTGGACGAAACGCCGTCAAGCCCGTACAGAACCGCGGCCAAGCTGCCGCCGGCTACCAACTGGCGAGACCTCTCCTCGGCCAGCGCCTTGTCGAGCTCCGTCGGCTCGTCCGGCCCTTCGGCGTACACGCCCTTGCGGGCCCGCCGCCAGCGTCCGGTCGACTCGCCCCACCGCAGGGCGCTCGAGGTCAGCCCCGCGGCGATTGCTTCGTCGGTCGTGAACAGCCTTCGCATCCCAGCCCTCCACACGGTGGTCGGACGAACGGGGGGAAGGGCGGGCGGGGACCGACGCTACATCTCGTCAGCGACACCTCGTTTCGATCACCGGTAGCGCCGTGATCTCGGCCCGAGCGGCCCGGATCACGACGCTATGAGTGATTCAAACGCGGTGGATCAGGCGGGGTGGGCGGCGGCTGCGGGCTCCGGGCGCAGGTGGCTGCCGGCCCAGAAGCCGCCGAACGGCACCGCCGACAGCAGGATCACGCCGACGGTGCGCCAGAAGCTCCAGCCCTGTGCGGAGTGGATCCTCACCGCCAGCACGACGTAGACGAGGAACAGGATGCCGTGGACCGGGCCGAGGGCGCTGACGGCGTCCGGGCCGTCGAAGCCCCGGTGGACGAGCGACGCGACGAGGAGCAGCAGGAAGCTGGCGGCCTCGACGTAGGCGACGATGCGGAAGGCGACGGTCTCACCGCCGAGTTTGGGAGCGCTCACGAGCGACGAGTATGGCCGGGAAGCCGTCCCTGTACGAAGTCGGCGCACAGGTTCGGCCCCGGACCAGGAGGGCCCGTCCTCGTCGGCATCACCATCGCCGCGGGGACGATGCACGCCCTCTTGCCGGCGCGCTGGGGCCGACGATCCGTCAGCAGCGAGTGCGCTGCGGACCCCGGAGCACTCCGGATAATCGCCGGGCTGTCGTCGGAAGGGGTTAGAATGACATCCCTGTAACTTGTCCACAGAAGCCCTGCGTTGTCTACAGCGTGCGGAAAAGCCACACCGAAGGGGAGCCGCGGGTGGGAGACAGTTTCGCCCATCTCCATGTCCACACCGAGTACTCGATGCTCGACGGGGCGGCCCGGATCGACGACGTCGTCGCCGCCGCGGTCGCCGATGGCCAGCCCGCCATCGGAATCACCGACCACGGCAACATGTACGGCGTCCTCGACTTCTACCGAGCGGCGCGGAAGGCCGGCATCGTCCCGGTGCTGGGCATCGAGGCCTACATGGCCGGTGAGAGCCGGTTCGAGCGGCCGACCCGACGGGGTCGCATCGATGACGGCGGCGGCGAGGGCGAGCGGGGCGAGAAGCTCTACTACCACCTGACCCTGTTGGCCGAGAGCGCGCCGGGCTACAAGAACATCATCAAGCTCTCGTCCGAGGCCTACCTCTCGGGGTATTTCTACAAGCCCCGGTGTGACTGGGAGTCTGCTCGAACGGCATCGCGAGGGGGTCATCGCCACCACCGGTTGCCTGGGCGGCGTGGTGTGCCAGGCCCTGCTTCGCGACGACGTCGAGGCCGCCACCCGGGCCGCCGGCCGCCTCAAGGAGATCTTCGGCCCCGACCACCTCTACGTCGAGCTGCAGGACCACGGCATCGCCGACCAGATCAAGGCCAACCGCCACCTCATCGAGATCGCCCGCCACCTCAACCTGCCCCTTCTCGCCACCAACGACAGCCACTACACCCACCGCGAGGACGCCGTCGCCCACGACGCCCTGCTGTGCGTCCAGACCGGCGCCCAGGTCGACGACCCCAAGCGGTTCAAGTTCGAGGGCAGCGAGCACTACCTGAAGAGCTCGGCCGAGATGCGGGCCCTGTTCGCCGAGGCCCCCGAGGCCTGCGACAACACCCTGCGGATCGCGGAGCGGGTCGACGTCGAGATCGAGTTCGGCAAGCCCGAGCTGCCCCGGTTCACCGTCCCCTCCGGCAGCACCGAGGACGAGTACCTCCGCGAGCTCACCTTCGAGGGGCCCGCCGTCGCTACGGCACGCCCGTCCCCGACGCGGTGGCCGAGCGGATCGACCACGAGCTGGGCGTCATCCACCGCATGGGCCTGTCGGCGTACTTCCTGGTGGTGTGGGACCTCATCCACCACGCCCGCCGCAAGGGCATCCGGGTGGGCCCGGGCCGGGGCTCGGCGGCCGGGTGCTGCGTGGCCTACTGCCTGCAGATCGTCGACGTCGACCCGATCCGCTACGGGCTGATCTTCGAGCGCTTCCTCAACGAGGGCCGCCGGGAGATGCCCGACATCGACATGGACTTCGACGAGCGCTACCGCGGCGAGATGATCCGGTACGCGGCGGAGCGCTACGGCCCGACCACGTGGCCCAGATCGTCACCTTCTCCACCATCAAGGCCCGGGCCGCGGTCAGGGATGCGGCCCGAGTCCTGGGCTACCCGTACGCCGTCGGCGACAAGATCGCCAAGGCCATGCCCCCGCTGGTCATGGGTCGCGACACCCCCCTCCACGCCTGCCTGGAGCTCACGCCGGGCCACGAGGAGGGCTACAAGATGGCGTCGGACCTACGGGCCCTTTGCGAGGCCGAGGCCGACGTCAAGAAGGTGGTCGACGTGGCCCGGGGCCTGGCCGGTCTGCGCCGCCAGGACGGCATCCACGCCGCCGCGGTCGTGATCACCCGGGAGCCGCTCACCGAGTACCTGCCCGTCCAGCGCAAGCCCGAGCCGGGCGGCGATCCCGCCGACGTGCCCATCGTCACGCAGTACGAGATGAACGGTGTGGCCGCCCTGGGCCTGCTGAAGATGGACTTCCTCGGGCTGCGGAACCTCACCGTCATCGAGCGGGCACTCGACCTGATCGAGGTCTCCACCGGCCGCCGGGTCGACATCGACAACGTCAACCTCGAGGACGAGCGCACGTTCGACATGCTGCGCAAGGGCGACTCGGTCGGCGTCTTCCAGCTGGAGGGCGGTCCCATGCGGGCCCTCATGCGCTCGCTGGCACCCACCTGCTTCGACGACGTCGCCGCCCTCGTGGCCCTCTACCGGCCCGGCCCATGGCGGCCAACATGCACAACGACTTCGCCGACCGCAAGAACGGGCGTAAGCCGGTCAAGTGCCTCCACCCCCACCTGGAGGAGGAGCTGGCCGACACCCACGGGCTGATGATCTACCAGGAGTCGATGATGCGGGTGGCCTCCCGCTTCGCCGGCTACTCCCTGGAGGAGGCCGACAACCTGCGCAAGGCGTGCCTTCCCGCCGGGACACTCGTGCTCACCAGGGCCCGCGGCTATGTGCCCATCGAACGAGTCATGAGCATGCGGGATCCGCGGGTTCAGACCGTCGACACGGTCTCGTGCACGTCACGCTTCGAGCCGATCGACGACGTGTGGTCAGTCGGCACCAAGCCGGTTTACGAGCCTGACTACGTCCACGGGGTACTCCATCCGGGCCACGGCGGAGCATCCTTTCCTGGTCGAGGACGCGTGGCGGGAGCTGGGCGAGATTGCTCCCGGCGACCTCGTGGGCGTGGCGGCTCACACGAGGTCCCACGGAGGGAGCAAGGTCTCCATGGCTGAGGTGGAACTGGCCTCCCTCCTCATCTCCGAGGGTTCTACGCCTGACGTCCGCCTTCATCAGCGGCGGGCCTACTTCTGCAACACCGACCCTGAGTTGGTGTCGACGTTCACCGATGCCTATGAGCGGCACTTCGGCCGGCCACACCCCGGCGCGGGCGTGCACAACGGGGTCACACGTGTGCCGCTCCGGAAGCAGGAGGTGCTCGACCTCTTGCCCGTCCTTGGCCGGTTGGGCGTGTCCGTCGACAAGACGATCGGGCCGCTCCTGCTGAACCTGCCCCAGCACAAAATCGAGCGGTTCCTCGGGCTGTACTTCTGTGCTGACGGATGGGCCGACCGATCGGGCATTCACTTTGGGTCGAAGAGCCGGAACGTCTGCCGGGGCCTCAAGCGCATGCTCTTGCGGTGCGGCATCGTCGCCAACCTCTGTCACCGTACGATCGCCGGCGTCCAGCACTGGACGCTCTCGGTGGCCGACAAGGGTCACGCCAAGGCGTTCGCCCTGCTGGTCGGACCGCACCTGACCCAGATGAAGGCGGCGAAGGTCGACCAGTGGCTGCTGGAATGGGGCGACGTCAGCAGTGCCACCAACATCGGCATCCCGTCCGCCTTCCTCCGTGCTGAGCTGGCTCGTCGTCAGGCAATCACGGGGAAGTCGAAGCGCCGGCTCGGCATCGACAGTGGCGGCTACGGCGGGAGCCGGGTCCTTCATCGGCACACTCTGAACGGCTTGCTGTACTCCGAGCGACTGGAAGATCTCCGCACAGGCGACCTCGTGTGGGACGCCGTCACATCGGTCGAATACGTGGGTGACATGGAGTGCTTCGACTTCCGCATGGCCAACCCCGACCGTCCCTACGCCGTCGTCGAGGACTTCCTCGTCCACAACTGCGGGAAGAAGAACCGGGCGCTGCTGGCCATGGAGCGGGAGAAGTTCGTCGACTCGTGCGAGACCAACGGCTACGAGCGATCGCTCGGCACCGGGCTGTTCGACCTCATCGAGCCGTTCGCCGACTACGCCTTCAACAAGAGCCACGCCTACGCCTACGGCATGGTCGCCTACCAGACGGCCTGGCTGAAGGCCAACCACCCGGTCGAGTACCTGGCTGCCCTGCTGACGTCGGTGAAGGACGACAAGGACCGCACCGCCATCTACCTGTCCGAGTGCCGGGGGATGGGCATCGAGGTGCTGGTGCCCGACGTCAACGTGTCGGCTGCTGAATTCGGTGTGGCGACCGAGTTCGGCGTGGTGGCGACGCCTGGAGCGGCCACATCGGGAAAGGCAGGCGGCAAGATCCCGTTCGGGATGGCGGCCATCCGCAACGTGGGCGAGGGGCTCGTCGGGCTCATCGTGGCCGAGCGGGAGAAGGGCGGGCCCTTCGCCGACTTCTACGACTTCTGCCAGCGGGTCGACCCCGGCGTGCTCAACAAGCGGTCGGTGGAGTCGCTGATCAAGGCCGGCGCCTTCGACTCCCTCGGCCACCCCCGTCGGGCGCTGCTGGCGGTCTTCGAGGGGATCATCGACCACACCCTCGCCCGCCGCCGCGACGAGGAGCTGGGGATCATGAGCCTGTTCGGCGAGGTCGCCTGCCCGCCCCCGTCCACGACGAGCGCATCCCGATCGGCACCGACGAGTTCGAGCAGACCCAGAAGCTCGCCTTCGAGAAGGAGATGCTGGGCCTCTACATCAGCAGCCACCCGCTGCTCGGCGTCGAGTCGATCCTGCGCCGCCACACCGACTGCACCATCGCCGACCTGCGGGAACAGCGCGACGGCGAGACCCGCTGGGTGGGCGGCGTCGTCACCGCCTTGTCCCGCAAGTACACCAAGAGGGGCGACCTCATGGCGGTCTTCACCCTGGAAGACCTGCAGTCGGCCATCGAGGTGATGGTCTTCCCCCGCACCATGCAGGAGCACGGCGTGCTGCTGGCCGACGACGCCATCGTGTGCGTCAAGGGCCGCCTGGACCTGCGGGAGGAGCCGGCCAAGATCGTGTGCCTGGAGCTGAAGCGGCCCGACCTGTCGCCCGAGGGAACGGCGCCGGTGCGCATCAACCTGCCGGTCGGCGGGCTGTCGCACACCCTCCTTGGTAGACTGAAGTCCTTGTTGCGCGACCATCCCGGGGCGCAGCCTGTCTACCTTCATCTTGAGCGCACCGTTCTCCGTCTCCCCGATGAGTTCCGCGTCGACGCCGGCAATGGCCTGGTGTCGGAGCTGCGGGTCCTATTGGGGCCGAATGGGCTGGTGACCTAGACTTTGTCCCAGGGGAGGTCATGGTCGCCGATGGCACTCGAGGTCGAAACCAAGGACTGCACCGCACTCGGTGACTCCGATGTCGCCGAGATGGCGGACATCTGCGCCGGTGGCACCGCCGACTACGACGTGGGCATCCTGTCGAAGCACTCCGACGAGTGGGTGCTGGTCACGCGTGTCCACGACGGCACCAAGCTGAACGGGTTCTCGTTCTGCACGCTCGAGCGCATCGGCGGCACCCCCTGCGTGCTCATCGGCGTGGCGTCGGTGAAGCGCACGCAGCGGCGGGAAGCGGTGCTGCGGGCCCTCATCGGCGACCAGCTCCGGCGCGCCGTGCTCGCCTTCCCCGACGAGGACGTGCTTGTCGGCACCCGCATGCTCGAGGTCGGCGCGTTCGCCGCCTTCGACGGCTTGGCCGACATCGTCCCCCGCCCCAGCCACAAGGCCACCGGCGAGGAGCGGGCCTGGGGCCGGCGCCTGGCCAAGCGGTTCGGAGCCGAGGGTCGCATCGACGACCGCACCTTCGTGGTCACCGGCTCGGGCGACACACCCGGTGCGCTCGACCACGAGGCACTCAAGCCCGCCGAGGTCGACCCCGAAGTGGCCGCCTTCTTCGCGCCCCTCGACGCCGAGCGGGGCGACTCGCTCATCGCCTTCGGCTGGGCCATGGCCGAGGACCTGGCGGCGAGGGCAGCCCGCTAGCGCAGAAATTCAGCGAACTGGTGCCACAGAACGGGCGGTGGCGCCGCTGAGCGTCACCGGTTCGGTGGTTTGGCTCTGCTACGGCCCCGGCAGCAGGGCGGCGACCTCTTTGCAGCAGTAGCCCTGGCGGGGCTCGCTGAGGACCACGAGCAGCCGTCCCGGCTTGTAGCCGAGGACGCGGGCCAGCTCGCTGGCGCTCATGAACCGCCGGCCGAGGCGGGGGAGCACGTCGGTGAGGGTGCTGTCGACCAGCGGGAACTGGTGCGGCACGCCCTGCCAGCCGAAGACGCACTCGTAGCCCCAGTCGCCCAGGACGACCTTCGGCGACGTCTCGGGCACGACCAGGGCGAGCGAGGGGCCGTCGCCACACAGCGTCCAGTACGGGACGGAGGCGCCGGTGAACCCGAGCAGCGGTTGGCCCTTCGGATGATGGAGGGGCGTCAGCCAGCGGACGGCCCGTTTGCCGCTGACCCGGCCGGTGCGTCTGGGGACGGCGTCGAGCTGTACCGCCTCCGGCCGGGGGTCGGGCGGGTCGAGGGGCTCGCCCAGCGCGCAGGTGATCATGTCGAGCGGGGCGAGGGGCTCGTCGGTAGGTTCCGGGAACTGGGCCGCACGAACGCGCCGGAGTCGAGGTCGACACCGACACATCCGGAGGGGCCCGCGGCCAGCACCAGCATGCGCAATTCGGCCCCAGCCACGGCCACGCGGTACCGCACGTCGGTTCGCATGACACCATGCTGACCCCTTTCGCACCCGAAATGGTGGATGCTTCCTTCCATGGAGTTCCAGGACGTGATCCGCCGACGCCGGATGGTGCGCAACTTCGATTCCCGCCCGCTTCCACCCGAACTGGCGGAGCGGGTTCTCGCCAATGCCCTGCGGGCTCCGTCGGCGGGATTCACCCAAGGCACCGAGGTCCTGGTCCTGCAGGGGATCGACCAGACGTCCAGGTACTGGGACACCTGCTTTCCCGCGGCGGGCCGGAGCGACTTCCGCTGGCCGGGGATCTCCGGGCCCCGCTCCTGCTGGTCTTCTTCGCCAGCGCCGAGGCCTACTTCGACCGCTATTCGGAGCCGGACAAGGGCAGCATTGGCGGAAACCGGGCGGTTAGGGATCCGTCGAGCTGGCCGGCGCCCTATTGGGACGTCGACGCCGCCTTCGCCTCGCTGCTGGCCCTGCTGACCGCGGTCGACGCCGGCCTGGGCGCCCTGTTCTTCGCCGTCTCCCGCCCCGAGGCGTTACGGGCCGAGTTCGGGATACCCGAACGGTTCACTGCGGTCGGCGCCGTCGCGGTCGGGTTCCCCCTGCCTCACGAGCCTTCCCTGTCGTTGGCGCGAGGGCGCCGCCCGCAATCCGAGGTCGTACACCGGGGAGGGTGGTGACGGTTTTCGCGGGGGCCACGGCGGGTATCAGCACGAGATGGCACCGCGTCGCGTGGAACAGATCGTGGAGCGGGTGGGCCGGGCCGAATGGCTCGACAAGGTGGCCCAGCCGCTGTCCCAGAAAGTCTCCGAAACCATCCCCAAGGGGGCGCTGAAGGATGCGCTGAGCGGCACCTGGCTCGGCCACCCCCTGCATCCCATGCTCACCGACCTGCCCATCGGCTGCTGGACCAGCGCCTTCGTGCTCGACCTGGTCGGCGGCCGCCGCAGCCGCAGGGCGTCGGACACGCTTGTGGCGCTCGGCCTGGTCACGGCCCTTCCCACCGCCGCCTCCGGTCTCGCCGACTGGTCCGACACGATCGGCGAGGAGCGACGCCTGGGCGTGGCCCACGCCGCCGGCAACACCGTCGCGGTGGTCTTCTACGGCCTGTCCCTGGTCTCCCGCCGGCGGGGACGCCGGGCCAAGGGAGTCTTCTTGAGCGTCCTCGGGGCCGGAGCGGCCACCGCCGGGGCCTACCTCGGCGGGCACCTGGCCTGGCGGAAGGGCGTCAACGTCAGCCGCCACGCCTGGCACGAGGCCACGGAGGACTGGAGCGACGTGGCCGCCGAGGAGGAGCTGTCGGACGACGGCCCGCTGGTCGTCGAGGTCGGCGACGACTCGGTGCTGATCGTGCGCCAGGACGGCAAGCTGTTCGCCATCAGCGACGTCTGCGACCACCTGGGCGGCCCCCTGCACGAGGGCGAGATCGCCAACGGGTGCGTCACCTGCCCGTGGCACGCCAGCGTGTTCCGCCTCGACGACGGCAGCGTCGTCCACGGCCCCGCCACCGGCCCCCAGCCCGCCTACCAGGTGCTGCGCAAGGGGGGCAGGATCTGGCTACGGAGGATGTCGACCCTCGAACCTCAGCCGGTGCCGGCCGAGGCCGACGCCGCGGAGATGAGCTGGGACACCAACTCCTCGACCGTCGCGGTGGGTGCCTCGCAGGCGTAGTTCCGGCACACGTAGGCCAGCCCCTCCGACCGAGACTCGAACAGCGGCGAGGGGTAGGGCTCGCCCCACGCCAGCACCGCGCCCGGCAGGTACCGGGACTGCACCGCCCCTACCAGGTCGGGCCGGTCGCCCACGACCGCGATCTCGGTGATCGAGTGGGTGGCCAGGTCGACGGCGTCGAGCGACCGGCTGAAGGCCAGGGTGTGCTCGGCGATGGGGCCGGCCAGGAGGCGGAGGATGTCCTCGGCTCGTTCCCGGTAGCGGTCGTCGCCGACCAGGGCCGACAGCCGTAGGAGCGCCGCCGCGGCGTTGCCGTTGGCCGATGGGACCGCGCTGTCGATGACGTCCTTGGACCGGGTGATCAGGCGCTCGCCGTCGTCGCCGGTGGTGAACAGACCGCCCGCCTCGTCGTCCCAGAAGAGATCGAGCATGGCGTCGGCGACGGCGCGCGCCTCGGCCACCCAGCGGGCCTCGCCGGTGGCCTCGGCCAGGCGGGTGAAGGCGTCGACGAGGGCGGCGTAGTCGGCGGCCAGGGCCAGGTGGCGGCCGGCCTTGCCCGACTGCCACGAGCGCAGCCAGCGCCCGTCGGGACGTCGGAGGGAAGCCAGGAGGAACTCGCCGTTGACCTTGGCGTCGGCCAGCCAGTCGGCCCGGCCGGTGGCGGCGGCCGCCTCGGCCAGCGAGGCGAGGAACAGGGCGTTCCACTCGGTGAGCACCTTGTCGTCGAGACCGGGGCGGACCCGCTTCTCCCTGGCGTCGAAGAGGACCTGACGGGCTCGCTCCACCGCCTCCGACCGCTCCAGGGAGCCGCGCACCGGCCGGTGCAGGATGTTGGCGCCTTCGAAGTTGCCCGCCTTGGTGACGCCCCACCACTCCATGGCCTCGGCGGCGTCGTCGCCGAGCCGCGACTCCATCTCGTCGGGCGTCCAGACGTAGAACTTGCCCTCCACCCCTTCGGAGTCGGCGTCCTCCGACGAGTAGAAGCCGCCGTCGGGGTGGCGCAGGTCGCGCCGGACGTAGTCGATCGTCTCCGAGAGGACCTGGAGGTACCGGTCCTCGCCGGTGACCTGCCAGGCGTGAAGGTAGGAGCGGGCCAGCAGGGCCTCGTCGTAGAGCATCTTCTCGAAGTGGGGCACCTGCCAGGCGCCGTCGACCGAGTAGCGGGCGAATGCGCCGCCCAGGTGGTCGTAGATGCCGCCGGCGGCCATTGCGTCGAGGGTGATGGTGACCATGGCCAGCACGTCGGGGTCGGGATTGCGGGCGTAGGACCGCATGAGGACCTCGAGCTGGTCGGTCTGGGGGAACTTGGGCGCGGCGCCGAAACCACCCCAGGCCGGGTCGAAGCGACGGGCCAGCATGTCCTTGGCCCGGTCCAGGACCTCGGGGCCGGGGACGGCCGTGCCCTCGGCGGCTGCCGCCAGGTGAGACAGCTCGCCGATGCTGCGGGTCAGGCGCTCGGCCTGCTCGTCCAGGTCGCCCCGCCGGTCCCGCCACGCCTCCTCCACCGCCCGGCACACCTGCACGAAGCTGGGCATCCCGCCCCGCGGTCGGTTGGGGAAGTAGGTGCCGCCGAAGAACGGCTTGGCCTCCGGCGTCAGGAAGACGGTCATGGGCCAGCCGCCGTGGCCGGTCATGGCCTGTACCGCGTCCATGTAGATGGCGTCGACGTCGGGCCGCTCCTCCCGGTCGACCTTGACGTTCACGAACAGCTCGTTCATGACCGCGGCCGTCTCGGGGTCCTCGAAGGACTCGTGGGCCATGACATGGCACCAGTGGCAGGCGGCGTAGCCGATCGACAGCAGGACGGGCCTGTCCTCGGCCCGGGCCTTGGCGAACGCCTCCTCGCCCCAGGGGTGCCAGTCGACGGGGTTGTCCCGGTGCTGCTGCAGGTAGGGGCTGGACTCCTGGGCGAGCCGATTGGATCCGCTGGTCATGGGCCCACGGTAGGCGTGGGTTCCCCGCATCTCGGACAGGTGGCGTAGGCCCGGGACGTCGGGCGTCCGCAGCCCGGGCACCGGGGGACGGTGATCTGGCGCCGCCGCAGCCGTGTCACCGCCGACCAGAGCATCCCCCCGACGGCCACGACGAGGAGGACGTCGAGGAGGATGGTCACCGGCGTGTCGATGGCCCAATCTCGCGCCGATTGGCCCACGTCGCGACTCGTTGGCGGCGTGCTCGTTGCCGGGCGCGGCCGTCGTGACGGCGCCAGTCGAGCAGACGACAGGGCGCGCCGGTCCCTACGCTCGGCTCGATGCCTGCGTTCGAGCGAGGGATGCCTGCCTTCGAGCGAGGGATGCCTGCCTTCGAGCGAGGGATGCCTGCCTTCGAGCGAGGGATGCCTGCCTTCGAGCGAGGGATGGACGACTCGCCGGCCGACGCCGCCTTCCGGGCCGAGGCCCGCTCCTGGCTGGCCGCCAACGTCGGGCCGTACCGCACCCGCTACGACCCCGCCAACCCGTCGCTCGTGTTCGCCGACGTGAGCGACACCGAGCACGTCGCCCGGGGAAAGGCCTGGCAGCGGGTGCTGCACGACGGCGGCTACGCCGGTCTGGGCTGGCCGGAGGAGTACGGCGGTCGGGACCTCCCCCTGTCCCAGCGGGTGATCTGGCCCAGGAGACCGCCGCCGCCGGCGCGCCGCCGGGCATCAACCTCATCGGCGAAGGGATGGTGGGGCCGACACTCCTGGCCCACGGCACCGACGAGCAGAAGCGCCGGTACCTGCCGCCCCTCCTCCGCGGCGACGAGATCTGGTGCCAGCTGTTCAGCGAGCCCGACGCCGGCACCGACCTGGCCGCGGTGACGACCACGGCCTTGCGCCGGGGCGAGGAAGGCGGCGGCTGGGCCGTGAGCGGTCACAAGCTGTGGACCTCGGCCGCCCACTACGCCGACTGGGGCATCCTGCTGGCCCGTACCGACTGGGACGTCCCCAAGCACCAGGGGTGCACGTACTTCCTCGTCGACATGAAGGCCGCGGGAGTGACCACCCGGCCGCTGCGGCAGATGACCGGGGGTGCCGCCTTCAACGAGGTGTCCCTCGACGACGTGCCTGTGCCCGACGATCAGCGGGTCGGGGCCGAGGGCGGCGGGTGGTCGGTGGCCGTGACCACCCTGCTGGCCGAACGGCTCAACCTCGGGCTCGGCCTGGCCCGGGTCGGCGGCGGCATCCGGCGGATGCTGTCCGACCTGCGGCCCCATGGGGTGGCCGACGATCCCGTCGTGCGCCAGCTGGCGGCCCGGCTCTGGACCGACGCCAAGGTGCTGGAGCTGCTGGGGGAGCGGATCGTGTCCAAGCTGGCCCGCGGCGAGGTCCCGGGCGCGGAGGGGTCGGTGGCGCGGCTGGCGTCGATCCGGGTGTCCCGCCGCAGCGACGAGCTGCTCGACGCCATGCGGGGGGCGGGCGGGATGCTCGTCGACGAGTACACCCTGCTCCAGCTGTGGATCCCGGCGACCCGCATCGCCGGTGGGACCGAGGAGGCCCTGCGCAGCATCGTCGCCGAGCGGGTGCTGGGTCTGCCCCGTGAGCCGCGGGTCGACAAGGATGTCCCGTTCCGAGACGTGCCGGTCGGCAGGGTCGGGAGGCGCCCGGGCACTGGGCGCCCAGGTACTGGTGTCGACGGGGGGTAGGTTCGCTGGCGTGCCGAAACGCCGATTCCTCCCCGTCGTGCTCCTCGCGGTGGTCCTCACGGCCGCCGCCTGCAACGACTCCAAGTCCACGGACGGCGACGCCTCGCCGGCCCAGCCGCCCGACTCGGCGCCGGAGAACGTGTTCCCCGCCCTCTGGCCCTTCACGTCCCAGGGCGAGGTGGACGCCTACGTGTCGGCCAAGGAGTCGAAGTACGGCGACCCGTTGGAGACGGCCAAGGGCTTCGCCAAGGACTACCTGGGAATGACCTCGCCCGTCACCATCGGCAAGGCGACGTCGAACAAGGGCACCCAGGAGGTCAAGATCGGCCTCGGCGCCGGTGAGGGAGAGACGCCGGTCCCGGACCCGAAGCCGACCATGAGCGTGTTCCTCCGGGGCGTCGGGCCCGGCGGCGGGGCGCCGTACGCGGTCGTCGCCTCGAAGTCGGCCGAGATCGTCGTGTCGGCGCCCGAGGACTACGCCTCGATCACGTCCCCGGTACGGGTGGCCGGCGCGGCCAGCGCGTTGGAGGGCAACGTCGAGGTGGAGGTCCGGGAGGACGGCCAGGTCACCGGCAAGGCCCTCGGCGTCGGGAACGTGGCCGGGGCCGGCGACGGAAAGCTCGGGCCCTTCGACAACGGCATCTACTTCAAGGCGCCCACCAGGACGGCCGGGGCGGTGGTGCTGCTGGAGACCTCGGGCCAGGGCATCGCCAGGGCCACCGTGGTGCGGGTCACCTTCGGCGCCTCCGGATGAGGACGAGACTGGTCCTTGGGTTGGCGCTGGCGATCGCCCTCGTGACGGTCGGGTGCGGCGACCCCGACGATGGGGGCACCGGGCCGGGAACCACGGCTGTGTCGTCCACGACGGTGCCCGGGGAGACCACCGACGTCACCCTGTTCCTCACCAAGGACGAGCACCTCGAGCCGGTGACCCGCGCCGTGCCCAAGGTCACCCGCATCGGCGGCGAGACGGTGAAGGCGCTGCTGACGGGGCCCACGGCGCAGGAGTCCGCGGCCGGATTGGGTACCGCCATCCCCGTCGGCACACGTTTCCTCGACCTCAACATCGCCGACGGCGTCGCCAGGGTGGACCTGTCCCGTGAGTTCGAGTCGGGCGGGGGCACCCTCTCCCTCACCATGCGCCTGGCCCAGGTGGTGTGCACCCTCGACCAGTTCGACACCGTCGACGGCGTCCGGTTCCTGCTCGACGGGACGCTTGTCGACGTGTTCTCGGGAAACGGGATCGTGGTGGACCACCCGCTCGGCTGCGCCGACTTCCCCGAGCTCCAGCCGCCGGGCTCCGCCGCCCTGTTCGACGGGATCTGGCCGTTCTCGTCGAAGGCCGACGTGGACGCCTACCTGGCCAGCGGCGACACCGCCTACGCCGACCCGGTGGCAACCGCGGCAGCGTTCGCCGAGCGCTACGTGGGGATCGCCGACCCGGTGACCTTCCCGCCGGCCACCGCGGCCGGCGCCCTGCGGGAGGTCAAGGTCGGGTTCGGGACCATCGAGGGTGGCGGTCCGATGCCCGATCCCAGGCCGAGCATGAGCGTCTTCCTGCGCGACGCCGACGGCGGCGACGACGGCCCGTGGACCGTCGTGCGGGCCAACGCCCCCGAGATCGTCGTCGACAAGCCCGCCGCCAAGGACCGGATCTCGTCGCCGGCCCAGCTCAACGGCACCGCGCTGGCGTTCGAGGGCCACGTGAACGTCGAGGTCCGCGAGGACGGCATGGCTGCCGGCCAGTTCCTGGGCGAGGGCTTCGTGACTGGGGGCGGAGGGCCGGCCGCCCCGTTCTCCGACACCATCGCCTTCAACCCGCCGTCGAAACCCGGTGGGGCCGTCGTCTTCTTCGACCGCTCCTCCGCCGACGGCCAGGCCGTCCTGCGGGCGACGGTGGTCCGGGTGGCGTTCTGACCCGGAATTCGGTCCCACTCAACCGGTCGGACGGAGGTGATACTCCTTCAGCACGACGGGGCTCCGGCCGGTTGTCGGCTCGTGGTCACCGTGCAGGACGTCGGGATCGAGGTCGACGCCGTTAGGCCAGGCGATCGTCCCGGCGACTTTGTCCACCGATACCGCGAACCCGGGTCCCAGAGCGGCTCGACCTCGCCTTCCAGTACGCCGCGAAGTCGAGCTCCCGCACCAGACCGTCGGAGACTGTAGGCGGAGCCGGAAGTCTGCAGGTGCTCGACATCGACGACTCTCGCAGGTCGGCTGCCTGTCATCGAGGGGTCGATCGATCGCGGGCGCCTCCCCGTCCCAGCGTCCAGCAGGCCCCGGCGCGGTTGCCTCTCTCGGGGCGACCGCAGAGCGACCAGGTGCGGTGGTCGACCGGCGATCGTCACAGCCCCTCCGTCGTGCCGTAGATCGCTGGAAGGGGGCGGCAGTGACCCAGCAGTACATGCGTCGCGCTCCCGAGTATCACCGCTTGGCACACAGCGGCACGCTCGGCGACGGTGCGTCAGCCCCGATGAATGGGCTCGGCCGGCGTCCCAGGCCCGTACTTGAACCAGATGCGTTGGTAGTCGCGGCTCTGGGGGTGCAGGAGCAGGGCCAACAGGGCGACGTCGAACATCAGGCCGAGGATGTTGCGTCGGAAGATGGCCGACCCGATCAGGGCCAGCACGAGCGCCAGCCCGGCGACACCTATTCCGAGGCCATAGCCCCACCGCTGCTCGTTGGCGATCCCGTACCCGGCCGCCACCTGGGCGGCGTACAGCGCGACCGCCATCAGCAGCTCCATGTCGACGCGGCTGAAGCGGTTGCCGAGGAGCCCGGCGAAGATGATGAACGACGCGGCGTTCAGGTAGAACAGGAAGACGGCGATCTGCAGGGTCTGGGGTTGGGCCTGGTTCAGCCAGCGACGTCGTTCCATGCCCGTAGTCTGGCAGGAGCGCGACCCCTTCCGGCGGTAGCCCCGGGGACCGGTTCCCGCTTCAGCCCATGCGGACGGGTGATCCCGCCGCCAGCTGGCCGCAGGCGGCGTCGATGTCGGTGCCGCGGTTGCGGCGGACGGTGACGTTCACGCCGGCGGCCTTCAGCCGGTCGCGGAAGTCCCGGACGCCGGCCGGCGGCGTGCCTCGCACCGGATAGCCGGGCGTCGGGTTCAGCGGGATGAGGTTCACGTGGGCGGCCAGGGGCAGGGCCACCGCCGCCAGCTCGGTGGCATCGGACGGCTGGTCGTTGACGCCGTCGATGACCGCCCACTCGAACGACAGCCGCCGGCCCTTGGCGTCCACGTAGTCCCGGCACGCCTCGAGCAGCTCGGCCAGCGGCCACCGGCGGTTGATCGGTACCAGCTCGTCGCGCTTGGCGTCGTTGGCGGCGTGCAGGGAGACGGCCAGGTTGACCGGGAGCGCCTCGGCCGCCAGCCGGCGGATGCCGGGCACGAGGCCGACGGTCGACAGGGTGAGGCGGCGGGCCGACAGCCCGAGCTCGGCGTGGATCCGCTCGACGGCCGCCCACACCGGGCCGTAGTTGGCCAGGGGCTCGCCCATCCCCATGAACACGACGTTGGACACCCGCCGGGGGAGCGCGCTCCGGCGGGCTCGCACCACCTGTTCGACGATCTCGCCCATGGTCAGGTGCCGTTTGAACCCGGCCTGGCCGGTGGCGCAGAAGGAGCAGGCCATGGCGCATCCGGCCTGGGTCGACACGCAGACCGTCGCCCGGTCGTGGTAGCGCATGAGGACGGTCTCGACCGCGGTCGCGTCGCCGAGCCGCCACAGCCACTTGACCGTATCCCCCCGGTCGCTGATCGACTCCTGCTCGAGGTGCAGGGCGGGCGCGAGCTGCTCGGCCACACGGGACCGGAGGGCGGCCGGCAGGTCCGTCATCTCCTCCGGCTCGCGGCCGGCGTGGAGGCCGGCCCACACCTGTCGGGAGCGATAGGTGGGATCGCCGTCGAGAAGGGCCTCGAGCTCGGGGAGGGTCACCTCGAAGCGGCCGGGCACGCAACTAGCGTACGGGCGTGGACCCCGAGGACCTGCCGAACCCGCCTCCACCCGAGACGCACCACCGCAACATCCAGGGCGGAGCGGCCCGGGCCGCGGTGTTCGGGGTGAGCGACGGCCTGGTGTCGAACGTGGCCGTCGTCCTCGGCTTCGCCGGGGCCAGCCCGACCCCCTCGCTCGTCCGCCTGGCCGGGATCATCGGGCTGATCGGCGGGTCGGTGTCGATGGCGGCCGGCGAGTACGTCTCCATGCGGCCCAGGCCGAGCTGCTCGAGCGGGAGCTGGAGCTGGAGCGCATCGAGCTCGAAGCGCAGCCCCGACATGGAGAAGGCCGAGCTGGCCCAGATCTACCAGTCCCGTGGCGTCGACAGGGAGACGGCCGAGGAGATCGCCGACCAGCTGTCCCGCGACCCCGAGCTGGCCCTCGAGACCCACGCCCGGGAGGAGCTCGGCATCGACCCGAGCGAGCTGGGCTCGCCGATCGCGGCCGCCGTCTCGTCGTTCCTCAGCTTCTCGGTGGGGGCGATCGTGCCCCTCATCCCGTGGTTCTTCGGTGGCGGGATGGCCGCCGTGGTGGCGTCGATCGTCCTCGGGGCGCTGGCCGCGATCGCCGTCGGTGCCGCCCTGGCCCGCTTCACCGGCCGCCCGATGGTGGGCTCCGCGGCCCGGCAGCTGGTGTTCTCGGCCATCCCTGCCGCCATCACCTACGTCCTGGGATCGATAGCCGGCGTCAGCGCCCTGGGCTGATCGGCTCCGGGCTGACGTCGCCCACGTAGGCCCTGTCGACGTGGTCGACGGTGAACCCGAGGGACTCGTAGAGCCGCAGGGCGGGCTCGTTGTCGGCGTCGACGTAGAGCATCGCCGTCTCGATGCCCCGGCCCGCCAGCCAGTCCAGGCCGGCCAGCACGAGCGACCGTCCCAGCCCCAGGCCTTGGAAGCCGGGGTCGACGGCGATCACGTAGATCTCCCCGAGCGACGATGTGTGCCCTAGCGACGATGTGTGCCCGAGCGACAGTGAGTGGTCATCGTGGACCTTGGTCCAGCAGAACCCTGCCAGCTTGCCGTCCCGCTCGTGGAGGAGAAACCCCTGGGGGTCGAACCACGCCTGTGACTCGCGGTGGCGGAGGACGTCGAGGTCCCATCCGCCCTGCTCGGGATGCCACTTGAAGGCCCGGTTGTTGACCTCCAGCCACGCCGCCTCGTCCTCGCCCGGCACGAACGGCCTCACCGCCAGGTCCGACCGCTGGTCCAAGGGGAGCGGCCGCCGGAGCTGGCGGAGCTCGCGGCCCCGTGCCAGGCCGACGGCGGAGGCCACCCGGTCGTGCTCCTCGGTGGGCTTGGGGACCCAGAGGTGCACGTGGCCCCCACCTTCCGACCGGACGACGTCGATGGCGGCCTCGAGGAGGGTCTGGCCGATGCCGGGGCCGGAGTGCCGATGGTGGGGGTCGACGACGTACTCCAGTGCCCACGTTGAGTGATGGCCGGCTTCGTCCCGAGGCGAGTCCTCCCTGGTGAGCTGGGCGTACCCGACCGGGTGGCCGTGGCCGGGCTCCCAGGCCACCAGGCCGGCGAATCCCGCCCGGCCCCCGTGGACGAGGTCGAGCCACTGGTGCTCCCCGAGGGGTCGGTGGCCGTCGACCGCGGTGGCCACGTCGAGCAGCTCCGACACTGCGGCGATGTCGCCGCGTCCCATCTGCCGCTTGACCTCGAGGACTGCCATGGCTGCAACGTACCCGGGGGCCTCTAGTCTCCATGCCCGTGGTCAGGCCTCGATCTGCGAAGGGCAGGGCGAGGGAGACCGTCACCCGGCTGGCGGTCGAGTACCCGGGCGATGAGCGCGACCTGTGCGCGCTGGGCCACGACAACGCCTTCCAGCTGCTGACGGCGACGATCCTGTCGGCTCAGACTACCGACGAGAACGTCAACCGGGTCACGCCGGCGCTGTTCGCCAGGTACCCCACGCCCGCCGACCTGGCCGCGGCCGACCCCGCGGAGCTCGGAGATGATCATCTACCCGACCGGCTTCTTCCGGTCCAAGGCGCGCTCCCTCCTGGGGATGGCCGCCGCCCTCGAGGAGCGGTTCGGCGGTGAGGTGCCGACCGCCATGGCCGACCTGGTGACCATCCCGGGCGTCGGCCGCAAGACCGCCAACGTGGTGCGCAGCGTGGGGTTCGGGCTCCCCGGGCTCCCTGTCGACACCCATGTCGGGCGCCTCTCGCGGCGGCTGGCGCTCACCGCCGAGGCCGACCCGGTGAAGGTCGAGGCGGAGCTGAACGCCATCGTCCCCGCCGTCGAGCGCGGCCGGCTGAGCCTGCGCCTGATCCTTCACGGACGGCGCGTGTGCAAGGCGAGGGACCCCAAATGCGAGGCCTGCGTGTTGGCCGATTTCTGCCCGTCGTCGCTGGCCCCAACTCGCTCCTGACAAGGCCGGCGGCGGTGCCGGTTTGCCCTGAGCACGAACACGCAACGTGGTAGCGTGAAGCGCAGGGATCAGGTTCCCGCCACCTGGATCCCTTATGGCGGTCGATCGGGTCCCGCCGCCCGGACCGCCCGACCTGACGGCGCCTTCCGAGGCGCCGTCAGGCGCGTCTGGCCCCAGATCGAGCCGACGATCGAGGCGGCCGTTACCTGCGCCTGGCGATGCCGGCCATCACCGTTCCCAGCCGCCGGGACGCCTCGCCCAACGACCGCTCGACCTCGAACAGGTTCGACGCCACCCAGTCCAAATCGGTGCCGGACGCGGCCTCCGCTATCGCCGTGACGCGGCGGCGGATGTCGTCCAATGCCGTGGACATGGACGACAGCGCGGGCCCGGCGTCGACCCAGGGGGTGAGCCGGTGGATGGAGCGGCCATGGCGCGGTTCTACCGCAATCCCGCCGGCCCGTCCGCACCCCGCCGGTACGATCGCTTCCGTGCTCGCCCGCCTCGACCTGCGCGGAGTCCCCGCCGACGACCTCCTCGGGCGGCTGCCCCGTCCCGAGCAGGGCGGCAGCGGGCCGGTGGAAGCGGTGCGGGAGATCCTGGCCGAGGTCCGCAAGCGCGGCGACGAAGCGGTGCGGGAGTACACCGAACGCTTCGACCGGGCGGTGGTCGACGATCTGCGGGTGCCGGTGCCGCAGCTGCGAACCGCCCTCGACGCCATCCCGCCGGCGCTGCGGGACGCGCTCGAGGTGGCAGCCGGGGCGGTCGAGGACTTCCACCGGCACCAGGTCGGTCCCGAAGGCACCTACCAGCGCGACGGCGTCGTCGTGCGGGACCTGCGGCGGGCGGTGGACAGGGCCGGCGTCTACGTACCGGGCGGACGGGCCGGGTACCCGTCGACCGTGCTGATGACCGCCATCCCGGCCCGAGTCGCCGGCGTGGCCGAGGTCGCCCTCTGCGTTCCGCCCGGCCCCGACGGTCGGGTCTTCACGCCGACCCTGGCCGCCGCCGCGCTGGCCGGCGTCGACGAGGTGTACCGGATCGGTGGGGCCCAGGCGGTGGCCGCCATGGCGTACGGCACCGACAGCTTGCGGGCGGTCGACGTCATCGTCGGCCCGGGCAACGTCTACGTGGCCGTGGCCAAGCGGGAGGTGGCGGGCGAGGGCCTGGTGGGGGTGCCTGGTGCCTTCGCGGGCCCGTCGGAGGTGGTGGTGGTAGCCGACGACACCGTCCCCGCCGAGTGGGCCGCCGTCGACGTGGTGGTGCAGGCCGAGCATGGTCCCGACGGGCTGGCCTGGCTGGTCACCTGGTCCGAGCCGGTGGCCGACGCGGTGACGGCGGCGGTGACGCGGATCGTCGCCGCCTCGCCCCGCCGGGCCGACATCGAGGCGACGCTCGACGGCGGCGGGTACGCAGTGTTGGTCGACGGGCCGGAGCAGGCCCTCGAGGTCGCCAACGCCATCGCCCCCGAGCACCTGGAGCTGATGTGCGCCGGCGCGGAGTCGATGCTGGCGTCGGTGCGCCACGCCGGGGCCGTGTTCACCGGGCCGTGGGCGCCGGCGTCGGTCGGCGACTACCTGGCCGGCCCCAGCCACGTCCTGCCCACGTTCGGGTCGGCCCGGTTCGCCGGCGGCCTGAGCGTCCACGACTTCGTGCGCACCATCCACGCCATCTCCCTCGACGAGGCCGCGCTGGCCGCGGTCGCCCCCGCGGTGGCGGCGCTGGCCGAGGCGGAGGGGCTGGCCGCCCACGCCGACTCCGTCCGCATGCGCACGGGGCCCCGGCCATGACGCCCCCTTCGATGAATGTGCTTGCCGTTCGCGACGACCTCGTCGACATCGACGGCTACCACTCGCCGCAGGTGTCGGTCGACGTCAGGCTCAACACCAACGAGTCGCCGTACCCCCCGCCGCCGGCGTGGCGGGAGGCATTCCTCGAGGAGCTGGCCACCGTCCCGTTCCACCGCTACCCCGACCGCCAGGCACGGGCACTGCGGGCGGCGATCGGCGAGCTGCACGGAGTCGCTCCGGAGCAGGTGCTGGTGGGGAAGGGGTCCAACGAGGTCCTGCAGGCGACGTGCCTCGCCTACGGCGGCCACGGCCGGCGGGTGGCCGTGTACGAGCCGACCTACGCCCTGCACTCCCACATCGCCCGCATCACCGGCACCGAGGTGGTCGTGGGGGAGCGCACCGCCGACTTCGCCCTCGACCTCGACGAGGTGGCGCGGGTGAGCGAGTTGGCCCAGCCGTCGATCACGTTCCTGACGTCGCCGAACAACCCGACCGGGATGGTCGACCCGGAGGAAGCGGTCCAGGCGGTGCTCGACGTGGCGCCCGGCCTCGTGGTCGTGGACGAGGCCTACGCCCAGTTCGCCCCCTGGTCGGCCATGAGCCTGGTCGCCGACGGCCGGCCGTTGGTGGTCACCCGGACGTTCTCCAAGACGTGGTCGATGGCCGCCTGCCGGCTCGGTTACCTGGTCGGATCCGCTGAGATTGTCCGGCAGCTCGAACGGGTCGTCCTGCCGTACCACCTGGACGCCGCCAGCCAGATCGCCGGCCGGCTGGCCCTGCGCTTCCAGGCCGAGATGGAGGCCCGGGTGTCGGCGGTGGTGGCCGAGCGCGAGCGGCTGGTGGCGGCCATGTCCCGGTTGCCGGTGCGGCTGTGGCCCTCGGGCGCCAACTTCGTGCTCTTCCGGCCGGTGGACGCCGACGGTCCCGCAGTGTGGAAGGGTCTGGTGGAGCGGTCGGTGCTCGTTCGCGACTGCTCGTCGTGGCCCCGCCTGGCCGGCTGCCTGCGGGTCACCGTCGGCACGCCGGACGAGGACGACGCGTTCCTGTCCGCCCTGGAGGAGGTCCTTTCATCGTGAGCCGTTTGGCCACCCGCTCGCGGGTCACCAAGGAGACGTCGATCGAGATCCGCCTCGACCTCGACGGCGCCGGCGAGACCGACGTGGCCACCGGCGTGCCGTTCTTCGACCACATGCTGTCGCAGCTCGGCAAGCACGGCGGGTTCGACCTCAGCCTGAAGGCACGGGGCGACCTCGACGTCGACACCCACCACACCATCGAAGATGTCGGCATCGCCCTGGGCGAGACCATGCGGGAGGCGCTGGGCGACAAGGCGGGTGTCCGCCGGTTCGCCTCCATCACCATCCCCCTCGACGAGGCCCTCATCGAGGTCGCCCTCGACCTGTCCGGCCGGCCCTACCTGGCCTACGGCGTCGAGTTCACCGCCGGCACCGAGCCCCTGGGCACGCCCGCCTTCGACCCACAGCTGGCCGAGGAGTTCTGGCGGGCGTTCGTCACGTCGGCCGCCGTCACCCTCCACCTGCGCATGATCGCTGGCAAGAACACCCACCACATCCTGGAGGCCTCCTTCAAGGGCGTGGCCCGGGCCCTGCGGGACGCGGTCCGGGTCGAGGGGGCGGGCGTGCCGTCGACGAAGGGCCAGCTGTGATCCCTGGGGCCCAGGAGTGATTGCCGTTCTGGATTACGGGATCGGCAACCTGCGCTCGGCGCAGAAGGGCCTACAGCGGGTGGGAGCCGACGCCGTGCTCACCGACGACCCCGCGGTCGTGCGGGCCGCCGACGCGGTGGTGCTCCCCGGCGTGGGCGCCTTCGGCCGGTGCATGGAGGCGCTGCGGGTCACCGGCCTGGAGGAGCCGGCCCGGGAGGCCATCGACGCCGGCGTGCCGTTCTTCGGCATCTGCGTCGGCATGCAGATGCTCTACGACGGCTCCGAGGAGGACCCCGACGCCAAGGGCATGGGCGTGCTGGCCGGCACCGTCCGCCGCCTGCCCGATGGCGTCAAGCGGCCGCAGATGCAGTGGAACGTCCTAAATCACGTGCCGACGCCGATGCTGGCCGGCATCGACGACCCGGCGTGGGTCTACTTCGTCCACTCCTTCGCCCCCGAGCCGTCGCCCGACGTTGTCGCCACGTGTGACTACGGCGGACCGGTGGTCGCCGCCGTCCAGCGCGACACCCTCTGGGCCACCCAGTTCCACCCCGAGAAGTCGGGCGCCACGGGCCTGCGCATACTCGCCAACTTCGTCGCCGCCGCGGCGGCCGGCCCCTCAGCGAACCGGTGACACAAAACCGCGCCAGAAGCCGTTGAACGTCACCAGTTCGGTTCGGACCAGCCCCCCTCAGCGAACCGGTGACACAGAGCGGCGCCAGACGCCGTTGACTGTCACCAGTTCGGGGGGTTGAGGGCGGCGGCGTGGACCTGTACCCGGCGATCGACCTGCGGGCCGGCCGCACCGTCCGCCTCTACCAGGGCGACTTCGCCCGGGAGACGGCCTACGCCACCGACCCCGTCACCGTGGCCGAGGGCTACGCTGCCGCCGGGGCGGCGTGGGTGCACGTGGTCGACCTCGACGCCGCCCGCACCGGCGTGCCCGAGAACCGGGAGGTGGTGAGGGCGATCGCCGCCGCCACCACCGGACGGCTGAAGGTGCAGGCGGGAGGGGGCGTGCGCGACCAGGCGTCGGCCGAGGCCCTGCTGGCCACCGGGGTGACGCGGGTGGTGCTGGGCACCGCCGCCGTGGAGTTCCCCGAGCTGGTCAAGGAGCTGGCCGCCCACCACCAGGTGGCGGTCGGCATCGACGCCCGGGGCCGCCAGGCCGCGGTGCGCGGATGGACCGAGGGGTCGGGTGTCGACCTGTTCGACCTGCTGCACCGCTACGAGGACGTCGGCGTGGCCGCCTTCGTCGTCACCGACATCGCCAGGGACGGCACGTTCGACGGTCCCGACCTCGACGGCCTGGCTGCGGTGCTCGAGGCCACCGCCGTCGACGTGATCGCGTCGGGCGGCGTGGGGTCGCTCGCCGACCTCGAGGCGCTGTGCTCGCTGGAAGCAGGCGGCCGGCGGCTGGCCGGGGCGATCGTGGGTAAGGCCATCCACGACGGGCTGCTCTCGGTGGAGGAGGCGATGGCCACGTGCGCAGCGTCAGGGTGATCCCCTGCCTCGACGTCGACGCCGGCCGGGTGGTCAAGGGCGTCAACTTCGTCAACCTCCGCGACGCCGGCGACCCCGCCGAGCTGGCCGCCCGCTACGACGCCGAGGGGGCCGACGAGATCGTCTTCCTCGACATCACCGCCTCGTCCGACTCCCGCCACACCATGGTGGAGGTCGCCCGCCGCACCGCCGAGACCGTCTTCATCCCCTTCACCATCGGCGGCGGCGTGCGCACGCCCGACGACGCCCGCGCCCTCCTGCGGGCCGGGGCCGACAAGGTGGGCGTGAACACCGCGGCCGTCGCCCGACCCGAGCTGGTCACCGAGATGGCCGGCGAGTTCGGGGCCCAGTGCGTCGTGGTCGCCATCGACGCCCGGCGGCGAGCGGACAACGGCGGCTGGGAGGTGTTCACCCACGGCGGCCGCACCGGGACCGGCCGCGACGCAGTCGCCTGGGCGGTCGAGTGCGAGCAGCGGGGGGCGGGCGAGATCCTGCTCACCTCGATGGACCGGGACGGCACCCGCGACGGCTACGACCTGGAGCTCACCAGGGCGGTCACCGACGCCTGCGGCGTGCCCGTCATCGCCAGCGGGGGAGTGGGCACGCTCGACCACCTGGCCGACGGCGCCGTCGAGGGGGGCGCCGACGCGGTCCTGGCGGCGTCGATCTTCCACTTCGGCCAGCACACGGTGCGGGAGGCCAAGGAACACCTCGCCGCCAGGGGCATCTCCGTCCGCCCGGCGTAGGATCGTCCTCGATGCCGAACGCACGGGGAGCTGCATGATGCCGTTCTCGATCCGCTGTGCCGACTCTGGAGCTGATTGCCCTGCCGTCTTCACCACCGAGACGGAGCAGGAGCTGATGGATCATGTGCGGGTGCATGCCGCGGCGGCGCATCCCGAGCTGGAGATGACGGCCGAAACGCGCGCCATGATCCTCGACCTCGTCAGGACCAGCTGACCGGAGCTGAGTGGCCTGCGGCTCCGCCGGCCTCCCCTCTGGCCCACGCCTGCCTGAGCACCGCTTCGTCCAACCGACCGCGAAGTGTCCTGACGGCGCGCTCGTACCGATCGAGTGCGACGGGTGGGATCGGGGCTCCCATGGCTCGTCTTCGTGCGGCGGCCGCCCCCAGGAGCTCGGCTGCACGTTCGTCTCGACCCTGCGCGATCGCGACTTCCCCCATCCGCTCGAGCAGAGCCGGCAAGGGCAGGCCTCTGCCCCGGCAGAGCCGCATGGCGTGTACGAGATGGTCCTCTGCCGAAGCCGCGTCATCCCTGTCGAGGGCGATCGAGGCGAGCCCGAGGTGGGCTTCGGCCTCGAGGTGCCCGGCCCCTGCAGCGACGCTCATGGCGAGCGCCTCCTCGAACTGCTGATGCGCCGGAGCGGGACGGCCTTCGGCGTGCTCCAGCTGGCCGACCGCGAGCATCGCCTGGACCACATCGAGCCTCGCCCCTCGCTCGAGGTGGAGTGAGAGAGCGCGTTCGAGGGGTGGCCGGGCTTCGTCGAGGCCCCCTCGTAGCAGGTGGGCAAAGCCCAGATTGAGCAGGGTCGCCGCCGTCCTTCCCGGGTCGCCGGCGGCAATGTGGGTACGCACCGCTTCCTCCAACAGGGGCAGCGCCAGGTCGAAGTCCCCCTGCACGGCGACGAGGGTTCCCAGCCGGGCGCGGCACCGGGCGGCGCCTCGTTCGTCGCCCGCGCCGTCGAGGAGGGTCAGGGACTCCTCCACGGTGTGGCGGGCTCCCGCCAAGTCACCTTGCTCGAAGGCGACGATACCTCGGAATCCGAGCACGTGGCCCAGCCCGGCAACGTCGCCGGCGCTCCGGTAGGCGCCGGCCGCCTCGTGGAGAAGCGCGACTGCCCCGGCCTGGTCGTCATGCATCAGCGCCAGCACACCCGCCCGGCGGAGAGCCAGCGCCACGTCCTCGAGGCCTGCGCGGGGGGCAGCGCGGAGCGCCGAGTCGAGCCATCGCCGACCCTCGGCGAGGTCGCCCCGTCGGCGCCAGAAGTTTCCCAGGCGACCGGCGAGCCGGACGGCGACGGCCGGATGGGCGCCGACGAGCCAGGCCAGGGCCTCACGGAGATCGTCGTTCACGTCTGCCAGACGGACGAGCCATTCCTGCTCCTGAGGACCGTCGCATGCGGCTTCGAATCGGTCGACGATCCGAGCAACCCATCTCGCGTGCAGCGCCCTGGCGCCTTCCCCCTCCCCCGCCGCGTCCAGCTCGTCCCGGGCGAAAGCGCGCAGGGTTTCGAGGAGCCGGTAGTGACTGACTCCGTCCGTGACGTTCACTTCCACGAAGGAGCGCCGAACGAGCGACGCAAGCACAGTGGCGACTGGGACATTCTGCGCCTGACCTCCGGCGGACACCGCTTCCGCGGCCTCTAGGCCGAAACCGCTGGCGAACACCGCCAGCTGCCGGAAGAGCGCTCGTTCGTCATGGCTGAGGAGGTCGTAACCCCACTGGAGCGCCGCTCTCAGCGTCTGCTGGCGGGCTGATGCGGAGCGGTAGCCGCCGACGAGCAGTTCGAAGCGACGGTCGAGCTGAGCCAGGATCTCCGCCGGCTCGAGGGACGTGGTGAGGGCCGCCGCCAGCTCCAGGGCCAACGGGATACCGTCGAGCCGCCGAGTGAGCTGGGAGACCGCGGCCGCGGACTCGGGCCCAGGGCGAACCCGCCGATGGCGGCGGCTCGCTCGCAGAAGAGCCGTGCTGCACTGGTTTCGGCGAGGACTTCGACCGGGAGATCGTCTCGAGCGGGTACGTCGAGGGTCGGGATTCGCCAGACCCTCTCGCCTTCGACCCGAAGGGGCTCCCTGCTGGTGGCGAGGATTGCCAGCGTCTCGCTGGCTGACAGCAGTGCATGACACAGGGCCGCGGCGTCGCCGACGACGTGTTCGCAGTTGTCGAGAACGAGGAGCAGGCGCCTGTCGCGGATCGTCCTGGTAAGAGTGTCGAGCATGTGGTGCCCCGGCTCGTCCCGAACGCGCAGGCACGTCGCTACCGCATGGACGACGAGGTCGACGTCCGGGAGTGGGGCTAGTTCCACCAGCCAGACGCCGTCTGGGTAGGAGCCCTGGAGCCCTCGGGCGACCTCGATGGCCAGCCGCGTCTTGCCGATACCACCGGTTCCCACCACGGTCACGATCTCTCCGTCGCCGACGAGCTTGGCCAGCTCGTGCAGCGCGGCCTCCCGACCGATCAGGCTCGACCGAGCCCGCGGGAGGTTGTTGGGCGATCGAGCTCCTGAAACCTCGGTCGCCGGTAAACGGGGCGTGGGTGTGTCCCGGTGCGGGCCCGACGGCGACGGCGACGACGCGGCCGGCCTCGGCCCCACCGAGTCGATCGGGAGTGGCGTGACGGGCTCGCCGAGAATGGCCTGCGCGGCTTGGAGCTGGCGTCCCAGCTGGGCTGCGTCGTGCTGGCGCTCGGCGGGGTGCTTGGCCAGGCCCTGCTCGAGGACGA
Organism: uncultured Acidimicrobiia bacterium; assembly: GCA_963827345.1. GTDB lineage: Bacteria > Actinomycetota > Acidimicrobiia > Acidimicrobiales > AC-14 > CAWGUU01. The sequence goes on along the minus strand of CAWHAN010000006.1, from coordinate 931,120 downwards.
GGCAGAGTGCCTGGGGCACGCCCCGGGCCCGCAGGTCGGGCGGAGCCTCGGTTGTGATGCGGTTGACCATCGACACAAGGCTCTGATCGGCGCTGGTGGCGAACGGAGGGCGACCCCACAGCAGGCAGAACAGGGTCGAGGCCAGCGAGTAGACATCGGAGGCAACGCTCGGCGAGGCCCCGGCCAGGACCTCGGGGGCGGCGTGGGCGAGGGTACCGGTGAGCCCGGCGGTGACGCTGGGGGCGGGCCGGCGACCCGGGCCAGCCCGAAGTCGGCCACTTTGGGCTCGCCCATGCGCGAAAGCAGGATGTTCCCGGGCTTGAGGTCACGGTGGAGGATGCCGGCGCGGTGGGCGGACTCGACGGCCCCGGCGATGCGACCGCCGTAGTCCAGGACCTCGGCCACCTCGAAGGGCCCTCGGGCCTCCAGCCGATCGGCCAATGAGCCCCCGTCGAGCAGTTCCATGACGATGTACGGGTGGCCGTCGGTGGTCGCGCCGGCCTCGTACACCGTGACGATGTTGGGATGGCCCGACAGCGCTCCGACGGCGGCGCACTCCCGCCGGAACCTCTCGGCGGCGTCGTCGTCGGCCGGGCCGGCCAGGACCTTGATTGCCACCTCCCGCTCGAAGGTCGGCTGCCAGGCGCGGTAGACGGTGGCGGAGCCCCCCCGGCCCAGATTCGAGACCTCCCCGTATCCCGGGATGCCGAGGTCGAGCGGCGTCATGCAGACAGGATGCCCCGCGCCGTCGTCGACCCCCTCTGTCCCACGCGCGGCGTTTGGCCTGAACCTGACTCGGAGGCCAGGGAACCCTGGCGTTCAAGGCGGTGAACACCATCGCCGAGGGCCATTACCGGCCGGGCCCCGGAAGCGCATCCTGAGCTCACCATCTCGACCCGAGCACAGGAGGAACCCCAAGTGACCACCTTCCGCACCCGCCTCGCCCGCCTCTCCCTGGCCACCCTGGTCAGCCTGGGCCTGACCGTGGCCACCACGGCCACCGCCTGGGCCGGCAGCATAAACGCCATCTGATCCACCCGCTCGTCCCCTACTGCCGGGGCCACCAGGCCGCCGGCTCACCGGAAAGGACGCTCATGAACACCAAGCGCACCCGCATCCTCCACCTCTCCCTGGCCACCCTGGTCAGCCTGGGCCTGACCGTGGCCACCACGGCCACCGCCTGGGCCGGCCAGATCAACGCCATCTGATCCCACCCGCTCGTCTCCGGGCGCGGGTGCCCGACCGCACGATGTCGGCCGACGACGCCAGATGCCCACAGCATCAAGCCCATTGGCACGTGACGACGACTCCGCGGCGGCACATTCGCCTCGTGGTAACCCGTGGCGGCGGCACCCCGCCGGCGCCACGCCCCACACCAATCGTTACACTCCCAGGCCGTCGAGCCCGGCCCGCAGCGTCACGTCGGTCGCGACCGCGCCGATGAGGGCTAGGACCAGCACCGTGCGGTCGGCAGGGCGGCGCACCGCCAGCGCCCGCTGCCACGGGCGGGTCGCCTGCACCTGGCTCCATGCCGGGGTCTCGCTCACTGCCGACCTGCTCCCACGTCAACGACCACAGGCAGCGACAGCACTCCGGACAGGTTAGGAAGGGAATCGGCGGAAGTCCTGGCGCCTACGATGAACCCCGTGCCGACCGCCACGCCCATCGGGGTCATCGACGCCGACATCGCCGCCATCGCCTGGAATGACGACGGGCTGGTGCCGGCCATCGTCCAGGAGCAGGGCACCGGCGCCGTTCTCATGCTGGCGTGGATGAACGAGGAGGCCCTCCGCCGCACCCTCGACTCCGGCCGCAGCTGGTTCTGGAGCCGGTCCCGCCAGGAGATGTGGTGCAAGGGCGAGACGTCGGGCGACCGCCAGTGGGTCCGGGAAGCCAGGTACGACTGCGACGCCGACACCATCCTGCTTGTCGTCGAGCAGGAGGGCCGAGGCGCATGCCACACCGGCGAGCGCACCTGCTTCTACCGCCGCTTCGGCGACGCCGCTGCCACCGACGCCGCCGCGACCGGCTAGCGGATGGACCTGAGCCGGGACGACTTTCGGGCCCTCGCGGCCGGCCACACCGTCGTCCCCGTGTGGCGGGAGCTCGTGTCCGACCTCGAGACGCCCGTCGCCGCCTACCTCAAGCTGGCCGGCGACGGTCCCGACGCCGCTCCCACCTTCCTGCTCGAGTCGGTGGAGCACGGCGACACCTGGGGCCGGTTCTCGTTCGTGGGCCGCCAACCCTCGGCCACGATCGTCGCCCGCGGCGGCCGGCTCGAGGTGGACGGCAGCCTGCCGGCCGGCGTGCCGCTCGACAAGGGCGTGCTGGCCGCGGTGGAAGGCCTCCTCGCCGAGTACCGCTCGCCGGTGCTACCCGACCTGCCGCCCCTGCACGGTGGCGTCGTCGGCTACCTGGGGTACGACGTGGTGCGCGAGGTCGAGCACCTTCCGTCCCCGGCGCCCGACGACCTCGGCCATCCCGACGCCGTCCTGTCGGTCATCGGCCACGTCGCCGCCTTCGACCACTGGCGCCAGCGGGTGTACCTCATCGAGAACGTCAGGGTCTCGCCCGACATGTCGACCGACGCCCTCGACGCTCTCTACGACGAGGCCGGTCGGCGGCTCCAGGAGCTGGCCGACGATCTCGGCCGACCGCTCGCCTACACGCCGGCGACGCCGCCCGATCCGAATGACCCCATGCCTGAAGTTAGGTCCACGGTGGGCTCCAAGCGCTACGGCGAGGCGGTGGAGGTGGCCAAGGAGCACATCCTGGCCGGCGACATCTTCCAGGTGGTGCTGTCGCAGCGTTTCGACCTCGACCTGGGCGCCGACCCCTTCGACGTCTACAGGGTGCTTCGCCAGGTCAACCCCAGTCCCTACATGTACTTCCTGCGCCACCCGGCGATCACCGTCGTGGGCTCCTCGCCGGAGCCGATGGTGCAGCTGCGGGACGGCCGGGTCGTCTCCCGGCCCATCGCCGGCACCCGCCGCCGGGGTGCCACGCCCGAGGACGACCGCCGGCTGGGCGGCGAGCTGCGGGAGCACCCCAAGGAGGTGGCCGAGCACATCATGCTGGTCGACCTGGCCCGCAACGACGTCGGCCGGGTGGTGTCGTTCGGCACCGAGACGGTCGACGAGCTGATGACGCTGGAGCGCTACAGCCACGTGATGCACCTCACGTCCCAGGTGTCGGGCGACCTGGTGCCCGGCAAGGGCCCCATCGACGTGCTGCGGGCGACCCTGCCGGCGGGGACGGTGTCAGGCGCGCCGAAAGTGAGGGCCATGCAGATCATCGACGAGCTCGAGCCGACCAAGCGGGGCCCCTACGCCGGCGTGGTCGGGTATTTCGACTTCTCGGGAAACCTCGACACCGCCATCAGCATCCGGACGATGTTCGTCGCCGCCGACGGCCGGGCGTCGGTGCAGGCCGGTGCCGGCATCGTGGCCGACAGCGACCCGGCCGGCGAGGACGAAGAGTGCCGGAACAAGGCGGCCGCCCTCCTGGCCGCCGTCCCCGCCGCCCGGCGCATGCGAGTCGAGCGCGAGCTGGCCGCCGCCCGGAAGGTCGCCGCCGGTGCCTGACGCCGACACCACCCAAGTGGCCGACGAGTACGCCGCCTTCCGCCAGTCGGCCGGCGTCGTCGAGCTGCCCGCGACTTCGTGCGGGTGGCCGGACCTGACGCCGTGAAGTTCCTTCAGGGCCAGCTGTCGCAGGACGTGGCCGCCCTCGGCGCCGCCACCAGCGCCTGGTCGCTCCTGCTCGCCCCCCAGGGCAAGGTCGTCGCCCTCCTCCGGGTGACGAAGGTCTCCGACGATGACTTCGTCCTCGACACCGACGCCGGCTGGGGCCCACGGTCATCGAGCGCCTCAACCGGTTCAAGCTGCGGGTGAAGGCCGACGTCGAGGCCATGGAGGGCTGGCGCTGCCTCGCCGTCCGCGGCCCCGACGCCCACCGGATCGCCCCCGTAGGCGCCGCAGCGGACTGGCCCGGCCTGCCCGGTGTCGACCTGATCGGCCCGGCGGTCGAGCCGCCCGACGGCGTCCGCACCTGTTCGCTGGACGCCTACGAGGTCGTGCGCATCGAGGCCGGCGTGCCGGCGATGGGACGGGAGCTGAACGAGTCCACCATCCCGGCCGAGGCCGGCATCGTCGACATGTCGGTCAGCTTCACCAAGGGCTGCTACACCGGCCAGGAGCTCGTGGCCCGCATCGACTCGCGCGGCGGCAACGTCCCCCGCCGGCTGCGGGGCATCGTCCTCACCGGCGACACCGCGCCGCCCGCCGGCGCCACTCTCCACGTCGACGGCAAGGAGGTCGGCGTGGTCACCAGCTCCGCCCTCTCACCCGGTCTGGCTGCACCCGTCGCTCTCGCCTACGTCCGCCGGGCCGTCGAGCCGCCCGCCGAGGGTGAGCTCACCTGGGACGGCGGGAGCGCCGCGGCACGGATCGAGGTCCTCCCTCTCGTATCCTGACGCTCATGGTGCGCAGAGTCCTGCTCGCCGTGGTCGTCGCCCTCGTGGCGGTGTCGTGTGGAGGGTCCGGCGACAAGCCTCCTCCCACCACCGTCCCACCTCCCGTCGTGACCACGACCGTGGCGCCCGCGTCGACGCTGCCACCGGTCACCGCGCCCCCGGGGTCCCCCGGACGGTGACGACCCTGACCGCCGAGATGGGCCGGGCGCGGCCACCCTCGGCGGCACGGTCACCGGGCCGAGGCCCGTCACCGGCGCCACGGTCCGCATCGAGCGGTTCATCGGCGACAAGATCGCCACCCAGACGGTGCTGACCGCCGGCGGGGCGTGGACGCTGCCCTCGATCCTGGGCGGCTCCTACCGCGTCGAGGCCTTCCGCCCGCCCGACCTGGCCCAGCCCGCGCCCGATGTGTTCTTCCTCGGCGGCGCCGAGAACAAGCAGGCTCACCACCACGCTCGTCCGGTACGGCAGCACCGCGGTCACCGCCACCATCGACCCCAACCCGCCCATCGTGGGCCTGCCGGCCACACTGACGGTGCACTACGGCGGCGGCACCGTCGACCCCGCCACCGGCCGAGTCATCCAGTCCGGGCAGCCCGGCGTGCGGGTGCAAATCGTGCCCGGCCCCAACTTCTCGGTCGAATCGGCGCCGGTTGCCGTCACCGACGGCTCCGGCGAGGTCAGCTGGATCGTGCGCTGCCTCCAACCCGGTCCCGTGCCCATCAACCTCGTCACCGGCGCCACCTCCAGCGCCGTCACCCTCCCCCCTGCACGGTCCCTCCGCCGGGCGCGCCCTGATCTACAGCGCGGCCATGCGCCAGGCCCGCAGGTTGACGACGACCCGCGTCCCCCCGCCGGGGGCGACGTCAGCCCTCACCGTCCCGCCCATCGCCGACACCAGCTCGGCGACGATGGCCAGCCCCAGCCCCGACCCGACCTGGCGGGCCGGGACCCGGCTCGACTGGTAGAAGCGCTCGAACACGTGGGCGGCGTCCTCCGGCGCGATGCCCGGACCATCGTCCTCGACGGCGATGGCGACGCCGTCGCCGTCCGGATCCCGCGTCACGGCCACCGAGATGTGCGACTCGGCGAACTTGAGGGCGTTCTCCACCAGGTTGGCCACCACCTGGGCCAGCCGGTCGGGGTCGGCGGCCACGGTGGGCACCGACCCGTCGGCGAGGGCCCTCCCGGACGTCGAGGACCACGCCGGCCCGGTCGGCCGCCGGCCGGAAGCCCTCGGCGGTGTCGGTGACCACCTCGGCGACGTCGGTGCTGCGGATGTCGAGGGAGAAGCGGCGGGCGTCGAGGTTGGCCAGCTCGAGCAGGTCGCCCACCAGGCGCTCCAGCCGCGCCGCCTCGGTGGTGATGATCGTCCCGGCCCGGGCCGGGTCGGGGGCGCGGCCCTCGGTCAGCGCCTCGGCGAAGCCCCGGATCGACGTCAGCGGCGTCCGCAGGTCGTGCGACACCGACAACAGGAACTGGCGCTCCATGCCCCGTGAGCGCTCGATGCTGGCGGCCATCACGTTGATGGACCGGGCCAGGCCGGCCAGCTCGGTGCCGTCGGCCTGTTCCTCCGGGACGCGGACCGACAGGTCGCCGGCCGCGATGCGCCTGGTGGCGTCCTGTGCCGCCCGGAGCGGTCGGGTCAGGCGCCGGCCCAGGTTGACGGCCACGGCCACGGCGACGGCCAGGGTGGCGAGCATGGCGACGAGGAACCACGGCCCCAGCGCCACCTGGCCGGCCCCCACGCTGCGGCTCAGGACCACGACGAGGGTCTCGCCCCGCTGGGCCGGCGCGGCGGCGAAGATCACGCCCGCCCGCTGGCCGGTGTGGGGCCTCCCCGCCCGCAGGGCGCCGGCGTCGATGTCGGACTGCACGACACCCGGCGGGAGCTGACCCGCAGGGTGCCGTCGGCCCCACCCGGAGCACGCCCGCGCCCTCCAGCCGGAAGGCCCGGACGACGATGGCGAGGGCGCCCGGGGCCTCGACCGTCTCGACCCGTGTGGCCAGGCGGACGGCTTGGCGGCGCAGCTCGGCGCGGGCCTGGTCACGGGCTTCCACCCGCACCAGCACGAACGTCGCCACGCTCGCCACGGCCAGGGCGGCGGCCACGATGGCGACGATGGTGACGATCAATCGACGGGTCATGGCAGCCGACGGGTCATGGCAACCGACGAGTCATGTGGGTGTCAGCCCAGCCGGTAGCCGACACCCCACACCGTGGCCAGCGGGAGGGCCTCGCCGAGCTTCTTGCGCAGCTGGCGGACGTGGACGTCGATCGTGCGCTGGTCGCCGAACCAGCCCTCGCCCCACACGCCGTCGAGGATCTGCTGGCGGGTCAGGGCGAGCCCGGTGTTGTCGGCCAGGTACCGCAACAGGTCGAACTCGCGGCGTGGCCAGCGGGACGACGGTGCCGCCCACCCGAGCCTCACGGCGGCGGCAGTCGACCTCGACCTCCCCGGCCATGAGCGGAGCGGCCGGGTCGCGGGGCATCCCGCCGGACCGCCGTAACAGCGCCCGCACCCTCGCGACCAGCTCACGGGGGAGGAAGGGCTTGGGGACGTAGTCGTCGGCTCCTAGCTCCAGGCCGAGAACCCGGTCGATCTCTTCTCCCCGGGCGGTGAGGACGATGATGGGAACGCCCCGAATGCCCGTGAGGTTGTCGACGCGGAGCCGCCGGCACACCTCGAGGCCGTCGATGCCGCCGGGCAGACCGACGTCGAGGATCACCAGCCGCGGCTTCTGGCTCCGGACCGCCTCCAGGCCGCTCTCGCCGTCGCCCGCCTGCACGACGCGAAAGCCCTCCTGGCGCAGGTAGAGCTCGACCAGGTCGGCGATGTTGGGATCGTCCTCCACGACCACGATCGTCCCGGCGCCGGCGGAGGAGCTCATCCCTGTCGCTATGGTCGCGCACCCTCCTTCGGCAGGCTCAGTCGCCTCGTCGCCCCAGGCCGTCCAGCCGAGGCGCGGGTGCCGGGCGAACATCTCGAGGTAGGGGCCGGGCGAGCACGACTCGACGATGTCGTACAGCTGCTCGGGCTTGCGGGAGTGCTCACGCTTGCGGCTGGCGAACAGGTTCACCTGCCGGCGGCCGGGCGGCAGGGTCCGCAGGCTGCCCCGGACACCGAAGAGCACAAGCTCGGTGACGTTCCGGAAGTAGAAGCCCACGCCCCGGCGGTCGCTCCGCCCGTCACCCAGGACCTTGTGCCACACCAGGTTGGCCTTGTAGGTGAAGCCCCATCCCTGCATCACGGCCAGGCCGTCGGCCAGCAAGGCGTTCGGCACCCACAGGTAGAGGTGGGCGTCCTCGGTCACCCCGGCCGCCACTGGCAGCGCCGCGATCTCGGGCGTGGACATGGTGCGGTAGCGGGCGTGGCGCCGGTACTCGGGCGAGATCTTGCCGGTGCGGTGGGCGAAACGCCACGGCGGGTCGGCCAGGACGGTGCCGAACGGCGCCCCTTCCACAGCACTCAGGTCGTGGGGCCCGCGGGTCACGGCCGGAGTTTTCCAGCCGGCTGCCGGATCCGGGTGGATACCATCCACCCGAGATGACCCGAGCCGTGAATCGATGAGCACAGCCCTGGACCGCATCATGACCGCCAAGCGCAAGGCCTCGAGAGAGGACCCCCGCTGGCTCGACCAGGCCATGACGTCGGCGGTCGAGGCCGCGGAGCCGCGGCAGTTCCGCGCCCTGCTGGCGGTGGCGTCGCAGTCTTCCGCCGGACGACCGGCTGTGATCGCCGAGATCAAGCGCCGCTCCCCGTCGAAGGGCGACCTGGCCGTCGACCTCGACCCGGCCGCGCTGGCCACCGCCTACCAGTCGGGCGGGGCGGCCGCCATCTCGGTCCTCACCGACCGCGAGTTCTTCGGCGGGTCGCCCGACGACGTGGCTGCGGTCCGCAGGGCCAGCGACCTGCCGGTTCTCCGCAAGGACTTCACTGTCGACGGCCGCGACGTCGCCGACGCCCGGACCATGGGTGCCGACGCCGTCCTCCTCATCGTGGCCGCCCTGACGCCGGGCGAGGTCTCCCGCCTGCGAGGCCTGGCCGAGGGGCTCGGGCTGTCGGCGCTGATCGAGGTGCACGACGAGGCCGAGCTGAAGGTGGCCATCGACGCCGGTGCCGACATGATCGGCGTCAACCAGCGTGACCTGCGGACCTTCGAGGTCGACCCCACCCGGGCGGTCCGCCTGGCCGACCTGATCCCGAAGGGGATCCTGAAGGTGGCCGAGTCGGGAATCTCCGGCCCGGGCCAGGTCGACGCCCTCGCGGCCGCCGGCTACGACGCCATCCTCGTCGGCGAGAGCCTCGTCACCGCGGCGGACCCTGCCCAAGCGCTGCGATCCCTGCGAGGTAACCCGTGACCACTACATCCACTGGCACATGCACTGGGACATCGACCGGCCGTTGGGTCCTCCCTCCCGACCGCGTCCCCGAGGCGTGGTTCAACGTCGTCCCCCACCTGCCCGAGCCGCTGCAGCCGCCACTCCATCCCGGCACCCGCCAGCCGGTCGGCCCGACGACCTGGCCCCCCTGTTCCCCATGGCCCTCATCGGCCAGGAGGTGTCGGCCGAGCCGTGGATCGACGTGCCGGGCGAGGTGCTCGACGTCCTCCGCCTGTGGCGCCCGACCCCGCTGGTGCGGGCCCACCGCCTCGAAGCCGCCCTCGGCACCCCGGCCCGCATCTACTTCAAGGACGAATCGGTGTCGCCGGCCGGGTCGCACAAGCCCAACACCGCCATCGCCCAGGCCTTCTACAACAAGCAGGAGGGCACTGCCCGCCTGGCCACCGAGACCGGCGCCGGCCAGTGGGGGAGCGCCCTGTCCCTGGCCTGCTCGCTGTTCGGGCTGGAGTGCAAGGTCTACATGGTGCGGTCGTCGTTCAGCCAGAAGCCGTACCGGCGGATGATGATCGAGACGTGGGGCGGCCAGGTCGTGCCGTCGCCCGTCGCCGACCCCGAGTCACCGGGCTCCCTCGGCTCTGCCATCAGTGACGCGGTGGGCGACGCCGCCACCCGGGCGGACACCCACTACGCCCTCGGCTCGGTGCTGAACCACGTGCTCCTGCACCAGACCGTCATCGGCCTGGAGGCCAAGGAGCAGCTGGCCATGGCCGGCGAGTCGGGGCCCGACGTCGTCATCGGCAGCTGCGGCGGCGGCTCCAACCTGGGCGGCATCGCCCTGCCCTTCGTCCCCGACAAGGACGTGCGCCTGGTCGCGGTCGAGCCGTCCTCCTGCCCGACGCTCACCTCGGGCCGGTTCGACTACGACTTCGGCGACACCGTGGGCCTCACGCCCCTGCTGGCCATGTACACCCTCGGCCACGACTTCATGCCCCCGCCCATCCACGCAGGTGGCCTGCGCTACCACGGCGACTCACCGATCATCTCCAACCTGGTCAAGGCCGGGCGCATGGAGGCGGTGGCCTACCCCCAGGGCAAGGTGTTCGAGGCCGCCGTCCAGTTCGCCCGTGTCCAGGGCATGATCCCGGCCCCCGAGACGGCCCACGCGCTCCGGGCCGCCATCGACGAGGCCCTCGTCGCCAAGGAGGAGGGTGTCGAGCGGGTGATCCTGTTCGGGTACTCGGGCCACGGCCTGCTCGACCTGGCCGCCTACGACGACTACCTGCACGGCAACCTGGTCGGCTAGTTCCCCGGAGCGGCACGGGCGACCCGGTACCGTCCGGGGGGTGTTCGTCAAGATCTGCGGGACGACAAGCGAGGAGGACGCCCTGCTGGCGGTGGCCATGGGCGCCGACGCCGTGGGCTTCGTCTTCGCCCCGTCGAAACGCCAGGTCACGCCCCAGCTGGTGGCCGACATCGTCAAGCGCCTGCCGGCCGAGGTCCTCACCATCGGCGTGTTCCGCGACGAGGCGCCGGCCCGGGTCGTCGAGATCGTCAACACCGCCCGGCTCGGCGGCGCCCAGCTCCACGGCCACGAGCCGCCCGACCACGCCCAGTTCGTCCGCCAGCGGGTCCGGTTCGTCATCCAGGCCTTCCCCGCCGGCGACGCCATGGTGGCTCGGGCCGCCGAGTACGGGGCCGACGTGATCATGGTCGACTCGCCCCTGCCCGGATCCGGCAAGGTGTTCGACTGGGCCCTCGCCGAGGCCCCCGACGGCCTGCGCCTGATGCTGGCCGGCGGCCTCACCGCCGCCAACGTGGGCGAGGCGGTGGCCCAGGTCCACCCGTGGGGCGTCGACGTCGCCACCGGCGTCGAGTCCTCCCCTGGCCACAAGGACCCCCGGAAGCTGCGAGCCTTCATTCTCGCCGCCAGAGCAGCGGGCGTGGCCGACCGCGACCCGGTTCCGGCCATCGTGGGCGACGACGGCAGCCCCGACCCCTTCGACCAGGACGACCTGTGAGTTTCGCACTCGGAAACAGAGCTTCCTCGGCGAGTTGCCAGCGCTCCGACCGGCCGGCAGAGCCGGCCGGTCTCCGCCGTCCTTCTCTTGCGTCCGGCTTCGCCGGCCGCCGCCATCCATTGGGACCGCCTTCGGCGGTGCTCGTGGCCGGCGGTCAGAACGCCTTGCGGTCGCCACATGCCCAATGACCCCGTCGCCCACCTCATGGGCGATCCCTCCGCCGGGGGACGTTTCGGCGACTTCGGCGGGCGGTACCTGCCGGAATCCCTGGTGCCCGCCTGCATGGAGCTCGAGGCAGGCGTTCGCCGAGGCGTGGGCCGACCCGGTGTTCCGAGGCGAGTACGTGGACCTCCTGCGGGACTACGGCGGGAGACCGACCCCGATCACCGAGTGCCGCCGCCTGTCGCGCCGGCTGGGCGTCCGCGTCCTCCTCAAGCGGGAGGACCTGGCCCACACCGGCTCGCACAAGATCAACAACGTGATCGGCCAGGCCTTGCTCACCCGACGGATGGGCAAGACCCGGATGATCGCCGAGACGGGCGCCGGCCAGCACGGCGTGGCCACCGCCACCGCCGCCGCCCTGTTCGGCTTCGAGTGCCGCATCTACATGGGCGAGGTCGACGTCGAGCGCCAGGCCCTCAACGTCTTCCGCATGAAGCTGCTCGGGTCCGAGGTGATCCCGGTCGCCTCGGGCAGCCGAACCCTCAAGGACGCCATCAACGAGACCCTGCGCGAGTGGGTGGCCACCGTCGAGACCACCCACTACTGCCTCGGCTCGGTGATGGGCCCCACCCGTACCCGTGGATGGTGCGGGAGTTCCAGCGGATCATCGGCGACGAGGCCGCCTTCCAGGCCCGGTCCCACCTCGACGGCATGGACCCCGACGTCGTCGTCGCCTGCGTCGGCGGCGGCAGCAACGCCGCCGGCACCTTCGCCGGCTTCGTCGACAGCCCCACCCGGCTGGTGGGCGTCGAGCCCGAGGGCGGGGCGGCCATCGGCAGGGGAGTGCCGGGCGTCGTCCACGGCAGCAAGTCGTTCCTCCTCCAGGACGAGCACGGCCAGGTGCTGGAGGCGCACTCCATCTCCGCCGGGCTCGACTACCCCGGCGTCGGCCCCGAGCACGCCCACCTGGCCTCCATCGGCCGGGCCCGCTACGTCTCCGCCAACGATGCCGAGGTGCTGGTGGCATTCAAGCTGCTGGCCCAGACCGAGGGCATCATCCCGGCGCTCGAGTCGGCCCACGCCCTGGCGTGGGTCATCCGGGCCGCCGACACCGACGAGCTGCCCGCCGGCTCCACGGTGCTCGTCACCCTCTCCGGACGGGGCGACAAGGACGTCGACCAGGTCATGCACCTGATCGACCTGGAAAGCGCCGACTAGCCGTGCCTCTGCCCCCGTGAGTAGGCCCGGCCCCCTCGAGTCGGCGCTTCGCGCCCGGCGTGACACCGGCCACAAGCTGCTCGTGCCCTACGTCACGGGTGGCCTCGGAGCCGACTGGGTCGAGGTCGTCCAGGCGGTGGCGGCGGCCGGTGCCGACGCCATCGAGATCGGGATCCCCTTCAGCGACCCGGTGATGGACGGGCCGGTGATCCAGCAGGCCTCCGAGCGGGCCCTGGCCGGCGGCATCACGCCCGCCGCCATCGTCACCGCCCTGGGCGGGGTCGACGTTGGCGTACCGCTCGCGGTCATGACCTACTACAACGTGGTCTTTCGCGCCGGGCACCGCCGCTTCGCCCGCTCCCTCGCCGACCAGGGGGTGGCCGGCGCCATCGTCCCCGACCTGCCCCTCGACGAGCTGGACGGGTGGGGGATGGCGGCCGACGACGCCGGGATCGAGACCGTCCTCCTCGCCGCACCGACGACACCCGACGCCCGCCTCGTCGAGATCTGCGAGCGGTCGCACGGCTTCGTCTACGCCGTCGGCCTCATGGGAGTCACCGGCGAGCGGTCGGCGCTGGCCAAGTCGGCCTCGACGATGGGCCGGCGGCTGAAGGAGGTCACCGACAAGCCGGTGCTCATCGGCATCGGCGTCTCGACTCCCCAGCAGGCAGCCGAGGCCGCGGCCGACGCCGACGGCGTCATCGTGGGGTCGGCCCTGATCCGCCGCCTCCTCGAGGGCGCGGGCCCCGACGGCGCCGGCGACTTCGTGGCCGAGCTGCGGGCCGGTCTCGACGCCGGCTAGAGACAAACCCCCTCGGACAGAGGCAGGTCCCCCCGGCTTCCCCCGTTGGCCGGCCGTTCAACCGGTTGTAACGCAATCGGTGCTCTGGGAGTCAGACCGTCACATGGGCCTCGCCGTCTTGTTCCCCGGACAGGGGACCCAGTTCCCCCGAATGGGTGAGCCTTGGCGTGAGACGCTCGCCTGGACGATCGTCGAGCGGGCCGAGGCGGCCGTCGACCTGCCCTTCGCCCACCTGCTCCTGGAGGCCGACGCCGACCAGCTGGCCCGCACCCGCGAAGCCCAGCTCGCGGTCCTGCTGACCTCCCTGATGGCCTGGGAGGCGGTGCGGGACAGCGTCGAGGCACCCATCGCGTTCGCCGGTCACTCCCTCGGCCAGATCACCGCCCTCATCGCCTCCGGCACTCTGAGCCTGGAGGACGGGGTCCGCGTCGCTGCCGAACGGGCCGGCGCCACCCAGGCCGCCGCCGACGCCCGCCCCGGCCGCATGGCCGCCCTGATCGGCGCCACCCTCGAGCAGGCCCAGGCCGCCTGCGGTGGCAGCGACGCCGACAGGGACGAAGCCACCTGTTGGGTCGCCAACGACAACGCCCCCGGCCAGGTGGTCCTGGGTGGGACGCCCGAAGGCATCGAGCAGGCCATCGCCCGCGCCCCCGAACTGGGGATCCGGCGGGTCATCCCCCTCAACGTCGGGGCCGCCTTCCACACCCCGCTCATGGCGCCCGCCGCCGCCGACCTGGCGCCGTTCCTGGCCGCCACACCGTTCGCGGCACCGACGGCCCCGGTCGTGTCGAACACCGACGCCGCCCCCCACCGCGGCGCCGACGGCTGGCCCGAGCGCCTCACCCGTCACCTGGTCTCACCGGTCCGCTGGCGCGAGTCGATGCTGACGCTCGCCGCCCTCGGGGCCGACATGCTCATCGAGGTCGGCCCCGGCAGCGTGCTGTCCGGGCTGGCCCGTCGTATTGTCCCGGGTATCGCGAGCCGGAACGTCTCGGCTCCCGGCGACGTGCCCGCTCTCTCGGAGGTCGCCTGACATGGAAGCCGGAACGGTTCACGGCGAGTTGCTCGTCGTTCCCGAGCGAGTGATCCTCGCGCCCGCCCCCGGCAAGTTCCGCCCGGCCGAGACCGGCTCGGAGCCTGCAGAGGGCGATCCCGTCGACAGGGAGCAGGTCATCGGCTTCGTCGACGGCATCGGCCACTCAACGCCCGTGCGCAGCCCCTTCGCGGGCCGGCTGATGGGGCTCCTCGCCTCCGCCGGCGAGCGGGTGCGTGAGGGCCAGCCGGTGGCCTGGCTCCGTCTGGCGCTTTGAGCCCCCGCACGGCCCCCGGCATCGGCGTCGCCGTTGCCGGTTGGGGAATGGCGGTACCCGACCGACGGGTGACGAACCACGACCTCGCCCTGCGGGTGGAGACGAGCGACGCCTGGATCGTCGAGCGAACGGGCATCAAGGAGCGGCGCTGGGTGGGTGAGGGCGAGTCCACCGCCACCCTGGCCATCGAGGCCGGCGGCGCGGCGATCAAGCGGGCCGACCTGAGCCCGTCCGACATCGGCTGCTGCATCGTCTGCACCTGCACCCCCGAGCAGCCGATCCCGCCGACGGCGGCGTTCGTGCAGGACGCGCTCGGCCTGCGATGCGGCGCCTTCGACATCGACGCCGCCTGCTCCGGCTTCGTCTACGGCCTGGTCGTCGCCGCCTCGATGGTGGCGTCGGCCGGCTTCGGCCCGGTGCTGCTCATCGGGTCCGAGACGCTCAGCCGCTTCGCCGACCCCGACGACCGCTCCACGTGCATCCTCTTCGGCGACGGCGCCGGCGCCGTCGTGCTGGTCCCCTCCGACGAGCCTGCGCTGCTGGCCTGGGACCTCGACTGCGACGGGTCGGCGGCCCCGCTTCTGGCCATCCCGGCAGGTGGGAGCCGCCAGCCCGCCACCGTCGCCTCGGTGGCTGCCGGCGACCACTTCCTCAAGATGGACGGCAAGGAGGTCTTCCGCCGGGCGGTGCGGGCCATGGTCAGCTCCGGCGAGGCGACCCTCGAGAAGGCCGGCATCGGCCCGACGACCTCGCCCTCTGGATCCCCCACCAGGCCAACGCCCGCATCATCGACGCCACCGCCAGCCGCCTGGGCCTGCCGCCCGAGAAGGTCTTCGTCAACGTCGACCGCTACGGCAACACGTCGGCCGCGTCGGTGCCGATCTGCCTGGCCGAGGCGGCCGACGAGGGCCGGCTGCACGACGGCGACCTGGTGATGGTGTCCGGCGTCGGTGCCGGGATGTCGTGGGCCACCGCCCTCATCCGTTGGGGCCAGGTCTGATTCGGTGGGGCAGCCATGATCCTCCAAGCACGGGCAGTCATGATCCTCCAAGCACAGGCAGGCTGATGGGGGGGCGGGTGGCCCTCGTCACGGGCGCGTCCCGGGGCATCGGCAGGGCCGTCGCCCTGGCCCTGGCCGCCGACGGCCACCGCGTGGCCGCCTGTTACGGGTCCGACGCCGAGGCCGCGGCCGACACCTGCGCCGCCATCCAGAGCGTCGGCGGGGAGTCGATCCCCGTGCAGGTCGACGTCTGCGACCCAGCCTCGGTCGACGCCGCCTTCACCGCCGTGGAGACGGCGTTCGGCGGCAAGGTCGAGGTCCTGGTAGCCAACGCCGGGATCAACCGCGACGGGCTGCTCATGCGCATGACCGACGAGCAGTGGAGCTCGGTGCTGCGCACCAACCTGGACGGCCCCTTCCACGTCATCCGCCGGGCCACGCCCGGCATGGTGCGGGCCCGGTGGGGCCGCATCGTCGTCATCGGCTCGGTCGTCGGGCTCTCCGGTTCGGCCGGCCAGGCCAACTACGCGGCCGCCAAGGCCGGCCAGGTCGGGCTGGTGCGGACGATCGCGAGGGAGCTCGGATTCCGCAACGTCACCGCCAACCTGGTGGCCCCGGGCCCCATCGTCACCGCCATGACCGACGCCCTGAGCGACGACATACGGTCGGAGACGGTGCGGCGGGTACCCTTGGGACGGTTCGGCACTCCTGAGGAGGTTGCCGCAGTTGTTTCGTTTCTCTGCTCGGACGCCGCTGGTTACGTGTCCGGCGCAGTCGTGCCCGTCGATGGCGGCATGGGCATGGGTCACTGATCACGACTTCTAGGAGGAAGACATTTCATGGATCGCGCGACTGTCCTCGATGAGTTGACCGGTGTCGCCGTCGAGGTGCTGGGAGTCAAACGCGACGTCGTCTCCGAGGCCTCCAGGTTCAAGGAGGAGCTCGACGCCGACAGCCTCGACCTTGTCGAGTTCGTGATGGCGCTCGAGGAGAAGTTCTCCATCTCGGTGCCCGAGGACAAGCTGGAGGGGATCACCACCGTCGGGGAAGCCGTCGACCTCGTCATCGGCCAGGCGGCGCCCAGCGAGAGCGCCGCCCAAGGATGACCGACACCGGCCGCGCCGGCGTGGCGGTCATCGGCATGGGGGTCAAGACCCCCGCCGGCAGCGACCTGGAGACGTTCTGGGCCAATCTGCTGGCCGGCCGCTCGGGCGTGGCCAGGGTCACCGCCTTCGACCCCTCCGACCTGCCCGTTCAGTTCGCCGGCGAGGTCACCGACTTCGACCCCGAGGCCTACATCGGCTACAAGGAGGCCCGCCGGGCCGACCGCGTGGCCCAGTTGGGGTTCGCCGCCGCGGCCGACGCCCTCGCCGACGCCGGTGACATCGGCGCCGACCCCGCCCGCTGCGGCGTGGTGGCGGGCACCGGAGTCGGCGGGCTGATCACCCAGGAGGCGCAGGAGCACATCATGTACAAGGGCGGCCCCAGCCGGGTCAGCCCCTTCCTGGTCCCGATGATGATGCCCAACGCCACCGCCGCCATGATCGGCATGAAGCTCGGCTGGACCGGGCCGAACTTCTGCGTGGCCACCGCGTGCGCCGCCGGCACCCACGCCCTGGGCGAGGGCGCCCGCCTGATCCGTGAGGGCTCGGCCGACATCGTCCTCGTCGGCGGCAGCGAAGCTGCGGTGACGCCCATCGCCATCGCCGCGTTCGCCCGCATGGGCGCCCTGAGCATGCGCCACGACGCTCCCGAGGAGGCGTCCCGGCCCTTCGACGTCGACCGAGACGGCTTCGTCCTCGGCGAGGGTGCCGCCTTCCTGGTGCTGGAGCGCCTCGACCGGGCCGAGGCCCGCGGGGCGAGGATCTACGGGCAGATCGCCGGCTACGGCCGCAACGCCGACGCCTACCACATCACCGCCCCGTCGCCCGGTGGCGTCGGCGCTGCCGAGTGCATGCGCCTGGCCCTGGCCGACGCCCGCATCGACCCCTCCGAGGTCAGTCACGTCAACGCCCACGGCACGTCGACGCCGCTCAACGACGCCGCCGAGGCCGAGGCCATCGTCAAGGTGTTCGGCGGCAGCGGCCCCCCGGTGACCTCGGTGAAGGGCGCCATGGGCCACCTCATCGGTGCCGCCGGCGCGGTCGAGGCGGTGGCGTCGTTCCTCGCCATGCGCGACGGCAAGGTGCCGCCCACGGCCAACCACCACCGGGCCGAGGAGGAGCTGGGCATCGACGTCGTCGCCGGGTCACCGCGCGACGTGGCCGCCGGGCCGGTCGTGTCCAACTCGTTCGGCTTCGGCGGCCACAACGCCAGCCTGGTGCTCGTCCCGGCCACATGACCTGTTTGTCCCCGGTATGACAGCCGTCCCCGTGGCGGCCCGCCGGGGTGGGGCGGCCATTGGATCGCTCACCGAGATCGACGGTCGCCGGGTGGCATGGTTCCAACTGGCGGGCGGGAAGCACAAGGGCGCCATCGGCCCCGTCGAGGGTGAGGTCATCGAGCGCCTGGTGCGCACCGCCCTGGAGATCGGCGTGCCCATCGTGGGCGAGCTCAGCACGTCGGGGGCCGACGTGGGGGAGGGCCTGGCGTCGCTGCACGCCTGGGGACGGGTGGCCAAGGCGCTGAGCGATGCGTCCGGCACCGTTCCCGTCATCTTCTCGGTGGTCGGACCGTGCGTGGCCGGCCCCGCCCTGATCCTCGGCATGGCCGACCACGTGGTGATGACCGTCGACGCCTTCGCCTACCTGAACGGCCCCCACACCGTGGAGGAGTTCACCGGCGCCGCCACCACGGGCCCCGACCTGGGCGGATCCGACGTCCACGCCCGGCGCAGCGGGCTGGCGTCGATCGTCGTGGCCGACGCGGAAGAGGCGGCGTGGGCCGTCTCCGACCTGCTGTCGTACCTGCCGTCGAACTGGCTCGACCAGGCGCCGACGGTGCCGTGCGACGACCCCGCCGACCGGCCCTGCCGGGTGGCGGCCACCACGGTGCCGGACCGGTCGACCGCCTCCTACGACGTGCGCACGGTGATCGGCGACGTCGTCGACAAGGACTCGTTCCTGGAAGTACGGGCCGCGGCCGCCCCGAATGTCGTCACCGGCTACGGGCGGCTGGGCGGCGAGCCGGTTGGCGTCATCGCCAACCAGCCCAGCCACAAGGCCGGCACCCTCGACATCGAGGCGTCGTGCAAGGCGGCCCGCTTCGTGCAGTCGTGCGACGCCTTCGGCATCCCGCTCGTCACCTTCGTCGACAGCTCGGGTTTCCAGCCGGGCAAGGACATCGAGTGGCGGGGGGTCATCCGCCACGGCGCCCAGCTGGTGTCCGCCTACGCCGCCGCCACCGTCCCGAGGCTCTGCGTGGTGCTGCGCAAGGCCTACGGGGGGGCCTACATCGTCATGGACTCCCGCGGCCTCGGCAACGACCTGTGCCTGGCCTGGCCGGGCGCGGAGATCGCGGTCATGGGGGCGCCGGGCGCGGTGGCAGTCCTGCACCGCCGTCGGCTGGCGGCTATCGACGACCCCGTGGAGCGGGCGGCGCTGGCCGGCGAGCTCGAGGCCGAGTACGCCGAGCGGTTCTGCACGCCAGAGGTGGCCGCCGAGCGGGGCTTCGTCGACGACGTCATCGATCCCCACGACACCCGCCGCCTGCTGGTGGCCGGGCTGGCCGCCCTCCGGTCGAAGCGGGTGCAGGCCATGGCCGGCGTCAAGCACTCGAACACCCCACTATGAGGCGCTGATGCTGCTCGAGGGCAAGAAACTCCTGATCACCGGCGTCCTGCACGAGACGTCGATCGCCTTCTCGGTGGCCCGCCTGGCCCAGGAGCAGGGCGCCGAGATCGTGCTGACGTCGTTCGGGCGGGCCATGAGCCTCACCAAGCGCACCGCCCGCAAGCTGCCGACCGAGCCCGTGGTGCTGGAGGTCGACGTCACCGACCCCGCCCACCTGCTCTACCTCACCGACGACCTCAGCCGCAGGTGGGGCCGGGTCGACGGTGCCCTGCACGCCGTGGCCTTCGCCCCCGCCAACTGCCTGGGCGGCGACATCATGCAGGCCGAGTGGGACGACGTGGCCACCACCCTGCACGTCTCCGCCTACTCGCTGAAGGCCCTGGCCGGGGCGGTGCTGCCGCTCATGCGGGAGTCGGGGGGGTCGATCGTCGGGCTCGACTTCGACGCCCGCCAGGCCTGGCCGGCCTACGACTGGATGGGCGTGGCCAAGGCCGCCCTGGAGGCGACGGCGCGCTACCTGGCCCGGGACCTGGGCCGCCACCAGATCCGGGTCAACCTGGTGTCCGCCGGCCCGCTGCGGACGATCGTGGCCAAGGGCATCACCGGGTTCGAGAAGATCGAGGAGACGTGGGGCGGTCGGGCGCCGCTGGGCTGGGACACCCGCGACGCCGTGCCGGTGGCCAAGGCGTGCGTGGCCCTCCTGTCGGACTGGTTCCCGGCGACCACGGGCGAGATGGTGCACGTCGACGGCGGCTTCCACTCGTTGGCGGCAGACCCGGGGAACTGAGCGCATCGCGCGAATTTCTCGCGGGCCAGTGACAAGGCGGCCACTCTCTGGCATCCTCGGCGGAATGCGAATCTTTCGACGACCTGTCACCGCCGTGCTCACCCTCCTTGCGATGGCGGCAACGACCCTGTCCCTGGCCGTGGTGCCGACGGCAGCCGGCGCCGCTCCCGTCCCCGTCCCGGCCTGGGCGCCTGCCGCCACCGCGCCGATCCACCCCGGCGTGCAGACGTTCACCGCCGGCGGCCAGTGCACCGCCAACTTCGTGTTCTACGACGCCACCAACGTCTACATCGGCCAGGCCGCCCACTGCTCCACCACCGGCGGCCCCACCGATGTCGACGGATGCCTGACCAGCTCCCAGCCCCTCGGTACGCCGGTGGAGGTCGGCGGCGCCTCCAAGCCGGGCACGCTCGTCTACAACGCCTGGCTGGCGATGCAGGCCGCCCACGAGACCAACCCCGACGCCTGCGCCAAGAACGACCTCGCCCTCATCAAGCTGGATCCCGCCGACGTCGGCAAGGTCAACCCGTCGGTCCCCCATTGGGGAGGTCCGAACGGGATCAACAACGCCGGCACCGCCTTCCTCCAGAAGGCGTACAGCTACGGCAACTCCAGCCTGCGCCTCGGCATCACGCTGCTCAGCCCCCACCTCGGCATCGCCAGGGGCGACACCAACAACGGCTGGAGCCACCAGATCAACACCATCCCGCCAGACCTGCCGGGCGACTCGGGGAGCCCCTACCTGGACCGCACCGGCAAGGCCCTCGGCCAGCTCAGCACGTTGCTCGTCGGCATCCCGACAGGGGTCGTCAACGGCGTCGGCGACCTGCGCCGGGAGATGGATTACATGGCCGCCCACTCGTCGCTGTCGGTGCAGCTGGCGCTGGGCACCGTCCCCTTCAACGGGAACAAGCTGCCGCTCGGACTGTAGGGTCGGCCGGGTGCCCCTCGCTCCCGGTGATCCCGCGCCCGACTTCTCCCTGTCCGACCAGGCGGGGAACACCGTGCAGCTGTCGGGGTTCGCCGGCCGCAAAGTGCTCGTGTACTTCTACCCGAGGGCCGACACCCCCGGCTGCACGGCCCAGTCCTGCGGACTGCGGGACGTCGCCGGCACCGTGGGCGACACCGCCATCGTGGGGATCAGCCCCGACAAGCCGGCCAAGCAGGCCAAGTTCGACACCAAGTACGGCCTCGGCTTCCCCTTGCTGGCCGACGAGGACCACGCGGTGGCCGAGGCCTACAGTGCCTGGGGACAGAAGAGCATGTACGGCAAGAAGTACATGGGCATCATCCGCTCGGCGTTCCTGATCGACGCCGACGGGAAGGTGGAGCAGGCTTGGTACAAGGTGTCGCCCAAGGACACCGCCGGCAACCTGCTGGCCGCCCTCGTCTGAGGTTCATTTGACGCTTGTTCGACGGCGTGATGGCCCATCGCAGGCCCGATACTCGGGAGTGAACGCCAGGTTCGGGTCGCAAAAGCCCCCCGCAACACGGTCGATCGTGGGTGACTCCGTTTGGGTCACTCGGTCACGCGGCTCTATGGTGAGGGGGCAGGCTGGGAAAGACCATGCAGGTCGAGGGAGTGGCGGAGCGGTGAGCACAGGCGAGTCGATCGAGTCCGGCTTTCCGTACCAGGGTGTCGAGTGGTTTCTCGACCACCACCAGACCAAGGCGGCGGAACGGCGGCAGATGCTCGCCGACTTGAACATCTGCGAGGGCCTGAGCGTGCTCGACCTCGCCTGCGGACCTGGTTTGTGGGCGCCGATGTTCGCCGAGTTGGTGGGTCCGACGGGCCAGGTTGTCGGACTGGATCTGACCGAAAACTACCTCCGGTACGCAGTGTCGAGCCAGGCCGATGAGCCGCTCGGCGCGACGACCTCGTTCGCCGTGGGCAGCATCTTCTCCCTACCCTTCTCGGCCGACTCCTTCGATGTCGTCTTCCTCGGCAATGCTCTCTCGGCGCACGCCAACACGCAGGACGTGATTACGGAGATGACGAGGGTCACCCGACCAGGAGGACGGGTGATCGTCAAGGAGTGGGACGACAGCACGTTCCTCTTCCACCCGGTCAGCGCTCGCCTCGTCGCGACCGTCCTGTATGCGGTCACCATCGCCCTGGAGGCCGAGGAGGCCCGCGGGTCGAACGGCACTTCCTGGCCTCGGAACGACGGTTTCATGGGCCGCAAGGTGCGCGGCCTGTTGGTGCGGGGGAGCCTGGAGCAGATCACGAGCCGGGCCTACGCGATCCACAAGACGCACCCCCTCGATCACTCGGCCAAGACGTACATCCAGGGCAACGCCACCTTCCTGGGTGAGACTGCCGCTCCCTTCCTGTCCGACGAACAGCTACGAGCGTGGCAGGCGGCCTTCGACCCGAAGTCCGACGACTACGTCCTCGACGACCCGGAGCTATTTTTCTGTTTGACCGAGGTGGTCGCAGCCGGCACCGTCGCGACGCCCCACTAGATCGAGAGAGCCGGCCGTATGGCGCCGGCCAGCAGTCCTCAGAAGATCAGGCTGGCAGTGCCCGGAGCGGGACTCGAACCCGCACGCCCTCTCGGGCAACGGTGTTTGAGACCGTCATGTCTTCCATTCCATCATCCGGGCAATCGCACGTACCTGGGACGCGAAATAGAGAGCCCCGAGGAAGCTTCCTCTGCTAGGTCCGAAAACCTTTGCTTCGGTTACCACCTCGGGACTCCGGAACGTGAATGTACTCCCGCCTCCAAAATCTGTCAAGGGCTTTCCTTACACACCCCAGGCCGGCGCCTGGTCGAGCAGGAAACGACTGACGGCGAGGCAGCGGTCGAGCATCTCGCACAGCAACTCCTCGCCGGCCAGCACCTTGGCGAGGGAGACCTGCTGGCGGGCGACGATGGTGAGGCTGCGCTCGGGGGCGTCGGTGACCGACGCGAACGAGTCGATGGCCGACACCTCGAGCGGGAGGTCGGGACCGCCGACACCCGCCAGCTCGGTGGCCAGCAGCAGCAGGTCGGCCGGCGGGGAGCGGCGGCAGGGCCCAGGTGAAGATCAGCGGGAACTGGTACTCGTCGGCCGGGTCCTCGTCCTCGGGCAGGTTCGACACCACGTCCTCGAAGGCCAGCAGCACTCTTGGCTCGACCTCGAGGGCCAGGTGTAGGTCGAGGGGGCCGCCGCAGCCCTCCTCCGGGTGCAGGTCGACCTCCCACACCTGGCGAAGCGAGTACGTCTCCACGAAGTGGCGCTCGTCGTGGACGTGGAAGCCGTGGTCCACCGCGTGGTCCTTCAGCTCGGCCACATAGCCGGCTACGTCGATTGCTGCCAGGACGTTCACCTCCTCAGGGCGACGGCACCTCCTCAGGGGCGACGGGTGCGGGGACGAGCGTAGGCGTTTGGGAGCGGTACACGACGTTGAGCGCCGGGCCGGTGAGCGAGGATGGTCCTGTGACCGACGACTTCGTGCTGGCGACGCTGAACCAGGCGACCCACGCCGTGCGCGAGGTCCTGGACCAGCTGGAGGACTGGGGGCCGGCGGGCACACGGGCCGGCCAGTACCGCAGCGACCTGGCGGCCGACGAGGTGGCGGTGCGGGTCCTGGTGGACGCCGGGCTGGGCGTGCTGAGCGAGGAGTCGGGGCTGCACCATCCCGACCGGGCCGTGCAGGTGGCCCTCGATCCCGTCGACGGATCGACCAACGCCTCCCGGTCGCTGCCCTGGTACGCCACCAGCCTGTGCGCCGTCGACGATGAGGGGCCGCGGGCCGCCGTCGTCGTCAACCAGGCCACCGGCGACCGCTATGAGGCGGTCAGGGGTGGGGGAGCGACCCTCAACGGCAAGCCGATCGGCCCCACCCGCTGCGTGTCGATGGGCACCGCCGTGCTCGGCCTGACGGGCTGGCCGTCCCGCCACCTCGGTTGGCGCCAGTTCCGGGCGCTCGGCGCCGCCGCCCTCGACATCTGCGCGGTCGCATCCGGCCAGCTCGACGCCTACATCGACTGCAGCGGCGAAGCCCACGCCCCCTGGGACTACCTGGGCGGGATCCTCGTCTGCATCGAGGCCGGTGCCGTCGTGGCGGAGGCCACCGGCCGCGACCTCGTCACCCTCGGCCTACGCGAACGTCGCTCGCCACTGGCCGCGGCCACGCCGGCGCTGCTGGCCGAGGCCCTGGCGGCGAGGGCGGGCGTCGCTTGAGCTGGCCCGCCCGGGCGGCCGACCGACGGCGGCGGATCCTGGCAATGAAGCTGGCGGTCTTCCGGCGGATTCCCGTTTTCCTGCGGGTCTACGTTGTGCGGGCGCTGACGCCGTCGTTCCACGTGGGCGCCATCTGCGTCATCGAGCGCAGCGACGGAGCTCTGCTGCTGGTGCGCCAGTCCTACCGGCGGCGGGAGGCCTGGGGGTTCCCCGGCGGGCTGCTGAAGCGGGGCGAGGAGCCGTCGGTGGCGGTGCGGCGGGAGGTGGGGGAGGAGCTGGGGATCGACGTCGACGTCGACGAGTCCCCGATGGTGGTGATCGAGCCCCGACTGCGGAGGGTCGACGTCATCTACAGGGGGCGGCTCACGTCGCCCGACGGCCTGGCGCCGCCGACACCCCGCTCACCCGAGGTGGCCGAGGTCCGCTGGTTCCCGGCCAACGACCTGCCCATCCTCCTGCCCGAGGCCGCCACCGCCCTCGTCGAGCTGGCCCGCTCCAACCGCCCGGCCCCCGACCGGCCCGGGCCACGTAGTGTCGACCCGACGGGCGCTTAGCTCAGCTGGCAAGAGCACGTCCCTTACAAGGACGGGGTCGGGGGTTCGAGTCCCTCAGCGCCCACCGAAGGTGCCATTGCACGAGCACCGTGCTGGGCATCGTTTCGGGTGGCTCCTCGTCGCCCGAGGGCAACTCCGCGCAGATCCTGAGGTCGGGCGGATGCACTCCCGCTATTCGACCAGCAAGCGTGCCGCTTCACTGTCCGCAAATGGCGATCTGGTCTCCGGCAGCGAAACCCCGACCGGACGCTCCACCGAACCCAGGGCGACCCAAGAAGGAACTTCGGCCCTTTCAGCCCTGGAGCAGCGTCTCGAAGGTGACGCTGGCCAGCGGCGCCGGACCCATCCGGCTGTCCGAGGGCGGCGAGCTGATCATCCCACCGCTGTCGGCCGAGTCCATCCCCGCCGAGGCCGACACGCTGCGCAACGAGCTGGTGGCGCTGCTGCCCCGGCCCAGGCTGGCGTCGTTGCTCATCGAGCTCGACAACCGGATCGGCTTCACCGAGGCGCCGGTGCACGCCGGGGGCAAGACCGCCCGCAGCCCCGAGCTGGTCCGCAGCATCTACGCCTGCCTGATCGCCCAGGCCACCAACCTCGGCATCCACGGGATGGCCGAGGCGTCGGGCATCCCCTATGAGGTTCTGGCCTGGACAGCGGAGTGGTACCTGAGGGAGGACACCCTGCGGGCGGCCAACGCCCGACGCTGTCGTCCTCCGACGGCCAGCGCTTCCCGACCAGGGGCCGCTCGATTACGGCCAGGGCCATGTCGCGCTACTTCGTCGACGAGGGCGTCTCGACCTACACCTACGTGAGCGACCAGCTATCCACCTACGGCACCAAGGTGATCGTGGTGACCGAGCCCGAGGCGACGTCGGTGCTGGATGAGATCCTGGGCAACCAGACCGACCTGCCCATCGCCGAGCACGCCACCGACACGGCGGGAGCGACCCTGGTCAACTTCGCCCTCTTCGATCTGGTGGACCTGCTGTTCTCGCCCCGCATCCGTGACCTGGGCAAGATCACCCTGTGCCGAGCCGGCACCAAGGCCGAGGCGCTGGCGCGCTACCCCCGAGTCGGGCCCCTGCTCAGCCGTCGGGCCAACCAGGCGCTCATCGCCGATCAGTGGACGACCTGTTGCGCCTGGCCGCCTCGCTCAAGTTCGGGCACACCACCGACTCGCTGGTGGTGGGCAAGCTGTCCGCGTCGGGCCCCAGAACACGCTGGCGGCAGCGCTGAGGAGTACGGGCTGGTGCGGCGCACCATCTACGCCGCCCGCTATCTCTCCGACCCCGCCAACCGCCGCAGGATCACCCGCCAGCTGAGCAAGGGCGAGAAGGTCCCGCTCCCGCGACGCCGGCGTCGACGATCAGGCCACGCCAGGGTGATCAGCGGCTGTCCGCGGTCAGCGCGACACACCCTCTCGTCGTCATGGACTCAACTCGCCGTCCTCGACGCCAGTCGTGTTGGACCAGCCTGGAACCCGAGGTCAGGTTGCGGGGCACGACCGAGGATGCCCCGGGCGCAGCCGAACTGGGCGCCCGAGCGCGCCCGAGGAGTGGAAGGGACCCAGAGCCCGTCAGCCGAGATCTGGCTGCCGACCCAGCAGCCCGTGGATCACCCTGAGGGGGTCGACCAACCTCTACGTGCTGGTCGGTGGTGCTTTCACCCAGTGCTGGTCGGGGGTGCCTGCACCCCCCGAGGGAGTGCTGGCACGACTTCCCAGCCGTTCGCGTATCCCGGCCGCGACTCGGGGGCTCTCTGTTCTAGGCGGGTCGTTGTGACCCCACGGCGGATGGGAGCCCACAGTGGCGAGATCTTCGGTGTTGTACGGGTTTCAGGGCCGGGTAACGACCCGGCCGACGACGTGGATGCGTTGGGCTCGCACGACGATGCGGGACACGGCCGACTTCTACGTCGACCGCCAGGCTCGCCGACTGCTGGTGGCCACCTCGGTGCTGCTGACCTACGGCGGCGGGGTCGTGATGTTCTGGCTCCACGCCATCTACCGGGGGGAGCAGGGACCCGCCATCAGCCACGTGTCCCACTGGTTCCTGGACTCGACTCTCGGGTTCGTCGCCCTAACCCCCGTCATCTTCTTCCTGATCCCTTCTGCAGGCCGGCTGACCCGGGCCGCTGACCGGCCCGGATACCGACGCCTGGCCTTCTACGCCGTGCTGATGGGGACGTGGTTCGCCCTCGTCACCGCCCCCGGGCCGGCGCTGCACAACCTCATCGCCGGCGAGGGCACGCCGCTCGCCAACTGGGCCACCGACCTGTTCGGCCGCGACGCCGCCGTGGCCACCCGGGCGCTCACCGCGGAGCCGCGCTCCCATGTGATCGAGGGCCTCCTCCAGATGGCCGTGGGCTTCCCGGTGTACATCGCCATGTCCTGGCTGGCCGCTCACCTAGCCGTCGCCACCCGAGTGCTCAACCACAACAGCTCAACCACAACAGTTAGGAGAAAGAGAACACAATGGACCCGATCCTGTACTGGAACGATGTGGCCCTCGAGGCCAACAAGGTCAGTCACACCAACGGCAAGCGGGAGCAGACCGGCCCCGTCCTGAGCGCACGGGCACTGGCCATCGTGCATCTGGCCATGCACGACGCCTTCGCGGGTGTGTCGGGGGACCCCAGCCTCCCGCCTTACCTCACCCCCGTGCCCGCGATGCTCCCGGGCGCCTCGCTCGACGCCGCCGTCGCCGCGGCTGCCCACGGCACCCTGTCGAGCCTTTTCCCGAGCCAGAAGCCGTTCTTCGACGCCAAACACGCCGCGGCCGGCCTCGCCGGTCCCGGGCTCACCGAGGGCAACGCCTTCGGCCTGCTGGTGGCCGCAGCCATCCTGAAGGACCGCAAGGACGACCCTGGGGTAAGCGACGACGGCTACGCGGCGTCCATGGGCCACACCTCGCACCGGCCCGACCCCGACGGCCCCGCCCAGGGCATCCACGGTCCGTTCTACGGCGCTCGCAGCAAGGGCTTCGCCATCACCGACCGCCACGAGTCTGGCACCACCGCCGGCCCCGGGGACCAGCGAGTTCCGGACCGCTCTTCGCCAGGTGCGTTCCCGGGGGGCGGCCCCCGAGCTACTGGGGGCGTCGGGCCCGGACGGTGCCCGTCGCACCGGTGACCAGACCGTGATCGGTCTCTACTGGGCCTACGACGGCGCATTTGGGGTGGGCACCCCGCCGCGGCTCTACAACCAGATCATCCGAGAGATCGCCATCAATGGGGCGGTGCCCAACACGCCGGCGCAGAATGCCCGGTTGTTCGCCCTCGTCAACGTGGCCATGGCCGACGCCGGCATCCTCGCCTGGGACCAGAAATACATCCACGACCTGTGCCGACCTGTGGTCGGCATCCGCGAGCTCGACGCCTCGATGGGGCCTGCCGGTGTGGGGGGCAACAACCTCAACAACGACACCGACGTCGGCTGGTTGCCCTTCGGCGCGCCGAACACCAACGTGGTGGGTGGCAAGAACAACACGCCGCCGTTCCCCGCCTACCCATCCGGGCACGCCACGTTCGGCGCCGCCGCCCTGCACATCACCCGGCTGTTCTACCGCCCGACGCTGGCGGGTAACCACAGCGCCGACACGCTCTTCGCCGGCCTCACCTTCGTGTCCGACGAGCTGAACGGGATCAACACCGACAACAAGGGGACGGTGCGACCCCGCCACGTCCGCAACTTCCCGGGTGGTCTGTGGGAGATGATCGAGGAGAACGGCCGCAGCCGGGTGTACTTGGGCGTGCACTGGGTGTTCGACGCCTTCGTCGTGGACAGCGCCGGCGCCCCCGATATCGGTCGGATCGACCCCAGCACCGGCCTGCGCTTCGGTGGTGTCCCCCTCGGCCTGACGATCGCCGAGGACGTCTTCGCCACCAATATGGCCTATGAGGAGGATCGGTGCAGGATCCTGAACGAGCGGGTGGTCGCTCATCCGGTCAAGGATTCGCAAGGTCCGACGCGCTGGCAGTGTGCGGCGGAAGATCCAGTCGCCCCGCCGCGGATGTGTACTGACGAAGTTGCTTAGGTCTGACCGCGGGCGAGCCGATAGATGACGTGACGGCGCGCGTTGTGGCCCGCCACGCTGGATGAGCACGAGAGCGACACGCTGCATGAAGACCAAGTAGCGGGCATCCTGGGGCGTGGACCGACCACCGTGGTTGAGCGACGACGAGTACCTCCGAAAGATCGAGGTTCTCGCCAACGCGGTGTGCGACCGGGCGTTCGACGAAGGCTGGCTCACCTTCTCTCCGGAGGACGACGACCAGAGCCGCCTGCAGGCGGTCAACGAGCTGGCCCGGAACCTCCGCCAGGTTCACCACGAGGGCGACGGCTGCCTGGAGGCGGCCGGGGGCTGAACGCCCCCGTCGTCAGATCACTCCGCCGTCACCTCGGTGACCGCGGCCCGGGCCGAGGACTCGTCGACAATGGCCTTGTTGTCGGCGAAGGCGGCCACCAGGGACTGCACGGCCAGGTTGTTCACCGCCCGGGGCAGGCCCCGGCTCACCTGGTGGATGAGGGCGACGGCGTCGTCGGAGAACAGCGTGTCGGCCCGGCCGGCCAGCTTGAGGTGGTGGGCCACGTAGGCGGCGGTCTCGGACAGGTCCATGCCCGGCATGGCGTAGCGCAGGCCGATGCGCTGGTCGAGGGCGGCGAAGGCCCCCAGCTTGATGCGCCGGCGCAGCGTGGGCTGGCCCACCAGCAGGCAGGCGAACGAGCGCGAGTCCATCTCCGAGCCGGTGAGCAGGCGCAGCTCCTCGAGCTGGTCGGCATCGAGGAGATGGGCCTCGTCGACCACCAGCACCACCCGCTTGGCGCGTTCTGACTCCTCGGCGGCCAGGGCCTCGGCGGCCTGGGGGATGAGGGCGGCCTTGTGGAAGCGGGGCACGCCCCCCAGGCCCGACACGATGGCGTAGTAGAGGCCCCGGGCGCCGACCGAGGGGTTGCCGAAGTACAGGGTGCTGAAGCGGCTGGTGTCGAGGGCGGCCACCGCGGCGCGCACCGCCACCGTCTTGCCCGCTCCCACCTCGCCGGTGATCACGCCCAGCGCCCGCTCCTCGACGCACCAGGCGATGCGGGCCACCGCCTCGGCGTGGGAGCGGTGGTGATGCAGCATGGACGGGGCCAGGTCCCGGCCGAAGGGCATGCGGGTGAAGCCCCAGTGCGAGCGCAGCCGGTCAATGCTCATCCCGTCACCTGCGCGTCACCCTCGCCGCCGTCGGTGCCGTCAGCAGCGACCTCCGGGGGAACGAGCTCGTCGGGCAGCGTCAGCTGGGAGTAGTTCCCTCTACGCGAAAGCTGGTGACGACGATCGGATGCCGGTGACGCAGGCATCCACCATCTGGGCCACCGGGCCTCCTGAACTGGTCAGAGACGAAGCTGACTGATGAGGAGGCCCTGGTGGCTGCGCTCGACGCTATGACGATCCGGCTGCACCTGCGCGCCATACGCGTGCTGGAGGTGGTGGACCTGCCCGAGTCCCTGGTGGTGGCGGTGGTGGCCATCTCGAGCGTGATCCGCTGCTCGGCCTGCGGGCACAAGACCGCTCGCGTCCACGCCACCCGCAAGGTGAAGGTTCGCGACCTGCCGGTGTCGGGCCGGCCGATCACCCTGATCTGGCACCGCCGGCGGTTCCGGTGCAAGCGCTGTCGGACGACGACGACCGAGACCCACCCCTTCTTCGTCGACCGCATGACCAAGCGTCTGGCCCGGGCGGTGGTGGCCGACGCCCGGGACATGACCATCGCGGCCGTGGCCCGCCGTCACCGACTGTCGTGGCACCGGGTGATGCGCCTGGTGCTGGCCGAGGCCGAGCTGCTGGCCCGGGCCCGTCGGCGCCGGCCGTGCCGGGTGCTGCTGGTCGACGAGAAGTCGATGCGCAAGGGCCGGGGCCAGTTCTCCACCATCCTCACCGATGGGGACCGGGGCCGGGTCATCGCCGTGTTGAAGGGCCGCTCAGCCGACGTGCTGGGAGGCTTTCTCGCAGCTCAGAGCCCATCTTGGCGAGCAGGCGTGTCGGTGGTGGTCACCGACATGGCCGAGTGCTACCGGGTCGCGGTGCGCCAATGGCTGCCCCAGGCCCGCCACGTGGCCGATCGCTTCCACGTCGTACGAGGCTTCGCCAAGGTGCTGGTGTCGGCCCGCCGCGACGCCCAGCGCAGCCCCCTAGGCCGACCCCATGACCCCGTCGTGTTCGGGGCCCGGTTCCTGTTGATGAAGCGCATGGACCGTCTCAGCGGCGAGGAGATGGCCCGCCTGGGCGCCCTCTTCGACGCCCATCCCGACCTCGGGGTGGTGTGGGGCCTGGTGCAGCGGTTCCACGTCGTGTTCTGCGCCGAGACCGACGCCGATGCTGAGCAGGCCCTGGACTGGTTCACTGACGCCTACCAGGCGGCGGGCGTCAACCTGGGCAGCGCCATCACCACGTTCTGTCGGTGGGGCACCGAGTCGATGAACTTCCACAAGACCGGCGGGGCCACCAACGGGGCCTCGGAGGGGGTGAACACCCGCATCGAGGTGCTGGAGCGCATGGCCTACGGCTTCGCCTCCAGAGCCAACTATCGGGCCCGGGTGCTGCTGTTCTGCTCCGGTCATCCGCCAGCGCTGGCGAGCTGAGCCTGGCATCGCCGATGATGACGGGGACGACCACTCAGGACGCCCGATCACCAGGTTTCGCGAAGAACCGAGTAGTTGATGGCCCGGGCCAGCTCCGCCTCGTGGCGGCGGGCGACCAGGGCGAGGTAGTCGATGCCGGTGGCGGTGGGCGCCGGTGCCTGCACCTCCGGCCGGGCCTGCGGGTGGGAGTGACGGCTGATGCGCACCGCCACGCCCTTGCCCATGGCCCGGCCCTGGTAGCGGATCTCGACGGACTCCAGGTCGAAGGGGTCGAAGACCACCTCCACCCGACATCCCACGAGGGCGGCGTCGACCTCGAAGACGTTGCCGTGCAGCGAGATCGTGGCCACCTTGGTCACCGCCCGCTTCTCGGACCACAGGAACGCCTCGTGCAGGGCCTCGGTGTTGGGCAGCACCGGCACCGGGGCCGACCCCAGCCGCGCCAGCGGGCTCTGGCGGGTCTCGGAGTGCTCCCGGCGGTGATAGACGGTCTCCACCCAGGCCACGAACAGCCGGTTGAGCTCGACCAGGTCACCGACGCCCCGGGCCTGCACCTCGACCAGGAACTGGCCCCGCACGGTGCCGAAGAAGCGCTCGATCTTGCCCCGCCCCTGGGGCCGACCGGGCCGGGAGTGCACCAGGCGGATGCCGAGGCTGGCGCAGGCCCGGAGCAGCTGGGCGGACACGAAGGCGCTGCCGTTGTCGACGTAGATCGCCCGGGGCAGGCCCCGAGACGCCAGCGCCGCCCGCAGCGCCGCCTCCAGCCGCACGGTGTCCTCCGACAGCCCCCAGCGATAGCCGACCAGGGCCCGGCTGTGGTCGTCGATGAAGGCGAACAGGTAGGTCTTGCGCCCCCCGACGGCGGGACCGTGCAGGGCGTCGCCGGTCCACAGGTCGTTGGGGCGCTCGGCCTCGAAACGCCGGAAGGACCGGGGGGCGGTGCCCTCGGGACGGGTGGTGTTGAGGCCCAGGCGCACGAACAGGCGCTGCAGGGTGCGCTCCGACGGGGCCCAGCCCTCGGCCGATCGGATGACCTCGCGCACCTGAGCCGCGGTCCGGCCGGGGACCTCCCGCTTGAGGGCCTCGGCCAGGGCCAGCATCGCCGCCGGCGTCTTGGGCTCGCAGGACCGGGGGGCGGGGGCCAGGGCCTCGAAGCCGCCCGCCCGATAGGTGCGGATCCAGCGGTCGAGGGTGTTGCGGGCCACCCGGACGCGCCCGTCGTCGGGCCCGGCGTGGTCCTGCCCGGCCAGGTCGCGCACCAGCTCACCCCGCTCGCGTTTGGTCAGCGATGTATCTGCGGCCTCCCGGATGAGCGAGTAGCGGAACAGGGCGATGGCCCTCTGGCGGTCGTTCACGGCGCCTCCAAGGTGTCGGGGTCGACTGCGCCCGAGGCTGGCCGCTCAGCCGGGCGCCGCCCAGGGTGAGCTGGTGTTGGCCAGCAGCCCGCCGCCGCTCAGCACCGAGGCCAGCGACCACGGCGGGTGCGGGCCGAAGCGCCACACCCCGGCCCGGGCCGCCACCCCGATCGCCTCCAGGGCGTCGGCGAAGGCCGAGCCGGCGGGGTTGATCGACCCCAGCAGCGGGTCGAGGGCGTGGGCCCAGCGGGTGAAGTGCTCCCGGATGCGGTCGGCCATGGACCCGAAGCGGCGCAGCCAACCCCGCACCGTCGTCGGTGGCAGCCCGAGGTCGGCCGCGATGCGGCGGTGACCGGAGCCGCTGGCCTTGGCCGCCAGGGCGGCCCCGATCACCTCGACGTCGTCACGGCGGCGGGCGAGGCTGTCGTCGGGCAGCAGTACGTGGGTCGTGCCGCAGCCTGCGCAGATGGCCCGCCGGGGCCGGCGCCGGTCGGCTCCGTTTCGTCGTCGCAGCACGCGGGTGCGGGCGTGGCCCCACGGCCGCAGGTCCTGCCCGCACGCCGGGCACGCCAGGCGCCCGGCGACGAGGGCGGTCTCGACCGCAGCCGGCTCGGTCCCTACCATGAGCACCGATGCCTCCGGCATCGTTTGGAAGGGCCTTCCTGTTCTCCGCCAAGAGAAAGGCAGGAGGGCCCTTGCGCGAGTCAGTCGTGCTCACGCTGTCGCCTCCTGCGCCGTCCCCGCCAACCCGCCGCCGTTCATCACGCCGGGGGCCTCCGGCGCTACCCCCGGCTCGGAGGCCTTCAGGCCATGCTCACCGGTGTTGTCGTCGCCGGCCCCGCGCCTGCTCGGGCTGCGTGACGCTCAACAGCGCGTTGTGGCCTAGCCATTCCGGCGGCGAGGGATTCCCCTCTACAGAAGGCAGGGTCACGATGACACCCGGACACAGCCGATGCCGACGCGCGGCATGAGCCTGCGACTCTCATCCACAGGATTGAAGCGCCTGGCTGGCATGCTGGCGCTCATGGCCGGGCTCTCGACCCTCGTCGCTCTCCCGGTCACCGCGGCACCGGCACCGAAGGACTCCTCGGCCACGGTCATCGAACCGTCCGGTCGGGCCACGCCGCCCACCCCGCCGCTCGTGGCCGGCGCCCAAGTGGTCGCTCCCGCGCCCGGC
Organism: uncultured Acidimicrobiia bacterium; assembly: GCA_963827345.1. GTDB lineage: Bacteria > Actinomycetota > Acidimicrobiia > Acidimicrobiales > AC-14 > CAWGUU01. The sequence goes on along the minus strand of CAWHAN010000006.1, from coordinate 897,395 downwards.
CCGCCACCTGTGGTCGACCTATCAACACTCGAGGCACCACCCGCGATCGCACCGAGCAAGGCCGGCGACGAACTCGCCGAGCGCCGTACCGGCACCTCCAAGACTTTCGCCACCGACACGGCGGGCCAGTTCGAGACGATCGTGTCGTCCACCGCGGTGCACCACCAGGATGCCAGCGGCAACTGGGTCGAAATCGACGCCAAGCTCAGCGCGCCCAGAGACGGTCGCCGCCACAACCGCTCCGACGGCTTCGACCTCAGCCTGGCGGCCAAGGCCAACGACCCCGCCCTGGCCCGGGTCAGTCTCGATGCCGAACACTCCGTCGCCTTCTCCCTGGAGGGGGCATCCTCGGCCCCCGGCACCGCCGACGGCGCCGTCGTCACCTACGACGGGGTGCGTAAGGACACCGACCTGCGCCTCACCTCCCGCCCGGGTGGGCTCAAGGAGGATCTGGTCCTGGCCTCGGCAGCGGCTCCTGACCGTTTCGTGTTCCCCCTCGACCTCAAGGGCCTCACCGCCTCCATCGACAAGTTGGGCGACGTCGTTTACCGGGACGAGGCCGGCACCGTGCGGGCCCGCACCCCACATGGGTTCATGACCGACTCCAAGATCGACCCCCGCTCGGGCGATCCCGCCATCTCCTACGACGTCGACTACGCCCTCGTCCCGTACGGCAAGGCGGGCGTCGCTCTCGAAGTCCGCGCCGACCGGGCCTGGATCAACGACCCGGCCCGCCAGTTTCCGATCTACCTCGATCCGACGACAGCCATCGCCACCGGCTCCGACGACACGTTCGTCATGTCGGGCGTACCCGCCGACAACTCCGGTTCCACCGAGCTGAAGGCGGGCACCTTCAACGGTGGCACCAACGTGGCCCGGACCTTCCTCCACTTCAACGGCGTCAACCCGGCGCTGAACGGCAAGGTCATCAACTCGGCCGAGCTGCACATCCACGAGACGTGGTCGTACTCCTGCAGTCCGCGCCTGATCAACGTCTACCGCTCGACGGGGGGCTGGATCGGCAACCAGATGCAGTACTTCCCGGGCGCCGCCTACGACCCAAACCCGATCGGCCAGGCCAACGTGGCCAAGGGCTGGAGCGCCAGCTGCCCGGCTGGACTCGTGACCATGGGCGTCACCAGCGCGGTGGCCGCCTGGGCCGCCAACCAGTCGACCAACCTCGGCCTGGTGCTGGCCGCCCCCGACGAGGGCGACAGCTTCGCCTGGAAGAAGTTCTCCTCCTTCGAGACCGGTGCCCCGCCGGCGCTGCACGTGGTGTGGTCCGAGCCCCCCGGCGCTACCATCCCCGGGCCGCCCCAGAGCGCGGCTGCCTACCCCTCCAGCCAGTCGGCACTCATCACCTGGGCAGCTCCGGCCAGCAACGGCGGGGCCGCCATCAATGGCTACGGCGTGTGGGCCTGGACCTATCCGGGCTTCGTCGCCGTCAGCTTCACCGAGGCCTGCGCCACCTGCACCTACGTCGGCATCGGCGGGCTCACCAACGGCCAGCAGTATTACTTCGGGGTCTACGCCCGCAACGCCGTCGGCTGGGGTACCGGCGCGGGAACCAACGTCATCACGCCCGCCCCCGTCGCGCCGAGTGCACCCCCGAGCGCATCCGCAGTGAAGGGCAACCAATCAGCAACGGTCTCGTGGGCACCCTCGACCAACAATGGCGGGGCGGCCATCGACGCCTACGGGGTCTTCGCGTACAACTATCCCAGTTACACCTACGCCAACAACTACACCCAGGCGTGCGGCTCCTGCACCACGGCGACGGTCACCGGCCTCACCAACGGCCAGCAGTACGCCTTCGTCGTCTACACCCACAGTGCCGCCCCACTCTGGAGCTCCTCGGGCACCCTCACGAACCCCGTGACCCCCAGCCTGCCGACGACCACGACGACCAGCTCCACCTCGACAACGACGACCTCCACAAGCACCACCACGACGACCTCGACGACAGTGCCACCGACCCCGCCACCGTCTCAGATTCAGAATGTGACCGCGTCCGCCAATTCGAGTCAGTCGATCCACGTGTCGTGGGGACCATCGCCGAGCACAGAAGTGGTGACTCGCTACAGTCTCCTACTCGAACCAGAATGCGACTCATGCGATGGCTTGGTGGTCAACGACGGTGGTACGAACTTCTCGTCGATAACCGGGCTGAGCCCGGCCACCGAGTACGTGATCAGGGTCGTCGCCCATAACACCGGAGGCGCTGGCCCGCTATCTGCCGTAACCGACGACTCGCGGGCTACCACGTTCGCGACCTCGCCTGACGCTCCCTCCAATGTCACGGCGACGGCTGGCGACACGAAGGCAACAGTCACTTGGACTCCTCCGGCCGGAGAAGCGCTCCACGGGTCGACCCTCACCGGCTTCGGTGTCAAGGTGACCCCCGAGTGCGTCTGCACTGGGCTGAACGTGATCGACATCGAAGCGACGTCGAGCGTCGTGACCGGCCTGGAGAACGGTCAGTCGTACACCTTCCAAGTCCAAGCCCGAAGTAGCGCCGGCCCAAGCGCTTACGTTCCGGAGCCTGGCGTTACGATTACGCCTATTCCTGCTGTAAAGGTCATGAGCTGGAACGTCCGGCGGGGCCTGTCTCAAGACAACATTGATGCTTTCGCTGAAGAGGTCAACAATTCTGGTGCTGAGATCGTCGGCTTCCAAGAGATCACGGAGGATATCGCGACCGGCATCGCCGATTCACTTCAGTGGCCCGCTCCCTACTATGTGGAAACTGATAAGCCCTGCATCATCCCGGATCCGTTGTTCCCCACGATTCAGACATGCCAATCGTACGGCAATGCGATCATCAGCAAGTTCCCGCTCGGCAACAACATGTCGTGGACACTAAGTCCTCCAGAGGAGGAATCGAGTATCGGGCGCAAACTACTGCGTGCTACCGTGACAATCGGACCAAGGCAGGTATTCTTTTACACCACCCACTTCAGCACCGCCTCCGGAGCCACGTTGGAAGAGCGGAGATTGCAGGCGGTCCAGGTGCGGCAGCAGGTTCAGGCCGACACGAACGGCGGGAGTAGCACGGTGACGGGAATCGTCACGGGCGATTTCAACGCCCGGCCAGACAACCCGCTTGTCACGGAAGATATGGGTTCACTCTTCGATGACGCGTGGATTGCGGGCGAATACCCGCCCGGCGGCGGCCTTACGGGATGTTACGACGGCGCTTCGGAGCCGACCTGTCGGATCGACTACATCTTCTTTACGCGAAGTAGCGGCTTCTCGCCGCTGCGCGTGGTGGTAGGTGTAGACAGCAGTCTTTCCGATCACCGCCCAGTCTCGGCGGACCTGCAATGATCTTTGGGGACCCGAAGTGGTTCTACTGGCCAGTCACATTTCTGACGGCGGCGACGTTCGTAGCCGCTCATCTCGCCTTGGTGGCGAGGCGGCACGGCCGGGCCTCCGGAACGCCGGTGCTTAGCGTCCTTGCAGTCGTCTCGATAGCGATTCCCGTGGTGCCCCTCCTTATCGGCGTGTACGCGACCTGCAACTCCGACACAGGGCACGTCCCTCACCACAGCGGGCTGGCAATCGTGTTAGGAGCTGCGGGGGTGCTGGTGTGGGCGGCCATCGTTGGACGCCTCTATATTGCGGCTGGGCTTACCTCTGCGCGCGCGCAACGCGCGACGCGATCATCGTGTGCCTATGCGTCCTTGCGAGCGGATTCCTCGAGTTCGTTGCTTCCACCGTCGCCCTCGAGCTGTATTGCAACGGCAACCACGCAGCACTTCTTGGCCATTCCCTCGCCGCGATCGCTGTCCCGGTCGCTTGTGCAGGCGTCGTCTTATGGCTTCAAGGGCAAACGAACTGACGAGCTCCAGGCCAATCCGCTACGCAGCCATGTGGGGGCCCCCGATTCGGCACCCATGACGGTTGCGGTGCTACTACTCGCCGGTTGACCCCACCTGCCCGTCTTGAGTACGGACCGACCACAGCGCGGAGGGAGCGCCTCGCGCGTTCGCTTACTGTACACCGCGTATTCACTGGACCGCGGATCGCTAGCCGGATAGAGTACAGAGGCTGCTATTATTCGTACGGCCATCCCCATAGGAAGTGTGTACATGGGCGAGAAGGAACCAGGCGTCTTCCTACGGATCCATCCGCTTGAGAAGAGACTCGCCGCAAGAGCGGCTCAACTTGCCCAAAAAGACGGATCCACTGAGATCCGCTTGGGGCACCTATTCCAAGCGCTCATGTTCCGGCCCATGACCCCGGCCTTGGAGGAGAACCTCCTCCAGGCAGCGGCGATTGCAGAGGACGAAGGTAGCAATACGATCTCGGACGTCCATGCGCTCCTGGCCATCTTGGAGAGCGATGGCCTAGCGACAAGCGTTGTCGCAGCAGTAGCTAGCGTGGAGCCAATCCTGGCCGAGCTGAGGGCGGCGCTCAGACACCTACCCAGAACTGGGACCTAAACTAAAACGAGCAGATGTCGGGCACAATGAGAGGATGGATCGGCGATGAGGCGTGCTATCAGGAGCCAAGTCCTACTGGTCGTCGCATTGCTGATAGCTGGCGGCTTCGCAGCTGTCCCGGCAGCGGCCCAGCCCGACCCTGACGCCTGTAATCCGGATACGAACGGTGTTACTATCGATTATATCGAGGATGGATATGTAACGCGCTACACGTGCTATTGCGTTTGGACTGGGAGCGGAGCGAACCGACGCATTCTCGACTGTGTGTGGCTCACCCCCTCCCAGCTTAATGCCTACTCCGCTTTCCAGGCGTTGCCATACGACCTAGAACGCCAAGCGGCTGGCAATTATTCGATTGTTCGGCGCAACCCCAACGGGTCCGGACCGTTCACGTCGACGGGTTCGGTCAGGCACGCGACGAATGGGCGGCTCAGTAACGTGCCTCCCGGATGGTTGGCGGTGGCCGAAACTACTTGGTGGTGGAGCGGCTCAACTTGGACCAAGTGTGCGGACAGCGGGTTCGCGTACAGCAGCGGAAGTTGGGCGTGGCTGTCCATCGGCTGGGGATGGTCCTCTGTTCCATGCGGGAGCGGATACTACGCTTCAAACAGTTATGCCTTCGTATGGGATGGTGGCGCTTGGCGGGGGAATCCGTCGGGGGTCTGGAGCGGGTACATGTACTGGAACGCCTGCCCAACCTGTCTCTCTCCCCAGCCGGCAGCTCCCACCAGTCCCCCACCTGGTCAAGTGAGAGTGCCAAAGCCACCAGTGAAGGGACAGGTCCCGAGTCTTGCAAACACGAGCGGATCCGAGATCCGAGGTGGACCCGCTCCAATCTGACAACCCCCGGGATACGAGGGGCACAAGGCACCTGGCTCATGCTCGTGTCCGCAATGTTCTGGCGGCCCGTTCCCACCCGAACCGATTTCATAAACGGTCATTTGTGAGACGGCGCCTGAACTGGCCGTAGTTGGCACCCCGGACGCGTTCACAACCCGTGTCCACAAACAGCGTCTCAGTCGACACCCCCGGCACCGGTTCTGATACGTTCGTCGGCCATGGGAGACCTTCTTGGGTATGCCCGGGTCTCCACGGTCGAGCAGAACTCGCGCCTGCAGACCGACGCCCTCAAGTCGGCGGGGTGTTACCGGGTCTTCACCGACAAGGCGTCGGGGGCGCTCGACGAGCGCATCGAGTTGGCCAAGCTCTTCGACCAGGCGCGTCCCGGCGACACCGTGGTCGTGTGGCGCCTCGACCGCCTCGGCCGTTCGCTGCGCCACCTCATCGACACCGTGAACGCGCTGTCGGAGCGCAAGGTCGGGTTCCGGAGCCTCACCGAGAACATCGACACCACCACCTCTGGCGGCAAGCTGGTGTTCCACATCTTCGGGGCCCTGGCCGAGTTCGAGCGCGAGCTCATCCGAGAACGGACACAAGCCGGCCTGGTGGCGGCAAGAGCGCGGGGTCGCCACGGCGGGCGCCCGACGGTCATGCCCCCCGACAAGGTGGCCACCGCCCGCCAGATGTACGACTCCAAGCAGTACACGGTCGAGGCCATCGCCCAGGTCCTGGGCGTCAGCCGGGCCTCGATATACCGTCATCTTGCCGACCCTGAACCGGGCGCCGATCCGAAGGAAGGCAGAGCCAGCGCCGAGACCCCTCCGCCGTCAGCCCGAAAGCCGCGACCTCGTGCCGGTCGCCGCAGCTGAGGCAGAGCTTCCGGGCTACGGCCAGTTCCCCGAGCCCATCGAGCGGGACTGGCTGGGCCGCTGGTGCCACCTGAGCGAGGCCGACATCAGCCTGGCCCGGCGCCGCACAGGGGATGCCACCCGCCTGGGCTTCGCCGCCCAGCTGGTCACCGTGCGGGCCATAGGGACCTTCCTGGCCGACCCGAGCGCCGTCCCGGCGCCGATCGTCGCCTCCGTCGCCCGCCAGCTGGGCATCGCCGATCCCGGCGCCCTCCTCGGCTACGGCAAGCTGCCCGTTCGCTGGAAGCACACGGGCGAGATCCGCCGCCGCTACGGCTACACCGACTTCACCGCCCAGCCCGGCCACATCTCGCTGCTGCGCTGGCTCTACCGCCAGGCCTGGGCCGACGACCTCGGCCCGACGGCACTGTTCCGGGCCGCCCACCGCCGAATGCTCGCCGACCGGGTGCTGCTGCCAGGCGAGCAGATCCTGGCCCGCGTGGTGGGCAGCGTGCGGGAGCGGGCGACCCGTCGCCTGTGGTCCCGGCTGGCCCACGCGGGCCCGCCCGAGGTGGTCGAGGCCTTGGAGGCGCTGCTCGTCGTGCCCGAGGGCAAGCGACGCTCGGAGCTCGACCGGCTGCGGCGGCCGCCGTTCGCTCCGACGATCACAGGGCTGGTCCAGGCGCTCGATCGCCTCGGCGAGGTACGGGCCCTGGGAGTTGGCAACCTCGACCTGTCGCGCCTGCCACCCCGGCGGGTTGCGACCCTGGCCCGCTACGCCGAGGACGCCTGGGCGACCCAGCTGGCCGACCTGGCGGCGCCGCGCCGGGTGGCAACGCTGGTCGCCTTCGTCCACGTGCTCACGAGCAGCGCCCGAGACGACGTCGTCGACATCTTCGACGTCGTCTTCGGCGACCTCCAGCGCTCGGCCACCACGCGGGGCCAGCGCCTGAGGGCGGGCGAGCTGCGGGATTATGACCGGGCCGTCGGGGAGCTGCAGGCCAGGATGCAGGCCGTGCTCGACGCCCTCGACGACGAGACGGCCATCACCGCGGTGCTGGCCGCCCTCCGAGCGGACCGCGAGCACATCGCCGCGTCCCTGGGCACGGTGACGATGTTGATGCGCCCGCCCAACGACCCCTTCCACGAGCGGCTGGTGGCCGCCTTCCCTCAGATTCGTCGTTTCCTGCCGCAGCTGATCGAGGCCGTGGCCCTGGAGTCCACGGCGCCGGCCCGCCCGGTGCTCGACGCCTACGCCGCGCTCGGGACCTGGCTGGCCGAGAGGCCCCGCACCACCCGGGTGGCCGAGGACGAGGTGCCCACGGAGGTTGTCACCGCCTCCTGGGAGCCCCACGTGCGGGACGCCAAGAGCGGAACGGTCGACCGGGCCGCCTACGCCTGCTGCGTGCTCGACCGCCTCCGGGTCGGGTTGCGCCGACGTGACCTGTACGTCCCGGGCAGCGTCCGGTGGGGTGATCCCCGGGCCGAGCTGCTCTCAGCCGACACCTGGGAGCAGCGCCGGGATCAGGCGTGCGAGGACCTGGCGCTCGACACCGACCCGGACAGGGTGGTGGCCAACTTGGCCCAGACCCTCGACGCCGCGTGGCGGCGGACCGCGGATGGGATGGCGGCCAACCCCGATCTGCGCATCGAGCACCGCGACGGGGCGGATCGGATCGTCGTCACCCCCCTCGACGCCATCGACGAGCCGGCGTCGCTGGTGGAGCTGCGAGCCAGGGTTGAGGCGCTGCTGCCCGAGGTCGAGATCGCCGACGTCCCCCTCGAGGTCCACGCCTGGACGGGGTTCCTCGGCGAGTACACCCACATCAGCGGCGCCCCGTCGCGCGCCGAAGGGCTGGTCGAGTCGCTCTCCGCGCTGCTCGTGTCCGAGGCCTGCAACGTCGGCCTCACGCCCGTCGTCGACGAGGGCTACCCACCGCTGACCCGAGACCGGCTGAACTGGGCCGCCCACAACTACCTCCGCTCCGCCACCCACGCGGCGGCCAGCACCCGCCTGGTCGACTACCACGCCGGCCTCGACCTGGCCCGCGACTCGTGGGGCGGGGGGAGATGGCCTCGGCCGACGGCATGCGCTTCGTCATCCCCGTCTCCACGGTCCACGCCGGCTACAACCCCCGATACTTCGGCCGCCAGCGAGGCTCGACGCTGTACACCTGGATGGCCGACACCCACGCCTCGTTCCACCAGACCCTGATCCCGGGCACCGAGCGGGACAGCCTCTACGCCCTCGACGGGCTCGTGGCCAACCAGACGGTGGTGCGCCCCGACACCGTGTCGACCGACACCGCGGGGGCGTCGGAGATCGTCTTCGCCATCGCCTGGGCCCTCGGCTACCGCTATGCGCCCCGCCTGGCCGACCTCGCCGACCGCCGGCTGTGGGTGATGGACGGCCGCGCCAACTACGGGGCGCTGAGGGGCCTGGCCCGCAATCGGGCGAACACCCCGCTCATCGCCGGCCAGTGGGACCAGATCTGCCGGCTGGCCGCGTCCCTGGAGGCGCGCACCGTCACCCCGTCGGCGATCCTGCGCTCGCTGCAGCGGGGACCCAACCCGTCCAGCCTCGGGCGGGCGCTGGGCGAGCTGGGAAGGATCGTCAAGACCCTCCACGTCCTCGACTACTGCCACGACCCCCTGTACCGACGGGCCATCCACCGCCTCCTCGGCCGGGGCGAGAGCCGCAACAGCCTGGCCCGGGACACCTTCCACGGCCGGCGGGGCCAGCTGCGCCAGCACTACCAGGCCGGCCAGGAGAACCAGCTCGGCGCCCTCGGCCTGATGGTGAACGTGATCGTGCTCTGGCAGACCGTGTACATCCAGGCCGCCCTCGACCACCTCGCCGGCGGCGGCTACGTGGCCGACCCCGCAGACGTCGCCCGCCTGAGCCCGCTCGGACATCCCACGATCAACCTCCACGGGCGGTACCGGACCACGACCCGAGCGCCGATCACGGGGCTGCGGCCCCTCCGAAGCGGCCAGCCAGGCAGGGGCAGATGAGCACGGCGGCCGGGGCTCCCGACCCGGTGGGCCCCACCGAAGGGGCCGACAGCGCCGAGGTCGCCGAGCCAGCCCACGCCGGCGAGCAGCTCCAGCGCCTCCGCCTGGCCGCCGCCATGACCGTCGCTGAGGTCGCCGAGCGCGCCGGGGTCGACGCCGACTGGCTCAGGCGACTCGAAGACGGCGAGGGCACCCACGACGTGCTGTATGGCCAGTGGGTGAGCCTGGTGCGAGCGACCCAGCCGCCCCGACCTGAGTGGTGGGACGAGGGATACGAGCACGACCTGAGCCTGCCACCCGACGGTCACCGGGAGCCGACGACGGAAGGTGGCCGGCGCTACTGGGCCCGGGTGGCGGCGGTGGTGGCTGAGATCGAGGAGAACTACGGCCGTGGCCGAGCCCGCTGACCCCGATCGCCAGCTCGAGGAGCTGTGCCGGGTACTCAACTACTTCAATGTGGGCTACGTCGTGTTCGGAAGCCACGTGGCCAGGCTCAACGGCGTGCCCCTGGAGACCGTCGACGTGGACGTCGTGCCCGCTCGCCTGGCTGACAACCTGAACCGCTTGGCCGAGGCGCTCAACCTGCTGCGGCCCCGGTGGCGGGTGGAGGGCATCCCCGAGGGCATGAAGATCGACGGCGGCCTGGAGGCCCGCCACTTCCTGGGCGACTCAGCCGCGGTGGGCCTGGTCACCCGCCTGGGCCCGGTCGACGTCGTCCTTGAGCCCAGGGGTTTCGAGGCCGGCTATACCGCGCTCATCGCGAAGGCGACGAGGGTGCGCCGAGGCGACATCGAGATCAGGGTGGGGGCGCTGGCGGACCTGGTTCGATCGAAGGAGCTGCTGCGTCGGGCGAAGGACATCGAGCACCTGGCCGTGCTGTACGAGCGGTTCCCCGAGCTCGCCTCCGGCTCCGGGCAGGGGACGTCGGACCCTCCGTGACTGCCTCTCGCGTTCAGGATCCTGCACCGATCCTCGTCACAGACCCCCACCGCCCCTGGCGGGGCGACCAGCGAACGATGAGAATCGCGGTCGGCCCGGCTGAGCTCGTTCATCCTTGGTGCGGTTGAACCCGAGTCACAGACTGACGCCTGGGGTCTTCCCGGCACCACGAACTGTTGCTTCGAGCACGTCTCATAGCGTCGTTGATCGGTCGACCCTGCCGGTCCCACCCCGAACCGTCGAGTGCGTGGAGGTGTTTGATGGACCTGTTGGTGGAGCGGTGCGCGGGGATAGACATCGGCAAGGACGAGGTGGTGGCCTGCGTACGCACACCCGACCCGGACGGCGGACGCCGGAAGGAGACCCGCACGTTCCGGACCTTCACCGAGGACCTGGAGGCCATGGCCGACTGGTTCGCCGCCGAGGGGGTCACCGAGGTGGTGATGGAGGCCACCGGCTCCTACTGGAAGCCGGTGTGGTACGGGCTGGAGGATCGGGACATCGAGCTGAAGCTGGTCAACGCCCGCCACGTCAAGATGCTGCCCGGACGCAAGACCGACGTCGCCGACGCCGAGTGGTTGGCCGAGCTGTTGGAGCACGGCCTGCTGCGGGGCAGCTTCGTCCCCCCGCCGGTCATCCGCGAGCTGCGGGACCTGACCCGTTACCGCAAGCGCCTGGTGCAGGCCCACACCGCCGAGGCCCAGCGTATCCACAAGACGATGGAGGACGCCGGCATCAAGCTCGACTCGGTGGCCTCCGACAGCCTGGGAGTGTCGGGGCGGGCCATGCTGGCGGCCCTGGTGGCCGGCGAGCGGGAGCCCGAGGTGCTGGCCGAGCTGGCCAAGGGGCGGCTGCGGAAGAAGATCCCCGAGCTGCGCAAGGCGCTGCGAGGACGGTTCAGGGAGCACCACGCCCTGCTCGTCGGCATGTGCTTGGAGCACTGCGGCCACCTGGAGGCGGCCATCGCCAAGCTCGACGCCCAGGTGGACAAGGTCTTCGCCGCCAACGAGAGCGAGGCCGGCGTCCCTTTCGTGCGGGCCCGTGACCGCCTCGACACCATCACCGGGGTGGGCAAGCGGGCCGCCGAGGTCGTCATCGCCGAGATCGGCGTCGACATGGGCCGCTTCCCGACCGCCGGGCACCTGGCGTCGTGGGCGGGTATGGCGCCGGGCAACAACGTCACCGGCGGCAAGCGCCGTTCGGCCAGGACAACCAAGGGCGACGTCTGGCTGGCCGACATCCTCGTGGAGTGCGCCTGGTCGGCGGCCCGGTCCCGGGACACCTACTTGTCGGCCCAGTTCTGGCGCCTGGCCCGGCGCATCGGCAAGAAGAAGGCGGCGGTCGCCGTCGGCCACTCCATCCTGGTCATCTGCTGGCACCTGCTGAGCGAGGACTGCGACTACGAGGACCTCGGCGGGGACTGGTTCACACGTCGCAACGACAGTGACAAGCGCCGGGACCACCTGATCCGCCAGCTCCAGGAACTCGGCTACGGCGTCTCCCTCCAGAAGCTCGCGGCATGAGGTCCCTGCGGCGCTTACACGGCTGATTCTCCTCATAGGCCAATATGACGAAGTCCACGGTCGGGCCCCGCGTGTGAGGGTCGGCCGTCGGACTGCGGTCGGTTTCGGGCAGGAATAGCGAGCCCGAACTCGCCTAGCAACCCGGGCGCCGAGGATCATCCCGTCCTGGAGGATCGGATGACCTTGGCGCCCGGGGGGGGCCGCTCGAACGTGCTCGAGGGTGGCATCAAGCTGTGGGGCGGATGCGCGGCCTGGCCAGTGCGGTGGCGGCCTCGAGCGCTGTGTCCAGGGATCAGGGTTGCCCGCTTCGTCGACGTCGGTGTCCTGGTTCGATGACCCGGGCGAGCAGCCGCGGGGGTGGCCACAGCAAGGGTCGTCGATGGGTCGGCCCGTGGGGAACATAGGAACAGGATCCGGCGCTAGGCGGCCGGTATCAGCTCAGTCGCCAGCGCCGAAATGGCGTCGGTGGTCGGTGGCAGGCTACGTCGAGCCCTCCGGGGGACGGGTCGGGGCGCCGGACGAGATCGAGCGTGCCGTCGACCGCCCTAACGGCGTCGGTCCTGACGGCGCTGAAGGTTGGGGGCCGGTTCAGCCGGAGACCAGGTCGGCGGCTCCGAAGGCGGAATCGAACCGGTCGCACCAGATGACCACCGACGCGAACCGACTGAGCTCCGTGCCCGGGGGAAGCTCGTAGTTCTGGTTGCCCTGGTTGCCCTTGAGCGGGCCGAGGTTGACGAAGTCGTCGTCGAAGCCGCCCTCGGAACCTCCCGCGGGGTTGGTGGACAGATAGACGAACAGGTCGGGCCCGTTGTCGGTGTTGAGGGCCTCGAGGCGCAGGCTGCGGGTGCCACCACCGAGGTCGAGGATCAGGGCGACGCCGGAGGTCCCGTGGTCGAGGGACACGAACTCGCCCCGGGCGAGCTCGGTCGGACTGCCGAGCCCGGCCGTCGACGGGGGCGCGGTGGCACCGGGCGCCGGCTCGGGCACGGCACCCGGAGCGGCTTCGTCGACCCGCTCGTCGATGAGGAGCTTCTGGGGCTGGAACCATGCGAGCACGAACACCACCACGGCGACCAGAACAGTCCCGCCGACAAGCCAGGGCCATCGACTTCGTCGCCCGGTCGCGAGGGGAGCGCCGAAGCGGGGGGCCTGTCGCTTGTCGGTCACGAGCAGCTCCTTATCGTTGCCACAGAGCGAAGCACACTTCCCTTGCCTCGGGCAGCGGCCCTTTGTGTCATCAGCCTTCGCGACCGCGTGGAGGAACTCGGCCGGGATGCTCGAAGGGAAGACTCGCACGTCAGCGGATGGATCGCCCGGACCCGCGCCTTCGGCAGGTCGCCAGGCTGGGTCGGACGATCGCTCCCTGGTGCGCCAGGTGGAATAGCTCGACCATCTGCTTCACCCCTGGCGGACGGTACGTCACCCGGGAGCTATCTAGCCCGTTGCAACCCGCTCGGGGTTTCCTGACCCCGGCCTACCGGGTGTATCCGCCTGCGATCGGCTGCAGGGGGCGGCATCGGTGACCGAGACCTCGTCCTCGGGGAGGCCGTCATGTTCGAGCTGGCGGGCCACCAGGTGGTCACGGACGATGTCGCCTTCTCGTCGTCGGTGTAGCCGATCGACGGAGATGATTTCCATCCGGTCGAGCAGGGGGTCCGGGGATGGGGTCGAACACTTTGGCGGCCTGGACGGGTGGCCGCCATCTCCACCAACTGGCCGGTCGGAGCTGCACGAGGGGGAGACCGCTTCCGCCGGGATCCGGCGCCGCGTCGTGGACCAGGCGACTGGGGTATCGGCAGGATGGCCGATACGGCGTAGAGCCTGGCCGGGCTGGACAGCCAACCGCCCAACTCCTTCGCTCAGTTCTCTTCAGATGGCCGGCAGGCACGGAGGAGCAATGCCATGCCATGGAGGGCGGCGGCCAGGGATGCGCCCAGCACCCCGAGCTTGGCCGCATGCTGGATAGCGCCGGGCTGGTAGGCGAGCTCGGCGATGAACAGCGAGACGGTGAAGCCGATGCCACCGATGGCGGCGATGCCAGCGACCATGGGGCACGTCGCCCCCTCAGGCAGGCGGCCCAGCCCGCTGCGCATCGCCTGGCCCGCCGCCCGGCACTCGACAAGGCGCTTCTCGTGACCCGTGCTGGCGACCAGCTGGTGATCACCAAGCTCGATCGCCTCGGCCGGTCGCTGGAGCACCTGATCACGCTTCCGAGAGACCTTCAGGCTCGCGGCGTCGACTTGGTCGTGTTGGACCAGGGAATCGACACGTCCACCGCGGTGGGGCGCATGTTCTTCCAGATCCTGGGAGCGATTGCCGAGTTCGAGCACGCCCTCATGTCCGAGCGCACATGGGACGGCCTTGAAGCAGCCCGAGCCCGCGGACGCACCGGCGGCCAGAATCCCAAGCTCACCGCCAGGCAGGCGAAGATCGCCCAGGACATGTACGAAGAGCTGGGCCCCGACGGTCGTCGAGCGCATACGGTCCAGCAGATCGCCGAAGAGTTCGGCGTCACCCGTCCCACGATCTACCGACACCTGCAACCGCGGATCTGACCGTCCTACGTCGGACGACACCTGGGCGCCGCCTAGCCCTAAACGTTGTCTCTTGCGCCATTACTACCGGGACCCCAGGACGGAACGGTAGAGCTCGACCAAGTGATGGGTCGCCCGAAGCAGATCGGCACTGAAGACGTTCGTATCGACGACGACCGTCGTCGAACGCGACCTCGCCCGCTACCGGGAGATCGCGCTCGAGGAACTCCGCTTCTTCCTGGTCACTGAGGTCATCGAGCACCGGCTCCGGGGACGGCGCCCATAGCTTGGCTCGCCGTAGCTGCTCGTCAACGGCCAGCTCGAGGTGCTCGCCGCAGGAGGGCGGGTCGACCGGGCGGGTAGACATCTCATCGCCATTGTACGGGCGAACGCGGCTGTCAATCGGGGAACTCTCCGTAGTCGTTGGTCGGCCAGGCCCGCCGACGGAGCTACCGATCGCCGTCTCCGGTTTTCTGAGCACGGGGTGCGCTCGAGCGAATGCGACCACCGGTCCTCCACCCGCGGACCACCCGAATGCCTCGACTCAGAGGTCTCGCCACCGCAGGGCGCGGACGAACATGGCGAGATGCTTCGGGTTCGTGGTGGCGACGACGGTGTAGGGGTCGGTCGTTTCCAGCTCGAGCGCCTGAGCGGCGATGATCACGTCACCGTCCAGCGCCGCGTCGTGGGCCGTCGGCAAGCCGCGGTTTCGTGCGTCGGCCCAGAGCCGGGCGGCGCGGCGGAGATGCGACGTCCGTAGTGGCTCGTACGCAAAGCCCTCCGCGAGCGTGTCGAGGCGCTCCAGCCCCAGTCGCTTGTCGGCGCGGATGAGCTCCCGGCGCACCTCGTAATCCGCGATCTCGGGGACCACGATGGTGGCGCCCCGATCCAGGAGGGCGACGGCCCACTCGTGGATGGCTCTCGGCTCCCCGGTCGCCGTGGGGTTGCTCAGGAGACCGAGCGGACCGCTGTCGAGGACGACGATCACGTCTCTAGAAGGGTCGTCCCTCGGCCTGCCGGGAGTCGGCCAGCGCAGCGACGAGCTCGGTTGCCGTCTGGCGTCGTTCCGCCTCGTCGCCGATCGCTTCGATCGCTCGGAGCGCGGCGCGGGCGCGTCGCCGAGGCCGAGGCCGGCGCCGGCGATGATGGCGCGGGAGACGCGTAGCGCTCGGAGGTCCGGAAATAGGTCGAGCCCCGGACCGGGCCCTTCTTTCCTGTGGTCGCCCAGCCCATGGCTTCCATGGTCAAGCGCACGGCCACACCGACCGCCTGACGGAAGCGCAGGCTGTCAGCGGACGCCAGGACGGGACCGACGATCTCGTCGACTTCGATGTCTCGAACGACGCCCGAGAGCGCCGGTCGACCGTAGGTCTCCGCTGCCACCAGCTGCTGACGATGGGACGGATCGTCGAGGATCGCGAACACCCGGGTCATCGCGTCGGCATGATCTTCGACTACGTCGCGGTACTTGGCGGCGTGGGGGTCGTCCCGGAAAGAGACGGCGACGGGTAGCGCTCCCATGACCCGACAGTTTAGACCGTCACAGTTAGACGGTCTCATCGAATCAGGCGGCGGCCAGGATCTCCGGGTCGACCGCCGCCAGAGACGGGGCTTCGCGCACCGATTGGCGTCCCGGTCGCGTGGACAGCAGGACGACGGCCCCGCTGAGGATCGCCGTAGCGGCGCCGACGCACAGGGCGACGCGGACGCCGAAGGCCTCGGCCATCCAGCCGGCGATGGGGCCGCCGATCGGGGTGCTGCCCAGGAAGACGACGGTGAAGAGTGCCAGCACCCGGCCACGCATCTCGGGGCTGGCCCGGAGCTGGAGCACGGCGTTGGTGCCGGAGAGCAGCACGATGCTGGTGGTACCGACCAGGACCCCGCTGACGGCGGCGAGGACCAGTGACGGCGACAGCGCGAACAGTACCGACGACGCCCCGAACGCCACGCAGGCGACGGCCAGGAACCGGGTGGTCAGCGCCTCCCGGCGGGCGAGCCAGAGCGACCCGATCACCGCGCCGGCGCTCGTCATCGACGCGAGCGCCGTGTAGGCGGCGGTCCCCCCGCCGAAGGTGCGGACCGCGAACAGAGGCGTAAGCACCTGGAAGTTGAAGGCCAGAAGGGTGACCGCCGCCAGCATGAGCAGCGGCACCCTGAGCTCCCCGGTGGCCCACACGTACCGCAGCCCGGCCCTGAGCTGGCGCTTCTCGCCCTTGGCCGAGCGGGCGCCGACCCGCATGGCCGAGGCGTCCATCCGGTGGAGGGCCACGAGCACGGCCACGAAGCTGAGCCCGTTGAAGACGAAGCACCAGCCGATGCCGACGGTGGCCACCAGCGCGCCCGCGACCGCCGGCCCCACCGTGCGCGACCCGGTCATCAGCGTGGAGTTCAGGCTCACCGCGTTGGCCACGTCCCGCTCGGGCACCAGTTCGTTGACCAGCACCCGTCGGGCCGGGTTGTCGAAGGCGCTGGCGACGCCCGTGAGCAGCGCCATCAGGTAGACCCAGTTGACGGTGGCGTGGCCGGCGAGGACGAGCGTCCCCAGCACGAGGGCGAGGACCATCATCACCGACTGGGTCACCATCATCAGCCGCCGCTTGTCCATCCGATCGGTCACGACGCCACCCCATGCGCCCAGCACGAGGATGGGCAGGAACTGGGCGGCGGTGACGATCCCCAGGGCCACGCCGCTGTGGGTCAGCTGGAGGACGAGGAGGGTCTGAGCCACCAGCTGCAGCCACGTCCCGGTCTGGGACACGGCCTGGCCCACGAAGAAGAGGCGGAAGTTGCGGCCCTGGAGCGAGCGGAAGGTGTGACGGGTGGCGGCGCGGAGGCGGGTCATGGCGACGTCCTGCGCGCCGGCGAGCCGGACAGTCGATCGAGGACGGGAAGGACGGCGCGCAGGGCCGCCGTCTCCTCGGGGCCGAGTTGGGCCACTCGCGTGGCCAGCCAGGCGTTCTTGCGGGTCCGGCTCTGGTCGAGCCTGCTCCCGGCCCTCGGCGGTGATCTCGAGCCGGGTGACGCGCCGGTCGGTGGGGTCGTGCTCCTTCGACGCCAGCCCCTGCTCGACGATGGTCGCCGCGATCTTGCTGATCATGGGCTGGGACACGTGCTCCCACACCGCCAGCTCGCCGAGCGTGATCGGTCCCTCCTTCATGACCGTGACCAGGGCGGACACGATCGACGCGGGCAGGTCGGGCCCCGCCTGGTTGCGCAGCTCACGCACGAGCGGGATCAGCGCCAGGCGCAGCTCGGTGGCCAGCTCGGCGGGATCGGGGTCGGGGTCGGGGCTGTCGGCCATCACTTCACCCAACTATATAACTTGGTGAAGCATTCCTGGCGACAGCCACACCGGGAAACGTCCGGTTATGGATCTGGGCCTCCGTACACTCTCAGCGATGATCCGAGGCATGAGGAGCGAGGAGCTCCCGGCCGGTGAGGGCAACAAGACCCAGATCCGGCGGGTGCGCACCGAGGATGGCCACATCCTCGTGGCCCGCCTCGCCGACGGCAGCCTGGTCGCCTTCGCCCCGTCCTGCCCGCACCAGATCACCGCGCTCGACGACGCCACCATCACCGACGGGGTCCTGCGCTGTCCCAAGCACGCCTACCTGTACGAGGCCGATTCCGGCAAGAACGTCCACCCGAGCCGGGACGCCAAGCCCGAGAACATGTGGAAGCTCAAGCCGGGGTACCTGCCGACCTTCGAGGTGGCCGAGCGGGACGGCTGGATCTGGGTGTCGCCCGAGCCCAACTCGCCACCGGCGTCCTATGACCCCAAGCTCGAGGAGCGAGCCCAGCGGGAGGTGCCTGCTCCCATCAACTTCGCCCCCGTGGCAACGGCGCCCGAGCAGTCGGTGAAGTTCGTCACCGTGGAGTCGGGGTCGACCTTCGAGATCAGGGTCCCCACCAACCCCCGGGAGGGGTACACCTGGCGCTACGACCTGGTGGGCGACCTGCTCAGCGTGGTCGACGAGCAGTTCGAGCCGGGCGAGTCTGCCGTGCCAGCGCGTCCAGCTGGAGGCCCGTGGGGCGGGGGCCACCACCCTGTGCTGCACCTATGTCGCCCCCGACACCGCCGAGCCCACCGACATCAGGACCTACATCGTGCGGGTCCAGCCGGCCTGACGCGGCTCGGCGCCGGTCCACTGTCCACCCCAGCACTCCGCGTGGCAGGAGTACTACAGGGCGCGAGCGGGTAGGTACCCGGAAGACATTGGTCGCCGGTTCGGAACCCGATGGGCCGGCTCGAGGACGAGGGGTGCCCCATGGGCCTTCTGATCACGCTTCTGGTCATCTTCCTGCTGTTCATGGTCGCCGGTTGGGGTTGGCGGGCAGGCCGCGGCGGCTGGTAGCCACCAGATCAGGCGGGGAAGACGCCGATATCGGTCGCCTTCACCGCCACCCACACGTCGCCTCCCTCGCCGAGCCGTAGCTCGTCGACGGCGGCGGGCGTGACCTCGGCCACGACTGGCACGGTCCCACCGACCACCACCCGGGCCCGGTCGCCCTCTCGCTCCACACCCTGGGCCACTCCTCGCCACACGTTGCGGGGAGTGCCCCCGGGTGGGTTCCGGTGGAGGGCGACGGCGCGGGGATGGATCACGACGAAGACCGGGCCCGGCTCGGTGCCCGGCACCACGAGGAAGGCACCACTCGGCGGGCTCGACCCCGGTCCCGGTGGCGGTGCCGCACAGCAAGTTCACGCCGACCAGATCGGCCACGTAGCGGCTCCGGGGACGGGCGCCGATCTCGGCCAGGGTGCCGCTCTGCACGATGCGTCCCCCCTCCAGCACGATCAGCCGGTCGGCCAGCGCGCTCGCCTCCACCGGATCGTGGGTGACCACCACCCTCACGCCGGGGTACTCGTCCAGGTGGTGTCGCAGGGCCCGGCGCGTCTCCAGGAGCGTCGACGCGTCGAGGGCGGCCAGCGGCTCGTCGAGCAAGAGCAAACGGGGCTCGGTGGCGAGGGCGCGGGCCAGGGCCACCCGTCGGGCCTGACCGCCCGACAGCGCCGCCGGCTTGGCTGCGGAGTGGTCCCCGAGCGTCATCCGGTCGAGCCATCCACCCGCCACCGCCCTGGCGTCGGCGGCGCCCGAGCCCCGGCATCGCAGCCCGAAGGCCACGTTCTCCAGGGCGCTGAGGTGGGGGAAGAGCAGGTTGTCCTGGAACATGACGGCGACGGGCCGCTTCTCGGGGGGGACATTGGTCGCATCCGCGGTGTCCTCCAGGACCACACCGTCGAGCACCACCCGACCCGTGTCGAGGGGCTGGAGGCCGGCCAGAGCCCTGAGCAGCGTGCTCTTCCCCGCCCCGTTCGGCCCGACGACGGCCACGATGCCCCCCTCGGGGATCGACAGGTCGACGTCGAGGTGCAGCGCACCCAGGGTCAGGTCGACGTTGGCGTCGAGGCTCACAGGTTCCCCAGCCAGCGGCCCTGCAGGCCGACGAGCACCGCCACCGAGATGGCGACCATGACCAGGCTGAGCACGAGCGCCGACTCGAGCCGGCCCGACTCGATCAGCAGGTAGACCTGCAGGGGGATCGTCTGGGTGCGCCCCGGCGTGTTGCCGGCGAAGGTGATCGTCGCCCCGAACTCGCCGAGGGCCCGGCCAGCAGAGGACGGCGCCGGCGATCAGGCCGGGTCGGGCCAGCGGCAGGGTGACCCGCCACAGCACCGTCCAGCGGCCGGCCCCGAGCGTGCGGGCGGCGTCCTCGTAGCGGCGATCGGTCGACCGGAAGGCGGCCTCGGCGGTGATGACGAGGAACGGCATGGCCACGAACGCCTCGGCCAGCGCCGCCCCGGCCGTCGTGAACGGCAGCCGGATGCCGAACCAGTCGGCAAGGGCCCGCCCAGCACGCCCGAGCGTCCGAAGGCCATGAGCAGGGCCACGCCGCCGACGACCGGGGGGAAGACCATGGGCAGGATCGTCAGCGCCCGCACCAGGCGACGGCCGCGGAACTCCACCCTCGCCAGCACCCAGGCCAGCGGGACCCCCAGGACGACCGACACCGCCAGTGCCGACAGCGAGCAGAAGAGCGAGAGCCGCACCGCCGTCCGCACCGCCGGCGAGGTGAGCTCGCGGCCCAGCCCGCCCATGGGCGCCCGCAGCAGGAGGGCGAGGAGGGGCAGCACGACGAAGGCGACGGCGGCCCCGGCGAGCAGGAGCAGCAGGAGCGGCGGGCGCGACCGCCGGGTCACGGGGCGAGGAAGCCGAAGTCGGCGAGGATGCGGCGGCCCTCGGCGAACAGGAGGAGGTCGATCCACGCCCGCGCCGTCGGCGGGTTGGCGGCCCGGGTGGCCAGGGCGACGGGGTAGTCGGCCACCACGTTGGCCTCGTCGGGGATGGCCACGCCGTCCGCCGCCGACGCCGCGGCGCGGACGTCGGTGGCGTAGACGATCCCCGCGTCGGCCTCGCCGAGGGTGACACGCGAGACGACGCCCTTGACGTTCTCCTCCAACGACGCCGGCCCGAGCACCACGCCGGACCGCTGCAGCGCCTCCGCCGCCAAGGCCCCGCACGGGACCTCTGGCGCGCACAGCACGGCCACCACGCCTGGCCGGGCCAGGTCGCCCAGCTGGCGGATGGCCTTCGGGTTGCCCTTGGCCACGATGATCTCGAGGCGGTTGCGGGCGAAGACCACGGGTTCGACGACGGTGCCGGCGTCGACCGCCCTCTGCATGGACGGCTGGTCGGCGGTGGCCAGGACGTCGCCGGGCGCCCCCTCGGCCAGCTGCCGGGCCAGTGCCGTCGACCCGGCGAAGTTGAAGGTGACGTCCACGCCGGGGTGCTCGGTCTCGAACATCCGGCCCAGCTCGGTGAACGACTCGGTCAGCGACGCCGCGGCCAGGACGGTGAGCGTGCCGGATGACGAGCTGTCGCCGTCGCCTCCACCACAGCCCGGAGCGGCCAGCAGGACCAGCGCGGCGCTGATCGCGCCGAGCCGGAGCCTCACTTCGGCTGGTGGAGCTCGACGGTGACGTTCGTCGACTTCACCGAGGCCACGGCCAGCATCCCAGGGGCCAGGGCCAGCTCGTCGGCCGCCTCGCGGGTCATGAGCGACACCACCCGGTGGGGCCCAGCCTGGATCTCCACCTGGGCCACGACCGTGTCCTTGACCACGCGGGTGACGACGCCCGCGAACCGGTTGCGGGCCGACGTGGCGACGGTGACGTCGTCGGGCTCCTCGATCGCGGAGGCCCGTTCGGCGATGAACCGGGCCAGGTCGGCGGCGTCGATCAGGCGATGGCCGGCCTCGGTGCGACTGCTACCGATACGCCCCTGATCGGCCCATCGCCTGACGGTGTCCACGCTGACGCCGAGCAGCTCGGCGACCTGGGTCAAGCGGTATGGCTCGCTCATGCCACCCGAATATACCTCCCGACCGTGCAGGTGCGGGGTGGACAGGCACCAGGACCTCGCTCAGACGGTCGTCGGCGATCGGCGAGCAGCGGCGAGCGTCGCCGGGGTAGACCGTCAGGCCGAGTTGGCCAGGTCGGCCATCTGGGCGCGTGGCGCGGCGACGGTGACGCCGTAGACGCTCGGCACCCGGTCCCATTCGAGATGCGGAGGCGCGACCTCGTCCTCGACGAAAGCGGGCCGTGTCACGGGGGCGTCGAGCGACTCCCGCCGGCGCCTCGTCTCACGGTCACGCAGCTGGACGAGGAGGCCGACGTAGGCGAGGAAGGAGTCGACGAGCAGCAGGTGCACGACCAGCAGGAGCCGGAAGGTCGGGAGCAGCCCCAGCAGGAGCGTCGTCGCCATGGCCACCAGCAGCCCGCCGAGGATGTGCCGCCGGCGGGCCAAGGGGCTCAGCGGCGCTCGGAGCCCAGGCACCGGGTCGTACTCGTACCCGTCGTTCCCCTCCGTCGGCCGGATGCTGCTCTGGAACTCGGCCCGGCGCGACGCCCTGGCGTCGGCGACGGGTGGGATGAGCACCGCCGCCCAGATGAAGCCGAAGAGCCCGGCGACAAGGAATGCGTCCGTCGTCATAGCCTTTGCCCGCTCCTCGGAACCACGTGATCCCCCCGAATCCGTGAGACTTGTCCACAGCCTATGGGAGCCTCGGCAAGGCCGCCAGCCCGTCGACAGCCGAGTGACGACGCTCCCACCCGTTGAGGCGTATCCTTGTGGATAGCTGGGGACGAAGAGGTAGTCGAGGGATGTCGGGGTAGTCGAAGGTTGTCGAAAGGGCTCGTGGAAGTAGTTGAAGAGAGACGGATGACACCGAAGACCTTTCGTTGCCCTGAGTGTTACGCCCGCGTGCAGGCCGAGCCCGACGACGACGCCAAGACCGCCCTGTGGCTCCACGGCCTGTCCGGGCGCTGCCGGGCCAAGCAGACGCCGAAGGCCGAGAAGCCCCGCCGCAAGGAGCGCCTCGAAGCCATGCTCGGCGAAGAGTGGGGATAAGTACCCAGAAGGGGGGCGGGCCCCTCCCTGACCACCCCCCCGAAGTTGCCGGCCTTCGGCCGGCGTGGGGCCATCCGGAGGGGCCGCCTCCGGCGGCGAGAGCGGCCGGCCGGAGAACCCTGGAGTCTCGATCAGCACGATGAATAGTTCCTGGTCCGGCGGGGAAGTAGGTTCGCACCGTGCTTGCCAAGGTGGGCGGACGTGGTGCCGAGGTGGGCGGGTATGGCACACAGGCCTGAACAGGGGATAGCCGGCCGGTTGGCGCGGTTTGCCAGCGTGCTTGTCGTCGCCGGTGCCGTCCTGGGCGTCGGCTGCATGCTCCTGGCCCACGAGGCCGCCATCTTCTTCAGCGCCGGCACGGTCGGGCAGGGCGCCGAGGCCGTCGAGCTCGGTCCGCTGGCCACCCGGTCGGTGGTGTACGCCGCCGACGGCTCGGTGAT
Source organism: uncultured Acidimicrobiia bacterium (assembly GCA_963827345.1). Lineage (GTDB taxonomy): Bacteria > Actinomycetota > Acidimicrobiia > Acidimicrobiales > AC-14 > CAWGUU01. The sequence goes on along the minus strand of CAWHAN010000006.1, from coordinate 874,400 downwards.
CGACATCTTCCACGACGAGGAGTACCGCGTCCCCGTCCCGCTCGGCGAGGTGCCCAACAACGTGGTCAGGGCGGTGCTCGACACCGAGGACGAGCGGTTCTACGACCACGGCCCCCTCGACCTCCAGGCCATGGCGCGGGCCATGGTGACGAACCTGCAGGAGGGCGAGGTCTCCGAGGGCGGTTCCACCATCACCCAACAGCTGGTGAAGATCGTGCTGCTGACGTCGAAGCAGGACGTGAGCCGCAAGATCAAGGAGGCGGCCCTGGCCATCCGCCTCGAGAACCAGATGACCAAGGACGAGATCCTCGAGCGCTACCTCAACACCGTCTACTTCGGGAACCACGCCTACGGCATCCAGGCCGCCGCCGAGCGGTACTTCCAGACCGATGTGCAGCACCTCACCCTCGGCCAGGGCGCCCTGCTCTCGGGCCTGATCCGGAACCCCGTCTTCGCCAACCCCTATGCCAAGCCGCAGGTGGCCAAGGACCGTCGGGACGCCATCCTCGACCACATGGTCGAGCTGGGCCACATCACCCAGGCCGAGTCCGACCAGGGCAAGTCCGAACCCATGCCGATACCGCCCCCACCGCGTGAAGGACCGGCACCCGGCAGCGACTACTTCACCGAGTACGTGAAGCAGCGCCTGCTCCGCGACACCCGCCTCGGCGCCACCGACAGCGACAGGTACAAGGCGGTGTTCCACGGCGGCCTGGCCATCCACACCACGCTCGACCCCAAGCTGCAGCAGATGGCCGAGGAGAGCGTCAACTCGATCCTGCCCGACACCCAGGGCCGCTTCACCGCCGCCCTGGTGTCGGTGGACCCCGCCACCGGCGCCGTGAAGGCCCTGGTCGGCGGCCGCGACTTCGACCAGACCAAGTTCAACCTGGTCACCGACACCGCCGGTCGCCAGACGGGGTCGTCGTTCAAGCCGTTCACGCTCGTCGCCGCGCTGGAGGCGGGCATGTCGCCCAACGACACCATCCTGGGCACCGCCCCGTGCGCCATCCCGAACCCGGGCAGCAACCCGCCGGTGTGGGAGCCCGACAACGTCGAGGGCCAGGGCGGCGGCACGCTGAGCCTCACCGACGCCACCGTCAGCTCCGTGAACTGCGCCTACGCCCGGCTTGTCAAGCTGATCGGGCCCGACAAGGTGATCGACGTCGCCCACCGCATGGGGGTCACCAACGACCTGCCCAACGTCCTGTCCATCACCCTCGGGGCCGGCGGGGTGACGCCCCTGCAGATGGCGAGCGCCTACGGCACCCTGGCCGCGGACGGCGTGCGGCACACCCCCTACGTCATCGACAGGGTGCTCGACATGGACGGCAAGGAGATCTTCGAGGCGGCACCGACAGGGGAGCGGGCCATCTCCTCGCAGAACGCCAGGCTGGTCAACCAGGTCCTGACCCAGGTGGTCGCTCGGGGAACGGGCCGGGCTGCCAGCGTGCCGGGATGGCAGGTGGCGGGCAAGACCGGATCCACCGACAACAACACCAACGCCTGGTTCGTCGGGTACACGCCGACCCTGTCCACCGCTGTGTGGATGGGTGCGCCCGAGGCCGACATCTCGATGCGCAACGTCAACGGCGTCACCGTGTTCGGCGGCACGTACCCGGCCCAGATCGTCGGCTCGTTCTACCGAAAGGCCTTCGCCGGCCAGGCCGGGGTGCCCTTCGCGGCGCCTGAGAGGGGTAGCCGCGGCCAGTCGCGGTTCCTGGGATTGCCCGGGGAGAAGCCGATCGAGGCGACCAAGACCGCGGGGACCGACCCCGCCGAGCAGGCGCCGACCACCCCGTCGTCGGTCCCTCCCAGCAACAACGACCCCGCACCGACCGTCCCGAGCCCACCGTCGGTGGGGGGCGGGGACGACAACACGTCGCCGACGCTGCCTCCGGAGATCCAGGAGCTGATCGACAGGGCCCGCAACCGGGGCCGCCCCGACACGAGCCCTTCGGGATAGCGGCCACGAGCGTCTTCCAGCAGCTCCTGCGGGTACAGGAGCACGACACCACCATCGACCAGCTCCGCCACCGTCGCCAGACGCTGCCGGAGCTGGAACGCCTGGCGTCCCTGCAACGGCGGATGGCCGAGCTCGAGGTCGCCCTCGCCGAGGCGCGGGGGGTGCTGGCCGAGGTGGGGAAGCGCCAGGCCACCCTCGAACACGAGTTGGCCCTTGTCGAGTCCAAGCTGGCCGTCGACCAAGCCCGGCTGTACTCCGGCACGGTCGGCATCATCAGGGAGCTCCAGGCCCTGCAGGCCGAGGTCGACGCGCTGAAGCGCCGCAAGGGCGACCTGGAGGACAAGGTGCTGGAGGTCCTCGACGAGCGCGAGCCGCTCGACGACGGCGCCGCTGCGCTGGAGGCCGAGCAGGAGAAGGTGTTCGACGAGGCGGCCGACGCGGAGGGGCTCGTGGCCGCCGCCCAGGCCGAGATCGACGTCGAGCTCGCCTCCGCGGTCGACGCCCGCACGAGCGCCGCCGACGGGCTGCCCCCGGCCGTGGTGGCCGAGTACGACCGGCTGCGGGCCAGGCTGGGGGGCATCGGGGCCGCCCCGCTCGTCAACGGGCGCTGCGGCGGCTGCCACCTCAGCCTGTCCGCCAGCGAGCTCGACGCCCTCCGCCGCCAGCCGCCGGACGCGCTGCTGTGCTGCGAGCAGTGCGGCCGCATCCTCGTGCGGTGAAGCTGACCCGAACCGAACCGGGGTCACAAAACCGCGCCATACGCCGTTTCGTGACCCCAGTTGGCGGTTGGGCGCATCCTCGTGCGGTGACGGCCCAAGTCCCGCCCAGCTCCGGCCCGTGATCCTCTGGCCTGTCGGCCCGTGATCCTTTGGCCGATCGGAACAGGCCTGGTCCTGGCCTGGGCCATCTTCCGCGACCCGGCCCTCGACTACCGGCTGCTCGTCGTCGGCGCCCTGCTCCCGGACCTGGTCGACGCGCCGTTCGGCGGCGCCCGGGTCGCCCACACCCTCGTCGCCAGCGTGGCCGTGCTGGTCGTCGTGATGCTGGCCACCCGGGGCCACCGCGACGCCCGCCGCCGGCTGCTGGCCCTGCCCATCGGCATGTTCCTGCACCTGCTTGTCGACGGCATGTGGGCCCGGACCACCACGTTCTGGTGGCCGGCGTTCGGCTGGACGTTCGACGGCGGCCTGCCCGCCCTCGACGCGTCGGTGCCCGTCATCGTCGTCAAGGAGCTCGCCGGCGCGGTCGCACTGCTCTGGTGGTGCCGGCGGGTCGACCTCGGGGACAGAGAGGTCCGCAGCCAGCTGTTCCGCACCGGTCGCCTGCCCCGCCGGGTGCTCGACCGCTGAGGGCTGCTCGACCTCTGACGGATCAGCCCAGCTGGGCTTGGAACAGGTGGTACAGCAGGATCAGCTGGGAGATGGCCAGCGGCTCGCTGCGGACGCCCTCGTCGATGACGCCGAGCGAGTCGGGGATGGGGTCGTCGACCTCGAGGTCCTTCCAGATCGCCTCTTCGACGTCGCGGGTGATGTCCCGGTCGGCGTAGGAGTGGATGTGGAGGGCGTCGACCGGCTTGCCGTCGTCGTCCCGCATCAGCTTCAGGTGCATGGCCGACCGGTGGTCCTCGGTGAGGATGTTGTTCAGGTCGGGATGGGCGATCGTGGGCCGGAGCAGGAGGCTGGCCGACAGGGGGTCGCCCGGCTTGTCACGGCCGGCGATGCGGTCGAAGCGCATGACGATGTCGGCCATCGACCGCTGCGGTCGAATGTAGGCCGCCGACTCCGGCTCCCGCTTCTCCAGGTCCTGGCGGACGGCTTCCTCGGTGTACCCCCGCTTCTTGGTGTCCCGGTTGATCTTCCACTCGTAGCGGATGGGCTCCGGCGGGTCGAGGTAGACCGACACGTCGAAGCAGGCCCGGGACAGCTTGGTGAAGAGCGGGAGGAGGCCCTCGATGATCACGAACTCCCGCGGCTCCACCAGCACGGGACGGCCGAGCGTGCCGTCCTTGTGGTTGTAGACGGGCTTGAGGATCGGGTTCCCCAGCGCCAGCAGCTGCAGGTGCTGCTCCATGATGTCGACGTAGTTGCAGTCGGGGTGCAGCGGCGTGAACGGCTTGGTCTTGCGCTCGATCCTGTCGAACTTGTGGTAGTCGTCGACGCAGATCGACGTGATCCGGTCGGCGCGAGGGCGTTGACCAGACCCTTGGTGATCGTGGTCTTGCCCGCCGCGCTGTCGCCGGCGATGGCGAGCATGATCGGACGCCCGGCGCTGTCGCCGTTGGTGCGCCACGCTCGTTGAATGCTGACCTGCTTGTCGGGCATTTCCTCAGGCTGCTTCCGTATCGACGGCAGCGCCGGCCGCTCGGGCCAGGCTGGGTGTGGGGGTCACGCAGTCTGCCACGCCACCCGTGTGCCGGGACAGTGCGGCCGGTAGCGGGCCCGTGGGAGCTGCATCAGGACGCGCGCGTTCCAATTTCATGGGGCGGGAGCCTACGGCGGCGGCCGTGGCGGGATCGTCCCCCCGGGGAGCGGTTCGCGCGGGGGAACCGTGATGACGCGGAGTCGGTGCGTCCCGTAATACCCTTGTCGGACGTGACTTCCAACTCGCCGGGCCCGTGCGGCTCCTGCTGGTCGACGATCACCAGGTCGTGCTCGAAGGGCTCCTCTCGATGCTGGCGTCGCAGAGCGAGCGCGTCCAGGTGGTCGGCTCCACCACCGACGGCCCCAAGGCGCTCGAGCTGGCGGCGGAGCTGAAGCCCGACGTCGTGCTGCTCGACGTCCGGCTCAAGGGCTCGAGCGGGCTCGACCTCTGCCGCGACCTGGTGTCCGCCAACCCGAGCCTCAAGGTCGTCTTCTTCACCGTCTACGACGACGAGCAGTACCTCTTCCAGGCACTACGCGTCGGCGGGTCCGGGTTCCTGCTCAAGACCACCACCGGTCCGGAGCTGGCCGACCACCTCGACCGGGTGATGGAGGGCGACGTGGCCATCGACCCCTCTCTCGCCGGCCGGGTGGCGATGACCGCGGCTCGGCTCCAGAGCGGCGAGTTCTGGCCGGGCGCCAGGCTCGGTCTCACCCAGCGGGAGAGCGAGGTGCTCCAGTACATGGTGCATGGCCTCTCCAACCGTGCCATCGGCCAGAAGCTGTTCATCGGCGAGGAGACGGTGAAGACCCACGCTCGCGGTATCTACCGCAAGCTCGAGGTCTCCGACAGGGCCCAGGCCATCACCATGGCCCTGCGCGAGGGCATCTTCCATTAGACGGTTCCATATGAAGGATCGTCGTCATGAAGGATGACGTCAGGCTCCTGGGCCTGATCATCGAGGTGACGTCGGCCGACCTCGACGTCTCGGAGGTGGCCCAGCGGGTGGCGACCCTCGTCACCGAAGCCACCGGCGCCGACGTCTGCTTCGTGCACCTCGTCGACGAGGAGCACCGCCGGGTCGTCCTGACCGGGGCCACGCCACCCTTCGACGAGCAGGTCGGCCGGGTCCAGCTCGACTTCGGGGAGGGCATCGCCGGGTGGGTGGCGCTGCACGCCGAGCCGGCCATCGTGCCCGACAAGTGGAACGACGACCGCTACCGCTACATCCCCGCCCTCCGGGGCGAGGACTTCGCCTCCATGGTGTCGGTGCCCATGATGATCCCCCGGGGCCGGCGGGTGGTCGGCGTGCTCAACCTGCACTCACGTGAGCCCCGCAACTTCGGTCCCTACGACCTCGCCCTGCTCACCCAGGTGGCCAACCTCATGGCCCGCACCATCGAGAACTCCCGCCTGTACCACCGCCTGGCCCAGCGGGAGGAGATGCTGGAGTCCTTCGCCACCCGGATCATCGAGGCCCAGGAGCAGGAGCGCCGGCGCCTGGCCGGCGACATCCACGACGGCATCAGCCAGCGGCTGGTGTCGCTCTGGTACCACCTGCTGGCGGCGGAGGCGGCGACCTCCGACCCGGAGACGGTGCGGCGGGAGCTCGGGACGGCGAAGGAGCTGGCCACCGCCGCCCTCGAGGAGGCCCGGGGGGCGATCGGCGGCCTGCGCCCCACCCTTCTCGACGACCTCGGCCTGGCCCCGAGCCTCGACAGCCTGGCCCGCACCCTCCCGGTGGACGAGGTCGCCCTCGGCGTCGAGCCGGTCACCCTGCCGGCGCACGTGGAGGTGGCCCTCTACCGCATCGCCCAGGAGGCGCTGCAGAACGTGGTCAAGCACGCCGGCGCGTCGAAGGTCACCGTCCGGCTGGGCCGCGACGCGGACGGCGTGCGGCTGTCGGTCACCGACGACGGCAAGGGCTTTGCCGACCTCTCGGTGGAGGAGGCCGCCGAACGCCACTCCTACGGCCTCGTCGGGATCCGGGAGCGGGCCGAGCTCATCGGCGCCACCCTGACGGTCAGGTCGTCACCCGAGAAGGGAACGACGGTGGAGGTCCTGGTGCCGGACATCGCCGCCGGCACCTGACCCTCCAACGAACCGGGGCGACACAACGGCGCGATACGCCGTTCTGTCGCCCCAGTTCGGGTGGGGTTGGGGTGGAGCTTCTAGTCCTGCGACGACGTCGCCGCGGTGAGGGTGAGGTCGCCCGACTCCATGTCGGGCTCGTAGGTGCCCTCGCGGGCGGCGCCGGTGAGGGCGGCCCGGTGGGTGAAGACCTTCTGGGCCTCGGCCACGTTGTCCTTGGAGCCGTGCCAGGTGCGGAGGGCCTCGTCCTGGAGAGCGCGGCCGTAGGAGAACGTCAGCTGCCAGGGGTGGGGGCCCATCTTGTTCATGAGGTCGAGGTGGCGGGTGGCGACCTCGGCGGGCTGACCGCCCGACAGGAAGGCGATGCCGGGAACCGACGGCGGGACCGTGTGGTAGAGGCACCGGAGGGTCTTCTCCGCCACCTCCTCGGGCGACGCCTCGGTGCCGCTCTTCTTGCCGGGGACGATCATGTTGGGCTTCAGGATCATGCCCTCGAGCTCGATCCGCTGCTGGGCCAGCTCCCAGAACACCCGGCGCTGCGTCCGCAGGGTGACCTCGTAGCAGGCGTCGATGTCGTTCTCGCCGTCCATCAGCACCTCGGGCTCGATGATCGGCACCAGCCCGCCCTCCTGGCACAGGGCGCCGTAGCGGGCCAGGGCGTGGGCGTTGCAGCGGATGGCGGTGTCGCTGGGGAAGCCGGACTTGGTGTCGATGATGATGACGGCCCGCCACTTGGCGAACTTGGCGCCCAGGCCGACGTACTCCTCGATGCGCTCGCGCAGCCCGTCGAGTCCCTCGGTGACCTGCTCGCCCGGGCAGAGGGACAGCGGCTTCGAGCCAGTGTCGACCTTGATGCCGGGCAGGATGCCCTTGGAGGCCAGGAACTCGGGGATCGACCGGCCGTCGTCGACCTTCTGGCGGATGGTCTCGTCGTAGAGGATCACGCCGCTGATGACGTCCTCGATGTTCGGCGTGCCGAGGAGGGTGGTGCGGTAGGCGCGGCGGTTCTCCTCGGTCGACTCGATGTCCAGGGCGGCGAACCGCTTGGTGATCGTGGCGCTGCTCTCGTCGGCGGCCAGGATTCCCTTGCCGTCCGCGACCATTGCCTTGGCGACTTTGGCGAGATCGCTCATGCTCATACCGGGGCCCTCCTAAGGGGTGTCACGCTTCTCTGCGCGTCTTTTTTCCGAACTTACCTGGCGGAGGGGTGGCGGACCATAACGAAGCCCCCCTCCGGGTCGGCGGCGACGTGCGCCAAGAACAGCTCGGCCGTCGGCGCCAGTTCCTCGCCGGCGCGCGACACCAGGTGCCACGCCCGCTGGCGGGGGAGGGTCGGGCACCGCCACTCCTCGAGGGTCCCCCTCGAGCTCCCGGGCCACCGCGTCCCTCGAGATGAGGGTGACACCGAGCCCCACCTGCACCGATTCCCGCAGAGCGCCGTTCGAACCGAGGGTCAGGGTGGCGGAGGGGGTGATGCCCAGCTCCTCGTACAGCTCGAGGGCGGTGCTGCGCGTGCCCGAGCCTGGCTCCCGCAGCAGGAGCACCTGGCGGGCGAGCTCCTCGACCTCGACCTCCCGCACCCCGTTCTCGTGGGGCTCCGAAGCACGCGCCGCCACCAGGACGAGCACGTTGGGACGGGTGGCCCGGCTGACGAAGCGGCCGCCGCGCGGGGGTCGTCCGCCGATTGCCAGGTCGACCTCGCGCTCGCCGAGCATCTGCCACAGCCGTTCGCGGTTGCCGACCTCGAGCGAGACCTCGGCGTGGGGATGTTGGGCTCGGAACGAGGCGAGGAAGCGGGGGAGCACGTGCTCACCGGCGGTGGTGACCGCCGCCAGGCGGGCCCTTCCGCTCTCGGGGTCGAGCGCGTCGCGGGTGGCGGCCACCCCCTCGTCGACCATCTGCAGCACCCGCCGGGCGTAGCTGTCGAAGACGCGGCCGGCGGGCGTGATCTCCAGGCCCCTGCCCACGCGGGCCACGAGGGCCACGCCCAGCTCGGCCTGGAGCGCGGCCAGGGCGGCCGACACGGCCGGCGGGCTCACCATGAGATCCGCGGCGGCGTCGGACACCGAGCCCACGTCGACGACGGCGACGAAGGTCCGAAGCTGGTTGAACGTCATCGATCAGAAGCAGTCATCTCTTAAGACCTACCTGAATGGTTTTGGCCCCACGAAAGCGAATACGAAATGGACAGGCTAACGCTCAGGGTGGAGAATGCAAGGGAGCCGCCAACATTTACGGAGGTACCTATGGCAGGCAACGGAGCATCCGCGAAGGGCACCGTCCACGGCGAGAAGCGCTGGGGCGCCGGGGTCATTCCCTACGCAACGATGGGCTACTACGAGCCCGACTACGTCCCGGCTGACAGCGACGTCCTCGCCGCCTTCCGGATCACGCCCCAGAAGGGCGTCGACCCTGAGGAGGCCGGTGCCGCCGTCGCCGGCGAGTCGTCCACCGCCACCTGGACGGTGGTGTGGACCGACCGCCTCACCGCCTACGAGAAGTACCAGGCCAAGTGCTACAAAATCGAGCCCGTCCCCGGGAACCCCGACCAGCACATCGCCTTCATCGCCTACAACATGGACCTGTTCGAGGAGGGGTCCATCCCCAACATGACGTCGTCGATCATCGGCAACGTCTTCGGGTTCAAGGCCCTCAAGGCCCTCCGCCTGGAGGACCTTCGGATTCCCGAGCACTACCTCAAGACCTTCCCCGGGCCTCCCCACGGCATCGTCATGGAGCGGGAGTACCTCAACAAGTACGGCCGCCCGCTGCTGGGGGCCACCGTCAAGCCCAAGCTCGGCCTCTCCGCCCGCAACTACGGCCGGGTGGTCTACGAGGCGCTGCGGGGCGGTCTGGACTTCACCAAGGACGACGAGAACATCAACAGCCAGCCCTTCATGCGCTGGCGAGACCGCTACCTGTTCTCGATGGAGGGCGTGAAGCGCGCCGAGGAGCAGACCGGCGAGGTCAAGGGTCACTACATGAACGTGACCGCGGCGACCATGGAAGAGATGTACAAGCGGGCCGAGTTCGCCAAGGAGATCGGTTCGATCATCATCATGATCGACCTCACCATCGGCTACACGGCCATGACGTCGATGTCGAACTGGGCCCGGACAACGGTTGCATCCTCCACCTCCACCGGGCCGGCTACGCCACGTGGGCCCGCCAGAAGAACCACGGCGTCAACTTCCGGGTCACCGCCAAGTGGGCCCGCATGTCCGGGGTCGACCACATCCACTCCGGCACCGTCGTCGGCAAGCTCGAGGGTGACCCCGCCATCATCAAGGGCTACTACGACACCCTCCGCGACGAGTTCGTCCCCGAGAACCGCGCCAACGGCATCTATTTCGACCAGCACTGGGCGCGGATGCCCGGCGTGATGCCGGTCGCATCGGGCGGCATCCACGCCGGCCAGGCCCACCAGCTGCTGCACTACCTGGGCGAGGACGTCGTGCTCCAGTTCGGCGGCGGCACCATCGGCCACCCGATGGGCATCGCCGCAGGCGCCGAGTGCAACCGGGTCGCCATCGAGGCGATGATCAAGGCCCGCAACGAGGGCAAGGACTACATGAAGGAAGGTCCCGACATCCTCAAGGAGGTCGCCAAGAAGTACCCGTCGCTGCAGACCGCTCTCGACGTGTGGGGCGAGATCAGCTTCAACTACGAGTCCACCGATACGCCCGACGTGACGCCGACGCCGACGTCGGCCGACTGAGGCAGGAGGAACCATGGGAATCCGCATTCGACAAGGCACGTTCTCGACCCTGCCCGAGCTCACCGACGACGAGATCAAGCTTCAGATCCAGTACTGCATCGACAACAACTGGGCCGTCTCGATCGAGTTCACCGACGACCCCCACCCCCGCAACGCCTATTGGGACATGTGGGGCCTGCCGATGTTCGACACCAAGGACGGGGCGGCGGCCTTCTCCGAGGTGGAGGCGTGCCGCAAGGCGTACCCGAACAGCTACATCAAGGTGAACGGGTACAACCGCACGTACACCAAGCAGACCACGGCGCTGTCGTTCATGGTCAACCGTCCGGCCGAGGAGCCAGGCTTCCGCCTCGACCGCACCGAGATGAACGACCGCCACATCGCCTACAACATGCACTCCTACGCCGCCGAGAAGCCCCACGGCGAGCGCTACGAGAGCAACGGCAAGAGCTGAGCACATGTTTCAGCTGCTGGTTTGACGATCGGCCGTGGGACGCCGCCGAAGGCGGCCCCTCTGGCTGGTCGCCCGCCGGCGTAGCCGGCCAAAGAAATGGCGAAGGCCGGCCGGCTCCGCCGGTCGGCCGGAGCTCGATCAACTCGCTCGAACGGAGCGAGCGAAGCGAGCAAGTGAGAGCGAAAAGGAATACAGTGCCGCCGTCATCTCCAGAGCGGGAGGCGGGGGGCACATGAGACGGGTCTTTGCAGGATTGTTGATGGCGGCGACTTCGGTCGCCGCCATCGTCATCTCCACGGCCAGCGGTGCGTCGGCGCAGATGAGCTGCAGCGGAGCGCAGACGGCGTCGCCGGCCGGGGTGAGCCCCACGGTGGTCGGCGCCGGCGAGCTGCTGGCGCTGAGCGGCGGCGGGTTCGCGGCCAACCAGGTGCTGGGCATCGGGCTCTTCAACCCGCCCGTCGTCCTGGCGACGGTGGCCTCCGACGCGTTCGGCAACTACACCGCCACAGTGCGGTTGCCGCTGGAGACGCCCGGCGGGCAGAACGAGATCACCGTCTTCGGCCACGGGCCAAACGGGACGTGCCACCAGAGCCTCGCCTTGTTCAGCGTGCGGGAGCGGCCGATCGTCATCGTCGAGCGTCCCCACGGGTTCGACCACCACGGGGACGGGGACTTCCACGGGGACGACAGCGACCGTCATGACGACGAGGACGACCGTGGGGTCAAGCCGGTGAAGGTGGTCAAGCAGCCGCTGGCGCGCACCGGGTCTTCGTCGGTCGAGCTGTCGGCGGCCGGTCTGGCCCTCGTGGCGCTGGGTGCTACCGCGGTGGCGGCCACCCGGCCCCGCCGGCGCTCTGCTTCAGCCGGCTGACAATCTGGAGCTGACGCTCAGGAAGCGACGGGGCGACGCCGGCGGCGGCGCTTGATGGCGCGCCGCTCGGCTTCGGTGGTACCGCCCCAGATGCCGAACGGCTGATCGGTGGCCAGCGCGTACTCGAGGCACTCCTCGCGCACCGGGCAGGCGAAGCACACGACCTTCGCCTCCTCGGCGTGCCGCACGGGCTCCTCGCCGACCTCGCCCACCGGGAAGAACAGGTCGGTGTGGGTGCCGTTGCAGGCGGCGTTGCGTCGCCAGGACTCCAACGACCTTTGACTGGTCTTCACAGGGGCCATCGTCCTCGAGCTCCGCTTGTGAGTAGGTTCACAAGAAAATATAACGGCTTGTGCTTTCGTTCACAAGGATTTCTTTCCTGTTGTTCGGGATCCGCGGGCTGTTGCCGGGGCCGTCGGGGAGGTCGAACCGTGACCACCGGGGCCCGTGGAGTCAGCTGGGCGTGCCCCCCTGAGCCGGGCGGCGGGCGAGGCGCTCGGCTTCGACCGCGGCGCGGACGTGGCAGTCGGCCAGGTGATCGTTCACCACGCCGAGGGACTGCATGGCGGCGTACACGGTCGTCGGGCCCACAAACCGGAAGCCGCGTCGCCGCAGCTCCTTGCTGAGGGCGGTGGACTCCGCGGTGGTGGCCGGCAGCTCGGCCATGCTCCGCGCCGGGGTTGCGGTTCGGGCTCGTAGCGCCACACCAGCGCGGCCAGCGATCCCTGCTCGGCCTGGACCTCGAGGGTCGCCCTGGCGTTGGCCGACCCCGTCGCGGCCCAGAGGTCGGGCTTCGACTGATCCCCCTTAGTTGCCGTCTGTCACAGCTGAGCGGCTACTAACCCGGTCAGCGACGGGTGGCTAAGGTCGGCCCGGGACTGCGACTAACAGGGGGAGCCAGGTGCCCACCCGCTCGAGGAGGTCGGAACAGCAAGCCCTCGACGCCGAGGCGGTCTTGGCGCGCTACGCCGAATCCTTGCAGGAGCAGCGCCTGGCCGTGCGGACGCGGGGGGCCTACCTGGCCCAGGTCAGATCCTACGTCGCCTGGCTCGTCGCCTCCGGTCGCGGCCCGACCGCACTCTCGGACGCCCGGGTGCGCGACTCGGCGGTGCGGGAGTACGAGCGCCACGTCAAGACGGCACGCAGCTGGGCCCCGACCTCGGTGAACCAGGCGCTGGCCGCCATCGACAACTTCTACCGCTCGCTGAGCCTCGGCCGCCCCGACGTCGCCCGGGAGGACCTGCCCGAGCTCGCACCACGGGTCCTGGACGCGGCGGAGCAGCGGGCGTGGCTGCGGGCGGTCGAGCGCTGCCCCTCGGCCCGGGACCGGGCCATCGCCACGGTGTTCCTGTACATGGGGCTGCGCCTGTCGGAGCTGGCCGCCCTCGAGCTGGCCGACGTGGCGATGTCGGCTCGCCGGGGCCGGCTGAAGGTGCGAGTGAGCAAGGGCGACGCTTACCGGGAGGTGCCCCTCAACAGCGCCGCCCGCACCGCGCTGGAGGAGTGGCTCAAGGCCAGGGCCGACCAGCTCGCCCGCGACCAGCTCGCCCAGGACGCCAAGGCCCTGTGGCTGGCCCGCTCCGGCCGCCGCCTGTCGCCCCGCGCCATCGACATGGTCGTGCGTGGTCTCGCCTCCGACGCCGGGCTGGAGCTGTCGGCTCACCTATTGCGAGCGAACCAATCCAAGTCGGGCGAGGTCGTCCCGTCGCGGACCGGCGATCCCGGCCAACGCGGCGTAGGGTGCGCCTCCTCGGAACCCCGTTCGCCTCCCGCCCGCCGGGCGACCTCACGCAGAGCGCGTGGCGGCCACCGCGTCGGGAAGCCCGGGCTGAACCTCCACCGACGGCCCTTCAGCCGCGGCGGAGCATTGACATCGTGTCCGCCGCGGTCGCCTGCGACCGTCTACGAGCGGTGGGCGGATGTGCCCCCGGCGGAGCGAGACGCGTTGCGCACGCGGGGCGAAAGTCCTCCGCGGTCGTCACCAGGCTGGTCAAGGCCCGTGTCCCCCTTCCGCTCGTCGTGATCGGGGTGGTTGTGGCCGCCGTTGCTCCTCGTGGGCAGCCTCCTCTCCCGGGAGTCGGTCGACCTCGGCCCCGGCGTCGACGGGGCCGTCGACGCCCAGTTGTCGCTGACCGTGTGCAACGAGGTCGTCGACCAGCGGGGCTTCAACCCCCGAACCGCTGAGATCGACGCCGAGTGTGGGCTCCGGGACCTGGGTGTGAAGCAGGTCAAGGTGGCGCTGGCGCGGATCGACTGCGGGCCCGATATGCCAGCGACCGAGCCGTCCAACTAATGATGCTGGCGGGCGCTCGATCGGCGGCAGATGGCGGCGTTGAGCTCCGCTCCCAGCAGCAACCCGGCGGCCAGTAGGTAGAGCCAGAGCAGGACGATCATCGACCCGCCCAGCGAACCGAGGGCCGGGTTGGCGTTGGCGGCCAGCCGCAGGTAGACCCGCAGGCCGACCGAGATACCGGCCCAGACCGCGGCTGACAGGACCGCGCCCGAAAGGTCGGCTCGCCACGGGTTCCGCCGCCTGGGGGCGAGGTAAGAGACGGTGGCGGCCCATGCGATCACGACGGTGACGACGAAGCCCGGTCCGAACCCGAGCGATCGGGCGATGTCGCGCCCGGTCCCCAGCAGCGGGCCCAGCACCATCATGGCCGGCACGACCCCGACGACAAGCAGGCTCATTCCAGCCATCCCCGAGGGCAAGGATGCGCACCCGGAGATAGCTGCGGCGCTCCTCCACGTCGTAGATGTCGCCGAGCGCCTGGATCATGGCCGCGAAACCTCGCCCGGGGTGGCGGGACGTTCACCTACAGCTTCGGGGCCGGCGGCGACCCCGCCCGCTACCAGGGTTTGCAGCACCGGCCGGCGCTCGTCCTCGGCTGCCACCCAGTCCGCCGGCGGTGTCGGCAGCCGATCCAAGGCACGGGTCATCCAGGACCCTGGTCTGTAGTCGAGGGTGAACACCACCGCCCGCTCGGGCGGGGCCGGGTACACAGCCCCACCACGTCGAGAGGTTGTCCTCGAAGTGGGTGGTTGGAGACCTCGAGGTCCCTTGGGTGCCAGCAGCGAGGCCTTCCGGCTGCACGGTGAGACCGATCGGGCCCGTCGTGCCCGCTCCACCCGCTGTTGGTCGGTCGCCAATCACGCGCCCGGAGTAGAATTCTGACGATACGCTCTAAACGGGCAAATCCGACGCAGTTCGGAGAGGGGAGCATCCATGGTTCATCGACGGAGGATGATCCTGTTGGTGGGCGCGGTCGTCGGCATGACGCTGCACCTCGGGCAGACAGCCACAGCCGTGGCCTCGAACCAACTCGACAGTGACACGAGCACGCTGGAAGGGTCGATCGGGCAGTGGATTCCCTGGTTCTCGACCGCGCTATCCCAGTCCACCGAAGCCGCCAACTCCGGCACCCACAGCCTCCGGGTCGACATCACCCACGACTGGGGGTGGGGGGTGCACTTCGCCAACTGGCCGGGATTCCCGGCGACCGCCGGCGCAACCAGCATCGGCTTCTCGGCGCTGCTCGGCCAGGGCACCATGGGCGCCACCATGTGGGTGGACTGGTTCGACTCCGGCCGGAACCGGCTCCGGCTCGACTCGCTCGAGATACCGTCCCTGGCCGCGACCTGGACCACGGTTACCGAACAGGTGATCGCACCCGCGGGGACTGCGTTCGTGGAAGTGCAGATCACCAACTCTCCCGGCCTGGAAGGCGACTGGCTGTACCTCGACGACATCGAGGTGACCCCGATCACCAATACCCTCGACTACGACACGTCGTTCATCGAAGGCTCGACCGGGCACTGGAAGCCGTGGTTCAACACGACCATCGCCCAATCGGCCGCCCAGGCCCATAGTGACGTCAACAGCCTCGAGGTGACCGTCACCGCCCCGTTCTGGGGGGTCGAACTGGACAACACACCGGGGTTTGCCGCCGCGCCGCCGAAGACGATCAGCTTCTGGGCACTCCTGGGGTCAGGGGCGGTCGATGTGACTATGACGGTCAACTGGTACGACGCGGGCCCGCCCTGGTCGGGTCGGACGCCGTCTCCATCGTCGGGCTCTCGGGCACATGGCAGCAGGCCTTGGCCAGCGTGACCGCGCCCCCTGGTACTGCGACCGCCCTGGTGACGTTCTCGAACGCCGTGGGGGGTACCGGCGATACCTTCTACCTGGACGAGATTCTGGTGCTCGACGCCTGAAGCGTGCGGGCCGTGGCCACGTAAGACCATCCACGTATCACGGAGCGATACGTGCTGGCCCTTCGCCGGGTCCGCACCAGGGCGAAGGCCGTCAGGCGATCCTGCGGGGACTGCCGATCAGATCACCGGCACCCGAACGGCCGTAGGCGATGGGTGAACGGGGCCCAGACAAACTCGACTCGCGGTCCGGGCGTGCAGTCGGTGCCTGGGGGCCGGGGCATGGCGCCGCAGACCCACTGGTCGATCCGGCTCACCTTGCGAGGAGCACGGCGTCTATCCGGCCACGATCACGTCGTCGAGGAAGACCACGCTGCCGGCGACGCCCGAGCCGTGGGAGAAGTCGACCGCGACGCGCGTGGTGCCGGCGGGGGCATCCACGTCGGCCCGGGCCTGGGCCCAGGAGCCGTTGAGGGCCAGGGTGAGCACCTCCGTGCCCAGCACCGCACCCGACTCGTCCCGCCAGTGCACCCGCATGGTGGACGACAGGCCCGGGCCCGAGGTGGTCATGCCCGAGAAGCCGATGGACTTGGCCCCGGCGGTGGCGGCGAAGCCGGGCCAGTTCCTCTGCTGGATGCCCCATCCGTGGGGAGCGGTGACGTCGACCTGCAGGCTGCGGCTGCCGCCGTGGGCGTGGGCGTCGGACGACGAGACGTCGGCCGAGAACCATCCCGCCCACTGCCCGACCGAGCCCTCGGCCCCGCCGCTGCCGGCGTCGAGCAGGTTGGCGCTCGCCCCGGGGGCAGCCCCGGCCCCGGCCACGATCACGTCGTCGAGGAAGACCACGCTGCCGGCGACGCCCGAGCCGTGGGAGAAGTCGACCGCGACGCGCGTGGTGCCGGCGGGCGCATCCACGTCGGCCCGGGCCTGGCGCCAGGAGCCGTTGAGGGCCAGGGTGAGCACCTCCGTGCCCAGCACCGCACCCGACTCGTCCCGCCAGTGCACCCGCATGGTGGACGACAGGCCCGGGCCCGAGGTGGTCATGCCCGAGAAGCCGATGGACTTGGCCCCGGCGGTGGCGGCGAAGCCGGGCCAGTTCCTCTGCTGGATGCCCCATCCGTGGGGAGCGGTGACGTCGACCTGCAGGCTGCGGCTGCCGCCGTGGGCGTGGGCGTCGGACGACGAGACGTCGGCCGAGAACCATCCCGCCCACTGCCCGACCGAGCCCTCGGCCCCGCCGCTGCCGGCGTCGAGCAGGTTGGCGCTCGCCCCGGGGGCAGCCCCGGCCCCGGCCACGATCACGTCGTCGAGGAAGACCACGCTGCCGGCGACGCCCGAGCCGTGGGAGAAGTCGACCGCGACGCGCGTGGTGCCGGCGGGCGCATCCACGTCGGCCCGGGCCTGGGCCCAGGAGCCGTTGAGGGCCAGGGTGAGCACCTCCGTGCCCAGCACCGCACCCGACTCGTCCCGCCAGTGCACCCGCATGGTGGACGACAGGCCCGGGCCCGAGGTGGTCATGCCCGAGAAGCCGATGGACTTGGCCCCGGCGGTGGCGGCGAAGCCGGGCCAGTTCCTCTGCTGGATGCCCCATCCGTGGGGAGCGGTGACGTCGACCTGCAGGCTGCGGCTGCCGCCGTGGGCGTGGGCGTCGGACGACGAGACGTCGGCCGAGAACCATCCCGCCCACTGCCCGACCGAGCCCTCGGCCCCGCCGCTGCCGGCGTCGAGCAGGTTGGCGCTCGCCCCGGGGGGCGGCGGCGGGGGCGTGGTGGTGGTGGTTGTCGACGGCAGGGTGGTGGTGGTGGACGTCGTCGTCGGCGACGGCGTGAAGACGCTGCCTGCGTCCAGCCCGTAGGTCGACCGCCAGGCCGAGAAGGGCTGCGGGCGGCTCTCGTAGGGCGTGAAGAGCCAGTCCCCTACGTAGACGTTGTCGAAAAATCGATTGCCCTGCGTGACCGTAATCGCGTCCTGCACGACACGCGCCTGATACGGCGACCAGTCAGGAAACGTCCCGAAGTTTGCTAGAAGCGCCTGCTGCCCACAGTAATTGGTTTCGCATCCGACGCGTGCGCGGGAGAACCGGAATTCGTTGTGGTGGACCGAGACGTTCTGCGTCTTCCAGCGGCAGTCGGAAAGGAAGGGAGCCTCGTCGATCGAGCCGGGAACGCAGTCGTCCAAGGTGGCCGACCCGCCCAAGGTGCAGAAGCCGGTGCTGGTGTTCGCAGGTGAGCCACAGAATCTGTCGGAGTTCTCCCACAGCGACACGCCGCCCCAGTTGTCCTCGAAATAGTTGCCCGCGATCTCCATGGTGGAGAACACGCCATCGTTGACACGGCCGTCACCGCCGCTCTCGGAGACGTAAATGGCAGCCACTGGCATGTTCTGGCCCTGGGCGGCAAAGGCCTTGCCCTTGACTATGGCGTTCCGCGTGAGGGTGTTGTTGGCGATCCGCGCGTTATAGCTCGTCTCGTAGAAGATGCCCTCGTCGTGGTTGCCCTCGATGTAGTTGCCTTCGATGCGGAATCCGACGTTGTTGGTGTCGGCCCACAATCCCGGCCCCCGGTTGTCGTGGACCCAGTTGTTCGTCACGACCGCACCCGAGGTGTTCCAGAACTTCCCCGCTCCACTGCAACCGCAGCCCGGATGCGTGGTTTCGACATCGGCGGTGTTGTTCCGGGCGATCTCGTTCCTGTCGAGGACGACGTTGTGTCCCCCGCCCGGCGAGTAGGCGCTGAATCCGTACTGGCCGTTGTCGGCCAGGCAGTTGGCGTGCACGAGTGTGTTGGTCCCCAGCATGACTCCCGCACCCCGGTTGTGGGAGATGGTGTTGGCCTCGATCGTCCAGTCCTCGCCGGAGTCGTGGTTGACCACCGCCTCGTTGATCGGCGAGTCGAAGTTTCGGATCGTCAGGTGCCTAATCGAGACACCAGTCGCGCGCTGGGTGAACGCGGCCCGGTTGATCCCCTGCCCGTCGATGATCGCCCCCGGTGCTCCGACGTAGGTGTTGCCGGACTTGGGCGAGATCTGGGAGAAGATCTCGCTGCCGAGCGTGTGGACGCCGGGGGCCAGCCAGAACACGGTGCCGGGAGCGTTGGCCTGGGTGGCCGTCTGCAGGTTGTGGCCAGGGTCGATCCGCACCGCTCCCGCAGGCGGCGTCGCCGGACCGTGCAGCACGTCGGTACTGCCACATATCACGGCGGGGGGGTGGTGGGATGCCCGGACGCGGCGACGGCTGGGCTGGTCTCGAACACCGTCGGCAGCCCGCCGACGACGACGGCCAAGGTGGCCAGGATCGAGCGCCGAAGGCGCCAGGTTCGCAAGGAGGGCGCGCCGCCCTCCGACGGGCTGGGCCCTACGGGAACTTCGGCAGGGGTGCGTTGACGTGTGGCGGCGATTGTTGTCGAGTCCATGGAGAGGGTCCGTTTCCTTCGTCGGCAACTGCCCAGATTTGGACGTGGCACTAACGACTGATCGACCCCTTACGAGACGTTCTGAATAGGCCGACTGGCTCATCGTTTGTATCGCGTGGATCGACGATACAAGAACGCGAAATTCGGACAAATAGAACGAATTGACCAGAAAAATGCCGTTGGCCACCTGGGCGGCCGCGTTGACCAGCTGGAAAGCGTTGATCTCGGTGTCGAGGGCCGAGGCGTTGCCGGGCTGCGACAGGTTCACCAGGTCGCCCAGGGAGACCTCCTGCAGGTTCGGGATGAGGTTGATCGGGATGTCGTTGATCTCGGAGGCGGTCGATGTCGGTCAGCACGCCGTGACCGTTTCCGGCGGTGAAGTCCAATGTGGCGGTGAGGACGTTGACGAGGATGGGCGCCAGGTTCAACGTCACCCGCAGGCGACCTGGGCCGTGTCGGCGGTGACGCCCACCGGGCCCAATTGGCTGACCTTCGCGGGCTCGACGACATGCAGGGCGACGGAGCACGATGTCAGGGCGGCGAGCAGTCCTCCGCAGTTGATGCCCGGGACGGCCACGAAGTTCGGTAGCGAGGCGATCGGATGACACGCGTGTAGTTCCAGCCTGGTAGGACACAGGGCTCCCACCCACCTGCGAAAGCAAGAAGGAGCCCCGTGTCCAGGACTGAACGTAGACGCAGCGTGAGCATCGAGTACGACGGGGATCGTCGCGCTGGGCGACCTGGAACAGGCCGCGCTGGCCTTCGTCCACAGCGCGCCGGGCGAGCTGGTGGCCGGGGTGATCGAGTCGATGGTGGCCGAGCTGGTCGTCACCGTGATCGGCCCGTTCGGGGTCCCGTGGCCGGTCGAGCAGCAGCTCGATGCGCCGTGGCACTGCAGCGGCTGCGCCAGCGGGCGGGGTTTCCGCCGCCGTGGGTTCCGGCCCAAGCCCCGCACGATCACCACCGCCGCGGGCAAGGTGGCGTTCCGCTCCCAGCAGCTGGAATGCCTGGGCTGTCGGCGTCGTTTCTCCCCCGCGGCCGAGCTGCTGGGCCTTCGTCCCCACCAGCGCCGCACCGAGGCGCTGTCGGAGCTGGCCTCGGCCCTGGCCGTGGAGGTGGCCTACGCCAAGGCGTCGCGCCTGCTGGTGGAGCTGGCCGGGGTGGTGGTCTCGGCCCGCAGCATCCGCCATGACGTGGTGGCCACCGCCCCCCAGCGCCTCGGCCCCGAGGTCGTCAAGATGCCGGTCCTGTTGCTGGACGGCACCGGGCAGCGGGCGGGCGCGTCCAAAGGCGGGATGGCGTTGCACCTGGCCATCGGCCTCGTGGCCCGACGTCGGCAGGGACGGCGGGTCCGGGTCGAGGCCGTGCTGCTGGGGGCCACGGTGGGAGAGGGCTGGGAGGTCATGGCCGGCCTGCTGGCGGGCGTGGAGCCGGGGCTGATCGTCGTCGACGGCGAGGCCGAGCTGTCGGCCCTGGCGGCGGCAGTGTTCCCCGGCGTGGCCGTGCAGCGCTGCCTGTGGCACCTGGCCCGAGGCCTCTACCAGCCTTCATCGAACGTTTCGTCGGGCGCAATCCCGGGGGCTGGGATCGTTTCGATCCGGAGCCGGGTGGCCCCGGACCGGACGGCGCGTGCCGGGTCCGGCTCGAGCAAAGTCCTCGTTTGAGGTCGTCCGCTCCGAAGGACTGCCCGGTTGCCTGCTCGGCGGCGTGGTCCCGGCTGGTGGCGCCGGTATCGCCGGGGGGCGTCAGGTGGATGGCACCTTGGCGAACCGCAGCACCGTGACCAGGTCATGGGGGCCAGGACGATCGGCACCGCAGTATCCCGATCCGACCAGCGTTACCGCCGTCACCTTTCGCCCGAAGCACGGGGAGTACCAGCCAAGGATGGGGTCGTCCTCGCCTCGGTGGCAGGTCCACCGCAGCTGCTCGGGAAGGCGCATGGTGGCGGTCACCGGGCCGTCGGGGCTGGTCCAGCCGAGCGACGCCGTGCAACCGTCGAGCAGGGACCGGACCTCGGGGCCGAGATGGAATGCCAGGCGGCAGGGATGGGGCCGAGCTGATCACGGTGTCGACGATCTCGAGCCGTCGCCGGTGGCGGTCGAGCCGGACGACGCGGCGGTGGACGGCGGGGGGGTCCAGCACCGTGTACCCGTCGTGCTCGGCTGCCCAGTGGACGACGCCGGGATCGCAGTCGGCCCCAGCGATGGAGGATGCCCTCTGTCGGCGGGTGACGGCCTGGCGATCCCAGAGAAGGCCCGCCCGAGCGGGACTGGTCGTGGGAGCCCAGCTCGAGGGTGTTGTGGGCGATCGTCGATCGAAAGTACGACCGCCATTCGGGTTCGCCGTGGTAGCAGTAGGTGCCCGGTTCAGCCAGGACATCGATGCCGCCGAGACGCAGTTCGACGGAGAGGGCATCGGCGTGGGCATGGGCGGCGATGCCAAGGAAGCCGTGAGGCCCGCCGTCGCATCGACACCAGATCTCGGGCCCGTGCCGGTTGGACCGCGCCGGAGGATCGTGAAGCCGGCGTCGTCGAACTCAGCTGGCCGTCGAACGGGCCGGGGTGTGCTGGTCGGCGGCCGGGTGAGGTTGGCGACCTGGGCCAGCCCGGCCAGGAACGCCGACCGCACGTCGCCGTCGGCATCCGGCCACCAAGGCAACCTCCCGAAGATGGCGTCCCCCGCGGCGAGGACCGAAGCCCAGGTGCCGGGACCCGGCCGGGGTCGCCCGTCGACGACTAGAGCCAGCCCGTCGTCGCCGTCGCCCTGCCTCGGAGGTCGCAGCATCTCGTCCACCATGGCCGCGGCGGCGTCGAACATACGCTGAAGCCGAGCCCAGGTGCCCGCCCCGAGCGGGTGTCCGGCGGCTGCCGCCTCGCAGGCGGCGACCAGGCCCAGCTCGGCCACGAAGCCGTGGTAGGCGGTCGCCTGTTCCCGATCGATCCCGCTGGGAAACGTGTTTCGCTCGAGTTCCCGCTCGAGCCTCTCCGCCGCCGATTCGCGCCACCTGCGGCTCTCCCCGAACCATGGGAAGGCGCAACTGGCCACGAGCTGGCCCGCCGCCTCGGCGATCGCGTGGTTGTTGGCCGACGTCCCCGAGCTCCGGAAGGAGTCGAGGAACCGCTGATGCCAGTGCAGCTGGCGGACGAAGTCGTCGTTGTCGTCGAAGAGGTCGGTGACTCCGGGCCAGTCGTTCAGCAGGCGCCGGATCCAGGTCCAGGAGATGAGACGGATGCCCAGCTCGATCCCGCTGGTCCAATGGATACCGGACAGGAAGGGGTTGCGGCGCCACCAATCCCGCAGTTGGCGGTCGATTTGGGCCGGGTAGCGGGGGTCGCAGGTGACGAACCAGGCGGCGGCCAGGACGGTCAGGTGATGATGGCGGGACACCTCCCAGAGCTGCTTGACGTTCCCCGTCTCACGTTCCGAACGGTGGTTGATCCTGAAGCACAGCCGATCGTGGGGCGCCCGCCGCCCGGTCACGGGATCGGCAAACCAGTCCGGGGCGTCGAGGTCGCGCCGGACGACACCCAGCGGCTCCCACCTCCCATCCGCGATCTCCTCGGCCCGTGCGATCAGCGCGACAGTGGCGGCGCAAGGTGTCTCCAACCAGGACGGGAGGCAGGTCGGCCCCTGCCGCGTGACCGGTGGCGGTGACGGGAAGGGGTCACCCGGTCGTACCTGCAACGCCGCCCACCGCCGCTGGCGCGCCTGGTCGAGGGTCCGCCCCCAGAGCTCGCCGGCGGACATGTGCCGTGATCGTCGCCAGTACCAGCCGAACCGGCTGCCGGTCCCGGGAACCGCCGGCCCCTGGGTGTCGATCCTGGTCGTACCGTCTCCGGGGATCACATTCGCTGCGGTTGACCCGTAGCCAGGCTGGCGGAAACCGCCAGCGTGGCCCTGGTGGTGTCGGCCAGGGAGGTGAGGCCGATCGGCATCGCCGTCCCGGACGCGACGGCGGTAAGGAACGCCCGTATGGCGCCCGCCTGGCCCTTGTCGACGGCGCGGGGACGCCGGAACGCCCGCCGCCGGCGGCCGGCCCACAGGGCCTCGCGCCGGAAATCCTCGAAGCTGGCCGTTCGCCCGCCGGCGGAAACGTCGAGGGTCTCCTTCGGAAACCGCTGGCTGCCGCCGGTGACGTAGGCGATGGCGGCGACGGACCCATCGTCGAACGCCACGTCGACCACCGTGTCGTCGGCGCCCGGAACCCCGGAGGCGTAGACCAGCACCGGCCGGGGACCGCCGAGCCACCAAGTCGCGGTGTCGACGAAGTGACCCCCCTCGCCGCAGAACCGGGTGCCCTCCTTCGTCGCATCCAGGTACCAGCTGCCCCGTTGGAGGGGGCCGGCGTTGACGAGGTAGCGGAGGACCGTGGGGCCACCCGGCCGTCCGAACGAATCCCGCAGCCCGACCAGCAGGGGCGCGAAGCGGCGGTTGAAGCCCACCATGATCCGGTCGTTCCCGGTCCGAGCCACCACGTCGAGTACCTCGTCGAGCTGCTCCGGGGTGAGCGCCAGCGGTTTCTCGACGAAGACCGCCTTGCCCGCCTCCAGGGCGCGGCAGACCAGTTCGGCGTGGCTGCTGTGCCGGGTCACGACGAAGACGGCGTCGATGGAATCGTCCTCCAGCATCGCCGATGGATCGGTGGATGCCCGGGCGAAACCGAACCGGCGCTGGGCGTTGGCCGCGGACAGCGGCGTCACCGTGGCCACATGGACCAGCTCCGCCCGAGTCTCGGCCCGAGGTGGGGAAGCAGCATCGAGGACGCGTAGTTCCCGGCGCCGATGAAGCCGAGGCGGACCGGCCTGCCCTCGCCGAGGGGCACCGCCCGCCGGTGAGACCGACTATCGCCCACGACGGCTGTCGGGGCGACGGTCGGGCTCGCGCCGCCGGTTTCGACCTTCGGATAGGAGAACAGGAAGCCGACGCCGCGAAGCTGGCCCGCAGCCAACCGGTCGTACACCCCCACCGCGTCTTCGATCGGGAACACCTCGGACACCAAGGGCTCCACGTCGACGTGGCCGCGGGCGAGCAGGTCGAGGAAGCAGGTCAGGTTCCGGCGTTCGGTCCATCGCACGTAGCCGGGCGGATAGTCGATGCCGTCGAGCTCATAGCGATCGTCGTAGCGCCCCGGGCCGTAGGAGCGGGAAAGGCGCAGATCGAGCTCCTTGTCGTAGTACTGGTTCCAGGGCAGGTCAAGAGACGTCTTGCCGATGTCGACCACCCGGGCCCGGTCCCGGGCCAGGCGGGCGGCGGCCTGTACGGGGTCGTTGGTGGCGCCGCCGGCGGCCAGGAAGACATGGTCGGCCCCCAGGCCCCCGGTCGCGGCGTGAAGAAGCTGCTCCAGGTCGGTGAGGCCATCGGGACCGGGTGCCGCGCACCCGAGGGCGCCGGCCTCGACCGCGAGGGCCCGGCGATACTCGACGGGGTCGATGCCCACGACCCTCACCCCGGACGCGACCAGGAGCCGCACGACGAGCTGGCCGACAAGACCAAGCCCGATCACGCACGCCGCCTCCCCCAGCTGGACCTCCCCCCGGCGCACGCCGTGGAGGGCGATCGCGCCCACGGTGGCGAAGCAACCGTGACGGGGATCGACGCCCGCCGGCACGGGCACGCACAGGTTGACCGGTACCCAGTTCAGCTCCGCATGGAGGGCGTAGTCGTTGCCGGCGCAGGCGACGAGGTCGCCCGGCGAGAACTCCTCGGCGCCGGACCCGACCGCGACGACCACGCCGCACAGGGAGTAGCCCAGAGGGGTGTAGGAGTCGAGCTTGGTCATCACCTTCCGATAGGTTGCAAAGGTCCCGATCCTGGACGCGGAATCCAGGACCTTGCGGACCTCCTCCGGTCGCCGGCGGGCCTTGGCCACGAGCGAAAGGCGGGCCTCGTCGACCTTCATGACCTCGGTGCCGACCGAGATGAGCGAGAACGTGGGTGCGACGAGGACGCCGCCCGCCCGGCAGGTCGGTACGGGGACCTCGGCCACGAGCAGCTCACCCGTCCTGTAGTTCTGGACGACCTGTCGCATGTCAGCCCGCCGCCTCCGCCGCCGCGACGGGCGCCTCCGGCTCCGTTCCGGCCGGGTCGCGACGCCTGGCGCCGCCCGGCGCCGGTCCGAGCAGGGACTCGTACACGGACAGGTAGCGACCGGCCTGGTGGTCCCAGCCCAGCTCCTCGACGATCCGGGCTCGGCCGAGGCGCCCCATCGCCCGGCGGCGATCCTCGTCGTCGAGCAACTCGACGATCGCCTCCGCGTAGCTCTCGATCCGGTTCGGTTCTGCGTAGACCGCCGCGTCCCCCGCCGACACCCGGGTCTCCCACAGGTCGAAGGCCACGACGGCCAGGCCGAAGGCCATGTACTCCAGCGTCTTGTTCATGGTCGAGAGGTCATTGAGCGGGTTCTTGGGGTCGGGCGAGAGGCCGACGTCGGCCGTCGACAGGATCCGGGAGACCTCCTCGTCGGTGATCCGGCCGGTGAACCGTACGTGCGGGTCCAGGTCGAGACGCCGGCAGAGATCGACCAGCTCGCCGAAGCAGTCCCCCGCGCCGATGAGGACGAAGGCGACGTCGGTGCGGCCCATCCCGTGGACCAGGTGGTGGGCGGCCCGCAGTATCCCGTCAACCCCGTCCTGCGGGCCCATTACCCCGATGTAGGCGGCCAGGTAGCGGTGACCGTCCCTGAGCGAGGGGTCGGGGGTGCCCGGTCGCATCCGGGCCGGGTCGGGGCCCGAGCGCACCACCGTCACCTGCTCCGGCGCTTTCCGGCCGCGAGTCAAGGCGGCGGCCCGGTAGGAGTCGTTGGTGGCGACGACGTGATCGGCGGCGGCGTACGTCCGGCGCTCGAGGAAGCGCAGGACCCGGTGGGGGAGCCGGGGGCCATCGGGAAAACGGGACCGGTACAGCTCGGGGCAGAGGTCGTGCTGATCGAAAACGAAGCGGACCCCCCTCCACCGGCCGAGGGCCCGCCCGATGGGCCAGAAGATGTCGGGGGGATTGCAGGCCTGGAGGGCGCCGAACGGGTGCCGGCGCCATGCTTTCGCCGTCAGCCAGGAGGTCATGGCGAAGGACCAGGCGTATTCGGCAACGAAACCGATCTTGCGGGTGGTGGGCGGGTACGGCCGGTACTTGAGTAGCTCGATGCCGTCGACGACGTGGTGGGCCGGGTCGCCCGGTCCCCTCGGGCACACGACCGACACCTGGTAACCGGCCTCGACCAGGGCCAGGCATTCCAGGTACACCCGCCGGTCGAAGGGGACCGGGAGGTTCTGCACGATCACGTGGACCCTGGGTGCGGGATAGCTGTCAGGTCGGGGTGGCACCGGCATCCCTCGTCTTCGAGCCGACCCTCTCGGTCGGAAGGAGCTGACTGTACCCGATTTATCCGTTTTGTCCTATCCTGGCGCGGTGACGATCAGCGGGCGGCGGGTCTCCGTCGACGACGTCCCTCTCGACGAGGCTCCCCTCGATTTGGCCACCATGATCCGGGCCGTCGCCCGGCGCTGGTTGATGGTGGTCGCCCTGACGTCGATCGGGATCGCCGCCGGGGCCGGCCTCGGTTTCCTGTCCGGTGCCACCTACCGGGCCCAGGCCCTGGTACTCCTCCCGCCGGCGGGAGCCGACAGCCGTGGGAACCCGGCCCGCGACATTGCCACCGAGGTCCGGCTGGCGACCGGAGACGACGTGCTCGACGACGCCGGTCGCCGCCTCTCCCCCCCGGTGGCCGTCGCCGACTTGCGGGCGCGGGTGGTCGTCGACGCGTCCACCGACGATCTCCTGGTGATTGGCGCGGCCGGCCCGACCGCTGCCGAGGCGGCTGCGATCGCCGATGCGGTGGCGGCGGCGTACGTCGACCGGTCCAACCAGCGGGCCAGTGACGAGGAGGAGACCTCGGTTGCCACCTTCCAGGCCCAAGCCGGCGCCCTCGAGGACCGCCTCCACGGGCTGAACGACCAGATCGCGGCCCAGGTCGACGCCCTGGCCGCGGTGTCGGCCCGCGAACCGGGTGGGGCGGACGCGGCGCGGATCTCGGCCGGCCTCACCGGTCTGCGGTCGCAAGCCGCGTCCGTCGCCCAGGAGCTGGCCGAGGTCAACGGACGTGCCGCCGACGCCCGCCTCGGGGCCGATCTCCACCGCCGGGGGACCCGGGTGGTGGAGGTCGCCGAGCCTCCGGCCCGCCCGTCGTCGCCCCGGCCGGGTCGGGATGCGGCCGTGGGGGGCATCGCCGGACTGATCATCGGGGTCGCGGTCGCCCTGGTGCTCGGCCGGATCGCGCCACCTGCGGCCGGCGGTCCCGACCGGATCGCGAGCCCGGCCCCGGCCGCCGCTGCCGGCGAGGGTGACCCCGATCCGGCCCGCCGTCGGGACCATCAGGAGACCTCACCGGCGAAGACCAACTGGTGGGGGTGCCAGTGCTGCTGGCTGCGGTGCGCCGGCGCTGGCGCCTGGCGGCCATGGGCGCCGTCACCGGGCTGCTGGCCGGGTTGGCGCTCACGATCGTGCACCCGGTGCCCTTCACCGGCGAGGCCACGGTGATGGTCGGTCATCCGTCCGGCGCCGACCCCGCTCGCAACGTCGTGACCGACGTGGTGCTGGCCACATCGGCGGCGGTGGCCGAGGATGCGTCCGAGCGCCTGGGCGGGAAGCCGTCCGTCGCCACCCTCCTGGCATCCCTCCGGGCGGACGCACCCAGCAGCGAGCTGGTCGACATCGAGGTCGACAGCCCGACGGCCGCCCAGGCGGTGAGCAGGGCCGAAGCGGTGGCCGCTGCCTTCGCCGACTTCCGGCGCCGGCAGTCCGACTCTCAGTCGGCGGCCGTCACCGAGGCCATCGGCCAGCGCCTGCGATCGTTGTCCGAGGAGCTGGCCGCCCTTCTCGACCGGATCGGCGTGCTCGGGGGCGACGACCCGGCCGTCAGCCCGAACGTCCAGGGCCTGTCGGAGCTCGGGGCGCAGCGGGTCGAGCTGTCCAGCCGGATCGACACCCTAAGCCAGGAGTCGGAGGCCGCCGGCTTCGACGCGGAGACGGTCCGGGCCCGCACCGGAGTCGTCCACACGGCTTATCTTCGAGGCCGACCGTCCCTTCGCGCCACCGCTCTGAACCTCGGTGCCTGCGCCCTGGCGGGACTCGCCCTCGGCGTGGGCTGGGTGATCGCCGCCGCCCTCACATCCAACCGGGTGGGCAGCCGGGACGAGGTCTCCCGGGCCCTCGGCGTCCCGGTGGCGGCGAGTGTGGGTAGGGAACGACGGTGGCGCGGCCCCGCCGAGGCGGCGCGGCCCGATCCCGGGTGGTCCGCCATCTGGCGGCCGTGCTGGCCGAGCGTCGTCCCGGCGGCCGCCGGCTTCTCGTCCTCGCCGTCGACCAGGTCGGCCCGCCGGCGGCGGCGGTGACGCACCTGGCCCGGGACCTGGTCGCCGACGGTCGCCGCGTGCTACTGGCCGACCTGTCGCCGGGGGGCAGGCTGATCGAGCGCGTCGGCGGCGACGCCCCGGTCACGATCGACGACGGAGGCCGTTCCGTCACCGTGGCCTTTCTCGGCTCGGACGGGTTGCCGCCCGGCGGCCTGCCCGCGCTGCGATCGGCTGCCGACACGGTTGTCGTCCTCAGCACCCTCGACCCGACGGAAGGGCCCGCCACCTGGCGGAGTGGGCGACCACTGCGGTGGCGGTCGTCACCGCCGGGCGGTCGACCTCCGCCTGGCTTCGCTCGGTGGCGGAGATGGCGACCGAGGCCGGGCTCGTGATCGACTCGGCCGTCCTCCTCGACGCCGACCGGCACGACCGGTCCCGGGGGCGGGTCGGCCACCCGGACCGGGGCACCAGCGCCGTCGCCGAGCTGCACGGATCCGGGGATCCGCAGCCGGCGAGCCCGTCGGACGCACCACCGGTGCGGTCACAGGGGCGGAGGTGACCGCCGCCGGCGTCGGCACCGAACCTCGGCGCCGGGCGCCGGCGGGACCGGATCGGCAGTCGGAACTCGACCCGGCGGTCGACGCCAGCGACCAGCGTCGCCTCCGCCGACGGGTGACCGCGGTCTGGGTTCTGCTGTTCGTCAACGTGCTGACGCCTCGACCCGACGCGCCGGGCCTGCTCCCCATCTCCAAGTCCGTCGGCCAGGTCGTCACCGGCGCCTGCCTGGCGGGCGCGGTCGTCCTCGCTCTGGGCCTCAATCGGCGGATGGCCGTTCGCTCCAACGTGGTCCTCGGCCTGACCACCGTCCTGGCCGTCACCGCCCTGATCGCCAGCCTCCGGGGACTGGCCGGCTTCGGGTCGCTCCTGCGCGGCGGCCGCCTGTTCGGCTTCCTGGCCGTACTGTGGCTGCTCACCCCCTGGTGGGGGCGCCGCGATCTCCTGATCGCCCGCGCTCACCTCCGGGCGCTCCTCTACGTCTGCGGGTCCGTCCTGGTCGGGCTGGTCGTGGCCCCTGGACTCGCTCTCAGCGGAGGCGGCGGCCACCGGTTGATCGGAGTGCTGTGGGCGATTCCTGCGCCCCAGGTGGCGGAATACGCAGCCCTGGTGGCGGGGATGGCGGCGTCCCTGTGGGCCACCGGGCGGCTGAGCTCCCCGGCCGCAGCCGTTGCCGTCGTCGGCGGCACGGCCATGGTGGTCGCCAGCCAGACACGCACCGCCCTGGTGGCCCTGGTGGTGGGGACCGCGGCAGCCGCACTGGTGACGTACTGCGCCCGGCGCCGGGTCCGGCGGGCGGTGGCGGTGGCGGTGGTGGTGCTGCCACTACTGGTCCTCGGGGCGGCTCCCCTCGCCGCCCGCTGGTTGCAGAAGGGCCAGTCGTCGGCCGAGATCGCCGGCCTCACCGGTCGGCGCCAGGTGTGGGACGCCCTGCTGGCCGAGCCCCGCAGCACCGCCGAACACTGGTTCGGGTCCGGGCTGAGCGACAAGTCCTTCGACGGCCTGTCGATCGACAGCACCTGGCTGGCCGTCTACCGCGACGAGGGATTGGTCGGCGTCGGGATCGTGGCCCTCACCCTCGGGTACCTGCTCGTCGCCGCCGCCCGCCATCCCGACGTCGCCCAGCGGTCCCTGGCGATGTTCCTCACCGTCTACTGCGTGGTGGCGTCCTACACGGAGGTGGGCCTGGGCGACGCCTCGCCCTACCTGCTGTCGGCGGTGGCGGCGGCCTCCCTCGTGACCCTCCCGAGCCGCTCCCGCCGGCCGGTCTGAGGTGCGGCCGGCGCCGATGTTCCTGTCCGGTCCGGCCCGGCGCCGGGTCGCGCTCACCTTCGTCGACCAGGCGGTCTCCTCGGGCTCGAACTTCGTCACCGGGGTCGTGATCGCCCGCCTCTCCGGGGCCACCGAGTTCGGCGAGTACGCCCTCACCCTCTCCCTGTGGCTCATCGTCGTCGGCCTGCACCGAGCCCTGATCACCGAGCCGGTGCTCGTCGCCGGCGCCGACCACGACGACCCCGACCTGCTCGCCCGGGGGGTAGGGGCCGAGCTCGTCCTGGGTTCGGCCGTAACCGCGGTGGTCGCGGTCGGGGGGCTGGTGGCGATGGCGGCCGGTGTTCGAGTCGGCGTCCTGATGCTGGCATTGTCTCCGTGGTTCGTCGGGCTCCTCGTGCAGGACTACTGGCGGGCGATGTCCTTCCGGGCCCGCCGGCCCGGGCTCGCCCTCGCCGACGACCTGCTGTTCGCGGCGGTCCAGTTCGGGACCGTCGCCCTTTTCCTCGCTCTCGGGCGCAGGAGCGCGCCGTGGGTCGTCACCGCGTGGGGTTTGGGAGGGACCGCCGGCGCCCTGCTCGGGTTGGCGTGGTTCCCAGCCCGGGCGTCGTTCGTCGAGGGATGGCAGTTGCTCTGCCGCCTCTGGTCGTCGAGCAAGTGGCTGGTGGCCGACTTTCTGACCGGTTTCGTGTCCGACCAGGCCTACATCGCCTTCGCCGCCCTTGTCCTGACCGGCACCGACTACGGAGGGTTCCGCGCCGCCTTCAGCCTCATGGGTCCCGCCTACGTCATCGCCCTGGCCTGCGGCAACATTGGCCTGCCCGCCGCCGCCCGGCTGTCGGGCCCGCCGACCGGGCGGCCCTGCACCGCTTTACCCGCCGGCTGAGCGCGGGCACCACCGTCGCCATCGCTGCCTACGGCGCCCTCGTGGCGGTCGGCGGCCGCACCGTCCTCGAAGCGCTCTACGGTCCCGGCTTCGGGCGCTTCGCCTCCGTGGCCACCCTGGCGGCGGTGGGCTACGTGGTGCTCGGAACCGCCTTCGGGCCCGGCATCGCCCTCAAGGTCACGAGCCGGATGCGCAGCCTGTGGCGGGCGCGGGTGGTCGTGGCCGCCATATCGCTCACGTCGGTGGTCGTGCTCGTGAGGTGGCTGGGTGTCATCGGCGCGGGATGGGCGAGCGTGGTCACGCCCGTGTGTTTCGCGTTCGCCGTGCTGCGGATCCATCGCCGCCAACTGCCGCAACCGGCGGCGAGCGGTAACGCCGGGGATCCGGTTCCGACGGTGCCCGCCGGGTTCGGCCACTAACCGCGACCTCCCCGCTGCCCATCCCTCGTCAGAGCGTGCTCACCAGCCAGCGATGCTTGCCCCGGGCCGTCCTCTCCGTCTCCCGGACGGCTCGCAGCTCGACCTCGAAGTCGTCGCCGAGCTTCCGGCGGATGCCGGCCTCGATGTGTGGCAGCTGGGAGGGGCGGAACCGGGGCCCGGCGACGTAACGGAGCTCTGCCCGGCCCGGGCGGTCCTGGAAGAACTGGACCGAGACGATCTCGTCGAAGATTCGATCGTGCGTGTTGAACGCGGTCAACGACACCCGGCGCCCGCCCAGGGCGACGAGGAACTCGTGATCGCGACCGGCCACCTCGCTGACTGCCACCCACGGCAGCTCCGCCGCCCACCGCTGCCCGGGGTCGGTGGGCCGCACCCGATCACCGGTCCGGTAGCGCACCAGCGGGAAGATGTGGTTGTGGAACGAGGTGCCGATGACCTCGCAGAGCCCGTACTGGTCCGGCGGGCCGAGCTCGGCCAACCCGTACTGGGGCCAGAAGTAGAACGCGTCGTCGTGGGCCCCTTCAGCGGCCAGCACCACCCGTTCCGCGTGGCCGTACCAGCGGAAGACGCGGCAGCCGAACACCCGCTCGAGCACCCGCTTCTGAGGCGGGTTGAGCCGTTCCGACCCGCACAGCACCGCCCGTAGGGGCAGCGACCAGGCCCGCCCGGTCCGGTCGAGGAGGTCCGCCAGCTGCAGCGCGGCGCTGGGATAGGCGTGCAGGAGGTCGGGCCCGAAGCGCTCCATGGCTGCGAGGTACTCGGGCAGGCGTTGCTCGGTGAGCAACGTCGACGACAGCATCAGCCAGTCCCGGGACGCGTCGTAGCTCGAGATCGCCCCTCCGACCCGGGCGCTGGTCACGTGCCCGCGGAGCACCGCCAGGCGGGCTCCGTCGAAGTAACCCGCCCGTTTCCACTGCGCCTCGAGGAACGCCTGCTCCTTGGGCCGGCTCACCCCCCGCTGGAGGTAGAACCCGACCGGGACGCCGGTCGAGCCACCGGTGGTGACGTAGAGCCGGTCGCGACGGCTCGAGCCGGTGGCCAGGATCTCCTCCCGGTGGGCGACGAGGTCGTCCTTGGTCAGCGTCGGGCACTGGGCCAACCCGGACAGGTCCGTGAGCGACGCCGGCCTGAACCCGGCCTCCCGGAACCGACGCCGGTAGTACGGGCAGCGGGCCTCGGCCTGGAGGAGCGTGCGCCGGACCTGGTCGAACTGGTACTCCTCGGTGCGGTCCCGGTCCCAGCCGGCGGCCTCCTCGGCCATCACCCGGAACTCGCGGTAGCGCGCTCCCAGCCGCCAACGACGGGGAAGGCGTCGGAACGTCCGGCCGAAGCCGCGCTTCAGGCCCTGCGGGAGCCTGTCGTAGGCAGGCAGCAGCGGGTAGAGGGCGTCTTCCAGGCTCATGGAGCCGGTACCCGGGCCGGCGCCTCGAGCGCCCCCGCCAACCGAAGTGGGGACGGAACCGGAACGTGTCCTCGATGCCGTCGAGGTGGCCGGCCCACTCGGGGCGGTTCGAGACGACCGTGATGTCGTCCGGCCCGAAGGAGACGAAGCTCATATCCCGCATGGCATAGGCGTTGGTCACCAGCGGGAGACGGCGCCAGTCGAAGCCCATCAGTGTCGCCGCCACCGTATCGACGGCCACCGGATGGGTGCCGGCGATCACCACCCCGCACTCCTTGGCGTCGGGAGCCATCGGGCCGTCGCCCTCGCCGGCGACGATGCCGTCGACGACGGCCAGGTACCGCAGAGGCCTCGCCCGGCGCCGGCCGGAGCCGTCGAAGGCGAACAGGCACTTGTTGAGATCGAGCACCATGCGCCAGCAGGTGTCGTTGCCGTGCCAGTTGCCCGAGCGCACGACCGATCCGGTGTCGCCGAAGAACGCCCGCCCCACCTTCTTCACCGGGACGAACAGCCGCGACAGCCCCGGACTACCCTTCAGAGCCCGCTTGGCAGCCCCCATCCACCGGTGCTCCAGCCGCGCCTTGGTGGTCGGGGCGGGGAACTGGTCGCCGCCGGTGGCGGGCGTGCCCTCGGTGTGATGCGGCAGCCAGTTCTTGTTGGCGTTGATGCCGACGAGATTCTTGAGGGCGCAGGTGAGGCCCGTCTTCTTGTGCGTCTTCAGCTTGGGCAGGTTGATCAGGACATCGGCGTCCATCGGCGTCCGGCAGAGCAGGTACTCGTGGCGGGCGCCCGTGTGGCGGGCGTTCGTCTCCGCCATGTTGTAGCTGGCGCCGTAGAGGCGGCCGCACCCCTGGTACCCCACGAACTCGCTGGCCCCGTCGAGACGCACGTGGGTGCTCCCGAGGGGGTCGCCCGGCAGCCTGGTCGTGGAGACGGTGACCCCGTCGACGGCATGCCACTCCTCGGGACGGAGGTCGAGCAGTTCGATCCGGAGGCCGGGGAAGTCGCGCCGGCACCGATCGACCATGGCGTCCAGGGCGCAGTAGCGGCGCAGGCGGGCGAAGGAGGAGTCGGTCTGGGGTGCGTCGCAGACGGTGATGCTCCCGTGCCCTGCCAACCTGGCCGCGACCCACCGGATCACGGTCTCGATCACGGCCGGGTGGGTGACGACGTGCTCCCACGCGCCGGGGCCGGGCGTTCGCTCGTCGTGCTCCTTGACCCAGTTCGGCTTGAGCACGACCCGATCGCCGGGCTCGACGAAGGACGCCGGCAGGTGGAGGGCCTCCAGGGCGTGGTCAACGAGCCGGGCGACCGCGGCGGCGTCGTGGTAGGCGGTGACCCCGGAGAAGGCGGCCACGCGGGTGTGGGCGGGCGCGTCGGCCACCATTCGCAATATATTTTAGCCGTTTCGATCGATGTGTCGGAAGTGTCGCCGATCCCGTCGCCGGGCCTCGAGTTGCCCGGTCATGGTCATCGTCACCGGGGGACCCACACCCGTCGGCCCGGGAGCGGAGAACCGGACGGGGTTGGCCCCCAACGGCGGCGGATTCCCTCACCATGCTGCCGACGAGGAGATGGCCCTCGGGGGGATCGATCGACGCCGTCTGCCTCTACGACGTCGGCGTCCCTTCGCTGACCGTCGGGAGCGCCCGGACCCGGCGGTGTGCCGGTGGAGACGACGAGGTTGGTGCCCCGGATACCGAGGAGGGGCTGGCCGCCCCCGGCCAGGCCGTCGAGCAAGGCGACCACGTCGGGGTAGAGGTGGAAGTAGTCGTCCCAGACGATGGTGCCGCCCGGGGCCAGGAGGCGGCGGGCGGTGTCGGTGTCCGCCCGTACCACCGGCGTGCTGTGGCCACCGTCGACCAGGACCAGGTCGAAATGTCCCAAATCGGTCGACGGGCTCCAGGTGAGGGAGTCGGCCCGCACCTGGGTGATGAGGTGGGCTACCCGGGTGCCGGTGAATGCTTCGCCAGTGCGGTTGCGGCGGCGGCGGACAAGCTCCTGGTCGGCCTCGTTGAGGGAGTGCCCGTCGTCGATCACGGCATCGTCGGGGAGGTCGACGGTGACGATGCGGCAGTTGTCGGGGGCGTTCAGGGCCATGGTGAGGGTGCCCAGGCCGAGATAGGTGCCGAACTCGAGGATCGAGCGCGGGCGCCGGGCCCGCACGATCGAGGCCAGGGCGTGGTAATAGGAGGTGCCCCCCACGCCGTCGCGCTCGGTAGGGCCGGGCAGTGTCACCTCGGTGACGGGGTGGTGGGGAAAGCCCGCCAGCACGTCGTGCAGCGCCCGGTCGGGGATGCGGGCGTGGGCGTGGAAACGGGCCTGGCGCACGACGGTGGCCGCTTCGCCCGCGATCCGGCTCTGGATCGGTGAGGACCGGATGCGGTCCGCCAGAAGGACCTCACCCAGGTCCCGGGCATAGCTCAGCGATGCGCTGACCTTGCCGATTGCCGTGCGGCTCACCTGGCACCCTCCAGCTCGGGGAACCGCATCCGGGCGTTGGCGAGGTCGTCCGGCGTGTCGATCCAGACGATGTCACCTCGCAGGGGCATGGTCGCCACCAGCTCGCCGGCATCCAGCAGGGCGGGGATGACGTCGACCGACAGGTCGCTCGGTGAGGCGGCGGGCACAAAATCGAGTACCCGGGGATCAGCGACGAGCAATCCCGCGTTCACCGGGAAGGGGCTGAGCCCCTCCACCTGCGGGGCCGGTTTCTCGACGAACGCGACCAGCCGGCCTCCGGTTCCGATGGTCAGCACACCGCTGCGATGGCAGTCCGTGCGCTCGATCCAGGTGACGGTGAGGACCGCACCCGAGCGGCTGTGGGCGTCGAGGGGAGCGAACACGTCGCAGCGCAGGAGGTTGTCGCCGTAGACGATGACGAAGGGGCGGTCGCGAAGGCGGCCCTCGCGGGTGAGGAGGGCGCCGGCGGTGCCGAGCAGCACCGGCTCGTGCGACCAGTCGATTCGGATCCCGAAGCGGGAGCCGTCGCCGAGGTGGTCCACCACCTGTTCGGCCAGGTGATGGGTGTTGACGATCAGCTCCCGGAAACCGGCCGCAGCCAGGGTCCGGATGTTGCGCTCGAGGATCGACATGCCTCCCAGGACAACCAGCGGCTTCGGCGTCCGCTGGGTGACCGGGCCCAGGCGGCTGCCGGTGCCTGCGGCCAGGAGGAAGACCACGGTCTCTTCCGGCCGGGCGAAAAGCCTGGTCATGGCCGGCGCCGGCCGCGGCCGGGTCGCCGGCGGCGCCCGGGCACCCCTCGGTCCGGGAAGGTGGGTAGGGGGGAAATGGGAGGCCCTGGCCCTAGGCGACGCGCCGGTAGGCGTCGAGCACGGCCCGCGCCGTCCGCGGCCAGGTGAAGACCCGCGATCTGCGGTGACCGCTCTCGACCAGCCGGGCGCGCAGCACCCCGTCCCCCAGGAGGCGGCGGAGGGTGGCGGCCAGGTCGTTGGCATCCCCGGGCTCGAAGAGCAGGGCGGCGTCACCGACGACTTCGGGGATGGAGGAGCAGTTGGAGGCGACGACCGGCGTTCCCTGGCCCATGGCCTGCAGCGGCGGGTGGCCGAAGGTCTCGTACAGGGAGGGGTAGACGAAGACGTCCGCCTCGGCGTAGAGCGACCTCAGGGGGAGCGCCCCCTGGTGGCCAACCCAGACCGTGCAGTCGTCGACCCCCAGGTCGACGGCGCGCCGGTGGAGCTGGTCGAGGTAGGGGGCCGGCCCGTGCCCGGCGACGACGAGTTGGTGGGGGATGCCGTCGGACCGGCGGAGGGAGGCGAACGCGTCGAGCAACGTCTCCAGGCCCTTGTACCGGTACATGGCAGAGGCGAACATGAGATAGGGCCGGGTTACCCCGAGCTCGGCCAGCACCCGCCGGGACTGCTCGCCATCGGCCGGCAGCAGGAAGACCTCGTCGAGGGCATCGGGGATGTGGGCGATCTTCTCCTCGGCGACGGGGAGGTACCGCATGACGTCGGCCTTGTTGGACTGCGAGTTCACGATGACGACGCCGGCCTTGCGTACGGCGAGGTCGAACATCACGGTGCGGTAGGCGGCGCGCCGGAGGCCGATCTCGCGGGGTACGACCTTGTGGTGCATGGTGATGACGCTCAGCAGGCTCGGCACCGCACCTCGGAAGGGCACCACGCCACCGACGCAGTGGAGGGCGTCGACCGCGTCTTCGCGGAGCCGGGTCGGGAGCAGCGTCTGCTCGTCGAGCATGCGCCGCAGTCGCCGCTCGTTCGAATGGGGGAGCACCCGGCGCGACACCATCGGGGCGGTGACCTCGTCGTACATGGCGGCTCCCGCCTCCCCCACGTACAGGACGTATTCGTTCTCGGGCGCGGCGTCCGCCAGGGCCGCCACCATGTTGGCGATGAACCGCACCGCGTTCGACGGCGCCCGCGGGTCCTCGTGGAGCGTGTTGAAGCCGATGCGCACCGAGAGCGCGTTCAGCTCGCGGGGGCCATGTCGAGCTCCAGATCGAGGCCGGCGGCGTCGTCGTGGAACATGCGCACGGTCTCCAGGGAGTACTCGGCGAGGTCCTTGCCGACGAGGTGGCGCTTGGCCAGCAGGTCGCCGGTGACGGTGATGATGTCGCAGCCGGCCTCGGCGGCATGGAACACGTTCAGCAGCTTCCCTCGGGCTCGCCCACAGCAGCTCCACCGACGGTGTCGTCTCGATGGCCTCGGCCACCGCCGCCAGCAGCGGCACGGGGTCCCGTCCGGTGTCGGCGATCCGGCCGGCGAAGACGGAGACGATGGCCGGCGTTCCCGATGCCAGGCTGCGGGCGGCGGCCAGGGCCTGCTCGAGGGTCGTGATGGCGGTCACGTTCAGCTTCACGTCTGACCAGGTGAGCTGCTCGACGACACCCAGCGTCGACTCTCCCGTGGTGCTGGTGATGGGCACCTTGACGTACACGTTGTCGCCCCAGCTGCCGATCATGCGCGCCTCCGCTGCCATCGCGTCGATGTCGTCGGACAGGACCTCGAAGGACACCGGCAGCCCGGGAACGACCTCGAGGACCTGGCGGGCGAAGGCGTGGTAGCTCTTCACCCCCGCCTTGCGCATGAGGGTGGGGTTGGTGGTGAACCCCTGGATCAGGGGGTCGTGCGCCAGCCGGGCCATCTCGGCGAGGTCGGCCCCGTCGGCAAAGATCTTGACGGCCAGCGTGCGGAGATCAGGATGCATATCGGCTCCCCG
Organism: uncultured Acidimicrobiia bacterium; assembly: GCA_963827345.1. Lineage (GTDB taxonomy): Bacteria > Actinomycetota > Acidimicrobiia > Acidimicrobiales > AC-14 > CAWGUU01. The sequence goes on along the minus strand of CAWHAN010000006.1, from coordinate 836,276 downwards.
GGTGGGTTCGATGGATGGGCTGGGCGAGGATGAAGTCGGCCGCCGCCGACAACGACGGCGCCCCGTGGTCCTGTCCGTGGTCGGCCGCCTCGGTCGACACGAGGACCGTGCGGCAACCGGCCCCCCGGCCGGCGGCGATGTCGGAGGCCCGGTCGCCCACCATCCAACTGCGGGCGACGTCGACTCGATGACGGCGGGCCAACTCGAGGATGAGGCCGGGGGCGGGCTTGCGGCAGCGGCACCGGTCGCGGTCGTCGTGATCGCGCGCGGCCACCCCGTCGAGACGGAGGAGGGAGACGACGGCCCCGCTGATGGCATCGGCCACTCCCCGGGACTGGGTTCCGCGGGCGACATCGGGCTGGTTGGTAACGACCAGGAGCGCGAAGCCGGCGGCCCGCAGCCGGGCGCAGGCTTCCGCCGCCCCCTCGACCAGGCGGAGCTCGCCCAGACACCCGGGCGGTCGGGTCGTCGCGCCATCCCGCGTGGGATGGCTCCGGTTCAACGTGCCGTCGCGGTCGAGGAAGACGGCTGCCCTCATCGTCGGGCCAGGGACTCCCACTTCGTCGCCTCCACCGCCAGCTCCGGATCGGAGACGAGGAGGTGCCACACGACGGCCTGCATACCCTCGGTGTGGGGCGTGACGAGGTGCTCGTTCACGGTCGGGATGACCACGCAGGCATCGGCCACCACGGCCGTGGCGCCGCCGTCGCGCCCGACGATCCCCACGATCCGAGCCCCGACCTCTCTGGCCAGGGTGAGGCAGTTGACCAGGTTGGGACTGACGTTTCGCTCCACGTCGCCACCGCCGACGGAGAGCACCAGGACCAGATCGCGCCAGTTGATCCGGCTCCCCCTGAGCCACGCCGCGTACGAGGTGTCCCACCCCTCGTCGTTGATGCGGGCCGTCAGACTCCGACACGTTGTCGCTAGGCGAGTAGGCCTCGATGCCGGTGATCTTGCGAAAGTCGTTGACCGCGTGGGACGCGTGGCCGGCGCCACCGCCCGAGCCGACCACGAAGAGCCTCCCTCCCCGCTCCCGGACGTCGACCAGCTCCTGCCGGACCTCGACCACCTGGCGCAGGTCGAGCCTCCCCAGGAGCTCGATCGACTCGGCCACGTAGGCGGCGACGAAGTCGTTCCCGGCGTCGGCCCGGGCCTCGACGCGGTCGTCGGTGCTCCGAGCAGACCGGGTCACAGGCTCACCAGCACTTTGGCGCCGTAGTGGTCGAAATCAAAGGGCATCTCCTTCAGCCCGGTGCGAGCCATGGCGTAGCGGAGCTGATGGCGGTGCTCGGCCGGGCAGTAGAAGAGCAGGAAGCCGCCGCCGCCAGCCCCGACCAGCTTCCCGCCCAGGGCGCCGTTGCGCTTTCCGAGCTCGTACCACTCGTCGATACGGGGGTTGGAGATGGCGCTCGACCGTTGCTTCTTCCGCCGCCAGTGGACATCGAGCAACTCGCCGAACGCCTCCAGGTCGTCGGTCTCCAGCGCGGCCCGGATGCGGTAGCCGAGCTCCTTCACCTCGTCCAGGCTGTCGAGGACGGCCTCGTCCTCCCTCTCCGTGCGGGCCACCTGGTCTTGGAGGATGACGTCGGCGGTGCGGGTGAGACCGGTGAAGAACAGGACCAGGCCGTTGCGCAGCTCCTCCAGCGTGGTGATCGAGATCCGCGCCGGCTGCACGTCGACGGTGCCGTCGGGCTTGATCTCCAGCACCGAGATCCCGCCGAAGGCGGCGGTGTAGTGGTCCTGCTTGCCCGCGGCGTGACCGGCGACGTCGATCTCGAGGAGGCACGACAGCTCGGCCAGCTCGTGGGTGGTCATCGTCCGGCGCTGCAAGGCGAGCAGGGCCGTCAGCAAGGCGACGAGGTAGGTGCTCGAAGAGCCGAGGCCGGATCCGGCGGGGACGTCGGCCATGGAGCTGATCTCGATGTTGCGCTCGACGTCGAGGTGGCGCAGGGCGGGGCGGGCGAGGTCGTGGAGCAGTTCCTCGACCGAGGCGACCTCCTCCGACCGGGAGTACTTCAGCCGGATCAGGTCGTCGGCCGAGGGGCGGTTGACGGCGACGTAGACGTACTTGGTGATAGACGCGGCCAGGATGAACCCACCGTGGCGGCGGTAGTAGGACGGGAGGTCGGTGCCACCCCCCCCGAGGGGAAGCCGCAGGGGCCCGGGCGAGTATCACGACCCTCGAACCGATGGGTGGATCCGGTGCGCTCTCATCGTCCTCCCGTCGGCGAGCCCGGTTGCGACGGACCCTTGTGCTCTCCTCTCGGGCAGCACAGCGTCCTGGGGGGTGGTGAGGCGGACGCTACCAGAAACCGACAAGTCCGACAAGACACCGAAATCCGACGGAGTCGTCGTCCATCCGGGAGTTGCTCATCGCATGATGCTGCTGCCGGAGTCCTGGTGGTAGGGGGCGCCCTGCCACGCCGCCAGGTCGAGGATCCGGCCGGTCTCGTAGGCGTTGAAGTGCCAGTCCCCCTGGTAGCGGTTGTTCGCGAACCGGTTGTTCTGGCCGAAGGTGATCGCGTCCTGGACGACCCGGGCCTGGTACGGCGACCACGCCGGGAAGGTTCCGAAGTTGGCGATCACGGCCTGCAGCCCACAGAGCTGGCTGAGGCAGTTCAGGCGACCCTTGTCGATCCGGAAGTCGTTGTCGTGCACTGAGACGTTTGCCGTCTTCCACCGGCAGTCGGACAGGAAGGGGACCTGCACGATGGTGCCCGGGGCGCAGGAGGTCGGGCTGGCGGCCCCCCCCGGGGGGCAGTAACCGGTGGAGGTGTTGGCCGCCGAGTTGCAAAAGCGGTCGGCGTTCTCCCAAAGCACGACACCGCCCCAGTTGTCCTCCAAGACATTGCCGGCGACCTCCAGGGTGGAATAGGTGCCGCCGGCGACGCGTGGATCGCCTCCTGCTTCCGACAGGTAGATGGCGGCGACCGGGAAGCTGTCCCCCGAGCCGCGAACGCCCGCCCCTTGACCAGTCCGTTGCGGCGAAGCGTGTTCCCCACGATGCGGGCGTTGTAGGAGATCTCATAGAAGATCCCCTCGCCGTCGTTGTCCTCGATGAGGTTGCCTTCGATGCGGAAGGCGGCGTTGTTGGTGTCGGCCCACACCCCCGGCCCCTTGTTTCCATGGATCCAGTTGCCCGTCACGGTGGCCCCGGTGACGTCCCAGAACTTGGTCGCACCGGCGCAGCCGCACCCCGGCGTCCGGGCCTCCCAGTCGTCTGTGTTGTTCCCGGTGATCTCGTTGTTGTCGATGACGACGTTGGTGATCCCTTCGGGTCGATAGGCGCTGACGCCGTACTGGCCGTTGGCGGCCAGGCAATTGGAACGGATCACGTTGTCGGAGCCCGCGAACAGGCCCGCGCCGCTGTTGGCCCGGATGGTGGAGGCTTCCACCGTCCAACCGGGGGCGGCGTCGTGGTTGACCACCCCCTCGTTCGGGGGGGCCACGAACCCGGTGACCGTCAGGTGCCGGATCACGACACCGGGTGCCTGCCCGGTGAAGGCGTAGCGGTTGCGACCCCGGCCGTCGAGCGTGGCTCCCGGCGCCCCGACATAGATGTTGCCGGCCTTGGGCTGGACCTGGGCGAAGGCGTCGTCGCCCAGCACGTGGACGCCCGGCGCCAGCCAGAAGGTCGTCCCCGGGGGGTGGGCCTGGGTGGCCTGCTGCAGATCCTGGCCCACCGGCACCCCGACGGCCCCCGCGGGGGCTGTCGGGGGTCCCTTTGACAAGCCCGGACCGCCGCAGATGGCGGCCGGAGCTCGAGGGGGTGGAACGGTCGGTGGCGTCGGCGGCAACGGGGTGGTGGTGGCCAACGGTACGCTCGGTTCCTCGGGGGTCGCGGGCGCCGTCGTCTCGGTCTTCACCGGCGCCCTTCCGGTGGCACCGGGTTTGGTAGACGAGCAGGAGGCGAGGAGCGCTGCGAGGGCGGCGGCAGCGAGGGCCAGCACCGCCGGCGTCGCCGGGCGGGAGCGGCGTGAATGGTTGTTGACGCGCAGGACGACTCCTCGGCTCAGCCTGCGGCCGGGGCCACGACGATGTCGTCGATCAGCAGCCGGTCGTTGGGCCCGCCGGACCGGTTGCGGAAGTCGACGCGGACGTGGGTCGTGCCGGCGGGAGCGGTCGAGAACGCGCTCACCCGCTGCCAGCTGTCGGACAACGGCATGTCGAGCTCGGTGCTACCGATCTCGATGTCGCCGCGGTGCCAGTGGACGGTCATCTTCGCCTCCGAGACTCCGACGGATTCGGCTTTCGCCGCGAACCCGATCACGTAGCGCCCCGGGGAGGCGGGGAAACCGGGCCAGATCTTGAGCTCGACGCCCCAGCCGTGAGGGGCGGTGATCCGCACCCGCAGGCTGCGACTGCCGGTGTAGCCGTCGTTCGCACCGCTGGTGAGGGCGTTGGAGAACCATTCCTTCCATTTGCCCACCGACCGCTCGAACCCGGCGCTGTCGGCGTCGAGCAGGTTCGAGCCGGTGGTGATGGCCTCCGGTGGCGGGGTCGGAGCCGTCGGTGGGTTGGTCGGTGTCGGGGCCTGGGGATCCAGCGTCGGGGGCGGAGGCGTCGCGGCCGGGGCCGCTGCCGGCCCGACGGCGGACGGGACGGGCGACGCCGTCGCCGGCCCGCTGGTACTCGGCATCGCCCGGGGGGTTGCCCCTGCTCCGCCGAGGCCGGTCACCGCTGCGGGCTCGCCCCCGGTCTCCGTGCCTCCCGGTGAAGCCGTGACCGCCGCCGGGTCTCCACCGATGGCGGCCCACAGTTCGGCCGGACTGGTGCGGGGGAGTTCTCCGGCAGGGCTACCGGGGGCACCGGTGACGGTCCCACGCTGCTGAGCCCCCCGAACTCTGTCACCGGTCGACCAGAGCACACCCATCGCAGCCACGAGCATGCCGGCAAGCGCGGCGACGAACCCGAAGGTCACGATGCCGAGCGCCAGCGGCACGGCGGGGGCATCCCCCGAGCGACTCCTACCAATCGGCGCAGGGCGGCCCGCCGTCGTCACCCGCCAGCTTCTCCGACCGGCTGGCGGGAAGCGCGTGCGATTCCCGTGCGCGGATCGCCGGTCGTCGCCACGTCGGTGGCCCGAGGCGCGGTGATGACCACGGTCGAGGTTGCGCCGGAGCTGACGGAGCCGGCCTGACCGGCGACTCAACCCGAGATTTCGCAAGATTCGGACATACCAGACATACTACGCGTCCTCGTCCGGTTCGGGCGGCTGGACATCGAGCGACGACAGGAGGAGCAGCGTCCCTGTGAGAACCCAACTCATCGATACAGCGACGACGCAGGCGGACGGGATTCTCGACCAGCGGGCCGTCGGGCTCGGGACGGACGGCGCCGAGCGGCGGTTCGCGTCCGACATGGTCATCGTGGGCGGGTGCGGACGGGTGGGCCTGCCCCCTCGGCCTGGCCTTCGCCGACCGGGGCCTCGACGTCGCCCTACGACCTGAACGTGGCGGCGGTCGGCCGGATCGACTCGGCGGGCTCCCGTTCGACGAGAACGTGGCCGCCGAGCCGCTGGCCCGCACCCTCCACCGCTCCCTGGCCGCCACCACCTGCCTGGAGAACGTCGCCGAGGCCGAGACCGTCGTCATCGTCATAGGGACTCCGGTGGACGAGCATTTGGACCCGGACCCGTCGACGGTGCCGGCCGTCATCGACGCCCTCCTGGACCACCTGGTCGACGGCCAGCTCCTCGTTCTGCGCAGCACCATCTACCCAGGGGTGACGGCGGCGGTGGAACGCCTGGTCGCGGGGGCGGGCAAGGATGTCGCCCACTGCCCGGAACGGATCTGCGAAGGACAGGTCCTGACGGAGCTCGGCCAGCTTCCCCAGATCGTCGCCGCCCGCAGCCCGCAGGCGTTCGAACGGGGCCAGCCGCCTGTTCCGGAGCCTGACGACGGAGGTGGTGGCTCTCTCGCCGGAGGAGGCCGAGCTGGCCAAGCCCTTCACCAACACCTGGCGCTTCATCCGCCTCGCGGTGGCCAACCAGCTCTACGTCATGGCCAACGAGGCCGGGCTCGACTTCGAGCGCATCGGCCGCGGCCTGGCCTACAACTACCCGAGGGCGTCCGACCTCCCCCGGGCCGGCCTCGCCGCCGGACCGTGCCTGGTCAAGGACACGCTCCAGCTGGCGGCGTTCGCGGGGAACGAGTCCTCACTGGGGCAAGCGGCGATAAACGTCAACGAAGGCCTTCCGCTCTACCTCGTGGGACGGATGGAGGAGCGCTTCGACTTGGCTCGCATGACCGTCGGGGTGCTCGGCATGGCGTTCAAGGCGGAGTCCGACGATACCCGGGCCAGCCTGAGCTACAAGCTCAGGGGACTCCTTCGCTTCAAGGCGGGGGACGTGCTCGTCACCGACCCGTTCGTGACGACCGATCCCCACCTCGGCCCGCTCGAGCAGGTGCTCGAGCGGGCCGACATCCTCGTCATCGGGACGCCGCACCGGGCGTACGCCGAGCTTGACCCCCGCCAACCGATCGTCGACGTCTGGAACCTGCTCGGGCGAGGGGTCCTGGTGTAGGGCGCCACCGAACTGGTCACGGGAAGGTTACGTCGTGGTCGACTCGCTTCCCGACCGCCGGGCCAGGTCGAGCAATCTGAGCACGTCGGCCTGGAGAAATCGCCGGTGGCCGCCGAGGGTCACGATGTGGGCGATCCGGCCCTCGTCAGCCCATCGGCTCACAGTTCGGGGGGTAACACGCAGGAGTTGCGCCACGTCGCCTGGCGTCAGGTAGATGTCGTCGGGAACATTCGGTGTGTCCACGTTCGGTTGTCAACCTCGCTGTCGTCTCGCTACCCGCCCGAAACGGCTTGTCCCGTCTCGGGCTGCTCTTCTGGTCGGGCTATCGGCCTCTCCGTGGCTTGTCGAGAGTTCTTCAGGCACGATTGATCCGAATTGCTCATCAGTCTCCCCTTTCCCTGGCGGGCGCGTCGTGCCGACGTGAAAATGGGTTCGGGACCCCTGCGACGCCGACGCTTCCTTGGTAGTCCAACCCGTTAGTCAGTCTGGCGCCGGGGCCCGACCAGAAGGCTCGCGCACTGTTGCTTCGAGCACGCGGATCAGAATTTCGGTTCCCTGACCGAGGCCCCCGGGCGTCCCTGTCCCAGTGGATTCGAGACGAGGGGGTGCGGACGCCATGCGCGAACCGGAAGAGATCGAGGTCGAGGACCATGGGGAGGTGGTGGAGCGGGTCGCCGCCGTCGACGTCGCCAAGGCGTCGGGGAAGGTGTGCACGCGGGTGCCACACCCGACGCACCCCGGGGCGGCGGCTCACCAGGGTCTGGGACCTGAGCACAACCACCGGCGCCGTCATGGAGCTGGCCGACGAGCTGGCTCGCCAGCGCATCGAGCGGCTGGTCGTCGAGTCGACGTCGGACTACTGGCGGCCCTTCGTCTACCTGCTCCAGGCCCGGGGCCTCGTCGTCTGGCTGGTGAACGCCCGCGACGTCAAGCAGGTGCCCGGGCGCCCCAAGACCGACAAGCTCGACGCCGTTCGGCTGGCGAAGCTCAACGAGCGGGGGATGCTGCGGCCGAGCTTCATCCCGCCGGCCGAGATCCGCCGCCTGCGCGACTACACCCGCCTTCGGGTCGACCTCGTCGAGGACCGCACCCGGCACAAGCAGCGGCTCGAGAAGCTGCTCGAGGACGCCCTGATCAAGCTCTCCTTCGTCGCCGCCGACATCTTCGGCAAGTCCGGACGGGCCATGCTCGACGCCCTGGTCGCTGGCGAGCGTGACCCCGAGGTGCTGGCCGAGCTCGCCCTCGGCAAGATGCGCCCCAAGCGGGCCGCCCTCAAAGAGGCGCTCAACGGGCGCTTCGACGACCACCACGCCGAGCTCATCTCGCTGCTCCTCGACGAGGTCGATGCCCTCAGCGCCAAGATCGACCGCCTGACGGAGCGGGTAGGCGAGCTGCTCGGTGACATCCCGGCAGCGGCCGCCCCACCACCGGGCCCCGGTGCGAGCGGCGACGATGCCGTCCCGCTCGACGCCGTGGGCCGCCTGGACGAGATCACCGGGATCGGGGTGACGGCCGCTCAGACAATCATCGCCGAGGTCGGTCTCGACATGGGCCAGTTCCCGACGGCCGGGCATCTCGTGTCGTGGGCCAAGCTGTCCCCGCGCACCGCCCCGTCCGGCACGAGGAGCCGGCCGGCCAAGACCGGCAACAACCCCTACCTGAGCCGTGTCCTCGCCGAGGCCGCCGCATCGGCGGCGAGGAGCGACACCTTCTTGGGCGAGCGCTACCGGCGGCTGGTCAAGCGCCGAGGCAAGCTCAAGGCCATTGTCGCCGTCGCCCGCTCCATCCTGGTGATCGTCTGGCACCTTCTCGCCGACCCGACCGCCCGGTTCCACGACCTCGGCGGGGACTTCTACTCGACGAGCGTCAACACCCAGCGGCGCACCCGCAACCTCGTCCACCAGCTCGAGGTCCTCGGACATCGGGTCACCCTCACTCCCGCCGCCTGAACCCGTCGACATCCGGGCTCCGTCCCAGGCGGGGCTCCGCCCCGCACCCCAGTCCGGCGCGCCCACGCGCTCACGAAGCACCAGTCATTTTTCGGATTAGGAAAGGCTCGGTCATCGTTCTCGGCCGAATCTCCTGCTTTGTCTGGTTCATCGTACTCCGGGACGGTTCTCCCATGCCAACATGCCCGGTTTGGCCGTTCTCTCTGGCGGTTTCGTCGGATTTATCCTATTCTCGGGAACCTCCGTCCACCAGCGGGAGGCTCGGCACGCGTGAACCCAGAGACATGGCCTCGGATCGAGGACGTTTTGGAGGTCGAAGCGCGGGCCGGGAGCAACGGGGTGGAGGTGGGCAGACCGCGGGTGGCGCTCATGCCGACGATGCCAAGCTCTGGCCGGTGGCACAGGCCCGGGCGGGCGGCGAAGACCATGCAGGCGACGGCCGACCTGGCGGCCATCACCTGCGGGCTCTGGCTGACCCTGGGCCTGGGCGGGAGCGGTGAGGTCCCTGCCACCACCTATGCCCTGATCGCGGCCGTGTCGCTGCCGTGCTGGCTGGTAGTCCTGGCTGCATACCGGCTTCTCAGCGCCCGCCACGTCCAGCGTGCGACCCAGGAGCTGGGCCACGTGATCCATGCGACCGGGGCCGGGGTCGCCTCCACGGCGCTAATAGCCCTCCTCGGGGGAGTCGAGGTGCCTGGGCATCTGGTCCTTCTCGGCGTCGCCATCGTAGGCGTGGTGCTCACCTTTGAGCGGGCGGTCGCTCGCTCTACCTTCAGGTACCTCCGTCGCTCCGGGCGACTGACCCGCCATGTCGTCGTGGTGGGCGTCGGCGGCGACGCGGCCAGCCTCTGCGCGGTCCTCGACCGCCATCCCGAACTGGGCTACGACGTGGTCGGGTTCCTCGACGACGCACGACCGGTGGGCACCGTCGTCAGTGGCCGAAAAGTCGTTTTGGGCGGGATCGACAACGCCGTCGAAACCGTCCGTCGCACCGGCGCCCAGGGGGTGGTGATCGTGCCCGGTCAGGTACCGGTCGAGCGGTTGAACCTGGTCACCCGGCTGCTGACACACTCCGGGATCCACGTCGAGGTGCTCGGCTCGCTACGAGGGATCGCACCGGAGCGGCTGACCGTCGGCACGCTTGGGAGGCAGTTCGACGTTCTACATGTCCGGCCCTGCCGGCCAGCTCCGCGAGCGCTGGCCAAGCGGACCTTCGACGTGGTGTTCGCCACGTTCGGCCTCCTGCTGGCCGCCCCCGTGATAGCGGTGTCGGCGGCTGTGATAACGCTCGAGAGCCCCGGGCCGGTCCTGTTCCGTCAGCGGCGGCTGGGTCGGGACGGGGAGACGTTCGAGCTGATCAAACTGCGCTCGATGGTCGCCGACGCCGAATCGCGACTCGATGACCTCCGGCACCTCAACGAGGCTGCCTGGCCACTGTTCAAGCTCCGGCATGATCCCCGGGTCACCCGGGTGGGCCGGTACCTGCGCTGCATGTCGCTGGACGAGCTGCCCCAGCTGTGGAACGTGCTGCGGGGCGAAATGAGCATCGTCGGCCCTCGCCCGGCCCTGCTGGACGAGGCCGAGCAGTGGGCGCCCGAGCTCTACCAGCGGCTCCGGGTCCGGCCCGGGATCACCGGCATGTGGCAGGTGCACAGCCGGGCGGGGGCCGACTTCGACGATTACGTCGAACTCGATCTTTATTACGTCGACAACTGGTCGCTGCCGCTGGACCTCAAGATCGTCCTCCAGACGGTTCCCTCCGTGCTCTTCGAGCGTGGTGCCCGGTGAGGTCCGGCCGCCTCGCCCACGCCCACGGCGGCGCGACCGGCGTGGTCGGGAGCGGGCGCGGCCGACGAGCGCGTGCGCCGCGGCCGCGGGCGGGGGGTGCGTCCTAGCCCGCGGGGTCGACCCAGCGCCGGTCCGTTTGAGGACCGTCCAAGCGATCTCCTCGATGAGCAATACGACTCATTTACACCGATATCAAGGTCGGACATGATCAACCCTCGGGCCTGGGACGCGGGGATGAGACAGGAAGGAGGCGCTGTGGACGATCAGGCGTCGCCGACGGTGAGCCGGGCGGTGGCCCGAGTACCTCCCGTTCTGCCGGCCACCCTGCGGCGGTGGGCCGAGCGGGGCCGCAGCGCGTACTTCGTGGAGCAGGGGAGACACCGGCAGGTGAGCGTGCCGGAGATCCGAGCCCTGCTCGGCGGCCGTTTTCGCTGGCTGCCCCGATGGCATGGCGACGGCCCCGAGCAGGACGGGTGGGGCTAGCGCTAGCCGGGGTGATGCCGGGAGGACGCATCCCCCACCGGTCCGTCGGGAGCGAGCCGGCGCAGCCGGTCGGCCAGGACGCGGGCGTCGTCGACGAGTGTCGGCAGCGCGTCCTCCAGCAGTAGCCTGCCGCTGCTCAACGGTTCCGCCGCCGGAAGGAGCGGCTCGCCGACCCCGAGGGAGAGATCGATCGGCAGCCTCTTGTCCATGGCGTCGCCCGGACTCAGGGTCCAGCCCCCGGACTCGTAGACGAAACGGGCCAGCACCCGGCTGAGCTCGTCGACGGAGGTGGCGCGCACCATCAGCCGGCCGACCTCGTACATGCGGATGGTGAAGCTCGGGCAGATCTCCCACACCCGCTTCGGCAGCAGCGGTGGGTTGGGGGGCAAGACCTCCCAGCTCCGGGCCAGCTCGGCGAGGGTCATCGCCTCGACCCGAATGGTCTGCCATTGGGGTATCCCCAGGGTGCGAACCGCCTCGGCGTGGGCCAAAGAGGCGGCGGCCAGCGCCGACTGCGGGCCATCGCCATCGACGACGACCTGGAGCGCATACCGGTCGGGGTTGTAGATGGCGGTGGCTCGCCACGGCGCGAGGTGCTCTACCAAGCGGTCGATCATCACCAGATCGAGCACTGGCTGGCCGGGGGAGGCGCACTCGATCACCACTGCCCAGTCAGGCAAGAAACCTGCCCCTTGCTGACCCGCCGACCCGGTCTCCGGGTTGAAAGAGGGTCGACGCGCCTCTTCCGGCAAGTCTGTGACGGTTTCGTCTGCAATGTCAAGAGGAGAGGATGACGAAGTATTGGCGTTACGTTGATCCTAGCTTGATCGTGACCAGAACGACCGCGTGGGGCGAGAGCCCAGAGGTAGCGCAGCTATGACTCCGGGTGCGGGCGGTCGGTTGGCGCCAACAGTTGCGATCGCCGAGCTAGCCCTGGTTTCTGGCACCCGCCCCGGCGGAGGTCACGGTACGCTGGGGTGATATGTCAAATTCGTCTGGTTTAGCGCAGCGTAAGGGATGGCGGTCCGGCGCTGGCCCGACGTCCCCTAGTCGCCCCGGCACCGGCCCAGGAGGTCGCGCCGCGAGTCGCCAGACGTGCCTCGCTGTGGTATCCGCCGCTCTGCTTGTGGCTAGCCTGAGCGCCGGATCGAGCGTTCCGACCGCAAGGGCCGCCCCCGACCCCCCGCCGCCCACCACCGGGGCGCCGGAGACGCCACCGGCGCAAATCTGCGGGAACGTCGAGATACTCGACGGCCCGGCGACCCAACCAGCCGGGTCGGTCCGGGTCGACCCCGGCCAGAACGTCTACGACCTCACCGTCGCCAACCCTCCGGGCACGGCCTTCTGGCTGACCGCAGGCATCCATGTGCTCGACGACAGCGAGTTCGCCCAGGTGGCGGTCAAGGACGGCAACACCTACATCGGCGCACCTGGGGCGATCCTCGACGGCCGCCGGCTCAACCGCTACGCGTTCACCACGCCCGCGTCGGGGGTGACGGTCAGCCACCTGACGATCCAGAACTTCGTCTCGCCCAACGGCGAGAGCGTCGTCAACCACGACGGCGGAGTGTCTTGGACGATCGAGTACAACACGATTCGCGACAACCACGGAGCGGGTATCGACCTCGGCTCCGACACCGTGATCCGTTACAACTGCATCGAGAACAACGGGCAGTACGGGTTCAACACGTCCCGGCCCTCGGGCACCGTGAACGTGTTCATGGACCACAACGAGATCGGCCACAACGCAGCCGACGACATCGAAACCAGCGACCCCGCCTGCGGCTGCTCGGGCGGCGGCAAGTTCTGGGGAGTGCACGGCGCGGTGGTCACCAACAACTGGGTCCACCACAACCTGGCCCAGGGTCTTTTCGCCGACACCAACGCGGTCGGCTTCCGGATCGAGGGCAATTACATCAACGACAACGCGTCCGAGGGCATCGTCTACGAGACCAGCTACAACGCCTACATCCACAACAACACACTGGTGCGCAACACTCTGCGCAAGGGCCGGGTGTTCGGCGACCGCAACGACGGCTTCCCGGTCGCCGCCATCTACATCTCCGAGAGCGGCGGTGACAGCCGGGTCCACGGGGGCGTGTACTCCACCCTGGAGGTCACCGGGAACCGGCTGGTCGACAACTGGGGTGGGGTGGTCCTGTGGGAGAACGCGGACCGTTTCTGCAACACGGCCGGCAACACCGCCGACGGGTTCTGCCCCATCGCTGGTGTCGGGACGGTAGAGACCTGCGTGGCGGGCACGATCGAGGACGCTCCCTACTACGACGACTGCCGGTGGAAGACGCAGAACGTGCTCGTCGCCGACAACGACTTCCAGATCGACAAGGTGGCCATCGACTGTGTGGCCAACTGCGGCACCCAGGGGCTGTTCTCGAACACGGGGACCAGCCCGCCCTGGTCGCCCTACCACGGCGACGTGATCAAGCAGGCCATCACCTTCGACCAGAACAACCACTTCGAGAACAACCGCTACGTCGGGCCGTGGCAGTACGACCCCTACGCGGTAGGCAACTTCGTGTCCTTCGCCGCGTGGCAGGGGACCTGGTTGCAGGACGTCGGCAGTACGTTCGTGGACAACTCGACGCCGGTTAGCGGCGCCTATCCGACCACTCCGCCGGCGCCGGTCTGTGGCAACGCCGCCCTCCTCGACGGCCCCGCAACACCGCCGCCGGGATCGGTGCCGGTCGATCCTGGGACCAGCCTCGCCGCGGTCACCGTCTCCAACCCGCCTGGGACGACGTTCTGGCTGGCGCCCGGCATCCACACGGTTGGCCCGGACGCCTCCGACCACGTCGTGGCCAAGGACGGGTCGAGCTATGTGGGGGCGCCGGGGGCCGTGCTTGACGGCAACCGGGTGAACACCCACGCCTTCGGTGGCGACGCCGTAGACGTCTCCGTTCGCCACCTCACCGTCGAGCGCTTCGGGGCGGTCGGTACCCAGCTCAACCAGGGTGCCGTCAACCACGAGCACGCCACCGGATGGACAGTGGAGAACAACACCATCCGCGATAACGCGGGTGCGGGCGTGGTGGTCGGCTCCGGCAACGTGGTTCGCCAAAACTGCCTGGTCGACAACGGGCAGTACGGGTTCAACGTGTTCGAGGCGGTCGGCGTCGTCCTCGACCGCAACGAGATCGCCCGAAACAACACCGACGACTGGGAGGCGGCGATGCCCGGCTGCGGTTGCAGCGGGGCGGGCAAGTTCTGGAAGTCCTCCGGCGTCGAGGCGACCGGCAACTGGGTGCACCACAACCGGGGCCCGGGCCTATGGGCCGACACCAACAACGTCGGATTTCTCATCGCCCACAACTTCGTGAACGACAACGACGGCGTGGGCATCCAGTACGAGCTCAGTTACAACGCCCGCATCGTGTCCAACACCCTCAAGCGCAACGCCCTGATCGAGGGCGCCGCCTTCGCCGCACGGGGCGACAACTTCCCCGTGGGGGCCATCTTCATCGCCGAGAGCGGTGGCGAGCCCCGGCTCAACGACGGGATATACGGCACCCTCCGGATCATCGGCAACTTCATGGAGGATAACTGGGGCGGTGTGGTGCTCTGGGAGGACGCCAACCGCTTCTGCGGATCGTCCCCCCACGGCCCGTGCACCCTGGTCGGGGCGGCATCGCCCGCGACGTGCGTCGAGGGCACGATCGACTCGGCTCCTTACTTCAACGACTGCCGGTGGAAGACGAAGAACATCGCCGTGGCCGACAACGACTTCCGGTTGAACAAGTCGGCCATCGGGTGCAACGGCACGCCGTGTGGCCAGCAGGGCCTGCTGGGAAGCTTCGGCACGTCGCCGCCCTGGTCTCCGTATTTGGGCACGACGGTGCAGACCCCGGTCACCTTCGGCCAGGGGAACCACTTCGCCGGCAACCGCTACGTCGGCGATTGGAGCTACACGCCGTTCGAGCCGGGCCGCATCCTCGACTTCACGTCCTGGCGGGGATCGCCCTACCTCCAGGACGGGGGGAGCACATACGAGCCGGGCCCGCCGGGCCAGGTCACCAACCACCTCGATGGCAACACCTCCGGATTCGAGGGGTCGGCCGGGCAGTGGACGCCGTGGTTCTCCGCCACCATGACCCGAACCACGGCCCAGGCCCACGGGGGAGCCCGCAGTCTCCAGGTCGACATCGGCGACCAGTTCTGGGGCCTCAACCTCCAGAACCACCCCGGCTTCCCCGCCACGCCGGGGGCCAAGGCCGTCAGTTTCTGGGCCGGGCGGGTGTGGGGGTCGTACCCGGCAGCGCGGTCGATCTCACGGTCAGGTGGC
The DNA here is from genome assembly GCA_963827345.1 of uncultured Acidimicrobiia bacterium. Lineage (GTDB taxonomy): Bacteria > Actinomycetota > Acidimicrobiia > Acidimicrobiales > AC-14 > CAWGUU01. The sequence goes on along the minus strand of CAWHAN010000006.1, from coordinate 821,227 downwards.
GGGATGCATCCGGCGCCGACCTCCAGGTCGATCAGGCCGCCGTCCTGGCCCTCACCGACGAGTGGCAACAGGCGATCGCCCACGTCGTCGCCCCGGCCGGCACCGCCCGGGTCACCCTCGAGCTGACCAGCGGCACCGGCACGGCCGGTAGCTCCCTGTTCGTCGACGACTTCGTCGTCGGCGACGAGCCGCCATCCACCAACGACATCCCGGACGACACCGCCACCCTCGAGGGATCACTCGGCACCTGGGTGCCGTGGTTTTCGGCCGCCGTGTCCCGATCCACGGAGGAGGCCCACGGCGGCAGCCACAGCCTGCAGGTCGACGTCACCGCGGCCCATGGATGGGGCGTCACCCAGAGCAACTTCCCCGGCTTCGGGGCCACGCCGGGCGACAAGGCGATCTCCTTCTGGGGCAAGGCCGGCTCGGGGACGGGGCTGTCGGCGACCATGAGCGTCCACTGGAGGGACTCCGGCGGCGCTGCGTTGGGCACCGACGTGGTGACCCTGCGCCTGGGCCCGGCGCGGGCCCAGGCGATGGCGGTCGTCGCCGCTCCCCCGGGCACCGCCTTCTTCGGCGTCGACTTCTCCCATTCGGCGGGCGTGGCGGGCGACGTGGTGTACCTCGACGACATCTCGGTGGCTGCCAGCCTGGCCGCCCCGCCCCCACCGCCCCCACCACCGCCGGGCGCCCTCGACGAGGACACCGCCACGCTCGAGGCCGGGTTTGGCGCCTGGGTGCCGTGGTTCTCGACCGAGGTCTCCCGGTCGAGCGCGCAGGCGCATGGCGGCAGCTACAGCCTCGAGGTGCGCGTCACGTCCGCTTTCGGATGGGGGGTGACGCAAAGCAACCATCCCGGCTTCGCCACCACCGCCGGCAACAAGCGGATCTCCTTCTGGGGCCGGCAGGGCGCGGGCGAGGCGTTGCCGGCCACCATGCGGGCCCACTGGCGTGACGCTGTCCGGAGTGACACTGGCGACGGAGGAGGTCACGCTGGGCCTGGGTGCGACCTGGGCCCATGCCTCAGCTGTCGTATCCGCCCCCTCAGGGACGGCCTGGGTGGCGGTCGACTTCGTCCACTCGTCGGGTGTGGCGGGTGACGTCATCTACCTCGACGACGTGCTGGTCGAAGCCAGTGCCGAGCCCCCGCCCCCGCCGCCGCCGGCCACCGGTCTCCTCGACGCCGACACCGCCACCCTAGAGAACGGCGTCGGCCAATGGTCGCCCTGGTTCTCAGCCGCGGTCTCGTCTTCCGCCGAGCAGGCCCACGGCGGCAGTCGGAGCCTTCGGGTCGAGGTCACCGCGGCCCACGGGTGGGGCGTGACCCTGGCCAACTACCCCGGCTTCATCGCCGAGCCCGGTCCCCGGACCATGGGGTTCTCGGCCATGGCCGGCGCCGGTTCGGGACTGGCGGTCACCATGACCGTCACCTGGCGATCGGACGTTGGGACGGTGCTGGGGATCGACGTCATCGACAGCCCCCTGGGACCCGAGTGGTCCGAGGTCTCCGTTTCGGCGACCGCGCCCGCGGGCACGACACGCGTCGGCGTCGATCTCACCAACGGGTCCGGCGTGGCCGGCGACGTGATCTACATCGACGACGTGACTGTTTCCTGATCGGTGGGCCCGGGTGGCCGCTACTCCGCCGCCACTCGCCGCGCCCCCCGAGGACAGGAGCGTTTGTCGAGACAGCGCGATGCTGGGGACGGTGGTTCAGGGGAGAGCCGGCCGGGGCGCACAGAGCAGCAGGCCTCTCGCCTCGAGATTGGAGGCGTTGACAAAACCGAAGGCCATGCGCTTGAGGACGCCGAGCTTGTTGCTGGTCCTTACCTTATCTGGAGCGGCGGGGCCGGGAAGTGTCGGGACCAGGGACTTCGGTGTCGGCGACATGTCCTCGACGGGGGTCGCGTTCTTCGCCGAGCACCGTGGCGAGGCGGTCGTTGAGCCGGCGATTTTCCTCCCGCAGGAGGGCGTTGGCGTCAAGGAGCGCTTCGATCCGGCGCTGGTAGGACTCGACCGAGCCCCGTTGGGCACTCGGGAACCGCATGGGTGACGGTGGCCTGGCGTCCCGCAGGCGCTCCATCTCGGCTCGCAGCTCCGGCGCCCGGTAGAAGCTGCCACGACCGCGATACCTCCGCCGCCTTGGCCACAGCGCTGAAGCTCACGTCCTCGCCGGCCCGGTCGAGGCGTCGGATGGCGTCGCGAACGCTGCCGGCGGGCGTGATCGCTGCGTCGGCGGGCAGCGGCCACCAAGGGCCTCGGCGGCTCAAGGGTCACGGCCCCTCCTCCGCGATCACGTCCAGAGCGGTGATGACGCGCTCGAGGTTCTCCGACATCCGGCGGTGGTTGGCAACGACGCGGAACTGTCCGTTGGCCTCGGCGGTGGCGATGAGCACGGCGGTGTCGCTCAGTTGGCGGCGGTGCACGTCGAGGAACTCGGGCGTGGTCTGAAAGTCGGGGCAGGTGAGGCAGGCGTTGGGGTGTGGGCAGTCCTGCTGGGGCGGCCGGCCGCAGTAGCCGTTGGGCAGGCTGGCCTGGACCCGGGCCAGGTTGTGCTCCACCCACTCGGCGCCGGCAGTGGGAGCGTCGGGGTCGAAGGCGATGCATTCGCCGGCGATGTTGACCCGGCCCTGGCAGTAACAGACAGGCCACGAAACGCGACACGTCCTCAGCCCCGGCCTGGTCCCAGGCGATCCCTCTCCGTTGGAGGAACTCTCACCACAGGCGCAGCCCGTGGGCGTAGGCCCGCACAGTGTTGGGTGAACGCTCGATCGTGGCCAGATGGGCCGGGTAGCGCTCGGCTGGGCCTACCGGCTCCAGGTTCTCGTCCACCACCGTCCACGACGTCTCGCCGGTCACCGGCATCGTCACCCGGCTGGACCTTCATCTCCACTCCCCGAACACGTGTTCGAGGTGAACCTATCGAAGGGTGTGTCAGTCACGTGCTGCATAGAACGTGTGCCCGACGATGCTGATGCGGGGCGCCACGGTCGTGGGTGACGTTGGAGACGCGCCGGGCCGTGCTCCAGATAATGGTCCCCTCCAGGCGGCCGTTGCTGATCCGGCCCGCCTTGTCGAAGGCGAATATTTCGGAGGCCATCGCTGGAGGGTGTCGACCACCCTGTAGAACTCGGGCAGGGGGTCCTCGGCGTACATCCGGGAGAAGCGGTCGAGGGCCTCCATGGCCGCTTCCTCGGTCTCGGCCAGGTAGAGGCCGTGCAGCTCCTGGAGCATCGACCACGCCCGGGCCAGGTAGGCATGCACGGCGAAGAGGGCCTCCAGGCAGGCCTCCTCACCCGCAGTGGCGAGGACCCCCACTGGCCGTGCCCTGGTTGTAGCCGTCGAGCGTGTTGTTCAACTGGCTGGCGAAGTAGGTCGATCCGAAGTAGACGACGGGGGTCTGCGGCACCGCTGTGCCCTGGAAGGGACCGCCGCGCTCCGCCACCAGGGCGTCCGCTGCGCCGATTGCGACGGCGACGGCCGGCGGCACGCCCGATCCGCCGAGCTGGTTCAGCCGAGCGGCGACGAGCTGGTGCATGACGGCCACCAGGTAGTTGCCCGCGACCTTCCGCTTGAACAGCGATTGGGCGTCGGCAGAGGCTGAGGGCGACGCCCCCGATAGTCAAGGTGCCGCCGTTTCGGGCGACCAGCGAGGCCACCACGCCACTGTGGTTCTTGTAGAACCCCTGGGTGTACGTGCAGCCCGTCGCCGTCGGCACGGTGGTCGTGGTCGTGGTCGTTGGCAGCGGGGGGATTGTGGACCGGTCGGTGAACGTGACCTCGGTGATCTCGGTGCCGACCTCGACCGTCACCTGCCCACCGAGAAGGTCGGGCGTGCCCACGAGGCGATCCGACGGCTCCACAGCGATCGCCGACACCACGATGTCGGGAACCGGCGACTGGGTGACGGTGAGCACGGTGCCCACGGGGAAGAGGCCGTCGACCGTGCAGTAGCCACCTTGCTCCGGCGGCCCGGCGGGGACGGTTAGGAAGCCGCCGCCGAATTCGAACGTGAACACGGTGCCGTAGGCGACACCGTTCCCGGCGATCTGGCAGACCTTCATCCGACCCTGCACCACCTGGTTGCGGAAGATCACTCGGGTCGTCTGATCGGCCGTGATGGTCACGTCGGCGGCCAGCAGACCCGTATCGTACCCGAGGAGGGCATCGACCGGCTCGGTCGAGACCGCCTCGAGCACATGGCCCGGGCGTGGTGTCTCGGTGACCCGCGGGGTCCCGACCGGCGCCGGGATCTCGTTGGAACAGGTGCCGACCGGCACGGTGACGAAGCCGGTCAGGGAGGACAAGGTGAAGTCGAACGAACCGGTGACGGCGGGACCTGCGGCCTCGCTGCAGATCTGGATCGCTCCCATCTGACCGGGCACGGTCGTCGTCGGCTCCGGCAACGTCGTCGGTGTGACGATGGTGGTGGTCGTGCTGGTGGTGGTCGTGCTGGTGGTGCTCGATGTGGTGGTCGACGTCGTGCCCGATCCCACCCGGTTGCGGAAGTAGGCGATGGTCTGTGAGGCGGCATCACCCGCGACGACCACCACGGTGGCGCTTCCCGCCCCCAGGTCGGTGGTGACTAGGCGGTCGAACGGTTCGGTGCGCACATTGCTGAGGGTGTACCCCGCCTGGGCCACCTCCGTGATCGTCACCTCGCCCGCGGGCAGCGTCAACATCCCGGCACACGAGCCGACGGGCGCGCTCGACGGTGCCGGCCAATCCCGAGACCTGGAACGTGAACACGCCAGTCACCCCCGTGCCCTCAGCCTCCTTGCAGACTTCGAGATGGCCGGTCGGCGGCGCCTGGGCCGACGACCGACCCGGCACCGCGCTCATGACAAGGTTGACGATGAGGGCGAGCCCGAGTAACGCCCGACTCGCAGATGCCCTGTCTGCTGCCTCTCTTGTCATCTGGACCCCCCAGCATCGGTTTTATCGGATTCAAGCATTTCATCGGGTTCATCGCAACTGCTCGTTGCGGGAACCAGCGGGAGGGGTCTGAGGGCCTCCACTTCGACTCCGCCGCACGCGGATCTGACCGATCAGTCGGGGCCGATTGGGGCCGATGCCACCCCACGCGCCCCTCTCGCGTTCGCTCCGCATCGCCGCGACTGGCCAGGCCTTCCCGTATGAATGGAACGGAGACTTCATCGAAGGAGCAGGTGTTCGAGAGTGGGGAGGGCCGTACGAGCGCCGATGTACTGAGGTCGTCCCCGGCCCTGGCGGAGTGAGCAACTCCAGGAGTGAACGTCCTCGGGTCGTGATCGAGTGCGAGTGCGAATTCGCCCGGCGGGGGCTGTCTAGGCCCGACGCCCGGCAACGAGTGGTTTCTCGGCGATCGTCCTTTCATCTCGAGTTCGAACCCCAGAAGGCCCCCTCACGCCTGCTCTGGGGATGCGGGGATAATGATGGAACAGCCCGAGGACCTGGTCGGAGTACGAGGCCGAGTCGGTCATCACCTCGGTGGGGCCGGCGGAGATCGTGCGCACGGGCACCACGAAGCGGATCCCGTCGGCGCCACCTCCAGGTCAGGCAGGTCAGTCCCGGGCAGCAGCTCGCCAACGCGCTCGCGCAGCGATACCAGGGACTCCGGCTCGTTGAGGCGGTCGAGCGCCGAGATCTTGAGCTTGCCGGCGTCCAGATCCACCGCGGTGTTGGCCGCGAACCGTCCGGCAGTGCGACGATAGGCCTCGTCCAGCTCCGCGGCCGGCTGCGAGAGGGCGGCCGTCGGCTCGGCCGAGAGCCCCAGCGTGCGGCACACGTGTACGCGTTCCCCCTCCCAGGCCGCACCGGCGAGCAGCTTGGCCCGAGGGTCCGACCACCGTTGGCTGCGGGGCACGAACATGTCACGGGCGCGCAGCGTGCCCCGCAGCTGTTCAAGCACGGCGACGTGTAGGCGCACCGGTCGAGCCCCGCCCGGCTGCCCGGCCAGCCGCCGCCACGCCGGAGTGAGGATCTCGGTCGGCACCTCGTCGAAGCCGACCTTCTTTGCGCCCCCCTCGAGCGCTCGCACGGCGCTGACCGACTCCAGCGCGGCCTGGCCCGCGAGGCTGGCCTCTAAGCTAAGTCGATCGTGGCCAGCAGCGACGGCAGGAACTGGCGCACCATGGCGTAGCGGGACTCGAGTGCAGCTCGGCCTCGAAGTTGTCGTCGGGTGGGCGGACCCGCCGCCCCCAGTCGGCGAAGGCGGCGGCCAGGGCCTCTCGCTCCACCCGCCGGAACACCGACACCCGCACCTGGTCGTCGGGGACAGCCGGGTCCAACAGCACCGCCGGGGCGAAAGACGCACCGGTCGGCCCCACTCCTCGTCGTGGTACCGGCGGTACTCGGGTGGATCGAGGCCCCACGGGCAGCGCCGGAGGCCGTCGTCGGCGACGACGGTTGTCACCGCGCCGTCGTCATTGTCTTTGGCGGGTGGCCGCGAAGCCGTGCAGCCCGTGGGGCATGGCGAACCCGCCGTAGCGGTCGACCCGACGGACGTCGAAGCCCGCCTGGCGCAGGCGAGCCTCCACCGCGTCGGGCGGGTACAGGTGGAGCAGGTGGGACTCGTCGGTGCGCCGGTACGTGTCCCCGACCCGGCGGAACAGCGTGATCCGGCGCACGAGGGTGGTGCCGGCCTCGTCCTCGTCGCCCCGGGAGTACAGGGTGGAGTCGCCCTGGTCGTAGAACACCTGGTAGGTGCGGTCGGCTCGCCCGCCCCGGTCCGGCCACGTCGAAGAGGAAGAGCCCGCCGGGCGACAGCGCCTCAGCCACCCGGTCGATGACTGCCCCGAGGGCGTCCTCCCCGTGACGAGGGTCGAAGCCGTAGTTCAGGATCTCGCCGACGGCGGTGACGGCGACGCAGCGAGGGAGGTCGACGTCGAGCAGCGGGGCGCACACGAAGGTGGCCGTCGGCGCCACGGCCGCAGCCAGGCGGACCATGTCGGGGGAGATGTCGACGCCGAGGACGTCGAAGCCGGCGTCGGTCAGCAGCCGGGCCAGGATCCCGCTTCCGGAGCCCAGGTCGACCACGAGCCCACCAGCGGGCATTCCCGCCTCCAGGACCGTCGCCGCCGCGCCCCGGGCGATGCCGCCGAAGCCCTCGTGGTGGGCGACGGCCAGGTCGGCACCGTAGGCCTCGCCGGACGTCACCGGCGGCGCCTTCCCCGCCATACCCAGGCCGTCGCCGCCGCGGCCAGCCCGACCCCGTTGATCGCCGCCGCCGACGGCCTCCGCAGGAGGGCCCACCCCACCACCAGGCACGACAGGCCGGCCACGAGGGCCCCGAACCATCGCCGCCGCCGTTCTCTCAGCACCGGCAACAGCCGGACCAGGACGGCCACCGACACCGGGTACCCGACCACCAGGAGGGCGACGCCCGCTCTGGAGGCAGCGTCGTCGGGGACGTTCATCCGAGTGTCTCCCGCCAGTCGCCCCTAGCGAGGTACAAGCCGAGGCAGAAGAGGGCGCCGAGGTAGACGAGGGTCGTCCAGAAGCGGACGTTCGTCGTGTCGACCTGGTCCCAGTACCGGGACAGCTGGAAGGCGACAGCCGGCAGGAGGAGGATCATGAGGGGGCTCGTCACCCGGGCCCTGTCGCGGTGGTTCTCCCTGGCGATGGACAGGAGGATGGCGCCGATGGCCAGCAGGAAGCCGCACAGCACACGGGTCGTCAACGGTGTGAGCGCCCACGGGAACGACGACACGAAGTACCGGGGGAAGGCGAATCCCACGACCGACTCGACGCTCAGGAGCCCGCCGAGGACGAGCAGGGCGATCCGGAGCCCGGAGGGGAGTGGCCTATCGAAGGTCGAAGGCGTAGCCCGCCGCTGGTGCCAGAGGTAGGCGCCGACGTAGACGGGGGGCGGCAGCAGGTAGCTGGCGAGCCAGAGGTTGAACGGCGCCGTGCCCACCGAGAACTTGTCCCAGTGCAGGACCGTGGCCAACAGCTCGGCCGACGTGAACAGGGCGGCGGGCACCACGAGCACCCTGATCATCTCCCACCGGCGGGCCAGCATGGCCACCACGAAGGTCGGCGCCACCGAGGCGTAGAGCGCCCCGAAGGCGGCGGCCATCACCACCGGCTGGATCGGCCAGGCGAAGTTCTCGGCGGTGTCGGCGGGGGAGACGCCCACGCTCAGCACCGCGAAGACGCCGAAGAGCACCTCGGCCCCCAGCCACACCCGGAAGGGCCAGGCGACGCGGGTACCGGGCCGGGTCACCGCCCCGCCTCAGCTGGGATCGAGCCCCGCACCGACTCCACGCCGACGACCGCCAGTCCGGCGGTGGCGACTGCGAAGCCGGCGAACCAGGCCGAGTCGGCGACGTCGCCGGCGTCGAACAGGTCACGGTGCAGGAGCGAGCCGACCAGGACGAGGGCGGCGAAGACGACCATGGCGACGGCACAGACCCGCACCTCGGGCCACGTCTGCTGGCGCGACAGGAGCAGGCTGCCGATGCCGTAGGACAGCAGGGGCGCCGAGTACAGCTGGGCGAGGAGCGGGGTGATCGGCCAGGGCCACCCGCCGGCCATCCAGTCCGGCGCAAGGAAGAGCGCCGTCCCGAGGCTGGTGGCCACTGCGCCCTGACCCACCAGGTAGCCCCTGGCCCACCTCGGGATCGCCGCACCCGGCGCCCGCTCGTGGGCGTCGGCCCGGTGCCGCCACGTCAGCCACAGGGCGACCAGCGGGTAGGCGACGTAGGCCGCGAACCACACCTGGTCGGGGAGCTCGCTGAGGTCGAAGGCGTCGAGGTGGATGATCGAGACGACCAGCAGGCCGCCGGTCCAAATGGCGGTCATGGGCGGGACGATCCGCACCTCCGCCCAGGTTCGCGCCACCAGGGCGCCGACCATGAAGGCCAGCCCAGACAGGTACATCGCCCCCAGGAAGCGAGCGTGGAGCGGCGGCACCGGGAACGGCAGCACCTTGGTCGCCCGCGCCGGGAAGAAGAAGCCGCACACGCCGACGGACAGGGCGAGGAGGCCGACGGCGGCGAAATAGGCGCGCTCCCACGCTCTGATCGGCTTCATGGCCTCCCTCGAACTCCCTACCCGACCAGCATGGCGACCGGGTTGTGACGATATCGGCCGCGGAGTGGTGACGACCGACCGCCGGAGTCGACCGTCACGCGCCCCGCAACCACTGCGCCCACGGTACGGTCGGAGCCCGGGCCGAGGAGGTGCTGCGACATGGCTGCCAACGATCCCTTCCGCGCCTCGGTGTACACCGACACCGACGAACAGCGCGACCTGGCCGTCGCCGTCCTCTCCGAGGTCAATCCCAACGAGGTCCAGGTGTTCGACGAGGCGGTCGAAGGCTGGCGCCGGCCCGACCAGCTGGCCGTGCTGACCCGGGCCGGTCTCCTGGTCGACGCCGTGGCCGACCCCGAGATCGCCCCAGCCACTCCAGCCGCGCCCCCTCCCGCTCCCGCCGCCGCCCCGCCGCCGCCGGCCAGCCCGGCCCGGAAGAGTCGGAAAGCCGGGAAAGCTGGGAAGGCGGGAGGGACGGGTAAGACCGAGACTGCGAGGGCCCGCAAGGCCCCGCCGATCGTCATGACGCCGATCGTGGTTACGGCCGCCGCGGCCCCAACGCGGACGGCCTCCCGTCGCCACCCGGCCGAGGACGACGACGCGCTGGTCGGGTTCGAGCAGATGGGGCAGATGGCGGTGCTGTCGGCCGACGACGGGTGGTTCGTCGTCGGCGACGAGGCGGTGGCGCTGGCCGAGGACGAGGCGCGAGCGCTGGCCGATCAACCCGCCCCCCTCCCGGCCGAGGCACCAGCCGCCGCGGAGGAGCCACCTGCCCCCGCCGCGCCGAGCGCCGGTCCTGCCCTGGAAGCGGGCACTGGCATGGAGGCGGGCACTGGCATGGAGGCGGGCACTGGCATGGAGGCGGGCACTGGCATGGAGGCGGGCACTGGCATGGAGGCGGGCACTGGCATGGAGGCGGGCGCCGCCGTGCCGCCCAGCGCCCCCGTGGAGCCCAGCGCCCCCGTGGAGCCCAGTGCCGTCGTGGAGCCGGGCACGGGCGCCGTGGACGTCTTCCGCGTGCGATTCACCGGACCGCTGCGCGCCGACCAGCGGGCGACCCTCGACGATCTCGGGCTCGAGCCGCTCGCCGCCGAGCCGGGCAACGTGCTGCTCATGTACCTCACTCCTGCGCAGCAGGTCGAGCTCCGCCGCCAGCCCTTCGTGGCTGGCATGGAGCCCTACGGCTTCGAGGCGTCGGTCACCCCCGAGCTCCTCGACGCCGTCAAGGCCGCCAGGGCCGCCGAGCTGGGTGCCCAGGCCGGCCTCCTGGCCGACAGCGAGCCGGGCGAGGTGCCCGACACCTACGACGTGATCTGCCAGCAGCCCGACGACGTGGCCCTCGTGGGGTCGATCATCGCCACCACCGCCGGCACCGAGATCCTCGGCACGTCCGACATCATGGTCAGGGTCAAGCTCACCCTCGATCCCGCACCCCTCCAGGCGTTCCTGGCCGGGCTGGCGGCGCTGCCACAGGTGGCCAAGCTCAGCCCCTACGAGACACCCACGCTGTACGCCGACCGCAGCCGCCGGCTCATCGGCGTCGAGCGGGTCAACGAGGCGGCCGGCAGCCCGTGGACCGGCGAGGGCGAGACCGTCGCCATCTTCGACAGCGGCGTCGATGCCACCCACCCCGACCTGGCCGATCGAATCGTCGTCAACGAGGCGCTGCCGGGGGCCGCCGAGGGCGATGTGGTCGGGCACGGCACCCATGTGGCCGGTCTCGTCGCCGGGACAGGGAACGCGTCCGCCGGCAAGGTCACCGGCGTGGCGCCTGGCGCCAAGCTGGCGGTGTTCGGCGTGGTCGGGCCGGGTGGCAAGCTGGCCCTGCCTCCCGACCTGGGCCAGCTCCTCCAGCACGCGGTGGACGCCGGGGCCAAGATCGTCAACCTCAGCTGGGGCGTCCCCCTGCCGGGACCGTACGAGGGCTACTCGATGACCCTCGACAAGTTCCTGCGGGCCCACCCCGACGTGCTCGTCGTCGTGGCCGCCGGCAACAGTGGCAAGGCGCCCAAGGGCACGCTCACCTTCAACACCGTCGGCACACCGGCGACCGCCAAGAACGTGCTCACCGTCGGGGCCTGCCAGTCCGACCGCGCCGGCACCGGCTTCGACGGCACCTGGGGCACGCGCAAGCCCCGCACCTTCCCCTTGCCCCCGGCGTCCGACGAGCCGGTCGCCGGGAACCCGGACCGCACCGCCAACCTGAGCAGCCGGGGGCCCACCGACTACGACAGCGTGAAGCCCGACCTGGTGGCGCCCGGGACGTTCATCCTCTCCACCCGGGCCACCACCATCGACCCCGGCCTGCCGTGGATGGCGTCGCCGGACTTCGACAACCACTACGTGTACATCGGCGGGACGAGCATGGCGGCCCCGATCGTGGCCGGCGCCGCCGCCCTCGTGCGCCAGTACCTGCGGGTGGCCCGGGCGACGCCGGCACCGTCATCGGCGCTGATAAAGGCCGTCCTGCTGGCGGGGGCCAAGCGCCTCCCGTCGATGCGTACCCAGGGTTCGCCCGAGGACGTGGGCTATCCCGACTTCGACCAGGGCTACGGCCGGCTCGACCTGGGGACGATCCTCCCCACCGCCGACGACCCGGAGCGGAAGCTCGCCTTCGCCGACGTGGCCAACGACTCGCCCGACGCGCTGGAGAGCCGCACCCCGGCCGCCGACCCGACCCGGAAGGGGAAGGCAACCTTCACCGTCAAGGTCGCCAAGGGGGCCAAGGCGCCGCTGCGGGTGGTCCTGACCTGGACCGACTTCGCCGCGGTCCACGTCCAGAACAACCTGGAGCTGGTGGTCACCGGGCCCGACCTGCCCATCGCGGTCGGGAACGGGGAGAACAGCTTCGGCAAGAGCTCCCTGTTCCACCCGTCCGAGCAGGAAGAGTTCGCGGGGGTCACGCCCGACCCGGCCAACAACGTCGAGCAGGTCACCGTGCCGAAGCCGAAGCCGGGCGAGTACCGGATCCGGGTGATCGCCGAGAACACGCCGTTCCCGCCCCAGGGCTTCGCCGTCTGCGTCACCGGCGACCTCGTGTCGGACGAGCTCGTTCGGGCCTGATCGAGAAGGACTGGCGGCGGGCGGCGGCGTAGTCTACGGACCGGCGCGCCTCGTCGGCCGCCGGGCTTCTGGGGGAGGTTCGTATGGCCAAGACCCGCGTGGTCTTCTCCGCTTCGCTCGTCGCTGCGATCGCTCTGGTCGCGGCCGTGGCCGGGGTCGTCGGTGGCCGGGCCACCGGGTCGTCGGGTGGCGGGGGTGGAGGAGGTGGCGACGGAGGCGCCGTCAGCGGCAAGAAGGTCGACGTGATCATCAAGGCCAGCGACTCGTCCTTCTGGCAGGTGATGCTGGCGGGGTCGAAGCAGGCCGCCGGCGACTTCGGGATCGACGTCAGCACGTTCGGCCCGACGTCGGAGACCAACATCGACGAGCAGGTCCAGCTGGTGGAGAACTCCATCTCCCGGGGGGCCGACGCCATCGTGATCGCGCCCAACTCCTCGACGGCGCTCAACTCGGCGATCGACAGGGCCCGCGCCGCCGGCCTGAAGGTGATCACCGTCGACAGCCGGGTGACGACCGAGTCGGAGGGGTTCATCGGCACCGACAACGTCAAGGCCGGGAACCAGGCCGGCGTGCGCATGTGCGACCTCCTGAAGGCCCAGAACAAGACCTCCGGCAAGGTGTTGATCGAGTCGTCGGTGGCCGGCATCCAGTCCCTGGTGGACCGGGACGCCGGGTTCCGTTCGGGGCTGGCGGCCGGCTGCCCGCAGGTGGACGCGTCCCTCCAGCGCTACAACAACAACGACATCAACACCGCCGCCTCGCAGGTGAACGACGCCCTCACCGCCAACCCCGACCTGCTCGGGGTCTTCGCCGACAACAACACGTCGGGCGTGGGGGCGGCCCGGGCCATCAAGGACAACGGGGCCGCCGACCGGATTCCCGTCGTCGCCTTCGACTCCGACCCCCAGGAGAACGCCGCCCTGGCCGATGGCTCCATCGACGCCCTCGTGGTGCAGAACCCGTACTACTTCGGGTACCAGGGCGTCCTGGCCGCGGGCATGGCCACGGTCGGGCGCATCCCGCCTCGGGATCTCGACCCTGGCGCGGTCGTCGCCGATCGGGAGAACCTCGACGACCCAGCGGTGAAGCAGCTGCTCGAACCGCCGACGGAGGCGGCGGGATCGTGAGCACCGCAACTCCCAGCGCGCCCGCGCCCGCGCCGGCCCCGGACAGGACGGCGGTCCTCGAGCTGACGGGCGTCTCAAAGGCCTTCGGCCCGGTGCAGGCCCTCACCGACGTGTCGCTGCGGCTGCTGCCGGGCCAGGTCCACTGCCTGGCGGGTGAGAACGGGGCCGGGAAGTCGACTCTCATCAAGGTGCTCACCGGCGCCCATCACGCCGACGGCGGCACGTACACGATCGACGGCGAGCCGGTCACGTCACCCACTCCCGCCGCCCTCCGGGAAGCCGGCGTGCAGGCCGTCTACCAGGAGCTGAGCCTGCTCCCGCACCTGACGGTGGCGGAGAACCTGTTCATGGGCCGGCTGCCGTCCCACCGCGGCATCCTCGACAAGGGCGACCTGCGCAGCCGGGCCCGAGCGGCCCTCGACGAGGTGGGCCTCACCGACGTGTCGCCCGACGCGGTCGTGGAGCGCCTCCCCGCCGCCACCCGCCAGCTGGTGGAGATCGCCAAGGTCCTTACCGCCGACACGGTCAAGGTGATCGTCTTCGACGAGCCGACCACCGCCCTCACCGAAGCGGAGTCGAAGAGGCTGCTCGACCACATCAAGCGCCTCCGCGACGACGGCGTGGCCATGCTCTACGTCACCCACCGGCTCGAGGAGATGTTCGAGATCGGCGACTGGGTGACCGTCCTGCGCGACGGCGGGCTCTCCGAGACCGGGCCTATGAGCGCCTACGACGAGGACAAGCTCATCACCGCCATGGTCGGCCGGGAGATCACGTCGCTCTACCCGGAGCAGCACCGGCAGTCGGGCACGCCGATCCTGCGGGTCAAGGGCCTGCGCCGGGTGGTCGGAGGGCCGACCATCGACTTCACCCTCGGGGCCGGCGAGATCCTGGGCATCGGCGGCCTCCTCGGGTCGGGGCGCAGCGAGCTGCTGCTCTCGCTGTTCGGCGCGACACCCATCGTCGAGGGCGACATCGAGATCGAGGGCCGCCGGGTCGAGCCCACCGGGCCCCGCACCATGATGAACGCCGGGATCGGCCTGCTCACCGAGGACCGCAAGGTGCTGGGCCTGCTGCCCGAGCTCTCGATCCGGGAGAACGTCACCATCGCCAGCCTGCGCCGGGGCTCCCGCCGGGGGCTGCTCCCGGGCAAGGAGATGGCGGCGGAGGCCGACAAGCTGCTCGACAGCCTGCGGTTGCGGGCCGGGTCCTACGACCAGCCGGTGTCGACCCTGTCCGGCGGAAACCAGCAGAAGGTGCTCCTGGCCCGCTGGCTGCTGACCCATCCCAAGGTCCTGGTCTTCGACGAGCCCACCAAGGGCATCGACGTCGGCGCCAAGGGCGAGCTGTACACGGTGATCGGCAACCTGGCCGAGGCCGGGCTGGGCATCATCGTCGTCTCGTCGTACCTGCCCGAGCTGCTCGGGCTGGCCGACCGGATCCTGGTGCTCAAGGACGGCGCGGTGGCCGGCGAGCTCGGTCCGGCGGCGTCGGAGGAGGACGTGCTGCGCCTGGCCAGCGGCGGCGGAAAACCACGGAGCCCGCTGGCTGACGGCCCACTGGCTGACGGCCCACTGGCTGACGGCCCACTGGCTGACGGCCCACTGGCTGACGACTCCGGCGAGAACGCGAACGGGGGGACCTGATGCCCAAGCTCATGTGGCGGGAGCCGGTGCAGACCACGACGATCCGAAGCGGCCCGGTGGCCGAACCGGGGGCGCAGGCCGACGAAACGGTTGAGGTGGCGACCCCGTCGGCCCGGGTCATGAGCCTGGGCGACATCACCGGGCGGGAAAGTGGCGGGCTCGTCGTCCTGCTCGTGGCTGTCGGCGCCCTCACTCTCGCCAGCAACGACTTCCTCACCGGGAGCAACCTGGCCAACCTGGCCCGGCAGGTCGCCATCTTCGGCATCATCGCCGAGGGCGAGCTGCTGGTGATCCTCACCGCCGGCATCGACCTCTCCGTCGGGTCGGTGCTGGCCCTGTCGGGCGCGGTCACCGCCCAGCTGCTGGTGGCCGGGTGGCCGATACCGATCGCCATCCTGGTCGGCCTCGCCCTCGGCACCGCCCTCGGGGTCGCGAACGGGCTGCTGGTGACCCGGGCCAAGCTGCCGCCGTTCATCGCCACCCTGGGCATGCTGGGGATCGCCCGCGGCGTGGTGCTCGTCATCACCGACGCCAAGACCGTCCAGCCGCTGCCCAAGTCGTTCGAGTCCATCGCCAACGAGACGATCGTGGGGATACCGAACCTGCTGATCTTCGCGGTGATCATCACGGTGGTGATCCACTTCGTCCTCACCCGCACGGTCTTCGGGAGGTACATCTACGCGGTCGGCTCGAACCCCGAGTCGGCCCGCCTGGCCGGTGTGCCGGTCCGCCTGGTGACGACGTCGGTGTACGCCATCTCCGGCCTGCTGGCCGGCGTCGGCGGCGTGCTGCTCACGTCCCGCCTGGGTGCCGGCATCCCGACCGCCGGCACCGGGTTCGAGCTGAACGCCATCGCCGCGTGCGTCATCGGCGGCGCCAGCCTGTTCGGCGCCAAGGGCAGCGCCCTGGGGGCCGCCACCGGCGCGCTCATCATGGGGGTGCTCAACAACGGCGGGAACCTGCTGGCCATCAACGCCTTCTACCTCCAGATCGCCATCGGCGTGCTGATCCTGGTGGCCGTCGGGTTCGACCAGCTCAACACCCGGTCGGCGGCCGGGCGCTGACCGCCCGGCGTCGATAGTCTCCCGCCGGCATGAGGTCAGGCGGGTTTCGAGAGGCACCGCCGATGCTCGGGGGCGTCGAACTGGGCGGCACCAAGGTGATCGTCGCGGTCGGGAGCGGTGCCCGGCACGTGCTCGACGTCGAGAAGACGCCGACGACGACGCCCGACGAGACCATGTCGTGGGTGGTCGACCGCCTTCGCCACGGCGATCGCCGGCTCGGTCCCCTGGCCGCCATCGGCATCGCCTCCTTCGGCCCTGTCGACCTGCGCCCGGGCTCGTCGTACGGGCGGCTGCTGAACACTCCGAAGCGGGCCTGGGTCGGCGCCAACGTGCTCGACCCCGTCCGGGCCGCCTTCGACGTGCCGATCGGCCTCGGATCCGACGTCGAGGGCGCGGCCGTGGCCGAGGGTGCGTCGGGCGCGGCGCGGGGCCTCCGGCACTTCGTCTACGTCACCGTCGGCACGGGGATCGGCATGGGGGTCGTCGTCGGTGGCGAGCTGGTCAGGGGCATGTTGCACCCCGAGCTCGGCCACGTGGCGGTACGCCGCCGGCCCGGCGACACCTTCGAGGGGACGTGCCCGTCCCACGGCGACTGCCTCGAAGGGATGGCCAGCGGCCCGGCCCTGGCGGCCAGATGGGGGCAGCCGGCGGAGACGCTCGAGGGCTCCCGACGCCAGGCGGCCATGGCCCTGGAGGCGGCGTACCTGGCCGAGGGCCTGCGCACGGCCGTCTACGCCTACGCCCCGGAGCGGATCGTCCTCGGTGGGGGAGTGGGGCTGACCCCCGGGCTGCTCCCGCGGGTGCGACGGGCGTTGCAGGCGGAGCTGGCCGGCTACCCCGGCCTGCCCGAGCTCGACTCGGCGAAGCTCGTCGTCACGGCCGGCCTGCGCGGCCTGGCCGGACCGGTGGGCGCGCTGGCCTTCGCGGCGCGGGCACTGGACTCGTCATGAACCCGCCGGTCGGCGCAGCCTGCGGGTGAGCCCGCGGGCGCATTGCACGCAGGTGAGCGCGGTGGGGTGGGCGGTCAGCCGCTCCAGCTCGATGGCGCCCCCGCAGCTCTGGCAGCTGCCGTAGGTCCCTGCCGCCAGCCGCTCCTTGGCCCGGTCGAGCTCGACGAGGCGGCTGCGAGCCCGGTCCAGGAGGCTGGCGACCTGGGCCCGCTCGAAGCCGATCGTCGCCCCCTCGGGGTCGTGCTCGTCGTCGGGAGGCGCCACCGCCGACCCCTCGATGATCGTCTCGAGGTCGGCGCTCAGGGCCTCGACCTGCTCGGACGTGCGGCGGCGCTCGGCTTCGAGGATCGCCCGCAGCTGGACCCGGTCCGACGGGGAGAGGGCGTTGTCGGGCATGGCCGCAGGCCTACCCAATCCTCGCAAGGATTCCCCTGGAAACGCAGGGGCGTTTCCGTAATATGACGAGTACGTGTCCGACCACGGACCGCGCGACTAGAGGGGGTTGGGTGTGAGGGCTTCACTCGGGCGAATCGCTCTCGTAGGGATCTCGGTCGCGGCGCTGACGCTGGCGGCGTGCGGGGACTCCTCCGACGACTCCACGACGGACACGACGGCCGGCGGCACGGGCACGGGCACGGGCCAGGAGGTCTCGGCCACGTCGTTCACTGCCGACTTCGCGGCGATGTCCCAGCTGAAGGACCTCGCCGCCCAGGGCACCGGCAAGATCGCCGTCCTGCTCCCCGACACCACCACGTCGGCCCGCTACGAGTCCTTCGACCGGCCGTACCTGGCGAAGGCCTTCGAGGCCGCCGGCCTCACCGCCGACGACTACAAGATCGACAACGCCCAGGGCAGCGCCGCCACCATGCAGACGCAGGCCGAGGCCGCCATCACCCAGGGCGCCACCGTGCTCCTCGTCGACCCCCTCGACTCGGGCAGCGGTGCCGCCATCGAGGCCAACGCCGAGTCCAAGGGCGTGAAGGTCATCGACTACGACCGGCTCACCAAGGGTGGCAGCCCCGGGCGGCTGTACGTCAGCTTCGACAACACCAAGGTCGGCCAGCTGATCGGCGAGGGCGAGGTCGAGTGCATCAACGAGTGGAAGGTGCAGAACCCCAACATCCTGGTCATGAACGGCGACCCCAGCGACAACAACGCCAGCCTGTTCGCGGCGGGGTACAACGGCGTGCTCAAGCCGTTCTTCGACGCCGGCACGTACGTGAAGGCCGGCGAGCCGGCCGGCACGTGGACGCCCTCGGTGGCCGCCACCACGTTCGAGCAGCAGCTCACCGCCAACCCGAAGATCAACGCCGTGGTCACACCGAACGACGACAACGCCAACGCCGTGATCTCGGTGCTCCAGAAGCTGACGATCCCGGCCAAGACGTTCCCCACCACCGGCCAGGACGCCTCCACCTCCGGCCTGCAGAACATCCTGAAGGGCTACCAGTGCGGCACGGTGTACAAGCCGATCTACCTCGAGGCGCAGGCCGCCGCCGCCGCCGCCATCTACCTGCGGGCTGGGAAGGCGCTGCCCGCCGGGCTCGGCAACGGCACCACGAGGGACACGGAGGCCAACGCCGACGTCCAGTCGGTGCTGCTGACCCCGGTGTGGGTGACCGCCAAGAACATGGCGGACACGGTCGTGAAGGACGGGGCGGTCAAGGTGTCGGAGACTGTGCATCCCCGAGGTGGCCACCGCCTGCAAGGACGCCGGGATCAGCTGACCCGGCCGGGCCTCCGGAGATGACCACCGCGGGAACGACCCCGGCGACGTCGGGCACGCCAGCTTCGACCGGCACGCCAGCTTCGACCGGTACGCCAGCTTCGACCGGTGCCGCAGGGCCGCTGCTCCGGCTCGACGGCGTGCAGAAGCACTTCGGCGCCGTCCAGGCCCTCGTCGACGTCACCCTCGACGTGCCGGCGGGCCAGGTGACGGCCCTGGTCGGCGACAACGGCGCCGGCAAGTCGGTGCTGATCAAGTGCATCGCCGGCATCCACACGCCCGACGCGGGCCAGATCCACTGGGAGGGCCGGCCCGTCCAGCTGCGCACGCCCCGTGACTCGTCCGCGCTGGGGATCGAGACCGTGCACCAGGACCTGGCCCTGTGCAACAACCTCGACATCGTCCAGAACATGTTCCTGGGCCGGGAGAAGTCCCGACGCAGCCTCCTGGCCGAGGACGACATGGAGGCGGCGGCCCAGACCACGCTCGCCAGCCTGGCGGTCACCACGGTGCGGTCCATCCGCCAGCCGGTCGCCTCGCTGTCGGGCGGCCAGCGCCAGTCGGTGGCGATCGCCAAGGCGGTGCTGTGGAACTCCAAGCTGGTCATCATGGACGAGCCGACGGCCGCCCTGGGCGTGGCCCAGACCCGCATGGTGCTCGACCTCGTCCGCCGCCTGGCCGACAGGGGGCTGGCCGTGATGATCGTGTCCCACAACATGAACGACGTGTTCGAGGTGGCCGACCGGGTGGCGGTCCTCCGGCTCGGCCAGATGGTGGCCGTGCGGCCGGCGGCCGAGCTCGACCGCCAGATCGTCGTCGACCTGATGACCAGCGGCGTCTCGACCCGCGCCGGCCGGCCCCGGCGCCGCGAGGACGGTGCCGGATGACCGACGTCGAACGGCCCGAGCCGGTGGTGGTCGAGAGCCAGGGGGCGCTGGAAGGCGACGGCGAGGCCGGTCACCGAGGCGGCCGCCGCCGAAGCCGACCTGGCCGTCGCCCCGGAGCTGGTGGCCGACTCGCTGGGCGACTACCTCCGGGGCCGCTGGGCCCGGATGAAGGCGGGCGACAGCGGCGTCCTGCCCGTCATCGCCGGCCTGATCCTCATCTCCATCCTCTTCCACTCCCTGAACTCGAACTTCCTCACCGCCCCCAACCTGGTGAACCTCCTGGTCCAGGGGGCGCCCTACATGCTCCTCGCCATGGGCATGATCTTCGCCCTGCTCCTGGGGGAGATCGACCTCTCCATCGGGTTCGTCAGCGGTATCGGCGGCACGGTGATGGCCGAGCTGGTGAAGAACTCGGTGGGGTGGCCGTGGTGGGCGGCGATCCTGGCCGGCCTCGCCACCTGCGCCGCCATCGGCCTCTTCCAGGGGACGATCATCACCAGGCTGGGCCTGCCGTCGTTCGTCGTCACCCTGGCCGGCCTGCTCGGCTTCCAGGGCGTGCTGCTCCTCATCCTGGGCACCGGCGGCTCCCTGTCGATCAACGACAACGTCATCAACGACCTGGCCAGCGGCAACCTGACCCCGGCCGCCAGCTGGATCGTCATGCTGGCGATCGTCGGCCTCTTCGCCCTGACCACCTGGGTGCGGGAGAGCCGGCGGCGGGCCAGCGGCCTGGTGGCCCCGCCGGTGAGCCTCACCCTGGTCAAGATCGCCGGGGCGTTCGCCGCCGGCGTCGCCCTCGTCCTCGTCTGCAACACCAACCGGGGTCGACTGGTGCCCATCAAGGGTGTGCCGTGGGTCGTGCTCATCGTCCTCGGCGTGCTGGCCATGTGGACGGTCCTGCTCGGGCGCACCAAGTTCGGCCGGTACGTCTACGCCATCGGGGGCAACGCCGAGGCCGCCCGCCGGGCCGGTGTGAACCTGGCGGCCATCCGCACGCTCTGCTTCGCGCTGGCGTCCTTCACCGCGGGGATCGCCGGCATCGTCTACGCGTCCCGGCTGCGGTCGGTCTCCACGTCGCTCGACGGCGGCACCCTCGTCCTCTACGCCGTGGCCGCCGCCGTCATCGGCGGCACCAGCCTGTTCGGCGGCCGGGGCAAGGCGGTTCACGGCGTGCTCGGGGGCCTGGTGATCGCCGCCATCGACAACGGCATGGGGCTCCAGGGCTACAGCGCCGCATCCAAGTACGTGGTCACCGCCATCGTCCTGCTGGCTGCGGTCACCATCGACGCCGTCGCCCGCCGGGGAGCCACCGCCCGCTGACTCCCATCCGGGTCGCGCTCGTCGGCTACGGCATGGCCGGCGAGGTGTTCCACGCCCCGCTCGTCGAGTCGGTCGACGGGCTGGAGCTGGCCGCGATCGTGACTTCCAACCCGGAGCGCCGGCAGCGGGCGACGGCGGCTCATCCGTCGGCCAGGCTGGTCGACTCCACCGCCGACCTCTGGTCGGCCGCTGGCCGGGCTGGACCTGCAGCTGGTGGTGGTGGCCGCCCCCAACCGGGCCCACGTGCCGGTGGCCCTGGACGCACTGGCCGCGGGGCTGCACGTCGTGGTCGACAAGCCGCTGGCGGTCACGGCCGAGGACGGGCGGCGGGTGGTGGACGAGGCCGAGCGCCGGGGGCTGGTGCTGAGCGTCTTCCACAACCGGCGCTGGGACGGCGACTTCCTCACCGTGCGGCGCCTCGTCGGCGAGGGGGTGTTGGGCGAGGTGTGGCGCTTCGAGTCCCGGTTCGAGCGCTGGCGGCCGGAGCGCCTGGCCTCGGCCTGGCGGGAGCGGGGCGATCCGGCCGACGGCGGCGGGCTGCTCATGGACCTGGGTAGCCACCTGATCGACCAGGCCCTGGTGTTGTTCGGCCCGCCAGTGGCCGTCTACGCCGAGCTGTCCCGGCGGCGGCCGGGCGCCGACGTCGACGACGACACGTTCGTCGCCCTCGAGCACCGGTCGGGGGCCTGGTCCCACCTTTGGGTCAGCTCGGTGGCGTCGCGTCCTCTGCCTCGGTTCCGCGTCCTCGGGTCGAAGGCGGGCTACATCGTCGAGGGGATGGACGGGCAGGAAGCCGCGCTGCTGGCCGGCACCGTGCCGCCGAGACCGCTGACGAACCGGCCGGGGACGCCAGGATGGGGCGAGGCACCGCCATCGCGGTGGGGCACGGTCGGCGACGGCGACGACGCCGAACCGGTTCCCACCGAGCCGGGCGACTACCGACGGTTCTACGCGGGGATGGTGGCGGCCATCGAGGGCGGGGCGCCGCCACCGGTCGCCCCGCGGGACGCGCTGCTCACCCTGGAGGTCATCGAGGCCGCCCGCCGCAGCGCCGCCACCGGCGAGGTCGTCGCCCTCGTGACTGTCACCCCCCTCACCCCACCGAACTGGTGACGCAGAACGGCGCCATCTGCCGCTGCGTGTCACCAGTTGGCGAAGGATGGTCGACCTGTCAGTCGGGCAGGTGGCTCCACAGCGCGCTGAGGCGCCGCCGGGTACGAGCCAGCTCCTGGAGGTGGGCGTTGGTGAGTGCCAGCAGCCGCTGTTCGCCGTCGTCGGTCAGCGTGACCCGCACGACCCGGTGATCATCCTCGTCGGTCACACGGGCGACCAGCCCGGCTCGTTCGGCTCTGTCGACGAGCTCGACGGCGCTGTTGTGGCGCAGGAGCAGGTGGTCGGCGAGGTCCCTCACGCTCGGCGTGGACCCGTGGCCCCGCACCGCCAGCAGGAGCTGGTGCTGCGCCGGGGTCATGCCGGCGTCGTGGGCCCGCTCCTCGCTCCAGCGCAGGAAGCGGCGGAGGCCGTCCCGGAACTCGAGAAGCCGCTCGAAGTCGGCCTCCGACAGGCCCTGGGGTTCGGTCCGAGTTGAAGAACTCATATCGTGACACGATAGTCTTTCCCCGATGGTCACGCCTTCCTCGCCACGACGCATGGCGCTCATGGCGACGATGGCCGGCGCCATCGGGCTGGCCGCCGGCGGCGCTGCGTGGGTGCTGCTGCACCTCATCGCCTTCATCACCAACCTGGCCGTCTTCGGCCACGTCGGGTTCCATCCGCCGACCTTCGAGCATCTGCAGGCCAGCCCCCGGCTCGTGATCGTCGCCGTCCTGGGCGCGGTGGTGATCGCCGCCCTCGCCGTGTGGGCGCCGGTGATCCGAGGCCACGGGATCCCCGAGGCCATGGAAGCGGTCCTGACGAAGCAGAGTCGCATCGCCCCCCGGACCGCCGTCGCCAAGCCCCTCTCCGCCGCCATCGCCATCGGCACCACCGCCCCGTTCGGGGCTGAAGGGCCCATCATCGTCACAGGGGGCGCCATCGGATCGCTCCTCGGCCAGGTGGTCCGGGTCTCGCCGGCCGAACGCAAGATCCTCCTGGCCTGCGGCGCCGCCGCGGGCATGTCGGCGACGTTCGGCGCGCCGCTCGCCGCCGTCGTCCTTGCCATCGAGCTGCTGCTCTTCGAGTTCTCGGCCCGGGCCCTGGTGCCGCTCGTCGTCGCCGCGGGCGTCGCCGGGGCGGTGCACAGCGCCCTGTTCGGCCCGGACCGCTGTTCTCGGTACCCGCCCACGACTATGCCGGGCTGGCCGGCCTACCGGCGTTCGTGCTGCTGGGACTGGCGTGCGGCCTGCTGGCGGTCGCGGTGACGAAGGGCCTGTTCGTCGTGGAAGGCCTCTACCGACGCCTGCCGATCGGGGAGTTCTGGCACCCGGCGATCGGCGCCCTGCTGTTCGCGACCGTCTGCCTGGCGGTGCCGCGCGCCCTCGGGGTCGGCTACGACGCCATCGGCGACGTGCTGAACGGCCGGCTGGCGCTCACCGCGGTCGCCGTCCTGGGCCTGGCCAAGCTCGTGGCCTGGTGGCTGGCTCTCGGTTCGGGTACGTCAGGGGGCACCCTCGCTCCCATCCTGCTGATCAGCGCCGCCTTCGGCACCCTGTTCGGCACCGTGGTCGACCAGGCCCTTCCCGGCGCCGACATCGCTCCCGGCGCATTCGCCCTGGTCGCCATGGCTGCGACCTTCGGTGCGTCGACCCGGGCCACCTTCGCCGCCATCGTGTTCGTCTTCGAGCTGACCCGCGACTACGACGTGATCGTCCCGCTCATGCTGGCCACCGTCCTGGCCGGCCTCGTGTTCGACGCCCTCAGCGAGCACAGCATCATGACCGAGAAGCTCCACGGGCGGGGGCTCCGGATCGGCCGCCACTACGGCGTCGACCGCTTGAGCACCACTCTCGTCGGTCAGATCATGTCCTCGCCGGTGGCGACCCTGCCGTCGACGGCGACGGTGGCCGATGCCCGCGACCGGTTCGTCACGGGTGGCCACGGGGCCTACCCGATCGTCGACGGCGAGGGCGGCGTCGCCGCCATCGTCACCCGGGGCGACGTCCTGGGCGACGACGCCAGCCCCGACGACTCCGTCCTGGAGGTGGCCAGCCGCGACGTCGTGTCGGTCGCCCCTGACGCGCCGGCGGTGGTGGCCATGAACCTGATGATCGACGAGTCGATCGAGCACGTGCCGGTGATCGCCGACGGCCGCCTGCTCGGCATCTGCACCCGTACCGACCTGCTGAAGGTCAGCGGCGTCCAGCGGGAGCACGAACGCCGCCAGGACGGGCTGGCCCACGCGGTCCTGCGGACCCGCCCGTGGCGCGTCACCGGGCGCGCGAACGACGCCAGGAAGCGGCGCACCGGAGGATCCCAGTCGTCCAGGTAGTCCTCGAAGCACTCCAGGCTGAGGCGCCCGCCGCCGCAGGCGTCGATCTCGGCCCGGGTCAGGGGCCAGGGCAGCTCGTCGAGCGGTTCGGACTCGTCCCGACCGCGAGCGACGACGAGCAGCTCTCCTCCCGGTGCGACGAACGTGCTGAGAGCGGCGATCCCGCCCGCCCGCAACGGGCCAGCCGGCATGGCCTGGATGGTGTTGGCCTCGAACACGAAGTCGAACGCCTCCGTCCATTCCTCAGGTGGCCGCCAACAGATCGGCGGCCACGTACTCGACGGCGGTGCCCGGGAACCTCGTTCGGCAGAGTCGGACGGCGGAGGCGGACAGGTCGAAGGCGACGACGGCGAACCCCAGCCCGGCCAGGGCCTCGGCGTCGTCGCCGGCGCCGCACCCGACGACGAGCGCCCGCCGCCCCTGGCCCATGACGCGGTGCTGGGCGGTCCATCGCAGCAGGTGGGCATTGGGCTCGGCGTCGGCCCATGGGATGACGGCGTCGCCCCGCTCGGCGGCCTGGTAGAGCGGCTCGAACCAGCCGAGCGGGTCGCCGGCGACGATGGCCTCGTCCGCCAATCTCCGCACGAAAGAGAGGTCCCGCTGACTCATGCCACGGGCCGGGCGCCGGCGAGCAGGGCCATCTCCCGCCACTTCCAGTGGCAGTCCACGTCCTCGAAGCCGATGTCGCGCAGCCACTCGAGCTGGGTCTCGACCGGCGCCAACAGGTTCGAGGGGTCGTCGTCGGCGGGGTCCAGACCGAGGCCGGTCAGGAACCGCTCGTGCAGCCGCACGGTGGGCGAGGCGACGTGCTCCAGGTTGAGGAACGGGGCACCGGGCAGCAACCGGTCGAAAACCTCCTGGTAGAGAGCCTGCTTCCGCCGGTCGTCGACGTGATGGATGGCGAAGCTGGACACCACCGCCTCGAACTGCCCCAGGCCGGGCAGCGGGACGTCGAGGTCGTGATCGACGACCTCCACGTCGCTGCCGGCGAACTGCTCCGTCGCCGCCGCCAGCATGGTGGGGGAGAAGTCCATGGCGATCCCCCAGGCACCGGGCCGAGCGGCCCGGACGAGCGCCATCAGCCGACCGTCGCCGCAGCCCAGGTCGAGCACCCGCCCGAGCGTCGGCGGGAGAAGGGCCAGCAGCTCCGCCTCACCCTCGGAGCGATGGGGGATGGAGCCCGCCCGGCTCAGGTACCACTGGGCGTGCTCGACGAGAGGCCACCGGTTCTCACTCATGCCGCCACCATAGGGAGCGCCCGCCGCGGTGACGTCCGGATTACTCGGTGGGGCGAACCGAAGGCGAAGGCGAGCCGGGCACGTAGCCTGACGGCAACCTGACGGCGGAAGGACGGCGATGGACGGCGACGGCGATGAGTGAGCAGGGCAACGGTCCGACGACGCCCCCGGGCTGGCGCCGAGGCCCGGATGGACAGCTGTTCCGTCGGAAGAAGGACGGGACCTGGTGGTGGCAGGCATCCGACGGCGAGTGGTATCGGGAGGAGCAACACCCCCGCTACCGGCCTCCTCCGCCACCAGCTTCCCCCGCCGACGCACCGCTCCCGCCGCCGTATCCATTGGCGACGCCAAGTGTTCCCCGTCGGGCTTGGACCGGGTTCCGGGCGTTGCCGCTCGGGGCACAGGTCGGCGTGTGGGCAATTTTCGGCCTGTTCGTGATCGGAGTGGCCGCCAGTTCCGGCGACGACAAGAAGGCGGTGGTGAGCGAGGGGCCGACGACGACGACGACGACGACCGCCGCCACGGCCCGGACGTCGACGAGCGCCATCCCACCGACGGCGGCGCCCACCACGTCGCTGCCGACGACTGCCTCGCCGGCGACGCGCCTTCCGGCAACGACCGCGGCGCCGGCAACGCGGGCTCCGGTCACGACCGACCCTCCCTCCACCGATCGTCCGACCACCGAGCCGTCGTCGGAGGACTGCTCAGCGGCCTACCCGACCGTCTGCATCCCCCCGCCGCCGCCGGATCTCGACTGCGGAGACATCTCGTACCGCCGGTTCACGGTGCTGGCTCCCGATCCGCACGGGTTCGACGGCAACGACGACGACGGGATCGGCTGCGAAACCACGTGACGGTTTAGGTGTCGGGCGGGCCGAAGGCGAAGCCGACCTCCACCGAGGCGTTCACCGTCATTTCCTCCGGCGTCACGTCGATGACGTCCTCCGCCATCGGCGCCGACGCTGCCCGCATCATGGCCGACGGCACGTCGAACGCCTGGCGGTCCGAACCCTTCCGCAGCCCGGGTTCGGCGACCCAGGCGACGGCGACGATCTCGAGACCGAGGACGGCGGCGTACTCCTCGGCTCGGCGACGGGCATCCTCGGCGGCGAGGCGTCGGACCTGACCGTGCGCAGGATTGGTCGGGTCCAGGTGCCACGCCGGCCCCGAGATCGCCGCCCCTGCCACCGACAGCTCGGCCATCAGGTCGCCGAGCCGGCCCAGGTCTACGACCTCCAGGACGGTGGTGCGGCTGGCGCGCCAGCCGGTGCGCACACTCTCGCCCTTCTTCCACCTGGTCTTCGGGTGGACGACGAGGGCAGCCGTCGCCGCCCGGTCGATGGCGGCGCCGAAGCCGGCGACCACGTCGTCGACCGCCCTGGCCAACTTGGCGGCTTGGCCATAGGCGTCGTCTCGGGACGCACCTTCGCCCTCCACCACAGCCTGGACGACTGCCCGGTCCGGCATGGCCCGGGCCTGGCCGTCGCCCCGGACGGTGATCTCGGCGTCCACGGGTTTCACGGTAGCCACGCCGGCGGCGACCCCTCGACGAAGGGCTGACTACCGTACGCCCAGTGCTGAGCGGCGGGCGCGACGCGTTGAGGGCCGCCGTCGGGCGGGGTCGGGGGCCGTCGCTCCGTCTGTGGCGACGCCTCGACCGCATCGTCGCCCGTCGTCTCTCGCCGGCGCCGAGGGAGGGCGAGGCGTGGTGGGTCGGGACCCCGTGGGAGGCGGTCCGGGCCGCCGGCCTGTTCGACGCCGACTGGTACCGGACCGCCTACCCCGACCTGGGTGCGACCCATGTCGAGCCCATGTGGCAGTACGCCGTCGACGGCGCCCGGCAGGGTCGTGACCCCAACCCGATGTTCGCCAGCGCCTGGTACCTCTCGACCTACCCCGACGTCGCCGCCACCGGCCTCAATCCCCTCCTGCACTACTTCGAGCACGGGGCCGACGAGGGCCGGGACCCCAGCGCACGCTTCGATACCACCTGGTACCTCGCCACGAACCCCGACGTCCGCGGGGTCCGGCTCAACCCCCTCGGCCACTACCTCGCCAGCGGCGAGCGCGAGGGCCGGCGGGCGCGTCCCCTGCCCGGTCGAGCGGTCGGCGGCGCCACACCCGTCAGCGTGGTGCTCGTCTCCGGCGAGCCGGACACGCCGGGGCACCAGTACCGGGTCGTGCGGTTCGCCGAGGCCGTCAGGCGCCTCGGGGGAGAGGCCACCGTCCTCGCCGTCCCCGATGCCTCGCTGGCCCGCCTCGGCGCGGTGGACAACGCCGACGTGGTGCTCCTGTGGCGCACCGTCTGGGGCCC
Source organism: uncultured Acidimicrobiia bacterium (assembly GCA_963827345.1). Lineage (GTDB taxonomy): Bacteria > Actinomycetota > Acidimicrobiia > Acidimicrobiales > AC-14 > CAWGUU01. Next base: position 793,450 of record CAWHAN010000006.1, on the reverse strand, counting down.
CGAGGTGGAGCGGGTCGTGGGCCGGGCCCGGCGGGCGGGCGCTGTCATGCTCTTCGACGTCGACGACCTGATGGTCGACCCCGACCTCGCCACCGTCGCCACGGTCGACGGCATCCGGTCGCAGGGTCTCACCGAGCGGGAGGCGGCGGTCTGGTTCGCCAAGATGCGACGCACGGCCGAGGAGTCCGACGCCTGCACGTGCACGACGCCCGAACTTGCGGCCCGACTCCGGCTGCTCGGGAAGCCGACGTACGTGGTCCCGAACGGCTTCGACGACGAAACCCTGGTCCGCTCCCGGCTGGCCCGGCGAACCCGGCGGACGCTCCCGGACGACGGATTCGTGAGGATCGGCTACGCGTCGGGGTCCCTGACCCATCAGCGGGACTTCGCGCTGGTGGCTCCCGCGGTGGCCGAGGTGTTGCGGACGCACCCGTTCGCTCGTCTCGTCCTTTACCGGCGCGGGCTCGACCTCGACGAGTTCCCCGCCTTCGACGACCTCCCTGAGCAGGTCGAATGGCGGGAGATCGTGCCCCCCGACGCCCTTCCGGGCGAGCTGGCCCGCCTCGACGTCAACCTCGCACCACTCGAGGTGGGAAACCCGTTCTGCGAGTCGAAGAGCGACCTCAAGTTCTTCGAGGCGGCGCTGGTCGACGTGCCCACGATCGCCTCGCCGTCGCAGCCGCACCGGGCCGTGATCACCCACGGCGTGAACGGGTTCCTCGCCGGCGACGACGACGGCTGGCGCGACGCCCTCACCACGCTCGTCGGCGACGAGGAGGTCCGCCGGGCGACGGGGCGGGCTGCGCACCGGTCGGTGCTGTGGACACACGGCCCCGGGCGACGAACGCAAGGCGGTCAAGGCCGTCCTCGACCAGCTCCTCGATCCGGATCTGGGCGCCGACGCCTTCGAGCTGGAGGTGACCCGGCCCGTCGCCCGCCGGCCCCGCTTCCCGTCCTGGCGGACGCCGGCACCGTCGTCGAGCACGACCGGCTCGGGCAGGCGCTGGTCACCGTCGTCATCCCGGTGCACGACTATCGAGACCTCGTGACCGAGGCTCTGGAGTCGGTCGGGCCAGACCATCCCCGACCTCGACCTCGTCGTGGTGGACGACGGGTCGACCGACGGCTCCCTCGAGGTGGTCCAGGCCTGGATGGACGCCAACGCCACCAGGTTCAACCGCGTCGTCCTGCTCGCCCACCCCTTCAGCGCCGGCGTGGCCGTGGCGCGCAACGCCGGCTTCGACGCCGCGGAGACGCCCTTCGTCCTGCCCCTGGATGCCGACAACGTCCTGCTCCCGGCGTGCTGCGAACGGCTGGTGGAGGCGTTGGACGGTTCGGCGGCGGCCTTCGCCTACCCGCGGATCGTCCACATCGGGGACACCAGCGAGCTGCTGGAGTCGGGCGACGTCCGCGGCTATTTCCCCTACGTGCCGCAGCGCCTGGTCGCCAGCAACTACATCGACGCCATGGCCCTCGTCCGCAAGGACGCCTGGGCCGCCGCCGGCGGCTACCGCCAGGGGCTGTCGGGATGGGAGGACTACGACCTCTGGTGCCGATTCGCCGAGATCGGCCTGTACGGCACCCAGGTCGCCGAAGACCTCGCCCTCTACCGGATCCACGCGGGGTCGATGCTGCACACGCTGACCCACCGGGGCGACCGCCTGGCGGAGGTGCGCGAGGCGATCGTCCGGGAGCACCCCTGGCTCCACCTCGAGTCGACCGAGCCCGCCGTCGTGGAAGCGGCAGTCGTGGAAGCGGCCGACGTGTCGCCCTCGCCACGACCGACGCCGCGGCCGTCGACTGCTCCGCCGGTCGACGGCGTGGACGAGGAACCCGACGACGGTCGACTGTCGGCACGGGCTCGGCGCGCTGCTCCCCCTGCTGCGCTGCCCGGAGACGGGCTCTCCGCTCGTGGAGCGACCCGACGGCGGGCTCGTGTCGGTCGACGGTGGCCGGTTGTGGCCGGTCGTGAGGGGTCGGCCGGTCCTGGTCCCGGGGGCGGTCACCGCTGCGGTCGTCCCGTCCGAGCACACGGGGAACCCGTTGCCCCCACGCGCCCGGCAGCTCATCGCCGCGACCGTCGGCATGGTGCTCCACCTCAGTGGCGGGGGGACGGGCGCGGGCGGTGACCAGGTCGTCGAGCTCGACGCCGCCGTCTTCGGCCCCACCGACGTCGTCGGGGATGCTCACCATCTCCCGTTCGGCGACGCCGAATTCGATTTGGTCGTCGCCATGAACGCCTTCGAGCACTACCGCGACCCATTGCTGGTCGTCGGCGAGGTTCGGCGCGTCCTTCGTCCCGGTGGCCTCGTCTTCCTGCACACCGCGTTCCTCCAGCCCCTCCACGAGGCGCCCGGCCACTACTTCAACTGCACCCGCTACGGGCTGGAACGATGGTTCGACGGGTTCGAGACCGTCGACCTCTGCGTGCCCGACAACCTCCACCCTGGCCACGCCATCTCGTGGCTCCTGTCCGACGCCGAGGAGGTGCTGGGCGAGGACGGTGACCCATCGGCGGAAGCTGCCGGGGCGTTCCGGGCGACGACGATCGGGACGTTCGCCGACTTCTGGCGCGACCCCGGGACCCGTGTCGGCGACCCAGGATGGGCCGCACTCTCGAAGCTCGGCCAGGCGGGTCGCGAACGGATCGCCGCCGGCTTCGAGTACCTCGGTCGCCGGCCACCGTGACCCGCCGCCTGAGCGCGGGCGTTGCCGAGACGGAAGACGGGCCAGTGGGGTCTCGACGCTCGAGCGAGGTCGCCACCCGTGGGTCGAGTGGTCGCCCTATATCGACTCGAAGCCGTGGTCCCGGAACCGCAGCGCAGCGGCGTTCTCGCCCACGATCTTCACGATCGTCTCCGGGAAGCCTTCGACGTTGGTGGCCCGGATCTCGATGGTGACCTCGGTCTCGGTCCCGACGAGCCCTTGGAGGTGGGCCACCACCTCCTGGGCCAGGCGGCCGGCGTCACGGCCGAGACGGTCGGGGTCGACGGAGACCACGCCGTAGAAGCGGCGGGGCGGGCGGCGCCCGTCGGGTTCTGCGTCCGCAGGCCCGCCGGCGCCCTCGCTCTCGTCCCCCGCAAGGGAACCGGCCTGATCCGCCCGGATCTGGGCGTCGGCCGCCGAGGGCGCGACGAGGAGCGTGGTCCCCCGGGCGGGCGGAGCCATCGCGCCGGTTACCAGCCCTGCGAAACGCCCCGGCTGGCGTGGGTCCTCCGCCTCCGCCACCGCGAACCCCTCGGTCGTCCAGACCGTGGACGCCGGCCCGTTGGCGACGCAATCGAGCAGCACCCCGACGTCGCGCAGGCGGTGCAGGTACAGGTAGCGCGCGTAGGCGTCCCAGAGACTGGTTGGCGGTCACCGACCCGCTCTCCCACAGGGGTTCCAAGGGGCCGTCGAGGCTGAAGCGAAGCAGGACCGGCGGGTACGACGTGTACAGGCCGCCCGTCTGGATCAGCTTGCGCCCCGCCCGCTCGGGTAGCTCACCCTGGCCGTCGGCCTTGACCTCCTCCCACACCGGCGGCTGCGTGGGCTCGGGCTGGCGGGGCACGAGCAGCCACTGGTAGGCGTCGGCCAGGCGCACGTCGACGGTCGACCTGGCGTCGGTCGCCCGCGCCTTCGCCTGCTCCTGCTGCTGGACGGACAGTCCCAGCGCGACCGCCTCGACAACGACCGATTCCCATGCCATCTGTTCGGCGGCGGCCTGCTCCAGGTCGGCGACCGCCCGGTCGTCGGCGGCCAGGAACACCAGCATGTTGCGGAAGTCGCGGGGCGCTGCGCCCCGGCTGTCGAGGATCTCGCGCGCCACCTGGAGCGCAGCCGTGTCACCGGCCCGGGGCCGGTGGGGGGTGCCTGGGCCGAGGATCACCAGCCGTGCCGACGCCTCGTCGGCGACGTCCGCCGGCCCTGCGGGGACGGCGTGAATGCCGGCGAACTCACCCCGGTGGGCCTGGAGCTTGCGCAGTCGATCCCCGATGGCGTTCTGCACCTCGTGGCGAGCCCCGGCCATCAGCCGCTCGGCCCGGTCCCGGGCCAGGCGGGCGACGCCCGGCTGGGTGCCGTACCAGTACCGCCCGCTGCCGACGTAGAAGTACGTGGCCCGGTCCGCCAGGCGGCTCAGGGCGTCGCCGTAGATGGCAACGGTCTCTCCCGGCATCACCGATCCGAGGCGCACGCGCGCGGCGTCGATGCCCTGGTTCGGAGAACCCGCTCTCGGGGCGGAGCCGAGGAAGACGCATCGGGCGACACGCCGGGCGGCGCCGTAGCGCCCGAGGTTCTTGTACTGGTCGTCGAGCGCCCGAGGCATCGAGCCCGGACCGTCGACGTCGGCGTCGATGATCGGCTTCCAGTTGTCCTCGAGGTTGCGGGTCAGCTCGGCGACGACCGCCGGATCCGACAGGGGGACGCTGGCCGGCAGGATCACCGGCGACTGGTCCTGCGCGGCCCACAGCGCATGCACCACAGTGGCCATCAGGCGGAGCACGCCACGGGTGCGCTGGAAGCGGTCGAGAGTCGACCAGTCCTCGTAGAGACGGGCGAAGAGCTCGGGGTGGATCGGGTAGGCCGCCTTGATCTTCTCCACGTAGGCCTTCTCCCGGCACTCCACCGGGAACTCGCTGGCCTGGGTGCGGTAGAGGTCGCCCAGCACCCTCGCGGTGGCGTCGCGGTCGGCGAGCTGGGCGGCTTCCACGGGCTGGAACAGGCGCCGCCGGACGATCTCGAAGCTCTCTTCGGCCGTCGCCGGCCGCCACGACGACTCCACCCGCCCGATCACCGACCGCAGCCGCCGCAAGGCCTCCCGGCCGCCGGCGCCCCCCACCTCCAGGTTCGAGCCGACCGCAGGCAGGTTGGAGCCGACCGCAGGGCCGTCGGGCGCCTCCGAAGCAGGTATCGAAACGACCAGCAGCGCCCGTTCCGCCCCCCTGGCCGCCTCGGTGAGCATCTGGGCGAACGTGAAATGGGTGTCGAAGGTGCCGCCCGGCAACGTCTCGTCCCGGTACAGCTCCCGGGCGTAGGCCACCCACTCGTCGATCAGGATCAGGCACGGGCCGGCCTGCTCCAGGACAAGGCGCAGGCCGTCACCGGGATTCGTGCTCGTGCGGTCGGCATCGGCCACCAGGGCGAAGCCCGCGGTGTCCGCCGAGCTGCCACGCCAGCTCACCCCAGAGGGTGCGCACGACGGTGCCGTCGTCCTTCACCGACGGGTGCCCGGGAGGGATGCGATGGCCGACCAGCACGGCCCGCCGCACCGGCGGCAGCCCGGACGGGCTCACGCTCGCGACCAGGTCCTGCACCTCCTGGGGCAACGTCGGCAGGGGAGTGCCCGAGCAGAGGTGGTAGAGGGCGATCATGGAGTGGGTCTTGCCGCCGCCGAAGCTGGTCTGCAGGTCGACCACCGGCGACCCGCCCTGGCCGGTGAGGCGCTCGACGGCCTGGGCCAGGAGCTGGCGGAGCCCCCCGGTGAGGAACGTGCGGCGGAAGAACTCACCGGGGTCGGCGTACTCGGCCGCTCCCGCCCCTTGCCACACCTGGTGGAGGTCGGCCGCGAACTCGGCGAGGGAAAAGCGGCCGCGGGCGACGTCGTCGTGCGGCTGGATCACGTCGCGCCAGGGCTTGAGCCCGGCGGCGGGTTGCGTGAGCAGGGCCTCGGCCGTCGGCGTCGCCTTCCGGGCCTGCGCCTCGAACTTCAGTCGCATGAGCTCGCTCTTGCCCGCGCCGACCTCGGTGGCCTCGCCGGCGTCGACGGCCACGAGGAGCCGCTCGATGGAGTCGAGGGCCCGGTAGGCGTCGTCGACGGTGAAGGCGTCGTTGTGGGCCCACCGGTTGCGCCAGTCGCGCAGCTCGAAGACCACGTTGCGCTCCGACTTGCCGAGCTCGGCGGCGAAGGCCCGGTCCCAGGAATCGACCAAGGTCCTCAGGAGGAACGCCGGATCCTGGCTCGGCGCCCAGTCGGTGCGACCGGTGGCCCGCATGCGACGGTCGACGTAGCGCCCGAGCCCCTTGGCCAGCGCCTCGAAGCCCCGCCCCACCCGGTCACGGTTGCTCAGTGCCACGAGACGCCCTCGGCCAGGCGGTTGCGGGGACGGCCGCCGCGCCACTCGTCGTCGCCGAGTCGGCGAAAGCCGGCCGGCACCAACTTGGCCCGCAGGGCCGGGTCGGCCAGGCTGCGAACGACGAGCCCTTCGGCGGCCCCGTCACCCCACGCCGAGGGCCCGAGCAGGCGCTCGACGCTGTCGACCGTGGCGGGCACGCCGGTCCACACGTGCGGCGGTGTGGTCAGGCCGGCGGCCGCGCACGACGCGTCGCGTTCGCCCACCGTCAGGAAGCCCGTGGACGGCCGCCACAGGTCGAGCACCACCAGGTAGGCGGGCAGCCGCTCGTACTGCGACGAGTGGGTCAGGAGCAGCCACTCCGCGTAGATGGCGACGTCGTGGTCGAGGACCTGGCGGAGGGCGTCGTCGTGCTCGGCCGCCCAGGCCCGCAGGGGCCCGAGCTGGCCGGCCCGGTCCATCGCCCCCGGGCCGGACCGCAACGCCACCTCCACCCGGCCGCCGTCGGTCCAGAGCACGACGTTGGCCCCGTCGACCTTCTCCTCGACCAGCACCGGGCCCCCGAGCAGCGAGGCGCCGACATCGGGCTTCAGCACCAGGTCGTCGTCAGAGCCGCGGCCGCCGACGAGGTGGGGGATCCGTGGATAGGGAGGAGGTGCGGTCACGGACGAGCCGCCGCCTGGGCGGCCAGGCCCTCGTCGAACGTCCACACCTGCACGCGGCGGATCGCTGTGGTGGCCAGGAACTCGTCGCGCTCCACCAGGATGGCGACGTCGCCCGCGCCCACCCGCGCCGCGGCCAGCGCCTCCAGGGACTGGCCGGTGGAGTCACCGGCGCACAGCGAGGTCAGGAAGTCGGCGCCGAGCCGGGTCTGCAGCACCCGCCAGTGGCTCTCACCGGAGACGGCGACCTTCAGGAGACGGACGAGGCGCCCGGCCACGTCGTAGCGGTTGCCGTCGGCCTGGGCGATGTGATTGCCGGTCTCGATCACCGCCGTGATGGGGATCACGAACCGCTCACCCTCACGCCAGCGGCGGTCGATCTCGGCCCGCACGTCGGCACCTCGGGCCGGGTTGCACTTCCCCGGCACCTGCAGGAGCTCGCACAGCACCGATGTGTCGACCATGGTCACCGTCGCCGTCACGACGGGCCGGCGAGGATCTCGGCGAGCACGTCCGAGGGCGAACGGGTGGGCACGGGCGCCGACCGCAGACGGTCGTCCTCGGCGGCCCGGCCCAGGGTGCCGGCGGCCACGATGTCGACGTAGTTGGGAAGGTCGACGAGGCGCCTCAGCCTGCTGTGGCCGTCGGGGTCCCGCTCGCAGATGACGAGGCTCCGGTGTTCGTCACCGCTGAGGGCGTCGAGCAGTGCGGGGCTGTGGGCGGTGGCCAGGGCCCGAACCCGGCGGCGGCGAACCTCGTCGCGGATGAGCCCGACGAGGAACTGGGCCTGGGACGCGTGCAGGCCGTTCTCCAGCTCCTCGACGACCAGCGTGGTCTGGCCGAAGGCGTCCTCCGACGCCAGCGGCTCGGGCGGGGTCTCGACCGTGGGGGCCTGGAGCAGGGCGACGAGGATGGCGAGGAAGCGCAGCGACCCGTCGCTCATCACCCGAGCCGGCACCGGGTGCTCCCGCCCGTCGAAGCGCTCGACCAGGGTCAGCATGACGTCGTCCAGGTCCGACCTGACTGATCGTGACGTCGACCACCTGCTGCTCGTTGAGCCTGCTCATGGCCTCGCTCAACCGCTCGGAGGTCGTCGGCTCCTCCAGGAGCGACGCCACCGCCGCCGACAGGTTCTCGGCGGTTCGACGGAGCAGGACGTCGCGGCGGGGCACGTATTGGCGCATCTCGTGCGGCACGGGGTCGAGCACGAAGACCGACCGCAGGGCGGTGAGGACCTGGGCTGCGGCCAGGTGGACGCGCTGGCCGGCCGACGTGGCCGGCACCCGGGCCAGTACCTGCCCGGTGAGAAGCCGCCCCGCCCTGAAGGAGATCCGCGGAAGGGGGCCGTCCCGGCCGTCGTCCCAGGCGGCCGAGATGTCGGCGGAATCGGTCGTGGGCGTCGTCGGTCGCCAGGAGGACGCGGTCGCCGGCGATCAGCGTCTCGCCCACGATCTGGACTCCCGGCTCGACCTGGACGGTCACGTCGAGCCGCACCCGCTCGTCGCCGGTGCGCACCGTGCAGCCCAGGGAGAAGGTCGACTCGCCGAACGGAGCGCAGCCGGCCGCCCCGCCCCGCACCGCAGGCCCGTCACGCTGGCCGTCGAGGGCGTCGCGCACGTCTTCGCCGGAGGCGAGCCGGGTCAGGGCCCACAGGCCGTCGAGCGCGTTCGACTTCCCACTGCCGTTGCGGCCCACCACCAACGTGAGCTCCTCGAGCGGCAGGACGGCGCCGGTGAAGCTCTTGAACGAGGTGAGCCGGACCTCCTCGATGACCGACGGTTCGGTGACGCTCACAGACCGACCGTACCGGGCTCGCCCAGCCGGCCCTGGCCGGTTTCAGGGCGCTCGGCCAGGCGCACGAGCTCCGACCACGACGTCACCAGGGCGTCGAGGTCCAGGGCCTCCGCGGGCCGGGCCTTCAGGCTGACGGCGGCAAGCCACTGGGCGAGGTCACGCGCCGCATCGCCATCCCGCCGGCACTTGCGCAGGAGGTCGGCCGCCGCCTGCTCGCCGCCGGCCGAGGTGAGCCGCTTCACCAGGTGCTGGGTGACCTCCCAGACGGTGAGGTGCCGGTCGGTGTCGGGGTCCCAGTCGTCAGGCAGCTTGTCGCGAGGGGTCAGGACGACCTTGCCCTTTGGCGCCGGTGGCGATCCCCGCACGGATCAGCGCCTCCAGCGACGTGTCGGTGCGCTTGAAGAGCTTCTCGGCGTCGTCGAAGGTGCCCGGCTCGAAGCCGTGGTCCTTGAACCACGTCATCGCCCATCGGGTTTCCTTGTCGAGGTCGCCGACGAACTCGTCGAGCACCTCGGCCGACACCTGGCTGATGAGGCCCAGCGCCGCGCCCACGGTCATGGAGGCACCGGACGGCTCGATCACGCGGGAGAATCGGGAGAACACCGCCATCCCCGGCCCGATCGCCGCCGGGCCCAGGTCGACGGTGGAGATGTCCCCCTCCTGCAGCTTGCGGATCGCCCGCGGCAACTCGGCATGCAGCGCGGCGACGAAGCCTTGGCGGTCCGTCGGCTTCGCCGCGGCCTCCTGCGGCCTGACAGACCAGCACCATGTAGGACGCGAGTGAGTTCGTTCCCTGCCCGATCTGACGGCTCGTCGTCGTGGCGTGAATGGGCCAAGTCCCGACGATCCGCAGCCCGGCGGCCATGATCGCAGACAGCATGGCGTCCCAGGCCGTAGACGATGGCCACCCCGTCGCCGTCCGACTCCTCTTGGCGGTGGGCGTACACGATGAGCATCGGCAGGCCGGGTCTCGATCGCCGCCTGACAGGCTGTGAAACGTATCGGTGAATCCTTCGACGAAATACTTCGTCGCCTCGGCCATGCTGCCGCCGTGGCGGTGTGGCGCTGCGATCAGCTCGTCGGCCTTCGGCGTGGCGACGGTCGCGAACAGGTCCGGGTGCACTGCCAGCCAAGGCCCGCCGAAGCCAGATGTAGAAGTAGTCGGAGAGGTCCGCATAGCCAATCTGCGCGAAATACGGCGGGTCAGTCGCAACCAGCGCCGGCTCCAGCCACTAGATCACCTGCGCTCGCGAGCATCCGACTTGAACGATCGCGCCCGGGCCTGCGCTGCAGGGAGTGATCGCAGGCCAATGGCCGTTCACGATTCGAGCTGCCCAATCCAGTCCCCGAGCGGAGCCGCCAAAGGGATTGGTCTCCGCGAAGTCCCATACCATCGGCAAGGCCTGACGCCCGAACGCAGGCTCAGCCTTGGCCGCGCCATTTCGTGAGTCGATCTTCCATCGACCCTGCGTCGAGTTCGATCATCGCCAGTTTGCTGACGCACAGCCCGAGCATCGACGCAACGGCGCGGACGTAGGCAGCGATCGCCGCCGTCTGCGGCCACCCATCCAGGCACTTCGGCCACCGCGTCGGCGAACGCACCGAACGCCGACAGCTGACGGCTGGTGAACAGGTCGGCAAACAACGTTCGCCGTACCCGGGCGTCGAGAACCAGCGTGCGTAGTCGGGATTGCTCTACCTCCGGCGCGTCGCTCGGCCGTTCGAATCGTCGGGGGCTGTCCGACCTCGTCCGGGCTGAGGTAACGGCGCCCGCTCGTCGTATCCACCGCCGCGGCCATGAGCTGGGCGCTCAAGCCGGCTGCTTGAAGCCCTCCGACTTCACATGCTCCTCAGGGATCTTCTCCTTGCAGACGAGGCAACGGAATGTTCCGCCCCGACCGACCTTCGTCGGCTGGCGGCGGTCCAGCCGTCCCTGTCCGCACCTCGAACCGGGCCGGCTGGCCCGGTCGGAGATCGGTCGGCTCGATCCAGGTCAGGGCGCCCTTCTTCTTGGAGAGCCAGAAGGAGCTCACCAGGGGGGCGATCGCCCTGCAGGCCGGGTTGGGGCACACGACTGTCCGGGCCCACAGCCAGGCGATCACCGTTCCTCCGCCCGGCGGTGCCGGGTAGAGGTGGCCGATCTCGGCCCACACCTTCTCCCGCACGCGCTCGGCGTAGTGGCGGCAGTCGGCGAGGAAGCCGTCGAGGGGGCCGCCGGTCACCTTGATGCCGAGCCGGGTGGGGTCCGCCACCAGCGGCGGGCGACCGGCGACCTGGGGGATCAGCTCGGTCAGCACCCTGGTGATGAGCACCGGCACGGGGTTGAGGTCGCTGCCGGCGGCCGGCAGGCCGAGGCGCTGGGCCTCCACCAGTGTCGAGCCGCCGCCGCAGAACGGGTCGAACACGGTGGGCGGGTCGCCGCCCGTCGCCTTCATGAGCACCGCCTTGGCCTCGGCCAGGGTGGCGGCGTCGGGCGGGTTGCCGTCGGGCGGCACCAGCCGCTCCACCAGGCGCAGCAGCTCGGCCCGCTCCGGCCCGTCGCCGGGATCGTCGACCAGGGCGGCGAACAGCAGCGCCCGCCACGCCGGGGTCGGCATCGGGGCGAACCACTTGTGGACGTTGCGGATCGTCCCCGTCTTCTTGTCCTTGTCGCGCCGGCAGGCGGCGCTGATGGCCTCCAGCGGCAGGGCGACCTCGACCAGCTTGGGGCTCACGACGGCTCCGTGCCCCGCTGCCAGTAGTCGGGCCACGACAGCATGGTGGCGGTCGTGCTGAACGGCAGGTGCACGGTGTCGCCGAACGGGCGACGCAGATAGCGGATCCGGTCGTGGACGGCGCCCTCGGGACTGACCTCCACCAGCGCCAGCACCCAGGCGTCGGGCACGTTGAGGGCGTGGAGGATCTCGTTGCGGGTGACCATGAACGTCTCGGCTCCTGCGATGCGTCCCTTCACCTCCACGAACCGTAGGCCGCCGGCGGGCATCTCCGACCGGAGGTCGAACCCGGGATTGCAGGGTGGCATCACCGTCACGCGGTGCCCGAGAGCCTCCTCGGCCGCAACCACTGCGTCGACCGCCCGCTGCTCGACCTCCGCCCGCTCCAACGCGAACGGCGCCGGACGCTCGGCCACCTCGCCTCGGAGCCTGGCCAGCAGGCCGGCCGGGACCACAAGCGCGGCGCCGGCGACGACGGGAGGCAGTGCCGAGAGCTGCTCCTCCCGGTCGAGCTCGGCCAATCGGGAGGCGAGGCGCGTGGCCAGGTCGTCGGCCCGGGCCTGGGCCCGCTCGGGGTTCATGCGGGGTTGGCGGTTGGCTGCGGCCTGGGCCTGGAGGTCGGCCGCCCGGGCGTCCCAGTAGGCGATCTGCTTCGTCAGCCGGTCACGGACTGCGGCCCGCACCTTGTGGACGCGGGCCATCGTGTGCGCCCGCACCTCGGCCAGGTGGGCGGGGACGGCGACCTCCACCGCGTGGGTGAGCACCGCCCGCTCCGCGTCGGGCCGAGCCAGGGGTCGGCCAGCACCTTGCCCACCACGTCCTTCTCGTCGTCGGTGAGCGGGCGGTAGTCGAGATAGGGGGCGTAGCCGCCCGACGTGGACGTGCCGTCCTGGGCCAGCTCCACGAACTCGAATCGGCGGGAGACGACCCGGCGGCCGGTGGCGGTGGCTGTGGCCCGTCCGTCGGCTATTCCGTGATCGAGAAAGACCAGGAGCCGGGCCGTGTCGCCCGGATCGGCGTCGTCGGCGAACACGGTGGCCTCGCGGAGGAGTGGCTCGAGCTGCTGGAGGGTCAAGGCGAGGACGGCCTCGAACAGCGGGTGCCCGGGGGCCAACAGCTCGGCCGGCTCCAGCCCGTCGGGGCGACTGCGCCCCTTGTCGAACGTCACCCGCTCGTAGCGGGCCAGCACCACCCCCTTCCCGCCCACCGCCCGGTTGGCCTGCCTGACCGGCTCGGGCACCCGGGTGACCTCGAAGCGCCCTGCCTCCCGTTCCGCCATACGCCCGCCGAGACGCTCGAAGGCGTCGGCGAACCAGGCCCGCACGTAGTGGGGCTGGAGACGACGGGCCTCGGCCTCGAGGAGGTCCCGGCGGATGCGTTCGACGTCGACCAGGTCGAGGGCGTCGCTGGCCAGGGCCATCTGGTTGACGAGCTCGGTGAGCCCTTCGCCGACCGTGGCGTCGACCACCTCGTCGAGGTGGGCCCGCACCTCGGGGCGGTCGCCGTAGCGGATGGCCTCGACCAGCAGGTCGCGCAGCGCCCGGCCGGGAAGGGCGGCGCCCAGCACGTCCCACACCTGGCCGCCCAGGGCCCGGCGCTGCTCCTCCAGCTTGTCGAGCAGGCGGAGGTACACCTGGCCCTCCCTGGTGTCCTCGGCGACGAGGTTCCACAGGTGGCACACGTGCTGCTGGCCGATGCGGTGGACTCGGCCGAACCTCTGCTCGATGCGGTTGGGGTTCCAGGGGAGGTCGTAGTTCACCACCAGGTGAGCCCGCTGGAGGTTGATCCCCTCCCCGGCGGCGTCGGTGGCCACCAGGACGACGCAGTCCTTGTCGTGCGTGAAGACCTCCTGCACCCGCCGGCGCTCCTCACGGCGGACGCCGCCGTGGATGGCCTCCACCGCGTCCGGCCGCCCGAACCGCGTCCGCAGGCGGTCGACGAGCTGGTTCAGGGTGTCCCGATGCTCGGTGAAGACGATGAGCTTGCGCCGCGACCCCGTCTCGTCGATCATCTCGGGCCGGTCCTCGAGCAGGCCGACGAGCTCGGTCCACTTGCGGTCGGTGCCGGAGCGCCTGACCCGCTCGGCCAGCGCCTCCAGCCGCCGGAGGGTGGCGATCTCGGCCTCCAGCTCGGCGACGGTGCCGGCCGCGGTGGCGTCGCCCAGCACGGCCTCCTCCAGGGCCTCGACCTCCTCCTCGCTGAGGTCGTCGAGGTCGTCCTCGTCGACGTCGGGGCCGGCGTCGGGGAACGTCGTGATGGCGCCCGAGCGGGCCTCTTCCAGCCGGTCGGACAACCGGCCGGCACGCCGCGAGAGCGACTGGTAGATCGCCTCGGGCGACGATGCCAGTCGGCGCTGCAGCACGGTGGCGGCGAAGCCGACCCGGTTGCCGCGCCGGCCCTCGCCGGCCGCGGCCAGCCGGTCGGCCAGGTTCATCTCGTCGCGCACGTAGTCGGTGACCTGCTCGTACAGCTCGCGCTCGAGGGGCGACAAGGGGTAGGCCACGGTGGTCGCCCGCCGCTCGGGGAACAGGCGCGTGCCGTCGAAGCGGAGGAGCTTCTCCTTGACCATGCGCCGGAGGAGGTCGGACACGTCGGGCACGGTCTGGTCGGTCGGACGACCCTCGAAGCGGTCGGGATCGAGCAGGGCGAGGAAGAGTTGGAAGTCCTCGTCCTTGCCGTCGTGCGGTGTGGCCGTCATGAGCAGGAAGTGCCGAGACGCTTGGGCCAGGACCTTCCCGAGCCGGTAGCGGCGGGTCTCCTTCACCTCGCCGCCGAAGCGATGGGCCGACATGCGGTGGGCCTCGTCGACGACGGTGAGGTCCCACTCCGTGGCCCGTAGGCGCTCGACCAGGTCGTCGTTGCGGGACAGGTGGTCGAGCCGGGCGATCAGCAGGTCGTGCTCGGCCAGGGGGTCGGCGGTGGCGCTGGCCTCGATCATGTCCCGGGTGAGGATGTCGAAGCGCAGTCCGAATCGATCGGACAGCTCGTCCTGCCACTGGGCCACCAGCCCACCCGGGGCCACGATGAGGCACCGCTTCACGTCGCCGCGCAGCAGCAGCTCCTTGATGTAGAGCCCGGCCATGATCGTCTTGCCCGCGCCGGGGTCGTCGCACAGGGCGAAGCGCAGCGGGTGGCGGGGCAGCATGGCCCCGTAGACCGCCTGGATCTGGTGGGGCAGGGGCTCCAGGAGGCTCAGGTGGACGGCCAGGCGGGGGTCGAACAGGTGGGCGAGCCGGATGCGCCGGGCCTCGGCGGCCAGGCGGAACAGGCCGGCGTCGGCGTCGAAGCTCCACGGGGGCCCGGCGTCCTCGACCTCCAAGCGGCCCTCGTTCGCCCGGTACACCAGCTCACTGGCGACCTCGCCGGATGGCCGGCGGAAGGTGAGGGTGACCGCGTCCCTGCCGTGGAACTCCGCAGCGACGACGGTGACTGCTTCCTGGGCGACCAACCCACGAACCGATGCGCCGGCGACGAGGTCTTCCAGTCGCGCCGTCACCCCATGACGCTACCAACAGGCCTGCCGGCACCTTCGCCCAGGTGTCATGCGGCGAGCGGGGTCGCGAGACTCAAAACCGTGCCCGAATGAGTAATCACTACTCCTGACCAATCTGGCCGTCCCGTGGTCTTCTCATCTCGACGGGCACAACGGGTGCCTGACAGACACAGAGGAGTCCGCCATGAACATCCGCCGCCCCATCAGCCGTGCCGCTCGGGTCCTGCTCGCCACCGCCATCGGCATCGCCGCCCTCGCCCAGCCGGCCCAGGCCGACACGTGTTCCCCGAACCCCACGATCAACCGCAGCATCAGCAAGACCATCATCTACGAGCACGAATTCTCTCCGATCACCGTCACGCTCTCGGCCACGCCCTGCTCGAAGGTCAAGGTCACCTTCGCGACCGCAGACGGGACCGCCCTGCAGGGCCAGGACTACATCGCGGTCTCCAAGGTGTTCACGTCCCAGGCGAACACCGCTCAGCTCTCGCAGTCCGTCGGCGTCCACGGCTTCGAGGACGGCGAGCAGGAGGGCATCAAGAAGTTCTCGATCAACCTGAGCAACGCCACCGGCGGCGCCACGATCGGCATGCCCACCGGCACCCTGAAGGTCGACGGAGTGGAGCCCCAGTAGTCCCAGCCACGACCATCCCAGCCACGACGCAGCGCCGCTCCCGCCTCGAGACCCCGGTCTCGGGGCCGGGGCGCGCTGGGATGGTGTGGACGCCGGGTCCCAGGGGGCCCGGGCCAACTGCCTGTGCGAGGCTTTTCGTAGACTTGGTTGCATGACGACCGGCCGGTCCCGCTCTCTGGGGCCCGACGCCCGACCCATCTCGGTGCCCGACGACGTCGACGACCCTCGTCTCGTCAAGGCGGACGGCGTGGTCCACCTGCCCATCCGGGTCGAGTGGAGCGGCCAGGAGCCTTTGGCCTATGACCTCGACGATCCCGTCGATCGGGACCGGGTCTACGAGATCGTTCTGCGGGAAGGCACCGATGAGGACGTGCGGCGATTCATCGACGTCGACTATCTGGCCGACCGGTGGGACGTCCTGGTGCTCCCGCCGCGAGTCCGGCGGGCCTGGGCGGACTGGTTCCGCCGCCGTGGCATTCCGCTCTCGTGCTGAGCGCGCTGCAAGAGCGCGTCGCCCTGCTTGTCGCTGATCTCATCGAGTCCTCCGGGTTCGCCCTCGCCGGTGGGGGCGCCCTCATCGCCCGAGGTGACGTCGACCGCACGACCCGCGATCTCGACTACTTCGCCACACGACCGGAACAGGTCCTTGAACTGCTCCCGCGGCTGGAGCAAGCGTTGCGCGGCGCCGGACTGGAGGTCGACCGGGTCCGGGCCACTGATGGATTCGCACGCCTACTCGTCACCGACGCGGGGGCCGTGACCGAGCTCGACCTGGCCAGCGACTTTCGGTTGCTACCGCCGGAGCGCACGCCGTTCGGGCTCACGCTGGCCGGGGAGGAACTGGCAGTGGACAAGGTCCTTGCCCTCTTCGACCGGGCCGAGGCCCGCGACTTCGTCGACCTGGCCGCCGTCGTCGATCGCTGGGGGCTGGACCATCTGTGTCGCTTGGCGCCGGAGAAGGATCGAGGGTTCGACCGGAACGTGCTGGCCGCGCAGCTCGGCCGCTTCGATCGGTTGCCGGCTGCGAGCTTCCGGCTCCCCGCCGAGGAGGTCGAGCGACTGCGCAACAAGGTCCGGAGCTGGCAGGACGAGCTCCGGAGGCCGTCTGCCTGACGGTCCGTTCCCGCCAACGAACGGACACCCGCCGCAGAGTTGGGCGTGGGCGGCGAGTCGGAAGTGACCGGCAACGGTACCGGCACCGGCGGGGCCGCGCCCGGGGAGAAGGATGCGCCCTGGCGGCGGACGTATAGTCACCGGCAACCCCGACGGATCGAGAGACCCCGTGCGGAAACTCGTTCTCCTCGTAGCGTGCCTGGTTACGGCCCTGATCCAACCGGCCGGGGCGGTCGCCCAGCCCAGCCCAGCAACGGCCTTCACCCCAGGAGCGGCGGGGGTCGGCGACCCCTACTTCCCTCTCGCCGGCAACGGCGGCTACGACGTCCAGATGTATCTGCTCGACATCACGTACGACCCGGCTACCGACGTCCTGACGGGTGCGGCGACGATCGTCGCCACTGCCACGCAGAACCTGTCCAGCTTCAACCTCGACCTCGACGGCCTGACGGTGCGGTCGATCACCGTCAACAGCCGGCCGGCGACGTGGAAGCGAACCGGCACCGAGTTGACGGTGCGCCCGGCGCAGGGACTGCCGAACAGGGCGGGATTCCAGGTGGTCGTGCGGTACGACGGCGTTCCCCGGACCCTCTCGGGCGGCCTCGGACAGTCGGGATTTCTTCACACCGACGACGGCACTGTCGTCGCCGGCGAGCCCGAAGTGGCCGCCCTGTGGTTCCCGGTCAACGACCACCCCACCGACAAGGCCCGGTTCACGTTCCGGATCAAGGTCCCCGCCGGGCTGGAGGCGATCGCCAACGGTCTGTTGGTCGACACCCGAACCTTCCAGGGGTGGACCACGTGGACCTGGGCCGCACCGGAGCCCATGGCCCCGTACCTGGCGACGGCGACGATCGGACAGTTCGACGTCCGCGCCTACACCAACAACGGAATCCGCTTCTGGGACGCGGTCGACCCCGACCTCCTCGCGCCCAGGAGGGCGCGCACCGGCCAGCAGTTCGCCTTCTCGCAGGCGTCGCAGCCCTCGTACAAACGCCTGAGCCGGACGATCGCGGTGCCTCCCGGCGGCGCCCAGCTTTCGTTCTGGATCGCACGCGACACCGAGCCGGCTTGGGACTTCGCCTTCGTCGAGGCCCATACCGTCGGACAGGACAACTGGACGACCCTGCCCGACACCTCCGGGCACACCAGCCAGGACGTCGGTGATGTCTGTCCCTACTGGCACGGCCTCCATCCGTTCCTCGCCCACTACCAGACCGACAACGGCGACGGCACCTGCTCGCCCGAGGGCACGACGGGTTCATGGAACGCGGCATCCGGCCCGAGCGGCGACTACGAGAAGTGGACGATCGACCTGTCCCCCTACGCCGGCAGCAACGTCGAGGTCGCGATCAGCTACGCCAGCGATGACTCGATTCAGTGGTCCGGTGTCGCGGTCGACGACATCGTCGTCTCTACCGGAGCCGGCACGACCTCGTTCGAAGCGGACGGCAATCCGCTCGACGGATGGGTCGCGCCGGGAGCGCCGGCCGGGAGCGCCCCCAACCCCAACGACTGGATCCTCACCGCAGCCGGCGTGACGCTCGAGATCGCCAAGGTCATCAACGGCTCGCTGGCCCGGCAGCCAGAGATCATCGAGTTCCTGGCGGGCACGTTCGGCCGGTACCCGTTCACGGCTTCGGGCGGGATCGTGGACGACACCCACGAGCTCCACTTCGCCCTCGAGAACCAGACCCGGCCGATCTACTCGAGGGAGTTCTTCATCGACCCGCTCAACGGCGACCTCGTCGTGGTGCACGAACTGGCGCACCAGTGGTTTGGAGACAGCGTCGCGGTGGCCGACTGGCGGCAGATCTGGCTCAACGAAGGCTTCGCAACCTACGCCGAATGGCTGTGGACCGAGCATGACGGGATAATCCCGACCCAGGGTTGGTTCGACTTCCACTACTACGGCACCCCGGAGGACGATCCCTTCTGGACGATCAGGATCGGCGACCCGGGCGAGGCGAACATGTTCGACCTCGCGGTCTACCTGCGGGGAGCGATGACGCTGCACGAGCTGCGCCTCAAGGTCGGCGACACCGCCTTCTTCTCGATCCTCAAGACGTGGTACGGCTCGCACGCCGGGGGAAACGTCACGATTCCCGAGTTCACCGCCCTCGCCGAGCGACTGTCCGGCCAGGACCTCGACGCCTTCTTCACCACCTGGCTCTACACACCCGGCCGCCCGGAATTGGGCGCCCCATTCGCGCCCGCCGTCCGGACCGGCCCGCCGGCTCGCGGCCACTACCGTCACCGGGCACCGGCCTGAAACGGTAACCCTCGACATCAGGTATCCGGCGGTCGGCCACGACAATGCCGGTCAAGCCGGAAACCGGCTCTGACCTGCGCCTTTGCTTCGAGGCGGCGAGCGGAATCGAACCGCTGTACAGGGCTTTGCAGGCCCTTGCCTAAACCACTCGGCCACGCCGCCCGTCGGCTCCAGCGTAGTGCCAGCCACGACGCCACCGGAATCGGAACCGATAGAGCCACTTGCTGCCGTACCCTCCGAGTGATGGGCGCGTCGCTCGATCCCGCCGCCACCGCGGTCGCTCGCCAGCTGGCCGAGCTGGCCGGGAAGCAGCGCTCCGGCCTGGTGGAGTCGTCCTGGTGGACCGAGCGGATGCTCGAGTGGGCCATGTCGCACCCGTCCTTCAAGACCCAGCTGTTCCGCTTCGTCGACGTCTTCCCGTCCACGTCCGGCGACGCCGACGTCCTGCGCCACCTGGAGGAGTACTTCGAGGACGCCGACGTCCCCAAGGCGCTCGACCTCGGGCTCGACCTGGCTGAGCACGTCCCCTTCGGCAAGGCCGCGGCGGCCACCATCGCCCGTCACAACATCGCCAAGGTGGCCGGGCAGTTCATCGTGGGATTCCGACCCCGCCGAGGCCGTCGACGGATTGCACGGCCTTTGGCGGCAGGGGAGCGCGTTCACCGTCGACCTCCTGGGCGAGAAGACCGTCACCGAGCCGGAGGCCGACCTGTACGCCAGGCGGGTGGGCGAGCTGCTGGCCGCCCTCGTCGAGGCCACCCCCCGCTGGGCCCCCGACGACCACCTCGAATGGGACGACCTCGGCCCGCTGCCCCGGGTCAACGTGAGCGTCAAGCCGACCGCCCTTTCGTCCCGGTACTCGCCCCTGACCGCGGACGACGGGCTCGACCAGGCCAAGTCCCGCCTCCGCCCCATCCTGCGCCAGGCCCAGGCGGGCGGCGCGTTCATCCACTTCGACGCCGAGCACTACGACGTGAAGGGCCTCACCCTGCGACTGGTGCGCGAGCTCCTGTCCGAGCCCGAGTTCGCCGAGATGGATGCCGGCGTCGTCATCCAGGCCTACCTGAAGGACGCCCGCCGGGACCTGGCCGAGATGATCGCCTTCTCCGCCACCCGCTCGAAGCCGCTCACCGTCCGCCTGGTGAAGGGTGCGTACTGGGACACCGAGACCGTCCACGCCCAGGCCGAGGGCTGGCCGGTCCCGGTCTTCGCCCGCAAGGAGGAGACCGACGCCAGCTACGAGCGCTGCGTCGCCCTGCTGCACGACAACCACGGCAAGGTGCGGGCCGCCTTCGGCAGCCACAACCTGCGCTCGCTCGGCTACGCCGTGGCCTACGCCCGGGACAAGGGCATCCCCGACAGCGGCTACGAGGTCCAGCTCCTGTACGGGATGGCGGCCCCCCTCCACGCCGCGGTCCGGCGCATGGGCCTGCGCCTGCGGGTCTACGCCCCGGTTGGCGAGCTGGTGCCCGGCATGGCCTACCTGGTCCGGCGGCTGCTGGAGAACACCGCCAACGAGAGCTTCGTGCGTCGCCGCTTCGTCGAGGGTCGGGACCTGGACGAGCTTCTCGCCCCGCCGGGAGTCGACGTCCTGCCCGAGCCCGAGCCTCCGGTGCGACGCCAGCCGACCGACCCGTCGGACCCCGGCCCGCTACGCGCCCGAGCCGGTGGCCGAATGGCGCCGAGCCGAGGTCCGCACCGCATTCGCCGCCGCCGTCGAGAAGGTCGACCGGCAGGCGGTGAAGCTGCGCGTCCCGGCGATCATCGACGGCAAGGCGGTGTCGACGGAGAACTTCATCGCCTCGGTCGACCCGGCCGATCCCGACCGGACGGTCGCCATCTCCGCCAGCTGCAGTCGCGACGAGGCGGAGTCGGCGCTGGCTGCGGCCCGACGGGCGTGGCCGGCGTGGCGACGGACTCCGACCCGCCAGCGGGCGGCGGTGCTGTTCCGTGCCGCGGAGTGGATGCGGGCCCGTCGCCACGACCTGGCCGCCCTGGAGGTGTTCGAGGCCGGCAAGCCGTGGGCCGACGCCGACGCCGACGTCTGCGAGGCCATCGACTTCTGCGAGTACTACGGCCGGGAGATGCTGCGGCTCGACCGTGGCGGAGTGGTGGAGTCGCCGCCGGGGGAGCGGAACCGGCTCACCTACCAGGGTCGGGGCATCGGCGTGGTCATCGCTCCCTGGAACTTCCCCCTGGCCATCCCCACCGGGATGGTCACCGCCGCCCTGGTCACCGGCAACGCCGTGCTGTTCAAGCCGGCCGAGCAGACCCCGGCAGTGGCGGCCAAGCTCGTCGACGCCCTCGTCGCCGGCGGGCTGCCGCCGGGCGTGCTGGCCTTCCTCCCCGGAGTGGGGGAGGACGTCGGCGCCTACCTGGTGGAGCACCCCGACGTGTCGTTCGTCACCTTCACCGGATCCAAGGCGGTGGGGCTGAAGATCATCGAGACCGCCGCCCGGCACCGCCCCGGCCAGCGCCACGTCAAGCGGGTGGTGGCCGAGATGGGCGGCAAGAACGCCATCGTGATCGACGCCGACGCCGACCTCGACCAGGCGGTGCCCATCGCGGTGGCGTCGGCGTTCGGCTACGCCGGCCAGAAGTGCTCGGCGTGCTCCCGGCTGGTGGTGGTCGACGCCGTCTACGACCAGGTGGTCGAGCGAGTGGCCGGCGCGGCGGCGGAGCTGCGCGTCGGCCATCCCCGGGACATGGCCACGTCGGTCGGGCCCTTGATCGACGCCGACGCCTACAAGCGGGTCCGCGACTACGTCGAGCTGGCGCCCGGCGAGGGCCGGGTGGTGCTCGCCAGGTCCGACGATGTGCCGGACGGGGGCTGGTTCGTGGGGCCCACGGTGGTGGCCGACGTGAAGCCGGGCAGTCGGCTGGCCACCGAGGAGATCTTCGGGCCGGTGCTGGCGGTGATGCGGGCGTCGGACTTCGACGACGCCATCGCCGTGGCCAACGACACCGAGTACGCGCTCACCGCCGGGGTCGTGTCCCGCTCGCCCGCCCACATCCGCCAAGCGGTCGAAGAACTACGGGCCGGGAACGTCTACGTCAACCGGACGATCACGGGAGCGGTCGTCGGCCGGCACCCGTTCGGCGGCCACGGCATGTCGGGCGTCGGGTCCAAGGCGGGCGGGCCGGACTACCTCCTGCAGTTCCTCGAGCCCCGGGCCGTCAGCGAGAACACCCTCCGCCAGGGGTTCGCCCCGGCTGCCGAGGACGAGGGGGGCTCTTCCTAGCCACCGCGGGCCCGGCGAGCGTTCGTGGTGGACGCGACTGGACTTGAACCAGCGACCTCCTGCGTGTCGAGCAGGCGCTCTACCGGGCTGAGCTACGCGTCCGGGCTACCGGCATCGATGATAGTTCGGCGACCGAGGCCCCTGCGTCGGGTGATTCGACGCCGGACGGACCGCCACGTAGCGTGGCGCCTGCCAGCGTGCATCCGTCGGGGTGAACGAGGGCAACGGGCTGGGGCCCCTTGCGTCATGACCGCACCGTCGGAGGGCCCATGCTGCTGATCGTTCTCTTTCTCCTGGTTGCCGTAACAGCCGGTGTAGCGCTCAACTTTTCCCGCCGTGTGGGCAGCAAGGACGAGGGCGAAGGCGCGTCGGTGCTCAACGTGCTCAACGCCACCGGTCTGTTGGCCGGACTTCTCGTCGCGATCGTGCTCTCCGACGCCAGCAGCTCGTACTCCAGCGTGCGCGAAGGCCGCGAAGTCCGAAGCCGACACGGTCGATTCCCTGTACGAGTCCGCCGAGTACGTGGACATGCCTGCGCGGCAAAAGATTCAGGCTGCCGCGGTGTGTTACGCCCGTGCCGTCGTCGGACCGGAATGGGAGACGATGGCAAAGGGTGAAGGTTCGCCGGTACCCAGCAACTGGACCGGCTCCGGACCGAACGGCATACGCCGAGTTCTGATCACCATCGGCCCGGACGCGCAAGGCTGGGGTCTCATCCA
Source organism: uncultured Acidimicrobiia bacterium (assembly GCA_963827345.1). Taxonomy (GTDB): domain Bacteria; phylum Actinomycetota; class Acidimicrobiia; order Acidimicrobiales; family AC-14; genus CAWGUU01. The sequence goes on along the minus strand of CAWHAN010000006.1, from coordinate 770,757 downwards.
GGGGGGGGACCAGACCCGAGGTGGCCTGCGCAGCGAGCGCCTGACCAATGCCAAACCGTCGGTTCCGACAATTCTCACCTGGTTCATGGTCGTCCTGATCGGGCTCTCGCTCGCCGGCCTCGCGTACTCGATCCCCAGGAGGAGGAACAGGGCGCACATCGCCGCCCTTGCCATGGTGACCGTGCTGTTCTCGCTGGTCCTGCTCATGATCTACAACTTCGACCGCCCGTTCAGCAGCGTTCTGGCCTTGAAACCGTCGGCGATGGAGGGCACCGCGGCGGACATCACCGAGGACTATCAAGAGGCCTACAACACACCGCCTCCGTGCGACGACCAAGGTGTGCCCCTCACGTCGCCGGCCGCGGCGCCGGCCGAGTCGGCGGCGTCCACTCCGGCTCCACCAGCGCCGGCGCCGCCAGCCTCGACGCCGGCAACCACTGCCACGTCAGAGCCTCAGACGGCGCTCGACAGGTTCCTGGCAAGCTCCACGACCGTCCCGAAATAGGGCTGACGCCTCTCCCAGCTTGCAGGTCGGTTTCGCGGCCTCGTTGTCCCGCTGGAGGAAAGGGATAGGGTTCCAGCGTCCAATGCGATACCGAGAGGCGGCGTCAAATGGACAAACTCGGGTGCGAATTGCGGGTCACGAAGGATGGGAAGGGCGACGGCGTATTCACGATCCGCGATTTCCTGGAGGGCGAAACGGTCGTGGTCGGTGTCGTCGCTGCGTCGAGTCGCGAAGAACCACTCCCATGCGACCCAGATAGGTGTCTCGGAATATGTCGAGCTCGCCGACCTGGGGCCGCGGGTGAACCACTCTTGTGACCCCAACTGCGGTGTCCGGCTCAACGAGACGGGTATGCCTGACCTGGTGGCGAGAGAGTTCATCCCTCTCGGCGAGGAGCTCACCTTCGACTACGCCACGAGGAACTACTCGATCGACCATTTCCCCTCCCACTGTCGCTGCGGCTCTCCGATCTGCCGAGGGTCGGTGACGGGGTGGAAGGACCTGCCGGATGAACGGAGGCGGGCCTATGGCGATCTCGTCTCTCCGTATCTACACGGAATGGAGTCCACGGCCGGGACAGTTGCCCGCTCGTGAGCTCCTGAGATCCAGAGCCTCTTGCGCAGGGTACGAGGGGCGGCGCTAAGGAGTCAGCGGTCGTCGTCGGGCGGCACCGGCAGCTCGTAGAGCGACACGTGATAGCGGCTGCCTGCGGAGTAGGGCTCGCCACCCCAGCCGCCGAAGCGCTGGCGCAGGCGGAGCCCGGCCAGTTGGGCCATGAGGTCGAGCTCGCTCGGCCATGCGTAGCGGAACGCCACCGACACGTGACGAACCGTTCCCCCCTCGACGATCAAGTAATGCGAGACGTAGCGCTGCTCGGCGGGGTTCAGCTGCCGGACCCGCAAGACGAGGCGATCGGCCGGGCCGGGGAGGACTTTGACGTCCTGCCCGTCGCCCGAGCGAGAGGCGTCGGGCACGAGGGCGTCGAGCACGAACACGCCGCCGGGGCGGAGGGCGCCGGCCACGCTGCGGAAGCAGCGGACCTGTGCCTCCTGGGACTGCAGCTCGAAGAAGGTCCCGGCCACGACGTAGGCCAGCGAGAACTGCCGGTCCAGCGACACGTCGGTGAAATCGCCGATTGTCACCGGGATGCCCGATCCTCCCGGCTTCGCCCGCATCTCCGCCACCATCGCCGGGGAGGCATCGATGCCGTGCACGTCGATTCCTCGCTCGACAAGGCGCAGCGCGATCCGGCCGGTGCCGATGCCGAGCTCCAGCACCGGCCCCTCGCCGGCCAGCTCGGCCAAGCGGTCGGCGACCGGTGCGGCGTCCAGGTAGCCGCCGAACCAGTCGTCGTAGAGCTCGGCGATCTGCTCGCCGTACCCCGATCGGGGCCTCTCGTCCATGGGACGGTCAGTGTAGGAGGGCTCTGTCGCGGCCGATCGGTCTGCTATCCCCAGAGAGGGACGAGCGGTGCCGCGGTGGAGAGGAAGAGCAGGCCCAGCGCCCCGGCGGTGAACGGCAGGAGGCGACTCGGACCGAGCAGCAGGAACCCGACGTGGAGGGGGACCGCCAGGGCGATCGTGACGCCGAACGGCAACAGTCCGATCGCCCCGGCCCCGACGAGGATCTCGGCTCCGACCGCCGCCCCGGCGGCGACCCGGCACCCCCGTCGCAGCCCGCCGCTGCAGAGCAGTGTGGGCAGGTGACGGCCGGGGACCAGGGGGACGAAGCCCCGGTCGCCGGCGTGAGCACGCCAGGTGCAGAAGGCCAGGTTGTCGATGAGAACACGGCCGCTCACGAAAGCCGGCGAGCGGAGCTTGCGGATGCCGGCCACCGTGTAGAGCTGGCCGGCGGCGATCGAGGCCACCAGCCCACCGGCGGCCGTCGACGCGCCGGTGGCCACTCCGATCTCGTACAGGCCGACGGCCACGGCCAGCGTGGCGATGCAGACCGTCGTGTAGCGACCGTGGTGGAGGGTGCGGTCGCGAGCGAGCCATGCCAGCGTCGCCGCCGCGCTGGCGACGGCAAGGTAGGGGGTGGCCCGGCCACCTGGGTGACCAGGAGCAAAACCGCCGCCAGGAGCCCCGCCTGCGCCCATCGCCGGCGGCGCGACAGGAGGTCGGCGTCGGTCCAACCCAGCTCGGGGCGGAGGACCCGGTGCGGCACGGGGGCGCGTCCCGACTCTCGAACGTCTGCCAGCACCATCAACGCCCGCCAACCCCCGGCGACGGCCAGGCACCCGACGCCGACGGTTGTCAGGTCCACTCGTGGCGGCGCAGGGCCTCGGCCAGGGCGCGGAGGTCGTCGTCGGGCGGAAGGGTCGTCTTGGTGAGCCCGACGGAGGGGCTGTAAGCCACGCTCCAGCTTCCCCGGGTGCCGAGAATGAGCCCGTCGAACGGGGCCACCGTGTTCCCGTCGACCAAGGTCTCCAGGTCACCAGGGAGCAGGTAGTGGGCGTCGGGGGCGAGGCCCAACTCCTCTGTCCCGGCCGCACGGCTCGCGCCGGCATCCCCCACCCACAGGAAGGGCTTGGACGAGCCGGTGAACATCGTCCAGGAGAACGGCCGTCCCGGGGCCCGCGCCACGCCCCAGGTCACGAACGCCGCGAAGAGGGCGAACCCGGCGACCCTGATCACCGACGCGTCGGTTCCGGTTCAGGCACGAGAGGCGCATGCGCCGAGGAGTTCATCTGGTCGAAACGATGCGGCGGGCGTCCGCTCCTATAGCGTATCCAGGGCGGTGGCTGGGGCTTCGGTGGCTGGGCTCTCAGTGGCGGAAGGAGGTGGGATGGAACAGACGACTCAGTTCGAGGACATCGAGCCTGTCGAGGAGGAGGAGCTCGCAGAGTTCGCGCTTCTCATCGACCTTCCCGACTGAACACCAGGTGACAAGGCCGGACCGGGCGCCCTGCGCCCGGTCCGGGCAAACACCTCCGGGCACCACCGGGGAAGTGAGGTTGCTCCCATGCGCGTCCAACCTGACGAGCGCCAGGCGGTGGAGGATCGATCCGCGGCGTTGCAACTGCTTTCCAGCGTCCTACGTCGCGTGGTCACCGATCTGAGGATGGACGAGGCCGCGTTCGTGTTGAACGGCGACGCCCTCCCGCCCGAGGAGCGGTCGTTCCCCGGGATCTTCGCGGCGGCCTACGACGCCCAGGCTTGCTGCCGGTCGGGCGCGCCGTCCGAGGACGAGCGGGACCGCCTCGTGGCCCGGCTCGGTCAGGCCGTGGCAGAGGCCCGGACCAGCGTCGAGCGGGCCGGCGACTCGCCCGGTACCGATGCGTGGCGGGCAGACCTGGCGCCTCCTGCCCAACACCTCCACGAGAGCCTGGCTCGGGCGGTGGCCCAGGCGCCGAAGACGCCGGAACGAGCAGCCGCCCTTGCCGAGGTGCGCATCGGCGAGTGGGAGGCGGAGGACCGGGCGGTGTTCGACCAGACCTGCGCCCTCCTGGACGAGGTGTGGCCGGAGATGCTCGGTGAGGTCGGCGTCGTCGTCCGCCAGGTGGCGTTGCTCCAGGGCTACGGCATCGACGGCTTCACCGACGTCGCGACCCACGGTGCCGTCTACGTCAACCGAGCCCGTCTGCATCCAGACGAAGGCGGGCTCCCCGGTCCGGTGAGGTTGGCCGAGGCGATCGTGCACGAGTCCACCCACAACAGCTGCAACGCCGCGGCGCTGTCGAACCCCTTCCTCGCCGACGGCCACACCGCCACGCAGCCCGTGGTCATGACACCCCTGCGACGGGACGCTCGGCCGCTCACCGGGCTCTTCCAGCAACTGGTCGTGTTGGCGCGTTGCACCATGCTGTACGACCGGCTGCTGGACGATCCTGGCCGGGCCGAGGGGGACGCGATGTCCCGGCGTCGGGAGACGCTCCACCGGCAGGGACGGGACGCGCTGCGGACGATCGGGCCTATGTAGACCGGCTCACCGATCGAGGCCGATCGGTGGTCGTCGAGACCGGGGAGATCCTCGAACCGGACCGGCAGTCGGTGTCGACGGGCGGGCGTGTCGACTGAGCCCGTCCGCCCCGAGCCCGGGGGCAGGGAGGTGCTGGGGCAGGCGAGGCTGTTCCACCCGTTCGCCGAGTGTCCCGACATCGTCGTCGGCCGGGCGGGAGCACGCTCGGCGTCCTTCGCGCCCGACGCTGCGGCGGCGGAGCCGGCGGTGCTGGTGGGGGCGGCGGCCGGCGGTGACACGGCCGACGTGGCCACCCGGGCCGAGGCTGAGCTGCTCGAGCGGGTCAGCAACGTGCTGGCCGGGCGGGTGGCCGAGCGAGGGCACGCCGTCCACGCCTCGTTCGAGGAGCTGAGGCGGGTCGGGACGGCGGCCCTCGACCCTGCCGCCTGGCCGGAGGCCGGTCCCGAGGCTCGCGCCGCCCGGGTGCTGTGGGTCACCGGCCGGTCCCTCGTCGACGACCGGGAGGTGCTGGTGCCGGCCGGGGCCGCCTTCCTCCGGCACCGTCCGCCGCCCGGCGACGCGGCCGTCCTGCGCGCCGGCTCGGCCGGTGTGGCCACGCACGTGTCCACCGCCGCGGCCGTCGACCACGCGCTGCTGGAGGTGCTCGAGCGCGACCTGGTGTGGCGGGCCTGGTACGCCGATGGCCCCGTGTCTCCGCTCGTCGACGTCGAGATGCCCGGCGATCTGGCGATCTGTCTCACCGAGCTCGGTCTTCAGCTGACCGCCTTCGTGCTCCGCGGCCCGGCGGACACGGCCGCAGTTGTCGCCTGCCTGCACGGGCCGGACCGCACCGAGCAGTCGTTCGGGGCCCGGTGCGTGCAGGTGGGAAGCGACGGCCTCTCCGTCGAAGCGGTGGGGCGGGCGGTGTACGAGGCTCTGATGATCAGGTGGAGCATGAGCACCGCGGCTGCTCGCCGGGCGTGGGTGGAGCTGAGCAGTGCCGACACCCCTCGCCTTCCTCGGGACGCCCTGGAACACGCCGTCTGGGCCTTCCACGGCACCGACGCACTCGGATATTGGGAAACGAAGGCGTCGCCACCGTCGCCCGCCATCCCCGACCGGCGCCCGCTGGCGGCGACCCTGGCTCGACCACAGCGGGGAGGAGGTCGTCATGGTCGATTCGACGGTGCAGGGCCTCGGCCCCGAGGGCTGGCGGGTCGTCCGGGTCGTGGCGCCGGGAGCTCGGCGCCTTCCGGGGGACGAGGCCGCCCATCGGGCGCGAGTGCCGTCCGTCGCCCACCGCCCCCCTCATCCCATCGGATGAGCGGCGGGCGGATGAGCGGCGGGCGGATGAGGGCGCGTGTTACAGCTTGCTGGCGATCGAGGCGAACTTGGAGCTCGCCTTTTCACCCAGGGTGGTGAGCGCCAGGATGCAGACCACGGCTATCAGCGCCAGGAGCAGCGCGTACTCCACGAGGGCGGCGCCGCGCTGGTCCCGGTCGAAGCGGGCGCGGACGTAGGAGAGTACGACAGCAGTCCAGAAGTCGACGAACCCCATGAGGTGCCCCTCTCGTCTCCGTCGCCACGACGGTTCACCACAGGTACCAGCCCGCCGGACCGATGGACATAGGTCATTCGGCCTATTTGCCATCGTCGCGCTGCCTTCCGCCGTTTCCGGGCCAGAGGGACGGGGCACACCGGTCTCGTGAGCCCGCGTCCCGCGCCGTTCCTCGAGCGGCCGGAGGACGTGGCCGACAAGGTCGCCGACAACGAGTGGTTCGAGCGCCTGGCCCGGTGGGGACTGGCGGTCCGGGGCGCGATGTACCTGCTTATCGCCCTGCTGGCCGTTCGGGTGGCGTCTGGCGTCGCCGGCGAGCGGGCCGACAAGCAGGGCGCGCTGCAGGCAGTGGTGCGCCAGCCGTTGGGGAAGGTGCTGGTCGCGGCCCTGGCGGTGGGCTTCGCCGGTTACGCCGCCTGGCGGCTGCTCGCCGCCGTCCGAGGTCCCACCGGGGAGGATGACCGGAGGAAGGCGGCGTTCAAGCGGATCGGCTACGCCGCCCGCGGCCTCTTCTACCTGGTGCTCTTCGGCACCGCGGTCAGGTTGATCGTGGCCAACACCGGCGACTCGGCCTCCGAGCAGGCGCCCGACTGGACGGCGCGGGTGATGGGCTGGCCCGGGGGGCGGCTCCTGGTGGCGGCCACAGGGATCGCCATCCTCGTCGGCGGTCTGTACGTGGGGTGGCGTGGGATCTCCCGCAAGTTCCGGAAGCACCTGAAGAGCTACGAGATGACGCCGCGTCAGCGGCGGGTGATCCTGTGGCTGGGTACCGTCGGGAACATCGCCCGGTCGCTCGTCTTCATGCTGATCGGCGTGCTCCTGATCGTCGCCGCCCTCCAGCACGATCCCACCGAGGCGGTCGGCATCGACGGCGCCCTCCGCCGTGTGACCGCCCGCTCCTTCGGCCCCGCCCTCCTCACCGCGGTTGCCGCGGGCCTGGCCCTCTACGGGCTGTTCTCGCTGGCCGAAGCCCGCTTCCGGCGGGTCGAGGGCACGTGATCGGGCGCCGCCGGCGCACCTCCCCGGTCGACGCCGCCTCTAGCGGCGTGGCCAGGGCGACGGACAGGTCGCTGCTGTGGCTGGCACTTGCAGGCGTCCTGGCCGGAGCCGGAGGTCGGTTCGGCAGGCGGGCGGCCATGCGGGGCCTGTTCTCGCTGGCGACGGCGTCGGCGCTCGGGGGCGTCGTGGCCCGCCTGCTGGCCCGCAGGTGGCCCTCGTCGCTGTCGGCGCCGGCCGCCGCGGCTGCGGCCGGCTTCGCCGCCGGCGTCGGTCAGGAGATGCCGGCGGTGGCTGCCCCTGTGGCCGTGCTGGCCGGTCTCGGCATCGCCGCCCGGGTTCGGGAGCGTGACGAGAGCCCGACCGCCGCCGCCGCGGGAGCGCTCCTCGGTGTGGGGATCGGCCTGGCCACCCGCCGGGTGTGGCCGGTCGCCCCCCACGAGCCGGCGGAGGCCCGCACCGCGTCCACGGAGGCGTCGGTGAAGCCGTCGCCGACGGGTGCGGGCGTGGTGGTGGTGGTCAACCCGGGCGCGGGTACCGCCGAGTCGGTGGCCGAGGAGCTGCGGGCCGAGCTACCCGAGGCCGAGGTAATCGAGCTCGAGGACGGCGACGACCTGGAGCCGATGCTCGAGAAGGCCGCCGCCAGGCACGGTCCCGACGGCGATGTCGAGGTGATCGGCGTCGCCGGCGGCGACGGCACCATCAACACCGGCGCCGCCGTCGCCGCCCGCCACGGTCTCCCGCTCCTGGTCGTGCCCGGCGGGCACCCTCAACCACTTCGCCTTCGCCCTCGGCATCGCCTCGGTGGCCGATGCCGCCGACGCCGTCCGACAGGGCCGCGCCGTCGCCGTCGACCGCGCCCAGATCGACGGCCAGACGTTCGTCAACACCGCCAGCATCGGCAGCTACGTGGACCTCGTCGACGCCCGCGAGAAGCTCGAGCACCGCATCGGGAAGTGGCCCGCGGTGCTGGTGGCCTTAGCCGGCGTTCTCCGGCACAGCGAGCCGGTCGAGCTGGAGATCGACGGACAAATGGCCAGCGTGTGGATGGTGTTCATCGGCAACTGCAAGTACCACCCGGCCGGCTTCGCGCCGAGCTGGCGGGAGCGGCTCGACGACGGCAGCCTCGACATCCGTATCGCCCACGGCGGCCACCCGTTCTCGCGCACCCGCCTCATCGTGTCGGTGATGACCGGCCGGCTGGCCCGGAGCCGTCTCTACGAGCAGCGCTACACCCGGAAGGTCGAGGTGAGATGCATCGCCGGGCCCCTGCGCCTGGCCCGTGACGGCGAGACCTTCGACGGGTCGGAACGGTTCACGATCTGCAAAGCCGAAGAGCCTCTCGTGGTGTTCGCGCCACGACAGTGACGTGACGTGAGCGAGCCAAAGGCGAGCGAACCAATGTGGTGCGCTTCGTACGGCCGCAGGCCGGATGTCACGTATCTCATCGGTGCACCATCCGAAGCGATGGTGCACCGATGAGCGAGCCCTTCGTCGCCCGCCGGCTCGACCCCGACGCCCGCTACGGGCTGCGGGTGACGCTCTTCGCCGTCGCCTTCCTGCTGGTGGCGATCCCGTTCGGGTGGCTCCTGAACCAGGTGGAGTCCGACGGATCGCTCGTCGACCTCGACACCAGCGGAGCGGCGTCGCTGCACGACTGGGTCCACCGCACGACCTACGCGGTCGGGACGCTCAAAGCGGTGACGTTCCTCGGCTCCCCGCCCTGGCTGTGGTTCCTCGTCGTCGTGGGCACGCTGGTGCTCGTCCGCGCCCGCCTGTGGCGGCTGGCGATCTTCCTCGTCGTCACCACCGCCCTGGGCGGCATCCTCGACACGGTCGTGAAGATCGCGGTGAACCGACCTCGACCGTCGGTGCTCGACCCGATCATCAGCGCCCACGGGAAGAGCTTCCCGTCGGGCCACGCCATGTCGTCGACGATCGTGTACGGCGCGCTGCTCCTGGTGTTCCTGCCGATGGTGCCCCGCCGCTGGCGCCCGGCGGCCATCGGGGGCACGGTCCTGCTGGTGGCGCTGATCGGGTTCTCCCGGCTCGGCCTCGGCGTCCACTACCTCAGCGACGTCCTGGGCGGCTACGTGCTCGGCCTGGCCTGGCTGGCGGTGTCCACCGCCGCCTTCAGCATCTGGCGGGTGCAGCGGGGGAGGCCGCCGGTGCACGTCACCGAAGGCCTGGCGCCCGAGGCCGACGCCGACCTGCCCTGAGCCCGACCTGCCTGGTCACACCCAGTCGGGGGAAAATCCGACATAGTTGATCAGATCACTCATATTTCGGTACTCTTGGCCCCTATGAGCCAGAGCATCGACGTCGAGGTCGGGCCCGGTGCCATCAGCCCCGCCGCTCTCGACGACATCGCCAAGTTCGAGAAGATGCTGGCGTTGTACCTGGCCGGCGACCTCGACGAGGACCGTTTCCGCATCTTCCGCCTGAACAACGGCATCTACGGCCAGCGCCAGGGCGGCCACAACCAGATGGTCCGGGTGAAGCTCCCGTACGGCACGGTCGAGCCCGAGCAGCTGGAGATGCTGGCCCACATCGCCGACAAGTACTCCCGTGGGTGGGGCCACATCACCACCAGGCAGAACATCCAGCTCCACTTCGTCGACCTCGAGCGGATCCCCGACGTGATGCGCGACCTCAATTCGGTCGGGCTCACCACCAGGGAGGCCTGCGGCGACACCGTCCGCAACATCATCGGCTGCCACCTGGCCGGGGCCTGCCCCTTCGAGGTCCTCGACATCAGTCCGTGGGCCGAGGCGGCGTTCCGCCACTTCCTCCGCCACCCGTACGCCCAGCGCCTGCCCCGCAAGTTCAAGATCAACTTCTCGGGCTGCGTCACCGACTGCGGCCAGGCCATGTTCAACGACGTCGGCGTCATCGCCGTCAACCGTCCCGGTGCCGACGGCGGCGTGGAGCCCGGCTTCCGGATCTTCGTGGCCGGTGGCCTGGGCGCCAACCCCCACCCGGCCCAGGCGCTGGAGGAGTTCACGCCCCGCGAGGAGCTGCTCCCCACCCTGGAGGCGGTCCTGCGCACCTTCGACCACTACGGCAACCGCGACAACAAGCTGCGGGCCCGCATGAAGTGGCTGGTCGACACCATGGGGATCGACGAGCTGCGCACCCGCATCCTCAAGGAGCGCAAGCTGTTGCTGGCGGCCACCACGTGGGCCGGCGGCATACCCGAATACGTGAAGGAGCACGGCGACGAGCCCGCCGGGGCCTCCACCACCACCACGCTGACCCCCATCGGGCAGGGGGTGAACGTGGTGCTGAGCCGCTCCGACCGCTACGGGCGCTGGGACGAGGCCAACGTGGTGCGGGGGGCGGCCAAGGGCACGGTCTCGGCCTACGCCTGGGCCCGCCTGGGCGACGTCACCGCCGCCCAGTTCCGCGAGGTGGCCGCCATCCAGCGCGAGCTCGGGGTCGAGGTGCGGGTCACCAACCGCCAGAACTTCGTGTTCCGGGGCCTGAGCGAGGACCAGCTGGAGGGCCTCTACAAGCGCCTGGAAGTCATGGACATGGCGTCGCCCGGCGCCGAGCTGGCCCGCGACGTCGTCAGCTGTCCCGGTGCCGACACCTGCAACCTCGCCGTCACCCAGTCCCGGGGCCTGGCCGCCGAGATCGGCAAGGCGCTGGAGGAGGCCGGGCTGGCCGAGGTCGGCGGCGTCCGCATCAACATCTCCGGCTGCACCAACTCGTGCGGCCAGCACCACATCTCCGACATCGGCTTCGTCGGCGTCGAGCGGCGGGCCCACGGCCGGTCGGCCCCGGGCTACCAGCTGCTGCTGGGCGGCCGGGTCGGCCAGTCCGAGATCGAGTTCGGCCGCAAGACCATGCGCCTGCCGGCCAAGGCCGCGGCCGAGGCCAGCGTCCGCCTGATCGGGCGGTTCACCGCCGAGAAGTCGGCGGGGGAGCTGTTCGGGGAGTGGCTCGACCGGTCCGGCGGCGTCCCGACCATGGCCGAGTACCTGGCCGACCTCGACGTGTTCCCGAGTCCCGACGACCGGCCCGACTTCTACGTCGACTTCGACGAGACCGGTCCCTTCAGCGCCGAGGTGGGGGTGGGCGAATGTCTGGGCTCCTGACGCCGGCGCTCGGCGAGCTGGTCACCGTCTCGCGGCAGTTCGAGCACGCCTCGGCGGCCGAGATCGTCCAGTGGTCGTTCGAGACCTTCGGTGACGGCCTGGTGATGGCCGCGTCGTTCCAGGACTGCGTGCTCCTCGACGTGGTCGCCGGCGTGGCGCCGGGCGTCGAGGTCGTGTTCCTCGACACCGGGTTCCACTTCGCCGAGACGATGTGGTTCGTCGACCAGGTGCGGCGACGCTACGACCTCAACCTCACGGTGATGCACCCCGTGGTGGAGGTCGGCGACATGTGGCAGCTCGACGTCGACGCCTGCTGCCACGCCCGCAAGGTGGAGCCCCTGGCCCGCGCCCTCGACGGCAAGGACGCTTGGATGACGGCGGTGCGACGGGTGGAGGCGCCCACGCGGGCGGCCACGCCCATCGTCACGTACGACATCGGCCGCAACATGGTGAAGATCAGCCCGCTGGCCACGTGGACCGACGACGACGTCGAGAACTACATCGCCGCCAACGAGCTTCCCGTCCACCCGCTCACCGAGCGCGGCTACCCGTCGATCGGCTGCTGGCCGTGCACCCGCCCGGTGGCCCCTGGTGAGGATCCCCGCTCCGGACGGTGGTCGGGCATGACCAAGACCGAGTGCGGCCTCCACACGCCACCGATCCGCTGACGATCCGCTGACCCGCAGGTAGCCAGCGGGGTCAGGCCCAGGTGACCTCGGCGTCGGCGTCGAGGAACCTCCCCAGGTCGGCGCCCTCCTTCTCCGCCGCCTTTCGCGCCCACGGCGGGACGTCGACGAACGGCTCGATCGTCACCTCCACGCGGCCGCCCTTGCGCTCGTGGCGCCACACGCCGTCCATGCGCCCGTCGACGAGGAGCACCGGCGAGATCCAGCCCTGCGGCCGGTAGACCCTCTTCCGGAAGTCGCCGGGCAGCAGGTTGGCGGCCTCCTTGGTGCAGGCGATCACGTACTGGTCGAAGGCGGGGAGCAGGTTCACGGTCTTCCCGGGCCTGGCCTTGGTCTTGGCCGCCTTGGCTGCCTTGTCCACGTCGGCGGTCAGCATCCACGCCGCGGTGCCCTCGACGTCCACGTCGGCCACCTCGTCGCCCAGGCGCGTGCGGTAGCGGGTGGCCGTCGCCGGCGTGATCGCCCACCAGCGGGCGATCTCCTCCCTGGTGGCGGGGCCGTTGGTGGCGAGGAACCGGCGCAGCAGCTCCGTGATGGCCTCCTCGGGGTCGACGGCCGACCAGGTGCCGATCCACTGGTCGGGCCGGGCGAAGGTGATGTTCCGTCCCCGACTGGGCCCGAAGCAGAGCTGCCCCCGGAACGCGGCCGGCTTGATGGTCGACCCCCAGCTGCCGGCCATCTTGGCGCCCAGGCTCTCGTCGCCGGACTGCTCGACCACCTCGGCCGCCAGCTCCTCCCGTGTGAGCTGGCGGCCATCGAGGGCGGCGCAGATGGCCTCGCCCAACCGGTCGAGGTCCTCGGGCGTCAGGCCGAATGCTTTCGACCAGGAGGGCTTCAGGAAGTGGCGATAGGTGCTCAGGCCGGCCTGCCACAGGCCGTACTCGGCCGACGGCAGCAGGTGCAGCGTGCCCCGCATGGCCCAGGTCTTGACCAGGCTGCGGTCCTCCCAGAGCGCGTCGGCGACGTCGTCGGTCCCGAGCTTGTCGACTCTTGCCCAGGCCGTCAGCCTCCGCCGACGACATGACCTGGGCGTGCAGTCCGCCGATGGTGGCAACCACGTCGAGCAGTGCCTTGCGTGGCGCACGGGCGTCCAGATGGTGCTTCGCCACCCGCCACGCCATCACCTGGGGCCAAGTGAGCGCCGGAGCGGTCATCGCCGGCACCCACCGCTGTCCGGGACCATGATGGCGGGATGGTCCTGATGCTGGTCCTGGGGTTTCTCCTGTTGGTTGGCATCGCGGTCACGATCTGGTGGGGAGGGACGGCGTACGAGCCATGGGCGCCCGCCGCCGTGGAAGGCCCCGAGACGTCGCCCTCGCCGAAGGTCGCCGTCCTCCGCTATCTCCGAGGGGTCGGCGTCGCCCTGGTCGGTGGTTTCTGGGCCGGCATCCTCGTGACCGGTCCCGCCATCCGGCTCATCATGCGCCTGCTGGCGGCGACGTCCGGCGACGGCGCCCAGGGGGCCATCACCGAGGCCGAGGAGGTCGTCGGCGCCATCAGTGGCGGCGGCACCATCGGCCTGTTGCTCTTCGGCGGCGTCCTCCCCGGCCTGCTCAGCGGCGCCATCTACGTGGTCGTGCGACGGTGGCTGCCGAGCGGTCGTCTCGGCGGAGTCGCCTTCGGTGCCCTTCACCTGGTGGTCGCCGCCACCCGGATCGACCCCCTGCGGCCAGAGAACCCGGACTTCGACCTGGTCGGCCCGGGTTGGCTGGCTGTGACCACGTTCGCCCTGGCCTGCATTCTCCACGGCATGGCCGTCGTCGCCATCGCCAACCGCTACAGCACCGGGTTCCCGCCGACGACCAGGACCCGTGCGCAGTGGGCCCGCTCGGCCGCCCCGCTGGTGCTCCCGGTGCTCCTGCTGGTCCCGGGAGCGTCCGTTCTGTTGGTACTCCTGCTCGGGCTGGCCGTCTCCCTGGTCGGGTCGCAGGTCCGACCGCTGGTCCGGGCGCTGGGGAGCCGGACTGCGCTCGTCGCCGGGCGTACCGCACTGGCCGTCCTGTTCGTGGCCTTCCTGCCGGGCGCGGTGCTCGACCTGCGGGACGTGATCGTGCGGCCGGAGGCGTCGACGGTGCCCGTCGGATCGGCCGCCCGCTAGCAGGTCGGCCTCCTCAATCCAGGTTGCCGGTGAGCATGACCACCGTCTGCTCGAGGCGCCGGGCACGGGTCTCGGCCCGCTTGGCCGACTGGATCCACTCGACGTACTCCTTGCGGTGGCTGTAGGAGAGACGCTCGAACCGCCTGGCCGCTTCGGGGTGGGCGGCCAGGGCGGTGGACAGGTCGTCGGGAACGTCGACGGTGCGCTCCTCGGTGTCGACCTCGACGACGACATGTACCTCGTCACCTGCAGCGACGCCGGCCTCGGTCCGCACCGCCTTGGTCATGCCGAGGCAGAACCGGCCATCGCCGGTGGGCATGGTCGATCCCCGGTAGGCGACCCCGTTGAACGTCGCTCGGACCGGGAAGCGGGCCTTGGTGCCGAATGCCTCGACGGCGTCGTCGGGGAGCCTCACGAATGCCCCCGGCCCTTCGACTTCGACGACGCCGTCGAACTCGATCCGGTCCGTGCCCACCGGCGCAAGGCTAGGACAGCCAGAGGCCGCGGTTGGATAGCAGTCATCAGGCCGCCGGGTCGACTACTGATCGGGGTTTAGGCTCCCGGCGGGGTGGACGAGGCCGGTTTCGAGACGCGAGCGATCCACGCCGGCCAGGAGCCGGATGCCGCCACGGGAGCGGTCGTCACCCCGATCTACCAGACGTCGACGTTCCAGCAGGAGGCCGTCGGCCAGCATCTGGGCTACGAGTACTCGAGGGCGTCGAACCCGACCCGGGTGGCGCTGGAGCGCTGCCTGGCCTCACTGGAGGGCGCCCGTCACGGGTTCGCCTTCGCCAGCGGGATGGCCGCGATCGACGCCGTGCTGCGCGGCCTCGGGCCTGAGGACCACGTCCTCCTCCCGTGGCAGGGCTACGGCGGCACTTGGCGGCTCGTCACCTCGGTGCTGCCGGTGGCGTTCGACACCGTCGACCAGGCCGACCTCGGCGCCGTGGCCGCCGTCTGGCGCCCGGAGACCCGCATGGTGCTGGTGGAGTCGCCCACCAACCCCACCCTCGACATCGTCGACATCGCCGCAGTCGCCCGCTTCGCCCACGAGCGAGGGGCCCTGTGCGTGGTCGACAACACCTTCGCCACGCCCTACCTGCAGACACCGCTGGCCCTCGGCGCCGATGTCGTCGTCCACTCGACCACCAAGTACCTGGGCGGCCACTCCGACGTCATCGGCGGGTTCGCGGCGTGCAACGACGACGACCTGGCTGCGTCCATCGGCCTCGTCCAGCGGGCGGCCGGCGCCGTGCCCGGCCCGCTCGACTGCTTCCTGGTCCTGCGGGGCGTGAAGACCCTCGCCCTCCGCATGGACCGGCACTGCCTGAACGCCGAGGCGGTGGTTGAGCTCCTGGAGGGCCATCCCGCGGTCGGCGACGTGCGCTACCCGGGCCGGCCGTCGCACCCGGGCCACGACGTGGCGGCGCGCCAGATGCGGCGCTTCGGCGGGATTGTGGCGTTCACCCTGGCCGGTGGGGAGGCGGCCGCCCGGGCGTTCGTGGAGCGCACCAGGCTCTTCGCCCTCGGCGAGTCCCTGGGCGGGGTGGAATCTCTGGTGAGCTATCCGACCACCATGAGCCACGCGGCGATGGCGGGCACGCCCGAAGCCATCGATCCCGCTCTGGTGAGGCTCTCGGTGGGGATCGAGGACGCGGCCGACCTGGTCGCAGACCTCAGGCAGGCGTTGGACTCGGTGAGCTAGCCGGGGCTAGCGGGAGGGTTCAGTCGGTGGCGGGAACGGGGACTTCGATGTCCACGTCGTCGACCGCGTAGACCACGTCGACATCGCCGTTGGTCTCGACCACCGGCACGGCCAAGGGGCGGTCGGCGGACGGACGGCCACCGCCGCCACCGGGACCACCGCGGCCCCTGCCCTCGCGGCCGCCGGCCTTGTCGCTCACCGTGCGCTGGGTGTAGGGGATGAGGGCCAGCTCGCGGGACGTCTTGATGGCCACAGCCACGTCACGCTGGTGCTGGACGCACGTGCCGGTGGTGCGACGGGCCTTGATCTTGGCCCGGTCGCTGATGAACCGGCGTAGCAGGTTCACATCCTTGTAGTCGACGAAGGTGATGTGGTCGCGGCAGAAGATGCAGACCTTGGGCTTGCCCCGCCGGTTGGTGTCGCGGATCGGCGTCCGCTTCTTGCCGCGATCGCGGTCGTTGTTCCGTGCCATGTGCGCCCAGTCTAGGGGATCGCAGGCGCCGGTTCGGCGCCGGGGCCCGTCAGCCCATGGAGTCAGCCTTGATGATCCCGATCAGGTTGCCGTCGGGGTCGTTGAACATCGCCATGGTCACGACGCCGGGGATCTCCAGGGGCTCCATCACCGTCTTGCCGCCCAGGGACTCGGCCTTGTCGAGCGTGGCCTGGAGGTCGGCCACCTCGGCGTAGACGGTGACATAGGTCTCGCCCTGCTGGCCGGCGGCGACCCCGCCGCCGATCCCCTTGTCCTCCTGCGCCGTCACGACGCCGTAGTTCATGGGGTTGTCGGCGTTGACGTTCCAGTCGAACAGGTCGGCGTAGAACTTCTGGGTGGCGGCAGCGTCCTTGCCGATGATCTCGAAGTGCACGACAGGGTTCGGCATCTACGTTCTCCTCTCCTCAGGCTCCTGTGGTCAGGCTTCGCTCGGGCTCGGGCTGAACCGTAGACGGATGAGGTTCAGGGCGCTGCCCGCCCGGAACCACTCGATGTGCTCCTCGGACAGGGAGTGGGTGCAGAGGAAGGGGACCGACGAGCCGTCCGGTCGTTCGATCCGGCAGCTGACCTCGACGTCGGGGGCCAGGTCGGCGAGGCCGAGCACCGAGATCCGGTCGTCGGCACCGATCAGGTCGTAGGTTGCGGGGTCGGCGAAGACCAGGGCCAGGACGCCCTGCTTCTTCAGGTTGGTCTCGGCGATCCGTGCGAAGGACCGGACCATGATCGCCTTGCCGCCCATGAACCGGGGCTCCATGGCCGCGTGCTCGCGGGACGAGCCCTCCCCATAGTTGCTGTCGCCGACGGCCACCCAGCCCTCGCCCGCGTCCCGGTAGTGCCGGGCCACCTCCGGCAGCGGCTCGGAGACGCCGTGGATGCCGCAGACGCCCATGCCGGGTTCGTCGGTGAAGGCGTTGACCGCCCCCAGGAACAGGTTGCCGCTGATGTTCTCCAGGTGGCCTCTGTAGCGCAGCCACCTCCCGGCGGCCGAGATGTGGTCGGTGGTGCACTTGCCCACCGCCTTGAGCAGGACGCGCAGGCCCACGAAGTCGTTGCCGTCCCACGGGGGGAAGGGCTCGAGGCGCTGCAGCCGGGAGCTCTTCGGGTCGATGACCACGTCGACGCCCCCACCCTCGGCGGGGGGCGGGACGTAGCCGTCGACGCCGGCCACGAACCCTCCGGCGGGCAGCTCGTCGCCGATCGGCTCTTTCAGGCGGACGCCGTCGATCTCGTCGGTCAGCGGGTTGAAGTCGAGCGTGCCGGCCAGGGCGTAGGCGATGGTGGTCTCGGGGGACGCCACGAACGCCAGCGTCGACGCGTTGCCGTCGTTGCGGCGGGGGAAGTTGCGGTTGAACGACGTGATGATCGAGTTGGTCTGGCCGTCGGCCACGTCGGACCGGGCCCACTGGCCGATGCAGGGCCCGCAGGCGTTGGCCAGCACGTTGGCGCCGATGGCCTCGAGGTCGTGGAGCAGGCCGTCGCGCTCGACGGTGGCCCGGACCTGCTCGGACCCGGGCGTGATGAGCAGGGGGGTCTTGGCCTTCAGGCCGGCCGCCGACGCCTGACGGGCCAGGCTCGCCGCCCGGCTGATGTCCTCGTACGACGAGTTCGTGCACGACCCGACCAGTGCCTGGGACAGCCGCAGCGGCCAGCCCGCGGCCTTCGCCTCGGCGCCCAGGGCGGAGACACCCCTGGCCAGGTCGGGCGTCTGGGGCCGACAACGTGGGGCTCGAGGGTGGTGAGGTCGATCTCGACGACCCTGTCGAAGTAGGCGTGGGGGTCGTCGTCGACGTCGTCGTCGGCCCGGAGGTCGTCGGCTGCGGCTCGGGCGGCGTCGGCCACGTCGGCCCTGCCGGTGGCGACGAGGTAGGTGACGGACCGCTCGTCGAACGGGAACACCGACGTGGTGGCGCCGATCTCGGCGCCCATGTTGCAGATGGTGGCCCTGCCGGTGGCGCTGACGGCGGCGACGCCGGCCGAAGTACTCGACGATCGCGCCGGTGCCACCCGAGACGGTGAGGATCTGGGCCACGCGGAGGATGACGTCCTTCGGCGACGTCCAGCCCGACATCGAGCCGGTGAGGCGCACGCCGATCATCGACGGCCAGCGCAGGCCGAAGGTGCCGCCGGTCATGACGTCGACGGCGTCGGCCCCGCCCACGCCGATGGCCACCATGCCGAGGCCGCCGGCGTTGGGCGTGTGGCTGTCGGTGCCGATCATGAGCCCGCCGGGGAAGGCGTACTTCTCGAGGACGACCTGGTGGATGATCCCCGAGCCCGGTTGCCAGAACCCGATGCCGTACCGGGCCGACACGGTGCGCAGGAAGTCGTAGACCTCCTTGTTGGCCTCCTCGGCCACGCCGAGGTCGACCGTGGCGCCGACCTTGGCCTGGATCAGGTGGTCGCAGTGAACAGTCGTCGGCACCCGCACCTGGGGCAGGCCGGCGGTCATGAACTGGAGGAGCGCCATCTGGGCGGTGGCGTCCTGCATGGCCACCCGGTCGGGGAGCAGCTCGACGTAGGACTCGCCTCTGACCGGCTCCGCGGTCGTCGAGCCGTCGGACGGGTCGGCGAGGTGGCCGTAGAGGACCTTCTCGGCGAGAGTCAGCGGGCGGCCCAACCGGCCGCGGGCGGCGGCGACGCGCTCGGAGAGCCTGGCGTATGCGGAGGCGACGAGCGACATGGCGTCGGGCGGGGCGGAGCAGGGTTCGGTGGCGATGGCTCCAGGTTACGACCCCCCCGTGTCGTGGGCGTTTCCGGCGACCCGTAAACTGTCGTCATGGGCGACGATCTCGACGCGGTGGCGACGCGCCCCGACCCGTCGAAACCGGCGAAGGCGCCCAAACCGGCCAAGGCCCCGAAGCCCGCCCGGGTCAAGGCGGAGAAGGCGCCCAAGCCGCCCAAGGCAGCCAAGCCGCCGAAGCCGCGACAAGCCGGCCAAGGCGCCGAAGGCCAAGAAGCCCGACAAGCCGCGCCAAGGCCGAGAAGGCGGCGAAGCCCGACAAGCCGGCCAAGGCCGAGAAGCCGGCGAAGCCCGACAAGCCGGCTAAGGCCGCGAAGGCCGCGAAGCCGGCGAAGGTGTCCCAGACCGAGCCGCTGGCCCCCATCGCCTTCGTGGCGTCGCTGCTCTCGGCCACCACCGCCGGCGTGGCCGCCATCCCCGCCCTGTTGCTGGCCCGCCAGGCCAAGCGGGAGATCGCCGCCCGTCCCGGAGCCACCGGGCTGGGCCTGGCAAAGGCGGCCACCGTGATCGCCGTGCTCAGTCTCGTCCTCTGGGCCAGCTTCGGCGTCTTCACCCTGGCCCGGGCCATCGGCCCCAGCGGCGTCGACTACGCCACCCTGACGATCGGCGACTGCATCGAGACCCCCAGCGGCGATTCGGTCCGGCGGGTCGACACCGTGTCCTGTGACGAGCCCCACGACGCCGAGGTCTTCGCCGTGGCCACCCATCCGGCGCAGTCGGACGAGGCGTTCCCCGGCGTTCCCGCCCTCCTCGAGTTCGCCGCCGACGCCTGCCTGGGCCAGGCGTTCGTCGACTACGTGGGTGTGCCGCGGATCCGGTCGCAGCTCACCGACTACGAGTTCGTGCCGGGCCAGGACGCCTGGTCGCAGGGCCGCCGAGGCATCGTCTGCGTCGTCGACACCAGCGACGGCCTGCCCCTCACCGGCTCGGTGAAGGACAGCAGGCGGTAGCGCCCATCCCTGCCTGGGGACGGCGACGGTGATCCTGCTGCTCGACGCCCGCACGGGCACCAGGTCGCGCGGCACCGAACCGTTGGTGCGGGACCACATGCATGTCGAGGACGTATACCTCTTGGCGGAGGTCGACCTCGACCCCTACGCCGCCCTGCACGTCTCCGGGATGGTCGACCAGGAGTTCCTGTGGCGGGAGAGGGACGTGATCGCCGGGTTTCTCGACGCCGGTCGGGTGGTCGTGTTCTGCGGTCACCTGCTGCGGCCGTGGCTGCCCGGCTGCGGCACCTTCGTGCCCGCCCCCGTCACGTCGTACCGGGACTACGTGGTGCGCATCGGGAGCCCGCCGCATCCGGTGTTCGACGGGGTCGACGCCCAGGACCTGACCTTCCGCCGGGGTGTGGCCGGGTTCTTCGCCCGTGGCCACAACCCGCCGCCGCCCGACGCGGACGTGCTGGCCGAGTTGACGGGCGGCCAGCCCGTCACGTGGGTCGACCGGTCGACCACGAGGGGGACGGTCTTCGTGCACGCCGGCAACGACCTCATCGGCTTCGCCGACGACACCTCCGCCGCCCGGCTCGGTCCGCAGCTCGTCGAGTGGGTGGAGTCCGAGGCCGGTCGCCTGGCGGGTGCCGGCCGATGAGGCGGGTGCTGGCGGTCTACGGCGGCTCGGCGGCGCACCACCGGGCGCTGAACGAGCCCAAGTACGCGAAGTGGCTGGCGGGGACCGTCTACCTGCCGGACCTGGCTGATCCTCGTTTGGCTCAGGCTGACGTGCCCGAGTTCGACGTGCTGGTCGTGCCCGAGCGCCTCCACGCCGGCAAGCTCCACGAGGCCCGGCCCCGCCTGCTGGAGGCCTTGTACGAAGGCCGAACGCTGGTGGTGTTCGGCGAGCAGTCGGTCTACGGCGAGCACCCGCGGGACTGGCTGCCGGGCATCGACTGGTCCCACACGCCCACCAACTACTGGTGGTGGCTCGACAGGGAGGCGACGAGCGGCCTCCACGCCCACCTGCCCGAGCACGACCTGTGGCGGCACCTGACCCTCGACGACGTCACGTGGCACCACCACGGGGTCCTGCAACCGCCCGAGGGGGCCGAAGTGCTCGTCACCCATGACGAGCCCGATGTGGCTGCGGGAGGAGCCGTGCTCTACGTCGACAGGACCAGCACGCCGGGCACACTCGTCGTCGCCACCCTCGACCCGATGTCGCACTTCGGCTCGTACTTCATGCCCGCCACCGAGCGGTTCCTCGACGGCTTCCTGCCCTGGCTGGCCGAGGGCGACGGGATGTGACGGGCGATCGGCTGGAAGTCGTCGAGGGCGGGCACCGCATCACGTACACGTTCGACGACCTGATGAAGTACCACGGGCAGGGGTACCCCGGCGGCGTCGCCCACGCCTACAAGGTGATGGAGCGGGCGCTGCCGCTTCTGGACCCGGACCGGGCCGGTGGAGCGTCGGGAGGTCGGCATCCGCACCTGCTTCGGCGGGCCAGGGGCTCGGGACGCGTTCGAGATGGTCCTGCGCACCGCAACCGGCGACCGCTACACCGTCGACCTCACTCTGGCCCGCCCCGAGCGGGGCACCACCCTGGAGCGCTACGTCTTCCAGCTGGACTACCGGGGACGGACGGTGACCCTCGTCGTCAGGGAGGGCCTGGTGACCGACGAGTTCATCGCCCTGTCCCGCAAGGCGGGTCGCTCAGCCGACGAGGACCGCCACCTCGCCCTTCTCAAGCGGGAGATGGCCGCCCGCCTCCTGGCGCGACCCGCGACCGAGGTCTACGACGTGTCATGAACCAGTCGGACGGTTCCACACCGTAGCTCACTCCATCGCATTGCAGTATATTTGCTGATATATCAGTCCTGCTGGATTCGGAGCTGTGAGAGGCGCCGACCTCCTACGCCGGCTCCTCCGGAGCGGTTGCATCGAAGTCCGTCGCCGGGGATCGCATGTCGTCGTTCGATGCGGCGCGTGCCAGACGACGGTGCTCGTACACCTCGGTCGCGATCTTCCGAAGGGTACGCTGGCTGCGATCCGTCGAGACCTGCGCCCGTGCCTCGAACCCGAGGTGGTCCTTGCCGTCTTTCCATAGCGCGACCTTCACCTACGACGACGTCGACCGCGTCTGGCTCGTCGAGTTCCCATCGCTCGTCGGCTGCCATACCTACGGCGAGACCCTCGATGACGCGCGGTTGAACGCACACGAGGCCTTGCGGGTCTGGCTCGACGAGGACGACGTGGAGATCGAGGAGGACGTGCGTCCTCGCAGTGCCGCAGCGGGCTAGCCCCGCATGGAACCGGTGACGCTCAGCGGTTCCCGGCGCCGTTCCGTGTCCCCGGTTGGGCGGGGGCTAGCCCCGCACCGAACTGGTGACGCTCAGCGGTTCCCGGCGCCGTTCTGTGTCCCCGGTTGGGCGGGGGCTAGCCCCGCACGGAACCGGTGACGCTCAGCGGTTCCCGGCGCCGTTCCGTGTCCCCGGTTGGGCGGCCGCTGACGCCCCGGGTCGTCAGACGCCGGTGACCTGGCTGGCCCTCTGTGCCTCCATGCGGCGGATCTGGTCGACCGGCGCCACGAGCCACATGTCGTCGATGGCGTTGTCCCAGTCCTGGAGCAGCGCCATGGCCACGGCGGAGCCGGACAGCTCGGCGTGGCGCTCGATCCTCCAGCGCAGCACCTCGACCATCTCGTCGTCGGGCCGGGCCGCTTCCACCAGGGCGGTGTTCAAGCGGCTGGACAGGCGGCCGTCCGGGTCCCAGACGAAGGCCTGGCCGCCTGTCATGCCGGCGCCGAGGTTGTAGCCGACGGGGCCCAGGATCACGATGAGGCCACCGGTCATGTACTCGCAGGCGTGGTCGCCGACGCCCTCCACCACTGCGCTGGCACCCGAGTTGCGGACCGCGAAGCGCTCGCCCGCCGACCCGGCGATGAACAGCTCGCCGCCGGTGGCACCGTACAGGCAGGTGTTCCCGGCCAGCACCGGCGTCCCGGCGTCGTCCTCCGGCGGACGGATGACGACTCGTCCGCCAGCCATGGCCTTGCCGACGTAGTCGTTGGCCTCGCCGACCAGCTCGAACTCGATGCCGGGGCCGAGGAAGGCGGCGAAGCTCTGGCCGGCGGAACCGTCGAAGCGGACGGCGGCGGTGCCGGGCGGCGGCGCCGAGCCGAACTCCAGGGCGAGAGCTCCGCCGAGGGCGGCCCCGATGGTGCGGTCGGAGTTCCCGATGTCGTAGCGGAGGGCCACCACGGCGCCGTCCCACACCCCCTGGAAGGCCTCGTCGACCAGCCTGTCACCGAGGGCGGACCGGGGCCGCTGGATGGGGACGGGCTTGACGAAGTGCCGGGGGGCGTCGGGGTCGGCAGGCGCGGCGATCAGCGGCGAGAAGTCCATGGCGTCGGCACGTGGGTCGCCGGTGACCCGTTGGCGCAGGCACTCGACGCGCCCGATGGCCTGGTCGAGCGTGCGGAAGCCGAGCCCGGCCAGCAGCTCGCGGACCTCCTCGGCCAGGAACACCATGTAGGCCGCCACCCCCTCGGGGGTCCCGGCGAACTTGGCCCGCAGGTGTGGGCGCTGGGTGGCGATACCGGTGGAGCAGGTGTCCTTGTGGCAGGCCCGCAGCATGATGCAGCCCTCGGCGATCATGGCCGCGGTGCCGAAGGAGTACTCGTCGGCGCCGAGCAGGGCGGCCATGAGCACGTCGCGCCCGGTCATCAGCCCGCCGTCCATGCGCAGGCGGACCCTGTCGCGGAGGCCGTTGTCGATCAGGGCCCGCTGGGTCTCGGCCACACCGAGCTCCCACGGCAGGCCGGCGTGCTTGATCGACGACAGCGGCGATGCACCGGTGCCGCCGTTGCAGCCGCTGATGTGGACCACCTCGGCCAGGGCCTTGACCACGCCCGCGGCGATGGTGCCCACCCCGTCCTCCGCCACCAGCTTCACCGAGACGTTGGCGTGGCGGTTGACCTGCTTCAGGTCGTAGATGAGCTGGGCCAGGTCCTCGATGGAGTAGATGTCGTGGTGCGGGGGAGGCGAGATCAGGCCGATGCCCGGCTGGGTGTGCCGCAGGGCGGCGATCTCCTCCGACACCTTGTTGCCGGGGATCTGGCCGCCCTCGCCCGGCTTGGAACCCTGGGCGATCTTGATGTTGAGCTCGTCGGCGAAGGCGCAGTACTCGGGCGTGACGCCGAAGCGCCCCGAGGCGATCTGCTTGATCCTGCTGTTCTTGTCGCCCGTGGGCCGGCCGCGGGTCTTGAACCGCTCGAAGCTCTCGCCCCCCTCGCCACAGTTGGACAGGCCACCGATGAGGTTCATGGCCTCGGTCAGCGTCTCGTGGGCCTCGCGGCTGAGGGCGCCGTGAGACATGGCCCCGGTGGAGAACCGGCGGGTGATGGCGAGGGCCGGCTCCACGTCTTCGAGATCGACGGGTGGACCGGCCGGCACCAGGTCGAACATGTCGTGGAGCTCGGTGGGCGGGCGGCCGTTCACCAGGGCCGCGAACTGCTTGTACAGACCGCTCTCTCGCGTGTTCGCGCTCCCTTTCCCATTGGCGCTGCCGTTCCCGTTCCCATTCCCGCTCGGCAGAGGTGCCCCCCTGATCGCCGACTGGAGCAGGTGGGCCGCCTTCATCTCGTTGAGGGCCTTGACCACCTCGTCGGTGTGGGTGTGGAACTCGCCCCTCTTCCGGACGCGGTAGTAGCCACCCTCGCCGAGTCGGCCCTGGGAGTGACTGGTGACGGCGTCCGCCTCGAGCTGGGCCCAGCCGATCCCGCCCACGATCGACGGCATGCCCGGGAAGCACACGTCGACGACCTCGGGACCGAGCCCGATGATCTCGAAGATCTGTGCGCCTCGGTAGGAGTCGACGGTGGAGATCCCCATCTTGGACATGATCTTGAGAACCCCGTCCTCCATGGCCGCCTGCAGGCGAGCCTGGGCGTCGGGGCCGGACAGCTCCACGTCCTCGTTGTGGTCGGCCTCGTGGGCGACCGTCTCGAGCGCCAGGGCCGGCGAGATGGCGTCGGCGCCGCAGCCGAGCAGGCAGGCGATGTAGTGGGTGTCCCGGGCATCGTCGGTGGAGATCACCAGCGACGTGCTCGATCGGATGCCCCGGCTGACCAGGCGGCCGTGGACGGCGCCCGTGGCCAGCAGCGCGGGCACGGCGGCGCGGTCGTCGTCGACGCCACCGTCGTCGATGATGAGGATCCCGGTTCCGGCCCCACCTCCCGCAGGCGCGGCCAGCTCCTCGGCCCTGTCGCACAGCCGGCCGATCGCCGCTCTCAGCGCACCGGGCCCCTCGGACGGGGAGAACGTGGCGTCGAGATGGGCGACGCCGAACCCGGGATCGGACGTGAGCAACTCGACGATGGCCGACGGGTACAGGAAGAACGACTTGAGCACCAGCAGCTCGGTGGCCTCTGGGCCATCGGAGAGGATGGGGTGCCGCGGTCCGAGGAGGGTGCGCAGGCTCATGACCAGGCGCTCGCGCAGGTGGTCGATCGGGGGGTTGGTGACCTGGGCGAACCGCTGCTTGAGGTAGTGGTGGAGCGGGCGGGGGCGGCCGGCCAGGTGGGGGAGCGGGGAGTCGTCGCCCATGGAGAACGACGGCTCCTTGGCGTCGTTGGCCATGGGCCGCAGCACCATGGCCAGCTCCTCCTTCGAGTAGCCGAACATGGCCTGGCGGCGCTCGATCTCGTCGGGCTCCGGCGTCTGCTCGATGGCCCGGCCCCGCGAGAACGGGCGCAGGCCGTCGGCCGCCCACCGGCCATAGGTCCCACCGGCGCCGAGGCGCTCCTTGCAGGCGTGGTCGTCGAGGAAGCCACGGTCGGGGTCGACGAACAGCATCTGGCCGGGGCCGAGTCGGCCGCGCCGGACGGTGCCGTGCCCCGACACGTCGATGGCGCCGGTCTCGGAGCAGCAGGCGACGAACCCGTCCTCGCACACCGAGTAGCGCAGGGGCCGCAGGCCGTTGCGGTCGAGGCTGGCGCCCACGCCCACGCCGTCGGTGAACACGACGCCCGCCGGTCCGTCCCACGGCTCCATGATCGAGGCGTGGTAGCGGTAGAACGCCCGCACCGCGGGGTCGATGTCCTTCTCGCCCTCCCACGCCTCGGGGATGGTCATGGCGATGGCATGGCGGACGTCGCGCCCGCCCTGCGTGAGCAGCTCCACGACCGAGTCCAGCTGGCCGGAGTCGGAGTCCTCCTCGTCGAGCACGGGGTGGAACAGCGCCTCGGGGCCGAGCCCCACCGCCTCGGTGCCCAGCACGGAGCGGGCCCGCATGCGGTTGTTGTTCCCGGCCAGGGCATTGATCTCGCCGTTGTGGCAGATCATGCGGAAGGGCTGGGCGCGTTCCCACGTCGGCAGGGTGTTGGTGGAGAAGCGCTGGTGGAAGACCGCGAACGGGGCCGCGAAGCGCTCGTCGGCCAAGTCGACGTAGAACGCGCCGAGGGCGTCGGCCACGACCAGACCCTTGTAGACGACGGTCCTGAACGACGACGAGGCGACGTACGTGCCGCTGGTGGTGGCTTCGACACGACGGCGCAGCCGGAAGGCGGCCCGCTCCGGGGCGCGGCACATCGGTGGCCAGCACGGCCTGGACGATGCGGGGGCGGGTCGACATGGCCAGCTCGCCCAGCTGGTCGTCGTCGGTGGGCACCGTCCGCCAGTCGACGACCTCGATGCCTTCCTCCTTGGCCGCCGCCTCGACCTCGGCCCGGGGGTCGTCGCCCCGCACGAAGAGCATGGCGAGCCCGTGGGGACGGCCCTCCTCGTCGGAGCCGAACAGTTCCGGCGGGATGGGGACGAGGAGGCCGGAGCCGTCACCCGAGCGGGCGTCGGCGGCCAGCGCGCCGCGGTGCTTGACGCAGGCCAGGCCGTGCAGGGCGGCGGTGACGATGGCGCGGGATGCACGTCCTGGAGCTGTCGGCAACGAAGCCGATACCACAGGCGTCACGTTCGGGACCCATCAAGGTGCCTCCTCGCAGGCGGGCGGGACGAGATGCGGGCGGAACGAGAGAACGGCGGGCAGAAAGACGAACCCGGGAGCCGGGGCACTGCAGTTGTGAGTCCGGAAAATCGCAGGGTGAAGCCGAAAAACCGGAAAGCCAGACAGGGAGCCCGCAGAGGCGTCGTTGCCGCTGCCTGGGTTGGCCGAGAATTCTACCCGACAGTCGTGCTCGCCATCGAAGCGAAATCGCCTACTGATCACCTACTGGGCGACGGGGTCCCGCGCGGGTTACCCCGTCCTCGGCGGCCACCGCCCGGAGCTGGCCCACGTAACAGTCGGCGAACCGGCGGGCCGCGTCGTCGCCGAACAGCCGGTACGGGTAGCGCAGCACCAGCCGCGGCCGGCCGTCGACCGCCACAACGCCGATGCAGAGGCTGAGCGGTGATCGCGCCGGCGCCGAGAACCACACCTCGGTGGTCTCGCCCGCCTCGGGCCCGAAGGTCGGCGGCTGCTCCAGCCACCCGATGTTGGCCAGGAGGGCGCTGTCGAGGTGCCGGTTGCGGGTCAGGGGCTGGAGCACGACCACCGACTGCTTGGACCAGAGGGCCAGCAGACCGGTCCGTTCGAGGGCGGCGATGAGGGCGATACCGGTGCGGGTCCCCTTGTTGCGGGACGTCTGGGCGGAGATCGAGCGGAGGGCCGACGCCGGACCGGCCCGGTGGCGCCGGCTCGTCGACACCCGGGCGGTGACGGAGAAGTTGGCCACGGGACCGCCACGCCAGTCGGGCGGTCGGAGGTTGACGGGGGCGAGCACGCCGACCCGCCGGCCCGGGCAACCGTGCTGGAGGTTCCATTCGCCGATCGCCAGGTGGAGGGCGGCCATGAGGACGTTGCGACTGTTGTGGCGGCCGTGGGCGGCCACTATGCCGCGACTGTCCTCCTCCGACAGGCTCACCAGGTGGAACCCGTACCCGGGCTCGTCGCTGGCCCCGTCGGGCGCCAGCCGCGCCGGCCGGGCGAGCAGGTCCTTCACGCTGACGGCTCCCTTCCGGTACCACTCCTTCCACGGGGGACTGGGGCCGAGGCCGGGCCGCACCGGGCAGGTCGTCGTCGACCAGGAAATCGATCGGGCGCATCAGCATCCTCGCTGGCCTGCTCCTCGGTGGCGCCGGCCTCATAGGCGGCGGCGATGGCCTGCAACACCCGGGCCGAATCGAAGCCGTCGCAGGCGGCGTGGTTGAGGTTGAGCATGACGGTGTCGCCATCGGCATGCCTGGCCAGCAGCGCCCGCAGAGGCGGGACCTCCGTCACCGCCACGGGCGGCTCTGGAGCACGACCCGGGCCTCGCCAAGGCGGCGTCGTCGGCGCAGTCGACCACTCCGAGGGAATCGTGGGTGGGGGAGGAGCCCACCGTGGCGACGAGCGCCTCCCGCAGGCGGGACTTCGTCCAGCGACCCCGCCACCCGGGCCTCCATCTGGACGCTCCACGCCGTGAGCTGCGGGTCGAGGAGGTCGTCTATCGGCGTCGCGGTCGGCGGTGTGGCGTGACCTTCCCCGGGACCCACTCGCAGTCGAGCTCGCACCGGTGGTCGCCGTGGCGACCGCGCACGAGGAACAGGACGTCCTGGACCATCCCGACCAGGTTGTGGGCCATCGCTCGCCGCAGCGAGTAGCGGGAGGGGCCATCCTGGAGGCCCAGGGGCGAGACGAGGTCGACGTGGGCGGCGATGCGGTTGCCCTCGACGATGATGTGCAGGCTGTTGTGGGCGACGTTCTCCCGGAGCGACACCGAGCCGGCGTGGTAGATGCGGCCGAACCCGGCGTCGCGGTGGAACCGGTTGCTCTCCTCCAGGTGACGGAGGAGCGCCACCGGGTTCTCGACGGTGGGCGTCACCCAGTCGGCGTCGTGGGCCCTGGGGGCACCCTTCAGCTGCGCCTCGATGGAGGGGTGGTCGTCGCTCACTGACTGGTCGTTCACTGGTGTCCGGGCCGCGCCGGACGCCGACTTTGATGCGTCCGTAGCGTCGTGGAATCCGGCCGAAATCTCGAAAATCACGGCGCTACCGTTGCATCAAACCTGCGGCGCTCCCTACGGCGGCCATTCCCTGTCGGACTTCGACCGGCCGGCGGACTCCAGCGCCCACGCCCGCCGCCACGATGACGCCGTCGGTCCCGCCAGCGACGGGGTCTTCTTCTCGGCCGCACGACGGCGGGCCGACCACCAGTCGGTGCGCCACTCGTCGGCCAGGGCGGCCACCGCCGCCTCGATACGGGTGGCGAACCGCCGTGAGTCCTCGCCGGCCATTGGCGTCATCGGCGTCCCGAAGGTGACGTGCACCCGCTCGGCGCGCTTCACCGGCACCGGCAGGTTGGAGCCGGGCTCCCACACCCGGCGGGTGCCCTCGAGGTGGACGGGCACCACCGGCCGTCCGCACCGCAGCGACAGGTAGGCGGCGCCGCCCCGGAAGTCCTGGGCCAGCCGTCGGGGCTGCGGCCACCCTCGGGGAACATGACCATGCTCCAGCCGTCGTCGAGCAGGCCGGCGGCCAGGTCGGCCGAGCGCCGGCCCACCTTGGTGCGGTCCATCGGGATGGCGCCGATGGCCAGCGCCGAGATCGCGGACATGGCCTTGGTGGTGAAGAAGTAGTCGGCGGCGGCGGCCACGACGGTCTTGTGGCGCCACTTCTCCGGGATCGTCGCCAGCAGCAGGGTGGTGTCGAGGTGGCTGTTGTGGTTGGCCACGAAGATGGCCGGGCCCTCGAGGGCGTCGAGGCGGTCGAGGCCGTTGATCTCGGGCCGAGCCACGAGATGGGCCGCCGGCTTCAGGATGTCGTCGACGATGATCGCCCGAGCGAGGCGGGCCGGGTAGCGGCGGGCCCAGGCGGTGTCGTAGTGGACACCGGTCTCCGGCTCGACCGGCGGCCGGGGTACCGACGTCGGCCAGGTCGGTGGGCCGGCGGGGAACGCCGGCCGAAGCCTCACTCAGGTCACGCCCACATCAAGTGACTGCCATATCAGGGTGTCGTCCGCATATCAGGTCACGTCGGCCATGAGCATCGGCGGGTTGTGGAAGTGGGTGATCGACGGGTCGCGCCCCACCACGTCCTCGGCCATCTCGAGGGCGTCGCGCAGGGTGGACGCCGGCTTGAAGCCCATCCGCCGCACCGCCCGCGAGTTGCCCCCGACGATGATCACGCCGCCCAGGTGCTGGAGGGCGTGGGCGCCCCAGTACCACATGTAGAACGGGTGGACCCCGTGGTAGGCGTAGCTCGTCCGGTACAGGTGGATGTACCAGGGGTCGGTGGCGAAGTCCTCCTCGAACCGCTTCTCGATCTCCACCGGGTCGGTGGTCTCGCTGAGGACCTGCTCGAAGAAGTCGATGTAGCTGGGGTGGTGGACGGGGTGGAACTCCCACGGCGTCGGGTGGCTGATGATCACCACGCCGCCCTCGCGCACCAGCGGTCGGCCCTTGTACAGGTTGAAGAAGTAGCCGAGGCCCAGGCACATCACCAGGATCGGGTTCATGATCGAGTTGACGTTGTAGGGGCAGAGGTACGGCAGGCCCATGGTGAGGATGTCGGTCTGGCCCTCGACCGGCACCAGGTGCTGGCGGTAGACGTTCTCGGTGGTCAGCTTGTGGACGGCCTCGACCTCGCCCGCCTGCACGCTGGTCATGGCGTAGGGGGCCCGGATCGAGTGGAAGATGGGTCGGGCCAGCCGTGACGGCGATTTCTCCAGGCTCTTGGCCACGGCCAGGTACGACGCCCGGTCACGGGCCTTCCACTCCCACTCCCGCTTCTGCAGGAACTCGAACGGGGAGGGGAACGTGTCGTTGTTGACCGTCGTCTCGATCTGGAAGATCTTGACGCCCTCGGCCTTCAGCAGCTGGCCCATCCGCCAGTTCGACGAGTGCAGCTCCGAGCGGTGCTGGTCCATGAACGAGGTGCTGCGCTGCATGGTGCGCACGTTGTGGTGGTGGCGCAGGCTGCGGTACGACGCCAGCCCGGTGGCGACGCTCTTGTGGCCCCCGTCCATGGCCACCAGGTTGAGGTTGACGTAGACCAGCAGGTCGCTCTCGGCCGCCCGCTTGTTGATCTCGACGTCCTCGCCCTCGGCCGTCTGGCCGATGTAGGCCATCTTGGTGGGGTCCTCGGCGTCGTGCTGGGTGAGGCGTCCCGACGGGGCGAAGGCGTCGTAGACCCTGTCGCCCAGGGCCTGGCGCAGCTCGGACTCGGTCATGCGCCGGTGCAGGGAGAGGGCGGCGATGAGCACCACGTCGTCGACGCCGGCGGCCGCGGCCAGGTCGAGCACGGCCTCGACGACCCGCTGGCGGTTGTCGGGCCGCTTCATCGGAGGGAGCGGGAGCGAAACGTCGTCGAAGGCGATGGTGAGCTTCATGCCCGGGAAGAGCAGCGAGGGCAGCGGCTGGCTGTCGCCGACCGGGTTCAGCAGGGCGTCGCGGATGGCGGCGTCGGGATCGGGCAGGCCGGCCACCGGCTCGGCCGGGTAGATGACCCGGCTGCTCCCGGCCGGGAGGCGCTCCAACCGGAACCCCTCGCCGTGGTGGAACAGGATGGGTGGCGTCGAGCGGTCGACGTCGAGGACGAACCCGGGCCGGCTCATCGGCTGGCTCGACTCCTCCTGGCGCGGTCCATCAGCGGCGCTTCTCCCCTCGCATGTCGAAGACGATCTTCACCGCGCCGCGCGATCCGGCGTTGGCGGCGTGGTCGATGGCCTCACGGTAGCGGTCGAGGGGGTACCTGGCGTCACCAGCCGGCCCAGACGGGCGCCGGCGACCAGCTCGAACGCCAGGTCGAAAGTGCGGCGAGGCGACCCTTCGTACCGCTCGGTGCCGTAGGCGTAGGAGCCCCTGACGTTGATCTCCCGGTGCCACAGGGGGGTGAGGTCGACGGTGACCGTCGACGGCATGCCCACCATCACCACGGTGCCGCCGGGCCGGACCACCGCCATCGCCTCGGTGAGCGACGCCCCGCTGCCCACGCAGTCGACGACCACGTCGACCCCGCCGGACAGGCCGGCGCCGACCCGCAGCGAGCCCGTCGTCCGCCGCACCATGCGCCGCGTCTCCGACGGGTTGATCACCACGTCGGCGCCCAGCTCCCTGGCCCACGTCCGCTGCTCGGGATGCTTGGCCGAGGCGATGAGGGTGCCCGGCGTGGTGAACCGGCGCAGGGCGGCGATGGAGCACAGGCCCAGCGTCCCCGCGCCCATGACCAGCACCGTCCGCCCCTCGACCCCCATCACGCCGTGCACCGCGCAGGCCGCGGGCTCGACCATCACCGCGGCGTCGTCGTCGAGGTCGTCTGGCACGGGGTGGATCTGGCTGTCGTGGGCGACCATCGACGTCGACCAGCCGCCGCCGGTGTCGGAGCAGTAGCCGGTCTGAAGCCCGGGACTGAGGTCGCCGAAGACCACCCGCTCGCAGCGCTGGCTGTCGCCCTCGGCGCACGCTCGGCAGGGCGGGCCACGCCCCGGACCTTGCAGGCGAGGACCGGCTCGATCACGACTCTGCCGCCACCCTCCAGGTCCCCGACGATCTCGTGGCCGGCGACGAACGGGAACGACACGAGGGGCTCGAAGTAGCGGGTGGACTTGCCGTCGATCGTGGCCAGGTCGGAGCCGCAGATGCCGGCCAGCCGGGGCTTGACCCGCTTCCAGCCGGCGGCCGGCAGGTCGGGTTCGTCGTCCTCCACCAGCGACAACGGGCCGACCCGTGCGCCGAGGCCGGGGTTGAGCGAGCCCGCCACCTTGGCCGCGGCGTAGCGCGCCATCGACCGCTCGAACTTGATTGCCTTCATTTGGCTGCACTCATCCCACTTGGCCCCGCCATGCGGGGGGCCAGCGGCAGCAGTCCGGCCGCGCCGCCCGCCGATCGGGTCCAGTGCTCGACGTGCCATCCCCGCTTGCGGGCGATGGCGGCGAGCTTGGGCTCGGCGTTGACCGCCACCGGGTGGCCGACAGCCTCGAGCATCGGGAGGTCGCTGGCCGAGTCGGCGTAGACGACCGATTCCGCCAGCGACAGACCCTCGCCTTCGGCGTAGGCGGCCATGACCAGGGCTCGGGCCTCGCCCGTCGGGGGGACGTCGATCAGCTCGCCGGTGAGCTTGCCGTCCTGCTGGCCCAGCCGGGCGCACACGATGTCGTCGAACAGCGGGCGCAGCGGCTCGACGATGAAGTCGAGCGACCCGGTGATCAGCACCGTGCGGTGGCCCAGGCGGCGATGCTCACGCACCCGGCGGAACCCGGCCGGGAACGACTTGTTGAGCAGGAG
The DNA here is from genome assembly GCA_963827345.1 of uncultured Acidimicrobiia bacterium. GTDB lineage: Bacteria > Actinomycetota > Acidimicrobiia > Acidimicrobiales > AC-14 > CAWGUU01. The sequence continues at coordinate 737,783 of CAWHAN010000006.1, read as the reverse complement.
GTAGCTGAACATCTCCTTGGCGTCGTCGCGGAGCTGGTCGGCGCTGGCGTCCTCGTAGCGGCGGTAGAAGTGGCGGAGGAAGTCGCCCCTGTCGCGCTTGTCGAGGGTCAGCAGCCCCGGGCCCTGGCTCAGCATCCTCAGCACGAAGCGGACGCGGTCCTCGTCGGGCATCCGGCGGGTGGCCAGCCACGAGTAGCTGTCCACCACGTTGGAGGCGATGAGGGTGTTCTCGAGGTCGAAGGCGGCCATGTGCCGGTCGGGGGACAGGATGGCTCGCTTGCCGCGGTCGTAGCGCGACGGCCCTGCCTTGGTGCCGGCGGTGGTGCGGACCCGGGCCTGGCGGACCACCGACGGCAGGTGGATCTCCTGCACGTAGCGCTGCCAGTCGATGACCGTGGTGTCGAAGCCGAAGGCGGCGTGGTCGGCGTCGTCGAGGCTGTTCCACAGCTCAACCAGCCGCTTGTCGTCGAAGATGGCCTCGGTCTCGGCGTAGGCCCCGTAGAGGCGGACGTACTCCAGGGCCCGCTCGCCGTCGTTGCGGCGCTCTTCGAGGCGGGCGGTGACCTCGGCCCGCTTGCCCCGGATCGGCAGGGACGCGACGACCTTCTCGGCGGTGTCGAGGGCCTTCACGCCCCGCTCCAGCTGTCGGAGGGGCCCGGCCCCGGGCGGTGAACTGCCACGGCGGCACGACGATGGGCTGGCCACTGGAGTCGTACAGCGGGTGCTCGCCGAAGTACTCCCGCACCAGGTCGACGAGCCGGCGGTAGTGCAGGGGGTTCCGGTTGCCGGTGGCCACGTGGTACACGGGGCTGTCGCCGGGCTCGGGGCCCTTGGCCGCCACCGCCAGGATGGTGGCCACCACCATGTCGACGGGGATCACGTCGACGACGCCCTCGGGGATACCGGGGAACTCCTTCAGCAGGCCCCGGCCGTAGGAGATGATGACGGGCTCGGCCATCCGGAAGCCCCGGATCCAGCCCGGCGACGGCTCGGACAGGGCCGACTCGATGACCGACGGCCTCACGACGGTGACGGGCACGTCACCCTTCTCCTGCGACACCGCCCGCTCGGCGAGGGCCTTGGTATAGGCGTAGGCGTCGGGCCAGCCCAGCGACTTGGCCCGCGACCGACCGGCCTCCACCAGGCGGTCGGCCATCCACTCCTCGCGCAGCTTCTCGGCCTTGGTGGCCAGCAGCGGTGGCCCCGCCGCGCCCAGCTCGGTCCGCGCCTCCTTGGCGAAGCGGGCCAGCAGGTCGGGGCGGCGGCTCTCGGCGTCGGTGTCGGCGCGGGCCCGGCGGGCGGCGTCGACCTCGGCCCGCCAGTTCAGGTCGGGGCTGAACGGGGTCTTGGAGAGCGGCGCCTCGGGCGCCAGGCCCCGGCGGCTCCCGGCCACGTAGGCGGTCGACACGGTGATGACGTGGGGCGGGGGATCGACGCCGGCCACCGTCGCCAGCACCCGCAACGGGCCGAGCAGGTTGACCTCAACGGCCGCGTCGAGCGGCGAGTCGAAGCTGACCCGTGCCGCCGAGTGGATGACCGTCGGGCACGAGGTGAACAGGGCCCTGCCCTCCTCGTCGAGCCCGAGGCCGTCGGTGGTGACGTCGCCCGCCACCACGTGGACGCGGCGCTGGACCTCGGCGTCGAAGTCGGCCCCAGCTCCTGGCGCAGGCGGCGGAAGGCGTCGTTGCCGAACAGCTCCCGCTTGGCCCGCTGGGCGGGGCTCGTGCGGCGGCCGGGTCGGACGAGCAGGACCAGCTCGCAGTCGGGCACCGACCGCAACAGGCGCTCCACCAGGGCGGTGCCGAGGAACCCGGTGGCACCGGTGACGGCAATGCGCCGGCCGGCCAGGGCTTCGCTGATCACGTCCCTTCTCTAGCCCAACGGATCAGAGATGTGCGCATTGGGGGATTGGACCCCGCAGCGTCGCCCCGCGTAACACGCCACATCTCCCTGGCGGGGCCGGCACATCTCCCTGGCAGGGCCGGCACATCTCCCTGGCAGGGCCGGCACATCTCCCTGGCGGGGCCGGCACATCTCCCTGGCAGGGCCGGCACATCTCCCCGGCGGGGCCGGCACATCTCCCTGGCAGGGCCGGCCAGGTGCGAGGCTGGGGACGATGGACTGCCGTACCGACGACTGGGTGTGCCACGCCCTCGACAAGCTCGGCCTCGACGGGTTCGCCGCGGAGACGGTCCAATGGTTCCTCCAGGGACCGCTCAAGATCGCCCTGATCCTGCTGGGGGCGGTCTTCGGTGCCCGGTGGGGAGGACGGGTGGTACGGCGGACCGTCGCCGGGCTGAGCGGCCGCAACCCGCTGCGGGAGCCGACGGAACGGTCCGAGATGCGGGCGACGACGCTGGCCGGCGTGGCGGCGAGCAGTCTCAAGGTCGTCATCTGGACCTTCACGGTGCTGATCGTCGCCGAGGAGCTCGGCTTCAACCTGGGGCCCCTGCTGGCGGGAGCGAGCATCGTCGGCGTGGCCCTCGGGTTCGGCGCCCAGAGCCTGGTCAAGGACTACATCTCCGGGTTCTTCATCATCGTCGAGGACCAGTACGGCGTCGGCGACCAGGTCACCATCGACGACGTCACCGGCGCCGTCGAGCAGGTCGACCTCAGGGTGACGACGCTGCGGGCCCAGGACGGAACGGTCTGGATCATCCCCAACGGCGAGATCCGGATGGTCGGCAACGGGGCCAAGGGCTGGGCGCGGGCCGTCGTCGACGTGCTCGTCCCCAACGGAGCCGACCTGGGCCGGGCCATCGCGCTGATCACCGAGGAGGCCGAACGGCTGGCCGCCGACCCCGACTGGGCCGACGTCCTGCTGGAGAAGCCGGAGGTGCTGGGCGTGGAGTCACTCGGCGCCCAGGGCATGACGGTACGGGTGGAGGCCAAGACGGCGCCCACGAACCGGGTGCGGCTGGGACGCCAGCCTCCGCTCCCGTATCGGCGACCGTCTGCAGCGGGAGGGGATCGTGACCCGTCAGGAGCTGGTGGGAGACCCGGCGGCAGCGGCAGCGTCGGCGGCGGAGCCCCCACCCGAAGCCTGAGCGGCGATCAGCTCGGTGAACAGCTCCAGGTGCTCGGCCACCATGCGGTCGACGGAGAAGTAGCCCTCGACCGCGGCCCGGCAGGCGCCGCGGTCGATCTCGTCGACGCTGGCGATGGCGTGGGCCATGTCGGCCTCGTCGTCACAGAGGAACCCGGTCTGGCCGTGCTCGATGACCTCGGGCGCGGCGCCCTCCTTGAAGGCGAAGACGGGCGTACCGCAGGCCAGCGACTCGATCATGACCAGGCCGAACGGCTCGTTCCACCTGATCGGGAACAGGGTGGCGCGGGCGCCGGCCAGCAGGCGCAGCTTCTCGTCGTGGGGAACCTCGCCGACGTAGCGGACCGACTCGCCCAGGTGGGGGGCCACCTCCTGCTCGAAGAACAGCTGCTCCGCCTTCTCCCTGGCCTTGCCGGCCATCACCAGGGGGACCCCGGCCTTCTCGGCCGCCGCGATCGCCCGGTGGGCGCCCTTGTCCGGCGACATCCGGCCCAGGAAGAGGTAGTAGTCGCCCCTCCCGTCGCCGACGGGGAACTCGGAGGCGTTGATTCCGTGGTGGATGACGCGGGCCATCGGGATGTCGGGCGCGGGCCGGCACTGGGCGTGGGAGATGGCGATGATCGGGATCCGGGTGGCAAAGCGCCGGTACAGGTCGCTGAGCTCGCCGTCGAGCGGACCGTGGATGGTGGTGACGACGGGCGGGCCGTCGGTGCGCCACGAGGCCATGGCCGGGCCGATGAGCGTGTGGTCGTGGACGATGTCGAAGTCGTCCATCATCTCGTAGGCGGCGAGCACGTGGCGCAGCTCGGTGACCGACAGGCCCATGCGCTCGCCCTCGGCCAGCTCGAGCAGCCACTCGCGCGGAACCATCGACGTCGAGTCGCCGGTGGCGAAGAGGAGAACCTCGTGGCCGGCCGCCTGGATGCCCCTCGCCTCGGCGTCGACAGCCTGCTCGATACCGCCGTACAGCGTGGGGGGGATGGGCGCCCACGGCGGAGCGATGATGGCGATCTTCACCTGACCGATTCCACCACATCGGCCGGGACTTCCCGGCCATGCCGGCAAACGAGCACCGCCGCCGAAGGGCTCGGTTATCGTGGCTCCAGGCCGCCGAAGGCCGTCCGGGCGATTAGCTCAGTGGAAGAGCGCTGCCTTCACACGGCAGAGGTCGGGGGATCAAGACCCTCATCGCCCACCGAATACGTGCAGGTCAGCACCGGCCTAGAGGACGTGGAACGGGATGCCGTCGACCTCCGCTGCTGCCTTCAGGTTCGGGCCGACATCGTGTCGGGACACTGCGAGCGAGCTGTCGAGGTGGTGCGCGGCAGCGAGGGCCTCGACCATGGCGGCAGAGAGACTGCGGCTGGCCGCTCGGTGCCGCGCCTGCAACTGCGCCATCGGCCACGCGAGGTCCCGCATGCTCAGGACGGCGATACCGGCCGGTAGGGCGATGATCTGCGCGCGGAAGGACTGCTGCATCTCTGCAGGGAGGCGCGCCACCGGCGCCGACAGCTTGCCTGAGACTCGCGAGTCCGCGAACGAGGAGCAGAGGCGGAAGAGCCACAGGCCCGTGGTGGCGATGCCGTCCGGCGCCAGCCCGTCGAGGTCGGCTGTCCGCTGCCCGGCGAGCACGTCGCGCAGGAGGTGATCGTCGATGACGACGATCGGCACTACGTCGTGGCGAGGTCCGGGTCGTCGAGCGATCCCACCAGCTGCCGATGGTCCTCGGCCGTGAGGGCATCGGCCAGGAGACGCTGCCGGCGACCGGGCGGCAGGAGAACAACCGCGTCGCCCAGGTCCACGACGGTGACCCGTCCACCGTGATCGAGGCCCCAGCGGTGACGGACCGCAGCGGGGACGGACATCTGGCCGCTCGAGGACACCAGAAACTCGGACGTGATGGCCACGGGCCCTCCTCACTTGGTGGGACGACGCTCTACCAAGTATGACAGAGCGAAGTGCGCTCGGGCGCCCCGGGTTCCGACCCAGAACCGGCGGTGCCTACTTCCTCGTGAGAGGAGGCGGGTCGCTCGGCGCGACGAGGGCGGCGATCTCCCGCCAGAGGATGTCGGCGGCGTTGGCGCCGGTGGCCTGGGTGTAGTTCCCGTCGGCGTCGAACGCGTCCTCGGCGAACGTGACTGCGACGGCAATCGCCACCTTCTTCGAGGGCAGGTAGGCGAAGGCGCCCGCCTCACCCGAGAAAAGTGGATCCTGCACGAGCCAGTCGCCGGTCTCCACGATGCCGAGCCCGTAGCTGTAGGAGTCGTTCTGGGCGAAGCAGGTCGGGCAGCCGGGGAGCGCCGTCGTCTTCCCGCGCAGGTCGGTGGAGATCATCGCCTCGTACGACTCCGGGGACAGCAGCTTTCCCGTCCCGATGGCGACGGCCGTCTCGGTCAGGTCGAAGATGTTCGTCGTCTGGATGGCGCCTCGTGTGATCGTCCACGACGGGTTCCAGTAGGTGGATTCCTCGTAGAAGCGGGTACCCGACGGGATCCCCAGTGCCTGGCGGCGCTCCGAGGTGAACGCGTGCAGCGCCGGTTCGGGGATGGCCGGGGTTCCTGCGTTGCCGGACGTGTTCGTGAGCCCGAGCGGGCCGAGCACCTTCTCCTGCATCACCTCCGCCATCTGCTTCCCCGTGATCTTCTCGATGGCCAGGCCGAGGATCAGGTAGTTGGTGTGGGCGTAGTTCCAGTTCGTGCCGGGGGCGTAGAAGAGCGGCTTCGACGACACGGTGGCAATGAGCTCCTCGGGTGCCCACTGGCGGAACGGGTCCTGGTAAAGGAGCGCATCGACCTCGTCGTTCCCGATCACGTAGTCGACGTAGCCGGAGGTCATCTGGGCGAGCTGACCGAGGGTGACCTCGTCGCTGTGGGGGATCTCCGGAAGCCACTTCGAGACCTTGTCGTCGAGGCTCACCGACTTCTCGTCGACGAGCATGAGCAACAGCGTGGAGACATAGGAGATGGCCACCGCGCCGTTGCGGAAGTGCATGTCGGTCGTCGCGGGCACGCCGGTCATCGACTCTCCGAAGGCCCGGGTGACGATCTCCTTGCCCTCGACGGTCACCCGCACGATGACCGAACGCAGGTGGCGCTCCGTCATCTCGCTCTGCACGAGCTTCGTGATCGCCTCCGCCTGAGCCGGGTCGGCCGACCGGACCGTCCCCTTGGTGGTGGACGATGGCGCCGACGCGTCGTCGCTCGTCGAGGTACAGCCGACGAGCATTCCGACGGCGCACGCCATGACAACGACACGAGTCCGTTTCATGGGCCTCCATGGTTCCAGAGCTCAGAAGCCGGCGCCGGCGTCCTCCGGGGCAGATTTCGGGGACTTCCCGGACGGGTCGTAGATGACTCCCGGGGTGCCGTTGGCGACGTTGTCGAAGATCCAGTCCTGGTCGGCGTTGGACGTGCGAACGCACCCGTGGCCGGCGGGGTAGGCGGGCACGCGGTCGAGCGGCCTCTGGGGGCGTGGCACGCCTCGGAGAGAGGACAATGGGGGCGGACCACGGCGGCTGACGAAGGATCGAGGCCGCGACATGAACGAGCCGGGCACCCGCGGGGCCGCCCCCGACGACAAGCCGAACCGGGTACTGGACGAGCTCGCCCGGCTCCGGGATGCGAACGACCGTCTCTCGGCTCGTGTGGAGACCCTCGAAGAAACTCGGCGAGCCGACGGTGAGCCTCACTCGTCGGACCGGCTGGCCGCCGAGCAGGCATCGGCAATGTCACGTCGTGGGCACCGGGGGCACGGGGTACCTGACCCTGTTCGCGGGTTCGTCTTCTAGCGACGAACCCGCCCGCTCGGGCGGCTAGAGGCCGGCCACCGCCGGCTGTGCGTTCTTCTTCTTCAGGTAGGCCGGGTAGGCACCGGTGAACTTGATGGCCGCGATCAAGGCCCCGATGGGGATGATCCAGTTGAACCACATCTCGGAGTCGGGGTAGGAGCGGGCCCCTGCCGACGAGGCCGCCATGACGACCATGGACGCGAACCACACCCACGAGATGACCAGCGTGGACTTCAGGAAGACGGGGCTGTTCCAGTACTGCTCGGGGACCGTCTCCTTGGCGTACTGGCGGGTGAACGGGCGCCCGGCCAGGATCGACGCGAGGACGATCAGGGCGAGGGCGGAGTTCGACAGCACATAGGACCAGTCGGCGAAGAACACCTCGTCGGCCGTGAACGCCATGACCGTGAGCACCGCGAACCAGGCCAGCGACCCGATCTCCAGGAGCTTGACGCTGCTGCCCTGGGCGATGGTCCAGATCGTCACGACGACGCTGGCCACCAGGCCCGCCACCGCCGCCTCTTCGAAGGTGTTGTTGGAGTTGAGGATCCAGAAGAGGATCCAAGGCCCGAACCCGACAAGAACCCCCGACATGCCGCCCTCCGTTCCCCGCCGAACGCCCCAGCTGCGTGGCGCCCATTGGAATGAACCCCTGGGCCGGTGTCAAGGCTCGTCACCGTTCGTCCCAGGGACTGACCCGGCGTTCGACCTGGGCGTTTGAACAGTCGCTCGCGGCGGAAAACTATCGGAAAGCACTCGACCCGGCACCCTCCGTGGCGGATTCCCCTCGTGGCCCGGGTCCTGACCGCAAAGGAGCTTCACCATGGGTATCGGCGTGAGCGTCTTCCTCATCGCAGTCGGCGCCATCCTGGCCTTCGCCGTCGACGTCGCCGTCTCCGGCCTCGACCTGGCGACGGTCGGCTACATCCTCATGATCGCCGGTGTCATCGGACTCATCTGGAGCCTGTTCGTCTTCGGTGGCGGCCGCAGCTTCGGCAGCCGGCGCACCGTCGTCAACGAGTACGACGACGGCTTGGGCCGCCGTGAGGTCGTCCGCGACGACTACGTCTGATTCCTCTGGGTCTGATTCTTCTGGGTCTGATTCATCTGGGTCTGACCTAGCCGACGCCTGATCCAGCAGGTCTGATCAGCCCGGGCCGGTGGCTCGGAGGACTGCCAAGCTGCGGCCCGACGCCTCCAGCGAGTCACCGGCCTTGAGCTGTTCACCCTCGGAGAAGGCGTCGGCGGTGTCGACGACCTTGACCCAGCGGCTGGAGAAGTGGTCCGGCGGCAGGACGAACTCGACGTCCTCGTGGTGGGCGTTGAACACGACGAGGAAGCTGTCGTCGACCACCCGGGCGCCTCTGGCGTCGGTGGAGGCGATGGCGTTCCCGTTGAGGAAGACGGCCATCGACTTGGCGAAGCCCGACTCCCAGTCCTGCTCCTCCATCTCGGTGCCGTCGGGGCGGAACCAGGCCAGGTCGGCGATGCCCTTCCCGTGCAGCGGGCGCCCCAGGAACCAGCGCCGGCGCCGGAAGACGGGGTGCTCGCGGCGCAGGGCCACCATCCTGGTGGTGAAGGCGACGAGGGTTCCGTCGAGGTCCTCCCAATCGAACCAAGACGTCTCGTTGTCCTGGCAGTAGGCGTTGTTGTTGCCGCCCTGGGTGCGACCCATCTCGTCGCCACCGAGGATCATGGGGATGCCCTGGGACAGGAGCAGGGTGGCCAGGAAGTTGCGGCGCTGGCGGGCCCGCAGCTCGAGCACCTCGTCGTAGTCGGTGGGCCCCTCGATCCCGCAGTTCCACGACCGGTTGTGGCTCTCGCCGTCGGCGTTGCCCTCCTGGTTGGCCTCGTTGTGCTTCTCGTTGTACGAGGTGAGGTCGGCCAGGGTGAAGCCGTCGTGGGCGGTGACGAAGTTGACGCTGGCCGACGGCCGGCGACCACCCGACTCGTAGAGGTCGGAGCTGCCGGTGAACCGGTAGGCCATCTCGGCGAGGGTCTGGTCCTCGCCCCGCCAGAAGTCCCGCACCGTGTCGCGGAACTTCCCGTTCCACTCCGACCACAGCGGGGGGAAGTTCCCCACCTGGTAGCCGCCGTGGCCCAGGTCCCACGGCTCGGCGATGAGCTTGACCTGGCTGACAACGGGGTCCTGCTGGATCAGGTCGAAGAAGGCCGACAGGCGGTCGACGTCGTGGAACTGGCGGGCCAGGGCGGCGGCCAGGTCGAAGCGGAAGCCGTCGACGTGCATGTCGACGATCCAGTAGCGCAGCGAGTCCATGATCAGCTGCAGGACGTGGGGGTGGCGCATGTTGAGGCTGTTGCCGGTGCCGGTGGTGTCGTAGTAGAAGCGGCGGTCGTCGTCGACCAGCCGGTAGTAGGCGGTGTTGTCGAGGCCCTTGAGGGACAGGATGGGCCCCAGGTGGTTGCCCTCGGCGGTGTGGTTGTAGACGACGTCGAGGATCACCTCGATCCCGGACGCGTGCAGCGCCTTGACCATCTGCTTGAACTCCTGGACCTGCTGGCCCTCCTGGCCCCTCGCCGCGTACTCGTTCTGGGGCGCGAGGAAGCCGATGGAGTTGTAGCCCCAGTAGTTGCGCAGGCCCTTCTCGATCAGATGGCCGTCGTGCACGAACTGGTGGACCGGGAGGAGCTCGACGGCGGTGACCCCAAGCGACTTCAGGTAGTCGATGGCCACCGGGTGGGCCAGACCGGCGTAGGTGCCTCGCAGCTCCTCGGGAATGGCGGGGTGGCGCTCGGTGAAGCCCTTGAGGTGGACCTCGTAGACAACCGACTCGTGCCACGGCGTCCGGGGATGGCGGTCGTTGTCCCAGTCGAAGTACGGGCTGGTGACCACCGCCTTGGGCATCAACGGGGCGCTGTCGTCGTCGTTGGTGGAACCTTCGGGGTCGTCGAACCGGTAGTCGAACAGAGCCTCGCCCCACGTGATCTCGCCCTCGACCGCCTTGGCGTAGGGATCGAGCAGGAGCTTCGACGGGTTGCACCGCAGCCCCTGGGACGGGTCGTAGGGCCCGTGCACCCGGAAGCCGTAGCGCTGGCTGGGGCCCATGTTCGGCAGGTACCCGTGCCAGCAGTGGGCGTCGACCTCGGGGAGGTCGACCCGCGTCTCGTTGCCGCCGGCGTCGAAGAGGCACAGCTCGACACGCTCCGCCACCTCGGAGAAGACCGAGAAGTTGGTTCCCATACCGTCGTAGGTGGCGCCGAGCGGGTACGGCTCGCCAGGGAGGATCTCGATGGACATCGCCCCTTCCTACCCCATCCGGCGACCGTACGAGGTCGGTTCCCGGTGGCCCTGGACGGGTACATACCGGTCGACCAAGGAGGAACACAACGATGGTTGACAACTTCGACGAGATGAAGGGCCGGGTCAAGGAAGCCGCCGGCGACCTCACCGACGACCCCGAGCTCAAGCAGGACGGCCAGGTCGACCAGCTCAAGGGCAAGGCCAAGGAGATCGTCGACACGATCGGCGACAAGCTCAAGAGGTAGGTACCTCCGGCGTTCTCGGTGCGCCCGCCGGGTTCTCAACCGGCGGGCACGCCAAGAGCTCCGACGGGATCGGTCGTTGGCCGTAACCTCGGGGCCCATGGCCGCTCCCGATGTCAGCGCCCCTCCCGATGTCGGCGCGCTCAAGCAGCAGGTGGTCGACGCCGTCGACGAACGGGCGGCGGCTCTCCTCGAGGTGTCCCACCGCATCCACGAGCGCCCCGAGCTGCTGTTCGAGGAGCGGTTCGCGGCCGACCTGCTCGCGTCCGCCCTGGAGGACGAGGGATTCGACGTGGAGCGCCAGGCGCTCGGCTTGGAGACCGCGTTCGTGGCTCGGCCGCCGTCGAACCACGACGACGACGGCGGCGGCGAGCCGGGCCAGGGCCCGCTGGTGGCGGTGCTGTGCGAGTACGACGCCCTGCCCGGCATCGGCCACGCCTGCGGCCACAACATCATCGCCGCCGCCGGCCTGGGGGCGGGGCTGGCCGCGGCCACCGTCGCGTCGCTGGCCGGCGGCCGGTTGACGGTGATCGGCACACCGGCCGAGGAGGGCGGCGGCGGCAAGGTCATCCTCGGCGACCGAGGCGCCTTCGACGCGGTCGACGCCGTGCTCATCGTGCACCCCGCCGGCACCGACCTCCTCGTGCCCGACGTGATCGCCATCTGCAGCCTCGGGGTCACCTACTCGGGCGTCGGGGCCCACGCCGCCGCCGCGCCCCACCGGGGCCGCAACGCCCTCGACGCCGCCGTGCTCGGCTACAACGCGGTGGCCGCCCTGCGCCAGCACATCGAGCCCACCGATCGGGTCCACGGAATCTTCACCAAGGCCGGCGACAAGCCCAACATCGTGCCTGACCACACCGTGGCCGAGTGGTACGTCCGCTCGGCGACCCTGGCCAGCCTCCAACCCCTCAAGGAGCGGGTGCTGGCCTGCCTGGAGGCGGGCGCAGCCGCCGCCGGCTGCACGATGGTGGTCCGGGCCAAGGCGCCGGAGTACTCGGACCTGCGTTCCAACGGCCCCCTCGCCGAGCTCTACCGGGCCAACAGCACGCTCCTGGGACGGGTCCCCGCCGACACCACACCCGCCACGCGGATGGTGGTCAGCACCGACGTGGGCAACGTGAGCTACCTGACCCCGACGATCCATCCCATGGTGCGGGTGTCCCCGCCCGACGTGTCGCTCCACTCGACCGAGTTCGCCCGCTGGGCGGTGTCCCCCGACGGCGACCTGGCGGTGCTGGACGGGGCCAAGGCGATGGCCATGACCGCCGTCGACCTGTGGCTGCGACCCGAAGCGATGGCACAGGTCCGCGCTGCGTTCGATCAGGGGCCGTAACCTCGGTCCTCCGATGCCGTACCCCTACGCCACCGAGACCTGGACCGACGCCGAGGCCGACGTCCTGCGGCGCTATTTCACCAACCTCGACGGCCCCGTGTTCGCCCTGGTCAACCTGCCGGAGGTGGTGAAAGGGGCCCTGTTCGCCCGCTACTCCCGTTCCTCCAAGAGCCTGCGGCGGCTCTTCCTCGACGAGTTCGTCGACGACCTCGACCTGACCGGCGACGCGTCGATCGACGCCACCGTCGGCCTGAAGCGGGCCGAGAAGCTCTACCAGCGGGTGTTCTTCGAGTACGGCGACGACTCCGTGGCCCAGCTGGGTGGCGTCCACCTGGCCTGCGAGCAGGCGTCGAACGTCCTGACCAAGGTGCTCGAGTGGGGCCGGCTCATGGCCTACCTCGAGCAGAGCACCCGCTACGTGGCCTACGACACCCGCCTCGACGGCCGCTACCGGTACTACCGCGACCCGGCGGTGCTGGCGTCGCCCCTCGGCACCCGCTACGTGTCCGACGTCGACCGCCTGTTCGACACCTACGCCGACCTGGTGCCGGTGCTGGAGGCGTTCTACCGCGAGCGCCACCCCAAGCAGCCGTCCGACTCCGACCTGGTGTGGCGACGGGCCTCTCCGGGCCAAGGCGTTCGACTCCCTGCGGGGGCTGCTGCCGGCGGCCACGCTGTCCAACGTCGGGATCTACGGCACCGGGCAGGGCTACGAGGCGCTGCTGCTGCGCATGCGGGCGTCGGCCCTGCCCGAGGCCCGGGACTACGCCCAGCTCATGCTGGACGAGTTGCGCAAGGTGATCCCGTCGTTCCTCACCCGGGTCGACCGGCCCGAGCGGGGAGGGGAGTGGTCGGCGTACCTGGCGTCCACCGCCGGCGCGACCGCGGACGTGGCCCGGCGGCTGTTCGCCGATGCCGAGCCCGAGCCCCGGCCGGCGGTGACGCTCGTCGACTTCGACCCGGACGCCGAGGAGAAGCTCCTGGCGGCCATGCTGTACCCCTTCGTCGACGTCCCCGACGACCAGGTCCGGGCCAGGGTGCGGCGCCTGACCGCCGCCGAGCGCGAGGAGGTCGTGGCCGCCTACGTCGGCGAGCGGGCCAACCGGCGCCACAAGCCGGGGCGGGCGCTGGAGACGGTGAGCTACCGGTTCGACGTCCTGTCCGACTACGGGGCGTTCAGGGACCTCCAGCGCCACCGCATGCTCACCCTGCAGTGGCAGCAGCTCGGTCCCCGCCACGGCTACGTCCTGCCTCCCGACGTCGTCGACGCCGGGGTCGGCGACCGCTTCGAGGAGGCCATGGCCCGGTCGGCGGCCCTCCACGACGCCCTGGCCGGTCCCTTCCCGGCGGCCGCCCCGTACGCGGTGGCGTTGGCCTTCCGGATCCGTTACTCGATCGAGATGAACGCCAGGGAGGCGCTGCACATGCTGGAGCTCCGTACCGCCCCGGCCGGCCATCCCGAGTACCGCCACGTCTGCCAGGAGATGCACCGGCTCATCGCCGACCAGGCCGGGCATCCCACCGTCGCCGGCCTCATGCGCTTCGTCGACCACAGCCCCACCGGCGCCGACAGTGCCTCTGGCCTGGGACGACTCGACGGCGAGCGGCGTTCCGAGGCCCGCCGGAGGGCGGCCGGGGCGTCGGCGCCCCCGGAACCCTCGACCTCTGCTTCAGACTAAATCTTCGCCATCCGTGACCTGCGGGTTCGTGGAACGCGGCAGGTCAGACGGGTTCTCGGCTCCTTGCAAGGCGGGCCGGGATAGGGCAAGTTACGCCGAGTCCACGGCGCCCCATTCCCCCGGGTCGTGGGTCTCGGCGTCACGCTTCGGCGACGGCGCCGAGGAGGGGGCATCGAGGGCAGCGCGGATTCGGGGGACTAAGTAGACAACGTTCTGATAACCCCTCACGCTGGGCGAGGCATCTCTCGAACGGGGTGGGAGGGCGAAGGAGCGGTACCAACGGTCCCCTGGATCCCGCGCTTTCCCAGTAGCGATGACGGCTCGTCTATGCTCCCGGCGCCACAGGCCAGAGGAGACGAAACCAGGCGATGTCTGACCTTCAGGACGAAGATCTCGCCGACGTCGGCGAACCCGACGACCCGGACATGGTCGAGCTCGAGGCGCTCGACGACGACGACATCGTTGACGACGACGACCTTGTCGACGACGCGCTCGTCGACGACGACGAGCTGGCCGTCGAGGGCGACGTGGTCGACGTCGACATCATCGACGTGGCCGATCCGGTCGTGGCCGCCGTGGTCGTCGTCGCCGACGAGGAAGAGGACGACGACGACGATGACGACGACGACGAGGACGACGTGGAAGCCGGCCTCGACGTCATCCTCAAGGACCGCCTGGTCGTCGTGGACGAGGCCGACGACGACGAGGACGAGGTTCCCGACGCCGACGACAGGGCCGAGGGGTCGACGAAGGTGCTGCCGAAGCGGCCTGGCGAGTTCGTCTGCCAGTCCTGCTTCCTCGTGAAGCACCCCAGCCAGCTGGCCGACGCCGCGCGCGGCTACTGCCGGGACTGCGTCTGACGCCTGGGCTGGCCTGACCTGGCTGGCCTCAGCCCTCCGGCCTGCCAGACTGGCGGCGTGGACACTCGGGGCGGGCGCTAGCCGATGGAAGCCTGCCGGCCGGCGGAGGAAGCGGACCTGCCCCGCCTGGCCGACCTGGCCCGGAAGGCGATCGACGAGCTGGCCCCGATGCGGGGCGGCGCGGTGTGGCTGGCCCGGGAGGCCCGCACCGAGCCGCTCGACGAGAGCCTCCGGCTGGCCCTGAAGGACCCGGAGGCCCGCGTGCTGGCGGGAACGATCGACGGGGTCGTGATCGGCTATGCCGTGGCCCGGGTCGAGCGCCTCGACGACGGGCGCGGCCTGGGAGTCGTCGACGACATCTTCGTCGAGGCCGAGGCTCGAGGGGTGGGCGTGGGGGAGGCGATGATCGGCGACCTGGTGTCGTGGTGCGAGGAGCAGGGCTGCATCGGCGTCGACGCCGTCGCCCTCCCGGGACACCGCGCCACCAAGAACTTCTTCGAGACCTTCGGGTTCACCGCCCGCAAGCTGGTCATGCACCACCGGCTCGTCGCCGATGCCGAGGCCGAGGCGGCGGAGGTCCGGGTGCCGCCGGCCCCGGTTGTCGAGGATCCGGCGGTCGGGGATCCGGCGGTCGGGGATCCGGCATGACGCCCGAGGTCTGCGTCGGGGCCATCGCGGTGGAGGACGAGCGGCTGCTGCTGGTGCGCCGGGGCCACGGGCCGGCGGCGGGTGCCTGGTCGGTGCCGGGCGGCCGGGTGGAGCCGGGGGAGACCCTCGCCGAAGCGGTCGTGCGGGAGCTGCTCGAGGAGACCGGGGTGGAGGGGGTCTGCGACCGGCTGGTGGGCTGGGTCGAGCGGATCAGCGCCGAGCACCACTACGTCATCCTCGACTTCGCGGTGACGGTCCTGGCGGGTCCTGACGAGGACGAGCCGACGGCAGGAAGCGATGCGGCCGAGGCGGCATGGGTGCCGCTGTCGGAGGTCGCCCACCTCGCGCTCGCCGACGGCCTCGCCGAGTTCCTCCACGAACACGGCATCGTCTCCGTCATCGCCTGAGGCGTCGGTCGGCGGGACTCCGCCGTGGATGAGTGTGCAAGAAGGTCGCATATAGCGACCCTTTTGCACAATGACCCGGTGAGGTGAGCTCTAGACCCTCTCGGTGTCCGGCACAGCCTCGTCCTCAGGGACCGGGTCGGTGGCCTCGGCCTCAGGGACAGGCGGGGTCGTGGCGGGCTCACGGACCTCGGCGGCGACCACTGTCTCGGGCGGTGCGGCGGTCTCGCCGACAGCCGGGCCTGCGGCCTCGGTATCGGGCGGGCCGGAGGCCTCGGTCTCGGGCGGGCCGCTGGCCTCGGTCTCGGCCGGCGGGGCGGCGGCCTCGGTATCGGGCGGGCCGGCGGCCTCGGTCTCGGCCGGCGGGGCGGTGGTCTCGGCCTCGGCGATAGGCGGGGCGGTGGTCTCGGCCTCGGCCGGCGGGGCGGCGGTTTCGGGGGTTGCGGCCGGGGGTGCGGGGCGCGGTGGTCGGGGCGGGCCGTGGGGCCTGGGGGGGCCGGTGCGGGCTGTCGGGGCTCCCCGGTCGCCGGGCCGCTCGCCGGGCGCGCCGGGTACGGGCCTGGGGCCTCGGGGTCTCGGTGGGCGGGTCGGTGCGGTCTTGTCGTCGGGCACCAGGCCGGCGAGGGCGGGGACGCGGGGCGCGGCCAGCCTGATCGCCTTGGTCAGCTCCGGGCTCAGCTCGGCGGGCACGCCGCGGGGCTTGATCGTGCGTCGAACCGGCGACGCCACGATCGCTTCGAGGACGGCGGCCCAGCGGTCGGCGGTGGTGTCGGCGGTGAGCGCCTCGCCGGCGGCCTCGCTGAGGCGGTTGGCGAGGTCGGCGGGGAAGCGGAAGCCGGGCTCGGGCGGGCGCCCGCTGAGGCGTAGGGCCCGGACCACCCGTCCGGCCTCCAGCGACGTCGTGATCTCGTCGGTCCAGGCCTGCTGCTCGGCCGCCGACCGGCGATCGAGGGCTTCCCGCAGCTTGACGGCCAACGATCTGCCCTCGTCGTCACGGGCCACGTCGGCACCGGTGACCACCGACCGCAGGTCGCGCAGGCTGATCTCGTCGACGCTGGCGGCGGCCGCTTCGGCCCTGTCGCGCCACTCGGCGGCCCGCAGCGGCAGCACCAGGTCCTCGGCGATGGCCATGAGGGCGTCGGCCTTGATCTCCGGGCCAGCGACGGCGCGCGCCTTGGCGTTCTGCTCCTCGACCGCCTGCCGGACCGCGGGCAGGCCACCGCGCAGCACGTGCTCGGCGACGACCCGCTGCTCGGGCGACAGCTCGGCGATCACCGCGTCGCGGTAGACCCGGCCGGGCGAGAGCCGCTTGGCCGGCGGACGAGCCGGCGCCGTCGGACCAGCCGGTCCCCGACCTGGACGGTCGGCGGAGCGATCACCACCGGGACGGCCGCGGCCGGGGCCTCTCGCCCGGTGCGGGCGGCGGCACCCCCCGCGGCGCGATCGCGGCCGCCACTGGGTCGATCACCGGCGGGTCGATCACCGGCGGGTCGATCACCGGCAGGGCGGGCCGGTCGGTCGCCGTGACCCCCACCGCCGGGGCCGTCACCGGCGGGGCGGCCGGGGCGCTCCGAGCGGGCAGCATCCTGGCGGGCCCGCTCGCCGCGGTCGGGCGTCCGCGACACGCGCCCGTCGACCCCAGGCCCGCCTGATCCAGGCCCGCCTCCGGGACGGCCGGACTGCGGCCCCCGGCCCGTTCCAGGCTGGCCCTGGCGGGGCCGACCCTGGTCGGGACGGCCGAGGCCGCGACCGGGGCCGGGACGGCCCTGCCCGTCACGCGGCCGGTCGCGATCGTCGCGGCCCCCACGCTTGGGCCGGTCGCTGCCGGTGACGTCGGTGCGCAGGTTGGTGGTGACGCCCGGCTCCTCCTTGCCCGATCCGAGGATGGCGATGCGCTCGGGCTCGGTGCGCTTCGGCGCGGTGGAGGACGTCGAGCGCACGAGGATCCCCTCGAGCTCGAAGTCGGCCTCGGCCCGCAGGACGTCGCCGACCTTGGCCCCGTCGGGCAGGACGGCGGCCTCCAGGCTTCCCTTGGGCTGACGGGCGCCCGCCGCCCGCCACGTCCACGTCCCGTCGGGACGGCAGCTTGTCAGCCTCGATTTCGATGCGGGGCATGGCCGGCTCAACCTAGCGGAGCGCCCGTGGCGGCAGGTCTGCCGTCCGGGTGGCTCGTGTCCCCACCAGGCTAGCGCCCCGGTCCGGGGCCTTTCGTCGGGCCGAGCCCGTCCCCGGTACCGTCGGGAGGGATGACCCCGGGTGAAGCCGGTCAGTGGCGGGTCGACCCTGGCGCGACCCTCGACCTGTCGGCGACCGACGCCACGGGCTCCGGGCCACCCGACACCAAGGACGAGGCCGAGGCCGAGCTCGACGACCTCGCGGCCCGGCTTGGAGAGCTGCAGGAACGGTTGTGGGCCGAGCGTCGCCGGTCTCTGCTCGTCGTATTGCAGGCGCTCGACGCGGGCGGCAAGGACGGCACCATCAAGCACCTCTTCCGGTGCGTGAACCCGGTGGGGGCCCGGGTCGCCTCGTTCCGCAGCCCGACCGAGGAGGAGCTGGCCCACGACTTCCTGTGGCGCATCCACCGCCACACGCCCGCCCGGGGCGAGCTCGTCGTCTTCAACCGCTCGCACTACGAGGACGTGGTGGCGGTCCGGGTGCGGCGCCTCGCTCCCGAGGACGTGTGGCGGCCCCGGTACCGGGCCATCCGCGAGTTCGAGCGCTCCCTGAGCGAGGCCGACACCGTCGTCGTCAAGCTCTTCCTCCACATCACCAAGGAGGAGCAGGCCGAGCGCCTTCGGGCCCGGCTGGAGGACCCCACCAAGCGCTGGAAGTTCCGGATCGAGGACCTCGACGACCGCGCCCTGTGGGACGAGCACCAGGTCGCCTACCAGGAGGCATTGCCGAGACGTCCACCGACGGGGCGCCGTGGTACGTCGTGCCCGCCGACCGCAAGTGGTTCAGGAACTGGGTGGTCAGCCGGATCCTGATCGACACCCTCGAGGCCCTCGACCCCCAGTACCCGCAGGTCGAGGGGCTCGACGGGGTGGTCGTGATCTAAACCGCCGGAGCGGAGGGTCGTTGTCTAGGCGCCCGTCACCCTCCGGTACGGGGAGGCGTCGGCCGGCACCGGCTCCGGGGGCAGTTGGCGGAAGTACTGGTCGGCCTGGCGGGCCACGTTCCGCACGGCGGCGTAGTTGGCGCTGGCGCCGATGGTGGCGCCGATGCCGAACGGGATCGCCCGGGCGACCATGAGGTTGCCCCGCTTCTGCGCCCACTTGAGGACGAGCCGGTGGCTGAGGAAGCGGTTGGCCTGCCGGAGCAGCTCGACGGCCATGGCCGCGTTCTGCCCCGAGAAGTTGCTCTCGATCCTGTGACCGTCGCCGGTGGTCGAGCTCGGCGGCGTGGGCCCTGCCGTGGGCCAGCACCGACACCACCCACGTGCGGCGCTCCTCGACCGATGCCTCGGTGTGGCCGTGGACGGCGGCCATGGTGAGCACCAGGTCGGCCAGCCGGCGGGAGAACCAGCCCAGCTCGGCGGCGGCCGCCCCGATCGACTTCACCGCGCCGAAGTGGGCCACCGACGACACGCCGCCGGCGGCCGCGCCGACCACCGCCAGCTCGTTGGTGAACATCCGGGTGACTTCTTTGACCTTGTCCTCGACGGTGGCGCCCTTGACCGTCTTGGCGATCTTCAGCGCCTGGTCCCACCGGGTCTCGGCCGCCTTGTCGAAGGCGGTGAGGATGGCCCGGCCGCCCTGAGGGGGCTGTGCCGACGGGTCGACGGGCACAGGAACAGCTGATACCGGCTGCATGTACGTCGGCGTCGGGACGACGACCGCCCTGGCCGGGACCGGGGCGCGGGCTCGCGCCGTTGTCGTCGTCTTCGGCCGGATCGCGGGCGCGCGGGCGACGACCCGTCCTACCGACGAAACGAGGGACCCTGTGAGACGCGATGAGGTGGACACGTCCCCCAACGTAGGCCGTGGGGCGGGCCGGTGTCAGGCACCGGGACGGAACCTAACCTGGGCGCGATGACGTGGCGCCGGCTCACCTCCCTGCAGGACATCGACGCCACCATCGACGGCCACCACCACCGAGTCCTGGCCGCCGAGTGGGACGACGAGACCGGCGCGGTGAAGATCGTGTGGCCGCCGGGAGCGGCGGCCTTCGCCAGCCAGTCGCGGCGGGTCGTCGACGTCGACGACTACGCGCCCACCGACCACTACGGCTTCCCCGGCAGCTTCTTCTAGCGCGGTGCCGCGCCCGGCGGCTTCTGCTGGGCGGTAGACGGGTAGGTTGCAGATGGGACTGTCCGAGGAGGCGCTGTGAAAGAGCTGGACGAGATCGAGATCATCTGCCGGGGGGTTCTCCAGAAGACGATGAGCCGGGCCAACACGATCTCCCAGATCGCCCCCGAGGCCCCCTCGGCCGACTACCTGTCCGGGCATGGCGCCGGGCACCTGGAGGGCCAGGCGGCGGTGGCCGCCCTCGTGCTCAGCCTGCTCAAGGGCGAGTCGGCCACCCAGATCCTGGAGGAGGCCCGCAGCGCGGCCGCGGTGGACGCGGCGTTCCCCTTCGACCTCCACATGGACATCGACGGCAAGATGCCCGCCATGCACGAGGTCCCGCCGGAGGAGCTGGCCGCCGACGAGCTGGCGGGTGACGAGGGTCAGTCCGACGACGTGCCGCCCACCAGCCGGTAGAACCGCACGCGGTCGACGGTGTCGACGAGCTCGTAGTCGCGCTGGACGGCGTCCCACAGGGGCGTCCTGTCGAGGGTGTAGTGCTGCGAGCCCCGGATGGCGGCGGCGCTGGTGTCGACGATCAGGGCCGGTGGATGCGCCGCCATGTCGGTGGCCAGCAGGTCCCAGGCCCCCGGTAGCCCGTCGGTCGGTTCCCCGATCTCCGGGTCACGGCCCCCGGTGTTCCCGGTGAGGAACCCGGTGTGGATGAACCGGGTGGCCGGCTCCCGGTTGGCCGCCCAGTACAGCTCGGGGTACTGGCCCCACACGAAGATGCGCTGGTCGGGCGTGGTGAGGGCGCCGATGCGGGATGCCACCGCGGCGTAGGCAGGGATGCCCCGGTTGGCGGGCGGGAAGAAGGCGAACCCCCACATGGCGACGACGGGCACGAGGACGCCCACGGCCGCCCACCGCCACGTCCGCCGGGTGGAGGGCAGCCCGGCCGCCGCCATCAGGGCCAGCGGGGGCAGCAGCTGGAGGTAGTAGTGGCCGAAGAACCGGAAGCCGGCCAGGACGGCGACCGCGGCGCCGGCCAGCCAGAGCCACAGGTCGACCGTTATCGCGCCCCGGCGGTGGGCGACGACGCAGCACCACACCACCACCCCGTTGAAGACGAGGAACGCCCCGGTCATGCCGACGCCGCGCACCGCCGTGCCCAGCACCGATCCCCGCAGGGCCAGGTAGCCGCCGTTGCCGGTGACCGTCCACAGCAAGAAGTCCCGAAACCCGAACTGGACGGCGACGACGACCACGATGGCGGCGGCCGCGGCCGCGCATCGGGCGACCGCCGTCCACCCCTCCCGCCTGAACAGCAGGTAGGCGACCGGGAGGGCGGTGGTGACGGCCGTCTGCTTGGTCAGGCAGGCGACGGCCAGGCACACGCCCGCCAGCACGCCGTAGCCCCGACCGGCGGCCACGACCGCGGCGGTCATCGGGAGGAGCATGAACGTCTCGAAGCCGGCGGCCTGGGAGTCGGCGGGGAAGATGGCGACGCTGCCGGCCAGGAACAGGAGGCCGCAGACCAGCCCGGCCCGGTTGCCGCCGATCCGCCGGCGGGCCTCGAAGGCGAGCAGGAGGGCGGTGGCAGCCAGGGCCAGCACCCCGAGCAGCCGCACCGGCGGCAGGCTCTGGTCCCCGGTGACGGCGAACACGGCTGCGTACAGGTAGGGCACGATCGGCGGCTTGCGGTCGCCGGTCTCGTGGTAGAGCTCGCCGCCCCGATCGATGACCATGCCCATGGTGGCCAGGCTGGCCTCGTCGGAGTTGAACAGGTCCTGGACCAGCCCCGGCAGGTGGGTGACGAGGCCGATGGCGAGGAAGGCGGCGGCCAGCCACGCGCCCCATCGCAGCGCCGATCGGGTGGTCGGCGCCCCCGAGGAGCGGCGCGCCGATGGTCAAGGCCGCCCCACGGGCGCCGGCGTAGGTTCCGCCACCGCCACCGCCACCGCCACCGCCGACCAACCGCGACCATGGCGGGCCAGGCCACGGCCACGACGGCAGCCCCCACGATCACGCCGGAGTCGTTCAGCACCGATCCGGCCACCGCCGCCACCACCAGTGCCCAGCCGGCGGCCCGCAGCGCCGGCAGTCCACACCGTCCGGCGGCGCACCGCGGCGGTGGCGGCTGCGCCGATCGCGACGATCAGGGCCATGGGGTTGGTCACGCTGCGCACCGCCCGGGCTCCCTTGCGGACGGCCAGGTCCACGACGCTGTCGCCGGCCACGGCCCGGCCCAGGTGGGTGGCGGGCGCCGCTCCCCGGACCAGGTCGACCAGGGCGAACAGGACGACCGCGAGCACGGCGGCGACGGCCAGCGCCGCCAACCCACGGGCGCCCACCCGGCCCCGCAGGTAGCCGACGACCAGCACACCGCACGCCAGCCCGCCGTAGACCATGCCGCCGGCGTCGGCCCCGAACCACGGGGCGCCGAGCACCACCACGCCGGCGCCGAGCCCGGCGATCACGGCCGGCAGGGCCCGGCGGCCCCACCGGTCGAGGGCCACCCCGCCGGCCACCACCATGCCGGCCACCAGGAAGCCCGACCCGATGTTGCCGACCCCGAAGAACCGGCCGGCGCCGATGGGGGAGTTGCCGAACGGGGCGTCGATCTCGAGGGCGCCACCGAAAAGGGCGTCGACTCCGACCACGACCGCCGCAAGGGCCGCCAGCGCGCCCACGCCGGCCCGCACGTCCCGGCGGCACAACGCCGCCCCGCCGACCGCCAGGACCGCCGACAGCAGCCCGCCCGCCAGAACCGCGGCCCACAGGCCCCACCGCCACCAGGGGACGACCATCATCAGGAAGGCGGCGGTCGGGATGGCCAGCAATGCGCACGCCACCGCCGGCCGGGCTCGGGGCCGGCCGACCGCGACCGTGGCGCCGACCAGGTGCAACAGGACGAAAAGCCACACCAGCTGGGTGCGGGTGTGGTCGGCGACCCGGGCCCGGGCGTCGGCGTCGACGAGGTCCTGGCGGTCGACCGCAGCCGTGGCCGTCAGGGGCACCGCCGGGCCGCCGTCTCCGGCGGCCAGTCCCAGGAACGTCCGGGTGACGTCGGGCAGGGTGGCCAGGTCGTCCTGATGGGTCGACTCCGACCCCAGCCCGGCCTGGCCCAGCCCGCACTCGGGTGAGGCGGCCAACACGCCCAGGTGGCGGTTGTCGTCGGGCGTCGACGCGCTGGCCACCAACGTGCACGCGCCGGCCAGGGCGACCAGGGTGGGAGCCAGGTCGGCGACGTCGGTGGACACCACCACGTGCTCGTCCGGGCCC
Source organism: uncultured Acidimicrobiia bacterium (assembly GCA_963827345.1). GTDB lineage: Bacteria > Actinomycetota > Acidimicrobiia > Acidimicrobiales > AC-14 > CAWGUU01. The sequence continues at coordinate 715,008 of CAWHAN010000006.1, read as the reverse complement.
CGGACGGCGCCGAGCGCCTCGACGCCCCAGGGCCGGAAGCTGCGGACCTCGCCGTCGCCGTTGGCGGCCACGGCCGCCGCCGCGCCCACCGGCTCCCGCGCCACCAGCATCAAACGCCCGCCGGCGTCCTCGACGGCCTGGCCCAGGGAGCCAAGGGCGCCGCCGTAGTGCAGCGCCCGGTCGCGTCGGACCAGCTCGGGCCAGTCGACGAGTCGCAACCCACCGCCGCCGGAAGGCTCGACCCGCCCGACTCCTCTGGCGCCGAGCCCCGCCGACCGGCCGCCCTTGCCGATGGTCAGGTACGTGTCGACCGCCGAGGAGCGGGCCGACGCGGAGCGCATCGACAGGTTGGCCTTGGCGAACCCGTCGAGCGCAGCGGGGGCGTCGGCCCAGGTCAGCCCTTGCACCAGGACGAGCCCCACCGGCCCGGCCACCGGGGGAGCGGGGGAGGCACCGGCCGCTGCCCCGTCGAGCGCCACCAGGAGCAGAAGGGTCATGCAGGACGCCGCGCCCGCCACGCCCCGGCGCCGGGTGGTCGGTCCTACTCCGTGCCGCCTGCGGCGATGCGGGCCTCTTTGCCGTACAGGCGGGGCCGGGGCGACACCGAGTACCACTCCCTGTCGATGTAGTGCCCGGCGATGTCCTTCCAGCCCGGCGGCTCGAAGTTGAGCTGGGTGGCCAGGATCGCCATGAACTCGAGCGCCTTCTGCTTGGTGAGGCCGGGGATCGTGCTCACCCGGGCCAGCAGCTCCTCGCCGTTCTGGGCGGGCTCCCACACGTCCTCGGCTTTCCCACCGTGGTTGTCGACCAGCCACTGGCAGAGGACCTGCGTGCGCTTGGCCCACGGGCCGGGCGCGCGGTGGAGGGGGGGATCCTCGGAGAACAGGGCCAGGAAGGCGTCAGGGTCGTAGGCGGCGATCTCGGCCGCGTCGAGCTTTCCACCCATGCGGTCCTTCATCTCCAGCGGGCTGCGGAAGGCGTACGACTTTGGGGAGCTGCTGGTTGAGGAGGGTGGCGATCAGCAGGGCCAGCGGGTCGCTGGCGATCAGGGCGTTGGCTTCGTCGTCGCCGGTGAACGCGACGGTGTCGGCGCTGGCCGGCCAGGTGCCGGTGCGCTCGGGGGGCGCGTCGGCAGCCGGCTCCGCGGGCCGGTCGGCTGGTGTGCCAGCAGGCGTTTCAGCAGGCGTTTCAGCAGGCATGTCAGTTGGAGTGTCAGCTGGTGTGTCAGTCATGGGGCGTCCTCGTCGTCCGACCATCGGACCCTAGACCAACTCCTACCCAGCGTCACTCGGTCCGGAGCAGCTCCACGAGCTTCAGCCGGCGGGCCGACACCGACAGGATCGCCGCCGACACGCCCACGGTGACGACCAGCAGTCCGAGGAGCAGGAGGGCCAACGACGGAGGCACCGACAACGTCGGCGGCACCACGAAGATGCGGCGGAGGACCTGCACGAACATGAAGGCCATGGGCACGCCGACGATCGTGCCCACCACCACGCTCACCGTCGCCACGATGGCGGCCTCGCCCAGGAGGATCGATCGAAGAGGGCGGCGGGCCAGGCCGAGGGCCCGCATGACGGCCCGCTCGGTGTTCCGCTGGGTCAGCAGCATGGCCACGAAGATCACGATGCCGAGGCTGGCGATAAGGAGCATGTAGAAGCCCTCCACCCGGCCCAGGCCGGTGAGGCTGAGGCCGGCGATGGAGGACTGGTCGGGGTTCCCGACCTGGGCGGTCGTCGAGATGCGGGCCGGCACGTCGGTGCCCAGCGAGCGCTCCAGCTCGGCGGCGACGCGGGCGTCGGTGGCCGGCTGTCCGTCGGTGCGGAGCAGGAAGTACGAGGGCGTGGTCGCGCCGGTGGCCTGCCGGTAGGCGTCGAGGTTGCCGACCAAGTCGAGCCCGGTGGGGTAGCCGGGGAACTGGACGACGGTGGCCACCACCTTCAACGGGACGATCGTCGGCTGCCCGAGGGCGGGGCTGGGGACCTGCAGTCGGATGGTGTCTTCGAGGCCGACGTTGAACGTGTCGGCCGTCTCCTGGTCGACGATCACGGCCGTCGGATCCTCTCGCAGCGCCTGCATGGCCCCGTCAGGACTGCCCTCGGTGAACAAACCGGGGCTGAGGTCGGCGACGTCGGCGAAGGTCGCGGGATCGACGGCGACGAACATCAGCTTCTCGGACCCCAGCACCGCGTCCGGCACCTGGGCCACCGCCGTGACCCCCTCGACGCCCGGCACCCGCAGGCGCTGGTCGATGTCGGGAGGCAGGGGCTGGCCCGGGCTCACCGTCACCCTCACGTCGGAGCCGACCACGAACCGGGCGTCGGACTGCTGCTGGTCGCGGAACGTCGCCACGAAGATGGCGAGGCTCACCCCGAAGGCCACCGCCAGGCTGACCATGACGATCCCCGCCGACACCACCGCCGGCCGGCGGGTGACGCTCCTCGCCAACGTCCGGCGGACGAGGTGCTGCCGGAAATCGAGTGACCGGGAGTCGGGTGCTGCTTTCATTGTTTTGGCGCCGGCCCGGCGGGTCACGCCGAGGAAGATCCTGGCCGCCAGCAGGACGCCGCCCAGCCACAGGCACCAGGGCGCCAGCAGGATGTAGAACGACTTGGCCACGCTCTCCTCGACCGCGCCGGGCGTCGGCTCGAACCCGCCCAGCACCACGAACGCCAGGCTCACCACCGCGGCGGTCACCAGAAGCCACAGGTCTAGGCGGATGCGGAGCCATCCCGGCCGCTCGGCGGCCACGACCTCCTGGCGGGCGGCGGTCACGTCGCCGAGGAGCGCGCCGCGCCGGCAGGTAGATGGCCAGGACGGTGATCACGATCGAGACGACGGCACCGACGCCGAACGCCAGCGCCGGGTCGCCCGGGTCCACCTCCGGCGGGTACAGGAGCCTCGCCACCATCAGGGCCAGCGCCGCCCCGACCACGCTGCCCACCAGGGCGATGGCGGCCGCCTGGTAGGCGACGGCCCGGGTGAGGGCCAGGGGCGTGAAGCCCCGCGCCCGGAGAAGCGCACGTTCCCGGCGTTCCGCCTCGGCCAGCAGGGTGCCGCCGTAAAAGGCCAGGTACCCGGCCAGGAGCGCGCCGGGGAGGCCCAAGGCCATGAACAGCACCTTGGCCAGGCTGGTGTCGACACGGGCCCGGTCCAGCCCGACCGACAGGTTGTCGATCACCGTGACCTCGCCGGGGGCGATCCGCTCGATCGAGCGGCGGACGCCGGCGGTGGCCCGCCGGGCGGCGGCAGGGTCGGCGTCCAGATCGCCCCGGTCCAGCTGGGCGTGAACCTCGAGCACCAGTGGCTGGGTGACGGCCGGCACCGAGGCGGCGGAATCGACCCTGACCGCGGACAGGACCTGGCGCTGGAAGGTGGACAGGTCGACGCCGACGACGAACGGGGCGGACACGAAGTCGCCGAGATCGTCCTCGGTCCGGTTGGCGAACAGCTGGTCGGCGCCGCCCAGGTTGGCCACCGCCCCGACCGGCACCGTGAACCCTGTCCCCCCGGGACTCGGGGTCTCGGGCGTGCCCGGGATGCGGACGGTGAGGGTTGCGCCGGGCCCCGCCCCCAGCCGCTCGGCCACGCCGGGGCTCACGAACGCCGACCCCCGCGTGAACTCGCCACCGGAGAACCCGAGGACGGGAATGTCGTCCGCGTAGCGGGGGTCGACGCCGACAACCTTGACCGCCGCGTCCAGCGGAGTCCCGCCGACGGTGACCGAGCCCGGCGGCAGCTCCACCAGCCCGAAGGGCTGGGCCACCCGCACCTCGGGCAGGGCCCGGATGCCGTCGGCGAGGGCGGCCATGTCGACGGCGCGGGGGCCGTTGGCCGGGGCCGGGGCCGGGTTCTCGGCGCTGCGCACCGTGCCGGCCACCAGGTCGGCGGCGCTGGCCACCGGCGCCTTGGTGGTGGCCACGTAGGTCAGCGTCGCCGAGGCGCCGGGCGCCAGGGGGCCGAGGTCGTAGCCGGCCTGGAGCGGACTGGCTGGCCCCGCCGCCGGGGGGGCACCTTCCTCGTCGGCCGGGGCCACGACGTCGGCCGCGGCCACATCCGCTATTGGGACCCCGTCCCGCTGCGTCGACCCGGCCTGGTACTCGAGCGGGGCGGGAAGCGGCGCCTCCACCACGACGGAGGTGGCGGGCACCGGTCCCGAGTTGCCGGCCACGAAGGTCAGCGTCACCGCCTGCCCGACGGCGAGGGGTGGCCGGGGCGCCACTGTCGCCGTCAGGACGAGCGGCGAGGCCAGCGGCTCGTTCACGCCCGCCTGCATGTCGATGGTGACGTGGGCGATCGATCGCCGGGTCATCTGCCGGGCCGACCCGTCGACGAACAGGGCGGCGTTGGCGAAGAGGGCGAAGGCCAGCACGATCCCCGCCACCGCGGCGAGGGCCCGCCTGGGGTTCCGCAGCAGCGTCGTGACGACGTAGCTCAGGATGGCCGACCACCCCCTTCGACCCGCCCGTCCCGCAGGCGCACAACCCTGTCGAACCTGGCCGCCACCGTCTCGTCGTGGGTGACGACGACCGCCGTCGAGCTCAGCCGGCGCACGGCGTCGAGGAAGAAGGTGATGGTGATGTCGGACAGGGCGGCGTCGAGGCTGCCCGTCGGCTCGTCGCCCAGCACCAGCTCGGGCCGGTGGGCCAGCGACCGGGCGATGGCCACCCGGCCCCGTTCGCCGCCCGAGAGCTGGTCGACGAGCTTGTCGGCCTGGGCGCCGAGCTGGAGCTGCTCCAGCGTGTCGCGGGGGTCGAGCGGCTCGCCTGTTCCGCTGGACCGTGCGGCGCCGGCCACCCCGATCCCGAAGGCCACGTTCTCGACCGCGGTCAGGAAGGGGAGCAGGCCCAGGTCCTGGAACACGAACCCCACGTGGCGCCGGCGGAACGCGGCCCGCCCCTCGTCCGACAGCGACCCGAGGTCGGTGCCCAGCACCGACGCGGTGCCCGACGTGGCCTGCTCCAGCCCGCCCAGCAGGGCAAGCAGGGTCGACTTCCCCGACCCGCTGGGGCCCACGACGGCCACGCACTCGCCCGCCTCGACGGTCAGGTCCACGCCGTCGACGGCCTTCACCACGCCGCCCGGCGTGCGGTAGTGGCAGTGCACGTCCCGCAGCTCCACCGTCCGCGACGAGGACTTCGTCATGGCTGGCGGACCACCCCGTCGGTGATCTCCAGGCGGCGGTCGGCCCGGGCCGCGATCCCGGCGTCGTGGGTGACGAGGAACAGGGTCAGGCCCCGGTCGCGCTGCAGGCCGGTGAGCACGCCCATGACCTGGGCCGACGTCTCCGAGTCGAGCTCGCCGGTGACCTCGTCGCCCAGCAGCAGCCCCGGATCGTTGGCCAGGGCCACCGCGATCCCGGCCCGCTGGGCCTCTCCGCCCGACAGCCGGCCGGGCCGGTGGTGGGCGCGGTCGGCCAGCCCCAGCAGGTCGAGCAGCTCCTCCGCCCGCCGACGGGCCGCGGCCCGTCCCAGCCGGCGCCCGGCCACGAGGGCGACGTTCTCGGCCGCGGTCAGGAAGGGCAGCAGGTTGCCGCGCTGGAAGACGACGCCGACCCGCTCGCCCCGCCACCGGGCCAGCGCCGCCTCGTCGAGGTTGGCCAGGTCCTGGCCCTCGACGACCACCGACCCTGCCGACGGCCGGGCCAGGCCGGCGAGGATCGCCAGCAGCGTGCTCTTGCCGCTGCCCGACGGTCCCATGAGGCTGACGAACTCGCCACTGCGCACCTCGAGCGACGCGCCCCGCAGCGCCACCGTCTCCGACGGGCCCTGCTTGTAGATCTTGAAGAGGTCCCGGCCGACGATGGAGGGCCCGGCGGCCCCCGGGCCCGGCTTCCCCACCTCAGCGGCGGGCACGGCGTCGCCTGACACCGGGCCAGTAGACCCCACATGCGGCCATCGTCGGGCGCGACCCCGTCAGCCACCGTTCAGCCCGCCAGCCACCGTTCAGCCCGCCAGCCACCCGTTCAGCCCGTCAGCCACGGATCGCGAGCTGGGTGGACCGGTAGACCTCGCTCAGCGCGTAGCCCCGCCGGTCCAGCCTGATGGCCTCGATGTCGGCATCGTCGAGGGCGTCGGCGGTCAGGGTCTTCACCTTCACCAGGTTCAGGAACTCACCCTCCGGGTCGCCCTTGGCGGTGACCCTGACCAGGCCGGTGCCCGCCTTGTAGTACTTCAGCTGCCGGCCGTCCTCCGGGGCGAACGTGTCCCATTCCTCGATCACGAGCACGTTGGTGAACGGCCCGAGCGGCACGCCGGTGAGCTTCGCCGTGGTCGAGATCACCTTGGCCCGGTCCCCGAACTCGATCTCGGGGGCGAACCCCTGGCTGTAGGTGGCGCCGACGACCGGCTTGGCCAGCATGGCGACGCCCGCCTTCGCCCCGTCCAGACCGTCGATCCAGGTGTTCGGCGCCGCGGGGAACCAGCCCTCGAGCTCCTCCGGGTACTCGCCGAGGGCCTTCACGTTCCTGGCGTCGTCCTGGGCGAAGAAGGCCAGCTCCGACTCGACGAGCTCGCCGTCGCTGATGTCCTGGTCCCAGACGACCCGCGTCTTCACGCCGTTGATGACCTTGGTGACCGACGTGACGGTGGTGACGACCCGGTGGGGCTGGACGCCGTCGCCTCGATCGGCGACTCCCTCGAACACGAACTGCCTGCCGGGCACCAGGGGCAGGAACTGGTTGTCGATCCTGGTCGGGTTCGAGAACCCGGTCGCGGCGACCGCCCCGGGGGCCACCGCCACCACCGCCGCCATGAGCGTCGCCGCCACCGCCAGAACCGTTACGAGACCGCCGTGCCCACGCCGCATTGTCGTTCCCTCCCGCCGGGGGGCACCCAGCGGCCCCCGCCCATGTTCGTGGACGCTAGTTCCCGCCTGGAGCCGGTCCCGGGCAAAGATGCCGGGGTGACGACTCCATCCGACGTGATCACGCTCCTGGGCCTGTCGCCCCATCCCGAGGGCGGCTGGTTCCGGGAGACCTGGCGGGACCGTGACGACGCCGGCGCAGGAGCACGGGGCGCGGGGACCGCGATCTACTACCTGCTCGGAGAGGGCGAGCGATCGCACTGGCACCGGATCGACGCCACCGAGGTGTGGCACTTCTACGCCGGAGACCCGCTCGACGTGGCCCTGTCGCCCGACGGCGCCGACGTGCACCACACGCTCCTCGGCCCTGCCATCGGCGCCGGTCAGGTACCCCAGCTGGTCGTCCCCGCCGGCACGTGGCAGTCCGCGACCCCCGCCGGCGCGTGGTCGCTGGTGGGCTGCACCGTCTCGCCCGCGTTCGACTTCGCCGGGTTCCAGCTGGCCCCGCCGGGCTGGGCACCCGGCGCCTGACCCGTCTCCCCGCCCGTCACCCCGCCGACCCCGCCGGCATCAGCACCTCGCCCGAGGGACCGTCGGAGGGCGGTCGCCGCCGGCGACGGGGTTTGCCGAACGCGAGGTAGAGGGACGGCACGACGAACAGGTTGATCAGCGTCGACGCGATCAGGCCTCCGATGATCACCACGGCCATGGGGTGCTCGATCTCGTGGCCGGGGATCGACCCGGCGATGATCAGCGGGACCAGGACCAGGCCGGTGGTCAGGACCGTCATCATGATCGGTACCACCCGCTCCCTGGCGCCCTGCAGCACCAGGGCCGGCCCGAACGCCATGCCTTCGACGTTCTCCAGGTGCTGGTAGTGGCTGATCAGCATGATCCCGTTGCGGGCGACGATCCCGATCACGGTGAGGAACCCCACCATCGACCCGAGAGAGATCATCCCCCCGCCCATCCAGGCCGCCAGGGCCCCGCCCACCAGGGCCATCGGCAGGGTCAGGAACGACAGCATGGCCAGCCGGAAGCTGCCGAACGACGCCTGCAGGAGGAAGAAGATGCCGACCGCGGCGATGATCGACAGGCTCATCAGCTTGCGGTTGGCGGCCTGGCGCTCCTGGTACTCGCCGAGCATCTGGGCGTGGTACTCGACGGGGAAGTCGATGGACGCCAGCTTGGCCTCCACGTCCTTCACCACCGACCCCAGGTCCCGCCCGTCGACCTCGGCCTCCACGTCGATCTTGCGGGTCACACCCTCGTGCTTGACCACGTTGGGCGACGACTTCACGTCGACCGCGGCGACGTCGGCCAGCCGCACCGTGGCGCCCGACGGCGTGTCGATGCGCAGGTCACGCAGGTCGTTCAGGCTGTCGCGGACCTCGGGCGGGCTCCACACCGGGACGTCGTAGGCCTTCCCGTCACGGAAGATGTCGCCCACCTCCTCGCCGGCGACCTGCACGGCGGCCGCCCGGCGCACGTCCCCCGGCTTGAGCCCGTGCAGCTGGGCCGCCTCCAGGTTGACCAGGACCTGGACCTGGGGGATCTCGACCTGCGGTTCCACGTGGAGGTCGGCGATGCCCGGTATGTCGGTGAGGGCGGTGTTGAGCTCGGCCGCCTTGGTGCGCAGGACGTCGAGGTCGGGACCGAAGATGCGGATGACGATGGGGTGGCTGGACCCGGCGAGCACCTCCCGGATGCGTTCCTTCAGGTAGGTCTGCACGTCGCGGATCAGGCCCGGATAGTCGTCCATGACGGCCTGGACCGCGTCACACGTCTCGTCGTAGTCGGCCTTCGGGTCGACACTGATCCAGTTCTCCCCGAACTCCGGGCCGACGGGCTCGTCGGATTGGTACGCCTGGCCGATGTGGGCGCCGAAGTTCCGCACGCCGGGGATCGACTGGAGCTCGTGGGCCGAGGCCGTCGTGATCCTCACCTCCTCGCCGAGCGACGTGCCCGGCTTGGTGAGGAAGTGCATCAGGAAGTCCCGCTCCTTGAAGTCGGGAAGGAGGGACTGTCCCAAGGTCGGCACGATGGCCAGGGCCACGAGCGCCGTGGCCCCGACCGCGGCGAACGAGCCCTTGGGACGGGTGATCACCCTGGTCAGGGCCCACGCGTAGCCCCGCTGCAGCCAGCGGGCGAGGGGTGACTCGCGGTTCTCCAGCGGGGCCTTGTGCAGGAAGATCAGGGCCAGGGCGGGAGTAACCGTGAGCGCCACCGCCATGGACACGAGCAAGGCGATGGCATAGGAGAAGACCAGGGGCCGGAAGAAGGCGCCCGACAGGCCCTCCAGGAAGAAGATCGGCACGACGGCGACGACCTCGATCAGGGTGGCGTAGATGATGGCGCCGCGCACCTCGAGCGATGCCGACAGGATCACGCCGGCAGTCGAGCGCCCGGTTTTCTCCCTGCGGTGCTGGCGGAGCCGGCGAACGACGTTCTCGATGTCGATGATGGCGTCGTCGACCACGTCGCCGAGGGCGATGGCGAACCCGGCGAGGATCATCGTGTTGATCGTCGTGCCCCGCCACGACAGGACCAGGGCGCCGGCGACGAGCGACATCGGGATGGCCACGATGCTGATCAGGGCCACCCGCCACTCGTAGAGGAAGACGAAGAGCATCAGGACCATGAGCAGGCAGCCCAGGAGCAGGGCGTTGCTCAGGTTCTTGATCGACGTCTCGATGAAGGTGGCCGGCCGGAAGATCGTCGTGTCGATCTCGAGCCCCGGCAGGCCCGGCTCCAGGGCGGCGATCGCCTCTTCCACGCCGCGGGTGACGTCGAGGGTGTTGGCCCAGGGCAGTTTCTCGACGATCATCATGAGACCGGGCCCGCTGTTGATGACCGCATCGCCGATCATGGGGGGGTGGTCGAGGACGACGTCGGCCACGTCGCCGATCACGAGCGGCGGCTCGCCCTCGCCCCGGGGGATCGGCACCCTGGCCAGGTCCTCGGGCCCTTGATCGGCAGCTCGTGGCGGACGCTGACGCGCTCGCCGCCGCCCTCGACGAAGCCCCCCTTGCCGATGTAGCTGCCGGCCGAGAAGAAGAGCAGCCCCGAGTCCAGGGCCTCGCTCGTCGTCTCCATCAGGGTGTCGAGGGAGACGTTGTTGGCCTCCATCCTGGCCCTGTCCCCCCGCACCGCCAGCATCTCGATGCGCTCGCCCCAGATGGGCACGTTGGCGACACCGGGCACCCGGAGCAGCCGCTGCCTGATCGTCCAGTAGGCGATCATCGACTGCTGCATGTTGGTCAGGCTGTCGGAGGTGATCCCGATCTTCATGGCCCGGCTGGTGGCCGACAGGGGCTGCAGCATCACCGGCGGGGCGGCCCACGTCGGCAGGTGGGGGGCCACCTGGTCCATGCGCTCCTGCACCAGCTGGCGGGCGTGGAGGATGTCGGTGTCCCTGTCGAAGATCAGCTGGATGGCCGACAGGTCGTTGACCGACCGGGAGCGCATCACGTCGAGGCCGGGCGTACCCGCCAGCACCTCCTCGAGCGGAACGGTGATGAGGTTCTCGACCTCGGCCGGCGCCAGCCCGATCCCGAGGGTCTGGATCTCCACCTTCGGCGGGGAGAACTCGGGGAAGACGTCGACGGGCATCTGCCTGATCTGGCCGATCCCGACGATCATCAGGCCGGCCGCCAGGGCGACCACGAGGAAGCGGAACCGCAGGGCGGCGGCGACGATCGTGCGCATCAGCCTGTTTCCCCGCTCATGAAGCTGTCCCCTCGCTCATGAAGCAGGGGTGCCGTCGGCCCCGGCGCGGGTGGAGACGGGGCCTCCGGCGGCGGTGTGGAAGTCGCCGTCGGAGTCGATGTGGCTGAGCTCCTCCTCGAACCGGGCCACGTCGAGCTCGGTGTCGGTCCTGGCGCCGGCGAAGGCGAGGTACAGCGCGGGCAGGACGACGAGGCTGACGACCGTTGAGGTGATCAGCCCGCCGAGGACGACGACGCCCATAGGGTGCAGGAACTCGAGCCCGGGTCTCGCCCCTAGCACCACGAACGGCAGGAACGCCAGGGCGGTCGCCAGGGTCGTCATCAGCACCGGAGCCAGCCGCTCGCGGGCCCCGTCGACGACCAGTTGGGGCCCGAAGGCCTGGCCCCCCGTCGCTCCAGGTACTGGTAGCGCTTCACCAGGAGTATCCCGTTGCGGGCGGCGATGCCACCGACGACGAGGAGGCCGAGGACCGCGCCCGTTGTGGCCGGGCCCCCGACCACCATCTCCGTCAGCACCCCACCGGCCAGGGCCAGGGGCAGGGTGAGGAAGAAGACGGTGCCCAGCCGCCAGCTGCCGAAGCTGGCCTGCAGCACGAGCAGCATGGCCAGGACGGTGAAGGCGCCGAGGAGCCAGGCCCGCCGGTCTCGGGCGTCGTGGGTGGCGGAGTCGCTCAGGAGCTCGGCCCTGTACTCCAGCGGGAAGTCGATGTTGGCGATGGTGCGCTCCACGTCGGCGTTCACGTCGCTCGTCGACCGACCCGACACCTCGGCGGTCACGTCGATCCTGCGGAACACGCCCTCGCGCTCGATGACGTCGGGCGAGTCGACGAGGCGCACGTCGGCCACCTCGTCGAGGCGCACCGGCGTCCCGCTGGGGGTCTCGATGAGCAGGCCTCGCACGTCGTCCTGGTTCTCGCGGGTCTCGGGCGTGCCCCAGACGACGACGTCGAACACCTTCTGGTCGTAGAACAGCTGCCCGACGTCGATCCCGGAGAGCAGGATGGCGGCCGCCCGCCGCACGTCGCCGGGCTTGACGCCGGCCACACGGGCCTTCTCCAGGTCGACCTCCACCTCGAGGGTCGGCTCGGCGGCGGGGACGTGGACCTGCAGTTCCTCGATGCCGTCGATCTTGGCCAGCTCCTGGCCGACCTCGTTGGCCTTCTGGTTCAGGATGCCCTGCTCGTTGCCGTAGACCCGGACCACGACGGGCGCCTCGGCGCCGCCTCGGCTTCCTCGACCCGGGCCTGCTGGTACGAGTCCACGTCGCCTTCGAGGTCGGGATAGTCGTCGACGACCTTCTCCATGTCGGCGACCGTCGCCTCGCGGTCGGCACCGGCGTCGAGGCTGACCCAGAGCTTGGCGGCGTTCACGTCGACGACCTGGTCGCCGGTGACGGCCCGGCCGACGTGGCTGACCACGTTGCGGACTCCGTCCACAGCCCGGAGCTTGTCGGTGACGTCGGACGTGATCTCCTTCATCCTGGTCAGGGACGTGCCGGGCTTCGTCTCCAGGACGACCATGAACTCCCGCTCGTTGAGCTCCGGCAGCTGGGCGTGACGCATCTGCGGGAGCAGGGCGATGGCGCCGACCGCGAGCACGCCGACGACGATGAGCGCCACACGATCCCCCAACGTCCGCTGGAGGAGGCGTTCGTACCGCGGGGTGAGCTTGGAGACGGCCGCCGACTCGTGCCCGGCGTGCTCGGGCTTCGAGAGCAGGGTCACCGAGAGCGCCGGGGTGAGCATGAGGGCGACGACCATCGACACGAGCACGGCCAGCCCGTAGGCGACGGCCAGCGGTCGCCCGAAGGCGCCGAGGAGGTCGCCCAGGAAGAACAGGGGCAGGATCGGGAGGAGCACGAACACCGCCGCGTAGGCGAGGGCGCTCCGCAGCTGGAACGTCGCCTCGGTCACGCTCCTCAGCACCGACGTCCCGTTCGAGCGCAGACTCACGGGCCACCCGGTCGGTGCCGGCGACGGCGTCGTCGATCACGATGCCCAGAGCCAGGGCCAGGCCGGCCAGGGTCATGGCGTTGAAGGTCTGGCCGAACAGGTAGAGAACGACCCCGGCGGCCGTGAGCGAGACGAGGATGGCGGAGACGGCGATCAGTGCCAGCCGCCACTGGTAGAACGCGAAGGCCAGCAGGAGGATCACCAGCGCCATGGCGGCGAGGAGCCCCTTGTTCACACCGGAGCCCGCCGCGGTGACGTAGTCGGCGGGGCGGTAGACCGAGGTGTCGATCTGCAGGTCCCGCAGGCCGGGGCGCAGGGCCGCGAGCGCCGACTCGACGCCCTCGGTGACGTCGACCGTGTTCGCGTCGCGGAGCTTCTCGACGACGAGCACGACGCCGGCACCGTTGTTGACGAGGGCATCGCCGATCAGGGGCTGATGGTCCTCGACGACAGTGGCGATGTCGCCGAGGCTCAACGGGGCCTTGTCCACCACCGCCACCTTGGACAGGTCCTCGGCGCTCTCGATGGGAGAGACGTGGCGGACACCGAGCCGCTGGCTGGGCGTCTCGATGAACCCGCCCGTGCCCGGCGTGGACGCCTCCAGGAAGCTGAGGGGCGACACCCACAGGGCGTTGCCGGCGGTCTCCACGACCTGCAGGAGGGACACCCCGTTGGCCTGGAGCCGGGTGGGGTCGACCTGGACCTGGAGCTGGCGCTCGCGCTGCCCGAAGCTCGACACGTTGGCGACGCCCTCGACGCCCATGAGGCGGGGCTTGATCGTCCAGCGGGCCAACTGGGAGATCTCGATCGGCGTCAGGGTGCTGGACGAGAGCCCGATCAGCATGGTGCGACCCGTCGACGACACCGGCTGCAGCATCTGCGGCGGCTTCGACACGTGGGGGATGGCGAACGCCTGGGCCAGGCGCTCCTGCACCGCCTGCCTGGCCCGGAAGAGGTCGGTGCCGGGCTCGAAGGTGAGCCGTATCGACGACAGGCCGGGAACCGACGCCGAGCGGATGTCCTCCACCCAGGCCACCCCGTTGAGGAGGTCGGCCTCCAGCGGGACGGTGATCAGCTGCTCCACCTCGGCCGACGAGAGGCCGAGGGCCTCGGTCTGCACCTCGATGGAGAGAGGCGCGAACTCGGGGTAGACGTCACTCGGCGCATGGCGCAGCTGCGTCAGGCCGACGACCAGCACGCCGACCGCTACGGCAAGAACCGCCACCCGGAACCTGAGACTGACGTTGATGGCTCTTCGCAGCATCTCCCAGCCGCCTTTCCGCTTATTTCCCTACGCCGAATTCGATACCTGCCAACTCGGATCCGCCAACGGTGACCACCTGTGTCCCGAGCGGCGGGCCGGCGCTGAGCAGCGCCATGGGCCCGTCTATTCGGTCGATGGTGATCGCATGGCGGAGGAACACCCGTGGCTCGGGGTTCGTGTAGACGAAGGTCGCGCCCTTGGCGTCATAGAGCACTGCGCTGTAGGGAACGGTCATGGACGCCGGGCCGGTGGTGCCCGCCGCGGTCCCGTCCACCGCGTGGGTCTGGATGCCGATCCGCTCGGCCGCCTGGGGTTCGAGGGTCATCCGCTTCAGGTCCGTGTCCGGGATCTTCTCGATCTTCACGGGGTCGGGCTTCTTGGCCGCCGTCTCCTCGGCCTTGGCACACGCACCGAGGGCAAGGCCACCGGCGACGGCGACGGCGACGACGAGCCCGCGGGTCACCCGAGCCTGGAAATGGGTACCCGGACATTCAGCGAGGATTCAGGAGGCTTGCCGTAGGTTCCGACCCATGGTGGATCGGGCCAAGTGAGCGCCTCATGACTGAGGATGTCGGGCATATAGCCGCATAAGGGACGCGCTGACTCAAGGCAATGCCCCCCTCCCTGGAGTCCATGCAGCGTTACGTTGTTGAGAGTGAAACGTACTGCGACGCGCCCAGAAAATCGAGGGACAATCTCGAAGAATCGGCCGTCTCGCAGCCTCCGCCTCCTCCCGCCCGGCCCGGCTGGGCTTCCTCGTCGAGTGCGCGGGACGCTACGGACCGCCGACCGCGCTGTCAACGGGTGTAGGCGGTCGGCCGCGCTCGCGACCGTCGACTAGGTGACGAGGAAGGTGAAGAGCGGCGAGCCCGGGGGCACGGGGTCGATCCGCAGCCGGCTGTGGCCCATGCGCTCGAGCAGCGGCTCGAGGTCCTCACGGCGGGCGATCTCGACCCCGACGAGCGCGGGACCGGTCTCCCTGTTGTTCTTCTTGACGTACTCGAAGAGGGTGATGTCGTCGTCCTCGCCGAGCACCTCGTCGAGGAAGCCCCGCAGGGCGCCGGGCTCCTGGGGGAACTCGACCAGGAAGTAGTGCTTGAGGCCCTGATGGATGAGGGAGCGCTCGACGACCTCGCCGTAACGGCTCACGTCGTTGTTGCCGCCCGAGAGCACGCACAGCACCGTCTGCCCCGGCTCCACCTGCACGACCTCGCCGAGGGCGGCGGTGGCGAGGGCCCCGGCCGGCTCGGCCACGATGCCCTCCCACTGGTAGAGGTCGAGCATCTCGGTGCAGACCCGCCCCTCCTCCACGGTGACCACCTCGTCGACGAGGTCCCGGACGATGGGGTAGGTCACCGAGCCGGCGCACTTGACGGCGGCGCCGTCGACGAAGCTGTCGAGCCGGTCGAGGAGCACGGGCCCGCCCGCCGCAAGTGCCGCCGTCATGCTGGCCGCACCGGCCGGCTCGACACCCACGATTCGGGTCGCCGGGTGCCGGGCCCGGAGCCACGTGGACATCCCCGCGGCCAACCCGCCGCCGCCGATCGGGACCACCACCACATCGGGTGCCCGGCCGAGCTGGCGGACGGCCTCGACCGCCACTGTGCCCTGGCCGGCGATGGTGAGGGGGTGGTCGAAGGGCGGGACGAGGACGCAGCCGGTGGCCGACGCCTCGGTGGCAGCGGCCATCTGGGCGTCGTCGTAGGTGTCGCCGGTGACGATGAGGGTGACGAGGTCGCCGCCGATGGCGGTGATCCGCTCGCGCTTCTGCCGGGGCGTCGTGCGGGGGACGACGATGCGTCCGGGCACGCCGAGGTGCCGGCAGCTGAAGGCCACACCCTGGGCGTGGTTGCCGGCGCTGGCGCACACGATGCCGTGAGCCTTCTCCTCGGGCGACATTCGGGAGATCAGGTTGAAGGCGCCGCGGAGCTTGTAGCTGCGCACGACCTGCAGGTCCTCACGCTTCAGCCACACCTTCGCGCCGGAGCGGGCTCCGAGGCGTTCGTTCGGTTCGAGGGGCGTGCGGCGCACGACCGGCTGGAGGCGGTCCTCGGCGCGCTCGACGTCCTCCGCGGTCGGCCGGCGCACGTCCGTCCTCACCTCCGGGGGTACTGCGGTGGTCGACATCGGACCGAACGCTACTGGGTCGTCGCGCCCGATCGGACCGGATAACGGCGAGACTGCGCCCTTCGGTTGGCGGTCCCGGGCCCCCTCGGTGGCGCCAAAAGGGGCAGACTGTCCCTTATGACGATGGACACCCCGCAGCCCGACGCGCCCGGAACGCCGGAGCCGCCGGAGGCGCCGGAGGCCAATCCGCCCGATACGAGTGTGCCCGATTCCAGTGTGCCCGATTCCAGTGTGAAGGTCCGTCGGGCGGTCATGGCCCTCGCCGTGCTGGTGGCCGTGCTGGGCGTGGGGACCCTCGCCGCCGCCATGCTGGGCTCGGACGACAAGGCAACGACCTCCAGCCGCGGCACGACGTCGGTCCCCGCGGGTGCCCAGGCGGGTGCCGCCGGAGCGACCGCCGGGGGTCCCACCTCGACGGTCCTCGGGCCCCGGGCGTCACCAACCCCGACGGCACCCCGGCCGCGGGCGGCGGGGGAATAGCCGGCGGAGCCGGCATCGGCGCGGCCACAGGTGGCGGCGCCGGGCGGCGCGGGCGGTGGCACCGGCGGCGGGACTGGTGCCGGCACTGAGCCCGGCGGTGGAGCTGGCGGAGGAACCGGAGGAGGAGGGCCCGGCGGAGGCGGCGGCACCGGCGGAGGCGGATCGTCCGGGACCCAGCCCGGCAGCCAGCCGACCACGCCCACCACTGCCAGATCGTCCCCGACGACGAGGGAGAACGAGGACTACCGCTGCCCGGCCCTCAGGTCGGTCATGGGGCTCGACCCCCAGCTCGAGGCCCTGGCCCGCCAGATCGGCTGCATCTGACAGCTCCTACTCCTCGCCCGCACGTGTGGGACGGGGTGGGTCCCGGGTAGCCCCGGCGACATGACGTTTCGCTTCCGCTTCGCGCCGATCTACCGGGTCGTGGCCCTCCTGTTCGGCGTCACACCCGGAAACGCCCGCGTCGTGATCGCCGACGGCCGACTCCTGGCCCGCTTCGGACGCTGGAGCGTCGAGACCCCGCTCGCCAACGTCGCGGGATCGGAGATCACGGGTCCCTACGGGACGCTGAAGACCGTCGGGCCCGCCCACCTGTCGCTCGCCGACAAAGGTCTCACCTTCGCCAGCAACGCCCGGCGGGGGCTCTGCATCCGGTTCCGGGAGCCGGTGAGGGGCATCGAACCCACCGGCCGCCTGCTGCACCCGGGCCTCACCGTCACCGTCGACGACATCGAGGGCCTGGCCCGGGCCCTCTCGACCGATCCGTCAGCTCCCGCCTGACCGCGGCCTCATCGCGCCGTCGCGGCCGGCGCAGCCTCATCGCGCCGTCGCAACCGGCGCGACGCGGACCTGATCCGCCACCCGCGGTATCGGCCCCGCACCCTCCGACGTCGCCTCCTCCGACCGCCCCTCCTCCGTCCGCTCGAGTGCCGCGGCCGTGAGGATCGCGACCCTGTCGCAGGCCCGGTGGGCGAACCTCACCTGCTGGTGGCGCCCGAACAGGTGGAGGCCCAGCCGGAGGACGGGGTTGCCCACCGGCGCGTGCCGGGAGAAGCGCCGGGTGTGGAACTCGACCTCCCCTGTATCGAGCCACTTCCACACCTCGTAGTCCATCTGCCCCATCTCGAGGTGGCCCTGCAGCGTCCGGTAGTTCCACCCCCAGACCCGGACCTCGCGCCCGTCCACTCGGCGGGTCTCGTCGACGACCCCGCCCACCCGGACACCGAATCGGAACCGCAGACCGTAGAACCGGGCCTCGAGCAGCATGTCGCGCTCCTCGAGGGGTCGGTCGGGGTGGTAGATCGCCCTGACGATCGACGGGTCGGCGAACTCGTAGGTCCGCAGGATCCGTTGCGCCGCCTCCCAGGAGCCGCCGGGCCGGGGCGAGCCGGAGCCTCTGCCGGTAGACGTCTGCAATAGTCGTCGACGAGCCAGCCGTTCTCGGGGGTGAACTGGCTCCGATCGCCCAGCTCGAAGTTCAGGGGCTTGTCGTGGAGCTCGTCGAGAATGCGCCGGGCGTTTGGATCGCCGCCCAGGGTGGGCGTTTCCTCGACGCGACGGGTGTCGACGTCGATGCCGCCCACCATGCGGCCTCCGGCCAGGTCGACGACCAGTTCCAGGAACGACGTCCACATGTGCAGTTGGACCTCCTTGGCCATGCGCACGCTCTCGTAGAGCACCCGTGACAGCCGGTCGCCGCTCCGGGCCCACGACTCGATGGTGAACACCAGGTCGCCACCGTCGCCCGACGCCGCCGAGAACTCGATCTGGCCCGCCTCGAGGTGCCCGACCAGGGTGGCCAGCCGGAAGGACGTCGGCGTCACCGCTACCGCGCGGACCGGACCGTCCCACGGCCCGGGCATGCGCACGACGAGCTCGTCGTCGACCCGGAGCACCCCCTCGTCGCCGAGCACCTTCACGAAGCGGGCGAACTCGGTGGGGGCAGCGGCGTTGATGTCGGCACCGAGTCGAGAGATGACCTGCTCGGGGGACAGCTGCGGGCCTTCCACCCTCACCCGGTAGCGACGGTGGAACAGCGGCCCGACGCCGTCCTCGGCCGGCTGCACCTCCTCCCTGTTGATCCCGTCGGGGAGCGGGGGAGGGGCGTCCTCGCCCGGCGACCCCGGCCGTTCACGACGGTGGAGGGGGGTGATACGCCACATGTAGTGCCACGAGGTCAGCCCCACGCCGATCGGCCAGACGGCCGCGGTGGTGAGGCGTCGCGAGAGCGTCGGTCGGCGGGGCACGGGTCAAGCCCTACCCGTTGGGTACCAAGACCACCATGTTGACGAGCTTCCTCCACCGCCGCCGGCTTCGGGGCTGGCACCTGCACATCGTGTCGATGGCCAGCGTGGGCCTCTGCATCGCCCTGTGGATCCGGGCCAAGACCGTGGACCAGGAGATGCGCGGGAACGCCGAGCGCCGCGCCCTCTTCGTCGGCCTGTGGCCACCCACCCTGTGGCTCATCGGCGACTCGCTGGAACGGCTCGAGTAGCCCGCGGCCCCTAGTCTCGGCCGGTGGAACGGATCCCTGTATCGCGGTGGGACGGCTTCGGGACCACCATCTTCGCCGAGATGTCGGCGCTGGCGACCCGCACCGGGTCGATCAACCTGGGCCAGGGCTTTCCCGACACCGACGGGCCCCGCCAGGTGTCCGAGGCCGCCGTCGCCGCCATCCGGGCCGGCCACAACCAGTACCCGCCCGGGCCCGGCATCCCCGAGCCTGCGCCGGGCCGTCGCCGACCACCAGCGCCGCTTCTACGGGCTCGACTACGACCCCGACGACGAGGTCCTCGTCACGGCCGGGGCCACCGAGGCCATCGCCGCCACCCTCCTGGCCCTGTGCGAGCCGGGCGACGAGGTGATCCTGTTCGAGCCGTACTACGACCAGTACGCGGCGGCCGTGGCGATGGCCGGGGCCAGGCGGCGGGTCGTCACCCTCCGTCCGCCCGACTACCGCTTCGATCCCGACGAGCTGGCCGCCGCCGTCACCCCGAGGACCCGGCTCGTCCTGCTCAACTCGCCGCACAACCCCACCGGCAAGGTGTACGGGCGGGACGAGCTCGACGCGATCGCCCGGATCTGCGTGGAGCACGACCTGCTGGCGGTCACCGACGAGGTGTACGAGCACCTCGTCTACGACGGCGTCCACGTGCCTCTGGCCACCCTGCCCGGCATGCGGGCGCGCACGATCACCATCTCCTCGGCGGCCAAGACGTTCTCGTTCACCGGCTGGAAGATCGGCTGGGCGTGCGCTCCGCCGGTCCTGCTGAACGCCGTGCGGACGGCCAAGCAGTTCCTCACCTACGTCAACGGGGCGCCGTTCCAGTACGCCATCGCCGAGGCGTTGCGGCTCGGCGACGACTACTTCGAGGACCTGGCCGACGACCTGCGGGTCAAGCGCGACCGCCTGTGCGCCGGCCTGGAGAAGGCGGGCTTCACCGTCTACCGCCCGGCCGGCAGCTACTTCGTCACCACCGACATCCGCTCGCTCGACCCGATACCGGCCCCGGCGCTGGCGCCGGGAGAGACGACGGCGACGGCGCCGCCTTCTGCCGGTCGCTCCCGGATCGCTGCGGCGTCGTGGCCGTGCCGAACGTGGTGTTCTACGACGACGTCGCCGCCGGCCGGTCGCTTGTGCGCTTCGCCTTCTGCAAGCGCCTCGACGTGCTCGACGAGGCCGTCGAGCGGCTTCTCACCCTCCGGCCCGAGCCAGGAAGGGCGGAGGTGGGCCGGTGAGGATCGCTGCCGTCCAGCACGACATCAGCTGGGAGG
This sequence comes from uncultured Acidimicrobiia bacterium, assembly GCA_963827345.1. Classification (GTDB taxonomy): domain Bacteria; phylum Actinomycetota; class Acidimicrobiia; order Acidimicrobiales; family AC-14; genus CAWGUU01. The sequence continues at coordinate 694,879 of CAWHAN010000006.1, read as the reverse complement.
ACCCGCCCGCCAACTTCGCCCGCCTGGCCCCTCGCATCGCCGAGGCGGCCGCCGCCGGCGCCCGGCTGGTAGCGCTGGCCGAGATGTTCTCCACCGGCTTCTCCATGGAGAGCGACAGGATCGCCGAGCCGGTCGACGGCCCGAGCACCCGATTCCTCGTCGACCAGGCGGCCGAGCACGGCGTCTGGGTGTGCGGCTCGCTGCCGGAGCTGGCCGACAGCAGTGATGGTGATGGCGTCGGCGGCGGGCTCCCGACCAACACCCTGGTCCTCGCCGGTCCCGACGGCACGATCCACCGCTACGACAAGCTCCATCCGTTCACCTATGCCGGCGAGCACACCCGGTATGCGGCCGGCGACCGCCACGTCACCGTCGACGTGGAGGGGGTCCGGGTCAGCCTGTTCGTCTGCTACGACCTCCGCTTCGGCGACGAGTTCTGGGCGGTGGCGCCCGACACCGACTGCTACGTGGTCGTGGCCAACTGGCCCGCCACCCGGCGGGGCCACTGGCGGATCCTGCTGCAGGCCCGGGCCATCGAGAACCAGGCCTACGTCGTGGGCGTGAACCGGGCGGGGGAGGGCGGTGGCCTGGCCTACGCCGGCGACAGCGTGATCGTCGGCCCCGGGGGCGAGGTCCTGGCCGCCGCGCCCGGCGTCGGCAGCGAGGCGGTGGTGTTCGCCGACGTCGACCCCGCGGTCGTCAAGGACACCCGTGCCCGCTACCCGTTCCTCGCCGACCGCCGAATCACCTGAAGGCGCGGATCACCTGAACGCCTGCAGTACCGGGGCGAACCGGGCCACCGCGTCCTCGTCGAGGTCGGCCAGCCGCACGATGGCGGTCTGGACACCGGCCTCGGCCAGCTCCCGGTATCGCCCCACCTGCTCCTCGACCGTCCCGGCCACCGCCGGCCCCGACTGCCCCGCCTCCGGGTCGTCGGTGACCAGCGCCGAGCCCAGGTGGGTGACCCGGACGGCGGCGGGATCACGGCCCACGTCGGCGCAGTGCCCGTGCAGCACGCCCAGCTTCCTGCGTACGGTGCCCGGGTCGCCGATCAGGTTGCAGGCGTCGGCATATCGGGCGACCAGCCGCAGCGTGCGCTTCTCCCCGGACCCGCCGACGAGGATCGGAATGCGCTCCTGGAGGGGCCTCGGGTAGCAGATGGCCTCGGCCACGCTGACGACCTTGCCCTCGAACGCCGGCGCCCCCGGCCCCCAGACCAGTGGCAGCAGCTGGAGGGCGTCCTCCAGGAGGTCGAGGCGACGCCGGGCGGGCGGGAACTCCCACCCGTAGGCCTTGTGCTCCCGCTCGAACCAGGCGGCACCGATGCCGCAGACCGCCCTGCCGCCGGACAGCACGTCGAGGGTGGCCGCCATCTTCCCGAGATGGGCCACGTTGCGGTAGGTGACGCCGGTGACCATGGTTCCGAGCGTGGCCGAGCGGGTCCGGCCGGCGAGGAACCCGAGGGTCGTCCAGCTGTCGAGCATCCCGTCCCAGTGCCGGCCCACCTGGGGGATCTGGATGAAGTGGTCCATCACCCACAGGCTGGTGAAGCCCGCCTCCTCGGCCGCCTCGGCGATCCGGCCCAGCCGGGCGGCGATCTCGGACGGCCCTCCCGGCCACTCGAAGCTGGCGATCTGCAGTCCGAACTCGAGCGACATGGGATCGTCCTCCTGCCGCTGGGCGGCCTCGGGGGCGTGGACCAGCTGGCGGTCGACGACCCGCACCGGTCCGGGGGCGTGAACGGCGTCGAAGCCGTCGGCGGGCAGCTCGGCCAGTACCGACGGCCACCGCTTCAGCTGGGCGGCGAGCGCCTTGGCGGGAACGGGCCGGGGTCGGGCGGCGTTGCGGGCCCGGCACTCGGCGGCGGGCACGTCGTCGAACGCGATCGCCACCACCGGCCTCCCGTGCCGGCGGGCCAGGGCGACGTAGTCACGGCGGCGATCGCGGTCGAGGCCGAGGGTGTCGACGACGGTGAACAGCCCCCGGCGCAGCCGCCGGTCGAGGACGAGGTCGAGGACGGCGAAGGCGTCGGTGCCGGCCCGCTGGTCGTGCTCACCCTTGCCCACCAGCGACCGCAAGTGGTCGGCCGAAACGACCCGTCCGGGCGGGAACCACTCTGCCGCCCACGCCGACTTGCCGCTGCCCGACGGCCCCACCAGCACGACAAGGCACGACGCCGGCAGTCGGATCACCCGCATACTCAACACGCCCGAATCCCCGAGCCGCTGTCACACCCGGCGCGTACAGTCGACGCCATGCTTCTCGACGGCGTGAACCACGTGGCAATCCTTACGAAGGACACCGAACGGCTGCACGAGTTCTACCGGCGCATCTTCGACGCAACCGTGGCCCGGGACACCGAGGTGGCACCGGGCGCGAGGATGTCGTTCGTCGACATCGGCCCGCACACCCAGCTCAACGTCTTCCAGGTCGAGGGCAACACCGAGGCCGACCGGCAGACGCCGATGGGCGGGCGGGGACGCATCGACCATCTCGGGCTCCAAGCCGCCTCCAAGGAGGCGTTCGACATCATCCGGGACCGCCTGATCGAGGTCGGGGCCACCGACGGGTTCGTCACCGACTTCGGACCGGTGCTGAGCGTGTTCTTCCGGGATCCCGACGGGCTGGAGGGCGAGGTCTGCGTGCCGAACCCCGTCGGCCGGCCCGGCGTCTACAACCCTCAGAACACCCCGGCTGCGGGCTACGGCCCCGCCTGACTGACGACAAGACAGGCTGACGGGAACGAGCAAGGCTGACTCACGGGAACGAGCAAGGCTGGCCGGGTGTTCCGATGAGAAATCACACGAACGGCAGTCGTAACCAGCAGCATCGTCGAGCCAGCAGCGAGGGAGCACCACGGTGAACATGGACATGAATGCCTGGATGGCGCTCCACAGCGCCATGCAGGACGAGCCCAAGCGCACCTTCAACAAGGAAATTCTCGGACGGGTCTGGGAGTTCGCCCGCCCCCACCGCCGGGCCCTGTTCGCGTTCGTCCTGATCAGCGTGGGTGCGGCCGTCCTCACCGTGGCCACGCCGGTCCTGGCCGGCCAGGTCATCGACGCCATCGCGCGTGGGAACAGCGGCCGGGTCGTGGCCCTGGCCGGCCTGATCGCCCTGATCGCGGTGCTCGACGCCGTGGTGGGCGTGGTCGGGCGGTGGCTCTCGTCGCGGATCGGCGAGGGCCTCATCCTCGACCTCCGGCGGGCGGTGTTCGGCCACGTGCAGCGGATGCCGGTGGCGTTCTTCATGCGGACCCGCACCGGAGCCCTCGTCAGCCGGCTCGACAACGACGTCATCGGCGCCCAGCGGGCGTTCACGTGGACCCTGTCCGGGGTCGTCAGCAACGTGATCACCCTCCTGCTGACCCTCGTGGTCATGCTGCGCCTGTCGTGGGTGATCACCGTGCTGGCGCTGGTCCTGCTGCCACTGTTCATCATCCCGGCCCGGCGCATGGGCGCCAAGCTGGCCTCGATGGAGCGGGAGGCGGCGAACAACAACGCGGCCATGACCACCCAGATGACCGAGCGGTTCTCGGCGCCCGGCGCCACCCTGGTGAAGCTCTTCGGCCGCCCGGCCGACGAGGTGGCCGAGTTCGAGGCCCGGGCCGAGCGGGTCCGCGAGATCGGCGTGCGCACCGCCATGGCCCAGTGGATCTTCCTCACCGCCCTCTCCCTGGTGTCCTCCCTGGCCCTGGCCCTGGTCTACGGCCTCGGGGGATGGCTGGCCATCGACGGCCGGCTGGAGCCCGGCACGGTGGTCACCCTCGCCCTGCTGCTCACCCGCCTCTACGCCCCCCTCACCGCCCTGGCCAGCGCCCGGGTCGACGCCATGACGGCGCTTGTCAGCTTCGAGCGGGTCTTCGAGGTCCTCGACATCGAGCCCATGATCGTCGAGAAGCCCGATGCCAGGCGGGTGCCCGAGGGGCCCGCATCGCTCGAGTTCGACGACGTCCGCTTCTCCTACCCGGCGGCCGACCGCTTCTCGCTGGCCTCCCTGGAAGAGGTCGCCACCCTCGACACCAGGGGCGGCGTGGAGATCCTGAAGGGCGTGTCGTTCAAGGTGGAGCCGGGCCAGCTGGTGGCCCTGGTCGGGTCGTCGGGCGGCGGCAAGTCCACCATCGCCTCCCTCGCCCCTCGGCTGTACGACATCGACAGCGGGACGATCAGGGTCGGCGGCGTCGACGTCACCGACCTGACCTTCGAGTCGATCCGCGAGACCCTGGGCATGGTCACCCAGGACGGGCACCTCTGGCACACCACGATCGCCGAGAACCTGCGCTTCGCCCGGCCCGGCGCCACCGACCAGGAGCTGTGGGACGCCCTGCGGCGGGCCCGGCTGGCCGACCTGGTCGAGTCGCTGCCCGACGGCTTGGAGACGCTGGTGGGGGAGCGGGGCTACCGCCTCTCCGGCGGCGAGCGCCAGCGGCTCACCATCGCCCGGCTGCTGCTGGCCAAGCCGAGGATCGTGATCCTCGACGAGGCCACCGCCCACCTCGACTCGTCGTCGGAGGCGGCGGTGCAGGAGGCCCTGGCCGACGCCCTGTCCGGGCGCACCGCCCTCGTCATCGCCCACCGCCTGTCCACCATCCGCGACGCCGACCTGATCCTCGTGGTGGAGGCCGGTCGGGTGATCGAGCGGGGCAGCCACGAGGAGCTGCTGGCCGCCGGCGGCCGCTACGCCGAGCTGTACCGGACGCAGTTCTCGGAGGGGACCGAGCCCGCCGCGGTGGCCTAGCGCGACCTCGGCCCGGCCCGTCCGCGTGCCGGCGGCACGGTCGGTGGGCAGGGGCCTACAGTTCAGGGGTTCATGGCGTCGGGTCGGAGTCCTCGGGTGGCACTCGTTCGCGTCGTGGTGTTCGTCGCGGCCATGGCCGCCGTCCCCGTGCCTGCCCTCGCGTCCGCCGAGGAGGACCTGGCCGCCGCCCAGCGTCGGGCCAACCAGGCGGCCGGTGAGCTGAACCAGGCCCAGGTGGAGCTGGCCGAGGCGGAGGACACCATCGCCCACCTGGAGACCAGGGTGTCGGCGGTCGACGCCCGGGTGGGCAAGTCCCGGGAGCAGCTGCGCCAGCTGGCGGTGCGCATGTACACCCAGGGCACGTCCTCGCTCACCCGCATCCTGAGGATGGCCGACGCCAACGAGGTGGTCCGGGCCCAGCAGTTCAGCCACGTGCTGGCGGCCACGTCCACCGATGCCCTCGGGGACTTCCGCGCCGAGCGGGAGAACCTGGAGGACGAGGTCGCCGCCCTGGAGCGGAAGAAGGACGAGAGGACGAAGGCCCTCGACAGCCTGCAGGCCCGGCGCGCCGCGGCAGCACAGGAGGTCGACCGCCTGGGGCGGGTCGTGGAGGCGCAGCGGGCCAAGGCGGCGGCGGAGGAGGCCAGGCGGCAGGCCGCGCTCCAGGCCGCGGCCAGGCCGGCGTCACCGGCCGCGTCCGCGGCCCGCCCCCCGGGCTCCGTGTCGCCGGCCACCGCAGCCGCCACCCCGGCTGCTACCACGGGCAGCGTCGCAGGCGGGGACTGGGTATGCCCGGTGCAGGGCCCCCACGCCTTCTCCAACGACTGGGGCGCGTCCCGCGGCGGCGGCTCCCGCCACCAGGGCACCGACATCCTCTCGCCCCGGGGGACGACCGTCGTGGCCAACGTCAGCGGCACGGTCCGGCGGAACGACAACCGCCTCGGTGGCATCTCCTACTACCTGAACGGCGACAACGGAGACGAGTTCTACGGCGCCCATCTGGATTCCATCACCACCACGGGCAGGGTGTCGGCGGGAACGGCCATCGGCACCGTCGGCGACACGGGCGACGCCAAGGGCGGCCCCACCCACCTCCACTTCGAGATCCACCCCGGCGGGGGCGCGGCCGTGAACCCGTACCCGACCCTCAGCAAGTACTGCTGATCCTGCTCGCGATCGACCCGTCTCTGACCGGGAGTTGCGCGAGCAGAAACGGTGTCCAATAGGTCGTTCGGCCCATTGTCGAGTGCGACCTCAAGCGATGGCGTCCTCCGACCGACCGAACGGGGATGAGCCGATGGGGGATCTTCCGGCGGTGGCAGCGATGGGCAGTGCTCGAGGCGGTCGAGCTCTACTGGGACTGCCGCTGCGCCTATCACAACGCCGCCACCTTCCGGTGCTACTTCTGCGGCTCCCGCCGCCCGCTCAACCGGTACGCGCCCGAGCCCGTGTCGACGACGACGACAGTTACGGCAGGAGCTCCTGAGGAGACGGCGGACGCTCCCGAGCAGATGGAGCCGCTGGCCACCGGATAGGCCGGACTCTGCGCTACGGGTGGGAGAAGATGGGGGCGCCTTCGACGAGGAAGGCGACCTGGTCCTCGTAGCACCACCACCAGTCCTCGCCCGGCTCGAAGGACTGGATCAGCGGGTGGCTCGTCCCGTGGAAGTGGGCGGTGGCGTGGCGGTTCGGTGAGCTGTCGCAGCAGCCCACGTGCCCGCACGACATGCAGACCCGCAGGTGGACCCAGCGGCCGCCGCTGGCCAGGCAGTCCTCGCAGCCGTCGGCACCGGGTGACACGTCCGCGGCGCTGTCGAGGTGGGCGCACTTCGTTGTCATGGTCCCTGTCTAGTCCGGCCCTTTCTAGCCCGCCGGGCGGCCGGCGGGAAGGGTCATCGGCGCCGCGTCCAACGGGCACTCGTAACACGGCTCGCGAGCAGCGCCGGCCGGTACCGGCAGTCGGCGGGCCCGAGGGTGACGAAACCCAGGACACCGGCGAAGACACAGGCGGCGGCGCCGATCCTGGCGACACTGTGGAACCCGCCGACCAGGGCGGTGGCCGAGACCGGGACGCTCGGGTCGAACCCGGCCAGGATGGGCACCGAGGCCACCGCCACCAGGCCGGCGACCCGCGAGACCGCATTGTTGACGCCCGAGGCCACGCCGGCGTGGTGGGGGTCGACGGCACCCAGCACGGTGGCCGTCAGGGGCGCCACGGTGAGGGCCAGGCCGAGCCCGAACAGGACCAATGCCGGCAGGACGCTCGTCAGGTAGCTGCGACCCGGCGTGACCCGGGTGAGCAGGAAGAGGCCCGCGCCGATGAGGACGGGGCCCGCGGAGAGCGGGAGCCGGTGCCCCACCCGGCCGGCGAGGGCTCCGGTACGGGCCGACAGGCTGAGCATCAGCAGGGTCACCGGGAACAACGATGCGCCCGCGGCCAGCGGGCTGTACCCAAGGCCCTCCTGGAGCACCAGCGGGAGCATGAACAGCACCATGCCGAGGGCGCCGTAGATCACGAACGTCATGGCGTTCACGTCCCGGAACACCCGGCTGGCGAAGGTGCTGACCGGCACCATGGCGTTGTCGCTCCTGACCTCGATGGTCACGAACACGGCCAGCACGCCGAGGCCCACCAGGGTCACCGCCAGGCTCCGCTGGATGAGGCCGTAGGTCGTGGCGGCGAGGCCGACCGAGCAGGTCAGCGCCCCGAGGACGTCGAACCGCGGCGCGGCCGAGAGGTCCCTCGACTGGGGCAGGCACCTCGTCGCGATCACGACGACGACGGCCGCGAGGGGGAGGTTGAGCAGGAAGATCAGCCGCCAGGACGACACCTGCACCAGCCAGCCGCCCACGAACGGGCCTACCGCGGCGGCGATGCCCCCGAGCCCCGACCACGCCCCGATGGCGCGACCACGGTCGTCGGGATGGAACACCGCCGAGATGATGGCCAGGCTCCCCGGCGTGAGCAGGGCGCCCCCCACCCCCTGCAGCATCCGGGCGGCGATGAGAAACCCGCTGGTGGGAGCCACCGCGCACAGTGCGGACGCCGCCGCGAACCAGGAGACGCCGATGACGAAGACCCGCCGGCGCCCGTAGCGGTCGCCGAGCGACCCGCCGAGGAGGATCAGCGAGGCCAGGGCCAGCGTGTACCCGGTGACGACCCACTGGAGGTCGGCGAAGTCGGCGTCGAGGTCGCGGGCGATCTGGGGGAGGGCCACGTTGACGACGGTGGCGTCGAGGGTGACCATCGCCGAGCCCAGCACCGTCGCCGCCAGCACCCAGCGACCGTGGCCCGTGTCGAACCTGACGTCGGCGTCGCCGTCACCGTCGCCGTCGGCGCTCACGGCTCAGAGGTCAGGCGTCGGGTTCGACGTCGAACACGTCGGCCGCGGTGCCGGCCATGAGCCGGTCGGCCAGGTCCTGCTTCAGCGCCGTGAAGCGCTGCTCGTCGGCGGGCGTGAGGTCCTTCGACCGGGCCAGGGCGATGAACTCGTCGGTGACCTGGCCCTCCTTGACGAGGAGCGTGAACCCGGTGCCGCGATAGTTGAAGTGGAAGACGAACTGCTCGAGCGTCGTCCCCCGCTCGGGCCGCTCGAGACCGGCGTCGACGACGTAGCGGCCCTCGGTCAGCCCCCGGGTGACCAGCTCGAAGCCGTCCCGCGCCCCGGGGCCGCGGAACGCGGTGTGAATGACCACCTCGCGGCGCTCGAGCGGACCGCTGGGATCGAGGAGGGAGAAGGCCAGCTCCATGGCCTTGAACGCCATGGCCACGCCGCCCGGGCTGCCGGGGCCGCTGTAGTTCAGCATCTCCTGGAAGGTGAAGGGAATAAGCAGCTTGCCGTCGAGAACCTGGAGAGAGGTCGTCACCGCCGCGACGCTACCGCCGCCCGGGCCAGTCGCTCCCAGGTCTGGCACTCGCGCGCCTGCCCAAGCAGCTGCTGGCATCCTGGGGGCATGGCGGGCGACGTACGGACCGCCTGGAAACGAGCCCTCCGCCGCCGGGAGCTGGCCAGCGCGGACCGGGCCGGTCGGTGGGCGCGCAGCCGAACCTGGGAGTACCACCTCAGCTACGCGAGGAGGGAGTGGTGGCTTCTCCTCGTGATCGTGATCGGGGCTCCCGCCGCCATCGCTCCACTCGCGATGTTCTCCGAGGGCGCCGCGCGCTGGGCGATCGTGGGCGCATCGGTCGCCAGCGGTGTCTGGCTCGCGGTCCTCTACCTGGTGGTTCACGCCGGCGCCGCGCCGAAGATCATGGGCATCTCCGCCGAGGAACAGACCGTCGGTCAGCTGCAATCGCTGCACCGCAAGGGGTGGCGGTTCGTGAGCGGCCTCCGGCTGAGGGCCGAGATCGACCACGTGGCCGTCGGGCCGCCCGGCATCCTCGTCATCGAGACGAAGTGGACGGCCGACACCTGGCCACTCGGGATCACGAACGGCAGCCGGCACCTGCGCCGGGAGCTGGACGAGGGCATCGCTCAGACCCGTGGCAACGCCAGGCAGGTCAGGCTGAACAGCGAGTTCCGCACCGCGACCGCCGCCGCACCCGTGCGACGCGGTTCTCGTCCTCTGGTCTGCATCTCCTGTCCCTGGGGGAAGCCCGAACTGGCTCGAGGATCGGGGGGTGACCGTCGTGCACGGGCGCTTCCTCCGAAAGTGGCTGGGGACGCTCGAGGGCCGGCACCTCGGCGCCGAGGAGATCGAGGGCGTCTGGACGGCGCTCTCGACGCACATCGGGAAGGGCGACGACCACGTCGAGAAGACCGACGGGCCCGAGAGGCCCACCCTCAGCCAGCTGTTCAACCGGGCCTTCATGCAGTTGCCGCTCGGGCTACTGGCCGGGATGTACGCCCTCAGGGGACTGATCGCCCTGCACCTGCCGTGGTGGGGGCTGCTGCTCGCCTGCCTGGGGGGCGTCGCGCTCGGACTCCGCGGGCGCAAGGTCCCGCGGCTCTGGTGGGCGGCCTCGGGGTGGATGGTGGTGTGGATCATGATGGGAGCGGCCTTCCCGGTGGTCTTCGTGATCCTGCTGCTCCGATAGTCCGGCCGCGAAACGCTCAGGCGCCCCAGATCCGGGGTTCGACGACCATCGACTGCATATCGCCCCACTCGACCTTCTTGCGCAGCTTCTTGCGGGTGTACGGCAGGACGACGATGAGGGCGGCGCCGTCGCGGTGTTCGATGTCTACTCGGACGGCATCGGAGTCGATCGACTCCAGGTGCACGGCTGCGACCACCGCTCCCGCCCGGAGGGTGTCCCGCTGGGAGGCCAACTGCCCGAGGAGCTGGTCGAGGACGTCGTCCGACCCAGACGGCAGCGTGGCCATCTCGGTGGCCCCCGCCTCGGTGAGCCCAACCGCGTAGGGATAGAAGGCGCCCTCGGCCTCGAGCATCGTCTCGGCGAACGACACCGCTGCGGTGAGCACCTGGTTCAACTCTGTCTGGGCATTCTCGGACAGGCCGTCGCTCCACGAAGTCATGGACGCACATACTGGCGCGCATCCGGTCCGAACCGCTGGATCGGCGCGGCCGGCGGTCAAACGACCTGTCGAGCGGCTCAGCCGGGTAGAAACGGCCCGTGACCGAATCCCCCGACCGTCCGGTCCTGCGTCCCGACGAGGCGCGACGCCGGCTGTTGGCCGTCTCCAAGCGGCGCGCCACCTCACTGTTGGCGGCGGTCACCGTGCTGTTCGTCGTCACCACCGTCTGGGGCGGGGGATCGACCTGGGTCAGCTACCTCCAGGCCACGGCAGCGGCGTCGATGGTGGGCGGGCTGGCCGACTGGTTCGCGGTGACGGCGCTCTTCCGGCACCCGCTCGGGCTGCCGATCCCCCACACCGCCATCGTCGTCGAGCGCAAGGACCAGTTCGGGGCCACCCTCGGCGAATTCATCCAGGAGAGCTTCCTGACTCCCGACGCGGTCGTCGCGCGCCTGCGTGGCACGGGCGTCGTGGGCCGTCTGGCCGACTGGCTGGCGGAGCCGGCCAACGCCGCCCGGGTGGCCGAGGAGGTGGCCGACGCGGTGGTGACCCTGGCCGACCTGCTCGAGGACGACGACGTCCACCGAGCCATCGAGGACGTCGTCAGGAACCGGGTCGAGGCGGTGCCGCTGGCGCCCCTGGCCGGGCAAGCCCTGCGGTTCGCCACCCGGGAAGGCCGCCACGAGGAGATCCTCGACCGCGGCGCTGGTCGGGCTCCGCCACTACATCGAGGACCACCGTGACGACCTGCGCCACCGCCTGGGCAAGAAGTCGAAGTGGTGGATTCCCGGGGCGGTCGACAACAAGATCTTCGACCGGGTCGTCGACGGGTTCTGCTCGGCCCTGAGCGACATGGAGGGTGACCGCACCCACGAGCTGCGCAAGGAGATCGACGCCCGCCTCGAAAAGCTCGCCACCGAGTTGGAGACGTCGCCCGAGCTGCGGGAGCGGGGTGAGCAGCTGAAGCGCGACCTCCTCGACCAGCCCGAGCTCCAACGATGGGTCGCCGAGCTGTGGGCCGACGCCAAGGAGCACCTCCGGGCCGAGGCGGCCGCGCCGGACTCCAAGCTGCGCCGGCAGGTCGCCGGGGGCATCGTCAGCCTGGGCCGGCGGCTACAGACCGACGCCGTGCTGGCGGCCAGGGCCGAGGCCGCGCTGGAATCGCTGGTTTCCTACGTGGTCGCCCGGTTCAAGGGTGAGATCGCCAACCTGGTGAGCAGCACCATCGCCCGCTGGGACGCCGAGGAGACGGCCACACGGCTGGAGCTCCTGCTCGGCCCCGACCTCCAGTACGTCCGCATCAACGGCACGGTGGTGGGAGGCGCCGCCGGCCTGCTGCTCCACGCCGTGTCCGACGTCCTGCGCTGAGCGCCTGCCCGTCGCCGCGGATTGCCTGATCGCACACGTTTCGATACGATACCGTTCCGTAGCGATACGGCGGTGTGTCGGAAGCACCGTCCGTCGGGAAGCATTTCTGTCGGAAGCCTGTCTGTAGGAAAACACTGGTGTCGAAAGGACGTGCCGATGCCGTTTGCCCGTACCCCCGGCTCCCTCGACGGGCCGCTCCACGAGGACCCCGTCGTCTACCGGCGCCGGTGGTTCCTCCTCGGGATCATGTGCCTGTCCCTCGTCATGGTCGTCATGTCGGTGTCGGGGCTCAACGTCGCCCTCCCGAGCATGCAGCGCGACCTCGGTGCCAGCTCCAGCGCCCTCCAGTGGATCGTCGACTCGTACGCCCTGGTGTTCGCCGCCCTGCTCCTGCCGGCCGGCGCCCTGGGTGACCGCTTCGGACGGAAGCGGGCCCTCATCTTCGGGCTCCTCGTCTTCACCACCGGCTCGCTGGTGGGCGGGCTCGGCACCGGGTCCGCCCAGGTGATCGCCGGCCGGGTGATCACCGGGATCGGCGCCGCCTTCGTCATGCCGGCCACGCTCTCCCTGCTGACCACCATCTTCCCGCCCCAGGAGCGCCGCAAGGCCATCGCCACCTGGGCCGGGTTCGCCGGTGCCGGGGGAGCGCTCGGGCCCATCCTGTCCGGCGCCCTGCTCGAGCACTACTGGTGGGGCTCGGTCTTCCTCGCCAACCTGCCGATCGTGGCCTTCGTGGTGGCGGCCGTGGCCATCTTCTCCCCGACGTCGAAGGATCCCGACGCGACGCCGCTCGACCCCGTGGGCGCCGGCCTGTCGCTGGTGGGACTGGGGGCCCTCGTCTACGGCATCATCGAGGGCCCCGAGCTGGGCTGGACCAGCCCGCAGGTGCTCGTCGCCTACGCCGGGGCGGCCATCGGCCTCGTCGGCTTCGTCCTGTGGGAGCGGCGGACGACGTATCCCATGCTCCCGCTCGAACTGTTCAACGACCGCCGCCTGAGCGTCGGCAGCGCCGTCGTCACCGTCGCCTTCTTCATCATGTTCGGCCTGTTCTTCCTGTTCACGCTCTACCTGCAGTTCGTCCGGGGGTACTCGCCACTCAGCGCCGGGCTGTCGACGCTGCCGCTGGCGGTGACGCTCGTGGCCGTCGCCCCCCGGAGCGCGATGCTGGCCGAGCGGGTGGGAACAGGGACGGTCATGGCGACGGGGTTCGTCCTCGTGTCGGCCGGATTCGGGGTGCTCGCCCTCCTGGTGGGCCCGAGCACTCCCTACATCGTCCTGGCCATCGCCCTGGTCCTGCTCGGTGCGGGCATGAGCCTCACCGCCGCCCCGGCCACCGGGAGCATCATGAGCGCCGTCCCCCAGGCCAAGGCCGGCGTCGGCTCGGCGATCAACGACACCACCCGGGAGGTCGGCGGGGCGCTCGGCATCGCCGTGCTCGGCAGCATCGCCAGCGCCGTCTACCGGTCCTCGATCGACCTCGCCGGGCTCCCGCTCCCGCCCGAGGTGCGCAAGGCCGCCACCGAGTCGGTCGGCGCCGCCACGTTCGTCGCCGAGCAGGCCCCCGGGGGAGCGCAGATCGCCGCTCGGGCCGGCGCCGCCTTCACCGACGCCTTCAACCTCACCAGCGGCGTCGCGGCCATCCTGGCCCTGGGCGCCGCCATCGCCGTCGTCGCCGTGTTCAACCGTAGGAGGGAGAACGCGGCAGTCGCCGAAGCAGAGCCGGCCAGGGCACCGGCGGAGGTGGCGCCCTGAGCGCGGTGGCCGAGACCGGCTCGCCCGACCTCGACCCCCGGGTCGAGAGGTCTCGACGCGTCATCCTCGCCGCCGCTCTCGACCTGTTGGCCCACGTTGGTTGCGGGGGCCTCACCATGGAGGCGGTGGCGGCGCAGGCGGGCGTCGGCAAGAGCACGATCTACCGGCAATGGCCGGGCAAGCTCGAGCTGATCGAGGACGCCATCCGCACCCTCAAGACGAACGTCACCCTGCCCACGGGCGGGACGGTGCGCGAGCGGGTCACCGCCCTGCTCGTCACCGTGGCCACCGGCATGGCCGACTCGACCTGGTCGTCGTGCCTGCCGGCGATCATCGACGCCGCCGAGCGCGACCCCGAGATCCTCGCCATCCACCGCCGCGTCGCCCACGAGCGCCGCCAGGTGCTGGTCGACCTGCTGGCCGAGGGTGTGGAGGCGGGCGAGATCGCTGCCGGCCTCGACATCGGCCTGCTGGCCGAGTGCCTCTTCGGGCCGATCGTCATCCGCCGCCTGCTGCTCCACGAGCCGTTCCCTCCCGACGCGGTCCCCGCCCTCGTCGACCAGGTCATGCCCCCGCTGTAGGCGGCGCCTGCCCGCTACGTCAGCCGGAGCGGTCGGGCCCGCCCGCTCGATGTCGACGAGGATCAGGAGCCGCCGTTCCCGCTCCATGGCGGCCCGGTAGTCGTCCCAGTCGGGATGCTCGCCAGCGATGCGCCGGTAGTGCTCGACCAGGGGCTCCATGGCGTCCGGCAACGAGAGGGTCGTGGCGGTGCCGTCGACCTGGATCCACTCCCACGAGTTGGCCTTGGTGACCAGGACGGACACTCGCGGGTCGCGGCGGAGGTTCTTGACCTTGTACGCCGGCTCCCGGCTGCTGATCGCCACCCGGCCGTCATCGTCTACGACGGCGGCGACCGGTGACATCTGGGGCCGGCCGTCGCCTCGGTAGGTGGCGAGGACGGCGCTGTGGTTCTGCCGGATGAAGTCCCGGGCCTTGTCGATGTCCATGGCCGAAGTCTCCCATTCACTCCTTGACGGGGCGGCCCCTCGCCTGGGCGGTGACCGCCGAGTAGTCGAGGGCCCCGAGCCCCTGCGAGTCGGCGAGCTCGAACCAGGCGCGGGCGGCGGTGGCCAGGGGGAGGGCCAGCCCGGCGTTCTCGGCGGTCCCCGACACCAGCCGCAGGTCCTTGGCCGCCAGCGACAGCTTGAAGATGGGCGGGAACCGACCCGACTCGATCATCTCCCGCTTGCTGCGGACGGTGACGCCGATGGGTGACTCGGCCAGGATGTCCAGCACCGTCGACTGGTCGAGGGCGAAGGCGTCGGCCAGGGTGAGGGCCTCGGCCAGGCCCGACATGAGGGCGCCGAGGATCGAGTTGGTCACGAGCTTCATCCCCGCCCCCGACCCTGGTGGGCCCATGTAGATCGGCGTGCCGAACGTCTCCAGCAGGGGCGTCCACTCCTCGTACAGCTCCGGCTCGGTACCGACGAAGACCTTCAGGCTGCCGTCGGTGGCCTGCGGGATGCTGCCCAGGACCGGGCGCGTCGATCACGTCGACGTCCTCCGGCACCCGCTCCGCCAGGTCGCGGACGACGTCGGGCCCCACCGTCGACATCTCGATCAGGGTGTGGCCCTCGTCCATGCCCTCGACGAGGCCGCCGGGGCCGAAGACCACCTCCTCCAGCGCCTCGGGCGTCGACAGCATGGTGAACAACACCTCGGACTGGCGAGCCGCCTCGGCCGGGGTGTCGACCAGGCGGGCACCTCGCGCCACGAGGGGTTCGGCCTTCGCGGCGGTGCGGTTCCAGACGACGAGGTCGTAGCCGGCGTCGAGGAGGCGACCGGCCATTGGCAAGCCCATCTGCCCGAGGCCGACGAACGCGATGAGGGTCACGCTCCCCGTTTCTACTCGGGCGCCGACCCGGCGCCGCGTTCGAATCCCCCGGAGCGCCGTGATCCGGGCCGATCCGGCCGAAATCACGACGCTACCGCTGCATCAAATCTCGCCGAATCGACGTGTCCGAAACGATCAAGACAGGGCTCCCACGTCGGTGATGCACTGGCGGGGTGCGCAAAGGACGAACCATCGAGACGTCGGACCTGCTCGAGCTGGCCAACGTGGGCCCGGCGATCGCCGGCCACCTCGGAAAGGCGGGCGTGACCCGCACGAGCCAGCTCGTGGGACGGGATCCGGTCGAGGTCTACGAGCAGATCTGTGAGGCGGACGGTCGCCGGCACGATCCGTGCCTGCTGGACACGTTGATGTCGGCGGTCGACCAGGCCAACGGCGGCCCGGCCCGGCCGTGGTGGGCCTTCACGGCCGAGCGGCAGCGGATGCTCCTCGTCGATACCCGCCGCTAGTCGCGCCTGCGTGACGCCTCGGCCACGACCGCCGCCACCACCCTGTGCTCGAGGTCGTCCGACGGCTCGGCCCACACCGCAGGGTCGGCCAGCAACTCGGCGAGGTCGTCGGGCTGGCGGTCGTCGGGCTGGCGGTCGTCGGCATTCCCGGTGGGCGCGGCCTGGTCCCTCGTCATCGGCTCCCCCTTCACGACCCCGGTACGGAGCGCTAGCCGGTGCGGTTCACCCGACGTCCTCCCGAAGGTACCCGAGGCGACCCGCCAGCCGTCGGTGGGCCCGGATCGACCGTGACTTCACGGTGCCGAGGGGGATGCCGAGCTGGTCGGCGATCTGGGTGTGGGTGAGGCCCTCGAGGTGCTGGAGGCGCACGACATCGCGCTCAACGGGGGCAGCTCCTCGATCGCCGCCCGCACCGCCCAGACGTCGTAGGCCCGATCGACGCTGTCGGAGGCCGACGCCGCGGGGGAGGCAGGGTCGCTCCCGTCCCGGGCATCGAGCGAGTGGTGGGCCCTCGCCGCCTCCCGGCGGTGGACGTCGATGGCGGCTCGACGGGCGATGGTGGCCAGCCACGGGCCGAGCTGGCGTGACTGGTCGAACGACTGGGCCGCCCGCCACGCCTGCACGAACGCCTGCTGCGACGCGTCCTCGGCCAGCGACCGGTCACCCAGCGCCCGGTAGGCGACGGCAAAGACCAGGCCGCCGTACTCCCGGTAGACGGCTCGCACGGCATCGGGCTCGCCGGCTCGGAACCCGGCCACCGTCCCCTCGTCGACCACGTGTCGGGGCCCCGCCTGCCGCTGCGTGCTCGTACCCATGCCATGAGACTGACGGCCCGAGGGAGTGGGGACATCGGGGAAACCCTTGACCCGTCCCCTGAAACCCCGACCCCTTGAAACCCACGAACCGCGGCTCCCGACGGGCCGTAGTGGACCTCGACACCAATCGGACACGGAGGTCCAGATGCGCCTGCTCGCCCGTCCCCTACGCTTCGCGCTCCCGCTCGTCGTCGCCGGCCTGGTGGCCGGTGCCTGCGGGTCGGGCTCCGACAAGACCGCCGTCGACCAGGCGCCCGACGCCACCGCTCCGACCGGGGACCTCGTCGTCCCGGACGGGGCGTCGGTGAAGCTCGGCGAGACCAAGCTCGGCAAGGTCCTCGTCGGCCCCGACGGCAAGACCCTCTATGGCTTCACGAACGACGTCGACGCCAAGAGCACCTGCAGCGGCGCCTGCGCCCTGGCCTGGCCGCCCGCCGTGGTCGACGCCAGCTGGGCCGCCGGGCCCGGACTCGACACCGCGGTGTTCGCCACCACCACCCGCGACGACGGGGCACTGCAGCTCGTGGCCGGCAAGTGGCCGCTCTACTACTTCGAGGGCGACGCCACCCCCGGCGACACCAACGGGCAGGGATCGGGCGACGTGTGGTTCGCGGTCGCGCCCGACGCCAAGCTGGTGAAGGACGGCGCCGCCACGACTCCCGGCTACGGCCGGGTTCCCGAGCCGGCCAAGGCGGAGACGGCGGCCGCGACGGCCCCGTCGGTGCGCCTGGCGGACTCGAGCTTCGGCAAGATCGTCACCGACGGCACGGGCCGGGCCCTCTACGCCTTCACCAAGGACGAGGCCGGCGCGCCGACCTGCACCGGAGGCTGCGCCACCGCCTGGCCTGCGGCCCCGGCACCCAAGACGCCGGTCGCCGGCGACGGCATCGACGGCTCCAAGCTCGTCGCCGTCGCCCGCCCCGACGGAGGCCCCGAGCAGGCTCAAGCTGGGCAAATGGCCGCTGTACTACTTCGCCGGCGACGGCGGCCCGGGTGAGACCAACGGCCAGGGCTCCGGCGGCGTCTGGTTCGTCGTGAAGGGAGACGGCTCGCTGGTCAAGTCCTGACGTCAGGTCGCAAGACGGTCCGGTCGGAGGGCCGGCGGCGGGGGAGACCCCGTCGCCGGCCCTCCGCCATTTCAGCCAGCAACGGTCCACCGCGAACCGTCCCGGTCGCCTCGGCGTAGAGGCGGGTATGACAACGAAGCTCACTGGTTCGCTCGCCGTCTGCGTGGCGGCGGCGCTGTTCACGGCGGGGGCACTGGTCCTGAACAACGACTCGCCCGGTCCGAGCCCAGAGCCGGGGGCGATTGCTGCCACCGCCGGCGGGACGGAGCCGGGGGCGACCGCCGCACCCCGACCCGGCGGCTACGGAACGGCGGCGAAAGGTTCGGGTTCCAACTCGACCGCCGGCGCTCAGGCGGCGGCCACCCTAGAGATCGAGGGGTTGGCCTTCAGCCCCGTCACGGCCGGTCCACGGGCACGTGTTCCCATCCAGAGCCGCGACAGCGTGCCCCACACCGTCACCGCCGACGGCGGAGCCTTCGACAGCGGACGGATCGGACCGAACGGCACCGCCACCATCGTCGCCCCGGCGGCACCGGGCACCTACCGGTTCACGTGCCTGATCCATCCGCAGATGACAGGGACCTTGGTGGTCCGATGACAGGCGAACCGACCTCCACCACCGAGCCCCCGGCCCGGCCCTCGCCCTCGCCGTCGCCGTCGCCGGAGTCGCCCGAGTCGCCCTCCGCCCCCGCCCGATCGGCCCGGGCCATCGTGTTCCCGGCGCTGGCCGGGGGAGCGGTCGCCCTGTCGCTCGGCGTCTACGGCCGGGTCCACCAGGCCACGTTCGACCCGATCTTCGACCTCGGGTTCCCGTCGCTGCAGGCCATGAAGTCCTGGCTGGCCACGATCGCGGTGGCGTTCGCCGTCTTCCAGATCGTCTCCGCCTTCGGGATGTGGGGCAAGCTGCCGTTCTGGCGGCCCGCTGCCCAAGTGGCTGCCGCCGGCTCACCGGTGGTCCGGCACCTGCGCCTTCCTGGTGTCGTTGCCGGTGGCGTACCACTGCCTGTGGGCCTGGGCTTCCAGGCCGACGCCGGGCTCCGTCCCTTCGTCCACTCGGTCCTCGGCTGCGCCTTCTACGGAGCGTTCAGCACCAAGCTGCTCGCCCTGCGGAACGACCGCCTCCCGTCGTGGGGGATCCCGGTGGTGGGTGCGACGCTCGTCGTGCTGCTCACCGGCCTGTGGCTCACGTCGTCGCTGTGGTTCTTCACGACGGTCGACTTCCCGGCCCTGCCGTGAGACGGGCTCTCGTCAGGCCTTGGCGCGGACGAAGCGGCTGAACGTGGGCCCGGGTGGGGGAGGCACCTGCCGACGTTCCTCGTCGGTCGTCGCCCGGCGGCGGCGCATCTCGAGCTTCAGGCTCTCCTCACCCCGGGCCATGGCCCACTTGTGGTTGGCCGCGAAGGCGGGCCGCAGGAGCCAGGCCATCCGGCGCAGGAGGGGCTTGGTCGCCTCGATCCGCCAGTCGTAGGTGATGACCACCTCGGGCCCCTCCTGGGCGAAGGTCCAGCGTCCGGTGCCCTTGAGGTCTCCGATCGCCTCGATGGCGAAGCCGGCGTCGGTGATGGGCTCGGTGAGGCGGAGGTCCCACGTCAGGGTGTACGGCAGCCATCCCTTGGTGTGGAGCTGGCTCACGCTGCCGACCCAGTCGGGCCCGCCGTCCTCCAGCCGGCGGACACGCAGGTAGACCGACGGCCACCACTCGGGCAGGGTGTCGGCGTTGCCGAGGACGTCCCTGACCTCGGCGATGGTGCCCGGCACCCGCCACACGGTGAGGAACCGGTAGTCGCTGGCCATGGCACCGAGACGGTACTGCGTCCCAGACGACCGAGGCCTAGGCGCGCTCGCCGCGCGCCTGGACCACCGTCGTCGTACCACCTCGCCTACGGCAGGCTGGTCACCTGCCGGTGCTTCGGGTTTCCGAGCACCGAGTTCCCACTGTTCGACGGGCTCTCGCTGGCCGTGGCGGCCGCCGGCGAGCCTGCCGGCGCACCCACCTGGTACCTGTCCCACTGGGGCGCGAACTCCGAGATCGTGGCTGGGCAGTCAGCGGGCTCGTTCTGGTGGTCGACCGACACACTCGCCAGCGTGGCGCCACCAAGGAACCCGGTGGGAGCGACCCGGACCATGTCCGCGAGCGGGTAGGCGTCGCACGAGGGGAGGAGCCCTCCCTCCCAGGAGACGCCGGTGACGCTCACGGGCTCGAGCAGGGCCAGCCTCGTCGGCACGAGCACCGCGCCGATCGTGGTCCACGTCGCCGCCGTGTAGTCGTACGCGTAGCCGATCCAGACCCCGGGGCTCTGGCGAAGGACCATGGTGAAGTAGAAGCGCCCGCCCTCCCACGGGAAGAGCACGCTCACCGCGTGGCTCCGGCCCTCCTCTTCGTCCGACACGTACAGCGACGCCACCTTGATGTCTTCGAACTTCTCGAGGGAGACGTGGCCCCAGGACTCGGAGCCCTGGAAGTAGAACTCGTGGAGGTACTCGTAGTAGGGGGGCGACTGGCCCACGCCGGCAGTGGGCTCGTTGAACGTCGCCATCCAGTCGCCGTACCCGTCGAGCCCGGCATCGGTCGGGGCGCTCCACATCGTCAGGGGCGTCTGGATGCTCATCTCGGTCTGGGCGCTGGTCGGGCTCGGTGCGATCCACCCCACCACCAGCAACATGCAGCACGCGCCGAACAACGCGCCGGTCCTTCTCATTTTGGTCATGGTCAGTCCTCCTCTTGGGCCGCCGACCCGATCAGAGGCCAGCCCGGTTGTCGTACCTCCTCATAGTCTGCCGCCGGTACTGCCTGGCCAAGGGCCAAAGGGCCCGAATCCGTCTGACGCCGGCCGTAGCACGTACGTGGCCGTCCGAATCCGAACGGACCACTCAAGGCGTGGAGCGAGACGTCCGATACTTGAACCACTCACCGCCGGTATCGAGGGAGAGCGCCGTGCCTACGAGCGATTCGACGACGAAAAGGCCTGGTCGCGGTCGCCTGCTGCTGGCGGGCGCGGCGCTGCTCGTGGGCGCGGTGTGCGCCACCGTGGTGCCCGCCGACGCCGCCGCACCGCGGTGGACCACGACCACCACCGCCGCGCCGACGGCCCCTGCCGCCCCGGCGACCGGCGGTTGCGGCGCCACGGTCCTCAAGGCGAACGGCACTCCCTGGGTGTGCGCGCTGGCCGAGAACTTCGACGGCACCTCGCTCAACCGTGCCCTGTGGGTCCCCCAGACGTCGGCCGCCAGCGGGTTCGGCTCCCAGGACGACTGCTACGTCGACGATCCCGACAACATCGCCGTGTCAGGGGGGACGCTCAAGCTCTCCGTGCGCAAGGAGGCGGCGCCGTTCACCTGTTCGACCCCGGGCAGCGCCTACAGCACCCGGTACACGGCCGGGATGGTCTCCACCTACACCAAGTGGAGCCAGACCTACGGCCGCTACGAGTTCCGGGTCAAGTTCCCGGCCGCCTCCGCCAAGGGACTGCACGGCGCCCTGTGGATGTGGCCGGACAACCCGGTGAAGTACGGCCCCTGGCCGCTGTCGGGGGAGATCGACGTGGCCGAGGTCTACAGCCTCTACAACGACCGGGCCATCCCGTACATCCACTACTGGCCGGGCACCGTTGCACAGACCAACAACTACTGCCTGCTGAAGGTCACCGACTGGCACAGCTACGTGCTGGAGTGGACGACCACCTCGCTCAAGATCAGCTTCGACGGCAAGGTCTGCGTCAACGAGCCCATCACGCCGGCGGCGCCCCTCGTGGCACCGCAGCCCTTCGATCACCCCTTCATGCTGGCGCTCACCCAGGGGCTCGGGGTGTACGGCAACCGGCTCGACCCGGCCAAGCCTCCGGCCTTCCCGGCCACCATGCAGGTCGACTACGTCCGGGTCTGGAAGTAGCAGCGCGACGCCTGGTCGGGTCAGCCTCCGGCGGTCGGTGGTGACGGGGGATCGTCCGGCTTCCTCCGACCGAGGTCCTGCTCGCGGCGTCGGAGGTCGGCCTCCCATGCTTCGAGCCGAGCCGTGTCCGAAGGCGTCGGACCGGGGGAGAAATCCGCCCGGTCCTCGGGGCCGACAACCCGCCGGGGCTTACGCCCTGACGTGTCTCCAGGGCGCCAGCCGGCGAACACCGGCCGTCCCAGAATCAACCAGGCGATGGAACCGATGTCGGGCAGGATGATCACGATGATCAGCCACGCCATCTTCGGCAGGCTGCGAACGAGGCTTTCCTCGGTCGAGATGACGTCGAAGATGCAGTAGATCCACAGGGCGATGAGCGCAAAGCCGATCAGGCCCCCGCCGGCGAACCTGATCATGCGGTTCCCTTCCGCCGTGACACGCAACGTGTCTCCGGCTCTCCGCCACCCAAGAGTACCGACGCCGACTGCCGGCGCAAGCGGCAAAAGCAGTGGCCGAGCAGGCTGCCGACCGTTTCGAGTCTCCGGCGCCGACGGTACTCTTGGGGACGGAGGTGCCCCCCCGACCGGGGGAGGCCACAGCAAGGAACAGGTATGACTGGGTTTGGCTGGCTGCTTCTCGTCCTCCTCGTGCTGATCGTCGTCACCGCGGTGTTGATCGTCCTCCGGCGGCGCCGGCGCGGCGGCGGCGTGATCGCCACCAGGGGCAAGCCGTGAAACTGCTCGTGACCGCCTCCCAGATCAACGGCCTTCCCGTCGTCACTGTCCGCGAGGGAGAGGACGTCGCCGAGGTACGCGACGTCATCTACAACCCCGAGGCGGGGCACCTCGTCGGCCTGACCCTCAACAAGCGCGGCTTCTTCTCCGGGCGACTCAAGGAGGTGCTCCCGGCCGAGGCGATACACGCCATCGGCCCTGACGCCGTCATGATCCTCGACCACTCGGCCCTCGTCGCGCCCGAGGACGCTCCCGACGACGTCGGCCACCCGGCCACCGAGCGGAACGTCATCGGCGACGACGTGCTCACGGAGGGGGGCAGGAGCCTCGGTGTCGTGCGCGACCTCGCCCTGCTGGTGGGAAGCGCCGGCGAGGTCGTGGGCTACCAGATCGAGAAACCCGGAGGCGGCCACGCGTACATCCCCCTGCCCGCCCAGCTGGCCGTGTCCGGCGACGCCCTCGTCGTCCCCGACGTCACCGAGGAGTTCGTCCGTGACGACCTCGTCGGCCTCGGTGCAGCCGTGGACGAGTTCCGAGCCCGGTTGGGGCTGAGGTGAGCGATTCCTTCCGGCAGGCGACCGGGCGCAAGGTCGTCAGCCGCGCCAGCGCTGCAGATCTCGGATCGGTCGAGCAGTTCCTCGTGGACGCGGGGGAGCGGTGCATCGCCGCGGTGATCGTCGGCCGGGGCCGGAAAGCCCAGCTGGTCGACTGGGCACAGCTGAGCGGCTTCGGGCCCGATGCGGTGATGGTGCGCGACGACGGGGCCATGCGTCAGCCGCTCGACGACAGGGAGCGGGCGGCGGCCGACGGGAAGCTCCAGCTGCTCGGCAAGCGGGTCCTCAGCGAACGGGGAAACGAGCTGGGCACGCTCGACGACGTCACGTTCGATCCTGCGACGGGGACCATCGAGAGGCTGCGGATCGGCGACCGGGAGATCCCGGCCGGATGCCTGCTGGGCAGCGGGTCCTACGCCGTCGTGCTCGACGCCAGCCAGGAGCCGGCTTCCTAGCGCCTCAGGCCCCCGCCCAGAGGCGTCGAGGCGATCTACTTGTCGAGCTCGGAGAGCACCTCGCCGATGATCTTCGTGGTCTGGTGAGCGGGGAGCGGCTCGCCGCCCTCAGCCTCTGCGACTTCAGCGGCGAAGTCCTCTACCGAGTGAACGCCACCGACGAGAACGTGGCGCAACGCCTCACCGCTGGCCTCGGGATCGTCGAGCGCATCCACCGCCGGCGCCACCGCATGGTCGGGCGAGGTGGCCACGGCGTGAACGACGGTCATGGCTTCCTGCCGGCCGGTGATGGTGGAGACGACCGGTGCCCGATCGGGGTTCTGCTGCAGGTCCCACTCGGCGAGAGCCTCGTCGTACCCACCTTCGCCCGGGTGGAGCACCCGCGTGGCCGGCGCAGCGTCCGCCTGCGCCCCCTCGACGTCGTCACCGAACGGTGGGGTATCGGCCCCTTCGTCGGTTTCGTGCCGCCGCACCGGCTTCACCGGCACGACGAGCGTGCCGTCGGGGTTGCGAACGATGTCCATGGAGTGGCTCTCCTTGCGTAGACGTTCAGTCTGACGTACCCGAAACGGGCTCGAAAACGGCTGCCGAGTGCCGTGGGTGCCCCGCAGCTACCCTTCGAGCGCGGAGGGGAGCCCACCATGACGATCGGTTCGACTGCGGAGCCACCGGCGGCACGACGCAGCTGGGTCGTCCTCCTGTACTTCTTCGCGGCGGCGCTCATCGGGCTCGGCTTCGTCGTCACCGGCGTCACGATGGCCCTCTTCGGCGTGAAGGACGCCTTGTTCCCGGCGCTCGGCCTGCCGAGGTACGCCTACGAGGTCTACGAGTACGAGGCTTATCCGGTGCCCGTCAGCCCCTCGAGGACCGACGCCACGGAGCCGGTGAGAAAGACCGACGCGGAGATCGAGAAGCAGGAGCGCGAGGCCAGGGCCCGGGCCATCGACGAGCGTCGCGGCAACGGGGTCGACCGAATGCTCAGCGGCCTCATCATTGCCGGCGTCGGGGCCCCGGTGCTGGTCTGGCACCTCCGGCGCGGCCGCGCCCTGAGCGCCGGGGCCGAGAAGCCCGACGCCGCTCCCGCCCCGGTCGCCCCCACGCCACCCACGGCGTCGTAGGCGAGCTGACGAAGGACGGTCGTGGGCGAGGGGCCCGCTAACGGGCTGCCGCCGCCGGCGCGGTCAGCTATCAGGCAGGCGCAATGACCGCGAAGCCGAGGGACCGCGCTGCGTCAGCCATGCGCTCGTCATACGGCACGATACCGTCGAGGTCGTCACCGGCGGCCTGGGCGGCGGCCAGGTGGATCGAATCGAGCGTGCGGAGTCCACCCGACCCGAGTCGACCTGCCGCCAACAGGAGGTCCCGGTCCATCACCAGCTGATCGAGGGCATCGAGGTGTGCGAGAGCGACCTCTTCGTCACCGTCCACGCGGCAGATCGCTCGAAGCACCTCCGCAACGGCAAGCTCGCAGGTCATCAGGACGTCGTCGGCGCCCAGGGCCACTCGCCAGGCGGTGACCGCGGCACTTTCCCGCTCGACGACGGCGAACTTCACGATCGCAGACGAATCCAGGTACCAGGCGGTCATCTCTCGTCGGCGCGAAGCTCGGTGAGAGCCTCGGAGGCCGGCCGGCCTGTCGCCACCGGCGCCGGCAGCGGGGGAGTGGCGCTTGCAGGCTTCAGTCGACCAGCCTCCCGCAGGCGGGCGAGTGGGCCCTGCATAATGCAGGCAATGCCGCTAATATGCAGACATGGGAGTAGCCATCACGGTGAGAGACGTTCCGACCGCGGTCCGCGACGAACTGGCGGCGCGTGCGGCTCGGGCCGGTCAGTCGCTCCAGGAGTACCTGAGAGGTTTCCTTGTCGACGCAGTGGCGAAGCCGACGGCCGCCGACGTCATCGCCCGAGCACGGGCCAGGGTGGCAGCCACGGGTGTGCATGTCGACGCAGAAGCGATCCTGGCCGCCAGAGATGCAGAGCGACGGTGAGCGACGGGCTCACCTGTGACGCCTCGGTGCTGGTTGCGATGCTCGTCGACGGCGGTCCCGTGGGTCGATGGGCGACGAGAGCCCTGACCGCCGCCACTGATCTCCTGGCGCCACACCTCGCCATGTTCGAGACCGCCAACATCCTTCGTCGTCACCAGCTGGCAGAGCTGATCACCGCCGACCAGGCCGCTCAGGCACACGCCGACCTCCTCGAGCTTCCCATCGACCTGTGGCCCTACGAGGTCCTCGCACCAAGGACGTGGCAGCTACGGAGCAACGTCTCCGTGTACGACCGCTCGTACGTCGCCGTGGCCGAGATGACGGGCACCCCGCTGGCCACGCTCGACACGCGTCTCGCCCGAGCGCCCGGGGTGACGTGCGTGATCGTTACCCCACCCGTGTAGGAGCCCGGACGATGCGGATTCCGACCACGAGCAGGACGCCCACCTGCACCAGGCACTCGACCGGCCGGTGGTGGCGCACCAGGCCGACCAGGACCAATACCAGCGCCGCCACCAGGGCGACAATGCCGACGACGACATGGAATGCCGGCACCTCGCTGTGGGGCCAGCCCGGCTCGTGGCCGGCGTCAGAAGAAGCCCCGATGTCAGACGAAGCATCGCCTGGCGGCCGGCTGGCGGTGAGCATCCGCGACGACCACGGGTCGGTGGAGCGACGTCCCAACCGGCCCAGCCCGGCGGCGACGGCGACGAGGACCAGGGCGTACCCGGAGAGGAAGGCGGCCTCCGGATGCACCGTCAGTGGGTCTCGATGAGCTCGGCCGGTACGGGCCGTGGCCTCGGGGAAGAGCAACAGATCCTCGCCGGCGAGGACGTCCTGGTGGCTGCCCCGGTACCGGACTCCCTGGAACCCCATCCACAGCAGGGGCAGATCCCGCCGCCGATGAAGAGGACGTCGCCCGGCAGCCGCAGCCAGCCCAGGAGGGCGTTGAGGTCATTGGTGAGGAAGTTGAGCTCGCGGGCGGCCCAGAAGCCGCGTCCCACCGAGCGGTAGAGCTGCACGATCCCGAGTGGCAGCAGGGTCACGAAGCACATCCAGGCCAGCCGATGTTGAGCGACCAGAAGCTGATCTGGCTGCCTTGTCCGACCACTTGTCCTCGGGCAGGAGGTAACGGAGGCAGAAGAGCATGAAGCCCACAGCCAGCATCCCGTACACGCCCATCATGGCCGCATGGGAGTGGTTGGCGGTGAGGGCGGTACCGATCTCGTAGTACGAGACGATCGGTGGTGGGCCATCCGGATCACCCCACCCGAGCTGTCGAGGATGATGTCGAGGAAGATGACGGTCATCGCCACCCGCTGGCGGACGACGCCCAGCAGCACGAACAGGTAGGCGACCATCACGGTCGTGAAGAGCTCGAGGAAGTCCTCGACCCACAGGGGGACGACGATGAACCGCCAGAAGTCGGCGACGGCGAAGCTGGCGCGGGGGTGGGCGAGCAGCCCGACGGCGTAGAAGGCGGGCAGGGCCAGGGCGGCGTAGAAGAACAGCCACGGCATGTTGGTCCGGTGCTCGACCTTCAGCCGGCTGCGCAGGCCCCGGTAGAGCACGACGACCCAGAACGAGAGCCCAACGGTCAGCAGGACTGCCAGAACCGTCCCATGTCGAGGTACTCGAAGCCCTGCATCCCGAACCATGACCAGAGGCCGCCGAACCAGCCGTGGGTACCGCCGAGCTCGCCCAGCAGGCTTCCCGCGACGACGACGACCAGCGCGCCCAGCAGCAGGTGGGTGAGCACGTTCTGACCCTTGGGTTCCCTGTGCCCGGCGATCATCGGCGTGAGGAAGATCCCGACCGCGAGGAACGACGAGACCACCCAGAAGATCGAGAGCTGGACGTGCCAGGTGCGCACGATGTTGAAGGGCAGGAACCTGTCGGAGTCGATGCCGAAGAAGCCGCCGATCTCCGCCCGGTAGTGCTGGCTGGCCACACCGACCAGGCTCTGGACCAGGAACATGGCGGCCATGGCCAGGAAGAACCCGGCCGTCGCCTTCTGGGACGGGGTGAGCGCCACCCGGTCGGGCGACCGGAACGAGAGCTCGTGCTGGTCCCGGCCGTGCCAGCCGAGCCAGTTCCACCGCCCGAACACCGCCAGCAGGGCGCCGATCCCGGTCAGCAGGGCGACCAGCGACAGGACGCTCCAGACGACCACGTCGGGGGAGGGGGTGTTGGCCACCAACTCCTCCGGCGGCCAGTTGTTGGTGTACGAGTAGTCCTTGCCCGGACGTTCGGCGGCCGCCACCCACGCACTCCACGAGAAGTAGGCGGTCAGGTGGCGGGTGTCGTCGGGGTTGGTGATGGCCGACGGCCGCAGCCCGGTGTCACCGCCGGGATCGGCGAAGAAGTCGTGGTAGTGCCGGGCCAGGGCCTCGAAGTCCTCCGCCTGGGCATCGGTGTAGACGAGGGTCCCGGAGGCGGCGTCGTAGGTGTTCGTCCGGAAGTCGTCAACTGTCCGCTGGCGGGCGTCGAGCTCACCGCCGTAGGTGCGCTCGACACTGACGGCGGCCCGGTGCAGGTAGTCGGCGGTGAAGTCGGGGCCGAGGTACCCGCCGTGGCCGAAGATCGACCCGTACTGCATGAGGTCGTTGCGGAGGAAGACGTCCTGGCCGGCGCGCACGTCGTTGCCGGAGAACAGCGGTGTGCCCGACGAGGTGACCACCCGGTCGGGGATCGGCGGCTCGGCCTGGTAGGTCCGGGCCGCCATGAATCCCAGAACGGTGAACCCGAAGATGCTGACCAGCACGACCGCCTGGATCCACCCCTTGGCCATGACGCGCTCGGTGCGCGGCGACTTCGCTTCCCGGACGGCCACGGCCACTCCCTAGCGGGGTTGGCGCCATGCGGGGGCCGGACATCCGAGACGCCGTCTTCCTGGGCCCATGTTGGTCTCGGCGGTCTCAAGCCACTTCCGGCCGGCCAAACGTCGGAAGAACGGCTCAGAGCAGATAGGACTCCGCCCAGTGTCGCGATAACGCATGAATACATGCGTCTACGCATGATACCGTCGGCGAGATGCCCAAGACGATCCAGATCCGGGACCTCGACGATGACGTGTACGCCGCGCTCCGGCGCAGGGCGGGCGAGGCGGGCCTGACGGTCCCCGAGCTGCTCCGACGGGAGGCGACGCGTCTCGCCAATCGCCCGTCGGTGGAGGAGTGGCTCGCTCGGACGCGGCGCCGGCCGGCCGACATCGACCGCGCCGACGTGATCGCAGCACTCGATGAGCTTCGCGGACCGTGGCCCGATGCTGGTGGTTGACGCGTCCTGTCTGTATGAGGTCGTGGTCGATGGGACGTTCGCCGAGAGTGTTCGACTGCGCCTCGCGGCGGATCCCGACCACGCGGCGCCACACGTCGTCGACGTCGAGGTCGTGAGCGTTATCCGTCGGCACCACCAGCTGGGCCGGCTCGACGACACCGCCGCCGCCCAGGCCGTGGAGGATCTGAGGGATTGGCCGGGGGAGCGATTCGGGCACCAACCCCTCCTCGATCGGGTGTGGGCGCTGCGAGCGACAGTGCGAGGCTGGGACGCCGCGTACGTCGCGCTGGCGGAAGCCCTTGGCGCCACCCTCCTGACGCTCGATGCCCGCCTCGCGTCCGCACCAGGTCCCCGCTGCCGCTTCGAGGTCGTCGCCTGATGGGAGGTGAAGGGGAACTGACAGTGGCGGCGGCGCGGGTGGCCCCGCGTGAGGAACGGGATCGACGAAGCCTTGCTGTTCGGTGTTCAGAGGCTCAGGACGAGGCGCAAACCGCGATCAACCTCGACCAGCCGTTCCCGACCCAGTCGGCCGATTCGCTGGCCGAGCAAGCTGCGGTCGATGGTGAGCACCTGGGACACGTTGACCACGGAGGGCATGGTGAGG
The DNA here is from genome assembly GCA_963827345.1 of uncultured Acidimicrobiia bacterium. Taxonomy (GTDB): domain Bacteria; phylum Actinomycetota; class Acidimicrobiia; order Acidimicrobiales; family AC-14; genus CAWGUU01. The sequence goes on along the minus strand of CAWHAN010000006.1, from coordinate 665,800 downwards.
CCCGCCGTCCCCGACGGCAGGGCGACGTTGCCCGGGGCGGCCGCCAGGCGTTGGTTGGATGTGATGGCAGCGACGATCACAGTCGAGATGCGGCTGCGATTGAAGCGGTCCGACGACACCAGCAGCCCGGGCCGCCGGTAGCCAGGCGCCGATCCGGCCGGATCCCCAAAGTCGATCCACCAGACATCGCCGCGGCTCACCACTCCCAGTCGCCGCCGTCGATCAGCGCCCGCCCCACTGCGCGTCCGGATTCTCCAGCCTCTGATGAGCTGGCCTCACCAGCAAGCGCATCGAGCGCGGCGGTGACCGCATCCTCGTCATGCGCCAAAAGGAACTCCTCGACCGCTCGGGCATACAGCTGGGACCGCTTCAGGCCCAGTCGCGCGGCAAACTCCTCGGCGCGCTCGAATAGAGCGTCAGGGACGGATACAGCGATCTTCACGACAGGAGTATAACTGGTACTACCGGAGGGTGGCCCGTCGGCCGGCACCGATCGACCGGCTCAGCCCAACCGCAGCCCGGATGCTCATGACCGAGCTGCACGCCGCCGGCGTCCGTCCCGAGGACGGTTACTTCGTCGGCAGCTTCGGAAGCTCGGATACCTGCCGGGCTCAGGCGGTCGCTTCAGGCCGCCTTCGACGAGTACGTGGCCGTGCTCGAACGGCGGCAGGCGACCGAATCGAATACAGCGGACCAACTGCTACACGGCCGAGGACTTTACATAACGAGGATTATGGGCGTTGTGCCCATCGGCGACAACCGGATGGGCGTAGCCCGTGTGAAGCGCAGCCCCGATGTCAGTGGAAACGCAGCGATCGTGTCAGTGGATGCGCAACGACCGTGTCAGTAGAGGCGCAAAGGTCTTGTCAGTAGAGCGGTCCCGTGCAGTGCCGGTGGGTCGCCGGGTACAGCGAGAACTCGACGGGCTGGCTGACCCGGACCCGGCCCTGCCAACCCCAGATCAGGCCGAGGCGATCGGCGGCGTCGTACGCCTCGCGGTCCTTGATCCTCTCGGGCAGGATCCCGGCCAGCGCCGCCCAAAGGAAGCGCGCCAGCTTGGGATCCATCTCGCCCGCCGTCAACCGTTCGAGGCTCAGGCGGCTGGACAGCTCGGTACCCTCAAGACGACCGACGACGATGATGCGATCGCCCCGTAGCGCAAGGCGCATGCCGCCACCGTGGAGCGCGGCAGTCGAGTGTGGCCAGGGCGCGCTCCACTGGAGCAGCGTCCAGCCGAGCGCCTCGGCCAGCTCGTCCCGGGACAGGCCCTCCCGGAACTCGGCAAGGTAGGCCCCCACCGCTGGGGAATCGCCCGAGTCCTCGGGATGGTCGTCCCCCCAGCGGTGCAGCAGCCGGCCCAGCGGGACGCCAACGACGTCGGCGAGCCGCGAAAGAACTGCGAGCGGCAATCGGTCGAGGGGGAAGTGCCCGAGGTGAACGGGGTCCAGGCCGGCGCGGTCCGCGACCTCGGCGACGGTGAGGCCGGACGCCCCAATTGCGTGCGCGACGATTTCGTGCTCGGCCGTGCCCGCGTCTGTCATTCCTACGACACGCCCTCCCAGTTCGCCTCAAGGGCCACGAGCTTGATGGTGTGGCCCTCGTCGGGGGCCGGGTGCCACGGCGGGCGGCGCTCTTCGGACTGGCGCCAGACGCCGGCGAGGCGGGCGGCATTGTCCAGTCGGCGCCCGAGGACGGCGGCATCGAAGGGCTGGTTCGACCGCGTCAGCAGCGTGTCACCGTCCCCCGCCCCGGCGTCGAGCCGTTCCAGCAGCTGGGCCCTGGACTAGGCCCGCCGCACAGACCGGGACATCGATGGACTCCCCGGCGACGGTGAGCACCTCGCCATCGCAGCTGAGGTCGCCGACCTTGAGGCGGGACAGGGTCCTTGTGCTGAGACCTCCAGCCGAGCCGAGTGCCAATGCGCCGGCCCACGCGGGAGTCACGAGCCGCCGTAGCCGGACCGCCATGGCCACGCCCAGGCCCGCAGCCGGGACGTCGGGCTCCCTGCGGGGGCCGACATCATCGACCTGGACGAGGACGCCGTCGCGGAAGTACGCGGCCTGCGCAGCCCGCAGCCGGACGACCGTCTCCGACGGCGAGCGGCAGGCCGAGGTGATCGCCCGAAGCTGGCGGGCCACCTCCTCCCTCCCCGGCCGGTCCTGCCAACGCCGGCCCTCGAGCCACGTCCGGGTGGCTCCGTGCGCCTCCCGGTAGACGGCGTCGATCTGAGAGAAGCGCTCGGGGGCCATCCGCTGCATGCAGGCCCACCGGAACGTGAGGAAGCTCTCCTGCGGGAGCACGAGGTCCTCGTCGAGGACTGCCCCCTCGCTGATGCTGGGCACCGGGAGCTCCGACAGGAGCTCGGCGGGTCGGCAACGGGCCTCGCTCTTGGCTCGGCGCTTCCCCTCGGGGCGGGGCGCTCGACCATCCAGAGCCGGGCTTCGCATTCCCCTGCCATCGCAGCGAGGCGGGTTCCAGAGCCGCGACGGGAGCCGGCGTGCGTCCCAGACGACCAGGTCCCTGACCCTCTCAGCGTGAGCCCACAGGCGTGCCAGCTCCCAGCCGTGACGGCTCTGGCGCTCCCGGGATATCGCGTCGTAGTGCTTGCCCATGGCGATGAGTACGTCGGCCGCCAGGCGCCGTGCGTCGACGACGCCGGGCACGGGACGGACGACGACGACGCCACGGGTGACGTCGGCCCGGGACTCGAAGCTCGTCGGAGAAGCCCGGGTCGTCGTCGGCATCTACAACGACGACCAGGCGCTCCTCAGGCGGCACCGACGCCTCCGCCGAGAAGCGCGAAGGCATTGCGGGACAGCTGCTCGTCGACGCGGCTGCGCCCGAGCTCGACGCACAGGTCGAGGGCGCTCAGGGTGAACGACGCCCAGTTCCGGAAGTTCCCGTGGCCGCAGTAGTCGTCGATGAACCGGATCAGATCGTCGCCGGCGCCGGCGTAGATGGCATGGAAGCCGCGGATGGCACGCAGGACCTCAGCCTGGGCCAGCGGCGTGAACGCCACCCGCCGGTACACCCGGGAGCGCAGCATCGGCTCTCGCGACAGAACCTCCCAACAGCCGTCCCCGCCCACCAGGAGGATGGCGCCCCGCCGGCGAGGATCCTCGCTCAGGTGGCGGAGGAACTCGATGCACTCCCGGTTCAGGTTCTGCGCCTCGTCGACGACGATGAGCCTCGGCGCCAGCGCCAGCTCGGCTTTGAGGAGGCGGGTCATCTTGAAGCGGTCGTGCTGAGAGTGGGAGCCGCCGAGGGCCGCCAGCAACTCAGTGGCGATCAGGCGCATCGTGGGGCGGGCCGGGAAGGACAGCCACACCGGCTCCCAGTCGCCGCCCAGGGATTCGACCGCACGCTCGACGGCGAACGTCTTGCCCACACCGGCCGGGCCGTGCACGACCCCAAGGGCGCGATGGCGAGCCACATCGCCAACCGCCCGAACGGTCAGGGCGAGGGAGTCGGTCATCCACCGTGGAGGCACCCGGCAGGTCGAGGAAATGCCGGACCGTCACCTCGCCGTCGCACTCGGCAGGCCCGAGGAGATCGGTCCGGGCCGCCTTGCGGAGTTTGTGCGAATCGTCGCTCGCCGCCTCGGCCGATGCCATCGACGCAGCAACCACCGACACGCTCTTCGGCTCCCCCGGCGCAGTGGCCGGAGCGAAGCGTTCCCGCGCCCGGCGGGTGGCCCGGCGGGCCAGTGCCGCCTGGCGAGCTGCGTCCTCACGTCGGCGCTGGCAGCAGCGCGGCCCGCTCCTCGGCATCGAGGGTGCCCTGGGGAAGCGCGGTGCACAGGTGGGCCCCGGCCCGGAAGATCTCGACGGAGGTGTCATCGTGGGGGCGATACCGCACGGCGACGGTCTCGCCCACCAGCCCGTTGAGCTCGGGGGCCACGAAGTCGAGCGTGTGGAAGCGGACCCCCGACTTCTGCACCCGCCGGGTCCGTTCCTCCAGCAGGGTCCAGCGCAGCTCCTCGATCCGGAACGGTACGCAGCGGGGTTGCGTCGGCCTGCCAGCGCTCCAGCGGTGTACGGCCACCCAGGCCGGCGTGCACGTTCCCGGTTGTAGGCCAGGACCCAGGCGTCGAAGCGGCCGACCAGGTCGGCGAGGGTGAGCACGGGCAGCGCCCGGCCCCACAGCTTCCCCGAGGCGTCGCGCGGCCCGTCGGCGAAGTGCGGGAGCTCGGCCAGGAAGCTCTCGACGATGGTGCCGTGGAGGCGCTCGACCTTGCCCTTCAATGTCGGGCTGTAGGCCGGCGCCGGGTCGAGGTGGATGGCCAGCACCCCGCAGGCCTGCTCCAGCGCCGCAGCGGCGAACTCCAGGCCGCCGTCGGGGCGGAGCCGACGGGGATGCCGCCGAAGGGCCCTCGTCGATCGTCGATTCGCACGGCCTCGCCGAGGGCGGCCAGTACCGACGCGGAGGACGGGTACTCGGAGATGGCCCAGCCCATCACGGCCCGGGAGAAACCGTCGACGAACAGCGTCGTCCACGGTTTGTGGGGCCGCTGCGCCCGGGGGAACAGACGGGCACGTCGAGCTCCTTGTGGTCGGTCTCCCACAGCCTCGTTGCGCGCCTCCGGCTCCCAGCGCAGGTACACCTGGTGGCGCCGGCGGGCTTCGACGCCTTCGCGCATGACGGCGCGATCGCCGGGCTCGAAGTGACGTGCCAGCACCGTCTGGAACGTGCGCAGCGACGGCACGGTTCCGGCCGCCATCCGTTCCCGCCACGCCGCCGCTGCGTTGCCCTTCCAGCGGAGGTAGGCATCCACGTCATCCTCCGACGGTGCCCAACCGCCGGAGGGGCGCGACCCCGGTAGGCCCTCGTCGAGCCAGCGCCAGATCGTGCGGGGCGTGACGCCCAGGGCAGCCGCTGCGGGGCCCACGAGAGCGGAAATGGGGTGGCCACTCCCCTGTGCATCCCGGAGGCGGGCCAAGGCGCAGGCCCGGGCTCCATCGTCATCGGCACCACCGGCCGGTTCGACGTCGCCAATGGGGTCCCGGTCACCCTCATGGTCGCCACCCGCCGGTACAGTCGAGAGGTTGCCCTGGGCCACCAGGATGCGACTCCTTAGTTGGGAAGAATACTTAAACCAGGGAAGGATAGCCACCTTGAGGCGGAGCGCAAGCAGCCCCAGCGAGGCGGACCAGTGTGCGTCCGTGGCGCAGGAGTTCGAGTCTGCTGGCCAAGCGCTGGACCCCGCAGCTGCTGGTCGCCCTGCTCGGCGGCCCTGTCCGCTACAGCGAGTGGCGCGACGAGTGGTCGGTGTCTCCAAGCCGGTGCTCACCGAGCGCCTGCGTGAACTCGAGGAAGCGGGGCTGGTGGCTCGGACCGTTGATATCGGACCGCCCATCACCTCGACATACGCGCTGACCGCCGAGGGCGAGTCCCTCCGCCCTGCGCTGCAGGAGCTCTGGGACTGGGCCGAGCAACGATCGAAGGCCCGCCGAGCCTCGTGACCCGAGCAGGCGGCGTAGGTCCGTCTTCGGCCAGCCCGATGGGTTCGGCTCTTGGATGAAGACATCGCACCTCATGCTGTCGATGTGCAACGCCTCGCCGAGCTCAACATCTCCGACACGAGCGGCTGCCTATGACCTTCCGTCGATTCGCTGCTCTGGTCGGGGTTACCGTGGCGTTGGCGGCGACGGCTGGCTGCAGCGGGCGGTCGGCGGCGCATAAGGCCGAACATGAGATCTTCAACGCCATCGAGTTTGCGGACGTGGAGTCGGTCGTCAGCACGAAGGATCTCGCGGATGAGGTCGAATATGTCTTCCACGCCACGCCGAGCTTCGAGGTGACCGAGTCGATTACCCCACCGGACGGGTGGCGCTTCGAGGAGGCCTTCGATCGACGGGAGTCGTTCGAGGGCGACGCCCAATTGTTCTATTTCGGTGCCCGGGCCATCGGCGGACTACTCCGACTGCTACTTCAAAGTCGTCACGAGGCCAGGCGACTCGCTGGTCGAAGTCCACGTGAACTGCGTTTTCACAGGGTGAGGCTGATTCCGGGCATCGCCGAGTTCGGTCAGTGAACACTGGGGCTCAGACTTGGTTCTACTGGCCGGTCACCGTCGCTTCGACCGCGACAGTGGTCGCTGCCCACCTCTACCGCCGCGCTGCTCGCAACGGAAGCAGCACTTGCGAGCGCGGTCGGGGGGGTGCTTGCTGTTGCTCTTCCGGTCGTGCCGCTGGTTCTTGGCAGGTTCGCCGAATTTGCGCCCGGTGTCGTTACGTACGTCCGATCACGCAATCAGACCTACATAAACGGAATTTCCACGCGGATCCGGCGATGAGCATGAATATCGCTGATTTCGCACTGTGGCTCCGCGGGTCGGAAGGGACAGCAGGCGTCATCCGAGGATGCACGGACGAAGAGATACTCCAAGTTCAAACGACTCAAGGCGTCTCTGGGCTGCCCGATGACTACCACGCCTTCCTACGACTCGCCGGCCGGCAAGCGGGCGAACTCTGGACCGCGACAGAAATGTTCTACCCCTGGCTCCTTAAGACCAAAGATTGGCTCTTGGAGACGCTAGTGGTCCGTCGTTGAAATAGCCTGGCGGGCTAGGATGACACCATGTCCACGATGACGGCAGCACCGTTGGCTCTCACCGACGAGCAGCGGTCGGCGCTGGAGCGGATGGCCAACTCGACGTCGCTGGCCGCTCGCCAGGTGAACCAGGCCAGAGCGCTGCTGTGGGCGAGCGAGGGGGTGGCCAACGAGGAGATCGCCCGGCGGTGCGGTGTCGACGCCGATGCCGTGCGGCGCTGGCGCCGCCGGTTCGCCGAGACCGGCGTGGACGGCGTCGGAGTCATCGCCAAGGGCCGGGGCCGCACGTCGTGGTTGCCCGAGGGCACGGTGGCCGAGGTGGTCCGAGTCACCCTGGAAGAGACGCCCGACGACACCTCGACGCACTGGACCACGCGCTCGCTGGCGCAGCGGTTGGGGATCGGCAAGGACACCGTGGCCCGGATCTGGCGGGACCATCACCTCAAGCCGTGGAAGATCGAGACCTTCAAGCTGTCCAACGATCCCCGTTTCGAGGAAAAGCTGGTCGACGTGGTTGGGCTGTACCTCAACCCCCCAGAGCGGGCCGCGGTGTTCTGTTTCGACGAGAAGACCCAATTCCAGGCCTTGGACCGGACCCAGCCCAGCTTGCCCATGCGACCGGGCCGGGCCGGGACGATGACCCATGACTACAAGCGCAACGGGACCACCGACCTCTTCGCCGCCCTCAACGTGGCCACCGGCGAAGTCCTCTACGACTCCCGTAAACGCCACACAAGCAACGACGTGCTGGCCTTCTTCAAACTCATCGACCTTCACGTGCCCCGCGATCTCGAGGTCCACGTCGTGCTGGACAACCTCTCGGCCCACATGGGCCCCGAGGTCACCCGCTGGCTGGACCACCCCAAGCGCACCCGTTGGCACCTGCACTTCACGCCCACCTCCTCCTCGTGGCTCAACCTCGTGGAGCGGTGGTTCAAAGAGATCACCGACCGCCGACTCCGCCGGGGCGCCTTCTCCAGCGTCACCGCGCTCATCGACGCCATCGAGCTCTGGACCGAGCACTGGAACGACGACCCCAAGCCCTTCGTCTGGCACCAGCCGGCAGAGGAAATCATCGCCAAAGTGCGCCGCGGCCGGGCGACACTCCACCAGATCAAATCCGCGACGCCGCACTAGCCCTTGGTGGTCGCCCTTTCGAAGCCTGCCACCCCGCGCCTTCGTCTTTTCGTCCCATCAAGGCTACAACTACTGGTACCTTGAGGACGTAGGACTTCAAATGCCGATCGTAGTCAACTGGGTCGAAGGAGGCGAGCCTCAAAGGCTGTTCTCCTCCTTCGGTGATTGGCTAGAGGCGGAAGTCGCGGCCGCCATGACGCGGTTCGCTAACTAAGCAATCGCCGCGACGCACGGGTATCGACAGCCTCAACACGCGGTCGACAGCCCTCAACGCGACGGATAGTCCCGCTCCTTCTCATACGTTTCCAGAGTAAAAACAATAATGGGGCTTGTCCGGGAACTGGCCGAGGCCTTGTAGGCGTGCCGGAAATCGCGATACACCAAGGGTGGTGATGAAAGGCCACGGGGCGGGCGTGGGGTCCTCGCCCCCTCTCCCAGTTCGCTCGGCTCAGCCGTCAGACACATACACCGGGCTCGCCACGGGCAAATGGGAGGATCCCTGTCAGAAGTAGTTGTCAGCCGTACTCGAACAGGTAGCATCGCCCAGATTCATCGAGAGTTACGACCACCGTGATTGGCTCGAAATCGAAGTACTCCGCGGCCCACTGCATGATGGCCGCTTCAAGGGCCGCCTCCTGGAAGTCGACGTTGCTGTAGTCCAAGCCGGTGACGATGACGACAACCTCGTGTGCTTGCGTGGCAGCGCGGATGTCGCTGGCCACTCGGTTGAGCCCGCTTCGGAGGTGCTTGATGAACGTCGCCGAGATGCCAGCAGCTTCCACCCGCAATCGCACACCAGGGACCACAGGCTCTCCCTCCGTGGAGCCACAGCTTGGTTCGCACAACTTGGCGGAGGCCGTCAAGAAGATCGCTATCCCCCACGTGGTCAGGAAGGCACGATAGGTGGTCTCGTGAGGTGTGCCCGGTGTGATCACAGGAACCTCAGCACGTCGAAGACGCTGCTCGCAAAGTAGTGCTCCGTGCCGAAATGGGTACCACGGGTCACGTGCTCATAGCCATGAGTCAACCGAGTTCTTAGATCGGCCCCCTCGATCAGGCCGTTACCGGTGAGCCGGCCGGGTTGAAACAGCTGTGTCTGCCAGGGCCTCCTGCGACCTCGGCGTCTTCGTTCCTCATTGGATTTCCGCACTAACCCTCCTTCAGGAAAGAGTCGTACCAGGCGACTCGAGCCTCGTCGTGGCCGATCGTGTCAACCATGCTCGTGGTGAACGACGGGATCTGATGCGCTTGCGCCCTCTCAGAGCCCTGAGGACGGCCGCACCGGATCGGCGATGGGGTGACACTGCGGACGATTCGGCGACGAGTCGGCACACAGCGCTAACGAGAAGGGACCAGCCCCAACGTGTTCCGAACGTCAGCGAGCCGGGCGCCGGTGACTCTTGCGGTGCAGAGGGCGTGCTGCACGCGAGCCTGACTCCCGCCCTCGAAAGCGGCCGCCTCCAGTTCGCACGCGGCTCTGACGTAGTCGAGCCATGCATCCTGGCTCCTCCTGACGCCGTCAGGCGATACGCGAACGCTGCTCGAGCTCAATCAGGCTCGATTGCAACTCCGTCTCGAGCGCTGCACCAGCGGCGAGCAGGCAGGCCTCGGCTTCGGCGGTTGTCGTCTTCGCCACGCAGCTCTCAGCGGTCGATTGCTCGGCCGTCACCACCGGCACACTGCTCCCACGCTGCGTCGCTGCGCTGCCTTCGTGCGCCGAGTCGGAACCGCATCCCACGAGCAACACGATCGCAGCGAACGCCCCTAGGTACACCTTCATCCATAACCCCCTACGAGGACGGGGTCGTCCTCTTCCTCGTGGGAGCCGTTGCGGCTGACCGTCGTGCTGGAGTCCGAGCGACGAGCTGGGCGAGCTGTTCGTGGAGCTGGGAGAGGCTGAGGTCGTGGCGGCTGCGCTCGGTCTGCAGCTCCTCCCGGGCTTGGTCGAGGAGTCGCTCCGCCGTCTCCGCCCGCAGGGTCGCGGCCTCGATCGCCGCCTGTGCCTTGGCCGCGTCGACTCGAAGACGGTTCATCGACGCCTCCATTTCGGAGGCACGATCGGCTGCCGCTCGACGGGCATCTTCGGCGCTCGAGGCGCGGTCGTCAGACGCCCCGGCCTGCGCTCGGGCCGTGGCGACCGCGGTGCGGGCCTGGTCGAGCTCCCCCAGCAGACGGCTGGCCTCCTCCTCGTGAGCGGCCGCGGCGTGCGCCGCCCGCTGGTCCCGCTCGTCGACATCGGCCCGATGGGCAATGAGGGCGTCATCGAGGCTGTCCTGGGCTGAAGCGGCCCTCTTCCTCGCATCCGTCAGAGCCTTCCGTAGCTCCTCGAGCTCGGCCTCGAATCCGGATCGCTTGCTCTCCCATTGAGTCCGCTCGGCCGCCAGGCGCTCAGCGCCATTGGCTGCATCCTCTGCGGCCTTGGCCGCGGTCTGCTGGGCGGCGAGGACCTCGGCGGTGGCCTCCGCCCGCACCCTGGCCGCCTCCACCGCCTGTCGCCCGGGATCGATCGAGCGAATCGACGCCTCGTAGCTCCGCAGCTCGCTCAGGATGCCGCCGAGACGCTCTAGGGCGGGGCCGAGCAGTTCTCCGGGAGCCGGTTCGGGGGAGTCTGCGATTCGCCGGCGCCGGGCCTCCGCCCGATGCGCATTGGAGCAGTACAGGCGGCGGCGCCCTCCCCCCGCTGGCTGCACGACCACGGCCCCGCACCCGGCAAGGGCGCAGACCGACGTCGGCGAACCGGTGACGGGCGTCACGCTCACGGTCGAACCGTAGCAGAACGGTACGTTCGACCCCGCTCCCCCGCCCGTCAAGAACTCTTGGAGAAGGGCACTTCCCGCAAGTAGAGTGCCTTCTCGTGGCTCACGACACCCGTTCGCACGCCGTGGCGGCGCCCGACGTGCGTGTCGACATTGAAAACGTGGTGCCGGTGCCGGTGCCGCGGCGGCGGGCCGCGGACGGTGCGCTGGTGCCCGACTGGGGCCAGGTTCCGGCCCGGGTGTACGTGGCCGGGCTGTCGGGTGACGGGCACCGGACGATGACCCAGTGCCTCCAGGCCATCGCCGCCTGGGTCTCGGGCGGAACCGCCGACATCGACACCCTGCCGTGGGCCAGCCTCCGCTTCAGCCACACCACCGCCATCCGGGCCGCGCTGGCCCGGGCGGTGAGCGAGGGCCGCTACGCCCCCGCCACGGCCAACAAGCACCTGTCCGCCCTCCGGGGCGCCCTCAAGGCGGCATGGCGGCTGGGTGCGATGGACACCGACGACTACCTGCGGGCGGTGGACCTACGGCCGGTCTCGGGCACCCGGCTTCCCGCCGGCCGCAACGTCGAGCACTCCGAGCTGGTCGCCCTGCTCGCCCACTGCCGGGCCGACCACTCCCCCGCCGGCGTCCGCGACGCGGCGGTGATCGGTCTCGCCTACCTGTCGGGCACGCGCCGGGCGGAGCTCGTCGCACTCCACCTGGCCGATGTCGACACCGACCCGGCCGCCATCCGGGTGGTGGGCAAGGGCGGCAAGGAGCGCCTCGTTCCCCTCTCCCCCACCGTCGGGCCGCTGCTCGAGGCCTGGTTGGACCTGCGGGGTGACTCCGACGGACCGCTGTTCTGCGCCATCGACAGGGCCGGCAACGTTCGTCTGGGACGGACGCTCACCGGCGAGGCGATCCGTCAGGTCCTTTCCCGCCGGACCCTCGGCGCCGGCCTGGCCGCCATTTCGCCCCATGACCTTCGCCGAACCTACGCCGGCGACCTCCTCGACGCCGGTGCAGACCTGCCCGCCGTCCAGCAGCTCATGGGCCATGCCTCGCCGTCGACGACCTCTCGCTACGACCGCCGAGGCGACAAGGTCCGGCGGTCCGCGGCCGAGCGCCTGAGCCTTGACCTCGGGCTTTCCTCCTCGGTGGGACCGAACGAAGGCGATTCGGGTGCGCCCGACGGCGGACCAACCTGAGCGATGCTGCCTCAGCTTTCTGGCCGGCCTGTATCGCGTATGCGGCAACGCTCATGCTTGGCGAACCCGACCTCCACAGTCACGGCTGATGTCTACGGGGCGGATCTCGGGCTGCCGATAAGGGCCTGGTGGCCCAGACCTCTCCGGTTTCAGAGTCAACGCCATCAAGGCCTTCGACAGCACGGACCGAGTCGTAGCGGAACTGTCGTTCGGGGGATGAGGGAGGCGATCGGGCTTTGCACGCCTCGGGTTGACGACCGCGGCCACACTCAGCCGCTCGTCAGTCACGTCATCGAGATCGGCCAGCACGGCCTTGCTCCGCTCGCTAAGCGTCTCGCCTCCGAAGACCTGCTTGGCCACGCCTACGACATCCTCGGCGCTAGTGGTCCGTCGTTGAAATAGCCTGGCGGGCTAGGATGACACCATGCCCACGATGACGGCAGCACCCTTGGCTCTCACCGACGAGCAGCGGTCGGCGCTGGAGCGGATGGCCAACTCGACGTCGCTGGCCGCTCGCCAGGTGAACCAGGCCAGAGCGCTGCTGTGGGCGAGCGAGGGGGTGGCCAACGAGGAGATCGCCCGGCGGTGCGGTGTCGACGCCGATGCCGTGCGGCGCTGGCGCCGCCGGTTCGCCGAGACCGGCGTGGACGGCGTCGGAGTCATCGCCAAGGGCCGGGGCCGCACGTCGTGGTTGCCCGAGGGCACGGTGGCCGAGGTGGTCCGAGTCACCCTGGAAGAGACGCCCGACGACACCTCGACGCACTCAACCACACGCTCGCTGGCGGAGCGGTTGGGGATCGGCAAGGACACCGTGGCCCGGATCTGGCGGGACCATCACCTCAAGCCGTGGAAGGTCGAGACCTTCAAGCTGTCCAACGATCCCCGTTTCGAGGAGAAGCTGGTCGACGTGGTGGGGCTGTACATGAACCCCCCAGAGCGGGCCACGGTGTTCTGTTTCGACGAGAAGACCCAGGTCCAGGCGCTCGACCAGACCCAGCCCAGCTTGCCCATGCGACCGGGCCGGGCCGGGACGATGACCCATGACTACAAGCGCAACGGGACCACCGACCTCTTCGCCGCCCTCAACGTGGCCACCGGCGAGGTCCTCTACGACTGCCGCAAACGCCACACAAGCAACGACGTGCTGGCCTTCTTCAAACTCATCGACCTGCACGTGCCCCGCGATCTCGAGGTCCACGTGGTGCTGGACAACCTGTCGGCTCACATCGCCACCGAGGTCACCCGGTAGCTGGACCACCCCAAGCGCACACGTTGGCACCTGCACTTCACGCCCACCTCGTCGTCGTGGCTGAACCTGGTGGAGCGGTGGTTCAAGGAGATCACCGACCGCCGACTCCGCCGGGGCGCCTTCTCCAGCGTCACCGCGCTCATCGACGCCATCGAGCTCTGGACCGAGCACTGGAACGACGATCCCAAGCCCTTCGTCTGGCACCAGCCGGCAGAGGAAATCATCGCCAAGGTGCGCCGCGGCCGGGCGACACTCCACCAGATCAAATCCGCGACGCCGCACTAGCGTGTCGCTGTCGAGCCCATCCAGCGTGGCGGGCGGCTGTCAGCGGAGCGGCGACTGTCAGTTTCCCTGCGCCGCCACAGTCACTTTCCCCGTCCCTTCACATCGCCCCCGGCAAGCGCGATACCTGACACTCTCATGCAGCAAGCAGTGATGCGGGAGCCGGCATGTTGCTCGGGGAGCGACCGCCGGAGCCGGATGCGACAGGATATGGCCGCATGAGCTCCGACGAGTATGCATGGCGAGGAGCTGAAGGTGGCACTCCCCGTCGGATCCACAGTGCGTTGTACGGTCAAGCTTCATGCTCGCTTCGGGTTCTTCGTCGAAATCGATGGGCACACGGACGCGAATGCGCTCGTCCTAATCACCGACTTCGAGCGAGCCAGGCGGCCCCAGACCGAGGTAGCGGACTTCCCGCCGGTGGGAACCCTCATCGACGCCGCCGTCCTCGACCACGTCGACCCAACCCGCCAGATTCGCCTGCACGGGCCCACGAATGGGCACGATGGGTGAGTGAAACCGGAAGGCTTTCTGCGCTGCCAGGCGACACGCTGGGTAAGCGACGAACCTCAGCCGGGCTGGATAGAGGTCGAGATGACGGCGCTCCCGGTCGATCGGGGCGAGTTGTGTGGAGGCGAGTACGTTCGACGCTCAACGGGTTCGGCGAGGGTGTTCCGCGGTGCGTCGAGCCTGGAAGTGCGCCGACCGGAGGGATGGTTCGCCGGAGTGAGTGAGGACGGGCCGGTGGTCCCACGACGGCCACTTCGCGAATGGGTACAGGTCGAGGGAACCAGAACGACGTACGCGTTGCCGTCCTTGGTGGCCAAGCCCGGGCCATGGGACAACGGTGCGGCCGAGCTATTGCTCGCCTACGCGACTGCGCCTCCGCTCGATCGCCGAGAGGCGGTCCGACTCGACTTCCGGGGCGTGGCCTACTTCGCCTACTCAGCCTTCGACGCACGCTGGGCCATCGACGCCCCTGGCGATCTCGTCGTGCCCGGGCCCTTCGGGCTGTCGGTGACTGATCAGTCGGAGTTCAGGACTCGGTTCCTCCCGCATCTCGGATCGGCTCACACCGACCACCTCTTCACCGACGCGACCAGGGAACTCCTGCGCCACTTCCACGTGGCGTTCGATGACTTCGGGTCCTACGACATCCTGGCGGTCGGCTGCATTGTGCGACCCTTCACCTACCCGCCTGTCGATGCGGAGGAGGGCACCGGTGGTTCCGACGGATTCGACGAAGCGCTTCTGCGCGCTGCGCTGGAACTGGAGGATCCACCACCGATCGCGATCGAGCTCGTCTGAGATCGGACGATCATGACCCGCTCGGGCGGCGGGGACTCGAATCCGTCGAACGTGATTGGCTCACGATGATGCCAGGAGAGGTCGGCGATCTCCTGGTCGAACCGGACTACTTTCAGTTCTACGTTCGGCGGTCAGGCGCTTCATGGGCGAGCGACAGGGTGCCGGACGAGGGGTATCGAGCGCACCTCTGGAGCGATGGTCGTTCGTCTACGTCGGGACCGCACGGAAGTTCGGCACGACCTCGGTGCGCCTGCGGTGGTTCGACGAGGACCCTCCGGTGGCCGAGTGCCCCCGTGGCAGCACGCTGCCGAGGTCTCGCTCGAACCTGGTGGGGACCTGGAGGTCCTGAGTTGGGATGGTGACCACCCTGTCGGCACGCTGTCCGTGCCTGGCGAGGCGCTCCGACTCCCGCGTCCAGTGGGCCGGTCTCGTGGCAGGTCGGTTCGAGGGCCTGGACGAGAACGGCGAATCCGGCGAGTATCTCGAGGTGCATGTCTGGCCAGCGAGCGTCACGGAGCCGCGAGTTCTTCGATGGTGGGATCCGTGGACAGCGCAGAGACCATGGATGACTCCCCGCCCTACCGGCAGGGCATCGCGCTCCTCGTGCCGGTACACGTCGGCCGGCGCGTATGCCGCCGAACCCCTCAGGGTCGACGGTAAGGCCCGCGGCGTTGGACCGTGGGCGGCCGGCCCTGCCGCCGTCGAGTCCAGTCCGGGACCGCCACACCGCGACCAAGAAGCAGTTGGGCGGGCGCTGTCAGTTTCCCTGCGCCGCCACTGTCAGTTTCCCTTCACTTCACACCGCCGACGTCAGCAGTCGAGCGTCGTGCCCGCGGTTCGGCAGATGTCGCGCGCGCGGTCAGGGCCCAACGCGCCGATCCGGTGAACGAGCATCGCCTTGGGGAACGGCTGGAGATTGTCGAACGCGGCGACCGATCGCTGCGGGAGGCCCTCGGCTTCGCCAAGAGGTAGCTCGCTGGGAATACCGCGGATGCGGCTGGTAACCGGCGCTACTAGGACCCGCTGCATCACGCGGTTGGCGGCGTCTCGGCTCACGACGAGGAAGGGCCGGCCCTTCTCCTCCGTAGTTTCACCCCACCAGACTTCGCCTCTCGCTACCACCACTTCTCCCAGGGCTCGTCGTCGATCGCCTGGGTCGCCAGGCGCCTCGCCTCGGCCAGTTCGCTCTCGGACTCCGGGGCCTGTCGGTAGCCACGGGCATACGCCTCCTCGAGGGCATCTCGTCGCCTCCCTGAGACGATCATCTCCACCGCTCGCCGAACGGCAGACGAGCGACTCGAGAAGAGCCCCTGAGCCACCAGCTCGTCGAGTTCCCGCACGAGCGCATCTGGCAGCTTCACGGCAATCTGCGTCATGCGATCAGTATACCGATAGGTATTACCAATCGTTACCCGACTGCGACTGTCGGTCGGTTCACTTCACAGTTGCGCCACTGTCGCGCTCAGGATTCGTCGTCAGCCGTCACTCCGAAGACGGAACGGGGCGTCCGCTATGCTGGGCCTTTCCCGAGGACGTTCGTTGTCCGGCGGTCTCGCGTGCGAGCGGCCCTTCTCGACAATCCTCTCGACCGAGAGGTTGCCCAGTGTCGACTACCGCCGCGGCCACAACAGATCACGCCTCCACTTCATCGAAGAGCGAGGGCGTCTCCGACACGGACCTGGCATTCGACATCCGGTTCGGTTTTCTCGTCGGGACACCGCTCGTCTACGGCCTCGTCGTGGTCATGTGCCTCCTGGCCGGCGTGAGCCTGGGCAATTCACTGGGTGTGGCGGTCCTGCCGTGCGCCCTGAGCGGCGCCTTCTTCGGAGGGGTGTTCCCCCTCAGCCGCCAGATGGCCAGGCATGAGGCCGCCGAGCGCGACGCCCGTCGGAACGTCGTTGCGATCCCCTCCCCCGTCGACGTCGTGGAAGTCGTGCCCGCGGCCTAGATCCGGCACTGTCGTTCGGTTCGATTCCGGCGGCGCGAACTACGGGTCCATCAGCCAGGAGTGCAGAGCAAGGCCGCCGTCGACAGGGACGTTGGCTCCCGTGACGTAACCGGACCACGCGTCGCTGAGCAGCACGGCGACGACCTTGGCCACGTCATCGGGGTCCCCGCTGCGCCCGGCGGGAATCAGTCGGCTGATGGCGGGATCTGCGACGTTCGGCTGGGGGTTGGTGGCCGATCGAATAGAGCCAGGTGACACCGCGTTCACCCGGATGCCGTGGCGTCCGACCTCGTAGGCGAGCTCCTTCGTCAGCATGGCCACGGCTGCTTTGGTGGCGCTGTAGTGGGGCTGGAGCCGCAGGATCGCGTCGTGCAGGGAGGAGATGAACACGATCGATCCCGGCCGGCCCTCCGCGATCAGCCGCTCGACCAGACGGCGGGTGAAGAACCACGGGCCCCGAAGGTTGGTGTGCAGCACCCGGTCGAAATCGGCCTCCTGCAGGTCGAGGAAGCCGTGAGCCGTGGAGATCCCGACGTTGTTGACGATGAGCTCGATCGGGCCGTACGAGGCACCGAGCTCTTCGGCCAACGTGGCGGTGTCGAGGCGAGAGAGATCCCCCACTACGGCATCGCAGCCGAGCGCCGATGCCGTTGCTCGCAGGGCGCCCTCGTCGGAGTCGACTGCCACCACCAGCGCCCCGCAGCGCACCAGGCGAGCCGCGATCCCTCGCCCGATACCGCTGGCGGCCCCGGTGACGACCGCCCGGCGTCCCCGGAGGTCCTCCGGAAGCGGCCCGAGGCGCATGTCGTTCACGCCGAGCAGCCGTCGCGGCCGTGATTCATTGACGCCTGGAGACGACACGAAGTTGACCCCCTCGGCAGCAGTCCCGTCGCGTAGTTTCCGTTGGGGGTAGGAACGCGGGTGCCCGGGTCACCGTCTGTGGACGTCGGCGCGATCCTTGACTCGCCTCCTTGCGGTCAAATTCGACAGAGATCCGAAGCCGGAGCCGTCCCTACTCAGAGGAGCGACAACGGAGGTCTTCTTCAACGTGGCCGGCTGGTTCGTCCTGCCGGTGATCGTCCTGGTCGTGGGTCGCGCCATTCTGATCGCCATAGCCGCCCCCCGTCACGTCGTACGCCAGGCCAGTCCCGACCTACCCGAGTCGTGCCTCACGGCGGTGTCCATCGTCGTGCCCGCATACAACGAGGCGGCCGGGATCGCCGCCTGCGTCCATTCGCTCGCCGCCAGCAACTACCCGCGCTTCGAGATCGTCGTCGTCGACGACGGCTCCTCCGACCTGACCGGCGAGATCGTCGAGGCCCTGCGCCTGGCCAACGTCTGGCTCATCCGACAGACCAACACCGGGAAGGCCCGGGCCCTGAACGCCGGGGTCCGGGCTTGCTCGGGCGAGGTCGTGGTCACCGTTGATGCCGACACCGTTTTCGAGCCGGACACGCTGCTTCGCCTGGTCGAGGCGTTCGCCGATGAGCGTGTCGGCGCAGTGGCCGGCAACACCAAGGTCGGCAATCGTACGGGCCGACTGGGACGGTGGCAGCACCTCGAGTACGTCGTCGCATTCAACGCCGATCGGCGCGCCCTCGACGTGTTGCGCTGCATGCCCACCGTCCCGGGAGCGGTCGGTGCCTTCCGCCGCCGAGCACTGGAACAGGTGGGCGGATTCAGTGACGAGACGTTGGCGGAGGACACAGACATCACGATGGCGATCGGCCGCGCCGGTTGGACCGTTGTCTATCGTGATGGCGCCCGTGCCTGGACGGAGACGCCGGCTGACCTGCGATCTCTCTGGCATCAACGTAAGCGCTGGTCCGCCGGCAACTATCGGTGCATGTGGAGACACCGGGGGTCGATACGTCAAGGGTGCCCATTGGGTTGGCGCGGCCTGCCATTCATGGTTGCCTACCAGGTCGTTTTGCCACTTCTCGCCCCGTCGATCGATGTCTACGCCCTCTCCGGGCTCCTGGTGGCTCAACCTGGGCGCCTGCTCGGCTTGGCTGCGGTCACCATCACCCAACTCGCCCTCGCCGCCTACATGCTGCGCCTCGACGGTGACAGCCTGCGGTCCCTGTGGGCACTCCCACTCCAGCAGTTCGCCCACCGTTGCCTGACGCACGCGGTGGCGGTTCGCGTCCTGCTCACCGTGCGGCGCGACCACCACGTCTGGGGGGTTCGAACACCACGCGCTGGTAACGCGACCATCGGGGGAGGTCCGTAGCAGAGACGTGGGCTACGGAGAAGAACAGTTGTTCGGCGCCGGCACCCCGGCGATACGACCTGCAAGCCAGACCATGGCGGCGGGAGCGCCCAGTACGACGCCGGTTGCGTGCTCAGCGAGATACTTGTCGAACTGGACGGCCACTCCCCTGCTACACCACTCGTTGCGCAGGTTCCTGCCGACGGCGTACGGGATCACCTCGTCGATCAGGCCGTGATACTGCAGGATCGGGACTCGCGGGGCGATCGCGCCCAACCGGCTCTCGCCGAACGCAGCCTGCCAATCGGGCAGGGCCAGTATGTCGGTGGTGGTGATGCTGCCGTAGCGGTTCAAGGCGAACCCCGCGACGAGGCCGACCAGACAATCGTTCTGATGGGCCGCCACCAGTTGTTGGCCCGTCGCGTTCAGGTAATTGGCCAGATGAAGGTCGGGATGGGCGGCGTCCAGACCAATCAACGCGGCCACACCGAAGCCGAAGAATGGCCCCCCATCCAGGTTCCTCGCCGTGGCCACGACGTCGGCCGGCACGCCGCCGGTGGCGACACCGCGCAACCGGAGCTCCGGGGCATAGCTCGGCTGGAGCTCGGCCGCCCAACTCGACGCCGCCCCACCCTCCGAATACCCCCATATCACCAGGGGTGTGTCGCCCGACAACCCGGTGCCGGGGAGCCGGATGGCTGCCCGGGCGACGTCGAGGACGGCGTGGCCCAGGCTCGGGCCCACCACGTAGGTGTGTTGGCCGGGGGTGCCGAGACCCTCATAGTCGGTCACGGCCACTGCCCACCCCTGGAGCAACATGCCCTGGATGATCCCCGCCTCTGTCTCGGTGCCGACAGCCATCTGGTTGGAAGGCGCGCACTGGTCGCCCAGGCCCTGTGTGCCCACCGCGTAACTGACGAGGGGCCGCTGCCCGCCCGCCAGGTACGGAAGGACGGGGACCAGAATCGTCCCCGACACGATGTTCGGGCTGCCGGTGCCGTTGGTGGAGCGGTAGAGAACCTTGGTCGCCTTCACACCTGGCATCGGAAGGTGCAGGAGCGGGTCCATTGTGAACACCGCCGGCGAGGAGCTCACAATGTCTCCCGGCTGACCAGTGTCCGCCGGAGCAGGCGTCGACCAAACCGGCAAGAGCAAGACGGCCACAAGCGACGCCAAGAAGCGACGCGTCCAGACTGCTCGCATGAAGAGTCTCCCTCCTCAGCTGCGAGGGTTGTGCGCCCCGTTTGCTCGAGGAGCATATGGCACAGCCGGCACCTCTAGTCCACGACGATCAACGACGTTCGATGGCCCGTCGAGGCCGGCCCGCCATTCTCTCGGCCTCCGCGGGCGGGGGTCGCCGCCTACCATCGGGCGGGTGACGGGGGTCGCACGGGGCAGGAGACGGGCGGCCGCCGCGCTCGGCCTGCTCGTTCTCCTCTGCGGATGGCTGGCGGCCGGGATCGGGCCCGCCGCCGCCCAAGCCGCCGCCGGCTCGCAGCTGTCGGTCTCGGTCCGGGCCTCCGACCTTCCCGCGCCGGTGGTCGTGCTCACCAACGAGGGCCTGGCGCCGTGCCTGGTGGCCACCACATCGTTGGGCACGGTCGTGCTGACCCGGGTGGAGCAGGCCGGCGCGGCGGTGGAGAGATTTCTTACGACCTTCCAGAGGGACACGGTGGCTGATCAATAATGTGTTGGGCCATTCTCAACAAAATGCCGGGTTGGCTGTCAACCGGCGCCGAAGAAGTTCGGGAAGGATCGCGGTCCCCGTCACCGCCACCTCCGGGGCGGTGCAGCTGAGGAGTTGGGGGGGTTCGACGCCGGTCAGCGGGCCCGGTCCGGCTCCTCCAGCCGCGCCGCTGTCTCCCGGTACCGGACGCCTGGGATGAGGTGCACGCCGGTGAAGGCGCCGCTCTCGGCCACGCGGTGGGCCAGCTCGCATGCGAGCTCCACACCAGCGCCCCGGTCGCTCTCGATGGCGCCCAGCCAGCTGACGGGGACGTCGATCTCTGGGATGGCGGCCACGAGCTTGCGGGCCATCGACGCGCTGGGCAGCACCATGACGCCGGCGTACACGTCGCCGTCGAAGGGGACGGTGTCGCGCCACGCGAGCAGCGCGTCCACGTCGAACGACACCTGGACGAACAGGAAGTCCGCCTCCTGCTTCCATGCCGGGAGTGGTCGCAGCCGGGTTGTGACGCCCGCCCGGAAGCGGCCGGCGTGGCCCTGGTATTCGTCGCTGAAGCGCCGCAGCTGCTCGATCATCGAGCGGACCGTGAGCTGCCCGGTGCGGGCGCCCGCGGCCGGCTCGTCCCCGTACACGAAAAGGAACTCGTCGACGCCATAGGCGGCTCCGGTCAGGAGGTCGCGTCGGAAGCCGAGCGCGTTCCGGTCGCGGGCGTTGAGACAGGCGATGGCCCGCCCCCCCATTCGATCGACCTCGTGGGCGACGGCGATACTCGACACGGTGGCCCGTCCGACGTGGTTGTCGGGGATGAGGTACGCGGAGGCCACCTTGCTGAGCACGCCGATCTGGTGCCGGACGTGCATCAGGTCGGGCCTGGTCGGCGGCTCGATCTCACAGATCCACTCGAAGGGCCGCTCGCTCATCCAGAGCAGGCTATCCACGGGCACGGACGATGGGGCCTGGCCGTCAAGGTGTGGAAGTGGATGTGTCATTGCCGGACTCCGAAAGACATCTCTCTCGTCCTCAGTCGAGTCGATCTTGATGAGACCCTGGCTCGCGCCGGCGCCCGGGCGGCGGCTCTACGTGTGCGGCGCGGGGCCGATCAGGGGGCGATGCGCCTCACGTCGACGAGGTCACTTGAAGGCGAAGAGCGGCGGGAGGACGACCACGACCGTCGCGGCCCAGAGGGCGAAGACCGGCAGGTAGGTGGTCTGCCAGCGCTCGAAGCGGTGGAAGGTGCCGTGTCCAGTGAGGAAGCGAGTGGATAGCCAGGCGGTCCCTGTCAGGTTCACGAGCAGCACGACGTTGAGCCCGAGCGCCGCTGTTCGGTTCGGGGTGAACCCCAGGTCGCCGATGCGCGCCGCCATCGAACCGAGGACCATCAGGTCGAGGAGCAGCGCGCTCACGACGGCGATCAGTTGGATGCCGTCCATCCACCCCGGCGCCGCCGACGGGTCCCTGGCGGACATCCCGTACAGGACGAGACCGAGGACCACCACCATCAGAGCGTCGAAGACGCCGAGGAGCTCGCGGTCGAACGCTCCACCCAGTCCGGTCACGGCGTAGACGACTGCGGCGGCGGCCAACATCAGCGCGAACAGCGGTGTGAAGAGCATGGTGAGCACCGGCGCCATGTTCTCGACGACCCGCTGCTTCGACTCCACGAGCCATGCCGCCACGAGCACCGCCCCCGCCGCCCCCGACGGCAACATCCACTCGATGACTCGCTCGGCAAGGTCGGGGCCCACCGGTTCGAGGACGAGCGCGGTCAGCGCCATGAGCACGCCGCCCCCGAGGGCGATCAGCGCGTAGTAGATGCACCACTCGCCCGTGAAGCGGACGAAGTCCATGCGCCGCTCGTGCGACCGCACGACCCCGCCCATGTACGGGTAGGCGACGACGAACCAAAGGACGACCGGCAAGTGTGTCGCAACGAGTGCCTGGGTCGACCCGTCCTCACGGTAGGGGTAGACGTTGATCACGACGGCGGCGATCGCGAACGGGGCGGCCGTCAGCAGGCACTGGCGCAGGGGCAGGTGGCGTCGGCGAGCGAAGTAGCCGGCGAGGAACGGCAACACGAGCAGGCTCGCGCTCCGTATCAGCCACCAGGACTCCTCGTCCGGGAACCCGGCGGCGAGGCGGGCGACCTGGATCGTGACGGCCGCCGCCACAGCGAACACCAGCGCCTCGAAGCCCCGGCTGGCAGGCTGTTGCTGGTCGCCCTCGCCGGAGAGGACGAGTTGCCTCCAGAGGCTGCCACTGTGCTCGCGAGCGAACTCCCGGGACAGTTCGTCGACCTTCCCCATCCGCTTCACTGCGACAAGGAAGGCCTCATCGGGAGCGAGACCGGCAGCGTCCAGATCGGCGATCTGATCACGCAGATGAGCCTCCAACTCCTCTACGTCACGGCCATTGACCGCCGGGCCCTGTCGGACCAACTCTCGCCACTCCGCGATCTCCGACTCCAACGACTCCATGTCAGGCCCTCCCGAGGACGAGAGGCAGCAGCTTGGCGCCACCCCAGACGTCACCCAACGCTCGCGTCACGGTCACCCACTGGCGCTTGTGCTGCGCCAGTGCCGCATGCCCCTCGGTGGTGATCGCGTAGTACCTGCGGCGCCGCCCCTCAGGCGGCGTTCGCCACTCCGTGGTCACGTACCCGAGCCGTTCCAGACGGTGGAGCAGCGGGTAGAGCATCCCGTCGGTCCATGCGAGCGCACCGTTCGAGAGCTCCCGAATGCGCTTGAGAATGGCGTAGCCGTAGCTCTCGCCCTCGGACAGGATCGCCAGCACCAGCGGCGTGGCCGACGCGGCGACGAGGTCCTTGTCGATCTGCACGAATCCTCCCAATACCTCGGACCGGAATGCATAGAAGCACAAGGTATCGTATCCGCCGCGCCCGACCACGTCACCCTCCAGGATGCGCCCAGGGCGGAGCTCTTGGCGGTGCGGGGCTCTCGGGGAGCCGGCGGTGGACGCCACCCGGTAACGACCGCGCCAGTGGCGGCAAGTCCAGGAGCGGCCATTCACGAACAAGATCGTCGTCACGAGCTGGGGAAGAACCTCCATCGGCACCGCGGTGGTCTCCAGCTGGTCACCCAGGCGGGACACGACCGTGTACGGATCGTCCCGTTCGCCTAGAGCACTCGGCTGACGAGTCGTTGCGTGCGCCGGAGGAGCGGTGAGAAGAGCAGGGCGACGATGATCGTGCTGGCGAGGGCAATCCAGTCGGTTCCCCCCTCGACGACCCGACCGAGGAGACCGACGGCCAGGAAGTAGACCCCGGCAACACAGAGCATGAGAGTCCCGACGACGAGCGATCGGCGCACCGCGACGTTGATGTCGAAGAGCTGCACCCGCAGGATGGCCGCACCCAGGGCAAGAGGGACAGTGAGAAAGAACAGAATGTGCAGCGGGTAGTGGCCCCATGAGCGTCCGAAGAGGAGAATCGGAAGCTGCCAGAAGAGCAAATAGGGGGCCACCGCGACCGCGAAGGACCCGGCGACCCAGCGCAGCCGCACACAAGTGCTGTGATCCTGCGCTCTCCTGTAGGTGACGAGGAATGTCACCAGGATCAAGAGGAGAAACAGGTACTCCTAGACCGTGGGACGAGGAAAGAGCGGCGCCACCCGAGCCAGTGGCGTCGGGGCGGTTGGAAAGGTCGTGACGAGGTGGGCGATGTACGGGATGGCAGGGATAGGGAAGACCAGGACCAGGTATCGCGGGTGACGTCGTATGAGGGGGCCTGGCTCAGGAAAGACCAGGGCGAAGCACAAGAGGGTAGGCCAGAGCAGCGTATATCCCACTGCGCCGGCGAGGTGGGTCCACCAGGCGGGCCCACCGGCCACGTCGAGCGCCTGGGGCCTCAGCACCCAGTACGTCGAGCCCAGGGCCCAGCATTGCGGCGGTGAGCAGCAGGGCGCGCGCCGCCGGGTCGTCCGGACGACGAAGAAACACACATAGCCGCCGACGACGAGCATCGAGGCTACCAGCAGGAGAGACGGCCAATGGTGCCGCACGACCGCGCCCAAGGAGAGGCTCCGAATGGGGACCGCGACGTCCAGAAGCTGTGCGCCGCGTCGCACCGGGTAGGTGAGGGTGTCACCGACCTTTGCATCGACCCGAGTTCGGTTCACGAGGGCCCGGCCGTCGATGGCGACGACGACGTCGTCCTCCTCGAGGCCGGTGCCACCGCGGAGCACGCCGACGTCCTCACCGTCGCGCTCGGGGCGGGAGACGAGCGTCGTCGTCGCGTCGGACGGAGCGGTGAGGCGGACGGCGAAGCAGACCGCCGTCAGGACGAGCAGCGCGGCGGCAATCAGTCCGACGACGATGCGACCTCGGCGCGACGAGGAATCCTTGCCATTCTCCTGTTCTTCGTCTGCACCAATGGGGACCCTTGTAGCCGCCCGTCGCCTCGCGTACGGCGCTCATTCTGCCACCTTCACCCGAAATTCTGAACGCTACCGGGGTAAACCGTCAGCAGGTTTGGCCGGGTCAGGACGAAAATCGATAGGAGATCTCGGGCCCATCACCAGCGCTCACCGATAGTCGCCCGGGTCGGTGTCGGCGCCGCCTTCGGTGTCGTCGATGTACCGCCACACGTCCGGCTTCGACCCGTCCAGGTCGGTGAACCCGTATTCGCCCGCCAGCTGGGCCGAGCTGACCGACCTCTGGTTCCACCTGGCCCGGTCGGGGTCGGCGGCCAGCGCCGCGACGGCCCGTCCGACGTAGCGCGGGGACTCGGACACGGCGAAGCCGGGAGGAGCGGACGCGTCCCGCCAGTTCGCCTCCGACGCGCCGAACGCCTCGAGCATCATCTCCGAGCGGAGCCAGCCGGGTGTGATGGCCACCGCAGTTCCTCCATATGGCCTCAGTTCGTGTCCCTGGGAGAACGCCAGCCGGCTCACCGCGACCTTGGCCAGGTCGTAGAACACAGAGATCCGATAGCGGGAGGCGTTGTAGTCGGCGGTGCCGTCGGTGACCTCGACGACAAGGCCGCCCGGCCGGTCGACGAGCAGCGGGAGGAGATGGTGCGACGTGATGAGGTGGGTGTCGATGGCGAGCCGGAGGATCCGAAAACCCTTGTCGAGATCGTGCTCCCAGAGCGGCGTGTTCCACTCGGCGGGACCGCCCTTGAGCAGGCTCCACCGCCCCAGATGTCGTTGACCAGCACGTCGACGCGGCCGTGGTCGCCACGAATCTGGTCAGCCAGGCGACGCACCTGGTCAGGGTCGAGATGGTCGACCGCGATGGCGATCCCGGTGCCGCCCAGGTCGGTGACCAGGTCGGCGGTCTCCTCGATGGTCTCCGGGCGGTCGTAGTCGGACCGAAGCGCTCCTGTCGAACTGCTGCGACCGGTGCAGACGACCGTCGCGCCGGCTTCGCCAAGCGCGGCGGCGATGCCGCGCCCCGCACCTCGGGTGGCACCGGCCACGACCGCCACACGGCCGCGGAGTGCGTCCCGGTCGGGCGACCAGTCCATTCAACGAGTCTTCCAGGTCGCCCCCGGTCGGAGCCGCCCGTTTGCCCGGGGGGGTCCCCGGGGACGAGGCCCCCGAAAGTCCTATCCGTCAGCAAGGAGGGGCGGCGATGGACACGCAGCGGTCGGACGGCACTCACCTGTCGACGGCCACCGAGGTCAGGCCGGCCGAGCCGCAGATCGTGCGGCGGGCGATCCACCTTTGCCTGCGGGCCGAGCCGCATGCCGAAGCGGTCCCCTGCTCGGGTCACCCGCACAAGGCGCAGCGGCAACTCGATCCGGGTCGTTAGATCGGTGTGAACGCGCCTGTGGGGACGATCGCCGAGCGGCGACCGTCCCCACAGTGAACGGCTGGGTCAGTGAACGGCTGGGTCAGGGAGCGGTGACGGTGATGCCCGAGCTGGTGGCCAATCGCTGGTAGCTGTTGTTGGCGGCCAGCCGCACCTCGAAGTTGCCCGGTGAGGTGCTCCACGGCACGTTCATGGTGACGGTGCCGTTGGACATGCCGTTGGTGTACTTCCATGCGACGACGGCGTAGTCGGGTGCGCCCACCTGGTACAGGGCGACCCAGTCGGTGCTGGTGGGACTGCCGATGTTGCTCCAGGAGACGGTGAGCGGGGATGCCGCCTTGACCGTGCTGGGGCTGCCGGCCACGCCGGTGGACGTTACGGGCGGGCTGTTAGTGTCATCGTCGTTGTTCACCGAGTTCACCTGGACGTGGTTGGTGGAGTCGGTGCAGGTCGTGCCGGCCCACCAGTTGTTTGCATCGCCGCTGTAGCTGACGGTCCACTGGTAGGTACCGACGGCGGTCGGAGTGAAGGGCGCCGATGTGTACGTGTTGACACCGTTCACGGGCTTCGTGGTCGTGAAGATGACCCCCTTGGCGCAGGTCATGTCGTTGGGCCCGTAGAGCTTCCACGTCATCTGGCCTCCGGGGCCGTTCGGGCCACTGGCGGACGAGAGGGTCGCACGGTGGGTGATCCTGCCGCTGGCGGAGACGTTCGAGGCGTCGCCGACGAGGTTTGGCCGACGCTTGTCGACCGTCACGGCGCCGGCGGGATCGCTGCATGCGGTCCACGCCGTCGGCGAGTTGCCGGCGTCGCCGTTGTACTTCGCCATCCAGCGGTAGGTTCCGGCCATGTTGGTGACGAAGATGCGCCCCTGGTAGTAGCCGTTCCCGTGCACCGCAGTGTCCGTCGTGAAGAGCGGGGCACCGGCGCACGACTCGTCACTCGGGCTGTACACCTTGAACGTGATCGTGCCGGTCGGGTTGACGCCCTGGATCGTGGCGGAGTCGAAGATCTGCGAGCCGGCGGGGTACCCGCTCGGCGACGCTTGGTTGGAGAGAAGGGTGTTCGCCGGTCCCGCCGCCCAGGCTGGGTGTGCGAAACCTGCGAATGCGATGATGGCCAGGAGGGTCCCGGCGACGAGTGGGTGGCGGTGGGTGCGAATGTTGTTCCTCATGCCCGGGCTTGTCGGCCAAACCTCGCGAAACTTTAACGATCAGTGGTCGTACGCCTACTTTGCGTGAACATTTGGCGGGCCGGGTACAACTCCGCACCCGCGCTAGCGTTCGCCGTCGCCGGGAGCCACGACCCGCGCCGAGTCCTCGGCTGCGTATCGGGCCAGCAGGGCCTCCTCCTGGTCCTTCCTCGGGAACAGGAAGAACACGAGAGTTGCCCCCAGCACGATTGCGAGGATGCCCGCCAGGTAGGCGCCGTCGGAGCCCGACACGAACGACTGTCTCGCGGCCTCGACGATCTGGGACGCGTACTCCGGGTACCGGCGGGCGGTCCCGGCCGCGCCCGCGAAGGACTTCTGGAGCTGGGCGGCGACGCTGTCGCTGACCAGCTGCCGGTCGGCCGGCGGTGCGCCGGCGATGGTGGTGGCGAAGGCCGACGCATACCCGGCGGCAAGGATCGCTCCGAAAATGGACTGCATGATGGCCCCGCCCAGGTCCCGCTGGAGGTCGGCCGTCGCCGAGGCCATCCCCGCCCGCCGCACCGGCACCGAGCCGGTGAGGGAGTGGGATGCGGGCGTGCCGGCCATCCCCACTCCGATGCCGATCAACCCGTAGGCGAGCCCCACCGAGAGGTACGAGGCGCCTTCCTTCCAGAGCAGCAGCATCGTCACGAAGCCGAGCAGGCAGAAGACGTAGCCGGTCAAGAGCGTGGCGCGGGCGCCCCGGTGGTTGACCATCTTGGCGGATATGGGCGCGGCCACGACCATGAGCGCAGCGGCCGGCAGGATGGCGGCTCCGGCTTCGAGCGTCGAGTAGCCGAGGACGTTCTGGACGAACTGCCCTCCGACGAACATGGCCCCCATGAGGGAACCGAACACGATGATCCCGCCGACGGCGGCCACCCAGAAAATGCGGCGACCCGCCACTCGAAGGTCGTAGAGGGGCATTGCCGCCGTCCGCTGGCGGACGAAGAACGCGACGCCGGCCACGGCGGCGACGGCTCCGAGGACCACGGCGATCGATCCCATGCCCGGGGCCGGGCCGAAGTTGATCGCCAACACGAGCGACGCGACGAAGACGATCGAAATCAGGCCGCCCAGATTGTCGACGGAATCCTTGGTCTCGTTGACGTGGCTGGGCACAAAGAGCCACGCCATCACCAGCGCGATCACAGCCAAGGGAAGGGTGAGGAAGAAGACCGAGCCCCAGTAGCGGTCCAGGAGGAGCCAACCGGCGAGGAGCGGTCCGAGAGCGGTGATCGCTCCGCCCAGCCCCGACCAGAGCGCGATGGACCTGGTCCGGCCGGGCCCCGACCACAACGCGGTGATCAGGGCCAGCGTGGTCGGGTAGGCCATGCCCGCCGACAGGCCGCCGAGCACCCGGGCGGCGACCAGTACCTGCACCGACGGCGCCAGTGCGGCGAGGATGCACGCCGGCACCGACAGCGCGACGCCGAGGATCAGCATGAGCTTGCGGCCGTACCGGTCCCCGAGCGTCCCGAGGTACAGGACCGACGCCGCCAGCCCGAGCGAGTACCCGACTGCGACCAGGTTGATCTGGCTCTGCGACGCGTCGAACGCTCGGGCGATGTCGGGCAGGGCGACGTTGGCGACGGCCAGGTTCAGGTTGGCGACGGCCGCCACCAGGATGAGGGACACCAGCACGAGCCCGCCGCGGTCGGGCTTCGTCGCCGTCGGTCCAGCCCCGGCCGGAGCCACCCGTCCCATGGTCCTCCCCTCCCAGCGTGCCCAGCCCGCGCCGCGCCGCACCGTACATGGGACCGGGTTCGGAGTGCTTGATGCGGCCGCCGCCGGTGGGCAGCCGGTGGGGCGCGCGACCTACCCGGGCAGCCGCCTCACGTAACGGGACAGAGTCACCCGACGGGCAGGGTCATTCGACAGGCAGGCGGGCCAACAGGTCGGCTTTGGCGATCTCGAAGTCGTCGAAGCTGATCTGGTGGTCGTCGAACCGGTTGTGGAGCTGCTCGATCATCTCGAGGAGCTGGCTGGCGGACGGCCCGCCGGGGCGAACGACCTCAGGTTCGGCGACCGTGTCCACGGCGGATTCCTTGTCGAATCGACGCTCGCGCTTGATCGCGGCTTTTGCCTTTTTGGCCCGCTCCCGCTGGAGCTTGTCGAAGGTGGCTCGTTGCGCGCTGATGTTCTCTCCTTGTGTTGCTTTCTCAATGGTGCTGCCACCGGGCGGCGAGGCACCGGCGGCTCCGAACCAGGCCGTCGTCAGACGACACGAACGTTGAGCGCTTCCTCGCCTTTGCGCCCGGGGGCCACGTCGAACTCGACGTGCTGACTCTCTTCCAACGACTTGTAGCCGGTGCCCTGGATGTTCGAGTAATGGACGAACACGTCCTCGCCCTGCTCGCGTCGGATGAAGCCGAAGCCCTTGTCGGCGTTGAAGAACTTCACCGTTCCAGTTGCCACCGCAATCTTCTCTCTCTTGCTGCGAGCCAGTCGGCCCGATTCCTCGTCGGCTCAACCGTACGTCCGGTGACCGACGGAGCCCAACATGGTCTATCCGTCCCCGTCGGGCGCCGGCTGCTCGGCGTCCGCCGGCTCGCTCGAGGCGGTCCCCACCGCTCGGATCTGTTCCTCCAGCTTGGCCCGGTCGGGCCGGGACAGGATCACCGTCGCGATCTGGGGCGGGTCCGGCGGGGTGGGTATGCCGAGGTGCCGGGCGACGGCGAGGAGGGCACGGTCGTAGCGAGCCTGCTCGGCCGTGAAGTCCTCGCCCTTGGCGTACCAGTAGTCGCCTTTGGTGGTGCCGTAGCTCTCGACCCCCGCGCGAAGTTTCTCGAGCTCCCCCATCAAGATCTCGAGGTCCGACGCCGACAGGCTCATAGACGCCCCATCCCTGCGGGTGGTGCGCCTAGGAGATGCGTGACATCCGGCCTGCTGCCGGACGAAGCGCGCCACATTGATTCGCCACACGCATTGGGCGCCTTCGGCTCGCTCATGAAACCAGTATGACGCCGTCGGCCGTCCAACACCGCGTCGCGGCCATCCGCCAGGCGATTCCAGCCCTCAGAAGAATGTGAGATTGCGTTGAATGCAGTCCGATCACTCAGGGGCGCGCCGAGGCGGTTGAGGCGGAAGCGCACGGGGTCCTCCCTGGGCCGTCCCGCCGCGACGCCAGGGACTTCGAGCGCCGGTCGCCCGCCGTCAGCGTGGCCGGTTCGCAAGGCCCCAGGCGCTCCTGGTCGCCCGAAAGTATTTTGTTAGGTTTGCCTACATCGACCTCTTCGCCTTCTCCGCCGACCCCACCTATGCCCGCCGGGTCGTTGACGCCGGCGCCACCGGCGTGGTCGTCGACTGGGAGCGATGGGGCAAGCGGCAACGCCAGATCGGTGCCGACACCCAGGTCAACGAGGACACGCCGGCCCAGCTGGCAGCGGTTCGCGGAGCCACTGCCGGCCGGGTGCTCTGCAGGGTCAACGGCTGGGGCCAGTGGGCGCCGGCCGAGATCGAGCTGGCCGTCTCGCTCGGGGCCGACGAGGTGCTGCTCCCGATGGTCAGGCGGCCGGAAGAGGTCGACGCCGCCCTCGACGTGGTCGGCGGCCGCTGCGGACTGGGCATCCTGATCGAGACGACCGACGGCGTGCGGCGGGCCGAGGAGCTGCTGAGCCGGCCGGTGTCACGCGTGTACGTCGGGATGAACGACCTCATGATCGACCGCGGCCGGGTGTGCCTGTTCGAGGCTCTCGTCGACGGCACCGTCGACCACCTCAGCGCGGTGGCGGCACGGGCCGGCGTGCCGTTCGGCGTGGCCGGGCTCACCGTGCCCGAGGGAGGCCGGCCCATCCCGTCCCGCCTCCTCGCCGGCGCGCTGGCCGACGCCGGCGCCTCGTTCACGTTCCTCCGCCGGTCGTTCCACGCCGACACCGCCGGTCGTCACCTGGCCGTCGAGGTGCCCCGGATTCGCGCCGCTGCGATCGCTGCCCGCCACCGCTCCGCCGAGGAGGCGGCCGGCGACCGAGCCGAGCTGGAGGGCATCGTGGCGCTGCTGAGCGCCGATCGGGCCGGATGAGGGCACTCGTCACCGGCGTCGGCGGGTTCGTCGGCGCCCACCTGGCGGCCCGCCTTGTCGCCGACGGCTGGGACGTGGTCGGCACCGCCCGGCCCGGCTCGCCGGCGTGGCGCCTGGGCGCGCTCGGCGTCGACGGGCGGGTTGAGGTCGTCGAGGTCGACCTGGCCAGCCGCGACGCCACTGGCGAGGTGGCCCGGTGGGCGGATCCCGACGTCGCCTTCCTGCTCGGAGCCGCCCGCTCGTCGGCCACCGAGGCGGACCGGGCCGCGACCGCGACAGTCAACGGGATCAGTGCCCAGTGGCTGGTCGAGGCCCTCGACGATCGGTGCCGGGCGGTGATCCGGCTGGGCTCCTCGACCGAGTACGAGGACACGTTCGGCCCCATGGACGAGCGCACGCCGGTACGGCCGAGGGGGTTCTTCGGCGTCACCAAGGCCGCCGGCTCGCGCCTCGTCGCGGCCGCCGCTGCCCGCCGGGGCCTGCGGGCTGCGGTCCTGCGCGCCTTCCAGGTCTACGGGCCCCTCGACCACCCCACCCGACTGGTGCCCAGCGCCCTGCGGGCGGCCCGCCTCGGACAGACCCTGCCGCTCACCGGGCCCGGCATGTGTCGAGACTGGGTCTTCGTGGACGACGTGGTGGAGGCGTGTGTCCGGGCTGCGACGGCCGATGGGCTGGCGCCCGGGCAGGTGCTCAACGTGGGCACCGGCCGCCAGGTGGCGAACGAGCGGCTCGTCGCCGAGGTGGAGCGGGTGACGGGGAGATCGGTGGCGGTGGCGCTCGGTGCTCATCCCGGTCGGAGCTGGGACTCGAGCTCCTGGGTCTGCGACCCGACGCTGGCCGGCGAGCTGCTGGAGTGGAAGGCCGAGGTCGACCTGGCCGAAGGCCTGGCCCGGTGCTGGGCGGCGGAGCAGCTATGAGGAGAATCAGCCGTGTAAGCGCCGCAGGGACCTCATGCCGCGAGCTTCTGGAGGGAGACGCCGTAGCCGAGTTCCTGGAGCTGGCGGATCAGGTGGTCCCGG
Source organism: uncultured Acidimicrobiia bacterium (assembly GCA_963827345.1). GTDB lineage: Bacteria > Actinomycetota > Acidimicrobiia > Acidimicrobiales > AC-14 > CAWGUU01. Next base: position 633,475 of record CAWHAN010000006.1, on the reverse strand, counting down.
CGCTTGTCACTGTCGTTGCGACGTGTGAACCAGTCCCCGCCGAGGTCCTCGTAGTCGCAGTCCTCGCTCAGCAGGTGCCAGCAGATGACCAGGATGGAGTGGCCGACGGCGACCGCCGCCTTCTTCTTGCCGATGCGCCGGGCCAGGCGCCAGAACTGGGCCGACAAGTAGGTGTCCCGGGACCGGGCCGCCGACCAGGCGCACTCCACGAGGATGTCGGCCAGCCAGACGTCGCCCTTGGTTGTCCTGGCCGAACGGCGCTTGCCGCCGGTGACGTTGTTGCCCGGCGCCATACCCGCCCACGACGCCAGGTGCCCGGCGGTCGGGAAGCGGCCCATGTCGACGCCGATCTCGGCGATGACGACCTCGGCGGCCCGCTTGCCCACCCCGGTGATGGTGTCGAGGCGGTCACGGGCCCGCACGAAAGGGACGCCGGCCTCGCTCTCGTTGGCGGCGAAGACCTTGTCCACCTGGGCGTCGAGCTTGGCGATGGCCGCCTCCAGGTGGCCGCAGTGCTCCAAGCACATGCCGACGAGCAGGGCGTGGTGCTCCCTGAACCGTCCTCGCAGCGCCTTGCGCAGCTCGGGGATCTTCTTGCGCAGCCGCCCCTTGGCCAGCTCGGCCAGCACCTCGGGCTCCCGCTCGCCGGCCACCAGGGCCGCCAGCATGGCCCGCCCCGACACTCCCAGGCTGTCGGAGGCCACCGAGTCGAGCTTGATGCCGGCGTCCTCCATCGTCTTGTGGATACGCTGGGCCTCGGCGGTGTGGGCCTGCACCAGGCGCTTGCGGTAACGGGTCAGGTCCCGCAGCTCGCGGATGACCGGCGGGGGGACGAAGCTGCCCCGCAGCAGGCCGTGCTCCAACAGCTCGGCCAACCACTCGGCGTCGGCGACGTCGGTCTTGCGTCCGGGCAGCATCTTGACGTGGCGGGCGTTGACCAGCTTCAGCTCGATGTCCCGATCCTCCAGCCCGTACCACACCGGCTTCCAGTAGGAGCCGGTGGCCTCCATCACCACCTCGGTGACCCCCTCGGCGGCGAACCAGTCGGCCATGGCCTCCAGGTCCTCGGTGAAGGTCCGGAACGTGCGGGTCTCCTTCCGGCGTCCGCCGTCCGGGTCGGGTGTGCGTACGCAGGCCACCACCTCGTCCTTGCCGATGTCTATCCCCGCGCACCGCTCCACCAACAGGTCCATCAAACACCTCCACGCACTCGACGGTTCGGGGTGGGACCGGCAGGGTCGACCGATCAACGACGCTATGAGACGTGCTCGAAGCAACAGTTCGTGGTGCCGGGAAGACCCCAGGCGTCAGTCTGTGACTCGGGTTCAACCGCACCAAGGATGAACGAGCTCAGCCGGGCCGACCGCGATTCTCATCGTTCGCTGGTCGCCCCGCCAGGGGCGGTGGGGGTCTGTGACGGAAATCGTCGAGGTGGCGGTGGTCACGCCCGTCTACGGCAACCGGGACACCCTCGAGGATCTGGTCGAACGGATCGACGCCGCGCTGGTGGGGCGGCGGTGGCGGCTGCGGTTCATGGTCGACGGCTCCCCCGACGACAGCCTCGCCGTCGCCCGGGCCCTGGCTGCCGCCGACGACCGGCTGGCGGTGACGCACCTGACCGCCAACGTCGGCCAGCACCGGGCCCTGACCCGGGGCCTCGCCGCGGAGGCATCGGCCGCGTCGTGGGTCTGCCTCGACGCCGACCTCCAGGATCCGCCAGAGGCGGTGCCGGTCCTCCTCGACCGCTTGGCGGCGGGCGACGTCGGGGCGGTCTTCGCCGGGCGGCGCGGCACCTACCAGAGCTCGGTCAGGTCGGTCACGGGACGTCTCCACCGGCGGGTCCTGGCGAGGATCTCCGGCCTGCCTCCCGACGCCGGGGCGTTCGTCGCCCTCGGACCGGTGGCCCGGGACGCCGTCGTCACGCTCCGGTCGCCCAGCATCGTCGCGGCCATCGGGGCGTCAGGGGTACCCGCCGTGTCGGTGCCCGTCCTGCGGTCGACCAGGCCGTCCGGCCGTTCGGCGTGGACGACTCCGGCACGCTTGTCCCAATCGGGACGGACGCTGGCCTGGGCGGTTCGGGCCCGCGCTCAGGCACCGGGCGAAGGAGTGGCCGCGGGCGCGGACGATGCCTCCCACCGCTGCACCACCACCACCGAGTAGCGCCCCGCGAACCGCTGTTCGGCGACGACCTGCAGGCCGCGACCGGCCAGGTCGCGGTCGAGGGCGGCGCGGGCGGCCCTGTCGTCACCCACTCCCCCGGACCCCCTGCGGACGACCCACACCGTCTCTGCCGCGGGGACGCCGGCGGGGGGAAGTACGACGTCTTTTCGCAGGTCCCCGCCGATGCGACGGCTGTAGTGGTCCAGGCCCATCGCCTCCCACCTCGACGCGGGAACGACTGGCTGACCGGCCGAGTGTCCCGCGTCGACCGCCTCGACCGCGGCCCGCAGGTCCTCCTTGGGACCGAGGCGGACCGTGGCGACGGTCGCCCACAGCGAGGCGGCCAGCACCGCCGCCACCGCCACTGCCGCGAGCGGTCGGCGGGGGCGGGTGGCGCCGAGGGCCACCAGGACAGCCAGGCCGAGCAGGGCCGGCAGCAGATAGCGGTCGACGTAGAGCGGCCGCACCAGGGCGAGCGCGGTGACGACCATCACCGGGACGCCGAACCAGGCCCCTGCCACCACCAGCGTCTCCCGCCGCCGACCACGCTCCCCTGGCCACACGCCGGCGACGACCGCGGCGACGGTCAGGAACAGGAGGGTGGTGTGGGCGGCGGCCCAGGAACGCAGCAGCAGGCGGGGGACGGAGACACCCACGTCGGCGATCCACTCGGCACCCGACGCGCTGACACCGTTGGCCACGGCGACCGCCAGCAGGCATGCCACCGGCACGCAGGCGGCGGCGGTGACGACAAGGAAGGGGACGGCTCGGCGGCCGCGCCGCGCCAGGGCGGCGACGGCGAATCCGAGAAGGGCCAGGACGGCGAACCAGTGCATCAGGCCGGCGGCCCCACCGGCCAGCCCGTACAACAGGAGGCTCCGGGGCCGGTCGTCGAGCCAGCGCGCCAGTCCGAGGGCGGCCAGCGACGTGGCGAGGAGGGCCAGGCCGTAGCCGCGCGCCTCGGCCGAGAACTCGACGACCAGCGGGTTTGTGGCCGCGACCAGGCCGGCGACGGCGGCGACGCCAGGGCCGGCAAGGCGGCCCACCGCCCTGGTGAAGACGAGGACGGCCGCCACCGCCGCGAGCAGGGTGAGCAGTCGGAGCCCCATCTCGTCGGCCGGGAGGCGGGTCACGCTCAGCCAGGCGTGGGTCACCGCGTAGTAGGGCCCGTTGTAGGAGGGCGGGGCGCTCGGCAGGTACGGGATCGTGCCCTCGCCGTGCACCACCGCGCCGACCAGCCGCCCGATCGCCACCGGGGCCACCTCGGCGGTGTACAGGCTCGTCGTACCAGAGGCTGTGGCGCTGGGCCACGAGCCAGCCGCCGAGCACGGCCAGCACCAGCGGGGGGAGGATCCACCAGCCGAGACGCGTCCAGATCGATCGGACGGCGGTGGCGTTCACTGCGGCGCGGGAGTGTACCGCCGAGGTGACGTTCGCCCGGCAGCGGGTAGGAGTTGTCCATGCCCGTGAGCCGCACAGTCGCCCGTCCCCTGTTGGCATCGATGTTCGTCGCCGGAGGACTCGACGCCGCCAAGCATCCAGAGTCCAAGGCGTCCCAGGCCGAGAAGGTCGCCCCTCCCCTGGCCCACGCCATGCGCCTCCCCGAGGACCCGGTGACCCTGGTCCGGATCAACGGCGTCGTCCAGGTCGCGGCCGGCGCCCTGCTGGCCGCTGGTCGCCTGCCCCGGGTGTCGTCGGCGGTGCTGGCCGCGTCGCTCGTGCCCACCACCCTCGCCGGCCACCGGTTCTGGGAGGAGGAGGACACCACTACCCGGGCCGTGCAGCGCATCAGCTTCATGAAGAACCTGGCCATGCTGGGCGGACTGCTGCTGGCCGCCACCGACACCGAAGGACGGCCGTCGCTGGGATGGCGGGCCCGAAACGCGGCCAAGCGGGCGTCGAAGAAGGCGGTCGAGGTCCTTCCGAGTCACTGACCGGCCGGCACCGGCGAGATCGTCGGTCGCTACGGGTTCCGCAGCATCGCCCGCAGCTCAAGACCGAGCCACGGCTTCCGACCCCATGCGAACAGCTGGCCCCGCCCGATGGCCGGCCACTGGCCCACCCGACCCCACGCCACCAGCATGAACGTGACCGGATCGACCGACAGGTGGCAGTCGACGGGGCCGTCCGGGGTCGCGCTGACGGAGAGGTCGCCGTCGTCGAAGCGGATCACCGCCCCGCCCCCGCCCCGAAGGCGAACGTCGTAGGTCGCCTTCACGCCGGCGGCGGCTTCCTTGTCGACCATCGATCCCTGGACCGCGGCGAGCACGGGGAACAGGAAGCCCCGCAGGATGAGGCGGGCGTGGTCCCGCTCAACCGGCCAGGGCACCCCGTCGGCCTGGGCGATGTCCCGGCCGTGCACGACCAGCTCGTTGAGGGCGTGGCAGGCGAGGGTCGACAACGGCATCTCGACGCCCTCGACCAGCCATTTCCGGCGCTGGCCGTCGGCGCCGGCGCGCAGGGCGGCGAGCAGCCGGGCGATGCTGGCGTCGATCCGTGTGGCGAGGACGGCGAGGTCACGCTCGGACTCCCCCGCCACCAGCATGGTCGTCAGCTTGGCGACGTCCCAGATCTCCGGGGCCATCGAATCCGTGCCGTTGGCCATGGCTCCGACGATGTCGACGACGTGGGACACATGAACCGCCACATCGGTGACGTCCCATTCCCCCAGCGCCGGCGCGTCGGGGTGGGTGACCGACCGGAGCAGAGCCGAGACCCGCGCTCCGGCATCGGCGACTGCGGCCTGTGCCTCGGTCTCGTCGACTTCGGGGAGCGATCGCGGCACGGTCGCCAACGCTAGGACATCAGCCGCCGGAACTCCGACCGGCTATCTCGCCTTGGCCGACGACTGGTTGGAGAGGGGCCCTGGAGGGCGCCGTTCTCGGCGGACAGCACGTACGTGTACGTCGTTCCGGACGCCGTGGCGGTGTCGGTCCAACTCGTCGCCGTCCCGAGATCGGCGATCTTCACGAACGCGGTGGCGCTGGTCTTGCGGAAGACGTTGTAGCCGGTCACCGGGCCGGTCAGGGGTGCCGACCAGGCCAGTCGCACGCCCTTGGTGAAGGTCGGCCGGGAGGCGACCAGGTTGCGGGGCGCCGAGGGCGTCGCCGCCGGGACCGTCGTCGTGGTGGCTGGGCGCGACTGTCGTGGTCGTCGTTGGCGGGATCGTCGTCGTGGGCGGGATCGTCGTGGTGGTCGTCGTCCCGCCGGGGTTCGAGCCGGCCAGGAAGGCGCTGTTGGCGACATTCCAGTGGGTGGCCAGGTAGCTGTTGGCGGGCGGGTTGGTACTGAAGTAGTCGTCGTGGTTGCAGTCGAGCAACCGCTCGTTGGCGGTCGGGCAGCGCTGAATCATGGTGACGCCGGAGCCGTCGACGTAGCACATGCGGTCGGATTCGTCGCGGCAGTGATAGCCGGCGGTGGCGTTGGGGGCGGTGGCCTGCACCCCACCGAGGTTGTGGGTCAGCTCGTGAGCCTCGACCGAGCTCGCCATGCCCCAGCAGCCGTTGTCGGTACGGGCGATGGCGCCGCTGACCCCGGGGTGGCCGTTGTTGGAGTTGCTGGTGGACAGCCCGGGCGTCGTCGTCGCCTTGTCGTCGATGTAGAGCTCGCCGATCCCGCAGTAGGTGTTGGCGTCGGCCCAGGTCAGGTACTTGCGGTCGGAGCGGTTGAGACCGAGAGCCTTCAGCTCCGACACGTAGGTGGAGAAGTTGCCCATGGCCGCGGAGGAAACCTCGGCCTTGGCGATCACCAGGTTGCAGGCGGCGTCGGTGACGAACCGGATGTGCCTGACGCCACCCGTCTGCGCGGCGCTGTCGTTGTAGGCGGTGTTGGCGGTGGCGGCCCACGTGGCGAAATTCGGGAACAGGGTCGCGGAGCGGTCGGTGGAGCCCGCCAGCCGGACGTACGCGAGCTGGACCCGGTACCCGTCGCTGCCGGTGCCGAAGCAGGGAATACCGACCTGGGCGGCTGCGACGGCCGGCTGAGGATCGCCGGCGGTGGCGGTGGCCGTGTCGGTCGCGGTCGCGGGGCCGAACTCCTGCCGGGCCCGGACGTCGACGCCGTCAGGGGCAGGATCGGGGCCGTGGGTGCAGCGGGCCCGCCCGTTGGATGCCGGTGCGACGATCTCGAAGGCGTCGCCGCAGGGGCCGCCGGCGCGGCGCTGGAGGCCGTCGTAGACCATGCCCCGCCGCTCGTCCCGGAGCCGCTCCACCGTCGCGTCGCGGGGTGGATGCGGCCTGGCTGGTCGTCGGTGACACGAGGCCGGCGGCGAAGGCAAGGAAGGCCACGCCGACGACGAGTCCCCGGCGCACGGTCCCGCTTCGCATCTCTCACCAGATCGACCGGTCCGGAGGGGGTCCTTGATGAGTCATACGGCTCATATGTCGCGGTGGACGCGGCGAAAGCCGGGGTATCAGGGTGGGATTAGCCTCGTGGCGTCCGCTGTGTGTGGCGGACCGGCCACAGCCCGTCGAACGGACAACCCAGGCAAGCACGTGAGATCGCGATCTCGGCGAGCCCAGCAGCTACGGGACACGCGTGCCCGGCCGGCGTCACCGGTGACCTGGGGCGGCGCCCTGCCGGCCCTGGCCTTCACCGGCCTCAACTTCTGGCTTCTTGCCCTGAACGCGGGAACGGAGGGCCCGCTGGCCGGGTGTCGACGCAATTCGAGGTCGTCACCGGCTTCGCGTACTTCAGCGTCGCCCTGATCGGCATCGCCGTGCTGTCGCGCCGGCGGGACAACCTGGTCGGCTGGGTCTTCCTCGTGGCCGGCACGGTCCTGGCCTTCGCCGCCTTGGCCAGCGAGTACGCCACCTACGGCGTGCTCACCGACCCCCTCTCGTTGCCGGCGGTGAACCTCCTGACTTGGGCCGGTTCCTGGTCGTGGTGGGTCGCCGCCTGCTTCGGCCTGACCTTCGGCCTCATGCTCTACCCCGACGGCTCCCTCCCCTCGCCCAGATGGCGACCGGCGGCCTACGTCGCCGCCGCCAACCTGGTGGTCCTCGGGCTCCTGCACGCCTTCGCGCCGGGCCCGCTGGACGGCGAGTACTCCTTGGTGGTCAATCCGGTCGGCACCGACGGCGCCGGGTTCCTGCGCTCGCTGCGCGACGTCGCCTGGCTCCTCGTGACCACCAACGCGTTGATCGCCGCCGCGGCCCTGCTCAGCAGGGCCCGGGACGCCAGCGTCGAGCGGCGGCGCCAGCTGCGGTGGCTGGTCGTCCCGGCGGTGAGCGCAGCGGTGGCCGCTCCCGTCTGGGTCCTCACTTCGGACGGTGACACCGGACCGTCGCCTGCGGTCAACGCCCTGGTGCTGCTCGTCGTCTTCGGCACTCCGCTGGCGGTGGCGTCGTCGCTCGCCCACGCGGCGACGCTCAGGCGCTCCGTCGACCGGCTGGTGCTGGCGCGCGAGGAGGAACGTCGACGGATACGGCGCGACCTCCACGACGGTCTCGGCCCCACCCTGGCCGGCGTCGCCCTCCAGCTCGACGTGGCCAAGGGAATCGTCCGCCAGGACCCCGAGGCCGCCGAGGCGATCCTCGACGGCCTGGTCGGCAGGGCCAAGGAGGCCATCCGGGACATCCGGCGCCTCGTCGACGACCTCCGCCCGCCGGTGCTCGACCAGCTCGGCCTGGTGTCCGCCATCCGCGAGGGCACGTCGTACCTGAACCGCCGCAACGGCGACGGCGGCCACGGCGACGGCGACGGCCGGCTGGCCGTCGTGGTCGAGACCGCCGGCAACGTGGACACCCTGCCTCCGGCCACGGAGGTCACCGCCTTCCGCATCGTCATGGAGGCGGTGACCAACGCGTCCCGCCACGGGAACGCCTCCCGGTGCGTCGTGCACCTCGCCCTGAACGATGCCTTGGAGGTGCGGGTCGAGGACGACGGCACCGGGGTCTCCCCGGACCATGTTCCGGGCGTCGGGCTGCGTTCGATGCAGGAGCGTGCCGCCGAGCTGGGTGGCACCTGCGCGATCGAGCCGAGACCGGGTGGCGGCACCGTCGTCCTGGCCACCCTGCCGATCGACGGGCCGACGTGAGCGACACAGGGTCAACGGCTGCCGGCGCCGACGCCCCGCTGCGCCCCCCGCTGCGGGTCCTCGTGGCCGACGACCACCCGGTGTTCCGAGACGGGCTCCGCCTGGCCCTCGGCGTGGCGCCCGGGCTCGACCTGGTCGGGGAGGTCGAGAACGGGCTCGAGGCGGTCGAGGCCTACGAGCGGCTGCGGCCCGACGTGGTGCTCATGGACCTGCAGATGCCCGTGCTCGACGGCGTCGAGGCGACGCGCCGGATCGTCGCCGCCGACTCCGCCGCCGCGGTCGTCGTCCTCACCCTGCTCGAGGACGACGAGTCGGTCGTCGCCGCCCTTCGGGCCGGGGCCCGCGGCTACCTGCTGAAGGAGTCGTCGTGCGCCGACATCGTGCGGGCCCTCGAATCGGTGGCCCGGCGGCAGGCGGTCTTCGGCCCGGGCGTCGCCGAGCGGCTGGTGGGGCACCTCGCCGAGGGTCGCACCGGCGCCGAAGTCGCCTTCCCCCAGCTCACCGACCGGGAGCGGGAGGTGCTCGACCTGATCGCCCGGGGCCAGAGCAACCCGGCCATCGCGGCCCGTCTGTACCTGAACGCCAAGACCGTCCGCAACCACGTGTCGAACATCCTCACCAAGATCCACGCCGCCAGCCGGGCCGAGGCGATCGTGCGGGCGCGCGAGGCGGGGCTGGGCCGGGGCGACGGCGCCGAGCGATAGCCGGCGTAGCCGCTGCTCGTCTCGCCGATTCCTCCGGGGGCCTGCTCCCACTCCGTGAGGCTGAGCTCAGCGCGTCTCTGCCTGGACTGCACGGGCAATCCGCTCGGCTGCATCGGCAACCGGCTCATGCTCCCAGACGCGGATAGGCGTCCATCCTTCGCCCAGCAGGCGTCGGTCGGTGTCGGCGTCCCGCCGTTGGTTCCGCGGATCTTCTCGGGCCAGTACCAGGCGTTCACGTCGTGACGCCGCCGCCCGTGCTCGGGGCAGCCGTGCCAGAAACAGCCATCAACGAACACGGCAATTCGCGCCCGGGTGAACACAATGTCGGCCTCTCGTCGGACACCAGGCAGAGGGGCCATGTGCACGCGGTAGCGCAAGCCCATGGCGTGGAGCCTTTTCCGGAGCGCCCGTTCAGGCTCGGTGTCCTGGCTGCGCTGTGCGCTCATTCGTCGCCGGATCGATTCGGACGAGGCAAACGGCAGCCTCCACGGTTCCGGCACGCGTTGGACCGTAGCCAATCGCCCGTCGGGTTGGTAGCCGCGCCGCGAATAGGGTCCACCTGTGGGATCGGACGAGGTGTCCGTGATGCTGGGCGACCTCGTTCGCGGCTTGGTGGATGGGAGCGTGGAGCCAGAGCCGGAGGCTCCTGACGACGCGAAGCCGTGGCTCGATGATCTCGTCTCACAGGCCGACACCTATCGAGACGCGGCGCTCATGGCGCTCGCATTTGCCGTCGACGCCGGGACGACCGCCGACATCGCGACTCCGCCGGCTGGACGTCGGACGGTGGGCCAAAGGCTCGCCTCGCTTCTCGATGAACTCAACATTCGGGCGCGGAGAGATGCTTTTCAGACGGTCGCGAAAGGGACCAGCAGCCTTCTCGGGCGCGAGCGCCGAGCTTGGAACGAGTCTGCTGTTGTGGGCACAGGAGCAGGACGATCAAGGTCCGATCGAGCAGGCGATGCGCTACATGGCTACGCGGATTGCCTCCACCGCGCGGAAACCTTCCCCCGATGCCAAGCTTGGACGTCGCTCGACTGACCTTTCGCCGCGTCACTCGGGTTGTGGACGAGCTGCTCGGGGTCCCGAGCGGCGGCGCTCACGAGCAGTTCGTCTTCGCGAGCCTTCTTCACGCATTAGCCGAGGAGTACGGCGGTCGCCGTGTTGAGACGAAGACTCTTTCCGCCTCCGATGCATCCGCTGGAACAGCCGCGGACGTGCAGGTCCTCGACGGCGGCACGCTGACAGAGGCTTACGAAGTGACCGCCAACCCGTGGATCTCCAAGGTCGGCCAAGCGACGGCAGTGCTGCGGCATCATGACCTTGCGCGGGTACACATCGTCGCCCCCGGTCCAGCGCCGTCCGGGCCCCAGATCAAGTCAGCCGTAGCGGCTGCCTCACTTCCCGATGGGCTTGTCGCCAGCGCGATCGACCTCTCTGTGCTCGACGTCCAGTCGGAGTGCCGGTCGCTGGTCCACCGGTTGACGCGTCCGGGCCGTCGGACGGCGCTGACCAGACTCTGGGAGCATCTCGCCTTGCGCCAGCCGAACGACCAGCTGGTCGCCGACTACGTGAGCCTGCTCCGCGACGTTGGGCTTGTCGCCGAGAGCTAACTACGAACCGAGCTGCGTTACGAGCGACGCGCCGATCTCGCGAGCAAGGAGTGGCGGAACGGCGTTCCCAATCTGCCGGTAGCCACTCGATCGTGGCCCGGCGAAGTACATGCCCACAGGAAACGTCTGAAGTAGCGCAGCCTCGTCCACGGTGATCCGGCGAGCGCCTGGGACGTGCCCTGTGCGCGGTTTGCCACCGGCGAGGAGGCTCGCGTGGTACTCGGGGACAATGCCTCTCGTGTCGACCCAGGGAGTCTTGTTGCCACCCATGCTCGCGAGCAGTGTCGGCGCAGGCCTTGTCAGATCGATGGGTCGGCCGCCGCCGTTGAACACGTGACCGTCATAGGGGTTCGGGCGAAGGTCCGGGCAACGTGCGTACGTGACAATCGAGGGATTGGGCGTTCCGATGGCGTCTCGTCCAATGAACTCCCCGGTGGCACGCCAGGGGCGCTCGCGCTCTGGACCGAACTTGGGGTCGGGGAACACAAAGCCCTGGTCCCGGAGCCCCACGAGCACAAGCCGCCGGCGCTTCTGAGGCACGCCATAGTCGGCTGCATTCACGACGCTAGCGGTGACGGCGAACCGAAGATCCTCGAGCTCGGTGACAAGCGCTCGGAAGTGGGTGTTTCGGGCGCCGCTGCCGAGGCCGGCGACATTCTCCGCGATGAATGCACGAGGGCGGACCTCACGCAGCACCCGCAGGAAGGCCGGCCAGCCGTCTCGTGGGTCATCGGCGCCAAGGCGTTTGCCCCCCGTACTCCACGGCTGACATGGCGGCCCACCGACGACCACCTCGATCTGGTCACGCCAACGCAAGAACGAGACGGCGTCGACGTCACCTTCGATCACCTCAGCCGTCGGGTGCGCCTTTGCGAACGTCTCACAGGCATCACTGTCCCATTCGGCACCGACGACGATGTCGAACCCAGCTTGCTCGAGCCCGACCGACAGTCCGCCTGCTCCGGCGAACACATCAAGAGTGCGCACTTTCCCGACGCTAGCGATGTGGACGTCGCGGGCAGCGGATGCTGGGCGGGTGAATGGCAAGGAGGTGATGGCGGAACGCGGCATGACGACCTCTCCCCGAGACAACGGATCGGGGAAGCTGAAGCGGTCGTCAGTCATGTCGCCGACGGCAAGGGCAGAGCCGAACATCTGTTCCCTCATGGTACATGGGCCCTGCGACGGTAACGACTTCCCGGTTGCGCCGAAGGGCGGCAGGCTCGAGCGATCTTGCGCCCGCCGGTACGCGATCGACCACCGGTGGCGGCGACGGAGCCTTCAGGGTGGTTCGACCCGCCGCTGGACGAAGTCACGTCCAGTCGGGTGTTCTGCCGCAGACCAGGAGATCGCTCCGCCCGAGGAAGCGCGCCGGCGTTTGAGCCACACATCCGTGAGATGTCCGCTGGCCACGACGAGGCCCACTTGCTGAACAGGGCCGGTCGGGAGCGGCGCCGGGCCAGGCAGCAACCTGGGTCAGGAGCGGCGGGCGTGGGTAGGTAACGGGCCACTGAGCAGGCCCGCCGTCCTCGTGGAGTGGGGATGTGACCTGCTCACCGTCGTGGGGGAGCGGGTCGTGCGATCGAGCTCAGAGTCCTTGGTCAAGGGCCTCCAGGCCATGTCGCTCTTCTTCGTGGGTGACGCGACCCTGAAGGAGACGCTCCAGCGGGTCTCCGACCTCGCCGGCTCGGCGATCGCCGCGTCCGACATGGTCGGCATCACCATGCTGGTCGAGGGGCGGGCGTGGACGGCGGTCTTCACCGACGAGTCGATGCCGGAGATCGATTCCAGCCAGTACCAGACGGGCATCGGGCCCTGCCTCGACGCCTTCCGGCATCAGCAGGTCTTCCGGATCGACGACATGGAGAACGACACCCAGTGGCAGCCGTTCAGCCAGGCGGCGGCCGCCCGCGGCCTGCGAAGCAGCATGTCGGTCCCGCTGATCGCCCGCCACGAAGGCGTCGGTGCCCTCAACTTCTACTCCCACCGCCCGGCGGCGTTCTCCGACGACGACGTGGAGGTCGGCCTGCAGTTCGCCAGCCAGGCTGCCATCGTGCTCGCCAACTCCCAGGCCTACTGGGACGCGCACCAGCTCGGCGAGGATCTGGCCCAGGCCATGAAGTCGCGGGCGACCATCGAGCAGGCCAAGGGCATCCTCATGGGGGCCCAGCGGTGCAGCCCCGACGAGGCCTTCCAGATCCTGGTCCGGGCGTCGCAGCGGGAGAAGCGCAAGCTGCGCGAGGTCGCCGAGGACGTCGTCGCCAAGGCCACCGAGTCCCACAGGCGGACGACCAGCGTCTGAACGGCGGGCGCTCGTCGGCGGGCGTCGGGCTCCGCCAGGGAGCCGGAGCACGGAGCCGTCTCCATCTGTATCGTCGCTGACGTGGAGTTCCAGCTGGGCTCCGAGCGCCTCGACTGGTTCGGCCCCACCGGCCCGGGGCCGGGCGGACGGCGGCGGCCCGCCGGCAGATCCCCGGCGGTCTGTGCCACGCGGTCCCTCGCGACGGGACGGTGCCGGCGTGCGGGAGCGACGTGACGCTCAGGCTGTGGGCGGACCTGCCCTGGGAGCACGGGGCGTTCGAGCGGTGCGCGAGGTGCACGGAGCTGGTCCCGGTAGCCCCGTAATCCCCGCTCCTCCTCGGGCGTCCCCCTGCTGGTCCTCAGATCTTCGGACGGCGGTGGACCGAGACGGCGTACTCGCCGCCGGCGAAGGGATGCCGGTCCCAGGTGGCCCATCGCTCGGACAGCCCGAGGCCGGCGGAGGAGGCGTGGGCGTCGTAGGTGGCCAGGTCGAGGCGGCCGGGTTCGAGCGAGAAGCCAGCCACGAGGGCCCCACCCGGTTCCAGGTGCCGGGCCAGGTTCGCCACCACTGCCGCCTCGGTCCCGGGCTCCAGGAAGATCATGACGTTGCCAGCCATGACGACGACGTCGAACCGCCGGCCCAGGTCCAGGCCGGCCAGGTCGGCCACCACCCAGGTGAGGCCCGGATCCTTGGCCCTGGCGACGTCGAGCATGGAGGGGTCGATGTCGGCGCCCACGACCTCGACGCCCCGCCTGGCCAACTCGACCGCCACCCGGCCGGTGCCGCAGCCGGCGTCGAGCACCGTCGCCGGGCCCAGGGCCTCGACCAAGTCGGCCTCACCGTGGATGTTCCTGCCCTCGGCCGCCAGCTCGGCCCAACGCTGGTCGTAGGTCCGGCTGCGACCCCCGGCGACCTGGAGCCATCGGTTCCCGGGGGACTCGCTCATCGGTGCTCCATCCCGTTGGATGGCGCACCGATGAAATCCGTGACATCCGGCCTCCGGCCGGACGAAGCGCGCCACATTGGTTCGCTCGCCTTCGGCTCGCTCACGGGCCCATCATGGCGTCCGGGTGCGGATCTCGTAGTCTTGACGGCGTGATGGGGCGTCGGATGCGTCGGTGGTGGCTGCTGGCGCTGCTCGTCGCCGGTGTCGCCGCCGCCACCGCCGGTGGCGGGGCCGCCCCGTTCGCCGGCCCCGACGCCCACCGCCTGGCCCAGGTCACCGCCGACGCCACGATCGGTGCCGCCGCCGTGCAGGCGGCGGTGCTGCCCGGGAGGGCCGAGGAAAGCCGAAGCACGCTGACCCACGTCGCGCCGGAGCGGGCGCCGCTGTCGCTCGCCGCCCTGCTGGCCGCCCTCGTGGCCGTCCCGGTGGTGGCCCGGTGCCGCTCCCGTCGCACGCACTCCGGTCCCGCTTCGACCCTCGTCGCCCTGCGACGGGCGGTGGCCCTCAGGGCCCCACCGCGCCTCCTTCCCGCCTGACGTCGCTGTTCGTCGGCGCCGCCCGATGCCGGGCGGCCGAGTCGGAGGTCCCAAATTGACCCGCACCCGCACCGAAACCCGCACCACTCCCAGCCGCCCGGCACGCACCGGCGGCCTGCTGGCGGCCGCCGTCGGCGGGATCGCCGCCGTCGCCCTGGCGTCGAGCAGCTTGAGCCCGAGTCCGTTCGTGGAGCGCGTCACCATCGTGAACCCCACGCCGTACCAGCTGAACGTGGCGCTGGCCGCCGTCGGCAGCAGCGGCTCGCTCGACCTCGGCACCGCCGCCCGGGACAACGCGATGGAGGTCGAGAGGGTCTTCGACCCGGGAAGCCGCTGGATCCTGCGCCTGTCCTACGCCGGTACGCCGGCGGGCGAGGTCGCGGTCTCCCGATCCGACCTCGCGGACGCCGGCTGGCTGGTGGAGGTGCCGCCGGCGGTAGGCGACCGCCTCCGGGCGGAGGGCTTCGCCCCCTCGGCCCGCTGACGGAATCAGACGCGCGGTCAGCCCGCCGGCACCGGCTCCGCCTCGGCGTCGACCGGGTCGTCGGGCTCCGGACGGCCCCGGTTGCGGTAGTGGCTGCCGAACCCGACGGCGATAGCGAGGAGCGGCACGGACAGGAAGGCGCCGAGAAAGCCGCCCACCACCAAACCGGCGGCGACCGCCCAGACCGTGACCAGCGGGTGCAGCTTGACCGCCCGCTCGAGGATCAGCGGCTGCAGCAGGTTGCCCTCGATCTGCTGGACGGCGATGGTGGCGGCCACGACCAGCAAGGCCGATCCCACGCCGTTGGCCACGAGGGCGACGACGGCCGCGATCAGCCCGGCGACCGTCGCCCCTACGATCGGGATGAAGCCGCCGAGCACCGTCAGCACCGCGAGCGGGATCACCAGCGGCACGCCCAGGACCCACAGCGCGATGCCGATGAGCACGCCGTCGATGAGCCCGGTGGCGGCGGTGGCGATCAGGTACTGGTGCATGATCTGCCGAGCCCGCCGGGTGACGGCCACGGCGTCGTCGACATGGTCGGAGGGAATGCGCTCCCGGAGCCAGTCGCAGATGCGGGTGCCGTCCTTGAGCAGGAAGAACAGCGTGAACAGGAGCAGGATCATGCCTCCGATGGCCTCGCCGGCGGCTCGGGCCTGGCCGGCGGCCTGCTCGGCCAGCCCGCCGACGGCGGTGCGGCTCATGTCGCCGATGTCGCGCTCCAGCTTGTCGACCTGTTGGGCGCTCAAATTCAGGGGCTCCCCCTGGCGCCACTCCTTGATGTCGTCGATTCCGGCCTGGAACTGCTCGCCGACGTCGGTGAACTGGTGGGCGACGCTCGTGCCGATCCAGGTCAGCAGGCCGACGAGCACCAGCAGGGCGCCGAGGAACACCACGGTGGCAGCCAGCGCTCGTGGCCACCCGCGAGCCCGGAGCCTGGCCGCCAACGGCTCGAGCACGGCGGCGAGGAAGAGTGCCAGCACCACCGGCACGACCACCACATAGAGCTCGATCAGGACGTAGACGGTGAGGGCGACGGTGGCGGTGGACACGAGGATCCGCCATCCGTAGGCCGCGGCGCCGTCGAGCAGAAGCGGGACCTCGACCCTGCGGCGTCCGCCCTCGTGTGTCTCGTCCACGATGCCTGAAGTAGATCACACGTTTGTGATTCGGGCGCGGACTACTCCTGAAGCACCTCGAGGACGCCCTCGCGGACGAGCCGGCACACGAGGACGAGACGGCTCCCCTTGTCGGCCGCGTCGGCCAGGTCGCCGACCTGCATGGGGGCGCCGGCGGTGAGCCGGGCGACGAGGGGTTCGAGCGCGGCCGGCATGCGCAGCTCCCTGTCGCCCAGCAGGACGACGAGCTCGTCGTCGACGACCGACAGACGGCAGATGGCGGAGGGCTGCCGGCGCACCGTCGAGCGGTCGGACAAGGACCGGGCCGCCTCCAACTGGTCGAGCTGGCCGTCGAGAATGGGCCGGCGTCCGGTCCAGAAGCGCCGGACGATGCGCTCGGCGACGGCGCCCGTGTCGGCCTTGTCCAGCCACTCGTGCAGCAGGGAGACGAGGTCCGGCATCGCGGCGGCGAGCTCGCCGTCCTCGGCGAAGCCGACCGGGAGGGGCCGGCGGAAGGCGACCTCGTCGGCGGCCGCAACCACGAGCTCCTGGGCCACGTCGTGCCACGTCACCGCCAGCACGCCGAGGGTGAGGTGGGCGGACATGCCGTCGAGCGACGTGGCTTCGTGGGGGACGCCCCGGGGGACGTAGAGGCAGTCGCCGGGCGCCAGCTCCACGTCGAGCAGTTCGTCGCCCGCCGACGAGGTCGAGGCCGACCACGGCTGGGACGGCAGCGGGAGCTCGAACACCGGTTCGTACAGGGTCCACCGCTTGCGACCGGCCAGCTGCAGGACGAACACGTCGTGGGTGTCGTAGTGGACGCCGAGGCCTCTCTCGCCCGGTGGCGTGACGTAGGCGTTGGCCTGGACGGGGTGGGAGAGCTCCAACTCCAGGCGGCGGCAGAACCGGGCCACCGGCAGCCAGGTGCGCTGGAGGGACTGGAGGACGATGGTGGCACCGCCGTCGAACTCGGCGTAGATGCGGGCGGGGTCGCCGGCACCGGGCACTTGCTTGCCCCCTACCGAGGCCGACGTCGTGTACCTGCCGGGGTCGAGGGGCTGGCCATCCCGCACCAGGCGGAGCTCGGGCGTGCGCGGGAGCGAGGAGATGAGGGTGGCAATGTCGGCGGTGGACAGGAGGTCGGCGAACCCGCGGTCGTCGGCCCCGGGCCTGAGTTGGGGCGCGCGGCCCACCGGTCGGCGAGGAACCGGTCGGTGTCCCCGACGCAGCGGGCCAGCGGTGTGGCCGCCGGGTCCGGGCTCAAGCGTGGGGTCTGCTATCCGGCGTCGGCGCCGGCGTCGTCGGTGCCACCGGAGTCGTCGGCGCCCGCGTCGTCGGTGCCACCGGAGTCGTCGGCGCCGGAGTCGTCGGCGCCCGAGTCGTCGGCACCGGCGTCGTCAGTCCCGGCGTCGTCGGCACCGGCGTCGTCAGTACCGGCGTCGTCGGCACCCGCGTCGTCGGAGTCGTCCGCGGTCGAGGCCTTGGCCCCGCCGACGTGGGTCGTGGTGATGTCGCTGTCGGTCAATCCGCTGATGGTCTGCACGCTCGTCACCTCCCCCGAGCGTGGGGTCGGCAAACCGCCCAGCTTCAGCCGACGAAGCCAGATCTCAACCGATGAAGATCGCGCCCTGCATGCCGCGGCCCTTGTGGAACCGGCAGTAGAACTCGAGCGTGCCGCTGGCCGGCGCGGTGAGCGACGCCGTCTTCCGCTCGTCGGCCGCGAACTGCTCGTCGATGCTGAGGCTGTCGATGGTGAAGGTGTGGTTGGCCGCCCCCTCGTTGAACAGCTCGACGGCGAACTGCTGCCCCGGCGTGGCCTTGATGTACGTCGGGCCGAAGTAGAAGTCGTCGAGCTCGACCTCCATGTCGTTTGCGGCCGACGCCGTGCCGTGGTCGTTGACCGTCCCGGTGAGCGAGACGGGCGGCGGCGCCACAGTCGTCGAGCTGCTCGACTCACTGTCGTCGTCGCTGCCGCACGCCGACGTGAGAAGAGCTACCGACAGGAGCACCATCGTCAGGATCCCTATCTTGCGCATGCTGAACCATACGGCGGACCGGGTTGCGCGGATTGGGGCAATCCTCGGTCGCCCTGCGGTCGTACCATCCCAGTGATGCGCACGGCAGGCGACGACGCCCTCCTCGCCGGATTCGGCGTGGGTGACCCCGACGCCGCCACCGCGTTCGTCCGCCGGCACCAGGCCCGGGTCTTCGGCCTGGCCCGGTCGATCGTGGGTGACGCCGCCCTGGCCGAGGACGTCGCCCAGGAGGCGTTCCTGCGAGCCTGGCGTCACGCTTCCGCCTACGACCCCCGCCGCGGGTCGGTGCCGACGTGGTTGCTGGCGATCACGAGGAACGCCGCCATCGACGCCCTCCGCATGCGGCGGCCGAACCCCGTGGACCCGGCGGTGATGGCCGCCTACGACCTGCAGGACCAGGGCTCGCGCGGGGCGCCCGCAGCCGCCGCCGAGCTTGGGTCGGAGGTCGAGTCGCTCCGCTCGGCGCTGGCCAAGCTCCCTGTCGAGCAGCGTCGGGCCGTCGTGCTGGCGACGCTGTGCGGACGGACGGCCCGGGAGGTCGGCGAGACCGAAGGCGTTCCGCTGGGGACGGCCAAGACGCGGATCCGGGCCGGGCTCTTCCGCCTGAGGGCCTCGCTGGGCGTACGGCGGGAGGCTGCCAATGAGTAGGGCGGCCACATCAATAGGGGCAGGCACATGACCAGGAGCAGCCCCGTCAAGAGGTGCAGGCAGTGAGCGCGTGCGCCGACCTGGCTGACACCAGGGTCGAGCTGGCCCTCGGCCTGCTGTCGGGTACCGACAGGGCGACGGCCGTCTCCCACCTGGCGTCGTGCCGGACGTGCCGGGAGGAGGTCGACGACCTGTCGCGGGTGGTCGACCAGCTCTCGCTGCTCGCACCCCAGGTCGAACCGCCCTCGGGTTTCGAGACCCGGGTGCTGGCGGCGGTGGTCGACGGCCGGGTGGGGACGCGGCCGGCGGGTTCCCAACGCCTTCCGTGCCGGGCGGTTGATCGGGGGACGTGCCGCCGCGGTGGTCGCAGTCGGGCTGGTCGCCCTGGGCCTGGTCCTCGGCTTCGCCGCCGATCGCACCGGTGACCACGAGCCGGCCGAGCGGGGGATGAACCCCCCGGTCAAGACCGCTCTGGCCGTGTCGCCGAGCGGCCGGACCACGTGCCGGGTCATGGTCACAGGCACGAACCCGGCAACCGTGCTGGTGAGCCTCGACGGCTCGCCCGGGGCCTCCGGCGCCTACCCCGTTGCCGTGCAGCAGGTCGACGGTCCGACCATCGAGCTCGGCACCCTGCAGCTGGCCGACGGCCACGGCGTCCTGGCTCGGAGCGTGCCGGTGGACGCGGCCATGCTGACGACCATGCTGATGTACGGGGAGGACGGCAAGGTGCTCTACGAGGCGCCCCTCACCGACCAGGTCGTGACGTTCCAAGCCCGCGCGATCGGCCGGTGACCGACCGGTCGGGCGCCCTCCGCCCAGGCCAATCCCGCCGACAATCGAGTGGCACGACGGCGCGGTCAGGATGATCGACCAGCGCCGGCTGCCCGGCGAGCTGGTGCAGCTCGACGTCGGCACCGTCGAGGACCTGTGCGACGCCATCCGCACGCTGGCGGTGCGGGGAGCGCCGGCGCTGGGCGTGGCCGGCGCCATGGGCATGGCCCTGGCCGCGCGGACCGGGATGGACCCGGACACGGCGGCCGACCTCATCTGCGCCACCCGTCCTACGGCCGTCAACCTGGCGTGGGGGGTGGCCCTCGGGCGGGCGGCCGGCGATCCGGTGGCCGAGGCGATCCGGGTGGCGGACGAGGACGTGGCCCGCAATCGCCGGCTCGGCGCCCACGGGGCCGGCCTGGTGCCCGAGGACGGGCGGGTGCTCACCCACTGCAACGCCGGCGCCCTGGCCTGCGCCGGCTACGGCACCGCCCTCGGTGTCGTCCGCGCCGCGGCCGAGCAGGGCCGACGGCCGTCGGTGTGGGTCGACGAGACGAGGCCGGTGCTCCAGGGCGCCCGCCTGACCGCCTGGGAGCTCGACCGGCTGGGAATTCCAGCCACCCTCGTGGCCGACGGGATGGCCGCCGGGCTGATGGCGGCGGGCGAGGTCGACTGCGTCGTCGTCGGCGCCGACCGCATCGCCGCCAACGGCGACGTGGCCAACAAGGTCGGCACGTACGGCCTGGCCGTGCTGGCCGCCCACCACGGCATCCCGTTCTACGTGGCCGCGCCGACGTCCACCGTCGACCTCGACTGCCCCGACGGCGATGCCATCCCGATCGAGCAGCGGCCGGCCGAAGAGGTCACCACCTTCGCCGGCCAGCGGATCGCACCGCCCGGCATGAAGGTCGACAACCGGGCGTTCGACGTCACCCCCGCCGCCCTGGTCACCGCCATCGTGACCGAGGAGGGCGTGGCCCGCGCCCCGTACCCAGCGTCGCTGGCCGCCCTCTGCGGGCGCTAGAACAGCTGGGCGGGCTCCTCCACGACCGCCGGTTCGACCCGTTCGAGCAGGTCGGGACCGTCGTTGGCGACCGAGTTCACCCTCGTGCTGACCGGGGTGAGTTGCAGGAACCCGTCGTCGGCGGAGGTGAGCAGGTCGAGCAGGCCGCCGACGTCTGACCCGCCCGCCGAGTCGAGCCACGCATCCCATTCGTCCTCTTCGAGCACGGCGGGCATGCGGTCGTGGAGGCGGGCGACGTCGGCGTTGGCGGCGACGGTGACGATGGCCACGCTCACCAGCGCATCTCCGTCCGGGGCGACCCACCGGTCCCAGAGCCCGGCCAGAGCGAGCGGCCGGCCGTCGGCGGGAGCGAGGAACCACGGTTGCCGGGCCCGGCCGCCGAGTCGTTCCCACTCGTAGAATCCGTCGACAGGAACGAGGCAGCGGCGACGGACCAGGGCGTCGGCGAACGCCGGACGGTCGAGGAGCGACTCGGCTCGTGCGTTGATCGGCTTCGGGCCGGCGGCGGGGCCGACGCCCAGGAGGGCACCAGCCCCCACCGCATCAGGCCCAGGCGGCGGGCACCCGACCGGCTGCGAGCTACGGCGTAGAGGTCACGGCCGGGCGACACGTTCCAGCTCGGCGGGAGCGGAGGTGCGACCACCTCGTCCACGCCCAGCCATTCGACCAGGTGGTCGACAGTGCTGGTGGAGACGACGCGGCCGCACACCCGCCCCAGGGTACGCGGCCCGGCCGGAATCGGGCCGGGCTGTCAGGGCTTCTGCGTCAGATGTGGGCGCCGCGGCGGCGGGTGACTGCCCTGTAGATGAGCAGGACGATGATCGCCCCGATGACCGACCCGATGATCCCCGCTGGAGTCAGGCCGAGATCCTCGCCTTCGCTGCGGAACAGGACGTCGGCCAGGAAGCCGCCGACGAACGACCCGACGATGCCGAGCAGGATGGTGGCGCCGATGCCCATCGGGTCCCGGCCGGGGACCAGGAGACGGGCGAGCGCACCGGCGATCAGTCCGATGACGATGAGGCCGATGACGAATCCGAGCATGGGCGATCTCCTTCGGTGGGCGAGCGGCCACTAGGTCGGTGCCCCCAGCGGCGCCGAGGCAAACTCGCCGCCATGGAAATGTCGGCATGAGCAACCTGCCGGGGAAGGTCTCGCGGCCGCTCCTGGTGGCCGTGCTGCCCCTGCTGCTGGCGACCGTCGTCGGCGTGGTCGCCCTCTGGCCACGAGGAGAGGACCTCTCCCGCCCCGACTTCATGGGCCCGATCGTCCCGCTCGTCAACGCAACGGTGACCGCCGACCAGGTCGTCCCCTGCCAGGGCGGCGTCTCGCCGGACCTGGCGTCGACCTGCAGGGTGGCGACCGTTCGGCTCACCAGCGGCCCGGAGCGCGGCCTCGACACCACCCTGGAGCTGTCGGAGGGCGCCGGTCAGCCTCGGCTGCGTGCCGGCGACCGGGTGGTCCTGGGCCGGACCAGCGACCTCGAAGGGGTCGGGTACTACTTCTCCGACTTCCAGCGGCGGACGTCGCTCATCTGGCTCGGGTTGCTCTTCGCGGTGGTCGTCGTCGCCATCGGCAGGTGGCGGGGCCTGGCCGCCCTCGTCGGGCTGGGACTGAGCTTCGCCCTGCTGGTGTCATTCGTCCTGCCGTCGATCCTCCATGGCCACGACGCCCTGCTGGTCTCGATCGTGGGGTCGTCGGCGATCATGTTCCTGCTGATGTACCTGGCCCACGGGGTCAACGACAAGACCACCGTCGCCCTGTTGGGCACCTTGGCCAGCCTGGTGCTGACAGGCGTGCTGGCCGCCATCTTCGTGAAGGCCACCGCCATCGCCCAGGTGATCACCGAGGAGACCGCGTACCTGCAGATCAGCGCTTCCCAGGTCGACCTCCGCGGCGTCCTGCTGGGCAGCATCATCATCGGCTCGTTGGGCGTGCTCAACGACGTGACCGTGACCCAGGCGTCGGCGGTGTGGGCACTGCGGACGGCCAACCCGGCGTGGACCGCTGTCGACCTCTACCGCACCGCGATGCGCATCGGCCGAGACCACATCGCCTCCACCGTCGACACCCTCGTCCTGGCCTACGCCGGGGCGGCCATGCCCCTGCTCCTCCTCTTCACCCTCGCCAGCCGCCCGATCGCCGACGTGATCACCGGGGGCCTGGTGGCCCAGGAGGTCGTGCGAACCCTGGTCGGCGGTATCGGCCTGGTGGCGTCGGTGCCTCTGACGACAGGACTGGCGGCGCTCATCGCCGCCCGCCACCCGGTGTCCGATCCGACCGCCGACCCGCCTACCGGACCGGTAGACCCTCATGGGCACTGACTTGGCTGGACCGGCCTTCGCCGGCACTGAGCTGGACTGACCTGGGTTGGGCCGGGGGGCGCAGACCGGCCGTCTGCTCCAGCCCGGCAACCTCCTGCCGGGCCGACTCCAGCGCGGCCAGCCGTTCGCCCAGGTCGCCGATGGGGTCGAGGTCGCCGGCGGGGACGGCGCGGGACGGCCCGGGCGTTCTGCGCCAGCCGGGCGGTGACGTCCTCCAGCCGCCGCAGCTCCCCGTCGAGCGCCCGCCGGGACGGGGTGGCGCGCCGACCGCCGCGGGCGACGACGAGCAGGTGGGTCTCGAGGGTCACCGCGTGGTCCTGGACGTCGGCGACGAGGGGACGAAGGGCGGGGTCGGTGGCGCCGGCGGTGCGGGCGACGGCTGCCACGCGGCGGAGCCTGAGGTGCAGCCGGGACGAAGGGGTGCCGGGCACCAGCCACCACGTCGGCACCGCGCTCCGCATCTCGGGGCGGATCCGCAGCCGGCGCCGCAGCCGCCACCGGCCGAAGGCGAAGACGCCGACCATCGAGCCCGTGAAGATCACCCAACCTGCGACCAGCGCCAGCAGCAGCTCCTCCATGCCCCAAGGTTACCGACGGGTAGGCCGGCCCGGCGTCGCGTCCTAGCGAACGCTCGGCGCCCGTTCCCGACCGGCCAGCTCCACCCAGGTGCGGCCCGGCTGCAGCTTCACCGGCGTGCCGTCCGACGCGGTGTAGGTGGTGACGGCGTCGTCGCCCGACTTCGACCACGTGGCCCTGACCGACTTGCCGTCGGACAGGACCAGGGCGTTCCCCGAGCCGACGAGCTGGGCCAGTGGCACCGGCGCGCCCAGGGTGTCGGAGTCGCCCGGGCTGTTGCCCCACGACACCGACTGCACGATCACGTTGGTGGGCGCCAGCTGCTCACCGCCCTCCACCAGGTGCGGCCGCCCGTTGATCGAGCGCAGCCAGCCCCGTGCCGGATCCCAGTCGTAGGCGATGCGCTGGGTGCCGACAGAGGCGTCGACATGGGACGCGGCCTCCGCCCCGACCGGGTCGAACGGCTCTCCCGGAGCGAGGAACGGGAACAGCGGCCGCGGCGCAGTTCCGCTCGACCCCGCGACCGCGTAGAGGCGCGTCGTCGACGAGAACAGGCGGTGGTCGGCGGACCTGTCCCGGCGCCTGAAGTAGGCGCCAGGCCTGCTCGGCTCGCCGACGTCGACGATCGGCGGTCGCAGGGTGGCCACGAACTTGGCGGTCCCTCCCGAGTAGGCGAACAGACCGCCGATGGGCCCGACCAGCTCGTGGTCGTTGGGCCGGACCGAGCGGATGGAGCCGACGGGATCGGCGTCGGTGGAGTGGAAGATGGCGACGAACCGCGTGTCACCGCCCTCGATCAGCTCCTCGTAGACGACGTCGGCCGCCTGGAGGCCCGATTGGGGCCGGGCCGGGGGCTCGTTCTCGATCTTCACGGTGAGGGCCTGGCGGGCGGCCCTGGCGGGGTCGTCGACCGGCAGGCCGGTGAGGGGGAAGACGCCGGTGGGAGCCACGACGGGAACCGTCGACGTGGTGGTGAGGGCGACGGTGGCGCGGACGATGCGCGACTGCGGGACGCTCTTGGTGCACCCGCTGACGATGGCGGTGGCGGCCATCGCCAGCGCCACGGCCGCGATCGCGACCTGGCGCTGCGTGCTCAGCCGTGCCCGCACCAACTGCCCGTCCCCCCCGGAATCCCCAGCTGCCCGACCGCCCCGGGCTCGTCCGGGACGAGTCACCGTACAGGGTCGGCGCCGGCCCGACCGCGGCAGTCGCCGGTCCTAGGGCCGGGCGTCCCAGGTGGGGATCAGGTTGCGGGCGGCACGGGCCTCGTCGACCCGCCCGATCGGGGTCGTACGGGGAGCCTCGGCCGCCTGGTCCCGGCCCCCGTCGGCGGCCGCCCGCTCGGCGATGGCGATGAGGGCGGCGGCCAGGGCGGCGACGGTCTGGGGGCTCTCGGTCTCCGTCGGCTCGATCATGAGCGCCTCCTCCACGATCAACGGGAAGTACACCGTCGGGGCGTGGAACCCCTCCTCCAGGAGCCGCTTGGCCACGTCGAGGGCTTGACCCCGGCGCGCTTCTTCAGCCCGGCGGCCGACGCCACGAACTCGTGCATGCAGGGGCGGTCGTAGGGCAGGTCGTAGGCGCCCCGCAGCTGGTGCCGGAGCCAGTTGGCGTTGAGGACGGCGATGTCGGCGACCTCCCGCAGGCCGTCGGAGCCGAGGGAGATCAGGTAGGACCAGGCCCGGGCGAGGGCCAGGGCGTTGCCGTGCCAGGAGTGGAGCCGACCGATCGAGCGCTCCGGCTGCTGCCAGCCGTACGCCTCCCCCACCCGCGCCGGCCGCGGCCCCGGCAGGTAGGGCGCCAGCCGCTCGGTGACCGCCACCGGGCCGCCCCCGGGCCGCCGCCGCCGTGGGGCACGGCGAAGGTCTTGTGCAGGTTCATGTGCACGATGTCGAAGCCCATGTCCCCCGGGCGGGTGACCCCGAGGATGGCGTTGAGGTTGGCGCCGTCGTAGTACAGGAGCCCGCCCACCTCGTGGACCGCCGACGCGATCTCGACGATGTCCTCCTCGAACAGGCCGAGGGTGTTGGGGTTGGTCAGCATGATGGCGGCGACGTCGTCGTCGAGGCGCTCGCGCAGGGCGGCCACGTCCACCAGGCCCCGCTCGTCGGACGGCACCTGGGTGACGTCGTAGCCGCCGAGGGTGACCGACGCCGGGTTGGTGCCGTGGGCGGAGTCGGGGATCAACACCCGCCGGCGGCGCTCGCCCCCGCCGGCGTCGCGGTGCCACGCCCGCACCAGGAGCAGGCCGGTCAGCTCCCCTGCCGCCCCCGCCGGCGGCTGGAGCGTGGCCGCGGCCATGCCGGTGATCCGGCACAGCGCCTCCTCGAGCTCGACGAGCAGCTCGAGCCAGCCCTGGATCGTCGACGTCGGCGCCGCCGGGTGCACCGCGGCCAGCCCCGGGCGGGACACCGCGTCGTTGCAGAGCTTGGGGTTGTACTTCATGGTGCACGAGCCGAGGGGGTAGGCGCCGAGGTCGACCGAGTACTGGCGGTGGGTGAGGCGGGTGAAGTGGGCCACCAGGTCGCGCTCGGAGACCTCGGCCACCGGCGCCGGGTCGACGCGGAGGTGCTCGGCGGGCACGAGCTCCTCGGCATCCCACTCCGGCACGCCGGTGGTGCGGAACGAGCACGCCGACCGGCCGGCGACTGAGAGGTCGAAGACGGTGGGCTCCTCGTCCCTGCCCATCAGGGGGGCGCTGGTGGCCTTGCCGCCCGCCGCCGCGACCGGCGCAGTCACGCCAGCACCTTGGAGAGGGCGGTGGCGTAGGCGTCGATCTCGTCCCGGGTGCGCCGCTCGGTGACGGCGACGAGCAGGCCGTCGCCGTACTCCGGCCCCAGCGGCACGCCGGCCAGGAACCCCTCGTCGGCCATGCGCTCGACGACCACGTCGGCCGGGAGTGGCGTGGCCACCGCGAACTCCCGCAGCACCGGGGCGTCGACGAGCGGCTCGACGCCGTCGATGGCCAGCACCGCCTCCCGGGCGTAGCGGGTGCCGCGGGCGCAGCGCACCGCCATCTCCCGGAGACCACTGGTGCCGAGCCAGGCCAGGTGGACGGCGAAGGCGACGGCGATGAGCGTCTGGTTGGTGCAGACGTTCGACGACGCCCTCTCCCGCCGGATGTCCTGCTCCCGGGCCCGCAGCGTGGTGACGTAGGCCCGCCGGCCGGCGACGTCGACCGTCTCGCCGACCAGCCGGCCCGGGATGCGGCGGACGTGCTCCCGCCGACAGGCGAACAGGCCCAGGTACGGGCCGCCGAACGAGAGGGGCGTCCCGAACGGCTGCCCCTCCCCCACCACCACGTCGGCACCGAAGTCCCCCGGCGGCCGCAGCAGGCCGAGCGACACCGGGTCGGCGGCCACCACCAGCGCGGCCCCGTGCGACCTGGCCAGCTCGGCCGCCGCGGCCACGTCCTCCAGGCAGCCGAGGAAGTTGGGCTGCTGGAGGAGGATGGCGCCCGGTGCCCCACCATCCGGCCAGCGGGTGCGCCCGCCCTCCAGGTCGACGGTGACGAGCCGGTGCCCCGTGCCGGCGGCCATGGTGGCCATGACCTCCCGCCAGTGCGGGTGCACGCCCCTCGAGACCCACAGCTCGTTGCGGCCGGTGGCGGCCACCGCCAGGTTCACGGCCTCGACGCAGGCCGACGCACCGTCGTAGAGCGAGGCGTTGGCCACGTCCATCCCGGTCAGGCGGCAGACGAGCGTCTGGTACTCGAACAGTGCCTGGAGCACGCCCTGGGCGACCTCGGGCTGGTACGGGGTGTAGGCGGTGACGAACTCGGAGCGGAAGGCGAGGGCCGACACTACCGACGGGATGTCGTGGTCGTAGGCGCCGGCGCCGGCGAAACAGACCAGGTCACGGCCGACGTGGCGGTTGACGGCGGCGATCTCGTCCACCCGGTCGAGCACGTCGGCCTCGCTCAGACCGGGCTCCAGGTCGAGGCCGCCGGCCAGGCGCAGGGCCTCGGGCACCATCGAGAACAGCTCGTCGACCGACGCGATCCCGAGGGCGGCCAGCATCTCGCCGACCTCGGCGTCGGTGTGGGGGACGAAGCTCGGCACCGCGCGCCTAACGGACCGTCTTGGGGACGAACGGCGTCTTGACCACCCGGCCCGGGATGGTGTCGCCCCGGACGTCGACGGTGACCCGGTCGCCGGGGCGGAGGTGAGGCCGCAGGAGGGCCAGGGCGATACCCCGATTGAGCATCGGCGAGAAGTTGCCGCTCGTGATCTCGCCCACGACGCCGTCGCGGTCCATGACCTGGAACCCGGCCCGGGGCGGCTGGCGACCCTCGACCTCCAGTCCCGCCAGCCGGCGGTCGACGCCGCGGGCCCGCTCCACCTCGAGCGCCGCCTTCCCCACGAAGTCGCCCTTGTCCCAGGACACGACCCAGCCGAGGTTGGCCTGCAGCGGCGTGATGCCGGGGCCCAGCTCGTGGCCGTGCAGCGGCAGCCCCGCCTCCAGCCGGAGGGTGTCGCGGGCGCCCAGCCCGGCGGGCATGAAGCCGGCGTCGAGCAGCGCCTCCCAGAACGAGACGGCGACGTGGGCCGGCACCGAACACTCCACCCCGTCCTCGCCCGTGTAGCCGGTGCCGGCGGCGAGGCAGGTGGCGCCCTGCCAGGAGAAGGGCTTCACCCGGAAGTGGCCGACGCCGGCGGCCTCGGACGATACGTCGGTCAGCCAGCGCCGGGCCTCCGGCCCTGGACGGCGACCATGGCCCGGGTGGCGGTGAGGTCCTCGCCGCCGACCGCGTCGGCCACCCTCTCGGTGTTCGAGGCGTTGGGCATGACCTGAAAATCGTCCCCCGACACCCACCAGACGATGACGTCGTCGACGACGGAGCCGTCGGCCTCGTCGAGCAGGTGGCTGTACTGGCCCGCCCCGGCCCGATGCGGTCGAGGTCGTTGGTGAGGGCGTACTGCAGGCGGGCGTAGGCGTCGGGCCCCGCACGCCCAGGGTGCCGAGATGGCTGACGTCGAACACGACGGCGCCGGTTCGGCACGTGCGGTGCTCCTTGAGCACCCCCGTGGGGTACGACAGCGGCATCTCCCAGCCGCCGAAGTCGACCATCTTGGCCCCGAGCACCCGGTGGCACGAGTCGAGCGGGGAATGTCTGGGCACTTCGGGAGAGTAGTGGCCTAGATGGCCGGTGATCGAGCCCGGTTTCGGCGGCTGACAACCGTCGTGCGGTCGCAGACCGCCTGGTCAGCCGCCCGGCCGCGAAGCGGTCGACGCGAGAGATCAGCGGCCATCTAGATCTTCCCGAGGGCGACGAGAACCTCGTCGTGGAGGATGCCGTTGGTGGAAAGGGCGCTGCCCCCGTCGGCCCGGGCCTCCCCGGTGAGATCGGTGAAGATGCCACCGGCCTCCTCGACGATGATCTGGATCGGGGCGACGTCCCACACCGAGACGACTGGCTCGGCAGCGATGTCGACGGCGCCTTCGGCCACCAGGACGTGGGACCAGAAGTCGCCGAGGCCCCGGCTCCGCCAGCACCGGTGGGCCAGGCGCACGAGCCGGCCGTCGGCGTCGGCGTCGACAGCATCGGGGTCGAAGCGCTCCAACCCGTCGTAGCTGATGAAGGCGTCGTCCACGTCGCTGACGCTGGAGACGCTGATCGGCTCTCCGTCCTCCGCCGTGCTGCCGGCCCACGCTCCTTCACCCTTCGCCGCCCACCAGCGGCGGCCGAGGGCCGGGGCCGCCACCACGCCGACCACCATCTTTCCGTCGCGCTCGAGGGCGATGAGGGTGGCCCACACCGGCACGCCCCGCACGTAGTTCTTGGTGCCGTCGATCGGATCGATGATCCACCTCTGGGCGGCGCCGGAACGGCAGCCGAGGTCGGGTGTCTCCTCGCCGAGCACCGCCTGGCCGGGGCGGGCCACGGCCAACCGCCGGCGCAGCTCGTTCTCGACCGCGTGGTCGACCTCGGTGACCGGCGTCATGTCGAGCTTGGTGCGAACCCGCAGGTCGGGGCCGGAACCGGGCCGTGGTCATGGCGTCGGCGACGTCGGCCAGCTCGAGGGCGAGGGTGAGGTCCCTGCCGAACGTCACGCCGGTTTGCGGCCGCGGTGACGCGACTCGCCGGGGCTCTCGTCGTCGACGTCGTCGAACCGCAGGGGCAGCGGCTCCACCGACTCGTCGACCGGCACATCCTGCGACGGCGGTTCCAGGCCGTACTTGACCAGGAGGTTCAGGTAGTCCCGCTGGTAGAAGACCTTGATGCGCACGTCGGGGTACAGCTCCCGCAGCCGGCGGGCCTTGCGGTTCTTCTTGGTGACCAGGTTCTGGTTCATCGTGGTGATCTCGATGAAGAGGTCGTAGGCCGGCAGGTAGAAGTCGGGCGCGAACGCCTGGCTCGGGTTGCCTTCTCGGTCGGTCTCGAGGACGAAGGTGCGGGGTTCGTACTCCCACGCTACGCCGTAGAAGTCGAGCAGCTTTGCAAACTGCAGCTCGGAGTTGTGGGCGAACCGGACCGTCGTGTGCGGGAGCGGCCGATCGGGGACATCGGGCGCCGGACGGAGCCCGGGCACGTCACCCGGGAGGGCGTCGGCGTCGCCGTCGGCGTCGCCTGCGCCGAGACCAGCGATGTCCGGCGGGGCCAGGGTTCTAGCCTCCACCCGAGACGCCGCCCGACGCCGCCGGATGGTCGGACGAGCGCGACGGGTGGGTCGACGTGGCCGCGGCGACGGACTCGGCCTCGGCGGTGGCCTCGGCCTCGGCAGGCTTCCGCAGCTCGGTGATGGCGGCGTCGAGAGCTTCCTTCACCCCGCCCAGGGCCACGATGGAGAGCACGCCCTGGCCCCGCCGCACCAGGTCGACGAGCTCGCCGTCGGTGCGGACCAGGACCGAGCCCGACCCGTCGATCACCAGGCTGGCGGTGGCGATGTCCTCCCCCAGGTTGGTGCGCAGGTACTCGACCGCCTTGCGGGCCGACTGGAGCGACACCCCGGCGTCGAGCAGGCCCTTGATGACCTTCAGCCTCGACGAGGTCGCGATAGGAGTAGCGGCGTTGGGTGCCACTGCCTCTGGCGTCGGCGACCGACGGGCGGATGAGGTCGGTGCGGGCCCAATAGTCGAGCCTGCCGGTACGTGATGCCGACGATCTTGCACACGGCCGGTCCGCGAAACCCTTCGTCCGCCATGCCCCACCTCTCTGTCCGGTGATCCCTGTCCGGTGACTTCTGTCCGGGTGAATCCTTACGCAGGCGTAGTTACGCCCGTGTCATGAGGATAACCGAAAGGCCCACCGCGGAGCGCGATGCCGGTCCCAGCAGATTTGATGTCCTCGTAGCGTCGTGATCTCGGCGATTCGGGCCGAAATCACGACGCTTTCGTGACATCGAACGCGAACGCCGGTACGGGAAACGGGCGCTGGCGGGGGGAGGGCTCCCCGGTCACAAACGCGCCGGACTGTGTTCCTCTGAGCAGGTACGACCGGCGAGCCCGGTCACCTACGAGGAAGTGGAGCTGACAATGACACCCGTGAGTCGGAAACTTGCGATCCGACGTCCCCTGGTCGCCACGTTCGCCGTGCTCGTCGTCGCCATGTCCGTGGCCGTGGTCCTGGTCGGGCGGGCGGCGCAGGGCGACGCCGGCTCCGAAACCGCCGCCGCGGCCGCCACCACGGCGTCCACCTCCGTGCCACCGACGACCGCGACTCCGGTCGCCCCCGTCGTCACGGCCGTGCCGGCGACCCCGACGACCAAAGCACGGCCGAGGGCAACTGTGCCGACGAGTGCCCCACCCACGACCAGCCCGCCGGCAACCACAGAGCCGCCGCCCACCATCGCCCCGGGCCCGTCCACGACCGAGCGGGTTCTCCCCGAGGAGGCGACGAGGGTGCTCTGCGGCGAGATCGGTGCGGCCGCCCGGATGGTGTCCGCCGGCGATGCCGTGGCCGGCGGGTTGCGGCTCCAGCGGGCGGTGCAGATCTACGGCCGGTTCGCCGACCCGACGGTGGTGTCGCCGGCCCGGCTCATGCTCTCCGCAGGCCTGGCCGGCGACTTCGGCGCGGCGGTCGCCGCCGGCCAGGACGCGGCATCGGCCTGCGCCCGGCTCGGATACCCGATCGGCTCGTTCGGCGGGCCCATCCAGTGCGTCGCCGCCCCGTGCCCGTGATCGCAGCGTCGACCACCCCTCAGCGAAAGGACCCAAGCCATGAACGGCGGACGACAGGCACCCGTGGCGGCAGCCCGACCCCGAAGAGCGGCGCTCCATCGGACCAGGCGTCGGGCGTGGACGGCGGCGATGCTCGCCGTCGCCATGTCGGCCCTGGCTGCGTGCGGCGGCGACGGCGCAGGCGCGGGCCAGACGGCCCCCACGACCTCGCCGGGCGTCGGGTCGACGGCGCCGCCGACCACGGCCGGCGAGCCGCAGCAGTCCCCGCCCTCGACGTCGACGCCGCTCGCGCCGTCCTCGCCCACCTGGCGCGCGCTGGCCACCGCACCCATCGCCGGTCGCGCCGGCGCCAGCGCGGTGTGGACCGGTCGGGAGATGATCGTGTGGGGCGGGCTCTCCGACGGCGAGAAGGCGCCCCTGGCCGACGGCGCCGCCTACGACCCGAAATCCGACACATGGCGCACGATCGCTGCCGCCCCGTCGGGCCGAGCCGGCGACGCCCGGCGCAGCGCGGTCTGGACCGGTGAGGAGGCGGTGTTCTGGGCGGGGAACTCCCCCGACGGCCCGGCTGGGGGCGCCGCCTACGACCCGCGGACGGACACGTGGAGGACCCTCCCCGACGGTCCGCTCGGCGCCCGCGAGGGTCACGCCTCGGTGTGGACCGGGTCGGAGATCGTCGTCCTGGGTGGGACGCGCGGCGACCGGCACGCCTCCCCTGTCGCTGCCGCCCTCGACCCCCGGTCCGGCTCGTGGCGTGTTCTGCGCGGTCTCGACGATGTGTTCGGGTTCGCTCCCACCGGGGCGGCCTGGGACGGCAACGAGGTCCTGGCCCTCGGCTCGCTCTCCCTCTGCCCCGAGCTCGGCTCGGTGTGCAGCGAGAGCCGGCCGATCTTCGTCGCCTACGACCCGAAGGCCGATGCCCGCCGTGAGATCGACCTGGCCGGAGCGCCGTGGGAGACGTCCGCCCCCGACTACTCGGTCGCGTGGACCGGATCCGAGGTGGCGTTCGCGAACTACCAGGATCCCTCGGCCGGCGTGGTCAGGTACGACCCGGCGACGGGCAGCTGGCGATCCGGCGCCCAGGCTCCCTGCCGGCTCGGCCCGGCTTCCTTCCAGACCGCCTCCTTCCAGACC
Organism: uncultured Acidimicrobiia bacterium; assembly: GCA_963827345.1. Classification (GTDB taxonomy): domain Bacteria; phylum Actinomycetota; class Acidimicrobiia; order Acidimicrobiales; family AC-14; genus CAWGUU01. Next base: position 600,941 of record CAWHAN010000006.1, on the reverse strand, counting down.
GCCTACTTCCAGACCGCCTACTTCCAGACCGCGTGGCTGGGTGACCGACTCGTCGTGCCCTGCGGTCCCGACCACCTGCAGGTCTACGACCTGCCGACCGACACGTGGGCCCGCTTCGCCGCCGGCCCGTCACCGCTGAACGCCCGCAGCGGCAGCGCCATCGTGTGGACGGGATTCCGCCCTCCTGGCATGGAGTGGTGTCGTCGCCGAACCCGGGAACCCGTCACGACAGGACGGCGCCGCCATCAGCCTGTCGACGGCCGCGGCAGCGGGCCCGTCGTCGTAGACCGTTGCACGATTACATGAAGTTCCGGGTGTGAAGGGCGGACAACGCCGCGGCCTCTTCCGACGGGAAGCCGAGCCGGACCAACCGCCGCTGGCGGCCCTCGTCCATCTCCTCCTGCAGCCGCTGCACTCGGCGGTAGCCGGCGGCGACGGCGGCGGGGTCCCACGACCCGGCCGCCAGCAGGACGAGGGCGTCGAAGACCTCGTCGTTGAGCCCGGCGGTGTCGGCCAGGGCGTCGTGGCGGCGCTCCACGGCCGCCCGCAGCCTGTCCCTCAGCGTTGGGTCGCCGTCGGCCTGGTGTTCCAGGTGGGCCAGCCCGAAGGCCACGTGGCGGGCCTCGTCGGTGAGGGCGAGGTGGGACACCCGCCGGGTGACGGGGTCGGGGGCATGGCGCTCGAGGAAGGCCAGGAGGTTGAGGAAGCTCCCCTCCCCCAGCACCGACAGTAGGAACGACGCCACGTCGAAGTCGGGCTCGGCCACAAGGGTTGCCAGCGACGCCCGGCCTCCAGCCCCCGACACGCCGAGCCGGCCGCCGCCGAGGAGGGCCCGCCGGGTGAAGACCTCGACGTGGCGGGCCTCGTCGGCCACCTGCACGGCCAGGAGCTGGACGACCTCGCGGAAGTGGGGGTGGATGCGACCCAGGAACCGGGCCGGCACGACCAGTGCCGCCTGCTCGTTCTCGACCAGGTAGGTCATCAGCTGCACGACCGCGGTCTCGACGTCGGCCGGGTGGTCCCGGGGCGCGCCCCAGTCGACGGCGGTGGCAGGGTCCCACTGGCCGGCCGCCGCCTGGGCGTAGAGCTTGGGGGCGACGTCGGCCCAGACCACCCGCCCGTCGTCGAGGTCGAAGTCCATCTCGGGACCGCCCGCCTCGACGAGGGCGCCTCGCGCCGCCAGGCCCCACCGGGGGGACGGGCGGTCGACGACGGCTCCGTCCTCCGACGGGTCGGGCCGCCGGCCCGCTCGGCCGCCGACCACCGGCGGTCGTCGACGTCGCCGCGAACCACGACGGCCACGACCGGCGTCCCCGAGTTCGACCACCCGTCGTCCGGCCACTCGACTCGATGGCCACGCGCCCGGCACCAGGCCCGAAGGTGCACCGCCAGCGCCGGCGCCCGTCCCGTCACCTCCAGCCGCCCACCTGTCGGGAGAGCGGCCAGCGCCCGTTTCAGGAGGAGGTGGGCCCCGTCCTCGAAGCCCAACCCGTCCAGGTCGAGTCGTCAAAGGCGGTACTCGGCGGCCGTCACATTCCCCTCGGCGTCGTAGAAGCCCGACTCGTCGACCGCTCCCTCGAGAGCGGCATACCCGCTGGTCCGGCCCGGCTTCCACTCGGTGAGCCCCTCGAGGTCGAGCAGGGGGCGCACGACCGGGTCGGCGTAGGACATCGACAGCAGCAGCCGGCCGAACCGCTCCACGTCCACGCCCACGCCGGGATCGCCACCATCGCCCAGCACCGTCATGTTGCAGTGGTCGTAGGGGCCGGTCTGGGTCAGCACCCGGGTCGACCCGGAGGGCAGGGCCCCCTCCTTGGCGAAGGCCAGGTGGCTGGCGTCGATCATGCAGGCGGCGTCGACGTCGCCGGTCATGAGCGCCCGGGCCGCATCCCGCTCGCCTCCGACGTGGTCGCCGTGGAGGCCGACCCCCACGTCGAACCGTCGAGTCTCGAACCCCGTGGCGCCGGCCGCCCGGAGATGGGCGAGGGGGATCAGGGTGGCCTGGGGAGAATCGACGGCCCCGGTGCCCACCGTGCGCCCGGCGAGATCGGCCACCGACTCGATGTCGGAGTCGGCCCGGACCACCACGACCGACGTGAGGTCCTGGTCGGTGTCCCGCATGGTCAGTGCTCTCGCCGCCGGCGCGCGCCTAGCCGTTCGAACCCAGGCCAGGGGTGAGTTCCACGCGGCGTGGATGCGGCCGGCGACGAGGTCGTCGACCTGGCGCTCGTAGTTCGAATAGAGGACGAAGTCGAAGTCGAGGCCCTGGTCACGGAACCAGGCGCGGAACCCGGTCCAGATGGTGACCACCTTGGGGTCGTAGGCGACCGCCCCCATGAGAAGAGCCGTCATGCGTCGAGGAGCGGCAGGCCGCAGATGGCCCGGCCGACGAAGTCGAGGAGGGTGTCGGTGGTGGGCGCCATCACCCGGGCGGCCCGGGCGTCGCGGAACCGGCGCTCGACGCCAAGCTCCCGCCGGAACGCGGCCCCCCCGCACACCTTCATGGCCAGGTCGGTGACGGCGATGGCGGCCTCGGCGGCCACCGCCTTGACCTCCAACACCCGCAGCGTGGCGTCGTCCCGGCCCGATTCGAGCGCGGTGACGGTGTCGCCGAGGAAGGCCCGGGTGCGGTCGGTCTCGATCCGCATGCGGGCCAGGTCGAGACGGGGGGTCACCTGCTGGGCCAGCGACTGGTCGAGGTGCTCGAGGCGGGTGCGGGTGAGGTGGGCGGTGGACTCGGCGGTGACCGCCTCGGCCAGCCCGAGCGAGAAGGCGGCGTTCAGCACGAGGAACCAAGGCAGAGCGGAGACCATGGCCAGGTCGAGCCCTCCGCCGTCGGGGCCGATCATGGCGTCGTGGTTGACGGTCACGCCCTCGGCGTCGACGGGCCGCGAATCGTTGCCGCGCAGCCCGAGGCCGTCGAACGGCCCGGCGATCGTCAGCCCCGGCGCATCGGAGGGAACCACCCAGATGGTGACGAGCCCGTCGGCCGCCAGCGGCCGGCTCGACCATACGTAGACGTCGGCCTCGCCCGCCGACGTCACCCAGTCTCTTGCGGGCGTCGAGCCGAACGGAACCGTTCTCGGCAGTGGCCGAGCCGCGCGGCGCCCAGAAGTGGCTCCGGGACCCGACCTCGGAGAAGGCCAGGGTGGCCAGGCACCGCCCGGCGGCGATGGCCTCGCGGGTCGCCATCGGCCCGCCGGCCTCGATGATGGCGGTGGCGGCGTAGTGCATGAGGACGACCATGGCGGTCGACCCGCACTCCCGGGCCAGCGCCTCGATGACTGGGGCGGCGCCGGAAAAGCCCTGACCGCCGCCTCCGACGTCGGGCGAGCTGATCAGGCCGAGCAGCCCGGCCTCGCCGAGGGCGTCGATGGCAGCCCGGGGAAAGGCGCTGGAACGGTCGACCTCGTCGGCCGCAGGGGCCACGACGTCGGCGACGATGGCGGCCAGATCGTCAAGATGGGACACGGACATGGAAAGGGCTCTCCTCGCTCAAAAGGGCTGACAGGAACGGCCGCGAGAGCCCCAGAACGGCGCCTAACCGGAGGCGTAGGGGGGATGCGGCCAGAGTCGCCCGACCGGGCGACGACGGAAGCTCGCTCAGCGACGGTGCACGGCGCATCCCCCCTTTCGAGGGTGGACCCTACCGCCAGGCCCACCGAACCGGGGTCACGCAGCGGGGTATGCCGCGGTTGTGTGGCACCGGTTCGGTCGGGGAGACCGGCCCTGCCGAACTGGGGTCACACAGCGGCACATGCCGCGGTTGTGTGGCACCGGTTCGGTCGGGGAGACCGGCCCTGCCGAACTGGGGTCACACAGCGGCGGATGCCGCGGCTGTGTGGCACCGGTTCGGTGGCGGGGCCCGCCCGGCCCGAGCCCACGGAACTGGGGTCACGCAGCGGGGTATGCCGCGGTTGTGTGGCACCGGTTCGGTGGCGGGGGCCGGCCCAGCGGAACTGGGGTCACGCAGCGGGGTATGCCGCGGTTGTGTGGCACCAGGTCGGTGGCGGGGGCCAGCCCAGCGGAACTGGGGTCACGGAACGGCGTGTGCCGCTGTTCTGTGGCACCAGTTCGGTGGAGGGGCCCCGGCCGGGGGCCTGCCTCTCCCTACGAGGCGAAATCCTCCGGGTTCACGCCCTCGAGGAACTCGCGGAAGCGCTCGACCTCGAGCTCCTCCTCGTCGTCGTCGCTGACCGGGACGCCGGCCTCCTCCAGCACCGACTCCTGGGCGTAGATCGGGGTGCCCAGGCGGGCGGCCAGGGCGATGGCGTCGGAGGGACGGCTGGAGATCGTGGTGCCCGAGCCGGAGCTCGTCAGCTCGATCTCGGCGAAGAAGGTGCGGTCGCGCAGCTCGGTGATGACGACCCGCTCGACGGCCACGCCGAGGGAAACCAGCAGGTCACGCATGAGATCGTGGGTCATCGGCCTCGGGGTCTCGACGCCCTGGAGGGCGAAGGCGATGGCGGTGGCCTCGACCGCCCCGATGAAGATGGGCAGTACCCGATGCTGCCCGTCGGCCTCCCGGAGGAGCACGATCGGGCTGTTGGTGGGCATCTCGACCCGAACCCCAACCAGGTGCATCTCGACCATCGGTTGACGTTACCTCCTGTACAGCGTCTCGACGTAGGCATCGGGATCGGCCCTGAGCACCCCCAGGTCGCCCGCCACGACGCAGTCGAGGTCCCTGTAGCGCTGGGCGTAGTCGAGGCCGTAGCCGATGACGAACTCGTCGGCGATCTCGAATCCCCGGAAGCGGATGGGCGCGGGAACGATCCGCCGGGCCGCCTTGTCGAGCAGGGTGCAGGCCGCTATGGACCGGGGGCGCCGCCCACCCAGCTCCCGCAGCAGGTAGGTGAGGGTGAGGCCGGTGTCGACGATGTCCTCCACCAGGACGACGTCGCGGCCGTGGATGTCGATCTCGATGTCCTTCACGATCCTCACCCGGCCGGTGTCGGGCGCGTAGGCGGAGATGGCCATGAAGTCGACCAGCGGCACGACGCTCAGGTGGCGGGCCATGTCGGCGAGGAACGGCACGCTGCCCTTCAGGACGGCGACGAGCACCACGCCGTCGTCGTAGGCGGCCGAGATCTCCGCCGCCACCCGCGCCGCGCCGGCTGCCAGGTCCGCGGCCGGGATCAGGACACGGGGTGCCGGCGCCAGGGCGACGGCGATGGGCCTTTACCCCTCGAAGTAGTGCCGGAGGGACTGCCTGAGCATCGCCGCCCGCAGGCCCTGGCCCAGGTTGGTGAGCTCGGCCAACGCCTCGGTGGCCTGCTTGCGGGCCTCGGGGTTGCGCTGCTTGAGCATCGGCATCACCACCTGCTCGAAGAACCCGGCCTCCCGTTCCCCTGCCGTCTTGTACATGCGCAGGTGGCGGGCCTCGACGCCGTACTTCATGAACCCGGCGGCCAGGGTGGCCACGATGATGGCCTCGTCGTCGTAGTACATCGACTGGGCCACCTTGCGGCCCACCAGCAGCCCGAACTTCTCCAGCTCGCCCAGCAGGTCCTCGTCGAGCCCACTGGCCTCGGCCAGCTCGCCGAGCGTGAGGCTCTCACCCGCCGGGCTGGACGACAACGGCGGCAGCTCGTACCGCACCTGGGGGCCGGCGCTGTACGACGGGGTGGCAGGAGGTGGCGTCGGTCGCCGATGCCGAACCCACGCCGCTCACCCCGGCCGGCCCGGACATTGCCGCCTCGGACTGGCCTGACCCGGCCTGCGCCGGCTCGGAGGACGCCGTCGACACGGACTGGGCCGCCGCCGACGCCGAGCCGTCCTCGGACTCGAGCGCGTCGTCTGACAGGGCGTCGTCCCCACCGCGCAGGCGGCCCTTGATGACCTTGAGGGGCAGGAAGTGCTCGCGCTGCTGGCGGAGGATCCACCGCAGCCGGTCGACGTCGGTCTCGTAGAACTTCCTGTAGCCCGACGGCGTGCGCTCCGGGTCGAGCAGCCCCTGGCTCTCGAGGAAGCGGATCTTGGAGATGGTGACGTCGGGGAACTCGTCCTTGAGGAGGGACAGGACCTCGCCGATCGACAGGTACGCCCTGTCCTCCACGGCTATTCCTCCACCTCGGTGGCCCCCGAGAAGAAGACCAGGCGGTACTTGCCGATCTGCACCTCGTCGCCGTTGGACAGCGGGGCCTCGTCGATGCGCTCCCGGTTCAGGTACGTGCCGTTGAGGGAACCGGCGTCGCGCACGACGAACCCGTCGGGCCGGCGCACGACCTCGGCGTGGCGCCGGGACACGGTGATGTCGTCGAGGAAGATCTCGCTGTTGGGATGGCGACCGGCCCTCACCACTTCGGTGTCGAGGGCGAACTTGGAGCCGGCGTTGTCGCCCCGCTTGACCACCAGCACGGCCGTTCCCTCACCGAGCTCGGGCAGCGCGACGGTGAGCTCCTCGTCGAGGGCCTCGCCGGTGGCGTCGACGACGGGCGCGAAGGTGATCGTGGTGTCCTCACCCGACTCGGGCTCGATGATCGCGCCACAGGAGGAGCAGAAGTTCGCTCCCGAGGGATTCTTATGCCCGCACTGGTTGCAGAACACGATGCCCAACGCTAGTGCCCTGGTCAGGGCGGATCGAGGTTCACCCGCCCGACAGCCCGATCGCAGGCGCCTCGGGCTCCGGCACGCGGGCCGGCAACGGGCAAGAGCAACATGGGTCACTCGGTGATCAGCTGCCGGTAGGCGTCGGCGTCGAGGAGGGTCTCGACGGCGGCGGCGTCGGTGGGCTCGATGGCACAGATCCAGCCGTCGCCGTAGGGGTCCTCGTTGAGGCGCCCGGGGGCGTCGGTGAGGTCGGCGTTCACTTCGACCACCACGCCGGCCACCGGGGCATAGACGTCGGACACCGATTTGGTGGATTCCACCTCGCTCAGCGAGCCCTTGGCGACGACGGTGGCGCCGATCTCGGGAAGCTGGACGAAGACCACGTCGCCGAGGGCGTCCTGGGCGTAGTCGGTGATTCCCACCCTCACCCGACCGTCCTCGACACGAGCCCACTCGTGGTCTGCCGTGTACCGCCGGTCGTCGGGCACGTTCATGCCCGGAAAGGTACCCGACCCGCTTCTACCGCAGGACCTGCTCCCGCAGGGGAAATGTGCCTGCCTCCGCAGGAAGCATGTCACAGCTGCCTGCGAAGCGAGCCCGATCCGCCCTCTACCGCAGGATTTGCCGAATGCGCCGGGCGTACTGCTGGGCCAGCTGGCGGGCCTCGACCTCGCTCGTCCCCTCGGCCCACACCCGGGTCACGGGTTCCTCCGGGTCGGGCAGCACGAGCGCCCAGCCCTGGTCGTGGAAGACCTTCACGCCATCGACGAGCAGCACCCGGCGTTCCTTGTCCATCTCCACGACCTTGCGCATGACCAGGCCCTTCTGCTCCCAGGGCGTCACCACGCTCTCCCTGGCCACGAACACCGGCGGCAGCCCGGCGACGACCTTCGACAGCCGCAGACCGGAGCGGGCAAGGAGCTCGAAGAGCTTTACCAGGCCGGCGGTGGCGTCGAAGGCGGGGAGGAAGTCGGGGAAGATGAACCCGCCGTCCTGGCTGGCGGCCAGGGTGATGTCGCCGGACGCGGCCACGTCCATGAGCGAGGCGGCGGACACCTTGGTCCAGACGATCTCGGCGCCGGCTTCGGTGGCGATGTCCTCGGCGGCGTGTGTCACCGACACCGGCAGGGCGATGCGGGCGTTCTCCCGGGCGGACGCCACCAGGCTCACCATCACCAACAGCGCCTCCTCATTGGTGAGCATGTGCCCTTCGTCGTCGATCAGACAGAGCCGCTCGCCATCGGGGTCGATCACCACGCCCAGGTGGGCGCCCGACGTCCGGACCAGGTCGGCGACCCGGGCGGCGTGCACGCCGACGTCGAAGGCGGCGGCGCCGGCGGTGAAGGCGTAGGGATTGACCGACAGGACATCCGCCCCGAGCTTCGACAGCACGTTGGCCATCACCAGCGACGTCGAGCCGAAGGAATAGTCGAGGACGACCTGGAACTCGGCGGCGCGGATGGCGTCGCTGTCGACGGTCTGCATGAGGGCGGCGCTGTAGTACTCGAGAGCCCGAGGTGGGAAGCCGATGTCGCCGATGTCGGCGGCGAAGGCCCGGCGAAAGTCCTCGCGGTAGAAGTAGCTCTCGATCTTGCGCTGGGCGCTCTCGTCGATGTCGGTGCCGTTGGGGTTGAAGAACCTGATGATCACCGACTGGGGGTCGCCGGGAATCAGCCGCACGGTCATTCCCCCCTGGGACCGCTCGGTGCGCACCTGGAAGCGGGTGACCGGCACCGGGGCCAGCTCCAGGTCGTCGACGTTGATGCCGGCGGCGTTGAGCCCCGCCATCACCGCCCGCTTGAGGGCCCGGGCCGCCCGGCTCGAGTCACGCGACGTGGTGACGGTGGAGCCCTTCTTCATGGTGGTGCCGTAGGCCATGGCCACCCGGCAGGCCAGCTCGGGGGTGACGTCGACATTGGCCAGACCGCTGACCCCGCCGTGGCTGAACAGGCTCCGCGCCCCCGCGACTCCCACACGATCGACGAGTTGATGATGGCGTTGGGCTCGACGGTCTTGAACGGGTACACCTTGATGCCGGGGTTGATGACCGCGTGCTCGCCGACGAAGCAGTTGTCGCCCAGGACCACGCCCTCTTCGCAGCGGGCGTAGGCCCGGAGGTCGCTGGAGCGGCCGACGACGGTGCCCCCGAGGCGGACACCCTGGCTGAGGTAGGCGTTGTCGTGCACCACCGACCGCTCGAGGAAGGCGCCGGAGCGGACCATCACGTTGGCGCCGAGGACGGTGTAGTCCCGCAGGTGGGCGTCGGCCTCCACCCGGCAGTAGTCGCCGACGACGGCGGGGCCCTCGATCGACGCCGCCGGGTCGACCTCCGCCCCCTCACCGAGCCAGACGCCTTCGGCCATGCGGAAGCCGGGGATGTCGACCTTCACCTTGCCGTCGAGGACGTCCTGGTGGGCCCGCAGGTAGGCGTCGAGCGTGCCGACGTCCTCCCAGTACCCCTCGGCCACGAAGCCGTAGAGCGGCTTGCCATCCTCCAACAGCCGGGGGAAGACGTCGCTCGACCAGTCGACGCTCTTGTCGGGCGCGATGTAGTCGAACACCTCCGGGTTGCACACGTAGATCCCGGTGTTGACGGTGTCGCTGAACACCTGGCCCCAGGTGGGCTTCTCCAGGAACCGCTCGATCGTTCCGTCCTCCCGGGCGATGACGATCCCGAACTCGAGCGGGTTCTCCATCGCCTTGAGGGCGAGGGTGGCGATGGCGCCCCGGCTCTCGTGGAACTTCACCAGCGCCGACAGGTCGATGTCGGTGAGGACGTCGCCGGAGATCACGAGGAAGGGCTCGTCGAGCTGCTCCCGGGCGTTGCGGACCGACCCGGCGGTGCCGAGGGGTGTCTCCTCGGTGGCGTAGACCATGCTGACGCCGAACTCTGCCCCGTCGCCGAAGTACGTGCGGATGGTCTGGGGCAGGAAGGCGAGGGTGACGACGATGTCGTCGAACCCGTGGTCCTTCAGGAGCCGCACGACGTGCTCCATCATCGGTCGGTTCACCAGCGGCATGAGGGGCTTGGGCTGGTTGGACGTGAGCGGCCGGAGCCTCGTGCCCTCGCCACCGGCCATGATGACGGCCTTCATCGCGTGACCTCCCTGCTTCCTCGTCCGCCCCTCTCCGCCCGGCCTTCTCGCAGGGCCCGTCGCCCCTGGGGCACGTACATCGCCGCCGAGTACCAGCCGATCACCAGGCCGACGACCGAGACCGGGTAGGCCACGTAGACCATCCATCCCTCGCCGTCGCCCACGAGGAACAGCGGGAAGGCCACCATCATGGCGAACGTGCCGCACTTGCCGGCCCAGCTGACGTCGATCCGCTTGGCGCCGAGCGCCGCCAGGGTGACTGCCATGAGCCCGACCAGGACCTCCCGGGCGATCGCCGGTATGGCGATCCACACCGGCACCGAGCCGTAGATCAGGATGGAGACGACGCCCACGCCGAGCAGCAGGCGGTCGGCGGTGGGATCGAGGATCTTGCCGACGGTGGTGACCTGGTCGAACCGGCGGGCGATGTAGCCGTCCACCCAGTCGGTGGCGCCGAGGCCGGCGAGCAGCCAGGCGGCGGCGACGTGGTTGTCCCGCCCGAACAGCAGCCAGAGGAACAGGGGGATGCAACACAGCCGGCCCAGTGACAGCAGGTTGGGGATGGTGAGGACCCGGCCGAGCTTCGCAAGCTCGTCTCCCTCGGGCAGCCGTCTCCCTCGGGCAGCTGTCTCCCTCGGGCAGCTTGTCTCCCTCGGGCAGCTTGTCGCCCTCGTCGCCCTCCGGCGGCGTGTGCTCCAGGCTCACCGGACCAAGCCTACCGGCCGATACCGGGGCCTCGGCCCAGCGGCCCGTGAGCGCTCAGCGCGGTCGGTCGGTGACTGGGCGCGGGTTTGGCGGCCCAAGGTGGCGCGCACGGGCTCTGCATGGCGACGCTCCCTGATCATCCTTCTGGTGGTCCTCGTGATCGCTGCGTTCGGCCGAGATCGGCGACGGGCCTCCCGTCGAAGCCGCCCGACGCTCACCTGACTGTCCTCGAGGCGAGGAATCCCTGACCCAGTGGTAAGTGGACACCCCCACCCGGGGCCATTACCGGCCCGGCCCGGGAGGAGGACTCTGACCATCACGTCTCGCGCCAATGCCGCGGGGCGAACATCCGATGATCAGAAGGGAATCCCCATGAACAGCATTCGCATCCGCAACGCCCGCGCGCCCCTGCCCCTCGACGAGGCGGTGGGCGTTCGAAAGAGGACCTTCACCCGCGTCGTCCTCGCGCTGTCGCTCGTCGGGGCCGCCACGATGGCGCTCGCCCCGCCCGCCGGCGCTCAGGCGACCGCTCCCGGGTTCACCGCCGCCGCTGAGCCGGCGATCGTGGGCACGGGGACCGGCCTTTCCGGTGCCTACTACGACAGTCCCAATTTCGTGGACCTTGGCGTGATTCGTACCGATCCCGTCGTGGACTTCGATTGGAGCGTGTTTCCCCCTGACCCTTCCATGTCCCGCACGGACTTTTCGGTTCGGTGGACGGGACATGTCGAGGCGCAATTCTCCGAGATGTACGTCTTTTGCCCTAGAACCGATGACGGTGTTCGGCTCTGGGTGAACAACATGTCGATCGTGAATCACTGGCAGGGCCAGCCAGCGACAGAGCGGTGCGGCAAGATTGAGCTCACAGCGGGCGTTCGGTACCCGATCGCGATGGAGTACTTCCAGGCCAGGGGGCCAGCAGTGGCCCAGCTCCGCTGGCAGAGCGCGAGCACGCCCAAGCAGATCATCCCGATGACGCAGCTCTACGGCCCATGCCCCGTCGACGATGATGCGGCGGGTTACAAGATGAGCGTGGAAGCGGAGCCCCCCTGGTGGCACTGCCTCCACACCGCCCCAGTCCGATAACCCATCCGACTGCGGCGGAGCCAGGCCCGGCGCGTGGGGTCGACCATTTGATGCAACCGTAGCGTCGTGATTTGGGCAAATTCGGCCAGATCCACGACGCTACGGCGACATCGAATGCTGCGAAGGGTGCGCCGAGCTGACGACTCGGGGGCGGGTCAGCGACGGCGACGGTCGGCGACCGGACGGTAGGTGCAGATGTGCACACCGGTGGCGCTCGTCGACGTCGACACCAGCTCGAGCGGACGGGACTGGCCGTCGTCGGGGAACAGACGCTTGCCCCCGCCGAGCACGATCGGTTCGATCATCAGCCGGTACTCGTCGACCAAGCCGCCGCCGATGAGCTCTCCGGCGAGCTTCGAGCTCCCCATGACCTGGACGTCGCCGCCGTCCTCGGCCCGTAGTCGCCCCACCGCCCCGAGGACGTCGTCGGCGGGAAGCAGCGTCGAGTTGTTCCAGTCGAGGTCGTCCTGAGTCAAGGTCCGGGAGGCGACGTACTTCCGGATCTCGTTCATGCGGTCGGCGAAGGGGTCGCCGGCACGCCCGGGCCATGCGGCCGCCATCGTCTGCCAGGTGCGCCGGCCGAAGAGCAGAGCCTCGGTGCCCTGCATCACCTCGTCGATGGCGGCGCCCATCGCCTCGACGTCGAAGTACGGCATCGACCAGCCGCCGTGCGCGAAACCGCCGTCGGTGTCCTCCCGGGCCTCTCCGGGCGCCTGCACGACGCCGTCAAGGCTCATGAACTCGCTGATCACGATGCGCATGGCTTCCTCCGATTTGTGCGGGTGGGCAGCGGCTGAGGCTGGTCGAGCCTCAGCGCCGCATGTCGATTCAGGATGTCGAGGTCGGCGTCGGCGTGAAACGGGTACATCGACGCGAATCGCGATGGCGGCGATCAGGCAGTCGATCAGCCTACGGGACGGTTTCTCGGCGGCGGCGACCAGTCCGGGCCGTTTTTCGTGGCTCGCCGACTCGCCGGCCCGGTCAGCCGCCCGTCGCCGAGAAGTGCTGGTAGTCGGGATTGCCCGGCCAGGTCCCGCCCCACGACCAGCCCACCGCCGCGAACGCCGAGGTGAGCACGCCGCCTCTGATCGGCCATCCCCGGACGGTAGACGGAGCGGTCGAGGTACTCGGCCCCCGCCGGCGGCAGGACCCGATCCCCGAGCAGGTAGGGGTTCTCGACGGGGTTGACGTCGATGGCCAGGCCGAAGGCGTGGTTCGACCAGTGCGCGGGGCCGTCGGTGATGGCTTGGCGGCAGTTGAACCCCGAGGTGTTGTCCGCCGCCAGCGAGGTGTCGTCGTCGCCGTCATAGACGTCGATCGGTTCCATCCGCCGGATGGGAAAGCGCTGGTCGAAGAGGGTGCGGAACACGTCGAGGACCGCCTCGGCCACCGATGCGGCCACGACGATCGAGCCGGTGTGGGGCTGGTCGTCGAAGCCCCAGTGCGAAACCCGCAGGAGCCGGAGGCCGTCGGGCGACACCGGGCACCCCGGCCGCCACGACGAGGGCAGGTCGGCGGCAGTGACCGCCGAGACCGTCCCGGTGAACACGGGGTCGGCCACCGCGGCGACGGTAGTCGTGGGCGCGCTGGTGACCGTCGGTGCCGGCGTGGTGGGTGCCGTAGAGGTGACGATGGATGTGCTGGAGGTGGGGGTCGCCGCCGGGCCGGCGCAGGCGCCCGCCATGACCGTGGTGACGGCCAGCACCACACGACCCCATCGGCCGGGCGCGTATCGGCCACCAGCCACGACTGCCTACCGTAGCGACGTGGCCGCCGTCCGCTACCTGCTGGGAACGGCCCTCCTGGGAATCGTCATGTCCGCCTGCGGATCGCCGGGCACCGATGCCCCCCAGGTGAGAGCCGGCACGGGCGGCGCCGGCTCGACCACGGTGCCGGCGGTCGACACGACCGTGCCCGCCTCCACGTCGACCACTCCCCCGCCGCCGATCACGACCGCGGTCACCCGACCGCCGCCGGCATCACCCGCCACGACGAGCGCGGCGCCGTCGCCGCTGCTCGATCGGGTGGGCGGCGCCGGGCAGGCCGTCGTCGTCAGCGCCGCCGGCTACGGGTCGACGACCGCCACCCTCTCCACCTGGCAGCGGGACGGCGACGGCTGGACACCGGTCCATGGGCCGTGGACCGCCTACGTGGGCAGAGCCGGCATGGCCCCGCCGGGCGAGAAGCGGGAGGGCGACGGCCGCACGCCGTCGGGCACCTACGGCTTCCAGTTCCGCTTCGGCGTCCAGCCCGATCCGGGCGGGCCGCTCCCCTACCGCCGGATCACCGATCCGACACTCGTGTGGGTGGACGACCCGGCCAGCCCGCAGTACAACCTGCTGGTGGACACCGCCGTCCACGATCCCCGTGGCCACGGCGAGGCCATGTTCCAGTCGCCGGCCTACGACTACGGGGCGGTGATCGCCTACAACACCGACCGCACGCCGGGCCTCGGGTCGGCCATCTTCCTGCACGTGTCCGTCGGCGCGCCCACCGCCGGGTGCGTGTCGCTCCCCGCCGATCGCCTGCTCGAGGTCCTCCGCTGGCTCGACCCGGCCCGTTCGCCGGTGATCGTCATGGGGGTGGCGTGAGGGCTGCGGCCCAGCCGCTGCTCCTGGCCCTGTCGCTGGTGGCCTTGGCGGCGTGCGGCGGGCCCGACGGGGTCACGACGTCGGACTCCCCGAGTCCTGCGCCCGCCACCACGGCGGTTCCGGGTGACGAGGCCTGGGTCGACGTGGCCGTCGCCAACCTCTGGGCCGAGCCCGCCCAGTCCCGCCCCCTGGACGCTCCGTCGCTGGCCAAGCCGGTGGCCATGGACGCCTGGCTGGAGTCGATGTCGACCGACGATCGCCTGTGGCTGGTCGGCCGGCTGGTGACCCAGGCGCTCTACGGCGACCCGGTGACGATCGTCGAGACGGCCGGTGACTGGACCAAGGTGGTCGTCCCCCGCCAGCCTTCCTCGCTCGACCCGCGGGGCTACCCCGGCTGGCTCCCGTCGGTCCAGCTCACGTCGACGCCACCGGCCCCGGGAACCGCCACCGTCACCGTCATGAAGCCGGCCACCGCCCTGCGCGACCTCGACGATCCCGCGCTCACCGTGGTGGAGCTCGAGCTTCAACACCCGTCTGCCGGTGGTGGCCTCCGATCCCACGTGGGTGATCGTCGCCCTACCAGGCGGAGGTCGCGGGCGGGTCGCGTCCAATGACGTCGCCGTCGGCACGACGACGCCCTCCGGCGAGGAGGTCGTGCGCACCGCCGAGCAGTTCGTCGGCGTCCCCTACCTGTGGGGAGGCACCTCCGGACCGGCCTGGGACTGCTCCGGCCTCACGTCGGCCGTCTACGCCGCCTACGGCGTCGTCATCCCCCGCGACGCCGACGACCAGGCCGCGGCCGGCTCGGACGTCGACAAGGAGGACCTGCGGCCCGGCGACCTGCTCTTCTACGCCACCGGCCCCGGCCGAGAGTCGATCCACCACGTCGGCATCTACGTCGGCGACGGCAGGATGATCCAGGCGCCCGCCACCGGTCGGACAGTGGAGACCGTGCCGATCGACCGACCCGGCCTGGCCAGCGAGTACTGGGGGGCCCGCCGGTACCTCCCGTCGGGGTAGCGACTGCAAGGCGCCTAGCCTCGAAACCCATGGCCCCGCAGTTCATCTTCACCATGCGCGACCTGCGTCGCTTCTACCCGCCCGACCGCGAGGTCCTCAAGGGCATCAACATCTCGATGTACCCGGGCGCCAAGATCGGCGTCATCGGCGCCAACGGGTCGGGGAAGTCGTCGCTCCTGCGCATCATGGCCGGCGAGGACGACGGCTACACCGGCGAGGCCCGCCTCACCCCCGGCTTCGCCGTCGGGTACCTGGCCCAGGAGCCGGCGCTGGACGAGTCGCTCGACGTGGCGGGGAACGTCGCCGCCGGCGTGGGCGAGATCAAGCGCACCGTCGACCGCTACAACGCGGTGTGCGAGGCCATGGGCGATCCCGACGCCGACTTCGACGCCCTCCTGGCCGAGCAGGCCGACCTCCAGGACAAGATCGACGCCGCCGACGCCTGGGACCTCGACCGCACCCTCGACATCGCCATGGACGCCCTCCGCCTGCCGCCGGGCGACGCCGAGGTGCCCACCCTGTCGGGCGGCGAGCGCCGGCGGGTGGCCCTGTGCCGCCTGCTCCTGTCCCGCCCCGACCTCCTGCTGCTGGACGAGCCCACCAACCACCTCGACGCCGAGTCGGTGGCCTGGCTGGAGCGGTTCCTGAGCGAGTACCCCGGCACCGTGGTCGCCGTCACCCACGACCGGTACTTCCTCGACAACGTGGCCGGCTGGATCCTCGAGCTCGACCGCGGCGCGGGCATCCCCTGGGAGGGCAACTACTCGTCGTGGCTGGAGCAGAAGCAGGCCCGGCTGGCCAGGGAGGACAAGGCCGACTCGGCCCGCCAGCGCACGCTGCAGCGGGAGCTGGAGTGGGTGCGGATGTCGCCCCGGGCCCGCCAGGCCAAGGGCAAGGCCCGCCTGACGTCGTACGAGAAGCTGGTGGCCGAGGCCGAGGCCGGGCCCGACAAGGCCGAGAAGCTCGAGCTCACCATCCCGCCCGGTCCCCGCCTGGGCGACGTCGTCGTCGAGGCCGAGGGCGTGGTCAAGGGCTACGGCGACCGCCTGCTGATCGACGGCCTGGGCTTCGCCCTCCCGCCGGGTGGGATCGTCGGCGTCATCGGCGCCAACGGGGCGGGCAAGACCACCCTGTTCCGCATGATCGTCGGCACCGAGTCACCCGACGCCGGCGACCTCACGGTCGGCGCCACGGTGAAGCTGGCCTACGTCGACCAGAGCCGCGAGTCCCTCGACGCCTCCAAGACCGTCTACGAGGAGGCCACCGGCGGCACCGACAGGATCGTCGTCGGCAACCGGGAGCTGCACGGGCGGGCCTACGTCGGCGGCTTCGGGTTCAAGGGGTCCGACCAGCAGAAGAAGGTCGGCGAGCTGTCCGGTGGCGAGCGCAACCGGCTCCACCTGGCGAAAGTGCTGGTGGAGGGGGGCAACGTGCTACTCCTCGACGAGCCCACCAACGACCTCGACGTCGACACCCTGCGCGCCCTGGAGGAGGGTCTGCTGAACTTTCCCGGCTGCGCGGTGGTCATCACCCACGACCGGTGGTTCCTCGACAGGGTCGCCACCCACATCCTCGCCTTCGAGGGCGACTCGGTGGTGCGCTGGTTCGAAGGGTCCTACAGCGACTACGAGGTCGACCGTCACAAGCGCCTCGGCACCGAAGCCGACCAACCCCACCGCATCCGCTACAAGCCCCTCCAACGGGCCTGAACCCTCACCGAACCGGTGACGCTCAGCGGCAGCAGGCGCGGTTTTGTGACCCCGGTTCCGTGGTGCGAGGACCCCTCCCCGAACCGGTGACGCTCAGCGGCAGCAGGCGCGGTTTTGCGACCCCGGTTCGGTGGTGCGAGGCCCCCTCCCCGAACCGGTGACGCTCAGCGGCAGCAGGCGCGGTTTTGTGACCCCGGTTCGGTGGTGCGAGGACCCCTCCCCGAACCGGTGACGCGCAGCGGCAGCACCCGCGGTTTTGTGACCCCGGTCCGCCGGGTGGGGCTCAGGCGCCCCAGGCCTCGCGCTCGATCTCGAGGCCGCTGGTGTGGAGCTTGACCTCGAGGTCGTAGGACGCCTCGCCCGACCAGTTCTTCTCCAGCAGCTGCAGGACGTCGTCGTCCGGGCTGCCGCCGAGGAGCTCGACGACCTTGGGGACGTCGGTGGCGGCGATCGTCTCGTGCCACTCGTACTCGCCCTGGGCGTTGACCGAGGCGTTGGTGAGCCCGAAGTCCTCGCCCTCGATGTGCAGGCGGCCCGACCGGTCCAGATATGCCCAGAGCGTGTGGACGCCGTTGTCCACCCGCTCGTCCCGCACCAACACGATCTGCGACCTTCCCTCGTTCATCTCACTCCTCCGTAAGAGCCACGCTGCTCTTGCCAGATACGTATCGGCAGGTCTCACCGGATCCCGTAGCCTCGAAACCGGCAATGTGCGAGCCACATGAGTGAACACGTCGAGCTCGTCTGGTACGGCGACGACGCCCCCTGGTACGACCACGGCGGCGATCACCCGCTGCGCCCGGCCCGCGTCCTGCTCACCCGCCAGCTCATCCACGACTACGGGCTGATCGACGGCAACCGGGTCCTGGAGACACCGGCCCGCGACGCCACCGACGACGAGCTCCGGCTGGTGCACACCGACCCGTACATCGACGCCGTCCGGCGGGCGGGCCACGGCGAGCGCGGCCCGTGGGGCCGGTTCGGCTTCGGCCCCGGCGACAACCCGATCTTCCCGAACATGCACGAGGCGTCGGCCCGGGTGGCTGGTGCCTCGGTCGCCGCCGCCGAGGCGGTCTGGACCGGGAGGGCGCAGCACGCCTTCAACCCCGCCGGCGGCCTCCACCACGCCCTGCCCGACCGGGCCAGCGGGTTCTGCGTGTACGACGACCCCGCCATCGCCATCGCCTGGCTGCTGGCCCACGGCGCCGAGCGGGTCGCCTACGTCGACGTCGACGTCCACCACGGCGACGGCCCGCAGTGGATCTTCTACGGCGAGCCGCGGGTCCTCACCGTCTCCCTCCACCAGGACGGCCGGACGCTGTTCCCCGGAACCGGGTCGGTGGACGAGGCCGGGTCCGGCGACGCCGAGGGCACCAAGGTGAACGTCCCCCTCCCCCCCTTCACCGGCGACGACGGCTGGCTGCGGGCGTTCAAGGAGATCGTGCCCCCGCTGGTCGAGTCGTTCCGGCCCGAGATCCTCGTCACCCAGCTCGGCTGCGACTCCCACTTCACCGATCCCCTGGCCAACATGGCCCTGACCACCGCCGCCTACCGCGAGACGGCCGACGTCCTCCACGACCTGGCCCATCGGGCCGCCGGCGGGAAGTGGCTGGCCACCGGCGGAGGCGGCTACCAGTGGGCGGCCGTCGTACCGAGGGCGTGGACCACCTACTTCGCGGAGATGGCCGGGACCGAGCTGCCCGACGAGCTCCCCGCCCGGTGGGTCGAGCGGGCCGAGCGCGAGGCCGGCCATCGCCTGCCCCGCAGCATCTCCGAGCCGGCGCCCACCGGCTCCGGCGATGCCGACGCGGTCGCGGCGTCGATCCAGGCCGTCAGGAGCCGGATCTTCCCGGCCCACGGCCTGTCCTGACCCGACGGTGCCTGCCCTGACCCCGACGAGATAGCCGTCGGTTGGGAGGGCACCGGGAGCCGCCGTTAGGCTCCCTTGCAGGCACCCTGTCGAGAAGAGGCGGCCTGCCCGTGGCCTACGACATCATTCCGACGACGCGTCCCGGTCCCGTCCTCGACGAGGACGAGCCCGGCTCGATCGAGCCGAACCCGATTGAGCTCGTCCTCGAGGCCATCCCCCCGCTCCTACGGGGCTGGCTGCACCTCGTCTGCTTCTTCCTCTCCGTGCCGGCCGGGCTCCTGGTCATCGCCAGCGCCCACACTCCCGTGGCACGCATGGCGGCAATTGTCTACGCCATCGGCGTCTCGGCCCTGTTCGGCGTGAGCGCCCTGTACCACCGGCGGGTGTGGTCGGCCGCGGCCCGGCCCCGGATGAAGCGGGTCGACCACGCCAACATCTTCGTGATGATCGCGGCCACCTACACCCCCCTGTGCCTGCTCGCCTTGGGCGGCACCCTCGGCACCGTCGTCTTCGTCGTGGTCTGGGCCTGCGCCCTCACCGGCGTGGCCTGCGCCGCCACCGGAATCGCCGAGAAACCCATCGTAGGGCTCGCCATGTACATGGGGATGGGGTGGGGCCTGGCGTTCCTCTTCCCACAGCTGACCCGGGTGCTCTCCACCGGCGAGCTGGTCCTGATCGTGGCCGGAGGCCTGCTCTACACGGTGGGGGGCATCTTTCTCGGCACCCGCTGGCCCGACCCGTTCCCCGTCGTGTTCGGCTACCACGAGCTCTGGCACCTCATGGTCGTGGCCGCCGCCGCCTGCCACTACGTGGTCATCCTGGCGGTGGTCAGGGCCGCGACCTGACCGGACCTCAGTCGGGCGGCTCGCACCGCTCACAGGTGCACCACGACAGCAGGGTGTCCCAGCTGTAGATCCCGGTGGAGTGGGTGTCGTTCCAGTGGATGTTCATGCCCCAGTTGCCCACCAGCTCGGCCGACTCGATGCGCAGGACCACCGGCGCTCCGGGACGGGGCCAGGCCTCCTCTCCCGTCTGCCGCAGGCCACGGCACTGGGCGCACGGACAGGCTCATACGCAGCTCTTCGAGGGTGAACCGGCTCTCGTGGCCGTCCTCCCACGTGAGGGCCACGCCGTGTTCCCTGTCGACGTCGACCGCCACCGGATTGGCGCCGGTCGGAGGAGAATCCACTAGAGGGCGACGATCGGGCCGGGGGATCGCGGCGGACGGAGCTCCTCGGCCACACGGCTGCGGGCTGCAGCCAGTTCCGCGTCGGTGAACGGCCCGTGTTCCGCCTCCCACTCAGCGACGCCCTTCAGCCCATCGCGAACGAGCAAGACCCGCCAAGCCGCGTTCGTCATCTACGCAGAGCCGGTCCGGGCCAGCCGGGCGTGCAGGACGGACGGGGAGCCGACGAACTCGACGACCTCGTAGCCGTCCGGGCCGCCGTCGAGGTTGTCGAAGAGACGCTCGCCGCCGCCGAGGAGGATGGGCACGATCGCCACGTGCATCTCGTCGACGAGGCCGGCCCGGAGGTACTGCTGGATCGTGCTCGGACCCCCGCCGATCCTGACGTCCTTGCCGCCGGCGGCCTCCACCGCCCGCTCGAGCGCGGCCTCGATGCCGTCGTCGACGAAGTGGAACGTGGTGCCACCCTCCATCGGGATCGACGGGCGGAGGTGGTGGGTGAGCACGAAGACCGGGTGATGGTACGGCGGCTCGTCCCCCCACCAGCCGGTCCAGTCCTCGTCGCCCCACGGCCCGCGTACGGGCCGAACATGTTGCGACCCATGATCGTGGCGCCGACGCCGACGTCGCCCCGGGCGTAGAACTCGTCGTCGACACCGGTCGCGCCCTCGCCGTCGCCGTCGTCCAGGCCGAACATCCGGCGGCCGGTGCGGGTCGTGAACACCCAATCGTGCAGTCGGGGACCGCCCACACCGAGCGGGTTGTCGACGCTCTGGTCGGCCCGGCGGCGTACCCGTCGAGCGAGACGGCGAGGTTGTGGACACGGAGCTTCGGCATCAGTGGCTCCCCTGGCGGTCGATCGTACGTCCTCAGTATGACGACGCCGGCGGCGGACGGGCCTCGCCGTTGGCCAGGCGAGCGGCCTGGGTGGTCAGGTAGTGCTGCTCGCGGAGGTTCGCGGTGCGGGAGGCGGCCGCCCGGAACTCCTCGACGGCGCTCCGGCTGTCGCCCGCCAGCTCCAGGAGGTGGGCCCGCGTCGAGTGGAGGCGGTGGTGGTCGCCGAGCCGGTCGCCGAGGCCGTCCAGCAGCTCCAGCCCGGCCCGAGGCCCGTGGGCCATGGCCATGGCGACCGCCCGGTTGAGGGTCACCATCGGGTTGCCGGTCATCCGTTCGAGCAGGCCGTAGAGCCCCACGATCTCGGACCAGTCCGTGTCGGCGTAGCGGGCCGCCTGGTCGTGGACGGCGGCGATGGCGGCTTGCACCTGGTACTCCCCCACCTGCCTCCGGCGCAGCGCCTCGGCGATGAGGGCCACGCCCTCGGCGACGAGCCCCCGGTCCCAGAGCGACCGGTCCTGCTCGGCCAGGGGCACCAGCTCGCCGTCAGCTCGGGTGCGGCCAGGACGCCGGGCGTCGGTCAGCACCATGAGGGCGAGCAGGCCGGCGACCTCGGGGTCCTCGGGCAGGGCCGCCCGCACCGCCCGGGCCAGCCGGATGGCCTCGCCGGACAGGTCGGTCCGAGCCAGGTCGGGACCGCTGCTGCTGGCGTAGCCCTCGTTGAACAGCAGGTAGAGGACGTGCAACACCGACCGCAGCCGCTCGTCCCGCTCTCCGGCGGACGGGAGGCTGAACGGCTCGTCCGAAGCCTTGACCCTGGCCTTGGCCCGGCTGATCCGCTGCGCCATCGTCGCCTCGGGGACCAGGAACGCCGACGCGATCTCGCGGGTGGTGAGGCCGCCGACCGCCCGCAGGGTGAGGGGGATGGCCGACGCCGGCGTGAGGGAGGGGTGGCAGCACATGAACACGAGGATCAACGTGTCGTCCTGCCCAGGGGCCGGGGACGGATCGGCGGGCCCGGCACGCGACCACGAGGCGGCCAGGTCCTCCCTGCGGCGGCGGGCGTCGTCGCTGCGGTACCCGTCGATCATGCGACGGGACGCCACCCGGACGAGCCAGGCCAGCGGGTCGTCGGGCCTCCCGTCGGCGGGCCATGTCGACGCGGCGGCGATGAGCGCCTCCTGTACCGCGTCCTCGGCGTTGGCGAAGTCGCCGTAGCGGCGGACGACAGCAGCGAGGGCCTGCGGCGCCAGCTCGCGCAGCAGGCCCTCGGTGGTCGCCCCGCCGGTCACACCTCGGGGTCGGGGGCGCTCAGCACCTGGCGCACTTCGATGGTGTCGCGGATCGGGGCCCGTTCGGCCCGGGCGCAGCCGACGCCTGGACGGCGATCTCGAGGGCCCGCTCGAGGGACTCCACGTCGACCATGCGGTAGCCGGCGAGGAGCTCTTTGGACTCGGGGAAGGGGCCGTCGGTGATCACGGGGGCGCCGGTGCCGTCCGAGACGACGAACTTGGCCTGGTCGGCCCGGCCAGGCCCTGGGCGTCGACCAGCTCACCGAGCTCGGTCAGCTCCCGGTTCAGCTCGTGCTGGAACTCGATGTGAGCCTTGATGTCGCCCGGCGTCCACTCCGACATGGGCGCGCAGCCCGATCCGACCTCGCCGTAGTTCTGCAGCAGCATGAATCGCATCGCTCCATCCTTCCTGGTGCGGCGCCCCGTTGGCGCCAACTCACCCAGAGGTCGAGGCTGCGACGGCGTTCTCGACATCGGGAGGCCGGAAATCCGCGACCTACCCCCAGAAAACGGTCAACGGGTCGGTCTCGATCACGTCGAGGAGGTCGGCCAGACCTGCTGACGTCGGCACCTTGTCGTACAGGCGGAACCGCTGGGCGGGGTCGACCCAGTAGAGCGTCCACCGGCGGAGGGCGGGGTCGTAGCGGAGCCTGGCGACGGGCTTGCGGGTCCACTCCGGACCGACGAGGTCGACGTCCCACGGTGCCCGGCGGTCGAGGATCGTCACCGCTCCCTCGTCGTCGCCGCCACCGACCTCGGCCTCGATCCGCATGAACTGCCGCGACCCGACCGGGATGTGGGCGTTGCGGGCGTCGACGAAGCGACGAATCCGAACCAGGTCGAGGTCGGGAATGGTCATGAGCTGGGTCCCACTCCCGCAGTCTGTCCGACCTGCTCGACCGGGTTCTCGCCGCTCACACCCAGTATATCCTCGGAGTCCTCGCACGGATATACTGGCGGTGTGACGAAGCGACTCGTCGACGTCGACGACGATCTCCTCGCGGAGGCTTCTGCGATCCTGGGAGCGTCCACCATGAAGGAAGCCGTGAACCTGTCGCTCGAGTCGGTTGTCCTCGCCGCCCGCAGGCGCCGCCATGCCGACCGACTTGAAGGGATGCTGGGGCTCGACCTCGACGACACGTCGATCATGTCGGGCGCGTGGCGCTGAGGGCGCGGTTCCTCGTGGACAAGAGCGCCCTCGCCCGGTTTCCGACTCCCTCGGTGTCCCGGCGTCTCCGGCCACTCATGGAGGACGGATTGGTGGCCACATGCGCGATCGTCGACCTCGAAGTTCTGTACAGCAGCCGTAGCCTGGTCGACTACGAGGCGGTGCTGGAGGAGCGCCGAAGTCTGGGCTCCGCGCCGATCACACCAGAGGTCATGACTCTGGCCATCGAGCTACAGCACGCTCTCGCTCGACGCGGCCAGCACCGAATCGCCATCCCCGACCTGCTGATCTCGGCCGCGGCTCGAGCGGCCGGCCTGGTGGTACTCCACTACGACGCCGACTTCGAGCGCATCGCAGCGATAGGCGGTGCCGACCAGGAGTGGGTCGTCCCGCAGGGGTCGATCTGAGGACTTGCCCCGGGCGGCCCTAGGCGCCCTGGCGGGCGGCGGGGACCGGGGCGGCTTGCGACTGTGTCTGCGGCACCAGGTCGAGCATCCGCTCGTCGAAGGGCAGCAGCTTGCCGGACGGCAGCACGATGGCGTGCTTGGGGGCCAGCTGGGTGACGAAGTCGATGTCGTGGCTGACCAGCACCACAGTGCCCCTGAAGTGCTGCAACGCGGCCAGCACGGCCTCCCGGGAGGCGGTGTCGAGGTTGTTGGTGGGCTCGTCGAGCAGAAGGAGGTTGGCCCGTCCCGCCACCAGGCGGCCGAGCGACAGCTTGGTCTTCTCCCCGCCCGACAGGGTCGAGCGCGTCCTGGTGGGCGACGTCGCCGACGAGGCCGAAGTGGCCCAGGATGGCCCGCAGCTCGGCGGTGGTGACACCCGGCGAGGCCGCCGCCTGGATCGTGTCGAGGACGCTCGTGCCGGCGTCGATGTCCTCGTGCTCCTGGGCGTAGTGCCCGAGGGTGACATTGGAGCCGAGGCGGACGCTGCCGGCGTCGTGGGCGTAGATGCCGGCCAGGCAGCGCAGCAGCGTCGTCTTGCCGGCGCCGTTGGGCCCGACGACCAGGAAGACCTCGCCCCTGCCGACGGTGAACTCCACCTTGCGCAGCACCGTCTTGTCGCCGAGCCGCTTGGTGAGCCCGTCGACGGTGAGCACCACGTCGCCCGCCCGCACCGGGTCGGGGAACCGCACGCCGAGCTTGCGCCGCTTGACCGGTGACAGCTTGCCCGCCTGCTCGTCGTTGATCCGGCCGATCCGCTGCTCCAGGCCCTTGCGCTTCCGGGCCGACGTGGCGTTGCCCTGGCGGAACTTGTCGGCGGTGCGCTGCAGCCGGGCGACCTCCCGCTCGGCCTTGGTGGTCTCCCGCTGGATGGCGGCCTCGCGGTCGGCCCGCTTCTCCAGGAACTGGCGGTAGGTCCCCCGGTAGATGTCGAGGTGACCCTGCTCGAGGGCGAAGACCCTGTCGATCGACTCGTTCATCAGGTCGATGTCGTGGCTCACCACCAGCACCGCGCTGGGCGACGTGCGCAGGAAGCCCATGACGAACGCCTTGGCCTCGGCGTCGAGGTGGTTGGTGGGCTCGTCGAGCATGAGCAGGTCGCCGCCCGCCAGCAGGACCCGGGCCAGCTCCAGCCGCCGGCGCTGGCCGCCGGAGAGCGAGCCGACCTCCCGGAGCAGGGCCTCCTCGTCGAGGCCGAGCCCCGCCGCGATCCGCTCCGCCGTCGACTCCAGCTCGTAGCCGCCGCCCAGCCGGAACCGCTCCTCGAGGTGGCCGAAGTCGCCGATGGCGTCCATGTCGGCGGCGTGCATCTGGTCGTTCAGGCCGGCCATGTCGTCGCGGAGACCGGCCAGGTGGCTCGCCGCCAGCAGGTGGTCGTAGGCCAGCAGGTGGGCGACGTCGTCGCGCGGCGTCGTCTCCTGCGGCAGCCAGGCGAACTGCTCGGGCAGCCGCACCATGCCCGCGGCGGGGCTGAGCTCGCCCGCCAGGGTGCGCAGCAGGGTTGTCTTCCCGGCCCCGTTGGGACCGATCAGCGCCACCTTCTCGCCCGCCGTGACCTGGAACGTGGCGTCGTCGAGCAGGACGCGGGCGCCCGTGACGATCCCAAGATGTGACGCTCGCAGGCTCATGACAACTCTCGTCGCTGGCTACAACAGTGAGGGGGAACAGTGAGGGAGAACAGTGGGGGGGCCGCTGCTCGGCGACCGAGAGGGCGAACCTTTGGGAGCGACACGAGGCCGCCGTGCGGGTCGCTCCCGCGGACCAGTGTAGCTGGCAGCCGGTCCGGTCAGGCGACCGGTTCGTCGCCGAGCAGGTAGCGCGGCCCCGGGCCGCGGGCGCCCGCCCTGTCGCCCGGATTGCGCAGCCGGCACTTCTCCAGCGACAGGCACCCGCAGCCGATGCACGAGTCCAACTGGTCCCGCAGGCCCTCCAGCAGGCGGATCTTCTCGTCCAGCATGGGCCGCCACGACGCCGACAGCCGCTTCCAGTCCTGCGGCCCCGGCCCCTGTTCGGCCGGCAGCGTGGCCAGCGCCCGCCCGATGTCGTCGAGCGTGAGGCCGACCTGCTGGGCGGCCTGGATGAAGGCAAGCCGCCGGAGGACGTTGCGGTGGTACTGGCGCCGGCCTCCCTCGGTACGGGTCGACGTGATCAGGCCCCGGTCCTCGTAGAACCGGAGGGCTGACGTGTTCATGCCGGCGCGGGCGGCGACGACGCCGATGGAAATGTCTTCTTCGATCGATCGGACTTGGTTTGGCACTTGACATCAAGTTAACTTGAACTCGTACTGTCCGGCAACATGAACCCTCTGATCGTGGGACTGGGCGGATCGCTCCGGACGCCGTCGGCGAGCCTGTCGGCGCTGCAGGTGGCGCTCGACGCCGCCTCGGCCGCCGGTGCCGACGTCGAGCTGCTCGACGTGCGTCTCCTCGACCTGCCCCTCTACCACGAGCCCTTCGCCGACCGGCTCCCCGGCCTGGAGCGGCTCGTCGACGTCGCCGGCCGGGCCGACGCCATGATCTGGAGCAGCCCCCTCTACCACGGCACCGTCAGCGGGGCCTTCAAGAACGCCCTCGACTGGCTCCAGCGGCTCGGCGCCAACGACCCTCCGTTCCTCAGCGGCAAGCCCGTCGGGCTGATCGCCACCGCCGCCGGCGTCCAGGGACTGCAGGCCATCAACACCATGGAGCACGCGGTGCGGGCGCTGCGGGGCTGGACCGTGCCGTTCGTCGTGCCGATCGGCCGGTCCTACGAGGCCTTCGCCGCCGACGGGTCGCCTCGGGACCAGGCGGTGGCCAGGCAGCTGACGACCCTCGGCCAGGAGGTCGTCTGGGCCGCGGCCCGGTTCGCGGTGTCCGCCGAGCCGGCGATCGAGGGCGCCCGGTGAACGATCGGAAAGACGGTCCTCAGGCCGTGACGTCAGGGGTGGTTGCGCGCAGCAGCGGTGACCGCCTCGGCGGTGGTCTCCGACACGGGCCCGAGCGACGCCCGGCCCGGCTCGTAGCCGCCCAACCGGGCCAGCCAGCTCCCCGTCCGCTCGCCCTTGGTCAGGATCTTCAGCCCGGCGGCCAACTCCTTCTTGCCGCTGGCACGAAGGATCCGCCGGTTGTCGTCGGTCGGCTGCACCCCGATCAGGCAGTTGACGACGTCGGGGGCGGCGAGCTGGGCGATGCCGAGCCCGACGCCGAACCAGCCGAGGCCCCGGGGCAGCCTGGCGATCTCCACGTCGGCTTCGGTCGAGACGGGCACACCGCCCGCCTACCCGTCACTGAAAGGCTCGAAACGGCTCCGAGGGCGGTCGCCGGGTACAGGTCCACGCCACCTCAACCCACCGAACTGGTGACACTCGACGGCTTCTGACGCGGTTCTGTGTCACCGGTTCGCTGAAGTCCCCTCAACCACCCGAACTGGTGACGCTCAACGGCTTCTGGCGCGGTTCTGTGTCACCGGTTCGCTGACGGCCGGCCGGACGGGGCTGCGTCAGGGATCGAGCGAGGTGACGGCCAACGGCCTTGGCGCTCACGGCCTGGGCCACGTCGGTGAGGCGCAGGTTGTGGTTCCGGGCGTGCCGCCGCAGGCGGGCGAACGCCTGCTCCATGTCGAGGCCGGCGCGCTCGGCGACGACCCCCTTGGCCTGCTCGATCACGATCCGGGTGTTGAGCGCCTCGGTGAGCTGCTCGTTCAGCACCTGGGCGTCGCTCACCGCCCGGTGCTGGAGGATGGCGATGGTGGCCACGTCGGCCAGGGCCTGGGCGGCGACCAGGTCGGCGTCGCGGATGCGCCCCTCGTCCACCCTGAACATGTTCAGGGCGCCGATGGTCCTGCCCCGGAGCCGCATCGGCAGGGCGTGCACCGACCGGAAGCCGGCCTCGACCACCTTGGGCGCCAGGCGGGGCCAGCGGCCGCCCACCTCGTCGAGCTTCGAGTTCGTGATCGGCTCACCGGTGCGGTAGCAGTCCACGCAGGGGCCCTCGTCCGCCTGGACCTCCAGGAGCTCGAGGACGCGCATGGCCTCGCTGGAGGACGCGATCACCCGCAGCTCCCCGTCCGGGGACACGAGCATGAGGCCGGCCGCGGCCACGTCGACGACGTCGACGCAACGGTCGGCCAGGAGGGTGAGGAGCTCCACCACGTCGAAGTCCTCGACGAGGCTGTCGGCCAGCTCCACCAGCGTTCGTGCGAGCAACGCTTCTCTCGGGATTGCTCCGCCCCCCTGTCCGAGCGCCGAGGCTTGACGCTCCGATACATCGTAGAACCGGCCCGCCCTCTATGGATCCTCGTCGTCGAAGCGGAGTCGCCGGGCGACGACGTCGGCAGCCACGTCGGCGAGGAGGCGCTGGTGGGCGAAGGCGTAGGCGCGGAGGCGGACCAGCGCCTGGACCACACTGAGCCTCGAGCTGCACGGACACCATTCCCGCCGCCTGGTGCACGACGTACTGGAAGTTGGAGCCCTCCTCGAGCGCGGCCCCCAGCACCTCGGCCGATCCCCCGGCCTGCATGGCGAGCACCGCTTCGGCGGCCACCTCGGCCATGACCAGGGCGTCGGCGTGCTGGTCGTCGGTCAGCCGCCCCGGCCTGTCCGAGTAGAGGTTCAGGGCGCCGATCCGGACCGCGCCGACGCTCAGCGGGAAGCCGAAGACCGCCCGTACCCCCGCGGTCACCGCCGATCCCGTGAATGCCGGCCATCTCGACACCTTCGGGTCGGCGAGGTCCGGCTCGAGCACCGGCCGGTCCAGCCGGTAGGCGTCCACGCAGGGGCCCTCGCCGAGCGTGTACTGGAGGTCCTCGATCAGGGCGCTGACCTCGCCGGTGGTGCACGCCGACCCTATGGGCAGCTCGCCGGACATGATCATGATCCCCGCGCCGGTCGTCGACGTCACCTTCATGCACACGTCGCACAGGCGGCTCGCCGTCGCCCCGGGATCCGATGCCTCGGCCAGCTCGCTGAGGATGCGCAGCCGGCGCGCCCCGCTCATGCCCGACGCCCGATGGACGCCCGCGCCGGAGCGGTCTCGGATGCAGCCATCGACCTCGTGCGTGCCATCCAGCCGTCCCTGGTCAGTCAAGCGCCGTGCACTCGCGCTGCCAGGGACTGGAGCATCGCCCGGGGGCCACCCGGTCGTAAATGACGCTACACCGGCCCCGAACAAGACGAATCGGGTCTCGGAGGGCTATCCTTGGGGAAGGTCCCCTTACCGCCCGAACGAACGGGCACGAGCGGACACGAAGTCCGTTGCCCCAGACCCCGGCGACGTCCCGAAAATGGACGATGACCTTGAGGTAGGGCGCAGGCTTTCGAACGGCGGCCCGGCAGCACTCCGCTGACCGACCCGACGCACGTCATGTCCCAATCGCAGCACTCGAGACGAGGGAGCCCGATGGCAGTGATGTGGAGTCCGATCTTCGAATGGGACAGAGAAGGCTGGCGCGACGACGCCGCCTGCCGGCACACGGATCCCGAGCTGTTCTTCCCCGCCGGCACCAAGGGTGCCGCGATCGATCAGATCGAGGCGGCAAAAGCCGTGTGCAGGACCTGCCCAGCGCTGGCGTCGTGCCTGCAGTTCGCGCTCGAGACGAACCAGGAAGCTGGCATCTGGGGCGGCAAGGACGAGGACGAGCGTCGAAGGCTGCGCCGCGTATGGCGCACCGGACGCCGGCCACCGATGAGGTCAGTGATCAGCTGAACGCCGCCGGGGCTGGCGGCCCGGGCTCAGCTTCAGCCGAGATTGCCCACATCCGCCGCCGGCGTCGGAGTCGACACCGCCCTGCGCCGGGTGGTCCCAGGCCGGGGTCATGACGAACACCTTGTCGAGGCCGGCCGACTCCAACGTCAGACTGACTTCGCTGCTGGCGCCGCTCAGCACGAGCCCGCCGCCGCTGCGCTGCAACCGCCGGAGCGTGCTGACGAGGACGCTGACGCCTGCCGAGTCGACGTGGGTCATGCCGGCGAGATCCAGGACGAGGCTGACGGTTGCCCTGCCCGTCGATGACGTCGGTCAGGCGGTCGTCGAGCTCCTGGGCGTTGTTCAGGTCGAGCGCTCCGTGGATGTGCACCACGACGCGGCCAAGGGTGCGGCTGAACGCCAGTGAGAAATCGGGATCGTCGCCCGTCATGAAGGGTCCTCTCGGGCCGGCGACTCCTCCTGAGGCTCAGGTGAGCGCCGCGCCGCCGGACTCGGCGGGCTTCGCATCACATGGTACCTCGCACCCGCTTGTCTCCCCCCGCAGACGCACGGCCCCTGCCTCACCCGGCGATGAGGACCGCAGCGTTCCTTTTCGACGCGTTCGAGCGTCGCCTGGAGCTGTGGCGCCGGACCAGGTGCCGGCTCTTCGACCTTCAGCTCGCCGTGGAGGTCGCCACAGCTGGCAGCGGTGGCCCTGGCCCGCCAGGCGGGGTGGCCCGAAACCTGCGGTGACCGGCTGACCATCACCCGACTCGCCAGTCCGCGCGAGCACAGGGTCTCCGTCGCGATCTTCCGCCCTGCCTGGCCCAGACGCTAGGAAACCCTGTCGCCCGGAGGTAGCGCAATCTGGTCGCCAGGTCCATGGGAACGGCACCCCCCGGTCGTCATACTTTGTCTAGAGCGCTTCGGCGGACCTGCGGCCGGGATCGCGGCGGACCCGGTCGCAGGTTGCGCTCACCGGCGACGAATGCGACACCGTCTCGAAAAAGGCGTTGACACCCTCGCCGGAATCGGTACTATCAACGTCCATGGCACGCATACACATCGTCGAAGCGAAGCTCCTGGGCACAGCCCGGTTGAGCGTCGGCGCGTACCCGTGCCAATTCGGTTCGTGGCTCGAAGAGCTACAGCTGGGGCGTCGGGAAGCCGGGAATACCGGCAGCACCGACGCTCGACGGTAGCCAGCACTCAGTCGCTCGCTCCGCACCCTCATCTCTGACGCGCACCACGTCATGCGCGTTCTCACCTGGGCTCGCGCCAATGGTGGCGCCGCGGTCGCCAACACCGACGGCCGGGGGTTCGATACCTCCCGGGCCGGCTCATACGCGCCGGACAACCAGTCCGGACACCAGCACTTTGACAACTGCAGAGGCATCGTTATCGGGGTCATTTCCACTATGGCCCCGCATGGGTCGGTCGCGCCATGGGGCGCAGCTGGCGGTAAACCAGCCGTCATTCCGACAGAGGGGGTTCGATTCCTCCCCGGCCCACGACGCGCGTCACGCCTGACAGGTGGGGCACCGGCCCTCAACCCGGACGGGTTCGAGGCCCAGGGCGCCCACGCAGCAGCAGGAACAAGCCGCCGAAGCTCAGCCAGTGGAAGCGCCGGCCCTCGAGCCGGAGGACGCGGGTGCGAATCCCGTCGGTGGCGCCACGTCGACGTAGCCCAAGGGACGAAGGCACCGGCCCGCGAAGCCGGAGAGTGCAGGTTCAAGCCCTGCCGTCGACACCAGTCACAGCTCGCCGTAGCTCGAGTGGATGAGCACCGTCGTTTTTCCTTTCGAGTGCCAGGCCTCCGAAGGCGGGGGTCGCACGTTCGAATCGTGCCGGCGACAGGCGAGACGCAGAAGTGGGAGAGGGAAGCGATCCGGCTGGATGAGGAACCTGTCCCGAAAACAGGTGCGGGTCTGTAGGCCCCTGGGCGTTCGAGTCGCCCCGCTTCCGCCACACCACTCGCCGCGATCGTCAAGCGGTCAAGACGCCGGGCCCTCAACCCGGAAGCCGGGGTTCGACTCCCCGTCGCGGTACTCGCGAGAACCATCGATGCCAGGTGGTCCAGAGGCACGGACGTCCGGCTGTTACCCGGAAGACGAGAGTTCGACCCCCTCCCTGGCAGCGCATCGCCCGGTGGCCGAGAATCGAGGCGCGCGGCTGCAGACCGCGAGACGGGGGTGAGAGTCCCTCTCGGGCGTCCACTCCCCATACCACCTCGTGGTCGTCGTCCAACGGCGAGGACCCCGGCAGGCCACGCCGGCGATGAGGGTTCAACTCCCTCCGGCCACACTCTTCCGGCCACACTCTTTTGGGCCACACCAGACTGAAGCAACGGCCAACGAGCAACGAGCGCCGAGAGGAGGTGCCAGCCATGCCCGTCACCATCAACCCCAAGCTCGTCTCGTGGGCACGCGACATCGAGCCCGGCACCATCGCCCAGGCCGAGAAGACCGCCCGCCTGCCCATCGTGGAGGGCCACGTGGCCCTCATGCCCGACGCCCACGTCGGCATCGGCGCCACCGTCGGCTCGGTGATCCCCACCAAGGGCGCCGTCATCCCGTCGGCAGTCGGCGTCGACATCGGCTGCGGCATGGTCGCCGCCGAGCTCGACGTCACCGAGCATCAGCTGCCCGACTCGCTCGAGCCGCTGCTCGGCCGCATCGAGCGGGCCGTCCCAGCAGGTGTCGGTCGCGGCCACGACAAGGTCGGCAACCGGGCCGACCGCTGGCTGTCGAACCACCGTCCGGCCACCGAGCTGTCGACGGTCCAGGCCGTCAAGGCGGCCAAGCAGTTCGGCACGCTCGGCTCGGGTAACCACTTCTTCGAGCTGTGCGTCGACGAGCGGGGCCGGGTGTGGGTGGTCCTGCACTCGGGCAGCCGGGGCATCGGCAACCAGCTGGCGCAGATGCACATCGCCAAGGCCCGCCGCCTGGCCAAGCAGGCCATGCTGAGCCTCGAGGACCCCGACCTGGCCTGGTTCGTCCAGGGCACGCCGGAGTTCGAGACCTACGTGGCCGACATGCTGTGGGCCCAGGACTACGCCAAGGCCAACCGGAACCAGATGATTGACCGGGCCATGGCCGAGGTCCTCCGCTTCATCGGCACGGGCGCCGAGACGCGGCGCATCAACTGCCACCACAACTTCACCCAGCCCGAGGTGCACGACGGTCGGGAGCTGTGGGTCACCCGCAAGGGCGCCATCCGGGCCGACGTCGGCGATCTCGGCGTCATCCCGGGCTCGATGGGTACCCGCAGCTACATCGTCGCCGGCAAGGGCAACGCCCTCAGCTGGACGTCGTGCTCGCACGGCGCCGGCCGTCGCCACAGCCGCACCAAGGCCCGCAAGCTGTTCACGTCGGCCGACCTGGCCACGGCCATGGCCGGCAAGACGTGGCTGGCGGGCCGGGCCGAGGCCCTGGTCGACGAGATCCCCGGCGCCTACAAGGACATCGACCAGGTCATGGCCGACCAGGACGACCTGGTCACCGTCCTGCACACGCTGCACCAGGTCCTGAACTACAAGGGCACCTGAGCAGCGGAATCATCAACGGTCCCGCCCGGCGCTCGGTCGGGCGGGACCGCCACGCCGGCGAGGTCCTGAAGGAAAGGGCGCTCGCCTCGTAAGCGAGACTGAGCGGGTTCGAGCCCCGCCGCCGGCCGACACTCGCCCGCTGCGCAGACCGGGGGCTACTTCATATGTCCAATGAAGGCCCGCGAGGGCCCACCCTCCGGTCGTTCGGTTCACGGGCGAGTCTTGGGTCCTGAGGCTCTGACGGTGGAGCGGCCGGCTGAAACCCGGCAGGAGCAGGTTCGAGCACTGCCGGGACCACGATCACAGCCGGTACCACCAGGTCGAGGGGCATGAGCCGAGCCTTGGAACACACCCGCCTCGAAGAGGCGTTCGGACCTCAGGTCCGAAACTGTGTGCTTCCGAGGCGAGCCAGACGGGTACGGCACCGCGCTGATATCGCGGGACGACGTGGTTCGACTCCACGATGCCCTACGCAACGACGACGGGTAGGTCAGCGGCAGACCGCCTCTCTCACACGGAGGATGTCGGGGGTTCGAATCCCTCCTCGTCGACTCTTGTCAGACAGATGTGGCCGAAGTGGAAGCGGACGACACGCCGGGACGTGGCCCCGGAGAAAGCCGGTTCGAGTCCGGCCGGTCACCCCAGTGCGGGGGATCAGGCGATCAGCGGGGTCTCATACGCCCTGCGAGCGGGTTCGAGTCCCGCCCCCGCCACCATTCCGGGCCGGTAGCGCAACCGGATGCGCAGCTCCCCTGCAAGGAGAAGGGTGCGGGTTCGAGTCCCGCTCGGTCCACTCACGCTGACGGCACGACCATGGGAATGCTCCACCTTCTGCTCGCGCAAGTGTGGGCAGGAACCGGGTCGATCGCGAGCAGAATCGTTGCGGTTCGCGTATGGAGGACTCCGAATGAGCGCTGGCTACCCGACCGAAGTGTCGTGGACGGCCCGTCCCCGAGCCTTCCCGTCGAGGTGTCCAACGCCTAACTGGCTGAAAACTCTTCTCGAGTCGATCGCCGGCCGGGCGACGATCGCGGCGCGGATGGTCCTGTGGAAGCGACCTCCACTCACGCTGACGTAGCCCAACATCGGTAGAGGCACGGCGCTCAGACCGCCGTCAGTGTCGGTTCGAATCCGACCGTCAGTACGTAGCAACACCTGGACGTGGCGCAACGGGAGCGCACCGGCTTTGGAAGCCGGGGGTTGGAGGTTCGAGCCCTCCCGTCCAGACCAATCGATTGCGAGGTGGTGGAACTGGAACCACGCCTGGCCCTGAACCAGGAGGTCCGGACGGCTGGTCTCACCTCCGCTTCGCTTCGATTCGCTCGCCGCTCCGTTCGATTCCCTGGCCTCGCAGCCACCGACGATGCCTCTGCGGTTGTCCCGCACCTTGACAGTCGAGTCGGCCTGCTGCGCAGGTGGGGGTTCCTTCGATCCGTAATCGGGAGGTTGCGGGTTCGAGTCCCGTCGCTCGGCTCCATGCCGGGCGTAGCTCAACGGCAGAGCGCCAGCGTCCTCCGCCGGCTGGTTCCCAGGCCGACTCGATCACCGGTCAGCTGCGAAGGACGGGCTTCCTTCTGGAGAGGGGTGTCACGGGAAACCGCGCGCCCGCCGTTCGACTCGGCATCGCTCGTCCGCCGTGTTCCCTGACCGGACCATTCACGCCACCGACCGCAGGAGAGGAGCACCACCATGTCCAAGTTCTCGGGTACCCGCCGGCGCCCGCTGCGGGCCAACGTCACCGCGCCCGTCCGCACCGACGGTCGGCGCACCCGCACCCACGAGGGTGGCGACGCCCACCTGCGCGACGCCGAGTCGGAGGTGTTCCTGCTGGCCGTCACCAACATGGTCGGCGAGGACACGTTCTACGAGCGCGCCCCCGACCGCGACCGCCGCTTCGTCGACCTGGTCCGCCACGTCACCGCCGCCAACCCGGCCTTCGTCGCCGGCCTGGCCCCGTACCTGCGGGAGACGATGCGCATGCGGTCGGCCGCCGTGGTCATGGCCGCCGAGTACGTCGCCGCCGGCGGCGCCGGTGGCCGCGCCGTTGTCGCCAGCGTCCTGCAGCGTCCCGACGAGCCGGCCGAGCTGATCGGCTACTGGCTGACGACGCATGGCCGCAACCTCCCCATGGCGGTCAAGCGGGGCGTAGCCGACGCCGTCCGCCGGCTCTACAACGAGCGGGCGGCCCTGCGCTACGATGGCCTCTCGCGCCAGGTCCGCATGGCCGACGTCGTCGAGCTGACCCACCCCGAGCCCCGTGACGACCGCCAGTCGGCCCTCTTCCGCTGGCTGCTCGACCGTCGCCACCACGACGACGCCGTGGCGACCCCGAGCGGCTACCCCTGCTGGCCGCCGCCGCCGCCCTCGAAGCGGTGCCGGCGGGCGAGCGTCGGGCGGTGCTGCGCGACCGTGGTCCGGCCGCGCTGGCCGAGGCCGGCTTCTCGTGGGAGCGGCTGTCGGGCTGGCTGCCGGGCGGCATGGACGCCGAGGCCTGGCAGTACGTCATCCCGTCGATGGGCGCCATGGCCCTCGTCCGCAACCTGCGCAACTTCGACCAGGCCGGCGTCGCCGACCACGCGGTGGAGGCGGTCATCGCCACCATCACCGACGCGGGCGAGGTGGCCAAGGCCCGGCTGTTCCCCTACCAGGTGTGGGCGGCGTACAAGCACGCCCCGTCGGACGACTGGAAGCGGGCCCTCGGCCGCACGATGGACCTGACGACGGCCAACGTCCCCCGGCTGGACGGCACCCTCGTGGTGATCGACACCTCCGCGTCGATGCAGGCTCCGCTGTCCGGCAAGTCGAAGCTGACCCGGGTGGAGGTGGCCGCGGTCATGGCCATGGCCACCGCCCGCCGCGCTCGCGACGTCGACGTGGTGATCTACGGCGACCGCAGCCGTCGGGTGGTCGACCTGGCCGGCACGTCGGTGCTGGCCGGCGTGGCCATGGTGGACCGCCTGGTCGGCTCGGTGGGCCACTCCACCTTCGGCCACACCGCCATCGCCAAGCACTTCGACCCCAAGCGCCACCAGCGCGTCGTCATCTTCACCGACGACCAGCAGCACGACTCTGGCCACGTCCGGCTCGACCACGTGCCGCTGATCTACACCTTCAACCTGACCGGCTACCGGCCGTCGGCGCTACCGGCGGGCGAGCGGGGCCGCTACACGCTGGGCGGCTTCTCCGACGCCACCTTCACGGTGATGCACGTGCTCGAGGATGGCCGCAACGCGCAGTGGCCGTTCGTGGGCTCACGGTGACATCTCGCAACAATGCTTGAATAGCCCACGATGACCGACGCGAGGCGTTGCCGCGTGAGGGAGCTGAGCGGCCCCTCGCGCGCGCCTCGCCGAGACGTCCCGATCATCAGGGTCCTCTCGATCGACGGCAGAGGTCTCCGGGGCGTGATCCCGCTGCGGGTGCTGATGGAGTTGGAGCGCCTCACCGGGCGGGGCACGGCCACCCC
Source organism: uncultured Acidimicrobiia bacterium (assembly GCA_963827345.1). GTDB lineage: Bacteria > Actinomycetota > Acidimicrobiia > Acidimicrobiales > AC-14 > CAWGUU01. The sequence continues at coordinate 564,717 of CAWHAN010000006.1, read as the reverse complement.
GTTCGACGTCGTGGCCGGCACGTCCACCGGCGGCGTGGCGGCGCTGGCCCTCACCCGCCCCGACGTCGACGGCAACCCGGCCATGTCGGCCGTCAAGATCCTCGAGATCTACGTCAAGTGGGCCCCGAAGATCTTCGTGAAGCCGAACCTTCGGACGGTGAGCGGGCTCGTCCGGGACCGCGCCGGACGGGTCGTCCTACGCCAGCGGGTAGTAGCGCTGGTCGCCCCCGGCGCGACGGCACGCCCGCTACGGCGCCGAGGGCATCGAGGGCCTCTACAAGGAGTGCTTCGGCGACGCCCGCCTGGCCGACGCCCTGACCGACGTCATCGTCCCGTCCTACGACTGAAAAGCGGGCCGGGCCGTCGTGTTCCGCAGCCGGTCGGCCAAGCGGAACGGGTTCAACCCCACCATGGTCGAGGTGTCCCGGGCGACGTCGGCGGCACCCACGTACTTCCCGCCCATGAAGATGACCGGCGAGGCGGGCCAGGAGATGATCTGCATCGACGGGGGTGTGGCCGCCAACAACCCCGCCACCGTCGCCTACTACGAGGCGCTGGTGGAGGAGCGGTCCTCGGGGTCCACGCCGACTTCCTCATCGTGTCGCTCGGCACCGGCCGCCCGCCCGAGGAGATCCCCACCTACGAGGAGCTTTGGAGCCGGGGCTGGCTCTCGCTGGGGATGGGGATGCTGAACGTCGTCTTCGACGGCACCAGCGAGATCGCCGACGAGCTGATGCGGGTGATCATCTCCTCCAAGGAGCCCCATAGCCGGTACTTCAGGTTCCAGACCGACCTGCGGGGGTGCAGCCTCGACCTCGACGACTCGACGGCCGGGAACCTCGCAGCTCTACGGGGGTTGGGTGATCAGCTCGTCGATGGGCGGAGAACCTCGAGAAGAACCGGGAGACCGTGGTCGAGCGGTGGGGTGAGCGGACGTACCGCCTGTTCCGCCTCTACCTGTGGGGCTCGTCGTTGGCGCTGGCCAGGGCACCATCGAGGCGTACCGAGTGGTCCACGAGCTCCCGTCACCTGTCCCCGCCGCCGGGAGAGGTGACGATTCACGACGGTTCTTGGTCTCAGGTCGCGCCGACTCGCGAATGAGCCGAGCCGCTATGCCCGTTCGTCCGGATGGGAAATTCCCTCGAGCCGCAAACCATCGATGCCATCGAAGTCACGCTGGTTGCAGGTGTAGATAGGGAGATCGTTGGCGATGGCGGTCGCAGCGATCATCGCGTCGAACGCGGCGCGCTCTCGCCTTGCGGCCGGATCGGCGCAGGGACGCGGCGACGCCGCCGAACGCTCGAGCCGCATTGACGTCGAACGGCAGCGGTTCGAACGACGCCTCGACCTGCTGTAGCCGAAGCTGACGGGCAAGCCGTTCCCCTTCGTCGGACGCCACCAGTGGCCCGACGGACAGCTCAGCGAGAGTCACCGCGGTGATCACCGGCTCGGCCGGCAGCGATTCTGGGTCGAGCCGATCGATGAGCACAACGGTGCTCGTGTCCAGCACTCCCACCGTGTCAGCGGTCACAACGACTGGTCGATAACGGTGTCGATGTCTGCCCGGAGCCGGTCGACGTCGACGGGCGGCAAGGAGCGGAACTGTTCGATCAGGGCTCTGGCACCGAGGCGCCGCCGCGGAAGGGGACGCAGCTCGGCCACCGGCTCTCCATCCCGGGTGATGGTCACCCGCTCCCCCGCCTGCACCCGTCCGATGACGTCGCCGCCGTGGTTACGCAAGTCTCGAATTGACGCTTCACCCATGTAGAAAAACGGTATCACCGGTGATACCGACAGTCAGGCCGACCCGTCGACACGCATCACGTCGACCGAGACGTCCATCTCGTCCTTCTTGCTCTCGGTGTAGATGACGCCCTTCACCGGCGAGACGTCGCGGTAGTCGCGGCCCCACGCCGTGGTGACGTAGCGGTCGTTGACGAACTGGTCGTTGGTCGGGTCGAAGTCGACCCAGCCGGCGCCGGGCACGAACGCCGACGCCCAGGCGTGGGACACGTCGGCGCCGACGACGCGGGGCCGCCCCGGCGGGGGGCGGGTCTCGATGTAGCCGCTCACGTAGCGCGCCGCCAGGCCGAGCGATCGGAGGCACCCGACGGCCAGCAGGGCGAAGTCCTGGCACACCCCTTGACGCAATTCGAGCAGCTCGGTGAGCGTGGTGCCGAACGAGGTGGCGCCGGGTTTGAAGGTGAAGTCACCGTTGATGCGAGAGCTGAGGTCGGCGAGGGCCTCCACGATCGGCCGTCCCGCCGGGAACGACGGCGCCACGTAGTCGAGGATCGCCGACGACACCGCCACCATGGGCGAGTCGAGCAGGAAGTCCCGGGCCTCCACCAGGTCGCCTGCCCCGTCGAGACGGAGGCGGTCGCGGGCCACCTCCCACGGCTGGTCGCCGGCCAGCGCCAGCCCGCCCTGCCGCCTGGCGAGGTCGACGTCGACGACACTCTCGGCCGTGATCGACAGCCGGGTGTGCTCCTCGAGCACGGCGAAGTAGGCAGTCCGGTTCCCGTAGAAGTCGGTGCGTACCCGGTAGTCGTGGGGCTCCGGCTCGATGCGCAGCCGGGACTCCCGGCACGTCTGGCCCGCGAAGTCCCGCGGCAGCAGGTGCAGCTCGCCGAAGCTCGAGGACACCTCCGACTCGTAGCGGTACTCAGTCCGGTGGACGACGCGGTAGGTCACTGGTCGCCCATCCTGCGCTGCGGGAGGGAGCGCACGAAGCTCTCCTCGTCGATCGCGTCCGACGTCCGGCGGAGGAGCACGATGAGGCGGTAGAGGAAGGCGTCGAGATCGGCGCGGGCACCGTCGGGACCGGGCACGGCCAGGGCGGCGGTGTCGGCCAGGCGCAGCGCGGTGGCGGTCTCCAGCACCAACCGCTCGGGCCGGCTCAGGCGTGCACCCTGGTGGGGGGCCGGCAGGTGGTGAACGTCCTCCGCCAGCCGGTCGACCTGGTAGGCGAGGGACCGGGGGTTGTCGGCATCGAGCACCAGCAGATCGAGGATCGTCTCGAGCTGGGCGTGCGACCGGTACCGGCGACGGTAGGTGATGATGCTCTCGGCGGCGATGAGCGCCGACTCGAGCAGGAGGCTGTCGGTGGCGGTGCCTCGTTCGACGGTGACGGTCGCCTGCAGGAGCGACGCCAGCTGCACGCCCCGCTCGATGCGTCGCCCGGCGTCCATGAACCGCCAGCCTGGGTCGCGCACCATGCTCTCGCCGGCCAGGCCGGAAAGGGCGAGCAGGCTCTGCATGATCTGGCCCAGGGTGTGGACCACGACCGACGAGCGCCCGTCCGGCGCGATGCGGAGCGCCAGGATGTCGCGCTCGAGGTTGCCGACGACCATCCAGGTGTCGGTCGAGAGCTGGTCGCGGACGGTGTGAGCGGCCGCCAGCAGGCGGTGGACGGCGTAGGCCAGCGTGCCGGGACGGTCCTCGTCGACGATCAGGGCGAGCAGTTCGGCGTCGGGCGCCGCCAGCCGGTCGGCTGCGCCCACCCCCGCGAAGCCCGGGTAGGTGGACGTGAGGCGGGTGAGGGAGTCGAGCAGCACCTGCAGGGTCTCGGCCCCGGCCGGGTTGGGGGTGTGCTGGAACTCCGTGCGGCGGTCGTGGACCGTCCGCAGCAGCCGGGCCACCGCCTCGGCCCGTTCCGCGTACCGCCCGATCCAGTACAGGTTCTCCGCCGCCCGGGACGACATCGACGCCGCCGGGTCGATGGCGCTGACCGGGGGCCCGGCTGGAGCCAGAAGCCCGAGAGCTTCTCGGGCTCGGAGGCGAGCACCCAGGTGTCCTTGCTGAGGGCGCCGGTCTGGTTGGAGATGCGCGACCCGTTGGACGAAGGCGCCACCCGGGTCAGGCCGCCGGGCATGGCCGCGTACGAGTCGTGGCGGGCCACCGCGAACGCCCGCAGCACCGATCGCCGGGCCTCCAGACCAGTCGCACCCAGAGCCGGGGCCGAGGCCATCTCGACGTGCTCCTGGCCGACCCACATCCCCGGGCGGGCTTCGATCCGGGCGCGCAGGTCGTCGCGCGCCTCGCCACTCAGCTCCGACGGGAGCAACGTCGTCCCCAGGGTCCTGGCGATCGGCTTGACGACGAGCTGGTCGAGGTGGGCGAGCACATGGCGGCGTCCCTCGGGGTCGCCGCACCACCAGGTCCGCACCGACGGGAAGAGGAGCTGCTGGCCCAACAGGTGTTCGGCCAGTCCCGGCAGGAACGGCAGCATGCCCGGGTTCTCGAGCACCCCGCTGCCGAGGGTGTTGACGATCGACACCGCACCGAGGCGCGATGCCTCGACCAGCCCGGGCACGCCGAGCACCGAGTCGCCGCGTAGCTCCAGCGGGTCGCAGAACACGGCGTCGGTGCGGCGCAGGATCACGTCGACGGGCTCCAGCCGGCCGAGGGACCGCAGCCACACCCTGCCGTCGCGCACGGTCAGGTCGGCGGCCTCCACCAGCGCGTAGCCGAGGTACGAGGCCAGGTAGGCGTGCTCGAAGGCCGTCTCGCTGGCCGGGCCGGGTGTGAGCACCACGATCCGGGGATCGTCGGCCGCCGGCGGGGCGATGACCTGCAGCGCCGTCCGCAGCATGCGGAAGAACGGCGCCAGCCGGTGCACCTGGGCGTCCCGGTACATGCCGGAGAACACCCGGGACACCACCACCCGGTTCTCGAGCGCGTACCCCGCACCCGAGGGCGCCTGGGTCTTGTCGGCCAGGACGGTGAAGCCGCCGGCGGGATCTCGCACGAGGTCGACGGCGGTGGTGAACAGCTGCTGGCTGCCGGGGAGGCGGACGCCGTCGCACTGGCGGACGAAGCCGGGGTGGGCGAACACCACCTCCGCCGGCAGCAGCCCCCTGCGCAGCAGGTCGCGACGGCCGTACAGGTCGGCGAGGACGAGGTTCAGGAGTTGGGCCCGCTGCACCACCGCCCGCTCGATGGTGGCCCACTCCTGGCTGCTCACCAGCACCGGCAGCGGGTCGAGGGCCCAGGGCGTGGGAGTCGAGGCGTCGTCCCCGTACACGTTGTAGGTGACCCCGTCGTCGTCGAGCAGGCGGCGCGTCTCTCGGTGACGGAGGTTCAGCTCGTCGAGGCCGAGCTCGTCGATGACCCGGCCGGCGTGGGCCCAGTGCTCCCGCACCCGCCCGTCGGGGGTCAGCATCTCGTCGTACACCCTGGGCTGGGGCCGGTACGAGTCGAGCAGGTCGGGCATCGCGGCCGATCGTCCTAGTTGGGAGGGGCGTCAGCTGGACGGGGCGCGGCGTAGGTCCAGGTTGGAAGGGTACTCCAGGCTCGCCGTGGCCTGGCCGGTGGCGACGAGGGCGGCGACGTCGACGGGGCCGGGCGTGTGCCCCTCGGCCCGGAAGCGGCTGGCCCGGCGGGCTTCCGCCTCGTTGGCGTTCACCGGGAAGCGCTCGTAGGACCGTCCCCCCGGGTGGACCACGTGGTACGTGCAGCCCCGAGCGAGCGGCCGCTCCAGCGGTCGACGAGGTCGAAGACGAGGGGGCTGTGGGCCCCGATGGTGGGATGGAGGGCGGACGGCGGCTTCCACGCCCGGTAGCGCACGCCGGCGACGAACCGCCCCGGGGCGCCGGTGGGCTGGAGCGGCAGGGGTACGCCATTGCAGGTGATCACGTGCCGCTCGGCGACGATGCCGTCGGCGCGCACCTGCAGTCGCTCGACCGAGGAGTCGACGCTGCGGGTGGTGCCGGTGGAACTGACCTCCTCGCCGAGCACCGACCACGGTTCGATGGCGGCCCGCAGCTCGATGCTCACCCCGGCAACGTCGACCCGGCAGGATTCGAACCTGCGACACACGGTTTAGGAATCTCGCCCGGGGTGGTGTCGTTGGATGCATTTGGCGCAAAGAGGCTGGTCAGGGCGCTGGACATGCGGAGGGAGTCGCGTCCAGAGCAACCAGTTTGGTTGCCGAGACGGGCAACTGGATGGGCAACTTCCGGGGTTGCGGCGCACAGTACCGTGCGCCACACGGGTCATCGATGGCGCGCCGGCGCGGGGCGCGCCGGCGGCGCAGAGCGAGTGTCGCCGGTCGGGCTGGCGAGCTGGCGTTCCAGCGCCGTGAAGGCGTCGATGATGGCCGGTGCCTCGAACGCTCGGTTTCGCCGGCCGACGTTGACCTGGCGGACCACACCGACCGCTTCGAGGCGGGTCATCGCCTCGTTCGTCGCCTGGAAGCTACGGCCGATGAGATCGGCTGCGCTCGACACGGAGACCACCGGCGCTCCCGGCAGTGCGCCGATCAGAAGCTCGGCGGCCGATCCCTTGCGGACGGTACCGACGGCGGCGCGCCACTCTTGCTGGATACGCGCGACCTGTTCCTCGAAGGCTGCGGCCTCGTCGACGGAGCGGCGGCAGGCGGCGGCGAACAGCCCGATCCAGCGGTTGGTGCCCTCGTGCGCCGCCGTGGAGTCGGCCCGGCCTCGGTAGCGCGTCGCGGTAAGTCCCTCGACGTAGGACCGTGACCACGTCGCTAGCACCAGGGAGATCGGCGGAAGAATTCTTGGCGCGACCGCTCGCCGGCGGAGGATGACGTGGATGAGCGCCCGGCCCGTGCGGCCGTTGCCCTCGACGAACGGATGGATCGTCTCGAACTGGGCGTGGGCGATCGCGGCCTGCGCGATCGCGGGCAGCGAGTCGTCGTTGACGAACGCGCACAGATCATCCAGTAGCTCCGCGACGTGGTCGGGTGGCGGCGGAACGAACGCCGCCGAGCACGGGTTGAAGCTGCTTCCGCCGATCCAGTTCTGGACCGTGCGGATCTGCCCGGCGTGCTCGCGGAGGCGAGTGCCCACGAGAAGCCGCTCGTGCACGCGCAACAGGCCGCCGACGGTGACCGAGTCGGCGGTGCTGAGCGTGTCGACCGTCCACCTCATGGCGTCGATGTTGCCGAGCACCTCGTCCGCGGTGATGTCGATTCCGGTCTCTCCGGCCGCACGTGCGGCTTCGGCACGAAGGAGCCGGCGTCCGCCGACGACGAGCCCCTCGATGAAGGACGAGGCCACCGACTCGGCTCGGAGCAGCAGTCGAGCCAGCGCCTCCGTGTTGGCGAGGGCGGCGGCGGACGCGTCGAAGGTGGCGACCGCTCGCTCGGCGTCGGCGACGTCGGCGGCGACAGTGCCGTCGAGGCGAAAGGTTCGGCCTGCGAGCTGGTCGGGCACGTACGCTTCGTACGCACAGCCTTGGCGGTCCTTGCGCGAGAGACCGGCGTCGAGACTCGACTGCCATCGTCGGCGAAGAACCTTGCTCATCGAGCCTCCTTGTTCAAGACAGCATCATAACCTTGAACAAGGAGGTTTGCTGTTCAGGGAACGGTCGCCGTATCGCTGACCTATGTACACGGAACGCGGCAGGCTGCCCGTCCAGATCGAGGGGCGACGGCGGCGCCTCGTGTCAGTCCGTGTCTCGGGCCCGACGATCGGCGGGCGGAGGGTTTGCGCACCTCAACCCCAGGGGCTCGACCGGGGCCCTGTGGCCCGGTGGTGGAGCGCTTCCAGTGCCAGGGCGCGGCCGGTTGGCGTGAGACCGTATTGGCGGTCCTGCCAGTCCCCGCCGGTGGAGAGCAGGTTCAACGCACGAAGGAGGTTGGTGGTCTGGCGCCACGCCCAGCTGACGTCCCTGGCATCGGGCAGGAGGCCAGTGCTCGATGACCGCCAGCCAACCTCTCCGACCACCTCGGCGAGCAGCGCGTCGATCTCCGTCGCCGGCGTGTCCTCGCCGACGGCGAGAAGGGCCAGCGTGACCTCACCAAGGGCGGCGGCGAAGTCGTCATCCGGCAACAGCCGGCGCGCCGCCTGACGCCAAAGCCGGTCGGCGTCGTCGAGCGTGGCCCGGCCCTTCGGCGTGAGCAGCAGCTTCCGGCCGGAACGGCGGGCCAGGCCGAGGCGTTGGGCGAGGTGGCGGACCTGGTGGAGGTCGTAGAGCTCATCCTCGGTCCGGGGTGGCGTGCGAAAGTCCCACCATCCAAAGCGACCGGCGGCGTCCTGCACGAAGGCGCGCCCGAGGTTGCCCGTCTGGGTGAGCGCCTGGCCGTCGACCAGCTCGCCAAGCAACCAGCGCAGCGGCGGGACGGGGTCGTCAACCCCGTCCGGCAGCGTGGCCGGCGATCGCACCGTCTCGACCACCTGCTCCAGGAGCCGGCGCCGGGTCGGGCTGCGCCGAAGTGTGAGCCATGTCTCGAGACGCTCGTCGCGGATGGCGTCGAGCAACGTCCGCCCGGCGAGCTCGATGCGGGCCGTCGTGAGGTGGGCGCGCACAGCGTCCTGCTGGCGCTGCTTCCACCCCCGTGATCTGGGAACGAGGTCGCCGCCCGCCACGGCCAACTCCAGGAACTCGGCCGTGGAGGATATTGCGGTGGATTCCTCCGGCCCCATGATCGAGCCCCACTCGAGCGCGTCGACGTCGGGCGGACGGATGCCGGAAGCCAGGTCGGCCTTGCGGAACGCCTTCTTCCCCTCGGCGTCGCTGCGCTCGTAGGCGTCGAGGATCTCAGCCGTCGTCTGCGAACGGCAGAGCGCCGCGTACCGGGGAAGGCCGAGCAGGTCGAACGCCCGGCCCAGTGCCGCCGCCACCTGGCGATGATGGTCGGTGTCGGAGAGCCACTTCATCGGCAGTCCGTACCAGAGGAAGTGCTGGAGCCGCTCCTGGGTTAGCACCGACAGCCCCTCGCCAGCGGTCAACCACCCGAGCGCGGCCTTGGCGTCCTGGGCCGCGTCGGAGTCCTCGGCCGCGAGCGTGGCCAGAACCTCAGCGATCATGGGATCGTCGGCCATCAGCCAAGCTTCGCCGATTTGCAGGGAGGTTGTCCTGGCGACGAAGGAGGACGAAGCTCGCCGTCGGGCATGATGGGCGTGTGACCAACCGCCCGACGTCATTGCTCGATCGCCCGGTGTACGGGGTGTCGGAGGCTTCCTCCCCTGCTCGGGCTGCGGTCCGATCGGGCGCGGGCGTGGCTTGACGGGTACGAGCGAGGGAGCACGCGCTACCCGCCGGTCATCCGCCTCGAGCCGACAGGTGAGGACATCGTCACGTGGGGCGAGTTCGTGGAGCTCGGCTACCTGCGCGAGTACAGGCGTAAGGGCGTACCGCTCCAGCGCCTTCGACCCGTGATCGACGAGTTCCGCCGCGAGTTCTCGACGCCGTACCCGCTCGCAACCGCCAAGCCGTATGTCTACGGCAAGGAGATGGTCCTCGAGCTACAGCAGCGGAACGGCATCCCCTCATCGATCGCGATCGTGGTTCCCTCGGGACAGACGATCGCCCTTTCCGACGAGGCGCGGAGGTTCATCAAGAAGGTCGAATTCGACCAGCCCGATCAGGGCGACGTGCGCCGGCTGCGACCGGCGGGTGTCGCTTCGCCCGTCGTGATCGACCCGCTGGTCCGCTACGGGCGGCCGACCGTGGCGGGGGTCGCAACGGAACGGCTCTGGGAGCTCCACGACGCCGGCGAGGACATCACAGAGATCGCACGCGGCTACGACATGGCCAAGGAGCTCGTGCGCGCCGCCGTGCCCTTTGAGGAGCAGCAGCGCTATCTGGCGGCGTAGGCCGTCGTGGACGCCAGGTTCTTCGTGGACGAGAGTGACCTGGCCCTGGGCAGGCGGCTCTCGGAGCTGCATCCCCAGGTGGTCTACCCGGGTCACGCCGACATTCCTGAGGTAACAGGTGGCGCTGAAAATGGCGGAGGTGGTGGAGCTTGACGCCGTCGAGGCCGAGCTCGTCGCGCAAGCGGCCGAATGCCAGGGTGGCGTAGTTCGGTCGCCACGGCTTGGAAAAGTCGACCTCGTGGGAGAAGAGGAAAGCCTCCGGCACCAGCGACGCGCCGCATTTCCCCACGAGTTCGACACACCGATCACGGTGCGCCAGGAGGATCGCGGTCGTGTCCTCGTCGAGCGTCACCGTCCGCACCTGGTGCGTCTTGGTGTCCTTCTCGACGAGCCGGCCGCCTGCTTCGACGATGCCACGAGAGATCGTGAGGCGACGCCGCTTGAAGTCGACGTGCTTCCACCGCAGGGCGCACATCTCGCCGCGGCGAGCGGCGGTTGCCGCAGCGATCCGAAAGTAGGTGGGCAGTGACGGGTTCACGTTCGCCGATGCTTCGATGAGGCGGGCGACGCCGCCCGGGTCGGGTAACTCGAGCCTGCTGCTTGCGGGCCCGAGGCGGCGAGGCCTTGGCGGCCGGGTTGATCGTGATCCAGCCCCACTTCACCCCTTGGGCCAGCGCCCGCCGGAGTACGGCATGGATGCGCGTCACGGAGTTGGGCGCAAGCGGGCCTCCGCCTTTGAGACCGCCGCTCCGGCCCAACTCGGCGTACCAGAGGTCGAGATCGGCCGTGCGCAGCCGGCGTAGCGGCGTCGTGCCCCAGCGAGGGAGGATGCGGTTGTCGAGCAGCCTCCGGTGCTCCGGGACGACCGACGGCGAGAGGTCGGGCGCGGCGTGGGCGAACCACCGCTCACACAGGTCGCCGACGGTGCCGGCACGCACGGCATGCTGGCCATCGTCGATCTCGCCGAGCAGGCGGCCGAGCGCGATCTCGGCTTCGCGGCGCTCACCACGAACCGTCTTCGTGACGTACTGCTTCTTGCCCGTCGCCGGGTCCTTCCCGGCGAACGCCCGGACCTCCCACGACTGCTTGCCTCGCTGGCGGATCGACCCGGCGATGCCCACCATCTTCTCAAAACCGGATGGACAAGAGTGGCATTCTGGATGGGCAACTCGGTGCGCTAGCGAGATTGACCTAGCCAGAAACGGCGTCTGACCTGCTAGTTTGTGGTGCCCCCGGCAGGATTCGAACCTGCGACACACGGTTTAGGAAACCGTTGCTCTATCCCCTGAGCTACGAGGGCTGGGATAACAAAAGCCCTGGTCAGAGGCTATGGGTTTCGCCTCCACCATGGGGACTCCCCTGTGATCAAGGCCGCGGTTAGGCCGCGACAGGATCGGCAGGTGCTAACGGTAGCGGGCCACGTGCCCCGGGGCGGTGGTCCCCACCACCCGTCGCGACCCGGGGTGTCCGGCTTGGCGGCCCGGGACGTGGCTCATGGCTTTTGGGGTCACCGGACAAGGCCGACCAGGAGGCCCCGAACTGACCTAGCGGCGTCAGAGTCGGCCGCACCCGTCGCAGTGCCCTACGCAGCAACCTGGGGGTGTTCCCCGTTCGAACCAAGCGATGCCCAGCACTCCGGCGCTCACCTACGGCGTGATGTCGGGCTCCAGCGGGCGGGCCAGGGCCGCCAGCGCCCCGCCCACCCGGCCGGAGCACCCGGGCGATCTCCTTCGCCGCCGCCGCCCGGTCGGCAACGTGCTGCAACACGAGAAAAATCAGGATGATGTCGACGGCTCCGTCCTCGAGAGGGATGTGTTCGGCCGAACCGTCCCGGTAGGTGACCAGTGGATGCGAGCGGTCGCGCTCAGCGATGGCTCGCATGTGCCTCGACGGTTCGACGCCACGACGGGCCCCCCGAAGGCATCGGCCAGGGCAGGGGCGAATTTCCCGGTCCCCAATCCGAGATCGAGGACCGACAGCGGCCGCCGCTCCCCGGCGTGGTGGGCGAACCGGTCCATCCACATGGAGAAGGTGGCCAGGGCTCGTCACGTTGGGCCGCGTCGTAGGCGGACGACACCCGCTCGTCGTAGCTCATGGCGGCCAGTGGCCTGGGCTCGTCGCCCCTGTTTGAAACCCGATCTCGACGATCTGTCACAGACGCTCCCGGCGAGTCACAGCGTCGCGCGTCTGGTGGTCGATCGCCGACCAAGACCGGCGCGGATCGGGCTGCTTGTCGCCTCGTCGGGGCGCGGGATTGACGGAAGTCGCCGGCGGCGGGTTTGGCCGTTGGAGAAGATGGCGAAGCACTCGAGGCCGCCGCACATACAGTGCTGCGAAGCCGTCCGAGGGTCGCGCGGGCGGCCACGCTTGCTGCGCGGGCCTGGCGGACGATGGCCTCCGCCTCTCCGAGGCCCTGACGGCGAGCCCGACTTCAGAGGACAGCGGTCCACGGACGTCGCGGCGATCGGTGCCTCTGTCTCACCTGCGGGTGCGTGCCCGGCGGCACCTTTGACATGTTCCGACGCGCCAAGCTCAGGCTGGGCGCCGTCGACCCTCAGCTTGTCGCGAGCGCCGCCCATGGCCGATCGTTGGTCGGCACGGTCCGGTGACAGACGACCTTGGCGGTCCGCGTTGCGATCGGGTCGACGGCCGATCTGGTCTGGCGAGTCGACTGATCCCCCGCCGCGGCAACCCGCGGTGGGGGCACTGCAGCAGTGTCATACCCGCTACGATGTACGTATGACAATGCTCAGTTTTCGTGTCGACGAGGCCGAGGCAACCGAGGCGCAACGCTGGGCAGAGCGACTCGGCGTCGACCGCTCCGAACTGCTCCGCGACGCGCTGCGCCGCCACCTCGATCGCCTTGCCAGCGAGAATGACGCAGCAGCGATGGGAGGCCCAGCCGCTCGACGAGGGGGAGCAAGCGTTCGTTGACATCGCTGATTGGGGACCGGCGGAGGACTGGTCCGACTGGGCCGATGCAGCGCGGTGAAGTGTGGTTCGCAGCCACCCCAGGCGGCGACAGACCCGTGCTGGTCCTCACTCGTGATCCCGTCGCGGATCGGATCGGAGCCGTGGTGGTCGCCGCGCTCACCCGCACTCGCCGAGGTCTCGTGTCCGAGCTAGCCCTGACGCAAGACGATGGTGTACCAACCGACAGCGTCGTGAACTTCGACAACCTCCACACGGTCCCACGTGAGCGCTTCCGTCGCAAAGTGGCGACGCTGCCGCCTACACGCATGGCCGAAGCCTGCCGAGTGCTCCAAGCTGCGACGGGTTGCTGACACAGGCGGACTGCCATACGCACGGTGGTCCCACCTGGGTGTGCTCGCGCTCTCTCGGCCGGCTCGACGCCGGGCCCCGTCACGTAGTCGACGAGATCCTTTGCAAGTGCTCGACCCTGCCTGACCAGGCGCGATGCATCGCTGCTCTGGCGGACAGGTTCCGGCAGTGCTACAAGTAACACATGGCCAGCGTTGGAGTCCGCGAGCTGAGGCAGCGGGCGAGCGAGCTGCTGCGGCGGGTGGCGACCGGGGAGACGATCGAGATCACCGACCGCGGCCGGCCGGTCGCCCTCTTGGCCCCGCTGCCCGACGGCAGCGCCCTCGACAGGTTGCGCGCCACCGGAGACGTCCAGCCTGCCACTGGTGACCTTTCGGACCTTCCTCAGCCTCTCCGCCTCGCCCCCAATGTCGAGGCGCCCTCGGCAGCCCTCGCACGTCTCCGTCGAGACGAGCGCTGATGTCGGTCACGTACCTCGACTCGTCGGCGATCGTGAAACTGGCTGTCCAGGAGCCGGAATCGGCGGCCTTGCGACGATTCCTCCGACGGCGCCGACCAGTCGTGTCGAGTGCCCTCGCCCGTACAGAGGTGCTGCGGGCACTGGCGCCCGCCGGCCACGACGCAGTGGCACGAGGACGAGATGTTCTTGCCCGGCTCGACTTGATCCGCGTCAGCGATCGAGTGCTCAACGCGGCCGGAGCCATGGAGCCTCTCGAACTCCGCTCCCTCGACGCCATCCACCTGGCGACCGCCGAAGCGCTCGAGAACGACCTGGGAGGTCTCGTCACCTACGACGAGCGCCTGGCCGATGCGGCCACGCGGCGGGGTCACCGCGTCGCCGTTCCCCACTGACGGCTGCGCACCACAGGTGACGCCAGCCACCGTTGCCGCATACGGTCCGTGCGTGGACAGGTTCGAGGGACTCCCGGATGCCGTGACGGCTGCCTTTCGGCAGGTTCCCGTCGACGAGAAGGCCCAGCTCGAGGTGGCCTTACGCTGGCCTGACCTGGAGGAGGCTGCCAGTCGGGTAGCCGAGCGGCTCCGCGTGCGGGTGCTCACGTGGGATCCAATCGGCTGGATCGACGAGGTGGAGCCCGGCCCCGTCGTGTCCGTGGAGGGCTCCGGCAGCGGCTACCGCATCACCCTCTTCGTCGGAGCGTGGATGCTCGACGAGCCGGTCCTGGGCACCGTCGCGGCCGAGATCACCGCTCTCGCCCGTTCGATCGTTCGAGTGGGAGCCCGCAACGAAACCGCGCTCACCAGCGGCGACTGGGCCGAGCTGGAGGCGGATGGCCTCGTCCCCTCCCTGCTCGGCGCCCTCCGTCTCGATGCCGACGGGCCGGTGGCCGACCTCCAGCTCGTCCACGACTGGTCACCCATCGATGCTCATACCGTCGCCATGGTCGTCACCGGAGCCTTCGGGCCGCTCGACCTCGACACGACGCCTCGGCCCCTGTCGTCGCACCCGAAACCCTCCCCGGGCTGTTCTGCGTGCGCCGGAGCTCGTTTCTCGGTGCCCTTCGAGCTCGACATCGCCCGCCCCGGCATGTGCCCCGCCCATCGCGCCGAGGCGCTCGAGGTGATGATCCGGGACGTGGGCGAGGCGATGGCCGACGACTCGGACACCTGGGAGGTGTTGGCCCACGCCGCCGGCGACCTTCTCCCCGCTCCGCACGTGCCGTACCCGATCCGCGACCGCCTGGTCGGGGCCGATCTGGGCTCCGCTGGAACGGATGAGGAGGCCGTGCTGGCGGAGCGGGCGGACGCGCTTCTCGCCTTCCTGGCGTGGGCGGAGACGCCGGAGCGCTACGAATCGGCGATGTGGGACCTCGGCTGGCGGCCACTGGACGGGCCCGCCCGCGACGACGGCGCGTTCGACGACTTCGCCCACACGGTGGTGCACAGGCTCGGGGCCGGGGGGCAGTTCGAGCTCGCCGCCCGGTTGGTGGATGCGCTGGTGCCGGTCATCCCTCATGCCGCGGCAAATCTGCACGCCGAGCTGGCCACCCAGCTCGGGGAGGCCGGGAGGATCGACGAGGCGAGAGCCCGGGTGCGGCTGGCGCTCGACCACCCGTCGCGAGATCCCCTGACCGAGATCTTCGCCGGCGAGGTGGACGAGAGCGCCGACGACCTGGCCGGCGCCGAGGCCCGCTATCGATCGACGCTCGCCGCCTGCCGGCGCCGCGGCGACGCGGACTTCGAACACGAGACCCTGTGGCATCTCATCGAGCTGCTCAAGGACGACGACGACCGGGCGGACGAGGTGGCGAAGCTGACGCGCGAACGCGAGCGTGCCCACGCCCGGAGCATGGCCCCTGACCGTCATGCCGAGGCTGCTGGCCCGTTGGACATGCATGTGGACTTCGGCCGAAAGGTCGGGCGCAACGAACCGTGCCCCTGTGGCAGCGGCAGGAAGTTCAAGCGCTGCCACGGCGGCGCCCGATAGGTCGCGCGCCGGGTGAAGGAGCACACATGGCGAGGGTGTCGGACGTCATCGCCACGCTCACGGTCAGCCTCGTCGCCCTCGGGCCTCGTATGCGGACGTCCTGGGGAGGACGGCGAGGGCCGCGTACGCGAACCACACGCAGCAGCCGGTGAGGACGACGAACGGCAGACCGAACAGGGGCTGGTCCCGAAGAGCGCCGAGCAACGAGCCGGGCTGGGAGCCGAGGGCGGACGCGAAGGCGGCGGCGGACGCGGTCAGCGTCACCAGCACGTGAGCCGTGGTGGGGGGCGTGCCAGGCGCACCGAAGCACCCGCAGGACCTCGCCGCTCCCTCCCGGCGCATGGCGACCAGGACGAAGCCGGCGAAGCCGAGGTAGGAGGCGGCCACCAGCAACCACGCCAGCCGACCACCCGCGGCGACGGCCGCTACGCCGACGACGATCTCGGCGGCGGCCAGCAGGCGCACGGCGGCCGGATGGCCCGGCAGCCGGAGTGCCTCGAGGGCATTGGTCGTGTTGCCGGGCCGAACGACCTTGGATGCCCCGCCGACCACCAGCAGGACCGCGGCGGCGGTGGCCGGCCCGGCCAGGACGTTCACGGGCTCGAATCTAGGTGGCCGTCGAGAACCAACGCCTGGCCTCGGACGACCGGACCTGTTGTCGCAGGTCTCTCGGCGCTCCTCCTGATTGTCGCCTGCTCGGCATGTTCGCCGAAGGAGCCGCAGCCGGGGCCGACGCCCACAACCACGCCCACCCCGACCACGAGCACACCCACGCCAGCGCCCACGCCGGGCCTGGAGACCACCGCGACCATGACTCCGACCACGGGAATCCCCGGCGGCTGCCCGTCGGCCACCGGCACCGCCGCGCAGAGCGCGCCCCAGGCGGCCCGGTGCCTCTACGAGGCCTGGAAGGACGGCGATCGCGCCCTGGCTGCCGTGTTCTCGTCGCTCGACGTGGTCGACAGCCTGTTCGGCGAGCGGTGGTCGCCACCCGAGGGGACGTTCGAGGGCTGTTCCGCCACGCCGGGCGGCAGTGGTCAGTCCTGCACCTTTGTGCACCACGAGGCCAGTTATCTGTTCGACGTTCGGCGGTCGGAGGGCGGATGGCGGGTGACCCGACTGCAGGCCCCATAGGATTCGCGGCGCGTGTTTCGTGGACCCCAGGCTGGGTGAGGTGGGACCGGTGACCGTTCCCGCGGAGTCGATCCCATGACGGCCCTGATCGTGGTCGAGGCGGCCGCCATCGTGCTCCTGGGTGTGCTCGTGGTCGGCCTCCTCAAGAGCCACGCCGAGATCCTCCGCCAGCTCCATGACCTCGGCGCGGGGCGGACTGAGGAGACCCGGCGCCCGACCCCGGTCGACCTCGCGGTGGGAAGTTCCACGGGGGCGCAAGCACACGATCTGGCCGGTGAGACTCCCGGCGGTGAGGCGGCGGCGGTGGCCGTGGCGGGAGCGGGCCACGACACCCTGCTGGCCTTCCTGTCCAGCGGCTGCCTGACCTGCGCCGGGTTCTGGGAGGCCCTCGGCCCCGGCGGTGAGCTGCGATTGCCGGCGCAGACCCGGGTGGTCGCCGTCACCAAAGGCCCGGAGGCCGAGAGTGTGGCCGCCGTCCACGCGCTGGCACCGCTCGGCCGGACGGTGGTCATGTCCACGGCGGCATGGTTGGACTACGAGGTGCCGGGCTCCCCGTACTTCGTCCACGTCGGAGGCGTCACCGGACGGGTGGTCGGTGAGGGAACGGCGGCGACCTGGGCACAGGTGGTGAGCCTGGTGAACCGGGCCCACGACGACATGTCGACGGCGCGTCCGGGCGCACCCACCCCTACCGACGGCCCACGGGAGGCCAGGATCGACCAGGAGCTCACGGCGGCCGGCATCTACCCCGGCGACCCAAGGCTCTACCCGACCTCACCGCCCGTGGCGGGGGACGACGAGTGATCGCGCCCGTGGCCGGGGAGGACGAGTGATGTCCGCCGTGACCCTCATCGAGCTCATCGGATTGCCCGTGGCGGTTGTCGCCGGCCTCCGATCGAGCTGGTCGCCCTGAGGGGAGTCGATGCTGGCCAGCATCGTCCCGCTCGTGGAGCGGGCCCGCAACCGATCCTGGGGTGTGACCGCGACGGCCTACGTCGTGGGCTCCGTCCTGGCCGGCTCCG
Organism: uncultured Acidimicrobiia bacterium; assembly: GCA_963827345.1. Taxonomy (GTDB): domain Bacteria; phylum Actinomycetota; class Acidimicrobiia; order Acidimicrobiales; family AC-14; genus CAWGUU01. The sequence continues at coordinate 547,267 of CAWHAN010000006.1, read as the reverse complement.
TGTTGGGAGGCGCCCTCGGCGCCACGGCCGGCGCCGTGTTCGGCGCCAGCCGGCCCGGTCAGGGGCTCCTGTTGGCGGCTGCCGCCGTGGCGTGCACGGTGGGCTGCGCACTCGACCTGGGCCTCGGGGGCCTGTCGGTGCCGACGGTGCGCCGCCAGGTCAACGAGGACTGGCTTGGTCGGTACCGAGGGTGGGTGTGCGGCCTCGGCTTCGGTGTCCAGCTGGGCCTCGGCGTCGTCACCATCGTCACCACTGCGAGCGTCTACCTGGTCTTCGTGCTCGCCTTCCTGTCGGGTTCGTCGCTCGCCGGCGCCGCGCTGGGCGCCGCCTTTGGTCTCGCCCGGGCGGTGCCGCTGCTGGCCATGGCACGGGTCGAAACCCCCGCCCAGCTGAGAGCGAAGCATCGCCGGATGCAGAGGCTGGCTCCTTCGGCAGCGCGGGCTGCGGCAGGCGTGCAATGCGCCGCCGCCGTGGCCGGGATGGCTGGCGCGGTCGCAGTGGCAGGCGTGGTCTCGCCGTGAGGATCCAGCCGTGAGGATTTCTCGCTTCGGGCTGGCCCTGGACGCCCCGTCGGGCTGGGACGCCCGGATACGTCGGCCTGTTGACGCCGCGGCGGTCGGTCGCGTCCATCCGGTGCTTCACGCTGCCGACTTCGCACTGCCCGAGGAGCGCGGCGACTTCGGGAGCGGCGCGGTCGAGTCCATGCGGTCCGATCAAGCGTTCATCGCCTTGGTCGAGTACCACCACGACAGCGCCACGACCGCCCTATTCTCCTCCCATTCGGGGATGCCAAGGCAAATGGGCGCCGACGACTTCAGCCCGAGACATCTCCAGCGGACGATCAGGGGCCAGGGCGGCATCCAGGTCTTCTTCGTCGAAGCCGGCCGGGCGTTCTGCCTCTACGTCGTGCTCGGCAGCATGGCCAACCGGCATCAGGTCGTTCCGAGGGTCAACGTCGCCCTCTCGGCGATCGAAATCGTCTCCCCGCTCTTGCCTCGCGAGTCGGTCGAGCTCGTATGAGTTGGGATAAGGACCGGGAGCTGGCGGAGGCGACGGCGTCGTTCCTGGACGCGAGGTCGACCCGACGGAGCTTCCTCGTCAGGGCTGCGGTGGTCGGGTCGGCGTTGGCGGTGGCACCGGTGCGCTACCTCCTCCAGCCGGGGACGGCCTACGGGGCGGTCTGCGGCCCGGACGCGTCGTGCGACGCCGGCTACACCGCGATGTGCTGCACCATCTCGGGCGAGAACCGCTGCCCGCCCGGGTCGTTCGCCGGAGGCTGGTGGAAGGCGGACAACTCCGGCCTGTGCTGCGGGAACGCGGCCCGGTACTACATCGACTGCAACATGGAATGCGGCCAGGAATGCGAGTGCCGATGCGCCGGCGGGAGCTGCGACGAGCGCAAGGTCTGCTGCAACCAGTTCCGCTACGGCCAGTGTCACCAGGAGATCGCCTGCTACGGGCCGATCGCCTGCCGGGTGGTCAGCTGCAATCCCCCGTGGACGTTCGAGCCGAGCTGCACCGCTGACATCCTCGTCGACAACGCGACGGCCCAGCACTCGGCGCCCTGCCTCCCGCCGGGGTGCCCACCCCCGGTCTCGGTGGCGGCGCCGCCGACCACGCGTCCGAACGTGCTGCAATCCGTGGCGAACCTGATCTCGGGTCTGCTCCAAGGCCTCGGGCGAGGCTCCAGGCCTCTCGGCCGCTGACCGCCGGGCGTCAGTCGGCTGTCTGCGTCAGCGGGTCCGGCGCCCGAGAGTGACCCCCCCAGGCACCGGAGCGACCGACACGGGCTCGTCCCGACCGAACGGGTACAACGCTCGGAAGGTGAAGGCCTCCGGCGACGGGCCGATGCGGCGCAGGAGGTCGAGACGCTCCTTGGCCTCCTCCACGTCCGGGGCGTGGCCGGCGGGTACCCACCAGAGGACGACGTGGGCCGCCGCGGCTCCCTCGAACCACTCCCGGCGCCGGCGCATCACGGCCAGGTGGCCGGACCGGTAGACGAAGTCGGTCAGCGCCTCGGCCGTCTCCCACACGCTCATGTTGACGATCAGCATGTCGTCGTCGAAGGCTCGGATGGAGGTGGCGTCGCCCTCGTCGGTCTGCAGCCTCCAGACGAACCCCGGCGACCGGTCGGCCAGCTCGTTGATCGGCTCCAGGGCGGCGACGAAACCGGCCAGCTGCTCCGAGTCGAGCGGCGCCAGCAGGCGGGCGACGTTCGCTTGCGCCAGATGGTGAACCTCGCTCACCGGCGGAACGGGCCTCGCACCTCGTAGGTGATGCCGACCAGGCCGTCGGTGCCACGCTGGGAGCTGAAGTAGAGGCGGTCGCCGGCCGGGGTGAACGCCGGGCCGGTGATCTCCGACCCGTTGTGGCCCACGACCTGCAGGAACGGGGCCACCTTCCGCTCCCTCGAGATGATGCAGAGCTGCATGTCGTCGCCGTCCTCGGCTACGTACAGGTCTCCGGAGCGGGCCACCGTCACGTTGTCCACGCCGCGCAACGGGGAGCCGGCGGAGGCGGCGGCGTCGTAGATCACCTCCAGCCGGGATGACGCCACCGTGTAGCCCCACACCCGGTTGTCGCCCTTGGTCGTGAAGTACACGACCCCGCTGTCGTACCAGGCTCCCTCGCCACCCTTGAAGCCGGTGCTGGCCGGGACCTGCGTGCGGGTCGGCGGGTTCCCGGCCGCGTTCGGCACCGGCAGCCACTCCACCGTGCCTCCCGGCCCCGCACCCAGCACCCGGGCCACCTCCAGCCGGCCCCGCACCAACGACGGGTACTGGTCGGGCGTGAACCGGTAGAGGCGGCCGTCGGACTGGTCCTCGGTGAGGTAGACCCGCCTGCCGACCGGGTCGACCGCCGCCGCCTCGTGCTTGAACACTCCCATCGCCGGGCGAGCCACGCCCTGCGACGGCCGGCTCGGATCGCACTCCCACACCTGGCCGGCGTCGTGCTCCTCACACGACAGCCACGTGCCCCACGGGGTGGGGCCGCCAGCGCAGTTGATGTTCGTGGCCAGCAGGATGCGGTACGCGTTGCGGACCAAGCCGTCGGGGCCGAAGGCGATGGCGCAGGCTCCGCCCACCACCGGCACCTCGCTGTTGGACACGTAGATCCACCCGCCGCCGGCGGTGGGGAACGTCGCCCCGCCGTCGGGCGCCAGGTGCCACGGCTCCAACGTCCCCGGCACCGGCAGCAGGCTGCGGGCGATCTCCCGGGACACGAACCCGGCCGGGAGGCGCAGGCCGTTGGCGTTGGGCGCCAGCAGGGGACCGTACGGGCTCGGGCCAGGCGTGGCGATCGCCGCCAGGGCCTGGCGCCAGAACGACGGGCCCAGGGCGACGGCGCCGACGGCGACGGCCCCGGCACGGAGGAACTGGCGGCGGTCCATGGGTCTGGCGCTCAGGGTACGGCCGTCGCCGGATTCGCCGCCCGCGGTCGGGCCCCGGGCGGGGGCCGGTAGCGTCGACAGCCAATGTCGAGCCCAATCGCGCCGAGCCCCATCGCGCCGAGCAGCATCGTCCGGGCCCGGGGGCTGACGAAGCGGTTCCCCGGCGGCGTCACCGCCCTTGACGACGTCGACCTCGACCTGCCCGCCGGCCGGGTCGGCCTGGTCGGGGCCAACGGCGCCGGCAAGACCACCCTGTTCCGGCTGCTGCTCGGTCTCAGCCGGCCCGACGCCGGGACGGTGGAGGTCGGCGGCATCGACGTGGCCGACGACCCCATCGGCGTCCGGATGCGCATCGGCTACATGCCCGAGCACGACTGCCTCCCCCTCGACCAGACGGCGGCCGACGTGGTGGCCACCTTCGGCGAGCTCGGGGGGCTGCCGGTGCGGGCCGCCCGCCAGCGGGCGTCGGAGGTGCTCGACCTCGTCGGGCTGGACGAGGCCCGTTTCCGGCCGGTGGGGGGCTTCTCCACCGGCATGCGCCAGCGCACCAAGCTGGCCCAGGCCATCGTCGCCGACCCCGCCCTGGTCCTGCTCGACGAGCCGACCGCCGGCCTCGACCCGTCCGGCCGGGAGGAGATGCTCGCCCTCGTCGACCGGCTGGGCAGCTTCGGCATCGCCGTGGTGCTCGCCACCCACCTGCTCGACGACGTGGCCAAGGTCTGCGACCACGTGGTGATGCTCGACGCCGGCCGTCTCGTCACCGACGCCCCGACCACGACCCTGCTGCACCAGACGGGCACGGTGATCGTCGACGTCGGCCCCGCCGGAGTCCCGGCCCTGAAGGCGGCGCTGGCGGCCCGGGGCCTGGCCGTGGCGACCACGGCCGACATCGCGACCGTGGAGGTCACTGTCGCCGGTGAGGCCGACCTGGACACGATCCGGGACGTCGTGGCCGACCTGAAGCTCCCCCTCCACCGGCTGACCAACCGCCTGACCTCGCTCGACGAGGTCTTCGTCCACCGGGCCGAGTCGACAACGTGACCGATGGGACGGTGAAAGCAGGGGGCGCGGTCTACGACAGGGGCTACCGCCCCTACGACGGCCCCCGCGGCGGCCGGTGGGCGGCGACCGCCGCGCTCTACCGGACCTCGCTGCGACGCGCCGTCGGCCTGCGCCGGCCGTGGCGCCAGAAGGTGGCGCCCGCCCTCCTGCTGGTGGTCGCCGTCATGCCGGCGGTGGTCAACGTCGGCGTCGGCTACCTCACCCGGGACTCTCCGGCCGAGGGGTTCGAGTTCATCAGCTACCGGGAGTACGTCGGCGTCTCCAGCGCCCTGCTGCTCTTCGTCGCCCTGGTGGCCCCCGACATCATCTGCCCCGACCGCCGCCAGCGGGTGCTCTCCCTGATCTTCGCCCGACCCCTCACCGGCCCCGACTACGTGCTGGCCAAGTTCGCCGCCATCTTCACCTGCGTCTTCGCCTTCGCCTTCCTACCCCAGGTCGTGCTCTACGTCGGCCAAATGCTGGTGAGCGACGGGTCACTCGACTACCTGCGACACAACACCGCGGTGCTGTGGCAGGTGCCGGTGGCGGTGGTAGTCCTGGCCGTGTTCTACGCCGCGCTCGGCGTGGCGGTGGCGTCGCTGACCGGTCGCCGGGTCGTGGCCGGGGCGACGATCCTGGGCATCACCCTCGTGTCGTCGGCGGTGTCGGCCATCCTCGTCGAGGCGAACACGGGGGGAATCGGCCCGGGCCGCGGGAATGGCGGCTCCCACCCGGCGGCGCTGCTCAACATCCTCGCCCTGCCGCTGCGCGTGCGCGACCTGGTGTTCCTCGGCCGCATCGCCGACGACTCCCCTGTCTCGGGAATGACCGGCGGCGGTGCCCTCTCCGTCGCCTGCTATGTCGCCGTGGTGGTGGTCTGCATCGCCGTCGTGCTGACCCGGTACCGGTCGGTCGAGGCGTGAGTGCCACCTCGAGCGACCCCGCCTTCGTGGCCGACGCCACCGTCGAGGTGGCCCAGGCGTCGGTGTGGTTCGGCCAGAAGGTGGCACTCACGGAGCTGACCTGCTCGTTCGGGCCGGGGTCACCGGGCTGCTGGGCCCCAACGGCGCCGGCAAGAGCACCCTGATGCGGGCCATCACCGGGTTGATCGGCGTGAACACCGGACGGGTGCGGGTTGAGGGACGCGACCCCCGCACCGATCGGGAGGTCCACCGACGGATCGCCCTGGTCCCCGAGGACGAGGCGGTGCCACCCCGGCTGACCGCCCGCCAGCTGGTCCGCTACCTCGCCGACCTCCACCGGGTGGACGACGCCGAGGCCGCCGTGGACCGGGCGCTGGGCGCGGTCGACATGCTGGCTGCCGCCGACCGTCGCCTGGGCGGGTTCAGCAAGGGGATGCGGCAGCGGACCAAGGTGGCCGCCGCCCTCGTCACCGACCCTCCGGTGCTGGTGCTCGACGAGCCGCTCAACGGCGCCGACCCGGTGCAGCGGGTGAAGCTGGTCGAGCTCTTCCGCCACCTGGGCGCCGAGGGCCGCACGGTGATCGTCAGCTCCCACGTGCTGTCCGAGGTCGAGCTGCTGGCCGACCGCGTGCTCGTGCTGGTCCACGGCCGGCTGGCCGCCGCCGGCAACCACCGGGCCATCCGCGACGCCATGGACGACAGGCCTCGGCACGTGCTCATCCGGGCCGACGACCCCCGGCGGCTGGGCTCGGCCCTGCTCGGCATGGCCACCGTCGCGGGCGTGAGCGTCTCCCCCGCCGGGCTGGTCGTGACCACCGAGCGGGCCGGCGACCTCGCCGTCGCGGTCGCCCCGGTCGCCCGCCACCTCGGCATCCGGCTGCTGGAGGTCCGTCCGCTGGACGACTCTCTCGAGAGCCTCTTCCGGGAGCTGGTGCGATGAGCCGGGCCGGCACCCCCACCCGTAGCCGTACGGCGGCGCGGTCGCCACTGGCCGCCATCGTCAACTACACGCTGCGGGCGTGCGTGCCGGCCCGCCGCAGCCTCCTGTTCCTGCCCTTCGCCGGCGCGGTGGTGTTCGGGCTGCTGTCGCGCACCGCCGACGGGAACGCCTTGGACGGGTTCGTCGACGTGGCCGGCTCCACGATGCACCTGCTGATCCTGCCCATCACCTGCCTGGTCCTCGGCGACGCCCTCCTGGGCGCCGAGATCCGTTCGGGCGTCTTCTCCTTCACCTGGCTCAGCCCGGTGCGGTACTCGACGATCGTCGTGGGCCGCTGGCTCGGGGGCTGCGCACTCGCCGCCGCCATCCTGGCCCCGGCGGCCGTCGCCGGGGCGGTCCTGGCCGGGGCGCCGTCGGCCGCAGGGCCGGCGGTGGTGGCCTCTGTCCTTGGCGCTGCCGCCTACCTGGCCCTGTTCCTCGCCATCGGCGCGACGTTCCGCCGGCCGGTCGTGTGGTCGCTGGCCCTGGTCATCATGGTCGAGCACCTCCTCGGGGCGGCCCTGGCGGGGATCGCCCAGCTGTCGCCCGGCTGGCTGGCCCAGGCGCTCCTCGTCGGGCTGGCCGATCCTGCCGCCGACCTGCGGCGGGAGGGCATCCCCCACGGCTGGGCGGCCGTCGGACGGCTGGCCCTCGTGGCGGCGGTGGGCCTCGTCATCGCCACCCGCCGGCTGCGCAGCCTCCGCCCCGCGTCCGCCGCCGACTAAATTCGATCGTCGCCGGCAGTCGCAGGCTGACCATTCGCCGGCGGGCCTGTGAAGGACACTCTTCCAAGCTATGTGGGCACCTACGATCGAGGCATGACGCCGGCGCTGCAGGAACTGGTCGCACAGAATCGAGAGACCATCAAGTCCGTCGCGCGGCGTCATCGCGGCGTCTCGATCTCGGTGTTCGGCTCCATCGCCCGAGGAACGGAGACGGAAGCGAGTGACGCCGACTTCCTCGTCGAGTTCGAACCGGGCAGCTCGTTGTTCGACCTTCTCCACCTCCAGGACGACCTCGAGGAACTGCTCGGGTGTTCGGTGGACGTTCTCTCAGTCGGCGGGCTGAAGCCTCGCGACGATCGGATCAAGCGCGAAGCAGTCACCTTGTGAGTCGCGGCGACGACGAGCGGCTCGCAGACATACTGGAGTCCGCCGATCAGGTGTCCCAGCTCGTCGGTCGAGGCCGCGGCGAGTTCGATTCCGATATCGCCGTGCGCTTTGCCATCGAACGACTACTCGAGATCATCGGTGAAGCGTCTAATTCCATGAGTGCCGACGGCCACGCCCGCTACCCGGGCGTCAACTGGCATGACATCTCGAGGTTACGGATCGTGCTGGCGCATCACTACCACCGGGTGGACCCAGACCAGGTCTGGGAAATCGCCGTGAACGAGGTGCCAATACTGGCCTCGACTCTCCGATCTCCCTTTACGTGATGCGGCGGCGGCACCGTCGCCGGGGAGCGCTCGCGGCGGTCTGACGGCCGCCGGCTGGAACCATCCGGGCGCGGCGTCGGCATCGTCGCTACTCTCTCCGAACCCCGAGTCGTCGAATCGGAAGCTGGTGCCGTGGGCAGCCGGATCTCTCGCCGTCAAGCACTCAAGTACGGGCTGGGAGCGGGGGCGGCGCTCGCCCTGCCGTCGGTTCTCGGCGCCTGCTCGGACGGCGGGTCGAAGCCCTCGGGCGGCGGCAGCGGCGGCGACTCGGCCCCTGTCCTGCGGTACCCCAGGGTCCTGAGCAGCCACGACGGCCTTCTCGCCCTCACCCTCACCGCCACGCCCGCGGTCGTCGACATCGGCGCCGCCCAGCCGGCCAGCACGTGGACCTACGACCTGGTGATTCCCGGCCACACCTGGGAGATCAGGGGCGGCGACACGCTCAAGGTCGACCTGGTCAACGGCCTGCCGCCCCTCCCCGACGGCCATCCCGTCGACCTCACCCGGCCCCACGAGTGGACGACGACCAACCTCCACACCCACGGCCTGCACGTCTCCCCCGCGCCGGGCGCCGACAACGTGTTCCTCGAGCTGCCACCCGGCGAGCGCACCCACATCGAGATCCCCCTGCCCGAGGACCATCCCGGCGGCATCTTCTGGTACCACCCCCACAAGCACGGCGGCGTCTGCCAGCAGATCCGTGGCGGCATGGCCGGGATGCTGATCGTCCGGGGCGAGATCGACGAGGTGCCGGAGGTGAAGGCGGCCAAGGAGCAGGTGATGGTGCTCCAGTCCATCGAGCTGGGCCGAACTTCGAGCTGATGGAGCCGATCCCCCACCCCACCAAGACCGAGTCGTTCTTCCCGCGGACCCAGGTCTTCTACACGGTCAACGGCGTCCTCACCCCGAAGATCAGGATGTACCCGGGCGAGGTGCAGCGGTGGCGACTGCTGAACGCGGCGGAGGGCAAGTTCATGGCCCTCGGGCTCCGGGACCACGACCTCCACGTCGTCGCCTGGGACGGGCTGACGCTGGCCGAGCCCGAGACCGTCGACAACGTGCGGCTGGGCGCCGGCAACCGGGTGGAGGTCCTGGTGCAGGCCGGCCCCCCCGGCACCTACGACCTCATGCTCACCCCCGGGTCGAGCCAGCACCCCGACATCCCCGGCGGCCTCCACGTGGGCGACAGCGCCACGACGACCACGGGCTTCTCCCAGCCGAGCGCCGAGCTCGACGCCGAGGACGATGGCGACGGTGGAGGTCGTCGGCAGCGGGCCGGCGATGCGGCTGCCGACCGCCCTTCCCGCCTTCGACCCGCCCATCCTGCCCATCGCCCGGGCCCGCCAGTTCTCCTACACGGTCGAGCGGGAGCCGAACGGGGAGTTCATCAACTTCGGCGTCGACGGCCTTCCCTTCGACCCGGCCCGGGCGCCGTACCAGATGAAGCTCGGCACCGCCGAGGAGTGGACGCTCACCAACGCGGCGGACCACTCGCACGTGTTCCACATCCACGTCAACCCGTTCAAGGTGGTCAAGCTCAACGGCCAGCCGGTGGCCAAGCCGTTCTGGCGGGACACGCTCACCATCGACACCCCAGGCGACTCGGCCACCTTCCAGTCCAACTTCGTCGACTTCACAGGCAAGACCGTCGACCACTGCCACATCGTCTCCCACGAGGACCTCGGGATGATGGAGGCGGTCGAGATCGTCAACTGATCGCCATCATTAGGCACACCCGTCGGCAGGAGGCAGTCATGGCCAAGATGACCCGCCGGCAATTCCTCAGGACGGGAGCGGGCGCGGCCGCGGCCGTCAGCCTGGCCCCGTGGCTGGCGGCCTGCGGCGAGGGCGGTGACCCCACCCTGACCACCAGCACCAGCGTGTCGCCCAGCGCGCTCGACGACCTGCGCAAACGCCTGAAGGGCACGCTCCTTCTACCCGGCGACCCTGGCTTCGGGCCGGCCAGCGCCGAGTCCAATGGCCGCTGGCTCGGCATCCGCCCCGAGGCGGTGGCGGTGTGCGCCGACGACGCCGACGTCGCCACCTGCGTGAAGTGGTCGAGGGAGAACGGCGTCCCGGTGGCGGTCAGGGGCCGGGGCCACAGCTACGGCGGCTTCTCAACCACCACCGGCCTGGTGATCAGCCTGGAGCGCTTCAACCAGGTGGCGCTGGACCTCGCCGCGGGGACGGCGGTGGTCGGCGGGGCGGCCACCGTCAACGACATCTTCACCGCCCTGGAGAACAAGCCGTTCGTGATCCCGGCCGGGACCTGCCCCGACGTCGGCGTCGGCGGCCTCACCCTCGGCGGGGGCATCGGCTACAACACCCACTGGGCAGGGCTGACCTGCGACCGCCTGCAGTCGTCGCGGATCGTCACCGCATCGGGCGACACGCTCCAGATCGACGCCACCAACAGCCCCGACCTCTACTGGGCCTGCCGGGGCGGGGCCGGCGGCAACTTCGGCATCAACACCTCGTTCACGTTCGAGATGGTCCCGGTGCCCGCCACTGTCGGCTACTACCGGTTCGAGTGGATGGGAGCCGACGCCGCCGGTGCGGTGCTGGCCGCATTCGACACGATCCAGCAGACGGCGCCGGCGGCGCTCAACGCGGTGGTGGAGACCCAGGCCAAGCCGGTCCCGGACGGAGGCGACCCGCGGCAGGCCGTGTACGTGATGTCGAGGGGCCAGTACGTCGGTCCCGTCGCCGAGCTGCAGGACCTGATCGCGCCACTGCTGGCGGCCGCCCCGCCGACCACCCAGACGGTGCAGGAGGTCCCGTTCTGGACGGCGGAGAACAACTTCAAGGGCACCGTGGAAACGCCGCACTCGTGGGGCGACATCTCCCGCTACTCCGAGGGCCCGGTGCCGGCCGACGTCTTCGCCAAGATCGCCGACATGCTGGCCGACTCGCCGAGCCGGTCAGCCGATGCCAACGCCGCCTTCTGGACCCTGGGTTGGGTCGGTGGGCCCGAGGTGGCCAAGTTCGCACCGACCGACACCGCGTACGTGCATCGCAACGTCTCGTCGCTGCTGCGGCCGACGATCGTCTGGCCCAACGACGCTCCCGCGTCGGTCGGGAACGACCTGGTCGCCTGGGCCGCCGAGTGCATAGCCCTGATCGCGCCCCACACGCCGAACCAGAGCTACCAGAACTTCCCCAACCTGACGATCACCGACTGGCAGCAGGCCTACTACGCCGAGAACTTCCCGCGGCTGGTGGACATCAAGACCATCTACGACAAGGACAACCTCTTCCACTACGCCCAGAGCATCCCGCCGAGGAAGTAGCGGCCGGGCGGTTCCTGCTCAGGGCTCCCAGGTGTCGACGACGTCGAGGTTGTGGAAGCTGGGGCGCCGTCGCCCAGCTCGGCCATGTCCGCCGCCAGTGCCTGGGTCTCCGGGAGCTCGGAGTTCCGCATGGCCTCCTCGTAGGAGTCGAACTCCACGATGAGGAAGTAGTGGTCGGGCTTGTCGCGGTCGGCGCACACGGTGGCCCGCCCCGCGGTGGTCCCTTCCGCCTCCTGCCGGTACCGATCCGAGCGCTCGCGCATCTCGTCGATCCTGGTCGTGTCGAACTCGACGATCTGGATGAAAGCCATGGTCTGCCTCCTCGTTCCCCAGCAACCGGACGACCATACCGCCGCCCTCTGGCCCGACCAGACCCCCATCGGGGATCGTCACGGCCTAGCCTGGGGACGTCGAGCTCGGTACGGGGGTGGCGGTGACCCAACAGAGACCATTGTCGGCACGGGTGCGATGGGGACTGGTCGCCGCCGGGGCGGTCGTCCTGTGCGCCCTTCCCGTCCTCGTGCTCGGCACCCGCATCGACACCTGGGCGGAGCGGGCGCTGGCGTCGATGACCACCGGACCGGCGGTGGCCGGGCTGGTGGTGGGCCTGCTCGGCCTCGACACCGTCCTGCCGGTCCCGTCCAGCGCACTGGCCACCCTGGCCGGTCAGCGGCTCGGCTTTCCCGGCGCCACCGCGGCCATCTTCGCCGGCCTGTGCCTGGGCAACGTCGTCGGCTACCTCATCGGCCGGCTGGCGGCGTCCCCGCTGGTCGAGCGGCTGGTCGGGCCCGAGCAGCTGGCCTGGCCCAGGCCAGGGTGGGCTCTCGCCCGGGCGCCGTCTCCCTGTTGGTCACCCGGCCGATACCGATCCTCAGCGAGGCCGCGGTCGTGCTGGCCGGTGGCGCCCGGGCCCGCATCGATCGCGTGGCGGCGGTACTGGTACCGGCCAACGCCGGCCTGGCCTTCGTGTACGCCGGGCTGGGGAGCGCCGCCCACGGCAGCCTCGCCCTACCCCTCGGGCTGGCCGGCGTCGTCGGCGTGCCGGTCGTCGCCATCGCGGCCGCGGCCGTGCTCGACGCCCGCCGCCGGCACGTCGGCCCAGTGTTCGAGGGGTGACGGCCACGACGAGACACTGGAGGACCACGTGATCCGGCTCGAACCCCAGCCCATGGACACCGTCGGCGAGCTTCGGCAGGCGGTTCAGAAGGCGATCCAGCTCGAGCTGTCGACGTTGCCCCCCTACCTCTACGCCGCCTTTACGATCCGCGACGGCACCAACGCCGCGGCGCGAAGTCGCATCAGCTCGATCGTCGGGGAGGAGATGGTGCACATGGCTCTGGCGTGCAACGTCCTCAACGCCATCGGCGGCTCGCCGCTGCTGGCGGACGCGTCCGTCGTCCCCACCTACCCCGGCCCGCTTCCCTTCGACATCGGCGGGGACGGGGAGGATCCCTTCAACGTGTCCCTGCTGCCGTTCTCCAGGGATGCGATCGCCCAGGCCATGCGCATCGAGGAGCCCGAGGACCCGCTCGTCTTCCCCGAGGCGGCGCTGGCCGCAGACGCGCTGGAGCCCACCTACCAGACCATCGGGCAGTTCTACGCCGCCCTCGACCAGGCCCTCGCCGGCCTGCCGGCCGACGCCTGGGCCGCCACCCCTCGCAACCAGCTCACCGACCATCCGTTCTTCGCCGGCGAGCTCTTCGCGGTCGTCGACCACCAGACGGCCTCGGACGCGATCCGGCGCATCGTGTCGGAGGGCGAGGGAACGCCCAAGACGCCGCTCGACTTCGAGGGCGAGGTCTCCCACTACTACCGCTTCGAGGAGATCCACCGCGACCGGGTGCTCGAGAAGGACAGCAGCGTGCCGGAGGGGTTCGTGTGGGGGGAACGGCTCGGCGTGGACTGGTCGGCCGTCGTGGCCGCCATCGCCGACCCCGGCGAGCACGACTTCTCCGGTGACCCGCCGGCCCAGGCCGCCCAGGACGCGTGCGACAAGGCCTACACCGCAGTCCTGCGGGAGCTGGAGCTGGCCGTGAACGGCCAGGCCGGTCGGCTCGGCAACGCGGTGCGGGCCATGTTCGACCTGCGCATGGCCGCCCGAACCGCGCTCGCCACCCCTCTGGCCGGCTACGGCGAGTCGGCCGGGCCCGCCTTCCGCTTCCGCCCCGACCTCGTCTGACAGGAGGAGCCGTGTCCGTCCTCGACACTCCCCGGGTCTACTTCCGGGGCCAGATGACCTGGGACCCGATCGTCACCAACAACTACCAGCAGTTCTACGACCTGGCCACGTCCAAGCCGACGCTCGGTGGCGGCACCGTGGCCGACTACCGGGAACGGGCGCGCCAAGCTGTCCCGGTCGGGAACTGGAACCCGCACGGCACCCACCGGTCGACGTTCTTCGAGACGACCGTCTCGGGCGTCGACCTCGGCGAGGGACTGCGGACCGACGACGCCCTCGTCGGGGCCCCGGTGTCGTTCACGGGCAAGCTGGTCGACCTCGACCCCTACGGCGCCACCTCGTCCCAGCTGTTCTTCGACGAGCTGAGCTGCGGCATCCAGGGGGGCTCGCAGATCCTGGCTCGCCGGGCGGCGCCGATGGTGGCCCGCCGCATCAACTTCGCCCGCAACAGCGGCTACCAGGTGATCGCCGGTGTGGCCTCGGTGGTCTGGCAGGCCTCGTTCCCGGCGGGCGGTGGCGTCGCCGTCCACCCCCGGGGTTCGGAGGTCCTCAGCCGCTTCGACGAGCTCCTGGGTGAAGACGACGTGGCGGGGCTGACCGTGCGCATCAACGTCTACCGCACCGTCTACTACGACACCGAGGCGCCGACACCCCAGCAGGCTCAGGACCTGGCCGACCGCATCGCCCAGGGCGGGTTCCACCCCAACCCCGCCCGCAGCCTGCTGGTCGGGGTCGTCGGGCTGTGGCGCGACGGCGAGGCGCCGGCCGTTCCCGGCGACCGCGTGCTGGCGCGGGCCGACGACAGCCCCGTGTGGACTGCATTCGCGAGGCTCATCGAGGGAGGACTGGCCGTCGACCTGGCCAACAGCGTGCCCGAGACGTCGTTCGAGGTCCCGAAGCTCGACCTGGCCCGCTCACCGTCGTGGCCAAGGCGGACGGCGGCGACGTGACGCTGGGCACACTGTCCTACGCCGACTACGACACCGACGCCTACCAGGCCACCAGCGGCATCGTGACCCTGCCGCTCGATCCGGCTCAGACCGCGGCCGCAACCGGCTCCGACCTGGAGGTGCGCCAGGCCGACGGCACGCCGCTCCTCACCGAACAGCCCCTGAGCGTCGTGGCCGACCCGCCCAACCTCTACCTGGAGGAGGGCGAGCAGGGCACCGTCACCCTGCGGGCGTTCCTGCGGGGACGTCCTCCCGGCTCCCCGGTGTCGGTGACCCTGGTGGAGGTGGACGGCCCCCTGCCGCCGGTCGCGGTGGAGACCGGCGCCGACGGGGAGGTGGTGATCCCGATCAACGGTGGCAAGGCGGGCAGCTGGACCTGGGTGCTCGTGCCGTGGCAGGGGTCGCCGCCCGCCCTCCCGACCGGCCTCGACACCGGGCTGAGCGAGTACGTCGTCCTGCGCACGACACCGGCCGACGCTCAGATCGCGGTCATGGAGCCGACGTGGGAGAACGTCCACCGGTTCGTCCTGCGGGACTGGGAGGCCCTCGCCCCGTGCATGGACAACTGGCTGCTGCTCGGGGACGAGCAGCAGTGCCGGGCCTACGCCAGGCTCGTCCGTCGGCTCACCGACCGTGACCGGTTCGACGAGTACACCTACATGCCGGTGACCCGCGAGCTCACCCGCGGCCAGCGCACCCTCCTCCACCGCTGGTGCGACGTGGTGACCGGCGACGGGCCCGAGCCCGTCGTCGAGGCCGCCCTCACCGCCGACGCCGCACCCGAAGCGAAGGACCCGTTCGGCCGCGGCTTCTGACCGCGCGTGGAGCCGCTGGACCCGTACCATCTCGGGGTGCCCGAGCGGACCGGTCTTCCTGTGGATGTGAGGGGTTCGACCGGCGCCGGTGAGGACGTTCCCCTTCCCCGGCCCCGGGCCAGCCGGCGCGAGGACCTGCTCACCATGGTGTTCGCCACCTGGCTGATCGTCGGGATCTTCGTCGACGGCTGGGCCCACAACAACGACAAGCCGGAGACGTTCTTCACGCCCTGGCACGCGCTGTTCTACACGGGGTTCCTGGCCACCGCGACCTGGATGATCTGGACCGTGCAGCGCCGACGGGCGGCCGGCGCGACCGGTCCGGCCGCGGTGCCGGTGGGCTACGGCCTCGGGCTGGCCGGCGTGTTCGTCTTCGCCGCCGGCGGCGTCTTCGACCTGACCTGGCACCAGATCTTCGGCATCGAGGTCGACCTGGAGGCCCTGCTCAGCCCGTCGCACCTGGTCCTGTTCTGCGGTGCCCTGCTGGTGGTCACCAGCCCGTTGCGGTCGGCGTGGCACGACCCGTCCAGCCGGGCACCGGGTTTGCGCCAGTTCCTCCCGGCTCTGCTCTCGACCACGCTGGGCACCGCCATGGTGGCGTTCATCTTCATGGTGCTCTCGCCCTTCCTCAGCGGCGCCGTCACCGAGGGGCCGTACCGGTTCGCCGCCTTCGCCCTCGACTCCGACATCGGGCCCTGGTTCGTGGAGGAGGTGCAGCTGGAGGGCTACGCCGCCATCCTGCTGACCACCCTGATCCTGCTGGCCCCCGCCCTGCTGCTGATGCGCCGGTGGACGCTGCCGTTCGGCACGTTCACGTTCCTGTTCGGGGCGGTGGGCGTCCTGTCGGCAGGGATCGAGTCGTTCGACTGGGGGCCCGGCTTCATGGCGGCCCCGGTCGCCGGCCTCGTCGGCGACGTCCTCTACCGCCGGATGCGGCCGTCACCCGAGCGTCCGTGGTCGATGCGGGCGTGGGCGGCGGTCGTGCCGGCGGTGCTGTGGCTGGCGTACTTCGCCCTGCAGGCGACGTTCGAGAGCGTGGGATGGTCGGTGGAGCTGTGGTCGGGCGTCATCGTCATGAGCGCGGCGGCCGGGTTTGCGCTCGCCCTGTGCGTGGCGCCCCCGCCCGTGCCCGTCCGGCCGCCGGTGCGGAGCGGGCCTGACGTCGCAGACGGTGGCCGTCCACATCCTCACCCTCGTCTGCCCGGACCGGCCGGGGATCGTGCACAGCGTCTCCGAGGGGCTGCTGGAGGTGGACGCCAACATCCTGGAGAACGCCCAGTTCGGCGACCAGCCGACCGGCACCTTCTGCATGCGGACGCGCTTCGAGACGCCCATCGACGACTCGGCCGCCATCGTGGCCACGTTGCAGCCCCGGGCCACGGCCCTCCGGGCCGACCTGGCCGTGCGCCGGGAAGACCGGCGGTGCCGCACGCTCGTGCTCGTGTCCAGGTACGACCACTGCCTCGTCGACCTGCTCTACCGGCTGCGGACCGGCGAGCTGTCGATCGACATCCCCGTGGTGGTCTCGAACCACCCCGACCTGGAGGACACCGTCGTCCGGCACGGCATCCCCTTCGAGTACGTCCCGGTGACCCCGGAGACGAGGGACGACGCCGACGCCCGCCTGCTCGACCTGGTGGCGGAGCACGAGATCGACCTGGTCGTGCTGGCGCGGTACATGCAGATCCTGTCGTCCGGCGTGTGCGGAGTGCTGGGCGGGCGGGTCATCAACATCCACCACTCGTTCCTGCCCGGGTTCAAGGGGGCCAAGCCGTACCACCAGGCCTGGCAGCGGGGCGTGAAGCTCATCGGCGCCACCGCCCACTACGTGACCGCCGACCTCGACGAAGGCCCCATCATCGACCAGGACGTGGCCCGGGTGACGCACTCGCAGGACCCGGCCGAGATGCTGATCATCGGGCGCGACCTCGAGCGGCTGGTGCTCTCACGGGCGGTGAAGGCCCACGCCGAGGGACGGGTCTTCCTCCTCGGCCGCCGGACTGTCGTCTTCAGTTAGCGCTTGTTCAAGGGTGCTGGCACCACCATCAGCGTGCGGCTGAACCAGAACCAGTTCGACGCCCTGGTCAGCGCCACCTACAACCTCGGCATCGGCTGGCTCGAGGGTTCCACCCTCGTCAGCGCCTCAACGCCGGCGACTACGCCGTGGTGCGGCCCGAGCTGGCCGAACTTATGGAGGCTCTTTGCACAATGCACGGGCGCCGCCTCCGGTGACGCTCAGCGGCGGGGGCGCCGCTGAGCGTCACCGGTTCGGCCGGGAGGCCGGGGGGTGGCTACATGAAGCTGGTGGCGGTGCCGGAGGACGAGCCCTCGGTGGTGCCTTCCTCGCCCGACTGGCCGTCCTTCTCGGGACAGTTCCTGCCGTCGCCGCGCGGCCCTCTCTCGGGGGGTGCGGCGTCGGGCGCGGGGGCACCTGAGTCGGGCGTGATTGTCGTCGGCGGTTCGGTGGGGACCGTCGTCTGGGCCTGGGACACGCCGGGCACTCCCAACAGGAAGCCGGCCAGTCCTCCACCCACCAGGGCGGCGGTGAGGGCGATGGAGGCGAGCAGGGGTTTCTTGGTCACAGTGATCCTTCCGAAGGAGTCGGCCGTCCGTTGCGGTCGGGGACGGTTCCACCCTCCGCCTCGACCCTGTGGGGTCCCTTGCGTCCACCTATGAATCTCCCCATAACCGGTCGTCGAGCCTGGCCGCCGACCTATGAACACCTCGGGCACAGGGCATGCTGGGGTGCACCGATGAGCTACCCGTACGACCCCCCCGACCCGGTCGACGCCGACGGTCACGTACCCGCAGGACTGGATGACGCCCGAGGAGGGCTGGCCGCCTTCTCCCTGGCGATGGGCCGGTCGGACCGCCGAGGCCGCCGTCGTCGCGGATGCGGGGCGTGGCGGTGGGACTGGTGGCGGCGCTGATCGCCGTCGCCATCGGGGCCGGCCTGGGTGCCACCCTCGGCATGAAGAACACGACGGAGGGTGCCCTGCCGGGGGCCACCACCTTCACCCCGACGCCCGAGGCCGGTTCGGCGGCCACCACGGGCGTCACCGTGGGCGTCGTCGACATCACCACGACCCTCGCCTACGGCGGCGGCAGGGGTGCCGGCACCGGCTTCGTGCTCGACGCGTCGGGCCGGGTGCTCACCGCGAACCACGTCATCGACGGCGCCTCGAACATCAAGGTCCAGGTCGGAGGGGTGGGGCCGCGCTACGACGCCGCGGTGGTCGGGCGGGACGAGTCCAACGACGTCGCCCTTCTCCAGCTCGACGGGGCGCCGTCCCTGAAGACGGCGCCCATCGGCGACTCCTCCGAGGTGGCGCCGGGCGACCAGGTCGTGGCCGTGGGCAACGCCCTGGGCCAGGGCCGGCTGAGCTCGGTGGAGGGGACCGTCGTCGCCCTGAACCAGACGGTCACCGTCAGCGACCTCGACGGGGCCGACCCCAAGACCCTGCGAGGCCTCATCCAGACCACCGCCCCCCTGCAGCCGGGCGACTCCGGTGGACCGCTGCTCAACGCCGCCGGGCAGGTCATCGGCGTCGACACGGCCGCCTCGACCTCCCGCTCGGGCCGCTTCGAGACCCGCGGCAGCGTGTCCTACGCCATCCCGATCAACACCGCGGTGGCCGTGGCGGCGCGGGTCGAGAAGAACGGGAGCGGCGCCACCACCGCACCGTCGTCCAGGGGCGCACTGCTCGGCGTCCAGGTCCTCGGCGTCGCCGACGCCCTCGACCAGGTCGGCTACGAGGCGCCGGTGCGGTTCGGGGCCGTCGTGGTCGGCGTCGGATCCGGCACGCCCGCCGAGTCCGCCGGGCTGGCGGCCGGCGACGTGATCGTGTCGATCGACGGCAAGCGGCTGGGCTCGCCCGATGCGCTGGGCGCCACGATGCTGTCCCACAAGGGCGGCGACCGGGTCGAGATCGGCTGGGTCGACCCAGACGGCGACACCCACTCGGCCACCGTGCGGCTCGCCGCCGCCCCGTAGGCCCGCACCGCCGGGGCGCGCCAGGATGCCGGCACGTCAGGATCCGCCCATGAGCATGCCACCGCCCCCACCGCCACCTGCTTCCGGGCCGCCGCCGGGCTACGGCGCCGCCGGACCGAGCGGTCCTCGCGCCGGGTTCTGGGTCCGGTTCGCCGCCGCCCTTCTCGACGGGATCATCATCGGAGCCGCGAGCTGGGTGTTCCGGCTCGTGGGCGGCGAGGTGCTCGGGTTCCTCGTCAGCACCATCCTCGGCTTCGCCTACTACGGGTACTTCGAGGGCGGCCCTGCGGGGCAGACCCTCGGGAAGAAGATGCTCGACATCCGGGTCGTGCGACTGGCCGACGGGGGGCCGCTGGGGTGGAGCACCGCGCTGCTGCGGCACCTGTGCAGCTACCTGTCCGCCATTCCCTGTGGGCTCGGGTACTTCTGGATGCTCTGGGACCCGGAGAAGATGACCTGGCACGACAAGCTGTCGGCCACCGTCGTCGCCCCGGCCTCGGCGTGGCCGCCCCCGCCCGACAGCTTCGGCAAGCCCCCGGCCAGCTGAAACCCGGGCCCGACCAGCCGCGCCCGCACCGGCCCGCCGCCGGCTGGTGGCCTACGAGGTGCCGGGCCGCGACCTGACTCTGGTGGGCGGGGCGATGCTGGCGGCGGCGTACATCCTCCCGGCGCTGCCGGGCCATCCCGGGCTGCCGTGCCCGCTGCGGATGGTCACGGGCGTGCCGTGCCCCATGTGCGGCATGACCACGAGCGTGGAGGAGACCGTCCACCTCGACCTCGCCGCCGCGTTCGCGGCCAACCCGGCGGGCATCGCCCTGGTGGTGGTGGCCGATCGTGCTGCTCGTCCGCCGACCGCGGGCGATCTCCATCCCGCCGGTACCGGTGGTGCTCGCGCTGCTGGCCCTCATGTGGGTGTTCGAGCTACACCGCTTCGGCTTCATCTGACCTGCGACGGCTGCGGGCCACCCGCCGCGTGGCCACCGCCGACGCCAGCAGGGCCCCGATGGCGACGGGCACCCATGGCCCTTTGGGCGGAGCGGGCGCCGAACTCGCCCTCGCCGTGGCCGAGCCCGGGGCGGCGGCGTCGGTCGAGCCGCTGTCAGCCCTGGCCGCGGGAGCCTCGTCGGCTCCCTCGCCCTCCTGGCGCAGGGTGTAGAGCGTGGACGGCAGGGCCAGGGCCTGCCAGAAGCGCACCCCGTCGACCACCACGGGCCCGGCGCTGCCGTCGAGGGTCACGTCGAGGGCCCGGCCCGACGGCCCGACGCGGGTGACCTTGACCGTCGCCAGGTCGCCGTTGTAGCCCAGCCGGCCGGCGACCTCGCCGAGCTCCTTGCGGATGGTCTCGGCCACGGGGTCGGCGTTCGGATAGGCGACCGGCACCAGGTATGGCACATCCGACGCCGACGGGCCGAAACCCTCGGCCACGGTGCCGGAGATGCCGGCGTGGTTGGCCGAGTAGACGGCCGGGATGAGGGCTCCGTCGAAGGTGACGACCTGGCCGCGCGTGTCCCGGACCGCCCTGTTCATCGCCGCGTACTCGGCCTGGGCGCCCAGGTAGACCTGGCACGTCTGGGTGGGGCACAGCTCGCGGCCGCTGCGGACGGTCCACAGGGCGTAGGTGCGGGCGGCGATGGCCTGGGCCTGGAGGGCGGCCTCGGGCCAGTTGGGGTCGCGGACCTCGCCCATGCCCTGCAGGTAGCGCTCGACGTCGACGTGGTTGACCAGCCGCAGCCCGCCGCCGGCCGCCGACGCCTCGATCCGGCCCCGGTAGACGGCCTCGTCGGCGACCGCCACCGTGGAGTCCCCCTTCGGGATCGCCCACAGGGCCCGGCCCGACACCGCCTCGGTCGGTGCCGGCGTGGCGGCTGCGACCTCGGCCGTGGGGCCGCCGCCGGCGCCGGCGCCGGCGTGGTCGGTGGGGCCGTGCCTCCGGTGAGGATCTGGCCGAGCAGATCCAGCGTGGTCGGCGTCGGCACCGGGGTGGCGGGCGGCGTGGTGGTGGCCGGCGCCGGCGCGGCGGTGGTGGGCGGCTTCGCCAGCGCCGCACCGGCCTGGGGCGTGGCGTGGTAGTTGCCGCCGTCGAAGGAGAGCTGGACGCTGCCGCCGGGGCTGACCGTGACCGGGAAACCGACTGACTGCCCACCGGACGGCGAGTCGCGCACCTCGCCGCCGCTCGGGAAGGAGACGACGACGGGCCCGGCCGGCTCGAGGACCGGGACGGCCACGGTGCTGTTGCCGGCCTTGCCGATGGAGGTGCCCGGGTAGAAGGTGCCGAGGATGTCGGCAGCCGAGGCGCCGGCCAGGCCGAGGGCCAGGGCGCCGTCCTGGGCCATCCCCACCCCGTGGCCCGAGCCTCGGCTGTCGATCAGGAGCGCGCCTGCCGCCAGTGGCCTGTGCCTCCACCCGCGCCGGCGAGGACAGCGAGAACAACAACGAGCCGGCTGCCGCCAGCACCCCCAGGGCGCGCCGCACCCCTCCAGACTGCCCCAGACGGGACTCAGGCTTGCCCGCGGGCCGGGCTCAGGCCCGGCGCAGGGTCACTTCGTCCACCTGCGCCTTCTGGCTCGTGGTCATCGAGACGATCACGTCGATGCTGATCGACGGTCGACCCATCGACGGGTGCCGACGTGACGTTCAGCTTCTGCCATACGCCGGTGCCGGTCGCGACCTTGGTGCGGTACCGGACCAGGGTGGAGCCGCGGTACTCACGGAGGCGCAGCGTCACCGACCGGCCCGCAGGCGCCTTCACCCACGCGCTCCCCGTGTAGGTGGCGCCCGCGACGGAGGAGGAGACCGTGTTCGGCGAGTCGTCGAGCACGGCGTCGCCGGTGGTGGTCAGCCGGCGCACCTCGGCGGAGCACGCCCCGCTGTGACTGACGGTGCAGACCCGGTCAGAGCCGTCTCCGACGTACCCGCGTTCCACCCGGAGAGGTTGGTCTCGAACATCGGGTTGGCGACGAGGTTCACCCCCGAGGGAGGGGCCGTGGTGGAGGTCGAGCTGGTGGTGGTGGCGGGCGGCGCGGTCGTGGTGGTCGTGGCCGGTGGGACGGTGGTGGAGGTCGAACTGGACGGCGTGGACGTGGTCGTCGAGGACGGGCCGGTCGCCCGGACCGCGTAGGACGAGGTCGGCGCCACGGGCAGCGACGAGACGTCCACCGCCTCGAAGGCCGAGCCGGGGACGGTTCGCAGCCGCTGCAGGTCGTCGTCGTTCCAGCCCGGGTTCGGTGCGCCGCTGGTGAACCAGGACGAACCGTTGTCGGCGAGGACGATCCCGTGCTTCTTCATGGCCTGCAGGATCACCTGGTTCTGGACCGAGAACCCGCTGACGTCGAACGACGCCTTCAGCCTGAACCACGCCCCCATGGGCGGGTCGGCGGCACCGCCGGTGGCGGCCTTGTGGCTGGCCGGCCACACGAAGGCGTTGGCGGTGCGGGGGGCGGTGAAGCGGATGGCATGGTCGATCTGGCCGGCGGCCACCTCCTCGTAGCGCACCAGGCCGGGCAGGATCGGCAGCCCGGCGGCGTCGCCCGACGTCCAGCCGAGGGGGCGCATGGCGTTGGACGTCATGCTCCACGTGGCGCCCGAACCGGCGGTCCACGACGCCCCGCCGTTCTGCGGATAGGCGCTATAGAGCTCCCAGAGCCGGCACTGGTCCTTGTCGACGATCAGGACGTGGCGGTCGCCGTCGGCCGCCGGCCCGCCCTCGATCGGCGCGTTGGGCGGCACCGGGTAGGCCCGGGGTCGCTCTCGTCGTCGTAGTCGAAGCTGACCGGGACGCGGGGCTGCGTGCCGGGTACGACCGTGTAGGGGATGCCGATGGGCCCGCCGTCCCAGGTGCCGGACCCGTAGTCGGCCTTGAGCTTGGCGGTGGCGCCCACGCTGGAGACCCACGCCGACGACTGGGCGTGGACCGGCAGGGCGGAGACGTCGGCGTGCCAGAAGGAGTCGGCGGGGAAGACGGGGCAACCAGATGCTTCAGGCAGAGCGGCCCCTGGCACGGGGGCGGCGTCGCTCGGTTGTTCGAGGGCCACGGCCGCTGTGGCGATGACGAGAGTTGCGACGGCCAGCCCGGCCACGCGGCGGTACACGGGATTCACGGCCATGTCTGCGGTGTCGTCAAGACCGTCGGCGGGCTTTAGCGTGGGCCTCATGGACGGCGACCCCGCACGCCCGGCGGAGGGCCGAACGGGCACCACTCGGCGGCGGGGATGCACGCCCACTGGTACGTCGCCTGCCTGTCGTCCGATCTGGGCCGGCGCCGGCCCGTCGCCCGCACCGTCCTGGGCGTGCCGATGGCCCTGTTCCGCGGTGGCGACGGCCGTGCCGCGGCGGTGATCGACCGCTGCCCGCACCGCAACGTCCCCCTGTCGCTGGGCACCATCGACGACGGGCTGCTGCAGTGCAGCTACCACGGCTGGCGCTTCGACGGGTGCGGGGCGTGCCGGGCCGTCCCCGGGCTGCTGGAGGAACCCGACCGGCGGGCCCGGCGGGTCGACACCTTCCCCACCGCCGAGCACGACGGCTTCGTCTGGGTCTTCCCGACGGGCGACGTCGAGCCGTCGACCATCCCCTTCCGCTTCCCCTGCGTGGACGAGGGCGGCTACGAGACGGTGCGCAGGGCGCTGTCGGTGACGGCGAGCCTCCACGCCGCGCTCGAGAACACCCTCGACGTGCCGCACACCGCCTTCCTTCACGGCGGGCTGTTCCGGGGCGGCCGCCAGCCGGTGGACATCGACGTGGTGGTACGCCACACCGACGACGGCGTCGAGGCCGAGTACCTGGGCGAGCCTCGCCCGCCCGGCCTGGCCGGGCGCATCCTGGCCCCCCAAGGCGGCGTGGTGACCCACTTCGACCGGTTCGTGCTCCCCTCTATCGCCCAGGTCGAGTACCGGCTGGGCACGAACCACCTGGTGACGACGTCGGCGTTCACGCCCGTCGGCGAGTTCGAGACCCGACTCCACGCCGCCGTCACGTTCCGGCTGCGCCTGCCCGCCCCGGCGGTGAAGGCGGCCGTCACTCCCATCGCCAACCGCATCTTCGCCCAGGACGAACGCATCCTCCGTCACCAGTCCGAGACGATCCAGCGGTTCGGTGGCGAGCACTTCGCCTCTACCGAGCTCGACGTGCTGGGCCAGCACATCCTCCGTCTGCTGCGGCGGGCGGGGCGGGGCGAGGTCGGGGGCGACGTCCCTCCCGAGCGCCGGTTCCGGATGCGGGTATGACCCGCCTCCGCCTAGGTCGGTGCTGATCAACGCATCGGCTGCTCGCAGCCGGGCGCCTGACCAGCGCACTTGCGTGCGAACGGCCGTTGTCAGGCGCCAAAGGCAGGCTTGATCAGCACCGACCTAGCCCCGCACGTCGGCCACCGCCCGCAGGTAGTTGCCGCCCGTGACCTTGGCCATCCGTTCCTCGGAGAACCCGCGGGCGCGCATGGCCGCCAGCAGCACCGGGAGCTCCAGCACCGTCGGCATGTCACGAGGCGTGACGATGAACCCGTCCCAGTCGCTGCCCAGGACCGCACAGTCCTCGCCGCCCACGTCGATCACGTGCTCGAGGTGACGGACGACGGCCTCCGCGGTGCGGTCGCCGAGGAAGCCGCGGTGATAGATGATCCCGACCACCCCGCCGGTGGCCGCGATCGCCCGGATCTGGTCGTCGTCGACATTGCGCCACCCGTCGTGGACGCCGCGGACGCCGGTGTGGGAGACGATGGCCGGCACGTCCGGGTCGTGGACGGCGAGGGCGTCCCAGAACGTGCGGGGCCCGGCGTGGGCCAGGTCGAGCACGATCCGCCGGGCGTCGAGGGCCTCCACGTACCGGCGGCCGGCGGCGGTGAGGCCGCGGTCGCGCAGCACCGGCGAGCTGGGCCAGCCGAGGGCCGACGGGGTGAGGTGCATCAGGGTGATCCTCGACAGCACGTGCGGCAGCCGTTCGACGTCGTCGGCCCGCACCGCGTTGCCGCCCTGGACGGCAAGGAAGCAGCCCATGCGTCCCTGCGGCCCGGGCGGCGCGGTAACCGGCCACGTCGGCCACGACGGCCACGCCCGCCGCCTCCAGCTCGGTGCGGAGGCGGTCGACGTTGGCGTGCAGCGTGTCGCGGCGGTTGGGCGGGCTGCGCAACGGGTTGGTGGAGATGCTGAAGACCCCGCCGGTCATGCCCGCCTCCCGCATGCGCGGCACGTCGACCTGGGAGTAGAGGCGACCGCCCAGGACGCCGGCCCCGTGCCGGACGGCCAGGTCGTAGCCGAAGACCCGGGCCCAGATGAAGGACTCGATGTGGGTGTCGATGAGGTCGCCGATGACTGGTGGGGCGGTCACCCGTGGAGGCCCGGTCACCTGTCGAGGCCCGGTCACCATTTCAGGATGGCACGCTGATGGCCGTTCGGCCCTTCCGCGACCGGGCCGACGCCGGTGTCCGGCTGGGCGCGCTGCTGGCAGGCGCCTGGGCCGGTCGGTCCGACGTCATCGTGCTCGGCGTCCCCCGCGGCGGCGTACCGGTGGCGTTCGAGGTGGCCGAGGCCCTGGACGCCCCGCTCGACGTCTTCACCGTCCGCAAATTGGGGGTGCCCGGCCACGAGGAGCTGGCGTTCGGGGCGGTCGGCCCCGGGGGTGTCAGGGTCTTCAACCCCGACGTCGTGGCCCAGCTCCCGCCAGGGGTCGTCGACGCCGTCACGGCCGAGCAGCGGCGGGTGCGGGACGAGCGTGAGCTGTCCTACCGGGGCGACCGGTCACAGCCGCCGGAGGTCGAGGGCCGCACCGCCATCCTCGTCGACGACGGGCTGGCCACCGGGGCCAGCATGCGGGCGGCGGTCACCGCCCTGCACCAGCTGGCCCCCGCCGCCATCGTGGTGGCAGTCCCCGTGGGCACCACCGAGGCGTGCGCCGCCATCCGGGCCGGGGTCGACGACGTGGTGTGCGTCATCACCCCCGAGCCGTTCATCGCGGTGGGCGCCTGGTACGACGACTTCTCCGCCACCAGCGACGCCGCCGTCCGCCGGTTCCTCGAACGGGCGGCCCGCGGCTCGGGCTGAACGGCGCCCGCCGTACGGCGTGACATGCTTCGCGGATGCGCTACCGGCAGCTGGGCGCCAGCGACCTCGTGGTGTCGGAGATCGGGCTCGGGTCCTGGCTGACCTACGGGGCCGGCGTCGGCACCGAGCGGGGCATCGCCTGCGTGCGGCGGGCGTTCGAGGTGGGGATCAACTTCTTCGACACCGCCAACGTGTACGGCGGGGGGGCCGCCGAGACCTTCCTAGGCCAGGCCCTGTCCGGCGTCGACAGGGACTCCTACATCCTCGGCACCAAGGCCTTCTTCGCCATGCCCGACGGCGACCGAGGGCTGTCGGCGGCCCAGATCCGCAAGCAGGCCGACGCCTCGTTGAAGCGGCTGCGCACCGACTACGTCGACCTCTACCAGTGCCACCGGTACGACCCCGACACGCCGCTCGAGGAGACCATGGAGGCCCTGACGCAGCTGGTCAGCGACGGGAAGGCCCGCTGGCTGGGGTTCAGCGAATGGACGGCCGAGCAGGTCGCGGCGGCGCTGGCCCTGCCCGGCGTCGAGCGGTTCGTGTCGAGCCAGCCCGAGTACTCCATGCTGTACCGCAAGCCCGAGCCGGAGATCTTCCCGCTTTCGGAGCGGGAGGGCATCGGCCAGGTCGTGTGGTCGCCGCTGGCCCAGGGTGCCCTCACGGGCAAGTACCAGCCCGGCGCCCCGCCGCCTGCCGGGTCCCGTGCCGCCCACGACTCGATGAGCTCGTGGATGGGCCGCTGGCGCGACGACGACGTGCTCACGGCCGTGCAGCGGCTGCGTCCCATCGCCGAGGGCCTCGAGCTTTCGATGGCCCAGCTGGCGCTGGCCTGGGTCCTCCGCCAGCCGGTCGTGTCGTCCGCCATCACCGGGGCGTCGCGGCCGGAGCAGATCGACGACAACGTCGGCGCCGTCGGTGTCACCCTCGACGACAGCACCCTTGCGGCCATCGACGAGGCCCTGGACGGGGTGGTCGGTCCCTGAAGGCCCGCCCTGGCGGCGTCGCCCACGGCACGATCGTGGTCGTCCCCTCGATCTCGTTCCCGGTGGAGGAGCTGATCAAGATCACCGCGGTCCAGTCCTACGAGGAGCGGATGCTCTTCCTGCTGTTGCTGCTGGCCGATGCGGAGACTCGGGTCGTGTACGTGTCGTCGGTGGCCATCGACCCGGCCATCGTCGACTACTACCTCCGCTTCCTCCCCGACCCCGACGACGCCCGAGCCCGTCTTGCGCTGGTCGACGCCGGGGACCCGGCGATCGGGTCACTGTCGGCCAAGCTGCTGCGCGACCCCTCGGCGCTGGACCGGCTCCGGGCGGCGATCGGGTCGCCGGTCGGGGCGGCACACCCCGGCGACTCGGGCCTACATGCTGCCCTTCAACGTCACCCCGGCCGAGTCCGACCTGGCCGCCGCCCTCGGCATCCCCCTGCTGGGGCCCGTCCCGACCTGGTGCGACTCGGGTCGAAGTCGGGCTCGCGCCAGGTGGCGGCGGCGGCGGGTGTCCCGTACCTGACCGGTGCCGAGGACCTCTTCTCGTTGAAGGCGGTCGCCGCAGCCATCCTCGACGTGCAGGCGGTGCGACCCGAGGCCGACGCCGTGGTCGTGAAGCTCAACAACGGGTTCTCCGGCCAAGGCAACGCCCTCATCGAGCTGGGCGGGCTGGCCGGGCCACTGCCGGCGTCGGGGACGGTCTTCTGCGCCCCCGATGAGTCCTGGGAGTCCTTCGAGGCCAAGATCGAGGCCGAGGGCGCCATCGTGGAGGAGCTGGTCCGCGGCGACGACCTGCGCTCGCCCAGCGCCCAGCTCCAGATCGCGGCCGACGGCACCATCGACCTGCTGTCCACTCACGACCAGATCCTGGGGGGGCCGTCGAACCAGGTGTACATCGGCTGCCGGTTCCCGGCCCGGGCCGACTACCGCCTCACCATCCAGCGGGAGGCGCTCAGGGTGGCCGAGGTGCTGGCCGCCGAGGGCGTGGTCGGGGCCTTCGGCATCGACTTCCTGGTGAGGGGTGACGGTCGGGTCTCGCTCAGCGAGATCAACCTGCGCATGGGTGGCACGACCCACCCGTTCTGGATGGCCCGCCTGGCCACCGGCGCAGACTTCGACCCGTCGACGGGCGAGATGCGGGTCGGCGGCGGCGGCACTCGGTGCTACCTGGCCACCGACAACCTGAAGTCGGCGCGGCTGGTCGGGCGGGCCCCGGCCGAGGTGATCGCCACCGTCGACGCATCGGGCCTGGCCTTCGACCCGGCGACGGGCATCGGCGTCACCCTGCACCTCCTCGGCGCCCTCCCCGCCGCCGGCAAGATGGGCGTCACGTGCATCGCCGAGACCACCGAGCAGGCCGACCAGATGTACCAGGACGTCCTCGTCGCCCTCGACGTCCGGTAAGCCCCCAACCGAACTGAGGCCACCCTTCACCGAACTGGGGCCACAGAACGGTGGCTGGCACCGCTGAGCGTCACCGGTTCGCTGGGGGGGTCCGTCCCACCGACCTGGGGTCACAGGACGGCGACGGGCACCGCTGAGCGTCACCGGTTCGGGAGGGGGCTAACCGCCGAAGTCGCCGCCCCCGAAGTCTCCTCCGCCGAAGTCGCCTCCGCCGAAGTCCCCTCCGCCGAAGCCGCCACCGAAGTCGCCACCGCCCCAGTCGCCGCCGCCGCCGTCGCCGCCGCCGTCGTCTCCGTGGCCGCCACCGTCGCGGCCCCCGCCGTAGTAGCCGCCGCCCCAGCCGCCGAAGCCGCCGCCCATCATCGACCCGAGCAACAAACCGGTGAGCAACCCGCCGCCACCGCCGAACCATCCCCCGCCGCCGTAGAAGGGCACGCCGGCGCCGGCGTAGAAGGGCTGGCCCTGCTCGTCGACCTGGACGGGCGGCTCGTTGTGGCTGCCGGGCCTCGTGAGCTCGGCCGGCGGGGCCGGCGGCTCACGGCCCTCGACGATGGCCTTGGCGCGATTCATGGCGTAGCGGCCCTCGTCGATGACCCTGCGGACCCGGACGAAGTCGACGTCGTCGTCGGCCCGCTCGATGGCGGCCTGGGCGGACTGGTAGCGCATGACCGCGGCGTCGTAGTCGGGCCGGGCCTCGGGGTGGAGGTCGACCTGGTCCTCCAGAGCCACGACGTCGCCGGCGAGCACCGACAGCTCGGCGCCGAGCTCCTTGCGGTCGGCCTCGGCCCGCTGGCGAGCGGCTTCCTTCTTCTTGCGACCCCGGCTGGTCATCACCACGACGAGGACGACGCCCCCCACCAGCAGCAGGACGAGCAGCCACGTGCCCCCACCGCCGCTGCCCTCGTCGGCAGCCGACTCGTCGCCGCTGGGAACAACGTCGCTACCCGAGCCCGAGCCCGATCCGGACGACGACCCGGCCGCCGGAGCGGCACCCTGCACCCGCTCGACGAAGGTTTCGAGCACGGCCTGGGGCCCGTCCGGGCCGGCGGCCTGGGACGACGCCGAGGCCAGCAGCCCGGCCC
The DNA here is from genome assembly GCA_963827345.1 of uncultured Acidimicrobiia bacterium. Taxonomy (GTDB): domain Bacteria; phylum Actinomycetota; class Acidimicrobiia; order Acidimicrobiales; family AC-14; genus CAWGUU01. Next base: position 517,762 of record CAWHAN010000006.1, on the reverse strand, counting down.
GACCGCGCCGGCAGGACCGTGCTGGCGGCGCCGAGGACGTCGCCGGCCAATACGGCGTACGTGCCGGGCTGGCGCACCTGCTCGCCCAACAGGACTGCCAGCCGCCCGGGGTCGCCGTCGGCCTCTTGAAGTGCGGCAGCGGGCACGACGGCCACGTAAACGGGGGTGTCGCCGGACCGGATCAGCTCCCGCAGGCGGCCGGCGTCGATGTCACCCGCCTTCTCGGCGGCGGGATCGACGTACACCGGGTCGCCGCGCAGCGTTTGAGCAGCCTGGTCGAGGGCCGTCTGAGCGCCGGCCGCGCCCACGCCCGTCACGAAGACAAGAACCAGTGCCATCAGGACAAGTCCGCCGCGGCGCATCACCACGTTCATCCAGTCACTCTTACCCAGGTGTGAGGCGTTGCAGTGTCGCCTCGTACTGGCTGTGCAGCTGGACCAGTCCGCCGCCGGCCGACGCGTCGGTGACCGAGCGCTCCCGCACCCACAGGCCCGAGGCCTTGTCGACGTCGAGGGTGAGCTCCTGGCGGCCGGTGACGTCCCCCGGCGGCAGCGTGGCGACCATCCTGACCTGGAGCGTGTCGACGCCCTGGCCTCCCACCACGAGCCTCTCCTCGGCCAGCACGTCGACGGTCACCCTCGCCACGCCCGTGGCCGTCGGGAGGTCGATGGCCAGCGACGTCCCGGGGCGGGCCCAGTGGGCAGGAACAGCGTGGGCGCCGGCGGGCGCAGGTCCCGGGTGTCGGTGAAGCCACCGGCGCTGACGGTCAGGCGCAGGGACTCCAGGTACACCCCGTCGGCGCGGTAGTCGAGGGTGAATTCGGAGACCGGACCGACGCCGGCGGCGTCCCGCAGGTCGCGGGTCGAGTGCTGCCGGGTGCCGGCGGCGGGGTCGACGACGAGGGTGGAAACGGCTGGGAACGGCACCGTCGTCAGGCCGAACGTGGTTACGCCGGCTGTCGAGTAGCGGTACGTGCCGCCGGCGGGGGGCTTCACCGGAGCGGCGCCGGTGGGCCCCGCAGGCGCGGCCGAGCCGCCGGTGCCCGCCGTCGACGGGCGGGTCGTCGCCGTTCCCTGACGAGTGGTGGTCGGCGGCGCCGCGGCGGTCGTGGTCGTCGCCTCGACGGTCGTCGACGTCGTGTCGGGGACGCTGGTCGACGGGCCGGTGGCCGTCGCACCCTCGTCCTTGCCATCGCCGCCGCACGCGGCGAGCAGGAGGGTGAGCGTCAGCAGGCAGGCGGCTGCGAAGGTGGTGGTGGCAGTGCTCGCAGCCCGGAGGCGGGCCACGGTCAGCTTCGGGGGACGGCCTGGGCCGCTTCCAGGGCGTTGATGACGGACGCGGCGATGCCGGCGCCGTCGAGACCGAGGTCGGTGTGGATGCGGGCCGGCGCGGCCTGGGCGATGTAGTGGTCGGGCACGCCAAGGATGATCACACGCGGCGCCGGGCTAGCGGCATCGGCCGCGGCCTCGGCCACCGCGTCGGCGATGGCCGACCCGGCGCCGCCCGCCCGTACTCCGTCCTCCACGGTCACGACCAGCGGCGCCAGGACGGCGTCGGCGATCATGGCCGGGTCGAGCGGCTTCACCAGCCGGACATCCCACACCGTGGCCTCGATGCCCTGCAGCTGCAGCAGCCGGGCCGCCTCCTCCGCCGCCTCCAGCATCTTGCCCACGGCGAGGATGCACACCTGGTCGCCCCGGCGCACCAGCCGGGCGGTGAGCCCCGATCCCACCTCGTCGGGCGGCGACTGCTTGGCCGCGCCCTTCGGGTAGCGCACCGCCGAGGGCCCGTCGTCGATCGACAGCGCCTCCTTGAGCATGACGACGAGTTCCTGGGCCGACGACGGAGCGAACACGGTCATGCCCGGCACCTTGGTCAGCAGGGCCAGGTCGAGGATGCCGTGGTGGGACGGACCGTCGTCGCCGGTGATGCCGGCCCGGTCGACGGCGAACACGACCGGCAGGCGGTGCAGGCCGACGTCGAGGTTGACCTGGTCGAACGCCCTGCTCAGGAACGTCGAGTAGATGGCCACGACCGGCCTCATCCCGCCCATGGCCAGGCCGGCGGCGGCGGTGACGGCGTGCTGCTCGGCGATGCCGACGTCGATGAAGCGGTCGGGGTGGCGGGCCTGGAACGGCATGAGCCCGGTCGGGCCCGACATGGCGGCGGTGATGGCGACGACACGGGGGTCGAGGTCGCCCGCCTCCACGATGGCGTCGGCGAAGGCCTGGGTGTAGCCGACGGGGATCCAGGCGGGCGGGCCGGTGGCGGGGTCGAAGATGGGGGCGTCGTGGAGGCACTTCTCGTCGTCGTCCTCGGCCGGCTTGTAGCCCCTGCCCTTCTGGGTGACGACGTGGACGATGATCGGCTCGTCGAACTCGGCGGCCTTGCCCAGCACCTCCTCCAGCAGGGGGAGGTCGTGGCCCTCGATCGGTCCGACGTAGCGCACGCCGAGGGCCTCGAAGAAGGCGTCGGGCGCAAGTACCTCGCGGAAGGCGGCCCGGACGCCGCTCATGCCCATCTCCAGCTGCTGGCCGATCATCGGCACCCGCCGCACCAGCCGCGTCAGACGGTTCATGCTACGGACGTACGACGGGTTCAGCCGCAGTCGGGCCAGCCCGCCGGCCACGCGGGAGACGGTAGGGGCGTAGGACCGGCCGTTGTCGTTGAGGACGATCAGGACCTTGCGACCGCTGTGGCCGATGTTGTTGAGCGCCTCGTAGGCCATGCCGCCGGTCATGGAGCCGTCGCCGATGACCGCCACAACCCGCCGGTCGTCCTCCTTGCGCAGCTCGATGGCGCTGGCCAGGCCGTGGGCGTAGCTGAGGATCGTGGACGCGTGGCTGTTCTCGACCCAGTCGTGCTCCGACTCGGCCCGGCTGGGGTAGCCCGAGAGCCCGCCGGACTGGCGCAGGGTGGTGAAGCGGTCGCGGCGCCCGGTGAGGATCTTGTGCACGTAGGCCTGGTGGCCCGTGTCCCAGAGGATGATGTCGCGGGGCGAGTCGAACACCCGGTGCAGGGCGATGGTGAGCTCGACGACGCCCAGGTTCGATCCGAGGTGCCCACCCGTGACCGAGACCGACTGCACGATGAACTGCCGGATCTCGGCCGCCAGTTCGTCGAGCTGCTCGGGTTCGAGTCGGCGGAGGTCGTCGACGCTGGCGATGGTCTCGAGGAGCATTTCCGCCCGCGACCGTATCCCCCAGCGGATCCCTGCGGGTAGTCAGCCGCTACTAGCGTGCCCGCCGGTGGACCTGGACGACTTCCAGTACCTGTTGCTGATGGGCGCGTGCCTGGCCATCACGTTGCCCCTGGAGCTCGTCCTCGGGGCCCGGGTGTGGCGCCAGCCCCGGCGGCTGCTGACGGCCCTGGTCGGCCCGCTGATCGTGTTCGTGGTCTGGGACGCGGTCGCCATCGCCCGGGAGCACTGGACCTACAACCCCGACTACGTCACCGGCTGGGACCTCGGCAACCTGCCGATCGAGGAGCTGGCGTTCTTCGTCGTGATCCCGATCTGCGGGCTGCTCACCTACGAGGCGGTCCGGCGGCTGCTCTGCGAGCGAGACCAGGTCGTGGCTCAGCTGAAGCGGCTGATCCGCCGATGACCCGGGAGCGCTCCTGACGTGGAGTACACGTGGGCCGCGCTCGGCGGCGTGGTGGCCGTCGTGCTCCTCGAGGTCCTGTGGTTGCGGACGGGGATCTTCGCCACCGCGACCTACTGGATCGCCTACGCGATCGTCGTCTTCTTCCAGGTACTGGTCGACGGCTGGCTGACCAAGCTGTCGGCGCCCATCGTCATCTACTCCCCGGACAAGTTCACCGGCTGGCGGGCGCCGTTCGACGTCCCCGTGGAGGACTACCTGTTCGGCTGGGCCCTGGTGACGCTGACGATCATGCTCTGGGTCCACGCCGGCCCTGACGGTCGACGCCGGCGAGCCGGCGCAGCGACCAGACCAGCAGGAACACCGCCGAGCCGCCCACGATGACCACCTGGCCCCAGAGGGCGGCGAGGGCGAGAGGCGGGAGACCGAGGCCGATCCCGGCGAGGATCATCCTGGTGGGACGCTCCCCCGGCGTGACGACCTGCGTGTCAGGGGTCGCCGCCAGCGAGCCCCGGGCCCGGATGTACTCCAGCCACCAGGTGGCCGCCACCGAAGCCGCGGCCAGGGCGGCGGTCGTGGTGGTCCAGCCGGCCACGATGGCGAGTGCGGCGGGCAGGGCGGCGTCGGACAGACGGTCGAGCGCGGAGTCGAGCAGGAATCCGACCGACGTCGTCCGCCCCGACTGCACCGCGACCGCCCCGTCGAGGGCGTCGAGCAGGCCGGAGACGATCACCGCCAGGCAGGCCGCCGCCGGCCCCACCCAACCGTCGATCATGGCCAGGGGCACGGTGGCGATCCCGACCAGGCAGGCGGCGACGGTGACGGCGTTGGGCGAGACACCCGCTTTGGCCAGGGGTCGGGCGATCGCGGCCATGGCTCTGATCCAGCCACCGACGAACCCGGTCGGCGGCTCGGTGCAGGTGCAGGTCGGCCCAGTCCCTGAGGTGCTCGTCGCCCGGCTTGCCGTCCATCGCGGCCTCAGTTCACTCCATAGGTGGCCCGGCTGCCCCGCGTCGGCCTTGCGACGGCGGCCAGCCTGGCCGGATTGGCGCGAATGGGCCTGGCCGCCCGCCGCTTCCTGTCACCGCTGCCCGACGCCCGTCCGATCGACGTGCGGGTGGTGATCCCCGCCCGGGACGAAGCGGCGACGGTCGGCCGCCTGCGTGGCGTCGGTGGTCGGGCAGGCCACCGAGGTGGTCGTCGTCGACGACGACTCCTCCGACGACGACCGCGGCGCTGGCGTCCGCTGCCGGCGGCTCGGGTCGTCACGCTGGCCGGCGACCCCCCGCCGGGCTGGCTGGGCAAACCCCGGGCCTGCGCGGCGGGGGCGGCCGGTGCCGGCACCGAGTGGCTGGCCTTCGTCGACGCCGACGTCACCCTTCACCCGTCGGCGCTGGCCACGATGGCTGCGGCCACCCGGTCGACGTCGACCAGCATCGCCGGCGGCCTGGACTGCGGGTCGTTCTGGGAGCGGTTGCTCCTGCCGGAACTGGGCCTCGCCCTGGCCCAGGAAGGACTGCCGCGGGGCTTCGCCAGCGGCCAATGCTTCCTTGTTCGCCGCGACCATTACGAGGCCGTCGGCGGCCACGGCCACCCCGCCGTCAGGGGTCGGTGGTGGACGACCGCGACCTAGCACGGCGTGCTGACCGGCCACGACGCCCGGCTGGCACCGAGGCTGATGCGGGCGCGCATGTACCGAGACCTCCAAGGGATCCGGGCCGGGCTGGTCAAGAACCAGGCCGCCCTCTACCCGGGCTCCCTGGCGACGGCGAGGCGGCTGGCCGGGCTGCTGGCGCCCCTGGCGTCCCGCCGGCCGTGGGCCGTGATCGTCGTCAGCGCCGGCGGCCGGGCCGTCGCCGGCCAGAACCCCGTCTACGGCCTCCTCGCACCGCTGGCCCGGGTGATGCTGGCCGGCATCCACGTCGAGAGCGTCTGGCGCCAACGCACCGGCCGTCAGGTGAGTTGGAAGGGCCGTCCCGTCTGAGTCGACCGTGCAAAAAGGTCGCATATAGCGACCCTCTTGCACGCTCGACTCAGGTGAATGTGAGGGAGACCCCACGCTGTGAGCCTCGAGGACCGCGATCGTCTCGTGCGCCTGGAGGCGTTCGCCTGGTTGGCGAACCAGATCGAGTTGATCGGCGACGTCCTACCGATCGGAGCGCTGCGCCAGGGATTCGTGTGGGAGGGCCACCGCGTGCCTCTGATGGGACCGCAAGGGATCTTCAAGCCGGCGGTACTCCCGGCGGCGCCGCTCAGCATCACGACGGTGCCGGTCGTCGAGGGCCGGAGTCGGCCGTACGACGACGACGTGGGACCGGACGGGCTGCTCCGCTACCGCTATCGGGGCTCGGACCCTCGTCATCGCGACAACGTCGGGCTTCGACAGGCGATGGAGCGCCAACTCCCCCTCGTCTACCTCTACGGCACAACCCCCGGTTGGTACCGGCCGGAGTGGCCGGTGTTCATCGTCGGCGACGACCCGTCGACGCTCACCTTCACGGTCGCCATGGACGACCCCCAGGCGCTGAGGCCGGATCTGACTGTCGACGTCGTCGATGAAGCCAGGCGTCGCTACGTCACCCGGCTCGCCCGCCAACGGCTCCATCAGCTTGCGTTCCGGCAGCGGGTCCTGCGGGCGTACCGCGAGTCGTGCACCGTCTGCCGGCTCCACCACGTCGAGCTGCTCGACGCCGCCCATATCCTGTCCGACACCCATCCCCGCGGCGAGCCGGTCGTCACGAACGGGCTGGCGATGTGCAAGCTGCATCATGCGGCCTTCGATCGCCAGATCGTCGGCATCCGACCCGACCTCGTCGTCGAGATCCGACACGACGTCCTCGAGGAGATCGACGGGCCGATGTTGCGCCACGGGCTCCAGGACCTCCACGGCCGCCCGCTGCTGGTCGTCCCCACCCGCCGGAACCAGCAGCCCGATGCCGAGTCGCTGGCCGAGCGCTACGAGACGTTCCGGGCTGCCGGGTGAGCAGGACGTGAGAGTGCAAGAAGCTCCCTTATAGAGGGTTTCTTGCACAGTCGTCTACGTCGAGTCGGCCGACGCCCGCCTCCGCCAGGCGTTCGGTCGGCGGCGGCGGCGTACCCGGACGACCACGAGCATGAAGAAGAACATGACGAGCACCAGGGCGGCGGCGAGGATCTGGCGCCACCAGTGGTCGAGGAACGTCCGGGCGCTGGGCGGCGGCGGCCGTTCGCCGGGCACCAGGACCAGCTGTTGGGCGACATCGCCCGGATCGGCCTGCACGTAGTACGGACCGAGACCCTGGTAGACGGTGCCGAGCAGCGGCGACCAGACAGGCCCGACGCCCGCCGCCGGCTGCTCGGCCGCCGCCGTGTACCAGTGGGGTGGGTAGTCGTGACGGTCCTGCAGGTCCCACCTTTCGAACTGGTCGGGCGGCAGCGAGACGTCGACGATGTCCTCGAGTCCTGGCTCGTTGCCATAGGCCCGGCCGAACTCGGAGAAGTAGTTGTCGACGAAGGTCCGGCCCGGGGCCCGGCCGATCGGTAGCTGCCGCAGCCAGGGCACCAGGTCGTTGCTGGCGAAGACGACCGCCGTCACGATCTCGTCCGGCGAGTCGAGCAGGGTCAGCTGGGCGGGCGCGGTCGGCAGCGAGAGGGCGCCGATGGTGGCGACCTTGGACCCGTGGCTGTGGCCGATGAGGTGAACCATCCCTCCCCCCGCCGCAAAACCGGGGTCGATGGCCTGGTTCAGCGCCACACCCAGTCGCTCGCCGTTCGGCACCGTGCGCGACTCGGAGATCCGGGCCGCGAACGGCGTGTCGCTCGTCGCCGACTGGTCGAGCCAGCTGAACGCCAACACCGCCGCCCCGGGGTCCAGGCGGGCCAGGGCGGCAGCCATCGGCGCCATCCACCCCGCGGTGTACCGCTCACCGTCGGCGTCGACCGCCTGTGGGTCCCAGGCCAGCAGGGCCCCGGGCCGGGGTAGTCGTCGACGGCGTCCCGGTACCCGGGGCCCCAGCCGTGGACCAGGACGTACAGGTGCCCTTCGGTGACGCTCCGTTCCGAGATGGGCACGAACGTCGTGCCGTCCCAGAGGCCGAGCCGGGCCAGCGGGGCGATGTGGGGCGACGGCGGGTCGGCTCCCGACCCGCAGCCGGCGAGGAGAAGCAACGACAGCGCCAGGACGGCCAGCACCCGCCGCCGCCCCCGCCGCCCCCGAACCACACTCGACCCGGCCATCGCCCTCAGCTCCCCGCGCTCACGACGGGCTGGGCCCCCCGGTCGCTCACCAGCACGACCATCAGGTTGGCCACCAGCGCCGCCTTCCGCTCCTCGTCCAGCACGACGATCCCATCCTCGTTCAGCCGGTTCAGCGCCATCTCGACCATGCCGACCGCCCCCTCCACGATCCGATGCCTGGCCGCGACGACGGCGTTGGCCTGTTGGCGCCGCAGCATCTCACCTGCGATCTCGGGCGCATAGGCCAGCCGCCGCAGCCGGGTGTCGACGACCGCCACCCCGGCGACGGCGAGCCTTGTCTGCAGCTCGATCTGCAGCGTCTGCGCCACCTCCTCGGTATTGCCCTGCAGCGAGTGGACGCCCTCCTCGTAGGCGTCGTACGGGTACCGGCTGGCGACATGGCGGACCCCCGTCTCCGACTGGATGCGCACGAAGCCCTCGTAATCCTCGACGTCGAAGATGGCCTTGGCCGTGTCGACGACCCGCCAGGTGATGACGGCGGCGATCTCGACGGGGTTGCCGGCCGCGTCGTTGACCTTCAAGACCTCGCTCTCGAAGTTCCTGAGCTTGAGCGACACCTTGTGGCGGATGGTGAGCGGGTTGACGCACCAGAAGCCCGAGGTGCGGACGGTGCCGATGTACCGGCCGAAGAACACCAGTACCCGGGACTGGTTGGGCGGGACGACGATCAGCCCGGCCAGGACGAGAGCGGTCAGGGTCAGGATGACGACGGCCACCGCCACCAGCAGGGGCTGCGCGCTGCCGAACAAGCCCAGCGACACCACCACCGCCACCACGGCGGCGACCACGACGGTGGCTCCCGGCACCGTCCGGGCCGGCCGCTCCCCGGACGCCAAGGCCGCTCCCTCGGGGTGCTCGACAGGGAGGGTCATCGCGCCGGAATCGTCGACTCGAGCACGTAGTCGGAGACGTCGATGTAGGAGATGTCGCCGATGAACGGCGACCCGACGCGCAGGCCGATGTTGCGGGTCTCCTTGAGCACGAGGCCAGTGTTCAGGTCGAACCAGTCCTCCACGACCGCGGCGCCCTTGGTGGCGCCGTCGAAGATTGTCGTCCACCGGACGTGGCGGGCGTCGATGGCGGTGCCGTCGACCTCGACCGGCTCGTCGCCCAGGTTGGCGGTGGTCTGGCGGGCGACGGTGTCCTCGTCGCGGCACTCCCACTCGACCTGGCTCTGACTGGGGACGTCGGAGCCGTCGAACGACCCCCCGGTGCACGTGAAGTCCTGGGTGCCGTGGGTCCACCAGAAGGCGATGTCGGTGCCGTAGGACGTGAGGCGGGGCCCGCAACGGTCGTAGTACTCGACGTGCTGGACGAGGAAGTTCTGCTCCTCCCGCACCCCGCACCCCTGCTTGGTCACGATGCGGTAGGTCGTGGAGCTGTAGGGCCGCTCGTACTCGAGGAACGACACCTTCTCCCCTCCGGTGGTGCGGTAGGCGTAGACGCCGGGCTCGGGCAGGCCGGGGACGACCTCCGCCGCCGCCGGGCCCGCGCTCCGGAACCGCGTCACCGCCTCGTCACGGTCGATCGAGTCCTCCCAGACGGTGCCGGCCAGCAGGAACAGGCCGAGGCACAGCACGATGGCGATGGCAATCGCCAGCAGTCGGCGCCGGGCCGACGTCCGCACCATTGGTCAGGAACCCCCCTTGCCGAGCCGACCGGGCCGTCCCGGCCTGAGCAGGCCGAAGGCGACGGCCAGCTTCTTCCAGGTAGGTACCCGAACCCGGGAGGAGAACACGTCGTAGTCCGCGGCCTCGATCTCGTCGAGGATCCCGCCGTAGAGCGTGCGGGCGCCGCGGATGCAGCGGGCCGACGACGGCGGGAGCATGGGGATGCCCAGGTCGGCGGCCGCGTAGATCTCCCGGTTGCGGGCGATCTCGAAGGCCATCAGGTCGCGCCACGCAGGGGTGACCCGCCGCTCCCACGGGTCGGCGTCGAACTTCCGTAGGTCCTCCTGGGGGATGTAGACCCGGCCTCGGTCGAGGTCCTCGTTCACGTCACGCAGGAAGTTCGACAGCTGGAAGGCGTTGCCCAGCTGGCGGGCGTGCTCGAACGCCTCCGGCTGAAGGGGTTCGAGGATCGGCACCATCATCTCCCCGATCACCGCAGCCGAGCCGTCCATGTAGTCGAGCAGGTCGTCGAACGTCTCGTAGGTGGCGACGGTGAAGTCCATCGTCATCGACCGCATGAACCGCCGGAAGCAGCCGGGGTCGATGTCGAAGGCCTTGACGGTGTGGACGACGGCCTTCAGCACCGGGTCGTCCGACCGGCCCCGCTCCAGGTCGGCGAAGAACCGGTCGCCGAAGTCGGCCATGGCCCGTTGGCGATCCTCGTCGGTGGCCGTCGAGCCGAGGTCGTCGACGATGTCGTCGGCGTAGCGGCAGAACCCGTACAGGGCGTGGACGTGGTGGCGCTTGACCTTCGGGAGCAGGTGGGTGGACCAGTAGTACGTGGTGCCGTAGCGGCGGTTGAGCTGGCGGCAGCGCTCGTAGGACTCCTCGAGCGTGATCATCGGCCGGCGCCGAGGGGGATCTGCTCGACCCGATCGGCGGCCAGCCGTCCCGACAGGAGCACGATCGGCACCCCCACGCCCGGCACCGTGCCGGAGCCGACGAACACCACGCCGGGCGCCTTCGCGGTCACGTTGTTCGGACGGAACGGCCCGGTCTGCAGGAACGTGTGGGCCAGGGCGAACGGTGTCCCCCGCGACATGCCCATCCGCTGCCAGTCGGAGGGGTCGATGAAACGTTCGAGCTCGACGTCGGCCACCGGGTAGCCCAGCGACTCCACCCGCCCCACCAGGTCGGCCTTGATCTGGTCGCGTTCGGTGGCCCAGTCGATGCGTCCTTCCAGGTTGGGCACCGGCTCGAGCACGTACAGCGAGCTGCACCCGGCCGGCGCCAGGGACGGGTCGGACACGCTGGGGCTGGTCACGAGGATGGAGGGGTCGGGCATGCGCACCCCCCGGCTCATGACCGCCTCGAACGCCTCCTCCCACATGCCACCGAAATGGATGTTGTGGTGGGCCGCCCCGTCGGGCATCGAGCCCCTCACCCCGGCCAGCCACACCGCGCACGACGGCGAGTAGCGCCCGCGCCGGGCCGCCCGCGGCGGGCGGATGTCGGGCAGGAGCTCCTGGTAGGCGACGGGCAGGTCGGGGTTGAGGACGACGGCGTCGGCGTGGACGACCTCGCCGTCGGCCAGCCTGACGCCGGTGACCCTGGCGCCTGCGCCACCCGGTCGCACCAGGCCCACGACGGTCGAGTGGTACCGGAACGAGGCCCCCGCCTTCTCCGCCGCCACCGCCAGCTCCCGGGGGATGGCGTGCATGCCGCCCTCGGGGAAGTACACGCCCTCGACAGTGTCCATGTAGGTGATCACGCAGTAGAGGGCCAGGGCCTCGAACGGCGACAGCCCGGCGTACATCGATTGGAAGGAGAAGATCTTCTGCAGCCGGGGGTCGGTGAAGTACGAGTTCACGACCTTCGAGAGCTTGCGGAAGCCGCCCATGCGGACGACCGCGGCGATCGGCCGTGGCGGCCAGGCCAGGTCGAGCGGGGAGTCGAAGTTGCGGTCGATGAAGTTGGGCAGCTCGAGGCGGTAGAGGTCGGTGAGCCAGTCGCAGAAGCGCCCGAAGGCGGCGGCCTCGATGGGGCCGGCGACGTCGCGGATCTCGGCGGTCATTGCCTCCCGCCCGTGCCAGACCCGCAGCTCGGTGCCGTCGGCGAACGACGCCCGGTACATGGGGTCCACCGGCAAGAGCCGCAGGTGCTTGTCCATGTCGGCGCCGGCGGCGGCGAACGTGTCCGACAGGATGCCCGTCATGGTCAGCACGCTCGGGCCGGTGTCGAAGCGGTAACCGTCGGACTCGAGCAGCCCGGCCCGACCCCCCGGCACGTCGCCACGCTCGAGAACCTGCACGTCGTGGCCCCGTCCGGCCAGGTGGCAGGCGGCCGACAGGCCACCCAGGCCGGCCCCCACCACGACGACGCGCACGGCCCGAACTTACTCCCGCCCTTCGTGCCGCGCAACCTCGTACCGTGCGATTCCATGGACGCGGTGGAGGGGGCGGTGGCGGAGATCACCGCGCGCGCTGGCGCCGCTGGGCACCCCCGAGCGGGCGGTGGGCGCCAAGGCCTACCTGAAGAGCGACTACCAGTTCCTGGGTGTGGCGACGCCCGTCGGCCGCCCCGTCCTCACCGGCTGGCTCCGCCGGGCGCAGCCGGACATCGCCACCGTGCTCGCGGTCGCCGACCGCCTGTGGCAGTCGAACGTGTTCGAGCACCGGTGGGGAGCCACCGAGCTGCTGACGGCCAGGGCCAAGCAGACTCGACCCCGCCACGCTGGTGAGGATCGAGGCCATGGTGGGCGACGCCGGCACGTGGGCCCTCGTCGACCCGCTCTCCTACAACGCCGCCGGCACGATCCTCACCGCCCACCCCGACGCCGCCACCGCGGTCGACCCGTGGGTCACCGACGGCTCGTTCTGGGTGCGGCGGCTGGCGGTGCTGTGCCTGTCACGGCCGGTGCGGGCCGGCGTCGTCCCGTTCGCCACGCTGGCCGGTGTGTCCGACCGCCTCCTCGACGAGCGCGAGTTCTTCGTCCGCAAGGCGATCGGCTGGGTCCTGCGGGACATCGCCAAGGCGAACCCCGAGGCGGTGGCCGGCTTCCTGCGGCCGAGGATGGCCCGGGTCAGCGGGGTGACGTGGCGGGAGGCCCGGAAGCCGCTCTCCCCGGACGTCGTCGCCGAGCTGGAGGCGCTCCGCTAACCGGCCGGTCAGCTGCCGGCGACGACCTCGAGGATGGTGCTGAGCGGCAGGAACGTGCCTCCGACGCGGGGCGATCCGCCGATGAGGTCGCTGCCGCCCCACTGGTCGTCGATCGGGCAGGCTTCGATCTCGTTGAGGGTGCGATAGGCGTCGACGAGGTCGACGGGCACGAAGGGCGACGACTTGGCCAGGGTGACGACCCGGCGCCCGGCCGACTCCCGCTCGGCCACCACCGCCTGGATGCCGGCCCGCCCCACCGCCATGCGGGCGTAGGGCCCGCTCTCCTCGATCGCCGCCACCGACCCGAGCTTGGCCACGACGTGGAACTCGCCCCATGCCGGGCGGCGCTCCCCTCGGCCCTCGACGTAGGCGCTGATGCGCTCCGACACCTCGATGATGAGCCGGTGCAGCCCCTCGGCGTCCCCGGGCAGCCCGTCGTCGCGGGCGACGTGGTAGGGCTCGAAGACCCAGGCCATCTCGGCCAGCAGGTTCTCGTCGACCCACGGGGGGCACCAATAGGCGCCGGTGGTGTCGAGGATGCCCTCGGCCGCCACCAGCCGCTGCACCGCGGGGTGGTCGGCGAGCTCGGGATGATCGAGCACCCACAGGGCGGTACAGACGTCGGGGTCGGCGTCGTTGACGTGGACGTCGGCCTGGGGCTCCCCCTCGGGCAGCATCTGGTCCCACAGACCCTGGGCCACCGACAGCAGGACCTGCTCGCACGTGGCCCGGGTCGACAGGCGGTCGACGCCCTCGTGGTGGTTGAACGAGGCGTGCGGCCCGGCGGCCGACACCTTCGTCGGCCCTTCGACGCAGCCGTCGAGGGCGATCGCCGGCGCCTTCATCTCGCAGAACCGGCCGAAGGTGAACGACTGGCCGGGGTGGACCCGCAGACGTACTCGGGAACGGACGTCCCCATAGATCACGGCTGTCACATCGGTCCTTGGCACATCGCCTCGCGGCACTCGGTTTTGCGGACGGCAGGCGCGTCCGCAAAAGTGCGGTGTACTTGGATCACGGTTCTCCCTCCCCACGGGACACCGCCAGGCTTACACCGACCGGTAATCGTAAGCAATACGTCACCGTGCGTTCACGGGACCGTGAGGGCATACTAAAACGATCGTGCCCGCCGGCGATGGTGACTCTCCTGTAGAGATTCCCTGGACCGAGTCCTCGCTCGGCCAGCTGCATGCAGGCCGCGCGCCTGCGCAGCAAGGACGGCACCCGACGCTCCCAGGCCAAGGTCGCCGAGGCGCTCGGCATGAGCCAGGCCACCATCGGCGCCATCGAGCGCAACGACAGGGTCCCCGGGCTCGACGTGCTCAGCAGGTTGGCGGTCCTCTACGAGCCCGACGAGACCGCCCGCCTCGAGCTCCTCACCCGCTGGCTGGTCAAGTGGGTAGAGCGCAAGGTGGAGAGCGTGGTCGCGGGCCAGAGCGCCGACGCCAGCATCCTCCAGCGGGCCGCCGCCGGCCTGGCCGAGACGGTGTCGACGCCCGGCCGGCCCATCACCCGCTACCCGTGCTCGCTCCAGAACTTCCCGGAGCGGTTCGAGCCCCTGGTGGCCGTCTTCCCCGACCGCCGCGAGGTCCCTCCCGACAGTCCCGCCGACCTGTTCATCCGCAGCGGCGCGGTCACCGACTTCCAGTTCCTGCCCCTGCTGAAGGGCATGACGGAGCCGCTGACGATCTGCTCGGACAAGTTCTTCGTCCTCATGCAGGACGACTGGCTTCGGAAGCGATTCTCCGGCCACAACCTGCTGGTCGTGGGGAGCAGCGGCGTGAACTGGCTGACCCGCTCGCTCGCCGGCACCGCACTGTTCCGTCCGCTCATCGAGCCGACGTGGCGGGCGTGGGACGCGGACTACCGCGACACCGAGGAGCTCGACGACCACCGCATGCTCGGCGTGTTCTGGCGGCTGGTGGAACGGGCCCAGCACTCCGCCGACCGCCGCGTCGACCCCGACGCCATCCCGTCCGGGCTGCTCGGCCCCGCCCAGCGCGACCGCCTGCCCCGGGCAACGGAGCTGGCCCGCAGGATCCTCGGCGGCAGCACGGAGTCGAACATCGTCCAGCAGTTCCGGGTGCCGGGCTTCGCCGACCCCGCCGACGGCGAGCGCCACGGCCGCCTCCCCGGCGAGAACACCGACTTCGCCGTGCTGTCGCTCGCCCCCCACCCCTTCGACGACTCCGGCGACTACGTCGCCATCGTGGTGGCGGGCATCAGCGGGCCCGGCACCGCCCACGGGTTGAAAGCCCTGCTCACCGAGCAGGACCTGTTCGCCGACCATCCCTTCGGGGGCGTCATCAAGGTCCACCTCCCGGCGCGGGAGGAGGGCTGGCCCGGCCGCTTCGAGAAGGCCGACTGGATCTGGCAGACGGCGCCCTACACGCCGGCCAAGGTGCTGGCCAACCTGCGTCAGGCGCAGGCCACACCCGACGGACCGGCCCGCCGCCCGGCGTTCCAGGGCTGGGACCAGCAGGCTCTCGACGACGCCATCGCCTTCGTCGAGAGCGTCACGGGCGGGCCGGCTTCCTGAGCCTGCACGACGGGAGTTACCCTCGATTCCATGGCGCTTGAAGGCGAGTACGAGCCGAGTCCCTACGAGTGGGTCCGGGACCAGGTCGAGGAGTACGAGCAGTCGGGGGGAAAGCGGGCGAACACGCTGCGCGACACCGGGCTGCCGGTGATCATCGTGACGACGAGGGGCAACAAGAGCGGCAAGGTCCGGAAGTTCGCCCTGATGCGGGTCGAGCACGACGGCGAGTACGCCCTCGTCGGCTCGAAGGGCGGGGCGCCGACCCACCCGGTCTGGTACCGCAACCTCACGGCCAACCCCGACGAGGTGACCATCCAGGACGGGCCCGCCCCCTTCGACGCCAGCGTGCGTGAGGTGAGCGGCGACGAGCGGGCCGAGTGGTGGGAGCGGGCCGTCGCCGCCTTCCCGCCCTACGCCGAGTACCAGACGAAGACCGACCGGCTGATCCCGGTGCTGGTGGCCAGCGCCCGCAGCTGAACGGGGCTCAGACCGGCGGGTCGAGGAGGTGCCGGAAGTACTGGTCCGGCGCCTCGAGGAAGCCTCGCACCTGCTGCACGACGTCCAGGTCCTCCCAGCGGCGCCGCTCGACACCGTCCTGGACGAACTCGTAGATCGACGCACCCGGCAGGGCGAGCAGCACCGGCGAATGGGTGGCGATCACGAACTGCGATCCCGCCTTGACCAGGTCGTCGAGCATGCCGAGCAGGGCCAGCTGGCTGCGGAAGGAGAGTGGCGCCTCGGGCTCGTCCATGAACCACAGGCTCCGCGCGCCCATCCGCTTGTCGAACAGCTCGAGGAAGGCCTGGCCGTGGGAGTACGTGTGCGGCGACCGCCCCCCGTAGTCGGCCAGGAGCTGGGCGTCCTCGAAGGGGACGCTGGCCCTCGTGTGTGCCGACCGCTCGGCGGCGGTGACCACGTCGAAGAAGCTCTCGGCCCGGAGGAACCACGCTCCACCCAGCGGGACACCGCTGAGCACGGGACGGACGCGGCACGGGAGCCGGTCGCACGGCTTCGGGCCCTTCAGGTCCTTGTTGCTCGCCCCGCCCTCCTCCGGGCAGCCGCAGGCGACGGCGATCGCCTCAAGCACCGTCGACTTCCCGGAGCCGTTCTCGCCGGCGAGGAACGTGACGCCCTCGGCGAACTCGATCCCGTCCATGGCGACGACGGCCGGCAGCGACCACGGCCACCGGTCCGTGTCGAGGCGGGCGCGGTCGACCGAGATGCTTCGGAGCCAGGCCACGGGCCCAGCCTGGCACCTGCGGGTCAGGCGGCCGGATAGCGGACGGCCCCCGCCGAACTGGGGCGACTCAACCGCGCCATACGCCGGTACGCCGCCCCGATTCGCCGGCTTGGGCCCGCCGGCGACGGCGCGGGACGGTGAAACTCATCTGCCGGGCGACGCCGCCGGGGCCCGGATCCGGGGTAGACCTCGACGTCATCCGCAAGCTGCTGCTCGTCGTTGTCCTGGTCGTGGTCGTGGCCCTGCTGGTGGCCGACGTGGTGGCGCGCCGGGTGGCCGAGGACCAGCTGCGACAGCGCGTGGTCTCGCGGGTCCAGGCGGACGGCCCAGTCTCGGCCGGGATCTCGTCCTTCCCCTTCCTCGGCCGGCTCCTGCTGTCCGGGACCATCCCCGAGGTCGAGGTGTCGCTCACCGACCTGACGGTGCGGGGCTTCACGTTCGCGTCGGTGGGGGTCGTACTGGAGTCGGTCCACCTCGACCGCGACGCCCTCCTGCAGGACCGGCGGCTGGTGCTGGAGAGCATCGGGAAGGGCACCGCGGTGGTGGAGATCTCCGCCGACGAGATCTCCCGGATCGCCGGAGTACCGGTCCAACTCGACAGCGGTCGGGCACGGGTGCGCCTGAATGGCCAGCTCGTCGACGTGTCGGCCCGAGTGGCGGGGATGACGCTCGTCGTCGAGGCCGGTGGCGTGACCCTGGCCTCGGTGGAGATCCCGCCGCTGCCCCTCGTCGGCTGCCTGAGCGGCACCGAGATCAGACCGGGCCGCCTCCGCCTGACCTGCAGCATCGACAAGGTGCCCGTCGAGCTCGCTGGCCGCTCCCTGGAGGCCCGCCTCTGACGTTTGGTCCGGGGGCCACCGGGTAGCCGCACTGCCTACTCAGGCGGACGAAGCCGGTCCGATGTACCGAACTACGGCGCTGTCGGCCTCGGTTGGGTGCGGCTGCCAGAGCACGACCCACTCCTCGCCCGCGGCGGTGACCTTTACGCACCAGACGGGGGGATCATGGAACCGAATCCGGCGGACGCTTTCGTGCGTGGAGTCGGCCTCGAGCTGGTCGAGAACCCGGGTGACCGCCAGGTGCATCCGAACCTTCGAGCGATCCCTCTCCAGCTGAGCCAATGCTGCCTCGGGGTCCGGAAAGAACCAGAGCAGGGGCACCCAGGTACCGTAGCAGGCCCACCCCATTACCTTATTTCCCTCTTTGGGTGCTAGAGGGCTACTATCGCGCTATGGAGAAAGTACTGATCGAGCTCGATGACCGCCGCCGCGCCAGTCTCGGAAAGCTTGGGCGACCTGAGCACCGTCGGTACCTTGCCAGCGAGGATCCCGATGGCACCATCGTCCTCACGCCGGCCGTGGTGATGACCGAGCTCGAGGCAAGGTTCCTGGCTAACCGCTCCCTCGTCGAGCGACTCGAGGACGACTGGGACCATCCTGAGCGGATGATTCGGCGCCGCAGGGTGGGCGCATCATCCCCTGTGGAGGGAAGCGCTGAGGATCAGTCGGCCAGCAGCGGCTCGTAAGAGCGGTCGAGGGCGGCATGATCGAGTCGAGGGCGGCATGATCGAGGCGAGCAGGCGGACCGGTCGACGGCAGTGCAGATGGCAGGGAAGGCACTGAGCGGGCGATGCCACGAGTTCGGCCTCGCCCTCGCCCACCACCTGGCCGACGTTGTAAGCACCATCGGGCCGGCCCACGCAATTCGTTGCGCTCCTAGCGCTCCAGTATCGAGTCGAAACGGCACACCCCGTCGTCAGTGGTCGCGGCCGGCGACGTAGTACGCCAGGTCGCTCAGCGCCCGCCTGGCCTCGGCGGTGAGCGGCGCCCGGTCCATGGCCAGCACCGCCTCGGCCACGAGCCCGTCGATGCGGTGCTCGACCCGCTCGACCGCGCCGCTCTCGACGAGGGCATCCTGGAGGGCGGCGATGTCGTCGTCGGAGAGATCGTCGCCGCCGTAGCGGTCGAGGACGCTGCTCCTGCCCACCACCTCGGCGGCGAGGGCGAAGAGCACGGTGGGCTTGCCCTCCCGGAGGTCCTCCCCCACCGGCTTGCCGGTGACGGCACCGTCCCCGAACACTCCCAGCAGGTCGTCGCGGAGCTGGAAGGCCTCGCCCAGCGGCAACCCGTAGTCGCTCAGCGGGCCGGCCAGCTCGTCCAGCCGCCCGGCCAGGGCCGCTCCGAGGTGCAGCGGACGCTCGATCGTGTACTTGCCCGACTTGAAGCGGCAGATGCGCTGGGCCGCGTCCTCGCCGATGCGGCCGCGGGCGGTGCCCACCAGGTCGAGGTACTGGCCCACGTTGACCTCGATGCGCAGCTCGGTGAAGACCTCCCCCGCCGCCCTGGGGGCGCCCGCCATCATCCGGTCGGCGTAGACGAAGGCGAGGTCGCCGGCGAGGATGGCCACGCCCTCGCCGAAGCGACGGCCCTCGCCCCGCCACTCCCCCAGCTGGTGACGGGACTCGAACCGCACGTGGATGGTGTCCATCGACCGGCGGGTGGCGGAGCCGTCCATGATGTCGTCATGGATGAGGGCGAACGTGTGGAGCAGCTCCAGGGCGGCCCCGGCGTCGACCACCACCAGGTCCTCGGGGTCGCCGCCCGCCCCGACGAACGCCCAGTGGCAGAACGCCGGCCGCAGCCGCTTGCCGCCGGCCCGCACCAGGTCGCGGAGGGCCTCGAAGGGGTCGGCCAGCTCGGCGTCGACGCCGGACCACCGGGCCAACTCCTCGGCCAGGACCCCCTCGATCCTCGCCTCCACCCGTTCGGCGATCCAGCCCAGGCTGGACGGCGCCACGGTGGTGCTCGGGACGACGGTCATAGCTTCTTTTCGGCGGAGAGGGCAGGGCCGGACTCGTCCTGGGCCGACTCGTCTGGGGCCGGGGTGAGCAGCGGGCCCCGGGGGAACCTGCCGCGCTCGATGCGGGTGGCGAGAGGGAACCCGATGGCGGCGCCCACCGCCAGGGCCAGCACGCCGCCGGCGGCGTCGAGCACGAAGTGGTTGGCCGTCACCACTATGGCGAACAGGGTGCACGCCGGGTAGGCGACGACGAGCGCCTTCGCCCACCGGGCCTTGAGGGCGGGCACGAGCACGCAAGCGCACCAGACGGCCCATGCGAAGTGCAGGCTGGGCATCGCCGCGTACTGGTTGGAGATCTTGCTCATGGTGCCCGAGTCGAACGACCACGGGCTGCCGTAGACCCGCAGCGTGTCGACGAACCCGAAGTCCACGGGCATGAGCCGGGGCGGCATCAGCGGGTAGAGGGCGAAGCCGAGGAGGGCGACCGCGGTGGCGGCGGCCAGCGTGTTGCGCCAGCGCCGGTACCGCTCGGGGAAGCGACGGAACAGCAGGACCAGGGCGAACACGGTGACGACGAAGTGGAAGGTGCCGTAGAACACGTTCCAGAACTCGATGAAGTACCGCCACCCGAGGAAGGCCTGCTGAATCCCCTCCTCCCAGTAGATCCGCATCGCCCGCTCCAGGTCGACGATCTGCAAGGCGTTGTTCAGGGCATGCGCCTCGGACACCGCCGCCGAGCCCTGGGTGTTGCGGATGACGCTGTAGACCACGTAGAAGACTGCGATGTAGAGGACTTCTCGCCACCAGCGCAGCCCGTAGTCGGGCCTGTGGCGGTGGCGGCCGGTCGTCGGCGCGGGGTCGGCCCCATCCCCGGCCCCATCTTCGACGACGACCAGCTTGGGGGGGTCGTGTTCTCCGGATGTGACGACGTCCGGCTCTGGGGCCGCGTCGGGGAGCGGTTCGCTTGGCCTCTGGCTCACACCACGGCTCGCAGTGGGCGGGTACCCACTGCGAACGCAGGCGCACCGAGCAGGCTCACAACCAGGTTCATGCAGTAGAGCAGCAGGCCGAGGGCCACCGCCTGGGGCGCAGCCACCCCCAGCGGCGCGAGAAGGATCACGAGCGCTCCCTCCCGCAGACCCAGCCCACTCACCGACAGAGGCAGCACCTGGGCGATGGCCACGATCGGCACGAACGCCATGGCCGCCGACCACCCGACGTGGAGCCCGAGGGCGTGGGCCGCGGCCCAGGCCGCCAGCACGATCGTGAGCTGGTAGGCGAGGGCGGTGACCAGCACCTTCGCCGCCTGCGCCGGCTGCCGCCGGATCTGGTCGAGCCCCAGGTGGACGGCGGTGAGGAAGCCGAGCCACTTGGCATGGTGACCGGCCAGCCGGGCCCCCAGCCGGGTGTTCCCGGCGACGACGAGGATCACCACCAGCACCGCGAGGGTGCCGAGCGACAGCGCCAGGGCCAGTCGGGTGGCCGTGCCCATGCGCAGGAGCGCCGGGTTGCCGACCAGGGCGACGAGGGTGATGAACGGCAGCACGACGAACCCGGTGAGGCGCTCGAGCACCACGGAGGCGAACGACTCGGGCGCGTGGCCGTTGCCGGCCGACAGGCGGGTCACGCGGAGGACGTCACCGCCGACGGTGGTGGGCAGGAAGTTCGAGACGAACTGGCCGGCGAGGTTGTGCGACAGGAGCGGCTGGAGATCGGTGGGTAGGCCGATGGCCTGCAGTACCCGCTGCCAACGAAGGGTGGCCAGCAGGACGGCACCGAGGCTGATGACGAGCCCGGCGACGATCCACGACCAGCTCGACAGCTCCCGCCGGGGCAGCAAGGCCTGGATGTCGCGCAGCTCGAAGCGCGTGAACAGCACGCCGAGCATGGCCGCGCTGGCCACGATCCGTACGACGAGGAGCAACTTTCCCTGGCGCCCCATACCGTCAGACTACGCGTCCCGGAGCCCGTTCGCCCCGCACGACACTCGCCCGGACCGCCTAACTTGCCGTCGGTGCGTACCCGCCGGCTCGATCTGGGACGGATCGGGCTGGCGGTGTGTGAGGACGGCGTCGGCGGGCGGCCCGTCCTCCTTGTCCACGGGTTCACCGGTGCCAAGGAGAACCTGGCCTCCACCGCCACGCTCCTGGCCGGGCGCGGGTGGCACGCAGTGGCGCCCGACCTGCGGGGTCACGGGTCCAGCGACGCGCCCACCGCCGAGGAGGACTACGGCTTCGAGGTGATGGCCGCCGACCTGTTGGCGCTGGCCGATGTCCTGGGCTGGGACCGGTTCGTGCTGGTGGGCCATTCGTTCGGGGGCGCGTTGGCCCAGGTGGTGGCCCTCGCGTCGCCCCACCGGCTCGACGGGCTCGTCCTCGCCAGCACCTTCCACGGCCCGGTGACGGCCGTCGACCCGGGCCTCGTCGCCCTCGGCGCCGCCATCGTCCGTCAGGCGGGGATGGAGGGACTGGCCCAGGCGTTGGCCGCCCGGCGGGCCGCCGACCCCGACCAGCACGGAGCGGTCGAGCAGCTGGACGCCGCCGGTCGGGTCGAGGTGCGCGACCAGCAGCTACTGGCCTGCTCGCCCGCCATGTGGCTGGCGCTGGCCCCGATGTTCCACACCCAAGCCGACCGCCTCGGGCGGCTGGCCACCCTGACGGTCCCAACCCAGGTGATCGTCGGGGAGAACGACAGTGTCATGCTCGCCGACTGCCAGCGCCTGGCGGCGACCATCCCCGGCGCCGGCGTCACCGTGATCCCGGGCGCCGGGCACTCACCCCATACCGACGACCCGGAGGGATGGGCGGAGGCGCTGACCGGGTTCTTGGACTGCCTGCCGGAGGCTGCCGCGGTCAGGCCGCCTGGCGGCGGATGATCGGGGCCAGCGGGCTCTCGTCGAGGTGTTCCAGCAGGTCGGCGACGTCGCGGTAGACGGCGACCGCCCCGGCCTCCTCCAGCTCCAGCCGCCCGATGCCGCCGGTGAGGACGCAGACGCACTTCAGCCCGGCGCCGGCGGCCGCCTCGACGTCCCACACCGTGTCGCCCACCGCGATGGCGCTGGACGGGTCGGCACCCGCCTTCTCCATGGCCGCCACGAAGACGTCGGGGCAGGGCTTGGCCTCGTCGACGTCGCTGGCGGTCACGACGTCGTCGATGGAGTCGTCGGCATCGATCGTGGCCAGCAGGGCCTCGAGCTGCTCCTTCTCCGACGACGTGGCGAGAACGGCCTTGGCACCCGCCTCGTGGATGGCGCGGATCAGGTCGCCGGCGCCGTCGCACGCCCGGATCTCGTCCTCGAGCTCGTCGAAGCGGCCTTTGCGGGTCTCCTGGACGTCCTCGCGCTCCTCGCCGATCAGCTCGCGCATGAGGACGTCGGATCCGGCGCCGATCATGGCGTGCACCGACGCCGTCGGCACGTCGAAGCCGTGGTCGACGAACGCCCGGCGCCAGGCGAGGGCGTGGATGTAGGCGCTGTCGACGAGGGTGCCGTCGACGTCGAGGAGAACAGCGGGGTGGGGTCGCATGGAGGGCATGCCGGAGCCCTACCCCCAGGTAGCGGATGGCCCACCGGTACCATCGACCGATGATCGACGAATCCGTCGTGGCCGACGTGCTCTCGGCCGCCCTCCGCACCGGTGCCGACTTCGCCGAGCTGTTCGCCGAGGAGCGACGGTCGTCGTCGGCCCACTTCGACGACGGCAAGGTCGAGGAGCTGACGTCGGGCCGCAGCCTGGGCGTCGGCCTGCGGGTCGTCCGGGGCGACACCACCGGGTTCGCCCACACCTCCGACCTGAGCGAGCCCGGCCTCCTGGCGGCCGCCGAGGCGGCGTCGGCTGCCGCCCGGGGCGGCGGAGGCGGCGTGCGGGAGGTGGCGCTGTGCCGCCAGGACCCCGAGCGCATCCCGGTGCGGGTCCTGCCCCAGGACGTCCCCAAGGCCGAGAAGGTCGAGCTGCTGGCCCGGGCCGACGACGCCGCCCGGTCCGAGGGTCCTGGTCGATCGGGAGGTGGCGGGATACGCCAGGTCAGCGCCTCCTACGTCGACGGCCGCCGACGCATCCTCGTCGCCAACAGCGACGGCCTGCTCAGCTCCGACGACCAGGTGCGCACCCGGTTCATGGTCTCCTGCGTGGCCACGGGCGACACCGGCATGCAGACCGGCTTCGAGGGCCCCGGCGGCACCGTGGGGTTCGAGTTCTTCGACGACGTGGTCGTCGAGGACGTGGCCCGCACCGCCGCCCGCCGGGCACTGAAGATGCTCGAGGCCAGGCCGGCCCCCAGCGGCACCCTGCCGGTCGTGCTCAAGCGAGGCGCCGGCGGCGTCCTGTTCCACGAGGCCTGCGGTCACGGGCTGGAGGCGGACCTCGTCGGCCGGGACGCGTCGGTGTTCAAGGACCAGGTCGGCCGGCAGGTCGCCAGCCCGCTCGTCACGCTCGTCGACGACGGCACCTACGCGCGGGAATGGGGCACCTACGGCATCGACGACGAGGGCCACCCGGCCCGGCGCAACACCCTCATCGAGAACGGCGAGCTCACCGACTACATGTGGGACGAGCTGCGGGCCCGCAAGCACGGGCGGCAGTCGTCGGGCAACGGGCGGCGCCAGAGCTACCAGCACCTGCCGATGGTCCGCATGACCAACACGTACGTCCTGGCCGGCGAGGACGACCCCGAGGAGATCATCCGCCAGACCCCCTACGGCATCTACTGCGTGCAGCTCGGAGGCGGGCAGGTCAACACCGCCACCGGCGACTTCGTCTTCGGCATCACCGAGGCCTACATGATCGAGAACGGCGAGATCACCGAGCCGGTGCGGTCGGCCAACCTCATCGGCAACGGCCCCGAGGTCCTGAAGGCGATCGACGCCGTCGGCAACGACTTCGACACCTGGGCCGGTACGTGCGGCAAGGACGGCCAGGGCGTCCCCGTCTCGGCCGGCCAGCCGACGTTGCGGGTGGCGGCCATCACCGTGGGCGGCACCGCCGGTGCCTGATCCGCTCCAGAACGGCGCTTTGCTGGCGTTGGCCGAGCGGGTCGCCGGTCAGGCCCGGCCCGGGGAGCAGGTCGAGGCCTACGTCAGCCGGTCGTCGCACACCCAGGTGAAGGTCTTCGGTGGCGACGTGGAGTCGCTGTCGTCGGCCACCACCGCCGGGGTCGGCGTGCGGGTGATCGTCGACGGCCGCCAGGGCTTCGCCTACACCGGGTCGCTGGACGAGACCGACGTGGCCGAGGTCCTGGCCGAGGCCCGCGACAACGCCGGCTTCGGCTCGGTCGACGAGTTCCTCGGCCTCGTCGCCCCCGACGGCGTGGCGCCCGCCGACCTCGACCTCTTCCGCGCCGAGCTGGCCGAGTTCCCCACGGCGGACAAGGTCGAGCTGGCCCTCGAGGTCGAGCGGGCCACGAGGGCCGCCGACCCTCGCATCCGCGGCCTGGAGAGCGCCGGCTACGGCGACTCGTCCTACGAGTCGGCCATCGCCTCCAGCCGCGGCGTCACCGCCACGTCCCGGGGGACGTCGTGCTCGCTGTGGGCGGACGCCCTGGCCGGCGAGGGCACGGAGACCCAGACCGGCTACGGCTACTCGGTGGCCCGCACGCCCCAGGATCTCGACCTGGCCAAGGCCGCCGGCGACGCCGCCGAACGGGCCACCAGGATGCTCGGCGCCCGCAAGCCGGCGTCCCGGCGCCTGACCGTGGTGTTCGACCCCAAGGTCACGGCCTCGTTCCTCGGGGTGCTGGCGTCGGGGCTCAGCGCCGAGGCCGCCATCAAGGGGCGGTCGCTGTTCGCCGGTCGGGAGGGCGAGTCTGTCGGCGTGCCGTTCCTCACCCTCGTCGACGACCCAACCGAGCCCGACGCCTACGGCGCCTCC
Organism: uncultured Acidimicrobiia bacterium; assembly: GCA_963827345.1. Lineage (GTDB taxonomy): Bacteria > Actinomycetota > Acidimicrobiia > Acidimicrobiales > AC-14 > CAWGUU01. The sequence continues at coordinate 492,713 of CAWHAN010000006.1, read as the reverse complement.
CGGTTCGACGCCGAGGGCCTGGCCAGCCGCCGCAACGTCCTCATCGACAACGGGGTCCTGCAGGGCTTCCTGCACAACTCCTACACGGGCCGCCGCTGCGGCGTGGCGTCGAACGCCTCCGCCGTCAGGGGCGGGTACCGCACGACTCCCGGTGCCGGCAGCCGGGCCCTCGCCCTCGCGCCCGGCACCCGCACCCAGGACGAGCTGCTGGCCGAGCTGGGCGAAGGACTCCTCGTGCAGTCGGTCAGCGGGCTCCACTCGGGCACGAACCCGATCAGCGGCGACTTCTCCGTCGGCGTCGAAGGCCTCATGGTCCGCGGCGGCGAGCGGGCCGAGCCCATCCGAGAGGCCACCATCGCCTCGACGCTCCAGCGCATGCTGCAGGACGTGGTCGCGGTGGGCAGCGACCGTGAATGGCTACCCGGCGGCGCCGCCGGCGTGACCCTGCTGGTCGCCGACCTGACGCTCAGCGGCTCGTAGCTCAGAACAGCGCGGTTCTATCGTTCGGGAGGTCGCCATGTCCCAGGTCCGTGCCCACAACTTCTCGATCTCACTGGACGGGTTCGGGACGGGCGACGGCCTCACGTTCGAAGCGCCGTTCGGTCACGCCGGGGAACGCCTGCACGAGTGGATGTTCGCCACCCGGTTCTGGCGGACGATGATCGGCGGTCCCGGTGGCACCGCGGGCGTCGACCACTCCTTCGCCGAACGCCATGCCGTCGGCTTTGGTGCCGAGATCATGGGCCGAGGCAAGTTCGGCCCCCAGACCGGCCCGTGGACCGATGTCGGCACCGACGACGAGTGGCGTGGCTGGTGGGGGCCGGACCCGCCGTTCCACTCGCCGGTGTTCGTGCTCACCCATCACCCGCGCCCGTCGATCGAGATGGAGGGCGGCACCGTGTTCCACTTCGTCGACGCCGGCCCGCCCGAGGCGCTCGACCTCGCCCGGGAGGCAGCCGGCGACCTCGACGTGCGCATCGGCGGTGGCCCGACCGTCATCCGCGACTTCCTCGCCGCCAACCTCATCGACACGCTCCACGTCGTGCAGGTGCCGATCCTGCTCGGCCGCGGCGTTCGCCTGTGGGACGGCGTCGAGGGCGTCGAGGAGCGCTACGAGATCGAGGCGGTCTCCTCACCCAGCGGTGTCACCCACCTGACCTTCACCCGTCGATAACCGAGGGTCGTGCCCCGTCAGCGGCTCGCTCGCCGAGCGGAGGATCAGGGTGTTCCCGTCTCAGAAGTCATCCGAGAGGCGCTCCGGCGCCATCTCGAAGCGAGCTGACGACTGCCACGAAACGCCCGGCTCGGACACGCTAACAACGAGGCAAACGTCGTCCGACGGGCACTATTGCCGCGTCAGGCAACGTTCGCCCTGTCCTACAACGGCACCTTCGCTACGCGGCGAAGTGCATCCGCCGCACGTTCCGGGACGGGCGTTCGGGGACACATTCGCCCGTCCGACCGCGCTTAGAGCCGTCGATCGGTACGCCTGCCGGAGCACACCGGCCTGGGCATTCATCTCCGCGAGTTCCGTCGCAGGATGTATGCTGATCTGCATGCAGAGCACCAGCGTTCGCATCGATGTAGCCACACACCAAGAGCTCAAGCGACTTGCCGCGGAGCTCAACACCACGGTCGGCAACACCGTGTCCCTTGCGGTTCGCGCGCTTCGCCAAGACCGCGTCGGCGCGGACCTCGCCGCACCGCTTCGTGAGGACGAGACTGCCTGGCTCGATGCCGACGTCGGGTGATGTCGTCGATCTCGAGCTAGGCCCGCCGGAAGGACGAGAGGCGGGCTTCCGCCATCCAGCGATCATCGTGACGGCCCAACGAATCCTCGATGCCCGACCTTCGGTCGTTCACGTCGTCCCGGTGACGAGCAGCATTCGCTCGTTCCACTCCGAGGTGGTGCTCGAGCCCGACAGCAGCAACGGCCTCGACGTCGTATCGGCGGCGCAGTGCCAGCACATCCGAGCCGTCTCGCCACATCGGATCATCGACGTTCGAGGCAACGTCGGCACGACCGTGCTGAGCCAGCTGCGCGAGACCATCGCCGTCATCCTCGATCTGTCCTGACGACGACAACGTCGCGCGATATGGCACCCGAGACCGCACCCGCAGCCGTCGTTCGGTAGGGCATGTGGATCACCTAATCGGCGCGCTCTCGTGGTTCCTTGACTACGGCGGTCTTCGACCAGCAGCAGGTCGGGCGGCGCTGCGACAAGACTGTGGCCATGACCTCCGGATCGCATTTCAAACGGTGGGTCTTCTCCCGACACTCGCACCCCTGGAGCGCGTGGACGTGCTGGGCATCAACACCGCTCGTCCTGGTTCCAGTCTGGAACCGCAGCGCAAGGCAGGGCGTTGCCGTCGCGGCATGGCTCGCGCTCAATCCCGTCCTCTTCCCACCACCTCGCGATGACTCCGCCTTCGCGACTCGGGCGGTTCTCGGCGAGGAGAAATGGCTGGAGGAGCGTCCAGTGTCCGGCGCCCTGGCGATCAACTGCATGGCTGGCGCGGCCCTTCTCATTGCCATCGACAGCGCGCGTCGTCATCGTCGCTGGCGGATGACCATCGCGACGATCGGCACGATGAGCGCGCTGCTCTGGTACTGGCGGGAGATGGTCCGCTTCTACGAGACGGGTGACGGCCAATAGTCGGCCGCTACCGCACCCCACCACGTCCGGCGGCAACGCTGGCAGACCGCGCCGACATCGGCGATCTGGTCGCAGCCCGCTCATCGAGGAGTGTCTCAGAACGTGCGCCAACGCGATCAAGCGTGGGTAGCACCAAACGCCGGCTCGGAGTCACAGCCACCACCGCGGCAAACGTTGCCTGCCACAGCACCAGCCCAGAGCAGGGCGATTCCCAGCTCAGGGCACCAGCGCCAGGCTGTGGGCCATGCCCGCGGCGACGGTCTGCACGCCCGTCAGGCCGGCCACGGTGACCGGCGCCACCCGGTCGATCAGCGTGCCGTCGCCGAGCTGGCCGATGGCGTTCCATCCGAACGCCGACACCGTGCCACCCGGGCGCACCACCAGGGTGTGGTAGCCGTTGGCCGAGGCCGACTGGATGCCAGTCAGGCCGGGGATCACCGCCGCCGTCTTCGTGGCCCCACCGCGCCCGATGACGTTGGCCAGGCCCCACGACCGCACTTGCCCGTCGGTCCCCAACGCCAGGCTGTGGCTGTAGCCGGCCAGGACCGACCGGGTCCCGTTCAGTCCCAAGGCGGTCACCGGGAGCCGCCGATCGGTGGTCGTGCCGTCGCCCACCTGGCCGAAGTAGTTCCATCCCCACCCCGCGACGGTCCCGTTGGTCCGTGACGCCACCGAGTGGTACAGCCCGGCGGCGACCGAGGAGAAACCGGACCCCAGGACCTGGACCGGCGTCGGCGACGACGCCGTGCCCCCGTTGCCCAGCTGCCCGTAGCCGTTCCAGCCCCACGCCCGGATGGTGCCGTTCGACAGGAGGGCCAGGCTGTGGAGGCCGCCGGCGGAGACGGCGACCACACCGGTCAAACCGGGGACCTGCACCGGGTTGTACCGCAGGTCGGTCGTGCCGTCCCCCAGCTGGCCGAGGGCGTTGTAGCCCCACGCCCAGACCGTCCCGTCAGACTTCAGGGCCAGCGAGTGCATGAAGCCGGCCGACACCGCGACGACGTTCGTCAACCCCGGTACCTGGACGGGGACCGGCGAGGTGACCGTCCCCACGCCGGTGCCCAGCTGGCCGACGTGGCCGAGCCCCCACGACCACACCGTCCCGCCCTTGACCGCCAGCGTGTGGTAGCCGCCGGCCGACACGCTCTCGACGTCGTCGAGGAGGGCGTCGGCCACCGTCGACGTGTCCAGGATCAGACCGTCGCCCAGCTGGCCGTACACGTTGTAGCCCCACGATCGGACCTGGGCCGGGAGGTTCTGGTCGTTGGCCAGGAAGACGCTGTTGGCGGTGTTCCAGTGGGTGGCCAGGTAGCTGCCGGCGGCAGGGTTGGTGGAGAAGTAGTCGTCGTGGTTGCAGTCGAAACGGTTCTCGCCCGAGAAGATGGCGCAGATGAGCTGCATCAGGCCGCCACCGGAGCCGTCGGCGTAACACATCCGGTCGTTCTCGTCGGTGCAGTGGAGGCCGGGCGTGGCGTGGGGCGCCGAGGGCTGCACGCCGCCGAGGTTGTGCATCAGCTCGTGGGCCTCGACCGAGTTCGTCTGGCCCCAGCAGCCGTTGTCGACCCGGGCGATCATGCCCGGGTACCTGGACGTGGCCGTTGTTGGCGTTGGCGCCGGGGGCGGCGTTCGCCGAGTCGTCGTAGTAGATCTCGCCGATGCCGCAGTAGACGTTGGCGTCGACGTAGACGAGGTACTTGCGGTCGGGGCGGTCGTAGCCCTGGGCGACCAGCTCGGCCACCGTGTTGTCGAAGTTGTCGTCGCCAGTGGTGCTCAGGGTCACCCGATCGACGTCGAGGGTGCAGATGGAGTCGGTGACGAACCGGAAGTGACGGATCCCGCCGGTCTCTGCCGCGCTCGCCCGCACCACCTCGTCGGCCGCGGCCGACCAGTTCACGAACGACCCGGCGAGCTGCAGGTACCGGTCGGCGACGTTGGACGCCCGGGCGTAGACGACCTGCACCCGGTAGCCGTCGGTGCCGTTGCCGTAGCACGGGATGGTGCCCGCGGCAGCCGTGGTGGCATCCGCCGGCGCGGCAGCGGCAGCGTCGGCCGCAATCAGCTCCGGCAGCGGGACGGGCCCGGCGGACGTCGACGCCGTCGGGCGCGGGGTCGGGACCGTGGGTGCACCGCGAGCGGCCGTCGCCGTCGGCGACGTCGCGGGCCAGCGCGAAGGTGCCCTTGCAGACGCCATTCGGGGCGGTCTTGACCAGGCCGTCGTGCACGACCCCACGTCGGGTGTCGTTCGGTGGGGTCTGGCCCAGGCGGGCATGGCGGGGACCACGACGAGCGCCGCCGCCACGAGTGAGATCGCCATCAGCGAGACCGCCATGAGATTGGCGGCGAGGTGGCGGCGCACACCGCTCGTATCGGCAGGAACGTTGTCCCACTTGACGTCCTACTAGTCTCCCCTGCACCCGTGCTGAGCCAACTTGCCTCGACTGGTGGCGACCAGATCCCGCTTTGGCACGCGATCGTGCTCGGCATCGTCCAGGGCCTCTCCGAGTTCCTGCCGATCTCCTCCAGCGGGCACCTGATCCTCGTCCCGTGGCTGTTCGGGTGGGAGGAGCTGACCGGTGCCGCCAACGCCGACCTCAACCGCACCTTCGACGTGGCCCTCCACCTGGGCACGCTCCTCGGCGTCGTCCTGTACTTCCGCGCCGAGCTCCTGCGCCTGGCCGCGGCGGCGTGGACGTCGTTGCGCAGGAGGTCGATCGAGGAGCCGGACGAGCGGCTGGCCTGGCTGCTGGCGCTGTCGGCCCTGCCCGGGGCGACGGTGGGCGCCGTGCTCGAGGCCACCGTGGCCGACCACCTCGGCCAGATCTGGCTCATCGGGACGCTGCTGATCGTCGGCGCCGTCATCCTGTACGCCGCCGACCGGCGGGGCGGCCGGCGGGAGGTCACCGACTTCCGGGGCCGGGACGCGCTGATCATGGGCACGGCCCAGGCCTGCGCCCTCGCTCCCGGGCTGTCCCGCTCGGGGATCACCATGAGCGCGGGGCTGTTCATCGGCTTCGACCGGGTCTCGGTGGCCACCATCTCGTTCCTCATGAGCGTGCCCATCACCGCCGGGGCGTGCGTCTACCAGGGCGCCAAGGTGGTCTCGGAGGGCGGGCTGCCGGCGGGCACGGGCGGCGCCTTCGTGGCCGGCATGGTGGCCTCGGCCGTCACCGGCGCGGCGGCCATCTGGCTGGTGCTGCGGGTGGTGAAGACCTCGACGTTCACCCCGTTCGTCATCTATCGGGTGGTGGCGGGCGGGGCGGTGCTGCTCCTTCTGGCAACCGGAGCTCGCTGATCGGCGCCGCCAGCGCGAGGGTCACGACGCCGGTGGTCACCGCGAACGCCACCCTCGCCGCCTCCTGAGGGCCGACCGCGACGGTCGCCGAGTCGTCGCCCACGTCGACGACGAGCGCTCCCCTCGCCACCGGGAACGTCGGATCGGCGCCGGCCGAGCCTGACGGGTCGCCGGAAGGGTCGAACGTGGCCAGCACGTCGACGTGGTCGCCGGCGACGAGTGGCAGCGGCGCCCCACCGTTGGGCACCGCCACCGCCCTCGTGCCGGGCGGGAGGAGGGCGGCGACGCCCTTCAACCCGGACGCGGCCAGGTGGCCCTCCATCACGGTGGCGCCGGCGAAGACGGGCACCACGACGGTGCGCCCCACGGCCTCGTCGGCGGAGGCCAACGACCCGGCCGGCGCCAGCGAGCCGGGAACCTGGCGGACGGCGACGTCGCCCGGCGCCACTTCGACACCCGGGTCGAGCCGGTGGGCGGCGACGACGACCGGTCGCAGCGGCCCGTAGTGAGTGGCGAGGGAGCCGGCGGTGCGTACCGATCTGGCCACGACCAGCCCGGTGAACAGGGCGAGGACGCCGACCATGGCCCAGTAGGCGAGCGGGGAACGAAGGGCCCTCGTCCGCCGGAGAAGGCGAGAGGGGGTCAGATGGGGCCGGCGCACGGGCACCTCCTGCGGCAGGAACCAAGTCGCACAGGAGGAAGTGGCGCAACGCTACCCCGAGCGCCCTCCCCCGAGCGATCAGCCCGAGCGATCCGCCGCGCAGGGGCGTACGGTGCCCGCCATGACAACGGAGGCGGAGGTGCGGGAGCCCGTGGGGGGACCGACGCCGTCCCTGCGCCGCCGCGTCCCGACGTTCTTCGGCCTCGTGCCCGACGGGACGGTCCGACGGCGCCCGAGCGACGTCGTCGCCGTCGTCGTGGTCACGATCGTCGTCCTGGCTGCGGCCTGGTTGGCCCGCCATCCCGGCGACCTTTGGCAAATGGACGTTCGAGCTGGTCACCGACCTGCCCGACGGGCTGCGCGACGCCTTCCGGATCGTCTACTTCGTCGGATCGGTCTCCGTCACCATCGCCCTGGTGGGCGCCTTCGTCGTCCGCCGCCACGTCCGGCTGGCCGCCAGCATGGCCGGGGCCGCCCTCCTCTCCTGGCTGATCGGGCTCGGAGTCCTCGCCGTGCTCGACCCGGGCTCGGCCCGCAGCGCAGCCGGACTGTCGACGTTCGGGGTACCGCCCGGCTTCCCCGCGATCAGGCTGGCGGCCGCCGTCTCGGTCCTCTTCGTCGCCGCCCCGTACCTCACCCGCCCCGCCCGCCGGCTGGTCTACCTCGTGCTCCTCGTGTGCGCGGTGAGCGCGGTGCTGGCGGTGGAGGGTCTCCTGACCGACGTCCTCGGCAGCGTCGCGCTCGGCTGGGGGGTCGCCGCCCTGGTCCACCTGATCACCGGGTCGCCGGCGGGGACGCCCTCCACCGAGCAGGTCGCCGACTCCCTCCGCGACCTGGCCCTCGAGCCGTCCGACCTGCAATGGCTTCCCGGGCCGTGGCACTGGTCGAACTTCCGGGCGACGCTGGGAGATGGCAGGTCCGACGCCGCGGGTCACCGTCATCGGCCGTGACGCCCGGGACTCTCGCTTCTTCAGCCAGCTCTGGCGGTCGATCTGGTACAAGGGCACGGGCACGACCCTGATCTGGGACCGCCGCCACCAGGTCGAGCACTGGGCCTACCTGCTGCTGATGGCGGAGAGGGCCGGCGTCCGGGTGCCGGCGGTGGTGGCCGCCGGATCGGCCGGCCGCCGCGACGACGCCCTCCTCGTGACCCGGCACCAGCCCGGGACCGCTCTGGCCGAGCTGGACGCCGACCACGTCGACGACGCCGTCCTCGACGATGCATGGCACCAGCTTGCGCTCTTGCGGCGCGCCCAGATCGCCAAGGGCGGCGTCCGCACCGACGCCATCACCGTCACGCCCGACGGACACACCGTGTTCGAGGACTTCTCCCAGGCCTCGTACCCGGCCCCCGCTCCCCGCATGGCCACCGACGCCGTCGACCTGCTGGCCGGCACCGCGGACGTGGTCGGCGTCGAACGGGCCGCCGCCGCCGCCCACCGGGTGCTCGGGCCCGACGGGCTCACCGAGCTGCTCCCCCTCATCCAGCCGGGCGCCCTGTCGCGCGGCGCCCGCCACCAGCTCAACCCTGACAGGAAGACGCTGGCCGCGCTGCGGGAGGCCTCGGCCGCGCTCGCCGGCACCGAGGAGCCCAAGCTGGCCGAGCTCCGGCGGGTCAGCGTGACCGACCTGCTCATGACCGTCGGCACGATCGTCGGCGTCTACCTGCTGATCGGCCAGTTCGCCGGCCTGTCGGGCGTCGGCAGCACGTTCAGGTCGGCGTCGTGGGAGTGGGTGGCGGCGGCCTTCGCCATCTCCCAGCTGCCTCAGATCGCCGCGGCGTTCGCCATGATGGGCTCGGTCATCGCCCCGCTCCCCCTCGGCCCGGTGATCGGGGTGCAGTACGCCAACAACTTCACCGGCCTGGTCGGCGGGTCGGTGGCCGACGTGGCCCTCGTCGTCCGCTTCCTCCAGCGCCAGGGCCAGCCGGCGGGGGTGGCGGTCAGCTCGGGCATCCTCAACAACCTCGCCGGCAGCGCCGTGCAGTTCGCCCTCATCCCGATCACGCTCGTGCTCAGCGGCTCGACCTTCGACTTCACCGGCGGAGAGGCCAGCGGCATCTTCAAGCTGGTGGTCCTCGCCATCGTGGTGGTCGGGGGCGCCGCGCGGGATCCTGCTGTTCGTGCCCAACCTGCGCCACAAGCTGGGCGGACTGGTGCGGCCCCAATGGGACGCGGCCAGGGACAACGTCAAGCAGGTCCTGAGCCGGCCCCGGAAGGCGTTCCAGCTGTTCGGCGCCAGGCTGGCGTCGCAGGTGATCTTCGCCATGGTGCTGTGGTGCTCGGTGACGGCCTACGGAGGCCACCTGTCGCTCGTCCAGCTCATCTTCATCAACAGCGTCGCCTCGCTGATCGGCGGGGCCGCCCCGGTCCCGGGCGGCATGGGCGTCATCGAGGCCGGGCTCATCGCCGGTCTCACCGCCGCCGGCCTCAGCAAGGAGGTGGCGGTCGCCGCCACCTTCACCCACCGGCTGTTCACCGCCTATCTGCCGCCGGTGTGGGGCTGGTTCGCCCTCGCCTGGCTCAAGCGGCGCGAGTACATCTGACCCGCGTGGCTCAGCCGGACGCCTCCGGCCAGCCGACGCCGGCGTCAGGCGTGCCGGCCGCGCACGGGCAGGCCCGCTCGGCCGGGATGGCGGGGACGGCCCGCAGCAGCGTGGCCTGCACCTTCTCCACGTTCTCGGCCAGGACCCTGAGCACCGTCTCGATGGTGACCGCCTCGATCCCTTCGACGCCCTCGAGGCCGGCGTCGTAGTCGGTGACCAGGGCCACGCCCGAGTAACAGATCCCCAGCTCCCGGGCCAGGATGGCCTCCGGGTACTGGGTCATGTTCACGACCTCCCAGCCCGCCGACCCGAACCACCGCGACTCGGCCCGCGTCGAGAACCTCGGGCCCTGGATGACGACGACGGTGCCCCGCTCGTGGACGGTGATCCCCTCCCCGCGGGCGGCGCCGATCACCGCCTCCCGCAGCTCGGGGCAGTACGGGTCGGCGAAGGACACGTGGGCCAGCGTGGGACCGTGGAAGAACGTGTCCTCCCTACCGCTCGTGCGGTCGACGAGCTGGTCGCAGACCACGAACTCGCCGGGCTTGATGTGGGGCTGGAGCGACCCGACCGAGCAGGGGGCGAGGATCCGGCGCACGCCGAGGCGGCGCAGCGCCCACACGTTGGCCCGGAAGTTGACCCGGTGGGGCGGCAGCGAATGGGTCGGACCGTGCCGGGCGAGGAACGCCACCCGGCGCCCGCCCAGCTCCCCCACCGCCACCGGCGACGAGGGCGGGCCGAACGGTGTCTGCACCGCGACCTCCTCGAGATGGTCGAGGAAGCGGTAGAAGCCGGTGCCGCCGAAGATGCCGATCTCAGCCGACGGGACTCCCACCGGGGTTTGCTACGCCGTCTTGGCGGCGTCTTTGGGCCCGCGGTCCGACGACGACGAGGACGAGCCCGACGACGAGTTGGAGCCGGACGACGAGTTCGAGGAGCCGGACGACGAATCCGAGGAGCTCGAAGAAGCCCCGTCCTTTACCGAGCCGCCCGATCCGCCCGATCCATCGGAGCTGGACCGAGCTGGACGAGCTCGACCGACGACTCCGCCTTCTCGGCCTTCTCTGCCTTGCGGTCCTTGTCCTTGTCCTTGTCGATCGCCAGCTTCGAGCCCTCCGACCGAGGCGGGGTGCGGTGGTCGTTCCTGTAGAAGCCAGGGCCCTTCAGCACGATGCCGACCGACCCGAAGACCTTGCGCAGCGGGCCGGTGCACGCGGGGCACTCGGTGAGCGAGTCGTCGGTGAACGACTGCACGACCTCGAAGCGCTCGCCGCACGACTTGCACGCGTACTCGTACTTGGGCATCAAGAGCCTTTGCCGGTCAGGGGGCCGTTTGCGATCAGGGCCGTTTGCGTCAGGGGCTGTTTGCGTCAGGGGCTGTTTTGGCAGTCAAAAGGGCCGAGTGCCAGTCTAGCCGTCCCCCATCGATGCCCATCCGGGCCGGATCCGGGTCGACGACGCAAGAACCTGTCGTGCTTCTGCCGCGACGGGTACACCCGCCCCTACGATGGCGGTGGTGGATGACCTGGCCGGGCGCATCGGCGAACTCGAGCGGTCACGTGCGGCCTTCCTCGACGCCCTCCAACACCTCGGCGAGGCCCTGGCGTCCACCCACGACCGTCCCGAGCTGATGGGAGCCCTGCTGCGCACCACCGCCACGTTCCTCGACGCGCCCGTGGCCGTGTTCTACGTCTCCGTCGCCGGCACCGAACGCCTCCGGGCGGCCGACGCCGTCGGCGTGGAGATCCCACTCCCCGACCTCGGCCCGGGCGAGGGCCTGGCGGGGGCCGCGTCCCTGGCCTGGGACGTCCGCCGCTGGCCGGCCGACGCGCCGGACGCCGTCCCGTCGGGGGCCGAGCCGGCGACGGGAGCGTCCACCGCCCTCGCCGTGCCCGTCCGCTCGGGCGGCCACCGCTTCGGGATCCTGGCGTACTACGGCCGCAACGCCGGGAAGCCCTACGTGGCCGACGACCTGGCGTCCCTGTCGGCGCTCGTGCGCCAGGCCGAGACCGCCATCGACGCCAGCTTCCTCTATGAGGAGACGCGGCGGCTGTCCCTCACCGACGGCATGACCGGCCTGTGGAACCGTCGCCAGTTCGACCTGCGGATCGAGCAGGAGCTCTCCCGGGCCGTCCGCTTCGCGGAGCCGTTCTCCGTCCTGTTCTGCGACCTCGACGACCTGAAGCCGATCAATGACACGTACGGCCACCAGGCAGGCGACACTGTTCTCATCGAGACGGCCCGGCGCCTCACCGACGCCACCCGCGAGGTCGACATCGTCGCCCGCTTCGGCGGCGACGAGTTCACGCTCCTCCTGCCCAAGACGGCGCTGGCCGGTGCCCTCAGGCTGGCGGCCAAGATCCACGCCGCGGTGGGGTGGCAGCCGTTCCAGCTCGACGACTCCTACGCCGTCGACGTGTCCGTCTCGGTGGGCGTGGCGTCGTACCCCGAGCACGGCTCGTCGACCAAGGAGCTCCTCGCCGCCGCCGACGGCGCCCTCTACCGGGCCAAGGCCGCCGGTGGCGACAGGGTCGAGCACGCCAAGTCCGGGGACGTCCTCGGGGGTGAGCGGTGACCCGGCCGGTGCGCAAGGCGGTCATCCCGGCCGCCGGGCTGGGGACACGGTTCCTACCCGCCACCAAGGCGCAGCCCAAGGAGATGCTCCCCGTCGTCGACAAGCCCGCCATCCAGTACGTGGTCGAGGAGGCGGTGCGGGCGGGGCTGCGTGACATCCTCATCATCACCGGCCGGGGCAAGCGCTCCGTCGAGGACCACTTCGACCGCTCGTTCGAGCTGGAGTACTACCTGGAGGCGGGCGGCAAGTCCGACCAGCTCAAGCAGATGCGAGAGATCGCGGAGATGGCCGACATCCACTACGTCCGCCAGGGCGAGCCTCGCGGCCTCGGCCACGCCGTCGCGGTGGCCCGCCAGCACGTGGGTGACGAGCCGTTCGCGGTGATCCTGGGCGACGACATCATGGTCGAGTCGTCGCCGGTGCTCCAGGAGATGCTCGGCGTGCACGAGCGCTACGGGCGCTCGGTCGTGGCCCTCAAGGAGTTCGCCCGCCAGGACATCTCCGCCTACGGGTGCGTCCTGCCCGAGGAGGTCGAGGACGGCCTGGTCCGGATCCTCGACATCGTCGAGAAGCCGAAACCCGAGGACGCCCCTTCCAACCTGGCCGTCATGGGGCGGTACGTGTTCACGCCGGAGATCTTCGACGCCCTCGACCGGGTCCAGCCGGGCGCCGGCGGGGAGATCCAGCTCACCGACGCCATCGCCCTGCTGCTCGAGGAGCAGGCGGTCTACGGCTACCTCTTCGAGGACGGCCGCTACGACATCGGCGACAAGCTCGACTACCTGCGGGCAACCGTCGAGATGGCCATCGACCGCGAAGACCTCGGCCCCCAGTTCCGCCAGTTCCTCGCCCAGCTGGTGCAGAGGAAACGCCTCTTGTGATCTCGATCGGGCCGATCTGATCTCGATCGAAGCAGCCCGGCGGCGCATCCTCGACGCCTGCCCGCAGCTTCCACCTCGGGACTTGGAGCTCGCCGACGCCCTCGGGCGGGTGCTGGCCGAGCGGGTGGTGGCCGGCGAGGACGTGCCGCCCTTCGCCAACACGGCCATGGACGGCTACGCGGTGCGGGCGGCCGACACCGCCGGCGCGCCCCTGCAGCTCGATGTCGTCGGCACGCTGGCCGCCGGCTCGGCTCCCGACGTCGAGGTGGGGCCCGGCCAGGCGGTCCGGATCATGACGGGTGCCCCGATGCCGACCGGAGCGGACGCGGTGGTGATGGTCGAGCGGACCACCGCCGCCGACGGCGACGCCTCGGTCACGATCGAGGTGGCGGCGTCCGTCGGCGATCACATCCGGCGGGCCGGGGACGACATCTCCGCCGGCCAGACGGTGTTCGAGCCCGGCGACGAGATCACTCCCGGCCACCTGGGCGTCCTGGCCAGCCTCGGCTTCGAGCGGGTTCGCGTGGTGCCTGCTGCCCGGGTCGGCGTGCTGTCGACGGGCGACGAGCTGACGACCGGCCCTGCCCCCCTTCGCCCCGGCCAGATCCGGGACTCCAACCGCCCCACCCTGCTGGCGATGCTGCGGGAGGCGGGCTGCGTCCCGGTCGACTTGGGGACCGTCGCCGACGACGAACCCGCCATACGCAAAGCGGTGGAGGAGGGCCTGGCCGGCTGCGACGCCCTGGTCACCTCCGGTGGGGTCAGCGTCGGCGACTTCGACTACGTCAAAGCGGTTCTCAATGACCTAGCACTCGACGACCTCGGGCAGATGCACTGGTGGCAGGTGGCGGTCAAGCCGGCCAAGCCCCTGGCCTTCGGCGTGGTCGGCGGTCGACCCGTGTTCGGCCTGCCCGGCAACCCGGTCTCGTCGATGGTGTCCTTCGAGCTGTTCGCCCGTCCCGCCCTCCGCCAGATGATGGGCCACCACCAGCTGCTCCGCCCCGAGGTGGTCGCCGTGGCCGACGAACCGCTGCGCCGCCGCCCCGACGGCAAGGTCCACCTGGTCCGGGTGGTGGCCACCCACGGCGACGACGGCCGCCACCACGTCCGGTCCTCCGGCGGCCAGGGATCGCACCTGCTGCGGGCCATGTCCCTGGCCAACGCCCTGGCCATCCTCCCCGACGGCACCGGCGTTCATCCCGGCGAAACAGTTAGGACACTCCTGCTGCGTACAGTTTGAGCATGGTCCCGGTGCCTCTGGTCGATCCGTACGACCGCACCGTGCGCGACCTGCGGATCTCGGTCACCGACCGCTGCAACTTCCGCTGCCTCTACTGCATGCCCGAGGACGGCATGACCTGGCTGCCCCGGGACGAGATCCTCACCTTCGAGGAGATCGAGCGGATCGCCCGGCTCTGCGTGGAGCGGTTCGGCTTCACCGGCATCCGGCTCACCGGCGGCGAACCCACCGTGCGCGCCAGCCTGGCCACGTTGGTCGGCATGCTGGCGCCGCTCCCCGTCGACCTGTCGCTCACCACCAACGGCTTCAGCTTCCCCCTCATCGCCGAGGACCTCCGGTCCGCCGGCCTGGCACGGGTCAACATCTCGTGCGACTCGCTCCGCCGGGACCGGTTCCTCGAGATGACCCGGCGAGACGCCCTCCCCCAGGTCCTGGCCGGCATCGACGCCGCCCTGGCCGCCGGCTTCTCGCCGGTCAAGGTCAACGCCGTGCTGGTACGGGGCTTCAACGACGACGAGGTGGTCGACTTCGCCACCTTCGGACGTGAGCGGGGGGTGGTCATGCGGTTCATCGAGTTCATGCCCCTCGACGCCGACGAAGCGTGGACCGGCGGCCAGGTCGTGCCCGCCGCCGAGATCGTCGCCGCCATCGGCGCCGTCTACCCCCTCGACCCGGTCGAGCCCACGGGGAAGCCAGCCGGCCGAGCGGTTCCGCTACCGGGACGGCAAGGGTGAGATCGGAGTCGTCTCGAGCGTCACCAGGAGCTTCTGCGGCACCTGCGACAGGGTCCGCCTGACCGCCGACGGCATGTTCCGCAACTGCCTGTTCGCCACAAAGGAGACCGACCTGCGCTCGCTGCTGCGGTCGGGCGCCAGCGACGACGAGCTGGCCGCGGCCATCGTCGCCGACGTCGGCACCAAGTGGGCCGGTCACTCGATCGGCCAGGTCCGCTTCGTCAGGCCGAATCGGAGCATGTCCCAGATCGGGGGCTGAACGGCGCTGCAGGCTTGGGGCGCCGGGGTGATTAGGCCGTAGACTGCCCGGCGATGACCGACCGTGGCCTGACCCATCTCGATCCTCTGGGCCGTGCCCGCATGGTCGACGTCACCCCCAAGGAAGCCACCCACCGTCGGGCCCTGGCCCGCTGCAAGGTGATCATGCAGCCCGAGACAACGTCGCTGGTGGCCACCAACGCCATCACCAAGGGCGACGTGCTGGCGGTGGCCCGGGTGGCGGGCATCCAGGCCGCCAAGCAGACGCCCAGCCTCATCCCGCTGTGCCATCCGCTGCTGGTCGGGTCGGTGTTCGTCAACTTCAACATCGGCGACGACCACGTCGAGGTCGAGGCCCAGGTGGAGACCGTCGACCGCACCGGCGTGGAGATGGAGGCGCTCACCGCCTGCGCCGTCGCCGCCCTGACGATCTACGACATGTGCAAGTCGGTCGACCGTTCGATGACCATCGGCGAGCTCACCCTGTGGGAGAAGACCGGCGGCCGCTCGGGCATCTATCGGCGCACTCCCGCCGACGACGACACCTGATCCCTGGCGGCCCGCGCCTGTGCCCATGTGGAGGCCACCTGCGCTTTCGTCCACGTTTGCCACGCCCCGTGGTCGGCTGCTAGGAAGTGGACCGGCGGGCACACGTGCAACCATCCGCGTTTCGCTGACTGTGGCGAGCTACGGTCCCTCGAGGTAAAGGACGGTCGAGGAGCGTGACCTTGGTTTTATTGGTCCTCGCAGCGGTTTGGGCTGCAGTACTCATTCCTCCCGCCCTTCGCAGGCGGACGGAGGGGCGACCGAGTGACTCCATCAGTCACTTCCGCCGGCAGCTGGCGGTTCTCCGCCGCACCGGCCCCAGGTCCAGCCGAATCGGTGCGAACGACCACTGGTCCCGTCCCTACGCTCCCCCCCGCCGCCGCAGCTGGCCAGCGTCAGCCACCTCCACACCGCCCGCGCCCGCCGCAGCGGTGCCGTGATGGGCCCCGCCAACGGCCACCGGTCGCGTGCCTCGGTCTCCCACACCCGCACCCTCCGTCGCCGCCGCGACGTGTTCACCATCCTCCTGGCCGTCGCCGCCGGCACGCTCGTGCTCGGCCTGCTCCCGCCGCTGCGGGTGCTGTGGATGGTGCACATCGTCACCGACGTGCTGCTGATCGCCTACGTCGCCCTGCTGATCCAGCAGCGCAACGCCGCCGCAGCCCGCGACATCAACGTTCGCTTCCTGCCGAACACCGGCTTCGACCCCTCGCTGATGCCGGGTGAGCCGGCCATGCTGAGGCGGTCGGCGAACTAGCTGGCCGACCGTCCCGGCCCGGCTCGGCTCGTCGGGCCGTGCCGCCTGCCTACATGTGACCTCCTCCGGGTAACTGTCGACCGGTGACCCTCGATCGAGGCCCCGAGCTCGCCGCTCTCGGTGAGGACGTCCGACGCCACCTCGGTGCCGCGTCCGGTGCCCGCGAGGTCGCCATCCCCGCCTGCCGTCGCACCATCCAGGCGTGCGGCAAGTCGATCCGGGCCGTCCACCGCCGCGACCCCACCACCGCCGCCCGTCTCGCCGACGAGGCCGCGGCCGAGCTGCGGCAGGCCCAGGTGGCGCTGAAGCCCCACCCGGCGCTGGCCGCCAGCGGCCCGCTGCACGACGCCGAGAAGGAGTACGCCGAGGCCCGGCTCACCGCCGCCCTCGTGGACGACACGCCCCTGCCAACGTGGGTGGACCTGGACGTCACCGCCTCTGCCTGGCTGGGCGGCCTGGCCGAGGCCGCCAGCGAGCTGCGCCGCCACCTCCTCGACCGCCTGCGCAACGGCGAACTGGCCAAGGCCGAGTCCCTCCTCGAGGCCATGGACGAGGCCTACGGGCTGCTCGTCACCGTCGACTACCCCGACGCCGTCACCGGCGGCCTCCGTCGCTCCACCGACGCCCTACGAGCCGTGCTGGAGCGAACGCGGGGCGACATGACCACGACGGTCCTGCAGACCCGCCTGCAACGGGCCCTGGAACAGGGCCTCCCACCGACCCCCCCCTGACGCTCGACGCGATGACTGTGCAAAAAGGTCGCTATACGGTACCTTTTTGCACACTCGACAGCATGTCAGCCCCTTTCACGTCCATTCGAGGCGGGTGCCGGAGGTGGAACGGGCCGGTAGCCTGTCGGGTGCCGGGGGTGTAGCTCAGCTGGTAGAGCGCCACGTTCGCAACGTGGAAGTCGGCGGTTCGAGTCCGCTCACCTCCACTCGAAGGCACCTGACGAGACGACGTTCGAACCTCGACTCGCCCTTGTAGGAGGGTTGTTCCGGGGCGGCGCTGGACCGGCCTACTCGCGTAGTAACGCGGTAGTATTCGGTAATGGCTGTCGAGAAGCTCTCCGTCTCCTTCACTCCTGGCCTCGTCGCGGCCATCCGGGCCGCAGCCGCCGAGGAAGGCGTGAGCGTCTCGATGTGGTTGGCCGGGGCCGCCGAGGCGAAGGCGCGGCGGCGCAATCTCCGTGAGGCTTTGGACAGCTTCGCGGCCGAGCATGGCGCGCTCTCGGATGCCGATGTCGATCGTTTGATCGGCGAGTCACGAGCGGGCTCGATCGTCGTCGGCCGGGCCGCGGGGTAGCGACGTGACGTTGATCCTCGATGCCGGCGCGTTGATTGCCTACGAGCGGGGAAACCGGACCGTACAGGCGTTCCTGGAGCGCGCGTACCGCCAGAGCGACGATGTCCGGACCACCACCGCGGTCGTTGCACAGACATGGCACGGCGGGGCGCGGCAGGTGCGGTTGGCGACTCTGCTCCGCGGGGTGAACGAGCGGGACCTCACGAGCGACCGAGCGCGATCGGTCGGCCAGTTGCTCCGTCGCTCCGAGACCACCGACGTCGTGGACGGGACGATCGTCGACATCGCCCAGGATGGAGACGAGATCCTGACCGGAGACCCAGGCGACATTCGCTCGCTCGCGATGGCTGCCGGAAAGACGCTCATCATCACCCGGGTGTCCTGACCGGGCTGTCAATGCTCGAAGGAAGCGATCATCGCGGCAGCGGGATGGTCCGGGTTGGAAAGCGCCTGCACTACCTCCACCCCGCTCGCCGAGAGCCGCGAGAGTTCGAACTCGATTCGCTTACTGGTCGATCGTGATGCCGACGAGATCGACCGAGCCATCCGCGACGCGTAGCCCGCAGACAGCGAAGGCTCGGACGAGGAGACCTGGAGATATCAGCATCCGCCGCCGAGGACGCCGTCGATCACCTCCGGCAAGCTCTCGAAGTCGGTCGCGAACCGCTCGATGACAGCAGGGAGCTCCTTGACGACGAAGTCCGCTGCGGACGGCTCGACATCGGCGCTGCGCTCAGCGCGAAGTTGTTCGTCGAGCTGGTCGAAGAACGACGGAGGATGGGGAATGGAGCGGTGGTTGAGCCCGGCTGGAGCGGCCTGTGTGCGTACGCCGGCCGGCAGCCGGGGGAACCCGCTGCGCACCAGGTGACGCACGCCCGTTTACGTCTCCGGGCGGTGCGAGCCGGCGAGGGCGTCGGGCGCCACGGCCGCCGGCGCGAACGACACGGGGGGGCCGTCGACCCGGCGCACTGCGGCCGCCACCACGTGTCGCGCGGTGGGCCGGGTCTGCAGGAACTGCCACTCGTCGGGCTCTCCAACGGCCGCGCCCGGGAATGTCACCGCGATGGGGTCGAGGGCGAAACCGAAGCTCTGTAGCGAACGCCCGAGGCCCTCGCCTGTCGCCTTGATGAACGCCTCCTTCAGGGTCCACAGCCGGAAGAAGGCGTCGCGCCCGCCGTCGGCGGCGTCCGACTGCACGAGCGCCACCTCGTCGGGCGTGAAGTAGCGCCGGGCGAGGTCCTCGAAGCGCGACGTCCGGTCACACCTCTCCACGTCGACGCCGACATCGTGCCGGAGCGAAACCGCGGCGGCAACCAGGCCGCGGCTGTGCGACAGGTTGCAGCGCAGCGGCGACGCCAGCGCCGGGTCGATCTCGGGCCTCCCACGCTCGTCGCAGACGAAGCGCCACTCCTCTGCGGGATACGGGCCGACGCTCGCCAGCACGCCGCGCACCAGGGCGTGCGCCCCGACGTACGCCACCCGATCGGCGTCGAAGCGAAAGCGGTCGGCCCGTGCGATCTCCTCGGGATTGAGCCATCCACGCCACGCCGCAACAGTGGTCGGCGCCACGTCGTCGACCTCCATCCACCGGACGAGGACCTCGTCGGACTGCATCGACGTCACTCGGGCAGTCCCCGCCAGGTCATGGAGTTGGGCGGTCGATTCCAAGAACCCGCGGGCCTCATGGCTTCATCCTTGTCGGCCGAGCCCCCGGGCCGGCACCCAACCAGCCATGAGCCAAATCTCATCCACGTAACTACACACTTGTGCTCTGTCTCACCCGCCCGGCACAATGTGCAGCGTGATCGTCCGGACCGCCGACGCCGAGCGCCTCGCCCTCTACGCCTACGCAACTGCGCCGGAGTCGAGCGCCTACGTCGCCATCATGCGCCTGTTCGTCGGCGCCCTGCTGGCCGAGTGGTCGGCCCACGATCTCGCCGAGCGCGGCCTCGACCTGCCTGTCGACGTGATCGACCAGCGGCTGCGGTACCTCGAGCAGCACGGCAACCTACTGGCCAGCCCCCGCGAGGTCCGGGTGACCTCGATCGCGGAGTACCAGCGCCAGCCGGCCCGGTACGCGGCGACGAGCCTGGGTGTTCGGGTGCACCGCCAGGTCGAGGAGGTGCTGGCCGCGGCCGGAGGCGCCCGCGAGGTGCCGCGTGAGCTGTTGGCGGCAGTCGCCCATCGGCTCACGGCCCTGGCCCAGATGTCGCCGGCCGAGCTGGCCGCTACCGACCCGGCCGTCATGGCCGAGACGGTGTCAACCGTCTTCCTCCAGTTCGAGACCTTCGCCGGAGCGGTCACCGACTTCTACAGCTACGTCGGCTCCGTGCTCGCCCGGGCCGACCTCGACGACGAGGAGTGGCTGGGGTTCAAGCACCTCCTGCTCGACTACCTGGAGACGATCGTCGAGAGCGTCACCCGCCACAGCGCCGCCATCCGGTTGGCGCTCGACCGCCTCGAACCCAACGTCGCCCTGGTGGTCGACCGGGCGGCCGCCGCCGATCCCGCCCTCGAGGCCCTGCGAGCGGCCAGCCCCGGAGGCGAAGGGGTCGAGCGGGCGAGGGGCCGCTCGGTCGCCGATTGGGCCGAGCTGCGAAGTTGGTTCGGCACGCCCGGCGACCGCTCGTCAGGGTCCCAACAGCTGCGGACGGCCGCGGTGAGGGCGGTCGGGGCGCTCCTCGCCAACGTCAAGCGCATGAACGCGGCCAGCAGCCGGGAAACGTCGCTGCGCCGCCACTTCCTCCGCCTGGCCACCTGGTTCGACGCGTCGACGCCCGACGAGGCCCACGTCCTGTACACGTCGGCATTCGCCCTGTACGGCGCCCGCCACCTCGGCGTCCTGCTCGACCCCGAGATCGCGGAGGCACTGCCCGCCACCACCAGCTGGTGGCGGGCTCCTGGCGCCCCGGTGCCGGTCAGCATCCGCGAGCGGGGTGACCGCACGCCCCGCGGCCGCCTGGCCAGGCTGGCCGACCACGGTGCCCAGAAGGAGCGGCTCGTCGCCGAGCGCCGTCGAGAGGCCGAGCAGCGCGAGCGGGCCATCGCCGAGCTCCTCGCGGTCGGCGACCGCCTCGACGAGGTGCGACTGTCGGGCGCCGCCATCCAGGTCCTGCTCGAGCTGCTGGCCCAGGCCACGGCCCGGTTCGGCCCCGACCTGGCCGGTGCGTCCGCCGGCCTGGTCGACGCCGGAGTGGTCCTGTGGGTCGAACCCTCCGACCGCACCACCACGCTGCGCTCCGCGCTGGGCGACCTCACCGTCGACGGCTTCCGCCTGGCCGTCACCGCCGCCGGCCGCCGTCCGAGCCCCGCCACGAGCGAGCGACCGGAGGAGGCCGCCGAATGACGTCTGCACCGTCGTCGTCACCCCCGGCTGCTCACCCGACGTCGGCCCGCCCCACGTCCGCCCGGGACGCCGCCGAGCGCCAAGACGCCCTGCGGCTCCTGTTGCGGTACCCGCTCGTCACCGCCGACGGGCCCCACGCCGAGACGTTCCGGCTCGTGCGCCGCCACCGCGACGACCTCAGCCGCGATGCCCGCCAGCTCCTCGGCTACCGGCTGGTGGTCGAGAGCGGGTTCGCCCGGCTCTACAAGGCCGGGCTGGGGCCGAACCGGGCTCGGCCGCTCCGGCGGGCGTCAGGGGCGCCGTTCTCACCCCGTACCTACGCCTACCTGGCCCTATGCTGCTCGGTGCTGCTGACGGGCCGCCAGCAGGTGCTGCTGTCCGGCCTGGTCGACGACGTCCGCAACGCCGCCGTCGAGGCCGGAGTCGACCTCGGCGGCGACAGCCACGCCGACAGGCAGGCGTTCGTCGCCGCCCTCCGCCAGCTCGTCGCCTGGGGGGTGCTGGTCGAGGACGAGGGCACGGTCGGAGCCTTCGCCGACGACGCCGGCGCCGAGGCCCTGATCTTCGTACGACGCGACCTCGTCCGCCACCTGCTCGCCGTCCCGCTGCGCGAGGTCGAGGATCCCGACGAGCTCGTGCGCCTGGCCGCCGAGCCCGGCCTGGGTACCGGTGCCCGCCACCGCGTCCGACGCCTCCTGGTCGAGGAGCCAGCAGTGCTGGCCGACGACGTGGACGAGGAGTCGTGGACCTGGCTGCGCCAATCCCAGCGACGCGAGGCACGCACGTTCGCCGAGCTGTTCGGCCTCGAGCTCGAGATCCGAGCCGAGGGCGTCGCCGCCATCGACCCTCGCGACGAGCTCACCGACGAGACCTTCCCCCGCGGGGGCACCCTCGGGCATGCCGCCCTCCTGGCGGTCAGCGAGCTGGCCGGGCGGCTGCGGCCCGAGGCGGTGCCGCGGGACGAGGTGGTCGGCACGGTGCCCGTGCCGGAGGGAACGCTCGACGAGGTCGTGGCCGCGCTGCTCGCGCAACACCACCCGCGCTGGAAGCAGGAGTACGTCGGCCACCCCGAGCGCCTGGCCGGCGACGTCGAAGACCTGCTCCTCGCCATGGGCCTCCTCCGCAGAGGCACCGACGGCCACCTGCGTCTTGCCGCCGTCGCCAACCGCTACGCGCCCGAAGTCGCACTCGTCCCGCTCGCCCTCGCCTTCGACTCCAGGGAGACAACGTCGTGACCACGCACCTCTTACCTGGCGGGACGACCCGCCGTAGTCGCCCCGATCCGGTCGACGGCCCCGGCGGCGGGCCCGGCAGCGGCGCTACGGGGAGGTGGGCGCTGCACCGCGCCGGCATCGTCAACGTCTGGCAGTACGACCGCATCGAGCTTGCCTTCGCCGGTGGGCGGCTCCTGCTGCGGGGGAAGAACGGGGCCGGCAAGTCCAAGGCCCTCGAGGTCCTGCTCCCGTTCCTCCTCGACGGCGACACCCGCCACCTCGACGCCACCGGACGTGACCGCACCACGATCGGCTGGCTCATGACCGACGGCCGTCCCCCCGGCAACCACGTCGGCTACGTGTGGCTCGAGCTGCGGTGCGTCGACGCCGACGGCGGCGTGACGTTCCAGACGCTGGGAGCCGGGCTCAAGGCCTCCACCGCCACCCGGCGGTCCGACAGCTGGTTCTTCATCACCCATCGCCGGGTGGGCATCGACCTCGACCTCGACGTCGTCGGCGAGTGCCTCTCGTTCGAGCGGCTGAAGGAGGCGCTCGGCGAGGAGGCCGTCACCGCCTCAGGGGCCGAGCACCGCCGCCGGGTGGGGCGCCACGTCTTCGGGCTGTTCGACGAGGCTCGCTACCGCAACCTCCTCCACCTCCTTCACCTCCTCCGCGACCCCAACATCGGCAACCGCGTCGAGGCCGGCGAGCTGTCCAGCGTGCTCGCCGACGCCCTGCCGCCGATCGACGAGCGGGTGCTCACCGAGGCAGCCGGCCACTTCGACGACCTCGACGCCATCCGGGAGCAGGTCGACCGCTCGGCGCGTACCGCCCTGGCCCTCGGCCAGTTCCTGGGGGCCTATCGGGGCTACACCCGCACGGTGTTGTCGGGCCGGGCGGCGGCGGTCGAGGGGGCCGAGGCGGGCCGGGCCCGGGCCGCTCGTGCCACCCGGCAGGCTCGAACGCGCCGTCGAGGAGGCCGGCAAGGAGGCGGAGCGGGCGGAGGAGGCGCTCGTCGCCCATCGTCGCGAGCGAGCCGAGCGCGAGGCCGAGCGTCGCCAGCTCGAGCGGAGCGAGGGGTACCGCGCCCACCAGGACCTGGTCGACCGCCAGGACCGGGTTGGCGCGCTCGACGCCGCCGCCCGGGCCGCCGAGTCCGCCGCCGACCGTGCCGAGGCCGCCCATCGGCGGGCTCACTCCGACCTGGTCTCCGCCACTGACGATCTGCGACGGTCGCTCGCCGCCGCGGGTGGGGTGTCCACAGCAGTCGGTGGGCTGGCCGCGGAAGCTGGCCTCGAACCGGCTCTGCTCGGCCCCCTGCCGGCACCGGGTGTCGATGGCGACCTCGACCCGGCCGCCCTGTCGCTGGCGGAGGAGCGGGGCCGCGCCGCCCGTACACTGGTCGACGGTCGCCGACGGGTCGCCAGCGACCTCAGGAAGCTGGCCCAGCAGACGGAGCGGGCCGAACACGAGGCCATCGGTGCCGAGGACCGGGCTGCCGGGTCGGAAGCCGAGGTCGACCGCGAGCGGGCGCAGGTCGGGGCCGCCGGGGCGGCTCACGACGCCGCCGAGCAGGCGTGGTCCGCCGACATCAAGGGCTGGGCGGCCACGGGATCGGCCGCGGCGCTCGAAATGGACTGGGAGCCGGTCGTCGCCCGGCTCGCCGCCCGCCAGGGCGAGCCGACGTGGGTCGCGGCGGTCCGCCGGGCGGTCGCCGACGCCCTGGCCCGGCCGCTCCAGATCGCCCGCCAGGCCGCCGCCGACTCCCAGCTTGCCGTAGCCGGTGCTGAGAACGAGCTAGCCGTCGCCGAGGTCCGACTGGCGGAGGTCGAGGAGCAGGCGGAGGCTCGCCCCGAGCCCGCCCGCCTCCGTGACGCCGAGCGCGATCCGGCAGCCGGCGCCCCCCTCTACAAGCTCGTCGACCTCGCCCCCGGGATCAGCGCCGACGAAGGCGCCGGCCTGGAGGCCGCGCTCGAGGCATCGGGACTACTGGACGCGTGGGTCCACGCCGACGGCCTCGTCGTCCACCCCGACACCCGCGACACCCTGCTGCACGCCGGATCGCCGGCATGTGCGCCGGGCGTCCTAACCCTGGCCCAGGCGCTGGTGCCGGTGCCCACCGAGGGCGGACCGGTCGGTCGCGACACGATCGAGGGAGTGCTGGCTGCGATCGGCCTGGGAGACGACGCCGGCGACGCCTGGGTCAGTCCGGGTGGGCGCTGGTCCCTCGGCGTGGTGGGCGGCGCCTGGCAGAAAAGCTGCGTCGAGTTCCTGGGCGCCAGCGCCCGGCGAGCCACCCGCGAGCGCCTGCTCGCCGAGCTACGCGGGGAGGTCGACACCCGCCGGGCCGACCTCGCCGACGCCACCACCAGCGCCGACGCCGCCGCCGCCCACCGCGACGCCGTGGAGGCGCTGCCCAGCACGCTGCCCACCACCGACGCCATCGACGAGACGGCGCGGGATCTGCTGGCGGCGGAGCGCACCCTCGCCGCGGCCCGCGCCCGCCACGACGCCGACCGTCGCCGCGCCGAGACCGCCCGAGCGGCGGCCAACCGGCTGGCCGCGGCGATGGCGCATCAGGCGGGTGCCGAGGGGCTCCCCACCACTGTCGACGACCTCGACCGCGTGGTGGCCGCCCTCGCCGAGCTTCGAGACGCACTGGCCGAGCATCACCGGGCTCTCCGCGACCTGGGTCACGACAGCCAGCGACTTCGCTCGCGTCTGGTCGAGGAGGCCGACCGGCGGGCCGAAGCCGCGGCCACGCTCGGCGAAGCCCGCCAACGGCGGGGCGACCACGACACCGCTGCTCATGAGCTCGCCACCCTGCGCCAGGCGTTGGCCGCCACGGTCGACGCAGTCCTGGTGCAGCACGCCGAGGTCAGCGCCCGCCTCGTCGAGCTCGACGACGCACTGGTCCCCGCGGCCGAGCAGGCCCGACGGGACGCGGACGCCGACCGGGCCACGGCGGTGGCTCGCCTCGGTGCGGCCCGCACGGTCGAGGACCAGGCCGTGGCCACCCTCGTCGAGGCTGCACGTGCGCTCGAGGCGGCCGTCGCTCTCCCCGGTGTCCTCCTCGCCGCCACCGGGATCGACGCCCACCAGCTCGGCTCCGAGCCGGACCCCGTTCCCGCTCCGACAGGCGCCGCCCTCGCCGCCGCCGTGGCGCCGCTGGTCGACGGTGACGACGCGGTGACCGACGGCACGATCCTCTCCCGGTACGACCGTCTCAGCGAAGCCCTCCCGGGCGGCTACGACACCGCCATCGACGAGCAGGACGGGGTCAAGGTCGTCCACGTCGCCGACGACTCCGGCCGACAGCCCCTGGCCGTGGTGGCCGCCCGGCTGGCCGACGAGGCCGAGGCGGCCCGCGGCCGGCTGGCGGCACGCGAGCGTGAGGTGCTCGAACGGTTCCTGCTGCGGGAGCTGGCCGACGAGGTGCGCTCGAAGCTGCTCGACGCCCACGATCTGGTCACCGGCGCCAACCGCACCCTGGCGGGCGTGCACACCTCCCACGGCAAGGGCGCCCACCTCGAGTGGAGGCTGCGCGACGACGCCGAGGCGCCGGCAGGTGTGGCCGCCCGCCTCCTCGTCGACGAGCTACGCGACGAGGCTGCCGACGGCCAGCTCCGCGACGCCCTCCTCGCCCTGATCGACGCCGAGCGAGCCGTCGACCCCAGCGCCGGGTACGAGCAGCACCTCCGTTCCGCCCTCGACTACCGGGGCTGGCACCGGTTCACGGTCAAGGTCACCGATGCCGCCCACCCGGGCTCGTCGCGCACCCTGTCGAGCAAGCTCGGGCTGTCCCAGGGAGAGCAGCGGGTTCTCTCGTACCTGGCCCTGTTCGCGGCGGCGGCGTCGCATTTCGAGGCGATCGCCCGAGACACACCCACCGCCCCCCGCCTGCTGCTCCTCGACGACGCCTTCGCCAAGGTCGACGAGCCCACCCACGGCCACCTGCTCGGCCTCCTCGTCGACCTGGGGCTCGACTTCGTCCTCACCAGCGAGCGGATGTGGGGGTGCTTCCCCTCGGTGCCCAGCCTGGAGATCTACGAGGCGGTGCGCGACCCCGTCCTGCCGGGAGTCGCGCTCGTGCATTTCCGCTGGGACGGGCACCAACGCCACCTCGTCGGCGTCTGACGGTGCACACGCTCGACCGGCCGGGACTCGGGAGGCTGTGGGACGGCGTCGCCGCCCGTCTGCAGCGCAACGGCCTACGGCCGTCGGGCACCCTCCGGGTCGATGCGCTCGACCGCGACGAGCGCCACGCCCTCGCCGGACTTCTGGGGCGACCCGTGGCCGGCGACCGTGTCACCGTCGACCTGGCCGACCTCGACCGCCGGCTCCGCGACAGCGGCGCCGCGGCCGGCCTGGTGGCGGCCGCCGACCGGCTGCGCGGCCCCTTGGTGGACCGGCTCGGGCGGCGCCAGGCGAGGGCGGACGCCGCCGCACAGGTCTGGGCCGCTGGTCGTCGAACGCTCGACGACGTCGGGCTGGGTGCGGCACCGTGGGTCGAGGACTGGCTGGAGGAGCTGCGGCGGGCTGGGACGCTGGCGCGTGTCCCGCCCCCCCGGGCGGAGCATGCGCTCTGCACCGCTGTCCGCGGCGTGAGCGCGCTGCCGCATCTCACGGGGGCCCCACCGTGCGGGCGCGGCGAGATGGCCTCATTGACAACCGGGGGCGCCCACGGGCTCGACGACGGCAGCCTCGTCGGCGCTCTCGTCCTGCGGGCCGCCGCCGCCGTCACGGGGACGCCCTACCCGTCGAGCGCGGCGGGCAGGCGGGCGCTGTGGCGGATGGTGGGAGTGCTCACCGACGAGGTGTCCACCACCGCCCTCACCTCAGGCCTCCGCACGACGGACGAGTCCTGGCTCGACCACCGTACCGACGCAGGATGGGAGACGCATCTCACCGCCCGCGACCTCCGCCGCGTCGACGTAACCCGCCCCCCCGATGGCGTCGTCCATGTGTGCGAGAACCCGAGGGTGCTCGAGGCGGCCGTCGACGCCCGCTGCCGGTCCGCCCTCGTGTGCACCCTCGGACAGCCGACCGTCGTCGTCACCGCCCTGCTCGGACAGCTGCGCGCCGCCGGGGCCGAGCTGCGCTACCACGGCGACTTCGACTGGGCCGGCATCGCCATCGCCAACGTGCTCATCGGCGCCCACGGTTGCCAGCCGTGGCGCTTCGGCGCCGCCGACTACCTGGAGGCGCTCGCCGGCCTCGCCCCGGTGGTCGCCGAGCTTCCCCGCTGGGCCCCGACGCGGTGCCATCCTGCTGGGATTCGTCGCTCACCGCCACCATGGCCGACGCCGGCCGAGCCGTACACGAGGAGTTCCTGCTCGACGACCTCCTCGCCGACCTTTCCTGAGCCCAGCTGTGGCACCAGTTGCACGAGGAGGCTCCACCCCACCGAACCGGTGACGCTCAGCGGCGGATGGCACCGTTCTGTGACACCAGTTCGGTGCCCTGTCCCCCTCCACCGAACCGGTGACGCTCAGCGGCGGATGGCGCCGTTCTGTGACACCAGTTCGGTGCCCTGTCCCCCTCCAGCGAACCGGTGACGCTCAGCGGCGGATGGCGCCGTTCTGTGGCACCAGTTCGCTGCCCTTGCCTCAGAAGTCGGCGTTCCTCGGCGTCCGGGGGAACGGGATGAGGTCCCGAACGTTGGCCATGCCGGTGATGTAGGCCATCGTCCGCTCGAACCCGAGACCGAACCCGGCGTGGGGCACGGTGCCGTATTTCCGCAGGTCGCGATACCAGGAGTACACGGCCCGATCGAGGCCCATCTCGTCGATCCGACCGTCGAGGACGTCGAGCCGCTCCTCGCGCTGGCTGCCGCCGATGATCTCGCCGATCCCCGGCGCCAGCACGTCCATCGCCGCCACGGTGCGCCCGTCGTCGTTGAGACGCATGTAGAAGGCCTTGATGTCCTTCGGGTAGTTCATGACGACGACCGGGCGGCCGACGAGCTGCTCGGTCAGGTAGCGCTCGTGCTCGGACTGCATGTCCATGCCCCAGGCGACGGGGAACTCGAACGTCACCCCGTCGTCGACGGCCCGAGTCAGGGCGGCCACGGCGTCGGTGTACTCCATCCGTTCGAACGTCGACTCGACGAGCTGCTCGACCCGACCGATGCACTCCGGGTCGATGCGCTCGGCGAAGAACCGCATGTCGTCGGCCCGCTCGTCGAGCACCGCCTTGCAGACAGAGCGGAGGCACGCCTCGGCCAGGTCGGCGTCGCCGTGGAGGTCGGCGAAGGCGATCTCGGGCTCGACCATCCAGAACTCGGCCAGGTGACGGGCGGTGTTCGAGTTCTCGGCCCGGAACGTCGGCCCGAACGTGTACACCTTGCTCATGGCCAGGCAGTAGGCCTCGACGTTCAGCTGGCCGGAGACAGTGAGATGGGTCTCCCGGCCGAAGAAGTCCTGGGTGAAGTCGATCCCGCCGCCGTCCGACCCGATGCGCGGAAGGTTGGCCAGGTCCAGCGTCGATACCCGGAACATGGCGCCGGCCCCCTCGGCGTCGTTGGCGGTGATGATCGGCGTGTGGACCCAGTAGAACCCGCGCTCGTCGAAGAACCGGTGCAGGGCCATCGACAGGCAGTGCCGCACCCGGGTGATGGCGCCGAACGTGTTGGTGCGGGGCCGCAGATGGGCGACCTCCCGGAGGTACTCGAACGAGTGCTGCTTGGGCGCCACCGGGTAGGTCTCGGGATCGGTGACCCAGCCGACGACCTCCACCGATTCGGCCTGGACCTCCACCGACTGGCCCTTGCCCTTCGACTCGGCCAGCTCCCCGGTGACGACAACCGAGCACCCGGTCGTGAGCCGCGACACCTCGCTCTCGAAGTTGGGGAGCGACGCCCGGGCCACCACCTGGATCGGGTCGAAGCACGACCCGTCGTGCACGGTGAGGAACGACAGTCCCCCGCCGGACCTGGAGTCCCTGCGGTTGCGGACCCAGCCCTTGACCACGACGGTCGACCCGACGGGAACCCGGCCGGTCAGGGCGTCCACCACCGGCACCGCCGCAGCCGTCACTGGAGCCGTTCGGCCAGCAGCTTCTGCACCACCTGAGGGTTGGCCTTGCCCTTGGACGCCTTGATCACCTGACCGACGAAGAACCCGAACAGCGGCGTCTTGCCGGCGCGGTACAGGTCGACCTTGTCCGGGTTGGCGCCGACCACCTCGTCGACGATCGCGGCGATGGCGCCCTCGTCGCTCGTCTGGCTGAGCCCCCGCTCGACGATGATCTGCCCGGGGTCGCCACCCCGCTCGACCATCTCGGCGAACACCTCCTTGGCGGCCGCTCCGGTGATCGCCCCCGATTCGGCGGCGACGACGAGGGCGCCGAGCCCCGCCCCGGTGATCGGAGCGGCGGCGAGGTCCCGATCGCCCAGCGCGTGCGGGAGGTCGTTGACGATCCAGCGGGCCACCGCGGTCGCAGGTGCACCGGCGGCGATGGCCGCGGTGAACAGGTCGCCGGTGACGAGATCGCCGGTGAGCAGGTCGGCGTCGGCGTCGGAGATCCCGTGCTCGGCCGGCCACGCGGCGAAGCGTTCCGCCAGCACCGGCTGGCGCACCCGCGCCTCGGCCCGGTACTCGACCCGGCTGCGCTTGGGCGGGCGGGACCTGGCCTTCTCGGATTTGTCGGCTTTCTCGGCCTTGTCAGCCTTCTCGTGCCGCTCGGGCTCGGTCGCGTCCTCCCCGTGGCCGTGCCACGAGTCCCGCAGGGTGACGATGCGGTTGAGCACGAGGGCGCCGGGCCCGAGTCCTCGGTGTCGACGACGAAGTACCCGACCCGCTCCAGCTGCCAGCGGCTGCCCGGCGCGGCGTCCGCCAGGCTGGGCTCGAGCATGGCGCCGCCCACCACCTGGAGGGAATCGGGATCGAGGTGGTCGACGAGATCGCCCTCGGCCTCCTCCGGCCGCGGCACCTTGAACAGCCGGTCGTAGAGACGCACCTCGGTCGGCACGGCATGACCCGCCGACACCCAGTGGACCACCCCCGACACCTTCAGCCCCGCCGGGTTCTGCCCCACCGAGTCGGGCACGTGGTGGCACCGCAGCTCCACCACCTCGCCGTTCTCCTCGACGACCTCGTCGCACGTGATCGCGTACCCGTGGCGAAGCCGCACCGTCCGCCCCGGCGCCAGGCGCTGGAAACCCGCCGGCGGGTCGAGGGCGAAGTCGTCTCTCTCGATCCATAGCTCACGGCCGAACGGCACTGTCCGCTCCCCCGGCCTGCCGACGTCGGCCGGGAAGAACGGGGCGGTCAGGTCCTCGACCTCGCCCTCGGGCCACGACGTGATCGTCACCTTCAGGGGGCGCAGCACGCCGAGCACCCGGGGCGCAATCCAGTTGAGGTCGTCCCGCACGCAGAACTCCAGCTTGGCCAGGTCGACGGTGGAGTTGACCTTGGCCACGCCGATGAGGTCGGCGAAGGCGCGGATGGCCTCCGGCCGGTACCCCCGCCGGCGCATCCCGGTGATCGTCGGCATCCGGGGATCGTCCCAGCCGGCCACGTGGCCGTCCTCGACCAGCCGGAGCAGCCTGCGCTTGCTCAGCACGGTGTAGTCGAGGTTCAGGCGGGCGAACTCGATCTGCTGCGGCCGGCCTACGAATCCGTGGCGTTCGGAGACGCCGGTGTGCTCGATCACCCAGTCGTACAGCTCCCGGTTGTTCTCGAACTCCAGCGTGCAGAGCGAGTGGGTGATGCCCTCGATGGCGTCGGAGATCGGGTGGGCGTAGTCGTACATCGGGTAGATGGGCCAGGCGTCGCCGGTGCGGTGATGGGTGGCGTGGCGGATCCGGTAGAGCAGCGGGTCACGCATCTTCATGTTGGGGGCGGCGAGGTCGATCCGGGCCCGCAGCACGCAGGTGCCGTCGGGCAGGGCGCCGGCCCGCATCTGCCGGAAGAGGTCGACGTTCTCGTCGACGCCGCGATCCCGGTATGGCGACGGCCGCCCTGGCTCGCTGAGACTCCCCCGGTACTCCTTGATCTGGTCGTCGCTCAGGTGGTCGACGTAGGCCCGGCCGGCACGGATGAGGCCCTCGGCCAGCTCGTACATCTCGTCGAAGTAGTCGGACGCGTAGAGGGCGTGGTCGCCGAACGAGAAGCCCAGCCACCTCACGTCGCGCTCGATCGCCTCGACGTACTCGACGTCCTCCTTGACGGGGTTGGTGTCGTCGAACCGGAGGTTGCAGTGCGACCCGTAGTCCCTGGCGATGCCGAAGTTCAGGCAGATCGACTTGGCGTGGCCGATGTGGAGGTAGCCGTTGGGCTCGGGCGGGAAGCGGGTGACGACGCGCCCGCCGTGCTTGCCGCTGCGGAGGTCGGCCTCGACGATCTCGCGGATGAAGTCCGACCGGGTGGGCTCGGCGCCTGGGTGGCTGGTCACTGCGAGGCAACTCTACCGACGCCCCGCCGTCCGCCCGGTCTCCGGATCGGACTGGGGTCACGGACCGGCGTACGGCGCGGTTGTGTGACACCAGTTCGGAAGGAGGGGTCCTCCGGCGGCGGATCACTCACCTCAGTTACCATCCCGGTCCGGGGGGTTCGACGTGGGTTCGTTCGTACGACGATCGCTGTGCCGACGTGTGTTGTTCGCCTTCGCGGGCGTCTCCGTGACGGCCGTCCTGTTGATCGCTCCGACGCCGGCTGCTGCCGACGTCATCGTCCCGGAGGCCGGCTGCTACGTCTCCGGCCAGTGGCAGAGCGAGGGCACACCCCGCACGTCGCCGGAGTTCCTGCCCGACGACACGATCACCATTCCCCGTGCCGACACGGTCAAGTGGGCCGGCAACGAGAAGGGCTTCCGCCTCTCCGACACCGGGCCCAGGCGGATGATCTCGGGTGAGGTGGAGGTTGACCTCCCGATCGGCACCGTCACCGTCGACAGCTGGGGCGGCGAGAGCGTCAAGTACGCCAACGAGGGCCTTCGGCCCTACAACCTGCCGGCCATCCTGGGCGGCGTGAAGATGAGGCTCCACGGCGAGCACCGCGACGACGGCCTGGTGGCCTGCCTGGGCTCCATCAACGTGCAGGTGGCCGGCTCGCCGCTGACCAACCCGCTGACCTACGTGACGCTCGGCCTGCTGCTGATGTCGGGCGCCGGCCTCGTGGGCGCCGGCCGCCTGGTGGCCCCGACCGACCCCCGTGGCTTCGACGACTACACCCGCCGATGAAGCCGAGGGGCCGGCCCGTGCTGGGCGTCATCGCCGGGTTCTTCTTCGGGCTTTCGATCGCGGTGCTGCTCGTGCTGTTCGGGGTCGCCACCCTCGACACGAGCCTGCTGATCGTGCTGCCGCTGCTGTTCCTCGTGCTCGGGGCCGTCTGGGGCTTCCTCGCCCCTCTCGCGCCCCGAGCCCGGTGAATTCTGCTCGCGATAGACCCGGCTCAAACCCGCACTTGCGCGAGCAGAAACCGAAATAGTGGGAAGGAGACGGGCATGACTGCAGCGGAGGCATCCTGGTACTGGTGCATGCACCACGCCCGAGCCGAGCAGGGCCCGTCGGCAGGTTGCGCCCCGGACCAGCGGCTCGGCCCCTACCCGTCGAAGGACGCGGCGGAGAACTGGAAGGACTCGGTCGACGCCCGCAACGAGAGCCTGGGAGGCCGAGGACAAGGCCTGGGAGGGCGACGACTAGGGCGCCATGCTCCGCCGGGGCCCGCTACTCGTCGCCGAGGAGGGCGTCCTCCCAGCCCCAGTTGCCCTTCTTCTCCACCGTCGACGTCGGCATCGGGCGCCCGAGCAGGACCTTCGCGGCGAGGAGGAGCGCGACCGCGGCCAGCGCCGAGACGGGTAGGCCGTCGAGACTGATGGTCTGCAGGGACCACTGATCGTCGACCATGCCGGCCAGGTCGACGTCGAACATGTTCACCCGGGCCACCGTGGGCCCGCCGGTGCGGACCAGGTCGAAGGAGTGGTCGGACCGGGTCGACGGCCGCCGCAGGACCGCCACAGGGGCGCTGGTCTCGTCCCTGACGTCGATGACGCTCTGGAGCAGGTCAGGTCGCTTGAGGTACGTGCCGATCGGCGCCCCGTCGGCCCCGATGGCCACCAGCGAGGACTTGGCCGCCTCGTAGCGCTCGAGCCGGAACAGCTCGGTCCCGTCCAGGTCACGGCACGACAGCGGCGGGACGGCCCGGGTGTCCCGGCCCTCCACGTCGGCCTCCAGGAGCCCGTCGGAGCCGACGAAGATCAGCGACGACTGCTGGGTGGCCCGTAGCAGCGTGCAGTCGGGCCCGTCCCGGAAGGGCGGCACGCCCACCGGGCGGGGAAGGTAGAAACCCCGCACCAGGGTGGCGGCAATGGCCTGAGCAGCCGCTTCCGGATCGGGCTGGAGCTCGGAGAGGCACTCGGGACAGGACTTCATCCTCGCCGGCCACGCCTTACCGCAGTGGTGGCAGGTCTTGGTGGCGGCAAGGTCGTCGACCAGCTCGACGAGGCAGTCGGTGCAGGCGGCGGTGCCCACCCACCACTCCCGCCCGCACGACGGGCACCACCGCGACTCGCTCACGTTCCGATGATGACGCAGAACCGACGCGTGTCGGACCGCGTGGACCCGGCGTCAGCCGCGGGCGAGCAGGACCCTGAACTCGAGTGTGCCCTCGGGCTCCACGGTGACGAAGCCACCGACGCTGGGAGCCGTCATGGAATAGTCGGAGAAGGGGAACTTCAGCGAGCCGACCGCCTCGCCCTGAGACCCGTCGAGTCGGACGTCGACCGGGATGACGACGTCCTTGGTGACGCCATGGAGGGTGAGCTTGCCCGGTACGTCCACCTTCACCACCGCTCCGCTGGTGACCGTGGCGGGAAGGGCGACCGGGCCGGTGCTGACGAAGGTGGCGGTCGGGAAGGTGGCGGTCTGGAGGCCGTCGGTCTTGATCCGGTTGTCGCGGCGGCTCTCGTCGCTCGCCAGCTTGCTCACGTCGACCTTCACGTCCAACTGCTGGGCGGTGAGGCTGCCGCCGCTCCCGGCGATGACGACGCTGCCGGTGACCGCCTCGGTGCGCCCCACCGCGTCGCTCTGGGCGGGCAGGCTGGCCAGCTTCTCCCTGACTCGGTACCCGGCCACCGAGCCGGGTGTGACGTTCCAGGTACCGGCCAGGCTGGCCGCATCCACGGGTGCCGCGCCGGGCACGGTGGTCTGCGACGGCGTGGAGATCGACAGCTCGTCGGGCGAGTCGTTGTTGAAGAACAGGAGGTACACGGCCACGAGCAAGGCGATCGGAAGGACGATGGCCGCGCCGATGATCAGCCCGACCCGCGCCACCCCGGCCTCAGCCTCGAAAGTGTTCAACCAAGTCCTCCAAGGGGGGATTCGAGCGGCTCGAACGCCGACACTGGGCCGCCGGCCGGGCGACAGGCGGGGGGGAGGGGTCCGTCGTCGCGGCCGGCGACACCAGTCGGCGGTGCTGCTTGTCGCCTATTCAGCCCTACCCGCCTGTGATTCACCTGTGAGCGCCCTGAGAACTCCCTGTCCTTTGGCCGGCCAAGGGCCGTCCCAGCCCCCAGGCGCGGGTCGTCAGGCGGCGCGGGCGGCCCTGGCCGCCTGCTGGCGCCGGCGCCGGATCCGCTTGCGCTCGGTTTCGTCGAGGCCACCCCAGACGCCGTCGTCCTGACGGGTCGCGATGGCGTACTCGAGGCAGTCCTCCCGCACCGGACAGGTGGCGCAGACGGTCTTGGCCGCCCCCGCCTGCTCATCGGTGGCGGGGAAGAAGAGGTTGGGGTCGAGGTCTCGACAAGCGGCGTCCTGCCGCCAGCCTCTCGAGCGTTCGTGTCGTCATAGCCATAGCAATGGTGCAACACCCCTCCCACCCCGAAATTCCTGCCTGTCGAGCGGCGACCGCCTCGTTTGCCAAACCTCCTGGTCGTCTGCCACGGTTCGATGGTGGCACTCACCCGGTACGTCCACACCGTGAGCGGGATGGCGATCGGCGAGACGACCGCGCTTGTCGACGGGACCCTCACTGTGGAGGCGGCCGAGGCCGCCGGCCACCTCGAGTCCCCGGCCCTGGCTTCGGTGCACCTGTCGGTGGTGGCACCCGGCGACTCGGCGCGGATCGTCAAGGTCCTCGACGCCGTCGAGCCCCGCACCATGGGCCCCGGCGGCGGGGGCATCTTCCCCGGCTTCGTCGGCCCTGCCGACGCCGACGGCGACGAGGAGGGCGACGGGGTCCACATCCTGCGGGGCGCTGCCGTCGTCGTGGCCGGCCACCTGCCTCGGGCCCAGGAGGCAGTCGTCGACATGTCCGGTCCGGCCGCCCCGCTCTCGCCGGTGGCGTCGACCTTCAACCTCGTCGTCGAGTTCGAGCCGGCGGAAGGAGCGGCGTGGGAGGACGTCGACGCCGCTCTGCGCCAGGGAACGCTGTCGCTGGCCGCCTATCTGGCCGAGGCGGCGCTCGACGTCGCACCCGACGCGGTCGAGGAACCACCCGCCGCGGTCGACCCCGACCGGGGCCTGCCCAAGGTGGCGGTGCTCACCAACCTGCAGACCCAGGGCGCGTTCAAGGACGTCTTCGTCTACGGCCGGTCCTTCGCCGGGCAGACGCCGACGGTGCTCGACGGCGATGCCCTCGACGTGGGGGCGGTCGTCAGCGGCCAGTTCGGCCACCCGTCGCTCAAGAACCCCACCTATCTGCACCAGAACAACCCCGTAGTGGCCGCCCTTCGTGCCCGTCACGGTCGCGACCTGTGGTTCGCTGGAGTGGTGATCTCGCCCGAGCCCGTCGAGTCGGCGGCCAAGGAGCGGGTGTCGGCTGAGGCCGCCCAGGTGTGCGCCGATGCGGGGTTCGACGCGGTGATCGTCACCAAGGAGGGCGGGGGCAACGCGGATGCGGACATGGCCCTCAAGATGGACGCCATCGAGGACCTGGGGATGGTCGCCGTCGGCCTGTTCGCGGAGATGTCGGGCGTGGACGGCACCGGTCCGCCCATCGTCGTGGCCCCCGAGAGGGCGACGGCCATGGTGAGCACCGGCAACTACGACCACCGGCTGAACCTGCCGGCCGTCGACCACGCCTACGGCGGCGACACGCTGGCCCTCCTCGACGTGCCCGCCACGTCGGAGATGGAGCTGCCCACCGCAGTCATCTACGGCGGGTGCAACCCGCTCGGTTGGGGCAAGCTGCGGGCAGTCATATGAGGATCGTCCACTACATCAACCAGTTCTTCGCCGGAGTTGGCGGGGAGGACGCCGCCGCCGGCGGGCCGTCGTCGGCCGAGGGGCCGGTCGGACCGGGCCGCAAGCTGGCCCAGCTGCTCGGCGACGACCACGAGATCGTGACAACCGTCTGGTGCGGCGACGACTACGCGTCGGCCACGCAGGGCGCCATCGACGAGATCCTGGCCCTCATCACCGCCGCCGAGCCCGACCTGGTGGTCACCGGCCCGGCGTTCACCAGCGGGCGCTACGGACTGGCCTGCGCCCGGGTGGCGGGCGCAGCCGAGGCAGCCGGCATCACCGCCCTGGCGTCGATGCACCCCGACAACCCCGGCGTCGACGAGGCCGGCGCCGCGCCGGTCGTCGGCTCCGGCGAGGTCGCCCGCACCATGGCCAAGTCGCTCGACGCCCTGGTCGGCGCCATCAACGTCGTCGCCGCCGGTGAGCCGCTCACCGCCGACAACGGACGCATCGGCCGGCTGCCCCGCCTGTCGGTGCTCGACGAGCACAACGCCGCCGAACGGGCCGTCGACCTGGTCCTGACCAGGCTGGGCGGCGACCGCGACGCCACCGAGGTCCCCCTCCCCCGGTTCGACCAGGTCACCCCCGCCGCGCCCGTCGACGATCCCGCCACCGTCATGGTCGCCTTCGTCACCGAGGGCGGGCTGGTGCCCGACGCCAACCCCGGCAAGCTGGAGTCGGCCCGGGCCACCCGGTGGCTCCGCTACCCGATCGAGGGCCAGGACCGCCTGGAGAGCGGCGAGTGGCGCTCGGTGCACGGCGGCTTCTCGACCGTGGCCGCCAACGCCGACCCCAACCGCATCCTCCCCCTCGACGTGGCCCGGGAGCTGGAGGCCGAGGGCCGGATCGGCAGCATGCTGCCCGAGTACTTCGTCACCACCGGCAACGGCACGTCGGTGGCCAACGCCCGCCGGTTCGGCGTCGAGTGGGCGGCCGACCTCCGCCGGTCCGGGGCCGGGCCGCCATCCTGACCAGCACGTGAGGAACCGGTACGCGTTGCGGGGCAACGCTTGCGAAGGAACTGGAGAGGGCAGGGATCCCGACAGCGCTGCTGTGCAACCTCACGTCGATCGCCCTGCGGGTGGGGGCGCCACGGGTGGTGCGGACGAGGGGAATTCCCTACCCGGCCGGCGACCCGTCGCTGTCCCCCGAGGACGAGCACGCCTGGCGACGCCGCCTGGTCGAGCGTGGACTCGAAGCCGTCACTACCGCCGTGTCCGAACCCACAGTCTTCGAGGTACCCGATGCCTAGTCCGATGGGGCCGGTTCGATGAGCCGGCCTGACTCAGTAGCGATCCGGGCCGCCACCCAGGTCCTCGCCCACACGCCCAGCTTCGCCTCCCACGGCTCCAAGCCCCGGCGGGAGCTCCCCAAGAACGCCGAGGTGAAGGCCGCGTTCGAGTCGTCGCTCCGCAGCTTCGACGATGCCGTCGGCTACGCCCCCCACCAGGCCTACGTGAACGCGCTTCACCCCCGGGACCTGCCGCCGCGGCCGTGGACCGATGCGTCCGTCGAGTCGGCCGACCGCTTCGCACCGGCGGGCGAGATCATGCCGGAGGACGAGTTCCTCGGGCTGCTGGCGGTGGCCGACGACTTCGGCCTGCTGACCCTGTCGCCGGCGGTGGCCGAGCGGGCGGCGGCCGCGCTGGCCGGCCATCCCCTGGCCAAGGCCATGTCTCTCGACCGCATCGACAAGGCCCGCGGCGACGTGGAGGCGGTGGCGTCCGAGCCCGCCGCCCTAGCCGTCAGCCGGGCCGACGGCGAACCCCTGGCCGCCATGCGCTGCGGCCAGGTCGGCGACGAGTCCCTGGCCAGCATCGTCCTGCTCGACAACCTGGCGGCCAAGGCCACGGCCACCCTCGCCCTGCTCCACCTGCTCGAGAAGCACGACCTCGACCCGCTGTCGATCCCCTACGTCCTCGGCTGCGGCGAGGAGGCCATCGGCGACCGCTACCAGCGCGGCGGCGGCAACATGGCCAAGGCGGTGGCCGAGGCCGCCGGTCTGAACAACGCCTCGGGGGCCGACGTCAAGAACTTCTGCGCCGCCCCCGTACCGGCCCTCGTAATCGCATCGAGCCTGGTCAGCGCCGGCGTGTTCGAGCGGGTGGCGGTGATCGCCGGCGGGTCGATGGCCAAGCTGGGCATGAAGTTCCAGGGCCACCTCAAGCACGGCCTGCCGATCCTGGAGGACGTGCTGGGCGGGGCCGCCGCCCTGGTGGAGGCGGGCGGGTCGGCCGGTGCGCGGGTGAGGCTCGACGTGGTCGGCCGCCATACGGTCAGCGCGGGCGGCTCGAACCCGCAGGTCATGGAGGCCCTGGCCGTGGCGCCCCTCACCGCGGCGGGCATCGCCCTCACCGACATCGACGACTTCGCCACGGAGCTCCACAACCCCGAGATCACCGAGCCG
This sequence comes from uncultured Acidimicrobiia bacterium, assembly GCA_963827345.1. Lineage (GTDB taxonomy): Bacteria > Actinomycetota > Acidimicrobiia > Acidimicrobiales > AC-14 > CAWGUU01. Next base: position 454,110 of record CAWHAN010000006.1, on the reverse strand, counting down.
CAGGGGTCGGGCAACGTCCCGGAGCGCAACTACAAGACGATCGCCGCCCTCGCCGCCCGCAGAGGCGACATCGAGCGCAGCGAGATCGCCGCCTTCGTTACCGAACGGGGCATGCCCGGGTACGCTCCGACTCAGGGCCACCTGGCCTCGTCGCTCTGCTACCTGCCCCATGCAGTCGAGCGGCTCACCACGGGAAGTGCGGAGAGAGTCATGTTGATCGCCAAGGGAAGCCTGTTCCTCGGCCGGATGTGCCAGTTGTCGGACGGCATGAGCGTGCTGTTGGAGCGGTCGTCGTGAGCGCCGGTGCCGGTATCGCCGAGGCCACGCGCGACACCTTCCAGGACCTCGTGTCCGAAGGCACCGTCCTCGTCGACGTCTGGGGTCCCGACTGCCAGCCCTGCCTTGCGCTCGAGCCCCACGTCGAGAAGCTGGCCGAGGCCCACGCCGACGCGCTGAAGGTCGTGAAGCTGGAGGCCCCCAAGGCCAGGCGCCTGTGCATGTCGATGGGCCTGATGGGCCTGCCGATCTTCCTCCTGTTCCGGGACGGCGCCGAGGTGGCCCGGCTCGGAGGGGACGGGGTCAACGCCGCCAAGCTCACCGCCTGGCTCGACGAGCAGCTCCGCACTCCAAACGGGGAGGAGGTGAGTCTGATTGTTCGAAGGCAAGCAGGTGATCGCCCTCGGCGAGCGTGACGGGATCCCCGGCACCGCCATCGCCGCCTGCATCAAGGCCGCCGGTGGCACGGTGGCGTTCATGGCCACCGAATGCTTCGTCTGAACGGCATCAGGGGCCATGGACCTGCAGAGCCAGGAGACAATTCTCCGGCTGTCTGAGACCCACGGAACATCCAACCTGATCGTGATCCTCGGAGCCCCCGACCCGGAGGCAGCGGAGATCTCGGCAGAGACGGTGATCCTCGGAGATCCGGCATTTGCAGGCGCCCTGGCCGGGGCCCAGTTGGGCCTCGACGTGTACCACGTGCTGGAGGACGAGGTCCGCCAGCAGATACCCGACGACGTCTGGGAGGACCAGATCGGCGTGATGTCCGACGTCCTCGACGCCGAAGGGCTGGCCGAGGCGGTCGCGGGCATGCGCGCCCAGAAGCCCACCGACTGACCCGCTGCGGTTGAGCAGCCTGAAAGGCACCTTTTGAGAACCCACAAGACCACCGTCGACGAGATCGCCGACGGCGTCTTCCGGATCTCCACCTACCTGCCCGAGGTCACCGACGAGGGCTTCACCATGAACCAGTACCTCCTGCTGGCGGAGGATCCGCTGCTGTTCCACACCGGCCCCCGGCAGCTGTTCTCTGACACGATCGAGTTCACCGGTCGCGCCATGCGGCTGGAGCGGCTGCGGTGGATCTCCTTCGGGCACGTGGAATCCGACGAGTGTGGCGCCCTGGCCCAGTGGACGTCGGCCATCCGCAGCGCCGAGGTGGTGGTCGGCGACGTCGCCGCCGAGGTCAACGTGCGGGACATGACCGACCGCAAGGTCACCTCGCTGTCCGACGGCAAGGTCCTCGACCTGGGCGACAAGCGGGTGCGCTATTTCGCCACTCCCAACGTGCCCCACGCCTGGGACGCCGGGATCCTGTTCGAGGAGACAACCCGCACCCTGCTGTGCGGCGACCTCTTCACCCACCTGGGCGAGGGCCCGGCCGTCTTCGACGGCGACATCGTCGAGCAGACCCTGTTCGCCGACCAGAAGATCAACGCCACCGCCCTCACCCCCTTCACCGCACCCACCATCCGGCGACTGGCCGAGCTCGAACCCGACACGCTGGCGACGATGCACGGCTCGGCCTACGACGGCGACTGCCAGGAGGCCCTCCACGCCCTCGCCGACGCCTACCAGCGCCGGCTGGAAGCGGCGATGCCGTAAGGGGCGAGACGCCTCACCCCGTCATTTGATGTAACCGTAGCGTCGTGATTTGGGCTAAAAGTGGCAAAATCACGACGCTACCGTCACATCAAATGTCGGTGATCGCCGCCGACGGGTCGGGAGGGTGCTTGGACACGGGTGAACATCGCGCTCCTGACGGACCACAGCTCCGGCGAAGGGAGCCGGGACATACTCGTGACGGCCATCGAGCTCCTCACCGGTTCGCCGCCGGTGTCGATCGACGCCCGGCACTTCATGTCGGGGGGGACGGGGAGGGCGACCCTCGTCGACGGGCGGGTCCGACTCGAGGTGGCGTCCGAGGGCCTGGTGGCGACACCGGGCGTGGTGATCGTCTACGAGATCCCGCCCTCGGAACGACGGCGCTTCGAGGCATTTCAGTGCCTGCTGCGCGGTTTCGGGGTCGTTTCCCTGGGTCTCGACGCCGAGGCCTGTCGCCGGGCCACCGAGAAGGACCTGACCGTCGAACGGTTCCTGCGCGATGGCATTCCCCACATGGAGACGATCACGTTGCGTCGACCGTCATGCGAGCAGGCGGAGGACGGCTTCGACCGTCTCGGTGGCGACGTCTGGGCGAGACCGACGATCGGTCTGGGCGGCAGCGACGTCTTCCACGTCACCACCCGCGAGCAGCTGCTCGTCGCCCTCGAGCACTACGAGAAGTTGGAGTTGGACTGGCTGATCGCTCGGGACGCCCAGAACTTCGACGAACAGGGTCGGCGTCACCAGTTCCGCGTCGTCGTCCTCGAGGGTCGGGTCGTGCGGGCGTGCGAGCACGTCCAGATGGACCCCGACGCACCCTGCAACGAGGCCCAGGGGGCGGCCTCGACAGTCATGCTCCCCGACGAGCTTCCGGACGGGCTTGCCAGCGCCGCCATCTCAGCCACCAGGTCGATGGGCCTGCCCTTCAGCGGGGTCGACCTGGCTGTCGAGAACGGGGTCGTCGTGTTCGAGGTCAACGTCCACCCCGTCTTCGGCACACCGAGAGGCCTGGAAACGGTCGCCGTCCCCTATGTCGAAGCCCACCTGTCCAGCCGGGACCGCTAGCCGCGCGGGGATCTGCTGCACCGCCCAGCCGTTACCGTCGGGGTCCTCGAAGAACACGAACCTGCCCCACGCGAAGTCCTGTACCGGGCCGATGTCCATGCCCCGGCCGATCAGCTCGTCTCTCGCCGCCTCGATGTCGGCGACCACGAGGCTGCAGTCCCTTCACCGATCCAGGCGGCGTGTCCATGATCCCGGTACCGATGGCGATGGAACACCCCGATCCTGGAGGCGTGAGCTGGACGAAGCGCATCTCGTCGCTGACCCGGTGGTCGTGGTCGAGCACGAAGCCGGCCTTGTCGGTGTAGAAGGCCTTGGCCCTGTCGACGTCCGACACGGGAACGGCCACCAGCTCCAACTTGAAGTCCATAGCCGGAGCCTACGGCCTCATTCCGCCCCGATCGACTGGCCCAGGCGGATCCACCGGTAGCCGTAGCCGTTGAGCTCCAGCTTGGACGGTTCGGGACGAGTGTCGCCGTAGTCGCCGTCGCCGAACACCTCGGTGGGGGCCTCCGGCAGGTCGCCCAGCTGGTCGGCGAGGTCGATCACGCACGGCTCGTCGGCCAGGTTGGTCAGGGCCAGCATGACGCCCGACGGCGCCTCGTACCGCAGGGCCACCACCGACCGCTCCTTGGTGTCGAGCGGCTCCAAGCCGCCGATGGCGAACTCCGGGCACTCACGCAGCGTGTGCAGGGCCCGCTCCATCCAGGACAGCAGTGAGTGGGGGTCGCGCCGCTGGGCGGTGACATTGACCGTGGGATAGCCGAACTCCCCGTCGGCAATCACGGGACGGTGGACGTCCTCCGCCTTTGCCGTCGAGAACCCGCCGTTGGGCCCCTCCGACCACTGCATCGGCGTGCGGACCGAGTCCCGTTCCGGGAGCGAGAGGTCGTCGCCCATGCCGATCTCCTCCCCGTAGCGGATGACCGGCGTTCCCGGCAGGGTGAACTGCAGGCTGTAAGCCATCTCGATCCGCCGGCGGTCGCCGCCGAGCATGGGCGCCAGCCGACGCCGGATTCCCCCGGCCGTAGAGCTGCATCTCGGGCTCGGGGCCGAACTCCTCGAACACCTGGTTGCGGTCGTAGTCGGTGAGGCGGCCGAGGTCGATCTCGTCGTGGTTGCGCAGGAACGTCGCCCACTGGCAGGTCTTGGGGATGGCCGGCGTCATAGTGAGGCCGGTGAGGACGGCGCTGGCCTCGCCGCGAGCCATGCCGAGGAAGACCTGCTGGTTGAGCAGGAAGTTGAAGAGCATGGGCAGGCGGTCGCCGCTGCCGAAGTACTCGGTGAGCTCGGCCGGCTCGGCATTGGCCTCGGCCAGCACGAGGGTGTCGCCCTTCCGCCAGGACATCAGTTCCCGCAGCTCGCGCAGGTAGTCGAAGTCCTTCGGCGGGTTGGGGTTGTCCGGCTCGGTGAGCTCGATCACGAAGGGCGCGGCGTCCAGGCGGAAGCCGGCCACGCCCAGCTGGAGCCAGAAGGCGGCGATCTTCTTGACCTCCTCCCGCACCCTCGGATTGGCGGCGTTCAGCTCGGGCTCGAAGTCGTAGAAGCGGTGGTAGTACCAGGCCTTGGCCTTGCGGTCCTTGGTCCACGTGGCCTTCTGCACGCCCGGGAACACCATCCCCTGGGCGATGTCCTTGGGGCGCTCCTCGGTCCACACGTAGTAGTCGCGGAAGGGCGAGTCAGGGCCCGACCGGGCCGCCTGGAACCAGGGGTGCTTGTCGGACGTGTGGTTGATGACCAGGTCGATGATCACCCGCAGGCCGCGGTTGGCGGCCTGGTGGATCAGCTCGACGAAGTCGCCGAGGTTCCCGAGGCGGGGGTCGACGCCGTAGAAGTCGGCGACGTCGTAGCCGTCGTCGCGATTCGGGGTGGGGTGGATGGGGTTGAGCCACAGGCAGGTGACCCCGAGCCGTTCGAGATAGTCGAGGCGGCTGATCAGCCCGGGCAGGTCGCCCACGCCGTCGCCGTTGGAGTCCTGGAAGGTCTCGACGTCGAGGCAGTAGATGACGGCTTCCTTGAACCAGCGGTCGCGCATGTCCCGTGCCTACCCTCATGGGAGTCCGTCACTACACTCCCGGGTGGCGTGCAGCCACCCCCCGCCGCAGCGAGTCGGGGGTGCACGCCACCATCGCCGGCGCCCTGCTCGGGCTGCTGGCCCCGGCCGGCCCGCCCACAGAATCCGGTGTATCGGTCGCGGAGCGGCTCGAGCACCTCCTGCACCCGTTGACCAGCTTCCTTGTCGTGCCCCTGTTCGCGCTCGCCAACGCCGGCGTCGTGCTCAGTGCGGCGGCGTCGTGGGCCTCGGGTTGGTGCTCGGCCTGGTCGTGGGCACGCTCGTGGGGGTCAGCGCCTCGGCCTGGCTGGCCGTCCGGCTGGGCGTCGGCAGCCTGCCGGCCGGGCCGGCGCTGGTCGCAGCTGGTGGGCATCGGCGCCATCGCCGGCATCGTCTTCACCGTGTCCCTGTTCGTCGCCGATCTGGCCTTCACCGAGCCCGGTCTCGTCGACGCCGCCAACGCGGGAGTCCTCGTCGCATCGGTGCTGGCCTCCGCCCTCGGCGTCACCCTTCTCCTGGTAGCAGGCAGGACGAGAACGGGCTGACCGAAACACTCATTTGGGACGTGCCGTACGCTTCCGTAAGTGCCGTCGGCTCGAGGGTACGAGACGATCCGCACCGCCGGGGAGGCCCGGCTGCGGTACATGCCGGGGATCGACGGGCTCCGGGCCCTGGCTGTCGCGGCCGTGTTCGCCTACCACGCCGACCTGGACTGGGCCAAGGGCGGGTTCCTCGGCGTCGACCTGTTCTTCGTCATCAGCGGGTTCCTGATCACGTCGCTCCTGCTGGCCGAGTGGGAACGGTCGGGGAGCCTCCGGACCGTGCGGTTCTGGGGACGGCGGGCCTTGCGGCTGCTGCCCGCGCTCGTCGTGGTCCTGGTGGTGGTGTCCGTGGCCGTCCCGCTGCTGGCCTCGGACCAGGGCTACCGCCTCCGGGCCGACGTCCTCGCCGGGCTGGGGTACGTCTCCAACTGGCGGCTGATCTTCGAGCAGCAGTCCTACTTCCAGGAGATCGGCCGGCCGCCGGTGCTGCAACACCTGTGGAGCCTGGCGGTCGAGGAGCAGTTCTACCTGATCTGGCCCCTCGTGCTCTTCGTCCTGTTGATCCCGATGGGGCGGCGCCGCGACCCGAAGCTGCTCATCGTGCCCGTGGTGGCGCTGGCGGCGGTGTCGGCGGGCCTCATGGCGCTCCTCTACGACCCCAACGTCGACCCGTCACGGGTCTACTTCGGCACCGACACCCGCGCCGCCGGACTGCTCGTCGGTGCCGCCCTCGCGTGCATACCGATGCGTTGGAGGACGTCGTCCGGCCTTGGCGGGGCCCGGCGGATCTTGCTCGAAGCCGTCGGGGTGGCCGCCGTCGTCGGGCTCGCCGCGTGCGTGGTGAAGGTCGACCAGTTCGACACCGGCCTCTACCGGGGTGGCTTCATCGCGGTCGCGGTGCTGGCCGCGATCGCCGTGGCGGTGACGACGCACCCGGCGTCGTGGGTCGGCCGGGCGCTCGGATGCTGGCCGTTGGTGTGGGTGGGACGGCGGTCGTACGCCATCTACCTGTGGTTCTGGCCGGTGCTCATGATGACGCGGCCCCACAGCGACGTGCCTCTGAGCGGCCTCCCCCTCCTGGCCCTGCAGATCGGGCTGACCCTGGCCCTGGCCACCGCGTCCTACCGGTGGGTCGAGCGGCCGATCCGCGCCGGGCCCTGGGCCGGGCCTGGCGGGAGGTCCGCGAGTCGGGCCCGTCGCCGGCGGGGCCGACCCGGCCTCGTGGCCGGGGGCTGGGCGCTCGTCGTCGCGGTCGTCACCGTCGCCATCGCCGCCGCGGTCCTCGTCGACCACCCGGTGGAGACACCCACGTACGCGGTGGCCTCCGCCGCTCCCGTCGCGACCACCACGACGACGACCACGGCGCCGGTCGCGGAGACGACGACGACCGCCGTGGCCGAGGGGCCCGAGGTGGCCCCCCCACCGGAGCCGCCTCCCGCGGTGGTGCCGCCGCCGGCGACTCCCACCGGCCACGTCACCGCCATCGGCGAGTCGGTCCTGCTCGAGGCCCAGGCCTTCCTCGAGGCCGAGGTCCCCGGCATCTCGGTGCTCGGCGAGATCGGTCGTCAGGTGACGGCGTCGGTGGCGCTGGCCGTCGAGCTGCGGGACGCCGGTCAGCTGGGCGACGTGGTGGTCGTCCACGTGGGTAACAACGGCATCGTGCGGGCCGAGGTCTTCGACGAGCTCATGCAGGTCCTGAGCGGCGTGCGGAGGGTGGCCGTGGTGAACGTCAAGGTGCCTCGGCCGTGGGAGGAGCCGAACAACGCGGTGATCGCGGAGACCGTGTCCCGATACCCGAACGCCGTGCTCCTCGACTGGAAGGCGCTCGGCGAGGCCAACCCCGGCCTGTTCGAGTCCGACGGCGTGCACATGAACCAGGACGGCATCCGGCTCTACACCGACCTGGTGCGAAGCGGCCTCTGACCGGCTCGCCCACTGACCGGCTCGCACGCAGCGGTCCGGCGGCTGCGACACTGGGGCCCACCAGCGCACGGGGCAGGAGGCCTCCGAGTGGTCGACCAGACGATGATCGGCAAGATGGGTCGGGTCCCGGCACCGTCGCCCCGGGGAAGCTGGGCGAGGTGATGGTGCAGATCCGGGGCGGGAGCGAGGCGTTCCACGCCTACGCCCACGACGGCGAGGACACCCTGCCGCCCGGCACCCGGATCGTGGTCGTGGAGTACTACCCACCCCGCACTGTTGTCGTATCCAGGATGTAGCAGTTGTGGTTTCCAGGATGTAGCGCTCCCCCTAGGAAGGTGGGCCCCAGGAAGGTGAGAATGACATGTTCCTCACGCTGATCGTCGTCGTCGCAGTCCTCGTGTTCGCCGCCCTCGTGTTCAAGGCGATGTGGCGGGTGGCCGAGCCCAACGAGGCCCTCATCCTCTCCGGGCTCCGCGAGCACACGCCGAGCGACGCCGTGAGCGAGAGCCTCGGCTTCAGATCGTCACCGGCAAGGGGACGCTGGTGATCCCCGGGGTGCAGACCGTCCGTCGTCTCACGCTGGACTTCCGGAGGCGGAGCTGGCCATCGACTGCGTCACCCACCAGGGCATCAGGCTGGGGATCAAGGGCGTGGTGATCTTCAACGTGGGCGACGACTTCACGTCGATCGCCAACGCCGCCCGGCGCTTCCTCGACCAGCAGGACCAGATGGACCACCGTGTCCACAACGTGTTCGCCGGCCACCTGCGAGCCATCGTCGGCAACACGACCGTCGAGGAGATGATCCGGGACCGGGAGAAGCTGACCCAGCTGACCCGGGAGTCGTCGGGGATCGAGATGGAGAAGCTCGGGCTGATCGTCGACTCGCTGCAGGTCCAGGAGATCGAGGACCCCACCGGCTACATCGAGAACCTCGGGCGCCCGCACGCGGCGGCGGTGGCCAGCCAGGCCCGCATCGCCCAGGCCGCGGCCGACCGCGAGGCCACCGAGCGGGAACAGGAGGCCGACGCCCTCAAGGCCGAGGCCCGGCGGGCCAGCCAGGTCAAGCAGGCCGGCTACCAGGCCGAGATCGACGACGCCGACGCCAAGGCCAGCCTGGCCGGGCCGCTGGCGGAGGCCCACGCCCGCCAGGAGGTCGTGGTCGAGGAGACCAAGGCGGCGGAGCTGGAGGCCCAGCGGGAGGAGCAGCGCCTGCAGGCCACCGTCCGCAAGCCGGCCGACGCCAAGGCCTACGAGCAGGTCACCCTGTCGAAGGCCAACCGGGACGCCCGCGTCGCCCAGGCCGAGGCCCAGCGCCAGGAAGTCGAGCTGCACGCCGCCGGCCACGCCGAGCGGGTCAAGCTGGAGGCCGGCGCCGAGGCCGAGCGGGTGCGGCTGGCGGCAGCGGCCGAGGCCGATCACGTCCGCCTCGACGCCATGGCCCGAGCCGACGGCACCCGTGCCATCGGCGAGGCCGAGGCCACTGCCACCCAGGCCAAGGGGCTGGCCGAGGGCGAGGCGGTGAGGGCCAGGGGCATGGCCGAGGCCGACTCCATCGCCGCCCGGGCCCGCGCCCTGGCCGAGAACCAGGACGCCGTGATCGGCCAGCAGCTGGCCGACAAGTGGCCGGAGATCGTGGCCGCGGCGGCCAAGCCGTTCGGCGACATCGACCAGATGATCGTGCTCAACGGCGCCCAAGGGCTGTCCGACACCCTGGCCCAGGCCATGTCCCAGGGCGTCGCCGGGCTGCAGCTGGCCCGCAACCTGCTGTCGGGGAGCAAGAACGGCAACGGCGGCAACGGGGCGCCCGAGAAGGCGGCCACGGAGGAAGTCGTCGATCGCTGAGCACGACGGGCCCGGCGGCGAGGCGATCCACCTCGGCGAACGCGACTCGCGGGTGCTCATCGGCACGTGCTCGTGGACCGACGCCACCCTGGTCAAGGAGACGGGCTGGTACCCGCGCCGGTCGATGACGGCGGCCGAGCGGCTCGCCTACTACGCCAGCCGCTTCCCCGTCGTCGAGGTGGACAGCACCTACTACTTCCCGCCCACGCCGGAACTGACCGCGGCCTGGGTCGAGCGGACGCCGCCCGGGTTCACCATGGACGTGAAGGCGTGGTCACTGCTGACCGGTCACCCGACCTTCCACCACTCGCTCTGGCCCGACCTGCAGGGGGAGGTGCCGGCCGAGCACCGCGACAAGCGCCGGCTGTACGCCAAGCACCTCCCGCCCGCGGTGTTGGACGAAGCGTGGGACAGGTTCCGCCACTCCCTCATGCCTTTGCAGTCGTCGGGCAAGCTCGGGGCGGTGCTGTTCCAGTACCCCCGCTGGTTCGGCCCCAAGGACGCCAACCGCCGCGAGATCGCCGAGGCGGTCGATCGTCTCGACGGGATCCGGCTGTGCGTCGAGTTCCGCCACGCCCGCTGGATGGAGGGCGGTGAGTGCGAGACCACCCTCGAGTTCCTCGAGCAGCTCGGCGTGTCCTTCGTGTGCGTCGACGAGCCGGCCGGGTTCCCGTCGTCGATGCCGCCGGTGGTGGCCGCCACCAACGACCTCGCCGTCGTTCGCTTCCACGGTCGCAACGCCGAGACCTGGGAGGGGCCGGTCCCGTCGGCCGCCGAGCGGTTCCGGTACCTCTACACCCCCGACGAGCTGCAGGAATGGGTTCCCCGGGTGCGGGAGCTGTCGTCGTCGGCCGACGAGGTCCACGTCCTCATGAACAACTGCTGGCGGGACTACGCCGTGGTCAACGCCGCCCAGATGGCCGACCTGCTGCTGGGTGTCGGGGTCGATCCCGGTCAGGAGGGCCCCGGTCAGGATGTGCCCGGTCAGGATGTGCCCGGTCAGGATGTGTCGGCGTCGGTCTCGGAGCCGCCGCTGCCGCTGAGCGGCGACGCGTGATGGGCCACCATGAGCCAGGCCCGCCGGGCTCCCGGACGAAGAGGTTGAGGGCGGCGACGGTGGTGGTGCTGGCGGCGTCGAGGATGTTCTCGTCGACGGAGACCCAGGCGGTGTCGCCGAGGATCTCGGCCGACTCGTTGGTGAGGATGAACTGCAGCCGCTGGGCGTTCTGGAACAGGGCGAAGAACGACGCCGCCACCCGGCCCCACCCGTGCAGGCTGGCCCAGCCGGGGTGGGTGCACAGGACCCGGTCGGAGTGCTCCCAGACCTTCGACATGTCGTCGAGGTCGCGCGCCTCGAAGGCGGCGTAGAAGGCCTGGTTGGCGGCGAGGACGCCGTCCTCCGAATCGCTGATCGGAGCACGCTACCGTTCCCCGCCGTGGCCCTGGTTCCCTCCACCGACGGCGTGAAGGTCGCTATCGCCGACCTGGGTGGCGAGGGCCCGCCGCTGCTCCTGGCCCATGCCACCGGCTTCTGCGGCGGGGTCCTCCGCCCGATGGCGGAGGCGCTGGCGGGCTCGTTCCACTGCTGGACGCTCGACTTTCGTGGTCACGGGGCGACGGTGACCCCTGCGGAGGTCGACTTCGCCTGGCGAGGCTTCGCCGACGACGTGCTGGCGGTGGTCGACGCCCTCGACCTGGGGAGCCCGTTGTTCGGGTTCGGCCACTCGTCCGGCGGCGCCGCCGTGCTCGACGCCGAGGCCCGCCGCCCAGGGACGTTCACCGCCCTGTACTGCTACGAGCCGATCGTGTGGCCGTCGCCGCCATCCCCCGACTCGCGCCGGGCCCTCATCGAGGGGGCGCTGCGGCGACGGGAGACATTTCCGTCGGCGGGCGACGCCTACGCCCACCTCGCTGGCAAGCCCCAGTTCGCCGGCCTCACCCACGCCAGCCTGCGGGCCTACATCAAGTGCGGGTTCGTACCGGTCAGCGCCGGCAACGGGGACGACAACTCCATCCGGCTGCAGTGCCGGCCCGAGACCGAGGCCGCCGTCTACCGGCAGGGCCTCGCCCACGACGGCTTCACCCGCCTTGGCGAGGTGGCCTGCCCGGTCATGATCGGCTCCGGCGACCGCTCGGAGGCCTTGGAGCCCGGCACCTTCGAGCGCCAGGCCGCCGCCCTCCCCCACGCCTGGACCGAGGTCCTGGAGGGCCTGGGCCACCTCGGCCCGCTGGAGGACCCCCCCGGCGTCGCCGGAGCCGTCCTCGAAGCCTTCGCCTGAACCCGCCCATCCCGAACTGGGGTCACGGAGCGGTCCCTGGCGCGGTTTTGCGTCACCGGTTCGGTGCGGTGGCCGGCCATCCTCGAACTGGGGTCACAGAGCGGTCCCTGGCGCGGTTTTGCGTCACCGGTTCGGGTCGGGGTTTCGGTCCGGCATCCGCGCCGGTGTCGCAGGGCCTCGGTAGCCTGGCCCTGATGGCACTGGCGCTCCCGAGATCGCTGACCCCGTCCAAGGTCGCGTCGTTCAAGGACTGCGCCCTCGCGTTCCGGTTCTCGGCCATCGACAGGCTGCCCGAGCCGCCGTCGGCACCGGCCACCAAGGGCACGCTGGTGCACCGCACCCTCGAGCTGCTGTTCTGCGAACCGGCGGAGAACCGCAGCCTGCCCACCGCCCTCGGCTGCCTCGACCAGGCGGTGGCGGAGATGGCCACCGACCCCGACCTGGTGGGGCTCGACCTCACCGACGAGGCTCGGGCCGAGTTCGTCGCCGACGCGGAAACCCTGGTCAGGCGCTATTTCCGGCTGGAGGACCCGTCCACCATCCGTCCCATCGGCCTCGAGCTCCTGCTGGAAGCCACCATCGGCACGCTCACCCTCAGGGGCATCATCGACAGGCTCGAGCTCGACGCCGACGGCGGCCTCGTCGTCACCGACTACAAGACCGGGGCGGTCCCCAGGGTCGCCTACGAGCAGAGCCGGCTCGGCGGCGTCCACTTCTACGCCTTCCTGTGCGAGCAGGTGCTCGGCCGGCGCCCGGCCCGCATCCAGCTGCTCTACCTGTCCGAGCCGGTGGCCATCGTGGCCGAGCCGTCCGACCAGTCCATCCGCGGCCTGCAGCAGCGGGCGTCGGCCATCTGGACCGCGGTGGAGAAAGCCTGCGACAGGGACGACTTCCGGCCCCGGCCCTCGCGCCTCTGCGACTGGTGCTCCTTCCAGGCCTACTGCCCCGCTTTCGGCGGCGACCCGGCGTTGGCCCGGGAAGCGGCAGCCGCCGCCCGCACACCCGTCGTCGCCTAGGTAACCGGCTCGACCGGCTGGAGCTCAGCCGGTGCCGACTTCCTCGCCTCCTCCACCGCCCACAGGTACACGCCGAGGGCACCGACGACGAGAACCACCTGGACCACGCCGATGCCGGTGAGCACCAGCACGAAGAGCGCCACCGCCACGCCGGCGATGCGGAACCCGTCGACGTACCTGCTCACCGTCGCCAGCAGACGCGGATTTCGAGCCGCCGCCCTCCCTTGACCGACGATGGCCAGCAGCCAGCGGGGCCGGCCGGCGAGGTAGGCCACCAGGCCGATCACGACGGCGGCGACGAGGATGAACCATCCGACGTCGCGCAGCGTGGCCAGCGTGGCCGACACCACGCTGCCGGCCGCACCCCTCGCCTGCTCGTCGTCCACCCGAGTGAGCAACTCCTCCTTCACCCGCCGGATGGCGACCGCTCCCAGCAGCAGACCCACGGCGACGCCGAGCGCCAGCTGCACGAGCCCACGCCGCTTGTCGACGGCCACCAGCAGCGAAGCCAGGGCCAGCGCCACGCTGAGGAGCACGAGCGCCCAGACCAGCCGGTCGAGACGGCCGACGAGCGCCTGGGCGTCGTCGAGGTTCTGCTTGGACATCACGGTGAGCTCGCCGAAGTGCTCGGGGAGGGTGATCCCGAGCACCGACGACAGCTTCTGCCGAGCCGAGTCGGATACCTCGGTGACCGAGATGTCGGGGATGGTGACCCCCGACGCCACCAGCCCGACCCCCTTCTGCACAACGTCCTGCAGCACCTCGGACACCATGGGCAGCAGGTTGATGCGGACCTCCTCGCCCTCCAGCCTCAGGTTGGGGAGCTTGTCGTAGTCGGCTCGCAGCAGGGCCACCACCTTCTCGTGGCCGATGGCGTTGATCCGGCTCCACAGGTCGCGAAACTCCTGGGAATCGACGAACCTGGTGACCTCCTTCTGGACGAGGTCGTTGCCCATGTTCGCCACCGGCCCGGCGATCAGCTGCGGGACCCGCTTGGGTAGCTGGGGTATCTCCCCCAACGCGTCGGCGATCCGCTGGTCGAGGTCGAGGACGGAGACGATCTCGTCGGTCAGATAGGTGGCCAGCGCCGCCTTCACCGCCGGGTCGTCGGCCAGGGGGACCACGAGGGACAGGTAGCGACCCTGGTCGAACACGGTGCGGTGGGCCCAGTAGGCCACGGTGCTGGTCAGCACGCTCAGGGCGGTCAGGGCGACGAGAGACCACGTCGTCACCCGCCGTACCCGCTGCCGTCGCTCCCGTTCCGCGACCTCGGGCGTCGTCACGCGGCGAAGGATACGGGACCGCCCCGACGGCCAGTTGGATGCGCCAGTTGGATGCCCGAGTGCCGAGCGGACTCGTCCGCACCGCTACGGTGCAGCCCGGTGAGCCGCCGGTCCGACGTTCGACGCCTCGTGGCCCGCTTCGACGAGGTCGTCGACGAGGGCTTCGACCACCTGCGGGGACGGCCCGTCGTCGACAGGGTCCTCTACACGGCCACCGAGCTCGGGGACTTCAGCCTGATCTGGCTCATCCTCGGCACCCTCCGGGGCCTGCGCTCGGACCGGGACTTCGAGAGCTGCGCTGCGGCTGGGACTGAGCCTCGGGGCCGAATCGCTGCTGGTCAACGGCCTGATCAAGTCGGTCTTCCGCCGGCGCCGACCGGTCACCGAGATGGTGCATCCGCACCATTTCCGGCGGCCGCTGACCACGAGCTTCCCGAGCGGTCACGCCACCTCCGCCTTCAGCGCCGCCGTGCTGCTCAGCGAGGACGACGTGCTGTGGCCGCTCTACCTCGCCATCGCGGTCATCGTGGCGTCGAGCCGTGTCCACGTGAAGATCCACCATGGGTCCGACGTGGTGGGAGGCGCTGTCATAGGAGTCGCCATCGGACTGCTGGCCCGCAAGGTGGCACCGTTGCCGCCCGCGAAGACCGTGCTGCCGGTGACGCCGGCGCCGCCAGACGAATCCTGAGACTGAGACCTACCGCCAGATTCTGAAACCACCGGGCAGGCCCTGAGGCGACCCGGGCGGCGAGGGGGCGCTAGTTGGCGCCGACGGTCTCCAGCGCCTCGAGTCCGGCCAGATCGGAGGGCGCCGAGAGCAGCGAGCGCACGTCGAGGAGGAGGTCGGTGACCTCGGCCGTCGACACCAGCTCCCCGCCGGTTCATCCAGCCCAGGCTCCGGTCGATGACCTGGAGAGCCTCCGCAATTGCCTCGTGCTCGATCGTGGCGCTCATCGTCTACTCCTAACACCGGTAGGGGCTGCGCTTGTTCCTTATCTGTGTCGTCACATCTGGACACTGGCTGAAGCCCCAGGCCGTTGGTTCAATTGTCTCACCCTCCTGGCATCCTTCAAACCATGAACGAGCAGCTCCCCCTGATCGGCTCCGACGACAGCCCGTGGGTGATCGACCCGCACACCCGCCAGGTTGGCTTGGAGGGGCTCCGGCAGGCCCGTGCCGCGCTCGCCGTCGGGCGGGCCGGGCACCGGCCCGAGAGCCAGGATCCTGGAACTGCCCAGCCCACCGCGGCCTGACCGCAACTCCGCGGGCGCCCAGCGCCGCCGACCTCGGTCGGGCCCGCCGCTATCGTGGCTTCGGCCGGCCCCTGCCGACCGCCGGTCGCCCTTCCCCCCGACACGTCTCTCGGCCCAGGAAGGGGCGCATGACCAGGCCGGCTCCGATCCTGCTGCTGCTCGCCCTCGTCGTCGCCGTCGCCGGCGCCGGCTGCGCAACCATCTCCCCGGCCACCCCCGCCCCTCCCCCGCCGCCCGTCGTCGCACTGCCGATCGGCCTCGACACCACCATCCAGAGGGTCGTCGACGGCGACACGGTCGTCGTGGCCGGGGGGCATCACGTGCGGCTCATAGGCGTCGACACGCCCGAGACCAAGGATCCCCGTCGGCCCGTCCAGTGCTTCGGCCGACAGGCGTCCGAGTTCGTGGCCACGATGCTCCCGAAGGGTGTCGGCGTGCGTCTCGTCGGCGACGCCGAGGACCGGGACGTCTACGACCGCACGCTGGCCTACGTCTACCGCCTCCCCGACGGGCTCTTCGTGAACGCCGAGCTCGTGCGCCAGGGCTACGCACGGGTCCTCACCATCCCGCCGAACGTGGCCCACGCCGACGAGCTGGTCGTCCTCGCCGGCGAGGCCCGCGAGGCCGGACGCGGCCTGTGGAGCGCCTGCGCCGCGGCCTGACCGGGTTCGTGCTACACCGCCCCCGGGGACGTGAGTTCGTGCCCGGCGGGGAAGGAGACGGTCATGATCATCACCGAGAAGACCAAGCGGGCGATCCTGTTCAAGCCCCACGACGCCAAACGGGTCGGGGACGGGTGCTACTACCTGGATCACATCGTCTGGCTGAACGGTGAGCACATCGAGATGGGCGACGGCGTCGGCTTCAACTACGGCTGCTACGTGAACGGGTACGGCGGCCTGGTCGTGGGCGACGGGACGCTCTTCGGCCCGTACTCGATGATCCACACCGCCAACCACAGGACCGACGACGTCGACCGGCCCATCGTGGAGCAGGGCTGGGTCGAGTCGCCCCCGGTGCAGATCGGGCCCCAGTGCTGGATCGGCATGGGCGTGTGCATCCTGCCCGGGGTTCGCATCGGCGAGGGCTGCATCGTCGGGGCGGGGAGCGTCGTCACCAACGACCTCGACGCCTACGTGGTGGCGGTGGGCAACCCCGCCAAGCCGGTGAAGAGCCGGCGTTGACGCGGGTCCTGTTCCTGCAGCAGCAGCCCTGCATCCGGAGCCTCAAGTACGGGCTCGGCCTGCGGGGCCTGGGCGGGTTCGAGCTGGGGTTCGCCTGCCAGGGACAGACCCTCACCGAGTGGTACGGCGAGGGCGACGAGCTCTTCGACCGCTGGTGGCACATCGACGGCGATCCGTCCGACGTGGCCCGGGTGGTCGAGGAGTTCCGGCCCGACGTCATCCACTGCCACAACCTGCCCGACCGTCTCACCGTCGTCGCCCTCGACGTGGTCGCCCGCGATCTCGTTGGCCGGCGCGTCCCCGTCGTCCACGACGTCCACGACCTGCAGAGCCTCCGCCAGACGCCGTACGAGGACGGCTTCCCCGAGCCCGCCGACCCCCTGGTGCTGGAGAAGCAGGCCGTCACCGGCTGCGCCGCCCTGGTGGCGGTGTCGCAGGAGATGCTCGACGAGATCACCGCCCGCCACGGGCACCCCACGCTTTCGCTCTGCTTCCCCAACTACGCCATCGGCCGGGACCTGCCGGCGGAGCTCCCCGTTCTCGATCGGCCACTGTCGAGCCCGCCCCGCATCGTCTACCAGGGGACGCTGTCCAGCAACGGCGGTCACTACGACCTGCGGGACATCTTCCGTGCGCTCGTGGACCAGGGCGCGTCGCTCGACGTCTACCCGTCCCGGCCCGTGCCCGACTACGAGAAGCTGGCCGCCGGGACGCCGGGGCTGACCCTCCACGACAAGGTGTCGCCGCCGCGGCTGCTCGAGGTGCTCGGCCAGTACGACTTCGGGTGGGCGGGCTTCAACACCACGCTCAACCGGGCCCACCTCGACACCGCCCTGCCCAACAAGGCCTTCGAGTACCTCGGCTGCGGTCTGCCGGTGCTCACGCTCGACCACACGGCGCTCCGCCGCTTCGTCGAGGAGCACGGGGTCGGGTTGAGCCTGACGACGCTCGACGGCCTCGCCGCCAGGCTCGGGGCGCTCGACCTGCCGAGCCTGCGACGGCGGGTGGCCCTCGTCCGACCCGATCTGACGATCGAGGCGAACATCGCCAGGATCGCCGCGCTCTACGCGGAAGTCATCGGAACGTGAGCGAGCCGAAGGCGCCAAACTCGTTTGGCGAACCGCCGCAGGTGGCGGTCGTGGGCTGCGGGCGCTGGGGTCGCAACCTGGTGCGGACCTTTCACGAGCTGGGCGCCCTGCGCCTGGTGGTGGACACCGCGCCGGCCGCGGCCAAGGCGATGGCCGTGGAGTACGACGTGCTCGCCACGGACCTGGAGGCGGCCCTCGACGACCCGCTGGTGGACGCAGTGGTGGTGGCGGTTCCGGCGGCCCAGCACGTCGCCGTCGCCCGCCAGGCCGTCGAGGCGGGCAAGCACGTTTTCGTGGAGAAGCCCCTCGCCCTGGGCCTTCGGGACGCCGAGCAGCTTTGCACCCTCGCCGACGACCACGGCTGCGTGCTCATGGTCGGCCACCTCATGCGCTACCACCCTGCATTCGTCCAGCTGGAAGCCATGGTCCGCGACGGAGTGCTCGGTTGTCTCCGGTACGTCTATGCCAACCGCCTGAACCTCGGTCGGATCCGCTGCGAGGAGGACGTCCTGCGCAGCTTCGCCCCTCACGACGTCTCGATGATCCTCGCCCTCGTGGGATCGGAGCCCCACGTCGTCCGGTCCGAGGGCGGCGCGTACCTCCTCGACGGCGTCGACGACGTCACGACGACCCACTTCGAGTTCGCCGGCGGCGTTCGGGGCCACGTGTTCGTGTCCTGGCTGAACCCGGTGACGGAACGCAAGCTGGTGGTGGTCGGCGAGGACGCGATGGCCGTGTTCGACGACCTTCAGCCGTGGGCGACCAAGCTCCGCCTCTACCGCCACATTGCTGAGTGGTCGGACGGGGAGGCCGAGGTGGTCAAGGCCGACGCCGAGCCGGTGCCGCTCGAGCCAGCCGAGCCCCTCACGGTGGAGTGCCGGCACTTCCTCGACTGCGTCGCCGGCCGGTCGGCTCCCCGCACCGACGGGAGGGAGGGTGTCGCCGTGGTGCGGGTCCTCGAAGCGGCGGCTGCGTCCTTGCCGGCTGCCGTCCCCAACCGCCGGGGTGACGGTGCACGAGAGCGCGTACGTCGACCAGCCGTGCGAGATCGGCGACGGCACCCGCATCTGGCACTTCTCCCACGTCCTCGCCGGCACCCGCATCGGCCGCGACTGCACGATCGGCCAGAACGTCATGATCGGCCCCGACGTCACGGTCGGCGACGGCTGCAAGATCCAGAACAACGTGAGCATCTACCAGGGCGTCACGCTGGAGGACGAGGTCTTCTGCGGCCCGAGGCTGCGTGTTCACCAACGTGGCCAGCCCCCGGGCCGGCGTCGACCGGCGGAAGGAGTTCCTTCCCACGATCGTCGGGCGCGGCGCCACCATCGGGGCCAACGCCACGGTGGTCTGTGGCAACCGCATCGGGCCGTGGGCGTTCGTGGCCGCCGGCGCGGTGGTGACGGCCGACGTCGCCGCCCACGCCCTGGTGGCCGGCGTCCCCGCCCGGCGCATCGGCTGGGTCGGCCACGCCGGCGAGCGTCTGGACGACGACCTCGTGTGCCCCCGCACCGGGCGCCGCTACCTGCTCGTGGGCCTGGAGCAGCTCGAGGAGATCCCGACGGCTGACGAGGCCGATGGGTAACGAGCCCGTCGAGATCCCCCTCGTCGACCTGGCCGCCCAGCGGCGGCGCCTCGGCACCGACATCGAGGTGGCGATGGCGGCGGTGCTGGAGCATGGGCGGTTCATCCTGGGCCCGGAGGTGGCACAGCTGGAGGAGGCCCTGGCCCGACGGTGCGGCGTCGCCCACGCCGTGGGCTGCTCCAGCGGTACCGACGCGCTGTTGCTGGCCCTGCTGGCCTGGGGCGTCGGCCCGGCCAGGCGGTGTTCGTGCCGACGTTCAGCTTCGTGGCGACGGCCGAGGTCGTGGCCCTCCTCGGCGCGACACCCGTGTTCGTCGACATCGAGGCCGCCACGTTCAACCTCGACCCCACCGGCCTGGCGGCGGCCGTCGGGTCGGCCCGAGAGCTGGGACTTCGCCCGGTCGGCGTCATTGCCGTCGACCTCTTCGGCCAGCCCGCGGACTACCGAGCCATCAAGGCGGGCGCCGCCGACGAGGGCATGTGGGTCCTCGCCGACGCCGCCCAGAGCCTGGGAGCCACCCTGGACGGCTGGCCGGTGGGCTCGCTGGCCGATGCCACGGCCACCAGCTTCTTCCCGGCCAAGCCCCTCGGCTGCTACGGCGACGGCGGAGCGGTGTTCACCGACGACGCCGACCTGGCCGACCGGCTCCGGTCACTCCGGGTGCACGGCAAGGGGGAAGACAAGTACGACAACGTCAGGATTGGCACCAACAGCCGCCTCGACACCCTCCAGGCGGCGGTCCTGCTGGCCAAGCTGCCGTTCTTCGACGACGAGCTGGATCGCCGGCAACGGGTGGCACAGCGCTACGCCGAGGGCCTGGCCGGCGTCGTCGGTACGCCGACCGTCGCCCCCGGCGTCACGTCGGCCTGGTCCAACTACACGGTCACCGCCCCACGGCGCGACCGGCTGGCGGTGGAGCTACGGCAGGCCGGGATCGCCACCGCCGTCTACTACGCCCGGCCGCTCCACCGGCAGAAGGCGTTCCGCCGGTACCCGTCGGCCCCGGGCGGCCTCCCAGTGGCCGAGCGGATGGCCCAGGAGGTCCTCAGCCTGCCCATGCACCCGTACCTCGACCCCGCTGACCAGGACCGCATCGTCGACGCGGTGCACACCGCGTTGGCTCTGACCGGCCCCTCCTAGTCTTCGAGGCATGCCCCGACTGATCGCCGCGCCCACCGTCGTCCCTGCCGCCGGGGACCCGCCCAAGCTCATCAAGGAGTTCGTGGGACGCGTGAACAGCGCCACCGAGTCGGTGTCGGTGGCGGTGATGGAGAGCCCGCAGGGCTGGGAGGAACCCGGCCAGACGCCCGCGTTCGACGAGTACACCGTGGTGCTGGACGGCCGGCTGGTGGTCGAGTCCCACGACGGCCCGCCCCTGAGCGTGGCCGCGGGACAGGCGGTGCACACCTCCGCCGGACAGTGGGTTCGCTACTCGACGCCCGATCCCGGGGGCGCGAGGTACGTCGCCGTCTGCAGCCCGGCGTTCTCGCCCGACAATGTTCACCGGGACGCAGGGCACCGGGACGCAGGGCACCGGGACGCAGGGCACCGGGACGCAGGGCACCGGGACGTAGGGCACCGGGACGTCGCCGAGCAGTAAGCGCAGGCCAGGTACCGTCGGAGGTCGTGCAGTCCCTCGCCGAACGGCTCGGCCACCCCGCCGACGCCCGCCTCCTGATCGTCAACTGCGACGACCTCGGGTCGAGCCACGCCGCCAACGTCGGCGTCTACGAGGCCCTGCGGGACGGCATCGCCACCAGCGCCAGCCTGATGGTGCCGTGCCCGTGGGCTCGCGAGGCCGCCGCCCGCTACCTGGGCGAGGACATCGGCGTCCACCTCACGCTCAACGCCCATTACGACCTCTACCGGTGGGGGCCGATCACCCACGCCCCGTCGCTCCTCGATGGCGACGGCGGCTTCCCACGGACCCGGGAGGACCTGTGGGACCACGCCGATGTCGACGAGGTGCGGCGGGAGTGCAGGGCCCAGGTGGAGCGGGCCATCCTCTGGGGCTTCGACGTGAGCCACCTCGACTCGCACCTGTCGGTCCTCGAGCTGCGGCCCGAGTTCTTCGACGTATACCTGGAGCTGGCCGTCGACTTCCGCCTGCCGATCCGCCTGGGCTCCTCGTCCGAGGTGGCAGCCGGCTTCCCGTTCCGGCGGCTGGCCGAGGACGAGGGCGTCGTGTTCCCCGACCACTTCCTCTCGGTGCGCAACGTCGGCAGCCGCCGGGTGATCGAGCGGGCGCTGCACGACCTGGCCCCCGGCGTCACCGAGGTCCACGTGTCGCCGGCGGTCGACTCGGACGAGCTGCGGGCCATGGCGCCCGACTGGTCGGGCCGGGTCGACGACCACGACGTCGTCGTCGCCGGAAGCTCGACCTTGCGGGCCCTCGCCAGCCGCTCCGGGGTCACCTTCGTCGGTTATCGCGAGCTGCGCGAGCTCCAGCGCAGCTGACCCACCACGCGGGTCAGCTCTTGTGCACCAATCCCACCACCAGCGGATCCTGGCTCGGAGCGGATACTCCCGTCGCCGGTTCGTTGGTGATGGCGAAGCCGCTAACCGGGCCGGTCGCCCGGAACGCCGACTGCTCGGGGTCGGGCCGAGCAGGCCGATCGAGACCGGGTTGGTGCCGACCAGCGCCCACAGCTGGTAGCCGCGTCCCGGCTCCAGCTGGGGCAGGTTGTCGGCGGCCAGGTACCCCTTTCCGTCGGGTAGCACCCAGGCGTCGGCGAACAGGACGCCCTCGGCGGACTTCAACGACACCCTGGTGGCGGTGGGGTCGGCCATGGTGGCGCTGATGGCGCGCCCCAGCTCCTCGCCCTGGGCTCCGGCCGCCAGCTGGTCGATGCGCCGGCCGTCGTCGACGACCTTGAACCCCAGGACGCCGATGACGGCGACGGCGGCCACCGCCGCGACCATGGCGGCCGCCCGCAGACCTGCGCCCCGGCGGGACGGAGCCGAGCCGATGGGCACGACCACGGGGCGCACCGGTGGGGTCAGGGGCGGGGGGACTTCCTCGAGTGACCCGCTGATGCGCTCCCAGAGGCCCTCGGGAGGACGGTCGAGCCCGGCCGTCAGCACGGCGGCGACCTCCCGGTGCTCGATCACCTCCACCTGGCACATGCGGCAACCGCCGAGGTGGCGGTCGACCGCCTCGCGCTCGTCCTCGTCGAGGGCGTCGAGGGCGTAGACGCCGAGCAGCTCGGAGGCTTCGACGTGGGTCAGCTCTCGGCCCATGGCATCCCGACTCCTGCTTCGACGAGGTCGTGGCGCATGCGCCGCAGCCCGGAGCGGATCCGACTCTTCACCGTTCCCTCGGGAGCATCGAGCATCACTGCCACCTCGCGGTAGGTGTGACCCCCAAAATAGGCCAGCTCGATGGCCCGGCGTTCGTCGGGGGGTAGCCCGGCGACGACGCTCTTGACCTGCTCGGCGACGGTGAGATCGACGACCTCGCGCTCGATGTCGTCCCTCGGCTCGACCGGTTCCCTGGCGTCGCGCTCCTCCCGCCGCTTGCGAGCCGTCTCGGACCGCAGAAGGTCGACGGACCGGCCGTGGGTCTGGGCGAGGAGGTAGGACCGCAGGCTGCCGCGCTCGGCGTCGAAGCGCTCCGGTCGGTTCCAGAGCCGGAGGAAGACCTCTTGCAGGACCTCCTCGGCCAGCACCTGGTCGTTGAGCAGGCGCCGGGCGAGGGCGAAGGCGGCGCCGGCGTGGCGCCGGTAGGCCTCGGCCAGCGCGTCCTCCCGCCATCGTCCGATGGCGACGACGAGCGACGCATCGCTGGCGTCCCGGAAGCTCTCCAACGTCACACCTGTCTCTCGTGGCTCAGCTTGTCGCGACGCACAGTGTCCCTTGTTCGGCGCCGGGTGTGCCGCCGGATGGGTTTCCGGTGCGCCGACGCCGCGGACCGGGCCGATCAGGCCGGCCGTAGGATCGCCGGGTGGACGAGGGTGGCCTGGGGGCTTCGATCGAGGAGTCCCGGGATCTCCACGCCGACGCCATGCGGGCAGTCCGTCCGGCGGTCGCAGACATGGTCGAGGTCCGCAGGGAACGCCTCGGTCACCCGGCCGAGGTCGACCTCGACGTAATCGACGGCTTCGACGCCGGCCGCCGGCGCCTGCTGGCCCGCCTCGGGCTCGGGCTCAGTGCGGGCGGGGTCGTGGCCGGCGTGGGTGGGAGCCTGGGTGGGCTGGTGACCGCCATCCTGGCCACGCCGGCCCGGGCCGACACGCCCCTCGACGTCCAAATCCTCCAGACGGCGTCGTCACTCGAGCGCCTCCTCGTCGACACCTACGCCGTCGCCCTGGGCAGGGGGCCGCTGGCCCTCGCCGCCCCCGCGGTCGCGGGGATCGCGGCCATTGCCGTGCCGAGCGCCAAGGAGTTCCTCACCAAGTTCCTCGAGATCACCTACACCCAGCACGACGAGCACCGCACCGCCTTCCAGACCCTCACCACCGCCCTCGGGGGCAAGGTCCAGGACGGACCCAACCCCAAGTACGCGGCGGCGGCCGCGGCCGCCAACCTGGGCACGCCGGTGCAGCTCGTCGATTACGCCGCCGTTCTGGAGAAGATCGTCACCGACACCTACCTGCTCGACCTCTCCCTCCTGGAGAACGTGAGGTCGAAGGAGCGCATGGCCGCGGTGATGGGCGTCGAGGCCCAGCACCTGGCCACCCTGAAGGCGGTGTCGGCGCTGCTGAAGGTGGGCGCGCTCGACTCGATCAAGTTGGAGGTCGACGCCTCCAAGCTCCCCGCCGCCCTCGGCAGCCTGGCCTTCCCCGACGCCCTCCACAAGGCCAACGAGGCCGCCGGCATCGCCCCGCCCGAGTCGGGAGCGATCGCGTGAGCGACGCAGGTGACTGTGCAAAAGACCCTCTACACGGTGGTCTTTTGCACAATCGATGGTCTCGACGGCGGTTCCTGGCCGGCGCCGGGATGGCCGG
Source organism: uncultured Acidimicrobiia bacterium (assembly GCA_963827345.1). GTDB lineage: Bacteria > Actinomycetota > Acidimicrobiia > Acidimicrobiales > AC-14 > CAWGUU01. Next base: position 430,168 of record CAWHAN010000006.1, on the reverse strand, counting down.
CGCGGCGGCAGTGGCCGCCGCCGCGTGTGGCGGAGGGGGCGATGACGGGGGTGGCGCTCCTGGGCCGAGCCGGCAGCCGCCGGCGCCACCGGGCCGACGACCACCATGCTCTCGGGAGACATGGCCGTGGCCACTCTGGCGGCGGGGCTCGAGAAGATGGCGATCGACCTGTACGAGGCCGCCGAGACGGCCACCGGCGGCGGCCAGCTGGGAGCAGTTCCCTTGGCGGTGGCCGGCTACCTGTCGACGGCGAAGAGCCACCACACCGCGCATCTGGCCGAGTGGAACAGCGCGCTGGAGGCGGGCGGGCTGGCCCCCGTCACCGCCGCCGACGCCGGCCTCGAGCCGACCCTCGCCAAGATGCTCGCCGACGCCAAGGACCTCAACGGCGCGGTCGGCCTGATCGCCGTGGTAGAGGAGATCCTGGCTGACACCTACCTGCGGTCGATCCTCACCCTCGCCGACAAGGACGCCATCACGACCGCCGGGCAGATCCTCATCGTCGACCAGCAGCACCGGGCCATCCTGAACTACCTCCTCGGCCGCTACCCGGTGCCGGAGCCGTTCATGGTGCCGGACAAGGCAGCCAGCTAGCCCGCTCCTCCCCGAACCGGTGACACAGAACGGTGCCAGGTGCCGCTGAGCGTCACCAGTTCGGCGAGGGGTGGGGGCAGTCCGAACCGGTGACACAGGGCCGCGCCGGGCGCCGCTGGGCGTCACCAGGTCGGCGAGGGGCGGGGTCAATCCGTACCGGTGACACAGGGCCGCGCCGGGCGCCGCTGGGCGTCACCAGTTCGCTGGGGGATCAGCCGGTCGCCGCCGCCGCGGCGGCTACTCGGCCCCGGTGTAGGCCGCCGTGGTGCGGACGGCCGCCTCCTTGGCCTCGGCGGGGTCGGTGCCGGCGGCCACGCTGGCGTCTCGCCACCGATCGCTGCTGAGGGTCATGAAGCGCTTGCCGTCGTGGGACGCGATCCACGCCTCAACCGCCGTCTTGTCGACCGCCTCCCCCGACGCCAGGTGGATCCCGAGGCCCACGAGCCCAAGCTCCCAACCGACTCCCGTGGCGCCGGGACCGAACTCGGCCCAGCGCGTGTCGTCGACGTGGGCGATGTGCTCGAGCTCCAGGCGCGTCCGACCGTCCGGGCCGGCCAGGAGCCGGACCTCGATCCACGTGACCTCTCCGCCGTACTCCCACGTGGCGGCGAAGCCGTTCGGCGGGTCGCACCGCTCGATCGTCCCGCCAGCGTTGCCCTCCAGCTGGTAACGGCCGCCGAGGCGGAGGTCGCCCGAGACGGGCAGGAACCACCGCGGGATCCGCTCGGGATTCGTGCAGGCGTCCCAGAGGTCGTTGACGTCGGCGTCGTAGTCCTGGCTGATGACCGAGGTGCGGGCCTCGCCGGCCTCGAGAGTGCGGCTGCCGACGCGGCGTCGGACGGCGTCGATCTGGTGGACGACGTCGATCATCGTTCGCTCCTCTGGTCGATCATTGGGTCCCTCCTCCGGTCTTCGCGTCGCGTCTGCCGCGTGCCAACTCGGTGGCCAGCGCCTCCAGGGGCGGCGTCCAGAAGCGCCGGAAGGGGTCGAGCCAGGCGTCGACGTCCCGCAGAGGCTCGGGCTTCACCGCGTACAGGCGCCGGGCGCCCTCCGGTCGCACCGTGGCGAACCCGCTGTCGCGGAGGATCCGGAGATGCTGGGACACGCACGGCTGGGAGATGCCGAACTCGGCCTGGACGGCCTCGCCGATCGCACCAGCGGACATCTCACCCCCCGCCAGCAGGCTCGAGGATCCTTCGCCGCACCGGGTCGCCGAGGACGTCGAACGCATGCACGACGCAGATATATCAGTAGAATCTTATATAAGTCAAGAACTAACTCCGGTGAGTTCGAGTGTCGGCCAACGTCTCAGTGGCGACTCCGACACGAGAGGATGAAGGGCATGAGCGAGATCTCCGAGCGGTACCGGAAGGTGGCGGCCACGTTCACGCAGCGGGCCCGGTCGGTGCCCGACGGCGCCTGGGAGAACCCCGCCCCGTGCGACGGGTGGGTGGCGCGCGACGTCGTCCGGCACATGGTCGAGTGGATGCCCGGGTTCCTCAGCCTCGACCTACCCGACGGGGCGTCGGTCGACGACGACCCGGCCGGGGCGTGGGAGATCGTGACCGACGCGATCCAGTCCGGGCTCGACGACCCCGTGGTCGCCGCCCTCGAGCACGATCTGCGGCCCGGCCGCTTCTCGTTCGAGGACGCCGTCGACATGTTCATCACCGGCGACGTCCTCGTCCACACGTGGGACCTGGCCCGCGCCACCGGCCAGGACGAGTCCCTCGACGCCGACGAGGTGCACAGGATGGTCCTGGGCATGGAGCCCGTCGACGAGCTGCTGCGCACCAGCGGTCACTACGGGCCGCGGGTGGAGGTGCCCGCCGATGCCGACGAGCAGACCAGGCTCATCGCCTTCACCGGCCGCCACCCCTAGCAGGGCCGAGCAGGAGGAGCGGGCCGGAGCCCGAACCGGGGCCCGACCAGCGATCAGTACTCGGTGACTTCCCGGATCTTCTCCTGGATGGCCTTGTACTCGGGGCTCTGGGTGAGGGGCAGCAGGCCCATGAGCTTGCCCATGTTCCCCGTGACCTTCATCCGGCCCTGCATGAAGGCGGCGTTGGGGTCGAGCTCGCCCTTCTGGATCCGCACCGAGTCGTCCCACGTCAGGGTCAGCGTGAACTCGGCGTCGACGTCGTCTCCGAGCTTGGCCTCCTGCAGCTTGCCGTTCTCGACGACCCAGTAGTACTTCACGTCCCCCTCGGGCCCGCCCGTGACGTGGTATTGCATCCGCGCCGTGGCGCCGGGGCGCTCGGGAAACTCCTGGGCCAGCTCCTGCTGGGTGTCCAGCCACTCCTGCGTCAGGTACTTGGGCATACCCCGAACCCTAGCGCCGGGCCGGCTCGCGGAGACCGGCGAAGAGGTCGTCCTCGGGCACCGGCGCGTCGACGAGGGAGCGGGCCAGGATGTAGTCGTCCCACGGGTACTCGCGGTCGGCGTCGGCCGGGAGGCCGAACCAGAACGGCGACGCCGGGTCGATCTGGGTGGCGTGGGCGAGCAGGGCGTCGCGCCGCACCTCGTCCTCCGGAGCGACCTCGATCCTCGTGGTGATCCTGTCGTCGAGGCCGGGTCGCTCCAACCATTCGTCGGGGAACGGCGATTCGATGCCGAGCTCCAGGAACTTGTTGTGCATGGCCAGCAGGCGGGCCTTGGTCCAGGCGCTGTAGTACATCTTCAGCGGCTGCCACGGGGGTCCCGCCTCGGCGTACAGGGCCTCGTCCCCGGCGGCGTCGAAGGCGACGACGCTGATGTCGTGGACCCTGAGGTGGTCCGGGTGCGGGTATCCCTCCTGGTCGTCGGCGTAGGTGACGATGACGTGTGGCCGCTCCCGGCGGATGATCTCCACCAGCCGGCCGACGGACTCGTGCAGCTCGACGGCGGCGAACGCCTCCGGGTTGGAGTTGGCCTCGGTGCCGGGCATGCCCGAGTCGCGGTAGCCCAACATGAGCAGGTCGTCGTAGCCGATGATCCCGGCCGCCCGGCGCAGCTCCTCCATGCGGACCTCGTGGAGGCGCTCGCGGACCTCAGGGCGCTCCATGGCCGGGTTGAGGATGTCGCCCTCCTCGCCGCCCGTGCAGCACACGAGGACGCAGCGGGCGCCTTCTCGGGCGTAGCGGTGGACGGTGCCGGCTCCCTTCGACGACTCGTCGTCGGGATGGGCGTGCACGGTGAGCAGGCGGAGCTGGTCCATGGGATTACCACGCTACCGCCGGTCCTGAGCCAGACTGCCCGGCGTGAAACCAGACTGTCCAGCGTGAAAATCGCCTTCGTCGGATCGTTCTCCACCGGAAAGACCACCCTGGCCAACCTGTTCGCCAGGGAATGGGACCTGCCCCTGCTTCCCGAGGTCGCCCGCGAGGTGGTGAAGCTGGGCTTCCCGCTCGACATGAGCGCCACCGCCGAGACCGAGACGCTCATCTTCCTCAAGCAGTGGCGGGCCGAGGTCGTGCACGAGCGGTTCGTGGCCGACCGCTCCGTCTACGACGTGCTCGCCTACGCCGACTGGGTGATGGAGCACAACCCGCCGGACCGCAAGGAGAACCACCTCTGGTACGAGTCGCGGGAGATCGCCATGCTCGACCTGCGGGCCCGGTACGACCACGTCTTCTACCTGCCGATCGAGTTCCCCATCGTGCTCGACGGGCTACGGCCCGACGACACCGGCTTCCAGGCCGACATCGACACCCGGATCGTCAGCCTCCTGAAGCAGGCCGACGTCGCCTACTCCACGCTCACCGGCTCCGTCGACGAGCGCCAGGAGGAGGTCCGCAGGATCGTGGGCCCGGTCGGCTGACCGGGCGGAGTCGGCGCCCGGCCGTGTGTCAGTCGACCGGCTCGCCGATCTCGCGCAGCGCGGTGGCGAGGGCGGCCCGCAAGCGGCGGGCGGTGGAGGGCGACAGATGGCCGATCAGGCCCGCTCCTGGGTGCCCCGCCTCCTCGACGGTGAGCTCGACCCTGGGGTCCTCGCACTCGTCGCAGTCGTCGAGGAACGCCACCGTCCACGAGATCTTGACCCGCTCGGGGTCACCGTCCGGGTGGTCGTCGAGCCCGTAGTCAGCCAGCTTCTTCACTGGCGTCCGTGCCCTCGTCGTCGTCCTCGTCCTCGTCCTCGTCCTCGTCCTCGTCGTCCACGTCCTCGCCGCCGGGGGGCGCCCACATGACGTCGAAGCCGAGCAGGGTCCGGAACCGTTCGACCAGCGCCTCGTCGTCGAGGTCGGCCGCGAAGATGCTCTTGGACTCGGGCGAGTAGACCTCGGCCGCGATGTTCAGCTCCTGGTCGAGGACCCAGGTCTCGGGGTCCTCCTTGAAGTCCTCGACGGGGTCGTCGGCGCTCATGACCCGACGATAGAACCGTTTCCGTGGGACGATGCGCGCCGCTCGTGGGCTCACGCATCGTCGTCGACGGCAACAACGTGATGGGGACGACGCCGGACGGTTGGTGGCGCGACCGGCCCGGCGCCGTCCGACGACTGCTGACCCGACTGCAGTGCTTCCACCGGGACACGGACAACGACCTGATCCTCGTGCTCGACGTCCCCCAAGCGGACCTGCCGGAGGGCGACCACGACGGCGTCACCGTCCGCTACGCCCGCCGCAAGGGCCGGGACGCCGCCGACGACCGCATCGTCGAGCTGCTCGACGAGGGCTTTTCGCCCGACGTCGAGGTGTCAGTGGTCACGTCCGACCGGGGCCTGGCCGACCGGGCCGTCGAGCGGGGCGCCACCGTAACCGGCGCCCGAGCCTTCCTCAACCGCCTCGCCGAGGCCGGCTGCTGACCTAGACGAGATCGCGGCGGGCGAAGGCGACCGTGCCGGCCACGGCGAACGCGGCGGCGATCCCCACCATCACCACCGTCGACACCCAGGCCACCGGCTCGGCCGGTGCCAGCGACAGGTGGTGGAACGGAGACAGGCCGAGCACCCATTCGGGCAGGTGGAGGGCGGCACCGAGGAAGGAGATCACGAACGTGACCACCACTGCTCCGCCGGAGACCGGCACGACCCAGCCCGGGCGCAGCCCGTAGACGAGGACCGCGAGGCCGAGGGCGAGGGCGGCGATCGGCAGCACGTTGAGCATCCCGACGAGGTTGTCGGCGAACGACACGCTGGCGGAACCGAACAAGGTCCCCACCCACATGGCCGCCGCCCCGGCGACGGCGACGGCCACGACGAGCACTCCCGACAGCAGGACGACGGGCTGGAGCCACGCCCGCCTGGTCACGGGCTCGGCGTACACGAGGTCGAGGCGGGCGTCCTCCTCGTCCTCCTGGAGCATGTGCAGCGACGAGATCACATAGAACGCCAGCAGCAGGGCGCCGAACGAGTCCACCGACGCGATGAAGCCCCCCGCGGTGGCGAAGCTCTCCAGTCCGTACCTGGCCATCGCCTCCTGGAGCGAGGGGTTCGTCTGGAAGAACTCCAGGATCACGCCGGTGATGCCACCGCACACGATGCCGTAGGCGACGAGCCCGCCGCCCCACGCCAGGACGCCGCCCCGCCGCTGCCGCCACGAGAAACCGAGTGGGCTGCGCAAAAGCGCAGGTCGGAGCGGGCCGGTGCCCGGATCGCGGACGATCCCCTCCCCCAAGTCCCGCCGGCCGGCCAAGACGAGGGCGACGCCGCCCAGGACGACGGGGGTCAGCGCCAACGGCAGGAACGGCAGCGACCGCACCCCGGCGAACGGCCGGATCTCCTCCAGCCAGCCGAACGGGGTCAGCCAGCGCACCCACCCCAGGGCGTCGGACGCGTCGGCGATCATCCTCGCCATGAAGGCCGCTCCCAGCAGGGCTCCGGCCACGCCGGCGGCCTTGCGTCGCTGGCCGAACAGCTGGGAGACGAGCGCGGCCACCGCCGCGAAGTCGAGGATCAGGAGGCCCAAGCCGACCCCGAAGGGGAACGCACCACCGACCAGCGGTTCGCCGGCGGCGACGAACGCCACCATCACCGCCACCGCCTGGACCAGGCAGGCGATCCCGACGGCACCGAGGTTCAGGATCGTCAGCCGCTGCCGGGTGATCGGGGCCGCGAGCAGGAGGTCCCAGCGCCCCTGCTCCTCGTCGCCCCGGAGGATGCGGGTCGTCGCCAGCACCGCCCACAGGGCGCCGATCACGGCCAAGTACTGGCCCGAGCGCCAGACGGCGAAACCCCCTGCCGTCGAGATGTCGTAGGGCACGCCGTAGAGCGCCCGGATGGCGGGGTTGTCGGCGAGGGTGCTCAGGCTGGCGCCCGAGATTCCGGTGGCGGTGTAGGTCGAGATGATGACCACGACCATCAGGCCGAGCGACCCCGCCAGTATGAGCGCTCCCCGCCGCAGGCTGCGGACGGCGAACCGGGCCCCTGCGCTCTCGGTCAGCACGGCCGGCTCTCAGTCGGCACTGCCATCCGAGTCCCGGTCCCCGTAGTAGGTGAGGAAGATCTCCTCCAGGGAGGCCTCCTGCGACCTGATGTTGGTGACGGGCAGGTCGGCGACGGCATGGAGCACCGGCCCCGGCGGGCCGTCGAGGGTCAGGCGGAGCGCCGGCGGGCGTGCGGTCCACCTTGGCCACGCCCGCCACTTGGCTGAGATCGGGCGGGTCCCCCGCGAAGTCGAGCTCCAGCTCGGTCTTGTGCAGGGCCTTGAGCTGCTCGATGGCCGCGATCTCGACCAGCTTGCCCTCCCGCAGGATGCCCACCCGGGTGCACAGCTGCTCGACCTCGGAGAGGATGTGCGACGACAGGAACACCGTCGCCCCCCGCTCACGGGCCTCGCTGATGCACGTCCGGAACTCCTTCTCCATGAGCGGGTCGAGGCCGCTGGTCGGCTCGTCCAGCAGGAGCACCTCGGGCTCGGTGGCGAACGCCGCCACCAGGGCGACCTTCTGGCGGTTGCCCTTGGAGTAGGTCCGGGCCTTCTTGGCGGTGTCGAGCTGGAAGCGATCGACGAGGACGTTCCGGTAGGCGTTGTCGACCTTGCCGTGGAAGTTGGCCAGCAGGGCCAGGCACTCGCCGCCGGTGAGCTTGGGCCACAGGTTGACGTCGCCGGGCACGTAGGCCAAACGACGGTGCACCGTCTTCACGTCGGACACGTCGACGCCCAGGATCGACGCCGAGCCCGCCGTCGGCCGGATCAGGCCGAGCAGGAGCCTCAGCGTGGTCGACTTCCCCGCTCCGTTCGGCCCGAGGAACCCGAAGACCTCGCCGACCTCGACGTCGAGGGTGAGCTTGTCGAGGGCGGTGAACGAGCCGAACTGCTTGGTCAACCCCTCGGTGTGGATGGCCGACGTCAACGTGCCCCTCCGTCTCGCGGCTGCCCCCGGCTCTCGCCCGGTCGCGGGACGATACCGGCAACACCGCTGCGAGCGGACGGTGACCTAGCGTCACCGCATGGCCGACGCCAGGACCCGGGTGTACCGCAAGGGCGTGCTCGAGGCCGAGGACTTCCCGGTGGCCGCCGTGTCCGAGTACCTCGTCGAGCCCGAGACCCTCGTGTGGATCGACTTCTGTGCGCCGACCCACGAGCAGCTCACCGAGCTGGGCGACGAGCTCGGCCTCCACGAGCTGGCCGTCGAGGATGCCATCGCCGAGCACCAGCGCCCCAAGCTCGACCACTACGCCACCCACCTGTTCCTTTCGTGCCACGCCGTCAAGGTCGACCTCGACAAGGGTGAGCTCGAGGTGAGCGAGATCGACGCCTTCATCCACCGCCGCTGGCTGGTGACCGTCCGCAAGGAGGATGGCTTCCCCTTGGACGCGGTGCTGCAACGGTGGGACGCCAGCGCCGACCTCGCCGTCCACGGCGTGGCGTTCCTGGTCTACGGCCTCCTCGACATCGTCGTCGACGGCTACTTCGGCGCGTCGGAGACGTTCGACGAGTACTACGACGGCGTGGCCGAGGGCATCTTCTCCGAGCGACCCGATCGAGCCGTCGAAGGCCCGGGACTGGTTCGAGATGCGCCAGGCCCTGGTCCGGTTCCACCGGCTGGTCGTCCCCATGCGGGAGGCGGTGAGCTCGCTCATGCGCCGGGAGCACGCCACCGTGGCCGAGGAGCTCTACCCGTACTACCAGGACGTCTACGACCACATCCTGCGGGTCAGCGAGACCACGGACTCGCTGCGTGACCTGGTCAGCAGCATCGTGGAGACCAACCTGAGCCTGCGCGACTACCGCCAGAACGTGGTCATGAAGAAGGTCACCAGCTGGGCCGCGATCATCGCCGTGCCGACCCTCATCACCGGCTTCTACGGCATGAACGTCCCCTATCCGGGCTTCGCCAAGCACTGGGGGTACTCGACGGCGATCGTCGCCATGATCGTCGTCTCGTTGTCCCTGTACCTGATGTTCCGCCACAAGGAATGGCTGTAGCGGCCCCGGTCGCCGGTCGACCTGCTGCTATAGGTTAGGGGTACCTAACCCATTTCCGAAGGAGCACCATGCGCCACTCGCTGCGTCGTTCCGCCGCCCTGGCCGTCGTCTGCGTCCTGGGAGCAGGCGCCTGCGGGAGCGACGACTCGCCGACCGCAGCCCAGGTGGCAGCGGAGAAGGGGGCGCTGTCGGCGTACGCCACCCTGGCCGCCGAGCAGTACGGCGAGGCGCTGGCGGGGGCCAAGCAACTCCAGTCGAGCGTGGACGCCTTCCTCGCCTCCCCGAACGACGCCACGCTGCAGGCTGCGCAGGCGGCATGGAGGGCTTCGCGCCCCGCCTACCTGCGCACCGAGGTCTTCCGCTTCTACGACGGCCCGATCGACAACGCCGAGAACGGTCGGGAGGGAGCGATCAACGCCTGGCCCCTCGACGAGGCCTACATCGACTACGTCGAGGGCAACCCCAACGCGGGGATCATCAACGATCCCGCCGCCTACCCGGACCTCACCGCCGAGGTCATCGACGACCAGAACGAGAAGGACGGCGAGGAGAACATCTCCACCGGCTACCACGCCATCGAGTTCCTCCTGTGGGGACAGGACCAGGACGCGGCGGGCGCGGGGAAGCGCCCGGCCACCGACTACGTGGTGGGTGTCGGCCCGAATGCCGAGCGGCGGCGCGCCTACCTGGCGGCGGTCACGGGGCTGCTGGTGGCCGACCTCCAGGGAGTCGTCGACGCGTGGGCTCCCGCGCCGGGCGCATACGCCACCGAGTTCGTGGCCCTCGACCCCGACGAGGGCCTCACGCGCATCCTCACCGGTTTCGGCACGCTGGCCGGTCACGAGGTCGGCGGCGAGCGGCTGGGCGTCGTCTACGAGACCAAGGACCAGGAGGACGAGCACTCCTGCTTCTCCGACAACACCATCGTCGACCACGCCGAGGACGCCAAGGGGCTCGAGCAGGTGGCGGCCCTGCTGGTACCGGTGGTTGCCACCTTCGACACCGCGCTGGCCACCAAGCTCGAGACGGACACGGCCGCCGCGGTCGCGGCGACGGCCGCCATCCCGGCCCCGTTCGACCAGGCGATCCTGGGCCCCGACACGTCTCCGGGCCGCCAGGCGGTCAAGGCGGCGATGGACGCGCTCGAGACCCTCACCGCCACGGTGGTGGAGGTCGCCGACGTGCTCTCGGTGAAGGTCAACACAGGCACATGACCCGAAGCAGGGCATGATCCGAAGCAGGGCGTGATCCGGCATCGGCACCTGGCCGTGCTCGCCGCGGCCGTGCCTCGCCTCGGCGGTGCTCGCCGCCTCGTGCCAGGCCGACGACCATTCCGGGCGTGTCGGCCCCCAGGTCTCCCGCTCGGTGGAGGCAGGAGGGGCAGGGACGGTGTTCGACACGACCATCAGCGCCTTCGCCCTCCCGGCTCGGAACCTGGGGGCCGAGGACCGGCGGGCGTTCGTCGTGGGCAACTCCTTCTTCAACGACACCTGGGTGATCGCCCCCTCCTCCACCGACGGCCGTGACGGGCTCGGGCCGACGTTCAACGCCAACTCGTGCTCGTCGTGCCACTTCAAGGACGGCCGGTCCGCTCCCCCGGGGCCCGACGACCCGGAAGGCCCCGGGCTGCTGATGAGGCTGTCGGTGCCGGGCCAGGGGTCGAACGGCGGGCCGATCGGCGACCCCACCTACGGCGGCCAGCTCAACCATCGATCGATCCAGGGCGTCCCCGCCGAGGGTCGGATCGAGATCAGCTACGAGGAGGTGAGCGGTCGGTTCGGTGACGGCGGCCTGTACTCGTTGCAGCGCCCGACCTACCGGATCGAACCGGCCCTCGGACCCCTGGCCGCCGACGTCACCATGTCGCCCCGCGTGGGGCCGGCCCTGATCGGCATGGGCCTTCTGGAGGCGGTACCCGAAACCACGATCCTGGCCCGTGCCGACCCGGACGACGCCGACGGTGATGGCATCTCCGGGCGTCCCAACCGGGTCTGGGACGGCGTCGCCGAACGCACGGTGGTCGGGCGCTTCGGGTGGAAGGCCAACGTCGCCACGGTGGAGCAGCAGGTGGCCGGCGCCTTCCTCGGCGACATCGGCATCACCTCGCGGCTCCAGCCGGACGAGAACTGCCCGGCGGTCCAGACGCTGTGCGGGACCGCGGTCGGCGGGGGCAGGCCGGAGCTCGACGACCACAAGCTCCAACGGGTCACCTTCTACACCCGCACCCTCGCCGTACCCGCCCGGCGGGACGCCGCCGCGGCCGACACCCGACGAGGCGCCGCCGTCTTCTCGCAGGTGGGCTGCTCGTCCTGCCACACCCCCTCGATGCGGACCGGCAAGGCCGAGGTCCCCGAGCTGGAGGATCAGGCCATCCAGCCGTTCACCGACCTCCTCCTGCACGACATGGGCCCGGGGCTGGCCGACGGCCGCACCGACTTCGAGGCCAGCGGCAGCGAGTGGCGCACGCCGCCGCTCTGGGGCATCGGCCTGGTCGAGGTCGTCAACGGCCACACCCGGTTCCTCCACGACGGGCGGGCGCGCAGTCTCGAGGAGGCGATCCTCTGGCACGGAGGCGAGGCGGAGGCGTCGCAACGGCTCTACACCGACCTCCCGGCCTCCGACCGCGCCGCCATCCTGGCGTTCCTCCGTTCTCTCTGACCCGACGCAACCCCGAACCGGTGACGCAAGACCGCGCCAGCTGCCGCTGCGTGACCCCAGTTCGAGGAAGGGCGGTCACCCCACCGAACCGGTGACGCAAAACCGCGCCAGCTGTCGCTGCGTGACCCCAGTTCGAGGACGGGCGGCACCCCCACCGAACCGGTGACGCAAAACCGCGCCAGGTGCCGCTGCGTGACCCCAGTTCGAGGACGGGCGGCACCCCCGCCGAACCGGTGACGCAAAACCGCGCCCGGTGCCGCTGCGTGACCCCAGTTCGAGGACGGCCTACCAGGAGTTGACCCGACCGGCGCCGACCGGCACCAGTTGCTCCTCGCCGCTGTCCTCGTCCTCGATCAACACGTAGCCGCACAGGGCGGCGAGGCGGGCGTGGCCCTCGTCGGGCCCGGTGGCGATCAGCTCGTCGTCCGCGCACAGGGTGGCGGTTGCCGTCGGCCGGTAGATGTAGCGCCCGCCCCGGCGGATGGCGAGCAGGTAGAAGCCGGTCTCGGTCTCCATCCGCAGCGCCGCCAGCGACGCCCCGTCGGCCGGCGAGCCCGCCGCCACCGGCACCCGGACGACGATCTCGTCGGCCTCGCCGAGGGCGACGGCCAGGATCGGGTGCAGCTCCTCGCCCTCCTCGATCAGCCACACCATCTGCTGGGCGGCGTCGCCGATCTCCTCCGCGGCCTGGGCCAGGCTGAGCAGGCCCCGCAGCGACGAGGGGTCCACCTGGTCCTGGGCGGCCCGGAGAACCCACAGCTCGAGCCGCTCCTTCATCTCGTCGAGGCGGTCCTCCAGGTGGTTGACCTCGGCGGCCAGGCTCTGGTCCCGCAGCACGAGGGCCGAGTACGCCAGCCCCACCGCCACCTCGGAGATGTTCTTCATCTCGACGAGCACGTCGATGGCCCGGTCGAGGTCGGTGAGGCTCGCCTCCTCGTGGGGCTTCGGCGGATGCCACTCCGGCGCACCGGCGAGGGCTCGCAGCTCGGCGACGCCGGCGCCCGCGCCCTGGAGGAACAGCACGTCGCCCGGGACCAGGACCAGGTCGCCGTCCATCTCGGTCATCCACTGCCGTTCCCGCCGCACGGCGACGACCCGCATGCCCACCTCGACCGGGAGCTCCAGGTCGGCGAGGGTGCGGTGGGCCATCGCCGAGCCCTCCCGGACCCGCACCCGGTGGGAGATCTCCTCGGCCTGGGAGAGATCGGCCACGAGGGCCCGGGGGATGCCGAGGCGGTGGGTGACGATGCGGCTGATGTCCACTGCGGCATTGCCCAGGCGCTCGATGGCACTTACCACCTGCAGCACCGACGCCATCTCGTCGGCGTCCCGGGGCGAGCGGGCGGCCAGCACGCACACGGCGCGCATCTCGTGGATCAGCTCGGACAGGTGCTCCTCGAGCTCGTCGACCTCCTCGGCCATGGCGACGTCGCTGAAGTACACGGCGGCATAGGCCAGGTCGATCATCAGCTCGGAGGTGTCCTTCGCCTCCGACAGCATGGTCTTGAGATTGCGGGGTCGTTCGTCCATGGGGACTGGGCCGGAGCCTAGGCGAGCCTTCGATCGGGAGTGGGCCACCTCACGTGATACCCAGGCTGACGATGACGAGAATCAGGCAGAGGGCGCCCACGAAGTCGACCGACGACGTGACCACCGGGACGCCGTAGGTGTCGGGGTCGACGCCGAACCGGAAGGCGGCGATGGTGCCGTAGTAGGCCACGGCCACCACGAACAGGACGGCCCCCAGCCCTCCCACCAGCGACGCCGCCACCATCTGGGGCAGGCCGGGGCTGGCCTGGCCGAGTGCCGTGCCCACCAGGTGGGCGCCGACGCCGTTGAGGAAGTAGACGGGCCCGCCCAGCACCAGGGCCATGGCCCCGTCGAGGCGGGCCTCCCGGCCGGGGAAGGGATCGGGCGCCATGAGGCCCAGGTGGAGCTTGGTCGACAGCCGGCTGGACAGGATCCCGCCGAGGGCACCGGCGCTGCTGATGAAGGCGGGGAACAGGATGAGCAGGGCCGGGTAGGTCGAGAACACGCCGAGCTGCTTCTCGATGGCGATGCCGGCCATGGTGCTCAGGCAGGCGGCGGCGAACAGGATGGGCGCCGACTCCTTGACGATCTGGCGGAGCACGTCCCGCTTCGATCGCCAGGCGACCACGAACGCGGCGACGCTCACGGCGCCCAGGGTGGCGCCCACGGCCCCCGCCACCGGGTCGGCGCCGACGAGCAGGCTGGCCACCCACAGGGCCGGAAGGGTGAGGACGTCGCCGAGGGTCGACACCAGCGGGGCGGTGACGTTGTCGAGGTCCCAGTCGTAGCGGACCGACGCGGCGGCGAGGGCGACGGTGGCCACCAGGACGACGAGCGAGGCGAGGAGCCCGCCCAGGACGGAGATGAGGGCCAGGTCGAACACCGAGATGGTGTTCATGACGCCGAGGGCGACGGCGACCACCTTGGCCACGACCGCCAGGGCCAGCGACAGGCTGAGGGTGAGGACGAGGGAGGCGGCCACGTTCTGGCCCATGACGGTCTGCGGTCTCAGGGAAAGCCGGAAGGTGCCGACGTGGATCGATGTGCTGAGCCGGTTGCCCAGGGCGGAGAAGACGTTCCCCCGGAGCCCGATGGCCGCCGGCACCAGCACGAGCAGGCCGGGGAGGCGCTCGAACGTGCCGGTGATGGAGCCGAGGACCGCGCCGGCAGCGAGGCTCGTCGCGCTGTTGAGGACGAGCGCCACCATGCTCTGGCGGGCGCCGTCGGCACTGGGACCGAGGAGGCCGAGGAGGCGTTTGATCAGCCGCGGGCGACCCTGCTGGAGTCGGACGATGAGGCTGCGCCGCTCGCGCTCGGCGACGTCGGCCGGGCTGTCCCGCCTCCAGCTGCGCCGCTTGGAGGAGAAGTCCGTCGGCGCCGGCGTGCCGGCCTTGGACTTGCCGGCCTTGCCCCTCGGGGACTTACCGGTCCTGCCGGTCGAGGTCTTGCCGGTCGAGGTCTTGCCATGCGAGGACGTGCCGGTCTTGTCGGACCTGGCCGTCCCGGCGGGCTTGCGGGTCCTTCGGGTCTTGCCTGTCGCGGGGTCGGCGCCTTTGGCCGACTGCCCTACTGGGTTGCCGGACCCGGTCGCGGGCTCGGGCGCGCGCGACCCCGAGTCGGCGTCATCGCGACGGAGCCGGCGAGTCATGACTCGGCGGGTCCAACTGTGGTGCCTCCTTCATGACGGGGTCATCGTAGGCGGGCGCGACCCGAAAGCGGCCGATCCCTTGCCGGCGCATGCCGGCCGGACACGGGTCCCGCCGTACAGTCCTGCGATGGCTGACGCGGTGGTCGTCGGGGCGGGGCCGAACGGGCTGGCCGCAGCGGTGACGCTGGCCCGCGCCGGGCTGTCAGTGGAGGTGCTGGAGGCGGCCGACTCGATCGGCGGCGGCACCCGGTCCGAGGAGCTCACCCTGCCCGGGTTCGTCCATGACGTGTGCTCCACCATCCATCCCCTCGGTGCCGGTTCGCCAGTGTTCAGGGACCTGCCCCTCGCCGAGCACGGGCTCGAGTGGATCCACCCGCCGGCGCCGGCCGCCCATCCCTTATCGGACGGTCGAGCCGTGATCCTGGAACGGCGTCTGGGCGACACCGCCGCCGCCCTGGGGCCCGACGGTCGGGCCTGGCGCCGGCTGGTGGGACCCTTCGTACGGCATTGGGACGACCTGACCGACACCGCCCTCGGCCCGCTCCTGCGCCCGCCGCGCCACCCCGTCGTCCTGACCAAGTTCGGTTTGAAGGCCATGTGGCCGGCCACCGGCCTGGCCCGGCACACCTTCGACGGTGAGGCAGCACGGGCGGTCTTCGCCGGCCTGGCCGGTCACGCCATCCTCGACCTGGGCCGACCCCTCACATCGTCGTTCGGGCTCATGTTCGCGGCCAGCGCCCACGCCGTCGGCTGGCCGGTCGCCAAGGGCGGTTCGCAGCGGATCGCCGAGGCGCTGGCCTCGTACCTCCGTTCATTGGGGGGAACAGTGGTGACCGGCCGGCGGGTGGCTTCGCTGGCCGACCTTCCGCCGGCACGGGTCGTCCTCTTCGACCTCACGCCCCGCCAGGTAGTGGCGATCGCCGGCGACAGGATGGCCCCGATCCCCCGCCGTCGCCTGGGCCGGTTCCGCTACGGGCCAGGGGCGTTCAAGGTCGACTACGCCCTTGACGGCCCGGTGCCGTGGGCGGCCGAGGGGGTCGACCGGGCCGCCGCCGTCCACCTCGGGGGGACCATGGAGGAGATCGCGTCGGCCGAGCACGAGGTGGCACGCGGTCGTCACGCGGAGCGCCCCTACCTGCTGTGCGCCCAGTCGAGCCTGTTCGACGACACTCGTGCGCCCGACGGCAAGCACACGTTCTGGGCCTACTGCCACGTACCCCACGGGTCCACCGTCGACATGACCACCGCCATCGAGACCCAGATCGAGCGATTCGCGCCCGGATTCAGGGACCTCGTGCTGGCCCGCCACGCCCACTCCCCCGCCGACCTCGAGCGCCACGACGCCAACTACATCGGCGGCGACGTGGCCGGCGGCTCCCACGGCGGCCTCCAGCTCTTCGCCCGCCCGAACCTCGCCATCGACCCCTACGCCCTGCACATCAACGGCATGGAGGCCTTCCTGTGCTCGTCATCGACCCCGCCAGGGGCGGGCGTCCACGGCATGTGCGGCTGGTGGGCGGCAAGGAGCGCGCTACGCCGCCTCGAAGCCTCGACTACCTGACGCACTGCGAACGTGCCGTCTGTCACGAGGCCCGACAGGAGACAGCCCCATCTCTGACTGCTGCGGGATAGCGGCGTGCGTGCTACCGGTCACTCTGGGACGGCATCTCCCGACACGAGAACCGGAGTTCGTATGGGGTGGAGGCGTGCCGCCGAGGCAGGCCGCGATCGCGAACACCAGGATGGGTGACCTCCCGACCCGATCCATCCGACACCGGCACCTTTGCGTGAAGACCGGGACCCCGCGGACATCCGCGTTATGGGCACCGCCTCCGGGGCGACTGGGGGAACACTCGTTCGGCGTGGCTCGGACCGAGATGACATCGCCTGCGTCACGAGACGGTTGAGACCGGGCTGCCCCCGGTTCGGCGAGGTCGCCCGATCGGCTCTCGAGCACGCCGACGGCATCGCCACCATCGAGATGGTGGCCCGGGCTAAAGCGGTGGCTGTCGCTCGGTGCGACAATCAGCGGAGCCCGGTGCCGAACGCTCGATCGGACAGGCCGAGGGTCTCGGCCACCGCAGCGGTGCGTGTGCCAGGTGCGTCGTGGACGACCGCGACGAGGTCGTCCACCGTGTCGATGTCACGTCGGGATGCCGCCAGGCGGACGTCGAAGCCCAGCGCGAGCAGACGGCGGCGCTGGCAGGCCCCGGTGCGGGGCGAGCTCATCGGTATGCCGGCGAAGACGGCGCCGGGGTCGCACAGGGGCAGCCCGATGGCCCACCACCCGCCGTCAGGGGCCGGCCCAAGCACCGCCCGCTCGGGTCCGCCCACGCGCGCCCCGGCGAGCAGCGCCAGCGCGTCGTCGAGGTCGCCCGCCGTGACCTGGGGGGTGTCGGACCCGATCTGGAGACCGGGCCCGCCCGCGTCCGCCCAGGCGCAGGCCAGCCGCTCCCCCAGCGTGCGACCACGCTGAGCCACGACCGCCACGCCCGGAGGCAGCCACGGGCCGGGCTCACCCCACAGGGCAACGATGCGCCGGCCCGCCCCGCACCCGGCCACCGCGTCGAGCGTGTCGGCCAGGGCGGCTTCAGCCACCGCCGCCGCCTCGGCCGGCGAGCACGGCGGGCACAGGCGCGTCTTGACCGCCCCGGCGACCGGGGCCTTGGCCATCACCAGCACGTGGAATCGGTTCAGCTCAGGACCCGCACCCATGTCGGGCGCCGCCTGCGCGCCGTGACCCGTACCGCCCCTATCGGGTGGGCTCATGCCAAGGCATTCACGAGCTGGGCCACGGTGGGCGCTCCCTCGTAACCGGCGTCAGTGGCGTAGCGCCGGCACGACAGCCCCGCCGGCGCCGACGGAAAGAGGTCACGGCCGCCGACCACTATCGTCGGGGACCCTCCGAAGCCGAGGGCTGCGGCTTCTGCCTCGTCGCTGACGAGGCGCTCCCGCACCACCGCAGTCACCCCTGCGACCCGGATCGCCTCCGCGGCGATGGCCCGGGCCAGGGTCAGGTTCGGACATCCCTCCACGTACAGCACGGTGATCTCCACGGGGCAATGCTGCACCTTCCTACATGGAGGACGGTCAAGGGTACGTTTTGGCGGCATGGGAGTCGGGGCCCTGAGGCTCGCTCCCGGCCCCACCCGTCGCGGCTGCCGGCGACCCGGTGACTCCTACGTCGGCCGGCCGCGCTCAGAACGGGAACCTCCCGGCGCGGCCCGAGCCCACGCCAGGCGACCGTCGAGGCCCCACACGCGGCCCGACGGGACCAGGGCGAGGATGAGCAGCGGCAGGTACTCGTGGGGCTGCTCGAACAGCCAACGGTTCGATGAGGCATACAGCAAGGCCAGGAAGAGGTGCTGGCCAAGGGCGAGGATCGCCGCTCCCCGGCTGGCCAGGCCGACGATCAGAAGGGCGCCGACGGCGAGCTCGGCGGCAGTGATGAGCCACTCCACGGTGCCGAAGTTGTCGAGCAGGAATCGCACCACCGGTTCGAGGCCGGGTACCTCGGTACCGGCTCCCCCGTTGGCCGGGTTCTCGAGCCCTTCGAAGCGCAGGATGAAGCGGGTCGCCTCCCGGTCGATGAGGTTCGCCTGGTAGGGGCCGAGGGTGATCGTCGTGATCCCCAGCAGCTTGGCCAGCCCGTTGGCGAACAGGATGGTCCCCGTGAAGATGCGCAGGGCGGCCAGGCCCTGGGCCATCCGTCGCGCCGGCGGCAGCGTCGGTTCCGCCCGGGCGGTGTCGGTGGCCACGACGCCGTGCTAGCACCCCAGGGCGTCGCCGTCGAGGGGCGAGGGCCTCCTCGCGTGGGAGTATGGGGCGTGGCCCCGCGCGTGGCGTTGGTCGAGGCCGACCAGGCCCCCCTGCTCGTCCGGCATCTCTTCGCCGGTGGCGACCCGGGCGTGATCGTGAAGGCCCTGGCCACGGTGCCAGAGCTGGCGGAGGTGGCGGTCCCGTTCGTCGGCGCCGCCCTCGGGCCGGGTTCGTTGTCGCCGATGGTCAAGGAGACGGTGGTGCTGCGCACCTCGGCCGTGCTCGGCTGCCGCTACTGCGTCGACGCGCGCACCGTCACGGCCCTCGACGTGGGACTCGGGCCCGAGTTGGTGGCAGCCCTGCGCGGCACGGCACTGGGTGAGCGCCCGGCCGGCGTCGACGACGCCACCGCCGCCCTCGTCGCCTGGGTCGACGCGCTGGCCGCCGGGCGGGGCCCGCTGCCCGACCACGTCCACGCCGCCATGTCCGCCCAGTACCGGGACCACGAGATCGTCGAACTCGTCGTCACCCTCGGGGCCACCGTGTTCCTCAACCGCCTGTGCACGGCCCTGTCGCTGCCGTCGGCACCCGAGACGCTGGCCCGCCTGGCGGCAGAGGGCTTCGCGCCGTGAGCGGAAGTGGACACGACGTCGCCACCGCGGTGGCCGACGGCCGCCTGCCCGGCCGGGTGTGGTTCTACTCGACGTACTCGTGCAACCTGGCCTGCACCTACTGCCTGACCGAGTCGGCCCCCGGGGTCCCCCGGCGGGCCCTGGCCGGCTCCCGCATCGTCGACCTGACGCGCCAGGCGGCGGCCCTCGGCTTCACCGAGGTCGGCATCACCGGCGGCGAGCCCTTCCTGAGCCCCGAGCTGCCGGCCGTGCTGGCCAGTGTGGCGACGGTGCTGCCCACTGTCGTGCTCACCAACGGCACCCTGTTCAACCCGGCCCGGCTGGCCGCCCTGCGCCCACTGGGCGGCCTGCCCGTCCGGATCCAGGTGTCCCTCGACAGCGACCGGCCCGACGTCAACGACGCGGCCCGGGCCCCGACAACTTCGCCAAGGTGGTGGAGGCCATTCCCCGTCTGGTGGACATGGGCCTGCGGGTGAGGGTGGCGACGACCCTCGAGGGCCCCGCCGACCCCGATGCCGCCGCCCGGCTCTGCGAGCTGCACCGCTCACTGGGTGTCGCCGACGAGGACCACGTCGTCCGCCCGGTCGTGCGTCGGGGCCGGGCCGCGTCCGAGGAGCGGGCGTGGAGGTGGAGACGGGAGATCTGCCGGCCGAGCTCACGATCACCGCCGACGGCGCCTTCTGGAGCCCGTTCGGCCCCACCGTGGCCGGCGGCGTGCTCGACACCGACCTGCTCGTCACCCGCACGACCGATCCCCTTCGGATTCCCGCCGAGGCACTGCTGCGCCTCGTCCAGGGGCGCCCACCGGGCGACGACGCCCGCCTTGGCATCCGCTGAGCGTAAGAGCTGCTCCGGCCGGTCGGCCGGGTGCATCGCAGGGCGACCCCATCGCGGCCCCGTCGCGTGCGACGCTGGCGGTGCCATGGCCCCCGCACTGTTCTCCCGCCGACTGCTGAGTGCGGCCGCTGCTGCCGCTTCCGCGCTCCTCGTTGCCGCCTGCGGCGACTCCGCTCCATCGGGCCAGCGCCCGCCCCCCTCGGTCTCCACCCTGCCCAGCCTGGAGCACGCCGGACCTGCCCCGGCCGCGACCCCGACGAGCGTGGTCCCCTCGGCGTCAGGCGCCAGCGTGCTGCCCGACATCGTCGTCGACGACGTGGGCGGCGGGACGGTCAACCTGGCCTCGCTGGCGCCGTCGGCCGAGCCGATCCTGCTGTGGATGTGGGCGCCGCATTGACCGACTTGCCGCCGGGAGGCTCCCGGCGTCGAGCAGTTCGCTCGACAGCATGTGTCGACGGTCCGGGTTGTCGGCCTAGGCACCCAGGACAGCCTGGAGGAGGCCCGCGACTTCGTCGCCCGCTACGCGGTCACCTTCACCATGCTGTGGGACTCCTCGTTCCGCTCGTGGCGCGCCCTGGAGATCCCCGGCCAGCCCGCGGCCGTGCTGATCGCCCCCGACGGCAGTTTCCTCGGCCGGTGGCTGGGGCCGTTCCCGGAGGACGAGGTGCTGCGGCTGGCGTCCCAGTACTGACCGGCCGGTGATCGACGCCCCCCTGGCCCTGGGGTTCGCAGCGGGGATGCTGGCCGCGTTCAACCCGTGTGGGTTCGCCTTGCTCCCGGCCTACCTCTCGTTCTTCGTCGGCGTCGAGGAGCGAGGGGATGGGCCGGGGCGAGGGCCGGTGGCCGGCGCCCTGGCCGCGGGCTCGGCGGTCACGGTCGGGTTCGTGGGCGTGTTCGGGGTCGCGGGCGTGGCCACGACGACGTTCTCCCTGGCCGTGCAGCGCGTCGCCCCGTGGGTGTCGGTTCCCGTCGGCCTGGCGCTCACGGCCCTGGGGTTGGCCGTCGCCGCGGGGTGGAAGCCGGCGCTGCGCCTGCCTCGCCTCGCGGTCGGCGGGACAAGCCGGGGGCTGGTGTCCATGGCCCTGTACGGCGTGTCCTACGCCACGGTGTCGCTGTCGTGCACGCTGCCCGTGTTCCTGGCCGCAGTGGCCACGACCTTCGAGGATGCCAGCCTCCTGTCGGGGGTGGCGGTCTTCGTCGCCTACGCCCTGGGGATGGGCACGGTTCTGACCGGTCTGGCCGTGGCCATCGCCCTCGCCCGCCGCCCCGTAGGCGCCGCCCTGCGAGGGGCGGCGCCGGTGCTGGCCCGCCTCGGTGGCCTGGTCCTGGCCGCCGCCGGCGCCTACGTGACGTGGTACGCGGTGTACGAGATCCGCCTCGCCTCCGACGACGACGCCGCGGCCGGGCCCGTGGCCATCGTCACCCGGTGGTCGGGCCAAGTTTCGACGTGGCTGGACCTGGTCGGTACCGGTCGGATCGCAGCAGCCGTGCTCGTGCTGATCGCCGTGGCCGCAGCAGTCGGTCGGAGAAGGTCCCGCTCCCGCGACGCCGGCGTCGACGATCAGGCCACGCCAGGCTGATCAGCGCTGTTCGCGATTCAGCCCGCCAGAGAGACGCCCCTCGTCGTCATGGACCACACTCGGTCGACCCGCCGGCCCCTCGACGCCAGTCGCGCTTGGACGAGCGAGGCGACCGAGGTCAACCGGGCGACTTGGCCCGGTACTCGGGGATACGGGGTAGGCGTGCCAAAGTGGTAAGGAATGCGGCTGCTAACGCGGTTAGCGGCCTCTAACGCGGTTAGCGGCTGCGAGAGAGCCGTAAACAATCGGCCTTCGGTCGTGGGCCGCTTGTAGCCGTGGGTGGTCACGCGGCGGGCGTGGCCATGACGAGATCGTCCTGGTCTGTCGGGGATAGCCCAGTGTAATCACCGATCGGTCGTGAGGCCGCCAGCTGCGCGGATCGCTGGCCCAGGTCGTGCAGGAATTCCGTGGCGGGTTTCGCCGTATTCCGGTCGTCCCCGCAGTAGCCCAGACGATTCGAGGCAGCACATTGACATCTTGCCGCTGGATGGGGATCCACCGCATCGTCCCCGAGCCAGCTCGCCCTTGGCGACGAGCGGTTATGGGACACGCCCGCGGCAAACGGAATCAATGGCGCCGGAAGACGCGTTTCGAATCACCGCGCCAGCCGCGGCGGTCGCTGCGCTCGACCGGAGGTAATGGCGCGGCACCCGGCGTTCGATCGCCTACCGGTCAAGCCTGGGGAAAGAAGGGCTGCGGCTGCCCGCTGGCCGCATAGCTGGCCAGTCGGTCCAGGATGAGCGCCCACGTCTGGGCGGTGTGTCCGAGGTCGACTTCAGGGTAGGCGTCGCCGAAGCCGTAGTGGCGGAAGAGAACCCCGGTGCCCGACTAGGCCCGGGAAGCCGGCCCCGACTCCCATTCCCAGGTTGAGCCCTCCCAGAACGGAAAGCCGGAGGTGACGTGCATCCGGACCAGCTTGCCCGGCTCAGTCGTCACATCGGTCTCCAGGTCGACGGGGGCCTGGGCGAAGCCGAAACGGGCTCGGGTCGCCGACACGTCGCAGTCGGCAGTCCAAAACGCCCGCTGGCCATCGACGGTTGACAAGATCTGGAACGCCCGATCGCCGTCGGCGTCTACATCGACCGCCAGGGTGATGGTTCTCTCCATGCGCATCCTCCAGTGGCCCTTTGCGTACATTTTAGTTCTAGCTAAACTATAGTTGTTCGTCAACCCCCCCGACGAGGAGACCGTGGAGCCCTTGCAGGTGATCGCCGCACCACGACGGTTGCGGATCCTGGAGCTGGTGTGGGACCGCGAGCTGACCGCAGGGGACATCGCGGCCGAGTTCGAGGTGACATGGGGGGCGATCAGTCAACATCTCGCTGTGCTGAAGGCGGCAGGTTTCATCACCGAGCGTCGGCAGGGCAGGAACCGTTTGTATCGGGCCGACCCGGCCGCGCTCGGGTCCCTACGCGCCGCAGTGGAAGACCAGTGGCGCCAGGGTCTGACGCGGATGAAGGACCTGGCCGAGGCCGAGGCCGAGTCACGTCCACGGGACCAGTCCTGTGGTCGCTGAGCGCGAGGTCGTGGAGGTGAGCATGTATGTCGGCGCGCCGCCCGAGATCGTGTTCCCGTACTTCACCGACCCGATTCGCTATGCGAAGTGGATGGGTAGCTCGGCGACACTGGAACCGGCGCCGGGCGGGGTGTACCGGGTCAGCATGCGCGATGGCGTCGAGGTGATCGGCGAGTTCCTCGAGGTCGACCCTCCGCGCCTGGTGGTCTTCACTTGGGGTTGGAGTCGCGACCCCGTCGTCGCCCCGGGCAGCACCCGCGTGGTGGTGACATTCGCTGCGGAGGGCGCTGGGACGCGTGTCCTGCTCCGCCACTACGACCTCCCTGACGACGCCCAGCGTGGCCACCACCGGGGTGGGTGGGAGATGTACCTGAACCGCCTTGGTCTCTGCGCCGCCGGCACCGACGCCGGACCCGACCCGAACGCCTAGAGGAGGTCACCATGGACGTCGATGTCGAGGTTGAGGTCACCATCCAGCGACCGGTTGATGTCGTGTCGGCCTACGCCTCGGACCCCGAGAACGCGCCGACGTGGTACGAGAACATCACGTCGGTCGAATGGAAGAGTGAGCCGCCCCTGGCCGTCGGTTCCAAGATCGCGTTCATGGCCCGGTTCATGGGACGGTCGCTTGCCTACACCTACGAGCTGACGGAATACGTGCCGGGTGAGCGACTCACGATGCGAACGGCCGAGGGCCCGTTCCCGATGGAGACGACCTACCGGTGGTCGAGGATCTACGGGCAGTCGACCCGCATGACGCTTCGCAACCACGGGCAGCCGGCTGGTTTCGCCAAGGCAACGTCGCCGCTCATGGCCGCAGCCATGCGCCGCGCGAATCGCAAGGATCTGAGGAAGCTCAAGTCGATACTTGAACGCGAGTGAACCCATACCCGCCACTGAGTCGAGGGGATCGTAAGCGCTCTATCCGTCCCCACACGACAGGTGAGTTCGTCCTGAGCGACGTTGGAGAGCCACACCGCCAGCATCGTCAGCAAGTGGGGTTGCCCCGGTTTGCCGGACTCGCATCCAAGAGTGCGGCCGAGAGGTCGGTCAGTACTGAATGTCGAGGGCGTAGCGAAGGGCACGATCAATCGCCGCCCGCTTCGGCGTCCCGACTCGCCCGACTGCTGCCGGGTCGAGGATTGCCTTCGGGATGGTGACCATGTTGTCGCACGTGATGACGCTGTCCTCGGGAAGGCCCTCGTCGACCCCTACCCGCACCTCCGACCGGATGCCGCGGATCGTGCGGGTGATCGGCGCACAGGTCACCGCGTTCAGGACTTCGATGGCGGCATCCCTGGTGAGCACACAGACCGGGCGACGTCCCGCGGGTGGGCCGAGATCAGCCCAGACGATGTCGCCTCTGGCTACCACGACGGGATGTTGTCAGCGGCGAGCCGGCGCGCCGCCGCGACCAGTGCCGGATCGGGGGGTGTTCGTCGATAAGCGTCCTGGAGCTCCCGATCAGCCTGGGCCACATCGGCTGCTTCGAGGAGGGCGAGAACGCTGCGGCGGACGAGGGCGGAACGGCTCGTCCCCTGGGCAACGGCGAGCCGGTCCAACTCAGCAACGAGCTGGTCGTCGAGTTGGACGAGCACTTCCTTGCGGGCCATCGTCATATGGTAATGCATATGATCCAGGCCTGTCGGACGCGTCCCAACAAGGCGGTGGGGCTGGCAAACGGCGATTGCCGTCTACCGCCCGTGGGGCATACTCGCGCCTACGGCCGATGGGCCTTCGACCCACCCCGCAGTCGGACCCGGGTCGCCGATAACGTCGGAGGTGCGTGTGAGCGCGGCGCATACCCTCGCTCGGAACGCCGGGGCTGCGTCGTTATCGTGCCTCGGGCGACTGACGGACCCCCGAGGGTGGATCTCACAGTCGTCGCCGCGGAATCCGGGTGAGCCCGATGTCACGGACCTGGCGTCAGGGGGCCGCAGTCAGATGGGGACGTCCTTCTCGACGATCGCCGTGACCGTCTTGCGTCCTAGGCCCGACACCTCGGCGAGCTGACGCAGCGACGCGCCGGCGTGATGCGCGACTCGGATCATGTCGTCGCGGATCTCGGCTTCTCTCGCCGCTCGTTCAGCGCTGAGTCCCACCACGACGAGAGCGGCACCAACCTCGCTGTCGTCATCGCCTCGGTACTTGTCCATCGCTGCCGCCGCGGCCGACACCTGGGCGTCCGAGTAGCTCATGTTGCCTCCCGAAGAGCGTTGGCGAGCTTGTCCCGAATCGCCATGAGCAGGGGAACTCTTGCGGAGATCTCGCGCCTCGCCTCGGCATCGTTGAGGTGGGCCAGCGTCATCCCGAGTAGTTCCAGTGCTTCGACTCGTTCGAGTTCGATAGTCACCATCTGGCCCGATTGTAACCGGTGCTGGCTCCGTTGGGACCACACCTCGCTCCTGGGTCAGCGCCCTCGCCGCTCGTACGATCGTGAGCGTGCCGACCGTTCAGAAGCCCCGTGAGCTCGATCTCGTGCGCATCCGCAAGTGGGCCAGCGGACGTATCCCCGCCGCACACCAAGAGGAGGTTCGGCTCGAAGTCGGCGTACGCGGCGCCAACGTGACCATCTTCGAGCTCCGGCCACCGTGGAGCCCCGACGTCGGCCCGGAATGGAGCCGCCGCGCGGTCGCCCAGCTCCGCCACACCGGGGGAGGGTTCTGGCTGCTCCTGTGGCAGAACCGCCGCGAACGGTGGGAGCGATATCCACTTGCGCCGGATGCGACCCGCGACCTCGACGCGCTGCTCGCCGAGCTGGACGAGGCCGGAATCTGCCTCTTCTGGGGGGCGTAGCCGCGTCTGATCCGACACGACCCGCGTCGGCGACCCACGCACTGAGCGCGGCGCCCGACGCCGCCCGCCCATCCCCCTCCTCCGCCGGCGCCCCGACCTGGCCTACGTGGCGGCAGGCTGGCCCCGCTGAGGTTTGGGTCTCCGCTGCCCGGGTAGAGGACCAGCCCGCTCCTTCGGAGCTACCGGTGGGAATCGAGAACTCCGAAGGGGCGGCCAGGCCCGCCGGCCTCTGCGGTGGAGCTCACGGCGGAGGAGGGCGTCGTGGCCGAGCGGGTTGTCGGTAGGGAGCAGGTCCTCGCCTTTCGGGCGGCGGCGCAGGCGCTCGACCGGCGGCGCCCGCTGACCGAGCTGGCCGGCGTCGCTGGCGCCTGCGGGATTCAGGACACGCCGCCCGGCAACGCCGACGTCTCCCTCGCCGCCCGCCTCGACGTCGACGGCCCGGTGGTCAAGGAGGCAGTGGCGAGCAAGGAGCTCGTCCTTGCCTGGTCGCTCCGGGGGGCGCCCCACGTCTTCCCGCCCGGGGACTTCGCCGTCTTCACCCTCGGCGCCCGTCCCGCCGATGACACCCTCGAGGCCCTGTGGGGCGAGCCCGAGCGCGCCCTCGTCGAGGTCGAGAAGGCGATGGTCGGCGTCCTCGGCTCGGAGCCGTCGTCCAAGGGCGAGGTGAGCGGAGCCGTCACCGCGGTCCTACCGGCGGAGTTGACGCCTTGGTGCAGAGGGTGCGACGTCCACCACCCGAGAGAAAGCGTCTTCCGGGCGACGCCGCTGCTCGGCCGGCTCGTCCTGACCAGCACGGCCCCGGTCCTGCTGACCAAAGCCAAGACCTGGCTCGGTGCCGACGCCGAGGGCGACCTCGACGCCCTCCGCACCGAGCTCCTCCGGCGGTACCTGCACTGCTACGCGCCGACGACGTCGGGCCATTTCGCCGAGTGGGCGGGCATCACCAAGGCCGACGCCAAGCAGAGGTGGGCGGCGGTCGCCGACTCCCTGGTGCCGGTGCGGGGGAACCGGAAGGGGTTCGTGCTGGAGGAGGACCTCGACGCCCTCGACCAGCCGCCGGCGGCCAGCGGCGTGCGCCTGCTCCCGGCCAAGGACGCGTTCCTCCAGGCCCGGGACCGCGACCTCCTCTTCCCCGACCCCCCCAACCGCAAGGCCGTCTACCCGACGATCGGCGGCCCCGGCGTCGTGCTGCACGGGGCCCTCCCGGTGGGCACCTGGCGCGGCGCCGCCAAGGGCAAGCGGTACCAGGTGCGGGTCGAGGCGTTCTCGAAGCTGACCAAGGCGGTATGGGCGGACATGGAAGGCGAGGCGGAGCGACTGGCCCACGTGCGCGGCCACGAGGCGGCGGAGGTGGTCGACGCGGGAGGGGGGTGACGAGCCCGGCCGCAGCGGTCATGCTGGACGGCGATGGACGGCGAGCACACGCGGGACCGTCGGCCTTCGCACCCGCCGGCGGTCCTCCCGGCACCGGCCGAGAAGGTCGCGGCACCTTCGGTGCGCACGCCGCACCAGGACCTGATCCGGCTGCAGGCGGGAGCCGGGAACGCCGCGGTCGCTCGGGCCCTCGACGTCCAGCGCCAGAGCCCCAATCCCGGAATGACCGTGACCCCGATCCTCGGATCGTTCAACGAGAAGGCCCTGTACATCCGAGCCGGCCAGAGGTTCGACCTGCAGTACGACCCCGTCGGACCGCTGCCGAAGGTCGGCAAGGCGACGGTGACGCTCAAGATCAACGTCGACTTCAAGGACTTCAGCCGCGCCATGATGCGGCGGCCCGAGTTCCGGGGCCACAGGTTCACAGCCGCTCAGCGGGGCGCGTTCGCCTGGCCCGACGACAAGAAGCGCGAGTGGGTGGGCAAGTTCGGGAAGGCAGTGGCCGACGGCTGGAAGGAGAAGCACGCCTTCGTCCTCGACGAGCCGGGCTTCGAGAAGTACCGGGCCACCTGCGACGTCCAGGTCAAGCACGTCGACAAGCCCGAGGACGCCAACACCCGCATCACCGCCCAGTGGGTACCGCCGGGGGCGCCGCGCATACGTTCGTCGGTGACGGGGGGCGAGGTGGCCGAGCTCGACGCCCGTGACGTCGACGAGACGGAGACCCACCGGGTGCAGGGCATCCGCTTCGCCCGCCAGATCGGTCCGTTCGACTTCGACAGCTCGGAGCTCACGCCCACCGTCCTGGCCAGCATCAATGCCTTCGAGACCGGTTTCAAGCGCCAGCGGGAGCCGGGGCGCCCGCTGGCGGGACCGCTCGAGGAAGTGATCGTGGGCTTCACCGGCCGGGCCAGCTCGCAGGGCTCGATCCCGTACAACAAGAAGCTGGCCAAGGCCAGGTCCGAGGCCGTCATGGACCGGGTCATGACCGACCTCGACCTGACGCTCTCGTCCGCCGGGTCGGTGGGCGAGCAACACGCGTCGGCCGACCCGAAGTTCCAGCGGGTCGACGCCGCCGCCACCAAGGACGGCAACGTCGACGTCATCCAGAACACCGCAGCCCACGAGGCCGGGCACATGTTCGGGCTGGGCGACGAGTACATCGACGAGGCGCCGCCCCCGAACGTGACCCCCAAGTTCGAAGGGGACCCGGCCCGGCACGATCCCGAGGTGCGGGCGGCGATGGGCGACGAGGCCGCCGACGAGGTGGCCGTGCAGGACAGCGGCAGCATGATGTCGTCGGGCAGCGAGGTGAAGCGGGGCCACTACGTCTACTTCCTCACCGCCCTGAACGCGGCGACCGGGCACACCTGGAAGGTGGAATGAGCCTCGACGGCCTCCCCGACGGCGCCTATCTGGCGTGGCGGTACGTCGACCGCCACCGCCACATCGACCGGGCCCAGGTCTACTGGGACGACGGTCGGGTCGAGGCGCTTGAAGGCGGTGGGCGCGAGGAGCTCTGCCGGTTCTCCCCAGACGAGGTGGAGGCAGCCCGCCGGGCCATCGTGGAGAGCGGGCTGCCGGCCGCCACCGACCGGGCCAGGGACGACGCCTACGACACCGCCGCCCTCACCTACTGGTGGCGAGCCGAGGGCCGTAGCGGGACGGTGGTCAACACCGCCTACCCGGCCGAGCAGCCACCCGAGATCGAGCGGCTCGAAGCACTCCTGGCCGACTTGGAGGAAAGAGCGGGAGGCTGGCCGCTGCTGGCGGACGAGTAGCCGGGGGCGGACGTGTCAGTCCGGGCTGATCGTCACCTCGTTGGCGGTGTGCCGGGCCAGGGCGCGGAGGTCGCCTGGATCGGCGGTGAGGACGGCTGCACCGCCGACGCTGTCCGCCAGAGCTACCACGACGGCGTCGACCGCCGAGGGTATAGGCGTGACATCGACCGAGGTTCGCAACACCGCCGCTGCTCGGGCCAGTGCTTCGTCGACCTCCCGGATGTCGCACGCCCGCAGGAGCCGATTCTCGTGAAAGTCGCGACGGTGATCGCCGGTGAGTGCCTCCGTCAGGACCACACAAGGAACGACCGCCGGCCATTCCGCTCTGCGCCGCAGCTCCTCCAGGCGGGCACGGCTCCGCGCCAGCATCGTGATCCCGCCCGCGTCAAGGACAAGCGTCACGCCGATCGCTGATCGGGGGCTGTCCCGAGCAATCCGTCGGCCCAGGCCTTGGCCTCGGCCCGTTCCGCATCGCTCGTCGGCCCCAGCTCCGACTCGAGCTCGGCCAGGTACGCGTCGAGCTGTGCGATCTTGGCCAGCCGTGTCAACTCGGCGGCCACGGCGCGCTGGGCGAGCTGAGAGACGTTGAGACCGGCCTGCTTGGCCTGAAGGTAGAAATCGTCCGGCATCGTGATGTTCACTCGCGCCATGCGCATACGATACACATCGGAACGTCGGAGAGGGTGGTTCACGGGGGCTGGTGGGCTACAGACGGGCAGCTCGACCAGGACTGGCCGCTGCCGGCGGACGAGTAACCGGCCCGAGCCGCCAGATGGTCCCCGGCGGTACGCTGGGCGGATGAGCGAGGCGAGGCAGGTGTTCGAGGAGGAGGACGTAATCCTCGACGCCGACGACCGCGACTGGCTCAACGAGCAGCTCGTTCGATATCGCGAGCTCCTCGCTTACCTACGCGAGCATTGAGGCGCCCCACTCTCAGGATTCGCAGTCGTCGTGAGCCGTCACCGAGCCGATCCAGGGCCGACACAGTCGTCGCTGACCCGTCGCCTACAGCCGGGAAAGCTCGACCAGGACGGCCCGCTCGACCTCGCGGGCGTGCTCGCCGTCGGCGATCTTGGCTCCCTCGGCGTCGACGACGTAGAAGCTGTCGACGACCTCGTGGCCGAGGGTGGCGACCTTGGCGTGGCGGATGTCGAGGTTGAGCTCGGCCAGGGCCCGGGTGATGCGGTAGAGGGTGCCGACCGAGTCGGGGGCACGCACCTCGATGACGGTGGCCGTCCTCGACGCCTGGTTGTCGACAGTGACCGTCGTGGCGGCCGGCATCGCGGCCTGGACCTCACGGCCGATGCGGGCGTACCGCCGGGCCCGGTCGGCCACGCCTGCCTCCAGGGACAGCCGTCCCGACAGCGCCCGGTCGAGGTCGGCCTCGACCTCGGCCCAGTCGGGATCGCCGCCGAACACCGGCCTGACCTCGAACTCCTCCAGCGCCAACCCGTCGCCACCCGACCACACCCGGGCGGCGAGCACGTCGAGGCCGTGGATCGTGAGGGTGCCGGCGACCCGGCTGAAGAGGCCGGGACGGTCGGGCGCGGCGATCGTCACCGACATCCCCTTGCCCTGCACGAGCAGCGAGCCGCCGTTCCGACTGGCCTGGGCCACCAGGCCGAGCCCGTGGGGGGTGGGGAAGCTGGCGGCCGTCGCCGGCACGGGCTCCCCGGCCATGTGGGCCGCCACCCGCTCCACCAGGTCGGTGACCAGTCCCGCCTTCCACTCGCTCCACGCCGCCGGGCCGGTGGCCAGCGAGTCGGCCACGGTCAAGGCGTGCAGCAGTTCGAGGGTCACGGGGTCGCCGAGGGCGTCGGCGACCGCCGAGATGGTGGACTCGTCGTCGAGATCGCGGCGGGTGGCGGCATCGGCCAGCAGCAGGTGGTGACGCACGAGGGCACAGAGCACGGCGACGTCGTCGGGAGGGAAGCCCATCCGGGGAGCGATGGTGCCCATCACCTGCTCGCCGGTGAGGCTGTGGTCGTCGCCCAGCTCGGGGGTGAAGCCCTTCCCGATGTCGTGCAGCCAGGTTCCGACCAGCAGCAGGTCGGGCCGGCTCACCCTGCCGGTGTGCGCCGCCGCCCCGGCTGCCGCCTCGCACAGGTGACGGTCGACGGTGAAGCGGTGGTAGGCGTTGCGCTGCGGGCGGCTCCGCACCTTCGCCCACTCGGGCAGCATCCGCACCAACAGGCCCTTCTGGTCGATGGCCTCGAGCACGCCGATGGCCGGCCGTCCTGATCCCAGCAGCTCGACGAGGGCGTGCCGGGCGTCGTCGGGCCACGGGTCGCCCGGGCCGGTGGCCTCGACGGCCAGACGCTCGAGGGCGGTCCGGCCCAGGGCGGTCCCGGTCGTGGCGGCCGCGGCCGCGGCCCGGACCAGCAGGGCTCCGTCGCCGGCGGGGTCGGCGTCGTGGGCGAGCTCCACCCTGCCCTCCCGCAGCACCAGCCCCGGCCCCAGGCTTCGGTCCGACGCCACCACCCGGCCGCGGGGCCCTGGAGCGCGGAATCGACCCGGTCCCACGTGTCGTCGCTCGTCCAGGCGATCGTGCGGGCGGCCGCCGCCACCCGGGCCATGAGCACGTCGGCGTCCCGGTCGCCCAGGGCGGCGGCGACGGCGTCCTGCTCCTGCAGCAGGAGCTTGTCGGACGCCTTGCCTGTCCGGCGGTGGAGCACGATCCGGACCTCGAGCAGCGTGGTCGACGCCGCCGCCAGCGCCGAGTGGTCGTCGTCGAGGAGCATCCGCCTGGCGCACTCGGCCCAGTGCAGGGAGTGCACGTCGCGGAGCCCGCCTCGGCCGTCCTTCACGTCCGGCTCGAGCAGGAAGGCCACCTCGCCGGACTGCTCGTGGCGTTCGACGACCCGGGCCCCGAGCGCCCGCAACCACCGGGCCGGCTTGGCCTGCCACGACTGCAGGGCCCTGGTGGCCAGCTCGGTGGCCAGGCGCTCGTCGCCGGCGATGAGCCTGGCGTCGAGCAGGGACGTGGCCACGTCCAGGTTGTCGGCGGCCAGCGACACCGCCTCCTTCACCGTCCGGACCCCGTGCCCCAGCTTCAGGCCGGCGTCCCACAGCGGGTACCAGATCTGCGGGGCGAGCTGCTCGACCTCCTTGCGGTTCTTCCCGTCGTGGACGAGCAGGACGTCGAGGTCGCTGCCCGGGCAGAGGTCGCCGCGGCCGTAGCCGCCGACCGCCACCAGGGCCATGCGTCTGTGATCTGGGCCGTTTCGAGCTGAGGCCGAGCCGACACCCGGCTGGCAGAACAGCTCGGCCAGCCAGGAGTCGGCGAGAGTCGTATAGGCCCTGCAGAAGTCGAGCCCTCGGAGGGTCGGGTCGGCGAAGAGCTCGGCCCGGCCCTCCTTGATGGCGTCAGATCGCGTCGTGCCCCATCTCCCCGGTGCGGATGCGGATCACATCCTCGACGGGCACCAACCACACCTTCCCGTCGCCGATCTTGTCGGTGCGGGCGGCGGTGACGATGGCGTCGACCACGCTGCGGGCGTCGGTGTCGTCGGTGAGGACCTCCACCCTGATCTTGGGGACGAAGTCGACGGTGTACTCCGCACCCCGGTAGACCTCGGTGTGGCCCCGCTGCCGGCCGAAGCCCTGCACCTCGGAGACGGTCATGCCCTGGACGCCGAGGGCCCGCAGGGCCTCCTTGACGTCGTCGAGCTTGAACGGCTTGATGATCGCGGTCACCAGCTTCATGTCAGCCGATCCTTCCCATGGAACCGAACTCCCCGGCGGTGTAGGCGGACTCGGCATGTTGCGTGAGGTCGAGGCCTTCGGCCTCCTCGTCCTCGGTCACCCGGAGGCCGATCGTGGCATCGATGATCTTGGCAAGAATGTACGAGATCACGAACGAGTAGACCATCGTCACGATCACGGCCACGAACTGCTTGCCCAGGAGGCTGGCACCGCCACCGGCGAGCAGGCCGCCGTAGGCGTCGGTTGCGAAGATGCCAAGCAGCAGGGAACCGGTGATCCCGCCGACCAGGTGGACGGCGATGACGTCGAGCGAGTCGTCGAAGCCCATCTTGAACTTGATCTGGCAGCAGAGGAAGCAGATGACTCCGGCCAGCAGGCCGATGGCCAGCGACGCCATGGGGTTCACGAAGCCGGCGCAGGGCGTGATGGCAACCAGCCCCGCCACCAGCCCCGATGCCCCGCCCAGCGTCGTGGCGTGACCCCGCTTCAGCTTCTCGATCAGCAGCCACGAGAGCATCGCCGCCGCGGCCGCGGTGTTCGTGTTCACGAAGGCGATGGCTGCGGTGTTGTTGGCGCCCAGGGCCGACCCGGCGTTGAAGCCGAACCACCCGAACCACAGGATGCCGGCACCGATCATCGTCCAGGGGAGCGCATGGGGCGGCATCGCCTCCGCCGGCCAGCCCTTGCGCTTCCCGAGCACGACGACGAGGGCCAGGGCGGCGATCCCGGCGTTGATGTGGACCACGGTGCCGCCGGCGAAGTCGAGGGAGCCGAGCTCGAACAGCCACCCGTTGGGGCTGAAGACCCAGTGGGCGACCGGGGAGTAGACGAGGATCAGCCAGGCGCCGAGGAACGCCACCCAGCCGCCGAACTTCAGGCGGTCGGCCGACGCCCCGGTTATCAGCGCCGGCGTGATGATGGCGAACATCATCTGGAAGACGACGAACACCAGCGGCGGGATCGTCAGGGCCAGGGCGTCGGTGTAGCCGGGGATCACGGCGGTGTCGACGAGCAGGCCCTTCAGGCCGGCGAAGCTCAGGTCGCCTATCAGGCCCCCGCCGACGTCGGGCCCGAAGGCGAGGCTGAAGGCCACGAGGACCCACAGGACGCTCACGAGGCCCATGCAGAAGAAGTTCTGCATCAGCATGGCCAGCATGTTCTTGGCGCGGACCATTCCTCCGTAGAAGAAGGCCAGCCCCGGTGTCATGAACAAGACCAGCGCCGCCGACGCCAGCACCCACGCGGTGTTACCGCTATCCATGGTTGTCGCCCCTCCCCTAGACCCGGTTGCCGGCACCGTAGGCAACGAACCTGACGCCCGTATTTCGCGTATGTAAACGGAATGTTGCGAGTGCTCCGAGGGCGGTCGCTCGGCGACTCGAAGGTCGGCGCCAGCGGGTTCGGGAGCGGGAGCGGATTAGCGTCGACTGGGGATGGCTCCCGTCACCAGGTCGCCGGCGCCCAAGTGGCGGGTGGCCCTCGTCACCGGCGCGTCCAGCGGCATCGGCGCCGCCTTCGCCCGCCAGCTGGCGGCCGCCGGCTCGGACCTGGTGGTGGTCGCCCGGCGGCGGAACCGGCTGGAGGCGCTGGCCGAGGAGCTCGAGTCGGTGGGCGGGGCGGGCGGGCTGGGTGGCGGGGTTCGGGTCGAGACGCTGGTCGCCGACCTGACCGACCCTGACCAGCTCGCCGTGGTCGAGGCCCGGCTGCGGGACCCGGCGAGGCCGGTGGACCTGCTCGTCAACAACGCCGGCATCGGCGGCCACGGTTCCTTCGCCGAGCTGCCGGTCGACGAGGAGGAGCGCCGGATCCGCCTCAACCTGCTGGCGCCGGTGCGGCTGACGTCGGCCGTCCTCCCGGGGATGATCGAACGGGGCCGCGGCGGCATCGTGAACGTATCGTCGGTGTCCGGCGAGCAGCCGATCCCCTACGTGGCCACCTACTCGGCCACCAAGGCCTACCTCACCACCTTCAGCGAGGCGTTGCACGAGGAGGTGCGCCGGCAGGGGGTGACGGTGTTGGCGGTGCTTCCCGGCTTCACCCGCACCGAGTTCCACGACGCCGCCGACATGGACCGCAGCCGCCTCCCCGGGCCGGTGTGGATGTCGAGCGACGCCATCGCCGAGGGGGCGTTGAAGGCGCTGGCCAAGGGGCAGGCGGTGTGCGTGCCCGGCGCCGGCTACCGGGTCGTCGTCGGCCTGGCCAGGCACGCCCCGCGCGGGCTCGTCCGGCGCGTCGCCGGCCTAGTGGGTCGGCGGGCGTGACAGTGGGTCGGCGCGGGTGACTGGCGGCGCGTGAGCGAGACATTCGTCGTCAGGCCCGCCACCGGTGCCGACATCGACCAATGGAGGCCCCGGGGCTTCGCCTTGTTCGGAACCACCGCGCGTGGGATCGTACGCCGAGGATGCTCCGTTCAGAGCGTCGGCTCGGACCACAGGTTGTCCATCGTCTCGTGCGTCATCGATCGAGCCAGATCGAACTGCGTGGCATATGCCATGTTGACGATAACCCGACGACCGCCGGTGATCGGGAAGACACGGTGCAAAGTAGTGTTGGTTCGCATAAGGTACAGATCGCCTGGAACGAATTCCAATGAATAAATGGGCCGCGCCACGAACCATTTATGCAATTGCGGGTCGCTCTTGTTCCATTCCGTTCGTGGAACGCACTGTACGAAACCGCCGTGCTCAATGGGCGGACAGTCGATGATCCAGACGAGTGCCAAGCTGTAGTCGTCCCAATGCCAGCCGTGGGTGTCGCCTGACTCATTGAGCTCGGTGATCACGTAGCGCTCCGGCAGGTACGGGCACTCGAGGACCTCCTCGCCGGCGACAGTGCCCAGCGCAGAACGAATGCCGGGAGTGGAATAGACCGCGGAGATGATCGAGCCGAACGATGTGATCTGTTCGGACCGCACGTTCCGCATCCGACGCGGCGTGTCCCCGGTCTGACGGAACACCAGGTCACGACGGACGCCGTGCGACGCGAGCAACGCCTCCGCCTCCT
Source organism: uncultured Acidimicrobiia bacterium (assembly GCA_963827345.1). GTDB lineage: Bacteria > Actinomycetota > Acidimicrobiia > Acidimicrobiales > AC-14 > CAWGUU01. Next base: position 394,409 of record CAWHAN010000006.1, on the reverse strand, counting down.
GCGCCACGGCCTCCTTCACTGCGGCCGGAACGAGAAAATCGACCTTTGTCGCACCCCAGTCGAGCAGCTCCGACCTGGCCCGAGCAGATCGGGCGTCATCCACTAAGGTCGAGGTGTGCGATTGCAGCTCGTCTAGTGACGGTCGCGCCGGGATGACAGTCCTCACGCTCGGGGAAGGCGAAGGTACCATCCGATGAGCCTTCGGGATGATGAAGGTGGCGTCGTCGAGAGCACCGTCTGGTACCTCGAGCTCACGGAACGAACGGATTTGCCGCCGAGAACGGCCCCCGATCCTCAAATCGAGATCGCACGCGCCGAGTCTTCGAGCCCGGAATTCGGTCGGTCTCTCTACACCGCGGTCGGCGGCGACCAGTTCTGGATCGACCGGCTTCCTTGGACATGGCAAGAATGGGACGATTGGCTCAGCCAACCGTCCCTCGAGAACTGGGTGGTCTGGAGCTGTGGCCAGCCTGTCGGATACGCGGAGCTTCGCGCCGATGCTGACGGCAATGTCGAGATCTGCTCTTTCGGACTCATACCCGTTGTCAGGGGCAAAGGACTTGGCCGCTACTTGTTGGCTCTTGCCTTGGAGAACGCCTGGACAATCGCCGAACGATGTCCGGGGGTGTCACCCGCGAAGCGAGTGTGGCTGCACACGTGCTCCTTCGACAGCCCTGCCGCGCTGCACATCTACCGATCCCAGGGTTTCAGGGTCTACAAAGTTGAGACGGCAGTCGTCGCGCTGCCGCCGTCGCGTCCCTGGCTGGGTTCGTCAACCGAGACCGGCCCCACGCCGATCGTCTGATGTCGTAGCGACCGACCAGGCGTTGTACTCGGTGCGCCCGAACGCCTCCGGGACCAGCTCGGCGTCGACGTCGGGTCCCGGCTCTGGGGCGCCCGGTGCCGCGGGCTCGCCCCGCAGCGAGATCGCGCAGGTCACGCCCGCGATCGTTCCCTTGGCCGCCGCCACCTGAACCAGCTGAATGCCGGGCGTGACGTCGCCGGCGGCGTAGACGCCCTCGACGCTCGTGCGGCAGTCGTCGTCGACGCTCACGCATCCCTCCGGCGTCAGCTCGCACCCCAGCTGGACGGCGAGGTCGGTGCGGGGACGGTGGCCGATGGAGAAGAAGGCCAGGTCGCAGGCCAGTACGTCGCCTCGGCTGAGACGAACGCCCTGCAGGTCGCCCCTGGTGCCGAGGAAAGCGACGGCGTCGTCCTCCAGGATGGCGACTCCGTGGCGGTCGAGGGCCGCCCGCCGGGCGCCGTCGCCCTCGAACCGGGCGCCGTCGGTGACGATGGTGACGTCGGCCGCCCAGTCGAGCAGGGTGAGGGCGTAGCCGGCGACCGCCTCGCTCCAGCCCAGCACGACGACATGTCGGTCGCGCGCCTCGTAGCCGTCGCACGTTGGGCAGTGGAATGTCGACGCCCCGTAGTGGTCGAGAAAGCCGTCGACCTCCGGGAAGAGGTCGACCACCCCCGTGGCCAGCACGACTCGCCGGGTCCTCAACAGCCCGATGTCGGAGTCGGCGGCGATGACGAACGTGCCGTCGCCCTCGGCCCGCGCCGACGACGCCTGCCCGCCGCAGAGCTCTGCGGTCGGGTAGGCGATCAGCTCGGTCCGGGCCTGGGTCAGGAGATCTTTGGGGTCGGAGTCGTCACGGCCGAGGTAGCCGTGGGTCCGCTCGACCCATTTGTTGCGGTAGTCCCCACCGTCGAGCACGAGGACCCGACGGCGGTGACGGGCCAGCCACGTGCCCGCGCTCAGTCCCGCAGGGCCGCCGCCGACGACGACTGCATCCAGGACGGGCTCGTCGAGCGTGGGCCGCTCGACAACCTCCCGACTAGGCGTCAGCGGGCCCCGACCTTCTCCTTCACCGCGTTCCTCGCCTTGTCGAGGGCCGCCGCGGCCGGGCTGGCGGCGACATTGCCGGGCGGCTCGTCGGGCGCCTTCGGGTGGGGCTTGGTGGGAGCGGTCTTCTTGGCTTCCTCCATCTGGGCCCCGAGCTCCTGCAGGGGCTTGCGCTTCATCTCCTTGCGGACCTCGGGGAAGAGCTCCTTCTCCTCTTCCTCCACGTGGTGACGAACGCTCTCGATGAGGACGGTGGTCTTGGCCCGGAACCGCTCCGCGTTCGGGTCCATGCCGTCGATCTCACTGAGCAGCCACTTGACGACGTGGTGCTCCTCGAGCGCCTCGAGGATCGTCTCGTCGGCGTCGGGCATCGCCTCCCGCACCGCCGGGTAGAAGATCTGCTCCTCGATGGCGGCGTGGACCGAGAGCTCCTTGATGATCTCGTCGGCGATCTTTCGGCTCTGCTTGGGGTCGTCCTCCGACTTCTCGAATTGCTTGAAAAGTCGTTCCACGGTCTTGTGATCCTGCTTCAGCAACGTGATGGCATCCATGGCCGTGTCATTCCCTGCCCGAAACCGTCGTTAACGTGAGTTCATCGAAATCCGGACCACCCTCACCCCGTTCCCCGCCAGTGTCGGCGCCGCCCGCCGCTTCGTGCGGGACGTGCTGATGACCCGGATGGTCGGTCACCGCGTTGTCGACACCGTCGAGCTGCTGACCAGCGAGGTCGTCACCAACGCCCTGGTGCACGCCCGCTCGGCACCGGAGCTGAGCGTCGAGGTCCGCCAAGACGTGGTGCGGGTGGAGGTCTCCGACGCCAGTGCGATCGAGCCCGTGCTACAGCAGCCCGACCTCGAGAGCGCGTCGGGTCGCGGCATCGCCATCGTCGAGACGCTCGCCGCCGGATGGGGCGTGGAGCAGATGCCCGACGACGGCAAGCTCGTGTGGTTCGAGGTCACCACGTGAAGGTGGTGCTCGTGGGGATGCCGATCGACCTCCACCTGCGCAGCGTCCAGCACATCTCCGACCTCCGCCACGAGCTGCTGATCGTCCGGGCCGGCGAGGAGGCGGGCCAGCGGGGCCACGATCCCCGGCTGACCAAGCTCCTCGACGACATCGACCCCGACGGGGTCGCCGGAGCGGCCGGCCGGGCGCAGTCGGAGGCGGCCAGGGCCGAGGGGCGGGCCACCGTCGACCTCGAGCTCGACCTGCCTCCCGACGCCGCGCCGGCCTGCGCCCGGATGGTGGCGGCGCTGGAGGAGGCCGACGAGCTGTGCAGGGAGCTGGAGTTGCTCACCCTGGCGGCACCGCCCGAGGTCGCCGACTTCCGCCGGTGGGTCACCGCCGAGCTCGTCGGGCAGCTGACCGAGGGCAGGCCGCCGGAGCCGTTCCCCGCCGGTTGATTCCCGGGCCGCCCCCGCCCCGGCTCGGCGGTTCAGGGTCAGCCGCCGACTGCGGAACCGCAGGCGGGGGTGCCGAACGGTCCCTCCAGGCCCTTCTTCGACACGGCGGTGACCAGGAAGCAGCGCGGGCCGGGTGCGACGCCGCCGGTGGGCCAGGGCCAGTAGTCGAAGGCGTCGGTGATGCCGATGCGTCCGGGGACGATCTGGCCGAGCGCCTCGGGGGTGACCATGGCCAGGTGCCACCAGGTGCCGGTGCCCTTCTTCTCGTAGACCCGGTAGAAGGCGACGTCGGCCGACGGCGGCAGCGGGTCCCACGTGACGACGACCTCGCCGCTGCCTCCGCCGGCCTCGGCGGTGAGGCCGGAGACCTGGGGCGGCGGGGCGCAGCAGCGCCACCGCTGGAACCACCCGCCCGAGGGCCCGATCGACGCCACCGCGTCAGGGTAACCCTCACCGGAAGTCCCGGGACCGGCCGGATTCCACCGCCAGCGACAGGGCCTCGATTCGCTCGGCGATCAGGTTGGTGACGCCCTCGGCCCGCTCCAGCCTTCCCCTGATCAGCAGCGCCGCCGCCGACCGCGCCACCCGCCGGTGGGCGGCCCACACCGCGGCGTTGCAGATGACGTTGAGCATGCCGGTCTCGTCCTCGAGGTTGACGAAGATCGTCCCCCCTGCCGTGGCCGGGCGCTGGCGGTGGGTGACGGTGCCGCCGACGACGACCCGGCGGCCGTGGGGTACCTCGTCGAGGCCGGCGATGCTGACCGCGCCCATGGCGTCGAGGCGGTGGCGGGCGAACTGCACGGGATGGCTGTCGGGGGCGATGCCGGTGGACCACAGGTCGGCGGCGGTGACCTCGCGGTCGGTCATCGGGGGCAGCGGCGGGGCGTCGGAGCCGCAGACCACGCCGGGCAGGCGGTGGGCGGTGGCCTGGGCCACCGCGCCCGCCTCCCACAGCGCCTCCCGGCGGGGCGTGTTGTCGAAGCAGGCGAAGGCGCCGGCGGTGGCCAGCGCCTCGACCGCCGGCAGGGAGGCGCCGGTGCGCCGCACCAGGTCCTCCATGCTGGCGTAGGGACGCCGCTCGGCGATGCGGGCGGCCAGGGCGTCGCCGACGCTGCGCACCGACTCGATCCCGAGGCGGACTGCAACCCTCCCAGCCGAACTGGTGACACAGGACGGTTCCTGGCGCGGTTGTGTGTCACCGGTTCGCTGGGGGGGCCGATCCCCAGCCGAACTGGTGACACAGGACGGTTCCTGGCGCGGTTGTGCGTCACCGGTTCGCTGGGGGGGCCGATCCCCAGCCGAACTGGTGACACAGGACGGTTCCTGGCGCGGTTGTGTGTCACCGGTTCGCTGAAGGGTGGCCTTGGCCGCGCTGGCGTTGACGTCGGGGCCGAGGACCGTCACCCCGTGGCGGCGGGCGTCGGCCACCAGGGTGTTCGGCGAGTAGAAGCCCATGGGCTGGGAGTTGAGCAGGGCGGCGCAGAAGGCGGCCGGGTAGTGCAGCTTCATCCAGGACGACGAGTAGACGAGGTAGGCGAACGACACCGAGTGGCTCTCGGGGAACCCGAAGTTGGCGAAGGCGGAGAGCTTCTCGTACACCTGGTCGGCGACGGTGCCGACGATGCCGTTGCGGGCCATCCCCTCGTACAGCCGCCCCCGCAGGGCCTCCATCCGCTCGGTGCTGCGCTTGGACCCCATGGCCTGGCGCAGCTGGTCGGCCTCGCCGGGCGAGAAACCGGCCACGTCGATGGCGATCTGCATCATCTGCTCCTGGAAGAGCGGCACGCCGAGCGTCTTGCGCAGGGCCGGCTCGAGCAGGGGGTGCAGGTAGGTGACCGGCTCCCGGCCGTTGCGGCGGCGGATGTAGGGGTGCACCGACCCGCCCTGGATGGGACCGGGGCGGATGAGGGCCACCTCCACCACCAGGTCGTAGAAGGTGCGGGGGCGGAGCCGGGGCAGGGTGGCCATCTGGGCCCGGCTCTCCACCTGGAACACGCCCACCGAGTCGGCCCGGCACAGCATCTCGTAGACCTCGGGCTCCTGGGGGATGGTGGCCAGGTCGACGTCGACGCCGTGGGCGTCGCGGATGAGGTCGACGCCGAGGTGGAGGGCGGTGAGCATGCCCAGGCCCAGCAGGTCGATCTTGACCAGGCCCACGGCGGCGCAGTCGTCCTTGTCCCACTGGAGGACGCTGCGGTTCTCCATCCGGGCCCACTCCACCGGCACCACCTCCACCACCGGCCGGTCGCAGATCACCATCCCGCCCGAGTGGATGCCAAGGTGACGGGGGAAGCCCTGGACCTGGCGGGCCAGGTCGAGCACCGGCTGGGGGACGTCGCAGTCGTCGGTGGGCGTATCGACCTGATCGGGATGTGGCAGCCGGTAGGCGTCGACCTGCTTGGACCAGGCGTCGAGGGCGCCGGGGGGATGGCCGAGGGCCCGCCCCATGTCGCGTACCGCCGACTTGGGCCGGTAGGTGATGACGTTGGCCACCTGGGCCGCGTTCTCCCGCCCGTAGCGGTTGTAGACGTACTGGATGGCCTCCTCCCGCCGGTCGTGCTCGATGTCGACGTCGATGTCGGGGGGGCCGTCGCGCTCGGGTGACAGGAACCGCTCGAACAGCAGCTTCAGGCTCACCGCGTCGGCGTTGGTGATGCCCAGGGCGTAGCAGACGGCGCTGTTGGCGGCCGAGCCCCGTCCCTGGCAGTAGATGTCGGACCGGCGACAGAACTGGACGATGTCCCAGACGATGAGGAAGTAGCCGGGGAAGCCGAGGGCGTCGATCATGGCCAGCTCGTGCTCGATCTGGCGGTAGGCGCCGGGTACCCGCTCGGTGCCGGGACCGGGGCGGCCGTAGCGCTCCTCGGCGCCTCGCATGGTGAGCTCCCGCAGCCAGCTCATCTCGGTGTGGCCCTCGGGCACCGGGTAGTCGGGGAGGTTGGGGGCCACCAGGCGGAGGTCGAAGGCGCAGTCCCGCCCGATCTCGGCCGCCCGCTCCACCACGCCCGGGTAGCGGGCGAAGCGGCGGGCCTGCTCGGCGCCCGACCGCAGGCAGGCCGAGGCCGACGCCGGCAGCCAGCCGTCGAGCTCGTCGAGGGAGCGGCGGGCCCGCACCGCGGCGAGGGCGGTGGCGACTGGACGGCGGGCAGGGGTGGCGTAGTGGACGTTGTTGGTGGCCACCACGTCGACGCGGGCGGCGGCCGCGAGGGCGACGAGGGCGTCGTTGCGGGCCGAGTCGAGGGGGTCGCCGTGGTCCCACAGCTCGACGGCCACGCTGTCGCGCCCGAAGGCGTCGGTCAGCTTGGCCAGCTCGCGGGCGGCGGCGGCCGGCCCGCGGTCGACGAGGGCGGCCGGCACCGTGCCCTTCCGGCAGCCGGTGAGCACCTGCCAGCGCCCACCGTGCCCTGGCCACTGGCCATGGCGGCGAGATCCTCGAGGCTGACCTTGGGCAGGCCCTTCTCACCCGCTCGCATGTGGGCGGCGCTGGCCGCCCGGCTCAGGCGGGCGTAGCCGTCGGGGTCGCGGGCCAGCACCAGCAGGTGGCGGCCCTCGGGATCGGCCGCCCCCTGCTGCGACCGGCGGGGCAGGTCGAGGGTGAGCTCGGTGCCGAAGACGGTGGGCACGTCGAGGGCGGCAGCCGCCTCGGCGAAGCGGACCACCCCGTAGAAGCCGTCGTGGTCGGTGAGGGCGAGGGCCTCCAGCCCCAGCCGGGCCGCCTCCTCGGCCAGCTCCTCGGGATGGGAGGCGCCGTCGAGGAAGCTGAAGTTGGAGTGGCAGTGCAGCTCGGCGTAGGGAACCGAGCCGTGGCGGCGGCCGGGCGCCCGGGGCGCAGCCGGCGGCGGTGGCGGAGGCGGCGGCTGGTACGGGGCCCGCTTGTTGGACCAGGCCGGGCTGTCGCCCCCGTCGGCCGTCGGCGGCCGGCCCGACAGCCGCCGCTCGAGCTCCGACCACGGCAGCGGAGGATTGCCCCAACCCACACTGCGACTCTAGTCGAACATATGTTCGGACTCCCAGAGGTCCTCTCAGGGCCCGGCGGGTGGGGCGCGCAGACCGCCGGCAAGCTGCTCGACCGCGTCGACGAGGGCGGGGTCCTCGATGTAGTGGGAGTGCCCGGCGACCGCGGGATATCGGTCTCCTGGCGGGTGACGCCGCTGACGAGGGTCCGTCAGCTCGTCGTCGGTGCCCTCGGGGATGGGCGGCAGCCCGCCGAACAACACGGCCCCGATGGGATCGGTCGGACGCCAGAAATGCCGCCAGCGGGCCTGCTGGCCCACCGGCGCGAGGTGGGTGGCCAGCCCGCGAGGGTCGAACGTCGCCCAATGGGCGGGGAACAGCCACCTGTAGAGCCCGCCCAGCGGCGCCCCGTAGGTCACGAGGGCGACCTTGGCGAGCGTCTCGTCGGGCAGCATCCGCAGCGCGGTCACGGCCAGCACGCTTCCCTGGCTGTGGGCGGAGACGATCACGCCGTCGCCACCCTCGTCGATCAGCCGCCCGATTCTCGTCTGAAAGTCGGGGACGGCCCGCTCGGCATAGCAGGGCGGCGCCCAAGGGCTGAACCAACGGGGCCAGAAGGTGGCCAGGTCCCACACGATCCCCACCTGCTTGCGCTGGCCGGCCCCCCGCCACGACCTGGTGAGCAGCCATATGGCTCCCAGCGGCAGCAGCGTCACCATCCAGGTGCTGGCGCTCTGGAACCAGTGCAGGATCCCGTCGAGGGGTGGGTAGTCGGTGAACCCCCCGTCGGCGCTCGGGCGGACGAACACCGGGTAGCTGACGGCCACCAGCACGAGGACGGCGATCACCGTCACGCTCACGAGGCGGTCGATTCCCATCAGGCCGGCGGTGAGCTGGCGAGCCTTGCCGATCCCCACCGCCCAGCTCCGGTGGTCAGGGTCCTCGGGTGGCAGTACCTCACCCTCGCTGTGGTTGTACTCCTGCTGGATGGCCTCGATCTCGGCTGCCGGCACCTTGCCGAGCTTCCTGTTGAAGATCAACGCCTCGACGACGAGCACGACGACGGTGATGGCAAAGGCCAGCGCGGCCCAGTCGAACGAGGTGGGGTAGACGATCTCGACGGCGTTGGTGGCCCCCGCGGCGTCGGCGACCGGCTCGCCCAGGACATCGGCCAACCGCACGACGATGCCAGCGAAGACCGACCCCGTCATGAAGATGGCCAGCGACGCGAGCACGAGAGGCGTGGCCCAGCGAAAGGCCTGCGGGGTCGCCTCCCTGCCGCCCCCCGCGCCCCGGGACACGAAGATCACCAGGCCGAGGACGAGCAGCAGCGCCAGCTGCACGCCGAAGATGAGCTCGGGGGCGCGCCGGATGGCCAGACCGGGTATCGATCCGCTCGTCCCCGGCAGCCTCGCCGCTTCCACGACGGCCAAGGCCAGGGTGAGAGCGGCCACCCACAGCAGTGGGCGGCCCCAGGTCCGACGGTCCAGGGCCATCGCCACCAGCGTGGCCACGACGGTGGCTGCGGCCAGGATGACCACGGCTCGCCCCGGCGTTGGCGAGCGGCCCGTCGCTTCGGCGAGGTCGGCCGCGGCGGTGGCTCCCATGGCGGCGACGGTGGCGAAGGCGGCGGCCAGATGGAACCGGCCGAGGCGCAGGACCCGCTCGCTGCCGCTCCACGTCGTGGCCCGCGCCAGCACCGGCCGGTGCGTCCCGTCGAGGGCGGACTCGGGCACCTTGGTGGCTTCGTACTTGTTCCGGCTGCGCTTGGCCAGCCCGGCCAGGGCGATCATGAGCAGGCCGGCGGCGACGATGCCCAGCACCACCCGCCGGCCGGGGTGACCGGAGACCGGGCCCGCCTTCAGCGGTGCCAGCCACCATCGGCTGCCGACACAGGCGTCGAGGGCTCCGCACTGGTTGGCCAGGAGGTCGATCGTGACGAGCGCCACCTCGGCCGCGACGAGCACGGTGAGGGTGACGCTGAGCACCATGATCAGGCGACCGACCGGCGTCCGGCGGGGGTCGTCCTGGCCGGTCGGCGTCGGTGCCGGGAAGCGCTGGGTCCACCCGGCGACGTTCATCAGGGCGAACGGCAGCAACAACAGCCAGAGTGCCCTGGACGCCTCCCGCGACGTGAGCCCACCCCACGAGTAGGCCTCCACGTGATGGCCGGAGACGTCGTCGGTGCGGTAGAAGCCGGCGGTGTCGTCGCCCGCCACGCGCTCGGGGAACGGGTCGAACAGCATGCTCTCGGGAGTCGTGCCGCCGACGCCGTGGATCCTCAGCTCGGTGACCCCGCTCAGGTCGCCATCCTCGTCGATCGGGCGCCGCACGTGCCGCGCGTAGCTGCGCCGTCGGGCCGAGCGGGACATGCTCACCCCGCGAAACCGCCCCGGCACCCGCCGTCCGCCATCGCGCCAACGTAGCGTCGTCCCGGGCGGGCTGCCTTGGATTGGGCCGCCCGGGGGAGAGCTGCCTGGACGGATAGTTGTCAGTCGTAGGTTGCCTCCACCGACCAGCGGCCGCCCTCGACGACGAGCAGGTGGGCGGCACCGTCGGCGGTGACGATCTGGCCGGCCCGGCGGCGGTGGGCGGCGGGATCCCACCAGCGCTCGTCCACCGGCCACGGCCCGGCCCAGGCCTCGACCTCGACGGCCCGGCCACCGGCCACCGACAGCCAGGCCGGTGCTGCGGTGGCGGTGGCCCGCCCGGTGACCGCCACGGGCCGCCCGTCGGCGTCGGCGACGTCGGCCGCCAGCGGCGCGGGATGGACGGTGGCCGGCGCCGGCGGCGGGATCCTTCCTGGCCAGGGCGCGTCGGGGGCGGTGTCGGCGGGTGGGGCATCGCCCCACGGGACCAGCCGCACCTGCTCGGCCGGCCCCGACCGCCGCCGATGCTGGCGGTGACCACCGACGCCGGGCCGAGGACGCCCTGCACCCGGGCCATGGCCCGCCCCGCCCGCTCGGCCGCGGCCCTGTCGCCGCCCCAGAAGCCTGCCTGCCGACCCTCGTCGGGACCCACTTCCTCCGGCGTCAGGCGCAGCAGCACGAGCCCGCCGCTCCCATCCCCGCCCCTCCCATCCCCGACCGGGTCAACGTCGCCGGCAGAGCCAAAGGTGCCGGCGGGCGCCCGTCCGCTCAGCCACCCGTCGAGCTGCCAGCGGACCCGCTCGGCCATCGCCGCCGCGGTCAGGCCGCCGTCGTGGTGCCAGCGCCGGGCCAGCGTGTCGCCGTGGTCGGTCTCCGCCTCGACGAGCACCCGGGTGGCGGCCAGGCCCCGCTCGGCCAGCGCCCCGTGCATCTCCTCGGCCAGCGACCGGGCCACGAAGGCGATGGTGTCCGCCCTGTCGGCGGGAGGGTCGAGCTCCGCCGTCACCGCCAGGTCGGGGGGCGGGGTGCGGGCCGCCAGCGGTCGCTCGTCGAGGCCGCGGCCCGCCGGCAGGCGGTGGCCCCCTCGGTGCCGAACCGGGCCAGCACTGCCGGCATGGGCAGGGCGGCCAGGTCGCCAAGGGTCCGGATGCCCAGCCGCACCAGCAGCTCGGGAAGCTCGCCGTGGAGGGTGGAGACGGGGAAGGGGGCGAGGAACGCCCGGCTCTCCCCCGGCGGGACGACTGTCGACTCGTGCCCTGCTGGCACGGCGTGGGCGGCCAGGCCGGCGGCCAGCCGACCGTCGGCCACGCCGACGCGGCACCGGGGGATGCCGTGGCCGTAGCCGACACCGACGCCGGCCAGCCCGCCAAGCCCGGCCAGCCCGCCGAGCCCGGCCAGCCCGGCCAGAACCTGGTCGACCGCCGCCTTCACCGCCACCGCCAGCGCCTCGTCACCGCCGAAGTAGCGCGACGGGCCCCTGGTGGCGATGGCGCACGTGCCCGGCCGCAGGATCTCCACCGCGGGCGTGAACGCCTCCACCGCCGCCACCACCGGCTCGAAGGCCCTGGCATCACGGCCGGGGTCGTCGGCGACGAGGACCAGGCCCGGACAACGGGCCTCGGCCTGCCGGCGCCGCAGCCCCGTCTCCACGCCCTCGGCCCGGGCCGCGGCCGAGCACGCCACCACCCGGTTGGCCGCCACCACGACCACCGGCAGGCCGCCAGGCGATCCCGACGCGACCACCGGCCAGTCGGGGCACACCACCACCAGGTGCCGCACCGTCACCCGACGTCGCTCATCTCGACCGGCGCCTCGACCGGCGCGGCAGCAGCGGCCGGGGCGGCCGCCGCGGCCACAATTCCCCCTTCGCTCGCTGGCAGCCACAGCTCGGTCCGGCGGCGGCGGGCGGACGCCCCCCGGCCGCCCGACTCCACCTCTACCAACCGTCCCCGGAGCCGCCCGTGCCCCTTCTCCAACCCGTGCCACTCGGAGCGGGTGACGGCCAGCCGGACGTCGGGGGCCTCGGGCCAGGCCGTCGCGCCCGACCCGGCCACCACGAGAACCGCGCCGCGCTCGCGCGCCCGGCCCGCCAACCGTCGGGCGTCGGCCGGTCGCACCGCCCGGCTGGCATGCGACGGGGGCCAGGCCAGCACCAGGTCGAAGGCGTCGAGCATGGTGGCCACCACCCAGGCCCACCCCCCCGGGCCGGCGCCGCCGGCGGGAGCGGGCACCAGGGCGAAGCGGTCGAGGACGACACCCAGCTCGGCCGCCGCCAACAGGCCCAGCGCGGGACGGCCGACGGCCGCGCACCACGAGCCCCCGGCCGACGCCGCCGCCGCCAACGCCAGGGTCAGCGAGGTCGAGTGGGCACCGTCGATCGCCACCACCGACCCTCGCCGCAACCCCCCCGACGGGAACAGCGGCTCGAGGGCGGCCAGCACCGGCAGCCGCTGATCGCCGGCCATGGAGACCGGCGCCGCCAAAGCCGCCAGATGCGGCAGCTCCCGGACTGCGCGGACCGCGACCATCCCCGAATCCTACCGAGGCGAGCGCTCCGTGGCGAACGTGTGTTCGACTACCCGCTGGTCAGGCGGTGGCCATCGGGTCCACGACCTCCACGCCCTCGCGGTAGTACGTGAAGAGGTCGCTGATGATGTCGTCCATCCCGTCACCGTTGGCGCCGGCCGTCAGGTCCACGGTGACCATGTTGGAGTAGATGTGCACGCCCTCGACGCCGCCGGCCGCGAACAGGCGCCGGGCCAGCTCGTCGGTGGGGCGATCACCCGTCACCGACTCCGCCGACGGGTACCGCTCGTGGCCCATGCCGGTGAGGCTGCGGTTGAGCTCGAAGACGGCGTGGTCCGACTTCAGCGTCGGCTTGCGGATGACGGTTATCAGCTGTCCCATACCGGTCAGGGACATTAGCCCCTGGGTAGGCTCCGCTCCGGAGCGGGCACCGGGCGCGGGAAGGGACGACCATCGTGAACCAAGACGAGCGGCCGGTGCCGGTGAGGACGATCCTGGTCACGATCGGCCTGGTGCTGGCCACCGTCGCGGTCCTGTACCTGGTGCGGCTCCTGGCCCGGATCGAGATGCTGCTCGTCATCTCCCTCTTCTTCGCCGTCGTCCTCACGCCCCTCGTCGACAGGGTTCACGCCCGGATGCGCATCAAGCGCGGCCTGGCCGCCGGCCTGGTGTTCGTGTTCGTGATCGCGGCCGTGGCGTCGATGATGTTCGTCATCATCAAGCCGCTGGTCACCGAGACCAGGCAGTTCGCCGAGAACTTCCCGACCTACCTGAGCGACGCCCGCGAGGGCCGTGGCGCGCTCGGGGGACTGGTCAAGCGCTACGAGCTCGACCGCCGGTACGAGGAGAACAAGGAGACCATCGAGAACGCCTTCCGGAACGCCGGGAGCAAAGCCTTCAGCTACGTGGGCCGGGCCTTCTCCGGGGTGTTGACCCTTCTGACCATCATGGTCCTGAGCTTCATGATGCTCCTCTACGGTCCCCAGCTGACCAACAGCGCCATGGCGGCCGTCCCACCAAACCGGCGGGAACGGGTGAAGGCGGTCGCCGCCGACGCGTCCAAGGCGGTGACCGGCTACGTCTCGGGCAACCTCCTCATCAGCGCCATCGCCGGGATCGTCACGTACATCGCGCTGTGGGTCCTCGGCGTCCCCTTCAAGGAGGTCCTCGCCCTGTGGGTGGCCTTCGCCGACCTCATCCCGCTGGTCGGCGCCACCCTGGGGGCGATCCCCACGATCGCGGTGGCCTTCCTGCACTCCGTGCCCGCCGGCATAGGAGTCGTCATCTTCTACATCGTGTACCAGCAGGTCGAGAACCACTTCCTCCAGCCGATGATCATGTCGAAGACGGTGCAGATCAACCAGCTGTTCGTGCTGGTGTCGGTGCTCGTCGGCGTCGAGCTGGGGGGCTTCGTCGGCGCCATTCTGGCGATCCCTCTCGCCGGGGTCGTCGCGGTGGTCGTCCGCGACCTCTGGGACAACCGGCGGGGCCGGTTCAAGGACGAGCCGACCATCGGCGAGGACGCCGTGCCGGTCTCGGAGGTGCTGGAGGACGAGGCCGCCGAGCGCGCCGCCGCGGCCCGGGAGGAGGCCGAGGCGGAACCCACGGCCGAGCCGGCGCCGGCTCCCGCTCCGGTGGCCGAGCCCGCGCCTGATCCCGAGCCGGCGACCCCGACGCCATCGACCTCGACGCCGACCATTCCCGGTATCCCCGACTGATGGCGTCGGAGGTCGTCGAGGTCGAGGGTCACATCATCGACTCCCTGATCCTGGCCAAGATCCTCGACGTGATCATCGACGCCGGGGCCGACTACCGGATCCTCGACGTCGACATCGGCCGTACGAGCGTCGACGGCAGCCGGGCCCGGCTGGAGGTCGTCGCCGACGACGACGTCCTCCCCGCCCTGATCGCCGAGCTGCACGTGCACGGGGCCAACCGGGTGACCACCGAGGACGCCGTGCTCGCCTTCGCCGACACCGACGGTGTCCTGCCTGCCGGCTTCTACGCCACCACCAACCTGCCCACCGAGGTGCGGGTCGGGGGGAAGTGGCTGGCAGTGGCCAACCCGGAGATGGACTGCGCGGTCGTGGTCCGCCCCGACGGTCCTGACTCCCTGGAAAGCGCAGACTCGCACCGAGCCCATGCACCGAGTGAGGGCCGGCGACCCGATCGTGGTCGGCACCGGCGGCGTCCGGGTCCGACCCCTGTCCCGGCCGCGCGAGACGAACCCGTTCGAGTTCATGAACTCCGACGTCTCGTCCGAGAAGCCCAAGGAGCTGCTCGTCGCCCAGGTGGCGGAGCGCCTGCGCCGGGCCCACACGGCGGGCGGCAAGATCCTGGCCGTGTGCGGGCCCGCCCTGATCCACACCGGCGCCGGCCCCGCCCTGGCCCGGCTGGTCAGGGGTGGCTGGATCGACGTCTTGTTCGCAGGCAACGGCTTCGCCACCCACGACATCGAGTCGAACGTGCTGGGGACGTCGCTCGGCGTGCCGCTGGCCGAGGGGGCGCCGGTCGAGGGGGCCCACAGCAACCACCTCCGGGTCATCAACGAGGTGCGGCGCCGGGGTTCGATCGCCGCCGCCGTCGCCGACGGCTACATCGGGGGCGGGGTCCTCTACGAGTGCGTCGGGCACGACGTGCCGTTCGTGTTGGCCGGCTCGGTGCGAGACGACGGCCCCCTGCCCGACGTCGTCACCGACGTGGTCGCCGCCGCCGACGCCATGAGGGCCCTGATCCCCGGGATCTCGGTGGCCCTGATGCTGGCGTCGACCCTCCACGCCATCGCCACCGGCAACATCCTCCCGGCCGGGGTGGAGACCTTCTGCGTCGACATCAACCAGGCGGTTGTGACCAAGCTGGCCGACCGCGGCAGCCACCAGGCCCTCGGCATCGTCACCGACGTGGGCCTGTTCGTGCACAGCCTGGCCGAGCACCTCATTCCCTAGTGGCACAGCTCCCGTGGGGCCGCCGGTTCCTGATGTGCCCACCCGACCACTTCGGCGTGCTCTACGAGATCAACCCGTGGATGCACCGGGAGGTGAAGGTCGACGTCGACGTGGCCCGCGTCGAGTGGGACGGGCTGGTGGCCAACCTGCGGGCCGCCGGGGCCGTGGTGGAGTCGCTCGCGCCCCAGCCCGGGCTCCCCGACCTGGTCTTCACCGCCAACGCCGGCACCGTCAACGCCGGGCGATTCGTGCCGAGCCGGTTCCGGCACCCGGAACGCCAGACTCGAGGTCCCCTACTTCCGGGCCTGGTTCGAGGAGGCCGGGTTCGAGGTGGAGGACCTGCCGTCGACCGTGTCCCACGAGGGCGCCGGCGACTCCCTGCCGTTCAGGGACGTCTTCATCTCCGGCTACCGACACCGGTCCGACGCCGCCGCCCACGCCCCCCTGTCGCGGCTGGTCGGCGCCGCCGTCCGCCCCATCGAGCTTGTCGATCCCCGCCTCTACCACCTCGACCTCACGTTCTGCCCCCTCGACGACCGCCGGGCGCTTGTAGCCCCGCACTTCTGGGACGAGTACGGGCGTCGGGTCGTCGCCGCCCTGGTGCCCGAGCCGTTCCCGCTGGAGGACGACGAGGTCCTCGCCTTCGCCGCCAACTCGGTGGTCGTGGGCACGACGGTCGTCATGCCGTCGGTCCCGCCCCGAGTCGGACGCCAGCTGGAGGCGTGGGGGTTCGACGTGGTGGAGTCGCCGGTCGGCGAGTTCCAGAAGGGAGGCGGGGCCTGCCGGTGCCTCACCCTCGCCCTGGACGTTGCCGTCGGAACCTCAGGGCAGGTCGGACCGGGCCGGGGCTAGGTCCTGCGGTGGCGGCGCTCGTGGAAGACGACGCTGACGATGGCCAGGCCGAAGCCGATCGACACGATGGCGATGACCAGGTGGACGAACTTGAACCCGGTCGAGCGGGTGTCGTCGCCCAGGATGTTCCAGACGAACACCACCCAGACGAAGATCGTCCAGGCGGCGGCGCCGAGCAGGATGTTGGTGTTCCGGCGGCTCACGGCGCGACGGTAGCCGAGGCGAAAAGCTCGCCCTGGGGCAGCTCCCGGAAGAAGCGGGGCACGCCGGCCCAGGGCATGTGGTCCATGAACACCCACGCCCGCCGGTGGATCGACGTCGGCCCCCACGCGCACAGGGCGGCCTTGTGCCGGGGGCACGGGTACCCCTTGTTGAGCTCGAAGTCGTAGCCGGGATAGTGCTCGGCCTCGGCCCGCATGATCCGGTCGCGGGTGACCTTGGCCAGCACCGACGCGGTGGCGATGGACAGGCAGGAGGCGTCGCCCCTGACGATCCGGGTGACGTGGCCCCCGCCCACGAAGTCCCACCGGCCGTCGACCAGTACTGCGTCGGGCGCGGCCGGTAGGCCCAGTCCCGCGATGGCCCGGCGGGCGGCCAGCCGTTGGGCCTCGGACATGCCCAGGTCGTCGCACTCCTGCTGGCTGGCGTGTCCGACCGACCACGCCTGGCACCACGCCGCCAGCCGGGGGAACAGCCTCTCCCGGTCCGGCTCGGTGAGCATCTTGGAGTCCCTGACCTTGTACACCCGCCGGTCCCGGGGAAGCACCGCCGCCCCCACCGACAACGGCCCCGCCCACGACCCCCGCCCGACCTCGTCGACGCCCACCACCAGCTCGTGGCCCGCGTCCCACAGCGCCCGCTCGACGGCCAGGCTGGGAACGGTCCGGGGGCTCATGCCGGAGCCGACGCTAACCCATCGAGCGTGCAAAAAGCGGCAATATATGCACCTTTTTGCACTCTCACGTGGTCTCTCGTGATCTACCGATCAGAGGAGACTGACGCCGGCCGGCCCATCGACCACTCGCCCGATGGCGACGAAGCCGGCTGCCTCCAGGCCTGGGTCGCCGGCGTCGCCCGGCGCCACCGACGCCAGCAGGCCGCCCGACGTCTGCGGGTCGTAGGCGAGGGCTTCGAGCGCGGCCGGTGCCGCGTTCAGCACCCGTCCCTCGAGATGGGCGCGGTTGCGGGCGTCTCCCCCGGTGCGCACGCCGGCCTCCGCGGCGGCGAGCGCCCCGGCGTACAGCGGCAACGCCGCGGTGTCGATCTCCAGCCGGGCGTCGGAGCGTTCTGCCATCTCCCACGCATGTCCCGCCAACCCGAACCCGGTCACGTCGGTGACGGCGTGCGGTGGGCCCGCCAGCAGGGACAGGGCCTCGGCCGCCCCCCGGTTGAGGCGGCGCATGACGACGATGGCGGCGGCCTTGTCGTCGTCGCCACCTCCCGCCAGGAGGATCCCGGTGCCCACGGGCTTCGAGAGCAGCAGCACGTCGCCGGGCCGGGCGCCCGACTTGGTCCAGACCCGGTCGGGGTGCACCAGGCCCTGGACGGCGAGGCCGAAGATGGGCTCCTCCGAGCGGATGGTGTGCCCACCGGCGACGGTCCCGCCGGCCTCGGCCACGACCGCCGCCGCCGCCGTGAGGATGGCGGCCACCGCCTCCACCGGCATGCGCTCGGGGAAGGCGGAGATGTTGAGGGCGAGGACCACCCTGCCACCCATGGCGAACACGTCGCTGCAGGCGTTGGCGGCGGCGATGGCGCCGAAGTCGGACGGGTCGTCGACCAGCGGCGGGAAGAAGTCCGTGGTCGAGACGAGGGCGGCGTCGTCGGACAGCCGGTAGACGGCGGCGTCGTCGAAAGGGGCCAGCCCCACCAGCAGCGACGGGTCGCCGCTCGCCGCCAGCGAACGCAGCAGGCCGGCCAGCGGCGCCGCTCCCCACTTGGCCGCGCACCCACCGCACGAGGTCCATTCGGTCAGCCGGATGGCGTCGGTCAGCTGGCCAGTGTCGGTCATGGGGCCAGTATCACCCAGCGGTCGTCGTTTCCTGCTCGATCCACCGCAGGTAGGGCTCGCTGCCCGCGGCCAACGGCACGGCGACGATCTCGGGCAGGTCGTAGCTGTGCAGCTCCCGGATGGCACTCTCGACGGCTGCCCATCGGGCCGCGGTGGTCTTGGCCAGGCACAGCCACTCCTGGGCCACCCTGACCCTCCCTCCCATCAGTACCGGCTCTCGACCGGCCCGACGACCTGGACGCAGGCCGCCAGCCGCCGTTCCACCAGAGCCCGGGAGATGAGAGCGGCCTCCTCGAGCGATCCGGTCGCCGTCGTCACCTGAACGAAGGTCTCCATTGGGTCCGATTCTCTAGAGATGCTCACCGTGCGACCGGCATGCCTTCGAGGAAAGGAACGACGCCGGAACGTCGTTCCTTTCCTCTGGGCAGACGGCGTCAGACGTTGTTATAGACGAAGACGGGCACCGACCCTTGGTTCTTCACCCTGAGGGACGCACCCCAGAAAGAACCCGTGACGCACGAGCTGGTCCACGGAGCGATCGTCATCTGAAAGTTGTCAGTCCAGGGCGCGGGGTCAACGTTCGCGACGGCGGAGCCGCCCCAGAACGCGTAGGCGCACACCGTCGTGCTGGCTCCCCACCAGGAGCGGAAGACCACGGACTGACCTGGTTGGAGCGTGACGGCGGGATCGTTCGGCGTCGCCTCGGCGGGCGTGCCGCCGGCACCGCCGATGACGAACATGAGTGCGCAGCAGCAGGAGACGACGGCGAGCGTCGTCCTCGTGAGTCGACGGGCAGGCACGCTGTTCGTGGGCATGACGATTTCTCCTTTGAAAGTGTCGCCGGATGGCGATCACCGGGAAGCACAGCGAGAGTCGCTGCCTGTCCGGTTAGTTGTAAGAGACGGGTTGTCAGGATGAAATACAACGATCCTGGCGAGGGCGGCATGAGACGGAAACGTCGCCTCGCCGATCCGGTGAATTTCTCCCAAACGGCCGCCGAATGAGCGGCCGAGCCCGGTCTGCGTCGGCTGGTCGAGGGGTATCCCCCAGTACGGGGTGCCTGCGGGCCTAGCCTTTCCGGCCGTGGCTCGGACTGTCTCCATCGTTCCGCACACCCACTGGGATCGCGAGTGGTACCAGCCCTTCCAGTCGTTCCGGCTCCGGCTGGTGGAGGTGCTCGACGACCTCCTCCACCTACTCGAGGCCGACCCGTCGGTCCCCCACTTCCTCCTCGACGGCCAGATGGCGATGGTCGACGACTACCTCGCGGTGCGGCCCGAGGCCGAGCCCCGCCTGCGGCGCCTGGCGGGGGCCGGCCGCCTCACCGTCGGCCCCTGGTACGTGCTGGCCGACGAGTTCCTCGTCTCCGGCGAGACCCTCGTCCGCAACCTGCAGATGGGACTGGAGCGGGCGGCGGCGTTCGGAGGCGCCATGGAAGTCGGCTACCTCCCGGACATGTTCGGCCACGTGGCCCAGATGCCCCAGCTCCTGCGGCTGGCCGGCTTCGAGCACGCGGTGGTGTGGAGGGGCGTCCCCGCGGCCGTCGATCGCACCGCCTTCTGGTGGCAGGCCCCCGACGGGTCGACGGTGCGGGCCGAGTACCTGCCCGTCGGCTACGCCAACGGGGCCGCCGTCCCCGACGACGCCAAGGAGCTCCTGGGCCGCATCCGCGCCCACGAGGCCCAGCTCGGCGGCCTGCTCCCGTCCACCGGCCCGCTGCTGTGGATGAACGGCGACGACCACCAGCCGGCCCAGGCCGGGCTCGGCAGGGTCGTGGCCGAGGCCAACGGGCTCACCACCGACCACCGGCTGGAGATCGTCGACCTCCCCCGCTACCTGGCCACCGCTCCCACCGTCGGCCTGCCGTCGTGGCCGGGCGAGCTGCGGTCGGGCGCACGGGCCAACCTGCTCATGGGCGTGGCGTCCAACCGGGTCGACGTCAAGCAGGCGGCGGCCCGGGCCGAGCGGGCGCTGGAGCGGACGGCCGAGCCGCTGTCGGCCCTCTTCGTCGACTCCCACCGCTGGCCGACGGCCGAACTGCGTCTGGCGTGGACCGACGTGGTCCTCAACGCCGCCCACGACTCGATCTGCGCCTGCTCCGCCGACGAGGTCGTCGACGCGGTGCTGGTCCGGTACGCGGAGGCCACCCAGATCGCCGACGGGCTCACGGCCCGGGCCCTCGCCGCCCTGGGCTCGACGCTGTCGGTCCCCGGCCCCGCCGTCGTCAACTCGTCGTCCCGCACGCGGAGTGGGCTGGTGGAGCTCGTCCTCGACGGCATCGGCGAGATCGACGGAGGACAGGTCGTCGGCGGCCGGCCGGGCTCGGCGTCCGAGCGGGCGGTGCCGGGCGGCGACGTGGCCACGGTGCTCGGCCAGCTCCGCAACGAGGAAGTGGCGTGGGGCGGCGACATCGTCGACGTGGAGATGAGCGACGACGAGTCGGGGCTCGACCTCGTCGTGCGCACCGGGGTGCCGGTCGGGCCCGTCGCCGGCGTGGCCTCGGCGCTGGCCGACGCCCAGGCCCGGGCCGGAGCCCACCGGCGCGACACAGTCCACCTGCGGATCGAGCACGCGCCCTACCGGCGGGTCCTCGTCCGGGCCGAGCACGTCCCCGGCTTCGGCTGGTCGGCGTGGTCCCCCGCCACGGCGTCGTCGCCCGGCGTGCGGGTGGCCGACAACACCCTCGCCAACGGGCTGGTCACGGTCACCGTCGACCCCGCCGACGGCACATTCGCCCTCGACGGCCTGTCGGGCCTCGACCTCCTCGTCGACGACGGCGACGCCGGCGACACGTACAACTACTCGCCACCCGAGCTCGACGTCGCCGTCGACAGCCCGACTTCGGTGGCCCTCCATGTCGAGGAGTTCGGCCCCCTCCGGGCGACGATGCGCGTCGTGCGCACGTTCGAGTGGCCCGAACGGCTGGACTCCGGGCGGGAGCGGGTCGGTCAGCGCTCGGTCGACGTCGTCACCCGACTGGACCTCCGGGCCGGCGAGCGGCTGGTGCGGGTCACCACCGCGTTCGACAACCCCTGCCGTGACCACCGTCTGCGGGCGTGGTTCCCGCTCCCCGCCCCGGCCACCTCGACGCGAGCGGAGTGCGCGTTCGCCGTCGTCGAGCGGGGCATGGAGGCCGAGGGCGGGCCGAGCGAGCGCGGCCTGCCCACCTTTCCGTCCCGGCGCTTCGTCACCGCCGGCGGGCTCACCCTGGTCCACGACGGCCTCCACGAGTACGAGCTCGTCGACGACGGCAAAGCCCTGGCGCTGACCCTGATGCGCAGCGTCGGCGTCCTCTCGGGCACCCACCTGATCTACCGTCCCCACCCCGCCGGGCCACCGCTGCCCGTGGTCGGCGCCCAGATGAAGGGCTCCAACGTGGTCCGCTACGCCCTCGCCGTCGGCGACGACGACCCTTACGCCCTCGCCGACGACGCCTTCCTCCCCCTGGCCGTGGTCACCGGATCGGGGGGCGGCGTGCGACCCGCGGTCGGCTCGGCGCTCAGGGTCACCGGCGCCCAGGTGTCGGCGGTGCGGCGGGCCGACGCCGGCAGGCTCGAGGTCCGGGTCTTCAACCCCACCGCCGAGACCGCCACCGTCGACTTCGACGGACGCTCCGGCTGGCTCGTCGACCTTCGCGACAGGCCCCTGAGCCGCTTCGACGGTGCCTTCGAGCTGCCACCGTGGGCCATCGCCACCCTGCACCTGGACTGACACCCCAACCCCAGGGTTTCTGCTCGCGCAATTCCGGCAAGGAGCCGGTCAAATCGCGAGCAGAATCCGGGGGTTGAGAGCTACATCCGCTCCGGAGCCTCGATTCCCAGGAGGTCCAGGCCCTGGGCCAGGACCTTGCCGGTCAGCTCCGACAGGGCCAGCCGGCTGCGGCGGGTGTCGCCCTCGGCCTTGAGCACGGGGCAGTGCTCGTAGAAGGCGGTGAAGGCGGTGGCCAGGCGGTAGAGGTACTCGGCCAGGCGGTGGAACTCGAGCGTCTCGGCCACCTTGGCGACGGCCGGCTCGAAGGCCAGCAGCTGCAGTGCCAGGGCCCGCTCGGCCGGCTCCGGCACCTCGATGACGTCGGGCGCGCCCTCAACGCCCTCGCCGGCACGCCGCAGGATCGAGCGGATGCGGGTGTGGGCGTACTGCAGGTACGGGGCGGTGTTGCCGTCGAAGGCGAGCATCCGGTCCCAGTCGAACACGTAGTCCTTGGTGCGCTGGGTGGACAGGTCGGAGTACTTGACCGCCCCCATGGCGACGGCGTCGGCCAGCGCCGCCCGGGTCTCGTCGTCGAGGTCGGGGTTCTTGGACGCGATCAGCTCGCCCGCCCGCAGCACGGCCTCGTCGAGCAGGTCGATGAGCCGCACCGACGCTCCGGTGCGGCTGCGCAGCACCTTGCCGTCGGCACCCAGCACCGACCCGAACCCGACGTGCTCGGCCCGGACCGGAGGCGCCAGCCACCCCGCCTCCCGGGCCGTCTCGAAGACCATCTCCAGGTGCTGGCGCTGGGGCAGCCCCACCACGTACAGCAGGCGGGTGGCCCCCAGCTCCTCGATCCGGTACCGGATGGCGGCCAGGTCGGTGGCCGCGTACCCGAAGCCCTCGTCGGTCTTCTGGACGATGAGCGGCAGGGGGTCGCCGGCCCGGTTGACGAAGCCGGCGGGGAACACGCACTTGGCGCCCTCGCTGTCCCCCAGCAGCCCGAGGCGGTCGAGCTCCTCCACCACGGGACACAGCCGGTCGTTGTAGAAGCTCTCCCCGGCCACGTCGCCCGGTTGCAGGCGGACGTGGAGGCGGTCGTAGACGGTCTGGAAGTACCGCAGCGACTCGGCCACGAGCACGCCCCACAGCCGCAGGCTGGTGTCGTCGCCGCCCTGCAGCAGGACGACCCGGGCGCGGGAGCGGTCGCGGAACGACTCGTCGACGTCGAACTTCTTGCGGGCCGCCTTGTAGAAGCCGTCGAGGTCACCGACCGACAGCTCGTAGGCGGCCTCGGTCTCGCCCACGTCGACGAGGTGCTCGATGAGCATCCCGAACGGCGTGCCCCAGTCGCCCATGTGGTTCTGGCGGACGACGGTGTGGCCGAGCCACTCGAGCACCCGCACCGCGGCGTCGCCGATGATCGTCGAGCGGAGGTGCCCGACGTGCATCTCCTTGGCCGCGTTGGGGGCCGAGTAGTCGACGACGACGGTCTCCGGCGACACCGCCTCCGGGACGCCGAGCCGCGGGTCGGCGGCCATGCCCGCCACCAGCCGGCCGATGACGTCCTCCCGCAGCACCAGGTTGAGGAAGCCGGGGCCGAGATCTCGACCGAGGCGACCAGGTCGTCGAGCGACGCTCCGCGCCACGATGTCGGCGGCGATGTCACGGGGCGACCGTCCCAGCCGCCGGGCCAGGGCCAGGGCGCCGTCGGCCTGGAAGTCGGCGTGCTCGGACCGGCGGACACCGGGATCGGCCGGCCCGCCGGCGACGGCGGCGAACGCCGGCGCCAGCCGTTCGGTCAGCAGTCCCTCGACGTCGGCCATCGGGCCAAACTACGCGAGCATGACGCCCGCCGTTCTCGACGCCCGCGCCCTCGGCCGGGCCACCCTGGCCCGGCAGCTCCTGCTGCGACGCTCGCCGATGTCCCCGCTGGAGGCGGTCCGGCACCTGGTCGGCATGCAGGCCCAGGTGCCGCTCAACCCCTACCTCGGCCTGTGGTCGCGGCTCGACGGCTTCCGCCCCGACGAGCTCGGCCAGCTGCTCCTCGACCGCCAGGTCGTCCGCATCGTCGTCATGCGGGGGACGATCCACCTGGTCACCGCCGACGACTGCCTCCTCCTGCGCCCCCTCGTCCAACCCGTGCTCGACGCCGAGCTGGCCCGCCATCCCGACTTCGGGCCCGCCCTGCGCGGGGTCGACATGGCGCCTGTCCTCGACTTCGCCCGCCCCCTGCTGGCCGAGCGGCCCCACACCGGCAGGCAGCTGCGGGCGGCCATGGCCGAGCGCTTCCCCGACCTCGACGCCGCCGCCCTGGCCTACGCCTGCCGCAACCACCTGGCGTTCGTGCAGGTGCCGCCCCGCGGCGTGTGGGGCAGATCCGCCCAGGTCACGTCCACGACCGCCGAGGCGTGGCTGGGCCGGCCGCTGGTGACCGACCCGTCGATCGACGACGTCGTCCTCCGCTACCTCGGGGCGTTCGGCCCGGCCACGGTCGCCGACGTGGCCTCGTGGTCCCGGCTGACCGGACTGCGCGAGGTGCTCGAGCGGCTTCGTCCCGGGCTGCGCACGTTCCGCGACGAGCGCGGTCGGGAGCTGTTCGACCTGCCCGACGCCCCCCGGCCCGACCCCGACACGCCCGCACCGCCGCGCTTCCTGCCCGAGTACGACAACCTCCTGCTGTCCCACGCCGACCGCAGCCGCGTCATTCCCGCCGAGCTGCGGGATCGGGACCTGACGGCGGTCGGCAAGATCCAGGGGTCGGTCCTGTCCGACGGCTTCCTGTGCGGCGTCTGGCGCATCGACACCGACAACGGCGACGGGCGGCGCCACCCTCGTCATCAGCCACGTCGTGCCGCTCGGCAAGGCCGCCATCGAGTCCCTCGCCGGCGAGGGACTCGAGATGCTGAAGTTCCACGAGGCCGCCGCCACCACCCACGACGTCCGCTTCGTGGCCGTCGACTGACGACGCGCCGCGACGAGGTCGTCACCACAGCCGGACCAGGGCCACCTCCAGCTCCGGGACCCCCGAGAGGTCGATGAGGAAGTCGTCCTCGAGGGCGGCCGAGCAGGTCGGCGGGCGTGCGCGGCCTCCCGCCGCTCCGACTCGGCGCCGACGTGGTGGATGGTCAGCTCCCGTCCCCGCAGGGCGTAGCGCCGGCCCTCGGTCGCCGGGCGCGACGCCATGAGCCCGGTGACGAAGTGCGAGCCGAGCGACGTCGAGATCCGGTGGTTGGCCGCCTCGTACACCCGCAGCGACTGCGGCTCCAGCCCGAAGCGGTAGAGCGTCCGCCAGTCCTCCCCCACCTTGACCTGCATGAGGAACTCGTCCCCGTCGGCGGTCAGGCGGAACGGCTCGTGGGGCGTCTCCTGCTCGACGCCGGCCTCCAGCCGCAAGGGGCCGGTGGGCGTCAGGCCCCCGAAGCCCACGTCCACCACGTGCGGGCCCTCCGGGAGGTCGACCTTCACGAGCATGTGGCTCGGTGCCGGCGGCGGTCCTGGCGCCCGGTTCCACAGGACGCTGGCCACCAGCCCGGTCGTGCGGTACCCGAGGGCGTCGAGGGCGTGGGTCAGCAGGTTGTTGTGC
This sequence comes from uncultured Acidimicrobiia bacterium, assembly GCA_963827345.1. GTDB lineage: Bacteria > Actinomycetota > Acidimicrobiia > Acidimicrobiales > AC-14 > CAWGUU01. The sequence continues at coordinate 369,224 of CAWHAN010000006.1, read as the reverse complement.
TCGAAGCAGTAACCGCCGCGCCCTGCCGACACGAGCTTCGACTGCAACGAGGCGACGTCCAGGCGCACCGGCCGGCGCAGGAACGGGTCGATGTTCTCGAAGGCGATGCTCCGGACGTGGCCCAGGACGAGCTCCCCGAGGGTGTCGAGCGTCGGGCGGCGGTCGCCGTCGTAGCCGATGCGGCGGAGGTAGGCGTCGAGGTCGAGACCCGCGTCGGTCACCGCGACATCCCTAGCACCGACCGCTAGGGTCGCTGGCGTGGACGGCGGCCCGGGGGAGCGGAAGGGCATCGCCGTGGTGCTGGCCGGCGGCGGGGCACGGGGCGCATACGAGGCGGGGGCCTACTCGGTGCTCCTCCCGGCGATCGAGGCCGAGCGACAGCAGCCACCGGCACAGGCCAACCGGGAACCCATCTCCTTCGTCGGGACCAGTGCCGGATCGATCAACGCGGTCGGCTTCGCATCGCTCATCCACCTCGGGGCCAAGGCGGCGTCGGAGACCATGCTCGACCTGTGGCGGCACACCACCTACAGCGCCGTGTTCCGTCGGGGCCACGGCACCGAGCGCCCCCTCGACACCGCGCCCCTCCACGCCACGCTGACCCGCCTCGTCGACTGGGACCAGCTCCACGACAACGTGCGCTCCGGGACGGTGGGAGCGGTGGCGGTGGTGGGCACCTCGTACTCGACGCTCGGGACGACCGTGTTCGTCGAAGGCGGTCCCGAGCGGATCGAGACGGACCTCGTCCGGGGCATCGAGTACGTGCCCACGACCCTCACGGCCAGGCACGTCGTCGGGTCGTCGGCGAACCCGGCGGCCTTCCCCGCAGTCAGTCTCGAGAGCTCACCAGGCCGTGGCGCGTGGTACGCCGACGGCGGGATCCGGCTGAACACCCCGATCAAGCCGGCGTTGAAGCTCGGGGTGAAGCGGGTCGTGATCGTCGCCACTGCCCCCGCCGAACGCCCGGTCCCACCCGATCCCACCCGGCCGCCGCCGCGTCCTGGCGTGGTCGCCGGGGCCGCCCTCATGGCCTACGCCGTGCTCGACGACCGGATGGTGGAGGACCTCCACACCCTGAAGCAGAGGAACGACGGAACTGTCGGCGCGGGAGTTGCCCGACGGCGAAGGTCGGTCCGACGGGATCCCCTACCTGTTCGCCGGTCCTTCGGCGGAGGACGGCAGGCCCCTGGCCCGCCTGGTCGGCGACGTCCTGGCCGGGAACACGGTGTCACCCCCGTCACGGCACGGCTTCGTGGCCCGTCGGATCCGGCGGAAGCTCGGACGGTTCGTCGCCACCGACCCTGCCCGGGGCGAGCTGGCCAGCCACATGCTCTTCGAGCCCGAGTTCATGGAGGGCGCCATCCGGCTGGGCCAGCGCGACGCCCGAGCCAGCCTCGGGCCCCACGGCCGACCCGCCTGGAAGGACGCCGCCCGGCCGGCCGTCAGCTGATACCGCTGTCAGGTGAGAACGACGGAACCTGCGGCCATCCGGCGTTCCCGGGACCGCCTGTACACCCCGCCCCGCACCGCCAGGATCTCGTCGTCGGAGACCTCGATGCCAGGAACGAGGTTCGTCGGGTCGTACAGCCGCGCCTCGCCGGCGACCTGGTCGGGGTCGACGGCGTCGATCCAGAGGTGGCCCATGAGGATCCGCCTCCGAGCGGCCTTGGTCCACTCCCTCGTGGGATTCCGCGGTGTCGTCGCCGTGCTCCGCCGTCTGCATGCGCAGGACGAACTCCGCCGGTCCCCGGGCGAGACGCTCCCCGAGCTCCCTGCGCAGGAACTTCGGCGGCGCATCGGCAGGCGCCGACCGCACACCGGACACCGGCTCCCACGCGAACCGGGCCCACCGGCGCTCGTCGCCCTTGGTCAGGACGAAGGCGTGCACGGGTCGATACGTGCAGGTGGCGTAGCTCTGCGGTACGAACGGGTTGTTGCTCATGATCACGCTCAGCCGCGCCGGTGGGTAGCGGTTGGCGAACTCGGTCATCTCGGCGTCGCCGGGCTCCAGCGGACGCAGTGGGGTGCGGAGGAGGATGTCGTCCAGCCGCCTGCGCCACCAGGACTTGATCGGCACGGGGTTCGGGCGGGCGCAGCGCGTCAGCTCGAGGAACATGTCCGCCGTCTTGATGAAGAAGACGGGGAGGCCCATGCAGACCATGTCGGCCTCGTCTTTGCCACCCAGCGGGCCACGTTCGTCGGCCGTGCTGCCGGGGCGGTGGAACCTGACCGCCATGCCGCGGACCACAGGCGCAGAATCGGGTTCGTTGGGATAGCCCGTCCCGTTGGAGAACCTGATGGTGACGGGGACCTCCGTGCCGGCGAAGTGGGCGGCGTCGGTGTAGAGCGATGCCACCGTGCTTGCCTCGAACCGGCCGGTGGCCGTGATGCCCGGCGCGTGGATTGGCCGGGTGCCCGGCTGGTGGCCCGGAAAGGCGGCGGCGATCCCGTCGATCGCGGCGTCGGCGAAATCCCGCACGCCGGCGACTCTATCCAAGGGACCGGAAACGGGCCGAGGCGGGGGGGCGTTGAGCGCCGGGGTGTTGAGCGTCTGCACGTCGGCACCTACTGTGGCGGCGATGGAATCGGCGCTCTGATGGCAGACGCTCGCGGCGGCGGGTCTCGCACCTGGGAGCAGGCCAAGGCCAGGATCCTGGAAACGGCCACCGTGGGCCTCACCATGGCCTGGTCGAAGGTCCTTCCCCCCGGCGCCGCCCGGCGCCCGTCGGTGGCGCCCTCCGACCGGTTGCAGCGCAGCCTGAACCTGGTGATGCCGCTGCGGTTCCCGGCCCTGGCGGTCACCGGCGACCTGGCCCGCGCCATCTTCGAGGCGAGCGACCAGCTCCTGGCCGGCCTCAGCAACGTCGGCACCGTGCACTTCGCCCGGTTCGTCGTGATCGACGGCAACCTGTGCGTGTTCACCGAGTACGACGGCGACTTCGGCGCCTACATCCGGGACTTCATCGCCAGCCTCGGCTCCACGCTCGACGCGATCATGGCCTGTGTGAAGGACCCGCCTCCCACACCGGTGTCCCAGTACCCCGAGGAGTTCGTGGAGTGGGTGAGGGAACGGGACGCCTTCCAGCTCACCGACGATCCCACCGATCTCATCACCTGGAACCTCGACACCCTCCAGCGGGACACCCTCGTCGCGCTGCACCGGAACCGGAACGTCCAGCTGGCGATCTACCGGGCATACCCCGGCTACTCGGCCGCCCAGATCCGCGACCGACTCTCCCTCGGCTGGTAGTCGGTGGCACTGGTCGATCCCGACCTCCCGGGCCTCGATCTTCGCCAGCTCCAGGGCAACATCCTGAGGAGCTACGGGCGCACGTACAACTACGTACGCCACCTCGCCCTCTCGGTGGTGGGCCCCGCCCGGGCCAGGGCCGCGCTCGCCGCCATGGTCGCCGCCGACGGGTCGATGCCTGCGGTGACGCGCGCCGACGTCATCCCGAAGCTCGCCGACATGAGGACGTGCCTCAACCTGGGCATCACCTACACCGGACTGCAGGCGTTCGGGCTGCCCAAGACCAGCCTGGATACGTTCCCCCGGGAGTTCCGCCAGGGCATGGTGGCCCGCGCCGGCCATCTCGGCGACGTCGGCGCCAGCGCCCCCGAGAACTGGATCCCCGGCCTGGCCGACGATCGCCGTGTCCATCTGCTCGTCACCATCTACGCCCAGAGCAAGGAGGACATCGATCCGGTATCCAACCGGGTGCTCGACGCCCAGGGCTGCCGGGCGTTCGCCCCGGTCACCGCCGAGCCGCTCGACGGAGCCATCTTCGACGACGAGCGGGTCCACTTCGGCTACCGAGACGGCATCGCCGGTCCTCGCTTCGAGCACATCCACCCGCCCGACCCGAAGAAGGCGCCGCTCAGCCCGTTCGGCGTCGTCCTTCTCGGCCACGCGGTCCCCTCCCTGGGCATGACCTGGCGCGTCCCCCAACCGGACATGCTCGGCGTCAACGGGACCTTCGGCGCCTTCCGGGTGCTGCACCAGGACTCGGCGGCGTTCGAGGCGTTCCTCCTGGAGACCTCCAGGGACACCGACTGCTCCGTCGACGAGGTGGCGGCAAAGCTCTGCGGTCGCTGGCGCAACGGCGTCCCCCTCGTCCTGGCTCCCACCAAGGAGTTGGCCGACGAGATGGAGGAGAACCCCGACCTCGACGACTTCGGCTATCGCCTGGCCGACCGCGACGGCATCCGATGCCCGATCGGGTCGCACGTCCGTCGGTCCAACCCGCGCGACTCCCACATCGTGCAGCGGGGCACGAACAACCACCGGCTGGTGGTGCGGCGAGGGATGCCGTTCGGGCCGATGTACGACCCCGCCGACCCGTCGAGCAAGGACGTTCGCCGCGGCCTGCTCGGCAACTTCCTCTGCGCCAGCCTGTCGGCCCAGTTCGAGAGCCTGCAGCGCGACTGGCTCAACCTCGGCCTCCAGGATCCGCGCATCACCGGCACCAACGACCCCCTCGTCGGCGACAACGACGGCAAGACCAGCGAGTTCCGGTGGACGACGAGCAAAGGCAGGGAGGTGGTGACCCGCCGGCTCCCGTCCTTCGTGCGCACCGAGGGCGGCGCCTACCACTTCATCCCCAGCATCCCGGCCATGCGCTGGATCGGCGCCGCCGGCTGGAAATAGACCGGGCGCCGCCTCTGCGTCACCGCGGTGTAGTCGATACCCCCGAGTACCATTTCGGCATTGGCCACGCCACGGCGATCACACATCCTGGACTGGGCCAGGTGGTGAGCACTGAGCCCGGGGTCGGTCCCGCGCTGTCCTTCGGGCTGTTGGGCCCCCTCCTTGTGGAGGTGGGCGGCCGACCGGTCGAGCTCACCGGCTCCCGCACCAAGGCGGTCCTCGCCATCCTGCTGGCCCACGCCAACAGCGTCGTCTCCGCCGACCGCCTGATCGACGACCTGTGGGCCGGGAAGCCCACTCCGGGCGCCGCGGTCACGCTCCAGGGGTACGTGTCGGACCTGCGGCGGGCGCTCACCGACGCCCTCGGCGAGCCGGCGCCCGTCGTCACCCGTCGCCCCGGCTACCTGGTGCGGGTCACGCCCGACCAGCTCGACGTTCTCCGCTTCGAGCGGCTCATCGCCGAGGTCAAGGCGGTGGCGCGCCACGACGTCGGCATCGCCCACACGGCGCAGCGGGCCGAGCTCCTTCGTCAGGCGTTGGCCCTGTGGCGGCGCCGGCCCTGAGCGACTTCGAGGGCGAGGACTTCGCCCGTCCCATCGCGGCCCGGCTCGACGAGGCCCGGATGTGGGCCCTCGAGGAGCGGGTGGAAGCCGAGCTCGGCACCGGGTGCCATTCCGAGCTCGTCACCGAGCTGGGCGCCCTGTCCCGGGAGTACCCGTTGCGGGAGCGGCTCTGGGGCCAGCTGATGCTGGCCCTCTACCGGTGCGGCCGCCAAGCCGAGGCCCTGCGGACCTACCAGGACCTCCGCCGGCACCTGGGCGAGGAGCTGGCCATCGATCCGAGCCCCGCTCTCCAGCGCCTGGAGCGCGCCATCCTCACCCAGCACCCGTCGCTGGAGTTGGTCCCCGATACCACATCGTCCGGCCCAGCGGCGTCGATCGCCCGGGCCGCCGGCCCGCACTACAACCTGCCGGTCAACCTGACGCGCTTCGTGGGGCGGGGTCGGGAGCTGGAGGAGACCCGCAGGCTCCTGTCCGGCACCCGGCTGCTCACGCTCGCCGGCACCAGCGGGAGCGGGAAGACGAGGCTGGCGGTGGAGCTGGTCGCCGGCGAGGCCGCCCAGTGGCGCGACGGCGTCTACTTCGTCGACCTCTCGGCCCTGTACAAGCCCGACCTCGTCCCGGCGACGGTGGCCGCCTCGATGGGGTTGAGCGAGCGGGGCGCCGACGTTCAGTCGGTGTGCGAACACATCGGCGACTCCCAGACGCTGCTGCTGCTGGACAACTGCGAGCACCTCGTCGAGGCGTGCGCCGAGCTCGTGGAGGCGGTGCTGTCGAGCTGTCCGGGAACGACGGTGCTGGCCACCAGCCAGGAGGAGCTGCGCATCGCCTCGGAGACGGTGTGGCGGGTCCCTCCGCTGAGTCTGCCCATCCACACCCAGACCCCCGTGACCGAGCGGCTCTTGGGCTCCGAGGCGGTGCAGCTGTTCCTCGACCGGGCCACCTCGCTCGGGGACTTCGCCCTCGAGGCGTCGACGCTGGAGGCCGTCGCCCACATCTGCCGACGACTCGACGGGATCCCGCTGGCCATCGAGCTGGCCGCCAGCCTGGTCGCCGTCCTGCCCCTCGAGGAGGTCGTCCGTCGCCTCGACGACCGCCTCGCCCTTCTCACCCGAGGCCACCGCCGGGCGGTCTCCCGGCACCGCACGCTGCGCTCCGCCATCGACTGGAGCTACGAGCTCCTTTCGGCGACGGAGCGTGAGCTGTTCGAGCGGCTGTCGGTGTTCGTCGGCCAGTTCAGCGTGGAGGCGGCCGAAGCCGCCTCTGAGGGCGACTTCCTCGCCGACCTGTCGGCGCTCGTCAGCAAGTCGATGGTGGCCACCATCCCGGGCCCTGGCGGGACGCGCCGCTACCACCTCCTTGACAGCCTGCGGCTCTACGGCCTGGACCGCCTGCGGGCGACCGGCAGGGAGGAGGACGCCCGCGACCGCCATGCCGAGCACTACACGTCCTTCGCGGTGGCCGCCGACCGCCGGCTTCACAGCCCCGATGGCGCCGGCTGGTCGATGCTGGTGATCAAGGAGCTACCCAACATCCGGGCCGCGCTCGAGTGGTCGTTCACCAAAGGCGACCTGGCGGTGGGCGTGCAGCTGGCGGGCGCCCTGCGCAGCGCCTACTTCAGCCGCATCGGCCAGCTGGGACAGATGCGGGAGTGGCTGGAGTTGGCCCTGGGCGCGACCGAGCCGCTCCCGCCACTGCTGCGGCTCAAGGCCCTCACCGCGGCCACCAACGTGGCCTCCTCCCAGGGCGACTTCCGGTGGGGCGCCATCGTCGGGGAGGAGGCAGTGGCCCTCGCCGACGAGCTCGGCGACCCCTACGAGCTGGCCTTCGCCCTCATGGCGCGGGGCGGCGGCGCCGTCTTCGAGGGCAAGACCGCCCGCGCCGTCGAATTGCTCGGACGAAGCATCGAGACCTGCCGGGAGGTCGGCGACGGGTGGACGATGGCGTGGTCGCTGACGTTCTGGGGCATCGCATCTCGGCGATCGGGTGAGGCAGACCTTGCCTTTCGGCAGCTGACCGAGGCGGTGTCGATCTTCGAGAACCTCCGCGACGAGTACGCCCAGCTCACACCCCGCGTGCAGCTGGCCCTCCTGGCCCAGCAGTCGGGTGACCTGGACGGGGGCATGAAGTTGTGCGAGGAGGTCATCGAGCTGTCCCGGCGGCTCGGTGACCGCCAGATCGCGCACGGCGCCCTGTGCATCGGCGGACTGCTGGAGCTGGAGCGAGGCCATCCGGCAGCGGCGCGAGAGCTCCTGCTCAACAGCCTGGGGACCGGCCGGGACCTGGAACACCAGCTCTTCGTGGCCCTGGCCGTCGAGGGGTTCGCGGTCCTGGCCCACATGGAGCGCCGGGATGCCGACGCCGCCCGGCTCTGGGGCTTCACCGACGAGCTGCGCTCGACCCGGGCGATGCCCCTGGCCAACGAGCGGCTGGCGGCCAGGGAGCGCATGCTGGCCGGGGCCCGCGAGCGGTCCGGGGACGACCTCGTCGACCAGGCCTTCGACGCCGGTCGGCGTCTCGCCTACGCCCAGGTGCTCGACCAGGTGCGGTCCCACTCGGGCTGAAACGTCCCTCCCGGGGCGCGCCCAGCGGCGCGCCCAGCGGATCCCCAGGATCGGCCCAGCGCCGACGCGGACGATGCGGATCACTCACATGCGGGCCCCGCATGTCCGCAGCTCGGAAGGGACCGTTTCATGCCCGACACCAGCGTTCTGCAGCCGCCCTCCCCCACCGACCGTCCCTTCGCCGCCGCTCGATGCCGCACCGCCGACTCGGGCCCGTCCGCCGACTACTGCGAAGGCAGCGTGGCCGCCCTCGTCGAAGGAGCCGTCCGGTCCGAGGGTGCCGCCTGGAACGCACTGTTCGACCGCCACGAGAAGATGGTGGCGGCCATCGCCAGAGCGCACCGCCTGGCCGACGCCGACATCGCCGACGTGAGCCAGACGGTGTGGCTCCGCCTGGTCGAGCACATCGACAGGATCCGCGAGCCCGAGCGGGTCGGGAGCTGGCTGGCCACCACCACCCGCAACGAGTGCATGCGGGTCTGGCGCCAGCGGGGCAAGGTGACGCTCCTGGCCGACCCGAACCTGCTCGAGCTCATGGTCGACGAGTCCGAGCCCGAGCCCATGGTCGAGACCCACGACAGGGACCGCCAGCTGCGCGCCGCCGTCGCCACCCTCCCCACCCACCAGCAGGCGATCCTCGGCAAGCTGATGTCGGACCCCGCGCCCAGCTACCTGCAGGTGGCCGAGGACCTCGACATCCCCGTCGGCTCCATCGGCCCGAACCGCCAGCGCTGCCTGCGCACCCTGCGCGGCAAGTGCGCCAGCATGAGCATCGAAGCCGCCTGACCCACCGGCGGATACCGTCGGGCCGTGCGGAACGCTTCGGCACCCTCCTCGCCGCCACCCGAGAGCATCTCCCGCCGGGACCGACCTCGTGAGACCCGGCCCAAGCCGGGGGCCGTCCCCGGTGCCGCCGAGGCCGAGCTCCTCGGGGTCTCCCGGGTCGAGGCCGCGTTCCCGACGACTCCACGGATCGTGTCGACGGCGCACGGGCCCCTGCGCCACATGCTGCTCTGGTACCCGCCCCACGACCCCGGTGGGGCGTTCGTGTTCAAGGCCGCCTACGGCGACCTCCTGCGGACGCTTCCCGCGTCGACGGAGATCACCGTCGTCTGCCACCCGGGCGTGGCCGACGAGCTGGAGGCGATGGTGGTGGCGGAGCGGTCGCCCGACGCCACCACCCGGATCGTCCTCACCCCGCCGTCGGTGGGGTTCACCGTGTGGGCCGAGGACGCGTTCGTCGTCGTGGACGACGTGGCGTCGGGCCCGCCGACCACCTTTTTGCTGGAGCCCGAGCGGTTCCCCCGGGCCGGCGACTTCCAGCTGGCCGAGCTGGTCGCCACCGCCACGCCGCTGGAGACCACCCAGAGCCCTCTCGTCTTCCAGGGCGGCAACGTGCTCATCGGCGACGACTTCGTGCTCGTCGGCGTCGACTACCTCGACGACAGCATCCGCGCCGTCGAGGAGGGTGGCGCGGTCGAGGGGTATCCCTACGGAGGGTCGGCGGAGCGGAAGCGCCGGTTCGTCGCCGACCTGTTCCGCCAGTCGTTCGACCCCTCCCGCCAGGTCCATTTCCTCGCCTCGACGCCCCGGAGCCGGCCCACGAACACCGTGTTCGAGCTGGACGGCGAGCGGTGGCTCGACGACGTCGAGGCCGGCCGAGGGTCGCGCCAGCCGATCTTCCACATCGACATGTTCGTGACCCTGGCGGGGCGGGGCGCCGACGGGCGGTACCGCGTGTTCGTCGGCGACCCGGGGCTGGCCGACCGTCTCCTGGGCTGGGCCCCGTCGAGCACGATCTGCGCATCGAGTACGACCAGATCGCCGCCCAGCTCTCCCGGCTGGGCTTCGCCGTGGTCCGCACGCCGCTGCCCTACGTCTCGGTGCTGGAGGACGACGCCAGGGTGCGCACCTGGTACCACGCCACCACCAACAACTGCCTCGTGGCCATCGACGGCGACGCCGGCGACGCCGGACCGGTGCGCCGCCAGGTGTGGCTGCCGACCTACGGCCATCCGCCGTTCGAGGAGCTGTCGGCCACCGACGCCGACCATCGCCGCCGGTGGGAGTCGATGGACTTCGAGGTCACCCAGCTGGGCGACTTCCACGCCTTCGCCATGCGTATGGGTGCCCTCCACTGCATCAAGAAGTACCTGGCCCGCTGAGACGGGCGGTGGCCTAACGGGCGGCACAATGGCGCCATGGCGATCACCGGTGCCCACGTCCTGCTCCACTCCCCCGACCCCGACGCGCTGCGCTCGGTCATGGCCGACGTGTTCGGCTGGAACCACGTCGACGCCGGCGGCGGCTGGCTGATCTTCGCCCTCCCCCCGGCCGAGATCGCCGTCCACCCCGCCGAGGCCCCGTCCCACCAGTTCACCCTCATGTGCGACGACCTCGACGCCACCCTCGCCGACCTCCGCGCCAAGGGAATCGAGGTGAAAGGCGAGCCCGAGGACGCCGGCTGGGGCATCACGTCGATCCTGGTCCTGCCAGGAGGCGTCGAAGTCATGATCTACGAGCCGCGCCACCCGACCGCCCACTGAGACGCTCACCAGCCCGGCTCCGCCATCGGCGGTGAAGTGGCCCTCACTCGTCCCCCCGGGTCGGTGACCTCGAAGGTGGCGTCGGGCAGCAGCTTGGCGTGCCAGCCCGGTTGGTGGAGGCGGTGGTGGTGCCGGGCACACAACAGCACCAGGTTGGCCAGCTCGGTGGTGCCGTCGTGGGTGACCCACACCACGTGGTGGCCCTCGCACCACTGCGACGGTCGGTCACAACCGGGGAAGCGGCAGTGCTCGTCGCGGATGACCAGGGCGCTCCACAGCGGCGCCGAGATGGTGCGGGTGGCCACGCCGTAGTCGATGACCGCCGATCGACCCGAGGTCACCACCCGGTGCAGGGCGCAGTCGCACAGCATCTTCGACACCGTGGCGCCGTCCAGCGGCGGGCCGTCGACCACCCGGCCGCCCTGGCCCAGCTCCAGCGCCTCCAGGTCGACCACCACGTTGACGTGGGGGCGGTGACGGCCACCGGCCTTGGACTGCTGGTGGTCCAAGAAGAAGCGGCAGATGTCGACCAGGGCGTCGGCCCGGCGGGTGGCCGGCGCCCGAGCGGCATCGCCGTCGCGTGGCTGGCCGTGCGCAGGGCCGCGGCCACGACCGCTCCACCCTCGGGGTCGAGAGAGCCGTCGAGCACGTAGCGGTCGTCCAGGGTCTTGGACAGGTGCAGGGAGCGCTCCGGTTCGACCGGCTCGGCCGGTTCGGGCTGGGCCGGGACTTCCAAGCCGCCATGGCCCGGGCCACCCCCGCCACTGTCAGCGGGGCCAGGTAGGGCACCAGCTCGTCCTCGTGGTCGGCGAACAGCGTCACCGTGTCGTCGTCGAGCTGGGCGACGATGGCCGCCACCTGCCCGCCGGAGAGGACCCCGTCGCGATAGGCGGCCGAGGTCCGCGGCAGCTTGTGCAGCCGCCGGGCCAACAGGCTCAGCCGCCCGGCCGAGCGCGACGTCATCGCCGCCGACGCTCGCAGCCATGCCGTCATCGAGGTGGCCGCGTCGAGGTCCCACAGCCCGGCTGCGTCGAAGGCCCCGACGGTCTCGGCGATCCGTGCGTCGAGGCGGTCCCGCAGCGCCAGCACCTGCACTAGAGCGGCCCCGTCCACCGGGATGTCCAGCGTCTCGATCGCAGCGGCCAGTTCCTCCAGCACGCCCTCAATCGTACACACGTTCGATAGTTGTTTCAAGTCTTTTCAGTCTATGTTGCATCTTTTCCCTGCTCCGAACTGGCCCTTTGTCGCCCAGGTCAGACTATTATTCTGGTCCGTGGACACCCTGCCGCTTTCTGCAGCCAAAGCCCGCCTGTCCGAGATTGCCGACGAGGTTGCCCGCACCCATCAGCGCGTGCAGATCACCAAGAACGGCCGGTCCTACGTCGTCCTGATCTCGGCCGAGGATCTCGCATCCCTCGAGGCCACCGTGGAGCTGCTGAGCGATGCCGCTGCGATGAACCGTGTGCAGCAGGCGCAGAGCGACATCGAGCAGGGGGACTTCACCACAGGCGAGGAGATGGACCAGGTGATGCGCGTCCATAGAGGCATCGCCACCGGGTGACCGAGGAGTCCCTACCGCCTCATCCTCGCTCCGGGCGCCAGGCGGGCGCTCACCGATCAGTTGCCCGAGGCTGCTGCCTTCGCGGCCCGGAACCTCATCGCCGGGCCACTCGCAGCGGCGCCTCGACGAGTCGGAACACCACTGCGAGCGCCCTTCGAGGGCCACTGGGTCGCCCGGCGGGGGGAGTACCGCGTCCGCTACGAGATCCACGAGGACACCCACGCGGTGCGCATCCTCGACATCGACCATCGCAGGGACGCGTATCGGTCGTAAACGCCGGCGACGACTGTGCACCTGCGGACCCACGAGGCAACTCTTCGACCGGTCCGAGGTGTTGGAAACCGAGGCCGTGTTGGAAAACGCGCGACACCGCACGCGCGGGGGCACGATTCCGGCAGAATCATTGGTCGCAAACCCGCAGGTCAGAGGGGGTTCAGCCGGATTGGCTCGAGGCTATACACCCTCTATGGTGTGTAGAGCCCGGAAGAAGAGGGGGCGGAACCGTGACCGAGCCGGAACGGCAGCAATGCGAGGACGACGACGGGACCGCTCTGTCGCGCGTCGTCCAGCAACACGTTTTGGAATCGCCGGAGGTTCTGTCTTTTCTCCTGACCCGAGTGGCTGACGTAAGGGCCGACCCTCAGCCGACGCTCACCCGAGAACAGTTTTACGCAGAGTTCCCAGACTGACGCTACGTGCCCTTACGGGACGTGCGTGCCCTCCATGAGTGGAGGGCGGACACACAGCCAACTCCAGTGGTCTGGCATACGGTCCGTGATTGGGTTGGGCGACTTGGCGACGCACCGTGGCAAGCGCCGAGCATCCCTTTCCCCGAGTTGTCCGACCCGCCTCGGTACGAGACCAGGACCGCCTATCTCAGATTCGAAGGTGCGGAGGTCGGCGGCGTGGGCGTCCAGGTGCACTATCACCGAGAATTCATCACGGAGATGGTCGACATACTTTGGATCGTCGGCCCGTGGGCGATTGGCCAGTGAGGGCTCCGCGCCGCCAGCACGTGAACCGGTCATGCCCTGGCCGGTTCTGGCTGCGATGATGCCTGCATGCGGGCCGACCGGCTTGTCGCCATCCTTCTCATGCTGCAGTCCAAGGGCCATGTCACCGCGGGCGAGGTGGCCGAGGAGCTGGAGGTCTCGGAGCGCACCGCCCGGCGCGACCTCGACGCCCTCGGCACCGCCGGCCTACCGATCTACTCGCTTGCAGGGCCGCGGCGGCGGGTGGCGGCTGGCCGGCGGCGGCAGGACCGACCTCAGCGGTCTGAACGCGGCGGAGGCACGGGCCCTGTTCCTCGTCGCCGGGCCGGCGGCGACGACGCCCGAGCTGAAAGCGGCGCTGCGCAAGCTCGTTCGAGCCCTGCCGGAGCCGATGCGGACCGGGGCCGAGGCCACGTCGGTGTCGATCGTCGTCGACCCCGACAGCTGGGATGGCCCGGCCCGGGGCGCGTCCCAGCGCATCCCCGCCCATCTCGACGAGGCGCAGCGGGCGGTGGTGGAAGGCGAACAGGTCACGCTCGGCTACGTCGCCCGGGACAGGACCGCCAGCACCCGCGTCGTGCACCCCCTCGGCCTCGCCAGCAAGGGGTCCGTCTGGTACCTGGTGGCCGACACCGACGCCGGCCTGCGCACCTTCCGGGTCGACCGGATCACCTCGATTGAACCAACCGGCGAGCCCGTCGTGCGACCGGAGGGCTTCCAGCTGGCCGAGGCCTGGCGGCTCATCACCGACGAGATCGACCAGAAGCGGGCGCCAGTCGTGGCCCACGCCCTCGCCCTCAACCCGCAGGTCGCACGGTGGTGCCGGGCAACCTTCGGCACGCGGGTCCGCATCGGGCCCGCTGGCGACGACGGGCGGGTGGAAGTCGAGCTGCGCGGCCACAGCGAGCATTCGCTGGCGGCGGAGGTGGCCGGCTTCGGCACCTGGCTGGAGATCGTCGACCCGCCCGGGGTGCGCCGGCACCTCGCCGAACTCGGCAGGAGCCTCGCCACCACCTACGCCGGCGAACCACCGGCACCGGCGCCGGCACCAGAGGCGACGTTCCCGTAGCGAACCGGCTGGGCAGGCTCCCGGGTGCATGACAGCCGCCGAGAACTTCACTCTGGGGGTGGAGGAGGAGTTCTTCCTCGTCGATCCCGCCACCCGACGCCCGGTGCCCGCCGCCGCCGATGTGCTGCCCGGGGCGCGGGAGCTGGCCGGCGGCGAGGACGACGTCCAGCCGGAGCTCCTCCAGTCCCAGATCGAGATCGGCACCTGCGTCTGCCACACCCTCGAGGAGGTCAGAGCGGAGCTCGAACGCCTGCGGGGATCGGTGTCGGAGGCGGCCGCCGCCGTCGGGTGCGCCATCGCCGCCATGGGGAGCCACCCGTTCGCGTCCCACGAGGGCAGCCCGGTGACCCCGAAGCCCGCCTACCTGCGCCTGGAGCACGACTACCGGCTGGTGACCCACGAGCAGCAGGTCTGCGGATGCCACGTCCACGTCGGGGTGACCGACCCCGAGATCGCCATCCAGGTGGTGAACGCGGCGCGGCCGTGGCTGCCCGTGCTTCTCGCCCTGAGCGCCAACTCGCCCTTCTGGCAGGGACGCGACTCCGGCTACGCCAGCTTCCGCTCCGAGGTCTGGAAGCGCTGGCCCACCGCCGGCACGCCGGGGCTCTTCGGGTCGAGGGCGGAGTACGACCAGCTCGTCCACGACCTCCTGGCCGTCGACGCCATCGACGACCCCGCCCGCATCTACTGGGACGTCCGCCCGTCGGCCCGCTACGACACCGTCGAGTTCCGGGTGAGCGACGCCAACCTGACGATCGACGACACCGTCATGGTCGCGGCCCTGGTCCGGGCCCTCGTGAAGACCTGCCATCGTCGGGTCGCCGACGGCCGGCAGCCGCCGCCGCCGGCGCCGCGCACGGAACTGGTGCGAGCCGCGACCTGGCGGGCGGCGCGCTACGGCCTCGACGGCACGCTCGTGGACCTGGTCAACGGCCGGTCAAGACCCGCTCCCCAGGTGGTCAAGGGGTTCCTCGAGCTCGTGCGCCCCGCCCTCGAAGCGCGCCGGCGAGTGGGACGAGGTCGACGCCCAGGTCCGACGGGTCCTCGACGAGGGCACCGGCGCCGCCCGGCAACGCTGCGCCTTCACCCGCCGGGGCCGGCTGGAGGACGTCGTCGACTTCGCGCTCCAGGAGACCAACCCGCCCCGGCCCTAGTCGGGCGACGAGCCGGTGCGGCCAATACGGTGGGCGCCATGTCCGACACATGGGTGTGCCTGCTCCGAGGCGTCAACGTCGGCGGCAAGCGGGTCGCCATGAAGGCCCTGAAGGAGCTGTTCGAAGGTATCGGCCACGAGGACGTCACGACCTACATCCAGAGCGGCAACGTCGTCTTCACGAGCCGGTCGGGCGGCGCCAAGAAGCTGGCCGGCGACATCCAGAAGGCGATCCAGAAGGAGATGAAGCTCGACGTCACCGTCCTCCTGCGCTCCCCGGACGACCTGGCCAAGGTGACGAAGGCCAAGCCCTTCGCCGGGGCCGAGAACGTCCACGTCACCTTCCTGGACAGAAGCCGGACACGTCCAAGGTGGCGGCCATCGACCACGACGCCTACCCGCCGGACGAGTTCGAGGTCATAGGCCGGGAGGTCTACCTCCGTTGCCCGAACGGCTACGGCCGATCGAAGCTGATCAACTCCTTCTGGGAGAAGAAGCTGGGGGTGGCCGCCACCACCCGCAACTGGCGGACGGTCGAGAAGCTGCTCGGAATGGCGAGTGGCTGAAGGAGCCGAGGGCCGGAGCCGGACCGGCGAGACGCCGGCGATCAGGCTGCGGGACGTCACCAAGCGCTTCCCCGGTGCCGACCGGGACGCGGTGGGCGGGCTCAGCCTCGACGTGGCCAAGGGGTCGACGGTCGCCCTCATCGGCCCGTCGGGCTGCGGGAAGACGACCACCCTCCGCATGATCAACCGGCTGGTGGAGCCGACCTCGGGCACCATCGAGATCGAGGGCCGGGACGTCACCGACACGCCGGTGGCGACCCTGCGCCGCGGCATCGGGTACGTCATCCAGCAGGTGGGGCTCTTCCCCCATCAGACCGTCGCCAAGAACATCGCCGCCGTCCCGAACGCCCTGGGCTGGGACAAGGCCCGCACCAAGGCCCGCATCGACGAGCTGGCCGCCCTGGTCGGGCTCGACGGCTCCCTGCTCGACCGCTACCCGGACGAGCTGTCGGGCGGCCAGCAGCAGCGCGTCGGCGTGGCCCGGGCCCTGGCCGCCGATCCGCCCGTGCTGCTGATGGACGAGCCCTTCGGCGCGGTGGACCCGGTGGTCCGCGGTCGGCTGCAGGACGAGCTGCTGGCCCTGCAGGCCCGCGTCCACAAGACGATCGTCCTGGTGACCCACGACCTCGACGAGGCGATCAAGCTGGCCGACCGCATCGCCCTCATGAACGTGGGCGGCGTGCTCGAGCAGTACGCCACCCCCGACGAGCTGCTCCGGGCGCCCGCCAGCGAGTTCGTGGAGCGGTTCGTCGGCGGGGACCGCAGCATCCGCCGCCTCACGCTGGCCACCGTCGCCGACCTGCCCTTCGAGCGCGGCCCGGTCGTGGAAGCCGGGGCGTCGGCCGACGAAGCGCGGGCGGCGATGGCCGCCCACCGCTCGGAGTGGTTCGGGCTCACCGACGACGGCGTGTTCCTCGGGTGGGTGCCGGGGTCGGCTCTGGCCAACGGCCAGGACCGACCGCTCGACCAGCTGCCGCGCTCCCTGCCGGCCGCCCAGGTCCAGGCGGCCAGCACGCTGCGCACGGCGATGGAGATCATCATGACGTCGGACACGTCGGTGGCGGTCGTCGACGACGGTGGCAGGTTCGGGGGCGTGATCACCCTCGAGCGCATCCGGGCCGCGCTCGCCGACAAGGGCGGTCCAGAAAAATGATCCTCGCCGAGGCGACCAACCCGATCATCCGCTGGGAGTACCTGGTGGACGAGTGGGACCAGATCCAGACGGCCCTGGTCCAGCACGTCCAGCTCACCCTGCTGGCTGTCGCCCTGGGCCTGGTGGTGGCGGCCGGTCTGTCCGCCGTCGCCCTGCGGAAGCGGTGGACGGCCGCACCGATCACCGCGCTGTCCGCCTTCCTCTACACGATCCCGAGCGTGGCCCTCTTCGGGCTGCTCGTCCCCTACACGGGCCTGAGCCTGACCACGGCGGTGATCCCCCTCGTCGGCTACACCCTGCTGGTACTGATCACGAGCATCCTGGTTGGCTTCCGATCGGTGCCGGCGGCGGTGCGGGACGCGGCGGAGGGCATGGGACTGAGCCCGGTCCGCCGGGCGCTCACCGTGGAGCTGCCGCTGGCGGTGCCCTACATCGTCACCGGGATCAGGGTGGCGGCGGTGACGACGGTTGGCCTGGTGACGGTGGCCGCCATCATCGGCCAGGGCGGCCTGGGACGGCTCATCCTCGACGGCCTGCGCCGAACGTTCTGGACGCCGATGACCGTCGGCGCGTCGCTCTCGATCCTGCTGGCCCTCACGTTCGACCTCGTCATCTGGGCCGTCGGCCGCGCCCTCACGCCGTGGACCCGGGCCCGAGCGGCCCACCAGAGCGGGTGGCACCGGGCCCGGCGCTCGACGTGATCGTCCTCGGGTGGCTGGCCCAGGCGGGTGTGCCGCAGGACATCGGGCTGTCGGAGTGGCTGTTCGACGCCCAGACGTGGACGGGCAGCGGCGGGATCCTGTCGTCGCTGGCCGACACGGTCCAGCTGTGCGCGGCGGTCGTCGTGGTGGCGACGGTGCTGGCCGTACCCCTGGCCGCCGCCCTGGCCCACGTGGGACGGGGCGAGCTGGCGGCCCCCTGGTTCGTCAACGTGGGCCGGGCCATCCCCACGTTCGCGGTGGCCGGGCTCCTCGTCCCGCTCTCGCTGCGGTGGGGGTTCGGGTTCGAGCCGTGGCCGATCTTCATCGCCCTGACCCTCCTTGCCGTGCCGCCGATCTTCCTGACCACCTACACGGCGGTGAAGGGCGTCGATCCCGTCGTCGTCGACGCCGCCCGGGGCATGGGCTTCGGCCACCGGGACGTCCTGCTCAAGGTGGAGCTGGCCCTCGGCCTGGCGGTCATCCTCACCGGGGTGCGGGTGGCGGCGGTGCAGGTGGTGGCCACCGAGCCGCTGCGGGCGTTCCTCGGCGGCAACGGCCTCGGCCGGTACGTCCGGGACGGTTTGGGACAGAACAACGACAGCTTGGTGCTCGGGGGTGCGATCCTTGTCGCGGCGCTGGCCCTGCTCACGGGGCTGGTGTTCACGGCACTCGAGCGGCTGGTCATGCCGCGAGGGGTACGACGGCTCGGGCGTGGCGGAGATCGACGATCAGGGGAGGACCATGAACCAGAAGCGAGTGCGAGGCGGGCTGGGCAGGCTGTTGATCCTGTTGGCAGCCTGCGGGCTGCTGACGGCGGCCTGCGGTGACAGCGACGACGACAGCGGGTCGACGACGGCCACCACGGTGGCCGGGCCGCAGCTCGAGATCCGGGGCCAGGACTTCAGCGAGTCCGAGACCATCGCCGAGGCCTACGGCCAGTACCTGCAGGCCAAGGGCTACAACGTCGAGATCCTCACCCCCGCCGGCCAGCGCACCGAGGCCATCGACGCCCTGAAGAACGGCGACGTCAACCTGATCGTCGACTACATCGGCGGCTCGGCCACCGCGCTGGTGCCCAACGCGCCGACGTCGGCCGACCCGGCGGCGGTCATGGCGGTGATCCGCCCGGCGTACGCGGCCATCGGCGCCACCGTCTTCGACTACTCGCCGGCCGTCGACGGGGACGCCCTCGTCGTCCGCGGCGACTCCCCCGCCACCAAGATCTCCGACCTCGTCCCTCTGGACTACGTGCTCGGCGCCGGGGCCCAGTGCTTCGAGCCGAGCCGCACCCAGTGCTTCAAGGGCTACACCGAGGTCTACGGGATCAAGTTCAAGGAGACCAAGACGATCGAGTTCGGTCCCCTGCTGGGCGAGGCCCTGGGCGCCAAGGAGGTCGACGCCGTGCAGTGGAACTCGACGGCGCCGCAGATCAAGGAGAAGAGCTTCAAGGTCCTCCTCGACGACAAGGGCATCCACCCGGCCCAGAACATCGCTCCCATCGGGGCGACCGCCGTCATGAAGGCCTACGGCCTCGGTCTGGAGACGGACCTCAACGTGCTGAGCGGCCAGATCACCACCGACGACCTGATCGCCTGGAACGTCGAGACCGACCTGAAGAACCGCGAGCCCGACGACGTCGCCAGGGAGTGGCTGGAGAAGAAGGGCCTCGTCTCGTAGCCCAGTGGCCAGGTTCTCTGCCGTCGGCCGGCGGATCTCCTGTTCGGGTGCTCCGGCTCAGCGAGACACGCCGGCCGGCCACCCCGACCAGTCTCTGGTCCAGGTGTCACCCGTAGTGGTCCCGGTCCCCTCGGACGGGAGGTTGAGCCCGCGCCGTTCCATCCAGGCCGAGCGACCCAGCACGGACAGGGCCGCCGGGAGCAGGATCAGCCGGACGACGAATGCGTCGAGGAGCATGGCGACGCCGAGCGCGAAGGCACCCTGCTGGAAGATGACTCCCCGCCCCGACGCCATACCGGCGAGCAGGGGCAGGAGCACCAGGGCGGCCCCGGCCAGGACGCCGGCCACCGTGCGCACGCCGTACACCGCCGCGTCGGAGGCGGAGGCGCCCTGCAGGTAGCGCTCCCGGACCCGGGCGGCGACGAACAGGAACGACTCCACCGACACGGCGAAGAGGGTGCCGTACACCAGCAGCGGGATCCACACCCAGACCTGCTCGCCCTGCTGCAGGCCGAGCACCCCGGCGCCCACACCTTCCTGGAACACCACCCTCATCAGGCCGAACCCGGCGCCCGCCACCAGCAGGTTGAGGACGACGGCCACCAGCGGGACGAGCACCGACCGCAGGGCCAGTGCCAGGAGAGCGAACGTGGCGAGCATGGCGATGGCCACCACGATCGGCAGGTACCGGTTCGCCACCTCGGTGGCGTCCAGGAACCCGGCGGTGGCCCCGCCGACCTCGACCGTGGCCGCCACATCGGAGAACGCGGCCGGTACGTAGTCGTCTCGGACCCGGTTGACCGCCTCGTAGGCCGCGGCGCCGGTCGGGTCGGCGAAGAGCGGCGCGGAGACGATGGCCACGTCGCCCCCCTCGCCCTTGGCCACCGTGGCCGGCCCGAACGATCTCGTCGGTCGCCAGGGTGGCCACCAGGCGGTCGACGCCGCCCACGACGGCCGGGTCGGCGAGGTCGCCCCCGACCACGACCTCCACGGGCTTCACGAGGGTCGGGAAGTTGACCGCCAGCACGCCCAGGGCCTGCGCCGACTGAGTCGTGGGCGGCAGCGTGGCCGGGCTGGGCGTCCCCGCCCGCAGGCCGAACAGCAGGCTGGCGGCACCGGCCAGCAGGACCAGGCCCAACAGGAGGTAGACGACGGGCGCCCTGACCACGTGGCTGGCGACCGCCTCGAGCGCTCCCCGCCCGCCCCCGGAGAATGCGGGAAGCCGGACCGGAAGCCTGTCGACCCGGTCGCCGAGCAGGGCGAGGATCGCAGGGACGAGGGTGACTGACGCGAGCGTGGCCGCCAGCACCACGAGGATCATGGCGGCGGCGATGCTCCGCACGACCGTCGACGGGACGAGCAGGAGGCCGCACATACCGGCGCACACGGTGACGCCACCGAACACCATGGTCCGGCCCGTGGTGACCGCCGTCACCTGCACGGCCGCCCGCACGTCGAGTCCCCTGTCGCGCTCCTGGCGGTAGCGGGAGACGAACAGGGCCGAGTGGCTGATCGCCAGCGCCAGGCCGAGGACGCTCACGCCGGCGGCGGCGAGGGCCGAGAACTGGGCCGCCTGCCCGATCACGGCCACGACCGCCAGTCCGACGGCCGACACGGCCACGTTGACCGCCATCGGCAGGCTCAGCGCGACCACGCCGCCCATGAGGACGACCAGGAGGAGCAACGAGACGGCGAAGCCCACCAGACCGCCGCGAAGCAAGTCCTTCTGGGTGATCCGGCCGATCTCCTCGGACACGGACGCGTCCCCTGCTAGCTGGACGGTGAACCCGGGCGTCCGCGCGGCCGCCGCCACCTCTCGGAGACTTGCGACCTTGTCGGTGGCGTCGTTCACGTCCCCCGCCAGCACGGTCGGGACCAGGGTCGCCCGCCGGTCGGCGGACACCATCGACGGGTCCTGCACCTGGTACCAGGTCACCGCGGCGACGACCACGTCGGGGCCGAGCGCCTGCAGCGCCGCCTGGAGGCTCTCGACGGAGCTGCGGAACGCCGGGTCGTCGACCGTCGCCGACGTCGACGACACGACGAACAGCTCGGTGTCGCTGGCCGGCCTCACCTGCGCGGCCAGCGTCGCCGCCCGGGTCGACTCCGGGTCGCCGGTGAGGCTCATCTCGGTGGTCAGCGCACTTCCCAGGAGGAGCGCGATGACGACCCCGCCGACGAGGACCGCCGCCACCCACAGCAGGATCGTCCGTCCCGGCCTCCGGGCGCTCGCACCGGCCAACGACCCCGTCATACCCCCACCTCCTCGCGGTCGGCGCTGCGACCGACCGCTTCTCGACCCCCAAGAGACGGGGCGCACCGCCGCCGTCGGTCCGGCACCCGGTCAGAAGCTACGAAGGGCGGTGGCGGACGTCGTCAGTAGGAAATACGGATCCCGCGGCGCGAGCGCGCCGCGGGATCCGTTACGCCCTGGTGCGTGCTCAGAGTGAGGCGCACTGGCCCGTCTTGGCCATCGCCACGTTGGGCTGGCCACCGTTCACCGGCGCAGGGCTGTTCCCGGTGCACGCGAGCGTCCCGACGATCCCGTTGGCGCCCACGGTCGACGGGCCGACGACGTTGTTCGTCACGCCGACGTTGCGGGAGAGGGCGTTCGACCTGAGCGTGACACTCCCGGTGTTGGCCGTCAGGCTCACGTCGCCGGCGACCTTGTTCAGCGCGCATCCGTTGGCCGGGTCGCCGATCCGCACGAGCCCATTTGCGTTGGACACGACGACACCCTGCGTGGGCTTGGCCAAAGGAGCCGCGATCTGAGATCCGCACACGCTGAAGAAGTGCGGCCCATTTGCCACGATGCCGCTGGCGACCTTCGACCCGTTCATCGTCAGCGACCCGCCCGGTTCGACGGTGATCAGCCCGACGACCTGGGCATTCTGGATGGTGACCCGTTCGCCGGCCTTCACGACGACCGGCCCGCCGACGGCGCCGGTGACCGTGCGGGTGCTGGGCGGGGTCTGGAACATCCCGATCGTCGTCGGGCCACAGTGCTTCACATTGCCGGCGACATCCGTCGCGTCGAACGACCATTGCGTCGAGGCGGTCGCCGATGTCTGACGGATCGTGACCACCAAGGGCGCCTTGGACCCGGGGGTGACGGTGAAGGGCTTGGTCGTGCCGTTCACCACCTGCACGTTCGTGATCGACTGCAAGCCGGAGCCCGTGTCCCTCACGGTGACGTCCTGCTCGACCGGCGTCCCGACACGGAGGGCTGTGACATTGCATGTTGGGGCGACCGTCTCGGGTGGAGGACCGC
The DNA here is from genome assembly GCA_963827345.1 of uncultured Acidimicrobiia bacterium. GTDB lineage: Bacteria > Actinomycetota > Acidimicrobiia > Acidimicrobiales > AC-14 > CAWGUU01. Next base: position 346,763 of record CAWHAN010000006.1, on the reverse strand, counting down.
AGTCGAGCACGAGCAGCAGGTCGAGCACCGGCGGCGGGATGGTGAGGACAGCGGTCTCGACGAACGCCTGGCCGGCATTACCCGGCGCGTGGCAGGTCGCCTTCTGGGCCCGCACCTTGTAGTAGCCGGCGATGACGTCCCAGCCGAAGTGGCCGCCGCCGTCGGTGAGGTCGGGGTTGGTGCGGTTCCCCGGCGACATGATCGCATCGCCGTTCGGGACCTGGGTGAAGGGCCCGCCGGGCTGGTCGCTCCGGTACAACGTGACCGCCGCAGCGGTGAGGAGGTTCCCCGCGGTGTCCCTCACCCAGCCACTGGGATCGATGTAGACGTTGAAGGCGACAACCTGGGTCGTGCCGCCGGGACAGGCGATGCTGATGACGACGGTGGCGACGTCATGGTTCGGCCGGAGCGCCGGAATCGTGGTCGAGTAGGTGCTCGAGGGGCTCTCCACCATCGTCCCGGTGAATCCGGGAATGGCCAGCCCCCCCTTGCGGACCTGCCAGGTGGCAGTCCCGCCGGGGCAACCGGTTGTCGCCAGGCTCAGGGGGTCGTTCCAGTTGACGACCGGCACGCCGTCCACGGTCTTCCTGTTGGTGATCGACGTGCCCGGAGGCAGAGGCGTCGGCACGACGAGCAGGAGGTCGACCTGGCGGCTGCCACCAGCTGGCAACCCGGTGACGTTCGCGGAGACGGTGCCGCTGTTGAACCCCGCTGGCGGGAAGGCAGTGACGACGAGGTCGCCGGACGGCAGACCCATGAAGGAATAGTGGCCGGCGGTGCCCGACGTGGTGACGGCGCACCGACCGGTACCCGTGTGGCACACCTGGATCTTTGCTCCCGGCCGGACGGTGGCGGGGTTGCCTCCGGTGACGGTGCCCTGGACCGCCGCCGTCCCGATCAAGCCATCGCGGGACTCGAACCGGTAACGGCCGAGCTGCAGTCCGCCCATGCCGTTGTGGATCAACCCGGTGGCGGGGTTGGAGTCGAGATGGTCGACAGCAGGGAGCTCGTAGGAGTCGGTACGACTGGTGCTGTAACCGATGACGGCGTCTACCGTCTCGCTGTAATCATCGTTGGTTACGTCGTCAAAGTAGGGCCATGTCGACTCCTGCCATTCGACTTTGTCGTAGTTGAAGACGATGTCGAAGTTTCCCAGCCCTACATCGGACCGTTCGACGAGGAGCAACTGGAAGCTGTTAGTGGGCAGCGGATCGTAGGACGGCAGCGCGCTGACGTTCAGCCAGTTCACACAGAACGCAGGCCGACCGCCGAACGTGATGTTCCCGAACGAAATCGTTCCGGCCGGCTGCCCATCGTCTCCAGTCATCATGTTGGCGTAGAACGGAGCAATCGCGATGACGTTCGATGGAAAGGTGTTCCCGACAATACGCTCGAGGCGTGTGAAGGAGACGATCCCGTTCCGGTGAACTTCCAGCGTGTTGTAGGTGGTGCCGAGGAACGTCATCGGGAACGGGAGGTTCGCGTGATTGATCGACTGGCCGGCGGTCAGCACGGTCGTCGCGCACCCCGGGGACGTATCGATCGCATTGGGCCCTACGGCCGCCGCCGGGGCTGCCGATCCGACCATCGCCGCCAGGCCGGCGCACGCGAGGCAGAGGACCATGCCGAGCCTCGTGAGCGTCGCCGTCGCAGACCGGAGGGGACCGACCACCCCGGCCCGTAACCGCGTTCGGGCGCCGGCGAGCAACGCGGTGGGCAGGGTGGGGTCGAGTGGGCGTCCGGCGTTTCGTTTCATCGGTCTCGTGCTCCTCGTGAGTCGGCGTCTGACTCACGATCGGCCCTGGCGCGTGGGCCGCCCTGCAGGCTCGCTGGAGCGGCGCTGGAGCGGCCCGCGACGGCTTCGTCCCGACGCTTGACCGAACTGCCACGGCCTGACCTACTGTGCTCCGTGGCGGCGGACACGAGCTTTCTCGTGCGGGTGACGGCTCCGTGGCGCCCCGGGGCGATCCTGCTGGTGATCGTGAGCCTCGCCCTCGGTTCGCAACGGGGCGCGGCGGCTGCGCCGCTCATCACGCTGGACCCGGCCTGCGGACCGCTCCGTGAGGACCCCTACACGATCACCGTGGTCGGGACCGGCCTCCGACCCGGACGCTTCGAGAACCTCAGCTACGTCGACGCCAACGGAGGAATCGCCAATCCCGAGATCCGGGCCGACGACAGCGGCACCCTGCGGGCCGAGATCACCGTCGGCGGCAACGAGGGCAACACCCTGATCAGCGTCGGGAGTGCGGCGGCCACGTTCATGGTCCCGTGCCCGGTGTCGGGGACGACCCCCGAGCCCAGCACGCCTCCCACACCGCCCGGGCCCATCACCCTCGTGACGGCGACCCCCGGCCAGCTCCCCGTGGGCACCGGCACCGGCATCGGCACAGGCGTCACGGTCACCACCGAACGCCCGCCCCCGCGACCCTCTATACCCGTGGAGCCCCCTGCTTTGGAAACGAGCACGGTCCCGAGCACGACCGCGGCGACAACTGCCCCCGGGACCGCCTCGCCGCCAGTCGTGACCGCGCCGACGACGACCCTCGCTCCGACCCTCGCTCGGACTCCGAGCTCGAGCTCGCAAGGAGGGCCGTCGGCGACAGTCCTCCTTGCGCTGATCGCGACATGCCTCTGCCTTCTGGCCGCCCTCCTCCAGATGCTTCGGCGACTCCGGACACGGCCGCGACTACTGCCGGCGCGGTCCCCCTGGGCCGAGATCGTGTGGCGACGGGCGCACATGGAGCTCTCGTCGGCGAGCGTCCCGGCCGGCGGCGTGGTCGAGGTCACCGTCTTCGCCGACGCCGCCGCCCTGGCGGACCAGTTCCCACCGAGCGCGGCGAACCGCTCCGGGGGGCCGCAGGAGGGCAAGGGCCCGCTGGCGGTGCACGTCAGGCTGCTCTGCTCGGAGGATCTCGCCACCGTCGAGGCGCCGGGCTACAAGTCCCTGACCGTCGAACGCGGGGCGGCCCGATCGACCGATGACGTGACGTTCTCGGTGCGGATCGACCCTCATGCGCCGGCCGGCTCGGTGCTGCGGCTCACCGCCCTGTTCAGCCACAACAACCGGCCCTGCGGCTACCTCTACACCGACGTCACCATCCAGGCTGGCGCCCCGTCGGCCCCTCCGGTCCCATCGGAGGCCCACGGCTTCGGCCTCGGGGCGCTGACCGGCCCGCCGCCCCACCACCCGGCGGCGGCGGTGCCGGCGATCCTGCGCATCGAGCCGAGCGCCGCCCCTCCCGACGTGCTGGTTCGCGTGACCGCGACCCAGGCCAACGACGGGCGCAGCTTCCTCTGCGAGGTCATCGTCCGCTTCGGCGACGACGCCCACGAGCCCGAGCCGTGGAACCTCCCCGACACCGCGCCGCGGCTGGTGGCGGCCCTGATGGACGAGTTCACCGCCGAGGACATGACCCCCCGCCACCGCCGCGACACCCTGGTGGGCGCCGGGGCGGAGCTGTTCGACGTCGCCCCCGCCAACTTCAAGCGGACGCTGTGGGGGCTGGTCGACGGCGCCACCCCGCCTCGCAGCATCTTCGTCTGCACCGAGGAGCCGGCTATCCCCTGGGAGCTGATGATCCCCCACCGCGACACGCCGGAGGGCACCGAGTACCGCCAACCGCTGGGGGTGGAGCTCGCCTTCGGCCGCTGGGTGGGCGACCCGTCGTCGGATCCCCGTCTGGGCAATCCCCACCAGGCACCCCTGCAGATCGGCACCCTGGCCCACTCGGTGGTGATCGCCCCGGAGTACACCAGCGGCGACCTGGTGCTCGAACGGGCGCCGGCCGAGGTCGAGCTGGTCATGAACGCCCTTCCGGGCACGAGGGTGGCCCCGGCCCTCTACGACCGCATCGACGCCGGCCTCGGCGCCACCGACGCCGGCCTGCTGCACTTCGTGGGCCACGGCCGGGCCGACTCCCGGGGGGCCTACGTCCTGGTGCTGGAGAAGGACGAGACCCTCGGCCTCGACGGCCCTGCGGGGCATGGAGGGGGCCAGGACCTTCGGCCGCCGCTGCCATCCGGTGGTCTTCTTGAACGGGTGCGAGGTCGGGCGGCTCAAGCCGGGGCTGGCCGGCGCCGACGGCTTCGCCCGGACCCTCATCCGCCAGGGGGCGAGGTGCGTGATCGCCCCGCTGTGGAGCGTCGCCGACTCGGCCGCCCACGAGGTGGCGGTGGAGTTCTACCAGCGCCACGCCGGCCATCCCGACGAGCCCCTGGGGCAGGTGTTCCAGGAGATCCGCAGGCGGGCCTACGACCCCGACAGCTCGCAGGACTCCTACGCCGCCTACGCCTTCTTCGGCGACCCCCTGAGCCGAGCCCGGACGTGACTGGCCGGGCCCGGAGATGATCGGGTAGCGCCCCAGCTCCCGCTCCAGCGGCGCTCACGTGCCGCCCCAGGTCCTCCTTCCATCCTCACGTCATGTGCCGAGCGTCGTTGCGCAGTTCCACTCCCAGAGTCGGGTGGAAACGCAGGAATGCGCCCACGACAGGCACCGACAACGGAGGACGACGATGAAACTGCACGCCAACACCACGAGAAGTGCCATTCGAACGAGGGGCACCCCCTTCTTCGGGTTCGCGCTGGGATCGCTGCGCCGCTGGGTCTCGGTCGCCCTCGTGCTGGCCACGGCACTGATCTCCGGCCCGTTCGTCTCACCGGCGCATGCCACGCTCACCCCGGCCACCAATACCCTGACCATCAAGCCCGGGACGAGCGACATCGAGGACAAGACCATCGGCGTGCCCCGCCAGCCGCCCGTGATCGAGATCGAGCTGGCGATCGACACGACGACGAGCATGGGGCCCGCGCTCGCCCAGGCCAGGGCCCAGGCCCTCCACCTCGTCAACACCGTGCAGTCGAGCTACCCCGGGGCCCGGTTCGCGGTGGTCGAGTTCAAGGACGTGACCGATTCGACGGTCCACGTCGTACGGCAGTCGATGACGACGAGCGCGGCAGCCATCGCCGGCGCCATCAATCCCCTCTCGGCCAGCGGCGGGCTGGACGACCCCGAGGCCTACAACCGCGTGTTCCACGACAGCTACACGCCGAACGTCGGCGGCCCGATCGGCTGGCTGGCCGGGTCACGCAAGTTCGTGGTCGTCCTCGGCGACGCCGAGCCCCACAGGGCCGGCACCGTCACCCCGCCCCTGCCGGGCTGCCTCGACACCATCCCCGACGGCTTCGACACCCGCGTCGAGCTCAACGGCATGAGGTCCGCGGCCGCCAAGCGGACGCTGTTCATGGTGAGAGCGTCCGGTGGAACTGCGTCGCTCCCCTGCTACCAGTCCATCGCCGCGGGGGCCTACCCCGGCGGTGCGGGCGTCAACCTGGGAACGGCCATCGCTCCCCAGATCCTCGCCCTCATCAACGCCGCCACCGCGACGGTGAGCTCGGTGACCCTGTCGGTGGCCTCCGCCTCGCCGCTGCCCGCGGCGGCGTCGTGGGTGACGTTCACGCCCGGCAGCTGGGCCTTGGTGACCCCGCCCGTCAACCTGAGCTCGGTGGTCAAGGTCACCGTGCCGCCCGGCACGGCGTCCGGCACCTACACGTTCGACATCGTGGCCATGGCCGACGGTGCCGACATCGGTCACCAGACCCTGACGATCGCCGTTCCCGTGGCGCCCGGCACCCTCAAGGTGTGCAAGGTCGCCGGACCGGGTGTGGCTGTGGGCACGAACTACTCCTTCGGCGGCTTCGGCTCCACCGTCGTCGTCCCCGCCGGCCCCGCGCCAGCCGGGTACTGCAAGGTGGTCGGCTCTTTCCCGGTCGGGTCCAATGTGCTCGTCGACGAGTTCCTCCCGTCCAGGACCTCGGTCGCCATCTCGGTGGCGCCGTCGAGTCGCCTCGTCGGCACGCCCGACCTGGTCAAGGGCAGCGCGACGGTCACCGTCGGCACCGGGGTGACCGAGGTCACCTTCACCAACCGGCGCACCGGTTTCGTCGAGATCTGCAAGGAGACCGCCAAGCCCGCCGTCGGTGGAACGTTCGACTTCTCCACCGGAGGTCGGACCTACACGATCCCCGTCGGGGTGTGCACCGCTGCCATCGAGCTGCCCCTCGGGTCGAACACCATCACCGAGACGTTCAAGCCCGGTTCCGTCCTGGCCGCATGCTCGGCGGTGCCGAACCCGTTGATCTCCTGCAACCTCTCGTCACGGACGGCCACCGTGAACGTGGTCACGGGTGGCATCGCCGCCCAGGAGATCGTCACCTTCACCAACGTCAAGGCCACCACGCCGGGCACGGCGGGATCAGCGGCCCCACCCGCACCGGCGAGTGCGTCCGCACCCGCGGCCGCCGCGCAGCCCACCGCCACCAAGGTGGCGTGCAGCTCGAGCCCCGCGGTCGTCGGCAAGGCCATGTCGTGCTCGGTCGAGGTGAAGCCCGCCACGGCCGGATCGGTGGCGGCGCCCAGTGGCATGGTCACGTGCACCGACGGGCCCGCCGCCCACAAGCTCGGGACGGCCACGCTCGACGGCGGAGGCCGGGCGAACGTCAAGCTGACTCCGAGTTCGCCCGGCACGTACCCCATCTGGTGCGTCTACGAGGGGAGCTCGGCGTTCGCGGTCCAGCACCGGTGAGACGACCGCCACGGTGGCTGCCGGCTCGTAGGTCTTTCCCCAGGCGAATGCCTCGGCGGCGCGATACCCAGGGTGGTGACGGATTCCCCGTCACCACCCTGGTCGCCGTACCGGTCCCGCCCCCGTGGCGTGGCCTACTGTGCGCCATGGCGGCGTGCCGGCGGCTGCGGATGTGGGCCCGAGCATGATCGAGCAGCTCCTCAACCGTCGGTTCGTGCTCGACCAGCTCGACGCCCTGCGATCCCAGCTGGCCTTGCCGGCCGACGCCGGCAGTTTCGACGCCGGGGTTTCGATGCAGGCGGCCTGCGGCAGGAGCTCGACGCCGCCTGCGAGCGCGAGCGGGAGCGGTCGAGCGGCCAACGAGGAGGCCTCGAACGCCCGGCCGGCCGGCGAAGTTCGGTGGTCCCCCCCATCGACGACGTGGCCTTCTTCAGCCACGACCCCTTGGTGAGCCTGATGCAGTCGGTGCTGGAGGAGTACATCGAGACGTCGAGACCGGAGCTGATCGAAGTCCACGAGCCGCCGCCGGCCAGGCGACGGGGCGGCGGCCGGCACGGCGGCCGGGGCGGCGGGCGGGGCGGCGACCCCGCGGGCGGCGTCTGGGGCGTCGTGACGGAACGGTCGCTTCGCGGCGTCTCGATGGAGCCGCACCCCGACGGGCGACGGTACTTCCGTGGGTTCGAGGTGGCCGACCCCCGATGGGTGGCGTCGGCCATGAACATGGGCCTTCGCCGTCTCGCCGGCCGGCACCCGTTCAACCCCACGCCGGCCACGCCGCTCCGGATATCCAACCAGGCCCGGCTCGTGCTGGTCGGAGACTGGGGTACCGGTCTCCCCGGGCCCGGCGGGTGGCCGACCAGATGCGGAGGGTGGTCGAGCAGGGCCTCGCCGCCGGGCTCGACCAGCACGTCGTCCACCTGGGCGACGTCTACTACTCGGGCACCGAGCGCGAGTACCGCCGCCGCTTCCTGCCCTACTGGCCGGTCGACGAGTCGGAGGTCGACCGCGTCGGCTCCTGGTCGCTGAACGCCAACCACGACATGTACTCGGGCGGCCACGGCTACTTCGAGGTGCTGCTGGGCGATCCCCGCTTCGCCCGCCACGAGGGCTCCAGCTACTTCAGCCTCCACAACGACGACTGGCAGGTCCTGGGCCTCGACACCGGCTGGGAGGACGGCGGCCTCCAGGATCCCCAGTCGGAGTGGGTGGATGCGACGCTGGGCGCCGGCGATCGGAAGGGGATGCTGCTCAGCCACCACCAGCTGTTCAGCGCCTACAAGCCCGACGTCAGGGCGACGCTGGAGCCCAAGCTCCGCGGCGTGCTCGACGCCGACCGGGTCCGGGCCTGGTTCTGGGGCCACGAGCACCGGTGCATGCTCTACGAGCCGTACGAGCACGTGGCGGCGGCACGGTGCATCGGCCACGGCGGCGTGCCCGTCTACATGTGGCGCAGCCAGGACGAGCCGTGCCCGCCCCCGGGCACCTACGAGTACCGGGGCCGGATCGTCGACGGGCTGCAGCGCTGGGCCCTGTTCGGGTTCGCCGTCCTCGACTTCGACGGGCCCCGCCTGCACGTCCGCTACATCGACGAGACCGGGTACGAGCACCACTCCGAGGATCTTTCGTAGATCTGCTCCGGTACTCTGACGGCAACGGGGGTGCGGCGGTAGGGGGGTTGGGGATGAGTGACGCAGGGGATGGCGTCGTCTTCCGGCTCCTGGGCCCGCTGGAGGTCGAGCTCGACGGTCGCCCCGTCGACATCCGCGCCGCCAAGGTGCGGACCGTGCTGGCCGTGCTCCTCGTCAACGCCGACCGCGTCGTCTCGCGGGACCTGCTGGCCGACGTGCTGTGGGGTGAAGACCCACCCCCGAGCGCGGCCAACACGCTGCAGACCTACGTCTCGCAGCTGCGCCGGGCGCTGACGTCGGAACCCGTTCCCGGGGACCGCCACCCGGTGCTCCAGACCCGCCAGGCCGGTTACGTGCTCCGGGTCGACCGGAGCCAGATCGACGCGGCCTGCTTCGAGGACATCGTGCGGGAGGCCCGCGTCGACCTGGTGGCGGCGCCCCAGCGGGCGGCGGTGGCACTGCGCCGGGCACTGGTCCTGTGGCGGGGCCCGGCCCTGTCGGAGTTCGCCGAGCTCGGGTTCGCCCAGTCCGAGAGCGCCCGGCTCGGGGAGGTGCGCATGGCCGCGACCGAGGACCTCGTCCGGGCCGAACTGGCTCTCGGCCGGCACGCCGAGATCGTCGGGGAGCTCGGGGCCCTCGTCTCGGCCACGCCGCTGCGCGAGAGCCTCACCGGCTTCCTCATGCTGGCGCTGTACCGGTCCGGCCGTCAGGCCGACGCCCTCCGCGCCTATCGGTACCTCCGCAAAGCGCTGGGGGAGGAGCTCGGCATCGACCCGAGCCCGGCCCTGGCCGCGCTCGAGGTGGCAGTGCTGCGCCAGGAACCCGACCTCGACTTCGCCCCGCCGCCACCGCCGCTGACGTCTGCGTCGCCGGACTCGGAACCCGTGGCGGCGCCCGCCCGAGCCGCGCCGACCTCGGACCTCGACTGGGCGGGCACGGTACGGACTCCCTTCGTCGGCCGCCAGCCGGACCTCGCCGTGCTGCTCGAGGCGTGTGCCGCGCCGGGACCGGGCTGCCGGCTCGTGCTCGTGGAGGGCGATCCCGGCATCGGCAAGTCCCGCCTCGTCGCCGAAGCCGCCCGGCACGCCGCCGGCGCCGGCCAGCTCGTCCTGTACGGGCGGAGCGACGAGCACCTCGGCGACGCCTACCGACTGTGGTCGCGTGCCCTTCCACGGGTCCTGGGGGACGACGACCCACCGGACCGCGGGGCGGCGGTGGCCGGCTCCATCCCGGTGGACGAGGCCGACGCCCGTCGCCTGCAGTTCTTCACCGCCGCGTCCGAGGCGCTCTCCGCCGCGACCGTCTCGGCCAGGTCGGCCGGCCGCATGGTGCTGGTGCTCGACGACCTGCAGTGGGCCGACGTGCCGTCGCTGCTCTTCCTGCGCCATCTCCTGCTCGAGGCTCCCGAGTTCCCCCTGACCGTGCTCGGTGTGTCGAGGCTCGGGCCGCACCCACCCGTCCTCGACTCGACGGTGGGCGCCCTGGAGGTGTGGGGGGTCGCCCGGCACCTGGTCCTCCACGGTCTCGGGGCCGACGACGTCGAGGCGCTCGTCGAGCACCGGCTGGTCGGGGGCTGGTCGAGCAGGAGCCCGGGCTCGGACCGTCGCTGGCCCGCCGGCTGTGGGCCGACACCGGCGGCAACGCCCTGTTCGTCACCGAGGTGCTCCGTGACCTGGCCGAGTGGACGGGGACGGGGGCGGGGGCGGCGCCGGGAGAACACACGGTCCCGGACTCCATCCGGGACGTCGTGCGGAGCCGGGTGGACTCGCTGTCGGCCGCTACCGCGTCGTTGCTGGTCGCCGCCGCCGTCCTGGGGACCCCGGGCAGCGGGCCCGTCCTGGGGCGGATCGCCGGGCTCGCCGAGGACGCGACGATCACCGCCATCGTCGAGGCGTCCGACGCCCGGTTCCTGGCCCCGGTCGCTGACGACCCCGGCGTGTTCGAGTTCGCCCACGCCGTCCTGCGCGCCGCCGTCTACGACGACGTCCCCCTCGCCCGCCGCCTCGACCTCCACCGCCGCGCCGCGGTGGCCCTCCAGGCCGAACCGGGATCGCACGGGCGGGCGGCCGAGCTGGCCCGCCACTGGACCTGCGCCGGCCGGTTCGGGGACCCGGCGGCCGCGATCCGCTACCGCCGTCTCGCCGGCGACGCCGCCGATCGGAGCCTCGGCTACGAGCAGGCGGCCGACCACTACCGGTCGGCCCTCGCCCTGATCGACCAGTACCCCGAGCACGCCGACCCCGTGGTCCGCTGCGAGATCCTCCTGTCGCTGGCCGCCACCGAGAACCGATCGGGCGACGCCAACGCCGGCAAGGAGGCGTGCCGGGTGGCGGCCGACCTCGCCGGCGCCGCCGGTCGGGGCGACCTGCTGGCGCGCGCCGCCCTGGAGTACGGGGGCGCCCTCGCCATGGGGGCGGCGGAGATCGACGATCCCGAGGCGCAGCGGCTGCTTCGCCGGGCGCTGGCGGCCGTCGAGCCGGAGAGCATCGAAGCCGGCCTCATGGGCGCCCGCCTGGCCCAGCTCGACTACTGGCGGCTGCCCCGGGCCGAACGCCGGGCCCTGTGCGACACCGCGGTGCGCCTGGCCCGGGCCGCGGGCGACAGGACGGTGCTCGCCACCGTCCTCCTCAGCCGCTACTGGGCCCTGAACTGCCCCGACGAGCTGGACGAACGACTGGCCCTGGCCGACGAGCTCGACGGTCTGGTCGACGTCGACGGAAGTCCCGAGCTGTGGCTCCAGACCGGGAAGTGCCGCCTGCACGTGCTGGCCGAGGTGGGCGACCTGGCCGCCGCCGTCGACCTGTCGCAACGCCTGGCCGTCGTCGCGGCGCGGCTCAACTACCGGGAGCACGTGCGCCTGGCCATGGCCTTCGACGCCACCGTCGCCGGGCTCCAGGGTCGCTTCGAGGACGCCGCCGGCCTCACCGCCGCGGCCCAGGCGCTGATGGCCCAGCGGGGCTACCCGGCCCACGCCGCCCTGGCCGCCTTCGTGCAGCAGGTGCCGGTCCTCTGGCTGCGGGGCGGGCTGGGCCAGGCGCTTCCCGCCTGCCGGGCCGTCGTCGAGCGAGACCCGAGCCGTCCGGCGCTGCGGGCGGTGATGAGCTGGGTGGCGGCCGAGGCCGGCGAGACCGACGAGGCCCGCGCCCAGCTGGAGGCGGTCGATGTCGGGCGGTTCGTGGCCGGGGAGCCGGCGGTTGACTGGTGGGCGGCGCTGTCGGCGTGTGCCAACGCCGCCCGGATCCTCCACGACGTGGACTGCGCGGGCGTCGTCCACCGCGCCCTGCTGCCATACGCCGATCGCAACGCGGTCTTCGGGCAGGTCGCCTTCTACGGCGCGGTTTCGCACCACCTGGGGGTCCTGTCACTCGTCCTGGGCGACGACGCGGCCGGGATCGCGCACCTCGAGCGCGCCCTCCAACGGCACGAGGCCATGGGAGCCGAGCCTTTCGTGGCCCTGACCTGCGCCGAGCTGTCCACCGCGCTGGCGAGGTCAGCGGGATCGGGCGCGGCCCCGCGGGCGGAGGCGCTGCGGCGGCGGGCGGCCACGATCACCACCCGGCTCGCGGCTCGGCCTGGTGGCCGGCCGGCTGGCGGTCAGCGGCCGGGTCGGGGCGTGACCGCGGGGTGGGCGTCGAGGGCCCGCACGAGGTGGGGGAAGACATCGGTGGCGGCGTCCCTGCCGATGAGGGCGTCGAGGTGGGAGTAGCCGGGTAGCACCAGGCGCTCGTACAGCGAGGGGTCGTTGGCCTCCTGGAGCCACTCGAGGGTCCGGGCCGACCCCTTCGGCAGGAAGATGCGGTTGCGGTCGCCGACGAGGAACGTGATCGGGACCGCCATTCGCTCCACGTTGGGCAGGTAGACGTCACGGCCCTCGTGGTCGACGGCACCCTTCTTGCGGACGATGAGCGCCAGGTGGTGCAGGGCCCGGAGCCCACCGACGCCGAACAGGGACGAGATCTGGGCGTGGGTGGCGTCGTTGAGCTGGGCGTGCTCGTGGGTCGGGCCGAAGAAGGCGAACACCCAGCGGCACACCGGGTTGTGGCAGCGCTGGCCCTTCAGGAGGGGGTTGAGCTCGATCAGCAGGTCGAGCAGCCGGTCGCCGCCCGTTGCCTTCAGGCCGGGCTCGATGGTCCGCATCCCGAAGCCGGCCATCACCTCCGACATCCGCCCGCCGGCCTTGGCCCGGCTGAACCAGTGCATGGCCGGGTGCACGGTGACCTGTGAGCAGATCGCCGACCGGACGCCCGACATCCCCGCCAGCAGCGCCATCTGCAGTGACAGCGACCCCACGCAGTGGGCGATCACCTGGACGTCGGCGGCCCCCGTGGCGGTGCGGACCTCGTCCACCGCGGTCGGCCAGTCCTCCAGGGCGAGGTCGTCGATGGTGAAGGAGGACCGGGCCGACGGCAGATCGGTGCTGGCGCGGTAGTCGAACAGCCAGACGTCGTAGCCGTTCTCGACGAGGTACTCGGCCAGGTTCGTCTCGATGGTGGGGACGATGTAGTGGGCGCTCGACATGGCGAAGCCCGGTGCCAGCAGGACGGGCCCTTGTCCCCACCGTGGTAGCGGGTCAGCCGGAGCCAGGCGCCCGCGCCGTCGGGCTCGGACGCCGACCACGCCTTCTCCGGCCACGGCCCGCACCAGCGGGTCTCGGGCGGGGGCAGCCGGAGCCGCCTCGTCGCCCCGTCCAGCCTCGACAGGTCGAGCTTCAGGATCATCTGCTTCATGTCGTCGCACTGGGCCAGCTGGTCGCCGTAGGTGTGGCCCAGGGCGCCGATGAACGCCCGCTGGAAGGCGGCCAGGTGCAGGGGCCGTCTCGCCCGCCGGCCGTGGCCCACCTTCATGGTCGTGAGGAGGCGCACGAAGCGCTGCAGCGAGATGCTGATGTGCCCCCTGCACACGGTGGCGCCGTCGCCGTCGGTCACCCGCACTGCGGCGTGGGTGGTGTCCGACCACGCGTCCCACCCGTGGTCGTCGTGAATGTCCTTGCGGGCCGACAGGTGGAAGCTCCGGCCGTCGGCGGCCTCCAGGTCGAGCTCGTAGGTCATGTGGCGGGTGTCGACGTGGGTGGGATCGTTGACGAGCACGCAGAAGCGGCCGTCGGCGATGCGCAGTGGCTCGGTGGAGAGCGCCGAGTGCCGTCACCCGCCCACCCACGGTGGCCGGCGTGGAGAGGTCGGCGGTGACGGCGGTGACGTCGTCCCACTCGATGCGCAACCGCAGCTCGATGCCGCCGGCGGGTTCCCCGTCGGGATGGACCAGCCGCCCCTGGAGGCGCTCCCGGAGGCGGAGCGTCGGCGGGTGCCGCCGAGCGGTGCCCCGGTCGAGGTCAGACGTCGCCATCGCGGTGCCCCCCTGCATGCGGCTCCCTCGACTCCAGGAGGAGTTGGGCGATGCGCTCGGCCAGGGCGGCGATGGTGAGCGACGGGTTGGCGCCGAGGGCGGTCGGCACGATCGCCCCGTCGGCCACGTACAGCCCGTCGTGCACCGCCGTGCCGTGGTCGTCGGAGAACACCCGGCCCCGGTCGTCCACGACGCCCGACGTGGCGTCGTCGGCCATGTCGCACCCACCCAGAGGGTGCACGGTGACGTACCTGTCGCTGAACGGGCTGCGCCAGGCCGGCGAGCGGAGGTAGATGCCGCCCATGGCGTTGGCGATGTGCTGGAGGGTGGCGTCGTCGTCCCGCATCCAGCGGCGCTTGGCCGCCCCCGGCCAGGCGATGACGGCTCGGCCCCCACGGAGCATCATCGTGCCCCGGTCGTCGTCGGTGCCCATGGCCAGGAACGTCTGCGTGCGGCCGGTAGCGCCCCTGATCCGCCGCCGGAACCAGCGCCGCCCGCCCTTGCCCCGCAGCGAGCTCGAGGAACAGCCCGATGGGCATCAGCGGCACGAGGGGGCTCGGGACCGAACCCTCCTCGATGATGAGGCCCTCGGCCACCGGCCGCCCCTCGCGGGTGTCGATGGCGCCGGTGATGCACGCGCCGACCGGCCGCTTCGGGTCCACCCGGGCGCCACGTCCCATGGCGTCGATCTGGGCGTCGCAGTCGTAGGCGAAGGCGAGGAAGTCGGCGTTGCCCGACATACGGCGCCCGAGCATCGGCGACACCTGCAGCCCCGCCTCCCGGGAGCGCAAGAGCAGCTCGGTGGACCCGAGGGCGCCGGCCGCCACCACGACGAGCGACGCGTCGAGGGTGGCGGCGTCGCGCGGTTGGCGCCACGACGGCCCCGTCGCCGTCGATGGGCTCGTGTCGGCCGGAAACGGACCTGCCAGCCGCCTGCGGGCGCCGGGAGCACGGTGTCGACGGTGACCTCGGTGAACACCTCGGCCCCGTGGGCGACGGCGTCGACCAGGTAGTTCATGAGCACGGTGTTCTTGGCGCCGACGTTGCAGCCCGTGACGCAGTCGCCGCAGCTCGTGCAGGCGGGCTGCTCGAGGCCGGCGGCGTTGGGCCCGGCCGTGAACGTGACGTTGATGAGGGGACGGAAGAACTCGGCACCGAGCTCCTCGGCCGACGCTCGGTGGGCGGCCTGCTTGGGCAGCGGCGGGTCCGTGTCCGGGTACGGCGTCGAGCCCAGCATGTGGAGGGCCCGGTCGAAGCCGGCGCGGCAGCTTGGGATCGGGATCGTTCCGGAACGCCTTCGGCCACGAGCCGTCCTGGAACACCCGGGGGTCGGCCTCCAGGGCGACATTGGCGTTGATCAGCGACGTCCCGCCGAGGCCGCAGCCGATGAGGACGCCGACGTCGTCGGAGAAACGGAAGTCGTACAGCCCGGCCCGGGACCCGACGTCGTGGCGATCGGTGTGGGCCTGCACCTCGCGCAGGGCGCCGAGCGTGGTGCTCGGGTACTGCCCCGGGTGGAGCTCCCGGCCCCGCTCGAGGACGGCGACCGCCATCCCGGCCCGGGCCAACCGGCAGGCGAGGACACCGCCGCCATAGCCCGATCCGACCACGACGACGTCGTACCGGGGGCGCATCCGTGAACGAGGGAGTGAGAGCGTGTCGATGGTGGGAGTCTCCGCCTCTAGGTCGGGCCGGTCAACGCGCCGAGCCCGTCGCTCCAGCGAGCCTCCAGCCGCGCCTCAGCAACGCCGCCTGGCTCGCCACATCCACCCGGTCAGGGGAGCGGGAATGACACCGAGGCTCGTGAGCATTTCCAGCTGGTCGAAGTAACTGCGCCAGCTGCTGATGAGGTGTCCGCGGGCATGGACGACCTCGACCGCCTCGGACCGCACGGTGCGGCCGGTGGGTCCCAGCGTGCCGAAGGGCGTGACGAACGCTCCGGTGTGGGTGCCGGTGATCACCTGCTCGAGGACGACCGTGTCGCCCTTCTCCATCCACCAGGTGACGTCGTTCTCGATGTCCGGGAAGGCGGCCAGGTAGGCCTCCATCAGGGCAGGCAGCTGCGCCGGGGAGACACGAACTCCCGGGAGCATGTAGTGGGCGTCAGCCGTGTAGAGCGATGCGACCTGCTGGACGTCCCGCCGCCGCAGCATGTCGTGCTGACGGTCGACCAGATTCTTGACTTTCCCCATCCGCCGTCCTCCCGCCTCGGTGGAATTGTAGGGGTTCGATGGGGCCGCTGCTCTGGCGGGCCCGGGCATGGTGAAGTGTCCCGGTGGAACCCGAGGCCGCCCTGGAGAAGCTGGCGGCGGCGCTCGATGGTGGCGGTGAGGTCCGGGCCGGCCAGATCGCCATGGCCGACGCGGTGGCGGAGGCGGTGCGCGCCGATCGTCCGCTGGTCGTCCGGGCCGGCACCGGCACCGGCAAGACCTGGGCCTACCTCGACGGGGGCCCTGCTGGCCACCGGTGAGGGCAGGGTCGTCGTCGCCACCGCCACCAAGGCCCTGCAGGACCAGCTGGCCGGCAAGGACCTGCCGTCGATCGCCGCCGCCGGCGTGCGGCCGGGGCTGACGTGGGCCGTGCTCAAGGGCCGCAGCAACTACCTCTGCCGGCAGGCCGCGGTCGAGGTGGCGAGGGCCGACGACCAGGCCGACCTGGGCTTCGTCGGCGACGCCGGGCGAGCCGGCGCCGGTGCCAGTCGGGGCGCCATCGGTGGGCAGGTCGCTCGGCTCCTGGCGTGGGCCGAGGACAGCGAGACCGGCGACCGGGCGGAGCTGGATTTCGAGCCGGCGCCGGCGGCGTGGTCGTCGGTGAGCGTCGGGTCCGACCAGTGCCCCGGCGCCAAGGAGTGCCCCAGCGGCCAGGACTGCTTCGCCGAGGCCGCCTACGAGCGGGCGCGGGAGGCCGACGTGGTCGTCGTGAACCTGCACCTGCTCGGCGCCCATGTGGCGTCGGGCGGACACGTGCTTCCCGAGCACGACGTGCTCATCCTCGACGAGGCCCACGAGACCCCCGACGTCATGGCCGGCGCCCTCGGCGTCACCCTCACACCCGGCCGGGTGGCGGCGGTGGCCCGGCTGGCCTCGGCCACCGCCCTGGCCCGGCACCGGGACAGCCTCGACCGGGTGCTCACGCCTTTGGTCGGTATGCGGCTGGTGACGGGCGCCAAGGGCTCGGCGTCGGTGAGCGAGGCGCTGACCGACGTGGCCCAGACGATCCGCACCGACCGGTCCGGGCTCCGCCGCCTCCAGGACGACCCCGCCCTCAAGGCTCGGCGGGACCGGGCGGTCAAGGCGCTGGACTCCCTCGCCGCCGACATCGACACGATCCTCGGTGCCGACGACGAGGACGTCACGTGGGTGGAACAGTCGGGCTCCCAGCCGGCGTTGCGGGTGGCGCCCATCGACGTCGGCGGCGACCTGGCGAGGGTGGCGTGGTCGTCGGCCACGCCGATCCTGACGTCGGCGACGATCCCGCCGGGCCTCGGCCGCACAGCTCGGGCTGGGCGGCGACGCCGTCGAGCTCGACGTCGGCAGTCCCTTCGACTACCGGCGTCTGGGCCTGCTCTACGTCCCCCGCCTGCCCGATCCCCGCCATCCCGACCACGAGGCGGCGGCCCACGCCGAGCTCGAGTTCCTGATCACCGCGGCCGGCGGCCGCACGCTGGCCCTTTTCACCTCGTGGCGGGCCATGCGCGCCGCCCACGGGGCCCTCGTCGACCGCCTGCCCTACCGGGTCCTCGCTCAGGACGACCTGCCCAAGCCGGCGCTGATCGACGTGTTCCGGTCGAACCAGACGTCGTGCCTGTTCGCCACCATGGGGTTCTGGCAGGGCGTCGACGTCCCCGGCGCGGCGTGCTCGCTGGTGGTGATCGACCGGGTGCCGTTCCCCCGGCCCGACGACCCCGTGGCCCAGGCCCGGCGGGATCGGGCGGGCGCCGCCGCCTTCGCGACCGTCGACCTACCCCTGGCGGCGACGCGGCTGGCCCAGGGCGCCGGCCGCCTCATCCGCAGTGCTACCGACCGTGGCGTCGTGGCCGTCCTCGACCCCCGGCTGGCGGAGGCGTCGTACCGACCGGTCCTGCTGACGGCGTTGCCGCCGCTGCGCCGGACCCGGGACCGCTCCGACGTGAGTGCGTTCTTCGCCGCCGAAGACTCCCCCTGAACCGCCACACGTGGGACCTGGCCACCGCGACAGGTCAGCGGCCGGCGTGGGACGCCGAGGCCGTCGAGGCCGCCTGGAACTCGATCCGCGGCATGCCCGGCGAGGGCCGCCCGGCGATGTTCGCCGCATTCAAGGCGGGCATGCCCGAGCCCTACCGCAGCGGGCCCGACCCGTGGGCCGACGCGGTCCCGGTGCCCGAAGACGCCCCGCCGATCGATCGCCTCGTGGCCTGGAACGGCCGCCAGCCGTAGGGCCTGCGTCGGGACTGGGACCGGGGTGCGCAGGTCAGGCGCCGACCGGCACCTCGTCGCTGACTCGAACCTCGTGAAACGTGACCATCCACGAGTCGAGCCGCTCGCCCGACGGCGGGGCCCAGTTGCCGGTGATCCTCAGCTCGCCGGGGGGCGCTGGTCGGCCGCAGCCCATGAGCCTTCGGCCCTTGCGGTCGGTGAAGACCAGTCCGTCGGGGTCATCGGCGTTGCCCTCGATGTGGAAATTGCCCTGGTGGTGGAGGCGATGATGATGGCTGCACAGCGCCACCAGGTTCCAGGTGTCGGTGGGACCGCCGTCGAGCCAATGCTGGATGTGGTGGACCTGCAACCAAGCGGTGTGGTCACACCCCGGTACCCGACAGCCCCGGTCGCGTTCTTCTATGACCAGGCGGGTGCGCTCGGGCACGATGCGCATGGCCCGGCCCACGCTGACCGCCACCCCGCGGTGGTCGTGCTCCATCGTCTTGACCCTGCCGTCGCAGCCCAGGTGGCGCAGCACGGCGTCGGGCAGCCCCGGGCCCAGGTGCAGGTGGCCGCCTCCATCCTGGCGGAGGTGGACCACCACCGTCTGGGCGTCGTGGTGGCCCCGGCTGGCGTGGTCGGCGGCCAGGCAGCGCTCGGCCACCGCCACCAGGGCGTCGGCCCAGCTATCCAGCTTTCGTCGTTCCCGTTCCAGCTCCAGGGCCCGCTGGACCTTGGCCCCCTCCTCCGATCCCAAGACCCCCCAGCACCGCCACCAGCCGTCGTCGTCGTGGCCGAAGTCGACCCGGCGGCGCTCGGGCTCCGGTTCCTCTTTCTCGTTCTCGAACACGTACTTGGACAGCACCCGGGACAGCTGGCTATGGGTGGCGTGGCGGGCGAACTCGGCCACCGAGGCATCGGCAGCCGCCGGGGCGTGGCGACAGATCAGCGCCACCTGGTCCTCGCTCAGCTCGCCGGCCTCGAAGGCGGCTCGGGTCTCGGGCAGCTCGGGCAGACGGCGAGCCATCGAAACCAGCCGCCGGGCGCGGTTCGGAGAGACCCCGCACTTCCAGCCCACCCAGTGGGCCGGGGACAGGATGTCGGCCCCCTCCCACGAGCCGGTGGCCAGCACGTCGGCGATCAGGACGACCAGCCGACCGGCGGCGGCGTTGGCCACCCCGCACACCTGGGCCACCTCGGCCTCCAGGCGCATCGCCTCCGCTTCCCACTCCGTGGCCGTGCTCATCCCTCGATTGTATCGAACTGGTGTTCGACTGCGCAAGGGATTGGTCGAATTACTCGGACGAGGTGCCCCTGGCCGTTCGCCGGAGGGTCGTGGAAGTCGCGTGGCGACCCCACCACAATGGGTGGCGTCCTGTCCGCAGTCGTTGGGGGCGTCGTGATGCAAAGGCCGGCACACGGCTGACGGCGGGGTCGGTTCGCCGGCCCCCATGGCCCCTCCGGCCCTGCCGGTCGACGACGTCCACGAACGGCTGGTCGCAATCGCCATCGCTGGCGGGACAGACCCGGAGACGGCCGGGCGAGTGTCCAGCCACGGCCTGCTCGACGTTCTCGGCGTCC
This sequence comes from uncultured Acidimicrobiia bacterium, assembly GCA_963827345.1. Classification (GTDB taxonomy): domain Bacteria; phylum Actinomycetota; class Acidimicrobiia; order Acidimicrobiales; family AC-14; genus CAWGUU01. The sequence continues at coordinate 327,229 of CAWHAN010000006.1, read as the reverse complement.
CCAGGGCCGGCGTCTTCGCCCCCCTCCCCCTCCGGGAGCGTGTCGCCGTCCTCGAGAAGCGGATTGACCCGGGTGGCGTCGCCCTGAACGGCATCGAGCACGAGCTGCCCGACGGAGGAGGAACCGGAGACTGGCCCACACGACGAAGGGATCGAGCCGGAGACCGAGATCGCGCCCGAGCCGGAGGTTGACGCCGTAGGGGCCGAGGCTAGCGAGTCCGAACCCGAACGGGAGCCCGAGCCCGGCGAGCCCGAGCCGAAGCCGGACCACCCCGAGCCCGGCACTCCCGCGGCCGAGGCCAGCGAGGCCGAACCCGAACCGCAGCAGATCCCCCCGGACCACAACACAGCGAAGCCGCGGCCAGCGAGTCCGAACCCACACCCGAGCCCCCGCCGGACCACCCCGAGCCGAGCCCGCTACCCCCGAACCCGAGGCCGGCGAACCTGAGCCCGACCCGGCGCCCGCGCCGGACCAGCCCGAGCCAAGCCCGCTATCCCCAATCCCGAGGCCAGCGATCCTGAGCGCGACCCGGAACCCGAGCCGGCAGCCCCAAGCGGGCGCCCCTGCTCGCCTCCCTCGAAGCGCTGCGCGGCGAGATCGTCGCCCTGCGCGAGGCGGTGGAGGCGCTGCGGGTCGACATGGCAGCCGCACCGCGTCCCACGGCCGACGGCGCTCCCCCACCCCCGCCGGCCCACCGCGCCTCACTGACGAGCTCGCCTTCCCCCCGGCCGACCCTGCGCCGGCACCTCGGCGCAAGCGTCGTGCCCTGTCCGTCGTGCTCGTCGTGCTGATCATCGTGATCGTGGCGGCCCTGCTGGCCGGCGGCATCGTCTTCGCCTTCGTCATGGGCGACGACCTCACGCGAGCGTGGCCGGGGCTCCGGCCGGAGGTGTCGGTTGTCTTCTAGTCCTCTCCGGGTGGCGGCGGTCCAGGCGGCGCCGACGCTGCTCGACCGCCGGGCATCGACCGAGACCGCCCTCGACCTGATCCGCACCGCGTGCGGCCAGGGCGCCGGGCTCGTCGTGCTGCCGGAGGCGTTCCTGCCCGGCTACCCCGAGTGGGTCTGGCGCCTGAAGCCCTGGGAGCAACGGGCCGCCACCCTGCAGGCCCGCCTGTTCGAGGAGTCGGTGGTCGTCGGCAGCCGCACCACCGACGTCCTGGCCGACGTGGCCCGGGAGTGCGAATCGTTCGTGTCCGTCGGTGTGAACGAGCGGGCCGACCGGAGCATGGCCATGTACAGCACCCAGCTGCTGTTCGGGCCCGACGGCAGCCTCCTGGCCCGCCACCGCAAGATGATGCCGGTGGGCGCCGAGCAGCTGGTGTGGAGCATGGGCGACGGGTCCGGCCTGCAGGTGACGGCCACCACCCTTGGCCGCATCGGCACCCTCTGCTCGTGGGAGAACTACAACCCGCTGGCCCGGGCCGCCCTCCTGGCCCAGGGCGTCGACGTCCACATCGCCCCAACCTGGGACAGCTCCGACGTGTGGCCGGCCACCCTCCGCCACATGGCCAAGGAGGGCAGGATGTTCGTGATCGGCGTGAGCTCGTGCCTGCACGGGTCCGACGTCCCCTCGACGGTGCCCTTCCGGGACGACCTGTACGGCGGCGACGACGACTGGCTGGCGCTGGGCAACTCGGCGATCGTCGGGCCCGAGGGCGACATCCTGGCCGGTCCGCTGGAGCGGGAGGAGGGCATCCTCTATGCCGACGTCGACGTGCCCGCGGCACGAGCGGCCCGCCACCAGTTCGACCCGTTCGGGCACTACGCCCGGCCCGACCTCCTGCGCATCCACGTCGACACCCAGGCGCGGGAGCCCGTGTCGTTCGCCGGCGACCCGGACGACGGCTGAAGACCCGGCGGCTGATCACACCGAGCTACGGCAGGCGGGAGAACCAGAGCAGCGACGTGGCCGCCGCCCCCAGGGCGAACGCCAGGCCGATGCCGACGAACCACGAGGTGACCTCGCGCTTCTCGGTCTTGTAGCCGACCGAGCTGCCGATGTCGGCGTAGACCTTCTTCAGCTCCTTGGCCGTGGCCGCTTCGAAGGCGGTGCCGTCGGTGGCCTCGGCCAGCTGGGCCAGCGCCTCCCGGTTGACAGGGACCGAGATCTGGCGACCCTCCACCTCCACGAACCCGGCGTCGGTGCCGAAGGCGATCGTCGAGACCGGCACCTTGGCCTCGACGGCCGCCTCGGCGGCCATCTCGTTGGGGCGGCCGACCGTGGTCTCGCCGTCGGACATCAGCACGATCCGGGCCGGCGGCGGCTGCTGGCCCGGCTGGGTCGGCACCGAGGCGACCGCCGCCAGGCTGGCGTAGACGGCCTCGCCGATGGCGGTGCGGGGCCCAAGGATCAGGTTGTCGAGGCTGCGCTTCACCAGCTCGTGGTCGGTGGTGGGCGAGACCGTCACCTGGGCGGCACCCGAGAACGCCACCAGCCCCACGAGGAGGCGGGCGGGCACGATGTCGACGAAGGACTTGGCCGCCACCTTGGCCGCGGTGATGCGGTCGGGCTCGACGTCGGCCGCCTCCATGGACAGCGACACGTCGACGGCCATGACGATGGTGGCCTGCTCCCGTGGCACCTTCACCGGCCGGGTGGGCTGGGCGAAGGCGACGACCGTGAGCCCGAGGGCCATCAGGAAGGCGGCGGCGGGCACGTGGCGTCGCCAGCCCGGCCGCTTGGGCGCCACCGAATCGAGCAGGTCGAGGTTGGTGAAGCGCACCGCGTAGGTCTTGCGGCGGCCCTGCATGTACACGTAGGCGGCCACCAGGCCGGCCAGCACGACGAGGAGCCACAGCCTCGAGGGCGACAGGAAGCTCACCGACACCAGTCTCCCATCGAACCCGCGCTTCCCATCGAAGCCGGCCTCTCGGGCCGAAAGACGCTCATCGCTGCACCCTGGCCAGGCCGTCCCGGCGCCGCCGGGCCATGAGCACGAAGCCGACGACGTCGCGCAGCCAGTCGCGGTCGGTGCGCAACACGAGGTGGGACGCCCCCGTGGCGCGGATCGACGAGGCGATGGCGGCCCGCTGGGCGGCCGCGGCCTCGGCGTACCGGCTGCGGAGCGACGCCTGGGCGGTCTGGATCTCCCGGCGACGACCGGTTTCGGGGTCCACGAGGGTGAGGTACCCCACGTCGGGAAGTTCCAGCTCCCGAGGGTCGATCACTTCGACGGCCAGCACCTGGTGACGGGTGGCCAGCGCCCGCAGGGGCCGCTCCCACCCGGGCGGGGAGAGGAAGTCGGAGACGACGACGGTGAGGCCGCGGCGCCGCGGCGGGCGCATCATGCCCTCCAGGGCGGCGGCCAGGTCGGTGGCGCCACCCCCGTCGATTCGGGGCCGGGTGGCCATGGTGTGCAGCAGGGCCATCATCGCCTGGCGCCCGGACCGGGCCGGCACCCGCACGCTGCCGTCGGGACGCACGATCACCGCGCCCATCCGGTTGCCCATCCGGGCGGTGAGGAAGCCGATGGCGGCCACCGCGGCGAGGGCCAGGTCGCGCTTCTCGCAGAGGGCGGTGCCGAAGTCGAGGCTGGCGGAGCAGTCGACCAGGGCCCACGTCTCCAGCTCGCGGTCGGCGATGAGGTCGCGGACGTGGGGGACGGTCGTTCGGGCGGTGACGTTCCAGTCGATGCGGCGCACGTCGTCGCCCTCGACGTAGAGCCTGCTCTCTCCGGGCTCGCTGCCGTGGCCGGGGACCAGGCCGAGGTAGTCGCCCTGGAGGAGGCCGTCGAGGCGGCGGGTGACGATCAGCTGGAGCTGGCGCAGCGCCTCCTGCGGGTTCTCGACGCCGGCCCGGGGCAGGGTCGCCCCCACCGCCCGCGGCAGGGTTCGGCCTTGCGCCCGAGGAGATGTGACCGCACGGGAAGTCGGCTTGGTCACGCCGAGAGCTCGACTGCGCCCGTGTCCTGGCTGGGAGCCAGGCGGGGCTGGGGCACGGCGGCCAAGACCTTGGAGATGAGGTCGTCGACGGCCGAGCCGTCGGCCAGCGCCTCGTAGGAGAGCACCAGCCGGTGGCGCATGACGTCGTGGGCGATATCCACGACGTCCTGGGGCAGCAGGTAGTCACGGCCGTGCAGAAGGGCCATGGCCCGGGCGGCGGCGATCAGGCCCAGGCTGGCGCGGGGGCTGGCGCCGTACTCGATGGCGCGGGCCAGGTCGGGTACGCCCGCCTCGGCCGGGGCACGGGTGGCCTGCACCAGTCGCACCGCGTAGTCGACGATCGCACGGTGGGCGAAGACGGCGTCAGCCGCTGTTTGCAGGCGCACGAGGTCGTCGAGGGACAGGACCCGGGCGGCGTGGGGCGGGTTCACGCTCATCCGCTGGACGATCTCGATCTCCTCGGCCCGGTCCGGGTACTCCACCAGGATCTTCATGAGGAACCTGTCGCGCTGGGCCTCGGGGAGCGGGTACACGCCCTCCGACTCGATGGGGTTCTGCGTGGCCAGCACGAGGAACGGCGACGGCACCTTGTAGGTGGTGCCGGCGATCGACACCTGCCGCTCGGACATGACCTCGAGCAGGGCGGACTGGACCTTGGCCGGGGCCCGGTTGACCTCGTCGGCGAGGACGAAGTTGGCGAACACCGGGCCGAGCTCCACGTCGAAGCTCTCGGTGGACGCCCGGAAGATACGGGTGCCGACCAGGTCGGACGGGATGAGGTCGGGCGTGAACTGCAGGCGCACGAACGAGCCGCCCACGACCTCGGCCAGCGTCTCCACGGCGAGGGTCTTGGCCAGGCCGGGGACCCCTTCGAGCAGGCAGTGGCCGCGGGCCAGCAGGCAGACCATCATCCGCTCGACGACGCGGTCCTGCCCGACGATCACCTTCTTGACCTCGAACAGAGCCTGCTCGAGGGTGGCGGCCACCGGGCGGTCGGTGGGCTCGGCGCCGCCTCCCGGCGTGGCGGTCGATCGACCGATCGGTGGGCGAGGGGGGCTGCTTGGCGTCATGGTGTTCGGAGTCGTCCTTCGCTTGTCCGGCTTCTTGGCCCCCGCCATGGGGAAATGGTACGCACCGATTCCTGTGTACGGGCTGGCAGGTGCCTATGAATGTCTCAGGTGAATCTCTCAGCGGGGACTGAACTCGGGCCGGCTCACCCGTTGCATCAGGCAGGGGACGACCTCCGCCGGGGGCTTGCCGCGCTCGAGCACGGCCACCACCTGGTCGGCGATGGGCATCTCGACGTCGGCCCCGGCCGCCAGCTCGACCACCGCCGACGACGTCCGTACGCCCTCGGCCACCATGCGGGTGCCACCGATGATCTCCTCCAGTGGCCGGCCCCGGCTGAGCTGCTCGCCGACCCAGCGGTTGCGGCTGTGGCGGCTGGTGCAGGTCGCCACCAGGTCGCCCATGCCGGTGAGGCCCGAGAAGGTCACGGGGTCGCCGCCCAGGGCCACCCCCAGGCGGGCCAGCTCGGCCAGGCCGCGGGTGACGAGAGCGGCACGGGTGTTGTCGCCGAAGCCCATGCCGTCGGCGATGCCGCAGGCGATAGCCATCACGTTCTTCAGGGCGCCGCCCAGCTCGCAGCCCACGACGTCGGGGTTGGTGTAGACCCGGAACGTCCCGGTGGTGAACAGGCTTTGCAGCTCCCCGGCGAGGTGGTCGTCGGTGGTGGCGACGACGCTGGCCGTCGGGTGGCCGGCGACGATCTCGTCGACAAGGTTCGGGCCGGTGAGCACCGCGCAGGGCTGGCCGGGCGCGACCTCGGCCACCACCTCGGTCATCCGTCGGAGGGTCCCCTGCTCCACCCCCTTGGTGAGGCTGACGACGGGCGTGGCCGCGCCCAGGAAGGGCCGGCCGGCGGACAGGACCGACCGGAACCCGTGGGACGGCACCGCCATCACGACGACGTCGGCGCCGCGAAGGGCTTCTTCCAGCGACGACGTCGCCCGCAGGGCCGGGGGCAGGGCCAGGTCGGGCAGGTAGTCGGGGTTCCTGTGGTCGGTGTTGACGGCCGCCGCGAGCTCCTGCCGGCGGGCCCACAGCACGGTGGGGAAGCGGGCCGCGGTCATGGCGGCCATCGCCGTCCCCCACGAGCCGGCGCCGACGACCGCTACCTTCGCCACTCGGCCAACCCTACCGAGCCGCGTCCGGCGGGCCCCGTCGCCATCCTGGCTACTGCCGCGTCCCCCTGAGAGCGGTGCGTTGCACGCCCGCGTCCACGCCGCACTCGGGGTTCTGGCTCTCGAAGGTGGTCACCACTCCGCCTTCGAAGGCGGTGGCCACCCAGGAGTCGCCGGTGCCCTTCCTGGCCGCCGTCGGGTGCAGTGTCACCTCGACCGTCGCCTCGCCCCCGCCCGGCACCCGGACCGCGCCGGTGAAAGGGTCGACGCAGTCGTTGGGGCCCTGCTGCTTCAGCACGTAGTTCTCGCCCACTCGCGGGAGGGGGAACTCGCCAGGGGACCCGGCGACGGTGAGCAGGTAGTCGCACGGTGTCTTGGAGCAGTCGGACTTGATCACATACGCCTTCAGCGCGGCGCTGCCCGTCGACGAGTCGAAGAAACCGGAGGACTCGACCACGGTGAGGACGACGGCCCACGTGCCGGCGATGGCCGACCCCGAGATCTCCGTCGGAGTGGCCTGAGGGACAGTGGTGGACTGGGTCCGGGCCGCCGAGTCGCCGGTCCGGCCGTCGACGGTGAGGGCCGCCACGCCGAGCAGGAGCAGGATGGCGAGGGACAGCCCGAGCACCGTGCCGTGGGGAATGGGGCGCCGGTGGCGGCGCGACAGCCTGGTGGCCAGCACTGTCGGGCCGACCTCCTCGTCGACCGCGGGGGCCCGGCCGCCCGTTTCCGGGGGGCGGTCGCCGTCTCCGCCAGCCCGGCGGTGGCCTTCTCCTGCCAACCGTCGTCGAAGCAGTCCCCGGCCAGACGCTCCAGCGACGCGCGGAACGTGGCGGCCCGCGCCGGTCGCTTCTTCGGGTCCTCCGACAGCGCCCGCTGCACCAACGCGGTCAGCTTCTTCCCCGACTGGGAAAGCTTGGGTGCCGGGGTGGCGGCGTCGGCGCCCGTGTCTGTGTCTGTGGCTTCGCCGTCGGCGTCGGTGGGCCGCTCCGCCAGCACCAGCTCCGGAGTGCCGCCCAGCAGGTCGTGGAGGACTGCAGCGGCGGAGTAGACGTCGCTGCGGGCGTCCAGCTTCCCGGCCCTCACCGCCTCCGGGCTTCGGTAGACGTCGTCGCCGGCGACCTCGTCGAGCCAGGGGATGCCGAAGTCGGTGACGAGCGGCGCGCCGTCGGCGGCGACCACGATGTTCTCCGGCCGGACGTCGCCGTGCACGATCCCCTTGGTGCCGGCCAGGCCGGCCAACACGCCGACGACGACGGCGACGGATTCCTCGGGCGTGAGCCCGCGTTCGGTGGCGGGGGCGATCATGTCCAACCGCCTCCCGTCCACCCACGGCTCGACGATCCACACCCGCCCCGGGTCTTCCAGGAACTCCAGCACCGGCACCCGGTTCGGGTGTTCGCCGAGGGCGACGAGCTTGGCCGCCCGCGCCCGGTACCGGGCCATGAACTCCTCGTCGCCCCGCAGTGCCGGCGCCAGCTCCTTGACGGCCACCTGGCGCCCGGTCTCGACGTGCACGGCGCGCCAGACCGTGCCCCGTGGGCCCTCTCCGACCTTGGTGTCGAGGGCGTAGCCGCCGAAGCCGGCTACGTCGGTCGCCACTTCCGCTTCCGCACCACCGTGGAGGTTCGCGGCCACGAGGGTAGCGGGCAACCGGCCGCGGGAGGCCGACCATCGGTCCCGTACACTCGGCGTCGCGTGCATCGCGACGAGTTCGTCATCGCCCAGATGTCCGATCTGCACTGCGGGTCGCCGTTCTTCGACGGGGACCTGCTCGAGGCCGCCGTCAACGAGATCATCGGCCTCGACCCCGATCTGGTCGTCGTCGGGGGCGACCTCACCCAGGAGGGCTACGCCGGCGAGTTCGGCCTGGCGCAGCACTATCTCGACCCGCTGTTCGCCCACGGCCTGACCGTCCTCGTCATCCCCGGCAACCACGACTCGAAGAACGTCGGCTACCTCCACTTCCGGGACACCTTCGGCATCGGCGACGTGGCCGACAAGGGCGACCGGGTCCTCTCGCTGGCGCTGCCCGGGCGCAACGGCTTCGACCCGCTCCGGGTCAAGGTTGTCGCCATCGACTCGTCCAAGCCCGACCTGGCCGAGGGCGAGGTCGGCCGGGAGCGCTACACGTGGATCCGCGACCAGTTCGCCGGCGAGGCCGACTACAAGATCTTCGTCCTCCACCACCACCTGGTGCCCGTCCCCGGTACCGGCCGCGAGCGCAACACGGTCTGGGACGCCGGCGACGTCCTCGCGTTGTTGACCGACCTCAAGGTCGACCTGGTGCTGTCCGGCCACAAGCACGTGCCCCACGTCTGGCTGCTGGACCACGTCCTGATCGTGAACTCGGGCACGGTGTCGTCCCACCGGCTGCGGGGCTACACCCGGCCGTCGTACAACGTCCTGGAGGTGTCGGCGGAAGAAGTCCGCGTCACCCTGAAGTACCCCGGCACCGGTGAGCGCCTGGCGGGCGTCCTCAACCGCGACCGGATGGCGCTGACCCCGAGCCCCGAGCTCGCGGCCATGTTCGCCAAGAGCACCTGGGGAGCCTGATGGGCCAATACCTCCGGTTGTCGTCGACGGCGGTCGACCCCGCCGACATCACCGAGATGCAGCGGCTGTTCGCCGAGGACGTCCGCCCCGCCTTCATGGGGAGCGCCGGCTGCATCGGCATCGAGATGGCGATCTGCGTGACGCACAACGCCGGCGGCCTGATCGACGCCGAGGCCATCTCCCGGTGGGCGTCCCGGGCCGACATGGACGCCGCTCTCGCCTCGCGGGAGATCCAGGAGGCGATGGTGCGGATCCGACAGATCCTCCGCCAGGAGCCGGTGTCCAAGGTGCTCGAGATCCTCCAGTGACTCCGGCGGCCGCCGTCTGGTGCCGTAACGGCGCATGGCCGGTGAGCGACCCCGGTTCGGTAGCGGTCGGGCCGCTCGCCGTCCTGGTGCCCGTGAAGGCGTTCTCGGAAGCGAAGCTCCGCCTGGCGCCGGCCCTGGGCGCGGTGGAGCGGGCGGCGCTGGCCAGGTCGATGGCCTCGGCGGTGGTGTCGTCGGCATCGCCGTTGCCAACGGCCGTCGTGTGCGACGACGCCGAGGTGGCTTCGTGGGCTCGGGAGCTGGGCGCGCTCGTGGTGTGGGAGCCGGAACGGGGCCTGAACCGAGCGGTGGAGGCGGGCGTGGCCCGGCTCGGCGTGGCGGGCGCCCGGCGGGTGATCGTCGCCCACGCCGACCTGCCGCTGGCTCGTCACCTGGCCTGGGTGGGACGCTTCCTGGGGGTGACACTGGTGCCCGACCGCCGGGACAACGGGACGAACGCGGTGTGCGTGCCGGTCGGGGCCGGGTTCACGTTCTCCTACGGGCCGGGCTCGTTCGCCCGCCACGCGGCCGAGGCCCACCGGCTGGGGTTGGGCTTGCGGGTGGTGCGGGGCACCGCGTTGGCCGCCGACCTCGACCTCCCCGCCGACCTGGCCCTGGCCGCCTCCCTGCCATGAGCACGAACCTCGACGCACCGGCCCGGGCCCTGGCGATCGGCGCCCACCCCGACGACGTCGAGTTCGGCGCCGGGGGAACCCTGGCCAAGTGGGTGGCGGCGGGGTGCGAGATCTCCCACCTGGTCTGCACCGACGGGTCGAAGGGCTCCTGGGACCCCGACGCCGACGTGGCCGAGCTTGTGGCGTTGCGGCAGGAGGAGCAGCGGGCGGCGGCGCGTGCGTTGGGCGGGATCGGCTCGGTGGTCTTCTTGGGCTGGCCCGACGGCGAGTTGGAGTCCGGCCTCCGCCAGCGCTGGGAGGTCTGTTACTGGATCCGCCGGCTGCGGCCCGACGTCGTGCTCGGCCACGACCCGTGGAAGCGGTACCGGCTGCACCCCGACCACCGCAACGCCGGCCTGCTGGCCGTCGAGGGCATCGTCGCCGCCCGCGACCCGCACTTCTTCCGCGAGCAGGGCGCCGAGCCCCACCGGCCGTCGGCGCTGCTGCTCTGGGAGGCCGACGAGCCCGACCACGTGGAGGACGTCACCGACTTCCTCGACGTGAAGGTGGCGGCGCTGATGGAACACCGCAGCCAATTCCGCTCGACGATGCACATCACCGACCCGTCGTCCGAGACCGAGACCGACGCCTTCCGGGACCGGGTCCGCGAGCGCGCCGTCGAGCACGGCCGCGACGTGGGCTTCCGCTACGGCGAGCGCTTCAAGCTGATCACCAAGCTGTAGGGGGCGGCGGCGGCCGCCGCCGGCCGCCGCCGAACGTTGAAAGTGCAAAAAGGTCGCTATATGAGACCTTCTTGCACACTCACGTGCTATCCGGCCCCGATTCGGGAGCAGATTCGTCGGAATCCGACTCTTCCGGGGAGTCAGCGGCGACATCCTCCGCCGTCGGGAAGCCGGGCTCCGGCGCCAGTGCCTCGGGGGCCGGGTCCACCTCGGACGGCGATGGCGCCTCCGCCTTCGAGTCCGGATCGGGTTTCGGCTCCGCGTGGCCGGAAGCGAGGTCGGGCTCCTGCCCCGCCTCGGAGTCTGGCTCGGACTCAGGTTCTGGCTCGGACTCAGGTTCTGGCTCGGACTCGGACTCGGACTCAGGTTCTGGCTCGGACTCAGGTTCTGGCTCGGACTCAGGTTCTGGCTCGGACTCAGGTTCTGGCTCGGACTCAGGTTCTGGCTCGGACTCAGGTTCTGGCTCGGGCTCGGACTCAGGTTCTGGCTCGGGCTCGGGTTCCGGTTCGGGCTCGGGTTCCGGCTCGGGCTCGGGTTCCGGCTCGGACTCAGGTTCTGGCTCGGGTTCGGGCTCGGGTTCCGGTTCGGGCTCAGGTTCTGGCTCGGGCTCAGGCTCGGGCTCGGGCTCGGGTTCCGGCTCGGGCTCGGGTTCCGCGTCGGCGTCGGTGTCGGTCTCCGTCTCGCCTTCCGAGTCGGACTCCTCCCCACCCTCGGCTTGCTCCGTCGTGGCGGGGAATCCCGGCTCGGGGGTCAGCGCCTCCGACGCGCGCCCGCTGTCGGTGTCGGCGGGCTCGGACTCCCCCGCCGACGATGCTGCGTTGTCGTTCTCGGTCGTCACGTGGCTGCCTCCCGCCTTCTTCCTGCCCCGACCTTTCCCTGCCGACTCCTTCTTCCCCTTTCCGCCCGCCGGCTTGTCCCTCGGTTTCTTGGCGTCGCCCTTGCCCGACCCCTTCTTCCCGGGCCCCTTGAAGAGACCGCTGACGGAGCCCACCCCCGGCCACGAGACCTTGTCGCCCTTTCGAGTCGCCTTCTCGACGGTGTCGAAGAAGGCGTCGATCACGCTCTCGGCCTGGTGCTTGGCCACGCCCGCAGCGTCGGCGACGCGCTTGACCACGTCGGATTTGTCCACGCGTCACCCCCAGGGAATCGAGGCCCAATTCGACCCGAACCCCGGGTCGAGGTCAAGACCCGCGCCCAGCGCGGCAAGTATGGGGCGTGTCCCTGCGCCGAGCGACGGCCGTCCTTGCCCTCGCGGCGGCGTTGGCAGGGTGCGGGAACAGCGAAGAGCGCCAGAACGTCCGGCCCCCCGCCCCCGGAGTCCCCGGCGAGATCAGCGAGGTCACGGGCATCTACCGGTCGGTCCACCAGGGCGTGCTCCAGCTGCGGGCGAACGGCGACTTCATCCTGATCATCCCCGACGGCGTGGGGGCGACGTCGGGCAACTTCGCCCTCGACGACGGCAACGTCCTGGTGTCGACCGAGAACTGCGGCGACGACATCGGCACCTACAAGCTGAAGGTCACCGGTGAGCAGGAGCCGGGCAAGGCCGCCCTCGTCTTCGAAGCCGTGACCGACGCCTGCGAGGAGCGCCGCCGCTACCTCACCATCGACCCGTGGGTCTATGCCGTCTCCTGAACCTGGGCCGTCTCCTGAACCTGGGCCGTCTCCTGAACCTGGGCCGTCTCCTGAACCTGGGCCGTCTCCTGAACCTGGCCCGTCTCCTGAACCTGGCCCGTCTCCTGAACCCGAACCGACCGGCCCAGCTCCCGCTCGACGAGCGCCGCCAGGTCGGGTTCCACCAGGTCGGGTGGGTCGTCGGTGGAGATCTCGTCCTCGCCGGTGACCCCGGTGAGCAGCAGGGCGAACGGCACGCTCAGGCGGCGGGCCATGAGGCCATCGGTGGACGGGCGGTCGCCGACCATGATGGCGTCCTGCAGGTTGCCTTCCAGCCGCTTGCGGATCAGCGCCGCCATCGGCGCGTAGGGCTTGCCGGCGACGGTGGGACGGACGCCGCTGGCGGCGGCCACCGCCGCGAGGATGGCCCCGCCGCCGGGGATCGGGCCGTCGGGCGTCGGGTACGTCGTGTCGTCGTTGGTCGCGATCAGGCGGGCGCCGCCGTGGACGGCGCGGAACGCCGCGGTGAGCCGGTCGTAGTCGAACTCGCGGTGGAACCCGACCACGACTGCGTCGGCCGGGCCCTCGTGCACCACCTTGACGCCACGCTCGTTCAGCGCCTCCTCGACCCCGGCACCCGCGCACAGCAGCGCCGTCGACCCCGGCTCCAGCAGCGTGGCCGCCGCCTGCGCCGACGTGGCCAGGTCGTCAGCAGTGGTCGGGATACCGAGGCCCTCCAGCTTCGCCACCAGGTCGGCGACCCGCGGTCCGGCGTTGTTGGTGACGTACAACACCCGCCGGCCGGCCTCCTTCAGGGCGGCGATGGCGTCGACCGAGCCGGGAATGGGCTGCTCGGACAGCCACACGACGCCGTCGAGGTCGAGAATCCATGTCATCGGCAGCGGTATAGCACTCAGGCGTAGAGCAGTCGGGCGCTGGCCCGCCGTCCTGGCAGTTTGAGCACCTCGATCGCCGACGGCAGCTGCTCCTTGATGGCGACGTCGTGGGTCACGACGAGGATCTGCCGGAACCGGCTCTTCAGGCGCTCGAGGCCCAGGAGCATCAGCTCCTTGCGATCGTCGTCGAGCGGCCCGAACACCTCGTCGAGGACGAGCAGGCCGACGGCTGCGCCCGCCTGGAACCGCACGTGCTCGCTCACGGCCACCCGCAGGGCCAGGTTGGCCAGATCGGTCTCCGAGCCCGAGAACCGGCTCATCCCGTAGAGGAGCCCGGCGTCGCGGATCTTGATCTCGTAGGTCTCGGGGTTGATCTCGAGCTGGTCGTACTCACGGTTGGTGAGCTCGGCGAACAGCTCGGCCGCCCGGCTCGACAGCCAGGGCCCCACCGACGCCACCAGGGTGTTGCGGAAGGCGTTGAGCAGGTCGGCCAGGCGGCTCAGGTGCCGGGCGTCGTCGCCGAGGGTCTCCAGCTTGGCGTGCTGCTCGACCGCCTCGTCGAGGCGCCGACGCTCGGCCACTGCCCGTACCCGGGCCTGGCCGGCGGCGTTCCCGGCCTCCCGGGCTCGCAGGGCGGCGGAATCGGCGGCCACCCGTAGGCGGTCGCGGGCAGACAACGCCGCGGCGAGCTCCTCGGGACGGAAGGCGAGGGACATGACCTTGTCGCGCAGCATGTCGAGGCGCCCCTGGACCTCGGCGGACGCCGCCCGTTCGACGTCGAGCTCGGCGACGACCGCCGGCCGCCGCTCGATCCGGCCCCGGATCCGGTGGCACTCGTCGGCCGCCAGCCGCCCCCGCTCGACCGCAAGGGACAGCACCACGGCCTCGTCGTCGGCCACCGGCCGGCCGTGGGCGGCCTCGGCCCGGGCCAGCGCCGCCTCCGCCTCGGCCCGGCGGGCCCGCGCCGTCTCGATGCCGGCCCACGCCTCGCGGGCGGCCCTGAGCGCGGCAGCCATGCCGTTGGCACTCTCGGTGGCGGCGGTGGCCGCCTGCCCGGCCCGGCGCCGGTCGAGCTCGGCCTCGACCACGCTCCGCTCGGCCACCACCAGCTCCTCGGCCCGGTGGGCCTGGACCGCCTCGAAGGCGTCGCCCAGGGCCTGGCCGCACAGCGGGCAGTCGGCCTCACCGGTGAGCTCGCCCGAGCGCTCGACCGCCACCCGGGCCCTGTTCGCGCTCGGCCCGGGCCGACTCCAGCCGGGACTGCGCCGCCGACACCTCCCCCCGAGCCGCCTCGGCCGCCGCCCGAGCCTTCTCGTAGCCCTCCTCGTCGGGCAGCGGCGGGTCGACCACGACCGGCACCGTGGCCAACGCGGCCCGGGCCGCCACCACCGCCTCCACCGACCGCAGCCGGGCCTCCGCCTCCCGCCAGCCGTCGGCGTCGACGGCCAGCGCCGCCAGCCGGGCGGTGTCGGCGTCGAGCGCGGCCAGCTCGTCGATCAGCTTGCGCACCGCCACCAGCGACCGTTCCAGCTCCCCCGGGTCGAGCGCCCTTCGGCCACCAGCCGCTCGTGCTCCTGGCGGGCCGCCTCCAGCCGGTCGTAGGCCCGCATGCCCGCCTCGAACGCGACCCGGGCCGCCTCCAGCTCGGCCTCCAACCCGGCGGCCTGTCCCTCCATCGCCACCGCCAGCGCCTCCGCCTCGTCGGCCTCGGCCCGCAGCTCCCCCAGGTCGGGCAGCAGCTGGCGCAGCCGGTCGAAGGTCTGGGCCGCGGTGCGGGCGTCCTTGCGGGCCAGGTCGCGGGCCCCGTCCAGCGGCGTGATGCCGAGCAGCTCGAGCACGAGCCGCCGCCGCTCGGCTGGGGGCTGGTCGGAGAAGGCCGACAGCTGCTTCTGCTCGGCGAACACCGACGCCCGGAAGGCGGTGTCGTCCATCCCCAGGATCGACTGCACGTAGCGCGCCGTGTCGCGCACCCCCTCGGCCACCTGCTGACCGTCGGCGTGGGCTTGGGCCCGGACCGCCGCTCCCGCCCCGGCGATCGTGCGCCGCACCAGGTAGAGGTGGCCCTCGTGCTCGAACTCGACCTCGGTGACGCAGTCGGCCCGCACGCCGGCGGTGCGGATCTCGTCGTTGGCGGTGCGGGACCGCCCGAACAGCGTCCAGCGGATCGACTCGACGATCGTGCTCTTGCCCGCCCCGTTGGGCCCGTAGATGCCAACCAGGCCGGGCGGCAGCTCCAGGTCGATCGGGTCCTGGAAGACCCGGTAGTTCTCCAGGTGCAACCGGGTGATGCGCATGTCAGCCGGTGGCCGCCTCGATGGCCCGAGCCAGGTAGTCGTCGCCCAGCTCCCGGATCCGGGGACGGTCGAAGCCGGTGAGGTCCTGGCCCTCGACGTAGCCGGCCCACTGCGCCGGCAGCGACTGGAGCTCGGGCAGCTCGACCATCCCCTCCGAGGCGCGGAACTGCGGCTCGAGCTTGAGCAGCAGGGCGCCCGACGACGCGTCCCGCACCGCTTCCCTGTCGAGCAGGTGGAAGGCCTCCGGGTCGATCTCCTCCAGGTACAGCCGGGCGACGGCGCCCGCCGGGATGGCGGCGGCCCGCTCGAGCACCGCCGCCTCCACCTCGGCGGGCGACAGTCCCAGCGCCAGCACCGACGGCAGCGTGACCAGCGGACGCTGGCCGACGAGGGGGATGTGGCGGCACTCGCCCGAGTCGGTGTCGAGCACGACGATGCCCTTGGCCTCGTCGGGGCTGTCGGCGAACGAGAACGTGTCGGTGGAGCCGGCGTACCAGATGCCCTGGGCCACCCGGGTGTGGAAGTGGTAGTGGCCGAGCAGGACCAGGTCGGACTTCAGGAGGGCGGCGTCGACCTCGATCTCGTTGATGTCGGCGTGGCGGGGCTCGACCTGGGGCACCCGCGGGTGGGTCAGGAGCAGGTTGGTGTTCACCGCGCTGCGGCCCTTGTCGGCGCGGTCGAGGGCTTCGAGGGTGGCGTCGACGGTGAGCATCTGGGGCACCGCGTGCACGGACAGGCCCGGGAAGTCGAAGCGCTCGTAGGCCATGCGGTGGGCGAAGCGCACGTCGGTGAAGGTGTCGGCCAGGGCGGAGTACGGGCTGCCCGTGCCCGGCAGCCGGGGGGTGTCGTGGTTGCCGGTGATGACCACGAGCGGCACGCCGTGCTCGCGAATCCGGGCGATGGCCCGCTGGGCGATGCGGTAGGAGCGGTAGGTGGGCCGGGGGTGGTCGAACACGTCTCCCAGCCACACCACGAGGTCGGGGTCCTGGAACAGGGCCAGCTCGACGGCGGCCTCGAACGACACCTCGAAGTCGCGCTCGCGCTGGTTGACACCCTCGGGCGTGGTGAACGAGTAGTACGACCGCCCGAGGTGGGCGTCGCCGAGGGCGCCGCTCTCATTCTGGACTTTCACCGTCGCACCTCAGTCCACCATGGCGCCGACGTTGGCCGGCGCCACCGGGCGGGGGACGGGGGGCGGCGGGCACTCGCGCACGACCTTCGACCACAGGTGGATCTTGGCCGGCAGCGCGAACGGGGCGTGCAGGTTGGCGATGAGGCACTCGCCGGGCATGAGCGTCTGGATCTCGGGACCGAGGGCGCCGATGTCCTGCTTCGACGACGAACGCAGGATGTTGCGGTCCTTCTCGTCGGCCAGGCCGAGGATGAAGAAGGTGTTGAACTGGCTGAGCAGCTCGCCGTCGAGCAGCTTGGGCTGCTGGGTGACGGCGCACAGCCCGACCTTGAACTTCCGCCCCTCCCTCGCCACCCGCGGGAAGACGTTGGACTCCTTGTCCTTGCTACCCGACAGCACCCGCTGGGCCTCCTCCAGGACGATCGCCACCACCGGCAGGCGCTCGTGGGCCTCGGGGTCGTCGAGGTAGGCCGCCGACCACTCGTCGAGCACCCGGCGGGTGAGGAAGGATGCCACCAGGACCTCTTCGGTGGACCCCAACCCGCTCACGTCGATCAGGACGACCTTGCCCTGCCGCAGGTCCCGCAGGACGGCCGAGCCCACCGACACGTGGGCGTCGGCGGCGATGCACGGCAGGGCGACGATGCGACGGGCCCGGCGGTGCACGACCTGCAGCGTGCTCAGCGCCACCCGCCCGTTCAGCTCGACGTCGCGGAAGCCGGGCAGGTCCTCCAGCTGGGCGAACTCCAGCAGCCACGTGAGCCCGTCGGTGCCGTAATGCCGCTCCAGCTCGAACAGGGCCTCCTCCTGGGGACGGGTCCAGTCGTGGGCGGTGCGCAGGTCGTCGACGGTGAGCTCGCCCAGCCCCACCCGCAGCGACGACGTGTTGGGCAGCGACCGGGCCGCGTAGGTGCGCAGCCGGGTGGCGGCCCACGGGTGGCGCACCAGCTCCTTGCGGTACTCGCCGTGGGGGTCGACCAGCAGGAGCCCGTAGGCGCCCTGGGCCCGCATGACCCCGCCGGCGATCACCATCATCAGGTTCGACTTGCCCATGCCGGTGGTGGCGAAGACGCCGACGTGGGTGGCCAGGCTGGAGCCGGGGATGCCGACCTCGAAGTCGACCACCGTCTCGCCGCTGCGCAGCGCCCCCACCGGGAGGTCGCCCATGCGGGTGCGGAGGAAGGCGAAGTCGGCCGGCTCGGGCGCCACCACCCGGGAGAACTGGGTGGGCAGGCTCTTGGGCTTGCGGAACTCCCTGCTTTCCGATGTGGCCGCGTCGGGCGTGAGGTAGCCGAGGCACCGGCACGACGCCACCCGGTAGGTGCGGCGAGCCTGCTCGTAGATCCGGTGGGCGCCCTCGTCGCCCCGGGAGTCGTCGGCCAGCAGGGTGCCCGCAACCCGCTCGGCCCAGCCCGGCTCGCGGTGCTCGCTGCCGTAGGTGACGTCGATGATGCGGAACAGGTATCGGCGGCCGGTGGCGTCGTCGACGCCGACCAGCAGCTCGCCGAGGAAGAGGTCCTCGTCGGGGCCGGCCCGGAAGACGCCCTCCAGGACGTTCTTGCCGAACAGCCGGCCGCGGCTCAACGGATCGGCGGTGCCGATCACCGGTGCGTCAGGCACTCAGAACCTCTCCATCAGGCCGTGGCGGTCGGCGAAGGCCCTGTCGCGCACGTCCACGGGCACGCCCACGCTGTCGAAGTGGCCGTCGACCTCCAGCCACGCCTCCTCCCGCACCCAGCCCGGGCAGGCGGCAAGGCGGTCGGCGACCGTCAATGGGTAGGGGTAGCCGGGGAAGGCGGCGTCGTCGCACAGGGCGGCCAGGCTGGCCAGGACCGGCTCGGGGTCGACGTCGGCGGGGAGGTCGACTCGGAAGGCGAAGCGGGCGTCGGGGTCGAGGCGGGCGGCGACCACCTGGATGCCGGTGCCGACGTCGGGCCGGGTGCGGGCCAGGCGGGCCCACCACCGCGACCGCAGGCCGAGGGCGACCTGGGCCTCCACCTCCAGCTGGCCGATCAGCGGTGCCCCGCCCCGGGCCAAGGAGGACCGCTTGGTCACGCCTGCCACCAGCACGCCCCGGTCGGCGGCCCGGGCCAGCAGGCCGGCCAGCCACCACGAAGGAATGCGCCAGTCGGGCACCAGATCGCCGTCCACCAGCACGAATGACCCGGGCGGCGCCTCGTCGACGCACGCCGACACGGCCGCCCACTCCTCTCGATCACGCAGCAGGTTGACGTCGATGGCGGCGTCGGGGCGGATTCCCATCCCGAGGGCGGCCGCCGTCGCCCGCTCCTCGCCGCACCCGAGCAGCCAGGCCCGCAGCTCGCCCTCGTCCTCCACCACGCAGGTGCCGCCGCGGAAGCAGACCCTGGCCGCCCGGGTGACCATCAGCTGCACGCAGCGGGCGTCGGCCACCATCGCCTGGCCGCCGTCGACGGCCCAGACCTCCTCCGGCGCCACCGACACCGCCAGCGGCAGCACCTCGATCGTCGGCTCGAACTCCAGGTCGCCGCCAGCGGGGTCGCTCAGGCCCCCGCCACCGGCGGTGAGCAGCGTGGCCAGGCGTCCGGCGGCAGCGACGAGCGAGGGGGCAGGCACCAGGTCAGCATCCCAACAGGGTCGGACAATTACAGGCTTGTAATATAGCGGAGATGCCCAGCGTCCCCCTTCCCTGAAGGCAACGCTTCACGGAGCCTGCGCCGGCGACCTCCACCAGTCTCATCGCCCACCTGCGGCTGCCGTCGCCGACGCCGCACGACATCGCCGAGCACTTCGTGTTCGAAGAGCAGAAGATCCCGGCGTGTGTCGGCCTGGCCGAGGCTCAGGACGAGGCCGACCGGGCGGCCGAGGTCCAGACCGCCCATCTCGAGGCGTACGGGAACCTGGCCCGGCTCCCGCTCCCGCTCTTCGTCTTCCGTCATGCCGACGGAACCGGCGGGCAGGTGCTCGACGCGCTCCGTGCATCGCTCTCCCGGCGGGCCTTCGACACCGTCGAGCCCTGGGTGGTGGCCGGGTTGAAGCGGTGCGACCCCGAGCAGGTCGTGGGCCGGTGGGTGCAAGGGTTCGTGCGCACGCTCACCTGGGCCTCGTCCCCGGGTCCCTGCACTCCCGGCGCACCGGACCGTGCTGCCAGCCCCAGAACGCCCGCATCGACGGCGGCTTCCGTGGCCACGCTCCTCACCGGAGGCACCGGGCAGGACGTCCGGGCCGATCTCCACCATCTGACCGGCCACCTCCTGGCCTTGGTCCAGGACTGCCTGGAGAGCGAGCACCGGCCCGGCCTGACACTTGATCCCCGTGTGCGCCGGTACTTCACGCCTTCCAGATCGTTCGGGGACCTCGTCGAGCGGTTGGGTACCTACCACTCCCGGACCGAGTCCGACGTGGTCGCCGCCGCGGCCGACTTCGGCGAGTTCGGCCTGGGTCTCATCGCCGCCCACGACCAGCCGGCGCCGGAGGCGACGACCTAATCTCGGCGGCTACCAATCGGGAGGCAGCCATGTCCCAGGTCCGTGCCCACAACTTCTCGATCTCCCTGGACGGGTTCGGGACGGGCGACGGCATCACGTTCGAAGCGCCGTTCGGACACGCCGGGGAACGCCTGCACGAGTGGATGTTCGCCACCCGGTACTGGCAGTCGATGGTCGGCGGTCCCGGTGGCACCGCGGGCGTCGACCACTCCTTCGCCGAACGCCATGCCGTCGGCTTTGGCGCCGAGATCATGGGCCGAGGCAAGTTCGGCCCCCAGACCGGCCCGTGGACCGATGTCGGCACCGACGACGAGTGGCGTGGCTGGTGGGGGCCGGACCCGCCGTTCCACACGCCGGTGTTCGTGCTCACCCACCACCCGCGCCCGTCGATCGAGATGGAGGGCGGCACCGTGTTCCATTTCGTCGACGCCGACCCGCCCGAGGCGCTCGACCTCGCCCGGGAGGCAGCCGGCGACCTCGACGTGCGCATCGGCGGTGGCCCCACCGTCATCCGCGACTTCCTCGCCGCCAACCTCATCGACACGCTCCACGTCGTGCAGGTGCCGATCCTGCTCGGCCGCGGCGTTCGCCTGTGGGACGGCGTCGAGGGCGTCGAGGAGCGCTACGAGATCGAGGCGGTCTCCTCACCCAGCGGTGTCACCCACCTGACCTTCACCCGTCGATAACCGAGCCTGCGGACGAGCGGCGAACGGCCCTACGACGTCGTCGTCGCCTTCATCGCCGGAGGCCGACCCACGCACACTTTTCGTAGTACAGTAATCGTGTGTGGAGATCCACCCGTCCGCTCGCCGCCACGGCATCGCGGACGACGACATCCTCCACGCCATCGAGCACTCGATGGTCGTTGATGACGTTGGCGAGGACCCGGACCGATGGCTGGTCATCGGTCCCGACCGCGCTGCGAACCTCCTCGAAATCGTGGTGCTCATCACCGCCGAAGGTGACGAGTTGATCATCCACGCGATGCACCTTCGGTCCGTCTACCGGAAGCTGCTCGAGCCATGACCAAGCGCACCTACGGATACTCCACATCAGGCAATCCGATCGACGATGACCTCATCGAAGAGCTCTCCGAGCAAGCGGAAGCCGGCTACGACGTCGACGAGGTCATCGCCCGCCGCGGCAAGCGCGGCCGGCCCCGACTCGGCTCGGCGCCCTCGACCGTCGAGTCCGTACGTCTCGACCCGGACCTCAAGCAGCGGCTCGCGCGCCGAGCGGAGGATCAGGGAGTTCCCGTCTCGGAAGTCATCCGGGAAGCGCTCCGGCACCATCTCGAAGCGAGCTGACGACTGCCACGAAGCTCCGGTTCGTTGACGGTGCTACCCGGTTTGTAGCCCGACCCCGGTGACACCCGGGCGCGTCCATTGGGGCACCGGTCGACCGCCGCTTCTGGGCCCCATCGGCAAACCGTCCTCGTCGGTACGCAAGACCGAGTGGGTCGGGAACTGCGGCCACCCCTCGGGCGAGTCCTCCCACGCCTCCCGCCGACCGTAAGCGGTCCTGTCGAGCAGCGCGAACGAGGGACTCATCACCTCGTCGCCCCGGCCGGTCGTCCAGTACGTCAGGTAGATCTTGTCCTCCCGACGCAGGTAGCAGGAGATCCGGCCGGCGACGCCCACAGTGGGGTCGTCGAGGTGGGCGTTGGAGTACCACGGCGCGGTGTAGCCCATGAAGTCGCGGAACGCCGCGATCTCCTCGTACGGCCCGTCGCCGAGGATGGCGAAGGTGATCCCGTTGGCGTTGAGGTAGGCCGCGTCGGCGGCGTCCCCCATGTTCCAGGAGTTCCTGGTGCAGCCCTCGCACTGCCACTCCCATGGCTCGCCGTCGTAGAACATGTGGCTGTAGACGACCAGCTCGTCGCGCCCCTCGAAGACGTCGCCGAACGGGATCGGGCCGTCGGGACCGATGACGGTGGTGTCGGGCGGCACCTCTGTCATGGGCAGCCGGCGCCGGGCCGCGGCGATCGCGTCGCCCTCGCGGGTGTGTGCCTTCTCGCGCTTGCGCAGCTCGAGGAGCTTTCGCTCGAAGTCGTCGTGGTCGGTGACGGTCGGGGCTGGCGTGGTCATGGGTTCCTCTTTTCAGTTCTCTTGGGCGGGGGCTTCTCCCGAGTCCCAGGGCACGAGACTCGATCCCCTCAGCAGTCGAACACCGACCAGCAGATTGGGTTTCGCAACCGCTGATCGTCCAGGACGAGCTCGCGGATCGAGACCGGGAGCTGGTCACGCTGCCAACCGCATTCGAGCCTGCCGGCGTTCGAGCTCTCGCCCACGGGGGCCGCCGCACGCGACGCCTTGATGGCATAGGCCGCAGCACCGAGCTCGTGCGCGGCGACGTGCGCCACCGCGGCTGCCTGGCCGGCGGCATAGGCGGCGTGCCGAGCTGCTCCGCTCAGCTCTCTCGCCGCTCCGTTGGCGTGGCCAGCCGCGGCTCGGGACTGAGACATCCCGATTTCGCCGCGCACCCATGCCCGAAGCTGCTCGATCGCCTGGCGGGGCCGCGGGTCCGAGGGCTGCACCGACTCGAAGAGGTGAAGGACGTGCTCTGCGCACGCGGCCGCCCACAACGCCAAGAGGCGATGGTCGGCGTCCGTGAGCGTCCCCCCACGGCGGACGGTGATGAAGCGGGGGTCGCGGTCCTTCGGGAGGATCACGCCGGCTACGGAGCGCGTGACCCGAGCACGCAGAACTCATTTCCCTCCGGGTCGGCGAGAACGATCCACGACTGCTCGCCTTGCCCGACGTCCGCTCGGGTGGCACCCAGCCCACGGAGTCGCTCCACCTCGGCGTCTCGGTCGTCTGGCCGGAAGTCGAGGTGCAGCCGATTCTTGATCGTCTTCTGCTCGAGGACACGCACGAACAGCAGCCCCGGAAGACGATCTGCGGCGGGTCGGATCTCGAACTCCTCGGGGTCGTCGTTGACGACGATCCAGCAGAGCGCCTCTCGCCACCAGTTGCCGAGCGCGACCGGGTCCCGTGCGTCGACCACCGTCTGCTCCCACTCGAGGCTCACGACTCGATCGTAGAGACCGGACGGCCAGGCTGCCCCGAAACCGGCCCGGAGCCACGCCACCACCTAGACCAGCGGCGTCGACGGCAGGGGCTCCTGGTGGACCGTCCCGCCGGCGGGCGTCACGAAGTAGGCGGTGGCCTCCGGGCGGGCGCTGACGACCTCGGCCAGCTCGGTCCCGACGAAGTGGAGCCCGATCCCGCCCTCGGCGGCGTGGCCAGGAGGGATCGTGCCGTCGCCGACCATCCGGCGGTAGGCGTCCCGACGATCGGGCTGGTCGTAGTGGGGGCAGTGGCTCCTCGGAGCTGGCGTGCCGAGGAAGCAGACCTTCGGCGACCGACCGCTGGCCAGCCCGAGAACGGGGCCGAACGCTGCAGGAGCCGGCGGGTCAACTCGGCGAACCATCGCTCGACCAGGTTCAGCCACGACGAGCTGGTGGGCGTGAAGTGGAACGTGAAGCGGGGGTGGGCCAGCACCCAGCGGTTGATGTCGGGCGTCTTGTGGGTCGAGGAGTTGTCCAACACGACGTGGACGTCCAACCCAGTGGGGCGCGGTCGATGGCCTCCAGGATCTTCTTGAACTCCACCGCCCGGTGCTGGGGCCGCACCTGGTGGATGACCTGGCCGGTGGCCAGGTTCAGGGCGGCGAACAGGTCGGTGACCCCCGTGGCGGACGTAGTCATGGGTCCGGCGCTCCACCTGGCCGGGGCGCAGGAGCGGGATCGGCTGGGTGCGGTCGAGGGCCTGGATCCCGGTCTTTTCGTCCACGCACAGGACAACGGCCTTGTCCGGCGGGTTCAGGTAGAGCCCGACCACGTCGCGGACCTTGTCGACGAACAGCGGGTCCTCGGAGAGCTTGAAGGAGTCGGTTTCACACCGCAGCAGCCTCGCCGAGGTCGGGCACCGGGATCGGGCCCGGTCCCTCCCACAGGGGGGCGACGCGGTCAAAGCCGATTGCTTGGAGCAGTCGTCGGAGGTTGCGCCGGGCACCGCCCACCGTGACCTGGCCGCCGTCTTCTCGGACCCGGCGGATTCCCGCCACCAGGACTCCGACCGCGGCCGAGTCCATGAACCGCACGTCGGACAGGTCGAGAAACAGGTCGTCGAAGGCGGTGCACGCCGCCATCGCAGCCCGCAGTTGGGGTGCGCTGGCGAACTCGAGCGCACCTGAGAGCCGACAAACTGCTCCACCCTTCACGGCGGACTCGATGACGGCGTACACGGCTCCTCCTCGGGCCCGAGCATCGGATGCCTACTCCGATCAGCATGAAGGCGCCGGGTGACGATCCCAGTCCGGTCTCGTTGCGGTTGTGTGACGACGCTCAGCCGGGAGCGACTGCCGGGAACGCGTCCCTCCCGAGCGGCGTCCCGGTGAGTGTCCCGTCGCCCCTGGGAACCTCGACAACCTTTCCGCCCACCGTGAACGTCACACCGGAGACCTGCGGGAACTCCGTCATCGTGTAGACGACCTGGGCAATGGCGAGGATCTGCTCGGCCCCGCCCGCCGCGGTGAACGACGCCCCCAGCTCGATCTCGACCAGGTTCCCGTCCTCCCCCGAAGTGACCAGCGCCAGGTTCGTACCGATCGCCGTCCGGAACCCTCGGGCAGCTTCCTCGGGGGTGGGGCCGGCCAGGAGCGCTCGCAGCGCCCACTCGGGGGTGGGCGCCGCCGGCGAGCTGCGGTCCACGCCGACGAGGCGCTCGCCCGACAGGAGGAACACCGTGACGGTGGCGGCGACCGGGATCGTCGTCGTCACCGGCACCGTCTCCCCCGGCTCCAGCAGGTCGAACGGTACGTCCTCCGCCGGGATCGCCCGGGGGGAGGAGTCAGCCGGGACCCCGCACGCCGCCAGAGCGAGCAGTCCGATGACCGCCAAAAGGGTCGGGCCGCGTCGAGTCATGGCCTCACAGGGAGCTGGACCACGAACCGAGCCCCGCCGGCGGGGGCGTCCTCGACCCAGACCCGTCCGCCGTGCAGCCGGACATGCTCGCGGACCAGGGAGAGGCCCAGCCCCGTCCCATCGCTCTCACCTCTGCGCCCGGCGGCCTCGCCCCTGGCGAAGCGCTCGAAGATCCGATCTCGGTCCCCGAGCGGGACCCCTGCACCCGAGTCCTCCACCGCCACCCGGACCCAGCCGTCGCTCCGCTCGACGCTCACCCGGCTGACGCCGCCGCCGTGCCGACGGGCGTTGTCGAGGAGGTTGGCCACCACGCGCTCGAGCCGGCGCTTGTCGGCCCGCACGACCGCGTGTCCCACATCGGCCTCGATCTCGACCGGCACGACGCCGGTGGCGGGCGACCGCACCGCGTGCAGGACGAATTCGCCCAGGGACACGTCCTCGAACACGAGGTCGTCGATGCCGGCGTCGATGCGCGAGATCTCCAGCAGGTCCCCGACGAGGCGCTCGAAGCGGGCGACCTCGCCCGAGAGCAGGTCGAGGCCCCGGCGGGCGCGCTCGGGCATCTCGTCCTGGCGGGCCACCACCACCTGGAGGGCTGCGGCCAGGGTCGTCAACGGCGAGCGCAGCTCGTGGCTGACGTCGGACGCGAAGCGGGCGTCGCGCTCGGATCCGGGCCTGGAGCGCGTCGGTCATGCGGTTGAACGACACGGCCATGCCCGTCAGGTCCGGGTCGCCGTCCTCGTCGAGACGAACGTCGAGGCGACCACCGGCCACGGCCGCCGCCGCCGCCGACACCTCAGCCACCGGGGCGAGGACCCTGCGGGTCACCCATCTCCCCACGACCGCGCCGGCGACGATGGTGGCCACCGCGGCCGCGGCCAGCGAATTTCGCAGCACGGCCATCGTCCGGTCCAGCTCGGTGAGGGGGAACACCTCGAAGTAGGCCCCCTCCACCGCCGGCAAGGGGATCCCGACGGCCAGCTGGGGGACGCCCTGGAGCGTGAACCGCTGGCGAGCCGCGTCCCCTTCCGAGATGGCCTCCCGCAGCGCCAACGGGATGCTGTCGGGGCCCACCGCCACCGACGCTCCGAACCAGGTCCCCCGGCGCAAGAGGAGCGGATTGGACCCCGCCGGCAGCTCGACCGACCCCAGCAGCCGGGGGATGTCGGGTGCCGGTGTGCGCAGAGAGTTCTTCACCAACCGGGCGTTGGCATAGGTCTGGCTCAGCAGGGACCGCTCCCGCTGGCGGACGAGGTAGCTCCGCGCCAGCTCGTAGGTGAGGGTGGCCAGGCCGGCGGCGAGCAGCAGTGAGCCGAGGGCGAAGGCGGCGGTGACCCGGGTCCGCAGCCCGATCCCGTGCCGTGACCGCCCAGCCGCCGCCGCTCGCTCGGTGCTCACGGCTCGAGCTTGTAGCCGAGCCCACGGACTGTGACGATATGGCGGGGGTGGGCGGGGTCCGCCTCGACCTTGGTCCTCAGGCGGCGGACGTGCACGTCGACCAGCCGGCCGTCGCCGAAGTACCCGTAGCCCCAGACCGTGTCGAGCAGCACCTCGCGAGTGAGGATGCGGCCGGGATTCTGCGCCAGCTCGCAGAGCAGGCCGAACTCTGTCTTGGTCAGCGAGACCTCGTTGCCCCCGACCCTGACCACACCCGCGTCCGGCAGGATCTCGAGGTCGTCGAACACGAGGCTCGCCGGGCCGCTGGGTCGAGCCGACCGGCGGAGCAGGGCCCGAACCCGAGCCGACAGCTCCTTGGGAACCGCGGGCTTGACCATGTAGTCGTCCGCGCCCGCCTCCAAGCCGGCAACGACGTCGTGGCTGTCGGCGCGGGCGGTGAGGATAAGGATGGCGATGTCCTTCGAGGCCCGGAGCCGCCGGCAGAGCTCGAAGCCGTCCATCCCCGGCAACATGAGGTCGACGATCGCCACCTCGGCCGGACGTCGCTCGAGCGCCTCCAGGGCGGCCTCCGCGCTGTCAGCCTCCGCGACGGTGTTGCCCTCGTCCTCGAGGACGAGACGTAGCGAGGTGCGAATGCGCCGGTCGTCTTCGACAAGCAGGATGTGGGCGCCCACGGCTGCCCATCATCGCTCAGGCGGAGCGCGCATAGGCAGCCAGGAGGGCGTCCTGGGCGACTTCGGAGCTGGCGTGGTAGGTCACCCGGCGGACCCGATCCGGCGGGAGCAACGACTGCATCACGGCGAGGCCGGCCGCCCCGCCCTCGGTGAAGCCGGTCACCTCCCGCAGGTCGACACGAACGTGCTTGCGCTGGCAGTTGAAGGCGCAGGTCGTGGCGCTGCTGAGGGCGCTCACCGCCTTGCCATCGAGCAGGCCGCGGACCGCGATGACGATGCAGTCGCCCTGCACGCCGACGCGAACCTCCGCGGGGTCCTTGCTAGACGGGTCGTTGTCCATGGTCCTGCCTCTCGATTCTCGAGCGTCGGGTCACGATCACGGGTCGTGTCGAAGACACCTCATGTCCTATCTCCTGGCGGTTCCTGTCGCTGGGGACTTGCGGCTGCCGCTGCGGCGCGGCCCCCGCGCCGGGCGCCGCAGCACGTTGTGCGCGGCCGCGGCCCCGGCGCGAACCAGCTGTCGCCGTGGCGGACCAGGACGGTTCCGCTTCTCGGGGCGGACGAGTCGGCGACAGCTGGTGGGGACGTGCGTTCTCGGAGAGTCCCCGCCGCAACGCTCCCATTACGACCTCTAGCCACAGGTCGCGGCGGGCTCGGCGCTCCCGGACAAGGCGAAGCGGGCATCCTCCAGCGAACGCACCGTCGGTATCAGCCGGTCGAAGCCGCTTACCTCGAACAGGCGCCGAACCGGTCCCTTGACGACCCACGCGGCCAATGATCCCCCTCTGCTCTGCAGATCGCGGAAGCCGCACACCAGGGCCCCCAGACCAGCGGAGTCCATGAAGGGCGCCATGCGCAGGTCGATGACCACTGCTTCGCCATCGGGGAGCGCACGCAGCGTTGCCCGTAGCTCCGAGGCGCTGGCCGAGTCGACGTCGCCGCGCACCTGGATCGTCGGCACACCCTCGACAAGTCGCTCCTCGAGCTCGAACATCGGCACATCCCTCCTCGCTATCGTGGTTCCGTATCGACCTTGACGAGGTGATGTGACGAGCACCGGTCGGAAATGCTGCGGTTCGGTGACGATTTCGACGTCCGTTCAGAGCCGGGAAGCTCGTTTCCGACGTGCGGGCTCTGCCCGTTCAGCGAGGTGTCGGCACGACCTCGTTGCGGGAGGTTTATGAGACGAGGGAACATGGTCCGTTCGAACCCAGGAGAGGAAGCTGGAGCACGTGGATTCATCAGACGCCGAGAAGGGAGCACAGCGGCCCTCAGGATCGAACCAATCCAAGACGGGCGAAGACGCTGCGTCGCGGGGCGGTACGAAGGGCTCTGCGGTCGTCTCCAGGCTGGTCAAGGCCCGTGTGCCCCTTCCTCTCGTCCTACTTGGCGTGGTGGTGGCCGGGATTCTCCTTCTGGGCAGCCTGCTCTCCCGAGACTCAGTCGATCTCGGCCCCGGCATCGATGGGGCCGTCGACGCCCAGCTGTCGCTGACCGTGTGCAACGAAGTCGTCGACCAGCGAGGCTTCAATCCCCGAACCGCTGAGATCGACGCCGAGCGTGGACTGAGGGACCTGGGTGTGAAGCAGGCCAAGGTGGCGTTGGCGCGGATCGACTGCGGGCCCGATTCGCCAGCGACCGAGCCGCCCAATTAACGATGCTGGCTGGCGCTCGATCGGCGGGCGATGGCGGCGTTGAGCTCCGCGCCCAACAGTAGCCCGGCAGCCAGTAGGTAGAGCCAGAGCAGCACGATCAGGGACCCGCCCAGAGAACCGAGGACCGGGTTGCCGTCGGCGGCCAGCCGCAGGTAGACCTGCAGGCCGACCGAGACGCCGGCCCAGATCGCGGCCGACAGGGCCGCGCCCGGAAGGTCCGCTCGCCAAGGGGTCCGCCGGCTGGGGGCTAGGTGATAGACGGTGGCGGCCCATGCGATCACCACGGTGAGGACCACCGGCGACCGCAGCCAGTCCCACAGGGTGGCGAAGCCCGGTCCGAACCCGAGGGAGCGGGCGACGTCGCGGCCGGTCCCCAGCAGCGGCCCTAGCACCATCATGGCCAGCACGATCGCGACGACAACCAGGCTCATTCCCGCCATCCCGACGGCCAGGAGGCGCACCCG
Source organism: uncultured Acidimicrobiia bacterium (assembly GCA_963827345.1). Lineage (GTDB taxonomy): Bacteria > Actinomycetota > Acidimicrobiia > Acidimicrobiales > AC-14 > CAWGUU01. The sequence goes on along the minus strand of CAWHAN010000006.1, from coordinate 298,424 downwards.
GACGTAGCTGCGGTGCTCCTCGACGTCGTAGATGTCGCCGAGCGCCTGGATCATGGCCGCGAAACCCCTCGATGCGGCCCACACCGCGGCCACGACGCCGAAGCTGGCGGCGGCGGGCTTTGCGTCGGTGAACAGGGCCCGAACGCCGTCGACCATCCCCGACGCCTTGTCGGTCAACACCCGCTGGAGGAAGGTCACGACCTCGTCCTGGGCCTGGCGGGCGACGGCGTCGCCGACGACGAACTCCAAGACGCCGAGAACGGCGGCCAGGGCGATCAGCGCCGGGAAGAGGCCGAGGATCCAGAAGAAGGCGACCTCGCCCGCTCGCCCGCTTCCCCGATGGGCGCGCCACTTCCGGGCGATGTCCCGAGCCAGCTCGGCGGCGGCGGGGGCCGCGGGCCGCGCCGCTCCCACCAGTCGGGTGACGGCTCGGCGTAGGCGGCCGGCGAGTGCTCGATCCCTGGCCGGGGAGGACTCAGCATGGTCGCCGGGCTCGGCCGGTCGGGCCATGTCCCGGCTCAGTCGCCGGCCACGAAGAACATCCAGACGCCCCGCTCGTCGATACCGACGCGGTGGCCGGCGTAGACGCCGAAGTCCTCGAACCTCTGGAGGTCCTCATCGTCATACACCGCGCGCAACACGTCTCGCTCCGCCGGGGTCACGTCCGCCCAACTCTCGTAGGCGTACGCCGAAGGCCACACGAACTGGGTGACGTCGCCCGCCGGGCGCGACGCGAACGGGGTTCCGAGGAGGCGCACCAGGGCCCGCAGCACCGGCCTGCCTTCGTCCTCGGCTGCCATCCAGTAGCCGGCGGGGTCGCCGCCGGCCCCGAAGCTGTAGGTGAAGGTCCCGCCACCCCGGGCGGCGATCCCGGCCAACGCGGCGTAGTCGCAGGCGACCGCGGCGGACACGATGTCGGCGCGCGTGGCGGCCACCGCGTCGGGAAGCCCGGGCTGAACCTCCACCGACGGCCCTTCGGCCGCGGCGGAGCATTCCGCCGGCGGAGTCGGCAGCCGCTCGAGGCTCGTCATCATCTGGTCGAGCACGGCGACGTTGGAGGCCAGGGTCCCGGCACTCGCCGTGTCGAACGTGGTGGCCAGAAGGGTCCGACCTTCGAAGTCGACGTAGTACACGACACCGCGCACGCCCGGCGCGAGAAATCCCTCGCCCGTGGCGCTGGTCTCCGCCCGGACTGCCGGCCGACCGGCCACCGTCGTCTCCCGCAACGCCAGGACATCGGCCGTCAGCGATCCCTGGGGACCGAGGGCGATGTCGGCCATCGGCACCGGCTCGACCTTGACCGCGATCGCCAGGCCGGGAGCCTCGCTCTCCGGCGGCACGGTGAACGGCGCCGGATGGTAGAACCGGCATGGGCGGGCCTGTTCGGGGTCGTTGGTCGACCAGGTAGCCGGGTAGCGCAGCCGGAAGCCCTCGGACTCGGCGGTGCACACGACGAAGTTGCCCGGCGGCGTGGTGGTGGACGGGGCCGGCGTCGAGGAGGAGGTCGGCGCCACCGACGGCGCTGGCCCGCCGACGTCGCCTCCGTCCCCACATCCCGCCATCGCTGCCGCCACGGCGACCGCCAAGGTGGCCACGACCGACCAGCGCTGACCAACTACGGCCACTGACGCCGGACGACACCGCCCCCGGGCGCTGATCGTGGGAACCGCGTTGGGAGTGTGTCGGCGCACGCCACGCTTCTGGCCCTGCATCACCCCAACCCCTCGTGGGGTCTGCCCGAGGCGCCGTTCGCGCCCAGGTCTCGATCGGGCAGGTCCGTGTCCGTAGGCGACCCGCTGGCGTCACCGCGGTGCCACACCACCCGTTGCGGGAACGGGATCTCGATGCCTTCGGCGTCGAACTGCTGCTTGATCCGCGCTCGCAGCTCCCGGGCGACCTTCCACTGCGAGAGAGGCTTCGTCTTGACCACCAGCCGGATGGTGACGCCGTCGGCGTCGAGGCTCTCGACGCCCCAGACCTCCGGCTCCTCCAGGATCTCGTCCGACCAGCCCTCGTCGGTCCAGGTCTGCTTGGCCACCCGCTCCATGACGGCGATCGCCCCCGCCGTCTCGGTGCCGTATGCCACCTGCACGTCGAGCAGGGCCCGAGACCACTGCTGCGACTTGTTCGCCACGTAGGCGATCGTCCCGTTCGGGATGTGCCACACATTGCCCTCCACGTCGCGCAGCCGGGTCGTGCGCAGGCTGACCCCCTCGACGGTTCCGGTCGCAGGGCCGGCGTTGATCACGTCGCCGACCCCGTACTGGTCCTCTATGAGCATGAAGATCCCCGACAGGAAGTCGCGCACCAGGTTCTGGGCGCCGAACCCGAGGGCCACGCCGGCGATCCCCGCGCCAGCCAGGAGAGGCCCGAGCTCGAGTCCCACCTCGCCGAAGGCCATGAGCGCGGCCATCGTCCACACGGTGAAGGAGGCGACGCTGCCCAGGAGGGCGCCGATCGTGTCCGCTCGTTGGCTGGCCCTCACCGACAGGGCCGGCGCCGTGCGCAGGAGCGTCCCGGCCGAGCGGTCGACGGCCGACGCAACGTCGGCCCTCACGTCACCGAGTCCCTTCGTGAAGCGTCGGATCGCCCGCCGCAGGACACGGGCAGTGATCCACGCCACGAGCAGTATCAAACCGATTCTGGCTGGTCGCGCCACAAAGACGTCGCTGGCCCGGGCCACCACCTCGTTGCCGGTCAGCCGGTAGACGGTGTCGCAGAGGGCACCCGACTGCTCGGGTGCCCCGCAGGCTTCCTCGGGGACTGCAATCTGAGTCAGAACCGAAAGATTCCTCGCTGGTCAACTCCTCTCGCCTGGCCGTGGGGCCTCAGCTGCCCGGGTTCCGCCGCCGGGCCCGCGACACGAGCGCGTGCCGGTCTGTCCCTCACGGCCCGACCAGAACCCCGGCCATCCTACCGACTTCTCGACCGGACTCGGCGCCGGCACGGCCGATGGCGAGGGACGGCTCTCTGCGAGAGACCCTCGGGTTCACTCGTGTTGGCGGCCGTGGACCAGAAGGCCACCGGCGACCAGGCCCACCACCGGGCTGGCGAAGAGGGCGGCCCACAGGGGCGCGGTGACCCGCAGGATCAGGAACCGGATCGTGGTTGACCGCCAGTTCTCGAGGGGGCAGCCGAGGGTGGATCGTACGGCGCGAGCATTTCCGCATGGCCGACGGTGAGCCCGACCAGCGAGGGGGCGGTGCGGGTCGCAAGTCGCGGCGTTGGTCGATCGGGCGGCGCATGTTCGTCGTTGCCGCCGTCATGGGTTTGGGCATGGTCGGAGCGTGGTGCCGCCCTGGCCATCGAACCGGTCACCCGCGGGACGGTCGGACCTGGCTCGGTGGCCGTTCGTGCGTCGTGGGCGGCCGCCCGGCGACAGCGCTGGAGCTGCCCCCCTCGGCGCACTCTCAGATCGCACGCACAGGTCACCGCTGAAGCTGTCGGCGACGGTCCAGCAGCTCGACGTCCAGGAGCTCCAGCGCCTCCTGGCCGGGAGCGATCCAGAAGGCGCGCTCCGCCGGTCGATCACCCAAGACGTCGAACCTCTGCTGCGCGCCTTTGTGGTTCGCACCCTGATCTTCTCGGGTGTCGTCGGGGACTGCTCGGCGCGGTCCTTCACCGTGTCGACCGCGCTGGCGTACGAGGCGGAGGTGCTCCACTTCCGGGGCGGACAGCTGGTTGCTGTCGACTACGTGTCGCTCACGGGAGTGGAGGGCGGCTTCCGGGTCGACCGAGACGTGACCAGCGCACCCGCGGCCTGATCGGCGGGCAGGGAGGATCAGACCGCGGGCGTCTCGCCGTAGACGAGCACCGTCGACCCCAAGGGCATGAGCCCGGAATCCCAGATGAAGTCCATGGCCGCAAAGCTGACGCGAGCGCAGCCGTGGGAGACGGGGAAGGGCGGAATGCTGCCGTAGCCGTGGACCGCGATCCCGTCCTCGTGGAAGTACTTCGGCCGGTAGAGGGGCCGAGATTGCCGTCCTCCCACCCGTCCGTCTCCCAGAACACGGTGTGGGTGCCGGGAGGAGTATCGGCGAGGGCGGTGTAGCCGTGCGGGTGGTCGTAAGGCAGCTCGGTCCCGGTCGAGGTGTTGAAGACCCAGTCGATCCTGCCGTCAACGACGCTGTAGAGGAGCTGGCGCGCCTTGTCGATCTCGGTCGCTCGTCCTGCCCTCGTCCGGGGAACGGGCGCGATCGGATCGGCGAGGGCAGCTCGGGTCTCAGGTCCCACTCTGCCGTCGACCGTGATGCCATTCGCCTTCTGGAAGGCGTAGACGGCCTGCTCGGTAAGGTGGCCGAACGCCCCATCGGGCGCGCCGAGCCAGAAGCGCAGGGCGGTGAGCCGCTCCTGCAGGACGCGGATCTCTGGCCCCTCGTCGCCCCGGCCCAAAACCACCGGCGTGGGGGGCACCGTGGTGGGCGGCGCGGTGGTGGGGGGCGCGGTGGTGGGGGGCGCGGTGGTGGGGGGCGCGGTGGTGGGGGGCGCGGTGGTGGGGGGCGCGGTGGTGGGGGGCGCGGTGGTGGGGGGCGCGGTGGTGGGGGGCGCGGTGGTGGGGGGCGCTGTGGTGGGGGGCGCGGTGGTGGGGGGCGCTGTGGTGGGTTCGGACGTCGTTGACGGGGCAGCTGGGGCGGTCGTCTCCGTCGGATCGGCTGTGCTCGGTGATGTCGGCACCGGAGTGGTCAGCCCGGCGTCGTCAGGTGTGCCGCAGCCGATGGCCAGGACGAGGAGCGCCACGGGAAGCAGAGCCTGCCAACCGACGGCCATGGCCCCGCATGGCGTCTGGGCGGCGGGGTCGCGGCCAACGCCCGAGAACGCGCGCCGAGCGACCGCTTTCAACCCCTGCCGGGGTCGACACTGTGGGCCAGCGACACCCGAGGCCGATCGTTCTTCGTCGGACTTGCAAGCGGCCACGGTCCTCCTTTTCGGCGTGCCTGGCTTTCGCACGCGACCTGTTGGCTCGCCTACGGGCGCGCCTACTGCCAGTCTTGCCTAACGCCGAAGTGCTGCGACAAGAGACCACTCGCCGGATGGGTCATGAACTCGCCACCCCGGCCGACTTCGGGTGGTCGATCCGATCCCCGCGATCTCCAGCATGGGCCGGCGACTCCCGGTCGATGACCCATGCGTCAGGGGCCCCAACGGCCAGAACGTGGTCTACGACCCCCCATCCGGAACCTGTTGGCCCTTGACACCATGAGACCCGCGGGGCTCGGTGGCTCCCCCATTCGAGGACATGTCCCCGCTCGGTTGATCCCTGTCTGCCTCAGTTGTCGCCCTCCTGAACTCCCGGGCCGCCTCGCCGAGGGAACGGGCCAGCTTTGGCAGCTTGGTCGGACCGAACACGAGCAGGGCCACGACCAGGACGACAAGCAGCTCCGGGGCACCGAGGAACTCCATCCCGTCCAGCCTAGGGCCGGCGCCGAGCCGGAGTGTGCAGGCGTGTACCAGCCTGGTGTACATGCACTACTACACTCATTGTCGTAATGCAGGTACTCCGCCCCCAAGACCGCCTGGTCGAGGCGCTTCTGGTTGCCTCACGGGCACTGGTGGGGGTGGCGGCCCGCTCGCTCGCGGACCTGGACGACGTGACCCTTCCCCAGTTCCGAGCCCTCGTCGTGGTTTCCACTCGGCCCGGGATCACCGTCACTGATCTCGCCGCCGCCCTCGATGTCCACGGGTCCACCGCGACCCGCCTGTGCGACCGCCTCGTGCGCAAGCAGCTCCTGCGGCGGGTGGCGGGCACGAGTGACCGCCGGTCGACGCGGCTGTTCCTGGCCGCCGCCGGCGACCGCCTGGTCCAGCGGGTCTCTAACCACCGTCGGCGCGACCTGGCCGCCATCGTGTCGAAGCTGGAGCCGCACACGCAGCAAGCTGCGCTCGAGGCGATGATTGCCTTCGCAGCGGCGGCGGGCGAGGCGGTCGATGCCGACCTGTTCGGATGGGACACGCCCATACCCCCGGCGAAGGGGATCGTCGTCTCTGCGCCCGGCGAGCGGCCCCCGCCGCCGAGAAGGCTTCGATGAGGCGACTGACGTGGGCCGTTCGCAGGAGGCTGTTGGCTGCGGACCGGCGTCCCGATACCCGAAGCCTGATGGCCTTCGCCCGGCGCTCCCGTCAGGTTCTGTTCATCGCCGGGGTGCTGGGCGCAGTGATCGGCCTGATCGTGGCCGGTTTCGAGATCACGGCCCACGCCGGTCTCCACGCTGTCGTCGAACTTCCGCTGGCGGTGCAGGCGGCTGCTCCCCTGGCTGGGCTGGTGGTGGCGGCGGCCTGCCTACGGTTGGGGGGACGGGGGACGACGTCCTCGACGGCGGACGACTACATCAGGGCCTTCCATGACGATGCGGGCGCACTTGCCCCTCGGGCCGTACCCGCTCGCGCGCTGGCGGCCGTCGCCACTCTCGGCTCCGGCGTCCCCCTCGGCTACGAGGGACCCGCGACCTACCTCGGTGCCGCCATCGGGGCCGCCTGGCAACGTCGCCTGCGGCGCTTCTTCACCGCCCAGGAGGCCAAGCTGCTGCTGGTCGCGGGGGCCGCGGCCGGAGTGGCAGCAATCTTCAAAGCTCCGGTGACCGGCCTCGTCTTCGCCCTCGAGGTGCCCTATCAGGACGATCTGGCCCGCCACATGCTGCTTCCCGCCGCCATCAGCGCGGCGACCAGCTACGTCGTGTTCGCGGCGGTGGCCGGCACCGACCCCATCCTGCCGGTCGCCGGCAGCGCCCCGTTCAACCTGGTCGACTTGGGAGGCGCAGCCGTGGTGGGCCTTGTCGCCGGCGTCCTGGCCCGGGTCTTCGTGGCACTGATCCGCACGGCCAAGCAGCTCTCGACCCGGGGGAAGCCACTTGTCCGGGCGGCGGTGGCGGGGGCCGTCATCGGCTGCACGGTGATCCTCGGCCACACCCTCGCCGATCGGTCGCTCGTGCTGGGGCCGGGATACGAGGCGCTGCGGTGGGCGCTGAGCCCGGACCATAGCGTCCTGGCCATCGTGGCCCTGGGAACGCTGCGGGTGACCGGGGCCGCGGCCGCCGTCGGAGGTGGAGGCGTAGGCGGGCTGTTCATCCCCCTGGTCATCCAGGGCGCTCTCGTCGGCCGGGCGGTCGGGGGCGTCTTCGATCCCGGGAACGGCACCCTCTTCCCGATGGTGGGGATGGCCGCGTTCCTCGGCGCCGGCTATCGGGTCCCCCTGGCTGCGGTCGTCTTCATCGCCGAGTTCACCGGCCGACCAGGTTTCGTCGTGCCCGGCCTCATCGCCGCGGTGGTGGCCCAGCTCGTGATCGGCCGGACCTCCATCTCGCCCTATCAGTCGACCGGGCGCATGGGCCACCTCGAGCGACGACTGCAGCTGCCGCTGGCCTCCATGGTGAACACCCAGGCTGCGACGGTGCCGCCCGACGCGACCGCCGAGGAGCTGTTCTGGCACCACCTCGTGGGCAACCGGCAGCGGTCGGTGGCGGTCGTCGATGGCGCGTCCTACCACGGGTTGGCGGGGGTGGACGAGCTGTCGGGCCTCGAGCGGGCGTCGTGGCCGTCGACGACCGTGGCCGACATCATGCGTACGGATGTTCCGGTGGCCTCGACGGATTGGACGGTGTCGGATGTCCTTCTGGCGATGGAGGAGGCGTCGGTCGAGCGCCTCCCCGTGTGCGACGGCGGACGGTTCGTGGGCGTGATCTCCGCCGAGGAGGTCGTCAGGCTCGACAAGATCTTGCGCGACTCGACCACGCCTCCCGAGGATGGGTCCTCGGTGGGATATCTCCGGCAGCTGACGGGCCGGCTCCGGGGAAACGCTGCTGCCCACCGAGGTGTTGACGAGGGATTGGCGGCGCGCTGACGTCCTTCCGCGTGGGGCGACGCCATGTCCAACCTGCCGTACCTCAGAACGTGCCCCGCACCGGGCTCGTGGTGCCGGGCTGATCGCCGCCATCGCAGCTCAGCTGGTGATGGGCGAGTCATCCATCTCCCCCTACCAGGTCACCGGGCGCTTCGGACGGCCCAAGCGCTGACGTGGACCGACGACGCTCGACCTGCCGACCGGGATGCCCCGGATGCCTGGTGGTCCCCGGCCAACGCTGTTGATTTCCTCCGTCCTCGCCGGGCCACAAAGATGGGGGGCAACCACTTCGGTGGCGGTGAGCCGGGAAGCCTGGTCGGCGGTGTAGCCACGCGACCGAAAGAAGCACGCCCATGGGTACCAGCGAGACCGACAACGGCGGGCCCGGAGGCGACCTGGCCGGTCCCGGCGCAGCTCTTCCCGGGCGGCGGAAGCCGCGAGTCCTGCGCCAGTTCCTGGCGACCGAGTCTGCCGGTGGACTCGTCTTGCTGGTGGCTGCGGTGGTGGCGCTGGTGTGGGCCAACTCGCCGTGGCACGGTTCCTACGAGGCGCTGTGGCACACCGAGCTGTCCGTCGGCGTGGGCCGGTTCGTGCTCGTCGAGGACCCCGGCACTGGGTGAACGACGGGCTCATGGCCCTGTTCTTCTTCGTCGTGGGCCTCGAGATCAAGCGAGAGATTGTCCACGGCGACCTGCGCGAGCCCAGGGTGGCGGCCATGCCCGCCATCGCCGCCCACGGTGCCTGGGCTGTTGGCGCCAGGGCGCGCCCTCAGCCCGGCCGCGGTCACCCGGCAGTGGGCACGGGACCTGAGCGACGATCCCGGTCCGGCCGAGCTCGCCGTCATGAACCGCCTGGCCCGGACCACAGTCTCGCCCGCCGAGCGGCTCGAGCACCTGCTGCACCCGTGGACGAGCTTCGCCGTGGTGCCGCTCGTCGCCGTGGCCAACGCCGGGGTCGTGATCAAGGCCGATTCTTTCGATGCTTCGGCGACGGTTCGGTGTGACGGCGGGCGTGGCGCTCGGCCTGGTGGTGGGCAAGGTGGTCGGAATATCGGCGGCGATTTGGCTGGCCGTGCGGTGCGGGCTCGGCCGCCTACCCGAGGGGGCTACCTGGGCCATGGTCGTGGGCATCGCCGCCATCGGCGGCATCGGATTCACCGTCTCGCTGTTCATCGCCGAGCTCGCCTTCGAGCCGGGTGCGATCCAGGACGCGGCCAAACTCGGTGTGCTGGGTGCGTCTACCGTGGCAGCGTTGCTCGGCGCGGCGCTGCTGGCGAGAGCCTGCCGAGGCAACTCGCACGGCTGAGCCTCCGTCGTTCGGCTCGGAGCAGGGCCTCGGTTTGCCGGAAGCATGCGAACTCACGGTGGCGATGGGGCCCGGCCCGGCGGCGATGATGCTCCCGTAGGCCCAAAGATAAAGACGTCCCCCACGGCAAGTCGGAGGCCCCCGGCGTGCAGCGTCGGCTCGTCAAGGACGCCGAGGGCCTTCCCACAGATAACGGGTGAGCGTCTCGAGCTCCTCGTCCTCGCCGCCCAGCTGCAGGCCGTGGGCGTCCCGGACGAGCGTGGCGAAGTCGAGGCCCGCGGCCCGAACGGGCAGGCCGTGGGATGCGACCTGGGCACCGTTGGAGGGCGGGGTCACGACCTCCCGGCTCCCCAGGGCGGGCCGGAGCTCCACCCGGTAGCCGTGGTCCTCGAGCGCCCGGCCGTAGATCTTGGCCAGCAGCGTGCTCTCGGGGAAGCCGAAGGCGCCGATTCGAATCGGGGCGGCCGTCTCGGGACTCGTTCGGGGACGAGGAGCACGCCGCCGCCACCAGTGCGACTCCGACGAGAGCCCACAGGAGCCGACTGGCCATCGCTCTCCTGTGACCGGCGAGATCATGCAACCTCGCCACACGATACCGGGGCGCATCAACGCAATCATGGTGCTGCGCCCACCTGTACCGGCGTCGGGAGACGTCGGAGGCCCGGGCCACGCCGGCCCTCGGGTCCCGTCTAGCTCGGGTCGGGCTGGTCGAGGGCGTCCTGCATCTCGGACACCGCGGTGGCGGCCCGCCAGAGGTGGTCCTCGGGGGACGTGCCGTAGCCGTCGTGCGCCTTCCGCCAGTCAGGGTCCCAGTAGCGGTCGAGCGTCTCCCGGAGATGGCGGCGGGAGATGGCCGCCTCCTCGCGGACCTGCTCGACGAACAGCTCCAACGTCGGCTCGACCACCGTGACGCCGTCCAGCTCCTTGGCCCGCAGCGCCTCGACCACGCGGTCGTCGAGCCCGGCGTCGGCCGACCAGAACCGCACCAGCCGACGGTAGGCAGGGTTCCACACCGGCCACGCCAGCGGCCGGTAGGCCCACAGGAACGGCCGCTTCCCCAGCCGCAGCTGGTCGCCGACCCACTCGCCGGCCGGGTTCAGGGCCATCCACGGCAGGTCGTCCGGCGGCTCGTCGAGCACGAGCATGATGGCGCCCGACTCCAGGGTGTCGGCGTCGCCGAGCAGCTCGCCCGTCACCCACAGCTCTTCGAGGGGCCAGCCGATGTCGGTGTCGCGGAGCCGCAGCCGCTCCGTCGCCACCTCCGCCATCTCGACCAGGTGCCCGATCGCCGTCGACCGCTTCATCGCGCCCCAGTCTGGTCCACGGCAGCCCTGGGTCGGTGCTGATCAACGCATCGGCTGCTCTGCAGCCGGGCGCCTGACCAGCGCACTTGCGTGCGAAAGGCCGTTGTCAGGCGCCGAAGGCAGGCTTGATCAGCACCGACCTAGGCTCCCCTCCGGATGCCCGAGACGCTGGAACTGCCCGCCCGACTCGAGTTCCCCCTGTTCACCTACGGCCTGCTGAAGCCCGACCAGCCTGCCTACGGCGGCGTCGTGCGCGACCTGGTCGCCGACGCCACACCCGCCACCATCCCCGCCGGCGCCCTCCGCTACCGCGACGGGCTGCCTCTCCTCGACCCCGACGGTACGGGCGGCGTGGAAGGGACGATCCTGCGGTTCAGGCCCGGTCAGGAGCGGGCCGCCTACGACGCGGTGTCCGGCTTCGAGCCCCGCCAGCACTACCGCTGGCTCATCACCGACGCCAAGCTGCCCGCCACAGCTGATCGAGGCGGCGACCAGGTCCTGAAGGTGAACGTCCTACAGGGGCGGCACCCCGACCGTGGCAGCCCCGACGAGTGGTTCACGTCGTGGTCGGCCGATGCCGACCCCACCCTGCGCTTCGGGCTCCACGCCGTGCGCCGCCAGGCCCTGGAACACGCCGTCGACCCCTTCCCCACCCTGCCCGGCGACAGCCCCTCGCTGTGGGAGCGGTTCTTCGGCCTCCAGTCCGCCTACCTGCTCCTGTGGTCGGCGATCGAGCGCTACAGCGCCTTCGCCTGCCCACCCGCCGAGGACCCTCTCGCCCGCGTCTACCGCCTGGGCGACGACCCCGCCTTCCGCGAGTGCGTGCTGGCAGCCGGCGTTGCTCCCCGCGCCAAGGTCGCCGACAGCCGCGATCCCGCCCGGTCTCGACGCATCCGCGAGGACGGCGGCGGGGCCATGTACGCCTGGGAGTCGGTGCGGTCCACCCTCGGCCATCCCGGGCGCACCGCCTACGCCGACGGCGCCCTCCTCCGGCGCTCACTGGTCGAGAGCCACGACGCGTTCCGCCTCCTGCTGCTCACCACCCTTCCGGGACTGGCCGACACCTGGCGCGACCTCGACCCCACCGGCACCGCCGTCCGGTGGCTGCTCCGGCCCGTCGTGTCCCCCGAGGGTCTGGGCTAGGACTCAGGGCGCCAGGCGGCTGAAAGGGAGGACCATGAGCGCTGAAATCGTGACGGTGGTCGACGCTACCGTCGATGCCGACCGCGAGCAGGATCTCGTTGCCGGCTACCGGCAGATGACGCAGGGCCCGATTCCCGACGGACTCCTACGTTCCGAGCTACTTCGTGGACAGGGAGGACGTTGGCGGATCCAGACGACGTGGCGGGACCGGGATTCCCTCATGGCGATGCGGCGCGGCGGCAGGGCTCCGGCCGCCCTGGAACTGTTCGATGCCGTGGGGGCCGAGCACTCCCACGGTGTCTTCGAGGTCGAGGAGAGCTACCACGCGTAGGCGGCGGGACTCCCTCACGCCACCCTGACGACCACCTTCCCCTTCGCGTGACCTTGTTCCAGGTAGGCGAGCGCGGTGGGGATTTCTGCGAACGAATAGCGCCGATCGATCTGCGGGCGTACCTTGCCGGCCTCGATCAGCGCCGACAGCAGTTCCAGATCCTTCGCAGCGACATGCGCCGAGACCATGGCTATCCGCTTGCCGCCGCGCACCGAGACGCCTATCGCATGGCCCACGGTCGTGAACCCAACGACGACGGCTTTGCCGCCCTCCGCGAGTACAAGTCTGAGATCGGGTACCGATCGGTTCCCAATCGTGTCCAGGATGAGGTCGTAGCGCTCCCCGCTCCGGGCGAAGTCGGTCGTCGTGTAGTCGACCACGTGATCGGCGCCGAGGGACCGGACGAGGTCGATGTTCTTGGTGCTGGTCACGCCGGTCACCTCGGCCCCGTAGGACTTGGCGATCTGGACGGCGAAGGTGCCGACCCCACCGGAAGCGCCGTTGACGAGAACCTTCTGCCCGGGCTGGATCTCCCCGTGATGGCGGAGGCCCTGGAGGGCGGTTCCCGCCGCCGTCGGAACCGCCGCGGCCTCCTCGAACGACAGGTTCGCCGGCTTCGACGCCATGGCTTCGACCGGCACCGACACGTACTCCGCGAAGGCGCCGAAGCCGTGATCCAGGAGACTCGCATGGACCTCGTCGCCGGGTTGGAAGGTGGTGACGCCGCTGCCGACCGCCTCCACCCGCCCGGCCATGTCGCCGCCGAGGATCGGGTGTTTTGGCACTCGTTGTCGGGCGGCGGGGGGCGGCGCGACGCGAGGTAGCTCCGGAGGAGTCGGTCGGGCCTCGCCATCGCCCGTGGCCGCTCCTGGAGGTTGAGCACCCGCAGGAAGAGGCCGTGCACGTCGGCGTCCCGCAGTGACGCCCTCGTGTAGAGGTCGTTCACCCGGTGCGCCAGCCACAGTCCCCGGGGCCGCTCGCCGGTGACGTGGGGTAGGCGGAAATCGGCCGATGTCGACAGGTGTCCACACGGAGTCGATCACCGGTCGCAACCGGCGGAAGGAAGACCGGGCCGGCTCGTGCGGCGGTGCTCCCGACGCCAGGTAATCACCCAGGGCGGCGGCGTGAAGAGCCGCCGACGTCATCCCCTGGCCGTAGATGGGATTGAAGGAGGCGACCGAGTCCCCCACCCCAACGAGGCCACCGGGGAGACGCGGCATCCGCGGCGGTAGCCCGCCGCCCATGGGGGGTCGGGTTCCTTGCGGTGGGCGGCCAACCGGTACGACACGGCAGTCGCGTCGTTCCGAGCGTGTGGTTTGAAATCGGCCGAGTCGAGGAGTCGGCGTGGTCTTGCACCTCGGTCCCGGCCCCGGCTGGCCGCCGACGCAGGCGACCGCGGCCGCAGACACGATCCAGCGTCCTCTGCGGGCAGGAGAGTCACTGGCCTTGTGGTAGCCGAACTGGTCATGCGCGCCAGTTCGTCGTCCCCGACAAGCCGAAATTCGATCACTCGTGCGCGCGACCAGGCCCGATCAGGGCCGCGGGTTATGGAGAGCTCGTCCCGCAGACGGATCGGTCACCGGCACGCTCCGCGTGCCCATGGTCACGCGGCCATAGTCCCCGTAGTCAGCTCTTGTTGAGCTCCTCGGCGAGCATCACGATGATGCCGCTGGGCCCGCGTACATAGGTGAGCTTGTAGACGTCTCCGTAGGTGGCCACGCCGCGGAGCGGGTGGCAGCCGTGCCTCGCGGCGATCTCGAGGGCCTCGTCGATGTCGTCGACCGAGAAGGCGACGCGGTGCATGCCGATCTCGTTGGGCCGTGTGGGCTCCGTCTCGATCGCGTCGGGGTGGATGTACTCGAAGAGCTCGAGGCGACCGTTGCCGTCTGGCGTCTGGAGCATGGCGATGTTGGCGTGGTTGCCGTCGAGGCCGACGGCGGTGTCCGTCCACTCTCCACTGACCGTGTCCCGGCCCAGGACGGTCAGCCCGAGGTCGGTGAAGAAGGCGATCGTCGCGTCCAGGTCACGGACGGCGATGCCGACGTTCTCGAGCTTGATGGGCATCCGAGCACGTTACCGAGCGGCGGGCGATCTGCTCAGGCCGACGCTTCCTCGAGCTCCGAAAGACGATCCGCCTTCGGTGCAGGCGCTGAAGATGGCCGGCGTCGGCTGCCTCATGCCGACGCCTGTCAACGGACACGATTGGTTCGCGCCTCCAACGCCCGATCCGCCGGGGATCCGACCCGGTATGGGCGGTGACCCGGTCTGGCCCGAGCGCCCAGGCGTCGTGGTTTCCGGCGATGAGCAGGTCGAGTTGGCGAGCAGCGCCCACCAGCTCAGGCGTGACCGGCTCGCTTACGACCAGATCACCGAGGCACCAGACGGAGCCACTCGAGGTCGTCGATCGTGTAGCTGAGCGTCAGCGGGTTCGCCACCCAACCAGGGTACGCCCGCTCGTCGACGTCATGGCCTGCTTGCCACTCGGCTGGCGTCAGAATCGCAGCTCCGCGGCGACCCGTGTGGCCGATCGACTCCGCTCGGCAATGACGTCGGGGGTGTCATGCCGACGTGTCCCACAGGTGGAACGACGACCGGGGTGCCGCAGGAGGAACGCCCACCAAGCCGACGCGTAACTGCGAATCCCGCTCAGATGCGCCGGGGGCGCTGGTAGTTCGGAGAGGCGCCGATGATATCTCTCGGCCGTGCCGGTGACACCCGGGCTCGGGAGGTGATCAGTATCGCTGGATGCTGGATGCTGGCGACAATCAGCCAGGCGGCAGCGAGCTACCGGGAGGCTGGCAGCTCCCGGAGTGCCTGCCGCTATCCCAGGTGCTTGCCGAACCAGTCGAGGACGGCTGTGTAAGCGGCGGCCGCCTGGGTCGGTTCGTAGTTCTGGCCGGTGTCGTTGAAGAAGGCGTGGTTGGCGCCCGGATAGGTCTTGATCTCGTGCGTCAGGCCCGCCTTCTGTAGGGCGGCGGTGGCCGCGTCCCGAGTGGCGTTGACCCGCTGATCGAGCTCGCCGTACACGCCGAGGACGGCGGCATTGGTGCCGGACAGGTCGGCGTCGGCGTCGATCGTGCCGTAGAACGGCGCGGCGGCCGACAGCCGGCTGGCGTCGGGGGTCGCCAACAGCCCCCACGTCATCGTCCCCCCGAAGCAGAAGCCGATGACGCCCAGCTTGGCGCCGGGCTGGCGACGGGCCAGCTCGTCGAGGCTCGACTTCAGGTCGGCCTGCAACCGGGGACGGCCAGCGGCGTTCAGGGCGGCGCCGGCGTCGGCCTGCCCCACCTTGGCACTGCCGCCCTCTTCCGACAGCAGGTCGACGGCCAGCGCCGAGTACCCGTCGCCGGCCAGGCGGGCCGCCACCGACTTGATGTGGTCGGTGAGGCCCCGATTCTCGTGGATCACCAAGACCGCTCCCTTGGGGCTACTCGCCGCCGCCCACGCCCCTGACAGAGGGATGGCCCGCCCGCTCGGGTAGGTGATCGCCTCGGTCCCCGCGGCGCCAGTGGCGGTCGTGGCCGGCGTCGACGTGGACGGGGTCTGGGCCTGGTCGTCACCGTCGTCGCCACACGCGGCCAGCAGGGTTGAGGCAGCCATGGCCGACAGGCCCATCAAGCCGAGGCGCCGGAGCGCTTCCCGGCGACTGATGGCGCCTGCGACGCAGTCTTCGGCGACCTCTTCGACAAGGTATCGCTGGTAACTGTCCATATCCGGATGCTACGGCCACAGCGCGAATTGGGATTGCTCGCGTTGGTCCAGTGGTCGGCCGACCGCGCAGTGTGAGATCAACGCCGACGGGGAACGAAATGGTCATGACAGGAGATGCGTTGTTGTGGGCAATCATCGTGTGGTTCGTGGTGGGACTGATCGTCGGCGCCATCGCCCGGCTGCTCGTCCCGGGACCGACGCCTCTCGGGATCCTGGGCACCGCCGCCGCCGGAGTGGCCGGGGCCATCGGTGCCGGGTTCGTGGGACGCCTGCTCTTCGGGCCCGGGTATGCGCCGGGGTGGATCGCCTCGATCCTCGGGGCCGCGCTCGTGGTCTACCTGGTCACCCGGCGCCGCCGCGAGTACTACTACTGAACCTCCGCCGGTACGAACGCCAGTTCGTCTAGGCTGGCGCCATGCGGTGGCGCCTGGACGGTGACGGAGACCAGCCCCACCTCTTCGAGGAAGAGGTGGAGCGCCACGTCGGTCGCGGCGAGTTCCGGGGCATGGAGTTCCTCCACGTCAGGGCCGGCCGCATCATCAACGAGGTCCCCAAGGCCTCGCACGTCCCCTTCCGCTTCACGATCAACGCCTATCGCGGCTGCAGCCACGCCTGCGTCTACTGCTTCGCCCGCCCGACCCACCAGTACCTCGACCTCGACACCGGCCACGACTTCGACAGCAAGATCGTCGTCAAGATCAACGCCGTCGAGCGGCTGCGGGCCGAACTGGCGCCAGGCAGGTGGGCCGGCGACCACATCGCCATGGGCACCAACACCGACCCCTACCAGCGGTGCGAGGGAAAGTACCACCTCACGAGGGGCATCGTCGAGGTGCTGGCGGAGGCGTCGAACTCCTTCTCCATCCTGACCAAGTCGACGCTCGTCCTGCGCGACCTCGACCTGCTAGCCGAGGCGGCCAAGCGCACCGACGTGTGGGCCGGGTTCTCCATCGGCACGCTCGACGAGGAGGTCTGGAAGCTCACCGAGCCGGGCACGCCCCATCCCATCCGGCGGGTGGAGGCGGTGGCGAGGCTCAACGAGGCCGGCGTGCGCTGCGGCGTGCTGATCGCCCCGGTCCTGCCTGGCCTGTCGGACTCCCCCGAGCAGCTGGAGGCGGTGGTGAAGGCCTGCGTGGAGGCCGGCGCCCGTCCGATCTCCACCATCCTGCTCCACCTCCGACCCGGGGTCCGCGAGCACTACCTGGGGTGGCTGGGCGAGGCCCGCCCCGACCTGGTCGCCCGTTACGACGAGCTCTACCCCCGGGCCTACGCCCCCAAGGACGCCCAGCAGCGGGTCTGCACACTGGTGGCCCAGCTCGTGGAACGCCACGGCGGCCGCACCACCCGCCCCGAGCACGCCCGCACGAAATCGCCTCCTCGTCCGAAGCCCCCGGCGGCAGCCGGCGCCCGGCAGTTGGGGCTCGACCTCTAGGAACCGTCCCGCTCGGCGGAAACGCCGTCGGGTATCACCAGCCCCGACTCGCTCTTCTCCTCCTTGTCGGGACGGGGGCCGCCGGGGTTGCGGCGCTCCTCCTCGACCTTGGCCCTGCCCACCTGGACGATGCGCACGAGAGTGACCAGGCCCATGCCGCCGGCCATGTTGGCCAGGGCGGCCCAGGCCGCCGTCCCCAACCAGTCCAGGTAGCCGAACGGGGCGCCGGCGTGGAGGGCGGCGAACATCACCAGCGAGAGCACGATGGCGTGGTTCATCTTGGCCGCGGCCAGCAGGAACCCGGCCGACGCCGCCGCTGCGAGCTTGCCGACGACGGCGTCGGTGCTCGTGACCATCCACGTCATCAGCGTGATGACCATGCCGGCCACGACCCCGGCGGCGAACGACTTCAGGTTGATCCCCAGCTCGGCGTAGTGGGTGGCGACCTCGACGGCGGTGGGGCGCAGGTCGGGGAAGCCGAGCATCACCAGGCCGGTGAACACCCACCCGCCGAGCAGGTTCATGCCCGCCGTACCCGCCCACAGCCGCATCAGGGCTCCGAGGCTGGACTTGCCGGCGACGACGGTCGTCACCGGGACCAGGAAGTTCTCGGTGAACAGCTCGCTCTTGGCCAGGGTCAGGGCGATGAACCCGATGCTGAAGGCCAGCGAGGCCAGCAGCTCGTTCCCGGACGCCTCGAGCACGACGAGCAGGGCGAGGACGCCGACACCGACGTCGAAGCCGCCGACCATGCCGGTGGCCAGCAGCTCCGGCCAGGGTCGACCGAGTCGCCGCTTCCCCTCGTCGATCGACTTCTCGAACGCCGTCTGTACCGACTCCGACTCGGACATGGGCCGGTCGGCTCAGCCCGGAGGGGCGATGGTCTGGTCGTCCTCGGTGCTGTCGGTGTCGGTGCTGTCGTCATCGATGCTGTCGTCATCGGTGCTGGCGGCCTCGACGTCCCCGGTCCCGCCGTCTTCCGCGGCGTCCTCGGTGTCGCCGCCGTCCCTGGCGACGTCGCCGCTCTCGACGAACGACGGGCCGCCCTCGTAGCCGATGGCGTCCTCGGCGGCGGCCCGAGCTTCCCGGATGTGCTCGTCGAGCTCCTCCAGCATGTGGGGATCGGGGGCGTTGGTGTCGATGCTCGACGGTTCCGGGTCGCTCATGCCCCGGTCCTACCCACTTTCGTCGGTTGGGCCTCCAATGCGGGCGGCGCGGGGACGGGCCGCCAGCAGGCCGGCCAGGCCGACGACGATCAGCAGCGCCGGCCACAGCCAGCCGGCGTCGTCGCCGGTTCCCTGCCCGAGGAGGCCCAGGAGGGCCACACCGACGAAGAAGATCCCGGCCATCAGGGACAAGGGGTCGAGGTCATGCCGCGGCACGTCGCACCTCCAGCTCTCCGACGCCCAGCTGGGCGTCCAACACCAGCCGGCCGCCGCCTTCGCGACCCGGCACGACAATGTCCTGCTTCACCGACGTCCCGCCCCACTCCCGATCGAAGAGCACGAGGGTCCCGGCGTTGACCCGTCCGTCGAAGTCCAGCTCGGCGCCCGGCGGCACCACGACCACCAGGTGGCCGAGGGCCAGGCTGGCGTCGACCTCGGCCGTCGTGCCGCTCAGGTCCAGACTGCCGAGGTCGAGGATCGCCTCGCCCGCACCCAGCCGGTACGGCGAGCGCAGGTCGGCGAGGGTGGCGACGCGGTACACCCGGCTCCCCGTCCCGCCGGAGATGGGGACGTCGAGGACCACGGCCGCTCCGAGGGCGATGGACAGGAGCAGGCCGACCGGGATGAGCCAGCGGGCCCGGCCCATCCACGTCCCGAGGACCAGGGCCAGGCCGACGACGAGCACCGACAGGGCGAGGCCGGTCACCAGCGAGGCACCGACCAGGACGAGTATCCCCGCCTGGATGGCGAGGACGCTGAACGTCACCGCCACCAGCACAGATCGGGGCTTGGGCGGTTTGGGCGGCTTCGGCAGACGGACGATGGGGGGCGGCACCGACATCGGCGGAAGCCCACCGGCGTAGGAAGGTTGGGGGGGCCAGGCGGCCAGGGGCATTGGCGCGGTGGCCGTCGCCAACGGGTCGGGCCCCGCCGGCGGGGCGGCCGGCGGGGTCGTGGAGTCGATCTCCACCGCCGCCGGGTCGGTGGGTGACTCGGCGGCGGTGGTGTCGTCCCCGGGGGCGGATGGGGACGAATCTGGAAAGGGCCCGGGTACATCGGACGGCGCCGTGGCGGACGGCGGCGCGGACCCGGGAGGCACCACCCACGTCCCTCCACCCGGGCCCGGGCCGGTGCCCGGCGGCAGCTTCGGCGCGTTGCGGCGGGACCAGAGGAAGGCGGCGCCGAGCCCGACGAGGACCAGGCCGAGGGCCACGTCGCCGTCGGAGCCGTCGGTGATCTGGTTCAGGAGGATGAGCAGCCCCCCGCCGGCGACCACCGCCGCCACCAGCTTGCGGGACCGGTCCTCGCCCACCCATCGCAGGGGGGCCTTGTCGCCGATCCCGCCACCGATCACCCCGCCCTGGTCGTCGGGAATCAAGGCCCAACCCACCAGGTAGAGGAGGATCCCGGTGCCGCCGGCCAGGGTGAGCACCACGAAGGCGACACGGATGACGATCGGGTCGATGGCGAAGTGTCGTCCCAGTCCCCCGCACAGGCCGGAGAGGACCTTGTCCTGGGTCGACCGGGTGAGGCGGGAGAGCGGAGGGGCCCGGGCGGGGGCCCGCCGGAGGGAGGCACGTCACGGTCCTGGGCTGTCTGCATGGGCCCACAATGCGCCCGGCGGGCCCGTTCGCCAATCCGGGACATCCCTGACCCGACCCGTACTCGTACGGAGCCCGAGGTCCGTGGCGATCCCCGTGGCCGGCTCCCACGGCTCATGGGATCATCGACCCGACAGTGACAGACACGCCACCCACCGCCTCCGGGCCGAGGCTCGGCCGCCGCTCGCCCGTAGCCGGGACGAGCGGATCGTCGCCGGCGTCTGCGCCGGGCTGGCCCGCTACATCGGGCTCAACCCCCTCGTCGTGCGGCTGGCGGTCGTCGCCCTCACCGTCGCCGGCGGGACGGGCGTGGTGCTGTACGTGGCCGCGTGGCTGATGCTGCCGCTCGAGGGCGACCAGCGGTCGATGGCCCAGAGCGCGCTCAGCGACCGCCGGTTCGACCCGACCGAGATCGTGGCGGTGGGAGCGGTGGTGCTCGGGGGGCTCCTGCTGCTGCGGTCGACGGGAATCTGGTTCGGCGACGCCATCGTGTGGCCGATCGTCCTGTCGGTGGTCGGCCTGGCCGTCATCTGGCGGCAGGCAGGTGACGACGACCGACCGTCGCTGCTGCGGGTCGTCGACCGGCTGCCCCGAGGAGGCGGCGCCGCCGGCGGGGCAGGCGGGACGGGCACCGGCGGGCCCGACGTCCGCTCCCGGCGGGCGGCGCTGGCGCGGGTCCTGGGCGGCGTGGCCCTCGTCGTCCTCGGCATCGGGATGTTCCTGGCCGCCAGCGACGCCTTCTCGGCGGTTCGCCAGGGCGTGCTGGCCACCGCCGGCATCGTCGCCGGGCTGGCCCTGATCACCGGCCCGTTCTGGCTGCGGATGGGTCGCGACCTGACCCGGGAGCGCCGGGACCGCATCCGCTCCGAGGAGCGGGCCGACGTCGCCGCCCACCTCCACGACTCGGTGCTCCAGACCCTGGCCCTCATCCAGCGCAACGCCGACGACCCCCGGGCGGTCGTGACGATGGCCCGGCGCCAGGAGCGCGAGCTGCGCAGCTGGCTCTACGAGCACACCGACGTGATGCCCGGGCCCGACACGCTGACGGCGGCGGTCACCCGCGTCGCCGAAGCCGTCGAGGCCGACCACGGCGTCACCTTCGACGTGGTCGCCGTCGGCGACTGCCCCATCGACGACCACCTCACGGCCCTGGTGGCCGCCGCCCGGGAAGCGATGGTCAACGCAGCCCGATGGTCGGGGGCCAGCTCGGTGTCGGTATACAGCGAGGTGGCGCCCGACGAGGTCAAGGTGTTCGTGCGCGACTGGGGCGTCGGCTTCGACCCGGCCGCCGTCCCCGCCGACCGCCACGGCGTGCGGGAGTCGATCACCGGCCGCATGGCCCGCCACGGCGGCGAGGCCGTCGTGCGCACCGCCCCCGGCGAGGGCACCGAGGTCCAGCTGCGGGTCGCCCGGGTGAGCCAATGACCGACGTGCCCTGCGGACCGGCAGGTTGCGCGGTCTTCCTCGTCGACGACCACGAGCTGTTCCGGTCGGGCGTGCGGGCCGAGCTGGGCGACGACTTCGACGTCGTGGGCGAGGCGTCGGAGGTCGACGCCGCAGTGGAGATGATCCTGGAGCGCCGGCCCGACGTGGTCCTGCTCGACGTCCACCTCCCCGGCGGGGGCGGTCGGGAGGTGGCCCGCCGGGTCGTGGCCGTCGCCCCGGAGGTCTGCTTCCTGGCCCTGTCGGTGTCCGACGCCGCCGAGGACGTCATCGGCGTCATCCGGGCCGGCGCCCGCGGCTACGTCACCAAGACCATCTCGGGCCCGAGCTGGGCGACGCCATCCGCCGGGTGGCCGACGGCGACGCCGTCTTCTCCCGCCGCCTGGCCGGCTTCGTCCTCGACGCCTTCGCCGCCGGGCTGGGACCGGCCGACGACCCCGAGGTCGACCAGCTCACCGCCCGCGAGCAGGAGGTCCTGCGCCTGATCGCCCGTGGCTACCCGTACAAGGCGGTGGCCAGGGAGCTGAACATCTCGGCCCGCACGGTGGAGACCCACGTGTCGTCGGTGCTGCACAAGCTCCAGCTCTCCAACCGCCACGAGCTGACCCGCTGGGCCAACGAGCGCCGGCTCATCTGACCCGAGGACGGTTCCTCCGTAACGCCCCGCCTCTCCGGGAGACAGCACGTCCGGTTGTCGAGACCCCACGGGAGGGACCATGAACGACGCAAGCAGGCCGGGCGCAGTCTTCGTGCAGACGAACGAGCCGACGAACGCGGTGATCGCCTTCCGGCGCGACGCCGGTGGCGGGCTGGAGAAGGTCGGGGCCCACGAGACCGGCGGGGCCGGCTCGGGCGATCCGCACCTCCCGTCGCAGGGATCGGTGACCCTCACCGGCGACGGCCGGCACCTGCTCGTCACCAACGCCGCCAGCGGCGACGTCACCGTGTTCGCAGTGGGCGACGAGGCCGCCCTCGAGGTGGTCGGTCGCACGCCCGCGGGCCCGTCGCCGCGCAGCGTGGCCGAGCACGACGGCCTCGTCTTCGTGCTGGCCACGGGGAAGCCCGCCATCGTCGGGCTGCGCCTGGGCGAGGGCGGGCTGGAGCCGGTCGCCGGCGGCGACGTCGCCCTTCCCTCCCCCGACGCCGACCCGGCCCAGGTCGGGTTCGCCGCCGACGGCTCGACGGTCATCGTCACCGACCGGGCCGCGAACGCCATCTTCACGTTCCCGATCGGATCGGACGGCTCGCCGGGGACGTCCGACGAAGTGGCGTCGTCGGGCGCCACCCCGTACGGCTTCGCTTGCACCGCCGGCGGGACCCTCGTCGTCACCGAGGCGTTCGGTGCGGCCAAGGGGGCGGCCGCCGTCTCCTCTTACCGGCTGGACGGAGCCGGGCTGACGCCGGTGACCCGCTCCGCGGGGAACGGTCGCAGCGAGATCTGCTGGGCCGTCGCCACCGACGACGGTCGCTGGGCCTTCACCACCAACTTCGCCGACGGAGTTGTCTCCCGGTACGCCATCGGGGGCGATGGGGCCGTCACCCTCGACGATCCCGCCGCGGGTATCACCGTGGACGGTCGGCCCGGCCTCCGCGACGAGGCCCTCACCGCCGGAGACGACTACCTGTACGCCCTCGACGCCGACTCCGGCTCGATCTTCGGTTGGGGCCTGGGTGCCGACGGGTCGCTCTCGCCCCTCGGTTCCTGGGACGGCCTGCCGGCGACCGCGGCCGGGCTGGCCGCCACCTGAGGCTCAGGCTTGGGCTCGGGCTCAGCGCTGGATCGTCGTGTGCTTCAGCTCGTTCAGGTCGTCCCAGCCGGTGACCAGGTCGACGGCCCGCTCGACGGTACGGATGGCGAGGTCGGCGTCGCCGTCGGGCGCCCGCATCACCCTGATGAACGCCGCCCTGCCGGCGGCGATCACCGTGGGGACGCCGAACACGCGGTGGTCGGCGACGACCCGCTCGTGGGCCTTGCGGAACGTCTCCAGCGGCGCCCCGCTGTCGACCTCGGCCATGACCGCGTCGGCGTCGACCCCGGCGCCGGCCAGCGCCTCCCGGACGACGTCGCGCGACCGCAGGTCCAGGGCGTGCTCGTGGCGAGCGGCGAACAGGGCGTGGTGGGCCCGGGGGAACGACTCGGGGAACCCGTCGCGGACGGCGATTCCCGCCTGCATCACCAGCAGCCCGGGCGCCTTGTCCGGCCGTTCCCAGACGTCGGCCTCGCCCTCGGCCACGTGCACCTGGTCGAGGGAGAACGGTTCGAAGGTGACGTCCCACGGGGCGCCCGCCTCCAGCCCCGTGAGAACGTGTTCACAGAAGTTGCGGGCGAAGGGGCACCGGTAGTCCCAGGTGACGGAGAACTCGAGAGTTGTCATCTGCCTCAATGTCTACCCAACGAACCGGCCAACGCCTACCCAACAGGGTGATTCCGCCAGTAGGCGCCTGGTCGGGCGCCGCCGGTTCGGTGTCGGCGGCGCCCGACGCTTCCCTGTCAGGCGACTGGGTCAGGCGACTGGGTCAGGCGACCTGGGTCAGGCGATCTGGGTGAGCGGGTCGGCCTCCTGGGGACGAGGCACCTTGGGTGGGCGACCGCGAGGCCGCTTCACCGCCAGCACCTTGCCCTTGTAGAACAGCCGGCCACCCCACACGCCGTACGGCTCGCGCCGGCTGAGGGCGAGCTCGAAGCACGCCTCGCGGACCGGGCAGCCGGCGCAGATGGCCTTGGCCCGGGCGATGTCGTCGAGGTGCTCCGAGTAGAAGAGCGCGACGAGCTGGCCGGTGCCGCTCTTGCACCGGGCCTCGGCCCACAGGTCGTCCTGGATCTCATCCGCCCACAGGGCCGACATCGCTGCTCCTCTCTCTCTCATCCTCTTGTTGGCGTCCTCTTGTTGCTGGGGTCTGGTCGTTTCGGAAAAACCAAAAGCCGCCGGCTTGTGCCGGCGGCTCGGGGCCTTTCTCGAGGAGGTTCCGGATCGCTAACCCGGTGAGGCACCTCCGAAGGCCCTCTGCCGCCCAATGTGGCCGTTGGTGAGCGACCAGGCGGACTGCTTGCCCATGGCCACGGCCGGACGGGTCGCGTCGAAGACGCAACGGGTACGGGTGGCGTAGGACGTGACAGTTACGAGCACGGCACCATGGTCGACGGCGGGCGCCCGCGCGTCAAACGAATTTACGAATTTCCTGCGACAATCAATCCATGCCCATGCGGACCGACTGCAAGAACTACGAGAGCCGGACCTACGCGGGTGGCGAAACCGTTCGAAAGTGCAATCTCGACCTGGCCCCCGAGGCCCCGTGGCGCTGCCCGGCCAACTGCCAGGCGTTCGCCCCCCGCCTGGCCGACGTCAACTGGAAGCACGGCGAGCTGCTGGCCCCGCCGACCCCGCCCGAGCCCCCCCGGCTCGACGAGCACGCCATCCGCCTGCTCGACGAGGCCGAGGACATCGTCAACGCCGCGGCGCCCGCCATCATGTCCGAGGTCGGTGCCGACAAGGCCCGCCGGGCCCTGGGCCGCGGCGGCAGCGGCGGCCGCGAACCGTGGTGGCGCCGCTTCGGCAAGCGCCGCTGACCCAACCCAACCCTCACCGAACTGGGGCCGCACAGCGGTGCCATTCCCCGTTCTGTGGCACCAGTTCGCTTTGGGTCACACCGCCCGTAGCGCCTCGGTCGGCGCCATCCGCGCCGCCCGCATGGCCGGGTAGAGGCCGGCGACCGCCCCGATGACGACCGCGGCCACCAGGGCGCCGGCCAGGGCGGCGACCGGGACGACCACCGTCCACGACCGGGTCGACGCGTAGGCGGCGGTCACCCCCGCACCCAGGGCGGCGCCGGCCACGCCGCCGAGGGCGGAGAGCAGCAGCGACTCGGTGAGGAACTGCAGGCGCACCTGTCCCCGGGTGGCGCCGAGCGCCCGCCGCAGGCCGATCTCCGACCGCCGCTCCAGCACCGAGATCACCATGACGTTGGCGATGCCGACGCCCCCCACCAGCAGGGCGACGGCCCCGAGGCCCAGGAACAGGGCGGTGAAGGCGGTCTCGGTGGCGTCCTTGGCGGCGAGGGCGTCCGACGGCCGGCTGACCCGCACCTCCTCGGGGTTGGCGGGGTTGGCGGTGGCCGGCAGCACGTCCCTGACCGCGTCGACGGAGTCGTCGGCGGCGCGGGCGTAGACGGTGGTCGGGTTCCCGCTGAAGCCGAGCAGCGACTCGGCGACGGGGAAGCCGACCAGCGCCGACCTGTCGATCTCCGGGGCCAGCGGCACGGGGTCGAGGATGCCCACGACGGTGAACCACTTGTCGCCCAGGTACACCACGATCGCCGGGTCGGCCCGCCCGATGCCCAGTCGCTCGGCGGCCACCGACCCCAGAACGACAGCCGGGTAGCGCTCGGTGGCGGCGTTCAGGAAGCTGCCGGAGCGGACGGTGGCCCCGAGCACCTCGGGCAGGTCGGTACGGGCCGCCCTCACCGCGATGCCGCCCGTCTGCGAGCTCGAGATGCGGTCGGTACGGCGGACGTTCGCCGACACGTTGCCCGTGGCGCTCACCCGCTCCACCGGCCCGATCCTGCCGACCATGCCCACCGACTCCGGCGGCAGCGACGCGTCCTCGCCGAAGATCGTCTGGCCGGGACTGACGGTCAGCAGGTTGGTGCCGAGCTTGGCCAGCTGGGCCCGCAGGTCCTCCCGGCTGGAGGCGGAGATGCCGAGCACCGCCACCATGGCCGCGATCCCGATGGCCACTCCCAGCCCCGACAGCCCGGTGCGCAGCCGTCGGGTCCGCAGGCCCACGCTCCCCACCCGCAACACGTCGATCGGCGCCAACCGGTGGGGCGCCAACGAGACAGTGCTCACACGCCCGCCTCGGCCTGTACCCCGATGTGGCGGACGCGGTCGTGGCGGATGCGGCCGTCGAGGATCTCCACGGTCCGGGGCAGCCAGGCGGCCCGCTCCCGGTCGTGGGTGACGACGACGACCGTCGTGCCGTCGGCGTTGAGCTCGGAGAGCACCTCGAAGACGTCGTCGCTGGAGCGGCTGTCGAGGTTGCCGGTGGGCTCGTCGGCCAGGACCAGCGCGGGCCGGGCCACCACCGCCCGGGCGATCGCCACCCGCTGGCGCTCGCCGCCGGACAGCTGGCTCGGCCGGTGGGCCAGGCGGTGGCCCATGCCGACCCGCTCCAGCGCCGCCGCCGCCCGCCGCCGGCGCTCGGCCGCCGGCACCCCGTGGTAGAGCAGGCCCTGGGCCACGTTGTCGACCGCGCTCATCCCGTCGAGCAGGAAGAACTGCTGGAACACGAACCCGATCGACCGGGCTCGCAGCGCCGACAGCGCCCGGTCCGACAGTTTGGCGATGTCGTGGCCGGCGACCCGGATGTCGCCCGAGGAAGGTCGGTCGAGCGTCCCCATGAGGTGCAGGAGCGTCGACTTCCCCGACCCCGACGGTCCGACGATCGCCACCAGCTCGCCGGACCCGACGACAAGGTCGACCCCCTGCAGGACGTGCAGCGGCGGCGAGGCCGGGTACACCTTGCCGACGCCCCGCAGCTCCACGACGGGAGCCCTCACGCGGGCACCTCGACCTTGGTGCCCTCGGCCAGCCCCTCGCCCGACACCTCGACCAGGCCCTTGGCGAACAGCCCGGTGGTGACGGCGACGATCCTGCCCCCGAGCGTGCCGTCGAGCACCCGCACCCCGTAGCCACCCTCGGCCAGCGCCAGCAGGGCGTTCACCGGCACCGCCAGCACCCCTGTTCGGGATTCGCTGGTGATGCCCACCGTCACTGGCGCCTGGTCGAGCGTGCCGGTGGCGGCCGGGTCGTCGAGGGTCACCGACACGTCGACGACACGGGACGCGGTCTCGCCCTGCCCGGTGGACCTGGCCACCGTGCCCACCTCGGCGATGGTGCCGGGCGTCGTCGACCCGTCGGGTAGCTCGACGTCGACCTTGTCGCCCACCTTCACCAGCGACTGCTGGGTGGCATCGAGCTCGACGGCGACGACCCGGCTGATGGACGTCCCGGTCAGCACCGGCGAACCCGGCGGCGCACCCGCGCCCACCTCGGCCTGGACCTCGCTGACCCGCAGGGCGCCGGGGAGGAACACCGCCTGGCCCGGCTCGACGACCCCCGTCTGCTCCACGCCCAGCGACTCCTGCCACCGCTTGACCGCCGCGGTGGTGGCGGCAGTGAACACCTCGTCCACCGTGAGGTTCGAGGCGCTGGCGTGGCCCAGCGCCACCAGGTTCTCCTCCAGCTGGCGGACGTCGGGGCCGTCCGTCATCCCTTCGGCGAACGGCCGCCAAGCCGGCAGCGCGCCGTAGAGCAGCGGCACCGGCCGGTTCTGCACCGAGAAGAGCGACTGCCCCCGCTCGATCACCGTCCCCGCCTTGGGGACGGCGGTGACCGTGCCCTGCAGCTGGTTGAGGGCCTTCAGCTCGCCGGCATAGCCCAGCGTGCCATTGACCTCGGTCCGCGACACCAGGTCCTGGCGGGACACCGTGGCCGACGACGACGCGGCCGGGCCGGCGTCGCCCCCACCCCCCGACGAACCGGACCGGGCCGACGCCACCACGGCTCCCACGCCCGCGGCCGCCACCAACGAAGCGGCCACGCCGAGCACCACGATCCGGCTCGGCCGCCGGCGCTTCTCGGCCCCCACCGGCACCGGGGGCCCGTGGCCGTCCAGCTCGGCGGGCACGTCGAGCAGCATCCTCGTCACGACGCACCCCCTGCAGCCGACGACACCGCGCCCCCGCCTGGCCCCGAGCCGAAGCGGGGGCCGCCGTCAGGGCCGCCGTCGGGGCCGAACAGCGAGCCACACGCCTTCTGGGCTTCCTGGAACGTGTCCGACGAGGGGTCGACGCCGCCGTTGACCCCGATCTCGGCCCGGAACCGCCCACCGCCGCCGGAGAACTCGGGGTCGGGCATGTCGACGCCGTGCTCGCGCATGCACTCGGCGAACTTCAGCATCCGGTCCTGGGCCTCGGCATCGATCGGCCCGCCTCCGTCCTGGACGAGGTCGTCGAGGAAGTGGCGGCAGGCCTTGTCGGCCTCCTCGAACCCCGCCGGCGGCCGTGTCGGCTCCCCGGCCGTGGCCTCGCCGGAGGCGGCGGCGTCCCTGGGGCCGACGCGGATGAAGCCGTCGCCCCCGAACTCGGGGTCGGGCATGTCGACGCCGTGCTCGCGCATGCAGCGGGCGAAGTCGAGCCCGGCCTGCTGGGGGTCCTTCTCGGCCTTGGCGTCGTCCGTTTCGGCGTCCTTGGCGCCGCCGGCCGTGGCCACGCCGTCGGTGCCGGCCCCCGCCGTTCCTCCACACCCGGCCGCCAGCAGGGCGAGCATTACGGCCACCACGGCCACCACGGCCGCCCGGCCCGGCCGCCGAAAGGTCCTGAGATCCACGAAGCCTCCTGGCCGGGCGGTCGGACGCCGCCTACGGCCAAGGTCGGTTGTACGGAATCGGGCCTGTCGACGCCGTAAACCGCTGTGGTTATGCCAGCGTTACCAGCGGAGGCCCAAGATGCCGCGTGGAGGGCCGATGAGGGTGCTGGTGGTGGAGGACGAGGCGGTGATGGCCGACGCCATCGCTCGCGGCCTGCGCCGGGAGGGCATGGCCGTCGACCTCGCCGCCGACGGCGACATCGCCCTCGAACGGGTCGGCGTCAACCGCTACGACGTGGTGGTGCTCGACCGCGACCTGCCCGGTACCCACGGCGACGAGGTCTGCCGCCGGCTCACCGGTACCTCCACCGGGCTCTCCCCCCGCATACTCATGCTGACCGCGTCGGGCGGGATCGACGACCGCGTCGACGGGCTCACCCTCGGCGCCGACGACTACCTGCCCAAGCCGTTCGCCTTCGCCGAGCTGGTGGCCCGCATCCGCGCCCTCGGCCGCCGGACCAGCCCGGCCCTGCCGCCGGTGATCGAGCGCGGTGGCGTCGCCGTCGACCCCGCCCGTCGGGTCGCATCCCGGGACGGGCGCTTCCTCCGGCTCACGAACAAGGAGTTGGCGGTGCTGGAGGTCCTGCTGTCGGCCGACGGGGCCGTCGTCAGCGCCGAGGAGCTACTCGAACGGGCATGGGACGAGCACGCCGACCCCTTCACCAACGCCGTCCGGGTGATGATGGTGAAGTTGCGCCGCAAGCTGGGCAATCCGCCCCTCATCGAGACGATCCCGGGCGCCGGGTACCAGATCCCATGACCGTGTCGTCGACGTTCGGGCAGCCGACGCTCCGCCTGCGCCTCACCCTGATCTACGGCGCCCTGTTCCTCGTGGCCGGGGCGGTGCTGCTCACCCTCAACTTCGCCCTCGTCCAGCGGGGCCTCGACCGCCCGGAGGGGCCCGTCGGCATGCGCATCGAAGGGCTGGCCGGCGCCGTCCCCGGCGAGGCTCTCGACTTCGCCCGGCCCGCCCCCGACCCGTCGGTAATCGTGACGGCCGACGGCCGGCGCCTCGACCAGGTCCTGGCCGACTACCAGGCCGAGCTGCGGGACACCGCCCTCCACCAGCTCGTCGTGCAGTCGAGCATCGCCCTCGGGATCGTGGCCCTGGCCTCGGTCGGCGTCGGATGGGTCGTCGCCGGCCGGGCCCTGCGCCCGCTCACCAGGGTCACCGCCACCGCCCGCCGGCTGTCGGAGGCCAACCTCCACGAGCGCCTCGCCCTCGACGGCCCCGACGACGAGCTCAAGGAGCTGGCCGACACCTTCGACGCCATGCTCGGGCGGCTCGAGGCCGCCTTCGAGAGCCAGCGCCGGTTCGTCGCCAACGCCTCCCACGAGCTGCGGACGCCGGTGTCGATCCAGCGCACGCTCGTCGACGTGGCCCTCGCCGACCCCGACACGTCGCCGGAGGAGTTCCGCACCATGGCCGCGGCGGTGGGCGACGCCGCCGACCGCAGCGAGAGCCTGATCGACGGCCTGCTGGTACTGGCCCGCAGCGAGCGCGGCGACCTCCCACAGGAGCCGGTCGACCTGGACGATATCGTCACCGCCGCCCTCGACCAGGTGGCGGCCGAGACCGCCGCCGCCGGCCTCCGAGTGGAGCGCGACGTGCAGCCGGCGCCGACCACCGGCAGCCGGGTGCTGCTCGAACGGCTGGTGGCCAACCTCGTCCAGAACGCCGTCCGCCACAACCAGCCAGGTGGCTGGCTCAGGGTTCGCACGGGCACCGACGGGTCGACAGCCACCATGAGCGTCGCCAACGGCGGCCCGGTGCTCGATCCCGCCCAGGTGCCGGCGCTCTTCGAGCCCTTCCGACGCCTGTCAGCCGCCCGCCAACCCAATGATCGACCGCAGCCGGCCGACCGGGTCGACTCGGCGAGGGGTGTCGGCCTCGGCCTGTCGATCGTGCGGGCGGTGGCGGTGGCCCACCGGGGCGGCGTGCGGGCCGAGCCGCTCAGCTCCGGCGGCCTGATCGTGAAGGTGCGGCTACCCCAGCATCCGCTGGAGCAGGTCGAGGAGCGTACGCCGGTCGTCGCCCGAGAGAGCGGGGAAGCAGGGCATGTCCGCAGCCGCCTCGTCGAAGACCCTGTCGTGGTGCGCCTGCCATAGCGTCCGCCCCTCGGGCGTGAGCACCAGCCGCTTCACCCGGCGGTCGTTGGGGTCGGGCTTGCGCTCGACCAGGCCCCGGCCCTCCAGCCGGTCGACGATGCCGGTGACGTTCGACGCGTCGCAGTAGAGGTGCCCGGCCAGCTCGCCCATCGACAGCGGCTCCTCGAGCGCCTGGAAGGCCTTGGCGAGCTGGGGCGACAGGTCGAACTCGGCGGACCGCTCGAAGAAGTGGGCCGCCAGCTTGTTCATCGTCGCCATGAAGGCGGCCCGGAAGAGGCGGACGGTCCTCGTCCTGTGGATCGTCGCCTTCGTCGGACTGGGTGTGGTCGGCCGACTCGGCGCGGGCCCGTTCAGCACCGACTTCAAGACCCCCGGTTCGGAGTCGAAGGCGGCCCACGAGCTGCTGAAGAGCAAGTTCCCGGAGCAGGCCGGGGACGCCATCACCGTCATCTACCAGGCCGACGGCGGGGTCGCCGACCCGGCGGTGCGGCCCAGGCTCGACGCTCTGATCTCCGAGCTGAGACCAACCCCCACGTGGTGCCGGCCGGGCCGTGCTCTTCGCCGGCACCACCGTGGTGATCTCGGTCCTCGGCATGCTCCTGATGAACCTGCCCTTCCTCGAGGGCGTGGCCGTCGGCTCGGCCGCGGTCGTGCTCGTCACCATGATCGGGTCGGTCACCCTCCTGCCGGCCATGCTCGGCTTCGTCGGGACCAACATCGACCGCTGGAAGGTCCCGTTCGTCGGCCGGGCCAAGAGCGACCACCGGGCCGGCTTCTGGTTCCGGTGGAGCCGGCTCATCCAGCGCCGGCCCTGGACCTTCGCCGTCGCCGGGCTGCTCGCCCTGCTCCTGCTGGCCGCCCCCATCTTCTCGCTGCGCCTCGGCTTCCCGGGCGACGAGAGCGCACCCGACTCCCGCACCAGCCGCCGGGCCTACGACCTGTACGCCGCCGGCTTCGGCCCGGGCTTCGCCGCTCCCCTGCTGATGGTCGTCGAGCTGCCCGGCGGCCAGGGCACCGCCACCGTCCAGGCCCTGGAGACAGCCTGCGCACCGCCGAAGGTGTGGCCGCGGCCACCCCGGCCCGCCTCAACGCCGCCGGGGACACCGCGGTCATCACCG
Source organism: uncultured Acidimicrobiia bacterium (assembly GCA_963827345.1). Lineage (GTDB taxonomy): Bacteria > Actinomycetota > Acidimicrobiia > Acidimicrobiales > AC-14 > CAWGUU01. The sequence continues at coordinate 266,501 of CAWHAN010000006.1, read as the reverse complement.
TCTTCCCCACCACCAGCGGGACCAGCGAGAAGACCGTCGAGCTCGTCGACCGCCTGCGCCACGAGGTCATCCCGAGCGTCGTCGCCGGCACCGACGTCGAGGTGAGCGTCGGCGGGCCCAACGCCTCGTTCATCGACCAGAGCGAGGCCATCACCGACCGGCTGCCGATCTTCATCTCGGTCGTGGTCGGGCTGTCGTTCCTGCTCCTGATGGCCGTGTTCCGGTCGGTGCTGGTGGCCCTCAAGGCCGCCGTCATGAACCTGCTGTCGATCGCCGCCGCCTACGGGGTGCTGGTCGCCGTCCCCCAGTGGGGCTGGGGCAAGGACCTGTTCGGCATCTCGGCCACCGGGCCCATCGCCAACTTCATCCCGATGATGATGTTCGCCATCCTCTTCGGGTTGTCGATGGACTACGAGGGGGTCTTCCTGCTCTCCCGCATCCGGGAGGAGTACGTGAAGACCGACGACAACGGCCTGGCCGTGGCCGACGGGCTGGCCGCCACCGCCAGGGTGATCACCGCGGCCGCCGCCATCATGATCATGGTGTTCCTGTCCTTCGTCCTCGGCCCCGAGCTGGTCATCAAGCAGATCGGCCTCGGCCTGGCGGTGGCCATCCTCATCGACGCCACCCTTGTCCGGATGGTGCTGGTGCCGGCCACCATGGAGCTGCTCGGCAACGCCAACTGGTGGCTCCCCCGCTGGCTCGACCGGCTCCTACCCCGCGTCGGCTTCGAGGGAACCGAGGAGCCCGACCTCGACCGGGAGCTCGAGGAGCTCTCCGCCGCTCGTCGATAGACACGAAACGCCAGCCGGTAGAAACAAAACGCCAGCCGGTAGAACAAAACGACCGTGCGGCACACTGCCGCACGGCCGTCTCAGTCGTGGTTCGAAGAGGGTGTGGAAGGTAGAGCGTCAGCCGCCCTGGCCACCCATCGGGGGACTGTCGGTGACGGGCTCCTGGGGGTCGACGCCGGTGGTGTCGCGGGCGTCCGACGTGCCGACGGGCCGGTTGGTGGGACCCTGGGTGCCGGCGTCCTCGCGACCGGCCTCCTTGCCGTCCTCGGCGCTCGCGTCCTCGCCCCGCTGGGTGTCCTGGTCGCCGACGTTCTCGGCCCCCGGAGCGGTTGCCGAGCCAGGATTGTCGCTGGTCTTGGGGGTCTCGGACTCGGGTGCCTCTTCGCCGGTGAGCATGCGCTCGACGCTTTCGGCTCGATCCTGGTTGGAAGCGCCTGTTGTATCGCTCATGTGTCCTCCTCTTCGAGCCACTGTTGACTCGAACCGCTGCTACCCACCCTGCGCATCTCTGAACCGGCGGCAACCGGTCGGCACGCCACCTGCAAACCGAGCCCCGAAGGCGGCCGCCGACCGGCCCGCCCTAACCTGGCGCCCCGATGGGACTGACACCGGTGCAGATGCGCATCCTCGGAAGCCTCATGGAGAAGGAGCGCACGACCCCCGACAACTACCCGCTGACGCTCAACGCCCTCCTGCTGGCCTGCAACCAGAGCACGAACCGCCAGCCCGTCGTCCAACTCGACGACAAGACCGTCGGCAACGCCCTGCTCAACCTCCGCGGCATGAGCTTGGTGCGCATCGACCACAGCCGTTCCAATCGGGGCGAGAAGTACCGCCAGGTCCTCGTCGAGGAGCTGGGCCTCGACGGCGCCGAGGCCGCGGTGCTCTGCGTGCTCATGCTGCGGGGCCCGCAGACCCCGGGCGAGCTGCGGGCTCGCACCGAGCGACTCCACCCGTTCGTCCACCAGGAGGAGGTAGATGCCGCCCTGCGGCGACTGGCTTCGCGCACCGAGCCGCTGGTGGTCCGCCTCGAACGCCAGGCCGGCCAGAAGGAGAGCCGCTGGGCCCAGCTGGTGGGGGGCAACCTCCCGGCCGGCGAGGTGGCGGCGGCCGCGGGCAGCAGCGACGACGACGAGACCGCCTGGGCGCCCGCTCCCCCGGCGGCGCCCCGCCGATCCGCTCGTGACGACGACGGCGAGACGCAGCGGCGCATCGCCGCCCTCGAGGCCGCCCTCGCCGCCGTCCGGGGAGACCTCGACCAGCTGCGCGCCGAGTACGACGACCTGTCCAGGGAGTCTGCGATGACGACATGGATGGCTGGCACATGGAGGGCTGGGAGACCGGCACACGCCCGACCCCGACCCCGGTCCCGGTCCCGAGCCCGTCGGGTGGCGGCGGCGTTCCTCCTCCTGCTGGCGCTGGCCCTGCTGCCGGCGGGAGCGGCGCGGGCGCAGGGGTTCGAGGCCATCCCTGCCATCGACGTCGACATCGCCATCGAGTCGAACGGCGACATCGTGGTCACCGAGGTCATCGACTACGACTTCGGCGCCGCCGACCGCCACGGCATCTTCCGGGAGATCCCCGTCCGGTTCCACTACGACAGCCGGTACGACCGCATCTACCCCCTCGACGTGATCTCGGTGCAAGGCTCGCCGGGCACGCCCGACGAGTACGAGGAGAGCACGTCAGGGGGCGACAAGGTCCTCAAGATCGGCGACCCCGACCGCACGATCAGCGGGCCCACACCTACACGCTCCGCTACCGGGTCCGCGGCGCTCTCAACGCCTTCGACGAGCACGACGAGTCTGTACTGGAACGCGATCGGCGACGAGTGGCCGGTGCCCGTCGAGAAGGCGACGGTGCAGGTCAGGGCCCCGGGGCCGATCAGCGACGTCACCTGCTTCGCCGGCCCGGTCGGCTCGAACCTGCCGTGCGAGACGGCCGAGGCGTCGGGCGACGTGGCCACCTTCACCGCCGGCCCCGTCGACAACGGGGACGCCGTCACCGTCGTCGTCGGGTTCCCGAAGGGCCTGGTTGCCACGCCGACGCCGGTGCTCGACGAACGCTGGACCTTCAGCCGGGCGTTCGCGGTCACGCCGGTGACGGCCGGGCTGAGCGCGGCGATGCTGGCCGGCGCCGTCGCCCTCGTCGGGGCGCTCATCTGGAGGACCGGCAGGGACCGCCGCTACTCGGGCTCCCACGTCGACGTCGCCTTCGGCAGTGAGACGGGCACCGAGCAGGCGGTGCCGGTCATGGAGCGACCCATCACGCCCGTCGAGTTCGAGCCGCCTGACAAGCTCCGGCCGGGTCAGGTGGGCACGCTCTGGGACGAGGTGGCCAACCCCCTCGACGTCACCGCCACGATCATCGACCTCGCCGTCAGGGGCTACCTGCGTATCGACGAGATCGCCAAGCAGGGCTGGTTCGGCAAGCCCGACTGGACGCTGGTCAAGCTCAAGGACGGCGGCGACCTGAAACGCTACGAGACCGTGCTCTTCAACGCCCTGTTCGAGGGCCGCGACCAGGTGAAGCTGTCCGACCTGAAGAACACCTTCGCCACGGAGCTGAAGAAGGTCCAGGACGCGCTCTACGAGGACGCTGTCGAGCAGGGGTGGTTCCACGCCCGGCCCGACAGGACCCGCACCAAGTGGCAGGTCCTCGGCGTGCTGGCCGTCGTGGCGGCAACCGGGATCGCCGTCCTGCTCGCCGTCTTCACCCACGCCGCCCTGCTGGGCGTCCCGCTGGTGATCGGCGCCCTCGTGCTGTGGTGGGGGGCCAAGCGCATGCCCCGGCGGACGGCCAAGGGCACCGGCACCCTGCGCCGCGTCCAGGGCTTCCGGCGCTTCATCGAGGAGTCGGAGAAGGAACGGGCCAGGTTCGCCGAGCGGCAGAACCTGTTCTCCGAGTACCTGCCCTACGCAGTCGTGTTCGGGGCCACCGACAAGTGGGCACGGGCGTTCGCCGGCATCGACGGCCAGCTCCCCCAGACCAACTGGTACGTCGGCAGCCACGGCTACTTCACCCTCGGCAGCTTCAACTCCTCCATGGACGGCTTCGCCACCACCACGTCGGGCACCATCACCTCCACCCCGTCGGGCTCCGGGAGCAGCGGGTTCGGGGGCGGCGGGTTCTCCGGAGGCGGGGGCGGTGGGGGCGGCGGCGGTTCGTGGTAGCGACCACGTAGGATCACCTCCGGCTTCAGGACGAGGCAGCTTCGGGTGGACCGTCAGGGTGAAGGGAGGGCTTCGGTGCCCTGCTGGCAGTCGGGGGCCGACCGCCACGGTCGTTGTCGGGATCGTCACTCATGCGGGACGCAGCGGTGACGTTCGTGCCGAGCGACGTGTCCCCGTCGCTGCGCTCACTTCTCGACGCCGCGCCCCGGGCGTTCGTCGCCACCGAGCCTGACGGCACGGTCGTCCTGTGGAACAAGGCCGCCGAGCGCTTCTACGGCTGGGCCGAGGAAGAGGCCATCGGCGCCGACATCGTCGACTTGCTGGTCCCGCGGGCGTTGACCCGGGATGCCCAGGCGATCCTGCCCATCGTCAGCTCGGGCGGCCGATGGTCAGGTGAGTTCTTCGTCCGCCGCAAGGGGGGCGGCACCGTCCGGGTCCTCACCAGCCTCTGGCCCCTCACCAACACCAGCGGCGAGGTCGTCGGCATCGTCGGCGAGTCCGAGGAGGTCACCGCCGAGCAACTGCTCGACGCCGAGCTCCGGGCCCGGGGCGAGAGCCTGCTGCTCGGGCTTCAGGACGGGAACCTGGGCAGCTGGTACTGGGACACCACCACCGGGAGCGTCACGTGGGACACGGCGCTGGAGGCCCTCCACGGCCTCGCTCCCGGCGGGTTCGGCGGCACGTTCGACGACTGGATGGCGCTCGTTCATCCCGACGACCGCGACGCCACCCGAGTGGCGCTGCACCGGCTGCGGGACGTGACGGAGACCTACCAGGCCGAGCACCGGGTGTGCTGGCCCGACGGATCCGAGCACTGGCTGCTGGCCCGGGGGCAGGTGATCCTGGACGAGCTCGGTGCCGTCGTGGCCGCGGTCGGGTTTGCCGGCGCCCTCACCGAGCCGCGGGTGGTGGGCGAGGGCCCGCGGCTCGAGGCCGAGCACGACGCCCGCGTGGCCGCAGAGGACACCGCCAGTCGCCTCGCCGGCCTGCAGGCAGTGACCGCCGCGCTGGCCCGAGCCCTCGACCCGGCCGAGGTGGCCGAGGCCGTCTTCGTCGACGGCTTGGCCCACCTCGGGGGCAACACCGCATCCCTGTGTCTCGTCGCCCCGGACGGGAAGATGGTCGACATCGTCCACGAGATCGGATACTCCGACGACGTCAAGCAGGAGTGGCAGAGCTTCCCGCTCGACGCCCCGCTCCCCGCCAGCGACGCCATCCGCTCCGGTGAGCTGGTGTTGCTCCGTTCCTGGGAGGAGCGCGACCGCCTCTACCCCATCTTCGTGGGCACGCCGATGGTCGGCAGCCAGGCCCACGCCATCGTCCCCCTGCCCGACGAGATCGGCACGCCGTTCGGCGCCCTCGTCGTCGGCTTCGAGGAGCCTCGCGACTTCGACGCCGCCGACCGCAGCCACCTCGTGTCCCTGGCCAGCCTCTGCGCCGGCGCCCTGCGCCGGGCTCGGCTGTTCGAGGTCACCCGGGCCGCCATGGAGGCGGAGCAGGCGGCCCGGCGAGCGGCCGAGAAGGCGACGGAGCGGCTGGCGTTCATGGCCGAGGCTTCCTCGACCCTCGCCTCGTTCCTCGACTACCGGCTCACCCTCTCCCAGGTCGTCGACCTGGCGGTGCCCCGACTGGCCGACTGGTGCGCCGTCCACCTGGTCCGGGACGACGGCCGCATCCGGCCCCTGGCGGTGGCCCATGTCGACCCGGAGCGGGTCGTTCTCGTGCGTGACCTCATGGAGCGCTACCCGCCCGACCCCGACACTGGGAGCGGGGCGGCGGCGGTCATCCGCACCGGCCGGCCCGAGGTGCAGCTCCACGTCACCGAAGAGCTGGTGGCAGCCACCGTCGCCGACCGTGAGCAGCGCGACCTGATCAACCGGGTCGGCCTCGGCTCCGTCGCCGTCTTCCCGCTCCGGGCGCGTGGCCGCGTGCTCGGCGCCCTCTCCCTCGCCACCGACAGGGGCAGCACGTTCTCCGACGACTCCCTCTCCTTGGCCCAGGAGCTGGCGGTGCGGGCCAGCGTCGCCATCGACAACGCCCTGCTCTTCGAGGACCGGTCACGAATCGCCCGCCGCCTGCAGGCCAGCCTCCTGCCGGCCCACCTGCCTCACATCCCCGGTCTCGACGTGGGGGCCCGCTACGTCGCCGCAGGTGAGGGCGTGCAGGTCGGCGGCGACCTCTACGACGTCTTCGCCGCCGATCGTGGGCGCTGGGCGGTCGTCGTCGGCGACGTGCGTGGCAAGGGGGTGGAAGCGGCCGCCCTCACCGGCCTCACCCGGATCACCATCCGGTCCGAGGCCATCCGCGGGCCGGCACCGAGCGCCATCCTGTCCCACGTCAACGACGTCCTCCGCCGAGCCGACGCCGGTGAGCGGTCGGAGGCCCCGATCAGCGAGGTCGACGCCTGGGAGCGCAGTGAGCCCCGGTTCTGCACGGTCGCCCTGGCCACCGTGGAGCCCACGTCGGCAGGGGCGCGGGTCACCATCTCCGTCGCCGGTCACCCGCTCCCGCTGCTCGTCCGCGCCGACGGCTCGGCCCAGGAGGTCGGGAAGCCCGGCAGCCTCCTTGGCGTGGGCGTCGACCTCGACCTCCACGACGTCGACGTCGACCTCGGCCCGGCGACGTGCTCGTGTTCTTCACCGACGGCATCGTCGAGCGCCACGAGGGCTCCCGGTTCTTCGACGACGACGGTCTGACGAAGGTGGTGCGCTCGGTCCGGCGCCTCTCCGCGCCCACCATCGCCGTCGCCATCGAGGAGGCGGCGCGGGCCTTCGTCGACGGCGAGCCCCGCGACGACATGGCCGTGGTCGTGCTCCGGGTCCCCGAGGGTCCCAATGACAGGGTCCTTCGGGTCCCGGACCGCCACGAGACGGGGAGCGGGTGACGGCGATGGCCGGAGTCGGCTCGGAGTCCCGCAAGTCTTTCCCGTGCGCGCCGGCCAGCGCCGGGAAGGCCCGGAGGTTCGTCCGGCCCAGCTGTCCGGCGCGGGCCTGGCCGACCTCTCGGACGTGGCCGAGCTGCTGGTCAGCGAGCTGGTGAGCAACGCCATCCTGCACGCCGGCACCGACCTCGAGGTGGTCGTGAGGGTGTTGCCCGGCCGGGTGTCGGTGGAGGTCCACGACCGGGGCGCGGGCTCGGCGACCCGCCGCCACTACTCGGCGACCTCGGGTACGGGGCGCGGGCTGGTGCTCGTCGACGAGTTGGCGCGTGGGTGGGGCACCGTCGTCACCGCCGAGGGCAAGTTCGTGTGGTTCGAGCTGGACATTCCCAACGGGGCCGAGCACGCGGAAGCCGCACCGGCGGCCAGCCGGTGATGCTCGAGCTGGTCGAGGTCCGCGTCCTCGGCCTCCCGGTCGACGTCTACCTGCGGGCGGCCGAGCACAACGACGAGCTGATGCGGGAGTTCGCGCTCGTCACCGGGCAGGATTCCGGCGACGAGGCCGCGGTCCCGGTCCGACTGCTGGCTCTCGTCGACGAGCTGCGCAGCCGGTTCTCGGGGTTCACGACGCAGCCGGAGGCCGAGCTCAGGGACGCGGCGGCCCGGGGCGATCCCACCATCGACCTCATCTACCTGGTTCCCCCGGACGTGGCGAGGGGGGCCGCCGAGCTCGACCGCCTCCTCGACGAGGCCGACGAGTTCTGCCAGGCCGGCGACCTGCTCACCCTCGCCGCACCGCCCGAGGCCCGGGCCTTCCGCCGCTGGCTGCTGGGCGAGTTCGTGCGCCAGGCCGGGGGCGAGGCGCCGGCGCCCTGGCCGGGCTGAAACCCCCGAACCGGTGACAGTCAGCGGCGCCAGGCGCGGTCCTGCGTCACCAGTTTCCTGCGGGCGGCGGCGGCCCTTTCGAACCGGGGTCACGAAACGGCGCCAGGCGCGGTCCTGCGTCACCAGTTGCCTGCGAGCGGCGGCGGCTGGATAGGCGCAGTCACAATATGGCTCGGCGCAGTCACGATCTGGCTAGGGGCTCGGGGCCGGGGGCATACTCGGCCCATGGCCGCCCTCCAGAACCGAGTCCTCGACGCCGCGCCCGTGAAGACCCTCGACGACTACGCGGCCGCGGGCGGCGGCAAGGCGCTCGGCCTGGCCCGCAAGGCGGGGCCCGAGGGGGTCATCGGGGCGATCGAGCGGTCGGGCCTGCGCGGCCGGGGCGGGGCCGGGTTCCCGACCGGCACCAAGTGGCGGACCGTCTCCGAGAGCCGCTCGGCCTCCCAGGCGGCCACGGTCGTCGTCAACGCCGCCGAAGGAGAGCCAGGCTCGTTCAAGGACCGCGAGATCCTCCGCCGCAACCCGTACAAGGTGCTGGAGGGAGCGCTCGTGGCCGCCGCGGCCGTCGGTGCCGACGCGGTGATCGTGGCCATGAAGGCGTCGTTCACCCGCGAGCTGGCCAGGATGCGGGAGGCGATCGACGAGGTCCGGGCCGCCGGTTGGGCGGACGGCGTCGAGCTGATGGTGGTCGAGGGCCCGAGCCACTACCTGTACGGCGAGGAGACCGCCCTCCTGGAGGTGATCGCCGGGCGCAACCCGTTCCCTCGCATCGCCCCCCCGTTCCGCCACGGCGTCGACGAGACCGGGCCCGACACCAAGTCGGCGGCCGACGAGACCATGGCCGGGGTCGGCTCCGACACCGAGGCGGCGCCGACCCTGGTCAACAACACCGAGACCCTCGCCAACGTGCCCGCCATCGTGGTCGAGGGGCCGGAGTGGTTCCGGGAGCTCGGCACCGACGAGTCACCCGGCACCATCGTCTGCACGATCACCGGCCGCACCCGCAAGCACGGGGTGGGCGAGTTCGCCATGGGCACGCCGCTGTGGGAGGTGATCGACGCCGTCGGCGGCGGCATGAAGCCCGGCCGCCAGGTCAGCGCCGTCCTGTCGGGCGTGGCCAACGCCTTGCTGCCCGGCGATCTGCTCGACACGCCGGTCAGCTACGAGGGCATGAAGGACGCCGGCAGCGGGCTGGGCGCCGCCGGCTTCATCGTCTTCGACGACACCACCGACCTCATCGCGGTGGCGGCGGGCGTGTCACGGTTCCTGGCGGTCGAGTCCTGCGGCCAGTGCACCCCCTGCAAGCAGGACGGCCTGGCCATCGCCGGCTTCCTCCAGCGGGTCGTGCACTCCGAGGCCGACGCCACCGACCTCGACGTCCTCACCGAGCGGCTGGCGACGGTGACCGACGAGTCCCGCTGCTTCCTCGCCACCCAGCACCAAGTGGTGGTCGAGAGCGCGCTGAAGCTGTTCCCCGAGCAGGTCCGCGGCCACGCCGAGAAGAAGGCGCCGGCGGTCGACCCGGAGCTGATCGTGCCGATCCTCGACCTCGACGGCGACGCCGCCCTCCTCGACGACCACCACGCCGACAAGCAGCCGGACTGGACCTACGACGAGACGTACTCCGGCCAGTCCCCCGCCGACAAGGTCGACGTGGCCGACCCCATCGCCTGATCCCCGCCCCGGGCCGACGCGTCAACGAGTACCTTGCCTCGATGCTGCGTGCCGTCGTCGTCGCCTGCGTGTTCGCCCTGGTGGTCGCCGGATGCTCGTCGTCGTCGACCACCTCGAGCCAGCCGACCTACCCGCCCATCGGCTCGATCGTGGTCATGGGCGACTCGGTGGCCTCCGGTGAAGGCATCGCCTACGACTACAAGTACGAACACCGGCCCATCCTCCCGATGTGGAGCAAGGGGACCCCCGACCCGAAGTGGCTGGGCCCTATCCCGACTGCCACCAGTCGGGCAAGGCGTATGGCAACCTGGTCGCCACCTCCCGCGATTCCGAGCTGACCATGCTGGCGTGCACGGGTGGCGGGTACCCGGCTGGGATCGCCACCCCCGAGGTCGGCCTCCTGCCGTCCGAGAAGACGGCCACCTTCGGGCCTCCCCAGTTCGGGGACTGGGCCACCCAGACCGACCTCAACCCCGCCTACGACGCCGCTGCGCCCGACCTCGTCCTCGTCACCCTCGGTGCCGACGACATCGGGTTCGCCAAGATCTTCACCTACTGCATCGCCGCCACGCTGGCGGTGACACCCGAGGCCGTCCAGCAGTTGAAGGACCTGGAGGCCATCAAGGACAAGCACGAGCGGGAGAAGGGGCTCGACAAGCTGCTGGGCGACGTCACCGGCGCCTACGACGGCTACAAGGACCTCGACAAGCTGCAGAGCGCGCTCGACCAGAAGCGCCAGCAGTACCAGTCCGAGGGCACGCCGTTCCCGTGCACCGCCGGCTACACCAGCCAGTTCGTGACGACCACCTTCACCGACGAGCTGCCATCACTGGCCAAGGACTACGCCGACTTCGTGACGGCGATCGTGGCTCGGGGCGAGCGTGCCGGCAAGGTGCCCAAGATCGTGTTCACCACCTACTACGACCCCATGCCGGCGCCCGGTGCCGACCTGAACCTCACCAAGTGCCCGGATGCCATGGGACTGTCGACGGAGCAGTTCTCGTACCTCGGCGGCCTCCTCGACCAGCTCGACGGCCTGATCCGGCTGGAGATACCGCGGACGGGCGCCACGGTGGCCGACGCCACCAGGGTGATGGACGGGCACAAGTGGTGCGACGAGGATCCGTGGGCCTACGGCATGTCGATCCTCCTGCACGACAAGACCAGCCTGGCCCCGTTCCACCCCACACCCACCGGCCAGAGCCAGATCGCCGATGTGGTGCAGGGGGCAATCGGTACCTGATCTGCGGCGCGCTCAGCCGGTGTTGCGCAGGCCGGCGGCGATGCCGTTCACGGTGAGCAGCAGGGCTCGGCGGAGCATGGGCGGCGGGTCGTCCGACGCCCGCAAGCGCGACAGCAGGCCGACCTGCAGGTGGCACAGCGGGTCGAGGTAGGCCTTGCGGACCTCCAGGTTTCGCTGCAGCTCCGGTTGGCGGGCCAGCAGGCGGGCGTCGCCGGTGAGCCAGAGCACCTGGTGGACGGTGAGCTCGTACTCCTCGACGATCGTGTCGAAGAGGTGGTGGAGGGACGGGTCGACGAGCGCCCGCACGTAGTGGGCGGCGATGCCGATGTCGGTCTTGGCCAGGGTCATCTCGATGTTGGAGACGAAGGTGCGGAAGAAGTGCCACGAGTCGTGCATCTCGTCGAGGGCATCGGCGTAGCCCTCCGTCCTCGCCTGGGCCAGGCCCGTCCCCAGGCCGAACCAGCCGGGGATGATCTGGCGCGACTGGGTCCAGCCGAACACCCAGGGGATGGCCCGCAGCGCCGACAGGCCCTCCCCGCTCTCGGGACGCGTGGCCGGCCGCGACCCGATCTTGAGGTCGGCCAGCTCGGTGACGGGCGTGGCCTGCATGAAGTACTCGACCAGGCCGGGCGCCTCCACCAGCGAGCGGTACTTCTCGAAAGCGGCGGCCGACACGTGGTCCATCGCCGCGTCCCACCTGTCGAGCACCTCGGGCGGCTGCCGGGACTCCCGGTGCAGCAGCGACGCATCCAGCACCGCCGAGAGCATGGTCTCCAGGTTGTGCCGGGCCAGCGTCGGCGACCCGTAGCGCTCGTCGATGACCTCGCCCTGCTCGGTGACCTTGATCTGGCCCTCGAGAGTGCCGAACGGCTGGGCCAGGATCGCCTCGTGGGCCGGACCGCCACCCCGGCTCACCGTCCCACCCCGCCCGTGGAACAGCCGCAGCAGCACGCCGTGGCGCTGGACGACGTCGCGCAGTCGGCGCTGGGCCCGGTGGATCTGCCACTGCGACGTGGTGATCCCGGCGTCCTTGTTGGAGTCGGAGTAGCCCAGCATCACCTCCTGGATGTCGCCCCGCAGCCGCACCAGCTCCCGGTACGACGGGTCGCCGAGCAGGTCGTCGAGGATGTCGCCGGCCCGGCACAGCTCGTCGACGGTCTCCAGCAGGGGCACGAACCCGATCCTGGCCACGCCGCCGCGCACGTCGACCAGGCCCGCCTCCCGGGCCAGGACGGCGGCGGCCAGCACGTCGTCGGCACCGCCGGTCATGGAGATGATGTAGCTCTCGACGATCTCGTCGCCGTAGTTGTCGAGGGCGATGCGGATTGCGCCGAACACGGCCATGGTGGAGGCCGGGCCCGGCGGCAGCACCGTCGTCGGCGCCAGCAGGGGTCGCCGGCTGCCCAGCTCGCGCGACAAGAGGCGGAAGCGCTCGCCTCGGTCGAGCTTGCCGTAGGCGACGGGCAGCTCCCCCAGCCCGTCGAACAGCTGGGCCAGCAGCTCGTGGTGCTTCTCCGAGTGCTCCCGCACGTCCATGGTGGCCAGGTACAGCCCGAAGGTGGCGACCGTGCGGATCAGCCGGCTCACCACCCCGGCCGCGGCGGTGCCCCCCTGGTTCTGCTCCAGCGACTCCCTCATCACCACCAGGTCGTCGATCAGCTCGATGCGGTCGAGGTAGTCGAGGCCGGGGACGTGGGGGCTGCGGCCGGCGGCCCGAATTGTGGTGTTGAGCAGCTTCTGGCGGATGAACGCGCACTTGAGGCGGTAGGGCTCCTCGGCGTAGAGGCGCTGCGACTGCTCGTGGACCTCCGGCATCGCCGCCCGGTCGGCCTCGAGGCTGGCGAGGAGGGACTCGGAGACGTCGACGATGCGGCTCGACGGGCTCAGGTCGCCGAGCAGGTCGCCGACGGCCGCCAGCAGGAAGTTCACGGCCCGCTCGTGCTGCAGCCCGAGGACGTCGAGGGTGACCTGGGGCGTCACCGACGGGTTGCCGTCGCGGTCGCCGCCGACCCAGGTGCCGAACCGGAGGGGGCGGGCGGCCGGCGCGAGGTCGACACCGAGGCGCTTCAGCTGCTGGTCGAGGTCGTCGAGCAGGTTGGGGACGACGTCGTGGAACAGCTCCTGGAGCAGGTACAGGGTCGCCGCCGCCTCCTCGACCGGCTCCGGACGGCCACCGCGCAGCTCGTCGGTCTGCCACAGGAGCTCCACGATCTCGGCGAACCGACGCTCGCGGCGGTCCCTCTCCGGCCCGCCCCCGCCGGGGCCGGCCTGCAGCATCTCCCGCACCTGGCGCATCTTGGTCAGCACCGACCGGCGGGCGGCCTGGGTCGGGTGCGACGTGAACACCGGCCGCATCTCCATGCGCCGGATCACTTCTTCGAGCAGGGGGCGGGGCAGCTGTTCGGCGGCGATCCGGTCGACGAGGTCCGCCAGTCGGTCCCCGTGCTCGGCGTGACTGTCGAGGCGGCGGGCCTCGTGGACCTGCTGGACCACGTTGGCCAGGTGGAAGTAGGCCGAGAACGCCCGCACCAGGAGGATCTCGGTGGGCAGGTCGACGCCCGCCAGCACCTCGGGCAGCCGGTTGCCGTCAGCGTCGTCTGTGGGCGTTCGGGCAGGTCGGGCGTCGCCGTTGCGGACGGGCTTCCAGGCGGTCCGGCTGGCCTCCTTGATCTCCTCCACCAGCGTCCACAGCTCCGGGCCTTCGAGCCGGCCCAGCGACTCGCCCAGGACGCGACCGACCCAGTCCAGGTCGGTCCTCACCGCCTGGGCCAGCGCCCCGGGCTCGGCGACCGCCTGGAGGTGCCCCCCGGTGGGACTGTCCCCCGTTGGGTCCCCCGGCAGCATGCCGGCGCCGGAGTGGGATTCATGCAGCGTCGGCCTGCACGGTCATGGACTGGAGCACCGGTGCGCCGTAGGTGGTGACCATGGCCACGTCGGTGGCGTCCCGGCCCCGCCCGATCAGCACCCTACCCTTGCGGGGGACGTTGTTGCGGGGGTCGAACGTCCACCAGCGGTCGCCCAGGTAGACCTCCATCCAGGCGCAGAAGTCCATCGGGGAATGGGGCGGGGGGACGTCGATGTCCGGCAGGTAGCCGAACACGTAGCGGGCGGGAATGTTGAGGCTGCGGCAGAACGCCACCGCCAGCTGGGCGAAGTCACGGCACACGCCCTCGCCGCACTGGAAGGTGTCGAGCGACGTCGTGAACGCCTGGCTCCCGCCGTAGCGGAAGGTGGTGTTGTGGTGGACCCAGTCGCACACCGCCTGGACCCTCGCCCAGCCGGGGGCGGTGTCGCCGAAGAGCCTCCAGGCATCGTCGAACAGCAGGTCGGACATGCAGAACCGGCTCGGGAGCAGGAAGAGCATGGCCTCATCGGGAAGCTGGTCGACAGGGATCTGCGCCGCCTCGGTGTTGACGGGGTCTGTGCCCGGGCGCACCTGGACCAGCGCTTCGTACTTGATGGTGAGGGCGCCGACCGGCAGGGTCAGCCGGTCGCACAGGTTGCCGAAGCTGTCGGTGTAGCGGCTGACCGGCACCTCGGGGTCGGTGGTCCACCGTTCGGACACCACCCGCTCCTCGGGACGGGCCCTCACCTGCCACACCGACGGGGTCTCCCCCGTCGACTGATAGACGAACTCACAGCCCACACGTACTTTCATCGCACCGATCTTCCTACCCCAACGTGAATGGGGAGTTTCGCCGAGGTCACGGCCATAGGTCTGCACTACATTCGCACCGACTGAGCAGACCCAGTTGGGAGGCGCCATGCGCAAGGTGACCGTGTCCTTCGTGGTGGCAGCGGTCGCGCTGCTCGGACTGGTCGGCTGCGGCGACGACGAGCGGACGACCACCAGCGGTCCGGGCGGGATCGACCTGGTGAACGCCGACACGCTCACCGTCGGCACCAACCTGCCGGCCCCGGGGTTCTGGAACGGGGACGACCCCTCATCCATCAACGGCGGCTACGAGTACGCCATTGCCAAGGACATCGCCCGGCGGCTCGGCCTGTCCAAGGGGGTGAAGGTCGAGAACGTCTCGTTCGACGCCCTCGTCGCCGGCCAGGCCCGAGGCTTCGACCTCGCCCTCTCCCAGGTCACCATCACCGAGGACCGCAGGAAGGTGGTCGACTTCTCCGTGCCCTACTTCTCCTCCGACCAGGGCGTGCTGGTCAACAAGGGCTCTCAGGTGCCCGACCTGGCCGCGGCCAAGGGCCTGCAGTGGGCCGTGCAGCAGAGCACGACCGGCCAGACGTTCCTGGACACCGTCGTGAAGCCGGCCAAGGAGACACGGGTCTACGGCGAGACCACCCAGGCCTTCACCGCGCTCCAGGCCAAGCAGGTCGACGCCGTGCTGCTCGACACCGCCATCGTCCTGGAGCAGGCCGCCCAGCCCGGTTCGCCCTTCGCCGTGGTCGGGCAGTTCGCGTCGGGCGAGGCGTACGGGGCGGTGCTGGCCAAGGGTTCGTCCAACCTCGGCGTGATCGACGAGCAGCTCACTGCCATGCGGAACGACGGCACCCTCGACCGCCTCAGCGCCGAGTACCTCACACCCCGGTACGGTGCCGACCCGACCAAGGTGCCTTACATCAAGATGACGTGAGCGACGTCAGGGCGGGCGGGGACGAGCCGCCTGTCCCAGCGGTCCCCGGGGTCTCAGGGGTCTCAGGGGACTCCGGGGTCTCCGGGGTCGGCCCTCCGGGCGCACCGGTCCCGCCGCTCCCGCCAGCGGGCGGCCCGCTGGTCGGCGACTACCTCGCGTCGGCCCGAGCCCGGACATGGGCATGCCGTCGCCCGACCGGGGCCGCCGGACCGTTGCGTACCTCGTGCTCGTCCTCGTCGCCGCCGCGCTGATCGGTGCCGTGGCGTCGTCGTGGTCGGACCTGAAGAAGGTCCAGCAGACCTTCTTCAACTGGAAGTTCCTCACCGACAGCTTCCCGACGGTGCTCAAGGGCTTCTGGGTCAACGTGAAGCTGTTCATGGTGGCCGAGGCGCTGGTGCTGGTGTGGGGCATGGCCGTCGCCCTGGTGCGGTCGCTCCCCGGGCGGGCGGCGACCCCGGCGCGATGGCTGGCGATCGCCTACGTCGACCTCTTCCGGGGCCTGCCCGCGCTCGTGACGATCTACCTGATCGGGTTCGGCCTGCCCCTGTCGGGTCTGCCGATCGTCAGCAAGATGACGCTGTTCCAGCTGGGCGTCGTCGCCCTCACCCTCGTCTACGGCGCCTACGTGGCCGAGGTCTACCGGGCCGGCATCGAGAGCGTGCACTGGAGCCAGACGGCCGCGGCGCGGTCCCTGGGGCTCACCCACCGCCAGACGATGCGGTTCGTCATCGTCCCCCAGGCCGTGCGCCGGGTCGTCCCGCCGCTGCTCAACGACTTCATCGGCCTGCAGAAGGACACCGCCCTCGTCTCCGTCATCGGGTTGCTGGAGGGGTTCACCCGGGCCCGCATCTACTCGGGGAACAAGTTCAACCTGTCGCCGATGGTCGGCCTGGGGCTGTGCTTCGTCGTCATCACCATCCCGATGACCCGCCTCACCGACTACCTGCTCAAGCGGGACCTCCACCGGATGCACGTGGGATGACCGCTTCCACCGAGTCGTCGGCGACGCCTGCGAGGCCGGCCGGGGGGCCGCTGGTGGAGATCGTCGGTGCCGAGAAGCGGTTCGGCGCCAACACCGTGCTTCGGGGGATCGACCTCGCCGTCGGCGAGCACGAGGCGATCTCGCTCATCGGGGCGTCCGGCTCGGGCAAGTCCACCCTGCTGCGCTGCATCAACGGGCTGGAGCCGCTCGACGCGGGGACGGTGACCGTCGCCGGCATCCTTGTGACCCAGGACGACGCCGCCCTGAACCACCTGCGGCGGTCGGTGGGCATCGTGTTCCAGAACTACAACCTCTTCCCGCACATGTCGGTGGTGGCCAATGTGGCGTTGGCTCCCCGGCGGGTGCTGGGACTGGACAAGGCGGCGGCCGAGGCCCGGGCCGATCGGCTGCTCGAACGGATCGGACTGCTGGAGAAGCGCGACGACTACCCCGACCGGCTGTCGGGCGGCCAGCAGCAGCGGGTGGCCATCGTGCGGGCGCTGGCCATGCAGCCCCGGCTCATGCTCCTCGACGAGATCACCAGCGCCCTCGACCCCGCCCTCGTGGGCGAAGTCCTCGACATGGTGCGGGAGCTGGTGACCGAGGGGATGACCTTGCTCCTCGCCACTCACGAGATGGGCTTCGCCCGCGAGATCTCCACCCGGGTGGCGTTCCTGCACGAGGGCCGCATCGTGGAGGAGGGCCCGCCGGAGCACATCTTCGAGAACCCCGACCAGCCCGAGACCCGCAAGTTCCTCGAGCGCATCCTCGCCGCCCGCCGCCTCTGAGCAGGCGCAGTTTGGAGCCTGTTCGAATGGGCCGAGCAGGCGTACGCTGGACCGCGAAAGAGGAGGTGCCATGCACCGATGCCTCGTAGTAGCGAACCAGACGCTCCTGGGCGACCAGCTCTTCGCCAGGGTGTGGGCCCGATGAAGGTCGAGGCGATCCTGCAGGACAAGGGTCGACGGGTGGAGACGATCAGACCCGATACCACCCTGCTGATCGCCGTCCACAAGCTCACGACGGACAACATCGGCGCCCTCGTGGTGTCGACCGACGGAGTGCGAGTGGAGGGCGTGCTCTCGGAGCGGGACGTGGTGCGAGCCCTGGCCCGCAGCCAGGGGGACCCCCTCGCCCTGCGCGTGAGCGCGGTGATGTCCCGGGGCGTACCGGTCTGCTCCCGCGACGACACCCTGGTCACCGTCATGGGCGTGATGACCCGCACCCGCAACCGCCACCTGCCCGTGGTCGATGACAATGGGCTGTGCGGCATCGTGAGCCTCGGCGACGTGGTCAAGAACCGGCTGGAGGAGGTCGAACTGGAAACGCACGTCCTCCGGGATGCCTACCTAACCCGCTCATAGCGGCGCGGACGCTCTCCGCTACGGCGGCGATTTCTCGCGCTGCCGCCAGCGATTGTGCCAGCTGCAGGCCGGTCGGCCGTTCTCGTCGATGGTGAGCCCACCTTCGGACCAGGGCTGGACGTGGTCGATCTCGCAGTGGGCGGCGGGCTGGTCGCAGAACTCGTGGAAGCACTCCCGCTCCCGCACCTGTGCCGCCCGCCGGGTGGCCCCGGCGAACAATCGTCGGTGCACGCCCACGTTCTTGATGCGGTCGGGGCCGTCGAAGACCACCCGCTCCACCCACGCCTCGTCCAGCCACGGCACCAGGCTGCCGGGGCTGACCACCGATCCCCCGGCCAGCTCGCAGATGCGCCCGGCGAAGGTCTCGTAGCCCACGAACACGGTGAACAGCGGCTCGGGCCGCCGTGCTCCCTCCGGTACTGCCCCCGCCCGTCTCGCCATCTCCACCGCGGCATCCGCCCGGCGCTGAGGGGCGCTGCGGCGCAGGTCACCGACCGTGGCGTTGTCGCCCACCCGGGCCTTGGCCTCGGCCCAGTCGGCGTCGAAGAACTCCTTCTCGATGCCCTCCAGGGTGGTGGCGAAGATCTCGCCCCCGATGGGATCGAAGATGCCGTCGAGGAAGTAGCGGCCCTGCCAGCTCTTGGAGACGTGCAGACGACGGGACTCGTGGTCGGCCTTGGCCTTGTCCTCGGCCCCGTCGGGGTCGGCCAGCTGGCACCAGTAGGCCACCGTGTTGGCGAAGTGGCGGTACTGCAGGTCCTGGGCCTGGCCCACCAGCAGGGACTCGTCCCGCTCAAAGCAGTCCGCCTCACAGCGGCGGGCCTCGGCCAGCACCCCCACCTGGGCCTTGCCGATGTCGCCGGCCAGCCACGCTTGCTCGGTCTCGGCCATGTGGCGCAGCTCCCGGCCCAGGCGCACCCGTGCTCTGGTTGTCGGAAATGGCTGCCGGCACTTGGTGGCCACCCACGACGCCGCCGTGCGGGCACCGTCGGCCGACCACGTGCCCCCGGCGTCGAAGGCCGCCACCGCCCGGGTGAACACCGCCTCCAGCCGTTCCAGCTGGCGGTGCAGGGCCACGATGGCCTCACCGTCGCCCAGGATCGTGGGCTCCACCGCCACTGCCTCGTCCAACGCCGCGGCCAGCAGGCCAATCGGATCGGTCGCCATCGCTCCTCCCGCGTCAGGTCACATGACCGAGGGGGGAAGCGGACTCCCTCACTCTACACGAACACATGTTCCCAAGCAAGTACGAGCAGAAAAATTTCCTGCTGGGTCTAGGAAGGCAGCGTCACCGATCCGGCGTCGCCGATGGTCCAGAACGGGTTGTGGGCCACCTCCCACGGATGGCCGTCCGGGTCGATGAACACCCCGGAGTAGCCGCCCCAGAACGTCGGTCCCGGCTCCTTGCCGATCGTGGCGCCAGCAGCCCGCGCCTCTCCGACCACGGCGTCCACCTCCTCCGCCGACCGCGTGTTGTAGGCCAGCGTCACCCCGCCCCAACCGCCGCCGTCCTCGACCGCGGAGTCCTCGGCCAGCTTGGCCCGGTCCCAGAGAGCGACGATCATGCCCCCGGCCTGGAAGAAGGCAACCTCGCCGTCGTCCGGGCCCGCGGCCGCGTGCCAACCGATGGCTTCGTAGAACGCCCGTGCCCGCTGGAGATCACGGACGCCCAGGGTGACGAGGCTCAGTCGCTGTTCCATCGGGCCAAGTCTGCCAGCGAGCGCGAGCCGGTCACCGCATGCCGTACGAGCGGTGGACCTCGAACTCGTAGATGAGGCGGCGCTCCTCGACCATCTGCCGGAGGAACGCGTCCTCCTCGAGCTCGCCACCGAACCAGCTCAGCGGTCCGGTCGGCCTCCCCTGCATCTCCCGGAACATCCGCACGCTCTGGGCGGCGACGTCCGGGCCCTCCAGGATGGTCACCGTCGTCTCGAGCCCGAGCCAGGCGAACGTCGGGTCGTGGACGAACAGCGTGCAGCGTGGGTCCCGCCGCAGCCGCTTCGTCCTGACGCGGTCCTGCGAGCCGCTGCTCCACAGCTTCCCGTCGACCAGGGCGACCGCCACGCGCGCCACCTTGGCGATGCCGTCCGGCGTGACGGTGATCATCGCCGCCGAGTGGTTGCGCTGGAGGAACGCGACGTCCTCCTCGGACAGCGCCACTCTGTCAGCGGCCGATGGGACGACGCTGCATGAAATACACGATGGCGGCGGCGACCGCGACCTCGAGGAGGACGACAAGCAGCCACGGCAGGTTGAGCAACGCGCCGATTATGCCGCCGATGAAGGCGCCGCCGATCCCGATGAGGATGGTGACGCCGATGGACATGGGGTTGGGACCGGGGATCACCAGTCTTCCCAGGGCACCGATGAGCAGGCCGGTCAAGATCATCGACGCGATGAAGCCGAGGAGTTCCATCTGCGCAGTCTGCCGTCTCCGTCCGGCGCGCGACAGCCGGCGAACGGAACGGTGACACCATCGATCCGTGGTCGAACAGACGCGTCGCCCCCGCCGAGCGGTCGTCGCCCTCGTCGTGACCGCGACCATGGCCGTTGTCGCCGCCGCGTGTGGCACTGACGACCCCCGGCCCGCGGCCGTCGGCCGAGCCCAGAGCACTGCGGCCCCGACCACCACGGAGGCACCCGCGCCGGCCGACGCCAGGGCCATCGTCACGCCGTCGGGCGTCGTCGTACCGGTCATCGACGTCGACGACGCCGGCCGATGGACCGTCCGCACCCCCTGTAACCGCACCGCCACGATCAGCGACGGCATGCCGGTCGCCCACGTCGACATCGTCCTCGACCCCGGCCACGGCGGCGCCGAGCCGGGCGCCAGGTCACCCGACGGCCTGCGGGAGGCCGACGTCAACCTGGGCGTGTCGCAGCAGGCCAAGGCCGCGCTGGAGGCGGCCGGCTACACCGTCCTGCTGACCCGGACCGACGACTACGAGCTCTTCCTGCCGCCCCGGGCCGAGATCGCCAGGGCCCTGCAGCCCCGGGCTTTCGTGTCCGTCCACCACAACGCCGAGCCCGACGGCCCTCGGCCCGGCCCCGGGTCCGAGACCTTCTACCAGATCGCCTCAGCCGACTCGAAGCGCCTGGCCGGTCTGCTGTACGAGGAGATCGTGCGGGCCCTGTCCGCCTACGACGTGCCGTGGGTGTCCGACACCGACGCCGGCGCCAAGTACCGGCCGGGCCAGCAGGGCGACTACTACGCCATGCTGCGCCGGCCCGGCGACGTCGTGAGCGTCCTCACCGAGGCCGCGTTCATGTCGAACCGGCCCGAAGCCGAGCTCCTGGCCCGGCCCGAGGTCCAGAAGGTGGAGGGCGAGGCCGTGGCCAGGGCCATCGTCCGCTACCTCACGACCGCCGACCCCGGCTCGGGCTTCACCGAGCCGTACCCCCGCACCGAGCCACCGGACGACTCGGTGCCCCACGTGTGCCAGGACCCGCCCCTCTCCTGAACTGGGTCAGTCAGCCGGCCGCCGGCGAGCGGGGTTGGATCGACATCGGGGCCGACGACTCGCCCTTCAGCACCCTGATGGCCAGCTGGCCGTTGTTCAGCGACGCCTCGACGCCGCTGCCGTAGCCGTCGGGCAGGTCGACCTCGCGCTCGTAGCCCCCGTAGTCCCACTCGTGCACCAGGTACTCCCGGGGACCGGCGCTGCGCAGACGGGCCCAGAAGCGGACGCACTCCGGGTGCAGCTCGATGGTGACGTCGTCGGCGGTGACCGCCGGCAGCGGCGCCACGATGACGAGAGCCTCGCCTGTCTCGTAGACGTTCACCGGCACCGTTTGCGGGCGCATCGTCTCCTCGGTGGCGGCCGTCGCCTCCACCACCTCGCCGTGGCTGGCCTGCTGGTCGAGCTTGCCCGCGTCGGTAGCCATGATCCGAACGTACCCCGGCGTGTCACGGGGAACCACCGGTGGGTACACCGCGGCCATGGCAGCTTCACGACGATCCAGTACGGCTACACCCTCTCCAGCGAGGAGCACGAGCCCCGGGAGCTCGTCGCCAACGCCGGGCGGGCGGAGGACCTGGGCTTCGACTTCGTGTCGATCTCCGACCACTTCCACCCCTGGGTCGGCGCCCAGGGCCACAGCCCCTTCGTCTGGACGATCCTGGGCGCCATCGCCGCCTCCACCGAACGGATCGAGGTGGGCGTGGGCGTCACGTGCCCGACCATCCGAATCCACCCGGCGATCGTCGCCCAGGCGGCGGCGACGACGTCGCTCTTGTTCGACGACCGCTTCTTCCTCGGGGTCGGCACCGGCGAGGCCCTCAACGAGCACATCGTCGGCACCCGCTGGCCGGCCGCGCCCGTGCGGCTGGAGATGCTCGAGGAGGCGGTCGACGTCATCAGGAGGCTGTGGACGGGCGACGCCGTGGACCACCGCGGACGGTTCTACGAGGTCGAGCGGGCCAAGCTGTTCGACCCGCCGGCCACCCCCATCCCGGTGATCGTCTCCGCCTTCGGCCCCAAGGCCGCCGCCCTGGCCGCCCGCATCGGCGACGGCTACTGGGGGACGTCGCCGGACAAGGAGGTCGTGGCCCGCTTCGACGAGGCGGGCGGCAGGGGCCCGAAGTACGCCCAGATGGACCTCTGCTGGGCCGAGGACGAGGACAGCGCCCGCAAGACCGTGCACACCGTGTGGCCCAACGCCGGCATCCAGGGCCAGCTGGCCCAGGACCTCCCGACGTGGAACCACTTCGAGCAGGCCGCCGACATGCTGACCGAGGACCAGGTGGTGGGCCCAATCCCGTGCGGCCCCGACGTGGGCAACGTGCTCGACTCGGTGCGGCAGTACCTCGACGCCGGGTACGACCACCTCTACTTCCACCAGATCGGCCCCGAACAGGACGGGTTCTTCCGCTTCTGGGAGTCCGAGCTGCGGCCGGCGCTCGCCGACCTCCGCTAGATCGGCGTCAGGGCCGCCAGATGGCGGTCTACGACGGCACCGGCGACGACAACGCCCCCGGCAGGAAGGCGGCGCCGCACCGGAGCCAGTGGTCGAGCACGTCGTCGGCGGGACAGCGGCCTCTGGCCACGTAGCGGTCGAGGTAGGCGGCGACGGTGTCGATCGTCGCCCGGCCGACACCGATCCGGGGCATGGCGTCGAGGGCGATGCGGAAGCAGGCCCGGGCGGCGGCCGCCAGCGCCGGGTGGGCCAGGCCCTGCCGAGACGCCTCGACCCAGAGGTCGGCGTCGCCCTGGGCGGCCAGCACCGCCCAGCCGGCGGCCTCGGCGGCCGACGGGTCGTAGAGGATGGCGGTGGCCACCGCCACGGGGACCGTCCACCACGGCGCCGGCAGGCTGTCGAGCATGCGCAGCTCGAGCCAGCCCCGCGGCCGCACCGGGGGGAACAGGGTGGTGAGGTGGTAGTCGAGGTCGTCGAGCGTGGGGTACCCGAGCGGGTGGCCGTCGCGGATCCAGTCGGCGAAGGTCATCGGCTCGTGGACGGGCACGAACTCGCCGCTCGTCCTGATCAGCATGACCCTGGCGTCCAGCACGTACGCGCCCCACGCCGAACGGCCCACCCCAGGACCGCCGACCCCGGGACCGCCGACGCTCTGGCTGCGGCTCCCGTCGAGCTGCCACCACGTGGCCAGCCGGGTCGACTTCCAGCCGCTGGGACGTCCCGCGGCCAGCGGTGAGTTGGCGAAGGCGGCCGCCATCATCGGCCCCAGCAGGTGGGACAGCCGCCAGCGCCGGGCCGGGAACCACGGGTCGACCTCGAGGTCGAGGTTGAGCTGGAGCCCGGCGGTGGCGCACATCATCGTGTGACCGGCCGGCCCCTGGGGGTCGAAGTAGGCGGCCATGGCGTCGTAGCGGGGCGCCCGGACCACCCGGCGGACCTCGGCCGCGGGGTCGAGGCCGCACGCCACCAGGCTGATCGACTCCCTGGCCAGAGCCTCGCCGACGACGACCAGGTCGCCGGCCAGGGCCGCGCAGGCGGCGTCGACGCCACCGGCCGGTGCCGTGCTCAGCTCCAGCTGCCCGCCCGGCTCGAAGGTCATCGTCGTGCCGCTGCGCAGGACGCCGAGCGTCGCAACTGCCTGCGACACCGCCTCGTGGTCGGCCCGGCGACCGGCCGGGTCGACGGCCAGCATCTCGATCTCGATGCCGACCCGCTCCTGGGTCGGCCGGGGCGGCCCGAACCCGCGCCGGATGGCGTGCTCAACCGCGAGCTCGTGGCTCAACATCGCAACGCTCGTCGGCACGGTCATCCCCTTCCGCCGAGGTACTCCTACCCCGAGCCTGGCCTACCCATCCTGTCGCCTCGGTACGACATTCGTTACGCGGTGGTGTAACGGATGGCCTTCCGGTAGGACAGTGCCGCCATGAGGAGCGCCCAGCAGGAAGCGGCCGAGCGGATCGACGGCCGGTACGACGTGCGGGTGCTGGAGCCGTCGCCTCCCGGGGTCGACGAACCGCCCTTCTTCGCCGACGACCCCGTCGCCGGCGGCGACGTGGCGCCCGTCGCACGAGCCGGCGCGCGCACCTGGGCCGACGTCTGCGACGAGGCCGGCGACCCCGAGCTGCGGGCGTGGTGCGAGGACCGCTGGCTCGTCCGCCGGTCCCTCCAACCGCTGCCGGCCGGCTACCCGGCCACCCGCATCGCCCTTCACACCCTGGCCGAGCGGGTGGTGGCGCCGGCCCGGCACGCGGCCAACGGCAAGATCGGCCTGCGCTACACCTACCGCGGCTTCGGGACCCCGTTCTTCGGCGACCGCCAGGTCCGGGTGGAGGACGGCGAGCTGCTCGACGGGGACGGTCGGCTGACGCCCGCCACCCTGCGCCAGGCCGCCGAGTTCGTCGGGGTCCCAGTGGGGGCCGAGACCGGCGTCTACACGCCGACCACGCCCGACGACCCCGACGCCCCCCTCACCATCGACCCCGCCGCGGCCAGGGCGGTGGGCGACTGGTTCGGCTTCTGCGCCTCGATCCTCGAGCAGCTGCGGGCCGACGCCGACGCCGACGTCGACTCCCCATCGCGGCTCCAGCTGTGGCCCGAGCACTTCGACCTCGCCGTCGACCTGGGGCCCGACGGCGCCCGGGCCAACTTCGGCGGATCGCCGGGCGACGATCTCCACCCCGAGCCCTACCTCTACATCGGGCCGTGGGCGCCCCGCGAGGGCTCCTTCTGGAACGAGCCCTTCGGCGCCTCCCTGTCCTACGCCGCCATCCTCGGCGGCGCCGACCCCCTCGAGTTCCTCCGGCAGGGAAAGGAGCTGTTGCGCCCATGAGTGAAACCGCGTGGGTCAAGGTCGACGTTGACGGGCTGGAGGAGGGACGGATCACCACCGTCGTCGCCGCCGGCCGCGCCATCTGCCTCACCCGCACCGCCGCCGGCTATGGCGCCCTCGACAACCACTGCCCCCACCAGGGCGGACCCCTCGGCGACGGCCAGATCGCCGACGGCTACGTGATCTGCCCGTGGCACGCCTACGAGTACGACCCCGCCTCCGGCAAGCCGCCGCCGGGCTTCAGCGACGGCGCCATCGCCTACGCCGTCGACCAGCGGGCCGACGGCCTCTACGTCGAGCTACCGGTCCACGAGGACACCGTCTCGCTCATGGACCAGATGGTCGACGTGCTGTGCCAGTGGGGGCTCGACACCGTGTTCGGCATGGTCGGGCACTCCAACCTGGGCCTGGCCGACGCCCTGCGCAAGGCCGAGGAGGACGGCCGCATCGTCTACGTCGGCATCCGCCACGAGGGGGCCGCCGCCTTCGCGGCATCGGGCTACGCCAAGGTCTCCGGCAAGCCGGCCGCCTGCCTCACCATCGCCGGGCCGGGCGCCACCAACCTGCTCACCGGCCTGTGGGACGCCAAGGTCGACAGGGTGCCGATCGTCGCCCTCACCGGCCAGGTGAAGAGCCAGGTCATCGGGCCGGGCACGTTCCAGGAGGTCGACCTGGCCTCGGCGTTCAAGCCGGTGGCCGAGTGGAGCCAGACGGTCCTGCAGGCCGGAGAACGCCACCGAGCTGGCCGCCCTGGCCATGAAGCACGCCCTGGTGGAGCGTGACGTCGCCCACCTGATCTTCCCCGACGAGGTCCAGGAGCTGCCCGGCGTGGAGAAGCCGGTGGCCCGGCCCATGGTCGGACGGGTGCGCGGCCCGCCAGATCGCCCCGCCGGAGGACGAGCTGGCCCGAGCCGTCGAGCTGCTGTCGACCGCCCAGAAGCCGGTGATCGTCGCCGGCAACGGGGCCCGCGGCTACGGCGACGAGATCCTGGCCTTCGCCGAGCACGTCGACGCCCCCGTCATCACCACCTTCAAGGCCAAGGGCCTCGTGCCCGACGACCACCCCCTGGCCTGCGGCGTCCTCGGCCGCTCCGGCATCCCGGTGGCGTCGATCCACATGGGCCGCAGCGACTGCCTGCTCGTGCTCGGCGCCTCCTTCTCCGACCACACCGGCATCGCCACCTACGTCCCGACCATCCAGGTCGACTTCGACCCGATGATGCTCGGCAAGTTCCACCCGGTCACGGTCCCCCTGTGGGGCGAGATCGGCCGCACCCTCCAACTCCTGCGTGACGCCGTCCCCGCCGCCGACCACCCCGCCCAGCGGGAGTCGGTGGCCAAGCAGTGGCGCCGGTGGCGGCTGGAGAAGGCCACCCGGAGCCTGCTCACCGACGGCCGGGGCCGCATGCACGCCGCCCACGTCTTCGCCGAGCTGGGCGACGTCGTCCCCGAGGACGCGGTGATCGCGGTCGACGTCGGCAACAACACCTACTCGTTCGGCCGCTACTTCGAGACCCGGCGGGGCCAGACGGTGGTGATGTCCGGCTACCTGGGGTCGATCGGGTTCGGCTTCCCGGCGGCGATGGGGGCGTGGGCCGCCACGAGGGGCACCGGCCGCAAGGTGGTGTCGGTCAGCGGCGACGGCGGGTTCGGGCAGTACCTGGCCGAGGTCACCACCGCCGTCCGCCACAACATGCCCATCACCCACGTCCTGCTCAACAACAGCGAGCTGGGCAAGATCTCGAAGGAGCAGGTGGGAGCGCTGCGGCCGGTGTGGCAGACCCACCTGGTCAACCCCGACTTCGCCCAGTACGCCCGGCTGTGCGGCGCCCAGGGCTGGCGGGTCACCGAGCCCGACCAGCTCCGCCCGGCGCTGGAGGAGGCGATGGCGGTCACCGACGGTCCCGCCCTGGTGGAGGTCATCAACTCCGCCCGCGACGTCTGAGCCCAACGCTTGGGAGGTCCGCCTGGCGCCCGGGCGGCGCGGCAATGATGGGCCCATGACGCTGACCATGGGCCACGGTCCGTTCGGCCACCAGCCGGCGGGCATCTTCGACTTCGAGCCACCCGCGCACGTCGTCTTCGTCGAGCCCTTCCCCCGCCGGGTGAGAGCCGTCGTCGACGGCCTGAACGTCGCCGACAGCGAGCGGGTGATGCTCGTGTACGAGAGCCGCACGCTCCCCCACTTCGCCTTCCCGCGCGAGGACGTCGCCGCCGAGGCCCAGCCGGAGCCCCACGTCGAGGGCTACGTCACGATCCCGTGGGACTCGGTCGAGGCCTGGTACGAGGAGGACGACCAGGTCTTCGTGCACCCCCGCGACCCCTACCACCGCATCGACACCGTCTCCACGTCCCGGGAGGTGCGGATCAGCCTGGGCGGCCAGGTGCTGGCCGAGTCGACCGGCGTCAAGGCGCTGTACGAGACCGGCCTCCCCATCAGGTACTACTTCCCGCTCCACGACGTCCGGCTCCCGTTCATCGAGCGCAGCGAGACGGTCACCGAGTGCGCCTACAAGGGGAGTGCCATCCACTGGTCGGCCAAGGTGGGCGACACGGTCGTGCCCGACGTGGCCTGGACCTACGAGGGCGACGGGGTGCGGCGGGAGGCGGAGGACGTCAGGGGCCGGATCTGCTTCTACGACGAGCGGGTCGACGTCGACATCGACGGCGTCCGCCAGGCCCGGCCCCAGACCCCCTGGTCACGCCCAGTCGACTGAGCGACCAGACCTCTCAACGATGAGTTCGAGCCTGAATCCCGGGTAGGTCGGCGAAGCCAGACCCGTCGGCGCTCACCACCGTCCGGCCTGCGGACCTCGCTGTTGCGGCGATGATCAGGTCGTGAGCACCTCGGGGGCGGCCCTGGCCCCGCGCGTGAACCAAGAGCTCAGCGTGGACTTCCGCCACCGCCTGGTCGTAATCGAGGACGGGAATCACCTGCAGGACGTCCTCGAGAAAGGAGAGGCGAGCGGACCGGTTCTCGCCGGTCGAAAGCATCACACCGACCCACAACTCGGCCACCGTGATCGCGGCGATCGCGACGTCGTCGTCATCCCCGACGGCGTCGTCGAGCGCACCACTGGAGCGCTCGGCGTCGATGAGGAACGTCGTGTCGAACAGAAGCTTGCTCAGGACCGCTCCTCGAGCTCGACGACGGACCGCACTTCGGAAAGATCTTGCATCCACTGAGGGTCGGGCCGACGCCGACGGAGTAGCTCCTTCACCGCCGCACCATGACCTTCCTTCATCGGCTGCAGGCTGGCGATCGCCTTGCCCCGTCGGACGATGGTGAACCGTTCGCCACGGTGCTCGACCGCGTCGAGAAGATCAGCAAAGCTCCTCGCTGCCTCGGTCGCCGTGATCTCGGACACCTGATCAGATTATCAGACCTAGCGAAAGGACGACGCCGTTGCACACGGACCGAGCCGGCCCAGTCACCAGCCGGGATCGCGGGTGGTGCCGACCGAGCCGTCAACCGTGCCGTCGATAGTGAGAAACCGATGAGGCGCGGACACTGCTGGCAATTCGAGGCTGCGTCCCGGCTTGGCGAACATCCGGCGTTACTTACCGCTCCCGCTGTGTCCGATCCGTATCTCAGATACGACGAGGAACGGCACGTACTTGCCGGTCACAACCTCACGACCTGCCGACGAGCCAAGCTCGGTACTGGCACGACTTCCGAGACATCCCGCTTCGACCGTCGGGGACACACAGACGACTACGGTCCTCCTCCCGTCCGAGCCGTCGACACCGGCGCCGGGATCTTCACGCTCACCCAGAAGCTCCTGTCATCCTCGCGTGAGATCATCGACGAATGGGTGATCGGAGCGCGATTCAGTGGACCGGCTCGACGTGGAATCCCACGACAGGCTGCGATCGCACCTCGCCTGGCTGCGACAATTGCTACGCGCTCACGCTCGCTGCTCGTCTGAAGGCAATGGGCCAGGCGAAGTATCAAAACGACGGAGACGACCGAACCAGCGGCCCCGGGTTCGGGTTGGCGCTACACGAAGACGCGCTTAACACCCCGCTGAAGTGGCGTGCTCCCCGGCTGATCTTCGTTAACAGCATGAGCGATCTGTTTCACGAGAATGTACCTCTCGATTTCATTCAAAAAGTGTTTGACGTGATGCGTCGAACTCCGCGTCACACTTACCAGGTGCTCACCAAGCGATCGAAACGGCTTGCCACCCTGGCTTCGGAGATCCAGTGGCCCAACAACGTTTGGATGGGAGTCTCCATTGAGACCGACCGCTACGTGTTTCGCGCCCGACACCTTGCGTTGGTTCCCGCTGCGGTCCGATTCTTGTCTTGTGAGCCTTTACTGGAGGCGCTGCCGTCACTCGATCTCGATGGCATCGACTGGGTCATCATCGGTGGCGAGAGCGGGAAGCACGCACGGCCGCTCGAGTTGGCATGGGTGCGCGAGATCCAGCAACAATGTGCTGACCGTAGCGTCAAGCTGTTCGTCAAGCAGACTCGGCACAATCTGGTCTTCAACCGAAGGTTACGGTCGGACGCACGGCGGCAACTCAGTGTTCTGGCCACACGATGTGCGTGTCCGGCAGATGCCGGCGCCACGATCGTCATCTCCTATAGCTGCCATATCTCAGCAGCGTTGAATCGTCTTTCGGACGAGGTCGCCCTTCGGGTCCGTCTTCGTGACACCCTCAGCGTAGAGTCGCTTCCACGCGGCTCGAAGGTGCTTCTCTCGGGCCTTCCCCAAGGCCTCGCCATACACTTCGTCGTACCTGTCCCACGATCCGGAACTCCGTAGTCTCATCGAGGAGCCGACGCAGGTTCGCTTCAATCTCGTCTTGCCACGCCGCTGCGAGCGTCTTCTCGTCGGACTTGAACGAGTCCTCACCGGCGAATAGCGACCCTTCCGTTTCCGTCTCGAATACCGCACGACGCCACTTCTCAAGACCGAGTGAGAGCGACTCGCCGAACAGTTTGAGCCCGTCTGGGTGCCGCGTGAGGAACACAAGATGGTAAGCGGGACGGTGATGGGGCGTGTTCCGGACCTCAAACGTCCACCAGCCTGTCTTCCCAGCCTTGCCGAGTCGCTCAGCATATCCGGTAACGATCGCTTCCTCAGCAGCCTCGCGATCCGGTTCGGAAGAGGACTTGTCGGGGGCGTGCCCTAACCAAACACCGCGCCACCAGTCACCACCACACACCTCATCCATTCGAGCTAGGGTCGCTTCGCTTCCCGACGAGCTATGAAGGTGCCCAGCGATGCGACGAAGGCCGACCGTCGAGAAGTTGATGAGCATTTCGGTCGCGGGAGCGCCGAGACCTCCGTGCCGACCGAATACCTTGACGACCTCAGTGAACGGAATCATCAGGCCAAACGGGTCAAGAAACACGAAGAGTGGGACGTCGATTTTCATGCTGGTAATCGTTCCGAGGTGGTCTTCGATGAGGCCATGCATTGTGTCGATTACGAGGCCACCGCCTTCCGTCTCTACCACGCCACAAAGCCGCTCGTACGCTGCGTCGTCGGCTTCAACGAAGACGCACTCAAGGTGCCGTTTGGCGGATAGAGCACGCGCTTTTCGGATCAGCAGTGCCGGTGAGCCCTCGCGGCCGTCCGCGTAGCGGCCCTCGCCCGCGTACCCGTCTGCAAAAGCGACCCGGTGGTCGACGGAAGTGCTGCCGGTCTTCATCGTGAACGGGTCCACATATGCATCGAGCACGGCGTGCTTGAGGATCGCAGCCGCGCGCTTGCTCCGGAAAAATTCCGTCACTGCGTGGCGCGACGGTGGTTGCCGCCAAGGTCTGGGGAGTCAGCCCCTTGCTGTTTCCAGGTGGCAATCATGAGACACCTAAGGGTAGACGGTGGAACCGAAAGGAGAGTCACTTGGAGGTTCGCTCGAAGGAGACGATGGGATGGCCGTGTAGACACGCCGCGGGCCGACACTCTGCGTTCGGAACTCTCTGGCGATGGAGCCACCAATCACCACCGTCTTCAGCGTCGCGGGCGCGCCCGCACGTTTGTGCTAAACGATTCGCTCTAGAATTTCCCTCGCGATGGCTGACCGACGGCTGCGCCGAGGATGCGAACGGGGTTAGCGTGAGAGTCAAGGTGAAGCAGTTCGCGATGGACATGGAGATCAAGACAAACGGAATCGAACTCGAAGTTCGAGAGCCCGACGACAGCACTCAGATCGGCGACTGCTACGTCACCAAGACAGGCCTGACGTGGTGCAGGGGCAAGACGACGAAGGCCAACGGCGTCAAGGTCACGTGGAACGAGCTGGCCGAGATACTGGCGTCCACCAAGGCAAAAACGGAGGCACTGAAGGCCGCCAGAAGCGCGTAGTCCGTTCGGGAGCCGCCTTGTAGTGGACCCGACTTCCACTCAACAAAACGCAAGCTACATCAGAGTTACGACGAGCCAGGCGCCGCATACTGCTTGATCCTGCTCCGCGGAGCCGGCGTGGTCGCGTCCGGTATCGCCGACTAAACCGGTCGCATCCGCAGCGCGGCGCGGAGTGGCACATTGCGGTCAGGCGGAGAAAGAGACCCTCGCCGTGGTCTACGATCCTAAGGAGCCGTCGCCGGCCGCGATCGGCCATCTTACTGGCATACGGCGCGCAAGTCGACCCTAATAGATACCGTCGATATGACCCCGGATTCGGAGGCCAGACATTGATGACACCGGAGCACGGAAATCAGTGGTCCCGCCAACACGTCGCTATCCACGACATGATCGAGGCGCTGCCAGGGATGCTGGAACTCCTGACCCGATCACGTCCGGACGCGGACATGGCGGTTGGGGCCGCGCTCGCTCGGTGTCGACGGCTCCTTGTGGGAATTGACAGAGTCTGTTCATGCTCAAGATGAAGAGGATCTGGCGGGGCTCTACGTCCGAGCGCTCTTCGAGACTTGGCTCACGGCGTTCTACATTTTCTTTGAGGGCCACGACGGATGGGAGCGGCTTAAGGCAGGGGCGCGTCGGAACATGGAGCAGACGAACCGGCTGGCTGGCCTTGACGTACCCGAGGTGGGCGCGTGGACCGAAGAGGAGAGAGCACCGACCGTTGAAGCCGTCGCGCAGAGGGTGGCCCGTCATTTCGCCGATCGCGGCAAAGATGCCGCTGACTTTCCAATATATAGCTACAACCCTCGTATACCGGCACTGTTCGCTGCGTGATTCCCATGGCGGGGCCGGTTCTCTACTCGGCCACCTCGCGCCGGGACCACCGTGCCGCGTCCTGCCAGTCCGAGTGGAGGGACGTACTTCTAGTGCACACTTGTTATGGGGTGCGATGCTCGTCGCGATCCTTGCGGATCACCTGCTTGAGCACTTGGATCTCCCGATCCTTCGAAGGAGACTGGACGCCATTACAGCGCCGCTGGAGGAGGCTCGTGACCCGTCGACCTGGAGATACGCGGCCGACGAGTTCGAGAGTTCCATTTGACGGCACTCTCTCCAACTGCTTGCGCCTTCACCCGGGGGTGCCTAGACCGATCGCATCTGCCACCGTCCTCGTGAATGAAGTTGCCCAATGAATAATGCCGATGATCGCTCCGCCTAATCTTCGGGCCGACGTCCCGGTATCACCCCATGAGCGTTCTTTACCGGTCACCGGGGCCAGCAGCCCTGCTATGAGGACCGGCATTTCCCTATAAGTCAGGCACCAGGAGGTCTGCGTCGAGTAGAGGTGAGGGCGCATGCCGACGGAACTCGATCCGCTCCAGAGCGTTCGCCTCGACGGGCGCGATGAAGAGAGCCTTAGGTTCGAAGGGTGCCCCAACAACCACGTGCCAGCCATCGGCAGACCAAGCGGAGACACCGAATCCCTCGAAGGTGCCTCGATACGGTCGCACCACCCCGGTCGCCAGGTCCGCAATGACAAGGGATCCGGGATCCGGATGTGCTCCCTGCCATCCGAGATGTCAGCGACCGAGAGTGACTCGGGCGGAGGGCCGGTGTAGCCGACCACAGCCAGAGAACGGCGATTCGGCGAGAGTGTCCCCCAGAGGGACCACCGCTGGATCTCCGGGTGGGTGACCTCCCACTCCTCGCCGTCTGCGTCCGGCACGCGAACCCGAGCGTCCATCGGTGCGACGCCGTTGCCCCACACCGCGCCGACTTGCGAGCTTCTGCGCTCTGCCTCGACCCGGTGCACAGGAGGAAGGTCGAAGCCCCCGCCGGTGAGCGAAGGTCGGAGGCCGAACCAGCTCGGACCGCAGCGAACTGCCACGACGTCGCCGAGCGGCACGACCTCGTCGACACCCTGCGGGATCCACGTGAGCTCGGCGGCGGGTTCGACGATCCGCCTCTCCAGGTCAACCCACCATAGGTACGGCCGGCGGTTGAGATATCCGAGGAATCGCGCCATTCCCGGCATCATGATCGGTGCCACCTGGCACGTATTGCCGGGACTCGTTCGATCGCTCGTTCAGCGAGAACACCAGTAACCCTCCGAGGCCGTCGTTACTGTTCACGCCCGTCCGGCACGGCCAAGGCCTGGCCCCTCGAGGCCCTACGACGGGCGGAAGCCAGCCACAATCGCCGAGAGCGATTGCTCCACCTCCTCGCCCTTGCCGGAATCGCCAAACGACGTGAGCACCCAGAGGTCGTCGCCGGACTCGATCAGAGCCACCCGGCCCTCGAGGTCCGCCCCTCCGAGACGTCCCGGAGCAGATAGGAGACGAGGCGACCGCGATCGTCTCGGTGCTCGAAGTCGCACAGATCCAGGGTGCCGACGGTGAAGTCCGCCTGCTCGACCACGAGCATCATCACCCTGACGAAGTACCGCGATCCAAGTTGCAGCTCCTCAGGGGCTCGTTCGAGCAGGAGGTTTTCGGTCTCGCCGTTTCGGCGGTGGGCGGCGATGACCCTGGGGCCGGGCTTGACCCTCTGCGACGCGGCCGCCACCTGGAGGTACTCCTCCAGTGCCGCGTCGCCGCCGGCGGCGGCGGTGATGGCCGAGGGAAGGTCGGGCGACTCCAGGTCGAGGATCGCCCAGTCGGACGGCAGGGCCAGGGAGAACTCGGGCCTCTCGATCAGAGCGGGGTCGGGAGGGATGGTCGAGGGGATGGCGGAAAATGGCGACTCGCAGGCGAAGAACGTCGTTCCCTCGCTTCGCCCGTCGCGGGAACAGGCGGACAGCACGAGCAGCGAGACAGCGGCCACGACGATCACGCCGAGATTGACTGGCTTCGTGCCACCTCGGTGCCCGAGCGCTACGCCGATCACTTGTTCGGTAGAGCTGGCAGGATCAGTTTCACAGCCACCGGGCTGCCCCGTTTGAGTGGCTCAAACGCGTAGGGCCGTTTGAGTGGCAATCGGTTGCAGCGCACGCTGGGCTACGCCCGGGCGGGGGCGTCGCCGGGTCAGGCGCCCGAAGGCGATCGCGCGACGCCCTTCCGTTCTGGCAGCGGATGGGCATCACAGATTCTCGGTCATCGCTCACCCCGGGGACCAAATGCGGAGCAAGATGACGACCGCACCGGCAGCGAGAGCGACCGCCATGTAGGCGACCTTCTTCCAGTCTGACCAGCCGGCGATCTCGGCTCGCAGTTCGGCCTCACGCTTGCGGTCACGCTCCACGGCGCCGCTGCGGACCGCAAAATGTTGGGAAGCCAAGCCGAGGGCTATCAGGACCACCGACGCGCCCAGCGCAACTACAACGCCTGTCGTACTACGGATGATGGCGTTCCAAACTGCGATTCCCACACTGATAAGGCTGAAGGCGACGAGTGACCACCGCAGACTGTAGGTCGGGGCTCGCCGCAGGCCCTTGAGCAGCGCACGGAAGCTCACGCGAGCGTTAGTCACATCGTGAGAGCCGAGACGTGGGCCTCGGCCCCCCGCCCTCGTTCACCTGGGACACGCTACCGGCCCGACACGACGGTGTTCGGGGTTTCGCTGACACAGCGACCGGAATTGCCGGATCTCGTCCGGTGGTTCGTCCGCCAACGGCGGCGGTATCGCTCCGAGGCCGTCGTTATCGCTCGTGACGCACGAGTACCGAGGTGCACCGGCTGCCAGGCCCCTCGAATGATGCGACTGTCGGGCCCAGGGGCCTACGAGCACCCTCCGACGGCGTCCTCGGAGGTAGCCTCGGGGAGTGGCTGACGTACCGAGGTTGATCACCGCCGCGGAGCTCGACCAGATGTCGCCGGACGAGCGGGCTCGCGTCGTGCGCGAGCACATCGTGACCAACCTCGACCATCTCCCCGACGACTTCCGTCGGCGAGTCGAAGCCACCGCCGCCCGGCTGGCCGAGCAGCTCGATCGCCCTGCCGTCGATTGAGCCAACGGCGGCAAGTCCGCGTCTCGCCGTCGTTTTCGACCGGCTCGACGAGTTACTTCCTGCTGAACGCAGTGCCTCCGGGGCGCCCTCGACAGCCGACTTCCTGCTGCACGAGATCCCGCCTCTCATCGACGTGCTCGCCGTGGACTACGACACGACACACCTTGGCGGTCGAAGGTGTGCCTGGAGTCCGCGTGTTGATTGCCGCCGGCGTTCTGGTCCCCTACGTGGCGCTCTATACCGTCGTCGCGTCGGATGGTGCTATCGAGATCATCTACCTCGAAATCGACGAACTCCTCTAGACGAGGGCCGTCCCGTCAGGCTCGGTTCGCCACACAATGCGTGGATTGTGGTGGGCGCCCAGTCCGGCCATCCGCGATTTGAGGTCTACCACGGCGACCGTCATCGCTCGACGAGCGTGAGCCGAACACCTTGTTTCGCGGCGATCCGTTCACATACGACCGCCACGGTTTCTCCTTGGCGCTCGGCCGCGACCCGCAAGTAGATGGTCATCGCGTACATGGAGAAGAGCCAAAAGTCGTCGGTTCTCCACCACGCGACTTCACCGAGAAGGTCCGGCTTCACCCCGCCCCGCACCATCGCCGCCGCGGTCAGGGCGTAGTGGCTCTTGTGGTGATCGGTCCTGCCACGAAACTCGCGCTCCGGGAGGTAGATCTCTCTGATGTCCTCGTAGTCGACGGGGGTCTTCCCGAGAGACGCCTGCCTCGTCCAAGGCATCCGCCGCGAGCTCCAGGAGGACCTCCCCAGGGAAGGTGTTGTTCTTCGGGTGAGTGGCGCGAGCTCACTGGCGAGTTCGTCGAGGGTGCGGCCGTTGGCGCTACCAGAGAGTGCGACTCCGATGGCCTCAGCCCGATCCTCGGCAGTCGGCCCCTTGTCCGGCATCTCGAAAACCGAATCCCGTCGGCCCCACAGGGCCCGGTGGTACTGCCGGCTCTTGACTGCCCCATCATTCGGCTACCCGGCCAGGAACGGTCGAGCGACGTCGTTCTTGACCAGCATCGCCGTGACGTCAGCGAGGAGTCCACCACTCATGCGGGTGTCATCGACCTACCGACGAGGGCCTACCTCCGTCGTGCATGTCGGTCCGTGCGCCCCACGGGTCGGCGTGCTCCGCGGGCAGTATGTTCCCATGTCCCCTGTCTGTCAGGCTGACGTGAGACATCCGCTGTAGGCCAGCATCCCTACAGGGCGAGACAGGACCACGTAGAACAATGACCATGACGACTGCATCCCTGATAGGCGCGCGCCCATGATGATGGCGTGGCCGACTTGACCCGGCCGCCCGACCGAGGCGGCGAAGGTTCACCGCCGAGTACAAGGCCGCCATCTTGGCCGAGTACGACGCGCTCGGCACGGGCTCAACGGAGCGCGGGGCGTTGCTGCGCCGGGAGGGGCTGTACACCTCCCACATCGCGGAGTGGCGCAAGGCCCGTGATGCCGCCGGCCTGGAGGCGCTGGCCCCCCGTGGCCCCGCCAAGCGCTCGCCCGAGCAGGTCGAGGTGGAGAAGCTGCGCCGGCGCAACGCCCGCCTCGAGGTGGAGCTGGCCCGAACCCGCCTGGCACTGGAGATCACGGGAAAAGCGCACGCGCTCTTGGAGCTGCTCTCCAAGAGCGCGGACTCCGACCCGAAGTCGAAGCCGTGATCGACGAGCACTTCGACGACCTCGTCGCCGCGACCAACACGCAGACGGCGTGCGCGCTGCTCGGGCGCGTCGAGGGCTACCCGCTACCGGCGCCGGCGCCCGCCGGTGGCAGGGCCGCCCGCCCCGCGTCCGACGCCACCCAACGCCCTGAGCGAGCCTGAACGCCAGCACGTGCTGGCGGTGCTGCGTTCGCCCGGGTACTGCGACCTGGCGCCGGCCCAGGTGCGGGCCCGCCTGCTCGACGACGGCGTCTACCTGTGCTCGATATCCACCATGTACCGCCTGCTGGCCGTCGCCGGTGAGAACCGGGAGCGGCGCCGCCAGCGCACCCACCCGGCCAAGAAGCGCCCCGAGCTGATCGCCCGCCGGCCGAAGGAGGTCTGGAGCTGGGACATCACCAAGCTCCAGGGCTTCGAGCGGGGCGTCTACTACGAGCTGTTCGTGATCATCGACATCTTCTCCCGCTACGTCGTGGGGTGGATGGTCTCGCCCGCCGAGACGGGCGAACTGGCCGAGGCGTTCATCGCCGACACCTTGGCCCGCCAGGGTGTGGGCCGGGACCACCTCACCCTGCACGCCGACCGGGGCACGTCGATGACCTCCAAGCCGGTGGCCCAGCTGCTCGTCGACCTGGGCGTTGCCCGCAGCCACAGCCGCCCCCACGTCTCCAACGACAACCCGTTCTCAGAGGCCAACTTCAAGACCCTCAAGTATTGCCCGGCGTTCCCGGGCCGCTTCGGCTCCATCGAAGACGCCCGCTCGTTCTGCGCCGACTTCTTCGAGCACTACAACCACGTCCATCGCCATTCCGGGATCGGGCTGCACACGGCGGCGTCGGTTCACTACGGCACCGCCCCCGAGGTCAGGGCCAAGCGAGCCGAGACCCTCGACGCCGCCTACGCCGCCAATCCCGCCCGGTTCCACCATCGCCGTCCTACGCCGCCGAAGCTGCCCACCGTCGCCTGGATCAACGAGCCGTCTCCCGTCGCGCTCATCGGATCCGCATAGGAAGTTGTCTCAAAGGGCTTGACAGCTTCCGGTCCGACCTCAGCGGTCTGTTCCCCATGCAGCTTGCAACCCTGCCCACTGCGACAGACGGTGACGAGCACGTCGTGCTCTACGCGGATGCGCTCCCCGAGGTGCCGTCGGCGTGTTCCACGGAGTCCATCGTGATGAAGCGGGGAGCCCACATCTACAACGATTGCTACCGAGCCGACAGCCTGACACTATTCGCTGCCAAATCCACGCTTCGCAGCCTTGGGCTTGTCGTCTTTGAGGCGTATCTGACTCAACGATCGCTCCCCGGCTGAAAACAACCCACCTCATTCGGGAGGCTCCGAGCGCTGGTCTCGTTGCTGACGATGATACGCGATGCGGGTCTGGCGGGCCTTCTCGAGCCCGGCTTTGCGAGCGGCGCGGATGGCGGGACCGCGGCCTTCGTGCTCGTCGTTCGGGGTGACGTAGCCGATGCCGGCGTGCAGGCGAACGCCATTGAATTCGCGCCGCACCCGCTCCAGGGTCAGGCGCAGCACCTCGGGGTCACGGATGTCCTCGAGTTCGGGCCACTCTCCCT
The DNA here is from genome assembly GCA_963827345.1 of uncultured Acidimicrobiia bacterium. GTDB lineage: Bacteria > Actinomycetota > Acidimicrobiia > Acidimicrobiales > AC-14 > CAWGUU01. Next base: position 228,159 of record CAWHAN010000006.1, on the reverse strand, counting down.
TGACGTGGCCGAAGAAGCTCTCCACCGGCGCCTGGTCGGTAGGCACCCCGGGGCGGCCGAAGTGCTGGGCGATAGAGCACAGGGCCATGAACTCGCGGGTCGAGCCCGAGGTCATCTCCGGGCCGTTGTCCGACACCGCCAGCAGGATGGGCCGGGCCTCGTCGTCGGCGTCGACGGGAGCAAGGGGCGTGTTGGTGGTGGCCTCCAGCCGGGCCTCGACCTTGGCCATGAGCCCCTCGGCTTCCAGGGCGGCGGTGAACACCACCTCGACCTGGATGGAGGTCTCCTCGGCCGACAGCAGGGTGTCGATCCACTTGCGGCTGACCAGGTCGATGATGGCGAAGCAGTTCGGCGCTTGCTTGCAGCGGGTGAAGTGGGTCACGTCCCACCCCCACACGGTGTTCGGCGGCGTCGGTGACCCAGTCGGGCCACGGCTTGCGCTCAGAGCGGGTGCGTGCCCGCTGAGCTGGGAGTTTGTGCCCGGCGGCGGCCAGGACCCGCAGGACCGTCGAGGCTCCGACCCACACCCGGCCCAGGTAGGAACCGCGATGGGCCAGCTTGCGGTGGCTGCGGTCGACCGGGCCCCACTCCTCGGCCAGGGCCAGGATCTCCTCGACCTCACCGGCGAGCAGACCGTGCACTGGGTTGCCGCCGCTGGCCAGGTCGTCGAGTCGGTCCCGGCGCGCCCGCCAACGGCGCAGGCGCAGCTCGCCGACGCCGAGGACCGTGGCCGCCCGCCGGGCCGTCCAGCCCTCCTCGATGGCCTGGTCGATGAGCTCGATGATCGCTGACTTGGTGGCTGCGTCGACACGCCGGGGGACGCCACCGATCAACCCCAGACTCGATTTTCCCCGCAACAGCAGGTTCTCGACCGCCAGCTCCTTGACCGCCTCGCCCAGCCGGGCCACCTCGGCTTTGGCCGCGGCCAGCTCGCCGTCCTCCTCGGGCTGGCGGGGCCGTCCCGGACGGGCTGCGGCCAACGCCGTCAGCGCACCCTCCTTGGCTACCCGGCGCAGCTTCATCACCGTGGTCGGGTCAACGCCCCAGCGGACCGCGGCCTCCGCCTGGGTGAGCTGGCGGGTAAGCACCTGCACCCAGATCTCGTACTTCTCCTCCGGCGTCAGCAGCCGCTTGCGGCGTGCCGGTCCCTGGCCCTCGGACATTTCGAGCCTCCCTCTCGTCGGGCTCGGGGCACCGTAGGAGATGGGGAGTTTCCAACCGCGGATGCGATCAGTGAGTCAGACGCAAACCAGCTTCGCTGCTCTCGTCCGACCGCCCAGTGAGTTCATCGAGATCACCCTTACTCATCCGGCGAGCGATATTCGGACCATACGAATCGCGACCTCGGTCGCTCTTAACGGCCGTCCTTTGGTGACACGACCAATCGCCTTCGACTATTTCCCAAACCTGCCAGGAAGACACCCGTGGGCGTACGACGCCGTTCATCCGCCCGACCTCCCTGCGCTCTTTCTGACCCACTCAGACGAAACGGGAGGTGCCAGCGCAGATGAGTGGGAAGCAAGAGACACGGTGTTAGGTTTCGGCAGCCACCGCGGTGCTGCTCTGTTTGGTGAGTTGTTGCTGAATATTGGCAATCCTCTAAACCCGCGTGGTGAGTTCGAACTGGAGGGAGAGGGTGGGTTTCGCGGCGTCGCGCCACTGAGTGCCGAGCTACGGGTGTGGCTCCCAGGCTCTCTCGGGTGGCAACCAAATCTCGGACTCGAGTAGCCGACGGCAGTCCGACGGTGGCAGAGCATGACGCATAATGCCGGTGATGCGCCGGGACTGGTCGGTGGCACCCCGATCAGGAACGTAGCGATGGTGTCGTTACAGATCGGCGTCACCGGCACCCGGGCGAGAATGGCCGGCACCTTGCGATCACGCTGGCTGGCTCCGCGGGTGAATCCGCGGACGAACTGGCGGATCCCCGGTCAGGTCGAGCGGCCGTTGAGCGTGTCGATGAGGACCTGCTCGAAACGGGCCTGATCTGCGAGTACACCGACCCGCATCCCCACACCGTCGGTCGACGACATCGTCCGTCCCGACGCGGCTCCGTCCTGGACGACCGTGATTCGGTCGTCCTCGTAGCTCACGAAGCCGGGCCTCGTGGCCGCGACCGCAGCCAACGGGTCCCACCAATACGACGGGGTCACCAGCCCACCGAGGGTCACCAGCGGGTGGTTGGCGATGGCGGCCACGAGCTGGGCTTCCGGAGTCTGCTGGTCGTTTCGAAGCCGCTCGGCGAAGGCGGGGGTGATGGGAACGTAGCGGGTGGCGTCCAGGGCGACGAGCGAGACGGAGCCCTCGCCCAGGCCTGCGAACGTCGCTTGGGCGGCGGGCGGGTCGGCCCACATGTTCAGCTCCTGGGAGCCGTCGAAACCGATGTTCGTCGTGCAGCAGATGTTGCCGGGCACATGGACGGCCCCGCCCATCACGTAGGCCCCGGTCAGGTGGTCGGCGAGCGTCGTGGCAGCCGGCGGTCCCGCGGCCTCCAGGCGAAGGGCGCCGGACACATTGGACAACGGCCCGGTGGCGACGAGGACGACGTCCGACGGCGCGCTTCGGATGGAGTCGAGCAGGAGCCGCTCGGCGCTCACCGCCGCCGGCTGGGTGCTCTCGAAGCAACCGAGCAGCACGGTGGCCATCACCGAGCTCGACGACGATCCGCAGCTCGGGAGGCACCACGTGGGCAGCGTCCGGCGACCCGTCGGCCACCGGCACGTGGCCGAGGCCGAAGCGGCTCAGAATGCAGCGGGCGTTCTTGATGGCCAGCCCGGACAGTCCCACCCCGCTGTTGGTGACGGTCACGGCCCGAAGGTCGATCCGTCCCCGCTTGTGCTCCTGGCTCAGGTAGGCGAGGGCGGCCGCATCGTCGAAGTCCATGTCGGTGTCGAACACGACGGGCACCGGCGCGGTCGTGACCGAAGCCGTGGGAAGCGCCTCGGCTGCCGGAGCCAGGGCCAACGCCACGAGGCCCGCCACCAGAGTGATCAGAGTCCGCCGTCGAGCCGCCACCTTCGCTCCCATCGTCCGCCGAGGTGCGCCACCATAGACAACTCCTGCGCGATTCGGAGGTCCCCCGAGCTGGACAGGTGGCCCGGCCCGAGGTGTCCCTGCCGAGAACGCGACAAAAGTAGCGGCGACGTGGTCGAGAATTGGTCGTTCGTGAGCACACGGGAGGTCCGGTGGACACCACTCGAGGCACGCATGAGAACGTCGCCCTCGTGCGGGACTTCTTCGATGCATTTGCACGGGGGGATCTCGAGACAGTTCTCGACGCCTTCGCCGAGGATGGGGTCTACCGGGTGTCAGGCAACAATTCGCTGAGCGGTACCTACCGGGGTCGCGAAGAGATTCGAGACGCGCTCGTCAAGCTCGGCACCCTCACCGGTGGGTCAGTGCGGCTCACGATCGACGACATCGTCGGTGGAGACGGCCATGCAGTGATGTTCGGGCTCCTGACGGCCGAGCGTGGGAGCAAGAGTTTCTCGTCCCACGGGCTCGTGGCCTTCAAGGTCGACCAAGGCAAGTTCACGGAGACCTGGTTCCTCCTCAACGATCAGCGGGCCTACGACGAGTTCTTTCGCTGATCGAGGTCCAGCACAGTCGGGACCGGCCAGATGCACTCGGCGCAGGCGCTGCGTCCTACTCGCCCAGCAGCCAGGCACACCACTCGTCGACGCCCTCGCCGGTACGGGCGCTGGCCTTGATCACCTTGGCCCGGGGGTTGACCTTGCGGAGGTTGTCGAGGAACAGGTCGAGGTCGAAGTCGAGGTAGGGCAGGAGGTCGATCTTGTTGACCACCACCACGTCGACGGCCCGGAACATCACCGGGTACTTGAGGGGCTTCTCCTCGCCCTCGGTGATGGCGTAGACCATCGCCTTGGCGTGCTCGCCGACCTGGAACTCGGCCGGGCAGACCAGGTTGCCGACGTTCTCGATGACCAGCAGGTCGAGCTCGGCGAGCGGCAGGCGGGCCAGGCCCGAGCGGACCATCACCGCGTCGAGGTGGCACTCGCCGCCGAAGCCCTTGCTGGTGTTGACCAGGGCCACGTCGGCGCCGAAGCCCTCGAGCAGGTCGGCGTCGATGCTGGTGGCGATGTCGCCCTCGAGGATGCCGATGCGGTGCTTGCCCTCCAGGGCCGCCAGCGTGCGGCGCAGCAGGGTGGTCTTGCCCGCCCCCGGCGACGACATGAGGTTGACCGCCCGCAGCCCGGCGGCGGCGAAGTCGCTGGCGTTGGCGGCGGCCACGCTGTCGTTCTCCGACAGGATGTCCTCCAGCACCATCACCCGCGAAGCGCCGGTGGCGTAGCCGCTGTGGTCGCCGACGTCGCGGTGTTCACGGGTAGCGGGCTCATGCCCTTCGGCGTGGCCGTTGGTCCCGCATCGCCATGCTCATGCTCGTGGTCGTGGTCGTGCTCGTGGACGGTGCCGTCCGAATGGGGGTGGAAGCGGCCCACGGTCAGTTCTCCTCGACGTCGAAGGACACGATCTGGAACTCCTCGCCGGTCAGCAGGGTGACGTTCTGGCCGCCGCAGGCGGCGCACATGAGGATCGGCTGGTCGAGTATGGCCTCGACCTGGCAGTCGTCGCAGGACATGAGGGCCGGCACCTGCTCGATCACGAGCTTGGCGCCGTCGAGCTCGGAGCCCTCGGTGAGCATGCCCCAGCAGAACTCGAGGGCGTCGGGCACGACCTGGCGGAAATGCCCGATCTTGACCACGACCGCGGTCACGGGCAGTCCGTCGGCATGCTTGGCCACGGTGGCCGCGATGGCCTCACACAGCGACATCTCGTGCACGAACGACGCCTCCTCTCCACTCGCGACCCTACCGGTCGCCGGGTCGTTCGGTGCACGGTGGTGGACCTCGTCCCAGCCAGGGGCCGGTAGCCTGAGTGGTCAATGGGTGAAGAGACAGCAGCCACAGACGCGCTCCCGGCCGGGTGGGACGAGGTCGATCCCGCCTCGACCTCCGACAACCCCGCACCCCTGAGCGAGGCCGACCTCCGTACCTTCTTCGACGGCAGGGCCCCGGACTGGGCAGTGGCGATGGCACCCGCCTATCAAGTCCCGCGCCGCAAGGTGGTGGCCGACGCCGTGGCGATGCTCCGCTCGCCGACCAGCCCGGTCATGGTCCTGCTCATCGGCACCGGCGGCGACGGCAAGAGCACGGTCCTGCGCCAGATCGCCGTCGACCTGGTGGGAGCAGGGAAGCGAGTCCTGTTCCGGGTGCCCGGGACGCCCCTCGACGGCGACGTGATCGCCGCCCTGCCCCCCTCGGAGGCAGGCTGGGTCCTCGCCACCGACGACGCCGACGAGATCGCCTGGGACCTGGAGCCGCTGATCGAGCGGCTGATCAAGGAGGGTCGGCGCGACATCCACTGGCTGCTCACCGCCCGCGACAGCGACTGGGACGCCGAGTTCCGGTCGGCCGGCCGCAGCGTCGAGCCCCAGTGGGACCGCCACGTCGAGGTGTGGCCCCGCCGGATGGCGCGGAACAAGGCACTGCCCCTCACCGCCGAGGACGCCACCGGGATCGTGGTGGCATGGGAGTCGGCCGACAGCCTGGGCGACCTCGCCGCGGTCGCCGCCGACGAGCGGGCCGCCGCCCTGCTGGAGACCGCCCAGGCCCTGCCCGGACAGAGCCAGTCGGGGGGCACGTTCCTCGGCGCCGCCCTCGAACGTCGGCTCGGCACCGAGGGCCTCTCGGCCCACGTGCGGTCGGTGATGGAGCGGCTGGCCGCCACCGACAAGCCCCTCCTCGACGCCTTCATGTACACCGCCGCGGCCGCCGCGATCGGCATCGACGGCGTCGACCTGCGGGTCGTCGCCGGCCTCACCGGAGTCGACCTCGACCGGCGTCGCCAGATTCGGGACCGGCTGGCCGAGGCGGGAGTCGCCACCGGCGGACGGGAGGCGCTGCGGCCCCGGCACGTCGCCGTCGCCGTCGCCGCCACCCTGCTGGCCGACGCCGGCGTGGCCGACGTCGACCTCGGGCAGGTGTACCGGGACCTGGTGCGGGGCACCGGGGACACCGGGAAGACGGTCAGGCCGCTGGTCTCCGACGGCGCCATCATGACCGTGTCGCCGGCGCTGTCCGACCGGCTCCAGCGCATCGGCGTCCCCACCGACCGCGCCACCACGATCGCCTGCGCCACCGCCGACGAGGCCCAGCGCACCCTCCCCGACCTGCTCGTCTTCGTCATCTCCAGGGCTCGCACCTACCTCAACGTGGGCCGGGCCGACGAGGGCTCCGCCATCCTGCGGGCGGCCATTCCGGGGGTCCTGGAGCGTGAGGACTGGGAGCGCGTCGGCCGCAACTACCTCTACGAGCTGAACCTCTGCGAGGGCCAGGTCGGCCGCCAGGCCGGGAGCGTGCTGATGGCGGGCCTCTCCGTGAGCGACGGCAAGTCCCTGGGCCCGATCACCACCATGGACGCCCAGCTGGCCATGACCAGCCTGGGGACCGCCGCCGCGGCGATGGAGCCGTCGGGGCGCGACGAGCGGTTCACCCTGCTGCTGCGGGGCGCCGCCCACCTGAGCCGGTTCGTCACGCCGAAGTGGGACCAGCCGGCCCGGCTGCGGTTCATCGCCTTCGACAAGGCCGCCGACGAGCTGGAGATGCCGGCGTGCTCGTCGCCGGTGGCGATCGGCTGGCTGGCCGACGCCGTCGTCCTGGCCGCCGAGCTCACTCCCGACGACGACCTGGCCGCCCTGTGGGCCAGCCTCTTCCCCGACGGCGGCCGGCCCGGGTTCAAGGTCCTCGAGAAGGCCCTCGCCACGCGCTGACCGCCATCTCCGACCGCTTTCGCCGGCTGGCGGCGGGGTTCACGTCGACCGTCGAGGCGGTGCCCGAGGTCCCCGACGAGCAGGTGCAGCTCCTGGCCTTCCTCGGCCGCCGCGCCTGACGGCCCCCTCGGCAGGCTCGCCCCTGGTCGTCGAGTGGCCCACGAACGGAATATTGTGGAGCCACCTGGGGAAAGCCATGGACGGCGGCTCACCGGGATGACAGGTCGATCCCGGCCGTTGCTCCAGACACCGGCAACGTCCACACTGAACGTCGAGAGCGAGGTCGGGGAGCGGTGCGGCAGGACAGTTGGCCGGTCGGTGACGTACTCGCGCCGTTCGCTGGCGCCGACCGCGACGCCGCGGGCCGCCCATGACGATCTCCCAGACCGTCCTGCGCTACTGGGGTGGAGGAGCGCCGGCGGCGCCGGTCGTCTCCCCCTGGGCCCCAACCGACAGGGGCGGGGAGAAGCTGCGGCAGGCGGTGATCGCCATGGGCGTGGTCAGCCTGCTCGTGCCGGTGCTCGTCACCGCCCTCCTGGCGGCCACCCTGCTCTCCAGCGCGTCCTCCGGGCCGCTCCCCCCTCCCCGGCCCGGCATCGACTCCCAGATCACCCGGGTCTACGACGTCACCGGCAGGGAGATCGCCACCCTCCACCGGTTCGAGACCAGCGTGCCCGTCTCGCCCGAGGACATCCCCGCCATCCTGCGGCAGGCGGTGGTGGCGGCCGAGGACAGGCGGTTCTACTCCCACCAGGGCGTCGACTCGAGAGGGATCATGCGGGCGGCGTGGGCCGACCTCCTGGGCACCGGTTACAAGGAGGGTGGGTCGACCATCACCCAGCAGTACGTCAGGCTCACCTACACCGGCGACGAACGGACCCTGGGTCGCAAGGTGCGGGAGGCGGTGCTGGCCGGGCGGGTGGAGGCCGAGCTGAGCAAGGACGAGATCCTCTATCGCTACCTGTCGAAGGCCTACCTCGGCGGGGGCGCGTACGGGGTCGGCGCCGCGTCCCAGCTCTACTTCCGCAAGTCGGTGCGCGACCTGACCCTGTCGGAGGCGGCGCTGCTCGCCGGCATCCTGCCTGCTCCGAGCCGGTACGACCCCAGGGCCAATCCTTCGGAAGCCGAGCGGCAGCGCCAGAACGTCCTGATCAAAATGGCCAACCAACGCCTCATCACCCCCCAGCAGCTGGCCGAGGCGTCGGCCCAGCACGTGCTGCTGGCCGGACCGGGGGTCGTGGCCGGCACACGGGGCACGCTCGTCTACCCGCCCCGGGCCGAGGTCTCGCCGTACCCGTGGTTCACCGACTACGTGCGCGCCTACCTGGTGGAGCGCTTCGGCGACGAAACCGTCTACCAGGACGGGCTCCGGGTGGAGACGTCGCTCGATCCGGGCCTGCAGGCCAAGGCCGAGGCGGCCGTCAAGAACTCCCTCAAGGGCACGCAGGCACCGCTGGAGATGTCGATGGTGGTGCTGGAACCCAAGACCGGCCTGGTCCGGGCCGTGGTGGGCGGTCGGGACTTCGCCCAGTCGCAGGTGAACCTGGCGCTCGGCGGGGCCTGCCCCGAGCTCGGCGACGAACCCGCCGCCAGCCGGCCCCTCTGCCTCAGCGGTGGCGGCAGCGGCCGCCAACCGGGCTCCGCCTTCAAGCCCTTCACGCTGGCCAAGGCCTTCGAGGAGGGCATCACCGTCGACAAGTCCTACCGAGGACCGGCCGCCTACCGGTTCCCGAACTGCAGCGGCGAAGGATGTGTCGTGCACAACGTGGAGAGCGGGAGCTACGGGTCGCTCAACCTCCGGCAGGCCACCGCCTACTCGGTCAACACCGTCTACGCCCAGCTCATCCAAGACGTGGGCGTGAAGGAGACGGCCGAGCTGGCCCACCGCGTCGGGCTCACCATGGTCGACCCCAAGGGGTTGCTCCCGAGCGGCGAGCCCTACGGCGCCAGCCTCACCCTCGGCGCAGCGGAGGTCTCGCCGCTCGATATGGCGGCCGCCTACGGCGTCTTCGCCGCCCGGGGCATGCAGTTCCCCGCCACGCCGGTGATCAAGGTCACCGACGGCGACGGCAAGGTGCTCGAGGACAACAAGACGAGGAACGGCAAGCGGGTGTTGGCCGGCGACGTGGCCGACCGCGTCACCGACGTGCTGAAGGACGTCGTGGGCAACGGCACCGGGAAGGCCGCCGAAATCGGCCGCCCGGACGGTACCGCGGGCAAGACCGGGACCAGCGAGGGCGCCGGCGACGCCTGGTTCGTCGGCTACACGCCGTCGCTGGTGGCGTCGGTATGGATGGGCTACTCCGACAGCCGGCGGCCGCTGGAGAACATCAACGGGGTGAAGCAGGTGTTCGGTGGGACGATCCCGGCCCTGACCTGGAAGGACTTCATGACCGCGGCGCTCGAGGGAACGCCGCCCCTCGACTTCGGACCGGCTCCCGCCCCGCCGCCCAAGGTGACCCCGCCGCCGGCGCCCGGGCAGTCGCAGCCGACCGATCCGTCTCAAACGACGGGTTCGGTGCCGCCGGCCACCGTGGCGCCGAGCTCAGGTTTCGAGCTCGACCCCAACACCGGTCTCCCGATCGACGGGCTCTACGGCCCTGGCACCAGCGTCCCCAATTACCAGCCGCCCGCGTACCAGCCGCCGGCCACCTCCCCACCCACCACCATCGACAGTCAATGCTTGCTCTGCGGGGTGCTTCCCTGATGCTCATCCCCGTGCCCTGATGCTCATACCTCTGCCCTGATGCTCATACCTCTGATCGTCATCCCCTGCAGCATCGTCGGCTTCGGCATCGTCATGCTTCTCGACCGAGCGGGCATGTTCGCCCAGCTCGACGGCGGGGGCGGGGCGCAAGGGAGGGCCAGGAACCCACGCAGCGGTCGGCATCTGCACCTGGCCGCGCTGGTGGTTATGGGCGGCTGGGTGCTGGCCTGGATCGTCCTGCTGATGATCGGCCTCGGGGTCGTCTGGGTCTGAGCCCGGCTCAGCGGGTGGTATCGGGCGTCACCAGGTGATCTGGCGGTGCTCCCGGCAGGCTCGGTCGGCCAGTCGTAGCCGTCCGCCGTGGTCGCGGGCCTGACGGGCCGCATCCACGATCATCGGCATCGCCTGCCGCTCGAGGGACACCACCCCCCACAGGTCGAGGAGGACGTCGAGGTTCCCCTGGGCGTCGATGATGTCGGTGAGGAGCCTGTCGATGCGCGACCAGTCACGCAGGCCGACGGCGCCGTGAATCTCCACCACGACGGTCCCCTCGACCCTGCGGATGGAGACCGAGCACGTCTCCGGCTGGTCGAGGTCCCGCTGATTGGCCTTCGGCGAGTCGCCCGTGGCACCCCTCCCGGTAGGGCGTGTGGGGAACACACTGGTATCGGCACGTCCGGCCCCCGACTTGAGGGATTTCTCCGAAATTTCTAGATGGCCACGTGGACGTTGAACAGGACCAGTGGCCACACCAGGATCGCCAGCAGGGCCGAGAGGATCCCGGACAGGCTGTCGAGGTTGCCGAGGAAGCCCTTGTTGGCCGCGATCAGCACCCCGATGACGATCCAGATGACGAAACCGAGGCTGACCGGTCTCCGCATGAGGCGCTCCCTCCGAGCTGGGTTTTGGGACAGCTACGGGCAGTTGCCGATGTCGCTCTCCGACGAGGCCACGATGACGTCCACCTTGGCCAGGCCCACCACGTTGACCTTCACGTGGACGGCGTTGACCGTCAGGCCGTCGTCAGGAGTCGAGAACGGGATCTGCTCGTTGAGCTTCAGGGACACGATGCCGACGTTGATCCCCGTGTTCGGGGCGATGTTGGTGGGCGAGGCGATCACCACAGTGTTGCCGACCTTCAGGTAGGCGATGGTGGTGGAGCCGCTCGACCCGCCGCAGGTTGTCGTCGACGACGACTGGACCGCCCTGAGCGTGACCGTCGGTATCCCCGTGACCCCCACCGTGCTGTCGTCGACCGATGCCGTCGCCGTCGAGCTCGGCGGGCAAGTTGACGGTGGTCACCTTGGCGCACAGGACGCTCGCCCGCACGATGCCGGTGAGCGACGCCACGCACGGCGTGGATGTGGTCGACGACTGGGTCGTGGAGACGTATCCGGTGTCCGGTGTCACCACGTTCACGAGGGTGGACCCGGCCAGGGTCACCTTGGCGCTCAGCCCGAAGGCCCGTCCGGTTAGGACCTCCGAGGTCACGACCACCTGCTCACTCCCGCACGGCGAGGTCGCAGGGCCGTTGTTGGCGTCGCCCCCGTAGACGGCGACCCAGTTGTAGGTGCCCCCGGTGGCGGCGACCACGTCGCCGGATGTCGCCGTCCGGGCGACGAGCGCGCCGACGGTGGTGGACAGCGGGGTACCGGTGCACAGGGGATCGGTCGGCCCGAACAGGGTGAACGTCACGTTGCCGGTGGGCGACAGGCCGCCGCTGACGGTGGCCGAGTCGGAGATGGTCCCTCCGACGCCGACGCTGCCCGACGGGGTCGTCGAGATGCCCAGGGGCGGGGGCGGCGGGATCTCAACGCCGCCGTCGCAGGTGCCCACCCTGTTGCTGTCCATGGTCACCGCGCCGGTGTGCGCATACAGGCTGCCGGTGCTGTTGGAGCCGGTTGCGAGCGTGATCGACGTGTTCGCCAGAATGTTGCCGAGGAAAATCGTCCCGGAACCGACAGTGGCGCTGCTACCGACCTGCCAATTGACCTGGTTGATGCACTGGGTTCCTCCGTTGATGAGAATGACCGCGGCGTCGCTGGCCGTGGTCAGGGCGCTGGTGACCTTGAACAGCCACTTCGCCGTGGGACTCCCCTGGGCGTCGAGCCTCAGGACGCCGGTGAGCTGGGCCGAGCTGGCGAAGCAGTAGACGGCAGGGGGCAGGGTCTGGCCACCCAGGTCCTGGCCGCTCAGATCGGTGTCGCACGCCTGACTGGCGGCGGCGGCGTAGGCGGTGCCGATGTCGCCCTGGGCGGCGGTGGACGTGGTGTCGGCGTTGTGGACCGTCCCCGTGACGGAGCCGGGCGGGAAGCCCGAGATCGACGTGCCGGGGCTGACCCCGAGGTCACCGGTGATGACGCTCGGGCCGGTGTTGGTCACCGCGCTGGCACCGAGCACGGCGAAGGTCGACGCGGAGCCGAGCGGGATGTCTTCGACGGCTCCCGCCGGAGCGGCGAGCACCAGCGATGAGAGGAACAGCGCGGCGGCCAGCGCAGCAACCGCCCGCTTGCCAAACCCTCGAGTGACAGGGCCTCGACGGCGAGCCGGAGGCGTGGCGGAGGCGCGGGCCGTACGAAGGCGAAGACGTTCCATGTTCCCTCTGTTTTCGGGCGGTGGTGCGACGAGTTTTCGGGCAATATCCGGGCTTCGATCACGTGATCGACCGCTGCCCGGTCGTCGCACGCCCATCCCCCTTGCGTCGCGAATCGTCGACGACGCTGCCAGGGTCCGGGGCAGAGGGGCACACCTACGCCCCAACGGGACGATTGCCCAAAATCAGGCAGTCATCCTTCGTTCATAAACGTATTTTCATGCGGAGCTGCTGTCAACTTTACCGAAATCGAGCGTTTCCTGGGGGCGCTATATTTCACGGCCCGTGCAGGGCCGATCCTCCGTCCGGCCGGCGGCAGATGAGGTCGGCGATCAGGCCGGTCCAGCCCGTCTGGTGCGACGCCCCCAGGCCGGCCCCGTCGTCGCCGTGGAAGTACTCGTAGAAGAGCAGGTTGTCCTTCCACTCCGGGTCGGTCTGGAACCGCTCCAGGCCCCCGTTGACCGGTCGGCGCCCATCGGTGCCGGGGAGGTAGAGGGAGATCAGCCGGCGCCGGAGGTCCTCGGCGATGGCGAGGAAGGTCCGCTTCTCACCCGACCCGGTCGGGTACTCGACGAGAAAGTCGTCCCCGAAGTAGTCGTGCATCCGGGCCAGGGCCTCGATGACCAGGTAGTTCAGCGGGAACCACACCGGGCCCCGCCAGTTGGAGTTGCCCCCGAACATCCCCGACTGGGATTCGGCCGGCTCGTAGTCGATCGACAGGGAGGTGCCGCCGACCTCCATCCGGTACGGGTGGTCGCGGTACTGGCGCGACAGCGACCGCAGCCCGTGCGGCGACAGGAAGTCCTCCTCGTCGAACACGGTCGCCAGCAGCTTGGCGATCTGGTCGGCGCCGACCACGCTGAGGAACACGCGCTGGCGGCCGGGCATCCCGAGTATCCGGCCCGACCGCCGCACGGAGTCGGTGTCGAAGCCGAGGCGGCTGATGATCCGGCGGAGGTTCTTGGTGAACCCCTCGGCGTCGCGCAGGGCCTCCTCCTTGACCGTCGCGGAAGGCAAGAGGGGGATGAGGCCGACCATCGACTGCACCCGCACCGGGGTGACCGACCCGTCGGGGGTGCGCAGCAGGTCGTAGTAGAAGCCCTCCTCGGCGTCCCACAGGCCTGAGCGGTTCAGCGCCCGGGCGATGGCCACGAAGTGCTCGACGAACTTGATGCGCAGGTCCTCCATGGCCGGGTTGCGGTTGGCCAGCTCCTCGACGATGGAGAGCATCATCAGGCAGTAGAAGGCCATCCAGCCGGTGGCGTCGGACTGCTCCAGGCTCCATCCCGGCGGCAGCTTGGACCGGTCGATCGGGCCGATGTTGTCGAGGCCGAGGAAGCCGCCGGTGAAGAGGTTGTCGCCGGCCTCGTCCTCCCGGTTCACCCACCACGTGAAGTTGAGCAGGAGCTTCAGGAACACCCGCTCGAGGAAGTCGAAGTCGCGCTCGCCGTCGATGCGGAAGACCTGCAGGGCGGCCCAGGCGTGGACGGGCGGGTTGATGTCGTCGAAGTTCCACTCGTAGGCCGGCAGCGCCCCGTTGGGGTGCTGGAACCACTCCCTGCACATGACCAGCAGCTGGTACTTGGCGAAGGCCGGGTCGACGTTGGCCAGGGCGACGGAATGGAAGGAGAGGTCCCACGCCGCGAACCACGGGTACTCCCACTTGTCCGGCATCGAGAGGATGTCGAAGGCCTCCATGTGGCGCCACATGGCGTTTCGTCCCGTCCGGCGGGAGATCGGGGGCACCGGCTGGGCGGGGTCGCCGGCCAGCCAGCGGGCCACGTTGTAGTTGTAGAGCTGCTTGCTCCAGAGCATCCCGGCGAATGCCTGGCGCATGACCATGACCTCCGCCGGCGGCGTTTCGGCCGGCGCCAGCTCGGCGTAGAACTCGTCGGCCTCGGCCTGGCGCTGGGCCATGACCGCCTCGAAGCCCCCGCCGAGATCTCCCGGTGTGCCGGCGGCCTCGACGCCGGCCTCGGTCAGGCGGAGGCGCAGCTCGACGGTCTCGCCCGGGTCGACCTCGATCTCGTACCAGGCCGACGCCTTCGTGCCCTCGCCGTCGGGGTTGACCGTCGCTGTGCCGTGGAGCACGTGGTCGTTGATGCCGTCCTTGGGGAACGGGGTGGTGGCGGGGCTGTCGAACAGGAGTGGGGCGTTGGTCTCGTTCTCGCAGAACAGCAGGCGGGGATGCTCGGCCTGCGGCCCCGTCGCCGCCCGGAGGACGAAGGGGCCCAGGTCGTCGTGGTCGACGGTGACGGCCGCCGGGCCGTCGGCGCGCAGCACCGGCCTGGGCGCGCCGACGTCCCACGACCACGTGTTGCGGAACCACAGGGTGGGCAGGACGTGGAGCTTCTTGCGCTCCGGTCCGGCGTTCTTGACCCGGATGCGCATGAGCAGGTCGGACGGCGAGGCCTTGGCGTAGGCGACGTCGACGATCCAGTAGCGGTCGTCGTCGAAGACGCCGGTGTCGAGGAGCTCGAGCTCGGGGTCGTGGCGGCCCCGCTTCGACGGCCCGTTCTCCTGGACCAGCCGGGCGTAGGGGAACTCGCGCTGCGGGTAGTGGTACCGCCACCGCTGCCAGGCGTGGCTGGGGATGGCGTCGAGGTACCACCAGTACTCCTTGGCGTCCTCGCCGTGGTTGCCCTGCGGGCCGGTCAACCCGAAGATGCGCTCCTTCAGGCAGGGGTCCTCACCGTTCCACAGGGCCAGGGCCAGGCACAGGTTCTGCCTGACGTCGCACATCCCGGCCAGTCCGTCCTCGCTCCACCGGTAGGCGCGGGACCGGGCGTGGTCGTGGGGGAAGTACTCCCAGGCATGGCCGTCGGGGCTGTAGTCCTCCCGGACGGTGCCCCACGCCCGCTCGCTCAGGTACGGCCCCCACAGGTACCAGGGGCTGGCGCCGGTGAGGCCCTTGTCGAGGGCGCCGAAGGCCTCCACCCGCTGGCGTTCCGCGCTCGTCACGTGGTTAGCGGGGGAACCCGGCGGGCATGCCGCCGTCGACGGTGAGGATGGTGCCGGTGGTGGCTCTCGAACGGTCCGGACACCAGCCACGCAACCGCCTCGGCCACGTCCTTCGTCGTGACCCTGGTCTTGAGCAGGTTGCGGCCGGCGTAGTGGTCCTCGATCTCCTCGACGGGGACGCCGTGTTCGTCGGCCCGCTGTCGGCGCAGCTCGGGCGACCACAGCCGGCTGCCGTCGAAGACGCCGTCGGGGTTGACCACGTTGGCCCGCACGCCGATGGCGCCGCCCTCCAGCGCCGCCACCCGGGCCAGCTGGAGCATGGCCGCCTTGGACGCCGAGTAGGCGCCGAAGCCGGCGCCCGGTGCGACGGCGTTGCGGGTGACGACGTAGACGAGGCTGCCGCCGATGCCCTGGGCCTCGAGGACCGGCCACAGTCGGCGGGTGAGCAGGAAGTGGGACGTGGCGTTGACCTCGAACGCCCGGCGCCACTCGGCCGGGTCGAGGTCGGCCAGCCTGCCGGGGGGCGCGATGCCGGCGTTGAGGACCACCGCGTCGATCCCGCCGAAGCGGCGCACCGCGGCCCTGACGAGTTGGTCGACGACCGCCTCATCGGTCAGGTCGCCGGTGACGGTCTCGGTGGCATCGGCGTCGAGGCCTTCGACCGTTTCCTGCAGGCCGTCGCCGTCCCGGTCGGCCGCGATGAGGGCCGCTCCCCTGCCGCTCAGCGCCCTCGCCACCGTGCGGCCGATGCCCGACGCCGCGCCGGTGACGATCGCCACCCTGCCGGCCAGCTCGGGCGGCGGCGGGGCGAGGGTGAGCTTGTGCAGCTCGAGGGGCCAGTAGTCGACGCCGAAGACGTCCTCCTCACCGAGTCCCTCGGCGCTGTCCAGGTAGGCGTCGAGCGCCCGGGCCGCCACCGTGTGGGTGTGCTCGGCCACCTCCCCCACCACCCTGGCTCGGCGGGCGGTGGGCGCGGCCGAGATCCCGCCGAGGCCCGGCACCAGGAACGACGTCGGCAGCGGCTCGTGCATGGGGAGGTCGAGGCCGGCGAGCAGGTGTCGGTTCCGGTCGAAGAACGACGTGTAGGCGGCGGACCAGGCGTCGACGGCCTTTTCGACCTCGGCCGGGCCGTCGACGACGAGCGACCCCGTGTGCAGCCGCAGGATGTGGTCGGCGGTAGCCGGGCCCAGGGCGGCCAGCGCGGCCACGTCGGGACGGTCGGCGAACCGCCGCTGCGCCTCGTCGACGTGCAGGACCTTGCGGCCGCTGCCGCCCGCCGACAGCCGGCCCCGAAGGCGCACGAGCAGCTCGTCGGCCTCGTCGGCCTCGTCGGCCCCCAGCGTCGAACTGGGGTCGCGTAACGGCGTATGGCGCGGTTGAGTGGCCCCAGTTCGGTGGGTATCGCCGTCCTCCAGCGAACTGGGGCCATGTAACGGCGTATGGCGCGGCTGAGTGACCCCAGTTCGGTGGGATTGGGCGTCCAGGTAGCGGCCGGCTCGGTCGACCAGCTCGTGGGTCAGGACCTCCGACTCTTCGTGGGTTTCGCCCCAGGTGACGAGGCCGTGGTGGGCCAGGACGACCGCCCTGGCGCCGGCCAGGTCGCCGACCAGGCGGGACAGGGCGAAACCGGGCCTGACATAAGGCACGTAGGCCACGTCGTCGCCGAGGGCGGCGGCCACGTGGCGGGGGCCGTCGGGCGTCTTGGTGAGGGCGCAGATGGTGTCGGCGTGGGTGTGGTCGATGTGGGTGGCCGGCAGGAAGGCGTGCAGGAGCGTCTCTATCGACGGCCGGCCGGCGGTGGGGTCGGCCAGGCATCGCAGCAGGTAGGCGACCATCTCCTCGTCGGTCATCGCCTCCCGGTCCTGCACGGCGAGGAGGTCGTCGAGCCAGAGGGCGGGGAAGTCGCGGGCCACGACGGTGGCCAGGTCGGACCCCGACCCCTTCACCAGCAGGCTGCGGCGGCGACGGCCCAGGTGGTCGACGCCCCACCCCTTGCTCGACGTGTTCCCGCCGCCGTGGACGACAAGCTCGGGGTCGGAGCCCAGCCGGCGGCTGCGGTCGACGAGCCCCTGCAGCAGCTCGCTCGCGTCGCTCACGTCACGGCTGCCAAATCAAGGTTGGGGGTCGTGCCAGAAGTCCCCAACCGGCAGGAGGGCGTCGGCCTCGCCGGGGCCCACGTGCCCGGCTGGTAGTGGTGGGCGCGGGCGTGGTTGGTGAGCACCCCGTCGACCACGCGCCAGGCCGCCTCCACCCCGTCCTCCCTGGCGAACAGCAGGGACCTGCCCTCCATGGCGTCGCCCAGCAACCGCTCGTAGGGCGACGCCTCGTCGGGGTCCTGGTCGGCCAGGCACAGCTCGACGTGACGGCCGACGAAAGACTCCCCCGGCACCTTGTCCCGGCAGCCGATGGCGATCGACACCTTGTCGGGGCCCAGTCGGAAGCGCAGGTAGTTGGTGTCGTCGAGGTCGACGGGCTCGTCGGGGAACACCTTCTGGGGTGGCCGATAGAACTTGGCCATGACCTCCATGGCGGTCACCGGCAGGTTCTTGCCGGCCCTGATCACGAAGGGCACACCGCCCCAGCGCCATGAGTCGATCATCACCCGGACGGCAGCGAACGTCTCGACGTCGGAGTCGGGCGCCACACCCGGCTCGTCGCGGTAGCCGACGAACTGACCCCGCACCAAGTCGTTCGAGGTCATGGGGCGCATGGCCGCGAACACCTTTTCCTTGGCGTCCCGCAGGGCCTCGGTGGTCCCCCCGACGGGAGGCTCGGCCGCCAGCAGGGCCACCGTCTGCAGCATGTGGTTCTGGATGACGTCCCGCAACGCCCCCACTTCCTCGTAGAACTTGCCGCGCCCCTGCACGCCGAAGCTCTCGGCCATGGTGATCTGCACCGACTGTATGAAGTTGCGGTTCCAGATGGGCTCGAGGAACGAGTTGGCGAAGCGGAAGTAGAGGATGTTCTCGACCGACTCCTTGCCCAGGTAGTGGTCGATGCGGAAGATCGACGTCTCGGGGAAGACCGAGTGCAGGACCGTGTTCAGGCTCTGGGCGGATGCCAGGTCGCGCCCGAACGGCTTCTCGACGATCACGCGGGCACCGTTGGCTGCGCCGGACGTGCCGAGGCCCTCCACGACGACGGGGAACAGGCTGGGGGGGATGGCCAGGTAGTGGGCGGGGTGCCGGGCGCCGCCGAGGGCCTCGACCAGCTTGGTGTAGGTGTCGGGCTCGAGGTAGTCGCCGTCGACGTACTTCAGGGCGCCGCAGAGCTTCTCGAAGGCGGCGGTGTCGTCGATCCCCCCGCCGTGGGTCTCGATCGAGTCGCGAGCCCGCTTGACCAGGTCGTCCACGGTCCACGACGACGAGGCCACGCCGATCACGGGTACGTCGAGGTTGCCCCGCTTGGTCATGGCGTAGAGCGAGGGAAAGATCTTCTTGTACGCCAGGTCGCCGGTGGCCCCGAAGAAGACGAGGGCGTCGGACTCGGTGCCGTGGGCGCTGTTCACGCCGCATCGGCTCCGATGAGAATCCCGCCGCTGGCCACGACCACCGCCGAAGGCGGTCCCGATGGCTGGCGGCACCGGCCGGCGAAGCCGGCCGCAGAAAGGAACGGCGTAGGCCGGCCGGCTCCGCCGGTCGGTCGGAGCACGAGCAGCTCGGCCGAACGGAGCGAGCGAAGCGAGCGAGTGAGGCCGAAACTCATGCCGGCTTTTCGTCGTGGCCGCCGAACTCCTTGCGCATGGCGGAGAGGAGCTTGCCGGCGAAGTCGCCCTCGCCGCGGGAGCTGAACCGCTCGTAGAGGGCGGCGGCGAGGACGTAGGCGGGCACCCCCTCGTCGATGGAGGCGTGCACCGTCCATCGGCCCTCGCCCGAGTCCGACACCCGCCCGCTGAACTCCGACAGCGTGGGCGACTGGTGCAGGGCGTGGGCGGTGAGGTCGAGGAGCCAGGAGGCCACCACGCTGCCCCGGCGCCACACCTCGGCCACCTCGGGGATGTCGAGGTCGTACTGGTAGTTCTCCGGGTTCTCGAGCGGGGCGGTCTCGGCGTCGGCGGTCGTCGACTGCTTGCCGACATTGGCCTTGTGCAGGATGTTCAGGCCCTCGGCGTAGGCGGCCATGATCCCGTACTCGATGCCGTTGTGGACCATCTTCACGAAGTGGCCGGCACCGTTGGGGCCGCAGTGCAGGTACCCCTGCTCCGACGTGCTCGGCTCGCCCTCTCGCCCGGGCGTGCGCTCGGCGGCGTCCACCCCCGGCGCGATCGTCCGGAAGATCGAGTCGAGGCGGGCGACGACCCCGTCCTCGCCGCCGATCATCAGGCAGAAGCCCCGGTCCAGCCCGAACACGCCGCCGCTGGTGCCGACGTCGACGTAGTGGATCCCCCTGGGGGCGAGGGCCTTGGCCCGGGCCATGTCGTCGCGGTAGTAGGAGTTGCCGCCGTCGATGATGATGTCGCCGGCTTCGAAGACGTCGGCCACCTTCTCCACGGTGTCGCCGGTGAAGGCGGCCGGCACCATCACCCAGGCGGCCCGGGGGACGGTGAGCTTGGAGGCAAAGTCCTCCAGCGACGACGACCCCGTGGCCCCGTCGGCCTCGAGCGCGGTGATCGCCGCCTGGTTGACGTCGTAGACGACGCACTCGTGGCCGTCGGCCATGAGCCGACGCACCAGACCGGCGCCCATTCGCCCCAATCCGATCATCCCCAGCTGCACTGTGGCTCCCTCCGGTTTCGCCATCGGAAGCGGAGCTTCCTCGGCGAGCTTGTCGAGCTCCAGCCGTCCGGCCGAGCCGGCCGGCCTTCGCCGTCTTGTCGGCGACCGACTTCGTCGTCCGCTGCCGCCATCCATGGAGACCGCCTGCGGCGGTGGTCGTGGCCGGCGGCGAACGTCATGAGGCGGATGTCGTGACGAGCGACGCCTTGGACTCGATAGCTGCGATCAGCTCCTTCCACGATTCCACGAACGAGGCCGCCCCCTCGGACTGGAGCCGGGCGGCGAGGGCGTCGACGTCGACCCCGCCTGCGCCGAACTCGAGCAGGATCTCTTCGGCGTCGCCGCCGTCGGCCGGCATCAGGTCGCCCACCGAGCCGTGGGCGCCGAAGGCCAGCAGCGTGTTCTCCGGCATGGTGTTGACGGTCTGCTCCGACGCCAGGGCCGAGATATAGAACGTGTCGGGCAGCGCCGGGTCCTTGACGCCGGTGCTGGCCCACAGCAGACGCTGCGGCTTGGCGCCGGCGGCGGCCAGCGCCTGCCACCGGTCGGATGCCAGCAGGTCGCGGTAGGCCTTGTACGTCCGCTTGGCGATGGCGACGCCCAACAGGCCGCGGAGGTCGTCGGGCACGGCGGCGGCGACAGCCACGTCCCACCGGGAGATGAACACGGACGCCACCGACGCCACGCCGAGGTCGAGCCCGGCCGCCAGCCGTCGCTCCAGGCCGCGGAGATAGGCCTCGGCCGCGGCCAGGTAGTGCTCCCGGGAGAACAGCAGGGTCACATTCACCGGCACGCCGGCGAAGATCGCCTCCTCGATGGCGGGAATGCCGGCGGGCGTGCCCGGGATCTTGATGAACAGGTTGGGCGTGGCCGCCTTGCCGTGGAGGGTCTTGGCCGCCTCGGTCGTGGACCCGGTGTCGTAGGCCAGCTTGGGCGATACCTCCAGCGACACCCACCCGTCGACTCCCTCGGTGGCGTCCCAGATGGGGCGGAACAGGCTGGCCGCCTTGGTCAGGTCGGTGATGGCCAGCTCGAAGAACAGGGACTCGGCGTCCATGCCCTGCGGCGCCAGCAGGCGGATCTGCTCGTCGTAGTCGGCGCTGCCGGTGACGGCCTTGTCGAAGATCGTGGGGTTCGACGTCAGTCCGGTGACGGCCAGCCCGCCGATGTACCGGGCCAGGGTGCCCGAGGCCAGCAGGGCCCGGGTGATGTTGTCCAGCCACAGGCTCTGGCCGACGTCGTGGAGCTTGACGGCGGCGTTGACGCTCCGCTCCCGCTCGAACTCCAGCACCTCGCCGAGCCGCCGCAGGTGGCGGGCCTCGGTGCTGGGCGTGGCGCCCACGAAGGCGGCCACCACGTCGGCCGCCACCTCGGGGCCCATCACCCGCGAGCCCAGGGTGAGGACGTTGACGTGGTCGTGCTCGACCATCTGGTGGGCGGTGTAGTGGTCGGATCCGTAGGCGGCCCGCACCCCCGGCAGCCGGTTGGCGGCGATCGTGACCCCGGCCCCGCTGCCGCAGACCAGGATCCCCCGCTCGGCCTCGGCCGCAGCCAGGCAGTCGCCCACCAGCTTGGCGATCACCGGGTAGTCGATGCCCTCGGGCGGGGCGGTGTCGGGACCGAGCAGCACCGGCTCGTGGCCGGCGTCGGTGACCGCCTCCGCCACCCGGGCCCGCAGCGCCAACCCGGCGTGGTCGGCGGCGATGGCGACCCTCACAGCCGCACCCCACCCCACCGAACCGGTGACACGGAACGGTGCCAGGCGCCGCTGTGTGTCACCGGTTCGCTGGGTCTGCCGGCCCTCCACCGAACTGGTGACACAGAACGGCGCCAGGACCCGCTGTGTGTCACCGGTTCGCTGGGTCTGCCGGCCCTCCACCGAACTGGTGACACAGAACGGCGCCATTCCCCGCTGTGTGTCACCGGTTCGCCGGGTCTGCCGGCCCCCCACCGAACTGGTGACGCAGAACGGTGCCAGGCCCCGCTGTGTGTCACCGGTTCATCAGGTTGCGGACGTGGTCGGCGACGTTCTCGGGCGTGAAGCCCAGCTTGGCGTAGACGACGGGGCCGGGGGCCGACGCGCCGAACCGGCGTAGCCCGACGACGTCGCCGGCGAACTCGTGCCAGCCGGTGGGAGAGGCGGCCTCGACGGCCACCGCGGGCATCCCCGGCGGGAGGATCGCGTCCCGCAACAAGGCCGGCTGGTCTCGGAAGAGCTCGCAGCAGGGCATCGACACCACCCGCGCCGAGATCCCTTCGCCCGCCAGCAGGTCACGAGCCGCCAACGCCAGCTCCACCTCCGACCCGGTGGCGACGATGGCGGCGTCGTCGCCCGGCGCCACCACGGACGCGCCAAACGCCACGTCGAGCACGCCCGGGTCGAGCGTGGGCAGCGACTGGCGGGTGAGCACCAGCACCGACGGGCCGCCCCACGAGATCGCCTCCCGCCACGCCGCCGCCGACTCGTTGGCGTCGGCCGGCCGGAACGTCCGCAGGCCGGGGGTGGCCCGCAGCCCGGCCAGGTGCTCGATGGGCTGGTGGGTCGGGCCGTCCTCGCCTAGGGCGATCGAGTCGTGGGTGAAGACGAACACGACCGGCAGGCCCATGATGGCGGCCAGCCGCACGTCCTCCCGCATGTAGTCGTAGAAGCTGAAGAACGTGGCGCAGAAGGGCCGGAAGCCGCCGTGGGCCGCCATGCCGTTGCAGATCGCGCCCATGGCGTGCTCGCGCACGCCGAAGTGGATGTTGCGGCCCGACCAGTCGCCGGCGTTGAGGTCGCCGTACTTGACAAGCTGGGTGTCGGTGGACGGCGCCACGTCGGCCGAGCCGCCCACCAGCTCGGGCACCGCGTCGGCGAAGTGGTTCAACACGGCGCCGCCCGACTTGCGGGTCGCCACCCGAGTGCCCACGTCGAACACCGGCGTCGGCGTGGAGGCCCACGAGTCGGGTAGCCGGGCCGCCATCGTCCGCTCGAGCTCGGCTGCCTTCTCCGGCTCCGCCTCCCGATACGCCGCGAGTCGCTCCGACCAGCTCTCGTGCGCCGCGGCCCGCTCGGCCACGAGGCCGTGCCAGTGGCCGTAGACCTCCTCGGGAATCACGAACGGCGGGAACTCCCACCCCAGGTTCTTCCTGGTGGCGGCCACGTTGGCCTCCCCCAGCGGCGACCCGTGGGCCTTGGCCGAGTCCTGCACCGGCGAGCCGTAGCCGATGTTGGTCCGGACGATCACCAGGCTGGGCCGATCGTCCCAATCGGCCTCGGCCACCGCCGCGTCCAACGCGTCGAGGTCGTTCACCGAGTGCACGCGGGCGACGTGCCACCCGTAGGCCTCGAAGCGGGCGGCGACGTCGTCGGTGAACTCGACGTCGGCCTCGCCCTCCAGCGAGATGTGGTTGTCGTCGTAGAAGACGGTGAGCTTCCTCAGCCCGGCCGCGAGGCGCCCCGCGATCGAGGCGGCTTCGCTGGAGATGCCCTCCATCATGTCGCCGTCGCCGGCGATCACCCAGGTGCGGTGGTCGACGATCGTGTCCTCGGACGTGTTGAAGCGGGCGGCGAGCATGTGCTCGGCCATGGCCATCCCCACCCCGTTGGCGAATCCCTGCCCGAGGGGACCGGTGTTGATCTCGATGCCCGCCGTCACACCCCGCTCCGGGTGGCCCGGCGTCCGCGACCCCCACTGCCGGAACTGCTGGAGGTCGTCGATCGTCAGGTCGTAGCCGGCCAGGTGCAGGGCGGCGTACTGCACCATGCAGGCGTGGCCGGCCGACAACACGAACCGGTCGCGGTCGATCCAGCCCGGGTCGGCGGGATCGTGGCGCATGTACTTCGTGTACAGCCGGTACGCGAGCGGAGCGAGGGCCATCGGCGTGCCCGGGTGGCCCGAGTTGGCCTTCTCCACCGCGTCGACGGCGAGGAAGCGGATGGCGTTGATGGCGTCGCCGACGACCCCCTCGGGGTCGGGCTCCGGTGCCGTGCGGTCGGCGACGACCAGGTCGTCCCGCAGGTCGCCGTCGTGGACGGACATGCTCACGAGGGGGGTTCCCGCAGTGCCCGGTAGCGGCGGATGAGGGCGGTGGTACTGCTGTCGTGGTCGAGGGCGGGCTCCTCGTCGGCCTGGAGCTCGGGGATGATGTTGTTGGCCAGCACTTTGCCCAGCTCGACGCCCCACTGGTCGAAGCTGTTGATGTCCCAGATCGTCCCCTGGGTGAAGACCTTGTGCTCGTAGAGCGCGACGAGCTGGCCCAGGACGAACGGCGTCAGGTGCTCGGCCAGGATCGTCGTCGTCGGCCGGTTGCCCGGGAAGGTCTTGTGGGGCACGAGCTCCGGCGGCACACCCTCGGCCGCCACCTCCTCCTCCGTCTTGCCGAAGGCCAGGGCCTCGGTCTGGGCCAGGAAGTTGGCGATGAGGAGGTCCTGGTGGACGCCGACCGGGATGGCGGCCTTGGCGAACCCGATGAAGTCGCAGGGGATCAGCCTCGTACCCTGGTGGATCAGCTGGTAGAAGGCGTGCTGGCCGTTGGTGCCGGGCTGGCCCCACACGATCGGGCCCGTCGCCCACTTCACCGGCTCGCCGCCCAAGGTGACCGACTTCCCGTCGCTCTCCATGTCGAGCTGCTGGAGGTAGGCCGGGAAGCGCTCCAGGTACTGGTTGTACGGCAGGATGGCGCTGGTCTCGGTGCCGAAGAAGTTGATGTACCAGACACCGATCAGGCCGAGCAGGACGGGCAGGTTCCTCTCGAAGGGCGCGGTGCGGAAGTGCTCGTCCATGGCGTGGAAGCCGGCGAGCATGTCCCGGAACCGGTCGATGCCGATCGAGATGACGAGCGAAAGCCCGATCGCCGAGTCGTACGAGTACCGGCCGCCCACCCAGTCCCAGATCTCGAACATGTTGGCGGTGTCGATCCCGAAGTCGGCCACCCGCTGGGCGTTGGTCGACACCGCCACGAAGTGCTTGGCCACCGCCGCCTCGTCCTCCACCTCGTGCAGGAGCCACTCGCGGGCCGTCCTGGCGTTGGTGAGGGTTTCGAGGGTGCCGAACGTCTTCGAGCAGACGATGAACAAGGTCTCGGTGGGATCGAGGTCGATGAGCGACTCGGCGATGTCGGCGCCGTCGACGTTGGAGACGAACCGGAACGTCATGTCCCGCTGGGTGTAGGCCTTCAGCGCCTCGTAGGCCATGTGCGGGCCGAGGTCGGAGCCGCCGATGCCGATGTTGACGACGTTGCGGATCCGCTTGCCGGTGTGCCCGGTGTGCTCGCCGGAGCGGACTCGGGCGGCGAAGTCGCCCATCCGGTCGAGGACGGCGTGGACCTCGGGGACCACGTCGACCCCGTCAACCAGGATGTGAGCGTCCCGCGGCGCCCGCAGGGCCACGTGCAGGACCGCCCGGTCCTCGGTGACGTTGATCTTCTCGCCCGCGAACATGGCGTCGATGCGCCGTCGCAGGCCGGCCCGCTCGGCCAGCTTCACCAGCAGGCCGATGGTGTCGGACGTGACCCGGTTCTTGGAGTAGTCGAAGTACAGGCCGTCGGCCTCGACCGCCAGGTTGACCCCGCGCTGCGTGTCGGCGGCGAAGAGGTCCCGCAGGTGGAGGCGGCGAAACCACTTGTAGTGGGCGGCGAGGTCACGCCACTCGGTGGTGCTGGTGATCCGCCCCATCTCTGAGCGTCTGTCTCCTGACTCGCCGAGGCCGCCGCGGAGCGTAATGGTAAACGGCTCGGGCCCGTCCTCACCGGGCGGGCGTGCGGCGGGCCGGCTCCCGTCCGGGCGGCTGCCGGGGCCGGGCGCGAGGCTTGAGGTCCGGCACGGCCATCGTCACCGTCTCCCCCAACTTCACGACGATCGCCTGGCCGTGGTGGGAGGTCTCCAGCGGCTCGCCCTCCAGCAGCGAGTAGTGCGCCTGCCTCGGTTCGATGTCGACCTTCACCCGCCTGCCGCGGAACGTGACACGGAAGGCCAGGCGACTGAGGCGCTGCGGCAGCCTCGGCGCGAACGACAGCTTCCCGCCGTGGTCGCGCATCCCCCCGAAGCCGGCCACCGCCGCCAGCCACGCACCGGCCAGCGAGGCGATGTGGAGACCGTCGCGGGTGTTGTGCTGGAGGTCGCCCAGGTCCATCAGGCCGGCCTCGCCGAAGTAGTCGTGGGCCAGCTCGAGGTGCCCGACCTCGGCGGCGACAACCGCCTGGACGCACGCCGACAGCGACGAGTCGCGGACGGTGAGGGCCTCGTAGTACTCGAAGTCCCTGGCCTTCTCCTCGGCGGTGAAGGCATCGCCGCGGGCGTAAAGGGCCATCACCAGGTCGGCCTGTTTGACGACCTGCTTGCGGTAGAGGTCGAAGTACGGGAAGTGCAGGAGAAGGGGGTACTTGTCGGGCGGCGTGTCGCTCGAAGTCCCAGACCTCGTGGTCGGTGAAGCCCTCGGCCTGGGCGTGGACGCCGAGGGTCGCGTCGAAGGGGACCACCACCTCCCGCGCCGCGTCCCTCCACCCGGACGCCTCCTCCTGGTCGACGCCGAACTGCCTGGCCACGTCCGGGCAGCGGGCCACGGCGTCGGCCGCCGCCACCAGGTTCCGCTGGGCCATGAGGTTGGTGTACACGTTGTTGTCGCAGGCAGCGCTGTACTCGTCGGGGCCGGTGACCCCGTCGATGCGGAACCGGCCCATGGCGTCGTGGTGGCCGAGGGAACGCCACAGGCGGGCCGTCTCGACGAGGACCTCCAGGCCGACCTCCCGCTCGAAGGCGTCGTCGCCGGTGGCGGCCACGTACCTGACGACCGCATCGGCAATGTCGGCCCCGATGTGGAAGGCGGCGGTGCCGGCCGGCCAGTAGGCCGAGCACTCCTCGCCGCGGATCGTCCGCCACGGGAAGGCGGCGCCCTTCAGGCCGAGCTGGGTCGCCCGGGCGCGAGCCAGGTCGAGGGTGTGGTGCCGCCACCGCAGCTCGTCGGCGGCGGCGTGGGGGACGGTGTACGTCAGCACCGGCAGAACGAACGACTCGGTGTCCCAGAACGCATGGCCGTCGTAGCCGGGACCGGTCAGGCCCTTGGCCGCGATGGCCCGCCGCTCGGCCCGGGCGCCCGCCTGGAGGATGTGGAAGAGGGCAAACCTCACCGCCTGCTGCAGCTCGCTGTCGCCGTCGAGCTCGACGTCGGCCCGCTCCCAGAAGTCGTCGAGGTAGTCGCGCTGGCTGGCCAGGAGCCGGTCCCAGCCGGCGTGGATCGCGCCGGAGAGGGCGGCCTCCACCTGGTCCCGCACCGACGACGTCGTGCGGCGGCTGGACCACCCGTAGGCGAGGAACTTGACCAGCCGGAGGCATTCGCCGGGTTGGATGTCGGCGGCGACGGTGACCCGACCGAGGTCTGGCCTGGTCGACGACGTGACCTGCATCGACACCGGCCCGTCGATGGCGTGGTCCATGCCCGCCGCCATCCGTAGGTTGCTGGCCCGGGTGTGGTGCACCAGGACCGCTTTGGCCCCCTCGTCGAAGTAGGAGTCCGACTCGAGCGGGTCGGTCAGCGCCGCCGCGGCGCGGGGGTCTCTCGACGGGGGCGCGGGCAGGACCTCGTTGGCGACAAGCTCGGACTGCACGACGAGGGTGGCGGGATCGTCGACGGCCTCGACCTCGTACAGCACCGCGGCAATCGAGCGCTGGACGAACGAGACGAGCCTGGTGGTTCTCACTCGGATGGCCTGGCCCGCCGGCGACACCCACTCGACTTTGCGGCGAAGCACACCGGCCCGCAGGTCGAGGACCCGCTCGTGGCTACGCAGCGTGCCGTAACGGACGTCGAAGGGCTCGTCGTCGACGAGCATGCGGATGATCTTGCCGTTGGTGACGTTGATCACCGTCTGGCCCGCCTCGGGGTAGCCGTAGCCGGCTTCGGCGTAGGGCAGCGGCCGCGACTCGAAGAGGCCGTTCAGGTAGGTGCCGGGGAGGCCGTGGGGATCGCCCTCCTCGAGGTTGCCGCGGAGGCCGAGGTGGCCGTTGGCCAGGGCGAACAGCGACTCGCTCTGGGCCAGGACCCGCAGGTCGAGGCGAGTCTCGCGGATCGCCCACGGCTCGACCGGGAAGTTGCCGTTCTCGATCATCGCGGCTGTGGGGCTGGTGGCGGTGGCTGTTGCGGTGGCGGCTGGGGCGGGGACGGCGGGGACTGCGGGGGCGGCGGGTCGAGGAGCTCTGCCAGGTCCTCGACCACCTGGGTGGCGCCGTGGCGGCGAAGGTCGTCGGCGTGGCCGTGGCCGACCCGGTCGACGCCCACCACGGCGCCGAAGCCACCGGCGGCGCCCGCCTCCACGCCGGCCAGGGCGTCCTCGAACACCGCCGCGTGGGCCGGGTCGACGCCGAGGGCTTTGGCGCCGGCGAGGAAGGTGTCCGGCGCAGGCTTGCCCTTCAGGTGCTCCTGCTCGGCGGTGATGCCGTCGACCCTGGCGTCGAGGAGGCCGGCGATGCCGGCTGCGGCGAGGGCCTCCCGGGCGTTGCTGCTCGAGGAGACCACCGCGGTCGGCAGGTTGGCGGCCCGGGCGGCTTGCAGGTAGCGCACCGACCCGGGGTAGGCCTCGACGCCGCCGCCGCGGATCAGCCGCAGGACCAGGTCGTTCTTGCGGTTGCCCAGGCCGGCGACCGTCTCCGCGGTGGGCGGGTCGAACTTGTCGCCGTCGGGGATGGTGATCCCCCGGCTGGCCAGGAACGATCGGACGCCGTCGTAGCGGGGCTTGCCGTCGACGTACAGCTGATAGTCGGTGGCGATCTCGAACGGCACGAAGGGCTCCTCGTTTCGCACGGCGCGTTGGCGCAGGTAGGCGTCGAACATCTGCTTCCACGCGGCGGCGTGGACCCGGGCGGTGTCGGTCAACACGCCGTCGAGGTCGAACAGCAACGCCTTCACCCCCGCCGGCAGGCCGAGCATTGCTCGACCCTACCCACCGACGGGCCGGCTCTCGCCACAGGCGCCGCCGGGCGGTCGTGCGAGGCTGAGTGTCTGGACAGGTTCGAGGGCTGGCAGGCGCCGCACGCGTCGGCAGGCGTCGTGGGCGAGAGCGGTGTGTTGGCCGTGTGGGGCGACGCCTCCCCGCGGCGCGGTTGGGCATCGGTGACCAAGCTCGTCACCGCACTGGCGGTGCTCGTGGCGGTCGAGGAGGGGACGCTCGAGCTGGACGAACCAGCGGGGCCGCCAGGTTCGACGGTGCGCCACCTGCTCGCCCACGCGTCGGGGTTGGCATTCGACGAGCCTCGGGCGATCGCAGGGCCGGGCGAGCGGCGGATCTACTCGAACCGCGGCTTCGAGGTCCTGGCCGAGGTGTTGGAGGACCGGGCCGAGATGCCGTTCGAGCGGTATGTCACCGAGGGCGTGCTGGAGCCGCTCGGCATGGGCGGCACCCGGCTCGAGGGGTCGTCGGCGGCGGGAATGGTCGGCCCGCTCGACGATTTGCTGCGGCTCGGGGCGGAGCTGTTGCGGCCGACGCTGGTGTCGGCCGAGACATCGGCGCGGGCGACGAGGGTGGCCTTCCCGGGCCTCGACGGTGTGCTTCCGGGCATCGGCCGGTTCGAACCAAACGACTGGGGCCTCGGCTTCGAGCTCCGAGACGACAAGTCGCCACACTGGACCGGGCACCGGAGCTCATCGGCCACCTTTGGCCACTTCGGCGCAACAGGCTCGTTCCTGTGGGTAGACCCTCAGGCCCGACTAGCGGCGGCGGCGTTGAGCGGGCGCATCTTCGGCCCGTGGGCCCTCCAGGCCTGGCCGAGGTTCACCGACGAGGTTCTCGACGAGTTCTCGCCTGGGCAGTAGGGCACGCGTCCCGCGCCTGGAGCCGGTGCCGCGAGTGTTCATTCTGCGTTGTTGGCCTGGGAGTCTGCGCTATCGCTGAGGGCTTGCGCGCCGCGGCCAGGTTGTCGCGGCTGGTGAGGGTATGGGGGTGTTCGGGGCCCAGCACCCGCTGGCGGTCGGCCAGGGTGGCCTCGTAGAGGGGGATGGCCCGGCCGAGGTCCCCGGCCGACTCGTAGGCGCAGGCCAGGTTGTTGCGGCTGGTGAGACTGTCGGGGTGGTCGGGGCCCAGCACCCGCTGGCTGTCGGCCAGGGTGGCCTCGTAGAGGGGGATGGCCCGGCCGAGGTCCCCGGCCGACTCGTAGGCGGAGGCCAGGTTGTTGCCGCTGGCGAGGGTGTCGGGGTCGTCGGGGCCCAGCACCCGCTGGCTGTCGGCCAGGATGGTCTCGTAGAGGGGGATGGCCCGCCCCAGGTCTCCGGCCGACTCGTAGGCGGAGGCCAGGTTGTTGCCGCTGGCGAGGGTGTCGGGGTCGTCGGGGCCCAGCACCCGCTGGCTGTCGGCCAGGATGGTCTCGTAGAGGGGGATGGCCCGCCCCAGGTCCCCGGCCGACTGGTATGCGCCGGCCAGGTTGTTGCCGCTGGTGAGGGTGTTCGGGTGGTCGGGGCCCAGATGGGTGGTGGCGAGGTCGAGGGCGAGGGTCCCCGTAGCGATGGCATCGGCGGTGGCACCCCGGGAGCGGTGATACACGCTGAGGTCGTCGAGGACCCACCACAGGTCGAAGGCCCGCGGGGGCAGAGCCGCCCCCGCGGTAGCGGCGGCGGCGAGGGCGTGGGGCACCAGCCTGGCCAGCGTGGGCCAGCGGGTGTGGTCGGAGGCGTTTCCGTCGGTCTGGGCCCGGAGCAGGGCGATGGCGCTGCCGGCGGCCTCGGGGGGTGCGTGTCGGCGGGTGGCAGCCTGGATGACCCGGTGCAGGCCCACGGCGTCCGCGTCGCTCACCTCGACGAGGGAGTAGCCGTGGAGGGCGGCCAGGGCGTCGTCGACCTCGGCGGTCGTGGCGTCGAGGTAGGAGTCGCTGGCGGTGGCCAGTTCCCGCAACCAGGCGCAGGGCAGGCCCTCGGGGGCGAGGAAGCTCAGGATCCCCAGCAGCCGGGGGGCACAGGCCGCCTCGGCGGCGGCGGCGTCGATCGACACCCGCCAGACGGTGGTGGCGGTGTGGTCATAGCCCAAGGGGCGGGTTCGGTCGGCAAAGGGCTCCTTCGAGGCGTCGTCGAAGAGGGCTGCGTAGGCGGCAAAACTGCGACTGGGCACCCGCTCCACCCAGGCCGCGGCCTGCTCCAGCGCCAGGGCAAACCCCCCCAGACGGGCCAGCACGCCGGCGAGGTCCTCGTCGGCGGCAGCGGGGTTCGTCTCCCGCACCCGCTCCCGCAGGAATGCCTCGGCCACGTCGTCGGGAAAGGTGTCGATGACGATCACCTTGCCCAGGCGACCCATGTTGCGGTTCCGGGAGGTGATCAGCGTCGCCCCGTTGCCCCGGCGGGGCCGCCACCGCTCGACTGACGTTTCGTCGGGGGCGTTGTCGAAGATGAGCAGCCACGAGCGATCGGTGGTCTCCAACCAGTCCCGCACCGCGTCGGCGGTGTCCTGGGGGTCGTCGTGGGCGGCCAGCCCCATCCGGGGCGCCAGCTCGGCCAGATCGGCCACCGCCACCGCCGGCTGCTCGGCCCGCACCCACCACACGACGTCGAGGGCGTGGCGCTGGGTCTCGGCCAGCGCCGCGGCCACCGTCGTCTTGCCCACCCCGCCCATGCCACCGATCGTCTGGGTCAGCACCGCCGCCGTCCCCCCCGACGTCGATGCCCTGAGCCGCTCCACCAGGGCGTCGCGCCCGGCGAAGACCACCGGCAGAGCCGGCACCCTGGGGCACCACACCTGGGTGCCCGCCACTAGCGGAAGCGTGGTGGGGTTGCGGGCCACATCGGCGATGGCGGCCACCACCGCCGGGGTATCGTCGTCGTCGAGGTAGTCCAGGGCGTGCAGGGCGTGGGTGCCGTAGGGCAGGGGGGCACCGGCCTGCAGGCGCAGGGGGACGAGGCGGCCGCCTTCGCGGCGCACCTGGTCGATGGCCATGATCAGCTCTTCGTTCTCGTAGTGGGCGGCACCCGTGTGCTGCGACACGAGGGCCACCACCACCGTCGAGGAGCGGAGATGGCGGGGCAGGTCGTCGTGCCAGTTGTCACCCGGCCGCAGCACGGCCTGGTCGAAACATACCTCCAGGCCCTCGGCCCGCAACCCGTGGTAGAGCGCACGGGCCCGTGGGCGATCGGGGCGGCGTAAGCCACGAACACGTCCCAGCGTCGCCCGCCGTCCACGTCGCCAACGCTATGCCAGCGGCCGGCACGGATGTCGGGAGCCACCCGACCCAACGATCGGGGAGATTGTTGGGGAATCCCTTGCAATCGAACAGATGTTCGGGTACACTCGTCTAAGTCCGCTTCCCCCTTCGGTCCTTTGACCTGACGCGGGAGGAGCCATGGCAACCGATGCGATCGACGTGTTGGCCGCGGCGTTGGACGAGGCGGTGGCGGTGGAGCCCACGATCCTCGGCGACGGCGAGACCATCGTGGCCCTGCACCGCCAGTTGGAACGGCTGGAGGCGGTGTTCACCCGGGCGGTGGCGGCCTTCGACGCCGGGGGCACGTGGTCGGCCGACGGTGCCCGCACCGCGGCGTCGTGGGTGGCCACCAAGTGCCGGCAGCCATTTCCGACCACCAGAGCACGGGTGCGCCTGGGCCGGGAGCTGCGCCACATGGCCGAGACCGAGCAAGCGTGGCTGGCCGGCGACATCGGCAAGGCCCAGGTGGGGGTGCTGGCCGAGGCCCGCCGCTGTGAGGCGGACTGCTTTGAGCGGGACGAGTCCCTGCTGGTGGGCCAGGCCCAGGACCTGCAGTACCGCCACTTCGCCAATACCGTCGCCTACTGGTGCCAGCTGGCCGACCCCGACGGGGCCGAGGACAAGGCCAAGGCCGACCACGAGTCCCGTCGTCTGCACGTGTCCAAGAGCTGGCAGGGCCGCTACTTCCTCGACGGCATCTTCGATCCCATCGGGGGCGAGATCTTCGCCACCACCCTGGAGGGCATCGAGAAGGAGCTCTTCGACGCCGACTGGGCCGAGGCCAAGGCCCGGGTGGGCGACAACGCCACGGTAAGTGACCTGCGCCGAAGCGCCCCTCAGCGCCGGGCCGATGCCGCGGTGGAGATGGCGAGACGGGCGGGGGCAGTACCGGAGGGAGCACGGCGGCCTGAGCCGCTGTTCACCGTGTTCGTGGGCTACGAGACCTTCGCCGGGCGCATCTGCGAGCTGGCCGGGGGATCGGTGGTCAGCCCCGGCAGCCTGGTGCCGTGGCTGGACGAGGCGTGGGTGGAGCGGGTGGTCTTCGACAGCCCCGACCGCATCAAGAACGTGGGCGTGCACCGACGATTGTTCGCCGGGGCCACCCGGCGGGCGGCACAGGTGCGGGAGCGGGAGTGCTTCCACGAGTTCTGCGACCAGCCCGCCGCCCACTGCGAGATCGACCACGTTCAGCCGTTCTCCGAGGGTGGCCTCACCATCGACGAGAACGGCCGACCGGCCTGCAGCTGGCATAACCGCTGGCGGCAGCGGGAGAAGTCACCGCCGTAGTGAACCGGCCGTTCGCACTACTCGAGCAGCTCGTCGGCGAGGAGGTCCATGAGAAGACCGTCGTGCCAGGTGCCGTCGGCGCCGCGCTCGTATTGCCGCATGACGCCGACCGGCTTGAAGCCGACCTTGGCGTAGGCGCGGATGGCCGCCGGGTTGTCCGCCGCGGGGTCGATCACCAGGCGGTGGTGGCCGTGGTCGACCAGCAGGTGCCTCGCGAGGGTCCGGACCGCGTCGGTGCCGACGCCGCGGCCGTGGACGGCCGGGTCGACGTAGATGTCGATGCTGGCGTGGCGGTAATCGGGGTCATCCTCGGCCGACCACTGGATCCAGCCGACGACCCGTCCGTCGAGCTCGATCGCGTACTTGGTGGCGCCCTCCTCGGCGAAGTCCTCCTCGACGGCGGCGTCCATGTCGTCGCCGCCCCGCCACCGGTCGTGGACCTCCGGCGTCCGGCGGATGGCGACGAGCGCGGGGATGTCGCTGCGGTCGGCGGGACGAAGCTGCACGAGCGCACCCCGGAGGACAGTCACTTCGCGGCGCCCTCGTCGTCGCCGCCCTCGCCCGAGATAGCGGGGAACCGGGCCGGCAGGATCGCCGCCCGCACCTTGTCGGGCATGCTGACGTCGCCGGCGGTGCGGCCGACGCTGAAGCTGCGCTCGCTCCGGCTGCGGCCGATCATGGCGCCGGCCCATCGCAGCACGGTGGTGAACCGGTTCCCGAAGCTGGTCAGGAACGCCAGGTGGACGAAGCACCAGGCCACCCACGCCGGGAACCCGCTGAGCCTGAGCTTGCCGAGACTCATGACCGCCCGGAACCGGCCGATGATGGCCAGGCTGCCGAGGTCGCGGTACCGGAACGGCAGCGTCTCCGTGTCGGCCTCGCCTCGGAGCCGGCGCAGGATGGAGTTGGCCGAGTGGAGGCCGCCCTGCATGGCCACCTCGGCCACGCCGGGCAGGTGGTTCAGCGACATCATGTCCCCCACCACGAACACCTCGGGGTGGCCGGGGAGGGTGAGGTCGGGGAGCACCGAGATGCGGCCGGCCCGGTCGAGCGCGGCGCCGGTGGCTTCCGCCAGCATCGTCCCCAGCGGCGACGCCTGCACCCCCGCCGCCCATATGACGGTGTGGGACGCGATGTGCGCCGAACTGACCGTCCCGGACGAGTCTTTGCCAGAATCCGCTTTCACAGCGATGTCGACGCCGGTCCCGTCCACACCGGTCACCCTCGCCCCCATCATGAGCTCCACGCCCATGCGCTCGAGCGACCGCGCCGCCTTCACCGACAGCTCGTCGCCGAACGTGGCCAGCGGCTCGGCGCCCCCGTCGACCAGCACCACCCGCACCTTGGTCGGGTCGATCCGGCGGAAGTCGCCCTTCAGGCTCCGGACCGCCATCTCCCGGACCTGGCCGGCCAGCTCCACCCCGGTGGGCCCGGCTCCGACGATCACCATCGTCATCCACGTGTCGCGCTCCTCGGGGTCGGAGGCGGTCTCGGCCATCTCCAGCGCCCCGAGCACCCGTCGCCGGATCTCCAATGCGTCGTCGATCGTCTTCATCCCGGGCGCGAACAGGGAAAACTCGTCGTGGCCGAAGTACGACTGCCCGGCGCCGGCGGCGACGATGAGGCTGTCGTAGGGGATCTCCATCGGCGTCTGGAAGAACCGCATGGTGTGGACCACCCTGGATTCCAGGTCGAACCCGGTGACCTCGGCCATCTCCACCGTCACGTTCTTGTGGCGACGGAGCACCTGGCGCAGTGGGGCGGCGATCTGCCCCGGCGAGAGGATCCCGGTGGCCACCTGGTAGAGCAGCGGCTGGAACAGGTGGTGGTTGCGACGGTCGACGAGGACCACGTCGACGGGCCGATATCCCAGCAGCTGGGCCGCGGTCAGCCCGCCGAAGCCGCCCCCGACGATCACGACCCGGTGTCGACCGGCAGCGCCGCCGCCGCCGTAGGCCGCCGCCCCCGCCTCCGTCCGCCGCGCTGGTCGAACAGGCGAAGCAGAGCCGGAGCACGACGACGAGGGCGGCCGACACCAGCCCGAATCCGACGACCGCCGACGTCACGGTGTCGTGGCCGGCGGCGGACTGGTCGAGGGTCAGTGTCTCGGGAATGGCGTAGGGGTACTGCGCCACGCCCCAGGCCCACACGACGGCGGCGACGGCACCCGCCCGTCAGCAGGTGGGTGCGCCCTCCGGCCCCCAGGCGCAAGGTCGCCACCGCGGCCACGCCCAGAACGATCGACGCCACCACCATGCGGCAATGCCTCGTGGGTCAGCCCGTGCCGAATGTACGGAGCGTCCTCCCCCAGCATGAAGACGCCGACCACCCCGAGCGCGCCGGCGGCCGCCGCCGCCAGACCGCCCGGTGCCGCAGGAAGTGCTCGAGCCGAACGTCGTCGTACCGGGACGCCTCCGACGCCAGGTGGACGGCACCCTCGAAGGCGGCGAGCGCCACCGCCACCAGTCCGACGACGACCGACGTCGGGTTCATCCACGCCTCCACCGAGCCGCCGCCGTCGACCGCCCACCGCCACCCGGCCCGACGCCACGCCGCCCAGCACCGCGCCGAAGCAGGAACGGCGCGACGACCGACGTCACCGACCACACCCGGCTCCACGCCCTGGCCACGCCCGGGGGACGACGCCGCCCCGCCGAAGACGTACGCGACCACCCGCACCACGATGGCGGTCGACACCAGGACCATGGGGACCGCCATCGTCGAGCAGGATCGAGTCGAACGCCTCCGGGAAAGCGGTCCACAGCACGAGCGTCGCCAGGAGCAGCCAGACGTGGCTCGCCTCCCCCACCGGCCCCACGGCATGCCGGATCAGTGACCTGGGACGGTCGCCCTTCTCGCCCGGCGGGCAGAGCCAGCGCCCAGAACCCGGCCCCGAAGGCGGCGCCCCCGAACACTGCATATGCGGCGACGGCGAACCACAGGATGACCGCGGCGGCGTCAACCATCGTGCTCCCCTCCTGCCACCGGTCGAGCATGACATGGTTGTGCGCCGGCGGACCCGACCGCACAACCAGTCAACGCCTGGGTCGACATCGGCGGCCGTCGCCGTCGAGGGCGCTGGTGGTCCACCCCCGGCCGACCGACGCTGGGCAGGATACGAGGGTGACACCTCCCGGCCCGGGGCCAGGCCTGCGTGACGAGAACGCCGCAGACTCCGTCCCCGGCACTCCCCGATCGCCCGCGGCGGCCGCCCAGCTGCAGCGGTTCGAGGAGACCATGGCGCTGCCGCTGGTCCTGGCCGCGGTGCTGCCCATCCTCATGTGGCTGGCGGACCGCCGGGCCGTCGTCGCCGCCGTCGTCTACATCGTCACGTGGCTCATCTTCGTCGTGGACCTGGCCGTCCACATGCGGCTGCTGCACAGGTATCTGCACACCCACCGCGGCCGGTTCGACCTCGCCGTCGTGGTCCTCACCGGGCCCTGGGTCTTCGTCTCGGCCCTCGACCAGTCGAAGTTCCTGATCGTCGTGCGGCTGGCCCGTGTGGCCCGGTTGGTCCTCGTCACCAAGCACGTCCGCCGCCTGATCGAGCAGCTGGGGCGGGCCGCCCTCGTGTTCCTCGCCGTCGTGCTGGCCTGCTCGTACATCGCATACCAAGCCGAGCGGGTGGTGAACTCGGAGTTCAAGAGCTACACCGACGCCCTGTGGTGGGCCGTGGTCACCATCTGCACGGTCGGTTACGGCGACATCACGCCGATCACCGCCGCCGGCCGATGGGCGGGTGTAATCCTGATGCTGACCGGGATCGGGATCATCGGGGCGCTCGCCGGCAGCCTGGCCAGCTTCCTGCGGTTGGCGCCGGCCGCGTCCGACGTCTCCGGCGCCCGTCACCACCCACGTCGAGACCCTGACCGGGGAGATCGCCGCCCTCCGGGCCGACCTCGGGTCGCTGAAGTCCCACCTCGATCGCCTTGCCTCGAAGGCCCAGGGCGCCGACGACGACCCGTCCCGCGACACCTAGTCCCTGTACGATCGGCCGGGCGCCGGCTAGGACTGGAAGGGACCAGCGAGCTCGAGGCGGCGTCCAGAGGCTGAGCACCCGCCCGTACCCGAGACCTGCGAGGGACATGGCACTGCACCAGAAGGTCGCCGACGAGCTCACGCCCATCGCGCTGAGCCCCATCTACACCCGTCCCGGGGAGTCGGCCCGGGCGCCGCGGCACTCGCTGCCCGACCAGGAGATGGACCCCGACACCGCCTACCAGTTCGTCCGGGACGAGCTGATGCTCGATGGCAACGCCCGCCTCAACCTGGCCACCTTCGTCACGACGTGGATGGAGCCGCAGGCCGAGCGGCTCATGGCCGACACGTTCGACAAGAACATGATCGACAAGGACGAGTACCCCCGCACCGCCGAGCTCGAGCAGCGGTGCGTGAACATGCTCAGCCGCCTGTGGAACTCGCCGGCCGGCGACGTGGCCACCGGTACCTCGACCACCGGGTCCAGCGAGGCCGCCATGCTCGCCGGCATGGCCCTGAAGTGGCGCTGGAAGGCCCGCCGGAAGGCCGCCGGCAAGCCCACCGACCGCCCGAACATGGTGATGGGCGCCAACGTGCAGGTCTGTTGGGACAAGTTCTGCCGCTACTGGGAGGTCGAGCCCCGGCTCGTGCCCATGGAGGGCGACACGTTCCACCTCACCGCCGACCGAGCCGTGCCCCAGTGCGACGAGAACACCATCGGCGTGGTGGCCATCCTCGGCTCGACCTTCGACGGCTCCTACGAGCCGGTCGAGGAGATCTGCTCGGCCCTCGACCGCCTCCAGGCCGAGACCGGCCTCGACGTGCCGGTACACGTGGACGGCGCCTCGGGCGGGTTCGTCGCCCCGTTCATCGATCCGGACCTGGTCTGGGACTTCCGGCTGCCCAGGGTCCAGTCGATCAACGCCTCCGGCCACAAGTACGGGCTCGTCTACCCGGGCGTGGGATGGGTCATCTGGCGTGACCCCGACGCCCTGCCCGACGACCTGGTGTTCAAGGTGAACTACCTGGGCGGCGAGATGCCGACCTTCGCCCTCAACTTCTCCAGGCCGGGCAACCAGGTGGTGGCGCAGTACTACAACTTCCTGCGACTCGGCTTCGACGGCTACCGCCGTGTCCAGCAGACTTCACGCGACGTGGCCCGCTACGCCGCCGACGCCATCGCCGCCATGGGGCCGTTCAAGCTGATCACCGACGGCAGCGAGCTGCCGGTGTTCGCCTTCACCCTCGCCGACGCCAGCGTGCCGTACACGGTCTTCGACGTCTCGGAGCGCCTGCGGGACCGGGGCTGGCTCGTGCCCGCCTACACGTTCCCCGCCAACCGGGAGGACCTGGCCGCCCTGCGGATCGTCGTCCGCAACGGCATCTCACGGGACATGATGGACCTGCTGCTCCTCGACCTCCGCCGCCACGTCGAGTACCTCG
Source organism: uncultured Acidimicrobiia bacterium (assembly GCA_963827345.1). GTDB lineage: Bacteria > Actinomycetota > Acidimicrobiia > Acidimicrobiales > AC-14 > CAWGUU01. The sequence continues at coordinate 189,531 of CAWHAN010000006.1, read as the reverse complement.
AGCAGCTCACCGCTCCCCTCCCGCTCACCGAGGGCCAGGGCTTTCACCATTAGCCCGCTCGGTGACAGTCAGTCGGCCCGTAAACCAGGGGGACCACCCACCACAGCCAGGCGACGATCAAGGCGACGCATGCGCTGAGCGCGCCGGCGATCACCACACCGAACAGGAACTCGGCGACGAGGAAGACCGCAGACACCATGGCGACGGCCAGCAATGCCAGCCCGGCGACGGCGCAGTGGTTGCCGATGCGGAGCAGCTGCTCCTTGTCGTTCCGCCGGAACCGCAGGCGGTGGAAGCTCGGGGTGGTGATGAAGAGGACGCACGCCAGCGTCGATGCGAGGAGGGCGACTTGGTAGACCACCCGTTCCAGGTCGCTGACCCCTTCGAATCGTTGGCTGAAGGGCACGACGAGTAGGAACGCGAACAGGGCCTGGACGCCGGGCAGCACGACCGCAACTCGTTGAGCAGCTCGATGAGCTCCCGGTCCAGACGGCTCTTGCCGACCCCGTCGCCGCCCCCGCGACGGTCGGCCGTCGTCGCCTGGCCGGCGTCGTCGGCGGCCGTGGACCTGCCGTCGGTCAGGGCCCCGTCGTCGGCCCGGCCGTCGACGCCACTCGTCCTCGCCACGGGGTCGATCTACCCAGGGTTCACCGGCTGGCTAACTCCCGTCCACCCGGCGATCCAGGCGCCCCGATGGTTGTGGACCCAACCTTTGAAGATTCCACTAAGCCCACCCCCCGACCGTGCCGAAGACGTAGGTGGCGGAACCCCACAAGATGCGAACCGATGCAGTCCTGTCCAGTCCGCCGAGCACGGAGGTGTGCCCGAGCATGACCCTCGTTGACGTCGCACCCTCCCAGGCCGCGGAAACCTCGTTGCGTCAGGTCTCGCTCCGTCGGGAGCTCGAGACCCTCCCCACCGCCCCAGGCGCACCACCCGAGAGGCGGCGACGCAGTGACGGGTGGCTCGAGCGGTGGCTCGACACCTGCAGCGACCTCGCCCGCCTCCAGGCCACCAACCCGATGCTCGACGCCGTCATCGACGAGATCGACGGCAGGCGCATCCGCATCGGCGACCACTGGCTCTCCGACTTCGCCTCCTGCAACTACCTCGGGTTCGACCTCGACCCGGAGATCATGGACTCGATCGAGCCCCAGGTCCGCCGCTGGGGGACCCATCCCAGCTGGTCACGGCTGCTCGGCAGTCCCACCCTGTACGAGGACATCGAGGACCAGCTCACCGAGCTGCTCGGCGCCCCCGACACCCTGGTCCTGCCCACCATCACCCACATCCACATGTCGGTGATCCCGGTGCTGGCCGGCGGCGGAACGATCTTCCTCGACCGCCGGGCCCACAAGACCATCTACGACGGCACCAAGATCGCCAGCAGCAACGGCGCCCGCGTGCAGAGGTACGAGCACGACGACCTCGGCCACCTCGAGGAGCTGCTGAACGACGCCCCCGGCGGCCACCGGCTGATCTGCATGGACGGCGTCAACAGCATGACCGGCAACGCCCCCGATCTCCACGCCTTCGCCAACCTGGCCCGCGAGCACGACGCCATCCTCTACGTCGACGACGCCCACGGCTTCGGGGTCATCGGCGAGCGGGCCGACGACGAGCCGTGCAACTGGGGCAGCCGCGGCAACAGCATCGTCCGCCACTTCGGCGAGAGCTACGACAACGTGGTGCTGGTCGGCGGGTTCTCCAAGTCGTACTCGTCCCTGCTGGCCTTCCTCGCCTTGCCCACCAAGCTGAAGAACGTCGTCAAGATCGCGGCGCCGCCGTACCTGTACTCGGGCCCGTCGCCGGTGGCATCGCTGGCCACGGTGCTGGCCGGCCTCGACGTCAACCGCCGCCGGGGCGACGCCATCCGCACCGACCTGTACGAGAAGACGACCCGCGTCCTCGCCGGCCTCGACAAGCTCGGGGTGGCCACGCCCAACACGTCAGGGTTCCCGATCATCGAGATCCCCCTCGGCGACTCGGACAAGATCGACGACGTCGGGCGGTTCCTGTTCGAGCGGGGTATCTACGTGACCCTCGCCGCCTTTCCCCTCGTGCCCCGCACCGAGGTCGGCTTCCGCGTCCAGGTGACCGCGGCCAACACCCACGAGGACGTCGACCTGCTGCTGGACGTCCTCGCCGAGGCCACCGACCGCTTCCAGCTGGCCGGCGCCTGGGACGGGCCCCACTAGACCCTCGTGCACGCACCCGGCGGCGTCCTCGCCCCCCTGCGGGAGCGGAACTTCGCCCTCCTCTGGTCGGGGATGACCGTCTCGCTGATCGGCGACGGCATCCTCCTGGTGGCGCTGGCCTGGCAGGTCTACGAGCTGTCGAACGCGCCGGCCGCGTTGGCGGTCGTCGGGCTGGCCATGACAGTGCCCCACGTGGCGTTCCTGCTGCTGGGGGGCGTCGCCAGCGACCGCTTCGACCGCCGGCGGGTGATGATCGCGTCCGATCTGGTCCGGGGGCTGGCGGTGGGCGTGATGGGCGTCCTGTCGGTCACCGGTCACCTCCGGCTATGGCAGATCTTCCCGATCATCGCCGTGTACGGGGGGGCGACGGCATTTTTCGGGCCGGCGTTCGACGCCTTCGTGCCCGACGTGGTCTCGCACGATCAGCTCACCCAGGCCAACGCCATCGAACAGTTCGTCCGCCCGGGCGCCCACGGCATGGCCGGGCCGGCCATCGGCGGGCTGCTCATCGCCGCCGGCGGCAGCGGCGGCGCCTTCCTCGTCGACGCCCTCACGTTCGTCGTCTCGATGGCCTGCCTGGCGCGGGTCCGGCCTCGGGTGCCCGACGACCCCGCTGACGGCCTCGAACCGGAGGAGGACCTCATCACCACCACGACCGCCGGCGGCGTCTTCGGTGACATCCGCGAGGGCTTCCGTTACGTGCGCGGCAACGCCTGGCTGTGGGCCACCCTGCTCGCCGCCACCTTCGCCTACCTGCTCTTCACCGGGCCGGTCGACGTCCTCCTCCCCTACCTGGTCAAGAACGACCTGAAGGCGGGGGCGGGAACGCTGGGGCTGATCCTGGCCGCCGGCGGCGTCGGCGCCATCGGCGCGGCGCTGGCCGTCGGGTCGTTCGGCATGCCCAGGCGGCGCATGACCTTCATCTACGTGGCCTGGACTCTGTCCACCCTCGTCCTGGTCGGTTACGGCCTGGCCGGCGCCGCCTGGCAGGCCATGTTGGTCAGCTTCGTCTTCAACGCCCTGGAGACGGCGGGCACGGTCGTGTGGCTCACCACCAAGCAGCGCCTCGTGCCGCGCTCGCTCCTCGGCAGGGTCTCGAGCTTCGACTGGTTCATCTCGACCGGCCTGGTGCCGCTGTCCTTCGCCATCGTGGCGCCGGTCGCGGCGGTCATCGGCGCCCGCAACACCTTCATGGTCGCCGGCGGCCTCGGCGCGGCGGTCACCCTCGCCTTCCTCTTCGTCCCCGGCGTCCGCAGCGTCGACCTACGGGACGAGCCCGAGCCCGAGGAGACACCTGAGCCATTTGATGTCGCCGTAGCGTCGTGATTTGAGCCGAAATCGGCGAAATCACGACGCTATCGTGACATCAAATGGCCGCGGTGGCCGGCGGCGGGCTTGATCGGCCAGGGCTGCGAGCCGGCGGGATGTCGACGTCGGGAAGCGGACCACCTCGGTCCAGGTGAATCGGCCGCACAGCCACCCGGTCGCGGCCACGACGGCAGTCTCCCGGCGAGCGTCGTAGAGCGGCTGGTCCTCGTGGTGCTGGCCGTCGAGCTCGACGAAGAGGCCGAGGCCGGGCCAGGCGAGGTCGACCCTGGCGAATCCGACCTCCATCTGCCGCACCGGCTCGGGCAGGCCCGGCACCGTGCGGGCCAGCTGGACCATGAGCGTCTCCAGCAGGCTCTCGGTGGGCGGCGCTCCGGGTGGACGCAGGGCCAGCACCCGCCGGATCCTCGCCGTGCCGGGGATCCGTCCCCGGCCCAGCTCCGGCAGCGACAGCTCCAGGTCGGCGAGCCTGACCAGCCTCCGACGCAGCGCCGACTCGAGCGCCTGCTCCCACACCAGGTCGTCGAGGTCGGCCGACAGGTCGACCACCGTCTGCAGGCCGTCGGCGCAGCGAACGCCTTCGACCACGACGATCCGCTCGGCCGCCAGCAACCGCCGCCGGGGAGGTCCGGCGCGGGCGGCGACCTCCACGCCGTCCAGCCCGTGGAGCACGCCGGCCAGGCGACCGCTCACCACCGCGCCTCGAGCGAGCACCTCGGCGACCCGCCGGTCGAGCTGGGTCGGCTCCTCCGGCCACTCGGCGTACACGCTCTTGCGGACCCGTCGCCACCGTCCGGTGGCCTCGCCCCATCTCAGCTGGCTGGGCGTGAGCCCGCGAGCCGTCGCCTCCTGCGTCGTGAACAGCCGTCGCATGTCCCATTCCTCCGCGTTTGCGTAAACCACGAGAGGGGGAAGCGAGCTTTGATGTAACGATAGCGTCGTGATTTCGGCCGAAATCGGCAAAATCACGACGCTACGGTTACATCAAATGCTGGCTGGACGTCAGGTGCGGCTGGCTGGGGCGGCGGGGGCGGCGGTCGGCGTGACGGGGAAGAGCACCGACGCCGGGGCCGGGCGGCCGAGGAGGTAGCCCTGGGCGTGGTCGCAGCCGAGCTCGGAGATCAGCTGGAGGTTGGCGTCGGTCTCGACCCCCTCGGCGACGATGCGCATGTCGAGGGAGTGGGCCAGGTCGATGGTGGAGCGGATGATCGCCACCGCCCTGTCGTCGTCGGCGGCGGCGGCGAGGAACGCCCGGTCGAGCTTGAGCTCGTTGACGGGGAGGTCCCGCAAGTAGGAGAGGGACGAGAAGCCGGTTCCGTAGTCGTCGACCGACAGCTCGACGCCCAGGGCGTGGAGCCGGTCGAGCACGTCGAGGCTCTGCTGGGCGTCGACCATGAGGCTGTCCTCGGTGATCTCGAGCACCACGTTGCCGGGGTCGACACCCATGCGGTCGAAGACCTCGGCCACCTTCTCCGGCAGCTCCTCGTCGGACAGGTTGGCGGCCGACAGGTTCACCGCCATGCTCAGGTCGAGGTCGCTGCGGGCCCAGAGGGACTGCTGGTTCATCGCCTGCTCGAGCACGTTCATGGCCAGGTTGCCCATGAGGCCGCTCTGCTCGAACAGATCGAGGAACCGGTCGGGGGTGAGCAGGCCCCGCTCGGGGTGCTGCCACCGCACGAGCGCCTCGACCCCGGTGACCTCTCGGCGGGCGATGTCGAGCTTGGGCTGGTAGTAGATCACCAGTTCGCGACGGCTGATGGCGTCGCGCACGTCCTCCATGAGCTCCAGGCGGTCGCGAGTGTGGCGGTCGCGGAAGGACGAGTACACCTCCCAGGCCTGGTGGTTCCGCTTGGCCTCGTACATGGCCACGTCGGCCCGCTGCAGCAAGGTGTCGGCCACGCGGCCGTGGTCGGGGGCGATGGCGATCCCGATGCTGGCGTCCACGTGCAGGGTGATGCTCTCCAGGTTGAAGCTGCGGCGGAGGTCCTCCCTGACCCGCTCCGCCACCCTCGTGGCCTCGGTGGAGTCGATCAGCGGCGATATCAACAGGCCGAACTCGTCGCCACCCAACCGGGCGACGGTGCCCGCCCCGTCGACGACGCCGGCCAGGCGGGGACCGAGCTGGCGCAGCACCTCGTCGCCGACGTGGTGGCCGAGGCTGTCGTTGATCTCCTTGAACCGGTCGAGGTCGATCATCAGCACCGCCAGCTCCTCGCGACCCGAACCAGGCTCGAGGCAACCGATCAGCGTCTCGTAGAACAGCCGCCGGTTGGGCAGGCCGGTGAGCTCGTCGGTGCGGGCCTCCCGCCGGCTCTCGGCCAAGGTCTGCAGCTGCCGGTACGCCAGCCCCATCCGGGCGATCGCCACCAGCAACGTGCAGGTGGCGAGGATGACGGCGAGGGGGATGACCTCGTGGAACGTGGCCCAGACCACGATCGACAGGGAGCTGATGAGGAACAGGCCCGGGATCAGCACCGGCTGGGTCTTTCGGGCCCTCTCGACGCGGGTGTCCCGCGCCTGCCACGCGGCGATGGCCATGAGGAACGTGCCGACCATCCACAGGCTGTCGAGCACGGTTCCGGTGACGTAGGTCTCGGCGAGCGTCTGGAGGCTGTACACGCTGTCGGCCACCGCGAACAGGGCGAGGCCGGCGCCGAGGGTCCACCAGAGCCGGTCGGGCCGCCAGCCCTGCACCGCGAACACGGCGACGAGCATGGTGACGAGCACCAGGTCGCCGATGGGGTAGGCGAAGTTGGTGGCCACGTCGCCCAGGTCGCCGACGTTGTCGCGGGTGATGGCGGCGATGACGATGGCGGCCTCGAGGGCGGCCACCCCCAGCGCGGCGATGATGCCGTCCAGCCAGATGGCCCGCGACCCTCGGCCCGGCAGCGTGTCGCGCACCAGGAGGCCGACGCCCAGGTACGCCACCGGGTAGAAGAGCAGGAAGAAGACGTCCTGGATCGACGGGTACGGGACCGGATCCTCGAACTGCACGAGCGTCGTCCAGAAGAAGTTGCCGAGGGCGAACAGGGTGAGGGCGACGGCCATCGCCGTCCACCCGGCGCGCTGCTTGTCCCGGACCAGCGCGGCCCGGAGACCCGTGGCCAGGGCGCAACCGAAGTAGGCGAGGTTGCCGACCCAGCCGTCGTAGAGACTGATCGTCGACGGATGGGTGCGGAAGACGGTCGACAGGAAGTACAGCAGGACCAGCCCGCCCGTCGCGAAGAGAAGCCCTCGTACCAACACCCAGACGCCGGGACCTGTCGCGAGGCCGAGGCGGACCGGTGAGCCGTCCGCCGGCCGATCGTCGGCGGGAGGTTCCCCTACGGAAGGGTCGGACAGGGCGGCGTCACTCACTGGTCACGCGCGCCGGGCAGCCGCCCTCTACGCCCGCCCAGCCCTCCTCGAGTGACTTCGATGGCCGACACGAACCTCCAGCCTGCCGTGCGGGACGCTGTCGCTCGCGATCACAGGAACACTCCCCCATCGTACGGCAACGGTGACGGCTTGAAGCATCCCCTCTGACCAGCGCCGTTTCCGGCGCGCCCGCTCTACACCAGCCAGATGGACGCAGCCAGAGGCTGGCAGCCAGTTACGGCAGCCAGCCGGGGCAGCGCAGCTGGAGGACGGTACGGACCGCGAAGTCGGCGTCGGCGGCCGAGAGGGAGGCCCCCTGGACGTGGGAGACCGCCTGCTGCACCGTCGCCTGGACCTGGCCGAACGTCTGGCCCTGGTCGAAGGACGTGCACGCCGCGTCGGCGAAGGTCCGCAGCTGCGACTCGTTCGGATTGAAGAGGGGAATGCGCTGGTGGAGCTGGGCGATGGCGGCCTGCACCTGGGCGCTGGTGGGATTGACGCGCTGGCCGGGCGGGAGCTTCGGCGGGGCGGGCGGTGCAGGTGGGGGCGTCGGCGCGGCGGCGGTCTCGGCCGGGGCGGGTTCGGCGACAGTGGTGGCCGGTGCCTTCCGGGCTGTCGACCGGGCCGTGGTGGGCGGCGTCGTGGGCTCCGGGGCGACGGCGGTCGGCGGCTCGGTGGTGGGCGGCGCAGGTGCGGCGTTCGCGTCGGGCGAGGCCGAGGCGGCGGAGGCCGCCCCGGCCGCCTCAGGGGCCGCGGTCGGGGAGGTGCCGCCCGCACGGGGCACCGCCCCGACGGCGACACCCACCGCCAGGAAGAGGACGGTCCCGATCGAGCCGCCGAGCAGGGCCAGGCCCCGGGTCGTCGAAAGTGAGCCGCTTCTAGGGGTCATCTCAGGCTCCTGTCCCGAGACGGACCGCGGCCCGCTCGTCGATGGGTGGGTGGCTGGCCGTGGCGATCCGCCACCAGGGCAGGTGTCGCGGGACGCCGCTGTCGTCGGCCGCTCGCTGGAGCATGGCGTCGAAGTCGTCGGGGCGATCGAGCAGTTCGAGGGCAAAGGCGTCGGCGGCCCGCTCCTGGGCCCGGTCGCGCCAGGCCAGGAGGCAGCGGGCCGGGAGGGCCAGCACGGCGCCGACCACGAGCAGGAGGGGGTACGAGGCGGGGTCCCCGATCTCGGCGATCCCAGCCCAGTCGAGCAGCGGTCCGTACGACAGGACGGCGGCAGCGGCGGCCAGGGTGACGAGTTGGCAGAGGATGGAAAGAGGGAGGCGACGGCCGGCGTGGCCGAGGCGCCAGTGGCCGAGCTCGTGGGCCACGACCTGGTCGATCAGCTCGGGCGGCCACGCGGCGACGGCCTGTTCGAGCACCAGGCGACGGGTGGGGCCGAGCCCGACGACATACGCGTTGCAGCGCCGGCTGCCGGGCTTGCCGGCCACGACGACGCCACCGCCGAGATCGACGCCGGCGCGCACGGCGACGGCCTGCACGCGGTCGGTGAGCTCGGGCGGGGCGGAGACGAGCGGGCCGGCCTGGGCCCGCAGGAAGAAGGGGCTGGCGAGCTGCCAGACGACGGTGACCGCGGCGAAACCCAGCCAGGCGATCAGCCACCACGCGGGCGTGGCCCGCAGGAGTGCGTAGAGAGGGAGAGAGACGACTGCGCCGACGAAGAGGGCGGCGAGGGCGATCTTGGTCTCGGCCCCTGCCCACTGCGCGAGCGCTGCGGGACGGGGCGAGCGGGGAAAGGTGAACGGCGCCCGGGCGAGTGCCCGGACGCCGGTCACGACGGCGACGACGACGACGAGTGCGAGTCCCCATGCCTGGATGCCGATGGCGTCCAGGACGTGCTGAGCGAGTTGGGCCGTGACGCACACCACCAAGGCACATCCGATCGCCAGCGACTCCGCCATGCCCACGCCTCGCTGCTTGGGAGAGGCGCTGCTGTTGTGTGGGCTGTGCGTTTCGTGGTGGAGGCTGTGCTCTTCGAGGCGTGTGTCAGACCCGATCTGGGAGCCGACTTCCAGGGGGGGGACTGGTGCCAGGAGAGACCTGGCATCTGTCGTCGACAGTGTCACTGGTCTAGGCAGTGATCTAGGCGACGATGGCGACGAGGATGGCGCCGACGATCGGGATCATGCCGACGACAGCGGCGAGCAGGGGACCGACGACGGGGATCAGCTTGCGCATTTGAAAGGCCTCCATTTTGGGTGCCCTCCTCCGCTCTGGAGGGGGGCTGCCGGGGGGTTTGTGGTCCGGCAGAAGTTGTATCGGCGGAAGCCCGAAACACTTAAGCGATTTGTTGTGAAAAGTTGTTGATTCGTAGTGCTGAGTTGATCGTTCGTGGTGAGAGCCCGGGGAGGGCGGCGCTGGCAGTTAGCCTGAGCAGGGTGGACGCGGCACCGGATGGCACCCTGCGCATCCTCGTCGTGGACGACGACAGGTCGACCCGCACGCTCCTCCGCCGGCTCCTCACCACCGAGGGCTACTCGGTCGACGAAGCGCCCGACGGACCGACGGCGCTGGCCATGGTCGCCGACGCCACGCCCGACCTCCTGCTGCTCGACATCATGATGCCGGGGCAGGACGGGCTCGACGTGCTCGAGGGACTGCGGCGCGCCAGCGACGTGCCGGTCATCCTGCTGACGGCCAAGGACGACGAGGCCGACCGGGTCCTGGGCTTCCGCTACGGCGCCGACGACTACGTGGTCAAGCCGTTCTCCAGCGCCGAGCTGGCGGCGCGGATCGCCGCGGTGCTCCGCCGGGCGGGGGCGGCGCCCAAGGGCGGGGGCTCGCGGCTGGAGTTCGACGGGCTGCAGATCGACCTGGTGCGGCGGGAGGTCACGGTGCGCGGCGACACCGTCGACCTGCCGGCACGGGAGTACGACGTCCTCGCCTTCCTCGCCTCGTCGCCCCGCCAGGTCTTCTCCCGGGAGCAGCTGCTCGACCAGGTGTGGCCGCCGTCCGCCGATCGCGCCCCGGGCACCGTCACCGAGCACATCGGCCGCCTCCGACGCCACATCGAGGAGGACCCGGAACGGCCCCGGTGGGTCCGCACGGTGCGTGGCGTCGGGTACCGGTTCGAGCCGTGACCGGTCCGCCAGCCGGCTCGACAGGCCATTATCGCCGCTCGACGGGCCCCGATGGCCGCCCGACAGGCAAAGGGGGTGCCGGCTGTGCCACCCTCCTGGTATCGCAATGACACGTGTAGGCGACAGAGCCGGTGACCTGCGCCTCGTGAGGGGCGCCAGCGGCGATCTCGGGGACGAGCGCGAGGGCGACACCGGCCGCGCCGGCGCCACCGAGAGCGACTTCGACAGCCCGTCCACCGCCGATCCCGGCCTGCGCTCGGGCGGTCGGCGCCGCGGACCGGCCAACGTCTACGGGCAGCGCCAGCGCATCTTGGTCGTCGAGGACGATCCCAAGATCGGCGACGGTCTGCGCCGGGCCCTCGTCAGCGAGGGGTACGAGGTGGAGTGGGCCCTCGACGGTGCCTCCGCCGCCCGTGCCGCCGCACAGGAGCCGCCCGACCTCGTCGTGCTCGACCTGTACCTCCCCGACGTCGACGGCGTCGACGTGTGCCAGGACCTGCGGGAGGCCTTCCCGACGATGCCGATCATGATCCTCAGCGCCCGCACCGACGAGATCGACATCGTCGTCGGCCTGGACGCCGGTGCCGACGACTACCTGGTCAAGCCCTTCCGCCTGGCCGAGCTGCTGGCCCGCATCCGCGCCCACCTGCGCCGGCCGGGCTCGGCGACGTCCCAGCGGATGACGGTCGGCGACGTCGTCATCGACCTGGCGGCGCGGCGGGTCACCGTCGGCGCGGCCGACGTCGACCTGCGGCCCAAGGAGCTCGACCTGCTGGTGCTGCTGGCGGCCGAGGCCGGGCGGCTGGTGAGCCGCGACCGGATCGTGCAGGAGCTGTGGGAGCCGGGATCGACGGGCTCGGCCAAGTCGCTCGACATGCACGTCTCGTCGCTGCGCAGGAAGCTGGCCGACGGTGGGAGCATCACGCGGATCACCACGATCCGCGGCTCGGGCTACCGGCTCGACACCTAACCGCGGCGAGAACCCGGCCCCTACTCTGACCGGCCCTACCCTGACCGGCCCCTACCCTGAGCGGATCGCGGCCGTCACCTCGGCGGTCGAGGGCGGTGGGTGCGAAGGCACGAGGAAGGCGACCGTGGGCGACGGTGCCCGCCGCCGCAGCAGCAGCCGACCGCCCTCGGCCTCGGCCAGCGCCCGGGCCAGGTCGAGCCCCATGCCGGTGCCGTCCGACCGCCGGCGGGGCCCGCCCGGCTGGATGCCGGTGCCCTCGTCGCTCACCTCGAGGGCCACACCGCCCGACACCTGCCTCGCAACGACGCTGATGGCGCCCGTTCCGTGCTTGAGGGCGTTCTCGATGAGGACGCCGAGCACCTGGCGGGCGGCGGCGTCCGAGCAGCGCATCAGCGGGAGCGGCGACTCGACCCGGGTCACCAGTCGCCGGCCGGCCGACTCGACGACACCACGCCACGCGCCGTCGAGGTCCTCCACGATCTTGGTGACGTCGAGGGCGGCCGGGGCGGCGCGCCGGCGGGGGGCCAGGGCGAGGAAGTCCTCCACCGTCGCCTCGAGCCGCTCGACCTGCTCGAGGATGTCGCGCAGCTCGGCCCTCGACTCGACGGACGCCCGCCCGAGCGAGCTCTCGGCGAGTGGGTGCTCGCCGGCCGGTGCATTCTCGATAGCCGGTGCGTTCTCGATGGCCAGTGAGTTCTCGATCGCCAGTGAGTTCTCGATCGCCAGTGAGTTCTCGATGGAGAGCCGCATGCCCGTCAGCGGCGTCCGCAGCTGGTGGGACGCCTGGGCGCCGAAGGCCCGCCACCGCTCCTCGCTCTGGCGGCGGTCGGTGATGTCATGGCCGTTCAGCACGATGCCGGCGATGGCCGGATCGGCCCGCAGGTCGCTGACCGAGACGTCGAAGTTCAGCCACGTGCCGGCGGCGTTGCGCAGGCGGAGCTCGATGGCCGTCGGCGAGGGGTCGTCGGGGGACAGGCCGGCGACGAGGCGCGTGGCCGAGGAGGCGTCGTCGGGATGGATCAGCTGGAGGCCCGATTCGCCGACCAGGTCGGCCCCCTCGAAGCCGAGCACCCGCGCGACCGACGGGCTCACGTAGGTCACGGTCACCGCCTCGTCGACGACCATGATCAGGTCACTGGCGTTCTGGACCAGGGACCGGAACCGCGCCTCGTTCTCGGCCAGCCGGGTCTCGGCCGCCTTGCGGTCGGTGACGTCGCGGGCGTGGATCACCAGACCCCCGACGTCGGGCTCGCCCGATGCGTCGTTCACGACCACTTCGAACCACCGCCACCGGCCGTTGGCCTGCTGCAGCCGGAGCTCGATCGGCTCCGGCGGCGCGTCGGAGCCGCGCGCCGTGGCCAGGATGGCCCTGACCCGCGCCCGGTCCTCGGGATGCACCAGGTCGAGGGCCGGTAGGCCGGTGACGTCCTCCGGGGCGATGCCGAGGAGCCGGCTGGACGCGGGGCTGACGAACCGGAGCAGCCCGTCCGCGCCCATCACGCTGATCAGGTCGGACGAGTATTCGACCAGTGCGCGGAACCGGCGCTCGTGGCGGCGGGCGTGGAACTCCTCCACTAGCGCGGCGCTGTCGAGGGCGAGGGCCACCTGCCCGGCGAGCGTCTCGATCGCCATCGTCGGCTCGATCGCCAGCCGGCGGGCGGTGGTGACCACGAAGGCGCCCCGGAACTCCTCCCGGCTCCAGAGCGGGACGAGCACGACGTGGCACCGCTGGTCGCCAACCGCGCGCCCGTCGGTCGGGTCGGTGGCCGGCGGCAGGTCGATCGGCGAGGTGTCCTCGATCACGGCCGCCGCCCGACCCTCGAACATGGCCTGAGCCGTGGGTGACACCGGGTCGGTTCGCAGGACCGTGCCGACAGCATCCGCCGACCGGTGGCCCTCGGACGCGACGACCACCATCGCCGGCGGATCGCCGGCGGCGATGCTCGCGCGGGCCCAAGGCTGATCGCCTTCGGCGAGGGCGAGGAGGGCGCTGGCTGCCGCGTCGTGGATCTCGTCCCTGCTCGTGCAGACCACGAGGGCGGCGGCGGCGTTGCGGAGGGCCCGCTCGCGGGCCGCCTTGCGTTCCTTGGCCCGCACCAACCCTGCAAGCCGTCCGATGACCAGAAGGCCCATCACGACCGAACCAGCGGCGAGCACCGATGTCGCCTTCCGGTCGCCCAGCGCCACGTCGATGGTCAACAAGGCCGGGACCAGCAGGAGGGCAGCGCACAGCAGCGCGAGGCGGCGTCGGCTCAGCTTCAGCTCCCGGGGGACCGGAGGGTCGGTGAGCTGCGCCATCGAGGGATGGGCAGCCGCCCCCGCCAACAGCACGTAGCAGAGCGCCGAAGAAGCGACGATCCAGGGCTTGGCCGCCGGCTCCAGCCCGTAGAGAGTCGTAAGGGCGTCGGTGACGATCATGCCGGATATGCACCCGACGAGCAGGTAGTAGCTCGCGGGGTGCTTCCCGGCACCGACCGCCAACCGCACCGTGATCGCGACCAACAGAACGTCCGCCGTCGCGTAGGCCGCCGTGAGCAGCTTCTCGAGGCCGCTGAAGGACGGGTCCGAGACGTACGGATAGACGACGTAGGCGAGGACGACGACACCGACTGCCGTGGCGACGATGACGGCGTCGACAAGGCTGTCGTCCTCCGCCGCCGCCGACCGGCGGCGCACGAGATCGGTGGTGCCAGCCACCATGAGCCCGTAACCGATCAGGAAGAAGGCGTCCGCAGGCGAGGGGAAGGGGGCGATCACGCCGCTGGCGGTGGCGTGGACGGCCAGCACTCCGCGGCCGAGCAGGAACGAAAGGGCCCCCCCGAACATGATCCACCAGCCGCCGGCAGCGTCGGGTCGCCACCGGCGGATGCCCACGAACACGACGACGAGCGACATCAGGCTGACGAGGGCACCCAGTTCGACCATGGTTCAGCGAAGCCCGGCGGCGCTGTCGAGGCCGCGGGCCGTTTTCGTCTGGACCCCCGTGGCCGGCTGCACGCCCAACACGGTTCGAGAACTCGCGAGCAAGCACGAATAGGGTAGCCGTGACACTCTGCCGAGCCTCGCGAAGCCGTAGTGCCGCCGCGCTCTTGACGATCCCCAGGAGAATTCCGGTCATGAACACAGTGTTGTCGTCATGTGAACACGAACTGGGCCGGATCGACACGCTTCTCGCAGTGGATGCCGCCATAACGGCACAGTTCCTCGATCTTTATCGGGCAGCATTTGCCCCGCTTGATGTTCTTGCACCGGCCCGACAGGGACTTACAGACGAAGAGTTCAGGGACCAGATGATCGACGATTCGGTGGTGAAGGTCGTGGGCTACACCAACGCCGACTCGCCGGTGTCGTTGACGTTCATGTCTTCCAATCTGGCGACGGTGCCGTGGATCAGCCCGACGTATTTCCAGCACCGATTCCCGGATCACATCCGACGGAACGCGGTCTTCTACTTCGGAGGCCTGCTGGTCACGGCCTCGGAGCGCGGCGGCCCCTGGGCCGCGCTCGTGATCGAGGAGGCATTCCGCCACGTCACCCGGGCCGACGGCGTGGCCGTCTTCGACTGCTGCGCCCACAATGTCGACAGAAAGTTTCCCGAGATGGTGGCGCGCATCGTGCGCCGCGTCTGCGTGCTGGAGACGGAGGAGCTCGAGCCCCAGCACTACTTCGCCTACACGACGAAGGGTTTCCGGTAGGGCGCACCGATCAGTGCTCGCGCCGACCGCTCCACGCCAACTGCTCCTTGCGGATGTCGGCGCCCCAGTGTCGCCCACGGGTCTGCGTCTCGAGCTCGCGGACGCAGTATGAGCCGAAGTACTCGTCGAACACCGACAGCACCACCTCATGGTCGAACTCCCGGCACGAGAAGATGTCCACGAACGCGCCTCCCAGGTGGGGATAGGTATGAATCGCGGCGTGCGACTCGTAAAGAATGACAACCCCAGAAACCCCCGATCTCTCGGGACCTCCATCCTCTCTTCCGGTCAATGGCCCGGCCAGGACGCGCATATCCACCCGTCGAACCAGGGATTGCAAGAACTCGTTCACCGTGTCTGGATCGTCAAGAGCTTGCCGATTTTCGATGTCCACCAATCGCAGTGTGAGATGCAAGCCGTACGTGTCAGTGAGCAAGTGCGCACCCTTCCCCTAGTGTATTGGCCGTGATCGTCCAGACCATATTGGCTGGAAGCTCGCGCTGGCCAAGGGGAAAATGAAGTGAATACAACCCCAGCCATGCGCGACGTCGGAGCATCGCCGGGCGGCGGCGAGGCCTGGGAGGTGATGCGCCGGACGAGAGTCGCGCCGGAATCTCTGACCGACGCGCTGCAGCGCTCCGCCAGAGTATTCGCTAACCACCCAGCCGTGCGTCTCACCGCCCTCAGGACCGGCGACCCTCGGGCCGCGGATAGTCTGACCGAGCTGGTGGGGGTTCCCTAGAGCGACAGCTCGACGGCTACCGCCGCCTCCTGCTTGCCGACGACCTACGAGCCATTGTGTCGTCGTCGGTAGGTCAGGCGCACAGGCCGCCGCCGGCTGGGGTGACGGCGGCCTGTGCTCTGCGTTGACTCAACATTGGGACCATACCCAACCGGCTCGGCGTTGACAAGATGTGGGCGTTGAGTTGAGCAATCGTTTACTCAGAGTTTATATAGGAGCGTCATCCCTGTTCAACGTCTTCTGTCAGCCAAAGACCGCCGACAGCAGGTCCTCGTCAGGCATGCGCCGGGCCTCGGACCGGAGCCGGGTGCAGGCTGGGTATCGTCCCGGGTAGGGGTAGCGCGCATGGCCGACGGCACCACAGGGGCACCGACATGAAGGCTGCAAGCGCCGATCGCCCGCCGTCGATGGCGAAGAAGGCGTTCGAGAAAACCCTCGCCGCCCAGCAGCTCGAGCTCGTGAAGATGCTCGACTGGATCCGGGAGAGCGGCCACCGGCTCGTCGTCCTGTTCGAGGGTCGGGACGCGGCGGGCAAGGGCGGCACGATCAAGCGGATCTCCGAGCCCCTCAACCCCCGCTTCTGCCGGGTGACGGCCCTGCCCGCCCCCACCGAACGGGAACGGGGTGAGTGGTACTTCCAGCGCTACGTGGCCCACCTGCCCACCGCCGGGGAGGTGGTGCTGTTCGACCGCTCCTGGTACAACCGGGCCGGCGTCGAGCGGGTGATGGGCTTCTGCACCGACGCCGAGTACTGGGAGTTCCTGCGCGCCGTGCCCGAGTTCGAGCGGATGCTTCTGCGGTCGGGTATCCAGCTGGTGAAGTACTGGTTCTCGGTGTCGGACGTGGAGCAGGAGCGACGTTTCCAGGCCCGCATCGACGACCGGGCCAAGAACTGGAAGCTGTCCCCGATGGACATGACGGCCAGGAGCCGCTGGGTCGACTACTCGCGGGCGAAGGACATCATGATGGAGCACACCTCAACCCACGAGTCGCCGTGGTGGGAGGTCGACTCCGACGACAAGCGCCGGGCCCGGCTCAACTGCATCAACCACCTGCTGTCGCTGGTCCCGTACACGGAGGTCGCCCGCGACGAGGTCGTCCTACCGCCGAGGCAGGAGGACGGCGGCTACCGACGGCCGCCCAAGGAGAGCCTCAACTGGATCCCCCAGGTCTACTGAGGAAGCTGGTTGCCGGCCGTCCGTCACCACTTCCACTTGTCGGCCAGGTCCTGCCGGACGGTGGCGGCGTAGCCCTCGAGGGCGCCCAGTCGCTCCTCCGAGCTCAACTGCATCTCCGAGGAACGCACGTGCCACACCGGCGCCCCGTCGCCTCGCCGGGCCTTCACAACTGCGAACACCGACTCGATGACGTACTCGTCGCCGACGCCGACGGTCTCCAAGCCGGCCAGCAGCTCGCTGAACGCAACCGGTTCTGCTCTCTTGCCGGTCCTCGGGGCAGGCGCTTGGCCTTTCCACGCTCTGGTCAGCTTCTGGCGCATCGAGGTGGTGAGGCCCTCGAGGACCCCCAGCAGCTCCTCCGGCGCGAGGGGCGAACCACCGCTTCGCACCATCCAGGCCGCGCTCCCGTTCTCGGCACGGACCTTGAGGAGTGCGAACACGGACGTGACGTGCATCCCTTCGCCGAGTGTCGTAGTGCCGTACCCGGCCAGCAGCTCGCTGAACGGCACCCGCCCGTCAGCCATCGAACCCGTCCACCACGACGCTCACCGCCGAGGAACGTACTCGCTCCGCCTGGGTGCGCGGAGGCGGTCATGTGGGGTGTGGGAGCGGAGGCCAGGCCCCTGGCGGCGGAGTGTCTCCTTCGATCACCGTTCCGTTCTGGTGGCATCAGTGTGGGACTCGTTGGCCTCGGACGCTGTCGTGTCCGACGTCGTCGGATCGCCTGGTGTGGATCGTTCCAGAGCAGCGCGACCGTCTCGTGCGTCGGCCAGCAACGACGCGACCACCGAGGCCGTGATGACCGCGGCGATGACGGCGAGGGAGACGAAGGTCGGGAGGTGTACGTGGAAGGGTGCACCGACCACGAGCATCTTCACGCCGACGAAGGCGAGGATGATGCCGAGCCCGACGTTCAGGTACCGGAACTTGCCTTGCATGCCCCCGAGCAGGAAGTACAGCGACCGAAGCCCGAGGATGGCGAAGGCGTTGGCGGCGAACACGATGAACGGTTCACGGCTGACGGCCAGGATGGCAGGGACGGAGTCGACGGCGAACAGGACGTCGGTCGCCTCGATCAGCACGAGCACGGCGAACAGCGGTGTGGCCAGGCGCTTCCCGGTGCCCCGGGTGAAGAGCTTCTGGCCGTCGTAGCGGTCGGTCGTGGGCACGATGCGGCGCACGAGCCGCATGGCGACGTTGTTGTTGTAGTCGACCGCCTCGGACTCGTCGTGCCGGGCGATCTTCCACGCCGTGTAGAGCAGGAAGGCGCCGAACACGTAGAGAACCCATTCGAAGCGTTCGATGAGCGAGACGCCGGCGAAGATGAACATGCCACGCAGGACCAACGCCCCGAAGATGCCCCAGAAGAGGACACGGAACTGGTACTCGCGGGGTACGGCGAAGAACGAGAAGATCACCGCCCAGACGAACACGTTGTCGATCGAGAGGCTCTTCTCGATGAGGAACCCGGCGTAGTACTCGCCGCCCGCTTGACCTCCCTGCCAGAGGAGGAGGACGACACCGAAGGCCAGGCCTATCGAGATCCACACCGCGGACTCGATGGCGGCTTCCTTGATGGTGATGACGTGGGCGGTTCGGTGCACGAGCAGGAGATCGAAGATCAGCATGGCGACGATGGCGCCCACCAGGCCGGCCCAGATCCACAGCGGCACGTCGAAGCTGGCGAAGTCGACCCCTGGGGCGTCCGCCGCCGCCAAGGTCATCGTCTCGGTGGCCGTGAGCATCCGTGTCTCCGTTCGGTCATTGGGCGGTCATGTGGCGTGAGCGGGCCGTCCTCGCACCGGACGCGGGCCCGACGAAGACCGGCACCGGCGCGTGCGTGGCGAGCTTCCGGGCGGCGCCGCGACCGGCGAGATGCGAGCGAGCAGCGGATCGGCAGCCGACGACGATGAGCTCGTACCCGTGGTCGGCGGCGAAGCGCTGGAGGGCGTGGGTGGGCTCGCCGAAGAGGATGACGGTGTCGACCGGCGCCTCGGTGACGCCGGCGATGTCGCCGACGACGGCGTCGAGCCGGGCCTGTGTCTCGCGCTGCGTGTCGCGCCCGCGCACCGTCGAGGTGGCTTCTAGGTCGACGACCGCGGCGACGGTGAGGGAGGTCATCTGCGCTCCCAGCAGGTCCAACGCGGACTTCAGGGCAGCAGCCGCTTCCGGGGACCCGTCGTCGGCCACCAGCACGTCGAGCCGGCCCGGGTGCGATGGACTGTCGGGGTCTGGCGGCCGGTGCCGATGAGAGCTGACTGCGAGGGGGATGGCGAGCGGCCCCATGCAGAGGAACAGGACTGCCCAGGCGAAGGTGTCGTGGCCGCGGCGGTGCATCACTGCGACGGCGACTGCGCCGATGGTGAGCCACCCGGCGCCTATGACAAGGGGCGACACCGTGACCTCCTGACGACCGAGGCGACGGCCGACCTGGACCGCCGGAATGCCGACGTCGCGTCGACGGGACCGGCGCGCTGATCAGCTGCTGCAAAAGCGCGTTTCATGGGATCTCCTCACACGAAATGACTGGGGACCGACGTGTCGTTCGATGACGCCACGCCCGACGCGCCGACCTACGGGCGCGTGTCAGTCAGTGATGATCGGGGGACCCCGTCTCGGCGTGCAGCGAGTCGCCGCGACCGGCGGGCGTCGCCTGGGCGTCGAAAGGCGCGGCCATCGCCGACTTCTCGGTCGTTCGTGGCGACGGCGGCCCGTCGACCGCCGCCGCGTCTCGGCACGGCGGCTGGCGATGGAGTCGTCGCTGGCCTCGTCGGTGGTGACTATTTCCTGAGAGGTGGTGGCAACCGTGGCGACACTGCCGCCGACCGCGAGCCCGATGGCGGCGAGCACGGTCGCGACGAGCACGACGACGCCACGCGCGTGCCGATCACGGATGTGCCAGGGATGGCCCCGTGCCCGGCGGCTGCCGAGGATTGGCCTTGGCGCTGGAACTAGACGGATCACGGCCTCTCCGGTTGGTCTGGGTCCATCAACCGAAGGTCTCTCCCGCCCCGAATGAGGGGCCGCGATCTCCGGGCCGAGGCCGTGATGACGGGGATCGCGTGATGGGGATACTCCCCTTCGTCGCCGACTGTACCGCAGCGGCTACCGCTCTGCCGCCCACGATGCCGCTCGCGTGCCGACTCCCTCCCAGTCGACCCGGAGCGCAGTGAGTCGCGTCTACGTGGGGACGGTCTCCTACTCGACTCCGAGGCGTCGGCGGACGACCGCTCGGGCGAGGCCGAGAACCGCAGGGTCCCCGTAGAGAACGAAGCTCGTGTTGGCGGCGAGGATCATGCCGCTGAGCTCGAAGACCAGCTCGTTGAGATCCTGGCCAGCCGGAAGGTGCTGATGCTCGACCGCAGCGGTGGCGAACTGCCGGATCAGCCCGTCGAACGATCGGTGGAAAGCGATGACCCGTTCCTTCACCGGTCCCGGGTGCGTACCCATCTCGAGGGCCGCACCGACGAAAAAACACCCACCGGGCAGGGTCCGGCGTAGGAGGTGGTCGAAGAACGAGTCGCACAGGGTGACCAGCTGCCCGATGCCGGGCTCCGCGGCCAGGGCCGGGTCGATCACCTCGTCCTGGAAGATCCGATCGGCCTCGTCGATGGTCGCGAGCTGGAGCTCCTGCTTCGAGCCGAAGTGCGCGTACAACCCGCTCTTGCTCATGTCCAACGCCGCCGCCAGGTTGCCGATCGTCAGGCCTTCGAGCCCGTCGATCGTCGCCTGCGACACGGCGACGCGAAGGATGGCGTTGCGGGTCCGCCGACCGTCGGAGCGTTGCTGGCGGGCTTTGGTCGGCTGGGATGCCACGTTCGTCATGGGTGTTGACAAGATAGCACGATCGGTCGTACTCTGCTCGGCGTCGCACGAACGATCGTGCTATCTCTGAGGAGGAAGTCATGACCAAGAAGGCAGTTGTGAGCCTGACCACGGGACTCGAGGACGCCGAGCGGGTGACGGTCGCCTTCCTGGTGTCGGTCGGCGCGGCCGAAACCGGCCGTGAGACCCTGATGTTCCTCACCAAGGAGGCGACGCGCCTCGCCCTGGACCGAGTCGCCAACGCGGTGGCGTGCGACGGGTGCCCACCGCTGGCATCGCTCGTCGAGCGATATGCCGCCGCGGGCGGGCGCTACCTCGTGTGCCCCATCTGCTTCGACGCCCGCGGGCTCGACAAGGGCGATCTCATCACCGGTGCCGAGCTCGGCGGCACCATCCCCATGTGGCAGTGGATCGGCGACGACGCCGCCGTCACGTTCAGCTACTGAAGTCGAGGTCGGCCGTCCGGTGCGGTGCCCCGTCGATGAGCCAAGGGGCACCGCGCCGCTGCCTGCATCGAGCATCTCCGGCGCCGGCCCTTGGTCGGGTCGACGCCAGTGCAGCCACCTAGAAGTCCCAGGCTGCGTAGCCGGGGTCGGTCTTCATCCCGTCGAACAGGAGCACCATGCGGTCGATGTACCAGACCTTGCCGCCCTGGACGATGAGCACGCCGAGCACGGTGACCAGCGGGTTCAGGACGATGAGGCCGTAGACCAGCGCTGCCACGCCGAGCACCTGGTACGGCTGGGCCACGGTCGGGGCGTAGGACCGGAACTGCGCCGGCATCGACTCCTTGTCGCCCTCGGTCCAGATCCGCTCGCCCAGCACGCCCTTCGACGCCCAGTTCCTCGTCGACCGGGGCGGCGCGAAGAAGAGCGGGTTCACCCAGAGCCACACGTTCGACGCCATCAGCGGCACCAGGCACCACCAGCCGATCCAGTCCCGGCTCCAGAGGGAGAGCACCAGCATCGGCAGGGCCAGGAACCTGGTCCAGACACTTGCCGGGTTGGCGTGGCGCATCCACTTGTCGCCACTGAGCCCGAAGACGCGGGCGACGCCGGTCCTCTTCGTAGCGTGATCGTCGGGGTCGGGGTCGGGGTCGGCGTCGTCGTCGCGGTCATCGCATTGCCTCCTGGCTCGGTGATGACCACAATCTGACGGACCTCGCTGTCGCCGCGCTGTCGTGACCCTCAGCCGCGACGCCAGCGTTCGGCCAGGTCGAGGACCGGCGCCACCAGGACGTCGACCATCGGCATCTCGCCCAGGAGGTCTTCGGCGAACTCCGGCTCGGTCTCGGTGACGGCGTTGACCAGGGCCTCGTACCGCGCCACCCGGTAGCCGGCCAGCACCTGGCGGGCCACGTCAGCCGGCAGGGAGTCCTGGAGCCGAACATGCAGGAGCGTCAAGCCCACCGACTGCTGGCCCTTCGTCTCCGGCACCAGCACGACGGTGCGACCATCCCGGCGGCCGACGGCGACGGTGACCTCGCGGGTGTCGAGCGCACCCCGCTTGGTGCCCCGCAGGGTCGGGTCGGTGTCGGTCCGCGACGCCAGTCCGACCGCCGATCCCCCCTGGTCGACGACGTGGATCGTGGCCTTGTCGCCGACGTCGCCGTCGACCCGGTACCGGGTGTACCCGGTGACCTCGGCCACGGCCGGGTCCAACGCGGCCAGCGTGCGCAGGGCCCGGTAGCTGAGCCGGTCGAGGATCGGTGCCGCGGCCAGCACCGCCCGAACGAACGGGGTTCGTAGCAGCACGTCCTGCGACCGGGAGATGCCCACCGTCACCGTCTTGGCCTGGTGCTTGATGGCGTCGATGGGTCGTGAGAGCTCGTCGATACCACGGCTGAGGGCGTCGGACAGGTCCTGCAGGACGGCTCCCGGCGACGCCGTCTTGCCGAACTCGACCTCGTAGGCCTCCATCGGCAACACGCCGACGGCGTAGTGCAGCAACGACGACAACCGCACCGCGGTGCTCGCCTCCAGGTGGCCGTTGTACTCGCCGGCCCGCAGGCCACCGAAGAACTCCCTGGCCGGCGGCCGGATGTGCTCGGCCAAGCGGTCGAACAGCCCGTTCAGCCCGATCAGACCGTCGCCGGCGGGCGTAGGCACGTGGGCGACCGCCTCCTCCACGCTGGCCCGGGCCTGGCGCAGCGGGCGGGCCTGGGCGTCGATGGCCCGGGCCGCGTGGTAGCCGAACAGGTGTCCGACCATCACCGACAGCACGAAGGCGAGCGACGGGTGCACGGTCGGGACCGTGATCACGTGGAGCGCGGCGGTGAACGGGTGCCCGCCCTCGCTGGTGATCACCACCGGCGCCGCCTTGTGGGCGCGGTAGATGGCGACTTCCTTGGCCACGTCGTCGGCGTTTCCGCCCGTCAGGCCCGCCGCGCACACGAGGATCAGCGGCTCCGACGACAGGTCGATGTGCTTCTTGTCCTCGGTGGTGTCGCAGGCGATGGCCTTGTAGCAGAGCTCCGACAGCTTGATCCGGATCTCGGCCGCCGCCACCCGGTTGGTGCCCGACCCGACGACGGCCCAGTACCGGCGGCTGGGCGCGGTGGCCCGGGCCACCTCGGCCACTAGCTCACTGTCGCCCAGCACCCGCTCCATCGCCTCCGGCAGGGCCCGCAGCCCGGCCAGCAGCTCGTGGGCGTCGTCCTCGCCCGCGCCCGCGGCGCCGGCCAGGGCGACGGCGAGGATCGCGCCGGCCGCCACCTGGGAGTAGAAGGCCTTGGTGGACGCCACGCTCATCTCCACGTCGCGGCCGTCGGACGTGTAGAGGACCCCGTCGGACTTGGCCACCAGCTCGCTGTTGCGACGGTTGACGATGCCAACGACGGTGGCGCCCCGTCCCCGCACCAGGTCGACGGTACGGTTCGTGTCGGTCGTCGTTCCCGACTGGCTGACGGCCACGACCAGGCAGTCGGACATGTCGTCGTCGAGGGCGAAGCCGGACAGCTCGGTGGCGGGCGTGGCGGTGACGAGGATCGACGATCCCACCCTCGATGAGCCGGTCGGTGCCAGAGCCCGCTCGACCGACGCGGCCACCGCCTGGGCCGCCACCGCCGCCGTCCCCTGGCCGATGACGATGATCCGCCGGATCTCGCCCGACCCGATCCGGGCACCAAGGCCGGGTGGCAGGGTGGCGTCGCCCAGGTTCACCGACAGACGTCCCGCCCGCTCCCGCACCTTGCCCCGGAGGGTCTTGCGGATGGACAGGGGCGACTCGAAGATCTCCTTGAGGAGGAAGTGCGGGTAGCCCCGCCGGTCGATGTCGCGGGTGGTGATCTCGGCCTCGCACCGTTCGCCGTGAGCCACCGGCACGGGCCGGCCGTCGTAGGCGAACCGGCTGATGCCCTCGATCGTCCCGGCCCCGGCGGCGTCGAGGACGGCGATCTGGCCGCCGGTGGCCTCGCCGTCGAGCCGGAGGTAGGTCGACGTCTCCTCCACCAGCCCGTACGGCTCGCTGGCCACGACGAAGGCGTCCTCGGCCAGGCCGACGTAGAGGCCCTGGCCACTCCCCCGCTGGGCCAGCAGCAGGCGGTCGGGCGCGGCGGCGACCTGGGCCGAGACCACCACCGAGCCCTCGAAGCTGGCCACCGTGGCCCGGAAGGCGTCCTCCAGCCCGTCGCCGGCCGCGATCCGGCGGGACACGAGGGCGGGGATGACCTTGGCGTCGGTGGTGATCTCGTCGGGAATGGCCAGGCCCTCGGCCGCCCGCAGAGCGGCGTGGTTGTCGACGTCGCCGTTGAGGGCGGCCACCACGTAGGGACGGCCGTCGATGCCGTCGGGCCCGTCCTCCTCCTGGTTGAGGGGGTGGGCGTTGGCCTCGGAGATGATGCCGACGCTCGCCCACCGGGTGTGGCCCATGACCGCGGCCCGTGCGCCGTCGGACTGGACCGCCATCCGCAGCAGATCGTCGCCGGCGATGGCGGCGCGCAGGTGGGCGACGTTGTCCCCCAGCTCCCCCACCTCGGCCGCCACCTTGTAGACGAGGCTCAACCGGCCGAGCGGCGTCCTCGCCGCCATGGACGTGAACAGGCTGTCGTCGGTGCGACCCGCCAGCAGGCGGCGGACCGCCGGGCTGTCGAGGTCGAGCCCGTGCCCGTCGATCAGCACGTGGACTCCCGCCGAGTCGCGGCCCCTCACCTCGAGCCGGCCGATGGCAGCGAGGGCCACCTGGATCGAGAGGTAGGCGTCGACCGCCGCCGCTCCCGGCTCCGGCCCGGCCAGGTCCGCCACCGCTCGGACAGTGCCCAGTCGGTCGACTCGCAGCGCCCACACCACGTCCTTGAGCGCCACGAGCACCGCGTTGAGCCCCTCGACGTCGGAGACACCGTCGACCGCGTCGGCGTCGAGGGCGTGCTCGATGCGGGCCACGCCCACCTCCAGGCGCTCGCCCCGCCGGTCGATCGAGTCGATCAGGCCGGCGCCGCCCAGCAGGCAGCCCACGCCGGGGCTGCCCCGGAGGGCCCGGTCGACGGTCTGCAGGCGTTCGACCACCCGGCCGAGGGCCGCCGGATCCTGCAGATCGGCCCGGTCGAGCTCGCTCGCGGCCGCGTCGAGCTCACCGAGTACCCACTCGGGTTCAGGGCCCGCCGCTGCGCTGGGCGGCGGAGGACTGCAACGATGCCGCACACGGTCCCGAGGGTAGAGCCAAGCCGGGCGCTACGACGCCCGCGGCGCCACGACCCCGCTCGCCCCCGGGACGCCGCCGGAGGTGAGGCCGGTCAGGAAGTGAAGGCGCAGACGACCGTTGCCCTGGCGAACTGGCTCACAGCCGCGGGGTTGTCGCCGCGGAAACCCCACGATTGACCGCTCGGGACCGACCCGATCAGGTCCACCGCCGACTGGCCCCCGAGAATGCCCCAGCCCGCGGAGATCGCGGTCTTCCCGGACGGGCAGTCGACGAAGAAGTCCTTGGTCTCGAAGGCCTCGAAGACGATGTCCCCGCTGAACGCGACCTCGTAGCCGGACACACCTGCCGGGCCCGCGGGACCGGCCGGCCCCTTGCAGGCGGGGTTGCTGGGAAGGCACGCGGGACCCTGCGGGCCCGTCGGCCCCGTCGGCCCCGTCGGACCGGTCGGCCCGGTAGCGCCAGTGGCGCCAGTGGCACCCGTCGCACCTGTCGCACCTGTCGTGCCCTTCGGCCCTGCCGGACCGGTGGGACCGGCCGGGCCGGTTGCGCCAGTCGCTCCCGTCGCACCCGTCGCCCCCTTCGGACCGGTGGGCCCTGCCGGTCCTTTCGGTCCTACGGGCCCCTGCGGACCGGTCTGGTTGATGTCCACGGGGATGAACCCGCTGGGGCAGACGTCGGTCGGCGTCAGGAAGACCGGCTTGAGGGGCTGGGCGGCGGACGGGTAGCAGGCGTGCAACACGCCGTTGTCGGGGATGGCCGCGGCGGCCTGGACGAAACCGGCACCGGCGGCGACGGCGACGATCACCGCGGCGAGCACCAGACCGGATCGGATCGGACGGCGGGTGGTGGACATGGCGCTCCTGTTGAGTCAGGCCGCCGTGTGAGTGGACGAACGCTACCCGTGGTCAAAGGCGTAGGCACGGGCTTGGCGGCGGTCGCGTCCTTCGATGAGTTCCGGCCGGCCCGGACGTCCTACTCCCGGCAAAGCGCGCCGCGCCGGGATATGACAGATGAGGAGCCGTTCGATGAGCGTCGCCGTAGACTTGGTGGCCGTGCCCGTCACTCACCAGATCGGGAGCGAGATCCGGCCCGAAGACCTCGAGCCGTACCGCCGCGAGCTCACCGGCTACTGCTACCGCATGCTCGGTTCTGTCTTCGAGTCCGACGACGCCGTGCAGGAGACCATGGTCCGGGCCTGGAAGGCCCTCGACAGCTTCGAGGGACGGTCGTCGGTCCGCTCGTGGCTCTACCGCATCGCCACCAACGTCTGCCTCGACATGCTGCGCGGCCGCCAGCGCCGGGCCCTGGCCATGGACCTCGGCCCGGCCAGCATGGCCGACGCCTTCCACGGCGCCACCCGGCCCGAGAATGCCTGGGTCACGCCGATACCCGACGGCCGCGTCGTGCCCGACGACGGCGACCCGGCCGAGGTGGCCGAGACGAGGGAATCGATCCGCCTGGCGTTCGTCACCGCGCTGCAACACCTGCCCGCACGGCAGCGGGCGGTGCTGATCCTCCGGGAGGTCCTGCGGTGGCAGGCGTCGGAGGTGGCCGAGCTGCTGGAGACCAGCGTGGCGTCGGTGAACAGCGCCCTCCAGCGGGCGCGGGCGACGCTGGCGTCGCTCGACCTCGACGAGTCGAACCCCAGGCTGGCCGACACCGAGCAGGAAGAGCTGCTCGCCCGCTACGTCGACGCCTTCGAGCGCTACGACATCACCTCCCTCGTCGCCCTTCTGCGTGACGACGTGATCATGTCGATGCCCCCCTTCGACTTCTGGCTCTCGGGCCCCGTCGAGATGGGCAAGTTCTTCCTCGGCGCGGGCGCCGGCTGCCGCGGCTCCCGCCTGGTGGCCACCGAGGCCAACGGCGACGTCGCCTTCGCGTCCTACAAGCCCGACCCGAACGGCGGTTGGGCCCCGTGGTCGATCCAGGTGCTGGAGGTGTCAGGCGACAGGATCGTCGGCCACCACAACTTCCTCGACACCGACCTGTTCGCCGTTTTCGGCCTGCCTTCCCGGCTCGACAACTAGGCTCCCCGCCTCGACAACTAGGTCACCGAGCCCCGCGCACAGGCCACCTGTCCCGCAGGACAGGCCGCAGAGACCGAGCAGCTCCGAGAGCTCCGGGCACGCGTCCCGCACCCGGATCGCACACCCCGCCCGCCGGGCCGCGAGCTGCATCCGGGCGAGGACGTCGACCACCGACAGGTCGGGACTGCCGATGCCGGTCAGCGGCCAGCTGGCCAGCTCGGCCTGACCGCGCACCAAGACCACGGTCGCGTGCACTTCTCGTCGCACCACGCTGATGAGACGACGCCCGGACGCAGGACTCATCGGCCGGGGTCTTCCAGCCGGTCAGCTCGTGGCGTAGAGGTCGAGGGCGGCGGCGTAGCGGTCGGCAAAGCGGGCGACCGCCCCGGCGTCGAACTGGGGATGCCGGTAGCGGTAGGCGATGTGCATTCGGCCGCCAGTGGTCACCGTGCCGATGGAGAGGCCCAAGGGCATGCGGCAGGGGGCGCTGAACCACATCTCGGTCGTGTCGCCGGCGTCAGGCCCGAAGGCCGGCGGCTCGTCGATCTTGCCGAGGTTGGACAGCAGGGCGGTGTCGACCAGGCGGTCGCCGGAGAACCACACGAGCGGCGCCACCGCGTGCTTGGCCCACACCGGCACCGCGGGAAGCCCGCCCAAGGCCTCGATCAGGGAGGCGCCGGTGCCGTCCTCCTTGATGGCCTTGCTCTTCTCGGCTATGGCCTCGAGCAGGGATTCCGGGCTCTCCCGGTCGCTCGGCGTCGTCGCCACCCTGACGTTGAGCGAGAAGTTCCCCGCCATCTCCTCCCACCACTCCTTGGGCCGGAGGTTGACCGGCATCATCACGCCGACCCGCTTGCTGGGCACCCCGTGCTCGTCGTTCCATCCGGCCAGGGCCAGGTGAAGCCCGGCCAGGAGCACGTCGTTGACGGTGCCGCCCTCGACCGCGGCCAGCGCCTTCGTCGTCTCCGGCGACAAGCTGACGTGGTGGAAGGCATACCCGGGCTTCTCGGTCCCGCCGTCGATGGCAAGGTCGGCCGTCGTGTGGACCTCGTCGCGCAGCTTGTCGAGCAGGGTCATGATCCGCCGGCCCTTCTCGGCGGCGTCGTCGGCGGCCAGGCTGTGGTGCAGGTCGCGGGTGACCTCCAAGCCGAGGTCGGGCTGGGGATCGGGCAGGCCCCAGTAGGCCCGAGCCGCCGAGCGCAGGATGCGCAGGCTGCCGAAGCCGTCGATGGCGGCGTGCTTGACGTTCATCATGACCAGGTCGCCGTCGGGGTGGCGGGCCAGGCGGGCCCGCAGCGGCGGGGACTCCACCAGCGGGATGGAGATGCTCTGCAGGTCGGCCCTGGCGGCCGCCAAGGCGTCGTCGTCGGGACAGTCCACCACCGAGAAAGGATCGAGGTCGGGGACGTGGGTGATCTCCCACTGGAACCGCTTGTCGCGCCGGCGGGAGGTGGCCTTCCGGGCCCGTGCCATGGGATGGGCCGCCAGCGCGTCGGACAGGGCGGCGCGCAACCGGTCCTCGTCGAGCCTGCCCTCGACCCTGACCTCGAGCTGGACGCTCCAGGGCTCGACCTGGTTGTCGAGGAGGTAGACGGCCTCGTCGATGACGCTGAAGGGCACCCGCCGCTCGCACGTCGAGTCGCGGCTCACCGCTCGCCCCCCTGTTCGATCATGATCATGACGGATCCCTTCCCAACCAGGCTCGTCGTCACCAGGACTCGTCGAAAGGGGTCGATTGCCTCGGGCGGGGAAGGATGGGGAGGTGAGACAAGGACTTCGGTCGGCGGGGCGGCTGGTGTGGGTGGGCCGCCACGACCCGGAGGTCCCGACGCCCCCGCCCGACCTGCCGCCGTCGAGGGTGCTGTGGGTGCCGGACCGGGGCGAGATGTTCCTGCGGGACCAGGACGGGCCGGACGACGCCGTGCCGGTGCTGCTGCTCCACGGCTGGACGGCGTCGGCGGACACCACGTGGTTCTCCGTCTACCCGGCCCTCGCCGGCCAGCACCGGCTGATCGCCGTCGACCAGCGGGGCCACGGGCGGGGCATCCGTTCCGAGGAGCGGTTCTCCCTCGAGGCCTGCGCCGACGACGCCGCCGGCCTGCTCGAGCTCCTCGGCATCCCGAAGGCGATCGTGGTGGGGTACTCGATGGGCGGGGCCATCGGGCTGCTGCTGTGGCAGCGGCACCCGGAACTGGTGGCCGGCCTGGTCATGTGCGGGACGGCGCTGGAGTGGCGGTCGACGCCTCGGGAACGCATTCTCTGGAGGTCGCTGGGGATCTTCGAGGTGGCACTACGACTCGGGACGGGCGACGGTTTCGTCCAGCGGTACCTGCACTACGCCGTGGCCCACACGCCCGAGGTGGCGGAGCTGCGGGCGTGGGTGGGCGGAGAGTTCAAGCGCGGCTACGACCGCGACGTCGCCGCCGCCGGCATCTGCCTGTCCCGCTTCGACGCCAGGCCGTTCGTCGACGGGATCGACGTCCCCTGCGCCAGCGTCGTCACCGAACGGGACAGGCTGGTCAGGGCCAAGGAGCAGGTGGAGCTGGCAGAGGCTCTCGGGGCGCCGGTGTTCGCCATCGACGGAGACCACGACACCCCGCTGGTGCGCCCCAAGGAGTTCTCGACGGCGGTCGCCGACGCCATCGACAGCGTCGCCCACCGGCGGGGCCGCGGGTAGCGGCGTCGCGGAGGTTCAGGTACCCGTGGGCGGGACCGTGAACTGAAACCGCAGGTCGCCGCCGGACGAGCTCGTGCCGGTGACCGTGACCAGCTGTGAGTCCGGGCCTCTGAGGATGCCCGCGACCCCACCCGGAGCGGGCACTTTCCCGTCGTCGCCGGCCCGAACTGGCGTTTCCTGCTCCTCGCCGTCGACGGAGATCCGCACCGTTGATCCCGACCGGAACCCGTGCCCGGCGATCTCGTAGCTCGGCCCATCCTCCACCAGGCAGAACTCGGCCTCGCCCGACTGCTGGCACATGCGCGCCTCGGCCTTCCCACAGCCGATCGCTGTCACGACGAGCCCGCCGGCCAGCAGTGCCGCCCGGGCGAGCGGGTACTTCCTCATTCGCGACTCCTCCCTCGGCCGCCGTGGAGCTTGACGACGACCCAGGGCCCGAGGTTCCTCGACGAGTGGATTCTCGACCGGGATCGCAATCGACGCGAGGCTACGTGTCGTGGCCGTGGACGTTCGAGGGACCCGCCAGGAGCTGCTCGACCGCGGCGTCGAGTGCAGCGAGATCATGGTGTTCTCGCCCGACGACGGCGGCACCTTCTTCGGCTTCAGCGATCCCGACGGCAACACGTGGGCCGTCCAGCAGCCGAAGGTCCGCGCCGAGAAGCCCCTGATCCCAGAGGAGCACCGGGGCCGCTTCGGGGCCTGAGACCCGCCTTCGACCGGCGGGCGTCGAGCGTGTCTACGAGGTGGCCGCGTCCCAGGGTGGCGCCAGCTGGAAGTAGTTGCCGTCGGGATCGGCGAACGTGCACATCATCATCCCGCCGCCTCCGCCCGGCTCGTACGGCTCGGCGACGACTTCGGCACCGAGAGCCTTGATGCGCTCGAACTCGCCCTGCACGTCTGACGTCGCGAACGTGAGCATGATCCGTCCCGGCTGTTGGTTCTTGCCCGTTACCTCGCTGTGGGGACCGATGGCCATGCTGCCCTCGCCCGCCTTGAACCCGAACCAACCGTTGTCCGCATCGCTCCAGTCGGGGTTCGGGGCGCCCAGGACCTGGGAGTAGAAGTCGGCCAGCCTCTTGGAGTCCTCCGAACCCAGCATGACGTTGTTCAGGTTCAAGGTCATTGCTCCTTCCTGTCTCCTGCCCGGGTTCCTACCCAGCCCGCCCATTCTCGCGCCGCCGAGTCACTGACCTACCGTCGCACCATGACGGACGGCCCGAGCGACACCGAGGTCGAACGACTGCTCCTCGCCGCCGACGAGCATCGGTGGGGAGAGCTCTGGGCCGCCGTCGCCGCACTCTCGGCCGATCCCGCTCCCGGCCGATGGGCGGGAGGCGAGCGTGAGGCGATCGCAGTCGATGGCGGCGAACGAACCGTCATTCAGATGCCGTATGTGAACTATAGCGACACAGTCCATCGCACCATTCAGTGCGTTTACATGCTGGGCGCCAACCTCCCGTTCGACTGGCGTTCCTGGGACGGGCTCAACCGGTATCCCCGGGGACGCGGCCTCGAGACGGCTCCTGTCGCAGAATCCGTCAGGATGGTCACCGCGATCGTCCGCGCTGATCGCTTCTGCGAGGGCACGATCCTCGCCTGCATTCACGACGGCACGCTGGACGCCGCGATCAGGCGCCTTCGTCACTGGCACGACGAGCAGCGGCCTCCCGACGAGACCTGACGTCCGGCCGACCGCCACTTGGACCGATTCTCGCTGGACGGACGGCCGGCAGCGTCCTCTGCAAGGTCTACCGGGTGCCGGTCGCGCCCGCCCGATTCGCGGGGTCGCGATTTCGGCTCGACGGCGGACGGCTAAGAATTCGGACCATGGCAGCTGACACGGAAGGCCCGGTGCCACGCCCGACGACGGCTCGCCGACGCGACCGGCCACCGAGGCGGACCTGGGCTTCCAGCGCCGGCCGATGGTGCGCTGGCTCGATCCACACCAGCTCGTCGACACCTCGGCCCGGGTCCTGGCGTCGGGCCTGGTGACGTCCTACACGGACAGCCGCGAGCTGCAGGCGCTCGTCGCCGCCGACGTCTACGACCGTTCCGACCGGGACGAGGTCTGGCTCGACTACGTCTCCGACCTGGGCGACGGGTGGAACTCGACCTACACCGTGGCCAGGCTGCTGGCCCTCGACAAGCTCGAGCTGTCCACCCGACCCGATGCGGACGGGGAGGGCGAATCCCATCGCACCGAGCGGGGCAGCATCCTGGTGATGGGCGGCGATCAGGTCTACCCGGTGCCGACCCGCACCCAGTACGAGAACCGGCTCCTCGGCCCCTACCGGGCCGCCATGCCTTGCCCGCCTGACGCAGGCAACGCCGGCGACGACGGCCGCCAAGACCTCTTCGTCATCCCCGGCAGCCACGACTGGTACGACGGGCTCGTCAACTTCTCCAACATCTTCTGCCGCCAGCGGGCGATCGGGGGGCGGAAGACGAGCCAGACCAGGAGCTACTTCGCCCTGCGCCTCCCCCACCGCTGGTGGCTGTGGGGCGTCGACCTGCAGTTCGGGGACTACCTCGACGAGGCCCAGCTGGCCTACTTCGCCGGCACCGCCGAACGGGAGGTGCAGCCCGGCGACCGCATCATCGTGTGCATGGCCAAGGAGGTCGAGAGCGGGCGCAAGAGCGCAGAGGTCTGTTCGGACCGGAGCCTGGCGTACTTGGAGCGGGAGGTGGTGCAGCCGTCGGGGGGCGACGTCGTCCTCTACCTCAAGAGCGGCCGGCACTACTACGCCCGCTACGAGGAGGTCGAGGGCCCCAGCCAGCTGATCACCGCCGGAGGTGGCGGCGCCTTCCTCCATCCGACCCACAACCTCCCCGAGCGCACGGGCGCACCGGGCGACGGCCCTCCCGGTTCGTACCGGCGGGCGACCGTCTACCCCTCACGCACCCGGTCGAAGAAGCTCAGGAAACGGGTGTGGCTGTTGCCGGCCTTCAACATTCCCCTGGCCGGCGTCCTGGGCGGGGTCCAGGTGCTGCTGGTGTTCATGCTCAGCCTCCACCTCGACGACCGCCACTCGTCGGTCGGGTTCGGCGACCTGCCCCGCGCCCTGTGGGAGAGCCCGATCGCCTTCCTCCTGATCATCCTCACGATCGTGTCGTTCGGAGCGATGATCCGCCTGGCCCACGACGCCACCGGCGCGTCCCGCCTGCTCATCGGGCTCACCCATTCGACCCTGCAGTTCGCGGGCCTGGCCGTCGTCATCGTCTTCGCGTCCCGGCTGTCGGCGCCGCTGGGCGACGGCGTCGCATCGCTCCTGGTCTTCCTGTCCATCGTGTGGGTCCTCGGCGGGATCGGGGGCGTGATCGGCATCTCCGGCTACCTGTGGGCCACCAACTGCCTCGGCTTCCACGCCAACGAGGCGTACGCACCGCTCCACCACGCCGACGACAAGAACTTCCTGAGGTTCCACATCGGCGCCGACGGGACGCTGACGATCTACCCGATCGGCATCGACAGGGTGGGCCGCAAGTGGCGCTTCTGCCCCGAGGCCGACGCCCGGTCGCCGTGGCTGGAGCCCGACGGGGACGAGCCCGAGGCCCACCTCATCGAGGCGCCGATCCAGATCGGCAGGACGATGAGAGTGCAGAAGACGCCCTTATAGAGGGTTTTTTGCACTCTCGGCCGGCGACCGGCGGCGCGGCGAGGGGACTACGGCCGACGGCGTCCGGCGGCGGAGCGGGGGGACGACCGCCGGCGGGTTTCGGCGGGGCGGCAGCTCGGCCAGCAGCTCGGCGGTGGCCGCCGCCACCTTCCTGACCGCCTCCTGGAAGGCGGGCGTCGCCATCTGACCGGCGGTCGTCACCGAACCGACCTTGCGCACGTACTGACGGGCGGCCGACTCGACCTCGTCGGCGGTGGCGGGCGGTTCGAGCCCTCGGAGCGGGGTGATGTTCCGGCACATGTCGACGACGATACGGCGGGGCGGCCGGCTACTTGTCGACCGAGCGCTCGTAGAGGCGGACGGCCAACGGGGCGCACACCACCACGATGCCGACTATCCAGATGATCGAGTAGGCGAAGGGGTGAGCGATGGACCACGGGTCACCGGGCATCGGAGGGGAGTTGGGGTTGCCGAACTGGATGCGGATGGCGTCGGCGAGGGTGGTCACCGGGTTCCAGTTGGCGATCGTACGAACCACGCCGGGCATGCTCTCGGTGGGCACGAAGGTGCTGGCCAGGAACGTGATTGGGAACAGGACGGCGAAACCGATGCCCTGCACGCCCTCCGGCGTCGAGACCACGCTGCCGAGCAGCACGCCGACCCAGATCATGGCGAATCCGAAGGCGAACAGCAGCAGGTAGCCGATGGCGGCGTTCGCCAAGCCGTCCTCGATCCGCCAGCCGATGAGCAGGCCGCACAGCGACATGACCACGATAGGGAGCAGGGACTTGATCAGGCTGGCCACGGCGTGGCCGCCGAGCACCGCCCCCCTCGCCATGGGCAGGGCCCGGAAGCGGTCGACGGCCTGGTTCTTGCGGTCGTGGGCGAGGGCCATGGCCACGCCGAAGGCGGAGAAGACGATCGTCTGGGCGAAGATGCCGCCTATCAGGAACGACCGGTAGCTGCCGCCGCCGGGCACGCCGATGGCGCCGCCGAAGACGTAGGCGAAGAGCAGCACGAACATGATCGGCTGGATGGTGGCGTCGCTCAGCGCCTCGGGCTGGCGCTTCATGTGGGTGAGCCCGCGGCGGGCGATGACCCAGGTGTCGTGCGTGAGGCCGCGGCGAGCCGGGAGCTCGGTGTGAGTCGTGGCGGCCGGGGCGGACGTGAGGATGGTCATGACGCCTCCTTGGCGGTGGTGACGAGCTGGTGGTCCTCGTCGTCGTCGGCTTCGGCTTCGGGGCCGGGCTTCGACCCGGTGATGGTG
The DNA here is from genome assembly GCA_963827345.1 of uncultured Acidimicrobiia bacterium. GTDB lineage: Bacteria > Actinomycetota > Acidimicrobiia > Acidimicrobiales > AC-14 > CAWGUU01. The sequence continues at coordinate 154,928 of CAWHAN010000006.1, read as the reverse complement.
AGGAAGACCTCGTCGAGGGTCGGCTGGCGGAGGCTGAGGTCGTCGACGGCGATGCTGGCGGCGGTGAGCTCCGCGGCTGCCAGCACGAGCGTCTCGACCCCCCTGCCGGTGGGCGCCACCACCGAGCGGGCCCCGGAGTCGACGAAGGGCTCGTTGCCGGTGATGGCGGCGACGATGCGGGTGGCCTCGGCCAGGTGGGCGGGCTCGACCACGACGACCTGGACCTGGTCGCCGCCGACCTCCCGCTTCAGCTTGCGGGCGTCGCCCCGGGCGATGACCCGGCCGTGGTCGATGACGACGATGTCGTCCGCCAGGCGCTCGGCCTCCTCCAGGTACTGGGTGGTGAGGACGACGGTGGTGCCGAAGTCGACAAGCGTGTCGAGAACGGTCCACAGCTCGGCGCGGCCCCGAGGGTCGAGACCGGTGGTGGGCTCGTCGAGGAACAGCACCTGCGGGCGGCCGACCAGCGTGGCGGCCAGGTCGAGGCGGCGACGCATCCCGCCCGAGTAGCCGCCGGTGGGACGGTCGGCGGCCTCGGTCAGCGAGAAGTCGGCGAGCAGCTCGGCGGCCCGGGACTTGGCCTCGCGCCGGCTGAACTGGTGCAGCTCGCCAAGCATCACCAGGTTCTCCCTGCCCGTCAGCAGCGGGTCGACGGTGGCGTCCTGGGCGGCGAGGCCGATGCGGCGGCGGACCTCGGTGCCCTGGGTGCGGACGTCGAAGCCGGCGACCGTGGCGTGGCCCCCGTCGGCCCCGGTGAGGGTGGTGAGGATCCGCACCGCGGTGGTCTTGCCGGCGCCGTTCGGGCCGAGGACCGCGGTGACCGTGCCGGTGGGGACCTCGAGGTCGATGGAGTCGAGGGCCGTCGTCTCGCCGTAGCGCTTCACCAGCCCTGTCGCTTCGACGGCGTTGTAGGAATCCATGCTGATCCTCCTTGATCGGCGGTGCCCGCCCCGGTCGTGTGCTCGCTTCCGCGGAGCGTATTTGTTGAAGTTAACTTGAAGTCAAGCCCTGTTTGTCCTGAAGTCCCGGCAGGTGGCCGTAAGACCGTGACGCCAGTATGCGGGCCGAAACCGGTCACCCACTGGCCGGTTTCCCTGGATTCCTCCGGTTGCCGGGTCCACGCTGATGAGACGCCGGCCTCTGGCCAAACTCATCGACGAGGCTGATTACGGGACTGGTTCTCCTCGGGCGCCACCGCGTCCAGCGCCTCGGAGAGCCGGGTGAGGGCGTCGAGGGCACGCTCGAAGCTCTCGATGCCGAGGTGCTCGGCGAGCCTACCGGCGAGGGCGGCGTGGCCGGGGTCGATTTTCCGCACCGCCTCGTAGCCCGCCGCCGTCGGCCGCAGCAGCTTGGCCCGACGGTGGGCGGGGTTGGGCAGGTACTCGGCGAGACCACGGTCGACGAGCAGGTCGGCGATCCGCTGCACGCTCTGGCGGGTGATGCCCATCTCCCGGGCGATCCCCGACACCGACAGGGGGCCGGGGAGCACCGCCCCGAGCACCTGCCACCACGCCGCGGTGAGGCCGGCCGGCCGGGCCAGCTCGTCTGCCATACCGAGGAGCTGGCCGTTCAGCCGGAAGACCTTCAGGGCCACACCGCTCAGGAGCTCCTGCGAGGTCACCCGGCGGCCGCGGGTTCGGCGGCGGCGGCGGCGAGCTCGTAGAAGCCCGCCGGGTCGTGGAGGCCGTAGAGCTTGTACCAGGCGTCCAGCACGGCCGGCTCGTAGAGGTCGAGCCTGGCGAGAACCTCCCTCGCGAACTCGACGGGCGCGGTGCCGCTGGCGGTGACGAGGTCGCCGTCGGTGACCGCCGGCTCGTCGACGTAGAGGGCGCCGCCGCCGTAACCGGTCGAAGCGAGGAACTCGGCGGCGTTGCTCGTGTGGCGCCGGTGGTCGAGCAGGCCGGCGGCGGCCAGCCCGCCGGTGGCGCCGCAGATGGCGGCCACCGGCACACCGGCGTCGAGGAACTCACCCGCCTTCTCGGCGAACGGCATGTTGGCGTCGCCAGTGAGCCAGGTGTCGGCGCCCGGGAGGATCAGCATGGCGCTGTCGGACGGGCTGAGGTCGTCGAGCACGACGTCGGGCGTGATCCGCAGGCCGCCCATGGTGGTCACCGGCTCGGCCGTGGCCCCGACCGTGACCACCCGGACGCTTCCGGGTCGGCGCTGAAAGTGCCCGTTGTTGATGTGGGCGGTGGCGAACCCGACCTCCCAGTCGGCCATCGTGTCGTACACCGCGGTGTGCACAGTCCCGTTCATGAGCGCCTCCGTCTCTGTCAGTATGACACTACACTGTCATAATGACAGGAGGTTGTCAACTCAGTCGACGCTGTAGACAGGGAAGCGGTCGACGTGGGCACCGATGATCCGGCACATCGGCGTGGTGTTCACGTAGACGGGATGCCGTAGATGCAGGCGCCGGCCGGCACCCGGGGGATCCATGCGTCGGCGCTGGCGGGTGACGCGCTCGCCACGGTGAGGGGGGCGGCCAGGATGGCCATGGCGAGAACGGCTCGGCGGATTCTCTTTGCAGCCACGGGGGTGGGCTCCTTCGGTGAGGGAATCGGGCCGGCCTCCCGGCCCACCGTCACCCTCCGCCCGCCCCCTTGCGGACCGTTGCCATCCGGTTGCCGTCAGTGGGAGATGAGTGTGCAAGAAGGTCGCCATATGCAACCTTTTTGCACATTCACGAGCACGACGTAGCCCCAACGGGATTCGAACCCGTGTCTGAACCTTGAGAGGGTCCTGTCCTAGGCCTCTAGACGATGGGGCCCGGTCCGGCCCGCCTGAGCGGGCCGGCTGGCTCGGGGGGGAGGACTCGAACCCCCAACGACAGGGCCAGAACCTGTTGTGTTGCCGATTACACCACCCCCGATGGGCGTTTCGAGCCTACCCTACGCCCGCTCGTGGACGACCTCGTCGATGTTCGCCTGCCGGCGGAAGCCCACCAACCGTCCCACCGCCACCGCCACCGTCTCCCGGGCCATGTAGCGCACCTCGCTCAGGCCGTCGATGGGGCTGGTGTGGGTGGGCGACGCGTGGCCGTCGAGGCCGAGCTCGTCGGCCATGGCGTCGATCCGATAGGAGTGGAAGGGGTCGGAGACGAGCAGCACCCGGTGGATGTCGCGGTCCTCGAGGAACCCGGCCACCGCCGCCAGCGACTGCCACGACGACTTGCCGGACACTTCCCGCAGGACGTCCTCGTCGGGCACGCCCTTGGCCAGCAGGTAGTTGGCCGACGCGGTGGCCTCGGTGAAGCGGTCGCCGGGCTGGTTGCCACCGGTCACGACGATCACCGGCGCCAGGTCCTGCTCGTACAGCTCGTAGGCGTGGTCGAGGCGGGCCTGCAGCACCGGCGACGGCCGGCCGTCGTACTGGGCGGCGCCGAAGACGACGATCGCCTCGGCCGGCTGGGCCTGGTCCTGGCGCGAGGCTCCGTAGACCTGGACGAACGTCACGCCCAGGTACACCACGCCGACCAGGACCACGACGGCCCCGATCTTGAACAGCAGCTTCACGTCCCCATGAGGCGCCTCCGCGCCTTGTCCAACCGTTCCAGTGTGCGCTCCCTGCCCAGCGCCTTCAACGACTCGAACAACGGCGGGCCGACGGTGCGCCCGGTGACCGCCACCCGGATGGGCGCCTGGGCCTTCCCCAGCTTCAGGCCGTGGGCCTCGCCGATGGCAAGGACGGTGTCGTGGAGGACGTCGGTATCCCAGGCGCAGTCGGCGAAGGCGGCGGCGGCCTCGTCGAGGATGGCCCCGGCGGCAGGCACCTTGACGACGGCCTTCTCCCACGACGTCGGGTCGACCTCGGGCTCGTCGAGGAAGAGGAAGTCGACGACCGCCGGCACGTCCGACAGCTTCTTCACCCGCTCCTGCACCGTCGCCGCCAGCACCTCGAAGCGGGCCAGGTCGAAGTTCTCGGGCGGCCAGGGCGGGTCCTCCTCCAGCCACGGCAACGACTCCCTGACGAACGTCGCCACCGGCAGGGCCCGGATGTACTCGCCGTTGACGTGGTCGAGCTTGGCGATGTCGAAGAACGCCGGCGACGGCTTGACGTCCTCGATGCGGAACTCGGCCACCACCTCCTCGATGGGCACGATCTCCTTGTCGTCGGGTGGCGCCCAGCCCAGCAGGGCCAGGTAGTTGCGCATGGCCTCGGGGAGGTAGCCGCGCTCCCGGTACTCCTCCACGGCCACGTCGTCCCGACGTTTCGACAACTTCTGGCGCTTCTCGTTCACGATCACCGGCAGGTGGGCGTAGATCGGGTCGTCGGTGACGCCGAGAGCCCGGCGCAGGAGGAGGACCTTGGGCGTCGACGGGAGCAGGTCCTCGCCCCGGAGGACGTGGGTGATCTTCATGTCGGCGTCGTCGACGGCGTTGGCCAGGACGAACATCGGCGACCCGTCGGCCCGCTGGACGACGAAGTCCTCGATGCTGGCGTGGTCGAACACCACGTTGCCGCGGATGAGGTCGTGCACGACCGTCTCGCCGCTGTCGGGGGTTCGGAACCGAAGGGCGGTGCCGGGGCCCTTTTCGAGGCCGCGGTCTCGGCAGAACCCGTCGTAGCCAGCGGCAGCGCGGGCGTCGAGGTCCGCCTTGGTGCAGTCGCACCAGTAGGCGTGACCGTCGCTCACCAGCCGGTCGGCGGCGTCGGCGTAGAGGTGCATGCGCTGGGACTGGCGCACCGGGCCCTCGTCCCAGTCGAGCCCCAGCCACTTCAGCGAGCGCTGGATGCCCTCGACCAGCTCGTCGCGGGAGCGCTCCGGGTCGGTGTCCTCGATGCGCAGGACCATGGTGCCGCCGGTGTGGCGGGCGAACAGCCAGTTGAACAGGGCAGCCCGCGCGCTGCCGACGTGCAGGAAGCCGGTAGGGGCCGGCGCAAACCTCACACGGATGTCGCTCACGAGTGCGACGCTACCGGCCACTACCCTCCAACCCGATGGCAAAGCCAGCGTTGACCCCACAATCCGAGGACTTCCCCCGCTGGTACCAGGACGTGGTGGCCAAGGCCGAGATGGCCGAGAACGGCCCGGTGCGGGGCACGATGGTCATCCGTCCCTACGGCTACGCCATCTGGGAGCGGATGCAGCGCGACCTGGACGACAGGATCAAGGAAGCGGGGGCTCAGAACGCCTACTTCCCCCTCTTCATCCCGGAGTCGTACCTGCGCAAGGAGGCCGAGCACGTCGAGGGGTTCAGCCCCGAGCTGGCCGTGGTGACCCACGCCGGCGGCAAGGAGCTCGAGGAGCCGGTCGTCGTGCGTCCCACCAGCGAGACGATCATCAACGTGTTCTTCTCCAAGTGGGTCCAGAGCTACCGCGACCTTCCCATGCTGCTGAACCAGTGGGCCAACGTGGTGCGGTGGGAGCTGCGGCCCCGGATCTTCCTGCGGACCACCGAGTTCCTCTGGCAGGAGGGCCACACCTGCCACGCCACCCAGGACGACGCCCAGTCGTACGCCCTCGGCATCCTCCACGACGTGTACGAGGCGTTCGCCCGCGACGTGCTGGCCCTGCCCGTGCTGGTGGGGCGCAAGACCGAGCGGGAGCGGTTCGCCGGGGCCGACGCCACCTACACCATCGAGGGGATGATGGGCGACGGCAAGGCCCTGCAGATGGGCACCAGCCACGAGCTCGGCCAGAACTTCGCCAAGGCCTTCGACATCACGTTCCAGTCTTCGACGGGCGCGTCGGAGCACGCCTGGCAGACGTCGTGGGGCGTGTCGACCCGCCTGGTGGGGGCGCTGATCATGGGGCACGGCGACGACCGCGGCCTGCGGGTGCCCCCTGCGCTGGCACCCGTGCAGGTGGTCGTGCTGGTGGTGCGGGCCGAGGACGGCGCCGGCGCGCGGGCCGCAGCGCTGGCCGACGAGCTGCGAGCCGCCGGGCTACGGGTCGACCTCGACGCTCGTGTGGACACCGGCTTCGGCCGGCGGGCCGTCGAGTGGGAGATCAAGGGCGTGCCGGTGCGGGTGGAGGTCGGTCCCCGCGACCTGGCCGCCGGCACCGCCACGCTGGTGCGCCGGGACACGTCGTCGAAGGAGCCCGTGGCGCTGGAGGACCTGGTGGCGGTGGTCGGCCGGACGCTCGACGAGATCCAGCAGGCGCTCTACGCCGAGGCGTTGGAACGCCGGGAGTCGCGCACCGCCGACGTGGCGAGCCTCGACGAGGCCCGTGCCGCGGCGGCGACCGGCTTCGCCCGCCTGCCGTGGGACCTGGTCAGGGGCCAGGAGGACGCCCTCGCGGCCGACGCCGTCACCGTCCGCTGCCTCCAGCGCCCCGACGGCGGAGTACCCCTGTCGTCGGACGAGCCCGACCTGGTGGCGACGGTGGCCAAGGCCTACTGACGCCCCCCAGAGCCGAACTGGTGACGCAGAACGGTTCCTGGCGCCGCTGAGCGTCACCGGTTCGCTGGGTTAGAGGGCGTTGATCAGGCTGCGCCAGTCGCCGAGCTTGGCCTTCACCTGCTGCGGCGTCATGCGCAGGGTCGACTCGGGGACGCGGTCGACGAGCTTGCGCTGGTCGAAGTAGTGGTGGCCGGCGCCGCTGAACAAGGGCTTCCGGAACGCGACGAGGTCGGCCGGGGCGCCGCCCAGGTAGCCCCAGAGCGTGTAGGACAGCTCCATGTCCTGGGTCACCGGGGCCCTGCCGAACAGCGACGCCCGGGCCAGGCCGACGGCGAGGTTGCCGGCGATCACGTCCTCCAGGTGCTCGCCGGGGGCCAGCTCGAGGCGGTCGGCCAGGCGGCGGGCCAGCTTGAGGCCGTAGCCCTGGTCGGGGCCGGGCGCCCCAGCTTGGCGCCGGTGGGCTGGCGGCCGACGAGGTCGCCCGGCCGGGTGGCGGTCCACCGCTTGGCCGGCGGCAGGGCCAGGCCGGTGCGGGCCTTGTCGGCCAGGGGGACGGGTACGTAGTCGGGTGCGGTCACCTCAGGCGGCCGCGGCCGAGCCGACGCGACGACAGGAGGGAGAGGCCGGCGGGTCAGGCGTTGACATGTTCGAGCCAGTCCTTGTATTGGTCGACCTCGCCCCGGACGGTCGCGAAGTAGGTCTGCTGGATGCTGCGGGTGATGGGGCCGGGCTCCCCGATCTCGCGGTCGTCGACCGAGCGGATCGGCACCACCTCGGCCGCGGTGCCGGTGAGGAAGGCCTCCTCGGCCAGGTAGAGGTCGGTGCGCAGCAGGTTGCACTCGGCCACCTCGTAGCCCAGGTCGCGGGCGATGGTGACCACCGAGTCCTGGGTGATGCCCTCCAGCGCACCCGCCGACGGGGGTGGCGTGAGGATCCGACCGTTCTTGACGATGAACAGGTTCTCGCCGGTGCACTCGCTGACGTACCCGTTGGGCGAGAGCAGGATGGCCTCGTCGTAGCCGGCCTTGAGCGCCTCGACCTTGGCCAGCGACGAGTTCCCGTACATCCCGGTGCCCTTGGACGCGATCGGCACGGCATTGGGGTCGTGGCGCTGCCAGGACGAGACCTTGCACCGCACGCCCCGCTTGATGCCCTCGTCACCCAGGTAGGTGCCCCACGGCCACACCGCGATCGACACGTTGACCGGGCACGGCAGGGGGTTGAGCCCCATCTCGCCGTACCCCAGGTAGACCAATGGGCGGATGTAGCAGGCGTCGAGGTTGTTGACCCTGACCGTCTCCTTCACGCCCTCCACCAGCTCCTCGACCGTGAAGGGAACGTCGATCAGGTACACCTTGGCGCTGTCGAACAGCCTGTTGATGTGGTCGGTGAGGCGGAACACCGCCGCCCCCTGCGACGTGGTGTAGGCGCGGATGCCTTCGAACACTCCGCTGCCGTAGTGGAGCGTGTGCGTGAGGATGTGGACCTTGGCGTCGTCCCACGGCACCAGGGCCCCGTCCATCCAGATCTTGTCGACCTTCTGCAGAGGCATTCGCCCTACAACCTTTCTGCGACGGCGTCGCCGATTTCGGTGGTGGTGCCGGCGAGGGAACTGCCGACGAGGGAACTGACGGCGGCGCACGCCTCGGTGATGCGACGGCCGGCGTCGCCCTCGCCGAGGAACTCCAGCATCATGGCCGCCGAGCGGATCGCCGCCAGCGGATTTGCCCGCCCGGTGCCCACCAGGTCGGGCGCCGAGCCGTGCACGGGCTCGAAGAGCGACGGGCCGGTGCGGTCGGGGTTGAGGTTGGCCGACGCCGCCTGGCCGATCCCGCCGGCGACGGCGCCGCCCAGGTCGGTGAGGATGTCGCCGAACAGGTTGTCGGTGACGATCACGTCGAAGCGGTCGGGCGACTCGACCAGGTAGATGCACGCGGCGTCCACGTGGCAGTAGGCGGTGGTGACATCGGGGTGGTCGGGGGCGACTTCGTCGACGGTGCGCTGCCACAGGTCACCCGCATAGGTGAGCACGTTCGTCTTGTGCACGAGCGTCAGGTGGCGGCGGGGCCGTCCGGCGGCCAGGTTGAAGGCGAACCGCACGCACCGCTCGACGCCCCGCCGGGTGTTCACTGATCCCTGGGTGGCCACCTCGAAGGGCGTGCCCTTGCGCAGGACGCCACCCTCGCCGGTGTACGGGCCTTCGGTGTTCTCCCTCACGACGACAAAATCGATTGGACAGTCGATGCCGGGTGCCACGAATGGCCGCAGGTTGACGTAGAGGTCGAGCTCGAACCGCAACCGCAGCAGCAGGCCCCGCTCGATGACCCCCGGCGGGATCCCGGGCGTTCCGACCGCTCCCAGCAGGATGGCGTCGAGCTCGCGGAGCTCGTCGAGGACGGGGTCGGGCAGGATCTCGCCGGTGCGCAGGTACCGCGCTCCACCCAGGTCGTAGTCGACGGTGTCGAGGTCGACGCCGGCCGCCCGCACCGCCTTGAGGGCCTCGGCGACGACGTCGGCCCGATCCCGTCCCCACCGATGACACCGACCTTGTAACCCACCAACCTGCCTCGGGAAAAAGAAAACCGCCCACCAGGTGGACGGTCGAGCACACGCCGTAGAGGCGACGTGCGCTACGCGATTACGGGAATGGATGCCGGGGACACTGGAATCCAAGTGTAGCGAAGGGGACCGTCACCAGCACTGTAGCGTCGAAGGGATGTCTGAGACCCACCTGTCCCGAGCCGCATACGAGCGTCTCAAGGCGGAGCTCGAGGACCTGTCCACCCGTGGGCGGGTCGATATCGCCCGCACCATCCAGACGGCTCGGGAGCTCGGCGACCTGAGCGAGAACGCCGATTACCACGCCGCCCGGGAGGACCAGGGCCGGATGGAGCTCCGCATCCGCCAGCTCACCCAGCTGCTCGACAAGGCGGTGATCATCGACGGCGGTCACGGCACCGGCGCCGCCACCAGCGGCAGCATCGTGTCACTGCGGTACCAGGGCGACGACGAGGTCGAGCGCTACCTCATCGGGTCCATCGAGGAGCGGCGCGACGACCTGGCGGTGATCTCGCCGTCGTCGCCACTCGGGCAGGCGCTGCTGGGCCACCGCGCCGGCGACCAGGTCGAGTACCACGCCCCCCGTGGTGCTCTCACCGTCGAGATCGTCGAAATCGAAGGCTGACGCGACAGTCCCGCCGCTTCCCCCGGGCCGGGTCGTCGAGCTCGGGCGGGGTACGACTGCGTTCGTGCGGGAAGTGGCCGGCCCCGGGCGCGACCGCGGTGTTGCTCCTGCACGGGCTGACCGCCGTCGCCGACCTGAACTGGTTCGGCGTGTTCGAGCCCCTGGGCAGGGATTTCCGGGTGGTGTCGGCCGAGCGGCTGGGCCCGGCGGTCGGCGGGCTGGAGGAGCTGGCCGACGACGCAGCGGCGGTGGCCGACGCCCTCGGGATCGACCGGTTCGTCGTCGTCGGCTACTCGATGGGCGGCGCCGTGGCCCAGTTGGTGTGGCGGCGACACCCGGCCCGCGTCGTCGGCCTGGTGCTCTGCGCCACCGCCGCCCGGTTCGCCGTCACCCGGGTCGAGCGGGGCAAGGCCGCCTTCCTGCCGGCGGCGTCGACGATGGCCCGGCTGGCTCCCTCCCTCGGACGTCGCTTCGTCGGCCAGACCCTCATCTCCCGCTTCGACGGCCTCCCGTGGCGGGACTGGGCGGTCGCCGAGCTGGCCCGTCACCACCCCGCCACCATGCTGGCCCACGCCGCCGCCCTCGCCCGCTTCTCGTCGGAGCCGTGGCTGGGCGCGGTGGACGTCCCCACCGTGGTCGTCGTTCCGAGCGCCGACCGGCTCGTGCCCGTCGACCGCCAGCTGGGGCTGGCCCGGTCGATCCCGGGGGCGCAGGTGATCCGCGTCGACGGGGACCACGGCGTGTTCGTCACCGGTCGGGCCGCCTTCGCCGACGCCCTCGTGGAGGCGTGCCGGCGGGTGGGCTGACCTGACTCAGCGGGCCAGCTGGCGCTCGATGGCGCGGGCGGCCTCCACCACGGCCTCGGCGTAGCGGCCCCCCGGCGAGCGCGACGTCCGCTCGACGGGGCCGGAGACCGAGACCGCGGCCACCATGTCGCCCGCAGGGCCGTGCACCGGGGCGCTGACCGACGCCACGCCCAGCTCCCGCTCCTCCACGCTCTCGGCCCACCCTCGGGCGCCCCGCCTCCTCGTCGCCGCGGAACACCTTGCCGGCCGACCCGACGTCGAGGGGGAGAGAGGCCCCCACCGACACGATCGTGCGCAGGCCGTGGGGGGACTCCAGGGCGGCCACGCACACCCGCCGGTCGCCACGGCGGACGTAGAGCTGCACGCTCTCGCCCGGTGCTGTCGCGGAGGCGCTCCAGGGCGGGGCCGGCCAGGGCCGGCAGGTCGAGACCGGTGAGCCGGGCGCCGGTGGCGAAGCGTCCCTCGGCGTCCCGCCGCACCAGGCCGTGGACCTCGAGGGCGGCGGCCAGCCGGTGGGCGGTGGCCCGGGGCAGGCCGGTGGCGTGGACCAGCCCGGCCAGCGACAAGGGCCCGGCCTCCAGCGCGTCGACGACGGAAAACGCCTTGTCGAGCACACCGATTCCGGATAGAGTTCCCATATTGCAAGACGATCATCCCATATATTGAGACGTGATGCAAGAGATCGAGAGACAAGCATGACCCCGAAGACGTTGTCCGAGAAGCTGTGGGACCGGCACGTCGTCCACGCCGGCCAGGGCGACGAGCCCGACCTGCTGTACGTCGACCTCCATCTGATCCACGAGGTCACCACCCCGCAGGCCTTCGAGGGTCTCCGGATGGCGGGGCGCGGCGTGCGCCGGCCCGACCTCACCGTGGCCACCGCCGACCACAACGTCCCCACCATCGGGCTCGACCTGCCGCTCACCGACCCGATCTCGGCCCGCCGAGCTCGAGGTGCTGACCGCCAACTGCGCCGAGCACGGCATCCCCTTCTACCCGATGGGATCCGCGGGCCAGGGCATCGTCCACGTCATCGGGCCGGAGCAGGGCCTCACCCAGCCGGGCATGACCGTGGTCTGCGGCGACAGCCACACCTCGACCCACGGGGCCTTCGGCGCGCTGGCGTTCGGCATCGGCACCAGCGAGGTCGAGCACGTGCTGGCCACCCAGACGATCCCCGCCCGCCGGCCGGGCACCATGGCCATCACCGTCGACGGCGACCTGCCCGCCGGCGTCACCGCCAAGGACGTCATCCTCGCCGTCATCGGGAAGATCGGCACCGGCGGCGGCGTGGGCCACGCAGTCGAGTATCGGGGGGCGGCCATCAGGGCGCTCTCGATGGAGGGCCGCATGACCATCTGCAACATGTCGGTGGAGGCCGGCGCCAAGGCCGGGATGGTGGCCCCCGACGACACCACGTTCGCCTACCTGGACGGCCGCCGGCACGCTCCCAAGGGCGCGGCGTGGGAGCAGGCCCTCGACGCCTGGCGGTCCCTGCCGACCGACGAGGGGGCCTCGTTCGACAAGGAGGTCGTCATCGACGCCTCGACGCTCTCCCCGTACGCCTCGTGGGGCACCAACCCGTCCCAGGTCCAGCCGCTGGACGGCGTGGTGCCCGACCCCGACGCCATGTCGGACCCGATGCAGGCCTCCGCCGCCCGGCGGGCGCTGGCGTACATGGGCCTGGAGCCGGGGACCGCGATGCGCGACATCGCCGTCGACACCGTCTTCATCGGGTCGTGCACCAACTCCCGCCTGGAGGACCTGCGGGCCGCGGCCGAGATCGTCTCCGGCCGCCGCATCAAGAACGGCATGCGGGCCATGGTGGTGCCCGGGTCGATGCGGGTGCGGGCCGAGGCCGAGGCCGAGGGCCTCGACCGGGTTTTCGTGGACGCAGGGTTCGAGTGGCGGGCGGCGGGGTGCTCGATGTGCCTCGGCATGAACCCCGACCAGCTCAGCCCCGGCGAGCGGTGCGCGTCGACGTCGAACCGCAACTTCGAGGGCCGACAGGGCCAGGGCGGCCGCACCCACCTGGTCTCACCGGCCGTCGCCGCCGCCACCGCCATCGCCGGCCACCTGGCGACACCGAACGACGTGGCCCACGAGGAGGTCGTGTAGTGGAAGCCGTACGCACCGTCTCCGGCACTGCCGTCCCCCTGGACCGGTCCGACGTCGACACCGACCAGATCATGCCCAGTCGCTGGCTCAAGCGGGTGGAGCGCAGCGGGTTCGCCCAGGGGCTGTTCTCCGAGTGGCGCACCCAGCCCGGCTTCGTCCTCGACCTGCCCGAGCACGCCGGCGCCCAGATCCTGGTTACCGGCGCCAACTTCGGCACGGGTTCGTCTCGGGAGCACGCCGTGTGGGGGCTTCTCGACCACGGCTTCCGGGCGGTCGTGTCTCCCCGGTTCGCCGACATCTTCCGCACCAACTGCACCAAGGCCGGCCTCCTGCCCGTGCAGGTCGACGAGGAGGTCGGCAAGTCCCTGCTGGCGGCGGTGGCGGCCGACCCGGCGCTGGTCGTCACCATCGACGTCGAGGCCCGCACCCTCGTCGCGCCCGGGGCCGGCATCGCCACCACGTTCCCCCTCGACGACTTCACCCGCTGGCGCTTCCTCGAGGGGCTGGACGACATCGGCCTCACCATGCGCCGGGAGGCCGAGATCACCGCCTTCGAGGCGTCCCGGCCGGCGTGGATGCCCACGACCATATTGGTACCCGGCGGGTAGGTACCGCTCGGTGGCCGCGCCACCGGCCAAGATTGAGCCCGTGACCGAACCTGTCGTCCGCCCCATCTCCGCGGCCCAGACGCGGCCGCTGCGCCACCGGGTGCTGCGGCCGGGCCAGCCCTTCGGGCAGACGGCGTACCCGCGCGACGACCATCCGGAGACGGTGCACTTCGGGGCGTTCGACGACGACCGGCTGGTGGGCGTGGTCTCGATCTACCGGGAGGCGCGCCCCGATCGGCCAGACCGGTCGTCGTGGCGGATGCGGGGGCTGGCCACCGAGCCCGACGTGCGGGGCCGCGGCTTCGGCACCGCCCTGATGGACGCCAGCGTGGCCCACGTGGCCGCCTGTGGCGGCGGCGAGCTGTGGTGCAACGCCAGGATGGTGGCGACCACGTTCTACGAGGGCTCCGGGTTCAGCGTCGACGGTGGCGAGCCGTTCGAGATCGCCGGCATCGGCCTCCACCTGCTGATGTTGCGTGCCGTCGCGGGCGACCCGGCGGAGGATGGCTCCTAGCCGCCTTCCTCGGTGCCGGCCGCCCGGCCGGTGTCGGCCGGCTCGACCCACGGTCGGTAGATGGCGAACGACGAGGTCGGGTCCGAGGGATCGAGGTGGACCTCGTAGCGCTGCGGATCCAGCGGCTGGCCCGGCGCCGGCTGCTCGACGGCGATGCGGTCCTGGTGCTTCGGCTCGAACACCTCGCGCAGCCCGAGCGCCAAACCGACCATGAGCGCGCCCGCCATCGACGTCCGCTTCTCCGGCGAAGGAGGGGTCGGTGGCGGCGCGTCCGAACGCGGCTCGGCCACCCGGTCGTCGCCGTAGAACTCCTCGAGCGGCTCGTCGGCGTCGGACGTCACCGGGCCAGGGTACGCCCCAAATCCCCCGCAGAACCTCGTATCAGACCGACGACGAGCGACTCGTATCGGTGTGGCGGCGGCACACGGCTGAGGCGGGCCCCGGACGGCGGACGGGCCCACTCGGCACTGCGATGACCAACACGATCGACAGGGGGAACCCCGAATGACCGCGACGCTGACCGCCAACGACAACCTCCGCCTCACCGAGACAGACTCCGAGACCTACACGTACCGCCCGCCCAGTCCCCGCCGTCGCCGGATCCTCGCCGGCATCAGCGGGCTGATGGTGGCCGGCCTCCTGCTCGGCCTGGGCACCGTCATGAAGAGCAATGCCGACTTCTCCGAGAGCTACGTCACCCGCCAGCTGTCGCAGGAGAGGATCCTGTTCAAGCCAGTCGACGCCCTGACGCCGCAGGAACGGCAGTCGGCGTGCGTCGTGGCCAACGCCGGCACGCAGCTCACCACCGGCAGGCAGGCCGAGTGCTTCGCCAACGACTACATCGGCCTCCACATCAAGAACATCGGCCAAGGCAAGACCTACGCCGAGCTGGGCGACCAGGAGTTCGCCCTGCAGGCCCGAGTGACAGCGGCCCAGGCCGCCGGCGACCCCGCCCTTGCCGGCCTCCAGAAGGAGCTCGGTGCCCTCAAGGGCCAGCGCGAAGCCCTGTTCAAGGCCGAGATGCTCCGCGGCACCCTGCTGACGTCGTTCGGCTTCAGCACGCTCGGCGAGAAGGGCGGCCAGGCCGCCACCGCCGCCTACGCGGGCGCCGCCCTCGTGGCGCTGCTGTCGGTGGTCGGCCTGGTGTGGGCCTTCTCCTCCACCCCCAGGACCAGCTAACCCGGCCGCACCGAAGTGACTCGCACCGCCGGCTGCGCCCCGCGCGGCCGGCGGTGAGGTTCCTAGAGGAAGCCGAACGCGGTGATGGGCCAGACCTTCACGAACGCCCGGCCGATGATCGACGACTCCGGGATGGCGCCGAAGACCCGGCTGTCGCTGGAGTTCCCCCGGTTGTCGCCCATCATCCAGTAGTGGCCGGGCGGGACGGTGATCTTCTCCATGGGGCCCGTGCCGACGTCGCTCGGCAGGTACGGCTCGTCGAGGACCTTGTCGTTGACGACGATCTCGCCGTCACGGGTCTCGACGGTGTCGCCGGGGAGGCCGATGACCCGTTTGATCAGGTCCTTCTCGGCCACGACCTGGGGGCTCTTGAACACGATGACGTCGCCCCGGCGGACGTCGTGGAGCTTGTAGCTCAGCTTGTTGACCAGGACCCTGTCGTTGACGTGGAGCGTGGGCACCATCGAGGGCGACGGGATGTAGAAGGCCTGGAGCAGGAAGGCCTTGACCACGACGGCGACGAGCAGGGCCCCGCCCACCACGACGACCCATTCGACGAGGTTCCGCTGGGGCGACCGCTTGGGCCGGCCCTTGGCCTTGGTGCGGGCAGCCGGGGGCGGTTGGTCGGTGACGGGAGGCTGGTCAGTCACAGGAGGTGGGGTCAGTCGGAGGTGGGGGTCGGTGGCCGCCGCATGGCTGGAGGCTAACCGCCGGTGTATCGGCTCAAGAGGCGGGCGGCCGCCGCGGCGGCCAGGCCGGGGTCGCCCTCGACCACGCTGGCCGCAGGACCGAGGCGCAGCAGCAGCCGCTCGAGCCACGCCCGTTGGCCGGCGACCAGCCTCACCCGGAGCCGTCCGTCGCCCAGGTCCTCGACCTGCTCCACCGGGTACTGCCCGACGACCCAGGCCGCCGCCGGCTCCAGCTCGAGGACGACCCTGGGGTCCTCGGCCCTGGGGTGGTACACGGCCAGCTCGGGAGGTCGCTCGGGCGGCGAGAACGCCGTGCCCGTCGGCTCGGCCGAGCGCATCCTGTCCACCCGGAAGAGGCGTTCGTCGTCGACGAGGTGGCAGAAGGCCGACAGGTACCACTGGCCCGACGCCGAGAACACCGCGTACGGGTCGACGGTGCGCCGCGTCCACTCGTCCCGGCCGAAGGCGTAGTACTCGATCTCCACCTGACGGGCGCCGGCCACCGCCGACCGCAGGACCGCCATGATCCGCTCGGGCACGGCTCCGAGGGAGATCTCCACCGCCTTGTCGGCGTCGACGCCGAGCGCGGCGGCCAGCTTGGCCAGGCCCCGCTCGAGGGGACCGCCGGGCTCGGCACCGGGCGTGGCCAGGAGCGTCCTGCCCGCGGCCAGCAGGGCCAGGCCCTCGGCCGGCGTCAGCTTCAGGGGACGGGCGAAGTAGTCGGCGTAGCGGATCCACACCCTGCCGTCGGCGATGTCGACGTCGATGAGCATGTCGGGCGTGTACGGGTGCAGGCCGCAGAGGAACAGCATCTGCAGGTCGTCGACCAGCTCGTCCTCACGGCAGTCGAAGCGGGCGCACACGTCGTCGAGACGGGCCCGTCCCGGGCCGCGACCCAGGGCACGACCGCCAGGAGCCGTTGGAGCTTGTCGTCGGCGCTCAGCCTGGGCACTGGGCCTCCAGCCACGACACCATGTCGTCGCGGAGCTCGGCCGGTCCCAGGACCTCGGCGTGGTCGAGGAAGCCGAGGACGAACGAGCGGAAGGCTGGCCGGTTGGTGACGCGGATGGCCAGCACGACCGAGCCGTCGTCGCGCCGCTCCTCCACCGCGTCGGCCCCGACGTGGCCCACGGCCCATCCCGCCTGATCGGCGTCGACGAGCAGGCGGGCGGTGACGGGGTCGCCGGCACCCATCTCCCACGGCTGGGCCGCGGTCGACGCCGCAGGTGGCGGCTGGAAGGTGCCCGCCTGCTCGGCCGCCACCACGTCGGACTCGACCCGGTCCAGGCGGAACTGACGGTCCTCACCGGCGTCGTGGTCGAAACCCGACAGGTACCAGTGGCCGGTGCGGAACGAGAGCCGGTGGGGGTCGATGCGTCGCGGGCGGCCGCGGTAGGTGAACGTGACCCGGCGACGGGCGGAGATGGCCTCGAACAGCGGGGCCAGGTGGTCGGCACCGGGAAGGGCGGCCACCGCCGGCGACGGCCCCTCCTCGGCCAGCTCCCCGCCCAGCTTCCACAGCGCCTCGACCCCGTTGGCGCCCTCCATCCGCACCGCCGACGCGGCAAGGTGCAGGGCCGCCAGCTCGTCGGGCACGAGCCCGGGATCCCTGAGGTAGTACGACTCCTTCGGGATCCGGTAGCCCTCCACGCCGGGGTAGGCGGGGTCGAGGGGCTCGAGCACCAGGGGGACGCCCAGCTCCCGGAGCGCCTCCTTGTCCCGCTCGAAGGCGCGGCGGAAGGCGCCGTCGCTCTCGGCGTACCCGGGCAGCCGGGAGCGCAGCTCCTCGATCGTCAGCGGCCGCTCGGAGTCCAACAGGGCGGCGACCAGGTTGATGAGCCGCTCGAGCCGGTGCATCGCCGCAACACTAGGACCGGGAGGGCTTTCGCGGGCCCTGCTGATTGCTCCGATAGCCTCGAACGACGTGACTACTCGGAGTCGGCTGGTGTTGCTGCTCCGCAAGCACCCCGGCATCACCGTCGCCGAGCTGGCCGACGAGCTGTGCATCAGCGGGATGGGCGTGCGGCGGCACCTCGATGCCCTCGCCTCCGTCGGACTGGCCGAGCGGGGGGCGTGCGAGAAGCACGGCGTCGGCCGGCCACCCACCGGCTGGCGGCTCACGGCGCGGGGGATGGAGCTGCTCCCCCGCCGCTACGACACCTTCGCCATCCAGCTGCTCGATGACCTGTCCGAGCACGTCGGCAACGACGCGATTGCCGCGGTCCTGCGGAGGCGCACCGATATGTTGGTCGCGCAGTACGCCGCCGAGCTGTCCGAGGCGACGGGCCTCCCCGAGAAGGTGCAGGTCCTGGCCCGGATCCGCGACGAGGCGGGCTACGTGGCGGAGTGTCACCACCAGCAGGACGACGACGGGGCCACGATGGTCCTCACCGAGAACAACTGCGCGGTCCACAAGGTCGCCGAGCGGTACCCCGCGGTGTGCGCCATGGAGCTGGCCCTGTTCCGGGAGGTGCTCGGCCCTGAGGTCGAGGTCACGAGGGTCCTCCACACCATGGCCGGCGACGCCGTCTGCGCCTACCGGATCCGGGCCAAGGACGTCCATGAACACGGGACCGCCGAGAAGGAAGACACCAGTCCCTAGCGTCGACGCCCTCGTCGCCGCCGCCCGGGAGGCCGCGGAGATCCTGGCCCCCGTCGCCGAGGCGACCGACCAGGCCGACGCCGTCCCGCGACAGCACCTCCGCCTCCTCGCCCAGTCCGGCCTGAACGACCTTCTCGACGTGCCCGCCTCGGCGGTCAGGGAGATCTACGAGGAGCTGGCCGGCGCCTGCGGCGTGACGTTCTTCGTGTGGGTGCAGCACCACGCCCCGGTCCGGCTGCTGGCGTCGTCGGCCAACGTCGGGCTGCAGCAGCGGATCCTGCCCGAGCTGCGGTCGGGGCAGCAGCTGGCCGGCATCGCCTTCGCCTACCTCCGGCGCATCGGCCCGCCGGCGGTGACCGCACGCCGGGTGCGCGGCGGCATCCTCGTCGACGGGGACGCCCCGTGGGTCACGTCGTGGGGGCTGGCCGACGTCTTCGCCGTCGCCGCCCGGCTCGACGACGAGGTGGTGTTCTTCCTGCTGCCCGGGCGGGCCACGCCTTCGGTCCGGCCGTCCGCGCCGCTGGCCCTGGCCGCCATGAACGCCTCCTGCACCGTGCGCCTGTCGTTCGACGGCCTGTTCGTCCCCGACGACGACGTCATCTCGATCACGCCCCTGGAGCAGTGGCGGCTCACCGACAGGATCGCCACCGCCAAGCCCCACCCTGCGGTGTTCGGCGTGACCCGCACCTGCTGTCGGCTGCTCGGCGCCCAGGGCAAGGCCCTCGACGAGGAGCGCATCGAGTGCCGCAAGCGGGCCTACGCCCTGGCCGACGACCCCCTGCCCGATTCTTCCCTGACCGACCCCGCCCACCTGGCCCGGATGGTGGAGACGAGGGCCTGGAGCTACGAGATCGCCCTACGGGCGGCGGGAGCGCTGGTGGCGTCGGCCGGCGGCCGGGCCATGCAGCTGTCCCACCCGGCCCAGCGCCTCCTGCGGGAGGCGGCCTTCTTCTCCATCCAGGCCCAGAGCGCCGAGCTGCGGTCGGCCACCCTGGACCGGCTTCAGGGGCTGGTTTCCAGGACTAAGCCTCCAGCAGTCAGCGGCCAGCACCCCGGCGGCGGCGGCGTAGCGGAAGAACCTGGGGTCGTCGTCAGCGCTTCGGCCCATGCTGGTCACGCCGTCGAGGTCGAGGTCGGCCGGCACGGGCACCACGACGAACCCCTCGACGCCTACGGGCACCGGCTCGCCCGCTCGGGACCGCCACGGCAGGCGTGGTGGCGCGGCCATGTCCAGCGCCGTCGACGTGTGGTGGCTGATGCCCTGGTGGCGGGCCCGGGGGTCGGCGTCGGAGAAGCGCACGGCCACCACCGGCCGGCCCCCCAGCCTGGCCGCCACGTCGACGACGGTGGCCACCTCCAGCCCCCCGAAGCCGAACCGGCTGTCGGTGCCGACGACGCCGGGCCCGGCCCCACGACGATCGCGGCCGCGCCGGCCGGTGCCGCCGCCACCTGGAGCGCGGAGGCCAGGGTCACCGCCTCGTAGTCGCCGCCGAAGGCCTGGCCGCACGTCACCGTCGCCGCCAGCCGCCCGTCGTCCCGCAGGCCGGCGACCAGGTCGGACAGGACGGCGGGCAGGGCCGCAGAGTCGGTCATGACGTAAACCAGCCGTCTGACGCGGGTGGCCGTGATGGAAGCCGGCGGCCACGCAGGCGACCTGGCTGTGGAGGGCGCAGGCCACGACGGGCATCCCGCCCAAGGTCGTCGGGCAGGTCGTCGGCCAGGTCTGGCCCGCCGTACTCCTCCGCCGCTCCGGTGTCGACCTGCAGGCTGGTGTAGCGCAGCTTCATCACGTGCCCCGGCCCGGCCTGCGACCAGGCCTCCCGCGACAGGTTCCAGTGCACGAAGTGCCAGCCACCGGTGCCCAACCCCAGCTCGACCGCGGTGGTGTTCACCACCACCTGGTCGCCGAGCGCGACGGGCCCGATCAGCTGGGTGAGCACGTAGGCCGGCTCCCCGTCCACCTCCACTTTCTGCAACCCGGCCCGTTCCGCGGTGATGGCGGTGACCGTGGCGGTGACGAACCTCACCGAACTGGTGACACGGAGCGGCGCCTGGCGCGGTTCTGTGGCACCAGTTCGCTGGGGATTACAGGGACGCGATCAGTTTCTCGACCCGCTCGTCGCGGGACTTGAAGGGGTCCTTGCAGAGGACGGTGCGCTGGGCCTGGTCGTTGAGCTTCAGGTGGACCCAGTCGACGGTGTAGTCCCGCTTGCGCTCCTTGGCCCGGCGGATGAACTCGCCCCGAAGGCGGGCCCGGGTGGTCTGCGGCGGCGTGGTCACCGCGGTCTCGATGGCCTCGTCGGTGACGATCCGCTCGACGAGGCCGCGCTCCTGCATCCGGTAGTACAGGCCCCGCTGGCGGTTGACGTCGTGGTACTGCAGGTCGAGGAGGGCCACCTTGGGGTGGCTGAGGGCCAGGCTGTGACGCTCGCGGTAGGCCTCGATCAGCTTGTGCTTGATGACCCAGTCGACCTCGCGGTCGAGGCTGAGGGGGTCGAGCTCGATCTTGGTGAGGCAGTGCTCCCACATCTTGAGGGCCTGCTCCTCCAGCGGGCTCAGGCCCCGGCTCTCGGAGTACCGCAGCGCCCGGCCCAGGTACTCGGTCTGGATCTCGAGCGCGCTCAGCTCCCTGCCGTTCTCCAGCCGTACCCGGCGGGTGCAGGTGGTGTCGTGGCTGATCTCCCGGATGGCCCGGATGGGGTTGTCGAGGGTCATGTCCCGCAGGACGACGCCCGGGTCCTCGAGCATGCGCAGGAGGATGCTGGTGGCGCCCATCTTGAGGAACGTGGCGTACTCGCTCATGTTCGAGTCGCCCACGATCACGTGGAGGCGGCGGAACCGCTCGGCGTCGGCGTGGGGCTCGTCGCGGGTGTTGATGATCGGCCGGCTCCGGGTGGTGGCCGACGACACGCCCTCCCAGATGTGCTCGGCCCGCTGGCTGATGCAATAGGTGGCGCCGCGGGCCGTGTTCAGGACTTTGCCCGCCCCGCGAAGATCTGGCGGCTGACGAAGAACGGGATGAGGACCTCGGCGTAGTGGCCGAAGTCGTCGCGGCGACTGGTGAGGTAGTTCTCGTGGCAGCCGTAGGAGTTCCCGGCCGAGTCGGTGTTGTTCTTGAACAGGTAGACGATCCCCCGGATGCCCTCCTCCCGCAGGCGGGCCTCGGCGCTGGCCAGCAGGCTCTCCAGGATCCGCTCGCCGGCCTTGTCGTGGGCGACGAGGTCCTCGATGGAGTCGCACTCGGGCGTGGCGTACTCGGGGTGGCTGCCGACGTCGAGGTAGAGGCGGGCGCCGTTCTCCAGGAAGACGTTGCTGCTCCTCCCCCACGACACGACCCGCCGGAACAGGTAACGGGCCACCTCGTCGGGGCTCAGCCGCCGCTGGCCCCGCAGGGTGCACGTCACGCCGTACTCGTTCTCGAGGCCGAAAATCCGTCTCTCCATCTGCCGCCACGGTACCGTTCATACGGTGCAACAGAGCCGAATGGTGCGCGTGGCCACCGTGGCCAGCAGCTTTCACGCCAGGGTCATCGCAGCGCGGCTCAGCTGTGAGGGCATGACCACCGAGCTGCGGGGCAACGTCGACGGGCTCTACCCGATCGGCGACGTCCACGTGTTCGTCGACGAGATCGACCTGCCCGGCGCCCAGGAGCTCCTCCTGGTGGACGAGGTCGAGTCGGTGTTCGACGATCCCTACGAGTTCGAGCGCCCGCTGCGCCGGGAGCTGTGGATGACTGTGGGCGCCGTCCTGCTGATGGCCGCCGCCCTGTTCGTCCGCACGTACTGACCGAAAATCAGGCGGTCAGCAGGGGCTCCAGGTCCTCCGGGGTCATGCGGCGGAACATGCGCTGGCCGTCGGACCGCCGCAGGATCGCCACCTCCAGGTCGGTGGCACCGAGGGTGCGGTCGGGCCGGCCAGGGCCGACACGGCCGCCCGTAGCGCTCCTCCGAGGGTCATGACCTCGGTGACAGCCTCGGTGAGGCGACCGGCGATGGTCTCGGCGTCGCCGCCCAGGACGGCCCGGTCGGTCTCGTCCACGACCGTGCCGTCGTAGGAGATCCGGAACATCTGGTCGTCCTCCCGCACGTGGCCGACCTCGGCGACGAGGATCTCGACCTCCATGGGCTTCATCTCGTGGGTGAAGATCTGGCCCAGCGACTGGGCGTAGGCGTTGGCCAGGGACCTGACGTCGACGTCCTCGCGGGAGTAGGTGAAGCCCTTCAGGTCGGCCATGCGGACGCCGGCGGTGCGCAGGGAGTCGAACTCGCTGAACTTGCCGACCCCGGCGAAGGCGATGCGGTCGTAGATCTCGGCGATCTTGTGCAGGGTGCGGGACGAGTTCTCGGCGCACATCAGGATGCCCTCGTCGAAGCTGAGAGCCACGAGGGCCCGCCCCCGGGCGATGCCCTTCCGGGCGTAGTCGGCCCGGTCCTTCATCACCTGTTCCGGAGAGACGTAGTACGGCATGCTCATTGGTGACCCCTTCCTCCGGAAGTTGCACCAATGCGCTCCGTGACATCCGGCCTCCGGCCGGACGAAGCGCGGCACATTTGTTCGCTCGCCTGCGGCTCGCTCACGGCTGGTACCCCTCCGCAGTCTTGCGGTCCAGCAGGCTGGTGAACCGCTCGCGCACCTCTTCGTCGCCCACCCGCTCGAAGCCGGCGGCGGTGATGGTGGCCATGGTGGGGAAGATGCCCCGGACCATGTCGGGACCGCCGGTGGCGGAGTCCTCGTCGGATGCCTGGTAGAGCGACTCGATGGCCAGTTCGATGGCCTGGGCCCGGTCCATGCCCCGCTTGTAGCCGAGCTTGATGGTGGTGCGGGCGTCGCGGCCGCCGGAGCCGGTGGCGTGGAAGTCGTTGTCCTCGTAGCGCCCGCCGGTGAGGTCGTACTTGAAGATGCGACCCAGCCTGCGCCGCAGGTCGTAGCCGGCGTAGATCGGCATGACAGCCAGTCCCTGCATGGCCATGGGGAGGTTGGCCCGCACCATGCCGCCCAGCTTGTTGGCCTTCCCCTCCAGGCTGAGCGCCATCCCCTCGACCTTCTCGTAGTGCTCGAGCTCGGTCTGGAAGATCCGCACCATCTCGATGGCCGGCCCGGCCGCACCGGCGATCGACACCGCCGAGTGCCGGTCGGCGGGGAAGACCTTCTCGATGGCCCGGTCGGCGATGCTGGTGCCTTCGGTGGCCCGCCGGTCACCGGCCATCACCACGCCGTCGGTGTAGCAGATGGCGACGATGGTGGTGGCGTGGACGACCACGTCGTCAGGGATGGTGGTGGGCTCGGGAGGGTTCAGGCCGGATCGCCGTAGGAGCTCCGAGAAACTGGGTCCCGGGTCCTGCCCGGGCCGAACAGGGGCAGAGTCATCAGCGTGTGAGGCTAGCCGCCACCTGTACGCTCGCCACTCATGGAAGAGCACGTGGGCGGGGCGGTCGAGGCCGGCAAGCCGCTGACCGTCGTCGGCAACCGGCTGGACGTCGGTGACATGGCTCCCGCCTTCGAGCTGGACTACCTGAACGGCGCCGACTTCGGCGTCATCAAGCTGTCCGACCTGGCCGGGCAGGTGGTCGTGCTGAACGTCCTCAACTCGATCGACACGCCGGTCTGCGACGTGCAGACCCGGCGGCTGGATGCGGAGATGGAAGGCGTCCAGCTGGTCACCGTCAGCATGGACCTGCCGTTCGCCTTGGCCCGCTGGGTGTCGGCCAACGGGGTGACCCATCCCGCGGCGTCGTCACACCGCAGCGAGAAGTTCGGCCACCACTACGGCGTGCTGATCAAGGAGTGGCGGGCCCTGCAGCGGGCGATCTTCGTCATCGACGGCGAGGGCAGGATCACCTACGTCGAGTACGTGCTCGACCAGGACCACGAGCCCGACTACGACGCCGCGTCGGCCGCCGTGCAGGAGGCGCTCAGTCCACCCACGGACGAGCCTGCTTGACCACGAGCCTGCCGGCCACGTCGACCTTGAACTCGACGTCCATGGCGAACCCGGGAGTGTTCTCGGCCCGGTAGATCACCGTGAATCGGCGCTGGATCGTCTCCAACGCCTCGGTGAGCTCGGCGATCTGCTCGGCCGTCATCACCCGCTGCCCGTCGGTGGTCAGCGTCGATCGACGGATGTACTGCGTCTCGTACTCCTCGTTGGGGCCGATGGCGGAGATGAGCAGCTCGTCGGGGGTTGCATTCGGGTCGGGGTTGGTGACCAGGCTCTCCCCCACCTGCACGTTCACGTAGAAGCCGTCCCAGTTGGGGTCGAAGGGGTTCTTGGTGACGGCCACGCCGTTGGCCACCTCGTCGTCGAAGTTGGGGTGGACGAGGACGCCCATGGCCGCAGCCAGGTGGTCGATCCTGTGGAACTCGCGCTCGTCGAACGCCCGTAGGTTCCAGAGCGATGCCCAGACCTGTCGCACGGTCTTGCTCAGGTCGCCCTCGTCGGGGCGGTGGGTGAACGAGTCGTAGAGGCCGGCGCCGTTGAAGCCCTCCAGGTCCTCGTTGTTCGTCGACGACCGGCAGCGGATGCCCAGGCCGGGCTCGAACCGCTGCTGGAGGTCGGTGATCGCGGCGGCGATGTCGCTCGGCAGGTCGGCCTTCTTGATCCGCTTGCGCAGCTTGTCGAGCGCTTCCTCGCGCTTGGCCGAGTCGGTGGCCAGCTCGGGGTCGGCGATGATCTCCCGGGCAGTGTCGTGGAGCCCGTTGGCGGTCATGAAGGTGTCGTAGAGGGCGAAGGGGATGGCGTAGCCGTCGGGGGCGGCGCCGAGCGCCAGCATCCGGCGCAGCTCGGCCACGTTGGCCGCCTTGGCACCGACGCTCTCGACGTCCTTGTGCCGCAGCTCGTCGAGGTCCCTGATCGTCGTGACGGAGAGGTCGCGGGGCGGCGACTGGGGCTCCTTGGGCCGGATCTTCTCCAGCCAGGCTTCGACCTGCTCGGGCGTCGCCGCCTCGAGCTCGAGGTCGTCGGGGGTGACCGCGTAGCGCACGACCTGGCCGAGCAGGGCGACGACCCTCGGGTCGGTCGACGCGCCTCGCAGGTAGGCGTTGGGGGTGTCGTTCTGCTTGGCCTTCAGGTTGATGTGGGACAGCGGGGTCTGGGGCGTCTCGCTGATCACGCCGGCGACGTGGCCGAGGTCGTTGGGGAGGCTGGTGAACAGGGCGACATCGCGTATGGTCGGCGGGCGGGAGGTAGCCGGGTCGACTGCCGACAGCACGCCGTAGCCCTCGCCCAGGTTGAGGGCGACGTAAGTGACGTCCCTGAACAGCTCGGCGGTGAGGATGGTGCGGACGCCGAGCCGCTCGAGCTCGTCGCGGTCGTCGGCGAAGAGCGCTTCCTGGGTGTCGCCGGCCGGGTGGTAGGCGATCTGGGCGGCGGCGAACGGCATGGCCTCGACGACGAGGTCGAAGGCGAGGGCGACGTGGCGGGCGCGGACCGGGTCGGTGGGCCAGAACTCGAGGGCGTAGAGACCCCGTTGGCCGGGCTCGGGCTCGAAGCGGTCGTGGGCGATGATCGTCCCGGCCAGGTTGGACCTGTCGTCGCGGAAGTAGGTGCGGGCGTTGAAGTCGGCCAGTGGCTGCTGGAGCCCGAGAGCCTCGGTGGCGAAGGCGTAGTGGTACTGGAAGGCCTTGGTGTTCAGGAAGTAGAGCTCTGGGGCCGGCGTGTCGACGCCCATGACGAGGATCTTCATCTCCTCGGCCCCCAGCTGTCCGGGCACGTCGTCGGACCGGGCCAGCATCTCGAACATGGCCCGCTCGACCACCTGCCGGGCGCCGAATGCGATCGGGATGTCGGGCCCGGGCGGGTCGAAGGGCGGCGGCGGGTCGTCGGGAGGCGGGTCGCACGGCGGGTCGACGGTGATCTCGTACCGGGACATGGCTTTCGACTGTAGGACCGCCTGCCCGCCACCGGAAGGGCCTCGAACTGGTTCCATGCACCTTGCTACGCCGCGATGTGCGGCCCGGTTCGCGGGGGCGGGGCGGCGCCGAACTGGTGACACTCAGCCGCGCTCGGCGCCGTTTCGCGACCCCAGTTCGCCGAGGGGGTGCGCCGCCGCCGAACTGGTGACACTCAGCCGCGCTATCCGCCGTTTTGCGACCCCGGTTCGCCGGGTGTTGCGGCGGCCGCCGAACTGGAACGTGAATTGACTGTTCGCGGCACCCGCCCGGGCGCGCGTCAGCGGCTCGGGCCCAGCCCCGAGATCAGCGGGACGTCAGGGTGAGGCGGTTAGGACGTCGCCGTTGTCAGCGCCTCGGTCTGGTCGAGGGCTTCGAGCTCGACGCAGGAGCCAGCGTCGACGGGCCTCGACGTCGTCGTGGCGGCTGAACCAGTCCGCCCCCAGGTCCTGGTAGTCGACCTCGTCGCCCAGGATGTGGAAGGCGGCCACCAAGATGCTGTGCCCCACGGCCACCGCCGCCTTGTTCTTGCCCCGGCGCCCGGCGATGCGCCAGAACCGGGCTCGCAGGTAGGTGTCGCCGCCCCGGGCCGCCACCCACGCCGCCTGGGTCAGCGCCGCCCGCAGCCAGGGGTTGCCGGGGCGGGTCCGCCCCGATCGGTGCTTGCCGGCCGACTCGTTGTTGCCCGGGCACATGCCCGCCCACGAGGCCAGGTGCCCGGCGGTGGGGAAGCGGCCCATGTCGGTGCCGATCTCGGCCAGAATGACCTCCGCGGTTCGGTTGGCGACCCCGGGGATGGTGCAGAGTCGCTGGCGGTGGTGCGCCATCGGCTCGATGAGGGCCTCGATGTTGCTGTCGAGGGTCCTCATCGCCTCCTCGAGGTCGTCGATCCGACCCAGGTGCAGCCGGCACATGACGGCGTGGTGGTCGTTGAACCGCCCCACCAGGGCCTGGCGCAGGCTCGGGGATCTTGGACCGCATCCGGCGCATGGCCAGCTCGGCCAGCACCTCGGGGTCACGCTCGCCCTCACACAGGGCTTCGATCATCCGCCGGCCCGACACCGTCAGGGTCTTGGACGCCACCGAGTCCAGCTTGATGCCGGCGTCTTCGAGGACCTTGGTCAGGCGGTGGGACTCCCGGGTGCGGGTCTCGACCAGCCGCCGCCGGTAGCGGGTCAGGTCCCGCAGCCGACGGAAGCCGGGCTCGGGCACGAAGCTGGCCCGCAGCAGCCCACACTCGGCCAGTTGGGCCAGCCAGGCGGCGTCGGCCACGTCGGTCTTGCGCCCGGGCACGTTGTGGGCATGGCGGGCGTTGACCAGCAGCAGACTCGAGACCGTCCCGTTCCTCCAGCACGTGCCACACCGGCCACCAGTAGGCACCGGTGGACTCCATGGCCACGGTGGTGACCCCCTCGGCCACCAGCCAGTCGGCCATGGCCTCCAGGTCGGGGGTGAAGGTGGCGAAGGTGCGGACCTCGCAGCGGCGGGCGCCGTCGGGGCCGGGCACCCGCACGCAGGCGGCCACCGTCTTCTTGTGCACGTCGAGACCGCCGCAGCGTTCGACCAGCAGCTCCATCGGTTGTCTCCTCTCTGTCGGTGGATGGATGCCACCCGAGAGGAGCCGGCAGGTAACGAGTCTGGAACGCGTGCTCGAAGCAACAACCCAGGGTGCCGAGGGCTCCCGCGTCCATCTGGTGAGCGGGCTCGCAACACCAGTTTCGATCGACGTCGCTCGGGCGACGCCACCATTCTCATCCCCCCGGGCGGCGGGCCGCCATGACATCTGGTGACACGCAGCCGCGCTCGGAGCCGTTTCTCGACCCCAGTTCGCCGAGGGGGTCAGGCGGGGCGGCGCAGCTGGCGGGCCCGTTCCCGAGCGAGAGCCACCTCGTCCTCGACCGGCTGGTAGCTCCGCAGGTAGGCAAGGGCGGCCTGGAGGAGGGTGGAGTCGTCGTCGAAATCGCCGAGGGCGTTGTTGCAGCGGAAGCAGAGGATCCCGCGGAGCTGACCCGATTCGTGGTCGTGGTCGAGATGGAGGCTGATATCTGGCCGAGGCTCGCGCCGACAAATGGCACAACGCCCGCCCTGGCTCGCTAATAATTCGTCATATTGCTCGACGGTAATGCCGTACTTTCGTTTCAAATATCCGGATCGGCCCGCCTTCTTCACTGCTGGGTTCTCTCGTCGAGCACGCTGAGCGGCGTTCACCCGATCGGGATTCTCCTGCTGCCAGCGCTTCACTCGGGCTATCGCCGTCGCCGGGTCAGCCAGGTACCGTCGGCGCTTCGCAGCCAGGTCGCAGGCCTTACAATCCCCGCGATGACCGTCCCTGGTTCCCTTCGCCCGGTAGAAGTCGTCAATCGGCTTCGTAAGCCCACACTTCTTACAGACCTTCATTGCCATAGCATAACAAATGGGTAAGACGATGAGGAGTATTTAACCAATTAACGGCTGCTATTCGCCACCCTTTTGGACATATGACCTGACGAACTCCTCCGCATTGTCCTCGAGGACCTCATCGATTTCATCCAATAGATCGTCGAGTTCTGCCTTCAATTTGTCGCCCTGCTTCGTTGACGACGGCAGCTCTTCGACGACCTCTTCGGTGCGACTCGTGGTCGCCTTCTTCTTCTGCTCTCGTTCCGGCATCGGTTCTTCGACTTCCTCCTACGCCGACGCCAGCTTCTCGAGGAGCTCGCTGGGCGTCGTGCACGATTCGAACAAACTATCGACGTGGGCGGCCGTTCCCCTTAGCGGTTCCATCATCGGAACCCGTCGCAGGGGGTCGGTGCCCAGGTCGAAGACAAGTGAATCCCAGTTGGCCGCGGCGATGGCGGACCCCCACTTCTGCAGGCACTTGCCGCGGAAGTAGGCCCGGGTGGAGCGGGGCGGCTCGGTGATGGCCTCGATGACGTCGGCTTCGTCAAGCAGGCGCTCCATCTTGAGGCGGGCGAACAACGATTTCGACGGGCGCACGTCGTGGTACTGCAGGTCGAGGGCGGCCAGCTTGGGGTCGGACCAGGCCAGGCCGTGGCGCTCGCGGTAGCCCTCGACCATCTGGCGCTTGGCCACCCAGTCGAGCTGGTTGGCCAGTGACGCGGGCTCGACCTCCAGGGCGGTCAGCACCGACTCCCAGCGGGCCAAGACCTGGCGGCCGACCTCGTCGCCCACCGCTTCGAGCCCACGGCTCTCGGCGTACTTCTTGGCCCGGTCGAGCAGCTCCCACTGCATGTCCAAAGCGGTCAGCAACCGGCCGTCGGCCAGCTCGACAGGGCGCCGCAGGGTGAGGTCGTAGGAGATCTGCCGGTGGGACTGGATCGGTGCGGCCAAGGAAAGATCGAGCCCCTGCAGCTCGTCGTCCTCGATCATGGCCAGCACGATCGACGTGACCCCGAGCTTCAGGAACGTCGATATCTCGGCCATGTTGGCGTCGCCGACGATGACGTGGAGCCGGCGGTAGCGCTGGGCGTCGGCGTGGGGCTCGTCGCGGGTGTTCACCAGCGGCCGCTTCAACGTCGTCTCGAGCCCGACCTCCTCCTCGAAGAAGTCGGCCCGCTGGCTGATCTGGTACTTGACGACCTCCGAGCTGACCCCCGCCGCCTCGGAGCCGACCTTGCCCGCCCCCGTGTAGATCTGCCGGGACACGAAGTGCGGCAGCACGTAGTGGACGATCTTGGTGAAGGGCACCGAGCGGTCCATGAGGTAGTTCTCGTGGGTGCCGTAGGAGTTGCCCTTGCGGTCGGAGTTGTTCTTGTAGATCGCGATCGACTGCCCCGCCGGCAGGACCTCGGCGGCGGCCTCGATCGAACGTGCCAGGATGCGCTCGCCGGCCTTGTCGAACTTCGTGAGCTCCAACGCGTCGGCGCACTCCGGTGACGAGTACTCGGGGTGGGCGTGGTCGACGTAGTAGCGGGCGCCATTCGTCAGAACGGCGTTGACCAGGTGCGTCTCCACCTCTGGAGCGGACGGGCCCTCGCGGGAGAAGCCGCGGGCGTCACGCCCCGGCGACTCGTCCTCGAAGTCCCAGCCGACCTTGCGCTGCAGGCGGGAGACGTAGGAGTTGATCAGCAGCGACGACGCCGTGATCGGGTTCGACTCCCCACCGCGGAGGAGGATCCCGTACTCGGTCTCGATGCCGCAGACCTTCCTGATAGCCACGACTGACCCTACCGCTCAATGCCCGTGACAGTTACGCCGCCCGAGCCAGGGGCACCGCCCGCGACGGCGTCGCCGCCCGAAGGCGGCACCGGCCCTGCGGGGCTACAGGTACTGACCAGTGCCCACACGCTCGATGGCCCGGCCGCCCGTGGCTTCCTTGCCCTCCGACATGAGCGTGCGCACGTAGACGATGCGCTCGCCCTTCTTGCCCGAGATCTTGGCCCAGTCGTCCGGGTTGGTGGTGTTGGGGAGGTCCTCGTGCTCCTTGTACTCCTGCTTGGTGGATTCCAGCAGGTCGGAGGTGCGAATCCCTCGGCCCTCACCGGCGATCGTGCGCTTGATGGCCAGCTTCTTGGCCCGGCGGACGATGTTCTCGATCATGGCGCCCGACGAGAAGTCCTTGTAGTAGAGGACCTCCTTGTCGCCGTTCTGGTAGGTGACCTCGAGGAAGCGGTTCTCGTCGCGGTCGCCGTACATGTCGGCCACGGTACGGGTGATCATGATCTCGACAGTCTTCTGGCGGTCGCCGCCACCGATCGACTCCACCTCGGAGGCGTCGAGGGGCAGGTCGGCGGTCATGTAGCGGCTGAAGATCTGGGTGGCCGCCACCTCGTTGGGACGCTCGATCTTGATCTTCACGTCGAGCCGGCCGGGGCGCAGGATGGCGGGGTCGATGAGGTCCTCACGGTTGGAGGCACCGATCACGATGACGTTCTTCAGCGTCTCGACGCCGTCGATCTCGGCCAGCAGCTGGGGGACGATCGTAGCCTCCATGTCCGACGAGATGCCCGTGCCGCGGGTGCGGAACAGGGAGTCCATCTCGTCGAAGAACACGATCACCGGCCAGCCTTCCTCGGACTTCTCCCGGGCCCGCTGGAAGACCAGGCGGATCTGGCGCTCGGTCTCGCCCACGTACTTGTTGAGCAGCTCGGGGCCCTTGATGTTGAGGAAGTAGCTGCGGGCGTCCTTGTCGCCGGTGACCTCGCTCACCTTCTGGGCCAGCGAGTTGGCGACCGCCTTGGCGATCAGGGTCTTGCCGCAGCCGGGGGGGCCGTAGAGCAGGATGCCCTTGGGGGCAGGGAGCTTGTGCTCCTCGAACAGGTCCCGGTAGATGAAGGGCAGCTCGACGGCGTCGGTGATCATCTCGATCTGGTCGTCGAGCCCGCCCACGTCGGCGTAGGAGACGTCGGGGACCTCTTCCAGGACCAGCTCCTCGACCTCGGGTCGGGGCAGGCGCTCCAGCAGCAGGCCGGAGCGGGTGTCCATCAGCAGGGAGTCGCCGGCCCGCAGCTTCTGGCCGATCAGCCGGTCGGCCAGCTCGACGACCCGCTCCTCGTCGGCCCGGCCCACGACGATGGCCCGCTTGCCGTCCTCGAGGATCTCCTTGAGGGTGATGACCTCGCCGTTGAGCTCGACCTCGCGGGCCAGCACGACGTTGAGCGACTCGTTGAGGACGACCTCCTGGCCCCTGTCCAGCTCGATGTCGTCGAGCTCGGGGTGGAGGGCGACGCGCATCTTGCGGCCGGCGGAGAACACGTCGACGGTGCCGTCGTCGTTGCGGGCGAGGAAGGTGCCGTAGGCGGACGGCGGCTGGGTGAGCTTCTCGACCTCGCGGCGCAGCTCGGCGATGTGCTCGCGGGACTCCCGCAAGGTGTAGGACAGCTTCTCGTTCTGGGAGACGGCCTGGGCCAGCTGGCCCTTCGTCTCCAGCAACCGCTCCTCGAGGGTGCGCACCCGTTTGGGCCCGTCCTGGAGCTTGCGGCGCAGTTGTACGACTTCTTCCTCGAGGGTCTTGACCTGCTCGAGCAGGGTCGCGACCTGCTGCTCGTAGGAAGAAAGCCGCCGTTCGTACTCGGAGCTGCTCGCTGGACTCACCTCCTCCGGATGGCTACCGGCCTGGCGCGGCCAACATACACCTGCCCTTCCGGTACCGAGACTAGCCACCGATGATTGGTTTTCCCGGCGATTTCCGGGTAAATTACTCAGCAGACAGTTATCGACAGGTTTCGACGACACGTTCGACCACACGAGAGGCCCCCATCGGGGTCACACGAGAGGCAGAGGCATCATGGGCATGAAGGTCTGGATCGACCAGGATCTCTGCACGGGCGACGGGCTGTGCGAGGAGATCGCCCCCGACGTGTTCACCTTGCTCGACGACGGCCTCGCCTACGTCCGCCACAACGGCAAGACCCTCAGCGACCCGGGCGGGGTCGAGGGCCTGGCCGACGTGCCCGCGGGCCAGGAGGACGGCACCATCGAGTCCGCCGAGGAGTGCCCCGGGGAGTGCATCTTCATCGAGGTCTGAGGCGGAGGGGGGCAGGCCCCCCTTCCGCACCTCCCCCCGACGGCTGCCGGCCCTTGGCCGGCCCGGGGCCATCCGCTGGGGCCGCCTTCGGCGGCGTCGGCGGCCGGCGGGACACGTCAAAACCTGTAGCTCGCACGTCGTTCACGGTAAGCAAGGCCCTGTGTCTACGTTCGTCTCCTGGCCTGTTTCCAGGGCCGCCCTCACCTCCTCGGTTGTGAGGGCGTAGGCCGTCGTTTCCCGGTCGGGGGCTACGGCGAAGGCCAGTCCCACGGCATTCCCGTGGGCGTCGACCACCGCGGCCCCCGAATCCCCTGGGGCCAGGCGGGCGGCGAGGACGTAGACCTGACGGCGGACCACCGTGCCGTCGTAGAGCCCCCGGCCCACCGCCGTGACCCGCTGGCGGATCGACGCGGGGGCCACTCGTAGGGCGTCGAGCCCGTCGGGATGGCCGAAGACCGCCACCTGCATGCCCACCTGGCCCGTGGTCAGTGCCAGGGCCGGTAGGCCGAGCCCCGGCACCCGCAGGACGGCGACGTCGCGGTCGGAGTCGAACACCACCGCGCTCCCCACCAGCCGGGCGCCGTCGGGACGCACGACCGTCGTCCGACCCTCGCCGGCCACCACGTGGGCGTTGGTGACGACCAGGTCGTCCCCGGCGGCGAATCCGCTGCCGTCCCGCTCGGAGTAGCAGGCGACGCCCTCCACCTTCACCGTGCTGGCGGCCACCCTGGCAGCGGTCTCGGGCGACAGCTCGGTCGTCGCCGGCGGAGGGCCGGTGTCGAGCGACGGCAGGAGCCCCCCGAACACCTGGGGGCTGGCGGCCGGGCCGGCCAGGCGGCGCAGGGCGCGAGACGTGTCGGGCGGGTCGGGCAGGACGCCGTCCATGATCCTCGCCACCGCCGAGTGGCGGACCAGCCGGGCCGGCGTGCCGGCCACGTCAGCCAGCGGCGGGAGGACCAGCAGCCACAGGCCCAGCAGCACTGCGAACGGGCCCACCACCGCCCCGGCCACGCTGTCGAAGCGCAGGTACCCACCCAGGCGAAGGTCGCGCCGGTACCGGGCACCCAGGGCCCTGCCGACCCGCTGGGCCACGTACCCGGCGGCCAGGAAGATGAGGGCGCCGAACATCAGCCGGACGGCCGGGTCGGGACCGCCGAGGAGCCGCACCAGAGGGGGCAGCGCCAGCGTGGCCAGCGCCAGGCCCTGCACGAGCAGGATCCACGACGTGCCGCCGACCAGCAGGCCCAGCCGGTAGCCGCCGACTACCGAGGTCGCCACGAGGGCCAGCACCGCCAGGTCGAGGGCGTTCACGAGAGTGCGACGGGCAGAGGGCCGGGTCAGCCCTCGGCCACCAGCAGGCGGGCGGAGGTCAGGAACCCGGTGTGGGCCACCATGCGATGGTCGGGACGCACCGACTGGCCCTCGACGTGCCAGGACCGCTCGAACACCTCGATCGTCTTGGCCAGGCCGAATGCGCTGGCGTCGAGCGCTTCCTTGAGCTGGCCCACCTGGCCGATCGTCGGCAGGTACGACACGAGGATCCCGCCGGGCCGCAGCGCCCCCTCGGCGTGCTTCACCACCCGCCACGGCTCGGGGAGGTCGAGCACGATGCGGTCGAACGGGGCGTCGGCCACGTCGGCCTCGTCGACGCCGTCGTAGACGTCGCGCTCCTCGACCCGGTAGTCGACGTCGGGCCCGAGGAAGGCGTGGACGTTGCGCTGGGCGGTGGCGGCGAAGTCGGACCTGATCTCGTAGCCGACCACCGACGCGCCGCTGCGGAGCAGGGCCATGGACAGGGCGCCGGAGCCCACGCCGGCCTCGAGGATGCGGACGCCGACGAAGACGTCGGTCAGCATCAGGATCGGCCCGAGGTCCTTGGGGTAGACGACCTGGGCGCCCCTGGGCATGGAGAGCACGAAGTCCGACAGGGTCGGGCGGATGGCGAGGTAGCGGGCCCCGACGTCGACCGCAGGGTGATGCCCTCCGGCCGGCCCACGAACTCGGCGTGGGGCACGATGCCGGCGTGGGTGTGGAACTCGCCGCCGTCGCGGAGGGTCAGCAGGTAGCGGCGGTTCTTGCTGTCGACCACCAGCACCTTGTCACCGACCGCGAAGACGCTCGGGGGGCTCACTTCGGTTCCGTGCCGGCGACGCCTGAACCCTGGTCGGGGATCAGGCCTGGTTGCGCTTGAAGTGGGTGACCAGTATCCGCTCGCCGGGTCTGAGCTTGTCCGTGACCACGACCGGCTTGCGGGCGCCGAGGCGGCCGAAGAGACGCAGGACCCAGGCGGTGACGCCCAGGTAGAGCCATATCCTCGAGCCGCGGAAGACACCGCGGAGCACGCCCAGCCGGATGATCGTGCCGAGCGTGCCCTTCTCTTTCTTGCGCCGGGTCATATCCGGCGGATCTCGACGACGGTGCTCTTCCGGCGGCCGCGGCGCTTGCCGAACAGGAAGACGAGGATCAGCAGGAGGATGATCCCGCCGATGGCGACGCCCTTGCCGGCCTCCTTGACGACCTCCTCGGTGTCCTCCAGATCGCCGCGCAGCTGCCGCAACTTGGCTTCGATGTCGGCCCGTGTGACGCGGCCGGGGGCGGGGTTGGGCGCGGCCATCAGGAGTCCCTCCGCCTGTCGACGCTCATGGCCTTCAGCGACAGCCCGATCACGGCCGCGCACCCGATGAGGACCACCAGGTAGGGCACGAAGTGCAGGCGGCCGGCGAACGCGTCGCCCGTGCGCTCCTGGAGCAGGCGCAGGAAGCCGAGCAGGAGGAGGATGCTGGCCACGCCGATGGCCAGGCTGCCGGCCAGGCCGTAGCCCACGTACCGACCGAGACCCTTGATGGGCTCGATGGTCTCCTGCTTCAGGTAGGCGATCACGAGCTCCCAGAGCTCGCGTATCTCCCCGATGAAGCTCTCGGACTTCCACCCGCCCGACGATGCCGACGTAGCCATTGCCTGTTCCTATCCCCCTGCCACCCGCTGCGCAAGCAGGAGGGCCTCGTCCTCCAGCAGCTCGGCCACCAGGGCGAGCCGTTCGTCGGCGTCCACGACCTCGAGGACCCGCTGCGAGTCGAAGGCGCCGAGGGGGGCGAGCACGACCGCCTGCCACGCGGCGACGTCGGGATCGGCGTCCAGGTCGACCGTCGACGGCGCCGACCGCTCCCCCAGCTCGGCCCTGAGGCCGAGGACCCGCCGCAGCGGGCGTTCGATGGCGCCTCGCCGCTCGGTGGCGTCGTGCCCGGCGGCCGGCCCGGCAGCGGGCTGACCTCGGCCCGGGGGTAGGGGTCGTCGTCGAGCCAGCGGTCGACCCTGATGCGGTCGATGCCGACCACGGCCATGAGCCACCTGCCGTCCTCCATCTCCTCCGCCTGGACGACCTCGGCCCGCGTGCCGACGCCGCAGCGGACGTCGCCGCCGCCCACCTCGTTGCCGCGCTCGATGAGCACGACCCCGAAGCGCCGGTCGCCCTCCAGGCAGCGGCGGGCGAGGGCCCGGTACCGGGGCTCGAAGATGTGCAGGGGCATCACCACCCCGGGCAGGAGCACCGTCCCGAGCGGGAACATCGGCAGCTCGGTGGAGCCGGTGCTCACGGGGGCGGTGCCGGCGCCGGCTGTTGGGCCGGTCGCGGCGCCAGCTCGGCGGGCGGCGGCGCCTGCGGGTAGGAGGCCAAGGCCGCCGCCACCCGGTCCTGGAGCACCGTCCCCGCCGACATGGTGGGGAGGCCGTTGGCCAGCATGGAGAAGGCCATGGCGGTGCCGTCCTGGGCCGACGCCCACCCGCTCAGGCCGACCACGCCTTCCAGCGACCCCGTCTTGGCCCTGACCTTGCCCGCGGCCGGGGTGTTGACGAAGCGTTTGTGCAGGGTGCCGTTGCGGCCCGCCACCGGCAGGGCCTTGTCGAGCGCGCCTCCCTCCCCCGAGCTCACCAGCAGCTGCTGGAGGAGGTCGCAGGTGACCCGGTCCGAGCGGTCGAGCCCCGACCCGTCGGCGGCGGTGAGCTCGTCGGCCGGCAGCCCGGTCTCGGACAGGTGGCGGCGCACGACCTCGAGCCCGGCGGTCGTCGACCCGGCCCCGCCGAACCGGCTGCCCAGCTCCTTCACCAGCATCTCGGCGGCCAGGTTGTCGCTGTGCTGGAGCGTCTCGCCCACCACCTCGACGAGGGGCGGCGACTCGATCGACGTGACCGTCACCGTCGCCGCCGGGGCCACGCCCGCGGCGGCCTCGCCGTCGACGGCCACGCCCCTGGCCCTCAGCAGGTCGGACAGGACGGTGGCGGCGTGGGTGGCCTGCGACGGGGTGACCGCGGTCGGCGGCCTGAACGTGAGGAAGCCCTTGTTCACGGTGAGGGCGGACAGGGGGCTGATCTCGAAGTTGGTGAGGTAGCGGGGCAGCCAGGTGGGCACCGACCGCTGGGCGTCGTAGCGGCTGTCGTCGCCCACCACCCTGCCGACGTGGCGGACGCCGGCCGCCACCACCTTGTCGGCCAGCGCCTCCATCGGCGTGGCCAGGCGGGCCTGGCTCATGTAGCCGCCCTCGACGGCGAAGTCGGCGGTCGACAGGAGCGGGTCGCCCCCGCCGACCAGCCACAGGTCGCCCACGGTGCCCCCGGCAGGGGCCGACGCCGCCCTCACGTCGGTGACCAGCCTGGTGTCGGGGCCGATCTTGGCCAGCGCCACCGCGGCGACGACCAGCTTGAGGGTGGAGGCGGGGATGAGGGCGAGGTCGGCCTGGCGGGAGTACAGAGTCCGCCCGGCGGGATCCTGCACCGTCAGGCAGGTGCTGTCCTCGGCCCCGCCCTGCACCGCCTTGTCGAGCTGGTCGGTCATCCGGGTGGTGGCGACGGTGCGGGCGAGCGGCCCGGGCAGCCGCCGCAGGCTCATCACCGGTGTCGTGAGCTTGGCCGGCGGGGTTTCCTCGTCGGCCGCGGTGGCCGGCGGCGCGGCGACCGCCGGGAGGGCCAGGGTCAGGGCCGTGGCCAAGGCGAGGATCAGGCTTCGGCCGCGCATCGGTGGCTCAGGATAGGAGCGGCCGGTGTCTGCCCGGGTCAGGCGCCAGAGGCGGGGCGGGCTCCGGTCGCTCAGCGGTAGATGACAGCCTGGATCTGCTGTACGGGGAAGTCGTCAATGCGCCCAGTCGTGCGCAACTCGCTCAGGCTGCCCGACTCGGACCCGAAATGCCACGTGGCCGTCCATCTCTCGGTGACCACGACATCGTAGGTACCCACCTGCAAATACTCGTGCTTGATGGCGCCGTCGGGCCAGGGAAGCCCTTCGGTGGGGTGGGGACCGGTCGTCGTCCCGTCGCCCCAATCGACGTAATAGCGGCCGGTAGCAGCGATCCGCAGCGGCCCGAAGGGAGTGTCGTCCTGGGTGAACATGTGCGAGGTCGTGGCCCGAGTCTCCAGATAGGCGTACTTGCCGGTAATGGCTCGACCAGGCGCGATGTACGGTTCGGGCTTCGGCAGCGGCACTTCTTTCCAGAAACGAAGGGCGACGCCAAGCGGAGTCTCGACCGGACCAGAGCCTGGCTGATCTGGGCATCTCGAGAGGGTCCCGAAGTGAGTGACGATGCCTTCCCCGACTGCAGTACCGCTCGCAGGAGAATCGACACCCGGCGGCGCCGGCCGGTAGCGAGTCGCCAGACAAACGCCTTGATCAGTTATGACAGCTTCCACGTACGGCACATACCGGACGTTCGAGCGGGCACTCCGGGAGCCACCACCAGCGCCGGACGCCGACCTCGTTGTGCCGAGCGAATCTGACTCGGAGCTTCCATTGCATCCGACTGCGGTCAGCCTTCCTGCACATACCTCCTTCCTTGGCTCGTCACCCTTGTCGGCGGAAGAGGAGTCAGAAGTCTGCTGAGCTCCAGCACTGAGAGCGCGGGAAAGTACCACGGCAAGAATGATTGCCACTATGAGCCTTGAACGTGAACGCACGGGTCCTCCGGTTGGCTGTGGTCTTCTGGAAATCCGTCATAGATGTAGATCCACGGGGTCCCGTTGTATCCCTTAGCATCCTTGGCCGGATCCAGGGGAACCAATCCAACCCACTGCGTGTCCAAGCGAGGGTCGTGCGAAAAACCTACTTCGGAGAGATCTCGCGCAACTTTGGCAAATATGCACGACGAACTTGCAGATATGAGATCCGTCACCGTTGATCGCTGGTTTCCGGGAGCCGGTTTGTATCCCGGGAATCCATTCGCCAGATCCTCCTGCAAGACACGACCCATAAGCGTGAGGAAGTCCCCGACGTACAATGCTCGCAATCTCTCGACTGCTTCAGGTGTGAAAGCTCTCGTGCTCACGACGAGGCGCACGACATCGCCGACCGCCTGGTCCAAGCCGACCAACACGCGGTTGACGTAAGCGGCGTCGATCACGGTCGGTACCGCGTAAGGGTTCGTCGTCGTCGGCGCGGTGCCGACGGTGGCGGTCGGCCCGTCGGGCTGCGGGTCGGTTCGGCCACAGCACGTCAGGGCGGCCGCCAGCACCAGCACGACCACGGCCCGCGCCCGAGTGGACCCCACGGCGCCAGTGCATATCATGTGTTTCCACTCGGGGCAACCCGCTGTGCCCGTGAGCGTCGTCCGAACTCGACGCGGGGGTCAGGCGCCAGAGTCGGGGGCGACGCGGCGTCTCGTCACGGAGAAGCCGCTTGAGCAGCTTGCCGCTGTCGGTGCGGGGCAGGGTGTCGCGGACCTCCCACGACCGCGGCCGCTTGAAGCCGGCGAGCGACGCCGACACCGCCGCCTCGATGGCGGCCAGGTCGAGCTCGTGGCCGGGCCGGGGCTGGACGACGGCGTGCACCCGCTCGCCCCACTCGTCGTCCGGGACACCGATCACGGCCACGTCGAGCACACCCGGGCAGGCGTGGATGGCCGCCTCCACCTCGGCCGGGTAGACGTTCATACCCCCGGTGATGACCATGTCGGTCTTGCGGTCGCAGACGTAGACGTAGCCCTCGTCGTCGATCCACCCCACGTCGCCCACCGACTTCCAGTCGCCCGGCAGCTCGGCCATCTGGGCGGCGGCGCCGTGGTAGCCGTCGATGGCCAGCGCCGTCCTGATGAACAGCTCCCCGGCCTCCCCCACCGGCAGGTCGCCACCGTCGTCGTCGACCACCTTGAGCTCGATGCCGCCGTAGGGCCGGCCGCACGACCCCGGCTTGCGCAGCTGGTCCTCGGGGGCGAGGACGGTGGCGATCCCCAGCTCGGTGGAGCCGTAGACCTCGAAGAGGAACCCGTCGCCCAGCTTGGCCACGACCTCCTGCTTGAGGGCGTAGGGCACGGGCGCGGCGTTGGCGATCAGGGTCCGCAGCGAGGAGATGTCGGCCGCAGCCAGGACCTCGTCGGGCAGGGAGACGATCCGCTTGAGATGGGTGGGGGCGGAGAAGGTGGACGTCACGCCGTGCTCGGCCACCAGCCGCAGCCACTCGGCCGGGTCGAAGGCCCGCATGACGACCACGGTGCCGCCCGTGAGGTGGGTGAGCAGGGCGAAGGCGTTGGGGCCGGCGTGGTAGAGCGGCCCGGTGGTGAGGTGGACCTCACCCGAGCCGAAGCGCAGGGCGCCGAGCATGGCGCCGAGCAGGGCCCGGTCGGACCGGGTGCGCACGGCCCCCTTGGGCCGGCCGGTGGTGCCGGACGTGTACATCATGGCGGCGCCGTAGTCGGCGGGCGGGGGCGGCTCGTCGGGCGACCCACCCGCCACCAGGGCATCCCACGAGTGGGTGCCGGGCTGCTCGCCCCGGAAGACGACG
The DNA here is from genome assembly GCA_963827345.1 of uncultured Acidimicrobiia bacterium. Lineage (GTDB taxonomy): Bacteria > Actinomycetota > Acidimicrobiia > Acidimicrobiales > AC-14 > CAWGUU01. Next base: position 114,768 of record CAWHAN010000006.1, on the reverse strand, counting down.
ACCTCCGGCGGCTCGGGAAGCTCGGCCACCAGCCCGGCCACCAGCGGAGCCTGGGCGGCGTCGACCGCCACCAGCGACGCCCCGCTGTCGGCCAGGACGTGGCGCATCTCCTCGGCGGTGAACCGGTACGACATCGGCACCGCCACCAGGCCGAGCTTGCGGCAGGCGTGCATGAAGGCGAGGACGTGGCGGCTGTTCGGGGCGCACCACACCGCCCGCTGGCCCGACGTCGCCCCCAGCCCGGCCAGCCCGTCGACCAGCCGGTTCACCTCCGCGTTGAAGGCGGCGTAGGTGGTGACCGTGCCGTCCTCGATCACGGCCGCCCTGTCGCCGGCCGCGGCGGCGTAGGCGCACAGCGGGTCGAGGGGGGCGTCGGGCACGGGTGGAAAGCCTATTGCGCGCACCCGAATCGAGCCGTGTGCGCGACCTGGTCGAGAGCGAGGGGCTCCCCGTCGCTGCTAGAGCTCGACCACCCGCTTGCACAGGCGAGTCAGCTGGTCCTGGTCGTGGGAGACGACGAGCAGGCTCCTGCGGTCGGCCAGGCCAGTCACCGCCGCCTCGACGGTGGCGGTGGAGGCGGCGTCGAGGGCGCTCGTCGGCTCGTCGAGAAGCAGCAGGTCGGGGTCGAGGGCCAGGGCGCGGGCCAGGCACAGCCGCTGGCGCTGGCCGACGCTGAGGTCGGCGGCGGGGGCGTCCAGCCGGTCGGCCACCTCGTCCCACAGACCGGCCTCCACCAGGGCGGCCTCGGCCCTGGCGCGGATCTCGGCCCGTGGCGCCCTCACCTGGTGGCGCAGGCCGAAGGCGGCGTTGGCCAGGATCGATGCGGGGAACACGATGGGCGTCTGGCCCACGAGGGCGGCCCGGGCTCGCAGGGCGGGGAGGTCGGCGCCGGGCGAACCGACGTCGACACCCAGGACCCGCACCGAGCCGGCGGCGGTGAGAGCCGCCGGGAGGAGACCGACCAGGGCGCGGAGGATCGTCGACTTGCCCGCGCCCGACGGGCCCCGGATCCCCAGGGTGTCGGCCTCGGCCAGGGTGAACGACACCGGCCCCACGAGTCGGCGGTCGCCGCAGCGAACGACCAGGTCGCCACACTTGACGACCAGATCGACCGGCTCGACGGCGGCCGCGTTCACCGGCTGGCCCCGGCCGTCCGGCGGCGGGCGGGCACCGCCGCCAGCACGAGCAGCCCGGCCACGACCACCAGGGCCAGCGCCGCCCCCCACGCGGCGTCCACCGCCGCGGGGTCGGCGGCGTCCTGGGCCAGGGTGAAGATGTGGGTCGGCAGGGCCGACACCGGCGACTGGACGACGCCACGGGGAAAGGTCGGGGCGCCGGAGAAGACCGCGGCGGTGAACAGCAGGGGCGCCGTCTCCCCCGCCGCCCTCGCCAGGCCGAGCAGCAGCCCGGTGACCAGGCCGGGCAGGGCCTGGGGCACCAGCACGGAGCGGACCAGCTGGTTGTGGCGGAGCCCGTTGGCCAGCGCCGCCTCCCGCCGCTCCGGCGCCAGGGCGGTGACCGCGGCGGCGACCGCGATCGCCACCGGCGGCACCACGACGAGGGCGAGGGCGATCGCTCCCGCCAGCCAGCTGCGTCCCCACGCCAGGCGGGTACTGAACAGCCAGTAGGCCCACAGCCCGAGCACGATCGACGGCACGCCGCCGAGGGTGAGGGTGAACGTCCGCAGCCATCGGGACACCCGGGGCCCGGCGTACTCGGCCAGCACGAGGCCGAGGGCGAGGCCGACCGGCGCGGCCAGGACTCCTGCCGCCGCCACCAGCACGAGCGTGCCGGCGACCTGGTCACGGATGCCGCCGCCGCTGGCGCCGGTGGCCGGGTGCCACCAGAACCGGGGGTCGAGGGCGGCCCCACCCTTGGACACGACGACCACGAGAATGGCCCCCACCAGCATCAACGTCAGCCCGAGCGCCGACCACAGGACGACCCGGACCGCCCGGTCGCGCGCGCGCCGGGCCGGCGCCGCCCCCCCCAGCGACCGAGCCCGGCGGGGCCGGCGGCGGAGGCGGGAGGCGGCGCCCATTCCCCGCCCGGCGCTGACCCACGATCGTCACCGCGGCCACGACCGCCAGCAGCACCAGGGCCAGCCCGCACAGCGCGGCCCAGTGGGCGCCCGACGTGCCGGCCAGCACGCTCTCGGGGCCGTTGAGCTTGGTGGTGAGGGTCTGGCCCGGCCGTACCAGCCGGGACAGGGCGTCGACGGGGCCGGCCGGCATCCGGCCGTCGGCCCTGCCCACCACCAGGAACACGGCGATGGTCTCGCCCAGGGCCCTGGCCAGGGCCAGCAGGACGGCGGCGCCCATTCCCCGGCGGGCCCTGGGCAGCACCGCGGCCCGAACCACCTCCGTCCTGGTGAGACCGCAGGCGGCGGCCGCCTCCCGCTCGGCGTCGGGCACGGCGGCCAAGGCGTCGACCGACACGGCGACGATCGTCGGCAGCACCATCACCGCCAGCACCAGGCCGGCGGCGAGCAACGAGTCCCCGCCGGGAACGCCCGCCGACCACGACACGAAGGGTCGCAGGAAGGCGATGCCGATGAGCCCGTAGACGATCGACGGCACCACTGCCAGGAGCTCGGCCACGCCCCGCAGCAGGCGCCGCCACCTCGGCGCGGCCAGCTCGTTGACGGCGATGGCCGCCGCCCAGCCGACCGGGGCGGCGAGGAGCAGGGCAACCACCGCCACGGCGCCTGTCCCCCACAGCATGGCGGCCCCGCCGAACCGGCCGCCGGGCGCGTCCCACAGTGACGACGTGAGCAGCTCCCACCAGTCCAGGGGGCCCGACAGCACGCCGCCCACAAGGAAGGCGACGATGGCGACAAGGGCCAGGCCGGCGACCGCGGCCGCCACCGCCGTCCCCGCCGGCACCCACCGCAGAGGGCGCGGCGCCCGAGCTGTGCTCAGCTCAGGCCCAGGTCGGCCAGGTTGAGATAGCCGTGATCGTTGACCAGTTTTTGACCGGGCGGGGAGAGGACGTAGTCGACGAACGTCTTGGCCGCGCCGGTCGGTGGGCCGTCGGTGACGAGGTACAGCGGCCGGGAGATCGGGTAGCGCGACGCCCGCACGTTCTCGGGCGATGCCTCGATGCCATCGAGGGAGACGACCGCCAGCCTGGGATAGCCGTCGACGAACGACGACGACAGCGGGCCGACCGAGCCCGGCGTGGACAGCAGCTTGGTGCGCTCCTCCTCGTTGCCGCCGACGATGGCGTAGGCGTCGGACTGGGGCGGAGGCGGCGCCTTGGCGGTTCCGTACAGGTACTTGTCGATGGCCTCCCGGGTGCCCCTGCCGGGCTCCTTGTCGTAGACGAACACGGGGACGTCGGCCCGCCCAGCTCGGCCCAGTTGCGGCCCTGCCCTCGAACAGGGCCGCGACCTGGTCTTTCGTGAGGTTCCTGACCCCGGCGTCGTAGACCTCGCGGCGCACGACGATGCCCACCGCGTCCTGGCCGATCTCGGTGGCGACGAAGTCGACGGCCGGGAACGTCTGCCGGTCGGAGTCGGCCAGTGGCTTGGAGCTCATGGCGATCTCCACCTGGCCGGCCCCCAGCTGGGCGATACCACCGGCCGAGCCGCCGCTGGCGTCGACGGTGATCTTCATGCCGTCCTTGCGGAGGGTCTCGGCGACATCCGCCGCCACTGCGTTGACCGTCGTCGATCCGCTGACCCGGAGGGTGTCGCCGGCGGAGCCGCCAACACCGCCGCCTCCGCCGCAGCCGGCCAGCGCCACGAGCAACACGACCATCGCCACGCCGGCGCCGGCCCGAACCCGCATCCCCGCTCCTCCCCGCTGAATCAACCGACCTTGATATCGAACCGAAGGCACTGTGTCAGCGGGCATCGCAGGCGTCAAGCCGCCCGGCGCCCGAACCGGTGACTAGCCTTTCGGCCGTGGCTTCCGATGTCACGGGACCCGGCGTCACCGATGTCGTCGATGCCTACCTGCAGGCCTGGAACGAGCGCGACGAGGCCGTCCGCCGGCAACTCCTGCAGGAAGCCGTCACCGACGACTGCGAGCTGGCCGGCCCACCGGCATTTTCCGCGGCCGGGACGCCATCCTCGGCCTGATCGCGGCGCTGCAAGGAAGGGCCGGCGACGCGGTGATGGCCCGATCGGGACCGGTCGAGAACGGCGCCGACATCCGCTTCGCCTGGCAGCTCCGTACCCCACATGGCGACGCCCTGCTCGGGGGCACCGACGCGGTCGAGGTCGCGGCCGACGGACGCCTTCGACTCATAACCGTCTTGCTTTGACCAGCCGTTCCGGAGACAAACCGGTGCTAGCTTCCAAATCGCGCGCAAGCCAGGAGGCCCGATGACCCTGACCCCCCCTCGCCAGAAGGTCGACCGCGACGAGGTTTTCCTCGAGTACACCAAGAGCATCTGCCCGGTGTGCAAGACGGTGATCGACGCCGAGGTCAACGTCAAGGACAACCGGGTCTTTCTCCGTAAGCGCTGCAAGGAGCACGGCAAGTTCGAGGCGCTGCTCTACTCCGACGCCGAGATGTACTTCGCGGCGATGCGCTACAACAAGCCGGGCACGATACCCCTCGAGTTCCAGACTGACGTCGTCGACGGGTGCCCCCTCGACTGCGGCCTGTGCCCCGAGCACAAGCAGCACGCCTGCCTGGGGATCATCGAGGTCAACAGCAACTGCAACCTCGACTGCCCGATCTGCTTCGCCGACTCCGGCCACCAGCCCGACGGCTTCTCCCTCACCCTGGAGCAGGTGGAGACCGGCCTCGACGCCTTCGTACGGTCCGAGGGCGAGCCCGAGGTGGTCATGTTCTCGGGCGGCGAGCCCACCATCCACCCCCTGATCCTCGATTTCATCAAGATGGCCAAGGACAAGGGCGTCCACATGGTGACGCTCAACACCAACGGCATCCGCCTGGCCCACGACCGCAAGTTCGTGCGGGAGCTGGCCGAGCTCAAGCCCGTCATCTACATGCAGTTCGACGGCTTCGAGGAGAGCACCCACCTGCAGATACGGGGCCGCGACCTGCGGGCGGCCAAGGCCAAGGCGCTGGAGAACTGCGCCGAGTTCGGCCTCCCGGTCTCGCTGGTGGCGGCCATCGAGAAGGACCTGAACCAGCACGAGCTCGGTGCCATCGTGAAGTTCGGCGTGGAGCACCCGGCCGTCCGCTCGGTGGCCTTCCAACCCGTCACCCACTCCGGCCGACACATCGAGTTCGACCCCATGCAGCGCCTCACCAACGCCGACATCATCCACGGCCTGGTCGACCAGGTCCCCGAGTGGTTCGTGCTCTCGGACTTCGTGCCGGTGCCCTGCTGCTTCCCCACCTGCCGGTCGATCACCTACCTGCTGGTCGACGGCGAGAACGTGGTGCCCATCCCCCGGCTGGTGAACGTCGACGACTACCTCGACTACGTGAGCAACCGGGTCATGCCCGACATGAGCGTGCGGGGATCGCTGGAGAAGCTCTGGAGCGCGTCGGCGGTACCCGGGGGCGACTCCGGCAACACCACCGCCCCGCTGGAGTGCGCCACCTGCGGCATCGACCTGCCCGAGGCGCTCAAGTCGATCGCCGACAAGTCGTTCATGATCGTGATCCAGGACTTCCAGGACCCGTACACCCTCAACGTCAAGGCCCTGATGAAGTGCTGCGTGGAGGAGATCACCCACGACGGCCGCCTCATCCCGTTCTGCGCCTACAACTCCGTCGGGTACCGGGAGCAGGTGCGGGAGCAGCTGAGCGGCGTGTCCGTGCCGACGATCGTCCCGAACTCCCACGAGCTGCAGCCCGTCCTGCTGACCACCCGCTACGGGTCGAAGACCACCGGCAACGGAGATGGGGGCAACGGCGAGGCGGACGACGGCAACGGCAACGGGCACGCAAAGGGCGACGCCACCAACATCGGCAAGAACCTGCGCCAATGACCGATGTGACAGTGACCGACGTCGCCGCCTCGATCGGACCGGCGGCCTCGGCGGAGGAGGTCAAGGCCTGCTGCGCCCGCACCTATCAGGCTGACGTGGTCGCCCTCATCCTGGGCGAGAGCTACCACCCCGGGGGCCTGGAGCTGACCCGGCGGCTGGCCCGTTCGATGGGGCTGCGGCGCGGCGAGCGGGTGCTCGACGTGGCCAGCGGTCCCGGCACCACCGCCTTCCTGCTGGCCGAGGAGTTCGGCGTGCAGGTGGAGGGCGTCGACCTGGGCGACCAGGCGGTGGCCAAGGCCAACGCCAAGGCGGCCGAGCGGGGGATCGAGGGTCAGGTGCGGTTCACCGTCGGCGACGCCGAGCGGCTGCCGCTGGAAGACGAGTCGGTCGACGCCGTCGTGTGCGAGTGCGCCTTCTGCACCTTCCCCGACAAGCCCACCGCGGCGGCCGAGATCGCCAGAGTGCTCCGGCCGGGAGGGCGGGTGGGCATCACCGACGTGGCCCTCGACCGGGCCCGCCTCGACGACGAGCTCAAGACCCTCGGGGCGTGGGTGGCCTGCCTGGCCGACGCCCGCCCGCTCGACGAGTACGTCGAGATTCTGGGCGCCGCCGGCCTGCGCACCACCCTCACCGAGCACCACGACGAGGGCCTGGCCCGGATGATCCAGCAGATCGACGCCCGGCTCATGGCGTTCAAGATCGCCAAGCTCCCGGCCCTCGACGCCATCGACTTCGACCAGGCCCGCAACCGCGTCGCCCTGGCCGGCCAGGCCGTGCGCGAGGGCCTCGCCGGCTACAAGCTGCTGGTGGCCGAAAAACCGGCGTAACCCGCAGGCCGCCCTCGAAGTCGTCAGCGAGTGTGCAAGAACGTGGATATATTCCAGGTTCTTGCACAGTCACTCGTGCGGTTCCATGTTGGGAGACGTGATGGCCGGCTACTCGGGGACGCCGCTGGGCCGGAAGCTCGGTATCAAGGACGGTATGCGGGTGGCGCTGGTGGGCGCGCCCGACGAGTTCGGGCCCGAGCTCGACCCTCTGCCGGACGGCGTCAAGGTGCTCCGGCGGCTGAGCGGCGACGTCGACCTGGCCATGCTGTTCGTCACCAGTCGGGCCGACCTGGCCACACGGTTCCCGAAGGTCGCCGGCCACCCTGCCGCCCGCCGGGCCGCTGTGGGTGGCGTGGCCGAAGAAGTCGTCCGGCGTCGTCACCGACCTCACCGAGGACGTCCTGCGGGAGGTGTGCCTGCCGCTGGGCTGGGTCGACGTGAAGGTGTGCGCGGTGACCGACGTCTGGTCGGGCCTGAAGTTCGTCCTGCGCAAGGAGAATCGCCCGGCCTGATCACATCTCAGGGCAAACCCGCATAGGCGCGGGCCCGCCGGCGCCCGATCATCGGGTATGGCCATCGACGCAACGCCGCGGGAAAGCACGTGGATCGGAACAGCGCCAGCATGGGTACCGGTCGTCGCCGGATTGGCGACCGTGGGGAGCCTTACGATCGGAGCGGCGCTCGGGTCGGCCGGTCTGCTCGTCGGCTGGCTTGGCAGTGCCGTTGCGTGCGGCCTGGTGCTGACCGCGGCACGCGACCCACGGGCCACCCGACGTGGCCGTCGCCATGCTCCCCCTGCTGCCGGCGACGACGTTCGTGGGAGGAATGGTCCTTCTGCCGCTCTGGGCGGTGGCCGGTCCGTGGGCGGTCGGCGCTGGCGAGCCTTGCCGTCACCGGGCTCACGCCCCTGGCTGCCATGGCCGTGGCCGGCCGGCTCGGCGACCGCGGTCCCCTGAGCGCCCCGGTGGGCGGCAGGTGGCTGTCGATTCGACTCGGCTTGGCGGCGTGCACCGCGGCGGTCGTCGTCACCGGCCATGTGGCCGGCCAGCTCGCCGGAATGCACGGTCGCCTCGACGACGGCTTCTTCGCCCTGCTGCTGCTCGACCTGCTGCCGGTGCTCGTCTACGCCATCGGCACGCACGGCGCCCACGCACCGTGGTGGTCTGCGGCTGCCTGGTGTTCGCGATGGTCGCCGCAGGGTGGACGATGCTGATGATCGAGGACGGCAACCAGTTTGCCGGCGTGTGGGTCGTCAACGGCTGGATGCTGGCGATGGTCGTAGCCACCGCCGGCGCCATGCACGATCACGCCCGCCGGGCGGCCGAGGAGACCCGCGGGCGGATGCCGCCCGCCGCCCACCAGAAACAGGACTCAGAGGCCGCCGAAGGACCCCATGGCGGGACCGATCACGATGGCCATGATCGGCGGGAGGGAAGGCACCAGCGGGCAATGATCTTGATCGGCAGCTTGGCCGCCTTCTCCCTGGCCCAGGCCCGCCGCCGGGACCGCACCTCGGCCGCCTGGGAGGTGAGGACCCTCCCGATGTCCCGCTCGTAGCGGGCCACGACCTTGGTCGACAGAGTCGGGGTGATCGTGAACAGGAGGAACTCGAGCTTGGCCGGCTTGGTCGCCGACACCTTGACCAGGCGGGCCGTTGCGAGCAGCGGTCGGGCCGACGACGCTGCCGGGCGGGTCGCTCGCCCCGCACACGACGTTGATGCCCGTCGGGGTGACAAGGTGACGCACACGTCGGCGGCGGTCGAGCTGCTGCCGCCCGACAGCGCGACGACCCGGTCCTTGACGAGCGCGTCGCCAGGTCGCCAGTCCGCCTGAGCCGGCGTCGTTGGCAGGCTGGCGCCGGAGCGGTGCCTCTTCCCGGGTGGCGTCCACCATGCTGATCTTCTTGAAGTAGGCGGACCCACCGCTGAAGGTCCCCAGCAGCAGCGCCCCGATCAGGGGAAGGACCGAGGGCCGAGCTCGACGACAGCCATCCCCCGTTGGCCGGGGCGCCGGTGGCGCATGAAGTGCTCCAGCCGGCGGCCGATCGTCGAAGATGCAGTGTCCGCCCGAGGAGATGGTCGACCGAAAACCGGCCTGGGTCGATGAGCCGTACGACCCATTCGGGCAGGTCGAAGGCCGCTCCCGAGTGCGTGGCCGGCTACGGCTGGAGCGCAGCCCGGAAGACCGAGCGGATGTGCTGGAGCCTGGATTCGAGCACCTCGGGGGCGAGGGGGTCGCCGCCCAGGAGCGCTTCGAGCAGGGGGACGTCGCTGAAGTAGCTGAGCAGGGCCCCGTAGATCGTGAAGAACAGCTGCTCGGGGTCGTGGGCCCGCAGCCGTCCTGCGGCCATCTCCACCTCGAAGAAGGCGACCGCCCGTGCGAACAGGGGGCGCAGGCCGGCACCCAGGTCGGCCCCGAGCCGGCTGGCGTCCTCCAGGGCCTCACGCCGCACCAGCCGGACGAACTCGGGATGGGCGACGAAGAACCGGAAGCCGGCGGTGAGGATGCGGTCGACCTGCTCCCAGCCGGTGCCGTTGCCGGCGGTGTCCTGCTCGACCCGTGCGTACCAGTCGACAAGCTCCCGCTCGAAGACCTCCCGGTAGAGGGCCTCCTTGGACGGGAAGTGGTGCAGCAGGCTCGGTCGGCGGATCCCCACGCGGACGGCGATGTCGTTGAGCGACGTGCCGTCGTAGCCGTGGTCGGCGAAGCAACGCAGCGCCTCTCCGAGGATGGCCTCCCGGGTGGAGGGCACCGCCTGGGCAGCCGTCTGGGTTGCAGGGGCCAACGAGGTGGCCTTTCCGTCAGGCACTGTGCCCGCCCGCGTCTCGGTCGGGCATCGTAGGGGTCAGGCTACCCCCTTTGGGCCACCCGATCGGGGGATCGGTTGCTCCCTACCTACCGGTAGGTAGGGTAACGTCGGTTGCATGTACAAGTCCGTAGCCCTCGCTTTCGTCCTGGCGATGGCCGTCACCCAGCTCGCGATCTTCGTCACGACGGTGTACCTCCACCGTGGCCTGGCTCACCGGGCCGTGCGATTGTCACCCGCCGTCAACGCCGTCTGCCGGCTCCTCACGTGGACCACCACCGGCATCCGGCCTCGCCAATGGGTGGCCGTGCACCGGAAGCACCACGCCCACACCGACGTCGAGGGCGACCCCCACTCGCCCCGCCTGCTCGGGTTCCTCAAGGTCCAGTTCGGGAACGTCGCTCTCTACCGGCGCGAGGCCAAGAACCGGGTCACCGTCGCCAAGTACGCCCGCGACCTCAGCCCCGACCGCTGGGACCGGCTGTTCTTCGACCACGCCCTCTTCGGCCTCGGCATCGGCATCTTCCTGCTGTGCCTGGTCCTGGGGCTCCGTCTCGGGCTGATCGCGGCAGGCGTCCACGCCGCCGCCTACCTGCTGCTGAGCGCGGCGGTGAACGCCGTCGGCCACATCTACGGGCGCCGGCCGAATGAGAACACCGCCGGCAACTCGCAGTGGCTGGCCTGGCTCACCGCCGGCGAGGGACTGCACAACAACCACCACGCCGCCCCCACGTCGGCTCGTCTGTCGGCCTGGCGGCCAGATCGACCCGGGCTGGTGGATGATCGTCGGCCTCAAGCGCCTCCACTGGGCCACGGTCCGCCACGACGCTCCGGTCGTCCGGGTGAGGGCGCCAGCAGCCTGAACCCTGCCGAACCGGTTCCACACAGCGGGGCCAGGCCCCGCTGTGTGGAACCAGTTCGCTTGGAACTTCTACTTCAGCAGGCCCCGCACTGCGTCGGCGATGGCGTCGGCGTTGATGCCGGCGGCGGCCAGCAGCTCGTCGGGCTTGCCGGAGGTGGGGATGCCCGACACCGCCAGGCGGGTGATCGACACGGTCAGGCCGGCGTCGGCCAGGGCGGCGGCCACGGTCTCGCCGATGCCGCCCTCGGGCCAGTGGTCCTCGACGGTGACGATGCGCCCGCCGGTGGCGTTCACCGCGTCGCAGATACCGGCCGAGTCGAGGGGCTTCACCGAGTACACGTCGATGACTCGGACGGGCACGCCCTCGGTGGCCAGGGCGTCGGCCGCCTTGAGGGCCTCGTGGAGGGTGATGCCGCCACCCACGATGGTGACCTGGTCGTCGTCGCCGGAGGTGCGGACCACCTTCGAGCCGCCGACGGGGAACTCCTCGTCGGGGCCGTAGATGACCTCGGTGTTGGCCCGGGTGGTGCGCAGGTAGACGATGCCGTCGAGGTCGGCCATGGCTGCGACCAGCTTGGCCGTCTGGTTGGCGTCGGACGGGTAGAGGATGGTGCTGCCGTGGACGGCCCGCAGCGAGGCGATGTCCTCCAGGCCCATCTGCGACGGGCCGTCCTCGCCGATGGACACGCCGACGTGGGAGCCGACGATGTTGAGGCGGGCCCGGCTGACGGCGGCCATGCGCACGAAGTCGTAGGCCCGGGCCAGGAAGGCGGCGAAGGTGGAGCAGTACGGCACCCAGCCGCGGACCTGGATGCCCACCGCGCTGGCGATCATCTGCTGCTCGGCGATGAAGCACTCGAAGTAGCGGTCGGGGTGGGCCTCCCTGAAGATCTCCGAGAACGTGGAGTTGGAGACCTCACCGTCGAGGGCGACGACGTCGCCCCGGGCCGAGCCCAGGGCCGCCAACGCGTCGCCGTAGGCCTTGCGGGTGGCCACCGAGGTGCCCAGCTCGTAGACGGGCAGCTCGAGGTCGCCGGAGGGGAACACGTGGGGCGCCCCGTCGGTGGGCGGCTTCGGGACGGTGGCGGTGATGCCGCGGTCGCCACCCAGCTCGGCGATGGCCTCGTCGGTGTCGGGCACGGGCTTGCCGTGGGCGTTGAGCTGGTCCTCGACCGACTTGACGCCCTTGCCCTTCTTGGTGCGGGCCAGGACGACGGTGGGCTTGCCGGTGACCTCGACCGCCTCGCCATAGGCGGCGTCGATGGCGTCGACGTCGTGGCCGTCGACCTCGATGACGTGCCATCCGAACGACTCGAACTGCTTGCGGTACGTGTCGAGGTCCCAGCCGTAGCGGGTGGCCCGGCTCTGGCCCAGGCGGTTGACGTCGACGATGGCGGTGAGGTTGTCGAGCTCGTCGAACGAGGCGGCGGCGGCGGCTTCCCACATCGATCCCTCGGCCATCTCGGAGTCACCGCAGACGACCCAGGTGCGATACGGCAGCTTGTCGAGGTACTTGGCGGCGATGGCCACGCCGACGGCGATGGGCAGGCCCTGGCCCAGCGACCCGGTGGCCACGTCGACCCAGGGGAGGCGGGGGGTGGGGTGGCCCTCCAGCCGGCTGTTCAGCTGGCGGTAGGTCTCCATCTCCTCCTCGGTGACCGCCCCGACCGCCTTGTAGATGGCGTAGATCAGCGGCGAGGCGTGGCCCTTGGAGAAGATCAGGTGGTCGGCGTTGGGGTTCTTGGGGTCGTCGAAGTCGTAGCGCAGGTACTTGGTGACCAGCACGGCCATGAGGTCGGCGGCCGACATCGACGAGGTGGGGTGGCCGGACTTGGCCCGCCCGCTGATCTTGATCGCGTCGACGCGGAACTGCTGACCGAGCTCCTGCCACTGCTGGGTGTCGCTCATCGAGACTCCTTCGTTCGGTGGCCCGGCCGGCATCGTGCCAGCTCCCCAGGGCCGCCCCACAGGCTGGAACAGCTTACGGTCAATCCGGTCGGCCCACCCCATTGGGCACGTCGAGGGCTAGGTTCGGGATATGGACATCGTTTCGGCACTCTTCGTGGAGGGGATCGACCAGCGTCAGGCGCCTGGCCCGTCGACCCGCTTCGACCTGACCGGTGTCATGTTCTCGATGGCCGCGCCGTCGGCGCCGCCGGTCACGATCAGCCCCCACCTGGTGGTATTCGTGCGCTGCCCGGCCGACGACTCGGGCACCGGCACCCTGGAGGTCGAGTTCAAGGACGCCAAGGGTGAGCAGGTGGCCCGCAACGTCCAGCCGGTCAACGTGGTGCCGGGCAAGTTCGGCCGCCTACTGGTGAAGGGGAACCTCACCTACGAGGACTACGGGATGATCCAGGCCTACGTCCGCCTCAGCGGGGGCGACCCGATCATCGTGCCTCTGACCCTCCTCCCCGGCGAGGCGTGAACGAGCCGAAGGCGAGCGAACACATGTGGCGCGCTTCGTCCGGCCGGAGGCCGGATGTCACGTATCTCATTGGTGCACCACCCGAAGGGATGGCGCACCAATGAGCGCTCTCTTCGCGGCCGCTCTCTCGCAGCACCCCGACCTGGCCACCGCGGTCGGCGAGGTCGTCGGGCAGGTGATCGAGGCCCTCGACGGCCCTCCCGACCTGGCCCTGCTGTTCGTCACCCCGCCCCACGCCGGCGGCCTCGATGCCGCCGCTCCGGCGGTGATGGCCACCCTCACCCCAGGTGCCCTGATGGGCTGCGCCGCAATTTCGGTGGTCGGCGGCAACAAGGAGGTCGAGGAGTCGCCGGCGGTGGCCCTGTGGGCCGGCAACACCGGACCGGTGAAGCCGTTCCACCTCACATTCCACAACACCGCCGACGGGCCCGCCTTCACCGGGTGGCCCGACGACATGCCCGACGACCCCAGCGCCCTGCTGCTGATCCCCGATCCCTTCAGCTTCCCGGCCGACGCCTTCCTCGCCCGCCTCGACGAGGACCGCCCGGGCATGCCCGTCGTCGGCGGCCTGGCATCGGCCGCCCGCGCCCCAGGCGGCAACCGCCTCGTCCTCGGCGACGAGGTGCTCAGCCACGGGGCGATCGCCGCCTTCCTGGGCCCGTCGGTGCAGGTCACGTCCGTCGTGTCGCAGGGATGCCGGCCCATCGGCAACCCGTACGCCGTCACCCGGTCGGAGACCAACGTCGTCTACGAGCTGGCGGGCAAGCCGGCGCTGGAGCGGTTGCAGGAGGTGGCCATGGGCATCAGCGAGGAAGACCGCCGCCTGCTGGCCCAGTACGTCCACTTCGGACGGGTCATCGACGAGAGCAAGCTCGACTTCGATCGCGGCGACTTCCTCATCCGCAACGTGCTGGGCGCCGACCCCGAGCTGGGGGCGATCATGGTCAACGACAACGTCGATGTGGGGGCCACCACCCAGTTCCAGGTCCGCGACGCCGCCTCCGCCGACGAGGACCTGTGCCAGCTCGATGGACAAGCGTCGGGCCGACGCCGCCCTGCTGTTCACCTGCAACGGCCGCGGGTCCAATCTGTTCTCGACCCCCGACCACGACGCCGAGGTGGTGTCGGCCAGCCTGGGCGGGGCGCCCCTGGCGGGCATGTTCTGCGCCGGCGAGCTTGGCCCCGTCGGCGGCCGCAACTTCGTCCACGGCTTCACCGCATCGGTGGTCCTGCTGTCCTCCACATAGTTTTCCGGCACGTCATTTTCTGCCACCCTTTACGGAACCGGCGGCCGCTCTCGAGCGTCTGCTGGATGTGAGGAGCGGGATGGCGGAGGACACCGGCGAGATCCCGGTCATCGAACTGGCGTCCCGGCCCGATTCGCTGGCCGACCTGTACCGGGAGCGCTACGCCTCCATGGTCAGGCTGGCCTACCTGATGGTCGGCTCCACCCCGGTCGCCGAGGAGCTGGTGCAGGACGCCTTCGCCCGCATGCACCGCCACTGGGACCGCACCGACCACCCCCGCGCCTACCTCCGCACCGCCGTGCTCAACGCCTGCCGCTCGCACCTGCGCCGAGGAAACCTCGAACGGGCCTACCTCAAGCGGACCGCCCACGAGCCCGAGCCGGCCGCCGCCGGGGGCGACGAGCTCTTCGACGCCCTCGCCAAGCTTCCCTCCCGCCAGCGGGCTGCCCTGGTCCTGCGCTTCTACGAGGACCTCTCCGAGGCCGACATCGCCGTCGCCCTCGGCTGCCGCCCCGGAACCGTGAAGTCCCTCCTCCACCGGGGACTGGCGGAGCTCAGAAAGGTTGTCGACCAATGACCGAGGCCCGCAGACGTCTGACAGAGGCTCGCACGTGCGTGACAGGGGTTGAGAGGTCGTGACAGTCGAGCAGGACCTCCGGGAGACGCTCCAGGAGCGGGCGGCACGGGTCACCCCGTCGCCCGACGGCTGGACGTCGATCACCCTCAGGATCGACCACCGCCGCCAGCGGGCCCGTGTGGTCGTCTTCGCCTTCGCCGCCCTGCTGCCCGTGGTGGCGGTCGGGGCCACCCTCGCCGCGGTAAGAGACGGCAACGGCGCCCGTCCGGTCGACACCGCCGGCCCTTCGCTCACGCCCGCGGCTCCCGAGACCACGGTCCCCGCCGCCCAGGTCGGCCCGACGGTGACGACGGCGATGCGGGGGACGACCACCGTGCCGCGGAACCTGGTGCCCCCCGCCGCGGCCACGGTCGTCGCCGGGCCCGCTCGCATCTGGCCGGAAACCAAGTCCGAGCTGGACGAGTTCCAGAAGGGCTTCGACGAGGGTCACGCGGCCTGGCGGGGATCGCCGGACGGCGTTGCCAGGGTGTTCCTGCTCTCCCGGGCCCTTCCCGACCCGAAGGTCGAGCCCACCGACCACGGGCCGTCGCACGTCGCCGTCCCCTACACGGCGGGTGGAGTCGGTGGGACGGTCCACCTGGCCAGGGACCGCGAGGGCGGCGTCTACTACGTCACCGCCAACACCACCGAACGCATCACCCAGGTCGACGTCTCCCGGGAGGACGACGGGCTGGCCCTCGAGATCCAGAGCCCGACAGGGGGCACCGTGTCGGCGCGCACCAAGAAGCCGGGCGGATCCTGGAGCAACTACAACTCCCAGCCCATCTCCTCCGGAGGTTCGAGCAGGATGCTGGTGGGGGTGGGCCAGTCGGGCGACGTCATCCTCCAGGTTCGCCACGAGGGCGACGACGGCAAGGTGGGGATCACCGACCAGTACGTGGCCGCCAAGTCTGGCGACAGCCCCCCTGCCGGATTCCGCCCTCGGCAAGGGCTCCAAGCTCGGGGTCGACGGTGTGGGACCGGTCAAGGTGGGCATGACCCTCGGTGAGGCCGAGGGCGCCGCCGGCGTCGACATGACCCGCAAGGTCGGGCCTGACTGCACCGAGCTGACCCCGACCGGCGGGCCGGCGGGGCTGGCGTTCGTCTCGACCGGCGGCGACGGCAGGGTCGACGTGATCACTGTCTCCGAGCCCGGCGTGACAACCCTCAGCGGCATCGGCATCGGCAGCACCCTGGCCGACGTGGACGAGGCCTACCCGTCGGCGGAACGCAAGCTCACCAACGACGAGGGGCGCCTGGTGTCCCGGGCCGACGACCCGGCGCTGGCCGACTTCGAGATGGTCATCGGCATCGGCGAGGGCAAGGTCACCCAGCTCTGGGCCGGCCACAGGGGCCTGGGCATGACCGACGAGATCTGCGCATGACCCGGACCGGGGGCAGACGACCGACCCGGTTTGAATCACTCATAGCGCCATGATTTCACCGATTTCGTGCCGTTTTGGGGCGCTACCGGTGATTCAAACACTGGCCGGCAGGCGGCGCTGAACTACATCCAGGCGAAGACCGCTTCGGTACCGGCTACCCGCACAAGGAACCGGAGGGCCCGGAGCTCGGCCTGCTGCATGTCGGCGGCCTCGCCGCTGTCGAGGAAGGCCCGGACCGTGGCTTCCCAGTCCCGCTGGCTCGCCTGCCAGGCCCGGGCGCCGATCTTGCCGCCCTCGGCGTAGTAGCCGAGCAGGAACTCGACGCAGGCGGCGGCCGATTCGTCCTCCATCGCCATCTCGATCATGCGCCTCATCGGTCCAGCACCGGCATCAGCCCAGCACCGGCGGGGGGTCGACGATCTCGGCCAGCGTGGCCGCTTCCTTCATGAGCCGCCCGACGAGGAACGGGTCGTTCCCCAGGCTCCCGTCCATGCCGTCGGCCTCCTTGTCGGACTCGCGGAGGAAGGTGGCGGCCTGGGCGATCGACTCGTCGCCGGCCCAGGGGAAGCGGGCTGCCAGGAGCACCTCGTAGACGTAGGAACCGGCCGCGTCCGCCCCGCCCGGCATCCCGTCTGTTTCGCCGGTGGCTGACACGGCCCGGACGATAGCAGCGGTCATTCCCGACCCGGATCGCCGCCCGACCCCAACGAGAGGATCGCCGCGATGTCGCAGGGTCTACGTACCATTCGAGCGTGACCATCACGACGGCGGACGTGGAGCGCTTCGCAGGCATGTCCCGCGTGTGGGCGGCGATGCAACGCGAGGACGCGGCCATGTCGGCATTGCTCGACATCCGCCTGTTCAGGGGGATGAGGGAGGCCCAGCTCCGGATCGTCGACCGCGGTGCCTGGGTGCAGGGGCCGTGGTCGATCCTGGCAGTACTCGGTCTCTCCAGGAGAGAGGCGCCGAACTGCCGCATCGTCCGGTGGCTGCTCGATCCCCTCGCCCATCACGGACTGGGCGCCGCCATGATCGAAGCGCTAGCGGCGGAGATCGGCGTCGATGCCCCCGATCCGTGGCGGGCCGTCGTCGTGACCGAGGTCCACAGGACGGTGTCACGAGCGGACCTTGTCGTCAGTGGCTCCACGTGGACGATCGTCGTCGAGGCGAAGATCGACGCCGGGGAGGGCGAGACTCAGGCATCGCGGCTCGAGACCGACTGGCCCGAGGCGGACCGCCTGGTCTTTCTGACCGTGGCCGGCGAACGCAAGCCGCGGACGGCGACCGACCCCGACCGCTGGAAGGCACTGGGCTGGCGTTGGTTGGAGTCGACGGTGTCGCGCCTGGCAGCAGAGACGCCGTGTCGGCAAGAGCCTCGAGTCGTCTGGGCCGACAGGCGGTCGAGGTCTGGACGGATGAGGCGAGAAGGAGCCTGCGATGACCGAGCCCGAATCGGAGTTCGACCCCATTCTCGCAAGGGGGGCCGGAGCAGACGCGTTCACCCCACCGGCGCTGTTCTTCCTCACCCACGAGAAGACCATCACCGAATGGGCGACGTATCGCGCCTCCGCCACCGCCGACACCGATAGGTGGCTCGACCAGGCCACACGGGATCCCCTCGCCCTGCTGGCGGCGAGCGCGGGCATGGAACTCTCGCTGGTCGAAGGGCCGGGCGGCTGGCGGCAGCGCCTCCTCCATCCTGCCAAGACACCCTTCGTCAAGGAGGTACCGGTCATCGGTGTCGGACTCGGCTGGGCCCGCTGGGAGGTGAACCCGGTCCTGAACACACCGTTCGTGGGTGTCTACACAGCGTCACACGGTCTGGGCCGAGAGGCACGGGCGCTCTTCCTCGAATCGGAGGGTCATCGCGCCGGTGAGGACACGCGGCTCGAGGTCCACGACAAGGATTGGCCCGTCTGGTGGCCCGTAAAGGGCTCCGCGAGATGGTGGGCGGATCTCGACACGTACCTCACGACACTCGTCGAGCAGACAAAGGCCGCGGTGCAGCTGTTCGAGAGTGCAGTCCGCAGCGCCGTTGCAAGCCTCCCGGCCGGCGATCACGTCGGCACACCGTACGGGGCCCGAGATCCGGAGCCCCTGCCGCCTGTGCCGCCGATGTAAGCGACACTGTGTGTCGTCCGGCGGCCGACAAGAACGGAGCGAATGAACCCATTCGAGCGGGTCATCCGCCGCATCGACCGCTACCAGCAGACGCATCTACCGCTGGCGGTCATCTTCGCTCTGATCAAGAAGTTCGGTGACGACAGGGCGGGCTCGCTCGCCGCGCTCATCGCCTACTACGCCTTCCTCGCCGTCTTCCCGCTCCTCCTCCTGCTGACCACGATCCTGGGCTTCGCCATGGACCGCAACAGCGCGCTGCGGCGCTCGGTGCTCGCCTCGGCCCTGCGCGACTTCCCCATCGTCGGCCAGCAGCTCGGAGAGGCCATCCGGCCCCTTCAGGGCAATGCCTTCGCCCTCACTGTCGGCCTGGTCTTCGTCATTTGGGGCTCCCTCGGGTTCACCCAGGCGAGCCAGCTGGCCATGGCCGAGGTCTGGAACGTCCCCGGCGTCGACCGGCCGCCCTTCGCCATGCGTCTCCTCCGGGGTTTCGGCCTCCTCGGTGTGCTCGGCGTCGGCCTGGTGGCCACCACGGTCATCGCCTCCTTCTCGGCCTTCGGTGGCGGCGGGATTGGGAGCGTCGCCGGCCTCACCCTGACGGTGGCGTTGAACGTCGCCCTCTTCGTAATGGCCTTCCGGGTCCTGACCCCTCGCACGGTGCCGACCCGCGGTCTCCTCCCCGGTGCGGTCCTGGGAGGAATCGGCTGGTCGCTGCTCCAGGTGATCGGCGCCTACCTCGTCGGGCACCAGCTCCGCCACGCGTCGCAGATCTACGGCTACTTCGCATCGGTGCTCGGGCTCGTCTCCTGGCTGTTCGTCGGCGCCCAGCTCACCCTCTATGCGGCGGAGGTCAACGTGGTGTGGGCCCGGCGACTGTGGCCCCGCAGCATCGTGCAGCCGCCGTTGACCGACGCCGACAAGCGGGCGTTCGACGACATCGCCCACCAGGGCGAGCGCCGCCCCGAGCAGTCGGTGGCGTCGACGTGGGACCACGAGGCTAACTCGGTCCACCCGTCATCCACAGGCACCGATAGCATTTCGGGCACATGATCTGGGCCCACCCGTGACCTCGGACAATCCGTTGGCCGAGACGACCGGCGATCGGGTCGCGCCGCCAGCGGTCCTCGTGGTGTTCGGCGCCTCGGGCGACCTCACCGCCCGCAAGCTCATGCCGGCGGTCGAGCGGCTGGCCATCCGGCGACTCCTGCCGGGCGGATTCTCGGTGGTCGGGGTGGCCCGCACGCCGATGACCGACGACGAGTTCCGCCAGCGCATGCAGAAGGCGGTGGCCGACATGGGCGGCGGGGGCGAGGAGGCCCGCCACGTCTGGGAGGCCTTCACCGGGG
This sequence comes from uncultured Acidimicrobiia bacterium, assembly GCA_963827345.1. GTDB lineage: Bacteria > Actinomycetota > Acidimicrobiia > Acidimicrobiales > AC-14 > CAWGUU01. The sequence goes on along the minus strand of CAWHAN010000006.1, from coordinate 95,216 downwards.
GGTTCCGCTACGTCGCCGGGCCTACGACGACCCCGCCACCTACTCCCGCCTGGCCGGCCTGCTCGACGGGCTCGACCGCGAGCGGGGCACCGGCGGGAACCGGCTGTACTACCTCGCCACCCCGCCGGCCACGTTCCCGATCATCGTGCAGGGCCTGGCCGGGGCCGGGCTCAACAAGCCGGCCGAGCCGGGCCCGTTCGTGTCGGCGCCGTTCGTGCGCATCGTCATCGAGAAGCCGTACGGCCGGGATGCCAAATCGGCCGCCGACCTCGACGCTGTCGTCCACGCCGCCTTCGACGAGCCCCAGGTGTACCGGATCGACCACTACCTGGGGAAGGAGACGGTCCAGAACGTCCTGGCCCTACGCTTCGCCAACGCCATCTTCGAGCCACTCTGGAACCGCCGGTACGTGAACCACGTGCAGATCACCGTGGCCGAGTCGCTGGGCGTCGGCCATCGCGGCGGTTTCTACGAGAACGCCGGCGCCCTGCGCGACATCGTCCAGAACCACGTGATGCAGGTCCTCGCCTTGACCCTCATGGAGCCGCCCGCCACGTTCGACGCCGACGGCATCCGCGACGAGAAGGTGAAGGCGCTCAAGGCGGTCGACGTCCTCACGCCCGACCAGGTGTCCACCGAGGTGGTGCGCGGCCAGTACCGGCGGGGCTGGGTGCAGGGCAACGAGGTCAAGAGCTACCGGGACGAGGAGGGCGTCGACCCCTACAGCCAGACCGAGACCTACGTGGCCATGCGCATCAGGGTCGACAACTGGCGCTGGGCGGGCGTCCCCATCTACGTCCGCACCGGGAAGTACCTGCCCAAGCGGGTCACCGAGGTGGCCATGGAGTTCAACCGGGTCCCCCACCTGCCCTTCGCCGCCGACCAGGCCCAGGACCTCGATCCCGACGCCCTCGTGCTCCGCATCCAGCCCGACGAGGGCATCACCCTGCGGTTCGGGGCGAAGGTGCCGGGCCAGGCGTTCAGGGTCCGATCGGTGTCGATGGACTTCTTCTACGGGGCCGCGTTCCTCGAGGAGACCCCCGACGCCTACGAGCGGCTGCTGCTCGACGCCCTCGTCGGCGACCAGACCCTGTTCATCCGCTCCGACGAGGTGGCCCAGGCCTGGCGTATCGTCGACCCCGTGCTGCAGGCGTTCGACGAGGCCGACCTTCCCCTGGCGCGCTACGAGGCCGGCACGTGGGGCCCCGCCGAGGCCGACGAGCTGCTCCGTCGCGACGGTCGCGGCTGGCGGCGCCCGTGACCCGTGCCCAACGGTGAGAGGCGCCGCGTGAGGGTCAACCGGTGACGTCTATCGCCCAGCAGCAGCAGCAGCCGACCACGATCGGGTCCTGGGACGCCGAGAACGTCTCCGTCGGCGAGGTGGAGGCAGCCCTCTCGGGCCTGCGCCGCCACGAGCAGCGGGCCGCGGTGCGCACCAGCGTCCTGACCCTCGCCGCGGTGGTGCACAGCCAGGCCGAGGCGGACATCGCCAGGAGCACGGTGCACGACCTCGGGCTGCGCCATCCCTCGCGCACGGTCGTCGTGGTGATGGGGGGCGACACGGTCGAAGGCGGCGGCACCGGCATCGACGCCACCGTGTGGGTCCACGCCCTGATGAACTCGGCGGGGCGGGCGGTGTGCTTCGAGGAGGTCGTGCTGACGGTTCGGGGGCCGGCCCGGTTCCACCTCGACTCCGTCGTCGGCCCGTTCGCCCTCCCCGACGTGCCGCTGGTGGTGTGGCTCCCGGCCAGCCTGCCGGCGCCGGGCGATCCCCTGCTCGACGTGGCCGACCGGCTGGTGGTCGACAGCCGGGCCGTGGCCGAGAGCGGAGCCGACGCCCTGGCCCGGGCGTCGGTGCTGTGCCGCCGGCTGCCGGTGAGCGACCTGTCGTGGATCCGGCTGCGGCCGTGGCGCACCCAGCTGGCCGGCCTGTTCGAGGGGGGCGCCACCCGGCCGTTCCTCGACGCCGTCGATCAGGTGGACGTGGCCGGCAATGCCGGGCCTCGGTTGATGATGGGCGGCTGGCTGCTGCGCCGCCTGCGTCTCCCGCCCGCCCGGGTCCACCTGTCGCCCGCCGAGCACGTGTCGGTGAGGGTGGAGGCGACGTTCGCCGGCCGCCGAGGACGGTTCTCGGTCAGCCGCCTCGGCCCGGAGCGGTCGATCGCGGCGTCGGTCGACATCGACGGGGGGCCGACGCTGGACCAGGTGCTGATGATGGAGGACCGGTGGCCGGCCCTGGCCCTCGCCGGCGCCCTCACCACCGTCGCCCACGACGACGCCTACGAGGACGCCCTCGCCGGCGCCCGGATCCTGCGGGACTCGGTCGCCGCGTGACGGCGTGAGCGAGCCAAAGGTGAGCGAACCGATGTGGCGCGCTTCGTCCGGCCGGAGGCGGGACGTCACGGATGGCATCGGTGCACCCTCCGAAGGACGGGAGCACCGATGTCGTTGAACGGCGAGCTGATCGTCGTCGACGACGTGGCCGCCGAGTTCGCCGAGCGCGTCGTCGAGGCGTTCCACACCCGGCCCGGCGAGAGCTTCTCGCTGGCCGTGTCCGGCGGCGAGACCGCCCGGCGGTGCTACGAGAAGCTGGCCGCCGACGGGTCCGACCAGCTCGACTGGTGGCAGGTCGACGTCTACTGGGGCGACGAGCGCTGCGTCCCCCCCGACCACCCCGACTCCAACGAGCGCATGGTGCGGGAGGCGCTGCTCGAGCGGGTGGGTGCCGCCAACGCCGTGCACCCCATGCGCTGCGACGACGGCCCCGACCCCTACCAGCAGAAGGTGGCCACCGTCGGCCGCTTCGACCTCGTCCACCTGGGCCTCGGCTCCGACGGTCATACCGCCTCGCTCTTCCCGGGCTCCGCCGCCCTCGACGCCGACCCCGGCCGGCTGGTGGTGATGAACGAGGACCCGAGCGGTCGCAATCCGCACCAGCGGATGACCCTCACCTACTCGGGGATCGCCCGGGGCCGCCTGGTGATCTTCACGGTCGAGGGCGACGGCAAGCGGGAGGCCTTCGCCCGGGTGCGGGCCGGCGATCTCTCCTGCCCCGCCGCCCGCGTCACCGCCGACCGCATCGTCTGGCTGGTCGACCGCGCCGCCGCCGGGGCCTAAGGGCCGCCGAACGCGTCTGAGCGCCTCACCTCCGGCTCGAGGGCATGGCGGCAGTAGTAGATCGTGCTTTCGCCTTCCACCCGGTCCTCCTTGCGCTCAGTCGGAAGGAAGTCGCATTTCTCGATCACGCTTCTCATGGCGACGTTCCGCTCGCACGTTCCGATCATGATGTCGCACGCCGGATTGTCGGCGACAAATGCCGACAGGAGCGCGCTCATCAGGCCCCGGCCCCGGAATTCGGCGCCCGTCATGCAGATACCGACATCGATACCGGCCGGCCCTGCCCTGTAGTCGATGTACGACGCAAGGGCCCCGGTCGTATCGAGGAGGACCAACGCCGACCACTTCCCCGAGGCCAGGCCGCCGAGAAGCATGTCCGGGAGCGGCGCCGCCCACGCCAGTTTCGGGACGAACTCCGTCTTCAGCGCCATCTCGTAACACGCAGGTACGAGATCCGCGTCCACGGTCACGACCTCGAAGCCCGGAAAATGGAAATTCGACGTGCTGGGCATCGCTCGCTCCGCCGTCGTCTGGCCGCAAGCTTCAGGATGCGCTGCGGCAACCGTCCACGCCATCACATGGTTTGGAACACGTGGACCGGGCCAACCGCCGATCACGCCCGAATGGTAGTGCCGGCCAAGGGTTGGTGAAGGTCAACGACAGGCCGATGTGTCGCCGGCCCCATCGACCGGCACCGTTCGCCGGGCGGCCCACCGGGGTACAGCCTCAGCATGAACCGAATCCTTCTGATCGTCGCCGCCGTGTGCTTCGGGCTGGCCGCGCTGTCCGCCTTCTCCGACGCCATCAACGTCAACGAGCTCGGCTTCCTTGCCCTCGGCCTCCTGGCCTACGCCCTGGCTCCCCTCGTGGCCGCCGCCGCGGTGGCGAACAGTGGCAGTCCCCTGTGGGGCCGCCGCTACGTGCGCCGCTGACCGGCCTCCACCGAGACAGTCAGGCCGAGCTCGGCGTCGACCTCGACGGCGACGTTGCCGCGGAGCGCGTTCGACACCGGGCACGACCCCTCCGCCGCCTCCAGCGCCTCCCTGAACTGCGCCTCGTCGGCGCCAGGGACCGTGGCGGTGACGTGAAGCCTCATGGTGGTGATCGTCGGCGGCGCGAAGACCGCCACCGCCGACACCTCCAGGCGGGACGGCTCGTGGCCCCGGCTCGACAGCTCGTTCGACAGCGCCATGGAGAAACAGGCGGCGTGGGCGGCGGCCAGCAGCTCCTCCGGGCTGGTGCGCCCGCCGGCATCCTCGGTTCGTGACGCCCACGTCACCGGGGCGTCGGTGAACAGCCCCGTGCTCTCGGCCGACACCGTCCCGGCGCCTGCGAAGAGGTCGCCCTCCCAGACTGCACTCGCCTTGCGCTCGGCCACGTCGTCCCTCTCGCTCGCGGGTTACGCCTGGCGGGATCCTATTGTGAGGACGTGACGGTCGTGAGGGTGTGACTGGCGCCGAGCTTCTCGCCGCGCCGCTCGAGCAGTTGACGGCCGCGGCCGCCAGCGCACGAGACGCCGCCACCGGCACCCGCATCACGTTCTCGCCCAAGGTCTTCATCCCCCTGACCCGGCTGTGCCGTGACCTGTGCGGCTACTGCACCTTCGCCCAGCCACCCGCCCGGGTGGGAGCTCCGTACCTCACCCCAGAGCAGGTGCTGGCCATCGCCCGCGACGGCGCCGCCGCCGGCTGCCACGAGGCCCTGTTCACCCTGGGCGAGCAGCCCGAGGACCGCTACCCCGTGGCCCGGGACTGGCTCGCCGCCGCCGGCTACGAGTCCACCGTCGACTACCTGGTCGCGGTCGCCTCCCTCGTCCTCCGCGAGACCGGGCTTCTCCCCCACGCCAACGCCGGCGCCCTGTCGACCGCAGAACTGGCCAGGCTGCGGCAGGTGTCGGCGTCGCAGGGGATGATGCTGGAGTCGCTCAACCCCGACCTGGCCTGCCACCGGGGTGCCCCCGACAAGACGCCCGAGCGCCGCCTTGCCACCCTGGAGGCGGCCGGCGAGCTGGCCATCCCCTTCACCACCGGCGTGCTGGTGGGCATCGGCGAGAGCAGGGCCGACCGTCTGGCCACCCTCGAGGCGATCGCCGCCAGCCACCGCCGCCACGGCCACGTGCAGGAGGTGATCGTCCAGAACTTCCTGCCCAAGGCCGGTACGGCGATGCACGCGGCGCCCCCCTGCCCGCCCGACGAGCTCCTCTGGACCGTCGCAGTCGCCCGACTGGTGCTCCCAACGGACATCCACCTCCAGGCGCCGCCCAACCTCTCCGACGACCTGGCCCGCTGATCCAGGCCGGCATCGACGACTGGGGCGGGGTCTCCCCCGTCACGCCCGACCACGTCAACCCCGAGCGCCCGTGGCCGGCCGTCGACACCCTGCGAGAGGCCACCCAGGCGGCCGGCTTCGAGCTGGCGCCCCGACTCACGATCTACCCCGAGTTCGCCCTCGACCCGTCCCGGTGGCTGGGCCCGCGGTGCGACCGGCGGTGCTGGCCGCGGCCGACGCCGAGGGCCTGGCCCGCGATCTCGACCCGTGGTTCGCCGGCGGCCAGGCTCCCCCGCCCCGGCTTCTCCCCGAGACGCCCAGGGCCGGCGGCCGGGTGGGCGAGGTGCTGGCGGGTGTCCTGGCCGGCCAGCAGGTGGGCGAGGACGAGATCGTCACGCTATTCTCGGCCCGGGGCCGGGAGGTGGCGGCGGTGGCCGAGGTCGCCGACGACCTGCGCCGGCGCCAGGTGGGCGACGTCGTCACCTGGGTGGCCAACCGCAACATCAACTACACGAACGTCTGCACGTTCAAGTGCCGGTTCTGCGCCTTCTCCAAGGGCCCCCTGTCGCTCAACCTCCGGGGAGACCCATACCTGCTCGAGATCGACGAGATGCAGCGGCGGGTGGTGGAAGCCGTCGAGCTGGGCGCCACCGAGGTCTGCCTGCAAGGGGGCATCCACCCCAGCTTCGACGGCGAGTACTACATCGACGTCTGCAACGCGGTGAAGGAAGCCGCCCCGGGCATCCACGTCCACGGCTTCACCGCCCTGGAGGTCACCGAGGGCGCCCGCCGCCTGGGCGAGCCGCTGGCGTCCTACCTGGGACGGCTCCGGGCCGCCGGCCTGGCCACGCTGCCCGGCACCGCCGCCGAGATCCTCGACGACGGGGTGCGGGCCGTCCTCTGCCCCGACAAGATCGACACCGACGAGTGGCTGGAGGCCCACCGGGTGGCCCATTCCATCGGGCTGCGGTCGAACATCACGATCATGTTCGGGGCCATCGAGCAGCCGGTGTCGTGGGCCCGGCACCTGCTGCGCACCCGGGCCCTGCAGGCCGAGACCGGCGGGTTCACCGAGTTCGTGCCCCTCCCCTACGTCCACATGGCCACGCCGATGTTCCTGCAGGGCAAGTCCCGCCGGGGCCCGACCTTCCGGGAGGCGCTGCTGATGCACGCCGTCGCCCGCATCACCTACGGCGAGCTCGTGCCCAACGTCCAGGTCTCCTGGGTGAAGATGGGCGCCGGCGGCTCCCGCCAGGCCCTGGCCGCCGGGGCCAACGACCTGGGCGGCACGCTCATGGACGAGAACATCTCACGGGCCGCGGGTGCCTCCCACGGCCAGCACATGGACGAAGTGGGCTTCCGGGAGATCGTCGAGCCGCTGGGTCGTCCCCTCCAGCAGCGGACGACTCTCTACGGCCGGGTGGAGCCGGCTCCGGCCTGAGCTACGAGGCCGCCGCCGATGTCGTCTCCGCGTCTCCGGGGACGACGATGTCGGCGAGCAGGTGCTCCGACTGGGCGGCGACGAGGACCTCGACGTGGTCCGGTTGGGCGGAGCGGGTCTTGACGGAGTGGACGATCAGCGAGCGGGGGGACAGGACCCGCTGTTCGAACCAGGTCACCCCGTAGAGGAGAAGGCAGATCACGGACAGGGAGAGCACGACCTGGAACACAGCGACCACCATGGCTGCATTCTGCCCTGCCCGAGCCCCGGGTAACAGCATCCTCTTCGGTCTTTTCGGGACAGTCCCCCGGTCGGGGTAGCCCTCCGGGGAGCCCTAGCCTCGAATCGGTGACCGATGAGCCCCGAGTCGTGACCGATGCGCCCCGGGTGGTGACCGAGGTGACGTCCCGGAGCAGGACCGGCGACGCCGACCTCGACGCCCGCCTGCTCGAGCTGCTCGACGCCGCCGGGGCGGTCGCCGACCGCGACCAGCTGTTCGAGCTCCTCGCCACTGTCACCCGCCTGGCCGGCGACGGGGCCGACCGTCTCAACCTGAAGATCACCAACGCCGCCCTCAGCGAGATGAGGGAGGCGTTCAACCTGTTCGCCCCCCACGCCGCCGTGCCCAAGGTGACGATCTTCGGGTCGGCCCGCACGTCGCCCGACGACCCGTCGTACGCCCAGGCCCGCGACCTGGCCAGGGACCTCGCCGACGCCGGCTGGATGGTGGTCACCGGGGCGGGGCCGGGGATCATGGCCGCGGGGGCCGAGGGGGCCGGCCCCGAGAAATCGATCGGGATCAACATCCGGCTCCCGTTCGAACAGCCCACCACTCTCATCGCCGACCCCAACATGGTGTCGATGAAGTACTTCTTCACCCGCAAGCTCATGCTGATGAAGGAGTCGGCCGGCTTCGTCGTCCTGCCGGGGGGCTTCGGCACCCTCGACGAGACCTTCGAGCTGCTCACCCTGCTCCAGACGGGCAAGGCCGCGCCCGCTCCGATCGTCCTGCTGGATGTCCCAGCGGGCACGTACTGGCACGCCTTGGACGCGTTCCTGCGGGCGGAGGTGGCGGCGCGGGGCCTGATCTCGGTCGACGACTTCTCGCTCTACCGGATCACCGACGACGTGGGGGCGGCCACGGCGGAGATCCGGGGGTTCTTCCGCAACTACCACTCCATTCGCTACGTGGGCGGCCGGCTCGTCGTCCGGCTGCAGGCGGCACCGACGGCCGAGGAGCTCGAGGCGCTCAACCGGGACTTCGCCGACATCTGCGCCCGCGGGGCCATCGAGGCATCCGGGCCGCTCCCCACCGAGGTCGCCGGCGACGACCACGTCGACCTCCCGCGCCTCGTCCTGCACTTCGACAGGAACAGCCACGGCCGGCTGCGGGAGCTCATCGACGCCCTGAATCGGCTGCCGTCGGCGCCGCCACCCCCACCGCCGCCGCCCGACCCCGACGCGGCGGCAGTCGCGGGCGCCCCTGCGTAGGCCCTCCGGCTGGTTGAGTCAGTCGCCGTCCTCCGGCCAGGAGATGGCACCGCTCCAGCTCGGCTGAGGTGACCGCCAGCAAAGAGCTCGCCGGCGCCTCTTCGTAGCGGCCGTCCGTCGTTCGTCGCCATATGGTGAGCGCCCGCGCCGCCGGGTCGGCGACGATGAGCTCCTCCACCTCGTGCATGGCGTAGAAGCCGAACTTCTCGTAGGTCTCGTCGTCGGGGGAGACGATCTCGACGACGATGGCGGCCGTGGGCACCCACGTGCCCGTGGGCCGACCACGGTGATAGCCGCGGTCGGGAACGCGGTAGTCCTCGGGACTGCCCAGGTTGAACGGGCCGGTCCCTGTCAGCCCCGCGGCCTCGGCGTACGGGTGCAGGAGCACGGCGAGGACGTCGTCGAGATAGGCGTGTGCTGCATTCGGCGCCGGTGCCACGTGGTACGACCCCTCCCACACCTCGTCGAACAGGTCGATCCCGAGGGCGTGCCGCCGGTCGATCAGGCCTTGCAGCTCCGCTGGCCTGGGGCCGAGCACGACCGTCCTCATTCCCTCATCGTACGCCCGACGCTGCCCTGGCCCGTTGACCGAGCGGGGCGTCAGACGGTGACGACGACCTTGCCTCGGGCGTGGCCGTCGATCACGTACCGGATGGCCGCCGGGACGTCGCCCAGCGGGTACGTCCTGTCGACGGCCGGCGTGACCTTGCCGGCTTCGATCAGGTCCCGGAGCACCACCAGGTCCTCGGAGTTCTCGGACGACACGAAGGTGCCCATCTTCTGACTCACCATCGGGGACAGCAGGATCGCCCGGATCTGGCGGTCGCTGCCGCCGAGCCAGCGTCCGTCGGTCTCGCCTCCGACGATGACGAGCCTCCCGTGCGGGGTGAGAGCTCGCCGGAGATCCGACAGCCGGCGGTTGCCGCCGATGTCGAGGATCACCTCGTAGCGGTGCTCCCCGGCGGCGAAGTCGTCCTGGGTGTAGTCGATCACGTGGTCGGCTCCCAGGCCCCGGACCAGGTCCACCTTGGCGGTGCTGCACACTCCGGTGACCTCGGCGCCGAAGGCCTTGGCGACCTGCACCGCGAACGTGCCCACGCCGCCGGATGCGCCGATGACCAGCACCTTCTCGCCCGGCTGCACGTTCGCCTTGTCCCGCACGGCCTGCAGCGCGGTCAGGGCGGAGATGGGCACGGCCGCCGCCTGCTCGAACGACAGGTTCGCCGGCTTGGGGGCGAGCCGGTCCGCCCGGGCGCCGGCGAACTCGGCGAAGGAGCCACCGTTGCAGACGCCGTACACCTCGTCGCCCGGCGAGAACCCGGCAACGTCCTTGCCGACGGACTCGACTGTGCCTGCAACGCTCCGACCGGGGTTGAGCCCCTTGGGCCGGCGGAGGCCGAAGCCGGCGACCCGGATCGGGTAGGGCAGGCCGGCCATCACGTGCCACGTGCCGCGGTCCACGCTGGCGGCGCGCACCCGCACGAGAACCTCGTCGTCGGCCACCGTGGGCCGGGCGACGTCGGCCAGGCGGAGCACGTCCTCGGGAGCGTCGCCGTACTCGTCCTGGACTATTGCCTTCATCGTGGGCGCCTTCATCGTCTCGGCGCCGGCAGTGGCGGGCTGCGTCGGTAGGTCGAGCGTTGCTCTCTTCATGATCTCTCCTAGCTCCGTCGTGAGGCTTACGTCGTAAGTAGAATAGGCTTACGGCGTAAGTTTGTCAACCCCCGGCGCTTAGCGGCGGCGGCCGGCGCGGTCCAGGGCCCGCAGCGGCGGCACCGCGTCGATCACCTTCGAGAACGACACAAGCTCGCCGGCGACGTTGAGCGCGGCCACGACGACCAGGACCAGATCGCGGGCGCCGGGGGCGCAGGTGAGCACGACGGCGATGCCGAGCACCGCGCCCAGGGCGTTGGCGCCGGCGTCACCGAGCATGAGGTGCTCGCGGAGATCGTCGAGGAGAAGGCCGAGGGCGGCGCCGACGACGACCGCGGGCGCCACCAGGGCCGGCGGCACCCCCACGCCGAGCACCAGCAGGACGAACGCGGCGGCGCCGACCTTCGTCGCCCGGCCGGGCGCGGCGTCGAGCAGGTTCGCCAGGTTGGCGCAGAGGGCCACGAGCACGGCGTCGGCGACGAGTCGCCCGGGCGACCGGCCCACGAGGGGCCCCACGGCGATGAGCGACACCGCCGCCCCGCCGATCAGCTTGAGCCCACCGGTCGTCAGCTGACCGGCCATGAGGGCGGTGACGTGGCCCCGGAAGCCCCGGTACGTGTCCGAGCCGGCGATGTCGTCGAGCAGCCCGAGCAGGCCGAAGGCGGCGGCGACCAGCAGGACGAGCCCCCGCGGGGCGGTGAGGCCGGGACCGTCCCCCACGCCGAACGAGCCCGCCAGCGCCCGCCCGCCCTCCACGAACAGCACCGACAGCGCCACGATGACGCCCGCGGCGGTGGGCAGGGCCCGGCCCCGGTAGTTGGTGCGGGCCAGCGTCGGCGAGTCGAACAGCGAGGCCAGGGCCACCCACGCCAGCCGGGCGGTGAGGTAGCCCACGACGAGCCCACAGAGCACGGCCGTCATCGAGCTCAGGCTCCGGCGGCGGGCGCGGGCGACTGGCTTGTCGAGGAGGACGGGCTGGCCCCCTCGGACGGTCTGGCCCCCTCGGGCAGGGGCTCCCACAGCACCGGGCGGGCGGGGCCCCGCGGGGTGAGGGCGGCCAGGGCCAGGAACGGCCCGACGAAGACGAGCACGACGGCGGTGACGATGACGCCCGAGTCGTTCACGACGAACCCGAGCAGGCCGGCGGCGAGGGCGGCGGCCAGGCCGGTCCGGCGGGGCGAGCCGGGCGGCAGCAGCGAGGCGGCGCGGCCCCTGGCCAGCACGAACAGCCCGAAGGCGGCGATCACGGGCACCAGCCAGCTCCACACCGAGGCCCGCAGGATCCTGAAGCTGGCGTCGGCCTTGCGGGCGATGGTGGTGACAAGGCCACCCTCGCCGTCGTCGACCGTCTCCGCCGCCAGGCGTCCCAGGTGGCTGCGGGCGTCGGGGGCGCGGACCAGGTCGACGACGGTGGCCAGGCCGACGACGACCACTGCCGCGGCGAGGGCGAGGGCCGCCGACCGCCACGACAGCCGCCGGCCGGAGAAGGCGACCATGGCCAGAGTGAACACGATCGGGAGGGCGAGCATGCCGCCGACGTCGTCGCCGAGGCCGGGGGCACCGTCGACGACGACCACCAGGGCCAGCACCGCACCCACCGCCACCAGGGCCTCCTTGCGCCGGGGGGCGTGCTCGAGGTGGAGGGCGGCGGCCAGCAGGGCGGTGGCGGCCATGACCGCGAACGTGGGGTTGCCGACGCCGTAGAAGCGGGCGACGGTCTCCGGCGAGTACCCCATCAGGCTGGCCAGCTGCAGCCGGGCGCCGGTGGCCACGTCGACGAGCAGCACGGCCAGGGTGAGCCCGAGGATCCAGGCGAGGGGCGCCATCGGGCGCCTCGGGCTGCGGGCACCGGTACGGGACGCGACCAGGGCGATGGCCGCCGCCATGGCGACGAGGATCGTGACCGAGGCCCACCCCCACGCGGCGGCGAACGGCACGGCCCGGAAGAGGTAGGTGGCCAGGGGGAAGGCGGCGACGGCCAGCACCGCCACCCGCAGCCCGGCCGTCCACCAGGCGGGGGACTCGTGTCTCGGCCGGCGCAGGACGGCGGCGACGAGCAGGTAGACGATCGCCTGGAAGACGATGAAGCCGAGGATCGTCAGGTAGTAGATCGACTGGCGGAAGGCGGCGGCGTCGTCGAGGCCGGCCAGGCGGGCGACGTCGGGCTCCCCAGGGTGGTAGCGGAGCGGGCGGCCGATCATGGCCCCGGGTACGTCGGCGCCGACCGCGGCCAGCACGGTGGGGGCCACGTCGGTGAGCGTCACCAGTCCCAGCCGCTTGGTCGACGGCGAGTGCAGGTAGCCGTGGACGACGCCGGCCCCGGTGGCGACAACCGGCGTGAGGCGCCACTCGGCGGCGGGCGGGACCACCGACACCACCAGCACGAGGGTGTCGGCCGGCAGGTCTGCGGTGAGCCGTCCCAGCAGGGCGTCGGTGTCCCGGAGGGCGATGGCCCGGGCGGGGACGGTGAACCGCGGCGGCGCCTCGATGTCGGCGAGGGCGGCAGCCCGGTCGAGGTCGCCGGGGTCGACGAGGACGACGTCGGCGTCGGCCAGGGCCAGGTTGGTGGCGGCCACGACCTGGTCGGGATCGGCCCGCAGCTCGAACGGGGCCTCCTCGCTCTTCTCCAGCAACACGCCGGCCTCCACCTGGCCGCCGTCCACCCTGCCGTCGCCGTCCATGAGCGCGACCGCCGCCGGCCGCTCGTTGATGTCCCTCCCGCTCACCGTCGGGACCGCCATGTTGGGGGCGAGATCGGCGTTGCCCACCACCGCGGTGCGCTTGCCGGCGGCGTGGAGGGCGTCGCCCAGGGAGCCGGGCGGCGTGGGGCGGTGGCTGCCGGCGTCGGCGATGACTTCGGCGGCGCGGGGCACGAGCACGCCACCGCCCTCGTTGACCGCGTCCCCGGCGGCCGGCCCGGCCCGGACCTGGCTGCCGGCGCCGAGGGTGGCGTAGCCCTCGGGGCTGGGGCGCGGGTGCAGGGACAGGGTGCGGACGCTCATGGCGCCGAGGGCGCCGGTGGCGACCATCCGGTCGAGGTTCGGCGTGGCGCCCGAGCCGAGGTCGTCGAAGCCGAGCCCCGGCATGCCGATGAGCAGCACCTTCGTCGGCGCCACCGGCCCCGCGGCCACGCTGTCGGGCTCCCAACGGCTCCCCGACCAAAAGGCCAGGACGACGGCGACCACGAGGGCGGCCCCGATCAGCCCGACCCGGGCCCGGCTCGACGTCAGCCGGCTCCACAGGGCCCGCGCCACGTCGGCTCCCTGGCGGCCCCGGTGGGCGAAGCCGGACAGGCGCCGCCCGGTGTGGCGGTGGTCCATGGCCACCGCCACCTCCACCACCCGTGCCCCGGCCCGAGCGGCGTCGATGGTCAGCGCCGTCTCCAGCCCGAACCGGGGGGCGAGGGCCAGGCTGCGCAGCAGCTCGCCCCGCACCGCCCGCTGGCCGGAGAGCGACGCCGCGGCCACGAAGCCGCAGGCCCGCCGGATGCCGGCGGCGGCCAGGTCGCGGACCGCCCCGAACCCGCCCTTGCCGCCGGCGGAGGGCAGCACGCCGATGGCCATGTCGGCGGTACCGGCCAGCACCGGCTCCAGCAGGGCGGCGGCGGCCTCGGCGGTGGCGCCCACGTCGGCGTCGACGAGCAGGTAGACGTCGGTCTCCGACGTCGAGGCCACGCCGGCGGCCACCGCCCCTCCCTTGCCCACGCCCTCGGCCAGCCGCAGCACCCACGCCCCCGCGGCCCGGGCCGCGTCGGCCGTGCCGTCGGTGGAGCCGTCGTCGACGACGAGCACCTCGTCGACCGCCGGGATCCGGTGCAGGGCCTCGACTGTGGGGCCACCGTCCCCACCTCGTTGCGGGCCGCGACCAGGGCCAGCACTTTCACGGGCCCGCCGTCCGGACCAGCTCGGGCGCCCGCAGGAGCCGCTGGACGGCGAAGTACGACGCCGTCCCCGCCCCACCGGCGACGACGAGCGACAGAGCGGCGCCGACCCAGCCGTCGCCGGGCAGTCCCCTGTCGACCACGTAGGCCACGCCCGCCGCCACCAGCGCGGCGCCGACGGCCCTGGCGATCGAGCCGAGCACGGGCACCGGCTCGCCGACCCGCCGGCGGACCAGGATGAACAGGCCGACGGCCCCCGCCACCATCGCCACCGAGTGGGCCAGGCCGAGGGCGACCACCTGGGACTCGCCGGACACCGCCGCCGACCACCCGACCATGAGCGCGGTCCCGCCCACCGCCACCGCCACCGCCACCAGGCCCGGCGTGCGCATGTCGCCGGTGGCGTAGGCGGCGCGGGTGAACAGGTGGATGGCGGCGTAGCCGGTGACGCCCAGGGCGTAGGCGGCCACCACCCGGCCCACCAGCGTCGTACCGGCGGCGTCGAGGGCGCCGAAGCGGATCAGCTCGAGCGCCCGCGGGCCGACGACGACGAGCAGGGCCGACGCCGGCGCCGTCCAGAACACGATGGTGCCGAGGCCGTCGCCCAGGGAGTCGGCGAACGACCGCCAGCGCCGGGCGACGGCTTCGGCCGCCAGCCGGGGGTACAGCGTCGTCGTCACCGGGTGGGCCAGCAGGGCGTAGGGCAGGAGGAAGAAGGCGAAGGCGATCTGCCAGGCCACGACCCCGCCCTCCACCCGGTTGGCCAGCACGAGGGTGGCGGCGATCAGCACCTGGGCCATGGCGACGGCCACCGCGCCCCAGGCCCCCGCCCGTCCGATGGCCCGCAGCTGGGGGGCGTGGGGCTCCCACCGGGGCCACAGTCGAATCCCGGCCCGGTGCAGGGCGACGAGGGGCACGACGGTCATGGCCAGCACGCCGGCCGTGGTGCCGACCGCCAACAACACCCGCTGCCCACCCGACAGGTCGAGGCCGGTGTCCCCGCCGCTGAGCGCCCAGAACGCCGCCATGGTGGCGATGACCAGCACGTTGTTGGCCACCGGGGCGAAGGCGGCCGCCGCGAACCGCCGGGTCGAGTGGAGCAGGGCGGTGGCCACCGCCCCGATGGCGTAGAGCAGCACCTGGGGCAGGAAGAACACGAGCAGGAAGGACCCCAGCCGGATCTCGGACTCCCGCACCGCGCCGTCGGGCACCGCGACGGTGAGCGCCCGCACGATCCACGGCCGGGCCAGCAGTCCGAGCCCGGTGACGACGCCGAGCACGGCCAGGCTCACCCCGAGGACGGCTCCCGCCAGGCGCACCGCCTCGTCCCGCCGGTCGGCGTCGACGAGGGCCACGAACGGCGGGACCAGCACCGACGACAGCATCCCGGCCGCCAGCAGCTCGAACAGCAGGTTGGAGACGAGGTTGGCCGACTGGTAGGCGTTGCCGAGGTAGGTGGTGCCGAGGGCGCCGCCGATGGCCAGGACCCGCAGCAGTCCCGTGGCCCGGGACGCCACGTTGCCCATGGTGACCTGGCCGGTCGGGCCCACGAGCATGGGCCGCAGCCGGGACGGCAGGGTCACGCAGCGAACGCGGGCAAGAGGCGCTGGGCTCCGGCCCGACGCCGAAGTGCCCCACGCGTGCCGAACCCAGCTCGTCGAGGGCGAGCACGACAGCCGCCTGTCCCATGGGGGACTCGAGGTTGTCGACGGTGGAGACCTTGTCGCGTGCGGCGGGGTCGGTGCGCAGGAGCCCGACGAACACGCCCCGCCCGCCGTCGGTGTCCTGGCCCGCCTCCGCCGCCACCGCCTTCGACGGGCTGGCGGCCAGGGCCTCGGCCAGCGGGATGGCGGCCAGCTCGTCGCCCACCTCGGCCCCGGCACCGGAGACGAGCACGAACCGCGTCTCGGGCAGCGGCAGCGATCCCACGGCCGGCGGCGCGGTGGTGGCCGACGTCGACGTGCCGTCCGGCGGCGGCTCGTAGACGAGGAAGCCGGCCGACACCAGGGAGGCCAGCGCGCCCTGCTCGGTGACCAGGCGGCTCAGGGCCAGCCGGCGCAGCGAGTCGACGGCCGCGGTGGTCGTCGTCGTGGGGCCGCCAGCGGTCTGGCCGTTCCCCGACTGGCCGTTGCCCGAAGTCGCGGCCGGGGGGACGGTCAGAGCCAGGGCGGTGGCCAGGTCGGCGACCTCGGACTGGGTGGTGAGCCGCATCTTCGGCGTCAGCCAGACCGTGCCCTCCACCGTCGCCCCCGCCGCGGTCAAGGACTGCCGCAGCGCGTCGACCGGCTTGCGGTCGATCCCGGTGACGGCGAAGATCATCACCGGTACCTGCGGCAGCTGGTCGCGCACGACCTGGGCCAGGGCCTGGTCGGCGTAGTCCTGTCCCAGCCGGGCCGCGTCGCCCAGCCGCCGGTTGTCCTCCCGCGTGCGGTTGATGTCGCCCTTGACCCGGTTGAGGTTGTCGTTGAGGGCGTCGACGGTGACCCTGTCGATCACCGTGGA
The DNA here is from genome assembly GCA_963827345.1 of uncultured Acidimicrobiia bacterium. Classification (GTDB taxonomy): domain Bacteria; phylum Actinomycetota; class Acidimicrobiia; order Acidimicrobiales; family AC-14; genus CAWGUU01. Next base: position 78,864 of record CAWHAN010000006.1, on the reverse strand, counting down.
CCCCATCACGATGCCCATCCCCAGGGCCAGGAACACGGCCACGAGGGACACCACGTGGTAGCGGAGGTTGATCACCGGCCAGCCCGCTCGATCAAAACACTGCCCGCCAGCTCTCCTGGAGGCTGAACCACAGCGCCCTCACGAACACGTGCAGCGGCTGGGCCACCGCCACCATCACCAGCATGGAGAACACCGCCGCGGCCACGAGGAAGCCGAGGTCGCTGGTGCGGACCCGGCTCTGGTAGAGCCGGCTCACCCCTTTGGCGTCGACGAGGATCGGTCCCACCTTCAGCCGCACCAGGAACGTGGACGCCATCCCCGACCTGCCCTTGTCGAAGAACTCCACCATCGAGGCGTGGGTGCCGACCGCCACGATCAGCTCGGCCCGCTTCTCGTAGGCGAGGAGCATGGCCACGTCCTCGCTGGTGCCGGCCGCCTCGAACGTGGTGTACGGCAGGTCCAGCTCGTCCAGCCGGGCGGCGCCGGGCGCGTCGCCGCCCCGGAAGGCGTGCACGACCAGCTCGGCGCCCTCGTGCAGGGCGTCGTCGGACACCGAGTCGAAGTCGCCGATGATGAGGTCGGGGTGGTGGCCGGCCTCCAGCAGGGCGTCGGCCCCGCCGTCGACGCCGACCAGCACCGGCTGGATCTCCCTGATGTAGGCCCGCAGGGCGTCGAGGTCGGCCTTGGCGTCGGACCCGCCCCGCACCACGATCAGCACGTGCCGGCCGGCGATGTCGACGCCAAGGTCGGGCAGCACCGGCGAGTCGGTGAGCAGATGGCGCTCCTGGCGCAGGTACTCCAGGGTGTTCTCGGCGAACGCCTCCAACTCGGTGTTGATCGACTGCTTGGCCGACTCGATCTGAGCCTCGAGCGACTCCAGGCTGTGCCGGGTGCCCGACGCCACCACCTCGTCGCCCCGCCGGACCTCGTCGCCCTCGATCCGGAGGACGTCGCCCTCGGCGACCGCGGTCATCACGTCACTCCCGACCTCGTCGACCAGGGGAATGCCGGCGGCGGCCAGGAGCAGGGGCCCGAGGTTCGGGTAGCGCCCGGAGATCGACCGGGACGCGTTGACCACGCCGCCGGCCTGGGCGCGGATCAGGCCCTCGGCGGCGACCCGGTCGAGGTCCTCGTGGTCGATCACCGCCACCTCGCCGGGTTGCAGGCGAGGGATCAGGTTCTTGGTGCGTCGATCGACCCGGGCCCGGCCGACGGCGATGCCGGTGCGCTCGGGGGCGTGGCCGGCGCCGTTGCGGTCGTCGCCTCCGGCGGGGCCGCTCCCCCGACCCCACGCCTGGCGCAGCCGGGGCGCCAGCCGTTGGGACTGGGTCCGCTGGGTTTGGGTCCGCTGGGTTTGGGGCCGCTGGGACTGGGTCCGCTGGGTTTGGGGCCGCTGGGTTTGGGGCCGGTCGGGATGGGCCATGGCGGCGCTCACCGCTCCCGGCGGGTGGCGGTGGCGGTGGCCAGCAGCTCGGCGGCGTGGTCCCTGGCGGTGGCGCTCGACGGCTGGCCCGAGAGCATGCGCGACAGCTCGACCACCCTGTCGCCCTGCTCGAGGGTTTGGACGTCGGCCACCGTGCGACCGTCGCGCTCGACCTTGGTCACCGCCACCTGGTGGTCGGCGAAGGCCGCCACCTGGGGCAGGTGGGTGACGACCAGCACCTGGTGGTCGGCGGCGAGGGTGGCCAGCGCCGCGCCGACGGCCAGCGCCGCCTGGCCGCCCACGCCGGCGTCGACCTCGTCGAACACGAGGGTCGGCGGAGCACCTGCCTTTCCGTTTGTGGCAGTGAGCACCAGCCGGGCCGCCAGCATGGTGCGGGCCAGCTCGCCACCCGACGCCACCTTGGCCAGGGGCAGGGCGGCCTCGCCGGGGTTGGCCCCGAGCAGGAACTCGACGTGTTCACCACTCGGGTTGCCGCCCGGGTCGCCGTCGGCGACGGACACTTCGAAGCGGGCCCGCGGCATCGCCAGCTCCTGCAGGTGGCGCTCGATCTCCTGAGCCAGCGCAGGCGCTGCGGCCCGGCGGGCGTCGCCCACCGCGGCGGCCGCCTCGGCCGCCACCGCCACAGCCACGCTTCGCTCTTCCTCCAGCTCCCGCACCCTTGCGTCGTGGGACTCGAGCTCGCCCAGCCGGCTGCACGCGTCAGCCTGGTACACGATCACGTCGGACAACCGTTCACCGTACTTGCGACAAAGCTCCATGAGCAGTCGCCGCCGCTCCCGGGCCCGGTCGAGCCGCTCGGGATCCTCGGCGATGGCGTCACCGGCCTGGCGGACCTCGTCGGCCAGGTCGTCCACCTCCGCCGCCACCGACCGCAGGCGGGCCTCGACCGCGGCGTACGGCCGCCGACCGGCCAGCGCGGCAATGGCCTGGGCCAGGCAGTCGGCCGCCTTGCCGTCGTCGCGGAGGGCCCCGTGGGCGTCCACGGCGGCCTGGCGGTGGGCGACCGCCTCGGCCAGCAGGTCCTCCTCGGCCTCGAGCCGCTCGTCCTCGTCGGCGTCGGCGATGCCGGCCGCCTCCAGCTCGGCCACCTGGAAGCGCAGCAGGTCGATCTCGCGGGCCCGGCTCCGGGCGTCGCCGCCCAGGGCGGCCATGGCCTTGTCGATCGCCGCCACCCTGGCCTTGGCGGCGGCCAGCGGGCCCAGGTCGACGCGGCCGAAGCTGTCGAGGGCGGCCCGCTGCACCTTCGGGCTCAGCAGGGACTGGTGGTCGTGCTGCCCGTACAGGTCGACGAGCGACCCGCCCAGCTCGGCCAGCTCGGCGACGGTGGCCAACCGACCGTTGACGTAGGCGCGCGACCGGCCCCTGCGGGGCACGACCCGGGCCAGCACCACCTCCCGCTCTCCGCCGCCGTCGTGCTCGCTGGGCCCGCCGCTGGGCCCGCCGCCGTCGCCGCCTCCGGCCACCGCGAACCGGCCCTCGACCCAGGCCTCGTCGGCGCCGGGTCGCACCAGCACCGGATCGGCCCTCGCGCCGAGCAGCAGCTCGATGGCCTCGACGACGAGGGTCTTGCCGGCGCCGGTCTCGCCGGTCAGCGCGGTCATGCGCGGCTCCAGCACGAGGAAGAGGTCGGCGATGACGCCGAGGTCGCGAACGTGCAGCTCGGCCAGCATCAGTCGACCACGATCATCGGTCGGCCACGCCGAACTTGGCCTTGAGGATGCCGTAGAAGTCACGGGGGCCGAAGGTGACGAAGCGGGCGGGCTGGTCGGCGGCGCGGCACACGATCGCATCGCCGTCGCGGAGCGTTCCGAGGTCGAGCCCGTCGACGGTGAGCATCGCCTCGCGGTCGTCGCAGACCTCCACGCGGAAGGTCTCCTCGTCGCTGACCACCAGGCTGCGGTCGAACGGCATGTGCGGCGACACCGGCGTGAGGAGAACGGCCCGCAGGCGGGGCGACAGGATCGGGCCTCTCGCCGAGAAGGCGTACGCCGTGGACCCGGTGGGCGTGGCCACGATGAGCCCGTCGGCCACGTAGGTGGTCCACGGGCGGCCGTCGATCGAGACCGACATGTTCACCGTCCGGCCCGGCGACGCCTTCTCGACGACCGCCTCGTTGAGGGCGAGGGCGGTGCCGGTGACCGAGCCGGACTGCTCGACGGTGACCGCCAGCATCATGCGCTCCTCGATGTCGTAGTCGCCGGCCAGGAAGCGCTCGAGCGCCCACGTCAGCCGGCCGGCCTCGACCTCGGTGAGGTAGCCGAGCCGCCCGAGGTTGACGCCCAGGACCGGCACCCCGCCGGGACTGACCAGCCGCACCGCCCGCAGGATGGTGCCGTCGCCGCCGAGGGCGACGGCAACGGCGGCGCCCTCGGCCAGCTCCTGCGGCTCGCGGCCGCGATCCGGCAACCCGACGGCCCCGGCGTCCTCCTTGGGCAGGACCACGGCGTGGCCTCGTTGCTCCAACCAGGCGGCGGCCTCGCCGGCCAGCTCCAAGGCCCGGGGCCGGCGGGTGTGGACGACGAAGACGAAGGTGGCCATCAGCCGATCCTCACCGATCAGCCCGCCCGCACCGATCAGCCCGCCCGCACCGACCGGGCCGTCGCCTCGGCCACGGCACCGGCGATCTCACTGCGCCGAACCGGGGTCACAGAACCGCGGCATTCGCCGTCCTGTGTCACCAGTTCGGTGGGGGTGGGGGTGGGGGTGGGGGTGGGCGTCGGCTCCTCGGTGCTGTCGGTCGGTGCGGTCGCCGGGGTCGCCGGGTTCGCCGCCCGGGCCACCAGGTGGGCGAGGAACTCGGCGTTGCCCTCGGCCCCCAGCAGCGGCGACGCCATCAGTCCCCGGAGGTCGGCACCGGCCTCGGCGTAGGTCCCGACCACCTGCTCGAGCACCTGCTGCCAGACGTCGGGGTCTCGGATGACGCCCCGACCCCGGCTGGCCTCCACCCGTCCGGCCTCGAACTGCGGCTTCACCAGCAGCACCAGGTCGGCCCCCGCGGCCGCGAGGCCGAGGAGGGCGGGGGCGACGGTGCGCAGGGAGATGAAGGAGAGGTCGGCCACGATGAGCGGCACGGGCTCGCCACCGAGGTCCTCGAGGGTGAGGTTCCGTACGTTGGTGCGCTCGAGCACCCGAACCCTCGGATCCTGGCGAAGCCCGAGATCGAGCTGACCGTAGCCGACGTCGACGGCGACGACCGCCGACGCCCCCCGTTGCAGCAGGCAGTCGGTGAAGCCGCCGGTGGACGCCCCGGCATCGAGCGCCCGCCGTCCAGCCACGTCGATCTCGAACCGCTCCAGGGCGGCGTCGAGCTTCTCGCCGCCCCGCCCGACGAAGGGCGGCGGCGGCCCGACCAGCTCCACCGGGTCCGCGGGCGACACCAGTCGCGCCGGTTTGTCGGCCGGGGCACCCGACACCCGCACCCGCCCGGCGGCGATGTCCTCGCACGCCCGGTCACGGCTGGGGGCCAGCCCCCGCCGCACGAGCTCGACGTCGAGCCGCCGGCGCAGGAGGGTCAGGCCCTCTCGGCGGAGGGCCCGTCGCCGGGCGCCGCCCCCCGGGATCCCCGCTGAGGCCGACCACGAACGCCGGCCGGCTCCGCCGCCGCGGCCGCGGCCGGCTTGGCTGCGACGGACCGGGTGGAGGATCGCTTGGCGGCCGGCCCGGTCTTGGCGGCGGCGGGCTGGGCGGCCGGCTCAGGCTGGGCGGCGGCGGTCTTGGCGGCCGGCTCGGTCTTGGCGGCGGCGGTCTTGGCGGCGGCGGTCTTGGCGGCGGCGGTCTTGGCGGCGGCGGTCTTGGCGGCGGCGGTCTTGGCGGCGGCCGATTTTCTACGGGCAAGCTTGGCCGCGGCGGGCTTGGCGGCAACGGTGGTCGATTTCCCGGCGGTCTTGGCGGCGGCGGGCTTGGCGGCGGGAGTCTTCCGCGGTGGCCGCGAGGCCGACGAGGCGGCTTCGATCTTGGCCTCGAGACGGGCGATGTCGTCCTTGGTGGCGAGGCCGAGCGCCTCCACCTGCGCCCGGATCTCCGCTCGCACCAGCTCGACCATCCCTACGGTGCGCTGCCGACCCTTCTCGACCGCCTCGTCGACGACCTTCTGGGCCTGGTCCTTGGCCGACTCGCCGGAGTCGGCCAGGTCCTGCAGCATGCTCTCGGCCCGCTTCTGGGTGAGGGCGAAGAAGGCGGAGCCCATCTCGAACGCTCGCCGGAACACGTCTTCGTCAGCCACCGTCCTCCATCTCCCTCAAACGACCGGCACCACAGAGGCTAGAGCCTCGACAGACCGGTCCGGAGGTAGGGGGCGGTGCATAAGCTCGTCCGTCGAGTGTTCCCGCTCAAGGACTACAACCCGACACGACGATTCCCGGTGATCACCGTGCTCTTGATCGCCGCCAACGTCTTCGTGTACTTCCTCGTCCAGCGACCGAACGACCCCCGCCAGAACCAAGTCCGCTTCAACTACCAGTACGCGACCATCCCGTGCGAGGTCGTGCAGGGCCGGCCGCTGACCGACGTCGAGATCATCCGCACCCTCGACGACGGCGACACCGAGTCCTGCGAGGCCCAGGACCTGGGCGCCGAAGCCTTCCCCCGCAAGCAGGTCTATCTGTCGATCCTCTTCTCGATGTTCCTGCACGGCGGCTTCCTGCACCTGGGCGGCAACATGCTGTTCCTCTGGGTGTTCGGCAACAACGTCGAGGATCGCATGGGCATCCCCGGCTACATTTGCTTCTACCTTCTGTCGGGGGTGGTGGGCTCCGTTGCCCACATCCTCGTGCAGCCCGACAGCACGATCCCGATGGTTGGTGCTTCGGGCGCGATCGCCGGCGTGATGGGTGCCTATCTGGTGTTGTTTCCCAACGCTCCGATCCTGTCGCTCGTCTTCATCTTCATCCGGGTGATCCCGGCCAAGTGGCTGCTCGGCTTCTGGTTCCTCTACCAGTTCTTCATCAACCCGGCCGCCGGGGTGGCATGGGTGGCCCACGTCGGTGGGTTCCTGTTCGGCGCAGCTGTCGCCCTCCTGCTCCGCGATCGGCTGCGCCCACAGCCGGCCGTGACCCCGCGCTACTGAGTCGCGCCCGTGGCCATCTTCCAACCGTTCGCCGGTATCCGCTACGACCTCGACAGGGTCGACCTGGCCGATGTCGTCGCCCCGCAACACGAGGTGATCGACGCTGCCGAGCGGGCCCGACTCGAGGCCCGCAGCCCCTACAACGCCGTGCGCGTCCTGCTGCCCGACGACAACGACGGTGAGGGACGGTACGAGGCGGTCCGCCGTCGCTTCGACGGTTGGCTGGCCGAGGGCATCCTGCGCCGGGACCCAGAGCCCGGCTTCTACGTCTACCGGATGGGGTGGCACGACGACGACGGGCGGCCACACCAGACCACTGGCGTTCTCGGCGCGCTCGAACTGTCGACGCCGGACCTGGGCCAGGTGTTGCCGCACGAACGGACCATGGGCGAACCGAAGGGCGACCGACTCGACCTGCTGCGGGCGACCAGGGCAAACCTCTCCGGTGTGTTGACGCTCTCGCTGGCAAAAGGACTGTCCGAACTCCTCGATGTCTCCCAACCGCCCGTCGCCCGCTGCACCGACGAAGAAGGTGTCCACCACCGGCTGTGGCGGATCACCCAGCCGGCCGCCGTGACCGCTATCACCGAAGCTGTCGGCTCGGCTCCGGTGGTGATCGCCGACGGCCACCATCGCTACGAGACCGCCCTCGCCTACCGCGACGAGCGGGCCGCGGCCTCCGGTGAGGCGCGAGGCGACTACGACCTCTTGATGGCAGTGGTCGTGGAACTGAGCGACGCCCAGCTCTCGGTGCGCCCGATCCACCGCCTCATCCGAGGGCTTCCGAACGACTTTGACTTCGGAGGCGCCCTAGCCCCGTTCTTCGACTTCGTCGACGTCGGTTCGCCGGACAGTCGCCGGCTCACCGCACGCATGGCCGTCGACGGAGGGTTGGGCCTCGTCGAGGCGGATGGGACCTCACTCCTGTTTCCCCGCAACGGATCTGCCACCGATCCCGACGCGGCCCACCTCGACGCCGCCCTGGCCACCCTGCCCAGCCACGATCTCGCCTTCCACCACGCGCCGGACACCGTGACCGAGATCGTGCGGTCGGGTGATGCCCGAGCCGGCGTGCTGCTCCGGCCGGTGCCCATCGACCAGATCGCCGACGCAGCACGAGCCGGTCGCCGCATGCCGGTGAAGACGACCTTCTTCGCGCCCAAGCCAAGAGCCGGAATGGTCTTCCGGCGACTTGACGGCTGAGCCCGGCGACTGGACCCCTGAGCCCCGCGACTGGACGACTGGGCCCGGTGGCGGTGTCGGCGCCACCAGACGGTCGGAGGCCTCGCCGAGGTCGGCGAACGCCGCTTCCTCTCCCGCTCGGCCGGCTCGGCTACCGGGTGTCGACGGCGGCTGCGAGCTCCCGCTTCGTCATCGTCGACCGGCCGGGGATCTCCTGCTCCCTGGCCAGCTCCTGGAGCTCCTCGGCGCTGAGCTGCTCGCGCTCCTCGACCGTCGGGAAACCCATCTCCGCCCGGTGGGCGTCCATGCGCCGACCCAACTCTTCGCGATAGTCCGCTTCGGACGACGACCGCACCGACGGGAACAGCTCCTGCTCCTCCTCGTCGATGTGGTGCTCGACGCTCTCGACCAGGACTGTCATCTTGGCGTTCCAGTCGTCGGTCCCAGGCTGCAGCGCCTTGATCTCCGCGACCAGCACGTCGGCCACGTGGTGCTCCTGCAAGCCCTCGTCGACGGTCTCGCCGATCTCTTCGGACAGGTCGTGGATCGCCGGGTAGAAGTCCTCCTCCTCGATCGAGGTGTGGACCTCCAGGTCCTGGAACAGGCGGTTCGCCAGGCTGGCCATCGTGGCCACCTCGTCGGCCTCGTGGGCTTCCTCGAAGCGGGCGAACGTGCCCCGGAACCGGTTGTGGTCGGCGATCAGCAGGTCGAGACAGTCCATTCCCACTCTCCTTTTCATCGGATGTCGTCATGGGGCCGAGACCCGAGGGGGCCAGACCACGCGAGGTCGTGGTGCAACTACCCGCTGGCCCGCCTCTCGAACCGATCGACCACCGCCCGCCCCGGCTCACCAGGCCGCCTCCTCCAGCCGGGCCTGCACAGAGGTCAGTGCCGACCTGGCCCGCTTGGCCTGCCGCGTGGCCACGACCGCCTCGGCGACCACCTCGGTTCGGCTCTGGGTGCCGCCTCCGGCGCGGAAGAACCGTCGGCGCACACGGCCGACCACGATCACCTGCTCGTCGACAGGCATCTCGGCCGCCCGGACCGGCGCCTCGAACCACACGACCGGGACGGTCTCGGCCCGCTCACCCGGCCTCGGCACGGTGACCTCGTACGCCACCAACCGGTCACCGGACGGGAGCTCCCGCACCTCGGCGGGACGGGCCAACTTGCCCACCAGCACAACCACATTCGTCATCGCCGCACCTCGTTCGCCAGGCCCTCGGAGGGCCGAAACGTCGAAGGGGGAAGCGCAACAGGAACTCTACCGAGGGGGTGCGACAGTGAGGCTGTTACCCCAATGCGTGGAGCCGCTGGGCCGCGTCGGCCATACCCGGGTCGGCGTCGACCACCCGGCGGAACAGCTCCCGGGCCCGCGGCGTGTCCCCGCCCCGTTCGCAGAGGTCGGCGAGGGCGTACCAGAGGCGCAGGTGGTACGGCTGGGGGGCTCGTCTCGGTTCCAGCGGGCCCCGCTCGAGCAGGCGGATGGCGCCCCGCACGTCTCCCCTGTCGGCCATCGCCCCCGCCGCGACGATCCGGCCCTCGGCCATCAGAGGGGGTGCCGGCGAAGCCGCCCGTAACTCCTCCCAGAGGGCGTCGACCTTGCCGAATCGGCCGAGGGCCCGGTAGCAGTCGGCCAGCACCGGATCCTGCTCGACCGAGCCGGTCGCGGCCCGGAACGCCTCGAGGTGGCGCGCCGCCTCCGCCCACCGCCCCATCCGGTACGACGCCAACCCGGCCAGCTCCCGCACCGACGGCACGTTGGGTGCGTCACGCAACAGCGGTCGCAGCATCCGGAGGGCGTCCTGGGGACGGTCGCGCTCGAAGGCGGCGGCCGCTTCGGCCATCCGATCCTGGGTCTTGGGTGCCGCCTGCTTGCCCACGGCCCGCTCGAGCTCCTCGGCCACCGGTGGCGGAGGCGGTCGCCGGGGACGATCGCTGCGCCGGACCGGCGCGGCGTCCACCGTCGGCCGCTCGGCGGCGGAATCGGGGTCTCGCTGCCAGTCCTCCGGCTCCCACTCGGCGGGCGGCCCAGGGTGATGGTCGTGCTCGTCGGCGCGGGCCTTGTCGGGCGGGAACTCGAGGCTGCGCGCGCCCCGGCGGGCGACGCTCCCCCACCCCTTTGGCGTCGGCTGTGACGCGGCCCGCTGCCAGTCCTCGTCGCGGCCCCGCGCCGTGGGACGCGGCCCGCCAGCGCCCGCCCGCCGGTCAGACCCCTCACGGCCAGGACGGGACTGTCTACGGGGCGCACCACCGGGCCGGGCGTCGTCGCTCGGGCGCTCACGTGTCCTGCCGTCGGTGGGTGGACGGCTGCCGGTGCCGGGCCGTGAACGCTGGTCGCTGCCGGCGGCAGGGCGTGAACGCTGGTCGGAGCCGGCAGGCGGTCGGCCTCTCTGGTCGGCGCCGGGGCTGCGCCGTGAGACCTGACCGCTGTCTCGCGCGGGAGCCGGGCCGCGGGCGCGCGGCGCCACCGGGGGCGGGACGGGCTCGCTGGTCGCCGCCGGGACCGGGGCGTGATCGCTGGTCGCCACCGGCGTAGGGGCGTGGACGCTGGTCAGCGGCGGGACCGGGACGCGCCCGCTCGTCGCCGCCGGCGTAGGGGCGTGGACGCTGGTCAGCGGCGGGACCGGGGCGCGCCCGTTCCTCGCCACCGGAGAACTGCCGGAGCCGCTGGTCGGCGTCGCTGCCGGGACGGGCCCGGTGGTCGCCGCCTGTGCCAGTGCGGCCTGTCGGGCGGCCCACGCCAGTAGGGCGACCGGCGCCTGTCGGACGGCCTACACCAGTCGGGCGGCCACCGGGGCCTCCGGTGCGGGCCTGCCCAGCACCACTGGGACGTGCGCTCCGAGTCGGGCCAGCCCCGCCAGGTCGTCCGGTGCGACGGGGGGCGTCGCTGCCGGGCCCACCCTCGGGCCGTCGGCCCGGGACTGCGCGTCTCCGCTCGGACGACGGTCGGCGGGCCTGCGATCCTTGCTCCCCGACGACCGGGGGCCGACGCCGCTCGACGGCGGGCGGGGAGGTTTGCTTGCGGGCCGCGGCGGCCTTCCGCCCTGTCCGGAACGAGCAGCCGGACGTCCACCGGATCTGTCGCCGTCGGCGGACGGGCGGCGGGGAGGCATGGTCGCAGACTACCTACGAACGCAGCCAGGCCAAGAAAGCGAAGAAGGCCCCCTTTCGGGGACCTTCTTCAAGAAATCCGGCGGCGACCTACTCTCCCAGGGGGATTCCCCCCAAGTACCATCGGCGCTGGCGGGCTTAACTTCCGTGTTCGGCATGGGAACGGGTGTGACTCCACCGCAATAGCCACCGGAAACCTGTTGTCAAAGGAGCGCGAGGCTCCTCGAGAACTTGATAGCGAGCACGAACAACAATAGTCCCCAAGCCCTCGGCCGATTAGTACCGGTCGGCTGAACACCTTGCGGTGCTTACACCTCCGGCCTATCAACGTGGTCATCTGGCCACGGGCCTTACCAGCTTGTGCTGTGGGAGATTTCATCTTGGAACGAGCTTCGCGCTTAGATGCTTTCAGCGCTTATCCCACCCGCAGGTCGCTAACCAGCCGTGCCCTTGGCAGGACAACTGGCACACGAGAGCTGCGTCCGTCCCGGTCCTCTCGTACTAGGGACAGCCTTCCTCAAATCTCCTGCGGCTGCGACGGATAGGGACCGAACTGTCTCACGACGTTCTAAACCCGACTCGCGTACCGCTTTAATGGGCGAACAGCCCAACCCTTGGGAGATGCTTCACCCCCAGGATGCGACGAGCCGACATCGAGGTGCCAAACCTTCCCGTCGATATGGACTCTTGGGGAAGATGAGCCTGTTATCCCCGGGGTACCTTTTATCCGTTGAGCGACGGCGCTTCCACACGCTACCGCCGGATCACTATGCCCTGCTTTCGCACCTGCTCGACCTGTTTGTCTCGCAGTCAAGCTCCCTTGTGCCATTGCACTCGACGGCTGATTGCCAACCAGCCTGAGGGAACCTTTGGGCACCTCCGTTACCTTTTAGGAGGTGACCGCCCCAGTCAAACTGCCCAGCTGCCGCTGTCCCCGACCCGGATAACGGGTCTGGGTTAGAGCCCCAGCACGAACAGGGTGGTATTTCAACGTTGGCTCCACCACAGCTAGCGCTGCAGCTTCCTAGCCTCCCACCTATCCTACACAATTCGTACCAAAGCTCAACATCAGCCTGCAGTAAAGGTCCACGGGGTCTTTCCGTCCTGTCGCAGCTACCGAGCATCTTTACTCGGACTTCAATTTCGCCGGGTCAGTGGTTGAGACAGTAGCCAAGTCGTTACGCCATTCGTGCAGGTCGGAACTTCAGTTCCATCCTCTGTTTCCAGAGGAACCAGACTATGCCTTCATCTCAACAAGGCAACTACTTGGCCTAGTTGAGAGCCCGCGTGTTGCGCCGGCCGTAGATTTGCCACGTCCCCAAGCGTACTGAGGGGGTGTGACAGTGACCGGCGCCTCTCCCTTTGATGGGATCAGTCGTTACGGGGCCATACCTGTTTCCAGGCAGAGGGCTTCCCACGGCATTGCCCGTCGTCTATCGCCCTGTCCTTGAGGTAGGGCAGACGGTGTGGGTTTCGCCGTTATGAGCGGGTTGTTGCACGGAGTCGCCTCCGTGCAGGGCAAGTTGTTCGCTTACCCGACAAGGAATTTCGCTCAAGTTGTTCCGCATGTCGCCATGCGGCTTGGACCATATCTTCGCCTCATTCGTCGAAATGAGGTGGCTGGCGTATGGCCTCTGAGGATTCCAGAAATCGAGATGGCTTGCGATGGTTCATGGTCTGCGCGACGTGAGCGATTGCGATCAGGCCCTCCATCGTGAGATGGCGACCTTCGATCATCAACCGGACCACGCCGGCAAACTTGTCGAACTCACGGCGCTTTGCCGTTCTCAGTGGGTTCGCTTCGAAAAACGGAACGATGTGGTGCACAAGGTCATCAAGGGACCTGACGTTGTAGCGGTACAGATCTTCCCGATGGTTGTCATGCCGACCGTTCCGGCCGACATGGCCACACCCGAAGAATCTCCTCAGCTCGTGCAGAACCTGCACACTCCGCTCCCCCTGGACCACCGTGAACTCCGGCTGGACCTGCCAGCCGAGGCGACACGTGCGGTTCCGGAAGATCGGAACGCTGAAGCATCCTTCGCCGTCGACGAAGCCGACGACCCACTGCTCGAATCCTGGCCTTTCCTGCTGATTGGCCGCACCGGTCGGATTGTCACTGCTCACCGCCACACACCCTACGAAGCGGGTGCGACAGTGAACGAGTACCGCCGGATACACGGGGTTTCCAGCATTTAGCCAGCTGCACTCGTCGAGATCACTCTCGCGAGGGGCAACTCTCGGGGCACGACACCCGAGTCCATTACCTTAGGACCGTTATAGTTACGGCCGCCGTTTACCGGGGCTTAGGTTCAGAGCTTCGCCCTTACGGACTAACCCTTCCCCGTAACCTTCCGGCACCGGGCAGGCGTCACAGCGTATACATCGTCTTACGACTTCGCACGCTGCTGTGTTTTTAGTAAACAGTCGCTTGGCCCTGCTCTCTGCGACCCCCTCGGGCTCTGGACGCGAGGTCCTTCACCCTAATGAGGCCCTCCTTCTCCCGAAGTTACGGAGGTATTTTGCCGAGTTCCTTAACCACTGTTCTCCCGATCGCCTTGGTATTCTCTACCTGCCCACCTGCGTCGGTTTGGGGTACGGGCACCGTGTCAGCTCGCTAGAGGCTTTTCTTGGCAGCATGGGATCAGTGACTTCGCCTGAAACGGCTCGGCATCGCGTCTCAGGGTGAATGAGGCCCGGATTTGCCTGGGCCTCCCCCTACACGCTTACCCCGGGACAACCAACGCCCGGGATCACCTACCCTCCTGCGTCTCCCCTTCGCTGCCCTCCACGGAATGGGTCTGTTCGCCCCCGAAGGGACATCCCTTTAGCAATTCCGTCTTGGGATTGGCGCGGACACGGTGGTACAGGAATATCAACCTGTTGTGCATCGACTACGCCTTGCGGCCTCGCCTTAGCTCCCGACTCACCCTGGGCGGATTAGCCTTCCCCAGGAACCCTTGGGCATTCGGCGGACGAGTTTCTCACTCGTCTTTCGCTACTCATACCGGCATTCGCTCTCGAACGCGCTCCACTACGGTTTCCACCGCAGCTTCGCGGCACGCTCGACGCTCCCCTACCACTTCTGTGAGTAATCACAGAAATCCGCAGCTTCGGCTCTAGGCTTGAGCCCCGTTACATTGTCCGCGCAGGACCACTCGACCAGTGAGCTATTACGCACTCTTTTAAGGGTGGCTGCTTCTAAGCCAACCTCCTGGCTGTCTTTGCAATCCCACATCGTTTCCCACTTAGCCTAGAATTTGGGGCCTTAGCTGGCGGTCTGGGCTGTTTCCCTTTCGACCATGAAGCTCATCCCCCATGGTCTCACTGCCGGGCTGTGAGCATTGGCATTCGGAGTTTGATTGGGGTCGGTAAGCTTGTAGGCCCCCTTACCCATTCAGTGCTCTACCTCCAATGCTGATCACCCGACGCTGCACCTAAATGCATTTCGGGGAGAACCAGCTATCACCGAGTTTGCTTGGCCTTTCACCCCTATCCACAGGTCATCCCCCATGTTTTCAACCATGGTGGGTTCGGCCCTCCACGGGGTCTTACCCCCGCTTCAGCCTGCCCATGGATAGATCACTCGGCTTCGGGTCTACCGCAAGCGACTGAACGCCCTATTCAGACTCGCTTTCGCTCCGGCTCCCCCTCACGGGTTAACCTCGCCACTCACGGTAACTCGCCGGCTCATTCTTCAAAAGGCACGCCATCACGGCCTTACGGGCAAGCCCGTAAGACGACGCTCTGACTGTTTGTAAGCCAACGGTTTCAGGTACTATTTCACTCCCCTCCCGGGGTACTTTTCACCTTTCCCTCACGGTACTAGTTCGCTATCGGTCGCCTGAAAGTACTTAGCCTTACGAGGTGGTCCTCGCAGATTCACGCCGGCCTTCCCGGGTCCGGCGCTACTTGGGATGACGATCCGAGTCTGAGTGCCTTTCGCGTACGGGGCTCTTACCCGCTGCGGCGCGACGTTCCAGAGCGCTTCCGCTAGGCATCAGATTTGTAACTCGGTTCCCGGGTCTGGTGCCCCAGGCTATCGGTCCCACAACCCCCAACTGGCAACGCCACCAGGCTATTACACCAGTTCGGTTTAGGCTCTTCCCGTTTCGCTCGCCGCTACTCAGGGAGTCGCATTTGCTTTCCTTTCCTCAGGGTACTGAGATGTTTCAGTTCCCCTGGTTCCCTCTACCGGTCCTATTTTATTCAGACCGGAGTAACACCCCATGACGGGTGCTGGGTTTCCCCATTCGGATATCCACGGATCGAAGCTTGGTCGGCAGCTCCCCGTGGCTTTTCGCAGCCACCCACGTCCTTCATCGGCTTCAGGCGCCAAGGCATCCACCGTTGGCTCTTTGTAGCTTGGAGAACAAAAGATGCTCGTGCTCGCTATGAAATTCTCAAGGGACTCGCACGCATGGCTGCCGGGAATGGCAGCGTCTTGGTGCGGAGCGACAAGCGGCCGGCACCCGAGAGGCACCGGCATTGCCGTCACTGCAGCGAACTGCAGGAGGGGCCAACGCCCCCAGAAAACGGAACAGAGACAAGAAACGAACCTCGAGGCCGGTCCGTAGGACCGTAGACCTCGGTGCTCCGCACGAGTCAGGCCAATGACGGCCCGGCTGTGTCGACCAGCGATCAACTGGGAGTCCCCGACCTGTCACCGGTTCGATGACCTGTCGAGCAGTTCGACTCCTTAGAAAGGAGGTGATCCAGCCGCACCTTCCGGTACGGCTACCTTGTTACGACTTCACCCCAATCGCTGATCCCACCTTCGACGGCTCCCTCCTTGCGGTTGGGCCACCGGCTTCGGGTGTTACCAACTTTCGTGGTGTGACGGGCGGTGTGTACAAGGCCCGGGAACGTATTCACCCCGGCGTTGCTGATCCGGGATTACTAGCGACTCCGACTTCACGGAGTCGAGTTGCAGACTCCGATCCGAACTGAGACCGACTTTATGGGATTCGCTCACCCTCGCGGGATAGCAGCCCTTTGTATCGGCCATTGTAGCATGTGTGCAGCCCTGGACATAAGGGGCATGATGACTTGACGTCGTCCCCACCTTCCTCCGAGTTGACCCCGGCAGTCTCCTACGAGTCCCCGGCATGATCCGCTGGCAACATAGGATAAGGGTTGCGCTCGTTGCGGGACTTAACCCAACATCTCACGACACGAGCTGACGACAGCCATGCACCACCTATCGCGGGCCCTTTCGGACACCGTATCTCTACGGCTTTTCCCGCGTAGTTCAACCCAGGTAAGGTTCTTCGCGTTGCATCGAATTAAGCCACATGCTCCGCCGCTTGTGCGGGCCCCCGTCAATTCCTTTGAGTTTTAGCCTTGCGGCCGTACTCCCCAGGCGGGGCACTTAATGCGTTAGCTACGGCACGGAACCCGTTGATAAGGCCCCACACCTAGTGCCCAACGTTTACGGCGTGGACTACCAGGGTATCTAATCCTGTTTGCTACCCACGCTTTCGCTCCTCAGCGTCAGTGCCGGCCCAGACCACCGCCTTCGCCACCGGTGTTCCTCCTGATATCTGCGCATTTCACCGCTACACCAGGAATTCCGTGGTCCCCTACCGGACTCTAGCCATAGCAGTCTCGGGTGGCGTCTCCAGGTTGAGCCTGGAGGTTTCACACCCGACTTGCCAAGCCGCCTACGAGCTCTTTACGCCCAATGAATCCGGACAACGCTCGCCCCCTACGTATTACCGCGGCTGCTGGCACGTAGTTGGCCGGGGCTTCTTCTGCAGGTACCGTCAGTTTCGTCCCTGCTGAAAGGGGTTTACAACCCGAAGGCATTCATCCCCCACGCGGCGTTGCTGCGTCAGGCTTTCGCCCATTGCGCAAGATTCCCCACTGCTGCCTCCCGTAGGAGTCTGGGCCGTGTCTCAGTCCCAGTGTGGCTGGTCGTCCTCTCAGACCAGCTAGCCGTCGTCGCCTTGGTAGGCCGTTACCCCACCAACAAGCTGATAGCCCGCGAGCCCCTCCCGAAGCGAAATTCATTTCCTCATCAGATCATGCGGTCCGATGGGGGTATCCGGTATTAGCACCGGTTTCCCGGTGTTATCCCAGTCTTCGGGACAGGTTGCTCACGTGTTACTCACCCGTTCGCCGCTAAGCCGTCCCCGGTGTTGCCACCGGTTGGACTTCGCTCGACTTGCATGTGTTAAGCACGCCGCCAGCGTTCGTCCTGAGCCAGGATCAAACTCTCCGTCGAGATCTCGGGCCAACCGTGAGGTCGACCAAAAATCGGAGAGCCGGTGCTGCGAGGTGACTGAACCCCGAGCTCCGACTGGCACAGAGCGGTTGTGCGTCTTCGAAAAGACGCGTTGTCCGTTCAGTGCATTCAACTTTGCGATCACGAATGATCGCCCGCACTGGCGTTTCTAAGCTGTCTCTGTTCCGTTTTCAAGGTGCGCTGACCAAGAGAGCACGCGTCTCATCGACGTTGGTGCACTCCTGTCTTTGGTTCTCGAGGGTTGCGGACGATGGCCCACACTTCCTCGTCGCCAGATGTACAACTGCTGAACCTCCGGGGCATTCCTGCCCCTGCGGTCCCTCCGGCGCAATTTCTCAACATACCACCCGGGACTTGCCTTGGCAACCCCGGACCTTCTCGTCAGGTGAAGCGCACCAGGTGGTAGCTGCGCTTTCCCCTTCGGAGCAGGAGGTACGACCCTACCAGCAGATCCGACGTCTCCAAACGGCGCTCGAGGTCGCTCTCCCGCCGGTTGTTCACGTACGCGCCACCCTGGCCGATCGCGGTCCGGGCCTCCGATCGGGACTTCACCAGCCCGGTGCGGGCCAGCAGGTCCACCAGCGTCAGGCCGGCTTCGAGCTCCGGCAGAGGGACCGGCGTCGCCGGCGCCTCGGCGAAGACCTCGAGCAGCGTCCGCTCGTCGAGCCCGGCCAGGTCGCCGCCGAACAACGCCTCGGACGCCCGCCGCGCCGCCTCCGTGGCCGCAGACCCGTGGACGAGCGTCGTGACCTCCTCGGCCAGGACCCGCTGGGCGTCCCGCCGCTCCGGTCGGGAGGCGACCGCCCCTTCGAGCTCCTCGATCCGCGACAGGGGCAGCCAGGTGAACAACCGTAGGTAGCGGCCGGCGTCGGCGTCGGGCACCTGCAGCCAGAACTGGAAGAACTGGAAGGGGCTGGTGCGGGCTGGGTCGAGCCAGAGGTTGCCGCCCTCGCTCTTGCCGAACTTGGCCCCGTCCGACCTTGTGACCAGGGGAAATGTGAGCCCGTAGGCCTGGATCTGCTTTCTGCGGGCGATGAGCTCGATGCCGGCGGTGATGTTCCCCCACTGGTCGCTACCCCCGACCTGGAGGGTGCACATGTACACCTCGCAGAGGTGCAGGAAGTCGTAGGCCTGGAGCAGCATGTAGCTGAACTCCTTGTAGGACATGCCCGTCCCGAGGTCGAGCCGGGCTCGCACCGAGTCCTTCGCCATCATCTCGTTGACCCGGAAGTGCTGTCCGACGTCGCGCAGGAAGGCGGTGAGGCGCAGCTCGCGCAGCCACTCGGCGTTGTCGACCATCGCGACCTCGGTGGCGAGGATGCGCTCGATCTGGGCCCGGATGCCGGCGGCGTTGGCCTCGATCTGCTCCGGCGACATTGCCGCCCGCTCAGTGTCCTTGCCGCTGGGGTCGCCTACGAGCGTCGTGCCGCCGCCGAGGACGACGATGGGCCGATGGCCGGCCCGCTGGAGCCGGGCCACGACCATGAGGGGGAGCAGGCTGCCGACGTGGAGGCTGTCGGCGGTGGCGTCGAACCCTATGTAGAAGGTGATGGGCGAGGCGGCCAGCTTGGCGCCCAGCTCGGCGTCGGTGGCCTGGTACACCATCCCCCGCGCCTCCAGCTCGGCGTAGACGTCGGCGCCCATGGGCCGCACCGTACCGTCACGGCGCAGCTCGTTTCGTCCCGATAGGGTTCGTGGCAGCCTCGGCGGACGGCGGGGGGCACGGGTCGAGCATCTGCAGCATCCCGACCGGTGCCGACCCCAACGCCTACCTGCAGGCGGCCCAGATCGCGGCGCCCGGGCCTCCCCAGGTGGCCGGCGGGCCCGCCGCACTTCACCAAGGGCATGTACGGCGAGGTCGTGGTCGGGTAACCAGCCGCTCGGGCGGCCGCCGACGAGCGGTCCGGGCCGCGACCTTTGCCCGGGGCGCTACGCCTTGGCGTTGGCCTCGATGAGGGCCGAGGCCACGGGCGTGATGCGCAACTCGTTGCGACCCACGACGACGAGGACGAGGGGGCCCTTGAGCCAGGCCATGGTGACCATGCCGTTGGCGTCGACCGCCACCGTCACCATCTCGCCGGCCAGCTTCACCTGTTTCGAGCTCTGGGCGCCCTCGGTGACCGCCGCGATCATCCCTTCGGCACCACCAGGCTGGGCCGCGACCGTGGGGTCGAGGCCGACGGCGCTGGCCAGGGCCACGCGCTTGCCGTAGCGGGTGACCCATCGCCCGTCCAGGGCGGTCACCGAACGGGCGTCTGGGTTGGCCAGGAACCGGGCGCTGGTGGCCTCGGCGATGGCGTCGGAGACGTCGAGGTACTCGTGGTCCTGGATCGGGACGAACACGCCGGGCAGCTTGGCCAGCACGGGCGGGCCGGTGGGCGCCACCGGCAGCGGCACGACCGTCGAGGCCGCAGGGGCGGCGATCGTGGTCGGCGGTGCCGAGCGGTCGCCGCCGCCGCCGCCCGAGCAGGCGCCGCCCATCAAGCCGACGCCGATGACTACCAGTAGGCCGAGCCGCCTGGTCATCTATCCCCCTCTGACCGCGTGTCCACGCCGGGAGCAGGAGCGTGGACGTACGGCGTGGTGCAATGGCCGTCCCCCTGGGCGCGAAGGGTACCGTCATCCACCGTTCACGCGCCGGATGCTCGCGGTTCAGCCCCGTCCCGACGTGACAGGCCAACCGCTCCGGGGACGTAGAAGCGCCACGGCAGGTCCTCCGCCACCGAGAGCCCGATCCGGCCACTCACGCCCGGCTCCGTCGGCGGGGGGACGCCGTCGTCGAGGACGGTCACGCCCCGGTCACCCGTGACCAGGTCGGCACCGTCGAAGGACCGCTCGATGCCGAGGGCGAGGCACAGGCGGCCGGGGCCGGCGCACAGGTCGGCGTCGTGCCGGGACGTCGGCCGGGCCGCCCGGATCTCGTCGATCCCCTCCAGAGGTGTCAGGGCCCGGAGCAGCACCGCCCCCGCCTCGCCCTCGTCGTCGCACACCACGTTCGAGCAGTGGTGCATGCCGTAGGTGAAATAGACGTAGAGGTGGCCGGCCGGGCCGAACATGGTGGCGTTGCGGGGGGTGCGGCCCCGGAAGGCGTGGCTGGCCGGGTCGACGGCGCCGCAGTAGGCCTCGACCTCGACGATCCGGCCGGCCCGACCCCCGTTGACCAGCACTTTGTTCAGGAGCTCGGGTGCCACCGCCAGCGGGTCGCGCCGGTAGAACTCCCGCGGGAGGGGCGCCACAGACTTACGACCGGGCCAGCCGTTCCTCGTCGACCTCGAGGCGGCTGCGGAAGCGGCGCAGCTGCTCGGCCACCGGGCCGGGGCCGGCGCCGCCCGGCGTGGTGCGGCGGTTGACGGGCGATCCCGGGTCGAGGAGCCAGACGGCCTCGCTGCCGAGGTGCGGGGAGGCCTCCACCAGCTCGGCCATGGGGACGTGGCGGTCGAGGGACTCGCGGACGATCGTGGCCACGATGCCGTGGGCGGTGCGGAAGGGGACGCCCTTGGCCACCAGCCACTCGGCCAGGTCGACGGCGGCCGACTCGGGCGTGTCGGCGGCGGCGGCCATCCGCCGGCCGTCGAACGTCGCGGTGCCCAGCAGCCCGGACAGGGCGGCGAGGGCCAGCCTGACCTGGTCGACGGCGTCGAACAGCGGCTCCTTGTCCTCCTGGAGGTCGCGGTTGTAGGCGAGGGGCAGGCCCTTCAGGGTGACGAGCAGGCCGGTGAGGTGGCCGATGAGGCGGCCGGCCTTGCCCCTGGCCAGCTCGGCCACGTCGGGGTTCTTCTTCTGGGGCAGCATCGAGCTGCCGGTGGCCCACTCGTCGGCCAGGCGCAGGAACCCGAACTCGGCGCTCGACCACAGGACGATCTCCTCGCCCAGCCGGGACAGGTGGACGCCGAGCAGGGCGAGGTCGAAGAGGGCCTCGGCCACGAAGTCGCGGTCGCTGACGGCGTCGAGGGAGTTCTCGAACGCCGAGGCGAAGCCCAGGTCACGGGCGGTGGCGACCGGGTCGAGCGGCAGCGACGAGCCGGCCAGGGCGCCGGCGCCGAGGGGGCTCACGTCGAGGCGGCGGCGGGTGTCGAGCAGGCGGTCGACGTCGCGCGCCAGGGCCCAGGCGTGGGCCAGGAGATGGTGGGCCAGCAGCACCGGTTGGGCGCGCTGGAGGTGGGTGTAGCCCGGCAGGTAGGTGCCCTTGGTGGCCGCCGACTGGGCCCGGTCCAGCAGCACCCGCTGGAGGGCGACGATCCGTCTGGCGGTGGCGGCCAGCTCGCGCTTGGTCCAGAGCCGCAGGTCGGTGGCCACCTGGTCGTTGCGGCTGCGCCCGGTGTGGATCTTGGCGCCGGTGGGCCCGGTGAGCTCGGTGACCCGGCGCTCGACGGCGGTGTGCACGTCCTCGTCGCCGGGACCGAAGCGGAACGTGCCGGAAGACAGCTCGTCGTCGACGGTGTCGAGGGCGCCGAGGAGGACGTCGCACTCCTCGGCGGTGAGCAGCCCGGCCCGTTCCAGCCCCCGCACGTGGGCCCGGGAGCCGGCGACGTCGTCGGCCGCCAGCCGGACGTCGAAGGACAGGCTGGCGGAGAAGTCCATCAGGCCCTCGGCCGCTTCCGCATCCAACCTGCCTTTCCAGAGAGTCACCGGCAGGCCTGCCAGAGGGTCACCGGTGGCCGCCCCGTTGGCGTCGCGCCCAGGTCTCGATGCCCAGGCCCCACAGGCGGACGAACCCGGCCGCGTCCTCGTGGCGGAACTGGTCGGCGGCCTCGTAGGTGGCGAGGCCGTAGTCGTACAAGCCGGTGTCGCTGCGCCGGCCCACCACCGAGCACCGGCCCGGCTCGAAGCGCAGCCGGACGTCGCCCCGAACGTGGCGCTGGCTCTCGTTGACGAACGCGTCGATGGCCTGCTTGAGCGGCGAGTACCACATGCCGTCGTAGACCAGCTCGGCCCAGCGCGGCTCCAGGCGGGACTTCTCGTGGGCAATGTCGCGCTCCAGGGTGAGGCCCTCCAGGTCGGAATGGGCCAGCAGCAGGGCGAGGGCGCCGGGGGCCTCGTAGACCTCGCGGCTCTTGATGCCCACCCGGCGGCCCTCGATCATGTCGATCCGGCCGAACCCGTACGAGCCGGCCAGGCCGCCGATGGCGACGATCAGCTCGTGGAGGGGCAGGGCGGTGCCGTCGAGGGCCACCGGTACGCCGTCGGAGAAGCTGACCACCACCTCGTCGGGCTCGGTCTCGGTCTGCACGGTCAGGGCGTAGACGTCCTCCGGTGGCGCCTCCCACGGGTCCTCCAGGATCCCGCACTCGATGGCCCGGCCCCAGAGGTTGGAGTCGATCGAATACGGGCTGGCCTTGGTGACGCGCACGGGGATCTCGTGGACCTTGGCGTAGTCGATGGCGTCGGCCCGGGTCATGCCCCACTCCCGGACGGGAGCCAGGACCTCGAGGTCGGGGGCCAGCGCCCGGGTGTTGACCTCGAATCGCACCTGGTCGTTGCCCTTGCCGGTGCAGCCGTGGGCGACGGCGTCGGCGCCGAGGGACCGGGCGGCCCCCACCAGGTGCCTGACGATGATCGGCCGCGAGAGCGACGAGACAAGCGGGTAGCGGCCCTCGTAAAGGGCGTTGGCCTTGATGGCAGGGGCGACGAAGTCGTTGGCGAACTCCCTGCGGCAGTCGACGACGATGGCGTCGATCGCCCCGGCGGCGAGGGCGCGGGACTTCAGGGTCTCGTCGTCGTCGTCGCCACCCTGGCCGACGTTGGCGGCGAGGGCGATCACCTCGACGCCGTAGTTGTCGATCATCCACCGGACGGCCACCGACGTGTCCAGCCCGCCGCTGTACGCCAGCACCACTCGCTTCGCCATCTAGTCGCTCCTCGCTCGGGCTGAACGCCGCATCCCTGTCCTCGAATGGAGTGTCACTGTCCTCGAATGGAGTGTCACAGGCCTACCAGCGGATGGCCCGCCAGACGATCGGGAGATGCCGCGCCGGCGGCCGTCACCGCCGCCGGAGGCGGCCACTCCGGATGCCGGCCGAGAAGAGTGCCGGCGGAGGGCTGCCGGCTTCGCCGGCGGGCCGGAGCTCCGTCAGCTCGACCGAACGGAGCGAAGCGAGTGAGGTCGAAACTCATAGCCCTACCAGGGTGCTGATCCGGCGGGCGACAGCCTCGCCGCCGGTGCGCTCGGACGTCATGACGAGGACGGTGTCGTCGCCGGCGACGGTGCCGAGGACGTCGGGCAGGCCGGCGCGGTCGATGGCCGAGCCCACCACGTGGGCCGATCCCGGCGGGGTCCGCAGCACGACCAGGTTGCCCGAGTGGGCCACCTCGACGACCCACTCGCCGAGCACCCGGCGGATGTGCTCCTCGGGCGCCACCCGCTCCCTGGACAACTCCGGGATGGCGTAGACGGGCTCGCCGCCCGCCACCCGCACCTTGACCGCACCGAGGTCCTCGAGGTCGCGCGACACCGTGGCCTGGGTGGCCACCACCCCTTCGGCCGCCAGCAGCTCGACCAGGCGGCCCTGGCTGGTGACCGCCTGCTCCTCGATGATGCGGGCCACCCGGAACTGGCGCTGGGGCTTGGCCAGACGGATGGCGCCGGAGATGATCGGTCCCCGCTCGCTCACCGACGGGACCTCACGGCGCTCGTTCACCGTTCATTCCTCATGGCTGCCACATCCGCTCACGCCTGGCACATACCGATCAAGGTCTGGCGCCGAGCAGCCAAAGCAGCAGGCCACGGTGGGCGTGGACCCGGTTGGTGGCCTGCTGCCACACCAGGCTCTGGGGACCGTCGATGACCTCCGCCGCCACCTCCTCGCCCCGGTGGGCGGGCAGGCAGTGGAGGAAGACGGCATGGGGCGATGCCGCCGCCATCACGCCGGGGTCGACGGTGAAGCCGGCGAAGGCGCCGCGGCGGAGGTCGGCCTCGGCCTCCTGGCCCATCGAGGCCCAGACGTCGGTGTAGACGGCGTCGACCCCGTCGGCGGCCTTGGCCGGGTCGTTGCCGATCTCGACCCCCGCGAGCGGGGGCGGCTCGTACCCCGGCGGGGCGGCCACCCGCATGGATCCGCCGAGGAGCACCACCGCCTTCATCAGCGAACGGCAGACGTTGTTGCCGTCGCCCACGTAGGCGACCTGCAACCCCTCCAACCGGCCGAAGTGCTGGCGCAGGGTGAGGACGTCGGCCACCGCCTGGCAGGGGTGGGCGTCGTCGGACAGCAGGTTGACCACCGGCACCGTGGCCGCGCTGGCCAGGCGTTCCAGGCGTTCGTGGCTGTAGACCCGGGCCGCCAGCGCCCCGCAGTAGCCGGACAGCACCCGGGCCACGTCCTCGGCCGGCTCGCGGCTGTCGACGCCGACCTCGGCGTCGCGCAGGGCGATGGGGTGGCCGCCCAGCTGCACGACAGCCATCTCCATGGCGACCCTCGTGCGCAAGGAGGCCTTCTCGAACAGCAGGGCCACGCCCAGCCCGGCCAGCAGGGGCGGCGGGTTGGGGAACTCGGCCAGGTCGAGCACCTGGAGGAGCTCGGCCCGGTCGAGGTCGTCGACGTCGATGAAATGTCTCACTGGCTCAACCCCTTGTCGAGGATGGCGAGGGCTTCGTCGAGCTCGTCGTCGGTGACCAGCAGCGACGGGGCCAGGCGGATGGCGGTGGGCGTGACGGGGTTGACCACCAGGCCGGCGTCGAGCGCGGCGGCGGCGACCGTCCCGGGCGTCGTGGGCGGCCAGCTCGGCCGCCAGCAGCAGGCCCATGCCCCGCACCGACGTCACGCCGGGCAGCTCGGCCAGCCCGGCGGCGAGGCGGGCGCCGGCCCGCTCGGCCCGGGCGGGGACGTCCTCGGCCTCCATCACCTTCAGCACGGCCCGGGCCGCGGCCGTCGCCAGCGGCTGGCCGCCGAACGTGGTGCCGTGGTCGCCGGGGCGGAAGGCGTCGGCCACCTCGTCCCGGGCCCAGCAGGCGCCGATCGGCATGCCGTTGCCCAGGGCCTTGGCCATGGTGACGACGTCGGGCCGGATGTCGTCGTGCTGGAACCCGAACCACCGCCCGGTGCGGCCGAGCCCGGTCTGGACCTCGTCCATGATCAGCAGCACGTTGCGCTCGTCGCACAGCCGGCGGACGTCGGCCAGGTACCCGGCGGGCGCCACGTTGACCCCGCCCTCGCCCTGGATGCGCTCGAGCAGGACGGCGGCCACGACGTTCGGGTCGACGGCATTGGCGAGGGCGTCGATGTCGCCGAAGGCGACGTGGCGGAAGCCCTCGGGCAGCGGCTGGAAGGCCTCGTGCTTCTGGGGCTGGCCGGTGGCGTGGAGGGTGGCCAGGGTGCGCCCGTGGAACGAGCCGTAGGCGCTGACCACCGCGTAGCGGCCCGGTCCGGCCCACCGGCGGGCCAGCTTGAAGGCGCACTCGTTGGCCTCGGCGCCCGAGTTGCAGAAGAAGACCTTGCCCCGCCGCCGCCGTCGATCAGCCGGTCGAGGGTGGCGGCGACCTCGGGACCGGGCGTGGTGCCGTAGAGGTTGCAGACGTGGAGCAGGGTGCGGGCCTGCTCGGCGATGGCGTCGGCCACCGCCGGGTGGGCGTGGCCCAGCGAGGTGACCGCCAGCCCGCCCAGGAAGTCGAGGTAGGACTTGCCGTCGGCGTCGTAGAGGCGACTGCCCTCGCCGCGCACGAAGGTCACCGCCGGCACCGGGTACGTCGGCATGAGAACCGCGGCCTCGCCGGTCACGGGCTCACCCCCCTCATGGACTGACCATCGTGCCGATTCCCTCGCGGGTGAACATCTCCAGGAGCAGGGCGTGGCGGACCCGGCCGTCGAGGATGTGGGCGTGGCCCACGCCGTTGCGGACGGCCCGCACGCACGAGGCGATCTTCGGGACCATGCCACCGGTGAGCGCGCCAGACGCCAGCAGGGCCTCGAGCTCGTCGGCCGAGGTGGTGCGGATCAGGCTGGAGGGGTCGCCGACGTCGGCCAGCAGGCCGTCGACGTCGGTCAGGTAGACGAGCTTCTCGGCATGGAGCGCCTCGGCCACCGCCCCGGCCACGGTGTCGGCGTTGATGTTGTAGGCCTGACCCTCGGTGTCGCTGCCGATGGTGGCCAGGACCGGGATGAGGTCCTCGGCCAGGAGGCGCTCCAGCAGGCTCGGGTTGACGGCGTCGACGTCGCCGACGAAGCCCAGCTCGGGGGCCCGGGCGGTGGCCAGGATGAGCCCGGCGTCCTCGCCCGACAGGCCCACGGCCAGCGGCCCGTGGACGTTTACCGCGGCCACGATGTCGCGGTTTACCTTGCCGACCAGCACCATGCGGGCGATGTCGAGGGTGTCGGCGTCGGTGACCCGCAATCCGTCGAGGAACTCGGGCTGCTTGCCCAGCCGGGCCATGAGGTGGCCGATCTGGGGGCCACCGCCGTGGACGACCACCGGCCGCATGCCGACGGTGCGCATCAGCACGACGTCCTCGGCGAAGGAGGCGGCGAGCGACGGCAGGGTCATCGCCGCCCCGCCGTACTTGACCACCACGACCTTGCCCCAGAAGCGCCGGATGTACGGGAGGGCCTCGGCCAGGATGGCGGCCTTGTCCACAGCCGTGCTGTCGTTGTGACGGTCACGACGTGCCCTTGTTCTCTTCGATGTAGCCGGGGCCCAGGTCGGTGGTGAGCACCGACGCCTCGTGGTCCCCCAGGGCCAGGTCGGCGACGATCGACACGTGCCGGCCGGCCATGTGGGCGGCGACCGCGGCGGCGTCGTGGTCGGCAGCGACTCCGCCGGCGCACACCGTCGTCCCGCCGTAGGCGATGGTGACGCGGTCGGGGTCGAACTCCACGCCGGCCGACCCCAACTCGCTGATGATGCGGCCCCAGTAGGGGTCGGCGCCGTAGAGCGAGCACTGCACCAGCTGGCTGTCGGCCACCTTGCGGGATGCCCGCCGGGCGTCCGCCTGGCTGGCCGCGCCCCGGACCCGGATGGTCGCTGTCCTGGTCGAACCCTCGGCGTCGGCCGCCATCTGTCGTGCGAGGTCGGCGCACGCTTCGGCGACCGCGGCACGTACTTGGCCGAGGTCGACCGTCCGGCCCGGCCGCTGGCCAGGAGGATGACGGTGTCGTTGGTCGACGTGGCCCCGTCGACGATCAGGTCGTTGAACGAGTGGCCGACCGCCTCCCGGAGCATGGCCTGCGAGGTGGCCGGCGTCGACCTGGGCGTCGGTGGTGAGCACGGCCAGCATGGTGGCCATGTCGGGGGCGAGCATGGCCGCCCCCTTGGCCATCCCGCCCACGGTGAAGCCGGTGCCGTTGACGACGACCTGCTTGAGGGCGGTGTCGGTGGTCATCATCGCCCGTGCCGCCTCCTCGCCGCCGTCG
This sequence comes from uncultured Acidimicrobiia bacterium, assembly GCA_963827345.1. Taxonomy (GTDB): domain Bacteria; phylum Actinomycetota; class Acidimicrobiia; order Acidimicrobiales; family AC-14; genus CAWGUU01. Next base: position 51,472 of record CAWHAN010000006.1, on the reverse strand, counting down.
CGCCGGGCGGCCTTCACGAGCGGGTCGACGCCGGACTCGATGGCCGCCATCGGCAGGTGGTAGCCGATGAGGCCGGTCGAGCAGACGAGGACGTCGTCGGGGGTGCAGCCGACACCGGCGGCGACCAGCTCGCACATGCGCTCGGCGTCCTTGCGCCCGGTCTCGCCGGTGGCGGCGTTGGCGCAGCCGCTGTTCACGACGACGGCCGCGGCCTTGCCCCAGGTGGCGGCGAGGTGGGCCCGGCTGACCAGCACCGGCGCGGCGGTGGCCTTGTTGGTGGTGAAGACGGCTGCCGCGGGCACCGGCTTACCGTCGTCGGTGGCGACGAGGGCCAGGTCGGGGGCGCCGCTCGGCTTGATCCCGCAGGCCACGCCTCCGGCCACGAAGCCCTCGGGGGCTGTCACACCATTGTTCGGCACACCACTGGTCGGGACGCCGGCGTTCACGGGTACACGCCCGTGGTGGCAAGGCCGGCGGTCTCGTCGAGGCCGAGGAGGAGGTTGGCGCACTGGAGGGCCTGGCCCGACGCCCCCTTGACCAGGTTGTCGAGGGCGGCGAGGACGACCACCCACCCGGTGCGGGGGTCGTAGCGGGCGGTGAGGTGGGCGGTGTTGGAGCCCCACGTGGCCTTGGTCGACGGCGGCCTGTCGCTCACCACGACGAACGGCTCGCCGGCATAGGCCGTGTGGAGGAGGTCGAGGAGGTCTTCGGTGGAGGTGGGGCGGGTCGGCCGGGCGTAGCAGGTGGCCAGGATCCCCCTCGTCATGGGGGCGAGGTGGGGGGTGAAGAGGACCTTGGCGCCGGTGGCCTGCTCGATCTCGGGCGTGTGGCGGTGGTCGAGGAGCCCGTAGGCCACGAAGTCCTCGTTGACGGTGCCGAAGTGGGTCGTGGGCTTCGGGGCTCGTCCCGCGCCCGACACGCCGCTGGCGGCGTCGACGATCACCCCTGTCGTCTCGATGGCGCCGGCGTCGACGAGGGGGGCGAGGGCCAGGGTGGCGGCCGTGGGGTAGCAGCCGGGCGCGGCCACGGCCTGGGCGGTGGCGATGTCCTTGCGGTGGCGCTCGGGGAGGCCGTAGGCGAACCGGCTCAGGAGGTCGGGGGCGGCATGGTCGTGGCCGTACCACTGCCGGTAGGCGGCGGGGTCGCGGAGGCGGAAGTCGGCGGCCAGGTCGACGATCTTGACCTTCTCGTCGTCGAGCATCGCCGGGACCAGCGCCTGGGACGCGCCGTGGGGCAGGGCGAAGAAGACGAGGTCGACGGTGGCGGTCGCGGTGGCGGTGGCGGTGGCGGTGGCGGCCGGGTCGAAGGTGGTGAACACGGTGTGCGGGTAGGCGGCGGCCAGGCTCGGGTACAGGTCGGCGACCCGGGTGCCGGCCTGGGTGTCGCCCGTCGCCCAGGCGACGTCGAGGTCGGGGTGGCCGTGGCACAGCCGCAGCAGCTCGGCCCCGGTGTACCCCGAGCCCCCGACGATGCCGACAGTTGCCATCCGATGATCATACATAGTTGTGCATGCTTATGCGATCGCTTTTTTGGGCGGGTCAGTGGGCGGTCCAGCCTCCGTCGACGCTCCAGATCGCCCCCGTGGTGAAGGACGACGTGGGAGACGACAGGAGGAGGGCCGCGGCCTGGAGCTCGTCCAACTGTCCCCAGCGCGCCAGTGGGACCTCGTGCTCCAGGAAGCGCCGGACCTGGGCGGTGTCGGCCACCGCCTCGTTCATCGGCGTGAGAAAGGGCCCCGGGGCCAGGGCGTTCACGGTGATGCCGGTGCCGGCCCACTCCACCGCCAGCGCCCGGGTGAGCTGGACGACGGCGCCCTTGGCTGCGCAGTAGGCCGACCGCTCGGCCGCGCCCACCAGGCCCAGGGCGGAGGCGAGGTTGACGATCCGGCCGTAGCCGGCCGCCTTCATCGGTGCGGCCGCGGCCCGGCAGGCCAGCCACGTCCCGGTGACGTTGACGGCGAGGCAGCGCTCGAAGTCGGCGAGGGTCACCTGCTCGGCCGGGCCTCGGACGTTGACGCCGGCGCTGTTGACGAGGATGTCGAGCCGGCCGGACCGCTCGAGGGTGGCGGCGACGAGGTTCGTCGACGGACTGTTCGTCGGTGACGTCGCACGCATGGCCGATCGCGGTGCCGTCGGCGCTGATCGACGCCGCCACGTCGTCGCACAGGGCTCCGTCGCGGCTGGCGACGACGACCGTCGCCCCCGCTGCGGCGAGCGTCGTGGCGATCGCCCGACCGAGGCCCATCGACCCGCCGGTGACGATCGCCACCTGCCCCGCGAGGACCGGCGCGTCGTTGGGCATGCCGACCATCCTGACCGACCGCGCCCGGTACCAAATTTTTCGCTCTCGGGGTTGCAGTGGGAACAAGTGTTCGATATAATGGAGCCGTCGCTTCCCCCCGACAGTGATGGACCGCGGGAGAAGCCATGGACGCGATCGCCGAGTTGGTGGAGGGCGTCAACGCCGTGTGCGGCACCGACCCGTCGGTGGTGGCCGACTGCGAGGCCATCGAGGCCCTGTACCGCCAGCTGGACCGGTTGGAGGCGGCGGTCTGTCGGGCGTCGGCGTGCTTCGACGCCGGAGGTGAGTGGCAGGCCGACGGGGCCCGCAGCGCGGCGGCGTGGATCGCCACCCGTCGCCGGATGCCGTGGGCGACAGCCCGCCGGCGGGTGCTCCTCGGTCGGGCTCTGCGCCAGCTGCCGGCCACCGAGGAGGCGTGGTTGGCCGGCGACGTCGGCATCGCCCAGGTGTCGGCAATGGCCGACGCCCGTATCAGCTCCGAGCGCCGACGCCCTGGCCCGGGACGAGCAGATGCTGGTGCACCAGGCCCGCGAGCTGCAGTTCCGCCACTTCGGCCGCACCCTCGCCTACTGGCTGCAGCTCGCCGATCCCGACGGAGCCGAGGAGAAAGCAGCCAAGACCCACGACAGCCGGCGCCTCCACCTGTCGGCCAGCTGGAAGGGCCAGTGGTACCTGGACGGGATCTTCGACGCCATCGGCGGCGAGATCCTGTGCCAGGAGCTGAAGAAGATCGAGAAGGAGCTGTTCGACGCCGACTGGGCCGAGGCCAAGGCCCGGGTGGGCGAGGGAGTCTTCGCCGGCGACCTGCACCGCACTGCCGCCCAGCGCCGGGCCGACGCCCTGGTGGAGATGGCCCGGCGCTCGGCCGCTGCCCCTGCGGGCGCCCGGCTGCCCGAGCCGTTGTTCAACGTGACAGTCGACCACGAGACGTTCCTGCGGGTGTGCGAGCTGGCCCGGGGCAGCGTGGTGACCCCCGGGTCCCTGGTGCCGTGGCTGGGCGAGGCATGGGTGCAGCGGGTCGTCTTCGACGGCCCTGAGCGGGTCAAGAACGTCGGCGTGCGCCGGCGACTGTTCACCGGCGCCACCCGGACGTCGGTGCTGGTGCGGGAGCGGGAGTGCTTCCATCCCTACTGCGACGTTCCCGCCTGTGACTGCCAGGTCGACCACGTGGTGCCCTACGCCGAGGGCGGGCTCACCGTCGACGACAACGGCAGGCCGGCGTGTGCGTTCCACAACCGGCAGCGGCAGCAAGGGCCGGATCCGCCGCCGCCATGAGCCCCGCCTGGGGGTGACCCCTCGGCGCAACGATGACCGGCCTACGCTCCCGGCGGAGGAAGGGGCGACTCCTGCCGTTCACGTACTTCTCCCATCAGGCGCCGGTCGTGGCGGCGAAAATGCGCTGGCCGGCCCATATCGACGCCACGGCGATGGCCATGGGATCGATGGCGCCCGACTGGGAGTACGCGCTGAACGGCTCGCGGTTCGACTTCGACGGGCATTCGCTCGTCGCCGTCCTGATCTTCTGCACGCCGATCGCCGTTCTGGCCGCCATGGTGCTGCGGCGGGTCGCGCCCGTTCTGTTCGCCTACATCCCTAGCCCGTCGTGGATGCCTCTCCGGCAACTGCGACTCCTGGGAGAGCGGCGGCCGCCGCTGTCCTCCACGGTCGTGTGCGCGTTCGTCGGGGCGCTCTCCCATGTGATCTGGGACCTCTTCACCCACAACGACAGATGGGGCGCCCAGCACATCGCCGTCCTCCGCTCGACGGCCGTCTCGGCCCTCGGCCACGACCTCACCTGGGCGAAGCTGTTCCAGTACGCCGGCCACACCCTCGGCGCCGCCCTCGCCGTCCTCTTGCTGGCCAGGATCCTCCGCTCCGGCGTGTTGCGAAGGTGGTACGGCCTAAACCCCGACCCGGTCGCCGACGCCGCGGCGGCTCCAGCGGCACGCAAGGCCCGGTTCTGGACCGTCGCCCTGCTGGGAACGGCGGGCGGCGCGGCGTGGGCGATCGCCGGAGCGTCCGGGCTGCCGGCTCTCGTCGTCCGCTTCAGCTTTGGGGTTGCCGTCGGGCTGGTCGCAGCGTCGCTCTCATGTGAGAGCGCCTTGGAACGTGTGACCCAGGAGGCACCACGGCGCCACTGAGGCCATGGGGGCCGACTCTCGCCCAGCGCTACCAGTTCCGTCACACCGCTTGCAACCACCAGTCAAGCGATGAGCAAGTCGGGCGAGGGACAACAGCGGTGATCCTCAACCACAAGGAGCCACGACATGGACGGCATCGCCACCCGAGTGTTCCTGATCGAGACGTCGGCCACTGCCGCCCAGGTGTGGGCCGCCCTCACCCGCCCCGACCAGACGGTCCGGTACTTCAACGGCCTCGCCATCGAGTCGACGTGGCGGCCCGGCTCCAGCGTCGGGTTCGGGAGCTCCGACCCCTGCGGCCTCGAGGGGGAGGTCCTTGTCGTCCATGAGCCGCGGCGGCTGTCGTACACACTCACCTCCGGTCCCGGCCAACCCACGACCTACATCACCTGGGAGCTCGACGGAGGCGGCGACACCACCTTCGTCCGCCTGTACGTCGATGAGCCCGACTCGGAGCTCGAGTCGGCGACGACGGCGTGGCTGCAGATCGTCGGCGACCTCGAGTCGCTGCTCGGGGACGCGAGTACGCCGCGCTGCGACGGTCAGTCGAGGCGGGCGGCGGCGTAGGCCGCCATCGCGTCGCGCTGGTACTCGGCGAGGCCTTCGGCGATCCGCTCGTAGTTTGCCCTGAACCGCTCGTCGTCGACGTACATGCGGCCCAGGGCGGCGTACGCGGCGGCGTCGGGGGCCCAGAACCTAGCCACCCAGCGGTAGTGCCGGTCGACCTCTTCCTGGACGACCGGGTCGTCCGCCGGCGTGCCGGCCACCATCAGCTCGGCGATGCGAATCATGCTCGCCGTCATCTCCCGCTGCCCGGCCTCGAGCTGCTCCGGAGTGAACCCCTCCGCGACAGCACGGGACTGCTCGTACTCCTCCGGCCACCTCTCGGCCGCCTCGGCGGCGTAGTCGGACTGGTCGAACCCCTCGAAGAGGTTCTCCGGCCGGTTGATCCTCGTGTTCGCCATCTCGCGTTCTCCTTCGGGACTCTGCTCCAGCTCTGCAATGGTCCTGGCCACGGTGTCGGCCAGCCGCCCGAGCCTGTCGCGCTCTGCCAGCAGCCGGGCGTGGTGCCGACGCAGGGCACTGACGACGTCGGGCTCGGCGTCGAGGGCCACGGCGATCTCGGCCAGGCCGACGCCGAACTCGCGCAGGACGAGGATCTGCTGCAGGCGGAGGAGCTCGTCCTCCCCGTAGTAGCGGTACCCGTTGGGGCCGACGTACGCCGGCTCGAGCAGGCCGATGCTGCCGTAGTGGCGCAGCGTCCGCGACGTCACGCCCGACATCCCCGCCACCTCTGCGATCGACCAGGCCATCGACAGTCGACGGTACGGGTTGACGCGACGTCAACGTCAACTGGGATCTTGCGGTCACCGCCCTGGGGCGTCAGGCTGACCCGCATGCCGCGGCGGAGCTCGACCTGATGGCCGTCATCGAGCTGGCCGGGCTGAAGAAGGAGTACAAGCGGTTCCGGCGGCCGCCGGTGCTGGCGCTGGCCGGGCTCGACCTGGAGGTGCCCGAGGGCGGGGTGTTCGGGTTCCTCGGGCCGAACGGCTCCGGCAAGACGACGACGATCCGGTGCCTGCTCGGCCTGGCCACGCCCACGTCGGGACGGTGCCGCGTCCTGGGCGCCGACTCCCAGAGCCAGCTGCACACGGTGATCGGCAAGGTCGGCTCCCTCGTCGAGACGCCCGGACTGTTCCCCGACATGTCGGCCCGCCGGAACCTGTCGCTGCTCGGGCGCATCGAGGGTATCGGTGCCGACCGGGTGCAACAGGTGCTCGACCGGGTGGGGCTGGCCGAGCGGGCCGACGACAACGTGCGCGGCTTCTCGCTCGGGATGCGCCAGCGGCTCGGCATCGGCGTCGCCCTGCTCAAGGACCCGCCGCTGCTCGTGCTCGACGAGCCGGCCAACGGGCTCGACCCCGCCGGCATCAAGGAGGTGCGGGAGCTGCTGCGCGGCCTGGCCGCCGAGGGCAGGACCGTGTTCGTGTCGAGCCACCTGCTCAGCGAGGTCCAGCAGACCTGCGACCGGGTGGCGATCCTGGCGCGGGGGCGGGCAGTGGCGTCGGGCCCGGTCGACGAGGTGCTGACCGCCGGCCGGTCTTCGGGACTCGTTGTGAAGGTGTCCAACCTCGGGCGGGCGCTCGAAGCCCTGAGCGAGGCGGGCATCGACGCCACCGCGGGCGACGGCTTCCTCCGCGTCGCCCTGCCGGCGGCCCAGGCCGAGCGGGTGACCCGGACGCTGGCCCAACGCGGCCTCTACCTCACCGAGCTGCGGCCCGAGGAGGTCAGCCTGGAGACGGTCTTCCTCGACCTCACCGGCGGCGACACCGCCAGCGAGGTCCAACCCCCGGCCGAGGGGACCACGTGACGGCCCTGTTCGGCGGTGAGCTGCGCCGGGTGCTGGCTCGGCGGTTGGTTCGGGCTCTCGCCGGCCTTGCCGTCCTGGGCGTGGCCGTGGCGGGCGTGCTCGTGTTCCTCAACACCGCCTCGATCAGCGACGAGGAGATCGACGCCCGCAGGGCCGCCGTAGGTCGGGAGGTCGACGCCTGCATGCGCGGCGGCAACGTGGAGCTCGACGGCCGGCAGGTCGAGGCCCGCCGCCCGGCGACCCCCAGCGCGAGGACTTCTGCCGGTTCGCAGTCGGCGGCGTCGACGACCCCCGCTTCGAGTACCGGAACCTGAAGGGCATCCTCCAGGGCGTGACCGCGGCCCTTGTGGTCGTGGGATGGCTGATCGGCGCGTCGGTGATCGGCGCCGACTGGCAGACCCGGACGCTCACCACCCTCCTCACGTGGGAGCCGCGCCGCGTTCGTGTGCTGCTCGTCAAGGCCCTGACCTGCGTCATCGTGGCGCTCGGCTTCGGCCTGTTCGTCCAGGCCCTCCTCGCCGGGGCGCTGCTCCCGGCGGGGCTGTGGCACGGCACCACCGAAGGCGTCGACGGCGCCTGGCTGCGCTCGGTGGCGGGGGTCCTGGGCCGCGGCGGCCTGCTGGTCGGCATCGCCACGGTCGTGGGCTTCTCGGTGGCGGCCATCGGTCGCAACTCCGCCGCCGCCCTCGGGATCGGGTTCGCCTACTTCGTCGTGGTGGAGAACGTGGTGGGCAGCTTCCTCGAGGGATTCCGGCGCTGGCTGATCCTCGGCAACGCCATCGTGCTGGTGTCGGGGGAGAACAGCGGGGGCGACGTGCCGGGTCGCTCGGTGGCGGTGGCCGGGATCTACCTCACGCTGGTGGCCCTCGGGTTCCTCGCCCTGGCCACCGTGCTCTTCCGCCGCCGCGACGTCGCCTGACGCTCCGGGAGACCCACGACAAAAGCCGCCCGGTGGTCCACAATGTGACGCTCCGTGGGACAGACATCACGGGCCGGCCGTCGAAGCCGTCGGACACGAGGAGGCAACCAGATGCCAGACGATCCGACCCCGACCGGCGGCAGCGGCCCGTTGCCCTCCGATCCCTGGGCTTCCGGCCCACCGCCGCCCCACCCCCGCCGACACCGCCTACAGCCCCGCCACATCGCCACCGCCGCCCGCCCCCGCCAACACCGCCTCCGCCGGCGTCGTCAGGCCCGGCTCCCTGGCCGCCGGCCCCGCCCCCGCCCCGCCGCCGCGGCCGTCGGACCCGTGGCCCTCCCCGCAGCAGCCGGGATGGCCGGCGCCCGCCCCCGGCCCCGACCCGTTGGCGATCGTGGCGCTGGTGCTGGGAATCCTCGCCCTGCCGTTCTTCTGGTTGTTCCTGGTCGGCATCGCCGCCATCGTCTTCGGGGCGGTGGCGCTCTCCCGGATCGGCCGTACCCGCCGTGGCGGGAAGGGGCTGGCGATCGCCGGGATCGTGCTGGGCGCCGCCAGCCTGGTGCTCGGCGCGCTGATCGTCGTGATCCTCGCAGTCGGGCCCAGCGACGACGAGTCCGCCATCAACGAGGCCCGGCCCGGGGACTGCATCGACCTCGCCAGCCAGTCCGGCAACGCCATCGAGACCTACACGCCCCGCGACTGCGACGTCGACCACGAGCTGGAGGTCGTGGGCATCGTCACCGCCGAGGACGGCCCGTACCCCGGCCGGCAGGCCCTGAACGACCTTGCCGACGAGCGCTGCCGGGACCTGTTCGCCGGCTACGTCGGCATCGGGTTCGACGAGTCCGAGCTGGCCATGCAACCCCTCCTGCCGACAGCGGAGGCGTGGGAGGAGGGCGACCACGAGATCGCCTGTGTCGTGCAGACCGGCACCGGTGCGCCGCTCACGGAATCGGTGCGGGGAAGCCGCCGGTAACGGGCCCACCTGGCACGCCCCGGCCCGCACTACCGTCGGGATCATGGAGCCATCCCCCGCATCCGAGCTGTTCGAGGCGGCAGTGACCGAGCTGGCCGGCCACGGCGCCGTCCAACAGCGGGTGAACCGGGCCTACACGTCGTCGGTGGCCAACGTGCGGCCCACCGATGTCCCGGTCGAGCTGCAGCCACGGGTGGAGGCGCTGCTGGGGCAGTTGGGGGGCAACCCGATCACCCGGGCCATGATGACCGACGACACCGCCGCCGGCCTGGCCCGCGAGATCGTCGCCATCGCCTTCGACCTGTCCCGGCACGCCGGCACCGCCCAAACCTGATCCGGCGAACCCTGAGCCAGCCCGTTCCCTGATCCCAGGCGGGCTAACCCCGCAGCGACGCCCCTACCGCGGTCTCGACCGCTTCGATGCACCGGCGGCGGAGGCCGGCCAGCTCCTCGTCGGTGAGGGTGTGGTCGAGCGCGGAGAACCGCAGGTGGTAGGCCAGGCTGCGGTGACCGGGCGGCACGTGCTCACCGCGGTAGACGTCGAACAGCTCGATGCGCTCCAGCTCCTCGCCGCCCGCCTCCCGCAGCGTGGCCTCGACGTCGGAGGCGGGGACGACGTCCTCGACGATGAGCGCCAGGTCGAAGTCGGCGGAGGGGTGGCGGCTCACCGGCTTGTACGTCGCCGGGCGGCGGGGACCGGCGAGGAGCCGGTCGAGGACCACCTCGATCCAACCGACCGGCGAGCTCAGGCCGTGCTCGGCCAGCACGTCGGGGTCGACCTCGCCGATGGCGCCGACGGCGTCGCCGCCCACCACGATCCGTGCGCTCCGCGTCGGGTGCAGCCCGGGGACGCCGGCGCCCTCGAGCCTGACCTCGTCGAGCCGGAGCCCGTCGACGACGACTCGCCACAGCCGCACCGCGGCGCTGGCGTCCCGCCCGCCGAGGGCGACGGCAAGGTGCTCGGGTTCGTGCGGGAGTCCGGTTCCGGCCGGCGGGGGGATGAAGACGTGGCCGATCTCGAACAGCCGCACGTCGGACCGGCGGTGCGAGGCGTTGGTGACGAGCGCCCGGAGGAGTCCCGGCAGCAGCGACGTCCGCAACATCGACTCCTCGGCCGTCAGGGGGTTCTCGACCTCGACGGCGTGGACGGGCAGGCCGGCCCGGGCCAGATCGGTCGGCGCCAGGAACGACGTGGCCCACGCCTCCGACGCGCCGGCGCCCACGAGCAGGTCGGCGACGAGCCGGCGGTCCCGCTGGTAGGGCGTGAGGGCTCCGACCGACGTCACCGCCGGGCGGGTGCGGGAGATGCGACTGTAGCCGTGGTGGCGGGCCACCTCCTCGATGACGTCGATCTCCCGCTCGCTGTCGGGCCGCCACGACGGGATGGTGACGTCCAAGTCGCGGCCCTCGCCATCGGCACCGAAACCGATCGGCTCGAGGTAGCCGCGCACCTCGTCGGGCGTCAGCTCGGTGCCCAGGATGGCGTTGACCCTCGCCGTCCTCACCCTGACCCGAGTGGGAGCCGGTGGGCCGGCCGAGACGTCGACGAGAGGCCCGGCGACCCGACCCCCGGCGACCTCGGCCACCAGCTGGCAGTACCGGGCCACCGCCCGGTCGACACCGGCGGGATCGATGCCCCGCTCGAAGCGCACCGACGCCTCGGTCCGCAGGCCCAGCCGCTTGGACGTGCGGGCGATGGCCAGAGGGTCGAACACCGCCGCCTCCAGCATCACCGTCGTGGTCGTCGCCGAGATCTCCGACGACGCCCCGCCCATGATCCCGCCGATGCCGACCGCGGTGCCCTCGGCGTCGCAGATCAGGCAGTCGCCGGGGCCGACCGGGCGGGCCACGTCGTCGAGGGTGACGACGGTCTCGTCGGGCCGGCCCCGCCGCACCGAGAGGCCCCGCCCGGGCAGGCGGTCCAGGTCGTAGGGGTGGTTGGGCTGGCCGAGCTCGAGCATCACGTAGTTGGAGACGTCGACCACGTTGTTGATGGGACGCATCCCGGCCCTCGTCAGCCGGTTGGCCATCCAGGCCGGCGACGGGCCGACCGTGACGCCCTCGATGACGGCGGCGGCGAACCGGGGGCACAGGCCGGGCGCGGCGACGGCGACGGTTGCCGGATTTTCCTCATGTGGCGTCTCGCCAGCCGTCGGGAGGGGCGGCGGCTCCGGGATCGTGAACGGCAGCCGGTAGTGGGCGGCGAGGTCGCGCGCCACACCGACCACCGACAGGGCGTCGGGCCGGTTGGGGGTGACGTCGAGGTCGAACACCACGTCGGGCCGATCCCCAGCGCGTCTCCGAGGGCCAGGCCGGGGGCGACGCCGTCCGCCTCGGGGATCACCATGATCCCGTCGTGGTCGGTGCCCAGCTTCAGCTCGGCGACCGAGCACAGCATGCCCTCGGACCACTGGCCGCGTACCTTGCGGCGGCCGATCTCCATGCCGTTGGGCAGCCTGGCCCCCACCGGCGCCAGCGCCACCAGGTCGCCGGCATCGAAGTTGAAGGCCCCGCACACGACCTGCAGCTGTTCGCCGCCGCCGCGATCCCCACTCCCGATGGCGACATCCACCAGCTGCACCTTGTCGGCATCGGGGTGGGGCCGGGTCTCGAGCACCCGGGCCACGACGACGTCCTCGAGGCCCTCCCCCACCCGCTCGACGCCCTCCACGACCAGGCCCAGCCCCGTCAACGCCGCGGCCAGTCCGTCGACAGCTGCTTCGTCGGAGGCCGGGTCGAATGGCGCGAAGTCACGCAGCCAGGAAAGGGGGACGCGCATCGGTCAGAACTGCTCGAGGAAGCGGATGTCGTTGGCGATCAGGTTCCGGATGTCGTCCACGTCGTGGCGGATCATGGCGCAGCGGTCGATGCCGAAGCCGAAGGCGAAGCCCGACCACTCCTCGGGGTCGATCCCGCACGCCTCGAACACGTTGGGGTCGACCATCCCGCAGCCGCCAAGCTCGATCCAGCCCGAGTTGGAGCACACCCTGCAGCCCTTGCCCTCGCAGAAGATGCACGTGACCTCGAACTCGGCCGACGGCTCGGTGAACGGGAAGAACGACGGGCGCAGCCGGGAGTGGATGTTGGGGCCGAAGTACGAGGTGGTGAACGCCTCGATGGTGCCGGCCAGGTCGCCGAAGGTGATGCCCTTGTCGACGACGAGCCCCTCGATCTGGTGGAACACGGGCAGGTGGCGGGCGTCGGGGGTGTCCCGGCGGTAGGCCCGGCCCGGCGCCACGATGTAGATGGGCGGCGGCTGCGACGTCATGACCCGGATCTGCACCGGCGACGTGTGGGTGCGCAGCACCGTCGACTCGGGCTCACCCAGCTTCACGTACAGGGTGTCCCACATGCTGCGGGCCGGGTGGTCGGGGGGCATGTTCAGGGCCTGGAAGTTGTACCAGTCGGTCTCGACCTCGGGGCCCTCGGCCACCGAGTAGCCCATCCCGACGAAGACGTCCTCCAGCTCCCGCCGGGCCTGGTTGACCAGGTGGAGGTGGCCGCGCTCCACCCGGCCCACGACCTCGGTGAGGTCGAGGCGCTCGGCCTCCAGCCGCAGCCGGCGCTCCCGGGCCTCCAGGGCGTCGCGGCGGTGCTCGACCTCCTCCCGCAGCCGGGTGCGAGCGGCATTGATGGCCTGGCCGGCCACCTTGCGCTGGTCGGGCTCGAGGCGGCCGAGGCCCTGGTTGAGGGCGGCGAGATCCGAGCGCTTGCCCAGCACCTCGGTCTCGACGACCCGCAGCTCGTCGACGCTGCCGGCCGACATGATCCGGGCCAGCCCCTTGGCCTCGATCTCGCCCGGATCCGGCGTGTCACCACCGGCCATGTCACCACCAGGCGTCACGTGAGGAGCTCCTCGGGGATGGCGGTGGGAAGGGTGAAGCGGAACGTCGACCCCTCGCCCACCCTCGACTCCACGACCAGCCGGCCGCCGTGGGCCTCCACAAGGCCGCGGCTGATCCACAGGCCCAGCCCCGAGCCGGTGGGGCGGGTCTCGGCCCGGCGGTAGAACTTGGTGAACACCCGCGGCAGGTCGGCCTGGGGGATGCCCTCGCCCCGGTCGACGACCGCCACCGACACCTCGCCGCCGTGGACCTCCCCGATCACCCGCATACCCTTGGGGTCGGCGTACTTGGCGGCGTTCTCGACGAGGTTGGTGAGGACCTGCTCGATCTTGTCGGGGTCGGCGTAGACCCGAGGGAAGCCGGCGGCGAACTCCACCTCGGCGTGGACGTCGGGCTCCATCATCCGCACCTTCTCGACGACCACGCCGACCAGCTCGCACAGGTCGACCAGCTGGCGGCGCAGGACGAGCTTCCCGCTGTCGAGCCGGCTGATGTCGAGCAGCTCGGTGACCAGCCGGGTGACCCTGTCGGCGTCGTGGTGCACCTGCTCGAGCATCATCAGCTTCTGCTCGTCGGCCAGGCGCTCCCAGCGGTTCAGCAGGAGGCTGGTGTAGCCCTTCACCGACGTCAGCGGCGACCGCAGCTCGTGGCTGACGGTGGAGATGACTTCGATCCCCTGGGCGTCGGCCTTCCGGCGGCGGGTCCCGTCGCGAAGGACCACCACCGCGCCGCGGACCTTGCCGGCCTCGTCCCGCTCGTAGCGGCCGGTGACCATGACCCTGACGTCGTTCCCGTCCGACCCCCGCAGCCGCACCTCGTGCTCGGGGATGCGCACGACCGATGGCAGCAGGGCCGACCTGTGCCAGCCACCGGAGAGGAGCCTCTGGCCGTCGGCGCCACGGGGCTGGAGCAGGGTCTCGACGTCGCTTCCCACCAGCTCGCCGTTGGTGTAGCCGAGCAGGGCCGCCGCGGCCTGGTTGGCCACCTTCACCCGCCGGTCGGCGTCGCACTCCAGGACCGCGTCCGGCAGCCTGTCTAGGTCGGCGTGGCTGTCCAGGTCGGCGTGGCCCTCCGGCTCGGCGACGGGGCCGGTCACGGCGATCGCTGTCGGGCCGCCTCGAAGCAGAGGACGGCGGCGGCCATGCCCACGTTGAGCGAGTCGCCCCGCCCTGCCATCGGGATGGTCACCACCTCGTCGACCAGCTCCTCGACCTCCGCCGGCAGGCCGGACGCCTCGTTTCCGAGGACGATGGCCGAGGGACGGGTGAGGTCGGCCCGGAAGTACGGCGTGCCGCCTGACGGGCGTGTCGCCATCCGCTGCACTCCCCAATCGCCCAGCGTCGACAACACCTCCACGGGATCCCCTCCGGAAACCACTTGCACATGGAACAGCGAACCGGCCGACGCCCTGACGCTCTTCGGGTTGTAGACGTCGACCGTCCCTTCACAGCAGATTACCCCGGCCGCTCCCGCAGCCTCGGCGCTCCGGAGCACGGTTCCCAGATTGCCCGGGTCGCGCACGTCGACGCAGACCACGACCGGCCCCTTGCCGGCGGTGGTAGCCGCCCTCAGGACGTCGACGCTCACGTCGACGTAGGTGGCGACCGCGAGGAGGGGCTGGGGGGTGACCGTCCCCGAGACCCGCTCGATGACGCCGGGGCCCAGGTCGAACACCCGGATCCCGGCGTCCACCGCCCTGTCGATCACCGCGCCCGCCGATCTCGACGTGGCCGCGCCGGGTGCCAGGTACAGCGATTCGAGCGGCGCACCGGCGTCCAGCGCCTCGGCCAGGACCTTGACGCCCTCCACGACGAATGCCCGCTCCGCGTCCCGGGTGGTGCGACGCGTGACCAGCCGGCGCAGGCGCTGGATCCGCTTGTGCTTGAAGCCCAGCCCGCCACCCTCGGGGCGGGCGCCTGTCATCCCCGGGCGCCCGTCATCTCCGGGCCGAACCGGTCATGACGCGGTGCTGATCTCCTGGGGGCTGATCTCCTGGGGGCTGGTCTCCTGGGGACTGGTCTCCTGGGGACTGGTCTCCTGGGGACTGGTCTCCTCGGAGCCGGCGGTGTCGTCGGCGCTGGTGTCCTCCGGCGTGGAGTCGCCCGATTCCGCCGCGGCCGCCTCGGCCACCTTGACCAGCGCGGAGAACGCAGCCGCGTCGGTGACGGCGAGGTCGGCGAGGATCTTGCGGTCGACCTCGACGCCGGCCAGACGCAGGCCGGAGATGAAGCGGCTGTAGCTCATGCCGTTCTCGCGGGCTCCGGCGTTGATGCGCTGGATCCAGAGCTTGCGGAAGTCGCCCTTACGGGCCCTGCGGTCGCGGTAGGCGTACTGCAGGGAGTGCATGACCTGCTCGTTGGCCGACTTGTAGCTGCGGCTCTTGTTCCCGTAGTAGCCCTTGGCCGCCTCGAGGATGGCGCGGTGGTGCTTCCGGCCGTGGACGGCGCGTTTGACCCTGGCCATGGAGGGGCTCCTTTCTCTCTTGCGAGTACGAGGTGGGGGGTGGAGGGGCTGGTCGGTTAGAGGCCGAGCAGGCGCTTGACCTGGGCCTTGTCGCCGCCCGTGACCTCTGCGGGGCGGCCGAGGCGCCGGGTGCGCGTCGACGACTTCTTCTCGAGAATGTGGGCCCGGTAGGCCTTGCGCCGCATGATCTTGCCCGTCCCGGTGACCCGGAAGCGCTTGGCGGCGCCCCTGTGCGTCTTCATCTTCGGCATCGTCAGGTCTTCCTCAGGGGCTCTGGCCGGTCTGGCCGTTTTCGTCGGGCGAGACAGGTTTGGCGGGCGGGGCAGGTGTGGCGGTTGCGGTGCTGGTGGCTGGGGTGCTGGTGGCTGGGGTGCTGGTGGGTGCCGGAGCCGGGGCCGGGGCCGAAGGAGCGGTCGGCCCTGTCTGGGGTGCCGGGGGTGCTGTCTGGGGTGCCGGAGATGCTGTCTGGGGTGCCGGGGCCGGGCCGGGGAGCTGTCGGGGCCGATTGGCCGGTACCTGCAGGCTGGACTGCCCCTGCTCGTGCGGGCTGCGGCGCCGGTGAGGGCCGATGGTGGTCGTCCGGCTTGCCCGGTGGCTTGGCTCGGCGGTCGGGGGCCAGCACCATGATCATGTTGCGACCGTCGAGCTTCGGCGCCGCCTCGACCTTGGCCGTCGGCAGCTGCTCGGCGATGCGATCGAGGATCCGCTTGCCCAACTCGGGATGAGCGACCTCCCGGCCCCGGAACATGATCGTGATCTTGACCTTGTGACCCTGGTCGATGAACTCGGCCACCTTGCGGGTCTTGGTGTCGAAATCGCCGCCGCCGATCTTGGGCCGGTACTTCATCTCCTTGATCGCGGTGTTACTGGCCTTCCGGCGTGACTCCTTGTCGCGCTGGGCTGCCTCGTACTTCCACTTGCCGTAGTTCAGGATGCGACAGACCGGCGGGTCGGCAAGAGGCGCCACCTCCACCAGGTCGAGATCCATCTCCCGGGCGATGGACAGCGCCTCGGGCAGGGGCTTGATCCCGAGCTGGTTGCCATCGGGGTCGACGAGGCGAACCTCGCGAGCCCGGATCCGGTCGTTGATCCTGAGGTCGGCGCTCTCGGGTGCGGCTATGCGGCATCACTCCTTGCACTCGGTGGTCAGAACTGGGTGCCAAAATGAAAAAGCGGACGTCACGGAAGCAACGCCCGCATCAGCGGTCGATCGACCTGACGCACGCGAGTGGCCAGGTGGGGGCGTGAGCCCCGCTTCCGTATTGCAGTTGTGCCGCTAGGGTAGCAGCGTGAGTACGTTCTGGACACCAGGCGGGGAGAAGCCGATCCCCACCGCCGAGCCCGAGCCCGCACCCGGCGCCGCCCCGGGCGCCGCCCCCGGCGACGTCACGCTGCAGCGCAGCGCCGACACCGCCGACCCCACCGAGGCCGAGGCCCGTGAGCTGGCCGAGCTCATGGCCATCCAGGCCCAGATCCTGGCCACGCCGTGCGCCATGGTCGTCGCCGACCACTGCATGTCGCTGTACGAGCTGGCCGCCCTGTACCTCAGCCCCGACCCGCCCCAGCTGGGCGACGCCAGGGTCGCCATCGACTCCCTGGCCGCCCTCATCGACGTGCTCGGGCCCAACCTGGGCGAGCACGAGGCCCCCCTCAAGCAGGGCCTCTCGCAGCTGCGCATCGGCTGGGTCGAGGCCCAGGATCGGATGATCAAGGCGAGCGGCGAGCAGTCGCAGGGCTGACCCGCCCGCTGGCCCCGCACGCCGAGCGACCGTTGTCGCCCGAGCCGGTGGCCTCTATGCTCCGCTGAGGGCACGACCCCGGGGGTTGTTCAGGGAGGCGGCGGAATGACACTGTTCACCAAGCGCAGCTGGCGCGGGCATTCGACCGCTAGGGGCGCATCGCGGCGCGGCCGGCTACCGGCGGTCTTCGCGGTCGTCGTCGGCGTGGTCTCGGTGGCCGTGATCCCCGCCGACATCGCGTCCGCAGTCGAGATGCCCGACCTGCCCGAAGTGGCGAGGGTCAACGACAAGACGATCGAACAGGTCAAGGAGATCCTCGCCGACGCCACCGCCCGGGTGGACGCCACCGGGCGGATCTACTTCGTGGACCGGCAGCCGCCGGCGCCCAGCAGCTCGTCTCCGCCGGCGCCAGCGCCTTTCCCTACGCCCAGACGTTCACCCTGCACAGCCGGCCGGGGGCGCAGCGCACCATCTACATCGACTTCAACGGCGAGACGATCCAGAACACCGCTTGGAACGGACAGTTCGGCGCACCGGCCGGCCCCTACCTCGCGGAGGGTTTCTCGATCGACGGCTCGGCGTCGTTCAGCAACGCCGAGCAGGACATCGTCCAGTCGGTGTGGCAGCGCGTCTCGGAGGACTTCGCTCCCTTCGACATCGACGTCACCACCCAGGACCCCGGCTCAGCCGCCATCACCCGATCCGGCACCGGGGACGCCGTCTACGGCACGCGGGCGCTGGTCACCGACGCCACCGAGATCGCCAGCACGTGCGACTGCGGCGGGATCGCCTACATCGGCACGTTCGACCAATCGTCCAGTCACGCGTTCTACCAGCCCGCCTTCGTCTTCGCCCCGGCCCAGTTCGACGACGCCAAGAACATTGCCGAGGGCGTCTCCCACGAGGTGGGCCACAACCTCGGGCTCCACCACGACGGCAGGTCCGGCGAGGAGTACTACGAGGGCCAGGGATCGTGGGCGCCCATCATGGGCGGGAGCTACGGCCGGCCGATATCGCAGTGGAGCAAGGGCGAGTACAACGACGCCAGCAACACCGAGTCCGACCTCGACGTCATGCCGCTCAACGGCGGGCCGCTGCTGGCGGACGACCACGGGAACACCTCGGCGGCGGCCAGCGCCCTCGGGTCGGGACCGTCGGTGAGCGCCACCGGGTTGATCACCACCGACGCCGATGTCGACGTGTTCAAGGTCGACGCGGCCGCTGGCGCCGCCACCTTCTCGGCCTCGCCGGCCCCGGTGAGCCCCAACCTCGACATTCAGCTCCAGCTCCGCAACAGCGCGGGGACGATCCTCGTCACCAACAACCCGGCTTCGGGAACCGTGAACGACGACGTGGCGTCGGGGCTGTCGGCGTCGATCGCCACCACGCTCGCGGCCGCCGGGCCCTACTACCTGTTCGTCTCCGGCGTCGGTGCGGGCAGCGCCGCGACCACGGGGTACAGCGGGTACGCCAGCATCGGCCGGTACAGCCTGTCCGGCACCGTGCCCTCCGGCGCAAGCCCGACAGTGTCGGTCAACGACGCCCCGGCGGTGACGGAAGGCCCCACCGGCGTCAACGCCACCGCCACCTTCACCCTCACCCTGTCGGCGGCGGCGCCTACGGCCGTCACGGTCCTGGCCTCGACGGCCAACGGCACCGCGGTGTCGGGGTCGGACTACACCGCCGCCTCGTCCACGGTGACCTTCGCGGCCGGCACCACCTCCAAGCCCTTCCCGGTCACGGTGATCGGCGACGCCTCGGTGGAGCCCAACGAGACCTTCACGCTCAATCTCACCACCCCCGTCGGCGCCGTCCTCGGCGACGCCCAGGGCGTCGGCACGATCACCAACGACGACAGTGGCTCACCGGTGAACAACACCTTCTCGGCCGCCACTGTCGTCACCGGGCCGAACGGCACGATCAACGGGACCAGCGTCGGGGCCACCAAGGAGACCGGCGAGCCCGACCACGCCGGGCAGACCGGCGGGAAGTCGGTCTGGTACCGGTGGACGGCGCCGGCGGCGGGCTCGGTGACCGTGGATACCTTCGGCAGCGGCTTCGACACCGTCCTCGGGATCTACACCGGCACCACGGTGAACGCCCTCACCCCCGTGGCGAGCAACGACGACAGTGGCGGCGGCGTCCAGAGCAGGGCCACCTTCACCGCCACCGCGGGGGTCGTCTACCGCATCGGCGTCGACGGCAAAGCGACCGCGGCGGGATCGATCACGCTCAAGTGGGTGCAGGTGCCGCCGAACAACAACTTCGCCGCCGCGGTCGCTCTCGCCGGGCCCAACGGCGCTGTCACCGGCACGAACGCGGGAGCCAACAAGCAGACCGGCGAGCCGAGCCACGCCGGGCTGCCCGGCGGGAAGTCGGTCTGGTACCGGTGGACCGCTCCGGCGGCCGGTGCGGTGAGCTTCGACACCTTCGCCAGCGGCTTCGACACCGTGCTGGCGGTCTACACCGGCACCAACGTCGGGGCGCTCACGCCCGTGGCCAGCAACAACGACAGCGGCGGACCGCAGAGCAAGGTGACCTTCACCGCCGCCGCCGGCGTCATCTACCGCATCGCCGTCGATGGGAACGGCGCCGCGTCCGGCGCCCTCACCATCCACTGGCTGCAGAACAACGACAACTTCGTGGCGGGAACGAAACTCACGGGGGCGAGCGGGACGATCGGCGGGTCCACGGTCGGGGCCACCAAGGAGGTGGGTGAGCCCAATCACGCCAACGCCCCCGGCGGTCACTCGATCTGGTTCAGGTGGACGGCGCCCACCACCGGCACGACGACCTTCGACACCGTGGGGAGCGGCTTCGACACGGTGCTGGGCGTCTACACCGGCACCGCCGTCAACGCCCTCACGCTGGTGGCCAGCAACGACGACATCAGTGCCAGTGACGTCGACAGCAGGGTCACATTCGCAGTCACCGCCGGCGTCACCTATCGCATCGCCGTCGACGGCTGGGGCGGCGCCTCCGGGTCGGTCACGCTGAACTGGTCGTAGCAGACCGGCGGCGGCCCGCCCTGGGCCGGCCGGCCCGCCCGCGTGTCAGTGGACGATCTTGGAGATCGGCAGCTCGATGATGTCGCTGGCGCCCAGGTCCTTGAGGGCGGGTATCAGGGTGTTGATGTCGGCCTTGGGGACCACCGTCTCCACCGCGTAGGCGTCGCTACCGAACAGCTGGGACACAGTCGGCGCCTTGAGGGCGGGCAGCTTGGCGATCACCCTGTCGAGGTCGTCGTGGCCCACGTTGAGCTTGACCAGCACCTTCCCCCGGGCCTCCAGCGTGCCCTGCAGGAGGGTGTGCAGCTGGCTCATGGCGTGGCGCTTGGCGGGGTCGTCGTAGGCGGCGGCGTTGGCGATGAGCTCGGTGTGGCTGACCAGGATCGTCTCGATCACCTTGAGGCCGGCGGCCCGCAGGGCTCGGCCCGTCTCGGTGATCTCCACCACCGCATCGGCGATGTCGGGCACCTTGGCCTCGGTGGCGCCGTAGGAGAGGAGGACCTCGGGCTGGGCGATGCCGGACTTCTCCAGGAACCGGCGGGTCAGCTCCGGGTACTCGGTGGAAACCCGCAGGTCGGGCGGCAGATCGGTGACAGAAGTGGCCGTGGAGTCGCCGGCCACGGCCAGGACGATGCTGACCGGCCGGGCGGTGGCCTTCGAGTAGTGCAGGCTCGCCGAGGGAGACGACCTCGCTGCCCGTCTCCTCGATCCAGTCGCGACCGGTGATGCCCAGGTCGAACAGGCCCTCGGCCACGTAGCGGGGGATCTCCTGGGGCCGCAGGATGCGGACGTCGAGGATGCGGGGGTCGTCGATGGTGGCCCGGTAGTCGACCGACGACGACCGGTTGACGGCCAGGTCGGCGTCGTCGAACAGCTGGAGCGTCGCCCTCTCGAGCGACCCCTTGGGCAGGACGAGCCTAAGCACCGGCCGTCAACTGCGCTTCGGCGTTCTCTTGGGCAGCTGGCGCAGGAGGTCGGCCATCTCGACGGCGGCGACCGCCGCGTCGCCCCCCTTGTTGCCATGGCGGCCGCCGGCCCGTTCGAGGGCCTGCTCGAGGGTGTCGGTGGTGAGGACGCCGAGGCCGACTGGGACGCCGGTGTCGAGCTGGACCCGCTGGCAGCCGGCCGCCGCCTGCCCCCCGACGTGGATGTGGTGGTCGGTGTCGCCCCGGATGACCGCGCCGAGGCAGACGACGGCGTCGTGGTCGCCGGTGGCCGCCAGCCGCTGCGCCGCCAGTGGGAGCTCGAAGGCGCCGGGGACGTAGGCCACGGTGACCGACCCCTCATCGACGCCGAGCTCGCCCAGCTTCTCCCGCGCCCCCTCCAGCAGCAGGTCGGTGACGAGCTCGTTGAACCGGCTGACGACGACCGCCACCCGCATTCCGTCGCCCGCCGGGCGGCCCTCGTAGGCCGTCACGCGATCCCTCCGTCCGAACTGGGGCGGTTCAACCGCGCCAGGCGCCGGTACGCCGGACCAGTTCGCTGGGGGTGGGGGCTCGCCGCCATCAGTCCAGACCCTCCAGGAGGTGGCCGAGGCGTTGCTGCTTGGTGCGGAGGTAGCGGAGGTTCTCCGGGTTCGGGGCCGACTGCAATGACACCCGCTCGACGATCTCGAGGCCGTAGCCCTCGAGGCCGCCGTATTTCGCCGGGTTGTTGGTGAGGAGGCGCATGGTGGTGATCCCGAGGTCGACGAGGATCTGGGCGCCGATGCCGTACTCCCGGCTGTCGATGGGGAGGCCGAGCTCGAGGTTGGCGTCGACGGTGTCGTGGCCCTCGTCCTGCAGGGTGTAGGCCCGCAGCTTGTGGGCGATGCCGATGCCCCTGCCCTCGTGACCCCGCAGGTAGACCACCACGCCCATGTCCTGCTCGGCCACCCGCTCGATGGCGGCGGCCAGCTGGAGGCCGCAGTCGCAGCGCAGCGACCCGAACACGTCGCCGGTGAGGCACTCGGAGTGGACCCTGACCAGCACGTTCTCGGTCCCCTGCACGGCGCCCCGAACGAGGGCCAGGTGCTGGTCGCCGTCGAGGAGGGACTCGTACACGTAGCAGGTGAAGTCGCCCCACTGGGTGGGGATGCGGGCCTCGGCCACCCGCCGCACCAGCTTCTCGGACTGGCGGCGGTAGCGGATGAGGTCGGCGATGCTGATCAGCAGCAGGCCGTGGGTGTCGGCGAAGCGCTCGAGCTCGGGGAGGCGGGCCATCTCCGCCTTGTCCTCGGTGACGACCTCGCACAGCACGCCGGCCGGGTACAGCCCGGCCATCCGGGCCAGGTCGACGGCGGCCTCGGTGTGGCCGCTCCGCTTCAGGACTCCGCCGTCCCGGTACCGCAGCGGGAAGACGTGGCCGGGCCGGGCCAGGTCGGCGGGCCTGGTGTCGGGGTCGACGAGGACCTGGACGGTGGCAGACCGGTCGGCTGCGGATATCCCCGTGGTCGTGACGTTGCGGGCGTCGACCGACACGGTGAACGCGGTCCGGTTCGACTCGGTGTTGTCGACCACCATCGGCGGGAGCTCGAGCTCGTCCAGCCGCTCGCCGAGCATCGGCATGCAGATCACGCCGGAGGTGTGGCTCAGGAAGAAGGCGATCCGCTCGGGGGTGGCGTACTCGGCGGCGATGATGAGGTCGCCCTCGTTCTCCCGGCTGGCGTCGTCGACCACGACGACGATCTCGCCTTGGGCGAAGGCGGCGACCGCCTTCTCGATCGGGGCGAACGGCACTGCTGGTTACCTCGTTCCCATCAAACGGTGTACGTACTTGGCGATCAGGTCGAACTCCAGGTTGACACGGTCGCCGGGCTTGCTGCGGCCGAGGGTGGTGACCTCGGCGGTGTGGGGGATGACGGCCACCGTGAACCCGTCGTCGGTCAAGTCAACCACCGTGAGGCTGACGCCGTCGACCGAGATCGACCCCTTCTCCACGACGTAGCGGGTGGACGGCGACTCGACGTGGAGGGTGGGGCCGGCCTCGATCACCGTTCCGACGGCGTCGACGTGGCCCTGCACCAGGTGGCCGCCGAGGCGGCCGTCGAAGCGCAGCGGGCGTTCGAGGTTGACGGGGTCGCCGGGTGCCAGGTCACCGAGGTTGGTGCGGGAGAGGGTCTCGTCGACGACGTCGGCCGACCACTGGCCCTCGGCGCCGAGGTCGACGACGGTGAGGCAGCAACCGTTGACCGCAATCGAGTCGCCGACCTGCGTGTCCTCGAGCACGGTGATGGCCTCGAACGTGAAGCGGTGGCCGTCGCGGCCGGCCAGGCGGCCCTGCTCCTCGATCAGGCCGGTGAACACTCCACCTCCAGCCTGAGGTCGTCGCCGAGACGGTCGATCGACACGATGCGTCCCCGCCACAGGTCGTCGACGTCGGGCGCGCCGGGGCCGGCGAACAGCGGGCGGCCGTCGTCGCCGCCGGCCAGGGCGGGCGCCAGGTAGAGGACGTAGCGGTCGACCAGCCCGGCGCGGTGAAACCCGCCGGCGACGGTGGCGCCGCCCTCGACAAGGGCCTGGAGGACGCCGCGGCGGCCGAGGTCGTCGAGGACGTCGCCCAGGTCGCCCTGGAGCTCCAACGCCGGGTGGACCTTGGCGTCGGGCGGGGCGTGGCCGAGGACGACCCGCAGGGGGTCCCTGCCTTCGAGGTGGCGGACGGTGAGGGCGGGGTCGTCTGCGCGGACCGTCCCGGCTCCGACGATGACGGCGTCGCTCTCCGCCCGCAGGCGGTGTGCGTCGGCCCTCGCCTCGTCGCCGGTGATCCACTGGCTGGTGCCGTCGGCGGCGGCGGTGCGCCCGTCGAGGGTGGCGGCCAGCTTGAGCACCACCCACGGCCGTCCGGTGGCGCGGTGCTTGAGATAGGGGCCGAGCTGTCGGCGCACCTCGTCCTCCCGGCACCCGACGTCGACCCGCACGCCGGCCTCCCGGAGGCGGGCGATGCCGGTGCCCCTGACGTTGGGGTCGGGGTCCTCGATGCCGACGACCACCCGGCCGATGCCGCCGGCGAGGATGGCGTCGACGCACGGCGGCGTGCGAGCGGTGTGGGAGCACGGTTCGAGGGTGGCGTAGAGGGTGGCGCCGCTGGTCTGACCGGCGGCGGCGGCGAGGGCCACGATCTCGGCGTGGGCCCGCCCGGCGGCTGGGTGGCGCCTTCGAACCCGCCCGGCTCGATCACGCAGCCCACCCACGGGTTGGGCGACGTCGTGGTGCGGACCGTGGCCGCCAGCCGGAGGGCGCGGCCCATCGCCCAGTCATCGGTCGTGGGGTCGTCGGTCACCGTGTCACGGGTCGCGGGGTCACGGGTGGTGGGTCGGCTGGCCGGCCAGGAGCTCGAGGGCGTGGGGCAACACGTCGAGCACCGCCTCCAGGCACTCGACGGCGCCGGCGGTCGACCCAGGCGTGTTGAGGATCAGGCAGGTTCCACGCGTGCCGGCGGTGCCCCGCGACAGGCGTCCCTTGGCCGGGTTGGCCAGCCGCATGGCCTCGGACAGCCCGGGCGCTCGGCGTTCGAGGACGGCGTCGGTGCCCTCGGGCGTGAGGTCGCGGGGACCGAAGCCGGTGCCGCCGGTGGTGACGACGAGGCCGGCGAAGCCGTCGGCGAGATCGCGGAGGGCGGCGGCCACCGAGTCGGTGCCGTCGGCCACGGCCCGGTGCTCCACCACGTCGTAGCCGGCGGCTTTGAGGCGCTGCGCCAGCGCCGCGCCCGAGCGGTCCTCGCGGGTGCCGGCGATGACGCCGTCGGACACGGTGAGCACCTTGGCCTGCACCGCTTGATCGTAGGCGTCAGGCTCCAAGCCGGTCGCCGGGTTGCAGACGGGCGCCGTTGCGCCAGGCCGCCGCCGGCTGAGGGCCTCGGCCCTCGGGCTGGACCTCGACAAGTTCGAGGGTGCCGTCGCCCGTGCCCACCCGGAGGGTGTCGGCGTCGATTGCGCCCAGCGGTAGGTCGCCTTCGGCGAGGTGGGTGCGGAGGATCCGGAGGCGCTTGCCGCGGAACGTCGTCCAGGCCTGGCCGAGGCGAACGACCCGGTGGAGCTGCGTGGCGGGCTGGGACCAGTCGAGGTGGTGGTCCTCGGGCTCCAGCTTGCGGGCGTAGGTGGTCTCGCCCTCCTGGGGCGTGGGTTCGGGGAGGCCTTCGTCCAGGAGTCGCACCAACAGGGCGGTCCCGGTCTCGGCCAGCCGGGCCCGGCACTCGTCGGCCGACTCGTCGGGGCCGATGGCGGTCTCCTCGACGGCGTAGACCGGCCCGGTGTCGAGGCCCGCCTCCAGCGCCATCACCGCCGCGCCGGTGACCGTGTCCCCGCTGAGGATCGACCACTCGACCGGCGCCGCCCCCCGCCAGCGGGGCAGCAGGGAGAAGTGGAGGTTCACCATCGGCACAGCGTCGAGGACGTGGGGCTTGATCAGCCGGCCGAAGGCGACGACCACCCCGAGCTCGGCGCCCGAGTCGATCACGTCGTCGACTTTGTCGGAGACGGGAAGCCCGAGCTCGATGGCCGTAGCTTTCACCGGGCTGGGCACGAGTGCGCCTCCCCGTCCCCGGCGGCGGTCGGGCTGGCTGACCACGAGGACGACGTCGTGCCCGGCCTCGACCAGCGCCCGCAGCGGGCCGACGGCCACCTCGGGCGTGCCCAGGTAGGCGAGCCGCAGGGGTCCCGCCCGCCTAGCGGTTGAGCCCGAGGGCTCGGAGGCGGAGGGTCTTCATGGCCTCCTTGCGCAGGACCGGGTCGAGCCGCTGGAGCAGGAGGATGCCGTCGAGGTGGTCGACCTCGTGCTGGAGCATGCGGGCCATCAGCTCCTCGGCGTCGAGCGAGAAGGGCTTCCCGTCGACGTCGAAGGCGTCGAGGTGGACCCGCTCGGGGCGGAGGATGGGCCAGTGGAGGTCGGGCACCGACAGGCAGCCCTCGACGTAGTCCCACTCGCCCTGGTGGCCGCTCAGGACGGGGTTGACGACGACCCCGGAGCCGCTGCCGTCGCCGACGTCGTAGACGAAGATGCGCTTCTGGATCCCGATCTGCGGCGCCGCCAGCCCCACGCCGGGGGCGTCGTACATCGTCTCCAGCATGTCGTCGGCCAGCCGCTTGAGGTCGGCGTCGAACTCGGTGACCTCGGCCGCCGGCAACCGAAGCACGGGGTCGCCGAACTCACGGATCGGAAACAGGGACATCGGTCGAGGCTACCCGCCACCTCCAGCCCAACTGGTGACGTTCAGCCGCGCCAGGCGCCGGTACGCCGCCCCAGTTCGGTGAAGGGTCAGGTCGGTGCGATACCTGGTAGGGGCCCGAAGTGCTCGGCGGCCAGAAGGGTCGACTCGCCGGAGTCGGGATCGAGGTGTCGCCATCGCAGCCACCGCCACACCTCGCCACCGCACTGGAGCAGCTCGCCGTGAGGCCCGAGCACGCACCAGGCGCTGCCCCGGAAGTGGTGGATTGCGATTTGGACCTGCGGGGCGGCGCCGATCGCCCACAGCCGCACCACGCCGTCGTCGCCGGCGCTGGCCAGCCGGGCACCGTCGGGCGACCAGGCCAATGCCCAGACCGAGTCAGTGTGGCCTTCCAGGACCTGACTAGCAGCGTGATAGGCGGCTGGGTCGGTCAGCCGTATCACGCCGTCGTCGCCTCCACTAGCCAGACGGGAGCCGTCGGGTGACCATGCCAGTGACCGCACCCCGCCAGTGTGGCCGGACAGCGTCAGCGGGAGGGCGCCGGGGTCTGCCGGGTCCCACATCCGCACCATGCCGTCGTCGCCGCCGCTTGCGACGCGGGAGCCGTCGGGGGTCCACGCCAATGCCCACACCGAGCCGGTCGCGCCCCTGAGGGCCAGCGGGGCGACTGCGGGGTTGGCCGGCTCCCACAGCCGCACCACGCCGCCGAGACCGCCCTCTGCCAGGCGAGAGCCGTCGGGCGACCATGCCAGTGCAATCACCCAGCGGCTGTGGCCCTCCAGGGCCGGGGCCGTGGCGTCGGGGTCCGCCACGTCCCACAGCCGCACAGCGCCGTCATGGCCGCCACTGGCGAGGCGGGAGCCGTCGGGTGACCATGCCAGCGCTGCCACCATGCGGGTGCCAGCCTCCAGGGTTGGTGGGACGGCGTCGGGGCGGGCCGGGTCCCAAAGCCGCACCGCGACGTCGTCGCCGCCGGTAGCCAGGCGGGAGCCGTCGGGCGACCACGCCAGTGCACGTACCCAGTCTGTATGGCCGTCCAGGGCCAGAGGGCCGGCGTCGCAGGCGGCCGGGTCCCACAGCCGCACCACGCCGTCGTCGCCGCCGGTGGCCAGACGAGCGCCGTCGGGCGACCATGCCAGGGCCCGCCACCAATCCGTCTGGCGCTCCATGCCTAACGGGGCGGCCTCGGGATAGTGCGGGTCCCACAGCCGCACGCAGCGGTCTGCGCCGCCGCTGGCCAAGCGAGCACCGTCGGGCGACCAGGCCAGCGCGTGCACCACCCAGCCCCGGTGGCCTTCCAGGGTCAGGGGGGTGGCGTCGGGGTGGGCCGGGTCCCACAGCCGCACCGCGCCGTCGCCGCCGCCGCTGGCCAAGCGAGCACCGTCGGGTGACCAGGCCAGCGCGTGCACCACCGACCCCTGGTGGCCTTCCAGGGTCAGGGGGGCGGCGTCGGGGTGGGCCGGGTCCCACAGCCGCACGCAGCGGTCCGCGCCGCCGCTGGCCAAGCGAGCACCGTCGGGTGACCAGGCCAGCGCGTGCACCACCGACCCCTGGTGGCCTTCCAGGGTCAGGGGGGCGGCGTCGGGGTGGGCCGGGTCCCACAGCCGCACCGCGCCGTCGCCGCCGCCGCTGGCCAAGCGAGCGCCGTCGGGCGACCAGGCCAGCGCGTGCACCACCCAGCTCTGGTGGCCTTCCAGGGCCACGGGGCTGGCGTCGGGGTGGGCCGGGTCCCACAGCCGCACCGCGCCGTCGCCGCCGCCGCTGGCCAAGCGAGCGCCGTCGGGCGACCAGGCCAGCGCGTGCACCACCCTGCCCTGGTGGCCTTCCAGGGCCACGGGGCTGGCGTCGGGGTGGGCCGGGTCCCACAGCCGCACCACGCCGTCGTTGCCGGCGCTGGCCAGTCGGGCACCGTCGGGCGACCAGGCCAACGCCTGCATGGAATGGGTGTGGCCGGCCAACCTCGAGTGCTGTGCCCCGGTCCACGGGTTCCAGACGACAATCCCGGCGCCGTCGGCGCCGGCCAGGCACCTACCATCGGGCGACCAGGCGAGCGACGTGATCAGCCCGCCCGGCCCGGCCAGCACTTCGACCCCGCGTGTTTCGGTTGAGCTCCGCGGGGTCGCCGACGGCGCCACCAGCGACCCGCCCGGGAGCGTTCCGAGCGCATCCCCCTCGCACCACAGCCACTGGCTGTCGTCTCCGGTCGAGCCACGCAGGTCGGCGCCGTGCACGTCGACCGACCGCACGATGGCCCCCTCGAGACTCGCTCCCCTGAGGTTGGCCCCGCGCAACGAGCAGCGATGCAGCTCGGCGCGGATGAGTTTCGCTCCGGCCAGATCCGCACCGTCGAGGCGGACGCCGTGCAGGGCAACCTCTCGGAGGTCCGCTCCGTCGAGCACGCATCGGCTCATGTCGACCTCCGCTCCCATCAGCGGCGACACACGGATCCCTCGGAGATCGGCCGTCGCCAGGTCGAAGCCCCGCAGCGAGACCGGCCGGCCGCCCGTCTCCGCGGCCCGGAACGCGTACCTCACCACGTGCTCGCTGACCTGCCGCCGGTACGTCTCGCCACAGGCGGCGAGGTGGCGCAGGAAGCCGTCGGCATTGGCGGCCCCGGCGATCTCCACCAGAAAATTCAGCGTCTCCTCGCTGACCGCCGGTAGCCGCCACGCCTCGGGTCGACCGGTGCGCATGGTGCGGTGCAGGTGGCGGGCGAGGAAGTATTCCAGCAGCGACGTGTGGGCGAACTCGAACTGGTCCGAACGGGGACGCACGATGAACGTCGCCGTCCGAAGGTCCTCGGCCAGCACGGCGGGGTCGGGTCGGGCCAGCTCCACCCACGCATGGAGATCGTCGTCGTCGACCAGGCGCCGGCGGAGCCACGCTTCGAGGTCCCCGGCTTCGATCCGCCTGACATCGCGGCCCCAGAGGAGGGCGGCCAGATCCTCCATCAGCCGGAGCTTGTGGTCGCGCTCGAGCTGGTGTTTCCCCATGTCGCGCTCGAGCCACGACTGGACGAGCTCGCCGTAGAGGCCGGCGGCGTCGATGGACTTGCCCTCGGCCACCCGCCGTTCGAGGCGCTCCAGCTGGTCGGAGATCAGCTGCAGGTTGTAAGGCCGGGCGGCCAGTCCGGACAGGTCGTGCACCGACCGGATGAGCTCGATCGCCTTGTCGACGCCGGCGGCCCCCTGCTTGCGCTCCAGATAGGCCCTGACCTGGTCGTCGTCGAAGGGCAGGAGGTGCAACGCCTCGTACAGATCCGGCCCGAGGCCGTCGCGGTCCTGGGCCGGAAGAATGTGTGCTGGTCACGGATGGTGCGGAAGAAATGCGTGCGGCAGGTCATGAGCACCTTGCCGGCGTCCCGGCGGCCGTCACCGGCGACGAGTTGCGGCGGGAGGATTCGGAGGAGCTCGCGGAGCAGCCCCTGGCCCTGCTGCTCGCTCATGTGCACGAGCACCTCGTCGAGGCCGTCGAAGATCACGACGGCCCGGCGTCGTTGCACGGCCGTGATCACGTCCTCGGGCGTGACGGGTACCCGCGCCGATCCGGTACGCCACGCCCGTTGGATCAGGTCGGCCAGCAGCTCGTCGAGCGACGCGTCCCGTTTGCGGACGTCGGTGCCGAGGTGGCGGAGGTCGAAGTAGATCGGCAGCGGCACCGATGGGTCCGACTCTCGACGCGTGAGCAGCACCCGTGTGAGGGTCTGGGCGGCGACGGTCTTGCCCATGCCGTACTCGCCGAACACCACGAAGTAGGGCCGATCACCGTCTGTCGCCCAGCCCACGAGATGGTCGACGACATCGACCGCCGGCCCGGCTGACGAGACCACGGCGCCAACCCCCTTGTCCAGCTGCGTCCTCACCGCTCGAGCCGTCACCGGGTCGGGCTCGTCGCTGGCGGCGAGGTTGCGGGCTAGAGCGTTGACGGGGGGCTCGGCCGGCGGGGAGGCGAGCAGCCTGGCCAAGTGGCGATGGAGGGAAGCCATCTCGTCGTCCAGGCGGCCCGCAGCCAATCGGTCGAGGCCGCGTAGCTCCCCCGCGGAAAGGTGCTCGGTGTCGCGGTCCGCCGTCGGCGTGAAGGTGTGCATCGCCGCGTACGGCCCGAGGTCGTTGCGGTCGGTCAGCCTCGACCAGCAGACCGGAGCCACGAGGCCGCCCTCGGCGGAGGTGACGGCGGGCTCCACCCCACGAGCAGCGGGGTTGGTCCATCCGAGGTACGCCGGCGACAGGAACACCACGACCAGGTCCGCCCCGCCTAAAGCACGCTTACGGACGCCGGCCGAGTCTTCCCCGAGCTGTGCCTCGCCGATCCGTTCGAAGAGGAACTCACGGTCGGATTCCATCCTGACTGTCAAGGCGTCGATGCAGCGCTTGACACTCGTGGCGTCGGCGGGGGCGACGTCGTAGTAGGTGCGAACGACCGTCTTGCCGTCGCGCTCGCTCCTGCCCCGGGCCGGGATGACCGCGCTGTCGAGAACGCCGGCCGTCGATGCGTCAGAGAGGTCGGTGAGCTTCCGATCGGTGGCGTCGGTGCCCTCGATCCACCACCTCCTGGCCGCGTGCTCAGACTCGCTTCTGGCCGTCGACCACCAGCGCGACGTCGACGCTGTGCTCCGCGGCGAACTTGGCGACGGTGCGCCTGAACTCACGGAAGGCGGCGACCGGCTTGGGATCGTCGGGGTTGACTGCCGTCGCTGCGTCCCGCAACGGGAACTGCGCGCCAGTGTCCGGCAGTCCGGACAAGAACCACCCCAGCCGCTCGAGCCGCCCCGCCAGCACAGGTCGACCGGTGGCCAGCGACTCCAGGCGGCCGACCAGCTCGACCGCACTGTCCCGATCGAGCCGGCTTCGAGCGCTCATACCGTCGGTGGGAGCAGCCGATCGACGATCTGGCCCGCCAGCTGCTCGCAGAACCGGTCCGGGTTCTCGCCGGCCAGGCCGGCGAACCACCTCGGCTCACCGCCCTTGCCGTCTCGGTAAAGGAAGATCTGGTGGGGGTCCAGGCCCTGGAGATCGCTGCGGGCCATGTCGACGCGCCGAAGGCCCACGGGCATCACCGCGGTCCCCGATGCGGTGAGGATCCCCGGAATCTCCACACGCCGGATGTAGTCACGCGACAGAAGAGCCGGTGAAACGAGCAGCAGGCCGAAATCGGCGTCATTGATCGCCCGGCGGATCGCCTCGTCCCACTTCTGCCCGACCAGGATGTGGTCGTCCCACCAGATCGAGACCTCGAGGCCCCGGAGGATCTCCAACCTGGGGGCCAACAAGCGCCGGAACCGGTCGACGAGGCGGCGGTCAGCATGGGCATAGCACAAGAACCCGCGGGCAGTGATGGTCGCCGCTGGCGTCGCCCGGCTCACATGCGTAGAGTAACCCGCGTTCACCACGATTGCCACCACGTTTGAGGCCGGAGCCTATCTGGGTTCGGGGGTCAATCGGTCCCAGGCAAGTGCAGGGCGACGACGGGCAGGTTCGGCGTCTTGGCGAGCTTCTGATCGTCCGTGAGCAACTCGCCGCCCAGATGTTCCGCGAGCGCGACGTAGATCGCGTCGGGGAAGGTGATGTTGGCCCGCCGCATCCAGGCGTCGGCGAAGAGGCCCCGCACCTGTGTGACTCGGAGCGGCCAGGCCATCAGTGCGTCGATCGCAGTTGTGATCTGCGTCGGTGTGAGGATGGCATTGAGGTCCCATCGCCGGAGGACAGCGCCGCACTCCACGTAGAAGATCTCCGGCACCCAAGGAACCGCGTCCGGCGGCAGAAGCGTCCTCAGCGATCGGCCGCGGACCGTGTCAGCCGCCAGTTCGACACCCGCCGAGGCGTCGATGACGACCGGGGTCATGTCTCGCCGGCGGCTCTGGCCTCCGTCAGCGTTTCTACCGCCGTGACTCCGGGGTCCACAGGCTCGCCCGCCTGCCGCTGGTCGAGCCACCTGGTGAAGGCTTCGGGCGTCACCTCGTCGCCCGGATTGAGAACGACCACGGCCGGATCGGCCGGGACGTCGGGTGCGGGGCGGGCCACAGCCCACTCTACCGAGACCCGTACGGCGAGCTCGGGCTCGGTCACGTCCGGCGGGGGTCGACCTCTACCCGGAGCCGTCCTGTCGGACGAGGCGCAACGGCCAACGCGTTGGACAGTGTGGCGTGGTCGGGGGCGCGCAGGAGCCATCTGCCGTCGGACGGGCCCATGATCTCGACGCCGTGGACACCTTCGATGAACACGTCTGCGGCCTCCCCCGACACCACCGCCATGGCCGTCTCGGGCGGCAGCTGGAGGGCCGCTCGGCGGGCCGACTCGACGACGGTGAACCTCGATGGGTCGGCGTGGATGACGGCGTCGAGGACCTCGTGGTCGGGCAGGCGGGTCTGGACGACGATGCGCCCGCCGCCGTCTCGGCCGCCGACCAGCCGGGCGGCTCGGGCCAGCATGCCGAGGGCCTGCTCGCCGGCGCGGTACCTCGGAGCGAGCAGCTCCTGGTCGAAGTCGAGGAAGGCAACGCCGTGGGCGCCGGCGACCCGGTGCAGCACTGCCTCGGTGCCGACCAGCACCGGCGTGTCGGGCAGCGCGCCCTCGCTGTCGGCGGTGACCTCGCCCACCGCCAGCCCGGCCAGCAGCTCGAGCTCCTCCCGGGCGCGGGACACGCCGACCCGCAGCGTCTTCAGCCGGGTGGCGCCGCAGTTCGTGCACACCACCGGCCGCACGGCGCCGCACCGCCGACACGCCAGTCCCTCAGTCGGACTTTGCTGCGTCGGTCGCGCCCCAAAGTCGGCCGAAACCGCCCCGACAGGGGCGCGACGGGTGATCGAAACCGTCCCTGCCGGGGAGCCGGCCTCGGCCACCGGGCCCTCGCACACCTCGCAGCGGGCCAGCTCGCCGCAGGCGGCGCAGGCGAGCAGGCGGGCCCGGCCCTTGCGGTTGAGGACGCAGACGACCCGCCGTCCCGGCCCGGCCTGGCGCAGCAGGTCGACCACTCGGGATGAGTAGAGCCCGGCCCCCGGGGGGTCGGAGCGGCGGTCCACGACGTCCACCACCGGCCAGCCGGCCCGCTCGTAGCTGCGGGAGGGCGTGAGCAGTACCGCACCGGGGATCGCCAGCGACTCCAGCGACGGCGCCGGCGACACCAGCACGCACGGCACCCCGGCACGCCGGGCCCGCTCGACGGCGACGTCCCTGGCGTTCCACGTCGGCGCCCGCTCCTCCTGGTAGGCCTCGTCGCCCTCGTCGAGGACCAAGACGGCGCCGAGCGCAGGACGCGGCGCCCACGCCGCAGCGCGGGCGCCCACCGCCACGCATCCACCGGCGGCGGCCCGGGCCAGTCCCGCGGCAGCTCGGCGACCGCCACCCCCAGGCGCCTCAGCCGGGCGGCGACGAAGCCGGCGGTCGCCAACGAAGGGGCCAGCACCAGGGCGTCGTCGTGGCGGGCCGCCTCCAATACGAAGGGCATGACGTCGTCGGCGGGCGGGAGCCGGGCGACCACGACCGTCGAGCGGGCGAAGGCGTCCGCGGCCAGCGAGCCCGAAGGCGCGGCGGGCGGCCGCTCCCCTCTCGACGGCGGCGGCAGCCCCACGACGACCTTGAGCGGCGACGCCGTCTTCAGCAACGCCGACCGCCGACCCGCCCACCGCCAGGCGGCCCAGTCCGCCAACGCAACCAGATCGGCGGGTGGGCCGAAGCCGGTGACCTTCGCCAGTGGTCGCAGCGGCCGGTCGGTCACAGCCGACGACGACAGGCCCACCACCCATCCGCCCACCCGACGGCCGCCCAGCGGCACCCGCACCATCGTCCCGACCGCCACGCGCCGCGCCAACGCCTCGGGAACCGAGTAGTCGAACTCCTTGGGGATGCCGGCGACGTCGGTCAGGACCCGGGCAATCCTCACCCGGAGAGTTCTACAGGCCCAGCGCGCTCTTCACGTCGTCGAGGCGGTTGAGGTGCTCCCACGAGAACTCCTTGTCGCTGCGGCCGAAGTGGCCGTAGGCGGCGGTGCGGCGGTAGATCGGCCGGCGCAGGTCGAGGTCGCGGATGATGGCGGCGGGGCGCAGGTCGAAGACCTGGTCGATCATGGCCTCGATCTGGCGGGGGTCGACGGTGGACGTGCCGAACGTCTCCACCATGATCGACACCGGCCGAGCCACGCCGATGGCGTAGGCCACCTGGATCTCGCAGCGGGTGGCGGCCCCGCTGGCGACGATGTGCTTGGCCACCCAGCGGGCGGCGTAGGCGGCCGAGCGGTCGACCTTGGACGGGTCCTTGCCCGAGAACGCGCCCCCGCCGTGGCGGGCGGCGCCGCCGTAGGTGTCGACGATGATCTTGCGCCCGGTGAGGCCGGTGTCGGCGTGAGGCCCGCCGAGCACGAAGCTCCCGGTGGGGTTGGCCAGCAGCTGGTAGCGGTCGTCGACGAACTGCTCGGGCAGCAGCGGGTGGATCACGTGCTCGCGCAGGTCGGGCTTGAGCAGGGTTTCGTTGTCGAGGCCGGGCTGGTGCTGGGTGGAGATGAGCACCGTCTTCAGGCGGACGGGCCTGCCGTTCTCGTACTCGAACGTGACCTGGGTCTTGCCGTCGGGCCGGAGGTAGGGCAGGACGCCGGCCTTGCGCACCTCGGCCAGCCGCTGGGCCAGGCGGTGGGCCAGCCAGATCGGCAGGGGCATGAGGTCTTCGGTCTCGTCGCAGGCGAAGCCGAACATCATCCCCTGGTCGCCGGCGCCCTGGGCGCTGATCTGGTCCTCGCCGCTGGTGCCCTTGCGCACCTCGTAGGCGGTGGTGACGCCCTGGCTGATGTCGGGCGACTGCTCGTCGATCGACGTGATGACCCCGCACGTGTTGCCGTCGAAGCCGTAGGACTCCCGGTCGTAGCCGATGGCGCACACCGTCTGGCGGACGATCTTGGGGATGTCGACGTAGGCCCGGGTGGTGATCTCCCCCGCCACGACGACGAGCCCGGTGGTCAGCAGCGTCTCGCACGCCACCCGTCCGGTGGGGTCCTCGGCCAGGATGGCGTCGAGGATGGCGTCGGAGACCTGGTCGGCCATCTTGTCGGGGTGGCCCTCCGTGACCGACTCCGAGGTGAACGTCCAGTTGCTCAAGGGGTGTTCCTTCCGTCGATGGCCGCCAGGCGTCGGGCGACCAGGTCGAGTACGACCGACGCGAGCGCCGATTTCGATGTGAGGGCGACATCCTGCTCGGTCCCGTCCGCCTCGATGATCACAGCTGCGTTGGTGTCGTGCCAAAAGCCCGCCTCGGCGACGGTCACGTCGTTGGCGACGATGGCGTCGAGGTGCTTGGCCCGCAGCTTGGCGATCGCCCGCTCCCGCAGGTCGTCGGCGCCGGTCTCGGCGGCGAAGCCGACCAGGACCTGGCCGGGCGGTTTGGCCCGCCCGAGGGCGGCGAGGATGTCGGTGGTGGGCTCGAGGACGATGTCGGGGACACCCTCGTCCTTGCGCAGCTTGCGGTCGGCGGCGAGCTTTGGGCGGAAGTCGGCCACCGCCGCGGCCATGACCACCGCGTCGGCGGTGAGGTGGCGGGCCATCACCTCGGCCTCCATCTCGGCCGACGTCTCCACGTGCACGACGTCGATCCCGGGCGGCGGCGGGTCGGTCGACGGCGGCGGTGACCAGCACCACGTGGGCGCCCCGCCGGGCGGCCTCCACGGCGACCGCTTCCCCCTGCTTACCCGACGAGCGGTTCCCCAGGAAGCGGACCGGGTCGATCGGCTCCCGGGTGCCGCCGGCGGTGACGAGGATCCGCCGGCCGGCGAGGTCCTGCGTAACGGCGGCGCGCGACAGGGCGGCCAGCACCTCGGCCACGATGCGGTCCGGGTCGGGGAGCCGCCCGGCACCGACGTCGCCGGCGGCCAGCTTGCCGCTGTCGGGGTCGACCACGTGCACGCCCCGCTCCCGGAGCAGAGCCACGTTCGCCCGGGTGGCGGGGTGCTCCCACATCTCGGTGTGCATGGCCGGGCAGACCACGACAGGGCCCGCGTGGCCAGGAGGGTGGCGGTGAGGAGGTCGTCGGCGATGCCGGCGGCGTAGGAGCCCAACAGCCGGGCGGTGGCCGGGGCCACGAGGACGATGTCGGCGGTGCGAGCCAGGGCGATGTGGGGCACGGGATCGTCCCCCGACCACAAAGACGTCCGCACCGGCTCGGACGCCAGCGATGACAGGGTCACCTCGCCGAGGAACCGCCCCGCGTCCGCGGTCATGACGGGGATGACGTGGGCCCCGACGTCGACCAGTCGGCGACAGACCTCGACGGCCTTGTACGCGGCGATGCTCCCGCAGACTCCGAGGACCACCCGGGGGGCGGGGGGCATAGGGCCTACTTGATCGCTTCCTCGGTCTCTTCCGGACGGACGAAGGTGATCTTGTTGGCGGCGATCTCCTCGAGGGCGATGGAGAGCGGCTTGCGGGAGACCGATGCGACCTGCGGCGGCACGATGGCGCCCAGGCCCTCGCCCAGCTGGCTGAAGTACGAGTTGATCTGCCGGCCCCGCTTGGCGGCCAGGCTGACCAGGCTGAACTTCGAGTCGACCTTGTCGAGGAGGTCCTCGATGGGCGGGTGGATCATGCTGGCGCGCTCAGACGACATGCTTTGCTCCTGACGAGGTGGCGGCGGCGTGTGCGGAACGCCGCGCCGGACGGTGCTCCAGCCAGGATACCAGCGACTTCTGCGGTTCCCCCGCCACCGGCGGGGACGCTGTTACGTCTCTCGGGGGAAGTTCTTTAGCAGCGCCTCGCGCTGCTGGGCGCCGAGGCCTCGCACGCGCCGGGCCTCGCTGATCTTGAACTCCTCCATGAGCCGGCGGGCCCGCACCTTGCCGACTCCTGGTAGCGACTCGAGCACCGTCAGCACCTTCATCTTGCCGACGGTCTCGTCGGTGTCGCCCTGCTCGATGAGCTCCTTGAGGGAGAGCGAGCCCATCTTGAGCTTGTCCTTCAGCTCGGCGCGCGTCCGGCGGGCGGCGGCAGCTTTTTCGAGCGCCTTCGCTCGGGCCTCGGGTGAAAGAGGGGGGGGCAGCGGCATGGCGGGAACCCTAGCGCGACAGGCAGGAACGGTGCCTTGGCCGGGTATCGACTTGCGGAAGAGGCGCCCGGCGCCTCCACAGGCAGTATCGCCGGGCGTTCGGTGTCGAGCCACGACGAGAGCGGCCCCCCTCCGGGGGGCCGCTCTCCTGCAGCCGGGATGGTCTAGAACGACCAGGGCTTGTCGAAGGTGTAGAGGGGCGTAGTAGTCGACAGCCGCGGTTTCTCCCCAGTTGTAGATGTTGCAGGGCCTGCTGGACGGCAGGCCACCCGAGGTGTCGGTCCGCTGGGTGAAGCACGAGGGCAGGATCGCGACTGCAAGGACGGCCTGGACGGGACGACGGATGATGGAAGTGCGCATTGTGTTTGTCCTTGGTCTGCCCGCCTGGACGCTCGTGCGCCGGCGGGACTCGAGGAATCCACCATGCGCCTCGTCGCCAAAGCGCGGCTAGGACCGAGGCCCTGCCACCATCACGTCGCGAGAGGGCGTGCTGGCCTCCCTGAGGAAGTGCCGCGCCCTACTCGGCTGGGTTAGCTCAGGCCCTCGAGAGACTCGAACAGCGCGGCGGCGGCGGCCTGGGGGTCGGCGGCGGCGGTGACGGCCCGCCCGACGACGAGCATGTCGGCGCCGGCCCCGAGGGCCTGGCGGGGCGACGCCGCCCGGGCCTGGTCGTGGGTGTTGCCCGACGGGAGCCGGATGCCGGGGACGACGGCCAGCAGGCGGGGGGCGAGCTGCTTGGCCTCGTGGACGTCGTCGGCCGCGACGATCACCCCGCCGCAGCCCGCTTCCACCGCGGCGGCCACCCGTCCACCGAGGATGTGGGCGGGGGCGTCGGCGTCGCTGGTGAGGATGGTGACGGCGAGGGCAGTCGGTTCGGGCAGCCCTCCTGCCGCCGCTCCCTCCCGCAGCCCTTCGACGCCCGCCCGCAGCATGACCGCGCCGGCCCGGGCGTGGAGGGTGAGGTACGACGCGCCGAGCGCGCCCGCCACCCGTGCCGACTTCTTCACGGTGGTGGGGATGTCGTGGAGCTTGAGGTCGAGGAAGACCTTGAAGCCGGCGTCGGACACCGACGTCACCGCGTCGGGACCGGCGGCGGTGAACAGCTCGAGGCCGACCTTGGCCGTCGAGAACCACGGACGGAGCTGGTCGGCCAGGCGCAGGGCGGCCACCAGGTCGTCGACGTCGAGGGCCAGTACCAGGCGATCACGGAGTTCCATGGGCCCCTCCTAGCAGATCTGACACCCTCGCGACTCCCCGGCGGCGACACCAGCGCCGCAGCTCCTCGAGGATCCTGGCCGGCGCCCGGGGGTCGGCGAAGGTGGCGGTGCCGACCTGCACGGCGTCGGCCCCGGCCAGCAGCAGCTCGACGGCGTGCTCGCCGGTGGCGACCCCGCCCACGCCAACCAGCCGGGCGAGCGGGAAGGCCTGGCGGCAGTCGTAGATGGCCCGCACCGCCACCGGCCGGATGGCCGGCCCGACAGTCCCCCGCCGCCCGCTCCCAGCCGGGGCCGGTGGGTCACCGGGTCTATGGCCATGCCCTTGACGGTGTTGACCAGGGTGAGGGCATCGGCCCCGCCGGTGAGGGCGGCGCCGGCGATCTCGGTGATGTCGGTGACGTTCGGGCTGAGCTTGGCCCACCGGGGCCGTCCACACCCGGCAGTGGCCTCCATCGCCTCCCGCGTGGCCGACGGCTCGGCCGCGAACATGTGCCGGCCGTGCTCGAGGTTGGGACAGCTGAGGTTGACCTCCACCGCGATGACCTGGGCCGATACGCCGGCCAGCGCCGCCGCCGCCTTCTCGTAGCCGGCGACGGAGCTGCCCCAGATGCTCGCCACCACCCGGGCGCCGGTGGCCAGCAGCTCGGGCAGCTCCTCCTCCACCCAGGCCTCCACGCCGGGGTTCTGCAGGCCTACGCTGTTGAGCATCCCGGCGTCGGTCTCGTGCACCCGGGGAGCGGGGTTCCCGGGCCACGGTTCGGCCGAGAGCGACTTCACCACCACCGCGCCGAGCGTCGACAGGTCGAAGTACGCCCCCAGCTCGGCGCCGTGCCCGGACGTGCCCGAGGCGGTCATGACCGGGTTGGGCAGCTCGACGGTGCCCACCCGGATGGTCATGTCGACCCGTGACTTCACGTAACGAGTCCCGCCTGCAGATCACCGGCGGCCGCCCACGCCGCCGAAGGCGGCCTACTCCGGATGCCGGCCGGAGATAAGACGGCGGAGGGTGCCGGCTCCGCCGGTGCCCGGAGCACGAACAACTCGGACGAACGGAGCGAGCGAAGCGAGCGAGTGAGGCCGAAACTCACCGCCCGTGCCACTCCTGCAGGCTCATGACGGGGAGGCCGTGGACGGCGACGTCGGCGATGCCGTTGGCCGCGGCGAGGGCGGCGGCCACCGTGGTGAGGCACGGCACCTTGTGGACGCTGGCCGCGGTGCGGATGTAGGCGCCGTCGGCGCGGGGCCCCGGCCCCGGGGGGTGTTCACCACCAGGTCGATCTCGCCCTTGGCGATGCGGTCGACAGCCGAGCGGCCCGGCTCGCCCACCTTGGCCACCGAGTCGGCCACCGCAACGCCATTGTCGGCCAGGTAGCGGCCGGTGCCGCTGGTGGCCACCACGGAAAAGCCCAGGTTGGCGAACCGACGGGCGGCGACCAGGCCGCCGGGCTTGTCACGGTCGGACAGCGAGAAGAAGACGGTGCCGGTGGCCGGGAGCTTGTCGCCGGCGGCGGCCTGGCTCTTGGCGAAGGCGAGGCCGACGGTGGCGGCGATGCCCATGACCTCGCCGGTGGCCCGCATCTCCGGCCCCAGCAGGGTGTCGACGTTGGGGAAGCGGTTGAAGGGCAGCACCGCCTCCTTGACCGAGACGTGGCCGTCGTTGATCGGCGGCCGCACCAGCCCCTCGTCCCGCAGCTCGGCCAGGGTGGCCCCGACCATGACCCGGGCCGCCACCTTGGCCAGCGGGACACCGGTGGCCTTGGCCACGAACGGCACCGTCCGGCTGGCCCGGGGGTTGGCCTCGATCACGAACACCTGGCCCTGCTTCACCGCGTACTGGACGTTCACCAGCCCCCGCACGTCGAGGGCCTCGGCGATGGCCCGGGTGTGGCCCTCGATGACGGCGATCACCTCGGCCGACAGCGTCGGCGGCGGGAGGGCGCAGGCGCTGTCGCCCGAATGCACGCCCGCCTCCTCGACGTGCTCCATGATCCCGCCGATGAGCACCTCGCCGGTGGCGTCGCGGATGGCGTCGACGTCGACCTCGATGGCGTCCTCCAGGAACCTGTCGACCAGCACCGGCCGCTCGGCCGACAGTCCGCCTTCTTTGCCGAGGCTCCCGAAGCCGGCCAGCTCGGCCATGGCCCGGGCCAGGTCGTCGTCGCTGTAGACGATCTCCATGGCCCGCCCACCGAGCACGTAGGACGGCCGCACCAGGGCGGGGTAGCCGATGCGCTCGACGATGGCCCGGGCCTGGGCCAGCGACACGGCAGTGCCACCCGCCGGCTGGGGGATCTCTAAGCGGGCGCACAGCGAGCTCCACCGCTCGCGGTCCTCGGCCTCGTCGATCGACGCCGGCCGGGTGCCGAGCACCAGGTGCTCGGGGATGCGGCCGGCCAGCTTGAGCGGCGTCTGCCCGCCCAGGGCGACGATCACACCGACCAAGGCAGGCACGCCGACCAGCGGGCCACGGGCCTCGACCTCGAGCACGTTGAGGACGTCCTCCAAGGTGAGCGGCTCGAAGAACAGGCGGTCGCTGGTGTCGTAGTCGGTGGAGACGGTCTCGGGGTTGCAGTTGACCATCACCGTGTCGAAGCCGGCGTCGCGCAGGGCGAAGCTGGCGTGGACGCAGCAGTAGTCGAACTCGATGCCCTGGCCGATGCGGTTCGGCCCCGACCCGAGGATCACCACGGTGGGACGGGTGCCGGGCCGGGCCTCGTCGTCGTCCTCGTAGGTGGAGTAGTGGTACGGCGTCTCCGCCTCGAACTCGGCCCCGCAGGTGTCGACCGTCTTGAACGTGGCCCTGACGTCGGCGGCCAGGCGGGCGGCCCGCACGTCGTCCTCGGGCTCGTCCCAGAGCCAGCCCAGCTGGGCGTCGGAGAAGCCGAGCCGCTTGGCCCGCCGCCAGTCGCGCCTGGTCATGTCGCCGAAGCCGAGGTCGGCCAGCCGAGCCCGCTCCCCCGTGATGAGGGCGATCTGGTCGAGGAACCAGGGGTCGACCTTGGTGGCCTCGTGCAGTCGCTCGACGCTGATGCCCCGCCGAAGCGCCGCCTCCAGCTGGAACGGCCGGTCCGGGGTGGCGACGGCGGCCCGCTCGACCAGCTCGGCGTCGTCGTAGCGGTCGAGGCTGGCCTCGCCGGGGTCGCAGTTCAGCCCCCACCGGCCGTGCTCGAGCGAGCGGAGCCCCTTTTGCAGCGACTCGGGGAACGTCCGGCCGATGGCCATGGCCTCCCCCACCGACTGCATGCGGGTGCCGAGCACGTCGGGCGTGCCCGGGAACTTCTCGAACGCCCAGCGGGGGATCTTGGTGACGACGTAGTCGATGGTGGGCTCGAAGCTGGCCGGCGTGCGGCGGGTGATGTCGTTGGGGATCTCGTCGAGCGTGTAGCCGACGGCCAGCCGGGCGGCGATCTTGGCGATGGGGAACCCGGTGGCCTTGGACGCCAGGGCGCTGGACCGTGATACCCGGGGGTTCATCTCGATGACGACCATCTCGCCGTCGGCGGGGTTGACCGCGAACTGGATGTTGGACCCGCCGGTGTCGACGCCGATGCGGCGGATGCAGGCGAAGGCGGCGTCGCGCATGCGCTGGTACTCGACGTCGGACAGGGTCTGGGCCGGGGCCACGGTGATGGAGTCGCCGGTGTGGACGCCCATCGGGTCGAAGTTCTCGATCGAGCAGACGACGACGCAGTTGTCGGCCTTGTCCCGCATGACCTCCAGCTCGTACTCCTTCCACCCCGCGATCGACTGCTCGATGAGGATCTCGGAGATGGGACTGGCGGCCAGGCCCTCCTCGGCCAGCTGCACCAGCTCCTCGGAGTTGGCGGCGATGCCGGTACCCCCGCCGCCCAGGATGAACGACGGCCGCACGATCACCGGGTAGCCGACCTCGTCCCCCACCTTGGCCGCCTCGTGCACGGCGTAGGCGAAGCCGGACGGGGGCACGGCCAGGCCGATCTCGGTCATGGCCGCCTTGAACAGCTCCCGGTTCTCGGCGGTGCGGATGGCCTCGGCCGACGCCCCGATCAGCTCCACCCCGAACTCTTCGAGCACGCCTGCTTCGTGGAGCTGCATGGCCAGGTTGAGGCCGGTCTGGCCCCCGAGGGTGGGCAGGACGGCGTCGGGCCGCTCCCGCTCCACGATGGCGGTGAGCACGTCGAGGGACAGAGGCTCGATGTAGGTGCGGTCGGCGAAGTCGGGGTCGGTCATGATCGTCGCCGGGTTGGAGTTGACGAGGATCACCCGGTAGCCCTCGGCCCGCAGGGCCCGGCAGGCCTGGGTGCCGGAGTAGTCGAACTCGCAGGCCTGGCCGATCACGATCGGCCCCGACCCGATCAGCAGGATGGATTCGATGTCGGTGCGCTTGGGCATCAGCCGGCCTCGCCATCAGTCGGCGGAAGTCTTCGAAGAGGTAGCGGGCGTCGTGGGGGCCGGGGCCGGCCTCGGGGTGGTACTGGACGCCGAAGGCGGCGGCGTCACGGCAGCGCAGGCCCTCGACCACGCCGTCGTTGAGGTTCAGGTGGGTGACGTCGGCGGTGGCGACCGACCCCTCCGCCACCGCGTAGTTGTGGTTCTGGCTGGTGATCTCGACCGCCCCGTCGGCCAGGCGCTTGACCGGGTGGTTGCCGCCGTGGTGGCCGAAGGGGAGCTTGTAGGTGGTGCCGCCCAGGGCCGACGCCAGCAGCTGGTGGCCGAGGCAGATCCCGAAGACGGGAACGTGCCCGACCAGGTCGCCGATGGCGTCGATGGCGTAGGTGACGGCGGCGGGGTCGCCCGGGCCGTTGGACAGGAAGACCCCGTCAGGGCGGCGGGCCAAGATGTCGTCGGCGGGCGTCGACGCGGGGACGACGTCGACGGTTGCGATTTCCGACAAGAGCCGCAGGATGCTTGTCTTGATGCCGAAGTCGTAGGCGACGACCGACAGCGGCCCGTCACCCACCCGGTACTCGACCGCGGTGGTGACCTCCTCGACCAGGTCGACGCCGTCGGTGCCGGGCTCGTAGTTGGCCGCCCACTTGAGGGTCAGCTCGTCGGCGGTGCCGAAGGCGCACGGCATCGACCCGGCCTCGCGGATGTGGCGGGTGAGGCGGCGGGTGTCGACGCCGGTGATCCCGGGCACGCCGGTGAGCTGCAGCCAGGTGTCGAGGTCGACGGTGCTGCGCCAGTTCGACGGGCGGCGGGCCAGGTCGCGCACGACGACGCCCCGGCAGAACGGTCGCCGGCTCTCGGAGTCCAGCGGCGTCACCCCGTAGTTGCCGATGTGGGGGTTGGTGAAGGCGATGACCTGCCCGGCGTAGGAGGGGTCGGTGAGGACCTCCTGGTAGCCGCTCAGGACGGTGTTGAACACGACCTCGCCGGAGGCCACCGCCGCCGGCGCCCCCACCGCCTCGCCCTCGAAGACGGTGCCGTCGGCCAGCACCAGCAGGGACTCGGGGCGGTCGGGAGTGGCGGTCACCGCTTCACCAGGCAGTCGAGTGTGCGGAAAGGTCGCAAATAGCTCGCCTTTTTTGCACGATGACCCCTCATCGCAGGGCCACGCCCGTCGATGACCACGGGCTCGCCCCGCAGGACGGTGTGGCGGTTGCGGCCGGTGAGCTTGCGGCCGGCGTAGGGCGTGTTGCGGCTGCGGCTGGCCAGCGCCGCCGGCTCGACGACCCACGTGGCCGCCGGGTCGATGACGCACAGGTTGGCCGGGCGCCCTTCGGAGATCGGGCCGCCGTGGGAGCCCTCCAGGCCGGCGATGCGGGCCGGTCGCCACGACATCAGGGCCAGGACCTGCTCGATCGGCAGCTCCAGCTCGCACAGGGCCAGCGACAGG
The DNA here is from genome assembly GCA_963827345.1 of uncultured Acidimicrobiia bacterium. Classification (GTDB taxonomy): domain Bacteria; phylum Actinomycetota; class Acidimicrobiia; order Acidimicrobiales; family AC-14; genus CAWGUU01. The sequence continues at coordinate 7,515 of CAWHAN010000006.1, read as the reverse complement.
GCCGTCTCCAGCCCGAGCATCCCCGGAGGCGCCTGGTCGAACGGCTGCTCCTTGTCCTCCTGGGCGTGGGGGGCGTGGTCGGTGGCGATGGCGTCGATGGTGCCGTCGGCCAGGCCCTGCTTGACGGCGGCGACGTCGCGGGCCGGCCGCAGCGGCGGGTTGACCTTGAACACGCTGTCGTAGTTGGCGACGGCGGCGTCGGTGAGGGTGAAGTGGTGGGGCGCGGCCTCGGCCGTCACCGCCAGCCCGCCGGCCTTCGCCTCCCGCACCAGGTTGACCGAGCCGGCCGTGGACAGGTGCAGGAAGTGGATCCGCCCGCCCATGGTGGCGGTGAGCCGGGCCAGGGCGATGTCGCGCATCACCATCAGCTCCTCGGCCTCGGCCGGGATCCCGGGCAGGCCGAGGCGGCTCGACCATTCCCCCTCGTGCATGTGGCCGCCCGCCGCCAGCGCCGCGTCCTCGCAGTGCTGGGCCAGGGTGACGCCGAGGGCGGAGGCGTACTCGAGGGCCCGGCGCATGAGGAGGGTGTCCTGCACGCCGGTGCCGTCGTCGGTGAACATCCGGACGCCCAGGGCCGCCATCTCGGCCAGCGGCGCCAGCTGGAGACCCAGCCGGCCCTTGGTGATGGCGCCGGCCACCCGCACGTCGCACACCGAGCCGGCGCCCAGCTCGAGCACCTCCCGCACCACGCCGGCGCTGTCGATGGGCGGGTCGGTGTTGGGCATGGCCACGATGGCGGTGTAGCCGCCGAGGGCGGCGGCCCGGGCACCGGTGTCGATCGTCTCCGCCTCCTCCCGCCCGGGCTGGCGCAGGTGGGCGTGGAGGTCGACCAGGCCGGGGGCGACGACGCAGCCGTCGGCGTCGAGGACGGTGGCGCCGGCGGGCGGGTCGATCGAGGGTGCGACGGCGGCCACGTGCCCGCCGCTCACCAGGACGTCGGCCCGGCGGGAGCCGGTGGCGTCGACCACCGTCCCGCCGCGAATCAGCAGCTCATCACCCACGCGGTTCGGCCCCGAGGAGGAGGAACAGGACCGCCATGCGGACGGCGACGCCGTTGGCCACCTGTCTGGTGATCGTGCTGCGGGGCAGGTCGGCCACGTCGGCCGCGATCTCGACTCCCCGGTTCATCGGGCCGGGGTGCATGACCAGGGCTTCGTCCGACAGCAGCCTCGCCCGGTCGCGGGTGAGCCCGTAGCGGGCGGTGTACTCCCGCAGCGACGGCAGCAGGGCCTCGGTCTGGCGCTCGGCCTGCATGCGCAGCAGGTAGACCACGTCGGCCTTGGGCAGCACCGCGTCGAGGTCGGTGCTGACCGCCACCGGCCAGCCGTCGAGGCTGGCGGGCATCAGGGTCGGCGGCGCCACCAGGGTGACGTCGGCGCCCAGCATGGTGAAGGCCAGGACGTTGGACCGGGCCACCCGGGAGTGCTTGACGTCGCCCACGATGGCGATCCGCAGCCCGCCCAGCGGGCCAAGCTCCCGCTTGATCGTGTAGCAGTCGAGCAGGGCCTGGGTGGGGTGCTCGTGCCAGCCGTCGCCGGCGTTGACGACCGAGCAGTCGACCCAGGAGGCGACCTGCCAGGGCACGCCCGGCCGACGAGTGGCGCACGATGAGGGCGTCGACCCCCATGGCGTCGATGGTCTGCACCGTGTCCCGCAGCGACTCGCCCTTCTTCACCGACGACGTCGACACCGAGAAGTTCATGGTGTCGGCCGACAGCCGCTTGGCCGCCGCCTCGAAGGACAGGCGGGTGCGGGTGGAGTCCTCGAAGAAGAGGGAGACGACGGTGCGGCCCCGCAGGGCGGGCACCTTGGGCATGGCCCGCTCGCTCACCTCGACGAAGGAGTCGCTGACCCGCAGCACCTCCTCGATGCCGTCCCGGCCCAGGTCGCCGACGGACAGCAGGTTGGTGCTGCGCAGGTTGGGAGGGGCGGTGTCCACGGTGGTCGCGCTCATGGCCGGCCCCGCTTCTCGCCCACGGCGACGCCGTCGTCGCTCACGTCGACGATCTCCTCCCGGGCGGTGGGCAGGTTCTTGCCCACGTAGTCGGGCCGGATGGGCAGCTCCCGGTGGCCTCGGTCGACCATCACCGCCAGCTGCACGGCCCGGGGGCGGCCGTAGTCGTTGAGGGCGTCGAGGGCGGCCCGCACCGTGCGTCCGGTGAAGAGCACGTCGTCGACCAGCACCACCACCTTGCCGGTGAGGTCGACGGGGACCTCGGTGACCGCTTGGGGCATCACCGGCCGCAGGCCGATGTCGTCCCGGTAGAAGGCCACGTCGAGGCTGCCGACCGGGACGTCGACCCCCTCGACCGCCGAGAGGGCCTGGGCCAGGCGGCGGGCCAGCGGGACCCCGCCGGTCTGCAGGCCGACCACGACGATCCCGTCGAGGCCGTGGTTGCGCTCGACGATCTCGTGGGCGATGCGGGTGACGGCCCTGCGCATGTCCTCGGCGTCCATGACCTGGGCCCGGGCAACGAAAACGCCCCCGTACGGGGGCGTCGCGGCGCGTTCTCGTTCGGCCAAACGTCGGCTCCTTTGTCCGTGCCGGCCTCACAGGACCAGCGTTAACGGTTGACAGATGGTAACCCACGGTCGGGTAGGCGGGAGCGGACCGACTCGGGACAGATGGCGGCGAGGATTTCGGAACGCACTGTTCCCGGCGCCGCGATCGCCCGGCAACAGGCGCCACGTAGGACTGACGCACGCACCCGCGGCGAGTCTTCCTACCCAAGAAGCCGTCGGCGGCCGAGAAAGGAGCATGAGATGAGCATCTACGAGGAGATCGGTGGTCGGGCGGCGGTGGATGCGGCGGTCACCGGCCTCTACGAGCGCATCATGGCTGACCCGACGCTGTCGCCGTACTTCGACGGGGTGGACATGGCCCGGCTGGCACGCCATCAGCGGGCTTTTGTCGGCGCTGCGCTCGGCGGGCCGGTGGTCTACGCCGGGAGCGACATGGCCAGCGCCCACGCCGGCCTCGAGATCACACCCGAGGCGTTCGGCGCGGTGGTCGGGCACCTCGTCGACACCCTGACGAGCCTCGGGGTGCCGGAGGCGACGATCAACGAGATCGGGGCTCGGCTCGCCCCCCTGCAGGGCGACATCGTCACCGCCGAGACGCCCTCGTCCGGCTGGTCGCGCCTGCGGGGCCGGATCGCCGGTTGAACCGAGCTCCGCCTCCTTGGCGGCGCGGCGTGTCAGATGCCTGCAGGGCTCGTCGGGCAGTTCGGCGCTGCGCCCAGCAAGAAACCGCGTGCCCAGAAGGATCCAGCCGCGACAGGCAGGGCGAATCCCACGTAACCAGGACTCCCTCTGCTGACGTCTCGGTGGACCAAAGGCGCCGGCGACGTCAGGCCTGCCCTGCCTCAGGTCCGGCCTTTCCCCGCCTCGACTGCGGTCGGATGGCCGCCGCGATGGCGGCCAGCACACCGTTCACGAACCGGCTGGAGTCGTCGGTGGAGTAGCGCTGGGCCAGCTCGACGGCCTCGGAGATCACCGCGCCGGTCGGCACGTCCGGGCGGTGGGCCAGCTCGAAGACGCCCATGCGCAGCAGGGCCCGGTCGAGTGAGGGCATGCGGTCGATCGTCCAGTCGCGGGCGAACCTGGTGATCCAGGCGTCGAGCTCCTCCCGGTGGAGGCCCACGCCGCTCACCAGGTCGACGGCGAACTGGGCCGGCTCCACCGGCAGGTCGGCCAGGACGTCGGCCGGCGTCATGTCCTTGGCGTCGGCCTCGTACAGCAGCTCCATCGCCCGCTCCCGCGACTGGCGCCGGGTGGCGGCGATCCCCTTCGTCACTACACGCGGGTCAGGTAGTCGCCGGAGCGGGTGTCGACCTTGATGCGATCGCCGGGGTTGACGAAGAGCGGCACCTGGACCACCAGGCCCGTCTCGAGCGTGGCCGGCTTGCGGGCGCCGGACACCCTGTCGCCCTGGACGCCGGGCTCGGTCTCGCTGACCGCCAGCTCGACCGCCGCCGGCAGGTCGATGCCGACGACCTCGTCGTCGGTGACCTGGAGCACGGCGGAGTCGCCCTCCTTGAGGTACTTGGCGGCTGCGCCGATCGTCGGGGCATCCACGTTCATCTGGTCGTACGTGGTGTTGTCCATGAAGACGAAGTGCGCCGACTCCCGGTACAGGTACTGCATCTCCCGCTTGTCGATGATCTTCTGCTCGAGCTTCTCGTCGGCCCGGTACGTGCGGTCGAGGGTGGCGCCGGTGCGGACGTTCTTCAGCTTGGTGCGCACGAAAGCGCCGCCCTTGCCCGGCTTCACGTGCTGGAACTCGACGACGGTGTACAGCCCCTCCGACAGCTGCAGGGCCATGCCGTTCTTCAGGTCGTTGGTGGAGACGTTGGGCATGTCAGCCGATCACTAGGTCCTTCGGGGCGTTGGTGAGGACGGTGCAGCCGTCGACGGTGACGACGACAGTGTCCTCGATGCGTACCCCGCCATGCTCGCGCAGGTAGACACCCGGCTCGACCGTGACCACGTGGCCGGCGGCCAGGATGTCGGGCGACGTGGACGCCACCCGGGGCGACTCGTGGATCTCCAGGCCGACGCCGTGGCCGGTGCCGTGGACGAAGGCGTCGGCCCAGCCGGCCTCGGCGATGACCGCCCGGCACGCCTCGTCGACGGCCTTGCCCTCCACGCCGGCCCGCACCGCGGCCACGCCGGCCCGCTGGCTCTCGGCGACGACGTCGAACATGCGGGCGGCGACGGGCGAGGCGGGCTCGCCGACGCACAGGGTGCGGGTCATGTCGGAGCAGTACCCGTCGACGACGGCGCCGAAGTCGACGACGACAAGCTCGCCGGGCTGGATCGCCCTTTGGCTCGGGCGGTGGTGGGGTTTGGCCCCGTTCGGCCCCGACGCCACGATCGTCTCGAACGACGAGCCCTCGGCGCCCAGGCGGCGCATCTCGAAGTCGAGCTCGACGGCGAATTCCTCCTCGGTCGGCCCTTCTGCCAGTCGGCCCCGCACCGCGGCCAGGGCGTCGTCGGCGATCCTGGCCGCCTCGGCCATGCGGGCGACCTCGCCGGCGTCCTTCACCATCCGGAGGTCCTCGACAAGGTTCTCGGTGGCGACGAGCTCGACCTCCGGGAACCAGTCGTCGGCGAACCGGCGCTGGCGGGCCCACGTGACGTCGTCGGCCTCGAGGCCCAGCGTGGCGATGCCGGCCGCGGCCACCGCCGCCTGCAGCGCATCGCGCTGGGCGGCGCCGGTGAGGCCGATCTCGATGGCGGCGTCGACGCCGGCAGCCGCCAGCTGCTCGGCCGACTGCTCCATGTAGCGGCCGTCGGTGGTGAACACGACGCCGTCGGGCGTGAGGAGCACGATGGCGGCCGACCCGGTGAAGCCGGTGAGGTAGCGGATGTTGACCAGGCTGGTGACGAGCAGGGCGTCGCATCCGGCGTCGGCCAGCTGCGCTCGCAGCCGGGGGATTCGGCCGGCCACGTCCATCGGGCCTATTCAAGACAGCAGCCGGGCGACGGCCTCGACGGCCAGGTCGTAGCCGTGGCCGCCGAAGCCGGAGATGTTCCCGGTGGCCACGGGCGAGATCACCGACGTGTGCCGCCACGCCTCGCGGGCGTCGGGGTTGGAGATGTGCAGCTCGACGACGGGGCCGTCGAAGGCGGCGAGGGCGTCGTGCAGCGACCAGGCGTAGTGGCCCAGGGCGCCGGGGTTGATGATGATGGCCGCGGCCCGGCCGCGGGCGGCGTGGATGGCCTCCACCAGCTCGCTCTCGGCGTTCGACTGGAAGTACTCCAGGTCGAGCCCGAGCCGCTCGGCGGCGGCCGTGGCCCGGTCGGCGTGGTCCTGCAGCGTGTCGGTGCCGTAGATCTTCGGCTCCCTCGTGCCCAGCAGGTTGAGGTTGGCGCCCGACAAGAGGAGCACCAGCGGCTTCGCCGGGGTCACGGCCGCATCTCGTCCAGGGTGGCGATGACCGCGTCGGGGTCGACGCCCCGGACCACTTCCAAGCCTTGGGGGCCGTCGAGGACGAACGTCAGCCCGTCGACCACCTTCTTGTCCCTTCCCATGAGCAGGACCAGCTCCTCCGGGTCGGCGCCGGGCGGCAGGTCGTGAGCCAGGCCGTACCCGTCGACGACGGCGAGGTGCTCGTCGACCCGCTCGTCGTCCACCCGGTCGAGCCGGCGGGCCAGGATGGCGGCGAAGACCAGCCCGACCGCCACCGCCTCGCCGTGGCGGAGGTCGTAGCGGCCGGCGGTCTCCAGGGCGTGGGCCAGGGTGTGGCCGTAGTTGAGCAGGGCGCGGCGGCCGGTGAGGTCGAGCTCGTCGGCGCCCACGTGGTCGGCCTTGCAGCGCACGCACGCCGCCACCGCCTCCTCCATCGGCAGGTCGGGCAGGTCGTCGACGCCGAGGAAGGCGTACTTGGCCATCTCACCCAGCCCGCTGCGGTACTCGCGGGGCGGCAGGGTCGACAGCACCTCGACGTCGCACAGCACCGCCGACGGCTGCCAGAAGGCGCCCACCAGGTTCTTTCCCTCGGGCAGGTTCACGCCGGTCTTGCCGCCGATGGCGGCGTCGACCATGCCCAGCAGGGTGGTGGGCACGTGCACGACGGCGACGCCCCGGTGGTAGACGGCCGCCGCGAACCCGGCGGTGTCGGTGACAACTCCCCCGCCGACGGCGACCACCGCGTCGGCCCGGGTGAGGCCCCAGCGGGCCCACGACCGGCACAGGTCCTCGACGGTCTCCAGGCACTTGGCCTGCTCCCCGGCGTCGATCATGAACGTGCGCTGCTCGACGCCGGTGTCGACGACGACGTCGAGGCCGGGCTGGGTGACGACCGCCGTCCTGGTCACCCCTGTCGGGAGGACCTCGCACAGGCGGTGCCGGGCGCCGGCGCCCACAAGCACCTCGTAGGACCTGTCGCCGAGGTCGATGGGGACGGTGATCACGTGACGTCCGAGGTGCGCAGTTATGACGTCGACGACCTGGCGGACGTCGAGGTCGTCGACGTCGACGGCGATGTCGGCCACCTCCTCGTACAGCGGGCGGCGCTCGGCGTCGAGGCGGGCCATCGACCCGGCGGGATCGACGTCGAGCAGCGGCCGGCCGGCCCCCGAGCCGACCCTCCTCACCAGGGTGGGCACCCGCGCCCGCAGCCACACGACCGGGTCGTGCTCCCGTAGGAGGCGGCGGTTGCCCTCGTCGAGGACGACGCCGCCGGCCGCAGCGACGACGATCGGCGTGGCCGACGCCAGGGCGTCGGTGAGCACGAGCGTCTCCATCCGCCGGAAGGCGACCTCGCCGTCGCTGCGCCAGATCTCCGGAACCGTCCGCCGGGCCAGCCCCTCCACCTGGCGGTCGCTGTCGAGCAGGCCCCAGCCGAGGCGCCGGGCCAGCTCCGACCCCACCGACGTCTTGCCCGCTCCCATCATCCCGACGAGCACGATCGCCCTCGCCCGAGCCGAACCGGGGTCACGCAGCGGCTCCTGGCGCCGTTGTGCGTCACCAGTTCGCTGGGGGGGGCCGGCTCAGCCGAACTGGTGCCA
>CAWHAN010000005.1:0-128001 GCA_963827345.1 uncultured Acidimicrobiia bacterium | reverse complement strand
GAAGGCGCGGTGGTTGCGCACGACCTCGGGCACGGAGTCGCCGCCGAACTTGCGTAGGGCCTCGTCGGCGAGCACGAGGGCCACCATGGTCTCCGCGACCACGCCCGCGGCCGGGACGGCGGTGACGTCGGTGCGCTCCTTGAACGAGACCGTCGCCTCCTTGGTCTCGACGTCGACGGTGCGCAGCACCGGGCGGTTGAGGGTGGAGAGCGGCTTCATGGCGATGCGGGCGACGACGAGGTCGCCGGTGGACATGCCTCCCTCGATGCCGCCGGCGCGGGCCGTCTCCCGCCGGTACACGGCCTCGTCGGCGTCCCAGAGGATGGCGTCGTGGGCCTCTGACCCCCGGCGCCCGGCCACGTCGAAGCCCTCCCCGATCTCGACCCCCTTCACCGCCTGGATGCTGATCAGGGCCTGGGCCAGGAGCGCGTCGAGGCGACGGTCCCAGTGCACGTGGCTGCCGAGGCCGACCGGCACGCCGTAGGCCAGCACCTCGACGATGCCGCCCAGGGAGTCGCCGTCCTTGGCCGCGGCCTTGATCTCGGCGATCATCGCCTCCTCGGCGGCGGGGTCGAAGCAGCGGACCTCGGACGCGTCGATTTGTTCGAGATCGCCCGGGCCGGGCCTCTCGGTGGACTTCGACCGGGCCGGGCCCATCTGGATCACGTGGGACAGCACCGTGATCCCCAGGTGGGCGAGCAGGGCCTTGGCGCAGGCCCCGGCCGCCACCCGAGCGGCGGTCTCCCGGGCCGAGGCCGCTCAAGCACGTCACGGGCGTCGGTGAAGCCGTACTTCTGCATCCCCGCCAGGTCGGCGTGGCCGGGACGGGGCCGGGTGAGCGGCTTCTCGGTGCGGCCCGGCGCCGGGTCCATCTCGACCGTCCACTTGGGCCACTCGGTGTTGCCGATCTCGATCGCCACCGGTGACCCGAGCGTGCGCCCGTGGCGGATCCCGCCCAGCAGGGTGAGCTCGTCCTGCTCGAACCGCATCCGCGGTCCCCGCCCGTACCCCAGCCGGCGGCGGGCCAGCTCGGCACCGATCTCCTCGGCGGTGATCTCCAACCCTGCCGGGAGCCCCTCGATGGTGACCACCAGGGCTCGCCCGTGCGACTCGCCGGCGGTCAGGTAACGGAGCATCGGTCAAATCTACCGGCGGGTGCCGAGGCCGGCCCAGTAATGAGCGCCGCATTCACCCGAGCCACCACCGCACCATCGGGTCGCCGACCAGCACCGTCGCCGCCGCACCGGCGGCGAGGAAGGGGCCGAAGGGGATGGCGTCCTTGCGGCTGCGAATCCTGAACGCCACCAGCACCACGCCGATGACGGCCCCGAGCAGGAACCCGCAGAAGATCCCGACGAGGACGTGGCCCAGGCTCAGCCAGCCCAGGAACAGGCCGAGCACGAAAGCGAGGCGCACGTCACCGAACCCCATGCCCGCCGGGTACACGACCCACACGAGGAACAGGGCGAGGAAGGCCAGCGAGCCGCCGGCCAGGGCCCGGCCGAGTTGGTTGAAGTCGCCGTCGACCGTCGCCGCCACCGCCAGCAGTGGCACGGACAGGAAGATCGTCGGGTAGACGATGCGGTTGGGGATGATGTGGAGGTCGAGGTCGATCACGCTGATCGCCACCAGCGACGTGAAGAACACCAGGTAGGCGGGCAGGGCGGGGTCGGCGCCGAGGCGCAGGACGGTCGCCGCCCACAGGGCGCCGGTGAGGGCCACGACGAACCACTCCCCGCCGCTCGCCGGCCGGAGGGAGCGGCCGACCGGGTACAGCGGGAGCTTGTCGGGCACCCGTTCCACCAGCAGGTTCACGAACAGGCCGACGCCGAGGCCGACCAGCCCGAGGGCGGCGGCGGCGGCGAACCTCATCTGGCGGCGGCAGCGGCGGCGGCGCGGATGACGTCGAGCGGGGCCTCGTGGCCCGTCCACAGCTGGAAGGCAAGCGCAGCCTGGTGCACGAGCATGCCGAGGCCGTTCACCGCCACCGCCCCCCGGCCGGCTGCCGCCTCCAGGAGAGGCGTCGAAGGCGACGGGACCAGGTCGACGACGACCTGGCCCGGCCGGAGCAGATCGGGGTCGAAGGGCAGCTCCGGGTCGAGCGGCAGCTCCGCCGGCGCCGCAGCCATCCCCAGCGGCGTGGCGTTCACGACGATCCCGGCCGCAGGCACGTCGGACGCATCGCCCACCCGCCCCACCACACCGGCCAGGGCGGCGGTCCCGACGGCCCGGCTCGCGTCGCGGCCCGGGACGACGACCACCTCGTCGGCGCCCGCCACGGCCAACGCCCACACGACGGCCCGCGCCCCACCCCCGGCGCCGCGGACCACACAGCGCCGGCCGCGGGGGTCGACGCCGGCGTCCGCCAAGGAGGCCAGGAAGCCGACCGCGTCGGTGTTCTCGCCGAACAGCATCCCGTCGGTGTGCACGACGATCGTGTTGGCCGCCCCCAGGGCTCGGGCCGTCACCGACAGGTCGTCGACGACGGCCGCGGCCGCCTCCTTGTGGGGGATCGTCACCGACAGGCCGCCGATCCCGAGCGCCCGCATGCCCTCCACCGCGTCGGCCACCTCGCCCGGCACCACTTCGAAGGCCAGGTACACCCAGTCGAGGTCCAGCGCCCGGAAGGCGGCGTTGTGGATGGCCGGAGACCGTGAGTGCCGGACCGGGGACCCGATGACCGCGGCCAGCCGGGTGTCGGGCCCCGGCCGCCAACCCTGACTAGTCACGAAGGGGAACGGCGGTCAGCAGAGGCCCTTGGAGATGCACTGCTGGCGCAGCCGGTTGAACTCGGTCCCGCTGTCGGTGAAGGCGTGCAGGCCCGACGAGTCGGCCAGCACGTAGTAGATCCACGGTCCGGGGGTCGGCGCCAGCGCCGCCGCCAGTGAGGCCCGCCCGGGGTTGGCGATGGGCCCCGGTGGCAAGCCGGGGATCTGGTACGTGTTGTAGGGGGAGTCGATCTCGAGGTCGCTGAGCAGCACCGACTGCTTGCGAACGCCGGTCTTCTGCTCGATGGCGTAGAGGACGGTGGCGTCGATCTGCAACGGCATCTTGACGTTCAGCCGGTTGTAGATCGTGCGCGCCACCTTGCCCCGGTCCTCGTCCACCCGAGCTTCCAGCTCGACGAGCGACGCCACGATCATGGCTTGGTACGGCGTCACCCCCAGCGCGGCCGACGCGTTGGCCATGCCCAACTCGTTGGCGGCGGTGTCGAAGGCCTGGACCATCCGCTCCAAGATCTTGGTCTCGTCGTCGTCGGTCTCGACGAAGTAGGTCTCGGGCAGGAGGAAACCCTCGAGGCTGGTCGACCCGACCGGTTGGAACTGGGACTTGACGGTGCCGGACGTTGCCGCGGCCACGAACTTGGCGGCCGACCGTCCCGGCAGCTGGCCCACCAGATCGGCGACCTGGGCCACCGTCAGGCCTTCGCGGATGGTGAGCTTGGTGCCGGGGTCGACCTTGGCCCCGCCCTCGAGGACGTCGAGCACCGTCGACATGTCCTCCTTCTTGTGGAGCGTGTAGTCGCCGGCCTCGATGGTGCCGGCGCCGTTGAACCGGGCGTAGTAGCGGAAGACCGACGCCTTGGTGATCACGCCCTCCCGCTCGAGCAGCTCGGCGATGTCGGCGGTGGTCATGCCCGGCTCGACGGTGACGGATATCTCCTCGCCCACCTTCCCCGGAGGGCTCACGTTCTTCTGCACCCACCACGCCAGGGCCGCCACCAGCAGGAAGCCGCCCATCAGCAGGCCCAGGGCGATCATCGGCCACCGGCTCCGGCGCGGCGGGGGCGCGTAGCTCTCGAAGTCGAACGGCTCCAGGCGTGTCCGGTTGGTCATGTGGCTGCCTTACTCCGCCGTCCGGATGAGGATCTGGCGTCGAGCCACGACTGCAGGATCACCGCGGCGGCGGTCTGGTCGACGACCCGCCGGCGGTCGCGACCCTTCACCCCGGCGGTGACCAGCGCCGACTGGGCGGTGACGGTGCTGAGGCGCTCGTCGTGCAGCTCCACCGGCACGCCGACCACCGCCGCCAGCGCCTCGGCCTCGGCCCGGGCCACGTCGCCGCCGGCCCGTCCGACCCGTCCATCGACAGCGGCAGGCCGACGACGACGCACTCTGCCCCCACCTCGTCCACGATCGTCGCGATCCGGCGACGGTCGCGGGCGTCGTCGCCGGTGCGCTCGATCACCTGGGACGGGACGGCCATCAGCCCGGCCGAGTCACTGACGGCCACCCCGATCCGCTTCCGGCCCAGGTCCAAGCCGACTGCTCTGGTCATGAGGTGGCCGCCAGCCGAGCCTGCTCGAGGGCTTCGTCGAGGCGGCTGGGGTCGCGGCCGCCGGCGATGGCCACGTCGGGGTTCTTGCCACCGCCGCCGCCCACGGTGCGGGCCGCCTGGGCCAGCAGCACCGACGCGTCGAGGCCGCTGCCCTTGGCGACGGCCGCCACGAGGGCGACGCCGCCGCCCTCCGGCGCTCCTCCCAGCACGACCGCCTGCACGCCGGGGCTGTCACGGACGGCGAGGGCCAGGTCGCGCAGGTCGTCGCGGGTGGTGCCGTCGACGCGGGTGACGACGATGCCGTCGACCGCGGTGGACGCCAGCTCGCCGGCCCGACCGGAGGCGCCCGCCTTGCGCAGGGCCCGGACCTGGTCGGCGAGGGCGCGGTTGTCGTCGAGCAGCTTCTCCACCCGCTCGGGCACCTCAGGCGGCACCACCCGTAGGAGGGTGGCGGCGCGGCCCAGGGTGGCCCGCTCCTCGCGGATGCGGTCGAGGCTGGCCATGCCGGTGACGGCCTCGAGGCGCCGCAGGTTGGCGCCGATCGAGCTCTCCCCCAGGATCTTGACCGGCCCGATGGTGCCCAGCGCCCCCACGTGGGTGCCGCCGCACAGCTCCATCGAGTGGCGGCCGGCCTCGATCACCCGCACCACGTCGCCGTACTTCTCGCCGAAGAAGGCGATGGCGCCCAGCCGCTGGGCCTCCTCCTGGGACATCTCCATGGCCTTGACCGCGTCGTTGGCGATGACCTGCTCGTTGGCCAGGTCCTCGACCTCCTGCAGCTCCTCCGGGGTGACCGCCGCGTAGTGGCTGAAGTCGAAGCGCAGCCGGTCGGGCGCCACCAGCGAGCCCGCCTGCTTGACGTGGTCGCCCAGCACCTCCCGCAAGGCCCAGTGCAGCAGGTGGGTGCCGGTGTGGTTGCGGCGGATGGCCTCCCGGCGGTCGGCGTCGACGCTGGCGGTGGCCTCCTGGTCGGCCCTGACCTCGCCCTCCACCACCTTGGCCACGTGGCGGTGCAGTCCGGGCACTGCGTAGTTCGTGTCGAGCACCTCGACGCTGCCGGTGTCGGTGGTGATCGTGCCGGTGTCGCCCACCTGGCCGCCCGACTCGGCGTAGAACGGCGTTCGGTCGAGGAACACCTCCACTGTCTTCCCACCTTGATGTGGGTCCTCGCCGTCCACCGGCGGTCCCGGCAGCACGGCCAGCACCCTCGCCTCGGAGTCCGTCTCGTCGTAGCCCGTGAACGTGTCGGCGCCGAACTCCTCGAGGAGCTCCCGGTAGACGTCGCGCCGATCGCCGCCGCCCTCGCCGGCGGCCTTGCGGGCCGACTTCCCCATCTGCTTCTGGCCGGCCATGGCGGCGTCGAATCCGGCCACGTCGACGGTCACGCCCCGCTCGCCGGCCACCTCCAGGGTCAGCTCCAGCGGGAACCCGAACGTGTCGTGCAGCTGGAAGGCCACCGAGCCGTCGAGCGTGCCCCCCGCCGGCAGGCGTCCCAGGGCTTCGTCGAGGATGCCCAGGCCGGAGCGCAGCGTCTGGCGGAAGCGCTCCTCCTCCCTGGTGACGACGCCCGTGATGAAGTCGCGCCGGCCGACAAGCTCCGGGTAGGCGTCGCCCAGGGTGTCGACGGTGGCGTCCACCAGCACGGGCGAGACCGGCTTCTCGACGCCCAGGGTGAAGGCGTGGCGCACCGCCCGGCGGATGATGCGCCGCAGCACGTAGCCCCTGTCCTCGTTGGACGGGAAGACGCCGTCGCTGGTGAGGAGCGTCATGGCCCGGCCGTGGTCGGCCAGGATGCGCAGGCTGTGGTCGACCTTGGGGTCGTCGCCGTAGGCCCGGCCGAGCACGCCGGCGGCGGCGTCGAGCACCGGTCGGACCACGTCGGTGTCGAACACCGACGACACGCCCTGCACGATGGGCAGGATCCGCTCCAGGCCGGCGCCGGTGTCGATGTTCTTGGTCGGCAGCTCCAGCAGCGACCCGTCCTTCTGGCGCTGGAACTGCATGAACACCAGGTTCCAGATCTCCACGTAGCGCTCGGGCCCGCCCCCTGCCGGCCCCCCCGCCGGGCCGTGCTCGGGGCCCTTGTCGAAGTAGATCTCCGAGCAGGGGCCGCACGGGCCGGGCCGGCCCTTGGCCATCTCCCAGAAGTTGTCGTCGCCCATCCGCTGGATGCGGTCGGGGCGCACGCCCACCGAGTCCCGCCAGATGGCCTCGGCGTCGTCGTCGTCGAGGTAGACGGTGACCCACAGCCGGTCGGGGTCGAGGCCCAGCGCCTCGGTGACAAGCTCCCAGGCCAGGGGGATGGCCCCCTCCTTGAAGTAGTCGCCGAAGCTGAAGTTGCCCAGCATCTCGAAGAACGTCAGGTGGCGGGTGGTGTCGCCGATGATGTCGATGTCCTGGGTGCGGAAGCACTTCTGCACGGAGACGGCCCGGGGGTAGGGCCGGGGCTCCTCGCCGATGAGGATGGGGATGAACTGGTTCATCCCGGCGTTGGTGAGCAGGGGCGCGGCCGGGTGGTGCGGGATCAGGCCGGCCGAGGGCACCAGGATGTGCCCGCGCTCGACGAAGAACCCCGTGAATGCCTTCCGCAGCTGCTGGGCGTCCATTGCGGTGTCCAGCCTAGGTCGGTGATGATCGAGCCAGTTTCCGGATGCGGGTCAGTTTCACTTGGGGCGTCGGTGATCCAGACCTGACCGAGCCGGGTACGCTCAAGGAGCACGGTTCCCCTCCCGATCCAAGGAGTGCGTCGGTGATCCGACCACGTAAGCGCAGTGGCGACTTCGCTCAGGTCGTTCACAGTGTTGTGGCCGATGCGACGGCTGATGTGCGGCCGACCGAGTTTGAGAAGGACCCTGAGGCGGTTGCACGAGCCATCTCCGGCGAGCGCCGGAGCGAGATCGCACGCCCGGCACGGGCAGCCCGGAAAGCGGCGTAGGCGGCGGCCTACATCGCTGAGATTCTCATCTCTCCGGCCGTGAGCGCGAAACTAGCCGCCAAGTATCCCGCCGTGACTGAGGCCGAGGTCCTAGAAGCGTTCGTGCTGACCCGCTTGACGCGGGCGTGGTGGGATGATGACCCCGAGCGGGGGCAACGGTTGCTGGTGATCGGTAGTACTTACGAAGGGCGGACGCTCAAGGGTGTCCTCTACCCAGTCGATCCAGACGATGGGACCTGGTCACTGGGGACCGCGATGTACGAAACAGCCTAGAAGGGGCATCATAAGGCCATGAACGCGCGCGACTACGACGACACGGACATGACGAATGATGAGTTCGACCAGCTAGCTCGGTCCGCTACTCCGGCCGACGTTACGAACCTAGGCGGGTCCGACCTGATCCTTAGAGGACCAGCGGAACCCCTGACGGGGAGTCTTGCGGAGACAAGGTCAGTGGAACTGCGGTTGCCTGGCTATAACACGAACGTGACGATCAGGCGGACACTGGCGCCCGCTGGTACATGATGCGCAGGGGCACTCGTGCAAGCACCGTGCCGCTCAGCACCACGTCGAACCAGTACAAACCCTCGATCACGGGAAATTCGAGATTCATGATGAGGTTCACGCCGCGCTCAGCACCTTCGAACGTCACATCGCCCGCACTTTGGTCCGCCACATACGCACCACTCGGTTCCTGAATCCGTATCGTCACGGCGTACCGACCCATGGCATCGTCGGCCTTCAAGGCTACCGCCAATATCGTCTTGACGACACCGAGCGGGAGTTCATCGGGTGCGTCGGGTGAACTGGCCGTCACTAAGATCCGGTCGACGAGACGGATGACGCTCAGGACCCCGTCCTTCTCCTGCAATACCTTTTCGCAGAATGTCGCCAGCTGAACGTAAGGACCGGGCACAGCACAGACGCTAGCCCCCGCCTTCCGCACATGCGGTCTGTCGAGTCGTCCAAGAGATCTTGGAGTCTCGGCAGAAGCAGGAGTGGTCGCAAGAGTTCTGTATGGGAACCCGCGTTCGATACGGTCCACCCAGCACCGAGAGGCGCAGCGGGCTGCCGGGTGGTGGTGGCGTTCTGTAGGCGCCTCGACCTTGGCGGCACGGTCGACCGAAACCCGCAGGTGCGCTCTACGGGAACGAGGGCGGCGGTGATGTCAGCGTCGCTGGCCCCGCTGTCTGTATCGGGAGTGACAAGCGGGTCATCTGCGGCGAGCCCGACGATGCCCTGGTCTCGACCAGCTACGTCCAGCGCCAGAAACCCCACTTTGAAGACGGGGATGCGTCTGTCACAAGGTTGACAGTCCTTTCCCCAAGAGGTTGAGAACCACGCCCACGGCCGTGACGCTCCACTTCATGGACTACATCTTTTGCCGGACCCACCAGTCCCTCGCGATCAACCGCGCCGAGGGCAAGCGGGTCAACGGACTCCCGCGATGGCAGCAGGGGGTGGCGTAGCCCTCATAGTCGATCTACGGGCTGGTCGCGCGCTGGAATCGCCCGAGTGAACTGACCCACTCCCAGATTCCGCGGTTGACGACGGCTCGTGCGATCGTATTGCCTGGTCAGCCGCTGGTCGCGAAGCGGCCGATGCCATGATCAACACCGGCTCAGGACGGCTGGGGAGGGTCGAATTGAGCCCGCAGCTCGGCCTCCCGGTGGAGCATCTCCCGGCGGCCGAGGTCGAGGGCGGTGCGGAGCTCGCGCCGCCGACGCTCGAACTGGGCGGCCGGCGAGACCCGCCGGTACGCGGCTCGGGCCCGCTCGGTCGCCAGGCGCAGGTTGTGCCGGATGCGCAGCGACATGCCGACGCCGATGGCGATCCCGGCCACCAGCCAGAACTTGCGCCCGGCCAGCTGCACAACCGGCACCCGCCGCCCTCCTACTTCTTCCGGCGCAGCCGCTGCCACGCCCTGCTCGCCCCCGACACCGCCGCCATGGTCTTGACCACCGGCGCCGAGAACGCCGTGTAGGCCAGGCGGGAGGCGGAGTCGGCCGTGCCGGTGATGGCCTCGGCGTTCTCGAGGATGCCGTCGACCCGGTCGAGGTCGCCGTTTACCTTCCGCACCGCCAGGTGCACGTCGGCGAGGAGGGGCATGCTCGCCCCGTGCACGTCCTGCACGGCGTTGCGAAGGGCGGTCATGGTGCGCAGGACGGAGCCGAGCACGACGACGATGCCGACGACGACGATCGTCACGCCCACCGCGGCTACGACGGCGAGAACGTCACCCATGAAAATCAAACCCATGCAGGCCTGGCCTCACGGCGTCCCGGGATCCTGCAGGCGCATGCGGTCGGCGACCTCCTCCTCGAACCCGTGCTCGGACGGTTCGTAGTAGACCCGCCCCGCGACCTCGGGGGGGCGGTAGGTCTGCGGCACCCATCCCCGGGGATCGTCGTGAGGATACTCGTAGCCCGCCCCGTGGCCGAGCTTGCGGGCGTTGTAGTACGAGGCGTCGCGCAGGTGGGCGGGGACCTCCCCGGCCGGCTTCTCCCTGACGTCGGCGGCCGCCCGGGCCAGCGCGTTGTAGACCCGGTTGGACTTGGGCGCGGTGGCCAGGTGGACGACGGCCTGGGCCAGGTTGAGCCGGGCTTCGGGCAGGCCCACGAACTCCACCGCCCGGGCGGCGGCGTCGGCCACCAGCAGGGCCATCGGGTCGGCCATGCCGACGTCCTCGCTGGCCAGCACCACCAGCCGGCGGGCGATGAACCTGGCGTCCTCCCCCGCCTCCAGCATGCGGGCCAGCCAGTAGAGCCCGGCGTCGGGGTCCGAGCCCCGGATCGACTTGATGAACGCGGAGATGACGTCGTAGTGGTCGTCGCGCTCGTAGCGCAGGGCGCGGGCGTCGAGGGCGGCCTCGGCGTCGGCCAACGTGACGTTCGGCGGCTTCTGCGGCCGGCCCGAGGCCAGGGCGACGGCGACCTCCAGGGCGTTCAGGGACACCCGTCCGTCCCCGTCGGCCCGGTTCACCAGGTGGTCGAGGGCGTCGTCGGCGGCGGTGGCGCCCTCGGCGTCGAGGCCCCGCCGGAGCAGGACGCGGACCGCGTCGGCCGACAGCGGATCGAGCCGGAAGAGGCTCGACCGGGACAGCAGCGGGGCGTTGACCTCGAAGTACGGGTTCTCGGTGGTGGCGCCGATGAGGACCAGGAGGCCGTCCTCGACGTGGGGCAGCAAGGCGTCCTGCTGGGACTTGTTGAAGCGGTGGACCTCGTCGAGGAACAGGATGGTGCGGGTGCCCTGCTCGCCCAGCCGGGCGCGAGCCCGCGCCACGACCTCGCGGACGTCCTTCACCCCGGCCGTCACCGCCGACAGAGTCTCGAACGACTTGGCCGTCACCCCGGCGATGAGCCGGGCGAGGGTGGTCTTGCCCGTCCCCGGCGGGCCCAGAGGATCACCGACGACAGCCGGTCGGCCTCGATCAGCTTGCGCAGCGGGCGGTCGGGCCCGAGGAGGTGCTCCTGGCCGACCATGTCGTCGAGCGTCCGGGGTCGGAGCCGGGCGGCCAGCGGGGCCTGCCCGGCCAGCCGCTCCTCCAGGGCCGCCCCGAACAGGTCGGGGCCCCTCGTGTCAGATGCCAACCGTCAGCCCGCTCGTCGTTTGGCGTCGGCCAGCAGACGGTCGAGGTCGGGGGCCCGGATGCCGCCGACGATCTTGGCCACCACCTTGCCCTCGGGGTCGACCAGGAAGGACTCGGGGACGCCGGCCACCCCGAAGTCGATGGCGGTGCGGCCGCTCGGGTCGGTGAGCATGGGCCAGTCGCCGCCCTCCTTGTCGCGGAACTCCCTCACCGCCTGGGTGTTGTCGCCGAAGACGATGCCAACCACGGCGGCGTCGCCGATCGTGGCGTGCTGCTCGGCGAAGCGGACCAGGTCGGGGTGCTCCAGCCGGCACGGCACGCACCAGGTGGCGAAGAAGTTGACGACAACCCACTTGCCGCGCAGGTCGAGCAGCGAGGTCTGGGCCCCGTCGATGGTCGTCCCCCCGGCCGACGGAGCTTCCTTCCCGACGAGGGGCGACTTCGCCTGCCGGGTCCCCGCCGGGGGCTGGACGGCCAGCACCACCACCAGCATGGCCACCGGCACCGCCACCCCCACCGCGATCCACAGCGCCCGGCGGGTCCGCCGCAGGCCGGCGACGGCCACCGGCGGGCCGTTCTCCTCCCCGCTCTTCCCGGTCTCGGTCTCCTCGGTCTCCTCGGCAGGCTGATTTCCCTCCTCGACAGGCAGGGTCATACCGGCGGCCAGCCCAGCTCGGCGAACCACCGCTGGAGC
This sequence comes from uncultured Acidimicrobiia bacterium, assembly GCA_963827345.1. Classification (GTDB taxonomy): domain Bacteria; phylum Actinomycetota; class Acidimicrobiia; order Acidimicrobiales; family AC-14; genus CAWGUU01. Next base: position 116,505 of record CAWHAN010000005.1, on the reverse strand, counting down.
GGCAGGAACAGGTCTCCCCAGATGCCGGTGAGGAAGAGCACCCCGACGGCCACCAGCAGGATCCCGCCGACGATCTCGATCTTGCGGCCGTTGCGCCGCAGCCACGCCTGCGACCGGGTGGCCTTGTTGAACCCGAGCCCCAGGAGCACGAACGGGGCGCCGAGGCCGACCGAGTAGAGCACGAGCAGCAGCCCACCCCACACCGCGCTGCCACCGCTGACCGCGGCGGTGGCGAGGATGGTGGCCAGCACCGGCCCGATGCACGGCGCCCAGCCGGCGGCGAACGCCATCCCCAGCGGGAAGGCCCACGCCGTGCCCTGCGGCAGCTTGGTCAGGTCGAGCCGGCGCTCCCGCTGGAGGAACGGCAGGCGGAGGACGCCGAGCGTGGAGAGGCCGAGGGCGATGATGACGACGCCGAAGACTCGCTCCAGGGTGGTCTGGTTGCGGAGGAAGACGCTTCCCAGCAGGGCGGCGCCGACGCCCAGGACGGTGAAGACGGTGGTGAAGCCGGCCACGAACAGCAGCGAGGCCCGCAGGGTGACCCCCCGTGCCTGGCGCTCCCCCAACTCCGACACCGGCAGGGCCGACACGTACGACAGGTAGCCCGGCAGCAGCGGTAGGCAGCAGGGCGAGCTGAAGGACAGGATCCCGGCGACGACGGCCAGGATGGGAAGGGTCAGTGTCTCCAAAGGTCGCAGTCAGTCATGTGACGACCAGTCAACCGCAGCAGGTGTCGGCGAGGGCGTCGGCCCGCCACGCCCGGACCGCTGCGGCCGCGGCCAACCCGCCGATCATCAGGCCGGCCACCGGGTCCGCCCACCACCAGCCGAACAGGGCGTTCAGGCCCAGCCCGACCAGGAGCACGCCGGAGAGCAGCGCGCACAGGCTGGTCTGGTCGGCCTCCGACTCGACCGCCCGCGAGCCCAGCGCCGGCGCCAGGCGGCGCTTGGCCCGGGCCAGGACGGGCATGAGCAGCAGCGACAGGGCGGCGACGACGATGCCGACGGGGCTGGCGTCGGGCCGGGCGCCGTCGACCAGGTCGCGCCCGGCGGTGACCAGCACGTAGGCCGCCAGCAGGGCGAAGCTGACAGCGATGGCCCGCTGGGCCCGCTTGTCCTTCTCGGCCATGCACCCGCCCCGGGTCTCCTGGTGCAGCCGCCAGGCCAGGATCACCGACGCCGACACCTCGATGCACGAGTCGAGCCCGAAGCCGATGAGGCTGACCGACCCGGCCGCGATCCCGGCGGCGAGGGCCACGATCGCCTCGGCCACGTTCCACCCGATGGTGAGGCGGTTGAACCTCCGCGCCTTGCGAATCGCGTCGTCGCGTGATTCGACGGGGCGGGTGGCGGTCACGAAGATCCAGGTTACCGCCGGTACCCGTCCAACGGACGAGCCCGGTCGTGCGACCATCGTTGCGCCATGGCTGACACCCGCCGACCCCTCAGCAACGTCAGGGGCGTCCTGTTCGACTTCTACGGCACCCTGGCCCGGGCCGTCCTCTGGGGCGAGACCCACGAGGAGGTGTTCGCCCGCCGGGGGCTGGCCGACGCCGGCTCGTTGTGGGGCAGCCGCTGGGTCGGGGGCGTGCCCGACGGGCACGAGCACGTCGAGCACTCGGTCAGCAGGGAGGCCTACCGGGCGTGGGAGCTCGAGCGGCTGCGGTCGCGGGCCCGGGCCTGCGGTGTCGGCGACGACGAGCTCGAAGCCCTGGTCGCCGACCTCTACCAGGCCACCAAGACCTTCACCCTCGCCGCCTACCCGGAGGTGCCGGACGTGCTGGCCGAGCTCCGGGCCCGGGGCCTGGTGGTCGCCGTCTGCTCCAACTGGGACTGGGACCTCGACAAGGCCATGGAGCAGGCGGGCCTCACCGGTGCCGTCGACGTGGTCGTCACGTCGGCCCGGGCCGGCGCCCGCAAGCCGCACCCGAGGATCTTCGACCACACCCTCGCCCTCTGCGGCCTCGAGCCCGGCGAAACCCTGTTCGCGGGCGACACCTGGGTGCCCGACGTGGAGGGCCCCTGGCCGCCGGCATGCACCCCGTGCACGTGTGGCGGGAGGACCGGGCCCACGACGGGGAGGCGCCGCCGCTGGTCGACGGCGTGGTCCGGGCCCCCGACCTGACTGGTGTCCTCTCCCTGGTGTGACCGCGCTCGAGGGAGAACGGCTCAGCCGGACAGGAAGCTCAGCCTGACCCGCCGTTGCGGGTTGTCGGCGTTGAGATCGACGAGCACCACGCTCTGCCAGGTGCCGAGCAGAACCCGTCCGTCCTCCACCGGGAGCACGACCGACGGGCTGACCAGCGCCGGCAGCAGGTGGTCGGCGCCGTGGCCGGGTGCGCCGTGACGGTGGCGGTAGCGGTCGTCGCGCGGCAGCAGGCGGTCGAGCGCCGCCACCAGGTCGGCCTCCGACCCCGAACCCAGCTCCATGAGCGCCACGCCGGCGGTGGCGTGGGGGACGAAGACGTTGACCAGCCCGTCGCCGAGGGGCCGGCAGAACTCGGCCACCCGCCCGGTGAGGTCGACGAGCTGGCGCCCCGACGTGTCGAGATGGAGCTCCGTGCTGCGCACGACGCGTGCCGGGAGGTGACCGTGGGAGGCCGGCGTCCTAGCCGCCCGAGTGGCCCTTCTTGCCCTTGCCCTTGCCCTTCTTCTTGGGCTTGCCGGCGTCGCTGCGGTTCTTGGGGGTGGTGTTCTTGCCGTTCTTCTTGGCCCGCTCGGCCCGCTCCCGGGCCGCCCGCTCCTTGGCGGCACGCTCCTGGGCGGACCTGACCTCCAGCTCGGCCCGCACCAGCTCGGCCACGTTGTCGGCCGTGAGCGGCTGCGCCCGCGACTCCTCCCTCGCCCCGTTGGACCTGGAAGGCCGCTCCTGGGTCGACCCCTCGGTCTCACGCCTGGCCTCGGTGACGGCGGAGCGCGCCGCCGGACGGGCCCATTGCCGCTGCACCGCTCCCGGCGTGTACCCGTTGGTCGAGCCGTTCCCGAGAACAGGGAGGGAGATCTCGAAGTCGCCGTGGCCGTTGTGGGCGGCGATGGCCTGGGCGTGGTACTCCTCGACCACGCGGGAGAAGTCGGGGTCGCCGTAGACCCGGCCGTCGATCAGGGGTCCCTGACGGCACTCGATGATCGCCTCGATGTCGTCACCGGTGACGGTCTTGTGGGTCTCGAGGGCGTGGGCCACGGCCAGCACCGAGGTGCGGTTGAGCACCAGCAGCAGCTCGACGCGCTCGAGCAGCTCGCTCAGCTTCTCCTCGATCCTGTCCCCCAGGCCGCCGTGCAGGAGGTCGGACTCGCTTGTCTTCTTGCCACCGCCGCCCTTGCCCGGACGTCCACCACCGCCGATTCCGACCTGCTGGGTCACGCCGTGGGAGGTGACCGTGGTGCCCATGCCCCAGTAGCCCTCCATGAGGGTGGCGATCTGGGTGGCGCTCTCGAGGTCGCCGGACACGCCCGAGGAGTTGTCGCCCTCGAAGAACAGCCGCTCGCCGGCCAGCGAGGCCAGCGACACCATGACGTCGGCCTCGTACTCGGTGCGCCAACGGGTGAACTGGTCCTCGGGCGGGATCGAGGCCACCATGCCCAGGTAGGTGCCGCCCTTCTCGATGGTGGCGATGTCGATGGTGAGGTGGCGCCGCACCCGGAAGGCGGTGACGGCGTGGCAGGCCTCGTGCACGGCGACGGCGTGGCGCTCGCGCTCGATGTACTCGACGTCCTCGGGCGGGCCCAGGTCCTTCATCTGCTTGGCCTTGACCACGTCCGACCAGCGGATCTCGTCGCGCCCTTCGCGGATGGCGTTGATCAGGGCCTCGTTGACGAGGTCCTTGATGGTGGCGCCGGTGGCGTAGGGGGTGATGGTGGCCAGCTTGTCGATCTCCTGCGCCGTCAGGCAGTGGTGGACCTTGTCGAAGTAGCCCTCGTAGGTGCGGATCCGGCCCGCCTTGGACGGGTAGCCCACCTTGTAGATGCGGTCGATGCGGCCGGGGCGCAGCAGGGCCTCGTCGAGGGCCTGGGGCATGTTGGTGGCCATCATGATCAGGATCCGGTACTTGGGCGGCGGCTTGGGCCGCATGCCCAGCGTGCGCCGCACCACCCGGTTCATGAAGCCGCGGGGCTTCTTCAGGCCGGAGATCTCGGTCAGCAGGGCCTGGAGGGTGCCCATCCCGCCGCCGCCCCCCATGCCGGCGATGATCCTGTCGCGGACCCGGCGGGGCGCCTCGGGGCCGGTGCTCTCGGCGTGGGCGAGGGTCTGGTGGAAGAGGAAGGAGGCGGTGTCCTGGTGCAGGTAGGACGCGCCGTTGCACGACGGAGTGGTGCCGAAGGCGGCGGTGGCCGGCGCGCCGAACCTCTGGCCGCCCAACGGGCCGCCCTCGGTGAGCTGGCCGCGGCTTCCCAGGGAGTCGGCCTCGTCGAAGAAGACGATGACCCCGCCGTAGCGGACCGCCAGCTTCCGGAGCTTGCGGAACAGGGCCTTGACCTTGAGGACGCCGACGCCCATGAACATCTGGATGAACGCGCCGGGGTCGACGAAGACGTAGGGCTTGCCGGTCTCGCCGGCCACCGCCTCGGCCATCAGCGTCTTGCCGGTGCCAGGAGGGCCCCAGAGCAGCAGGCCGCCGGGGACGTGGCCGCCCTTCTCCTCGATCGACTCGGGAGCCTCGAGGAACAGCATGTTCTCCTTGACCCGCTCGACCACGGCGTCCTGGCCCCACACGTCGGTGAACCGGGTCTTGATGTCGTCGGGGAAGTAGGTCTCGACGCCGCCCTTCGACAGGAACCAGAAGAGCGCCACGAACTGCATGATCATCAGCAGCATGTAGAAGACGAGCTGGAAGACCATCGGCAACGCCGACCAGATCGTCGTGGGCAGGGTGAACAGGGCGGTGGCGGCCGACGTACCTGTGAGCGCCCCCAGGATCACCGCACCGATGGCGATCAGCGTCACCCACTTGAGGACGCGGGACATCCGGTAGCGGTTCCAGTCGTTCAGCTTGTTGGTGCGCCGCTCCATGCCGCCGAAGATCTTCTTGGTCCAGAACTCGTTGTACTCGGCCGAGTGCTCGCTGATGGCGTAGTGGAGCTGGCGGACGCCCTCGACGACGATCAGGACCAGGATCCACCAGTACCGGCTGATGGACTCGTTGAAGGCGTCGGCCACGGGGATGATCGGGTTGTCGACCACGCTGGCCCAGAACAGGATCAGGAAGAGGCCGCTGAGCAGGAAGATGAACTTGACCCGGTCCCAGGGCGGCATGGGCTTGCGGGTGCGGGCGTCGGCCGGCTCGGCGGTGCGGTACTCGGGCGGCGGGGTGGGCCCGGTGTCGGGGTCGGGCCAGGAGAGGCCGGGCGTGCCGCGTGAGGTCATCGGGTGACCGACGACGATCGCGGTAGGGACCGGTAGAGGCGCTCGGTCATGGTTCAGGGCTCCTTGATGGTCCAGGAATCGGCGATCTCGGTGATGGTCTTGCGGTTCTCCGCGTAGCACCCGGCCTCGCACCCGACGATGAAGAAGTACACCTGGGTGGTGGCCGGGTCCACGAGCCCGGTCTGGTCGACGGTAAACGACCCGTCCTCGCTCTGCACCGTGTAGGTGATCCGTGACCCCCGCATGCCGTCCTTGACGATGCTGTAGGGCCCGGCGACCACCTCGACGTCGGCCAGCTCCGTCTCGAGGATGTCGTCGATGGGGATGACCTCGTTGCGCAGGGCGGCCAGCGAGAAGGCGTCGCGCTCGGCCACGTCGAGGGTGCGCACCCGCACCACGCCGAACGGGTGCTGGGCGGTCTGGAGGTCGTGGTCGAGCGACGGCTTGGGGTCGGCGTCGAAGATGGCAAGGTAGCGGAGGCCCGTCTCCTCCTCCGTCGACAGCTGGGCGCCGGTGGAGGCGATCACCTGCTGCTTGTCGAACAGCTTCCACCGCTCGGGGATCTTGTAGTAGGCGTCGTTGGTGGAGGACTTGACGTACTTGTAGCCGGAGCCGGCGCATCCGGCGAGGGCGAGGCCTGCCACCAGGACCGCAGCCAGGGCCGTCCGGCTGGCGCGTCCCCGCCCCCCTGCTCCGCGTCCGGTCACGCCACCATTCTTCACCGAATCGGGGACCTGCGCGCGCACAGCCCTCCAGGAGTCCACCTTTGAAGTATCGGCACGCGGCAGGGCCGCGTTGAGGCCCGGACGCGGCAGTGGCCGCGACCAGAGGTCGCGGCCACTGCCAATGATTTGGCTAGTTCAGTTGTGGCGTCAGTCCGTGCGGCGGGTTACCACCTTGCGCACCCGCATCACACCGAGGGCCATGAGGGCCAGGGCCCCACCGACGACCAGCGGCAGTGCCGTGCCACCAGTGGCGGCGAGGTTGCCACCCGCCACCGGGGTGAGGAGCACGAACCGGCCGGTGACCGCGGCGTTGGTGATCTGACCGCTGCCGAGGACGATGTCGTCACCGGCGGCCCGACCCTGGCAGTTGCCCAGCGTGGCGCTGACGTCGACGATGTCACGGATCACTGCCTCACCGGAGGCGCTCTTGATCCGCACCACGAGTCTCAACTCAATTGGTGGTTGCCCTAGCACGTAGTTGCCCAGGTTGGCCCACGTGACCGTGTTCCCGTTGATGACCCCGCCGTGGTCGGCGCTGACGATCTCGAAGGTGGCGCTGCCGCTGGCGACGTCGACCGTGTCGACGGCGGTGATGTTGACCAGGTCACAGGCGAAGAGGGCGTTGAAGAGGCCCGCATCGCTCGGGATGCTGATGACGAAGGTTGCGTCCTCGCCCACCGGAACCGGGTCGGGGATTGCGATCTTCTTCACCGGGATGCGGCAGGTGACACCGCCGGCCGGGGCCAGGGCGGCAGCCTCGATGTGCCCGACGGCCAAGTCGATCAGCGGCTCGGGGCCGAGGAGACTCAGCACCTGCAGGCGGACTGCGTCGACCGCTCCGGCGGCCACCGTGCCGTCACCGGCGACGATCGGCGAGCCGGTGCCGTCGAGGCCCGTGGGAGGCGCCCCTGCGGTGACCCGGAGGATGCCGGGGAGGTCCACGGTGAGGCCGTTCTGGCCCAACAGGTCCTGCAGGCTGAGCGAGATCAGCGGGATGTTGTTGAGGCTGATCGTCAGCGTCGGCGTACCCGGGTAGGAGATGCCGTTGCGGGGGTCGCCCGGCTTGCCGGTGGCGGTGGCCTTCATGGTCAGCGGCCCGACGACGTCGACGGTGATGCCGGTGCCGGCGAGGCTGATGGGAGCGATGATCTGGCGGGTCTCGCTGACCACGCCGAACGTGCCGTCGCCGTTGGGGACGAAGTAGGTGACCGTGCGGGACTCGGAGGCCGAGTCACCCGTCTGGCTGGTGCCGACGGCGCCGCCCAGCGCCGAGAGGTTCTCGACGTACCCGCTGCCGTAGGTCAGCGGCCGCCCGATCGGGCAGAACTCGGGGTCGTAGGTGGCCTGCGCCTGCCCACGGGCCAGGGAGACCTCGAGGATGCCCGCCAGGTCGATGGGCGTCTCGTGGCTGACCAGGGTCCCGATGATCGGCGGTGCGTCCTGCTCCGCGACCTGGGTGAGGATGAGCTGGTTGAGGTTGGCCGGCTGCGGGTTGGGCAGGATGAGCCCGACCTCGACCCCGGCGCCTCGCCCGTAGGCGTTCTTGTCGGGGAGCGCCGGCTGGACGACCTGGCCGAACTGGTCGTTCAGGGTCTCCGTGAGCCCGGTGGAGTCGACCGACCCACCGGAGTGGGCGGTGTGGATGTCCGCGATTGTGGTCGCGCCAACTGTGAGCGCGTTGATGGCAAGGGCCGTACCCGAGCCGTACGCCGCGAAGGGCTGCGTCGACAGCTGTGCATTCGCCGAGACCGGCGCGAACACGAGCAGAGAGCCCGTCACCACCACCGCCAACAAAACCCGCGCTACTCGCTTGCCCACGTCCGCTCCTTTGGTCTGCCCGCTACGAACCGGCGATACCGGCCCGTCTCCCCCTCAGCACCGCACAAAGGCGACACGGAGGCACTACACCATGCCTTTGATGAAGCATGCCTGACGAAGGACCCGGCCGTCTAGCCGACGCACCGCAGCACAGATGTCAGGCACGGTTCTCTCCCGTCCTGTCAAAGCTACAAACTTTTCCCCTGGGAAGCTACTACCAACTCGCAGAACCGCAACCCTTGGGCCGTCCTTTTCGGGAACGATAGTTCCTCGATGGGTGCGCGCCGCACGGTGGTGGTAGGGGCCGGCCACAACGGGCTGGTCGCCGCGTGCTACCTGGCCATGGCCGGGCGCGACGTGCTGGTGCTCGAGGCCCTGGCGGGCCCGGGCGGCGGCGCCCGCACCGCGGAGACGGTCCCGGGCTACCGGTTCGACCTGCACTCGGTTGCTCACAACATCATCAACATGACCCGTATCCCTTCAGAACTCGGCTTGTTCGACGCCGGACTTGAGTACGAAGAGATGAATCCTTTCTCGGTGGCGGTCCACGCCGACGGCCGCCGGGTGCGGTTCCACCGGTCGGTGGAGGCCACCGTCGACTCCATCGCCGAGTCGAGCGTCGAAGAGGCTCAGGCGTACGCCGCCTTCATGGCCAAGGCGATACCGGTGGTCCGGACCGTCCTGCCCGCGGTACGGGGCGAGCTGCGGGCCAGGGACGTTCCCGGCCGCTGCGCCGCCCTGGTCAAGGCCCTGCGCCCGAGCCCGATGGCGACCATCCGTGACGCCCTGGGGCCCTACGACTCGCTCCTGCGGCGCTCGCTCACCAGCGACCTCACTCGGGGGCCGGTGGCCGCCTTCGCCGCCCACGCCGCGGTGGGGCCCGGTTTGGCGGGGGGCGCGGTGTTCGCCTGGTGGCAGGCCGCCTACCACCTGTTCGGGCAGTGGCACGCCGTCGGCGGGGCCCAGGGGCTCACCGACGCCCTGGTCAACCGGCTGTCGAGCCTGGGCGGCGAGGTGCGGTGCGGGGCCCGGGTGACGAGGATAGAGGCGCCCGGGGGACGGGTCAGGGCGGTCGTCACCACCGACGGGGAGCGGATCGAGGCCGGGTCGGTCGTCACCGCCATCAACCCCCAGACCGCGCTGCTCGAGCTGCTCGACCCTCCCTTCGGCGGCCCGGCCGGGGTCGAGCTGGCCGCCGCCCGTCGGGGCAACGTCGTCCAGGCGCTGGTCCACGTGGCCACCGACCGCCTCCCGCCCTACGCCGACGCCCGGCCGGGGGACTGGAACGGGCTGCAGAGCTTCGTCGACCGCCTCGACGATCTGTGCCGGGCGTGGACAGCGTCGGAGGCGGGCCTGCTGCCGGATCCCCTCCCCCTCTACGCGTTCACGACGTCGGCCATCGACCCGACACTCGCCCCACCGGGCCATCACACCGTCTACCTGGCCTGCCCGGCCGCCCCCGCAGTGATGCGGGGAGGGTGGGAGGCCCGGCGGGAGGAGTTCGTGGAGCGGGCGCTGGATGCCGTGGAGGCGCGGGCGCCGGGGTTCCGGTCCAGCATCCGCGGCACCTTCGCCTGGACGCCCGACCTGATGGAGCGGGAGGGGGGATGGCCCGGCGCCCATCCGATGCACCTCGACATCGCCCTCGACCAGCTCGGTCCCCTGCGGCCGACCCGCCGACTGAGCGGGCACCGGACGCCGATCGAGGGCCTGTACGTGTCGGGGGCCGGCACCAACCCCACGGGCGGCATCGCCGGCACGCCCGGTCGGATGGCGGCCAAAGCTCTGCTGAAGGACCTGGGCTGAAGGACCTGGGCTGAAGGACCTGGGCTGAAGGACCTGGGCCTGAAGGACCTGGGCCTGAGGCTTGGGCGGCGCCGCACGTAACGTCTCTCCATGGCCGACACGCAATCTTCCGAATCAGGAGAGTTCGGGGCACGGATCGCCGCCGCCTACGCCACCGAGGGTGCAGCGGTGGACCTCGGGCGGGGCATGCTCGGCGGGCAGGTCCTCCCCGAGGCGGTTGTACGCATCCCGGCGGCGATGTGCAATCGGCACGGGCTGATCGCCGGCGCCACCGGTACCGGCAAGACCAAGACCCTGCAGCTCATGACCGAGCAGCTGTCGGCCATTGGTGTCCCGGTGTTCGCCGCCGACGTGAAGGGCGACCTGGCCGGGCTCAGCCGGCCCGGCGAGCAGAGCGACAGGGTCTCCACCCGTGTCGGCGAGCTGGGCATCGAGTGGAGCCCGGCCGGCGTGCCGGTCACCTTCCTCTCGCTCGGCGGCCTCGGCCCCGGCGTCCCGGTGCGGGCGACGGTGTCGGCCTTCGGGCCCCAGCTGCTGGGCAAGGTGATGGGCGCCAACGAGACGCAGGCGTCGTCGCTCACGCTGGTGTTCCGCTACGCCGACGACAACGCCCTTCCCCTGCTGGACCTGGCCGACCTGGGCGAGGTGCTCCGCTACCTCACCGGCGACGAGGGCAAGGCCGCCCTGAAGGGCATCGGAGGGCTGTCGTCGGCGACGGCGGGCGTGCTGCTGCGAAAGATCGTGGAGCTCGAGGAGCAGGGCGCCGAGGCGTTCTTCGGGGAGCCGGAGATGGCAGTGGCCGACCTGCTGCGGCGGACGCCCGAGGGCCAGGGCGTCGTGTCGTGCCTGGAGCTGGCGGCGGTGCAGACGCAGCCGAGGCTCTACTCGACCTTTCTCATGTGGCTCCTGGCCGAGCTGTTCGAGGATCTCCCGGAGGTCGGCGACCTCGACAAGCCCAAGCTGGTGTTCTTCTTCGACGAGGCCCACCTGCTCTTCAACGATGCGCCCAAGGCGTTCCTGGAGCAGGTGGCCCAGACGGTGCGGCTCATCCGCTCGAAGGGCGTCGGCGTGTTCTTCGTCACCCAGCTGCCCGACGACGTCCCCGACGAGGTGCTGGCCCAACTGGGGAACCGGGTCCAGCACGCCCTGCGGGCCTTCACCCCCCGCGACGCCAAGGCCCTGAAGGCGGCGGTCACGACCTACCCGAACACTTCCGACTACGACCTGGAGGAGGACCTCACCCAGCTCGGCACCGGCGAGGCGATGATCACCATCCTCTCCGAGCGCGGCGCGCCGACGCCCGTGGTCTGGACCCGGCTGCGGCCGCCCCGGTCGTTGATGGCGGCGATCGACGCCGCCGAGATGGACCGGGCCGCCCGCGACAGCTCGCTCTGGCCGACCTACGCCACCGAGATCGACCGCGAGTCGGCGCGGGAGATCCTGGCCGCCCGCATGGCGGCGTCGACCGAGGCGGAGGCGGCGGCCCCACCGGACCCGCCGGACCCGCCGGCCAAGGAGAAGGGAAGGGAAGGAGAAGGGGAAGGCGCCGCCGAGGGCGAAGCAGAAGGACGACAACGTCGTGGTCGGCTACCTGAAGTCGAGGGAGGGGCGGTCGATGATGAACACCGTCGCCCGGGGTGTGTTCGGCCTGCTGAGAAAGCGTCGGTGAGCCAGTTCTTCGAACACGAGGAAAGAGGTCCGTAATCGTCGGGACATGACTGGGTAAGCTTCGGGACTCCGACTCAACGGGAGGGTCAGTGCCGGGAAAGTTCGTGGTCAAGAAGGGCTCCACGGGGAAGTTCCGCTTCAACCTGCTCTCGACCAACGGCAAGGTGGTCGCCACCAGCGAGGCGTACAACACCAAGGCGTCGGCGATGGCCGGGATCAGGTCGGTGCGGAACATGGCGCCGGATGCGACGGTCGAGGACACCACCACCAAGGAGTGGGCCGAGGCGGACCAGGTCCGCAAGGAGGCCGCCAAGGCCAAGTCGGCCAAGAAGGCGGCCGCCAAGAGGGCTGCGGCCAAGAAGGCGGCGGCGGCGAAGAAGGCAGCCGGAACGACGGACGGCTAACGCCTCCGACTCCTCCTGCACCGAACTGGTGACACGCAGCGGGGTGGAGCGCGGTTCTGTGGCACCAGTTGCCTGGGGGGCGGCCCCCCTACCGAACTGGTGACACGCAGCGGCTTGGAGCGCGGTTCTGTGTCACCAGTTGCCTGGGGGGCGGCCCCCCTGCCGAACCGGTGACACGCAGCGGCTTGGAGCGCGGTTCTGTGTCACCAGTTGCCTGGGAGGCGGCCCCCCTACCGAACTGGTGACACGCAGCGGCTTGGAGCGCGGTTCTGTGTCACCAGTTGCCTGGGGGGTCGAACGGGGTTACGACCCGAAGTAGACCTGGAACCAGCAGCGGCCGGTGGCGTCGGCCCAGACGCCGATGCCGACGGCGACGTAGCGACTACCGAGCAGGTTGGCCCGGTGGCTGGACGAGCTCATCCACCAGCGCTGCATGTCGGCGGCCGAGCACGGCACGCCGTTGCCGACGTTGTCGGCCCACGCCGCGTTCGCGCCTCGGCAGCCGGTGACCGACGCGCCGGCGTCGGCGCTGTGGGACATGGCCTTGGTCTCCGCCATGTGACGGGCCCAGCCCGACGCCCTGTCGTCCATGCACCCGTCGCGCGAGACCGATCCCCTGCCGTTGGCGGCGCGGTCACGGTTGGTGAGGGACAGGACCTCGTCCTCCACCGACGGCTGGCGGCTCATCCCCGACGGCGGTCTGGTCGTGCTGGTCACGGCCGCGGTGCCGGACACCGGGGCAGTCGCGGGCGCCGCCTGGGTGGACGACGGGGGCGCGACCCGGTCCTGGCCCGGGCCGCCAGGAACCTCTTCCGGGCTCTCGCCGCTGCCGGTAGCTGTCGCGGTCGACGACGGTGATGCGGCCGCCGTCCCGGCGTCGGCCCCCGCCGCCGAGTCAGGCACCGCCGTCGTCGTCGTCGAGCCCCCCTCGACAGAAGGACCGGCCGCCGCGGCCACGACTCCGCCCCCACCGATGCCGCCCGAGCCGGCGACCCGAGGACCGGCCACGACCTCCTCCGACGCCGGGCCGACGACCGGGAGCTGGTCGTCGACGGCGAACGTCAGGCATGCCACGACGAGGCTGGTGAAGGAGACGAGGAGGAGAGCTGCCCTGGTGCGGATAGGACAAAGGCTACGGGGGAGGTCGCCGGCGGCGCCCGACGAAGCCGCCCGACGAAGCCGGCGGCGCCCGGCGGCGACTACTCCTCGTAGGTCCAGTCGGGCAGCTTGCGCCGCTGCTTCTCGTCGTAGACGACGACGCCGTCGGCGAGGTCGACGATCTTCGGACACGACAAGGTCCCGCGGGCTGGGGCAGAAGCCCTCGATGTGGGCTGCGAACTCGTCGGGGAAGGCCCGCAGGATGCTGCCGAGCATGAGCTGCTCCTCGACCGGCAGGTAGCAGCGGGCTCCGTCGGTGACCGTCGGGAGCCAACCACCGATCCGGGCGATGTCGCGGTCGGACCCGCGGCAGGCCTCGATCTCGTTCAGGCGGTCGCTGATCTCGCCCAGCCCGAGCTTGCAGGCCGGGCACTGTCCGCACGACTCGACGTAGAGGAACTGCGAGAACTTGAAGGCGAGGTCGACCATGCAGGCGGTGTCGTCGTAGACGGCGAAGCCGGCCGCGCCCATCCCGGTGCCCGCCGCCTGCATGGCCTCGTAGGACACGGGGGTGCCCAGCCGGTCGGCCGTGATCACCGCGTTGGCGACGCCCGAGAACACCGCCTTGATCGTGCGTCCCGGCCGCGGCCCGCCGCCAACCGTGTCGATCACCTCGGACAGCGGCGTCCCGAGGTCGATCTCGCCCACGCCGGGCCGGGCGACGTCGCCCACGACCGTCACCACGTGGTGGCCGGGTGACTCGTCGGTGCCCATGGAACGGAACCACTCCGGGCCCCTGGCCAGGATGTGGGCCACGTTGGCCAGGGTCTCCACGTTGTTCACGAGCGTGGGGTTCGAGGCGTCGATCCCGCCACCCTCGGACGGGAGCTGGTGGCCGGGCTCGATCGGCACCGACTCCCATCCCATCTGCGGGGAGGTGGCGAACAGCCCGTGCAGGTAGGGCGGGAGCAGGCGGGGCAGCGGCGGCTTGCCCTCGATGACCTCGAGGAGGGCCTTCTCCTCGCCGAACAGGTACTCGTCGGGCCCTCCCACGACGAGGATGGGGACGTCGCCGGCCATGCCTGCGGCCTGCATCTCGTCGATGGCCCGGCTCAGCGCGTCCACCTCACGCTCGAAACTGGCCTTGACGCCGATGAACGCCTCTCGGGCGCCGAGGGTGAGGGCGGCGATGGCCACTCCCTCCACGACCTGGTACGGGTTGGCCCGCATGATGGCCCGGTCCTTGAACGTGGCCGGCTCCCCCTCGGCCCCGTTGGCCACGACGTAGCGGTGCGTCCCGGCCTGGCCGAGCACCCCGGCCCACTTGCGCCCCGTCGGGAACCCGCCGCCGCCCCGACCGCGGAGGCCGGACAGGTTCAGCTCGTCGATCGTCTGGTCGGGGCCCAGGCTCCGAGCCGCCTCCAGGCCCTTGCCACCACCGAGACGCCGCCAGTCCTCGAGCGAGGTCACGGGCTCGGCCGGGAGGAGGTAGTCCGCCATCGGCGGCACGCTACCTGCCGACCGCGCATTCGCCCCGGATCGCGCTCGCGTCGCCCGTCGCTCGGCGACCGCCGCAATCCCCCGTTGCAGTTGCACCCCGGTAGCGCCCTGATTGCGCCGTCTCTGTACGTTCCTGGACAAGGCCCTCGGCTGGGGCGAGGACGAACGCGAAAGCCGGCCGGAACGGGTCACCGGCAGGTGTGCACGACGGAGCCGGTGAGCCGTTCCGAACGAACGCTCCCGCCCCGCCTGTGCGGTAGCCCCAGGTACGCGGCTCGGGCGCGCCTGTGGCACGCTTGGCTCCGATGTGGGGGCAGGGTTGGGAGTGCCCGAGGCCGTCGTGACGATGCGAATCACGCTGAGCGGCAGGATCTCGGTGGAGACGGGCGGGGAGCTGGTCGACGAAGCCCGCCTCGGTGGGGCGCGGGCGCGTCTCGCCTTCGCTTTTCTGGTGCTGGAGCGCCGCCGTCCCGTCGACCGCCACGAGCTGGCCGAGGCGCTGTGGCCCGACGCCCTGCCGTCGTCGTGGGAGTCGGCCCTGCGTGCCGTCGTCAGCAGGGTCAGGGCCTTCCTGGCGGCCGCCGGCCTGCCCGCGGCGGAGATGCTGACCAGCAAGTTCGGCTGCTACCAGCTCAGCCTGCCTCCCGACGCCGTCGTCGACGTCGAGGCTGGCGATGGCGTCGGTGGAGGCGGCCGAGATGGCCATGGCCGGCGGCGGCGCCGACCGGGCCCTGCCCCAGGCCGCCGTCGCCCAGGCCATCACCTCCAAGTCGTTCCTCGTCGGCACCGAGGGCCAGTGGGTCGACGCGGTCCGCCGCCGACTCGTCGCCCTGCGGGTCCGGGCCCTCGACGCCGTCGCCCGCTCGGCCATCGGCAGCGGCGAACTGACAGCGGCGATCGAGGCGGCCCAGGAGCTGGTGACGCTCGAGCCGTACCGTGACGCCAGCCACGTCCTGCTCATGGAGGCCCATCGGGTCGCCGGCAACCGGGGCGAGGCACTACGGGCCTACGGCCGGGCCCGCCACCTTCTGGCCGAGGAGCTCGGCGTCGACCCCTCGCCGGACACCGAGGCGCTCTACCGGTCCCTGCTGAACGAGGAGCACGGCTCGGTCCCCGTCGAGCGGGAGGTGGTGTGGTCCCCCACCGGCGCCGACCGCCCGCCCAACAACCTGCCCGTCCCCCTCAGCACGTTCGTCGGACGCGAGCGCGAGCTGCGGGAGATGGCCAAGCTGCTCGAGGCCGACCGCCTCGTCACGCTCACCGGTCCTGCTGGCTCGGGCAAGACCCGGCTGGCGGTGGAGATGGCGGCCAGGTCGCTGCCGTCGCACGCCGACGGCAGCTGGTTCGTCGACCTGGCGCCGATCGTCGATCCCGGGCTGGTGCCCCAGACCGCGGTCGCCGCGGTCGGCGTCATCGAGCAGCCGCCCCGGAGCGTCGTATCCACCCTCCTCGACCACCTCCGCGGCCGTGAGTGCATCCTCGTGTTCGACAACTGCGAGCACCTGCTCGAGGCCAGCGCGGCGCTGATCGAGGCCCTGCTCCAGGCCTGTCCGATGCTCTGGGTGCTGGCCACCAGCCGCGAGCCCCTCGGCGTCCCGGGAGAGGTCGTCTGGCGGGTGCCGCCCCTGTCGATGCCGCCCGAAGGCGTTCCGAGTGGCTCGATCGAAGTCCTCATGAACTACGAGGCGCCCAGGCTGTTCGTCGACAGGGCCCGTGCCCTCGTCACCGACCACGGCTTCGTCGACGCCGACGCCCCCGCCCTGGCCCAGATCTGCCTCCGGCTCGACGGCATCCCGCTGGCCATCGAGCTGGCCGCGGCCTGCACGCCGACCCTGAGCGTCCAGCAGATCGCCGTGCGCCTCGACGACCGCTTCCGCCTGCTCACCCAGGGAAGCCGCACGGCCCAGGCCCGCCATCAGACGCTGCTGGCGGCGGTGGAGTGGAGCCACGACCTCCTCACGCCCGCCCAGCAGATCCTGCTGCGCCGGCTGTCGGTGTTGGCCGGCGGGTGGACGCTCGAGGCGGCCGAGGAGGTCTGCTCGGGAGGGTCGATCCACCGGGCGAGCGTGATGGAGCTGCTGCGGGGGCTGGTCGACCAGTCCCTCGTCGTGAGCGACACGTCCGGCTCGCAGGCGCGCTACCGCTACCTGGAGACGATTCGCCACTTCGCCCGCGACCGGCTCGTGGACGCCGGCGAGGAGACGGCGCTGCGAAACGCCCACCTGGTGTGGGCGGTCGCCTTGGCCGGCAGAATCGAGCCGGAGCTGATCGGGCCCGAGCAGGAGAGGTGGTTCGACCTGCTCGACCCCGAGGTCGGCAACGTGAGGGTCGCCCTCGACTGGGCCTGCGCACGGGGCAAGGCCGAGGAGGCCCTGCGGCTCTCCAGCTCATTGACCCTGTTCTGGCACGTGCGGGGCCACTACGCCGAGGGCCGGAGGTGGTTCGAGACGGTGCTCGCCCTCGACGCTGACGTCACCCCCCTGCTCCGGGCCCGGGCGCTGTGGGGACTCGGCCTGATGGCCTTCTACCTGGGCGACTTCGGGTCGGCCGTGCCCGCCCTGGAGGAGAGCCGGCGGCTGGCCGAGGAGGTGGGCTCGAAGCAGGGCGTGGCCCGGGCGCTGTGCCTTCTGGGCGAGCTGGAGTCGCTGCAGGACCCGTCGTCGGCCGACGACCTGCTCGAGCAGAGCGTGGCCCTGGCCCGGGACGTGGGCGACGGCTGGTGCCTCGCCTACTCGCTGGCCAGCCGGGCGTGGACCGACCTGTACGTGGGCGACGGCCCGAGCGGCAGGCCGTTCATCGACGAGTCGCTCGCCATCGCCGGCGCCGCCGGCGACACTCGAAACCTGCTCCGCGGCTCGCTGTGCATGGCCTGGGCCGCTTTCCTCGAGGGCTCCTACGAGGACGGGGGTGACGCCCAGCTGGCCATCGAGCTCGGGCTGAAGCTGGCCCGCCCGCTCGGCGACCTCGGCTGGACCGCGCTGCTGCTCAACGGCCAGGGAGAGCTCGACGTGGCGTCGCGGCGACTATGGCCGGGCCCGCCTGCTGCTCGACGAGAGCGTCGAGATCGGCCGCCAGCTCGACTCGCCCTACGCCATCGCCCCGCCGATGGGGGTCCTCGGCCGGCTGTCCAAGGCGAGGGGCGACCTCGCCGAGGCCGCCGCCCACTTCGAAGAGGCGCTCGAGATCTCCCGCCGAGCCGGGATGCACATGTTCGTCCCCTGGTGGCTCTGGGGCCGGGCCGACGTCTACCGCCTGGCCGGCGACACGGAGTCGGCGCGGGCGTGGATGGTGGAGGCGCGCGCCGCGGCCGAAGGGGTGGGCAATGAGCACGTTGTCGCCTTCACGATCTGGGCGCGGCCCGGATGGCCAGGGGCCGCGGTCGCTACGACGAGGCCGAGTCGCTCGACCTGGAGGCGTTGCGGAGGCGCCAGGCCGTGGGTGACGGCGCCGGCATCCTCGACTCCCTCGAATCGCTGGCCGGCCTGGCCGCGGTGCGGGGCGACGCCGCCAAGTCGGCCCGCCTGCTGTCGGCGGCCGACGCCCATCGCATCCTGCACCGCTGCGCCCGTCCCGTGCCGCAGCAGGCCGAGCACGACGCCGACCAGGCGCTGGCGTGGTCGGCCCTGCCGGCGGGCGCCTTCGACGTGGCCTGGGCCGAGGGCCACAGCCTGTCCCGGGACGAGGCCGTCGCCCTCGCCCTCGGCCCCGACGACCAGCCCGCCTGAGCGCGACCCGCCAGGTAACGAGGGCCGCCCGTCTACCGGCGGCGGCCCGTCTACCCTTCGCTCCATGCCGTACGTCGAGGTCGCAAGCACGCGTATGCAGTACATGGACCTCACCGGTGACGAGCCGGAGATCGTCCTCGCCGATGCCGGCCCCATCCAGATGCACTACCTCGACGTCGGTGCCGGCGACCCGACTGTCGTGCTCCTGCACGCCTACCCGCTCTCGGGGGCGATGTGGCCCCCCAGCTTCCCCGCCTCTCCGCCGACCACCGGGTGATCGTCCCCGACCTGAAGGGGTTCGGGGAGTCCGACGCCCCCAACTACCTGGGCGCCTACACCATGCACGGCTACGTCTCCGAGGTGATCGGCCTGCTCGAGGCCCTGAAACTCGACAGGGTCGTCCTGGTCGGCCTGTCGCTCGGCGGCTACGTCGCCTTCAACCTGCTGCGGGCCCGGCCCGACCTGATCGCCGCCCTGGTGCTGGCCGACACCAAGCCCGGCGCCGACACGCCCGAGGCGTTCAAGAAGCGCAACGAGCACCAGGCGCTGGCGGCGCGAGGGAGCGCGGCGACCCTCGTGAAGCTCCTGCTCCCGACCCTTGTCGGGACGACGACGCTGGTGGGCCGGCCCGAGCTGGTCGAGCTGCTGCGCCAGATGATGATGTCCACCAAGCCGGGAGGCCTCCGGGGCGCCCTGGAGGCCATGAAGTTCAGGACCGACGCCAGCGACCTCCTCCCCGGCATCGAGGTGCCCACGCTGGTGCTGGTGGGCGAGGAGGACTCGGTGTCACCCCCCGACTCGGTCGAGGAATGGCAGGAGCAGATCCCCGGCTCGCGCCTCGTCGTCCTGCCCCACGCCGGTCACCTCTCGAACCTGGAGGCACCCGAGCCGTTCAGCACGGCGGTCGTCGAGTTCCTCGATACGCTCGGCCCTCAGGACCCTGTCGGCTCGGCGTAGCGTTCGGCGGTGACCGAGCCGCCCGCCGATCCCTTCCGGGCGGTGGTGCCGTCGCCCGAGTACGAGTTCGTCGAGCACGCCCGCGTCGTGCTGTCGGCCCGGTGGGGCACGGCGCTCGACCAGCGGGTGGCGGGCCTGCCGGGTGGCGTGTCGCGCCTGTTCCGGCTGGTGTCCGGCAACGGCCGGCTCGTCGGTGAGGCACTCTGGCTCGCCGATCTCGGGTCGCCGGAGCACAGGTCGGCGGTGATCTCGGAGGGCGCCTGGGTCATGGCCCACGTGGTCAACGTCGACCGCCGGTTCCTCGTCCTCGGCGAACAGCGCGATCTGGTGAGCCGGTGGCTCGAACGCCACGGGGCGATGCTCGACGGCGTCGAGCTGTGGTTCCTCGAGGGCGACGGCCTCGAACGACTGGCCTGAGTGGCTATTCCCCTCCGGCCAGGGCCTCGCGCAGCTTGACCCGGCGGCGCAGCCGCAAGGCGCCGCCCGAGTAGACCCGGCCGGCGATGCGTACGACGATCGCCACCGACGCCAGGACCACCACGACCGAGACCACCAGCTCCACCACCGACGCCTCCCCCGCGGCCATGCGGATCGGCATCACCATCGGTGCCGAGAACGGCAGGTAGGACGTCGCCCGGGCCACGGGGCCGCCCGGGTCACCGGCGGTGATGATGGCGGCCAGGTAGCCACCCATCAGCACGAACGTGATCGGCGCCGTCGTGTTCTGCAGCTCCTCTACCCGAGACGCGATGGCGCCGGCCATGGCGAACAGGGCGGCGTAGAACGTGAAGCCGAGGACGAACCACCCGAGCACGAGCACGCCTGCCGCGGGGAGGCCGGGCGGCAGCTCGATGGAGCCGGCGGCGGTCGCCGCCGCCAGCCCGACGGCGAAGTACAGGACGAGCTGGCCGAACCCGAGGGCCCCGACGCCGACGATCTTGCCGGCCAGCAGGTACGACGGCCGGATCTTGGCGAGGATCAGCTCGACCACCCGGGAGGCCTTCTCCTCGACCACGCTGCTGGCCACCGCGAACCCGTAGGCGAACAGCTGGCTGAGAACGATGAACACGCCGAAGGTGACGAGGGTGCGCCGCTCGTCCCGTTCGGAGTTGGGCGGCTCGATCGGGACAACTTCGAGCGGTGGCGGGTCGGTGATGGCGGTGCCTTCCTCCTCCGAAACCCCGGCGGCGGCGAGCGCCTGCTGGGTGCGCAGGTCGCGGTTGGCGATCTGAAGGAGCGCCTCGAGCTCGCCGTTCAGCTTGTCCTTGACGATGACCGCGTCGCCGTCCACGGCTGCATCGAGGTCGTCGGCGTCGACGAGCCGGCGGGCCTCGTCCCTGTCCGCGACCAGACGGGTCTTCACCTTGGTGTCGTCCCCGAGGTTCACCCGTTCGAGGGCTCCGGCCAGCGGAGGGGGGTCGGCCTGGGATTCGCCTCCGGTGGTGACGATGCCGACGTCGTAGGTCGTCGGGCCGTCGTCGCCGCTGAGTCCCGGGATGATGGCGAGGGCCAGCACGATCGCAAGGGTGATGCCCGTCGACCAGAAGAACGACTTCTGCCGGGTGCGCTCGTGGAGCTCCCGGCGGATGATGAGGGTGACCGCCTTCATCGGCGTGACGTCCTTCGTGCCTGCGCTCACGCCTGGACGACCTCCCGGAACAGCTCGGACAGCCGCGGGGACAGGGGCGCGAAGGCTCGTACCCTTCCGGCCGCCTGGGCCGCGTCGAGGACGGCCTGGGTGTCGGCGTCGTCGGCGAGCTCGAGGATGACGCCGCGGCCGTCCGGCCTCGCCGCTTTCACGCCGGGGAGGACCGATTCGCCTTCTGTGGTGGCCGCCCAGCCGGTGGCGCCGTCCTCCAGCTCGACCCTCAGCCGGCGACCCGCCTTGCGGGCCCGAAGCTCCTCGATGCCGCCGCTGGCCACGACGGTGCCCTTGTCCAGGATGGTGACGGCGTCGCACAGCTCCTCCACCAGCTCGAGCTGGTGGCTGGAGAAGACGACGGCGACGCCCCGCTGGACCTCCTCCTTCAGGGCGCCGGCGAGCACGTCGACGCCGACGGGGTCCAGGCCGGAGAACGGCTCGTCGAGCACGAGCACGTCGGGGCCGTGGACGAGGGCGGCGCACAGCTGCACCCGCTGCTGGTTCCCGAGGGACAGGGCCTCCACCTTGTCGTCGGCCCGGTCGCCGACGCCGAGCCGGTCCACCCACCTCTGCGCCGACTCCCTGGCGTCGGCGGGCTCCATGCCCGACAGTGCCCCGAAGAAGACGAGCTGGTCGAGCGCCTTCATCTTCGGATAGAGGCCCCGCTCCTCGGGCATGTAGCCGATGCGGCGGCGCCCGGCGGCGTCGATCGGCTCCCCCTTCCACAGCACCTTGCCGCCGTCGGGCTCGACCAGGCCGAGCACGATCCGCATGGCCGTCGTCTTCCCCGCCCCGTTGCGGCCGACCAGGCCCCGCATCTGCCCGGGCTCGACGGTGAGCGACACGCCGTCGAGGGCGACGACGTCGCCGTAGCGTCGAGAGACGTCGATCAGCTCGAGCATCCGTCAACGCTAGGCCGGGAGGCGCTGCTACTCGGTCCGAACGGTGCTCACGACCGGCCGGTGGTCGAAAGCTCCCTCCTCCGCCGGCACGCTCACCTCCTGGTGGAGGTCGGGCGAGACAAGGACGAAGTCGGTGCAGTTGCGCCCGGAGGTCGGCTCCGAGCAGGCGACGAGGTTGTGGGCGGTGGTGAAGCCGGCGTCGAGCAGGGCTCGGATCTCTGCGAAGTCGCCTGGTCGCCGGGGCGGGTAGTCGGGAGGGTCGCCCTGGCGAGGGTTGAGGTCGCCGACCAGGAGGGTCCGGCGGGCGCCGTTCCACTCGCCGATGATCTGGTCGATCTCCCGCAGCCGGGCCTCCATGGCGGAATCGTCGTTGCGGTGCTGGAGGTGGGTGGCCAGGAGCGTGAGGGGCTCGCCGCCGGCGACTTCCAGCTCGGCCCGCACCACGCTGCGGCCCTGGGCCCGGCCGTCGACCGGCAGGTCGTCGACGTTGGCTTCGATGATGGGCAGCCTCGACAGCACGAGGGTGCCGAACTGGTTGTCGGCCGCCGGTCCCCACACGAAGGGCAGGTCCAGGCGGCGGGAGAGCCAGGCTCCGAGGTCGAGGTCGCCCGAGAGCGTCCAGCCCCGCGCCGCCTCGGGGAGCACGACGATGTCCGGCCTGCCACCCTGGGACAGCACCGAAGCAACTTCTTCCGGGTCGAGGTTGCCCGTACCGGTGGTGACCGCCTGGCGGATGTTCCATTCGACGACCCGCAGTGGAGCGCCCGCCGCCGGCGCCGCGGTGTCGCCGATGCCGGTTGTCGCCAGCCCCGCTGCCACGCAGACGCCGACGACCAGCAGGGCGGCCGCGGCGAGGGCGGCGTGGCGGACGGGCGGCGGTGGGGCGGCGGGGCCTGCTGGGCGCCGGGGGCGGAACGCGGCCAGCGCGGCGAGGGCACCGGTGGTGGCGATCACCCAGCGGTTGCCGAAGGGCAGCGGCTTGTCGAAATGGACCTGGTAGAGCAGGACGGTCATCGCCAGCACCAGCCAGCCGGTGGCCAGGCCGAGCTCGCCTCGCAGCCGGGAGCTGGGTGCAGCCGGTGCGAAGGCGGCGGCCAGGGCCGCTCCGGTGGCGACCTGGGCGGCGAGTACGGCGGCCACGACCGTCCATCCGGCGACGGTTGGGAGCAGGAATCCTACGCCCGCAAGGGCGACGCCGGCCGCGATGGCGACGCCTCGCGACCGTACCTGCCCGGTGGCGACGAAGGCGCCGACGGCCAGGGCGATGCCGGCCAGAACGACAAGGGCGCTCCACGGCAACGAGATCGCGGCCGAGGAGCCGACGAAACCGGGGCTGAGGAGGAAGAGGATCTCCAGGGCGAGGAGGGCGCCCACGGCCACGCCGCCGCCCACGGTGGTCACCGCCGCCGGCCGTGGCCCAGGTTCTCCGGATCGGAGAAGGCCGACCAGCGCGATCCCGAGGGCCGCTGCCAGCACCGCCCCGACCGCCAGGGCGAACGGTCCGCTCTGCCAGACCGGATCCCACGTCGCGAACGAGGC
The DNA here is from genome assembly GCA_963827345.1 of uncultured Acidimicrobiia bacterium. Classification (GTDB taxonomy): domain Bacteria; phylum Actinomycetota; class Acidimicrobiia; order Acidimicrobiales; family AC-14; genus CAWGUU01. The sequence continues at coordinate 93,360 of CAWHAN010000005.1, read as the reverse complement.
TCGGATGGCGACGTCGAGCCCGAGTCCTGCGAGAAGGGCCAGCCCGGTGACCTCGGCGCCGCTCGGCATCTCGTCGGTGAGCGCCAGCGTCGTCGCCAGCAGGGCGGCAACCGCTCCGAACACCGCCAGCGCCAGAGGCACGTGCCCGAAGAGGGGTATGGCGAGCCGCCAGACGGCGAGGGCTCCGACCGACGCGGCGAGCGCTGGCCGGGGTCCCAGGAGGCGCCGGGCGGCCGGCGCGAGGAACCCGGCAGCGAACACCGCCGACACCATCGCCGCCGCCGCTTCGTTGCCCTTGGTGTCGGCCTGCCCGTACATCACCGGGAACAGCACCCGGAAGCTCTCCAGGGTCAGGACGGCACTGAGGGCGACCAGCATCGGGCCCCGGACGGTTTGAATCACCCGTGGCGCCCCTGATCTGGCCGGATGGGCTGGAACAGGGGCGCTACGGGCGCAGCGAAGTTCCTACGAGCAGCCGCTGGTGGTGCCACAGCTCGAGCACACGAAGCAGGCCCCCGCCCGCTGCATGACCATGCCGCACTGGTAGCAGTACGGGGCGTCGGAGACCGTCGGCTGCGCGACCGGGGCGGTCACCGCCGCCACGGCCGCCGCCGCCACTGTTGCAACCGCCGGCACCGGGTCGGGGACGATCTCGGAGCCGGTGGACGTGGGCGTGGACTGCTCCTCCACCCCCGGCAGGGTGGGCTGCATGCGCTCGTCGATGGTGAGGATGCCGAGGTCGACGCGCTCGTCGTAGGTGAGGTACTCGACCGCCAGGCGGCGGAAGATGTAGTCGACGAGTGAGCTGGCGAAGCGGATCTCGGGGTCGTCGGTCATGCCCGCCGGCTCGAAGCGCATGTTGGTGTACATGTCGACGAAGGCCCGGAGGGGCACGCCGTACTGCAGGCCGTGGCTGACCGAGATGGCAAAGGCGTCCATGATCCCGGCGAGGGTGGAGCCCTGCTTGGACACCCGCAGGAAGATCTCGCCCGGCTTGCCGTCGTCGTACTCGCCCACCGTCACGTAGCCGTGGCAGTCGGCCACCCGGAACGAGAACGTCTTCGACGTGCGCTTGCGGGGCATCTTGCGCCGCACCGGGCCCTGCTGGGCGACGACGACCTTCTGGATCAGCTTCTCGGCCGCCTCGGCGATGGCCTTGTCGGTCTTGGTGGCCGACAGGGGCTGGCCCACCTTGCAGTTGTCGCGGTAGATGGCCAGGGCCTTGAGCCCGAGGCGCCAGGCGTCGATGTGGAGCTGCTCGACCTCGTCGACGGTCATCGTCTCCGGAACATTCACGGTCTTTGATATGGCGCCCGAGATCCACGGCTGGACCGCCGACATCATCTTCACGTGACCCAGGTGATGGATGACGTTGTCGCCCATGGAGCAGGCGAATACCGCCAAATGATCGGCCAGAAGGTGAGGCGCACCGAGAATGGACTTGTTCTCGTCGACGTAGGCCAGGATGTCTTCGACCTGGTCAGCGCTGTAGCCGAGCCGCCGCAGGGCACGGGGCACCGTCTGGTTCACGATCGACATCGTGCCCCCGCCGACGAGCTTCTTGGTCTTGCAGAGACCGAGATCGGGCTCGATTCCGGTGGTGTCACAGTCCATCATGAGGCCGATTGTGTTGTGGCTGACGAAACCATTGGCGACGTACGTCACGTTGTCGGGGACCGACAGGTCGTAGGTGAGCTCCTCGCCCCCCAGCTCGGCAGACTTCACCCTGTCGTAGAAGAACGAGAGCAGGTGGCCGAGCTCGCGGTCGCCGGTGCGCTCGAAGAGCTCGCTGGCGATGCGTCGGGACACCCTGTCGCGGCGGAGCTCCATCAGCAGGACCCGCCGCAGGCGACCGTTCTCCGGCACCAGCCGGTCGACGAGCGCACGGGTGACCGGGACGTAGTCGTGCCGGCCCGTCTGTGTGGCCTCGCTCGTGGTGACGGCGACGCTCTTGCGCTCCCCAAGGAACCCGATCTCGGCCGCCCACCGCTGCGCGTACGAGGCGTTGAGCAGCCTGAGCACCGCGATCGGCGCCGTGCCCCAACCGGTGCGGGTGGCACCGACCGAGCGGGTGGTGGGGTAGCCGAGCGCCAGGAGGACGCTCTGCACGTCGGCGGCGAAGTCGTGGGTGGTGGACGAGAAGGTCGGCACTCCGGCGGTGACCGTGCCGTCGGCCTCGAAGAGCCCGCGCAGGAAGCCGCGGTACACCTCGGGGTCGTTGCTGTGCAGGACGGCGTCCGGGACGTGGGCCGCGTATCCCTTGCCCGAGTGACCCTCGGAGGGGGCGTGCTTGGCGAAGCCGCAGGCCTCCCACCACAGCACGAGCCGCACCGAGTGGAAGGCCACCTCGGTGTAGCCGGTCTTCGGCGTGACCGCGGCGGCGATGTGGAACACCTCCTTGCCCAGGCGCTCGAGCCGCTCGACGACGTCGAAGTCGGTGTCGGCCACGCAGAACCGCAGGCCACGGGAGTGCAGCGACCCGTCGCCCATGAAGTAGCCGAGCAGCTCGGCCAGCTCGGGGGTCATGCGCCGAGGCGCCTCGACGTGGTGCTCGCCGGTCCAGTAGGCCTCCGCCAGGGGCGGGAGCGGTACGGTCTGCGGCCCGCCGACCAGCTGGTTCAGCGCCAGCGGGACCAGATCTCCGTCGGCGACGTCGGCGAAGCGCTTCCACTCCCACGCTCCGGAGGACGGGTCGACGACCTTCACCCGGTGCTGGGGGGTGCCCTGGATGCGGTAGCCCCGCGCCGTCTCCACGGTGACGACCGGCTCCAGCCCGTTCACGTAGAACTTGGTGGCCGTGCGGGCGCCGTCGTCGGTGGCGACGTCGATGCCGAGGTCCTGCCACTGGGCGCCGTCGGTGTCGCCGAGCGAGCGGAGCCGCACGAGGCCGCGCTCGGTGGGGACGAGGGTGCCGCCGACCAGGCAGCCGGTGGGCGCCAGGACGCTGGCCTGCGAGTTGCGGACGCCGTAGATGTCGGCCTGGGCGATGGCGTCGTCCCAGGCGTCTTGGGCCGCGTCCAGCACGGCGGCCGGCGCCATCCGCCGGTTGATCACGTCGAGCTCGCTGCGGTGCATGCGCAGCACCCGGGTCATCGGTTCGCGGTTCTCGGAGTACCCGGCGAAGGGCCCATGCGGGCCGCGGTGCGGGCGGAGGTGGAGTACGCCTCGCCGGTCATGAGGGCGGTGATGGCCGCCGCCCACGCCCGACCCTGGTCGGAGTCGTAGGGCACGCCGAGGGCCATGAGCATGGCGCCGAGGTTGGCGTAGCCGATGCCGAGCTGGCGGAAGCGGCGGGTGGTCTCGGCGATCTTCTCGGTGGGGTAGTCGGCGTTGCCGACGAGGATCTCCTGGGCGGTGAACAGCACCTGCACCGAGGCCCGGAAGCCCTCGACGTCGAACGAGCCATCCTCGTTGAGGAACTTCATGAGGTTGAGGCTGGCCAGGTTGCACGCCGAGTTGTCGAGGTGCATGTACTCACTGCAGTTACGCACAACCAGCCCGTTCACGATGTAGGAATGGTTCCGCGGCTCGCTGAGGTTGTACGTCAACTCGACGCCGTCATCGGTCATCTGCACGAGCCGAGCGTTCGTGTTCGTCGTGTAGAACGAGTGCTCGCTCAGCAGCACGGCCAGTTTTTCGGCCTTCGACGTGAGGCTGAATCCGATTTCCCTCGAGAATGCCTCGATGGAGCGGCCCGAGATACGAAGGTCGAACATCGGCTTTGAGCTGTAGGTAGCCACGTTGCCGTCGCGACGGACATAGCGAAACGCCTCGCCTTCCTCGCGCCCGCCCCCATAGATGCGGCTGAAGATTCCGAGCGTGGTCAAGAGTCGCTGAACGCCACGTAGTAGCTCGTCGGATGCCGAACCAAGACCGACGTACCGGCTCTTCGTGCTGTCGACGACGCATCCGTCAGCGTCGAAGAGTCCCTGCAGGAATGCTGCGACCATCTCGGTGGGCGCCTGCTCGACCGACCACGGCACGATCTTCTCGGCCGCTTTCTTGGAAGTGACGCCCAACGCTTCGAGGAACCGCGCCGTGACACGTCGGCTCTGGCGGAGCTGCATCGTGCCATTGGGCTGTGCAGAGGGCTTCGGCGCTCGGTCCCCGTTGAGCCAGGTGAGCAGCTCGAGGTGCCGAGGCATCACATCTCTCTGGTCGTCACCGCCGCCATAGACGCTGGTGACGACGTCGCCAGCGATGCATCCATCGCCGATCAGCCATCCGATGTAATGAGCCAGCTCGGGCGACCACTTCTCGGGAAGTCGGAGCAACCTCGACCAGTCGCCCTTCGCTGCGTAGTCCTGCACCTGTGTGGCGATCGGAAGACGAAGGTCGGCATTCAGGGCGGGGGCAGGGAGGTCGAGCACTCTGACCTCGTCGCCTTTCGTGAGCTCTGCAGCGGGCACGTAACCACGGTTGGCAGTGAAAACCTTGTGACCCGGTGTGCAGCGAAGCTCCATCCCATTGTCGAAGCGAAGCCGGACGATTTCGTTCCGCCCGGTGATCATGAACGCATCAGGGCTCGTGATCGCGAGGCGCTCGGCCGGAGCAGCTGGATTGGTCGCGTCATGGGTGTAGATGCCGAAGGTTTCGTCGGCACGGACCCGATCGAGCAACTCGTCGAAGCGAATCAGGCCCTTGTCGGTGTGCACGAGCGAGTCGCCGGTGAAACAAGGGTTCGAACGCGTTGATCCGGCCGGTGTTCGACGCCGTGTGCCAGCGGTTGATGGTGGTGTCGAACTGCATGCCGGGGTCGGCGCACTCCCACGCCGCCTCGGCGAGCTGGCGGAACAGGTCGCGTGCCTTGAGCGTGCGGACCGTCTCGCCGGTGGTGACGGCCCGGAGGTGCCAGTCGCGGTCGTCGACCACTGCCTGCATGAACTCGTCGGTGACCCGGACCGAGTTGTTGGCGTTCTGGTACTGGGTGGAGTGGCTGTCCTTGCCGTCGAGGTCCATGTCGAAGCCGGCGTCGCGCAGGACGCGGGCCTTGCGCTCCTCGACCGCCTTGCACCAGACAAAGGTCTCGATGTCGGGATGGTCGGCGTTGAGGATGACCATCTTGGCAGCTCTACGGGTTTTTCCGCCGGACTTGATGGTGCCGGCCGAGGCGTCGGCGCCCCTCATGAAGCTCACCGGGCCCGACGCGGTGCCGCCGCCCTTGAGGTGCTCATAGGACGACCTGATGTTCGACAGGTTCACGCCCGACCCCGATCCGCCCTGGAAGATGATGCCTTCCTCGGTGTACCAGTTGAGGATCGACCGCATGGTGTCGTCGACCGAGAGGATGAAACACGCGGAACCCTGCGCGGGCGCACCCTTGACGCCGATGTTGAACCACACCGGGGAGTTGAAGGCGGCCCGCTGGTTGGCCACCATCGAGGTCAGCTCGGCCCGGAACGCCTCGGCCTCGGTGTCGTCGACGAAGTAGCCGCCCCGACGGCCCCACGCGGTGATGGTGGTGACCACCCGGTCGATGACCTGGCGCAGCGACTGCTCGCGCTCGGGCGAGCCGAGCGAGCCCCGGAAGTACTTCTGGGCCACGATGTTGGTGGCGTTCTGCGACCAGCCGACAGGAAACTCGACGTCGCGCTGCTCGAAGGCGACGGAGCCGTCGCGGTAGTTGGTGATGCGGGCGTCGCGGTGCTCCCACTCCAACTCGTCGTAGGGGTCGACCCCCTCCGTGGTGAAGTGGCGGCGGATGCCGATTCCAGTCTGCTCAGGCGCGAGAGCCATACGGTGTTCCTCCTGTCAGCAGCGGGCTGCAGCCTCAGCCGCTCTAGCCGCCCCACCACAACATCGATACGCAACGTTAAACACAACATCTTGTGTGTCGTGCCCAGCCTGCCACGAGATAGCCCGTTAATTGTACGGGTGTAATTTCAAGGGTGTCAAGCCTTCCGTCGCCCGGAGCCCCAGGTCAGAGGCTTCTTTCGGAAACGTTCGCGCCGCCCGCCTGTGGATCGATAGAGCCGGCTCCTGTGGATTCGGGCGCGGCCCGGAACCGGGGTCACGGAACGGCAGCTGGCGCCGTTCTGCGTCACCGGTTCGGGAGGGCGGGATGGTCCGGCGGAACCGGGGTCACGGAACGGCGACTGCCGCCGTTCTGCGTCACCAGTTGGCTCTGAGGGTCTCAGCTGTCGGCGACGGCCTCTGGCCCGGGGGGTCGCCCTGGGCGAGGAGGAGGACCTCTCGTTGGAAGTCCCCCGGGTCGTCGAAGACCTTGTAGACGCTGGCGAACCTGACGTAGGCGACCTCGTCGAGCCGGCGGAGCTGCTGGAGCACCATGCCGCCGAGCTCGGCGCTTGTCACCTCGAGGCCGTGGAGCCGGGCCTGCTCCTCGATCTGGGCGGCGACCGACTCGAGGTCGTCGAGGGCGACGGGACGGTTCTTGGCGGCGGCCCGCATGCCCGACACCAGCTTCGCCCGGTCGAACGGCTCGGCCGACCCCGACCGCTTGCGCACGAGCAGCGGCGCCTCCTCGGCCCGCTCGAACGTGGTGAACCGGTGGCCGCACGAGAGGCACTCGCGGCGGCGGCGGATGGCGTCGCCCTCGTCGGCGGTGCGCGAGTCGACGACCTTGTCGTCGAGGTTGGCGCAGGCGGGGCACCTCACGCTCCGACGGTAACCCGGACCACGACTCGAGGAGCCCGCCAGGCGTCACGCGAACGAACGGGCGGGCAGGCGGGCGGTCGGGGCGGGAATGCGGGCGGGCGGCGGCGGGCGCAGGCGGGGTCAGGCCCGCAGCGGCAACCGGATCGGTTCGCCCACGACCAGCGTGGACCCGCCGTGCTCGGCGACGAGGCGGTCGACCACCGGCCGCACGTCGCCCGCGGGCTCGACCTCGCGGGCGATGCTCCAGAACGTGTCGCCCGGCTGGACGACGTAGACCCGGCCGGCGTCGACGGGGAGCGGGCGCTCGGGGGCGGTGAGGGAGCCACCCCCGAGCGCACCCAGCACGAGGGTGGCCACCGCCGTCACGGCGACGACCGCGCCGGCGACCAGGCCCGCCGCCGGCGATAGGTGCTGGGCGACAGCGGCCGGAGCCCCGGACGAGCCTCAGGACGGGCCGGCGGGACCGGAACCGGGACCAGGTGCCTCACGGCGACGGCAGACCGCGGCCGCGCCGGCGCGAGGGGTGCCGGCCGGACGACCGTGAGGGGGCGACGGCCGGGGCTTCGGGTGACGGGTCGGGTCCTGCTGTCGACCGCAAGCATCTGGTTCGCTCCTCCTGACGATCATCGACGGAAAGGCACCGACGAAAGGCGTGCCGAACGTGTGTTCGGACCTCGACCCCGAGTACACCACGAACGTCTGTTCCCCGTCAAGCGGTACGTCGAACGTCCGTTTGCGGAACAGATGTTTGTACGCGCCGCCGCAGGTTGCTACAGTGAGACGAACACGCGTTCGGCCCGAGGTTCGGGTACAGAGCCGGGCGCACGAAAGGAGCAGGCGTGCCCGATCCCGAACTCACCGAGCGCCAGCAGGGGATCCTCGACTGCATCGTCTCCTACACCCGCGACCGCGGCTACCCGCCGTCGGTCCGCGAGATCGGCGAGGCCGTCGGGCTCACCTCCACGTCGACCGTCCACGCCCACCTGGCCAGCCTCCAGCGCCTGGGCTACCTGCGGCGCGACCCGACGAAGCCGAGGGCCATCGAGGTCCGGTCCGACCCCGGCTCCACCACTCCCGCGGCCGAGCTGCGCCCCACGCGCCACATCCCCCTCGTGGGCGACGTGGCCGCCGGCACCGACGTGCTGGCCCAGGAGAACGTCGAGGAGCTGCTGCCCCTCCCCGCCGACTTCACGGGCGACGGGCAGCTGTTCATGCTCCGGGTCCGGGGCGAGTCGATGACGGGGGCCGGCATCCTGCCGGGCGACTACGTGGTCGTCCGCCAGCAGCCCACCGCCAACCAGGGCGACCTGGTGGTTGCCGGCATCCCGGGCGAGGAGGCAACCGTCAAGACGTTCACCACCAGCCGCAGCGGCACCGTGGTCCTCATGCCCGCCAACCCCGACTTCGAGCCGATCGAGCTCGACGCCGCCGACGTCTCCCTCTACGGAAAGGTCGTCACCGTCGTACGCCCCGTGAGATAGGTCCACTTGCAATAGGGAGCGACAGCAACCGCCGCTGGGCGGCCACCCCCGCCAGCGCACCGCCGACCACGAGCAGGAGCAGGGCGGCGGCGCCGGCAACCATCGGGTCGACGCTGTCGCCGCCAGGCGAAAGCCCGGCGCCCAGGCCCGCCGCCAACCCGCTGGGAATGACCTCGGACTCCGCGGGCAGCGGGGGCGGAGGCGGGACGGTGGTCGACGTCGACGACGTGGTGGTCGACGAGGGCAGGGGGACGGTGGTGGCGGGCCGGGCGGTCGTCGGCGTGGCCGCGGCGGCCGCCGCAGGTGCCACCGTCGGCGGCACCGGGCCGGCCCCGGTGGCGGCAGCCAGGTTGAGCCTTCCCTGGCAGCCGGAGCCGCACGACACCTTGTCGGCCGTGGCCAGCAGCCGGGCAACCGCCGCAGACGGGCTCAGGCCCTGCGACAGCAGCAGCGCCAGTGAGGCCGACACGTGGGGCGCCGCCATCGAGGTACCCGCCGAGGACGCGTAGCCGCCGCCGGCGGCCGTCGAGATCACGTTGTTGTCGGGGCCGGGAATCCCGGCTCCGCCGGGAGCGACCATGCCCCACTTGGCGTTCCCGACCGCGCTCGAGTAGCGGGCGACCCCGCCGGTGCGGTCGGTGGCGCCGACGACGATGGCGTTGAGGTTGCCGTAGTTCTGGCTGCCGAGCCCGCCCGACCCGTAGTTCCCGGACGCCAGCACGGGGATCGTCCCCTTGCTCCAGGCGTAGTCGATGGCGGCCCGCAGGGGCGTCCCCTGGATGCTGTTCAGGACGAAGTTGGGGTCGCCCAGGCTGAGGTTGACCACCCTCGCGCCGTGGTCGACCGCCCACCGGATGCCCAGGTTCACGTCCTCGGCCCGACCCTCGCCGTTCGGCCCCAGCACCCTGGCCACGATGACCCGCGAGTCCGGGGCCACCGCCGCCACCCCCCTGCCGTTGCCGGTTCCCGCGGCGATGACGCCGCTGACCAGGGTCCCGTGACCCGAAGGGTCCGTCGAGGCGGCCCCGTCGGCGCAGACCGTGCGGGCGACGCAGTCGGTGGTCAGCGCCACCTTGCCGGCCAGATCGGGGTGGGAGACCTCCACGCCGGTGTCGACGACGCCGACGACGATGCCGGCGCCCCGGGTCAGCTGCCAGGCCTGCGGCGCTCCGATCTGCTGGAGGGCCCACTGCCGGTCGAAGAACGGGTCGTCGCTGGCCAGGGCGGGTGTGGGAGCGACAAGGGCGGCGGTGCCGAGCGCGACCACCAGCCCTGTTACAAGGGAGAACTTCCGTACAACGGAGAGCCCCCGTCCCTGCACTCGCCCCACTCGCCCCACTCGCCCCAGCTGAAATCGGTCCACGCCATTCCCTTAATCGGCGCCTCCGAGCAGCGACTTGAGGACGGCGTGCACGGTCTCCAGCTCCTCGCGACTGACCCGCTCGTCGGCGGCGTGGGCCACGTTGGGGTCGCCGGGGCCGTAGTTGGTGGCCGGCATGCCCCGCGCCGAGAACCGGGCGACGTCGGTCCATCCCAGCTTCGCCCTCGGCTGGCCGCCGCTGGCGGCGACGAGCGACCGCAGGAGGGGGTGCGACAGCGACGGCCGGGCCGCCGGCGCGAAGTCGACGACCTCGAACTCGTCGACCTCGCCCACCAGCTCCCGCACCGCCGCCTCCGCCTCCACCTCCGTGCGATCGGGCGCGAAGCGGTGGTTCAGCATGAGCGTCGCCGAGTCGGGCACGACGTTCGACGCCACGCCGCCGGAGATGTCGACGACCTGGAGGCCTTCGCGGTACACGCAGCCCTCGACCTCAACGTCCCGGCCCTCGAAGGCGGCCACCGCCGTCAGCACCGGTGCCAGGCGGTGGATGGCGTTGCGCCCGAGCCACCCCCGGGCCGTATGGGCCCGGCGACCGGTCATGGTGACGCGTATGCGCATGGTGCCCTGGCACCCGGCTTCGACGACCGACCCCGTGGGCTCGGCCAGGAGGGCGGCGTCGCCCACGAGCAGGTCGGGCCGCTCGCCGAAGAGGCGTTCGATGCCGTTGTACCTGCTGTCGACCTCCTCGCACTCGTAGAAGACGTAGGTCACGTCGAACGCCGGCTCGGCCACGGTGGTGGCCAGCTCCAGGAGGACGGCCACCCCGCCCTTCATGTCGCAGGAGCCGAGGCCCCACAGCACGTCGCCCTCGATCCGGGCCCGCTCGTTGCCGTTGGCGGGGACGGTGTCGGTGTGGCCGGCCAGCACCAGTCGCTGCGCCCGGCCGAGGTGGGTGCGGGCCACCAGGTTGTCGCCGACCCGCGTGACGTCGAGCCACGGCGTCCCCGCCAGGCGGAGGGCCAGGGCGTCGGTGATGTCGTGCTCGTTGTGGCTGACCGACGGGATGTCGACGAGGGTGGCGGTCAGCTCGACCAGGTCGGTCACGAGGTCAGGCCCCGGCCACGCCGTGCTGGCGGAGCAGGCCCTCGAGCTTGGACTTGTCGTGGCGGCCGCCCTCGGGCAGGTGCTTGATGACGAGGGCGCACGGCAGGCCGAACTCGCCGCCGGCGTACTTCCGGGGCCGGGTGGCGGTGACCACCACGCACCAGGGAGGCACGACGCCCCGCCCGAGCTCCTCGCCGGTCTCGGCGTCGATCACCGGGATCGTGTCGGACAGGATCAGCCCCGCCCCCAGCACCGACCCCTGGCCGACCCGGGCCCCCTGCACCACCATGCAGCGGCTGCCGATGAGGCAGTCGTCGCCGATCACCACGGGCGCGGCCTGGGGAGGCTCGAGGACGCCGCCGATGCCGACGCCGCCCGACAGGTGGACGTTGGCCCCGACCTGGGCGCACGAGCCGACCGTCGCCCACGTGTCGACCATGGTGTTGGCGCCCACCCGGGCGCCGATGTTCACGTAGCTCGGCATCATCACCACGCCGCGCTCGAGGAACGACCCCCACCGGGCCGATGCCCCGGGCACCACGCGGACGCCGGCCGCCGCGTAGCCCCGCTTGAGGGGGATGCGGTCGGCGAACTCGAAGGCGCCGAGCTCCATGGTCTGCATGTCCAGCAGGCGGAACAGCAGCAGGATGGCCTGCTTCAGCCAGATGTTGACAGTGACCTCGCCGGTATCGGGATCGACCTCGGCGGCCCGGGCCTCCCCGCTGTCGAGCAGGCCCACCGCCTCCTGCACGACGGCCAGTGCGTCGCCGTCGGCGGGCGACAGCTCCGACCGGCGCTCCCACAGCTCGCCGATCTGCTGCTCGAGGGTCGGGTGCGCGTTCGAGTCGGCCGTCACGGTGACAAGGTACCCGGGTGCGACGACCGTCCAGCCGGGCCACGACCCTCACCTACGCCCTCGCCCTCGGGCTGGCCCTCGCCGGTTGCAGCTCCGACAGACTCGCCCGACGCCACACCCGCCCCGCCGACGACCACCGCCACTCCCGGCACCTACGGGCTCCCCGTCCGTCTGGGCGACATCGCCGACGAGAAGATCACCGAGAGCAGCGGCGTCGTCGCCTCTCGGGCCAACCCGGGACGGCTGTGGACCCACAACGACTCCGACGACGGTCCCGTCCTCTACTGCCTCGAGCGCGACGGCCGGTCGTGCGGGCGCTGGCAGGTGGCCGGCGCCGCCGCCCGGGACTGGGAGGACATCGCCATCGGCGCCCCAGGCGGGTGAGCCCTACCTCTACATAGGCGACATCGGCGACAACCTCAGGGACCAGGGCCGGCTGGTGATCTACCGGGTGCGCGAGCCGAAGCTGGCCGACCCGCCGGCCGCCACAGGCGAGACCGCCCCCGCCGAGGCCATCCGCCTGCGCTACGAGGACGAGCCCCACGACGCCGAGGCGCTCATGGTCCACCCCACCACCGGCGACATCTACGTCGTCACCAAGGACCTCCCCGCGGCGGTGTACAAGGCGTCCCCGGGGTCGTCCACCCTCACCCGCGTGGCCACGCTGCAGCTGGGCACGCCTGGCTTCGTCACCGGCGGCGACATCTCGCCCGACGGTGGGCGGGTGATCCTGTGCACCCTGGCGACGGGCGTGGAGCTGGCCCTCCCGGACACGCCCGGCGTGTCCTTCGACGACGTCTGGGCCCAGTCGCCCACGGCGGTGATCCTGCCCCGGCGGGCCCAGGGCGAGGCCATCGCCTACCGGCTGGACGGGAATGCCGTGATCACCACCAGCGAGTCTGTCGTCCAGCCCGCTCCACGAGGTGCCGCGCCACTGACCTCGCCCCCGGCCCCGCCCACGGCGTTTGGTCAGGACTCCTCCGAGTCCTCCCGCAGGGCCTTGACCGACTCGGCCACCCGGTAGAGGGCTGCGTACAGTCCCTCGAGGTCGGCGGGCAGGGCCTCGACGGCCTCCAGACGGGTCTCGATCTCGTGGAGCTGGCCGACGGCCTCGTGGAGCAGTCCCTGCTGGTGGGTGATCGCATCGCCCGACGCCCGGCTGAGCTCCCGGAACACCTTCTCGACCCGCTCGGGCAGCGATTCGACGGCCCGGAGGCGGCCATCCAGGTCCTTGAGCCCCTCGAAGGCGAGGACGTCGTCGGCCTCGGCGGCGGAGGCCACCTCCCGGAGCGCGTCGAGGTCGCGGCGCAGCCCGGCGATGGCCTTCTGCAGCGGCGCGGCGGCCTCCCCGGCCTCGGTGCGGATCGAGGCGGCCTCGCCCGACAGGCTGACGAGGTCCTTCCGCAGCCCGGCGATGGTGGCGTCGACGTCGCGACGCACGTCGTCGAGGGCCGGCGGTACGGAGCCGAGCTCGTCGGCCAGGCGATCGAGGTCGCCGCGCAGGTTGGTGACGGCGTCGGCGGGAACCGTGCGGGCCTCGACGTCGGCGAGCTTGGCCTCGTGGCCGCGATTCTCCTCGTCGATGCGGTGCAGCTCCCGGTAGAGACCCTCCATGTCGGCGGGCAGCGCCACCAGGGCGCCGAGGGTGGCGCGGAGAGCGTCACGCTCCTGCTCCGCCGTGCTGCGGATGTCGTTGACGTCGATGGTCAGCCGGTCGAGGTCCCTGAACGCAGCCTCCACCGCGGCGGGCAGCGACTCCATGGCGACGAGCCGGCCCTGCAGGGCCTCGGCCGTGCCCACCAGGTCGGAGGCGAAGGTGTGGAGCTCGGACTCCAGCTGGGCGACCGTCTCCCGGGGGACTATCCGCTGCTCGATGTCGATCAGCTGCTGGGTGCGCTCCCGGGTGAGCTCGGTGAGCCTGTCGAGCTCCCGGTACAGGCCCTCGACCTCGGCGGGGATGGTCTCCAGGTTCCTGATGGCCGCGGTGGCCGCCTCCAGCTGGACGTGGAGCTTGGCCACGTCGTCGGGGGCGATGCGCCCCTCGAGCATGGCCAGCTGCTCGCCGCGGCGGCGGTCGACGTCGTCGAGGCGCTCGAGCTCCCGGTAGAGGGCCCCGACGTCGGCGGGCAGCCGCTCGAGCTCGTGGACGACGGCGACGAGCGCGTCGAGGCGGCCGACGACGTCGGCGAGCGACTCCAGCGACGCGGAGCGGGCTTCGACCCCGGCCAGGTCCTCGCCCCGCTGGCGGTGGGCCTCGGCGAGGCGGTCGAGCTCGCGGTACAGGCCCTCGACGTCGGTGGGCAGCGACTGCAGGTCGTCGATCCTGGCGACGGCGGCCTCGAGCCCCAGGGCGGCGGTGGCCCGCGCCTGGGCGATCTCGGTGCCCGCGCTCTCGAGCGAGCGATAGATGGCCTGGATGTCGGTGGGCACCGACACCAGGTTCGTCAGGGTGTCGGACACCGCGCTGTGGCGCATGGCCGCCTCCTGCCTGGTGTCGCCCAGCTCGACGGTGAGGTGGTCGAGCTCGGCCGCCACCCGCTCGACCTCCTCGGGCAGCACCTCCAGCTCGCGCAGCCGGGCGGCGATCCCGCTGGCCAGCTCCTCGACCCCCGTCCTCGTGTGTTCGAGACGCTGCCGCACCTCGTCGAGGCCCTCGCCGTGTGCCGTCGCGATGGAGTCGAGGCCGGTGACCCGCTCCTCGACGTCGTTGGTGCTGGCCGCGATCCGCCCGAGCTCGCGGTACATGCCCTCCAGCTCGCCGGCGAGGGGCTCGGTGCTCCCCAACCTCCGCCGCAGCTCGAGCTCGGCGGTCTGGCCCTCCTGGGAGACGGCGTCGATGAGCTGGCGGGCCTCCTCCAGCGCCGCCTTCTGGCCCTCGACCTCGGCGACGAGGCGCGCCACGTCGTCTCGGACGTCGGACACCGACTGCTCCACCGGCGGGGCCCACGCCGCCAGCCTGGCGACCGCGCTGTCGCTGGCCTGGGTGGTCTCGGCCAGCCGGTCGAGCTCCCGGTACATGCCGGCGACGTCGGCCGCCACCGCCGCCAGCGCCACCGTACGGTCGTCGATCGCACCGAGCCGGGCCTCCACCGTGGCCACGTAGTCGGCCAGCTCCCCTACTTGCCTCCCGGTGGAGCCGCTGGCCTCAGCGGACGCGGCCGACACGGCGGCCTGGGCGGGCTCGGCGGCCGCGGTGGGCTCGGAGAGTCGCCCCTCGACTGCCTGCACCCGCTCGGCGACGGCCAGGATGCGCTCGTAGGCCTCGGCCCTGAGCGCTTCCTGCGACGTCGCCGTCTCCTCGGCGACCAGCTCCAGCTCGCGGCGCAGCTCGTGCAGCGCCCCCTCGAGCGGAGCGGTGCGCCCGGCAACGTGGGCCAGGGCGTCCTGCTGGCCGGCGGCCTGGGCGCGGGTGATGCGGTCGAGCTCGTTGCGCAGCTCGCGGACGGCTCCCTCCAGGTGACCGCTGCGCAGGGCGGCCCGGGCCAGCTCGGCGAAGTCGGGTGTGCCCGACACCTCCAGGGCCACGTGATCGAGCACCTCGCGGATCGTGCCGCCGCTGCCGCCCAGCCGTGTCTCCAGCGTCTGCAGCCGGTCGACAACCTGGCCGTAGTGGGCCGACAGACTCCCTGACGGTGGCGTCGAGCCTGCTCGGTGGTGCGGCCCATGGCCGAGGCGCGGGCCTCGGTCTCCCGCCACAGGAACTCCACCTCCTTGGTCATCTCCCCGCCCCTGGCGTCGCCGCGCCTCTCGACCGCCGCCACCCGGCCGGCCAGCTCCGCGATCTGGTCGTTGGCGGCCCGCATGGCCTGACCGCTGGCCTGCACCTCGCCCGCCACCCACACGAGGGCCCGGCGCAGGGTGTCGGCGCTCGCCGGGCCCGACGCGAGGGCGCGGAGGCGGGCGGCGATGTCGGCGTCGCGGTCGGTCGGCCCGGTGTCGCCGGCGGCCGCCGTGTCGGCCGGCGGTGGCGGTGGCGGTGGCGGGGGCGGCGGGGGTTCCGGCGAGCGGTCGGCGGGGCCGGCCGGGCCGGTGGGGGCGGAGGGAGCGGGCGCGGGGACGGGCGCAGGGGGCGCCGGTCGGCCGGAGTCACCCCTCGGCGTGATGGGGACCCCCCAGAACTCCGACGGCGAACCGCCCGACGCCACCGGCACCGGCGCGGCTGGCGCAGGCGTCCACGGCGCTCCCCCGCGGGAGGCGGAGGCGGTCGCGAAGGCGTCGGCCGAGGCGGCGACGACCGCCGCCGCCGTGGGTGGCCCGTGCGGCGAGAACTCGGTGGGACCGGCGGCCCAGACGTCGGGACATCCACGAAATAGACCGGGGCAAACGGTGCCACAGTTCGCGCAGGAACAAGACGACTCCCCGGCCTCCATGGCGGCCTTGCATCCCTGGCAAATTTGGATGCCGAACGCGTAGCACCATCCGATGCGGGAAAGCGTACCGCACGCACTCCTGCGAACCATTGACCTACCCTGCGTCGGTGACAGGTGAGGGCGTCGGTCGGCTGCCGAGCGTTCCCGACCCGAGTGCCGGCGAACCGAGCCCGCAGGAGGTCGCCACCGTCTGGGTCGAGGCGGTGATGGACCAGGCCGACCTGGGCCTCGCCTGGCCGCTCACCGAACCGATCCTCCGCCTGGTGCTGGCCCAGGACTGGGTCTGGACCAACCGCCACCACCCCGACATCGGCCACGACCAGGACTGGGACACCATCGCCCACGGCCTGGCCGCCTGTCCCCCCGCCCACCCGCTGTGGGACGCCTTCGCCCAGCAGGTTCTCGACCGCTGGCACCGGTCGTGGCCCGGGTTCAGCACCCTCACCTGGCGGGCGAGGGACGATCCCGAGGTGCTGGGGCTCGACACCGAGATGGTCACGTTCGTGGCGCGCGACGGCCGGCCCGGGGACGATCTCGAGCCCGCAGAGAACGACGCCGACGGTCGAGGGGGAAATCGGCGGTTCGCCATGCGCCACGCCGAAGGCCGGTGGGTGGTCGCCAGCGTCAGCGGCGGTCAGATGTTCGTGCCCGGCTGGCCACCCTCGCTCGGGGCGTAAGGCTCCTAGCCGGCGGCTGACAAGGGGTCGCCGGGCGCGGTGGCCAGCCGGCGGGCCACCAACTCCAGGCGCTCCATGGGCTGCACCATTGCAATGCGGACATGGCCTTTTCCGGCGTCGCCATAGAGGTCTCCGGGAGCAACCAGGACCCCTCCCCATTTCGCCAGCCAGGCGGTCAGCGCCCACGCGTCTCCGTCGGGCGCATCGGCCCAGACATAGAACGATCCGGCGGGCGGTTGCGAGGAAACACCGGCGGCCGCGAGGGTGTCGCGGAAGAAGGCGATGCGCTCGATGTACCTCCCCCGCTGCTCGTCGACGTGGGCGTCGTCGTCGAGGGCGACGGCGGCGGCGGCCTGCACCGGCCCGGGCACCATGGCCCCGGCGTGCTTGCGAACCTCGGACAGGTACCTCACCAGGTCGGCGTCGCCGGCGTAGAACCCGGCCCGCAGCCCGGCCAGGTTCGACCGCTTCGACAGCGAGTGCACGGCCAGCACTCCGTCGGGACCGTGCTCCAGGATCGTGCGCCGCGGCCCCTCCCAGGTGAACTCCACGTAGCACTCGTCGCTCAGCACCGGCACCCCGTGGGCCCGTCCCCACGCCGCCGCCGCCTCCAGGTCGGTCAGCAGGCCGGTGGGGTTGGCCGGGCTGTTGACCCACAGGCACAGGGCCCGGTGGGCGTCGTCGGGTTCGATGGCGGCCAGGTCGTCGACGTCCACCCCCACCGCCCGGCAGCCGGCGAAGGTCGCGCTCATCTCGTAGGACGGGTAGGCGACGGACGGGAAGAGGACGGTGTCGCGGCCCGGGTCGCGAAGGTGCAGCCAGTGGGCGGTGGAGGTGACGAACTCCTTGGTGCCGACGCAGGCGGCCACCGCGTCCACGGCCACCTCGACGCCGAGGCGTCGGCGCATCCAACCCGTCGCCGCCTCCCGCAGCCGCTTCGAGCCGATCGACGGCGGGTAGCCCCGTTCGGCGCCCGACGAGGCCAGGGCCTCGACGACCGCGGGCGAGGGCGGGTCGTACGGCGTCCCGATGGAGAGGTCGACGATGCCGCCCTCGTGGTCGGCGGCGACGGCCTTCAGCTCGTCGAGCCGGTCGTAGGGGTAGGGCGGCGGCTCGAAGCCCCCAGCCGTTTTCATCCCAACTCGGTCATCAGGCCAGGAACTCGCATCAGGCCAGGAACTCGGCGAAGCGGTGCAGCTCGGGGTACTCGAGGCGGGCCCGCAGCCGGGTGCCGTCGGCGTCGTGGTCCTCGGACAGCACCTCGCCGTGGCGGTGGACGGCGGCCGCCACGTCGCCCCTGTCGTAAGGAACGACCAGCTCGACGACCTTCGACAGGGCGCGCAGGGCGTCGCCGGCGGCCTCGAGCAGGTTCTCGATGCCCGCCCCGGTCGCGGCCGCCACCGCCACCGAGCCGGGATACCGGTCGAGCAGGCGCTTGGCCTCCTCGCCGGCCAGGTCGGCCTTGTTGAACGCCACCAGCTCGGGCACCTCGTCGGCGCCGATCTCCCGCAGGACGGTGCGGACGGCGTCCATCTGGGCCTCCGGGTCGGGCGCCGAGGCGTCGACCACGTGGATCAGCAGGTCGGCCTCGACCACCTCGTCGAGCGTCGAACGGAAGGCCTCGACCAGCTGGTGGGGCAGCTTGCGGACGAACCCGACGGTGTCGGTGACCAGCACCTTTTCGCCACCGGGGAGGTCCATGCGCCGGGTGGTCGGGTCGACGGTGGCGAACAGCCTGTCCTCGACGAGCACGCCGGCGTCGGTGAGCCGGTTGAGCAGGGTGGACTTGCCGGCGTTGGTGTAGCCGACGAGGGCGATGGTGTGCACCCGTGAGCGGGCCCGGGCCTTGCGCTGGGTGCGGCGGTTCTTGGTGAGCACCTTCAGGTCGCCCTCCAGCTTGGTGACCCGCCGCACCAGGCGCCGGCGGTCGACCTCGAGCTGGGTCTCGCCGGGGCCCCGCCGGGTGCCGATGCCGCCGGCCTGCTGGCTGAGGCCCTTGCCCTTCCCCCGCAACCGCGGCAGCCGGTACCGCAGCATGGCCAGCTCGACCTGGGCCTTGCCCTCCTGGGAGTGGGCGTGCTGGGCGAAGATGTCGAGGATCACCGCGCTGCGGTCGATGGCGGTGCGGCCCAGGATCTTCTCCAGGTTGCGGCTCTGGGCCGGCGTCAGCTCCTCGTCGAACACGACCGTGTCGGCGTCGACCGCGTACGACAGGTCCCGCAGCTCCTCGGCCTTGCCCTTGCCGACGAACGTGGCCGGGTCGGGCGCGTCCCGGCGCTGGAGGACGCGATCGGCCTCGTCCGCGCCTGCCGTGTCGATCAGGGCAGCCAGCTCGTCGAGCGACGAGCTGGCCTGGTCGAGGGTGGCGGGCGGGATCGCCACCCCGACGAGGACGATGCGCTCCCGCCGGCCCCGCTCGATGAGCGTCATCAGCGACTCACCTCACCGGGGACATGAATCGTGCAGACGTGCTGGGCCGGACCGGTGAGGACGATGCTGTCGCCGGTGAGGTCGACCAGCAGGTCGCCGCCCGGCTGGTGGACGGTGACCCTGTCGCCGACGAGGCCCCAACCGCGCCCGGCGACAGCCGCCGCGCAGGCGCCGGTGCCGCAGGACTGGGTCTCCCCCACGCCCCGCTCCCACACCCGCATGGTCAGCTCGTCGGGGCCGGGACCGGCCGCCACCAGCTCCAGGTTGAGCCCGGGGTAGGCCCGGGCCTCCCGGGCCAGGTCGTGGTCGTAGGGATCCTGCACCTCGACCACGGCGTGGGGGTTGCCCATGTCGATGAGGGCGGCGACGCCCGTGCCCCTGTCAAATTGGTGTGGTCGGAACTGAGCGGCACCCATGTCGACGCTGAGCCGGCCGTCGCCCTCCACCGTCACCCGCCGCACGCCGGCGTCGGTGACCACCTTCACCTCGGGGCCCGGTGCCAGGCCGGCGTCGACGAGGGCCAGCACCAGGCAGCGGATCCCGTTCCCGCTCATCTCGGCCCGGCTCCCGTCGGCGTTCCACAGCTCCATCGTCGGCCCCGCGGTCACCCGCATGAGTCCGTCGGCGCCCACGCCCCGGTGACGGTCGCACAGGGCGCGAACCGTCGGCTCGTCGACCGGCTGGCGGTCGTCGAGGTCGAGGAGCACGAGGAAGTCGTTCCCCAGGCCGTGGTATTTCTCCAGTTGCATCAGGTTGACCAGCTTCTCAGGAGGGCGGGCAGCAGATCGAGCGGATTGCCCGCGGTCGCCAGCCAGGTGATCCGTGGGTCCCGGCGGAACCACGCCCGCTGGCGGCGGGCGAAGGCCCGCGTGCGCCGGACAGTCTCTTCAACCGCCTCGTCGAGCGTGGACTTCCCGGCGAGGTGCCCGAGCAGTTCCCGGTAACCCAAGGCCTGGCGAGCGGTGCGGGACAGGCCGCCACATTCCCTTTTGGCTTCTCGCGCGGCCAGAGTTGCGACCTCGTCGAGGAAGCCGGCATCCATCTGCTCGGTCAGCCGGGCCTCGATCCTGGCGTTGACCACGCCCCGCGGCAGCCAGACGCCGGCCATCCGGAACCGGGTCGGCGGGTAGGCGTCGATGCCGGGGCCGAAGGACGAGAACGGACGGCCGCTGCCGAGCGTCACCTCGAGCGCCCGGACGATGCGCCTGAGGTTTCCGGGCTCGATGCGGGCCGCGGCCGCCGGGTCGGCTTCCGCCAAGCGGCGGTGCAGCGCGGGCGCGGCGTCCGGCGACCCTGCCTCTCCTCCGAGTGCGGCGGCCTCGTCCTCCAGCTCGGCCCGCACCCTCGGCCACTGGCCCGGCACCGACAGCCTGTCGACCACCGCCTGCAGGTAGAGCCCGGTGCCGCCCACCAGCAGGGCGCGGTGGCCGCGAGCCTCGATCCCGGCGATCGCCGCCTCCGCCGCCGCCTGGAACCGGGTGACGGTGAACTGCTCCGACGGGTCGGCCAGGTCGAGCAGGTGGTGGGGTACCTCGGCCCGCTCCGCCGCCGACGGCTTGGCCGTGCCGACGTCCATCCCCACGTACACCTGCATCGAGTCCACCGACACCAGCTCGATCCCCGGCAGGCGCCGGGCCACTTCGAGGGCGAGCGCCGACTTCCCCGACGCCGTCGCCCCGACCAGCGCGAGGTGCCCGGCAGCCCGTTGACTTGGGGTCAGAGCGAGAGCACCGGGATGAGCGTGCGGTGCCGGGGACGGGCGGTGACCTCGACAAGGTCGCCTCGCAGGTGGTGGGCGGCGGCCCCGGTGATCTCGACGGTGGCAAACGTGCCGGCCGGCGGCACCGGGACGACCGAGAAGTGCACGAGCTTGTTCTGCCTCGTGCGCCCGCTGGCCACCGTGGGGTCCTTCTTGCTCGGCCCCTCGACCAGCACCTCCTCGACGCGGCCGATCCGGGCGCGGTGGCGGGCCAGGGCCGAGCGCTCGACGACAACCCGCAGGCGCTCGAACCGCTCGGCGGCCACGTCGGCCGGCACGAACCGGTCGGCCATCACCGCCGCCTCGGTGCCGGGTCGGGGGGAGAAGAGGAACGTGTAGGCGCTGTCGTAGGAAGCCTCGGCCACCACCTCGAGGGTGCGCTCGAAGTCGTCGTCGGTCTCGCCCGGGAATCCGACGATCAGGTCGGTGGTGACGGCCAGGTCGGGCACCGCCGCCCGGGCCGCAGCCAGCTTCTCGAGGTAGCGGCGGGCGGTGTAGCCCCGGTGCATGGCGGCCAGCACCCTGTCGCTCCCCGCCTGAAGGGGCAGGTGGAGGTGCTCGCACGCGGTCGCGGTCTCGGCCATCGCCGCGATGGTGTCCGGCCGCAGGTCCTTGGGGTGGGGGCTGGTGAAGCGCACCCGGCGGATGCCGTCGACCGCGCCGACCGCCCGCAGCAGCTCGGCGAACAGCGGCCGGCGCCGGGTGATGTCCCGGCCGTAGGAGTTGACGTTCTGGCCCAGCAGGGTGACCTCGACCGTGCCGGCGGCGGCGAGCGACTCCACCTCGGCCACGATCTGCTCCATCGGCCGGCTGATCTCCTTGCCCCGGACCGACGGCACGATGCAGAAGGCGCACGAGTTGTCGCACCCGACCTGGATGGTGACCCAGGCGGTGTGGGCCAGGTCGCGGCGCACCGGCAGGGCCGAGGGGAAGGCGCTCTCGTCGTCGGCCTGGGCCTCGTCGAGGATCTCCATCACCGGTCCGCCCCGGTCGACGGCGTCCCTGAGCAGCTCGGCCACCCGGCCCACGTTGAAGGTGCCGAACACGGCGTCGACCTGCGGCGCCCGCTCCTGGATCAGCTCCCTGTCCTTCTGGGCCAGGCACCCCCCGACTGCGATCTGCATGCCGGGGTGCCTATCCTTCACCGACTTGAGGTGGCCCAGGTGCCCGTAGAGCTTGTTGTCGGCGTTCTCGCGAATGCAGCAGGTGTTGAGGAGGACGACGTCGGCCGTCTCCACGTCGTCGGTGGGCTCCATGCCCTCGGCCTCGAGCACGCCGGCCAGCCGTTCGGAGTCGTGCACGTTCATCTGGCAGCCGAACGTGCGGATCAGGTACTTGCCACTCACAGGCCAAGGCTAGAGGACGCCAGATGAGGGGACGGCTGGTAGCCGTGGCGGTCGCGGTAGTGGCGGCGATGGCCGGCTGCGCGAGGGACGGGGACAAGGCTGGGCCGGCCACGACGGTCGCGACGTTGCCGCCGCCCACGACCGTCGCCGTCACCGCACCGCCGACGACCCTCAGCCCGGCGGCCGCCGTCGCCGCCCAGCTGGTGGCGGCCGAGACCGCCATCCGCGACCCTGCCACGCCCGAGGCCGACGTCGCCCGCGCCGGCCAGGCCCAGCAGGAGGCGTACCGGGCGCTGGCCAAGCACCCCGAGTGGGACGCGGAGGCGCTGTCCCTGGTCCCCGGCGGCCTGCGGTCGACCGTGGAGGCCAACGTCACCGCGGCCCGCGAGATCCAGATCCTCAACGGCGAGGTCGACCCGGCCCGCCCGCTCCCTCACTGGAGGATCGTGGCACCGGAGCCGCCGGCCGTGCTGCTGGCCCACTACAAGCAGGCAGGCGCGGCCAGCGACGTCCCGTGGCAGTACCTGGCCGCCATCCACCTGGTCGAGACCCGCATGGGCCGCATCCGCGGCGACAGCGTGGCCGGGGCGAGGGGCCCGATGCAGTTCATCCCGTCGACCTGGGAGATCTACGGCCGCGGCGGCGACATCGAGTCGACCGCCGACGCCATCCCCGCTGCTGCCCGCCTCCTCGCCGACCGGGGCGCACCGGGCGACATGGCCCGCGCCCTCCACGCGTACAACAACTCGAATCGCTACGTGCGGGCCATCACCCTGTACGCCCAGCAGATCGAGACGGACGAGCGCGCCTACCTCGGCTACCACGCGTGGGACGCCTACTACGGCGACCGCGTCCTGCCGGCCGGGACGGTCCTGCCATAACTCTTCCCCCACGTCGCGTGTGGTTGCGAACGCCACACTTTCTCGACTTTCCTCGTGGTGAGCGCGAGTCCGATTCAGGGCGATTTCGTCGTTCTGAGCGGCTCCATACTCCTGACGCTCGGGATCTCTTGGCCGCTCATGGCGCGGCGCTTCGCCCTGGGAGGAGACGTCGTCAGCCTCTCGAAGACACTCTACAGCCAGCCGACACCGTGCACCGCGCCGGCAGTCACCCCCGCCCGGTGGCCTGGTAGGCGGCGGCGCTTGTGGTCGCGTTCCCGGCTTTCTCGACGCAAGCCAGCCTTGACAGCCGGAGACGCTTCGGGGAGACTCGGGACGTGTCCGAGCATCGCTGTCGGTGTGCCACTGATGTCGGAAGATGCGACGGCACATATGACGAAGGCACCGACCCGGGTACGATATGACTCACCCATATTATCGCTGAGGCCTGATGATCGAATCGCACCATCTCTGCGCGGTGATAGCCACGTCGACCGAGGTTCGTTCATACACAGCTGACCAATTTGCGGAGCTCCTCGACAGTTCGGCGCGGGCCGCCGGATTGAGCCCAGTCGGCAAGATCGCCGTCGACCTTCATCCACAAGGCTCCTCGGCCGTGGTGCTGCTCACCGAGTCCCATGTGGTGATCCACCATTGGCCGGAGTTCGAGAAGGTCACGGTCGACGTGCATGTCTGTGACTTCGGAGCCGACAATGCCGCCCGGGCGCGAACCCTTGCGGATATCCTCGAGCAATCCCTCTCGCGTCCCGACGTGCGTGCGGTGTGGGAAACCCACCACATTTCGGGTTGACCGAATGATCCGGTGCCAACCTCAGCATATGACCCCGAGCTGTACGATCAGGCCTACTCGGATTATACGCGTGACGTGGAGTTCTATGTCGGCATCGCCACCCAAGCTGGGGGCCCGGTGCTCGAGCTCGGGGCGGGAACCGGACGACTCTCGCTGGCTCTCGCGAGGGCAGGCTTCGAAGTCGTCGCCGTCGACAACTCTCCGGCCATGCTCGCCCGGCTCCGCGCAAAGCTGGAGGAGCAACCTCGCTCTATCCAGGAGAACGTATCGGTGGTGGAGGCGGATATGTCCGCCTACGTTCACAACATTGCGTTCGGAGCGGTCGTGTTGCCCTTCCGCGTGTTCCTGCACAACCTGGATTTGTCCTCCCAGCTTCGCTGCCTACGAGCCTGTTATGCTTACGTACGCCCGGGCGGAATTGTCGCGCTGGATGTCTTCCACCCGTCGCTCGACAGCAGTATGGCCTCCCAGGAACCGTTCAGCAGGGTCTGGCGCTGGACGGACGACTTCGAGTGTGCGGCCGGCGGACGTATACTCCTCAGCGAGGCCACGGAATACGACGTACAGAGCCAGCGGTTGACGAGCTGGCATCGGTATGAAAGGATCGGCAATGATGGGCACTTGGCCCGAACCTTTGCTCAAAAACTTGAGCTTGCCTACCTCTACCCGAATGATCTTCATCGCCTTTTCGTAGAGGCCGGGTTCGGCAAGGTGGTGCTTCATGGCGACTTTGAAGGAGGAGCGGTGGGTGATGGCGGAGAAGAGATCGTCGCCCAAGCCCGCCGACCAGAATAGGCGCATCGGCGGGATGCCGAGGCCGTCACCAAACCATTAGAATCGTAGAGAGAACGCACAGCCGAGAGGAGATGCTGACAAATGGGTGATCAAGATCGTGATGTCGAAGCTGGGGTTGCTCGGGCCGTACGGGTACCCGAGGTGAAGCAGCTGCACATGGTCTCCATCGAGCTGACAGCCGAGCAGCAGTCCGCTCTGAAGGAAATCACCGGTGAGGACATTCTCCATCTGCGCCTGGGCGTCGAGGAGCTCGCGGATCTCGCCGACCTGGTCGCGAACTAGGGCACCGGTCATACTCGAGCGGCAATCCACGGCCGAAACCCGGAGACGTCTGAGGTCGGACGTACGACTCGCTCTGAAGAACGGGGAGGCAGTGGGCTTGGAGCACGGGGGACGGCTGATCCACCTGCCGCGCCCGATCGCCAAGGCTCTGTGGGAAGACCCCGACACGTTCCTCGCAGGAGAACTGGGTGACAGCTTGGAACGCATTGGATTGCTGGAGCGTCCCGAGAAGTCGGCGCCGGAGGTCGATCGCAACCGAGTGTTCGCAGCGGCAATGTGCGGTGCGCGTGGCGATGAGGCTTTGCGCGCAGTCCGTGAGCACGAGTACGTCATCGCCGGTTGTGGAGGTCTCGGATCGAATGCGGCGGTGGAGCTCGCCGCGCTCGGAGCGCGACACCTGACGCTGATCGACGGCGACGTGATCGAACACAGCAATCTGAATCGGTTGCTGTGGGCATGCGAGTCGGATGTGACACGCCTCAAGGTGGATGCACTCGCCGAGCACCTGGAGGGTCGGTTCGGGGCGTCTGTTCGCACCGTCCCCCGTCGCGTCTCGTCACGCAGCCTGGAGGAAGCGTCGATGGCTCTTCCGAACGGCTCGTCGACGTGGCTCGTCACCGTGGACGACGGAGGTTCGGCGCGGGAAGCGGTGACGTGGTTGCACGGGCGGGAGGGCGTCCGGTACGTCCATTCCGGCTATGTCGGAGCGTTCTGCACCGCAGGGCCGTTGGTCAGTCGGAAGGCCGATGCCTGCCCGTTCTGTGGCTCCGGCCAATACCGGGTCACCACCGACTCGTTCGTTGCGCCGTCTGCGGCACCCAACAATCTGCTCCTGGCGTCATTCCTCGCGGCTCAGCTGTTGCTGGTCGCCGGTGATGAGGCGGGTCCGCTGAGCTTGCAGGGTGTGCGTTGGACGATGGATCTCCGCTCCGGAGTGGGCCAGCGCCAACCGCTCTCGAAGGCCGGCCACTGCGACGTCTGCCGGTGAAGCCCACCGTCAGCCAACAACAGGTGGACTACGTCGAGACTGTCGCTCGCCTCGGGGTGATGAACCTGCCCCCTGGGGGCGAGTCGATGATCGAGGTGATCAACGATCTACTGCCGGCCGATGCCGGGGTGATCGTCGATGTGGGCTGCAACACCGGCTGGGTTTCGGCACACATAGCCCGAGCACGCCCCGATGCGACGATCATCGGGATCGATCTCTCACAGGCCATGATCGCCACCGCGCAAACCCGCCACGTGCTCCCCAATCTCCGGTTCGTCGAAGTGGATGTCTCCCTGCATGACAAAGCGCTGACGAAGATCGACGCGGCGTTCTGTGCCGGAAGCAGTGCCTTCTTCGGGGATCGCGTGGCCGCGCTGGCGGCGCTTCGGAGGTCGCTGGGCCGCGACGGGACGTTCGTGGATGCCCACTACGTCTATGAACCCACGGTTTCGGAGGCGCTTCGGCAGCGCGAGCGGGACGCATTCGGGATCGTGTCGACCCCTCGGTCCGCGGCCGAGTGCCTGAAGCCGTACGAGGACGCCGGCATGATCGTCCGTTCGTACACGCGCAAGGCACGGTGGTTCATGACCGAGCGGCCAGGCGCCGAGGTCTATCGCTCCATCCTGGCCTCGCTGCCGGGGATGGCGCCCGTGGTCGCCGAGATGGTCGCCGCTCGTAGCCTGATCGGCGAGTTGGCGAGACATCGCCACCCCGTCCTCGTGGTCGCCGGCGGCACGGGTACGACCTTGTCGCCCGGGACGAGCGCGCCCGCGGACACTGCGCTTCGCGTGATGGCACTCTTCAGCGTGGCCATGCCTCGCCAACCGATTGCTCAACTTCGCCAGATGCTCCCCTACGAGCTTCTCGCGTACGTGGGTGATCCCGACGCAGCCCCTGGCGGTGCCGCGGCGGTCCGCCACGTCGCCCAGGTGTTGACGGAGCTGGGACTCGACGAGAGCTCGGAGGTTCTCGACGTCGGTTCCTTCACCGGCATGTCCACCTTCGTGCTCGCATCCTCCTTCCCTTGTGTCCTCGGGATCGACATCGATGCTCGGTTCGTCGACGCGGCAACGGTTATCGGCCAGATCGTCGAGAGCCCGGCCCGCTTCGAGTGCATGGATGCGGCGACAACGACGTTCGCGTCGTCGTCACACGACGCAGTCGTGATGACCGCGACGTTGGGATATACACCGAAGCCGGCGCGACTGGTGGCCGAGGCGATGCGGATCCTCCGGCCAGGCGGGTTCTTCGTGGAGTTCTTCTATCACCACCCGATCCGCACCGAGGACGTGCGGGAACAGGTGCGCCGCGGCGTCGGGCCAGACGTGAGAATCGCAAGCCTTTCGTCCCAGATCGACGACGTCGAGACAGCCGGCTTCCGGCTCGTCCGCGCCGAGCGAGTGGAGGTGGGAGGAGCGTCCGAGCATGGAATCGAGAACATCTGTGCGGGCGTCGAGGAAGCCGAGCGAAGGCGGAATCCGTCACTGGACAGCGCCGCCTTCGCAGAGTTCGGCCAACTCCTGCGGCAGAGTCTGAAGCGCGTCGATCTCGGTGACGCGTCGGCGACGCCCTACCTGTGTGTCTTCGAGAAACCCGGCTCGACGGATGACGAGGAATCTCGCGATCGATGAAATGCCGTCCGCCCCAGGATCACGAGACGATGCGGAGGCACCCTTCGTCGACAAGATGTTCCACGAACGCCACCTTCGCAGCTACATCCTCACCCGGCAGCTCTTCGGCCCGAAACCGCCTTCTCTCGACGATGAAATCGGCCATGGCGGTGTGCGTGGGGTCGACCGCAAACTCGAGTCCACTCAACAGCACGCGCGTCGTCCCTGCGATACGAGCCGACGATCTCGAGGGAAGGATCGTGCGGAGCTCGACGACGCTCTCGGCGCGCACACCTTGACCGTTCACAATCGCCTGCAACATCCCGGCCGTGTCCGTGGCGATCTGTTGCTGCGCCGCTCGGTCGAGAAGTGACTGGGCTCTCCCCAAGACGGTGTCACTGTCGAAAGTGTCCGAGAGAAGAGACCCAAGCTCCGCTTCGATTGCGCTCGGATCCACACCGAGCCCGCCGCGGGCAAGAGGTACTGCCCGCCGCACCGCTTCGGTGCTACCACATGCCTGTTGGAGTGCGGCAACCAACACGTCATACCACGTGATGACTTGGACACCCAGAGAAATATGGACAGAGTGATCTATCGCATGGGGGTTGTGAGCCAGAC
This sequence comes from uncultured Acidimicrobiia bacterium, assembly GCA_963827345.1. Taxonomy (GTDB): domain Bacteria; phylum Actinomycetota; class Acidimicrobiia; order Acidimicrobiales; family AC-14; genus CAWGUU01. The sequence continues at coordinate 65,419 of CAWHAN010000005.1, read as the reverse complement.
CACGCGGGATGTAGGCCGTGTCGCCGGGCTTCATCTCGATCTCGCCGATAGGGTCGCCTATGGGATGTTGGTTCGGATCAAACCGAAAGTCGGGGTGAGGTAGGGCGAGTGCATTCTCGTGCAGCGTCCACACCTTTGTCCCGGCCACTTGCAGGATGAATATGTCGTGGGCATCCCAATGCGGATACGAGCTTCTGGTCTTGGCTGGCGTGATATAGATGTTGGCCTGGGCGTTGCAGCGGAAGACGGACGAGAGGGCTGCGCAGAGCTGCCGTAGACCCCCATCGAAAAGGTGCATCGCCCGAAGAATGATCGTCTCTCCCGCCTTGTGCAACTTCAGCAAGGAGGCGGAGTCCGCAACTCCCTTCGGTTTGTACGATGCTGGATCTGCCCCCACGGCATTGCTGCCCATATCGATGTTCCCGGCCGGAATGGTGCAATTCGTGAGAAGGCTGTCTATGGAGTCTATGGAAAAGATGGAATCGAAGTGGTCTGGTGACCGTCCACCCAGCACGACCGATTCGCGTTGCCAGTATCGCTCGAGGAACTCCGCGATGTCCATTGGCTCGAAGACAGTCGACAGCACGGACCCCTGGACGAAGGTGGGATCACTTCCGTTGATCATCAGCTCATCACCTCTCGTCGCATCTCGTCAATGGAAAGAATACAAGTGGGACTCACACCTCGCTGTGCCAAATCGTCGATGCTGAGATTGCGGAATCCGTTGCGAACCATCTCCCAATCACCATCGGGACGGAGTTCATCATCGTGGCCCCACAGCTTACAGAGGCCAAACCACACGAAGCAGGCGTGCACGAGGGCGCGGAGAGGAAGGGGACTGCCAGTCCAAGGCGAGCGAACCGGTTGGGCTGGATCCTCGAGTACGAACGGAGCATCCAATTCGATCGAGCTGAGATAGGCATGAATCGACTCGTGAACAAGGCAGTCCTTGACCGGCCCAAGGCACACCGCGTCGGTGAGGTTGACCAGGACGGTTCGCCCGATCGCGACTGGAGAGGAGGCGCCGCGCACGATCCTCCGGTCGGCCGCCTCCAGTCGTAGAACGACGTTGCTCGTAAAGCTCATGATCAGGCTGTGTGCCATCGGAACTTCGTCCTGCAACGCGCTCGAGTGACTCATCGATCAGCTTGGCCGCCATGCTCAGATCGCCCTCCGTCAGGACCTCCGTCTGCTGAAGGCCTGCGGTGGGGTGGACGAGGAGCTCGGGGAGGGAGAGGTCGATCGGCAGCGCGCATGGAATCGGGGCAGGAGGAAGCGAGGGGAGGCCCTCCTCGGGCGGTGGCGGTCCGACCCACCGATCACCGAGTGCCGTCCACCCGGCGATCGGTGGCGTGCGTTCGTCGGTCAGCGCCGCCTCGATCGTGACGAGGTCGGCCAGTTGCTTCGCGGCGCCGACCGACCCCACCTGGGTGAGCTGGAACACCGCAGGTGACGTGAGGAGACGCTCGAAGGCGGCATCGGTCATGGCGTTGAGGCCCGTGAACGCTTGTTGTGCCTCCGGCGGGTCGAGGCGGTGCAGCTGTGCGATCAACGCCGTCGCCGTATACGCGAGACGGCGGCGCCTGACCGTTCCGAGCAGGTCGGGTGCGCCGGCATCGGCCACGTCCCAACGAAGCACTCGACAGAGCGAGCGTTCGTCAGTTCGAGGCGCTTCGGAGCCGAGCACCGGCATAGGCGAGCAACAGGCGTTCGGACATGTTGAATTTCGCCGACGGACATGGAATGGTGCCGTCCTGCCACGACTTCGGGCAAGCACCACCACAGGACGGAAACATTCTGCACCGGTTGCAGTCGTAGGTTCCCGCTTCGACGAGGTCCAGGAAGTTCGACAGCCCATCCTCGACGACAGCTTTTGTCTCGGTCTTGCGGCCGATAGCCGACAGCGGTATGAACGACTCGTTCGGGCCCTGGATCAACGCATGTTCGGTGCAGTTCAGGACTGTTCCCGACGGATCGGTGACTGCGGCATGTCGATCGACCGCCAGACACACGACAGTCTTCCGACGGGTCGTAAGCGGCACTCTCATCCCGAGACGCATCATCTGGGCAAGCCATTGAATCTCGAGCGCGGCGTACTCCTGCTTGGAAAGAGACTTGGCTCCGGCGTCATTGCTCCAATCATGTACCGGCGCCGTGTAGTACGAGATGCGGTCCCGGAGCGGCGGAACCGCCAGGAGGTCGATCAAATCCGGTATGTCCCCAGCATTGTCAGCATCGACGTTCGTGCGGATCGTGATCGCCATACTGTGACTGTCGTCGCCTGCGACCCCGAGCAGGTTGTTGTATATCCGGTCGAACGTGGGTCGCCCAGACTTCGTTACCCGACGGACATCGTGGGTCGCTGCGAGGCCGTCCAACGTAACTTCGACGGAACCGACGTCAAGATCACAAGCCAGCCTCGCGTGCGGTTTCCGGTGTAAGCGCGAGTCCGTTCGTGACCATGGTGGCGCTATAGACCGCTCCGAACTCGTGGGCCGTCGCACGCAACGCTTGGGTGAGCTGGCGTATGACATGCATCCCCAAGAGTGGCTCGCCGCCGAACCAACCAATCTGAAGCTCCTGGTACTGCGCCACCTCGAGCTGTGATCGAAGCCGTCGGACGAGCTTGGCCTGCTCGTCACTGGACATCGTCTTGGCGCGATGCGTCTGTCCGCAGTAGTCGCAGCCCAGTTGACACGCAGCCGACGGCAGCACGCTCTGATACAGGACGCTCGGCGTCTCACACGCCGAGCGATTCTCCTCGAGGACCGCGGCTAGCTCATCAACACCAGCTTCGACCAACAGTCCAGCGGCCCTCAAGGTCGCGACAGAATTCTCCTCGAGATCACCGAGTCGGCCTTCGAGGAACGCTCGAGCCGACTGCTCGTCCAGGACAACAAGCTCGCTCGTCCTCGTCGAGAGCAACACGCGCATTGTCGCGCGCAGCTTGGCGTCATATATGGGGGGGCTGGCAACGACATAGAAGCTGGGTGCGAACCCCTCGCAGGACCCCCTCGTCTCGGTGTGGAGCAGGTTGTCCGCTAGCGTCAGCGGGCACCGCCGAGGCGGCGGATGACATCATTGGTCGCCCGAAGGGACCCGCACGACCCGTTGAAGTCGACAAAGGCGGCGGCCTTTGCCTTCTCGATTGCATCCACTCCTATCTCTCCCTGTCCGGCACAGGATCCGTTGAAGTCGACGAACGCCGCCAACTGGCTCTGGAGCTCGTCTCGCTGCGCCGAGCAGTTGCCGTTGAAGTCGACGAATGCAGCCAATGAATGCGTAGCGCCTGCGATAGCCAGAAGTTCTTTGTCGTCTGCTTCGTCGACACGCTTCATTGCGACGGCGATCTCCATACGAGCAGAATCGAGAACCCGCTTCAACTCATCGCGCTCTGCCATGTACGTCTGACCTCTCTTACCCAGGCGGACGCCCAAGCCGGTCCTGGGCATCTCCGCGTTCGCTAAAAACGAGCTTCGCGCCGCTTGCTCACGGCGTCAAGAGCGCGCGGCCGGTCCTCGCCGGATCAGTCATACGGGTCGGGTATCGCCGTCCTGGTGTCACGAGCACCTCTGCTCCCTCTTCGGCGCGCATCCTCAGCCGGCAATCGAGCGGGCGATCTCGATGAACCGGCGGACCCTGTCCGGGTCCCTGCGCCGACGATCGTGCCCAAGGCTGGTCCGGGTCTCCGAGTCGACGCCTGCCGGTCGAACCCTCCTGATCGCCTCGCCGACGTTCTCGGGCCCGAGGCCGCCGGCGAGGAAGACCGGCACGTCCACCGCCGCCACGACCCTGGCGCTGACCGTCCAATCGTGGGTGTGGCCGGTGGCGCCGACGACGCCGCTGGCCGGGTCGGCGGTGTCGAGCAGGAGGAAGTCGCAGCAGGGGGCGAACCGGCGGGCCACCTCGACCGCACCCATGTCCCGCACCGGCACGGTCACCATCATCCGCACCGGCGCCAGCTCGTCCCGCAACAGCTGCACCGTCTCCGCGGCCATGCCGTCGGCAGCCCGGGCCAGGTGGACGATCCCAGGCCGGACGATCCCCACGGTCCGCTGGATGCGATCGGGGTCGGTCGACAGGGAGAGGGCCACCACCTCGACGCCGGCAAGCGCGGAGACGATCGCCCTGGCCGTCTCGACGTCGACGCTGTCCCACGTCTCGATCCCCTCGTCGACCACGACGCCGACGTGGTCAGGGCCCAGCGCCGCCACCATGGCCGCGTCCTCCGGGGTGGTGATCCCGTAGATCTGCACGAGCATCACCGAGATCATGCAGCGCGGCGACCGCTGACACGTGCTAGCACCCTGGTCCCCGGCGGGCATCTGTGATGGAGTGACGCCGAACGATCGGCCTTTCGGGGGAGAGACATCGTGGGCCGACTGAGGCATGAGCGAGCCAAAGGCGAGCGAACACGTGGCGCGCTTCGTGCGGCCGCAGGCCGCATGTCACGGCTCTCATTGGTGCACCACCCGGAGGGATGGTGCACCGATGAACCGGACGGTGCGGGGCTTGGCCGGCGCCGCCGTGGCGCTGGTGCTCCTCGGAGCTTGCAGTGCGTCGGTGTCGGTCGGCACGGGCTCGGGGCAGCTCGACACCGACAAGGCCGAGGATTCGATCAAGTCCTTGCTGAAGGGCGTGCCGGTCGACTCGGTCACCTGCCCTGACCGGGACCTGAAGGAGGGCGACGTCTTCGAGTGCACCGCGGAGGTCGACGGTCAGGCGGCACGCGTCGAGGTCACCCAGAAGGACGACGAGGGCAACGTCCATCTCGAGCAGGTCGACGCCATCCTCGACATGGCGAAGGCGGTCGCCTTCATCGAAGCGCAGGTGCTCGAGTCGACGGGCTCGCCGGTCGCGGCCGACTGCGGAGCCCAGACCTACCTGGTCAGGGAGCCCGGCTCGGAGGTGCCGTGCGAGGTCACGCCGACGTCCGGGGGCCGAGTAGTGGGGTGATCCTCGGGGTCGAGGACGTCGGGGGCACGGTCAACCTGCGTGCGGCGTGACCGGTCATCCCCATCGCGGCTCGCAGCAGGCTCGCAAGTTGATCGGAGGTCGCGGGAGATGACGAGGGTTTCCAGGTTCTTGGCCGTCGTGGCGGTGATTCTCGCCCTCGGCGCCTGTGCCGACGACGGCGAGCCCGCAGCCGGGCCCACCACCTCGTCCTCCGTTGCCCCGGCGACCACGACGACCACCGCCGCCACCCCGGCCACGACCAGCACGACCCCCCAGGCCAGTTTCACCACGACGGCCCTGGTCACGTCGAACTGCGCCTTGGTGGGTTTCACGCCGAACACCGACGACGCCGCCGGCAGCGTGACCGCCACCGGCCTGTCGTGCGCGGAGGCCGAAGCGTTCGTGCGGGTCGTCGGTCCGAGCACCGGCCCCCTCGGTACCGAGCCCGTCGACGTCGAGGGCTATCACTGCGTCGTCACCGCCACGGAGACGGAACACCTTCCGGCTGCGACCTACAAGTGCACGAACGGCCCGAAGACGATCACGTTCGTCCGGACCTGACTCACGATCTGTCGGCGCGCAGGCGGTCGGCCAGGTTCCGGAATGCCCGAGCCCGGTGCGACATGCTGTTCTTCTCGTCCGCCGTCATCTCGGCGAACGTCCGCCCGCCCGAGTCGTCGGGCACGAAGACCGGGTCGTAGCCGAACCCGCGTTCGCCCCTCGCCTCCAGCGAGATCTCGCCCTCCACCGTTCCGTGGGCGACGACCTCCCGTCCGTCGGGCCACGCCGCCATGGCCACGGTGTGGAACCGGGCCCGACGGCCCTCGCCCGGCGGCACACCGTCGAGCTCCGACAGCAGCTTCACCACGTTGTCGGCGTAGGTGGCGTGCTCGCCCGCGTACCGGGCCGCCCACACCCCGGGCCGTCCCCCCAGGGCGTCGACCTCCAGCCCGGTGTCGTCGGCCACCGCCACCTCCCCCGCCGCGGCCGCCACCGCCACCGCCTTGAGCCGGGCGTTGCCTTCCAGCGTGTCGGCGGTCTCGTCGACCTCGCCGACCGAGGCGGGCCGCGGCACGATCTCGAACCCGGCCAGCAGGTCGGCGATCTCCCTGGCCTTGTCGGGGTTGGCCGTCGCCAGCACAAGCCGCACGCCCGCGCGCTCCTAGGTCCGGACGGGCGGGGGCGACACCAGGGCGACGGCCTGGGCGTCGAGGACCTCGGCGATGCCGTGCTCGGCCAGGCCCAGCAGGTCGTCGAGTTCACCGCGCGAGAAGGCCAGGCCCTCGGCCGTGCCCTGCACCTCCACGAAGCGCCCGGTCGACGTCATGACCACGTTCATGTCGACGTCGGCCCGCACGTCCTCGGAGTAGTCGAGGTCGAGGAGGGCGACGGCGTCGACGATGCCGACCGAGATCGCCGCGCACGCCGCCGTCAGCGGGTTGGCGGCCAGCTTGCCCTTCTTGACCAGTCGGGTCAGCGCGTCGTGGAGGGCGACGTAGGCCCCGCAGATCGACGCCGTGCGGGTTCCGCCGTCGGCCTGGAGGACGTCGCAGTCGAGCATGATCTGGCGCTCCCCGAGCGCCGCCATGTCCATGACCGACCGCAGCGACCGACCGATCAACCGCTGGATCTCCTGCGTCCGGCCCGACGGCTTCCCGCGGTTCACCTCGCGGTCGCTGCGGTCGGGGGTCGCCCCCGGGAGCATCGAATACTCGGCGGTGACCCACCCCGTGCCCTTGCCGCGCATCCACGGCGGCACCCGCTCGTCGACCGAGGCGGTGCACAGCACCCTGGTCCGGCCCATCGATACCAGTACCGAGCCGGGCGCGAACTCGGTGTAATCCCGCTGGAACGACAGCGGCCGCAGGTCCTCGGCCCGCGACCGTCGGCCCGCACCAGCGGGCTCACGCCCGTGCCTCCACCGTGTAGACGGCGTTGTCGGAAGCCACTTCCACCGGTGCTCCGAACGCCTCGGCACCGTCCGCACCGGTGCGCTCGAGGTCGAGCGTCGGCCAGAGGTGGGTCAGGACGAGCCGTTCGACCCCGGCGGCGCGCGCCGACGCCCCCGCCTGGCGGGCGCTGAGATGCTGCATCTTTCCCTCTTCCGTCGTAGGAACCGTTGCCTCGCACAGAGCCAGGTCGAGCCCCGGGCCGAGTGCTTCGAGGGACCAGCCGGGGCCGGTGTCGGACGAGTACCCGACGGCGAGGCCGCCCGTCTCGATCCGCACCGCCAGCGTCTCCACCGGATGGTCGGTGCGCGAGAACGTCATCGACATCGTGCCGGCCGAGGCGGTGTCGCCGTCGGCGACGACGTGCCAGTCGAGGTGCGGCTCGCTGGGGTGGTAGGTCCGCTCCCGCAACCCGGCCGGTGCGAAGACGGGGATGCCGCGGGGCGCGGCCAGGTGGCGCAGCCCGATGATCCATCCCTCGACGTCGGCCCAGTGGTCGGGGTGCTCGTGGCTGAGGACGAGGGCGTCGACCGACTCCATGGCGCAGTGCCGCTGCAGGTTGGCCAGTGTGCCCGAGCCGGCGTCGAGCCACAACCGGGTGGTCCCGTCGTCGACGAGGTACCCGCTGCACGCCCCCCCGGCGCCCGGGAACGACCCGCAACACCCCAACACGGTCACACTCAGGTCGGCCACGACCATCCCTCTACCCCATCCAGCTCCGGCCCCAGCAGCCGGCTGCCCAGCTCCCGGAACCAGGCCACGTCGCCCGAGGAGACGAACCGGTGCGCACCCTTCCCGGCCGAGCGCCGACCGAGGCCGGTGTCGGCGAGGATCGAACGCACCTCGAACGCGGTCTCGTCGGCCGACGACACGAGCACGACGTCGCGACCCATCACGTCGCCGATGGTGCGGGCCAGGAACGGGTAGTGGGTGCAGCCCAGGAGGAGGGTGTCGACGCCGGCTTTTACCAGGGGCGCCAGCAGCCGCTCGGCCAGCACGTGGACCTGCTCGCTGTCGGTCTCCCCCCGCTCCACGAACTCGACGAAGCCGGGGCAGGCGCTGCAGGTGAGCGTCACCGGGGCGCGGGTGGCCCGCACCGCCCGCTGGTAGGCGCCCGACTGCACGGTGCCGATCGTGCCGATCACGCCGACCCGCCCGTTGCGGGTGGCCCCGACGAGCGACCGCACGCCGGGTCGACGACGCCCACGATCGGCAGGTCGCAGTCGAAGCGCAGCAGTTCGAGGGCGCAGGCGGACGCCGTGTTGCACGCCACCACCACCATCTTCACGTCGTGGCGGTCGACCAGCATGGCGGTGATCTGGGAGGCGTAGGCCCTCACCTCCTCGGGCGACTTGGGCCCGTACGGGTAGCGGGCGGTGTCGCCGAAGTAGACGAGGTCCTCCTCGGGGAGCAGGTCGATCAAGGCCCGGGCGACGGTGAGCCCCCCGAAACCGCTGTCGAACATGCCTATCGGCCGGTCGTCCACGGTGGGCAGGCTAGGCGCAGCTACAGGTTGCGCCCGGCGATGTCGATGGGAGGGCATGACACGGCGGATCCTCTTTGCAGTCCTGTTCGGCGCGGTTTTCAGCTCCTGCGCCGCTTCGGGTGCCAGCGACCTGAGCGCCGGGCCGGAGATCACGAGACCCCCCGTGAGTGAGGTGCCCACGATGGCGCCCATCACGGAGCCGCCCACCACGGTGCCGACGACCGTCGCACCGGTGAGGACGACCCGCCCTCCCGCCACGACGCCCGTCACCACCCCCCGCACGACGCTCGACACCACCCCCGACACGACGGCCGCTCCCCGGACCACGGTGGCGGCGGTCACCGGCGGCGGGTGCCACCCCTCCTACGTCGGCACCTGTCTTCCGGCCGACGCGTCAGACGTCGATTGCGGGGGCGGGTCGGGGAACGGGCCGGTGTACGCCACTGACAAGCGCTTCCAGGTCGTCGGGCCCGACGTCTTCGACCTCGATCGCGACGGCGACGGCATCGCCTGCGAGTCCTGACCCACCCCCTACCCGAACTGGTGACACAGGGCGGCGAATGGAGCCGTTCCGTGGCACCAGTTCGTCGAGGACGATCCACCCCCATCGAACTGGTGACACAGGGCGGTGGGTGGCGCCGTTTCGTGGCACCAGTTCGGCGGCGTCAGAAGTAGATGATCCGCTTCGCCCGCTCGACGACCTCGTCGATGGGGTCGGTCCAGGCGCCGGTGGACAGGTACTTCCACCCCCCGTCGGCGAAGATGGCGACGATCACGCCCTCCGACATCCCGCTCGCGGCCTTTGCCGCTCCGGCCATCACCGCCCCCGCCGAGATGCCGGCGAAGATCCCGGCCTCGTTGACCAGCCGGCGGGTCCACTCGATCGACTCCTTGGGCCGCACGATCATGCGCCGGTCGATGCGGTCGGGGTCGTACAGGGGCGGGACGTAGCCGTCGTCGAGGTTGCGCAGCCCCTCCACCATCTCCCCGGCGGGCGGCTCGATGGCCCACATCCGCACCTCGGGCTTTCGCTCCTTGAGGTAGCGGCTGGTGCCCATGAGCGTGCCGGTGGTGCCGAGGCCGGCCACCACGTCGGTGACCTCCGGGCAGTCCCCCCAGATCTCGACTGCCGTCCCCTCGTAGTGCGCCAGCGGGTTGGCCGGGTTGGCGTACTGGTAGAGGAACGCCACCGACGGGTCCTCGGCCGCCAGCCGCTGAGCCATCCGTACCGCCCCGTTCGACCCTTCGGTGCCGGGCGAGGTCACGATCTCGGCCCCGAAGATCTCCAGCAGCTGCCGGCGTTCGACCGAGACGTTCTCGGGCAGCACCACCCGCAGCTTGTAGCCCTTGAGCAGGCAGACCATGGCCAGCCCGATGCCGGTGTTGCCCGACGACGGCTCGAGGATCGTCTGGCCCGGGGCGAGCGTACCGTCCGCCTCGGCCGCCTCCACCATCGACTTGGCGATGCGGTCCTTGATCGACCCGCCGGGGTTCTGGCCCTCCAGCTTGGCCAGCACCCGGACCGCGGGGTTGGGGCAGAGACGGGTGACGTCGACCAGCGGCGTGTTGCCGATCAGGTCGAGAACCGAGCGGTAGACCGCCACCCCGCTAGCCGCCGGCGACGGCGGGGAGGATCGTGACCACGTCGTTGTCGGCGACCGTGGTGTCGAGCTTGTCGAGGAACCGCACGTCCTCGTCGTTGCGGTAGACGTTCACGAACTTGTGCAGCGTGCCGTCCTCGGTGACGACCTGGCCGGCCAGGAGCGGGAACTGGCGGATGACGTCGTCGAACACCTCTCCGATCGTGGACCCGTTGGCCTTCACCGACGACTGTCCGCCGGCGTGCTGGCGGAGGACGGTGGGCAGGCGTACATCGACAGGCACGGCTCGGCCTCCAAGGGCTCGGGACAGGACACTCCGAATCCTACCGATCAAGTCGGGTTTGCTCGGCTACTCCGTCGACTCGGCCCGGACCTGCACGTCCTCCTCGGAGATCTCGCCGTCGACGATCCGGAACGAGCGCATCACCGGCTCCTCGTCCTTGAGCGACACCAGCAGGAAGTGCCAGGTGGGGTCGGCCGCCTGCTGGACGTCGGTCCAGGAGGGGTAGGCCTCGGTGTGGGTGTGGGAGTGGTAGACGCCGACAAGCTCGAGGCCCCGGGAGATCGCGTCCCAGTTGGCCTTGCCGACGTCCTGGGAGTCGAGCGTGTACTTCATCGGCGACGCCTCGGTGTTGCCGCAGGGGTGGATCGAGTCGACTTCGTCGCTGTCTGGAAGGCCGATGAGCAGGCCGCAGGCCTCGTTGGGCAGGTCGCGGCGGGCGTGGGCGACGATGGCGTCGACGTCGGAGGCGGTGAGACGGACCATCGGGTGCCGACGAGGCTATCGGTAGCCTCATGGCGATGGCACCCAAGGGCACCAAGGTCGTGGCCAGCAACCGCCGCGCCCGGTACGACTACGAGATCCTCCGGGAGATCGAAGCCGGCATCGCCCTGGTCGGCACCGAGGTGAAGTCGCTGCGCGAGGGAAAGATCCAGCTCAAGGACTCGTACGCCCGACTGGAGGGGGGCGAGCTGTGGCTGGTGGGCGTGCACATCTCGCCCTACTCGCAGACCGACGGTTTCGGCGGACACGAGCCCGAGCGGCCCCGCAAGCTGCTCCTCCACCGGGACGAGATCGACGAGCTGAGTGGCCGGGTGGCACGGCAGTCGTTGACCCTGGTGCCGCTGTCGGTGTACTTCAAGGACGGTCGGGCCAAGGTTGAGCTGGGCCTCGGCCGGGGCCGTCGCCAGCACGACAAGCGGGCGGCGATGGCCGAGCGCGACGCCAACCGGGAGATCGATCGGGGCATGGCCTTGCGGCGTCGGGAGGGCGGGGGTAGCGACAGGGGTTGAGTAGAGTGGAAGGTTCAACCACCAGGGGGTGCATGGTTTCGACCTCGGACGACGAAGTGGGAGAAGCGAGCCGTGGTCTCCGGAGCCACGTTAAAGAGCCGGAAAACAAATACAAACGCCGATAACAATCTGCGTCTCGCTGCTTAAGAACCAGTGAGCGTTCTCCCGGTCTCAGCCCTGCGGGCCGGTAAAGGACGTCATCTAGCGGGGCTTACCCGGTAAGCGACGTCAGCGAGCCCGCCGGGGACATTTCAGCTGACTGGGGTGGTCGCCGGTGCCGACGACGAGCGACCGCCCGAGACAAACCGTCGGCTGCGCTCGGAGAAGTCCCATGGAGAGTCTGGGGGACGAGGGTTCGAATCCCTCCACCTCCACCATCGGAAAGGACCAGGCGGCGAGCAGGAGGTCGAGGACGCCCCTTTGCCGGCGGGACTCAACCGTGCGGCTCCAGAGCTTGGACGTGTGCATTGCAGATCGCTATGCTCAGCGCATGGCACAACTGGTAACGAGGATCGATGATCGGTTGGTAGAGCAGATCGATGCGTTGGTTACCTCCGGCGTCGTGGCCAGTCGCTCCGAAGCCGTGCGGCTCGGTTTGACACGGCTCATCGACCACCACCGCCGGCGGCAGGTCGGAGCGGAGATTGTCGACGGATACCGCAACCAGCCGCAATCCGACGACGAACTCGCGGGGCTGGACGCCGCTACGCGTTCGCTGATCGTGGAAGAGCCCTGGTGACGCTCCCGCTACAGGGCGAGATTTGGTGGGCGGAAGCCGAGGACATGCGCCGGCCAGTCCTCGTCGTGACCCGCTCGGAGGCAGTCGGCGTCCTGACAGCAATCGTCGTGGCACCGGTCACCCGCACGGTACGGAATATCCCGACCGAGATCCGTCTCGGCACGGACGAGGGACTGACGGTGGAGTGCGCAGCCACGTTCGACAACCTTCAGCGCGTGCGGCGCTCGGCTCTGACATCACGGGCCGGCGACCTTGGGACGCGCCGCCCCGAGTTGTGTGTCGCCCTCATGGCACTGGCCGACTGTTGAGATCGGCTCGGCCCTTCGTGCAACGGCAGTGCTGGGAGACGGCGAGAGCGGAGGCCCCATGGCGCCTTGTGTGTCCCCATGATGAGCCCTGCGATGGTGCTACGGGCGGTCGCTCGAGGCAGGTGTCGATCGGTTCCTGGGCCTTCACCGTCCACGGCCAGCCGCGGGGAATGGCCCGCCTCCTCGCCCGCCGCCGGGGCGGCGGGGCGAGGGTGAGTGGCCAGAACGTGGCGAGTGACGTTCGAGGACTCGCCACGAGGCGGCCATGGTCCGCCGGCCCGCTGGTCGAACCTGTGCTGGCCTCGGACTGAGCGGAACCTGCCGGTGGGGCGCGTTGAACTGCCGGGGCCGGGCTGCTACACCCGGTAAGCGCAACATTCGGCGGCTTCGAGGAGACACCATGTCCGGCTCGGCTTTGGCGGATTCGAGCACGCGGGCCAGACGGGCCCTCGTCATCCTGGTCCTGGCGGCGGTCCTCCAGATCGTCGCCGTGTCGGTGGCCGGTGCCGACGACGGCGATCTCGACCCGACGTTCGGCACCGGCGGCACCGTCGTGTCCGACTTCGGCGGTAACGAGGGGCCCGGGGCGTCGCCGTGCAGCCGGACGGTCGGATCGTCGTGGCCGGCACCGGGTGCGGTAGCGACTTCCTGGTCGCCCGCTACGACGCCGACGGCAGCCCCGACGCCAGCTTCGGCACGAACGGCTCGCGTTGCGTCGACCTCGGCGTCGGGTCGGCCGACCAGGGCGAAGACGTGCTTCTCGTCGGCGACGGCTCGATCTTGGTGGCCGGGACGAGCGACGGGCAGTTCGCCCTCGTCCGCCTCGGCGCCAATGGGAACCAGGACCCGACGTTCGGCGTCGCGGGCAAGGCCACGTATGCATTCGACGGCGGTAGCCAGCTACGGGACGCCGCCCTGGCTCCCGACGGCGGGGTCGTGATGGTGGGCGAGACGACGACGCCCGGCTGCCCGACGGCGCCCGTCACCCCCGGTCAGACCGTCGGGATCGCCGTCGTCCGCACCTCGCCCGGTGGCCTCCCCGCCCCCGGGTTCGGAGTCGACGGCCGGCTCGTCGTCGCCGACACGTTCTCGGTCCAGCGAGGCCTGGCCGTCGCGGTACAGCGCGACGGCGCGATCGTGGTCGGCGGTCGGACGGCCTCCTGCAACCGGGTCGCCATCGACCCCCTGGTGTTCCGCTTGACCGCCGAGGGCGCCCCCGATGCCAGCTTCACCCCCGCGACCGGCTTCTTCGAACCCGGCCCCGACTCCGTCAGCGACCTCGCCCTGCAGCCCGACGGCAAGGTGGTCGCGGCCATCGACACCTTCTTCGGCGCCACCCAGCCGGCCCACGACGACGCCTTCACCGTCGTCCGCTACAACTCCAACGGCAACGCCGACCCGGGCTTCGACGGCGACGGCGTGGCCACCGTGCTCTTCGGCGACGGCACCAACGCCATTCCGGCCGCCGTCGTCCTGCAGGGCGACGACATCGTCGTCGGCGGCTCGGTCGACGGGGACTTCGCCCTGGCCCGCCTCAACGCCGACGGAACCCTCGACGCCGCGTTCGGTGGTGACGGCACCGTCGTGACCGATGTCGGTGGCGTCGATGCCATCGCCGCCCTCGCCGTCGGCGCCGACAAGCTGGCCGCCGCCGGCCAGACCGACGCCGATGTGGCCCTGGCCCGGTACGGGACCCCACCGCCGCCCTCGACGGTGACGACGTCCACGACGAGCACCACGACGCCGCCGGTCAATGCCGTCTGCGCCATCCTCGACAGCGTCGCCTCGATCCTCGCCGCCAACCCGCTGCTCCATCCGTTCGTGGCACTGGTCAACGCCCTCCGCCCGCTGTTCGGCTGCGCGTGAACCGTCACCGCCCTCCCGACCGCGTGAGTGTGCAAGAAACGCCGCTATACGGTGGTCTTTTGCACAGTCACGGGTCCGGCTGACCACTACCCAGTCGCCGCCAACAGCCACGCGCCGACGGCGGCGACTCCGAGCAACGCCGCCCCGTACCTGGTCGCCCGCCGGGGCTTCTTCGTCAGCTTCTCGGCCGACACGATGCCGGTGAGCGCCACCATCAAGGCCAGCTCGCCGGTGGTGGCCACCGCCATGACGACCATCATCGCCCAGCACGACGTGACGCAGGCGACCCCGTTGCGGGCCGCGAACTTGGCGATGCCGACCGTCGCCGGCCGTCCGCGCGGCGGGAGGGGCGAGGCTCGGTGGCAACGGACGAGCGCCCGCCGCTTTGGCTCGGTCAGCTGCCACGCCGCCGCGGCCGTCAGCGCCGCGGCCACCAGCACGCCGGTGTCCGCCGGGGCCCACCGGGCCAGAACCGTGAGCACGACGGCGCCGAACAGCACCCAGATCTCCGACGTACACCGCCACGAACTCGGCCATCGCCCGCTGCCGTCGCCAACGGAAGCTCTTCACCGCCACGTGACGAACGGCCGGGATGGCGGCCGGCAGCATCATGGCCACGACCATGAGGGCCCACATGGCCATGGCCCCGACCCCGGCTGAGTAGGGCGTGGCCGCGCCGGCGACGGGATGGTGCAGGTCGAGCCCGTGGTGCACCGGCGACACGGCGACGTGCAGGGCCAGCAGGACCCAGGCCGCCGCCGCGGTGGCGTCCCACACCAGAGTCGGCCGTCGCCGCAGCGTGTCCAGGACCGGCGGCGGCCGCCGCCATCCGAGCTGCGAGCGGGCGACGGCCACCGGGTCAGGCGTAGAAGACGCTGACCCTGCCGATGCTGACCGGCGGGTTCTCTCGCTCCGATGCCATCAGCACGGCATCGTCGTCGTCGGGCACCTCGGGCGGGATCAGCTCGATCGGCTTGAACACCACGTCGAGGGTCTCGTCGTCCCAGTCGCCCGTCTCCCGGAGGTCGCGGACCAGGTCGGTGATCTCCATGGCCACCCGCATCCCGTGGCCGTGCTCGTCACCGCGCGGGTCACGGGCCCGCTCGATCCCGAAGAACGAGACATTGCCGGCGTAGTGGAGGGCGGCCACGTCGGGGGGCGCGTCCTCGGGCAGGTTGACGTAGATGCCGTAGACGGTTCCGGGGTTCTGCTCGGCTTCGATGTCCTCGACATTGAGGTAGACGCGGCGCGGGCGCGGCAGCGGCGTCGGTGTCGCCGAGCAGGCCGGCCCTGGCCCGCTGGTCGATCGGGACCGAGACCCGGGCGGTCGCGCCGACGAGCGCCACGGGCTGTCTCGGACGCGCCGACCAGCTCGGGTTCGGGAACACCTTCGTCGAGGCTCGAGCCGGTCAAGATGGCCTCCTGGGGGACTGTGGGTGCGGGCGTGACCCGTCGCGCCGGGGCCGGCCTGGGGCGGTAGGTGTAGCCGAGGTCGTCGATGGTGTCGTTGACCTCCCCGCACGTCTTCGAGGCCTCGGTGCCGTCGGCGTCGAAGAAGCTGAACGGCTGGTCGGTCCAGTCGTCGTCGGCGGGGTTGAGGCGGCGCTGCCCGTTCCACACCGCCCACAGCCGGTCGATGTTGCAGTGGTGCAGCCAGAAGATGGGGTCGAGGGCGGCGGTGTCGGGGTTGCCCATGAACCCGCCGATGGCGACGTGGATGTCGTTGTGAGGGGTCTGCTCCAACCTGCCGGTCTCGCCCTCGAACTGGCCGGGCGGGGTGTCGCCGCCGCCGAACTCGGGTATGCCGGTGTACACCCGCCGGGCCAATGCCCTCGTCGCCGAGGTGATCGTCGACGGGATCGTGGCGCCGGCGTTGATGCCCGGGTTGCGGGGCATGGCCAGCGCCGCCAGCCCCACCGGCGGGGGGCGGAACGGGAGCGGCAGCGTGGCGTTGCGCCCGTTGCGGCCGTAGTTCCAGTACGGAAGGGCCAGTCCTCGGCCCGCCGGTCTCGACCACCGCCGCCCTGACGATCCGCTCGAAGTAGTACAGGTACATCCGGTGCCACGGCAGGAAGTACCAGCCCTGGTGCCGGCACTCGTTGGCCAGCGGCGGCGTCGGCCGCCCACCGAAGCCGTGGATCGCAGCCTGGTAGGTCCAGCTGGTCGGGTCGCTGTCGGGCCGGTCTCGCATCAGCTCGATGGCGGCCGCGTAGCCGGTGATGATCGGGTCGTCGGGCCTCAGGGACCAGATGTCCCGGCGGACGAACAGTGTGTCGGCCATGGGTCGCCTCCCGTTCTCGTCTGCGGTCGGTGCCCCCGGCGTTCGACGCTACTTGACGAGGCGCGCGCCGCTGCCGGCGGCGGCCACCCTCCGAGGGATGACCGCCGCCGGCGGCGCGGAGAATTGGCTGGGTGTCAGGCGCCGCGGGCGTCCACCTGGCCCATGGCCCACGGCAGGTCGGCCAGGAGCACCTTCTCGGCACCGGGCGTGGCAACCATGGCGAACACGTTGCCGTCCTGCACGAAGAGCAGCCGGCCGTCGGGCAGCCACGTCTGCTCGAGCTCGTTGGGAGCCTGGCCCATCTCCGAGGGGGGCCATTCCGAGTCGGTGCCGGTGAGGTTCACCGGGTCGCCGCTGCCGCTCCACAGGTAGAGGTCGATGGTGTTGGTCTCACGGGTGCCGATGCCGAAGGCCAGCGCCGACCCGTCGGGTGACCAGGCCGGCATGATCGGGTCCTGGTACCAGTTCAGGCCGCCGACCAGCTCCGTCCCCAGCTCGCCGTCGGGGGCACCGGTCACCGGCGCGGAGTGCAGGGCGTGGTCGGCGATGAAGACGACCGTCGCCCCGTCCCGTGCGTACGACGGGTCCCGGAGGTCGACGGTGTCGCTGGCAACCACGGTCGTCGGCGAGCCGCCGCCCACGGCGACCGAACGGATGGCCCGGTGGATCGTCGGCTCCTCGCCAACGACGGGCTCCACCCACTGGGCCTCGTAGGCGATGCGGGACCCGTCGGGCGACCAGGCCGGGGCCGACGCCACCCAGGTGTCCGAGCTTGGTGACCTTGGTGACGTCGGTGCCGTCGGCGTCCATGACGAACACCTGGCGACCGTCGCCCTCGACGGAGATGAAGGCGATCCGGGAGCCGTCGGGCGACCACACCGGCTTGGCGCCGTAGTCGGCGAGCTGCACGGCGTTGGTGCCGTCGGACTTCGAGCGCTGGATGGCACCGAAGGTGGAGCTCTTGTCGACCTGGTACACCAGGTCACCGGTGGCCGGCGAGGCGGCGACGACCTGGTAGGCGACGTCGGTGGTGGTCGTGTTGCCGGCGGCGTCGGTGGCGGTGGCGGTCACCGACTTGGAGCCGGTGGTCGTGGTGTCGAGCGGTGAGCCGTTCGGCGTGCAGGCGGCGATGCCGGAGCCGGCGTCGGCGCAGTCGACCTGCACGGTGACGCCGGAGTCGATCGTGTAGCGGCCGCCGGCGAGCGGTGCCCGCACGTCGAGGGCGGGGGCGACGCTGTCGACCTTGACGGTGACCGACTGCTCGGCCTCCTCGCCCGACGGTGCTGACCGCCTTGAAGTGGACGGTGGTCTCGCCCTGGGCGTCGACGACGACCGTCGCCGTGGCGCCGGGGACGGTGCGGGGCGACATGGCGTCGGCGCCGGTGGCACGCAACCGGATCTCGGTGGGCTCGGGGCTGCCGGTGGCGGTCAGGGTGACGTCGACGGCGCTGCGGTACCAGTCGCCGTCGCCGGCGGTGCCGGCGAGGGTGGCCTTGGTGGTCGGCACGCTGCCGGCCGAGGCGTCGAGCGTCCCGACGGCCCGGTGGCAGACGTTGAAGCCGCTGCAGACCTCGAGGGCCAGCGGGTGGACGCCCGGAGTCGGGCGGCGTGATGGTGGGCGTGGGGCCTTCGGCGTCGATCGAGCCGTTGTCGTCGAGGTCCCACTTCCAGGACACGACCCGGCCGTCGCAGGTGGAGCCGAACATGGCCACCGACGTGGTGTCGTCGCTGAACTTGCGCAGGTCGGAGACCTCGCGGGCGGTGCCGTCACCGGGCAGGGGGAACTTCGGGCCCTTGAAGTCCTTGTCGTCGAAGAGGACGGCCTCGCAGCCGACCGGGACCCGCCAGCGCACTGAGCTGGCCTCGTCGTTGAAGTAGTCGACCCGGCCCAGGTGGCGGTAGTCCTCGAGGCCCGAGGTCGGGGAAGTCGATGACCAGGCCCTGGTCCTTGAAGTCGCGGCCGTCGAACAGCTCGACGCGGGCCTGGGCGATGGCGCCGTGGCTGCCGGTGCCGTCGAGGGTGACGGGCCGCCCGGCGGATGCCTCGTAGTCGCCGGGGACGGCGACCGGACGGTAGGCGCCGTCCTGGTCGTAGCCGTCGCGGCTGCTGAACTCGGCCATGCGGACCGTCTTCTGGGGCCGTCGTTGTCGTGCTCGGTGGCGTAGAGCAGCAGGTCGCCGTTTGGGGTGGCGTGGTAGCCGCTGGCCGCCGCCATGTGGCAGAGCCGGTAGACGTGGGGGAAGTCGCACCACACCTGGCGCTTCGACACCAGCTGGAGCCGGGGGCCGTTGGTGGGGTTCACCTTCCAGAGGCCGATGCGGTCGCGGGAGGCATCCGTCCAGAACGACAGGCTGTAGGCGCCGAGCAGGAAGATCTCCTTGGTGTTGCAGTCCTGGAAGAGGTTGGCGGTCTGGACGGAATCGGTGCCGGTCGGCCACCCGACGTTCTTGGCGGCGGCGGCGTCGAACTGCCAGAGGAGCTTCAGGCGCAGGTTGGGCGACGGTGAGGTCGGTGGTGGGCATGTCGAACGGGCCCTGGGTGAACTGGTAGGCGAAGACCGGGTTGCCGTTGTTGGCACCGGTGATCAGCATCAGCTTGTCGCCGAAGGGGGCGATGCCGATCCAGCTGGCCTGGTGGCCGAGCGGGATCTCGTTGATCACGTCGGGGTTGGCCGGATCCTGCAGGTCGACGAGGACGATCCTGGCGGCGGTGGGGGCGTTGGCGAAGGAGCGGTCCATGCCGAGGACGGCGACGTCGCCCCACATCTGGGCGCCGCCGAGGTGGCGGTAGGCCGGGAACTGGCCGGTGCCGTCGAACTTGAAGCTGGCGACGACCTTGTCCTCGGCGGGAGGCGGCGTGTCGGCCGTCCTCTCGTTGGCCACCATGCGGTTGGACCTGACCCGCTCGCCGGAGTCGTTCCGGGACGCCAGCTCGACCACGTTCAGCTCGCCGGGCTCGTCGGGACCGGGGACCTCGACCGGGCCACGGTTGCCGTTGCGGACGGTGATGAAGCGGGGCGGTGCCGGTGCCGGGGAGGCGGGAGATGCCCTGGTAGTGGCGGCCGGCCGACGGGTTGCCGGCGCCGGCGCCGAGGTGGAAGGCGAGGGCCTCGGGGTGGTGCTTGAGCGAGTCGAACTGGCGATGGACGTCGTTCACGCACTGGGTCGGTGCGTGGCCGCCCGGCGCCGCGGCCGCTGTCGTCGGTGGTGCGGGCGCCTCTGCCTCGGCCGCGGCGGCCGGCGCCGGGCGGGCGATTGCCAGCGCCGGCAGGCCGACGAGGGCGGCGAGGAACACGAGTACCGCCCTGACGCACCAGCTCGGCTGACGCACCAGCTCTGGCTGGCGGGCCCGCTCTGGCGAATGTGCCTGCTCTGGCGAATGTGCCTGCTCTGGCGAGTGTGCCTGCTCTTGCGAATGTGACGGCTCTGCGGGGCGGCGGGGCGGGCGGTCGTGGACATGGCGGCCTCCTGTGCGGACAACTGACTGGGTGCCGCATGAGACCGGTGCGCGCTTGCAACCGGCTCGACGGCGACTTGCTTCGGCCCCGGCGCGGCGCGCAAGTCACAACCAAGGGGCCTGCAAGCCGGTGGGCGCACGGTGCTGCTGTCACCCAGCCCGGCGGATCGAGCAAAGGAGCAGTCCAATGAGCATCCGCACCCGCATCGTCAAGGTCGCCGCAGTCGTCACCCTCTCGGGTGCAGTCCTGGGAATCGGGTCCAGCGCCGCCATGGCCGCAGACGGCGATCCCAGCCAGTGGGGCAAGGAGGCCGCCGTCGGGGAACCCTCGGAGCTGCACAAGAGGATGAACATGGAGTACGAGGGCGAGCTGACGAGGAAGGTCAACGAGTACGAGGGCCAGCACGTCACGGTCGACGAGGACCAGAGCCTGACCCGTCACGTGAACGAGTACGAGGGCCAGCACCGGTAGTCCGGCCCGACATCGGTGCCGCCCCAACATCAGTACGACTCAGCCTGGCCGGGGGGTCCTCGCTTCGAGGGCTTCCCGGCCTTGGCGCGCGACCGAGATCGAGGTCGACGCCCAGCTCGGCGGCCACGTCGAGCGCCCGCCGGGCCAGCCCGTGCGACCCCTGGGCGGTGGCCCTCTCCACGGCTCGGCCCAGCCGGTCGGCGGCCGCCCCAAGGTCGCCGGCGGCGTGGGCGACCACGCCCTCGGCGATGAGCACGATGGGCTCGTTCCACAGCTCGCGGTAGGTGTCCAGCTCGGTCCGGGCCGCCGCCACCCGAGCCTGGGCGTCGGCCAGGCGGCCCCGGCGGGCGACGTTCATGGCCAGGCTGGCCTCGAAGGTCGCCACCGCCGACCGACCCCCGATGCCGGTGTAGATCGCCTTTCCCCTGTCGAAAGCGGCGAGGGCGTCGTCGACCGAGCCGTCCAGGGCCCTGACGATCCCCTGGTGCATCAGGAACTGCCCGCTCCAGAACCCGAACTGGCCGCCGGCGTCGGCCGCCATGCCGATTCCCGAGAACCGATCGGCCCCCTCCCAGCTCCCGAGGACGATGGCGGACGTCGCCGCGAAGCCGCAGATCGAGGCCACCGCGAACCGGTCGGGCATGACGGCGATGAGCGAGTCGAAGCGGGAGAATGCCTCCTCCTGCGACATGTCGCCGTGGACGGCGTGGTGCCAGATCCAGAACGTGTTGGTGACCAGGCGCTTCTCCATGGCGAAGGCGTCGGTGTTGGGCGGCTCCCGGGCGAGCAGGTCCATGGCGATGTCGAGGTGCTCGATGCCTTCGGCGATGCGGCCCGCGCCCCAGCAGAGCACGCCGTAGACCTCGTGGCCGGCGGCCCTGATCTCGGGCCGGGGGTCGTCGGCGGTGAGGTCCCGCAGCGCCCGCGCCAGCGGTGCCGCCTCCTCGCCCCGGCACGACGTGGCCAGGGCCGACCACTCGAACCACAGCAGGTCGAGCAGCACGTCGCGCTGGCCGGTGCGCTCGGCCAGCTCCTTGCCGCGGCCGATGACGTCGAGCTTGGCTGCCCCCTGGAAGTAGCGGCGGGCCCTGGCCACCTCCAGCAGCCGGAAGATGGAGACCAGCTCGGCCTCCTGGTCGGGAATGGTGACGCTCGTGGCCTTCCGGAGCTGGACGGCCCGGGCCAGCATGTCCTCGGCCGCTCCGTACGACACCCGGCCCAGGGCCACCTCGGCGGCCCGCTCCAGGGCGGCGGCGGCCCGGTGCCCGACGCCCACCGGCGCCGCCTGCCAGAGGTGCTCGGCGAGGATCTCGGCGTCGTCGACCCCGGCCCCGCCGGACTCGATGGCGTCGGCGACCTTGAGGTGCAGCCGGGCCCTCCGCAGCGAGGTCATGTCCTCGAGCAGGACCTCGCGCACCAGGGCGTGGCTGAACCGCAGGCCCGCCGGCAGCTCGGGCACGTCGACGAGCAGGCGGTGGACGACGGCAGGCTCCAGGTCGTCGAGGACGGCGTCGAATCCCCGGTCGGCGGCCCGGGCCAGCAGGGTCATCTCGACGTCCCTTCCGACGACCGCGGCCACGCCGAGCAGCTCCTCGTCGACGCCGGCAGGCGGGCCAGGCGGCGGCGGACGACGTCGCCGACCGTCGCCGGCACCTCCGACCCCATGCCGCCCTCCTCGTCGACCAGTCGGGACAGCTCGATGGCATAGAACGGGTTGCCCTCGGCCCGAGCGTGGATGGTGGCGGCCACCGACGGCGCCACGGCCCGGTCGGTGGCGGCGTCGAGGACGGTGGCGGTGGCGGAGGCGGTGAGCCCCCGCAGCTGGAGCCGACGGCTGCCGGGCCGCCTGGCGATGGCGGCCAGCGCGTCGGTGACGGCGTCGTTGCGCCCGACCTCCAGCTGGCGCATGGTGGCGACGACCAGCACGCCGCGGCCCAGGCGTCCGGCGAGGAAGCCGAGCAGCTCGAGCGACGTGCCGTCGGCCCACTGCAGGTCGTCGAGCAGGACGACGACGGGGACCACCGCGGAGACGTCCTCCAGCACCGCCGCCACCGCCTCGAACCGCTCGAACTGGGCGGACTGGGCCTGGCCGGGGGTCGTCGGCACGTCGCCGGCCAGCATGTGGGCCAGAACGGGCGGGACCTCCCGGGCCCGGCCGGCGATGGCCCGAAGCGGCGACAGCCAGGGCCACAGGGAGGGGGCGGCGCCACCCTCGTCGCTGCGCCCCCAGACCGCGACCGCTCCCCTGGCGCCGGCGATCGACCGCAGCTCGTCGGCCAGCCGGGTCTTGCCGATGCCGGGCTCGCCCTCGATGACCACGAAGCGGGCGTCGGACGACGACTCGTCGAGGGCGTCGACGAGCTGGCGCAGCTCGGCGTCGCGCCCGACCAGGGCGTGGCCGACGGGCGTGGCGGCCGACGCCGATGCCGACGCCGGATGGGCCTCGGTCGGCGGCTCCGGGGGTGCCGGCGTCGGGCCAGCCGCGTGCGGGAGGTCGAGGGCGGGGTCGTGGGCGAGGATGGCGGCCTCGAGGTCGCGCAGCTGGCGGCTCGGCTCGATGCCGAGCTCCTCCCGCAGGGTGCGGCCGGCGTCGGCCAGGGCCCGCAGGGCCTCGGCCTGGCGGCCCGACCGGTAGAGGGCCAGCGCCAGCTGCACCCGCAGGCCCTCCCGCAGCGGGTGTGCCCCCACCAGCTCGACGAGCTCGCCGATCACCGCGGCGTGACGGCCGAGGGCGAGGTCGGCGGCCAGCCGGTCCTCCTGGGCGGCGATGCGCCGCTGCTCCAGGCGGGTGGCGAGCCCGACGGCGAAGTCGAGGTCGGCGAACTCCACGAGGGCGGTTCCCCGCCACAGCCTCGCCGCCTCGTCGAGCACGTCCCGCGCCTCCTGCGGCCGGCCCTGGTCGAGCGCCTCCCGCCCCTGCTCGGCCAGCGCCTCGAAGCGCCGGAAGTCGACCTCGTCGGGGTCGGCGTCGAGCCGGTAGCCCGACTCGTCCCAGGTGAGCCGCCGGTCGTCACCGAACCGCCGCCGCAGGCGGGAGACGTAGCTCTGCAGCGTCCCCGTGGCCGACGGCGGCGGGCTCTCACCCCAGATGGCGTCGAGCAGGGCGTCGACGGTGACCCGGCGGCCGCCGGCGGCGAGCAGCACCGCCACGAGGGTGCGGGGCTGGCGACCGCCGAGGTCGATCGGCGCCCCGACGTCGTCCAGGACCTCGAGGGGCCCCAGGACCTTGTACCGGATCATGAGACGACCACGGTAGGCCCGCCTCAGGCGGGGAAGATGCCACACTGACCCGGCCCCACGCCGGGCGTCCGAGGAGGTTGGATTGCAGTTCGGTTTGCTCGGCTCGCTGTCGGTGGTCGACGACGACGGTCGGTCGCTCGACCTGGGCGGCAACCAGTCCCGCACCGTGCTGGCGGTGCTGCTGGCGGCCGGCGGGAGGATTGTCACCGCCGAGTCCATCGTCGACGCCCTGTGGGGGGAGGACCCTCCGGCGTCGGCCTCGGGGACGCTGCAGAGCTACGTCTCCAGGCTTCGCCGCCAGCTGGAGAAGGGAGACCAGGCCCGCCTGCTCCTGTGGGAGCCGCCCGGGTACCGGCTGGCCGTCGAGCCCGCCGACGTGGACTTTCGCCGCTTCGAGGCGCTCGCCGACCGGGGCCGCGCCCTGCTGGCCGCCGGGAGCCCCGGGGAAGCCCGCGCCGTGCTCCTCGAAGCCGACGCGCTGTGGCGGGGCCCGGCCCTCGTGGAGTACCGGGACCAGGACTTCGCCATCGGCCTGGTCGCCCGCCTGGAGGACCGGCGGCTGGCCGCCCTCGAGGACCGGGTGGCTGCCGACCTGGCCCTCGGCCGCCACGCCGCCGTCATCGGGGAGCTGGTCGAGCTGGTCACCGCCCACCCGCTGCAGGAGGGCTTCCGCGGGCAGCTGGCGCTGGCCCTCTACCGGTCGGGCCGGCAGTCCGAGGCCCTGCGCGCCCTGGAGGACGCCCGCACGACCCTCCGCGACGAGCTCGGCGTCGACCTGGGCCGCCCGCTCCGCGAGCTGGAGGCCGCCATCCTGTCCCACGACCCGTCGATCGACGCGCCCGAGCCCGTCGAGCCGGCCGACGCCGGCGCCGCCGGCGAGCCGCCGCCGGCACGACCGCAACGCCGGCGGCGGCGGACACGCTGGTCGGCCGGGCGGCCGAGGTCTCGCTGCTCCTGGGCGCGCTCGACGAGGCGGCGAAGGCCAGCCGGGTGGCGATCGTCGAGGGCGAGCCGGGGATCGGCAAGACCCGGCTGGCCGAGGAGGTCTGCGCCGAGGCCGCCCGCCGGGGCGCGCTGATCCTGTGGGGCAGGACCTTCGAGGGCGGGGCCGCGCCCGCCCTGTGGCCGTGGCTGCCCCCGCTGCGCGCCCTCGTGGCGTCCCTCCCCGACGGCGCCGCCCCGGCACCGGCGCTGGCCACCCTGCTGTCACCGTCGGCCGAGGCCACCGACAAGGTGCAGGCGGCGGAGCCGGCCCGGTTCGCCCTGGCCGAGGCGGTGGCGTCGCTGCTGGCCACCTGCGCCGCCGTCCGGCCGGTCGTGCTGGTGATCGACGACCTGCAATGGGCCGACGTCGACTCGCTCGAGCTGCTCACCTCGGTGCTCGGCCGGCTGGTCGACGTGCCGCTGCTGATCGTGACCACCGTCCGGGAGCTCGAGGTCGGCCGCAACGACGCCGTCGTGGACACCCTCGCCTTCCTCACCCGGGCGTCGGGGACCCGGCGGCTCCGCCTCGGGGGCCTCACCAGCGCAGCCTCGACGGCCCTCATCGCCCAGACCGCCGGCGACACCCTCGACCCCGTCGCCGCCGCCACCATCCACGCCCGCGCCGAGGGCAACCCCTTCTTCACGACCGAGCTGGCCCGCCTGCTGGCCGGCGGCCACGGCCTGCCGGCCGCCGACGTGCCCAGCGGCGTGCGCGACGTCGTCCGCCGGCGGCTCGCCCTGCTCCCCGACCCCACCCGTGACCTGCTGCGGGTGGCGGCGGTCATCGGCCGCGACGTCGACCTCGGCCTCCTCACCCGGGCGTCGGGCCGGGACCTCGACGACGTCCTCGACGACCTCGAGCCCGCCCTCGTCCACCGGCTGCTCGTGGCCGTGCCCGACCAACCCGGCGTCCACCGCTTCGCCCACGCCCTGGTGCGCGAGGTCGTCGTCGACGACATCTCCACCCTGCGGCGGGCCCGCATCCACCTCCGGGTCGCCGACGGCCTCGACGACGTCGACGACAACGCCGAGATCCTGGCCGAGCACCTGTGGCAGGCGGTCCCCATCGGCGTGGGCCGGCGGGCGGCCGCCGCGCTCGAACGGGCGGCCCGGGTCGCCATGCGCCGGCTGGCCTACACGTCGGCCGAGGACCTGCTGGAGCGGGCGGTGCAGCTGCGGCGGGCGGCGGGCTCGGAGCCGGCCGACCTGGCCGCCGAGCTGCGAGGCGATCGCCCTGCTGATCAGCGTCCTCGGGGCCCACCGGGGGTACGCCGTGGTCGGCGCGTCGCCCCACCTGCAGCGGGGCAAGCAGCTGGCCGAGCAGCCGGGCGGCACCAGGGACCTCCTCAACCTGCTGTGGGCGGAGTGGGCGGGCTTCGACATCAGCTGCCGGTGGCAGCAGGCCGACCCCATCGCCAAGGAGATGCTGGCCCGCTCCCAGGCCAGCGGCGCCGAGGTCGCGCCCGTGCTGGGCCACACCGCCTACGGCATCAGCTGCTGGCACCGGGGGGAGCTGTTGGCGGCGGTCGAGCACCTCGAGGCCGCCCACCGGGCCGGCGCCGGCATCCCGTCGGGGACGCTGGCGTCGGTCCTCTTCGACCTCGACCAGCTGCGGCTGTCGGGGCCGTTCGCCGTCTACCTCCATGTTCTCTTGGACGACATCGACGAGGACGAAGCCGACGCCCGCTTCGAAGCGCTCATCGGGCAGTTCCCCGAGGATCGGTACTGGGAGCTGCTGGTGTCGAACTTCGTGGCGTCGGGGGCGCTGGCGACGGGGCGGCCGGACAGGTGCGTGGCCGCCGCCCGGCGTGGCCTGGCGTCCGATCCCGACGGCATCTTCGGGTTCTGGGGCATGGCCGGGCGGTGCTACCTGGGCGCGGGGCTGGCCCTGCGGGGCGACCTCGACGAGGGCCTGCCCCTGCTCGACTTCGCCTGGGCCGCCTACACCGGGATGGGCCAGCGGACCAACGGCGTGACCCTCCTCTCGGCCCGGGCGCAGGGATTGGCCGAGGCCGGCCGCGCTCGACGAGGCCGCCACCGCGCTGGACGACGCCCGCCGGGAGCTGGCCGTCTACAGGGAGCTGTACGCCGAGCCGCTGCTGCTGCTGGCCGACGCGGTCCTGCGCCACGCGAGGGCGGAGGACCCGGCCGAAGTGGCGGCGGTCATGCGCCAGGCGGTCGAGGTGGCTACGGCCCAGGGCTCGATGGCGGTCGTCCGTCGGGTCCGGAGAACCGCCGAGCGACACGGCATCGGGCTCTGATCATCAGTCGCCGCCGAGTTGTCGGGCCGAACCAGTCAAGTCCGAACGACGGGCGCCTACCAGGTCTCGTCGAAATCGAGGTCCAGTTGCACGAGCTCGACCGCACCATCGGGCGCGAGCTGAGCCACCACGGCGAACCTGGCCACGAGAATGCCCGAACTGATGAGGATGCGATAGTCGGAGCGCCCCGGCGATGAGCTCGGGCAGGTCGTCGAAACGGGTGGCGAAATGGTCGATGACGCGAAGCAACTCGAAAACCTGGAAGTCGTTCACCGACGGCTCCCCGCTCGGTCCTCGTCGAGATGGAAGCTGTCGGTCCAGGTCTTCGAAGAAGCTCACGGTGGCGCGGACGATCAGCCGCTCACCACTACCGCTCACCGGCGGTCAGGCGTCTCGGTGCGGGTGATCCGCTCCTGAACTCGAGTTCGAACACGCTCGACGAAGTCCTGAGGCGCGTCGCCCAGGCTGTCAGCGATGCTTGACTGGAAGATCTCGTCCTGCTCGGCGGGCGTCAGGCGCTCAAACTCCTGAGCCGACCAGATCCTGCGCGCCACGAGCAGATCGTACCGTTCCGAAGTCTCCTCGTTGAGATGGAAGCAGTCGGTCCAGGTCTTCGAAGAAGCTCGCAGTGGCGCGGACTGTCAGCCGCTCACCACCACCGCTCACCGGCGGTCAGGCGTCTCGGTGCGGGTGATCCGCTCCTGAACTCACTTCGAACACGCTCGACGAATTCCTGAGGCGCGTCGGCCAAGCTGCCGGCGAGGCTTGACTGGAAGATCTCCTCCTGCTCGGCGGGCGTCATGCGATCCAACTCCCAGCCGACCAGATCCTGCGCGCCACGAGCAGATCGTACCGTTCCGAAGTCAGGCTCGGGTGGTCAAGCAAATGCGCCCACCTTGCCGCGGCTCTACCCAGCGGTCAGGGCACCAGAGGGCACCCAGGCGACAGCTGGTCGAAGTCGGCGCGCCGAGTCGAGCGGCAGGGGTGTCACCGCTATCGCCGGCAAGGCGGTGGTGCAGTCGCAGGTCTCAGTGCGAGTGACCAGGGACTAACCAACGCCTGCTTGGTCCTCGCTCGTCGACAAGTGCCCCGAGAGTCAACACGCGCGACGATGTGACTGGCAGAGTTGGTCGGACGAGCGAACCACCACCGTGACGTCCTATTGTCTCCGGCGGTGGGTGGCAGCGGGCGTCGTGACACAGTCGGCGAAGGTGCAACCGTTACCGAGTGGCCGAGACATCAGAACGGCGATACGGAGCGGAGCCAGTAGCTGAGCGAGCAACCACCACGCAGTCGAGCGGCCAAAGCCTCGGAGAGAGCGAAGGATGGGCGATGACTTCACTGAGAGCTTGCGCAAGAAACGCTAGGGGCGGCAGGCGGCCTGCCACTGAAGAGCAATATTAATCGACATGGACCGGAAGGATCTTGGTCACGCGGCTCGCGGTACTTCCGGTTGTGTCGAGGCGAGAACTGCCTCGTTGCGGTACTGGCAACAGTGCTCGGCGCGCTGCTGGTTACCCCAGTTCAAGGTCACCTCATACGCCTGCTGTTTGCTTGTATAGCAGTTGCCCTCACTCTCGCCTTCGGAAATATTGTCAACGATATCGCAGATATCGACCTGGATCGAATCGCGAAACCATTCCGTGTGTTGCCGTCCGGGCGCCTGACGATGCGGGCCGCACAGCGTGCTGCAATCGTTTGTTGTGTCGGAGCGATAACTGTCTCGAGTCTGGCTCTTCCTGGGCCGCTGGTTGCGTTCGTCGTTGCAATGCTCTTCCTTGGGTATTGCTACTCATGGAAATTGAAGGCAGTTCCTCTTCTGGGCAACGTCGACGTGGCGCTGCAGACCGCTTGCACTCTCATTTTTGGCGCGATGGCTATGGGAAAGGTGACCGGCTCAGCGGTTCTCGCCACAGGACTGATTCTCGTCGGAATGATCTATCGAAGTCGCCAAGACGATTGCAGATGCGGGTGAGGATCAGCTGGGTGGGCTCACAACAATCGCCCATCGGCTGAACTGGGTGAAGCAACGCCGACTGCTGGTGACGTTAGCCGCTGGTTACTGTGTCTTGTCCGTAATGCCCCTGCTCCTTGGAATGGTATATCGACCCATTCTGTATGCTGGAGTGATCGCTCCAGTAGTCCCGTTCGGCTTCATGACGGGTGGGTTGAGGTGGACACCACAGTCGATGGAATCATGCATCGCCATCAGCAAAGTATTCTGGATTGTTGCCGTCGTAGCCCTGACGGCTCTGGCCTGAGCCGACTCTAAACCACGGCCGCGTCACGGACTACGCCAGAACGGTGGGCTAATGGACGAAACAAGGTCGCCTAATGGCGGCGACGAACAGGGGCCGCCAACGGGTCGGATCTCGTCTCAAATCCTCGTTGGAACTACGTTAGGTACCAACAGCGGCGAAAGAGAAGACAGGCGGCGTTCGCCCGACAGCGCGCGCTTGCCATCGCTTTGGCCAACTTCATTCTTATGGTAGTCATCGTACCCACTCTGTTCTGGGGCTACTCTCAAGCACTGCCACATAGTCCCGAAAAGGTGCGATTTTACATTCTGGAGCTTGCCGTCGTCGCTTTGTGCTTTATTGTGGCCCCCGGCCCGGTAGTCGAGTTTTTCGGCGCGCGGCAGAGGAAGCCTCGACAGCATCAGCTTGATCGATCCCGACGAATCGCGTGGGCCAGCATCGGGCAGAACACCTGAACCCGGTGCATCACGTCCTGGGGATTCTCGAACCCCCTTATACTCTACGGCGGCCTGTGGATCGCTATCCTCCTCAACTTCTACGCCGTGGGCCGGCTAGTGAACGTTAGCGGTGGAATCACAGAGAGTCCTTTTGCCCAGTTTGCCTTCACCATGCTGGTTCTGGGGCAACTGATGGCAACCCGGGCATCGATATGGGTGGTATCTGCGCATTGGAGTCGTGTTCTTCTCTGCACTTATCTATACGGGTGTATTTCCTCCGCCCAGTAGCGCCGTGAGCGATCACGTGAACTCGCTCTCGACACAGTTCTTTATCGTGGCCGCGATCAACTTGGTGATCAGCTTCGCAGTAAACGTTATACTTCGAAGCACCCGCGTCGGTCCTCAAACCGGCTAAGTAGTCCACGTTGATATAGCTTGAGTGAGTACGCTGGCGGGATGTCGACGATGCCAGCGGCTGCGGCGCCCTTGTCCCTGACCGACGAACAGCGAGTGGGAGTCGGTGCGCCTGAGCCGCTCCAGCCGCGCCCGCCATCGAACGGTGCAGCGGGCTCAAGCCCTGTTACTGGCCGCCGAGGGTGTGGCCCAACAACGGCGCTGTTCGGCCTGGCGCTGGCGCTCGGCGGCCGGGTCCCGTGACGGCGGCTTGCCCGAGCCTGCCCGAGTTCTGGTCCAACTGGCGCTCCAGTTCCGCCACCCTGGCCTCGAGCCGTTCGATCAGTCCCGCTGGGCTCGGTTCGTCTCCGCCTGGGCCTCCACCAACGCCGCCACCTTGGCGATCCGGCCTGCATTAGGCCTCGAACCGGGCGTCGTCGCACCCCATGTAACAACTTACCACGACCACCCTGCGCAACTCCTGCGAGGACACAAGAATTTCTTCCCGACGGGCATCAGGCCTGGTCAGGGACCTGAACAGTTACATCAGCACAGTCATATGACGGATGACCCGGCGCCGCGCGGGCCGGCGCCGCCGGCATATCCCCCGAGTCCAGGAATCGCTACGCCCGCGGCGTTTGGCTGTGATGACCGTTGTTACGACTCGTCCATGATTTGCCCATATGCGGTCTCTACGGCTTCAAACGCAGCCTGGTCAATGTTGGATTCCGACGTACGCCGCTTCACGGCGTCGTGACGCTGCGGCGATGTCGCCACAGGTTCGCCGCACAGAAACCCAATTTGGGTATCGAACTGCTGAACCTTTGCTTCGATTTCTCCAATTTGTACAGTTGCCTGGCAGGCACCTCCGCATGTATTCTCCGCCATTAGGATCACGGTTGCTTCGTATAAGCAGAACGAATGTAGCGATGGCCAGTATCGCCGAGATCAGTTCGCTGAGCCGCGCTCACCCACTGAGAATCAGGTGCGGGTAGGGTAGTCCATTGTGCGTTGGCGACGGAGTGCCACGTAGCGCTGATGACGCCAGAGCCCTCGTATACATCAGTGAGCGCAACCACGAGGACGATTAGCCCGGACGTGGCAGCATAGTGGCCGAGGCGACGCATGCGTAAACAGTACCGCCAGAAATCGGTGCGTGCCCGAACCCGCAAGGGTGTCTCTGCTCGGCCGAGCCGGGACGCAGTCTCGTGACGATGTGGCTCAGGCGAGTGTTCCACCTATGAGCAGGCGGGCAGCCTCGTCGTGATCGTCGACTCGTCGGCTCCGCAAGTGCTTCTTGGCCAACCAGCAGGCCAGCACCTCGTCGTGGGATCACTGCTCTCCCGCCGTCATCGCGTCTTCAGGCAAAATCAACAGAGGTAATGGGCGTGTTCGTAACGGCATCTCGATATTCCATGCGATATACTTCCCACGCTCCCGACTCGATAGAGCCGCTGGATCCGACGTGAACACGAGCACATATCGCCTGCTCCCAGCCCAGTCGGTGTACGTCACATCAGGCAGGCAAAATGGTGTTTTCCGGTGTGCGCACCACCCACGAAATCCTCGACCACGAAGACCAGCCCACTGGGCGCTAGTCGCGGGAATACTGAAATTGAACCAACCGGCGTCACCAGACGGCATGACGGCCGAAGCGGTCGAAACTCTCGCAAATGGCAGTAGCTCAGGATTGCCCGAGCGGTAACCGAGCGCCTTGCTGCGATCGGAGTCGACCAGCGCTAGGCCAGGGCCAATGTTGCCGAGCCAGACCTTGCCGACAATGGGCGCGGTGCTGTCGTTGGTTGGTTGCCACAGGGAGGGCCGCTCGGCGCCGACCGCGCGCAGACAGCCATGGCCGAACGCCGACTCGAAGCGAGCCATGGGCCACTTCAACCTGCCGGTTCGCAACTTCGACCTCCGCGGCGACAGCCTGCGCCTCCAATCGAGTTATCTCGGCGACCTGCCTGGTTTCTCTCGCCATCCTCCAAGTGAAGAACGCCAAAGTCACGGTGGGGATCGCGACCAGGAGGCTCCCTGCGCTTGCGGCCACAGTCCAGAAATCGCTCGTTGAGAGGAGGACTATCATCGGTGCCAAGCACGCCGGAACAGGTCGCACGGTAGCGGGCGCTTGGCAAACCAACTTCGTTTTCCGTGCTCGCCACTTCGCGTCGCATGAGTGAACGCCGGGAGTGTCTGTCGATGGGTACTCATTGCCCTGATTCTAGAGAGTCACCATCTTGGCGACTCCGTCGAGAGATCCCTGCAGTGGCGACAGCGGCAGATGCCCGGCAACGATCCTTCGGGGCGGCGCTCAGCCGAGTTAGCGCAAACGTCCCGATATGTCTCCCCGTGCCGGAGACCCGGCCTCCGGATGTGATCGGTATCCCTCACAGACCGAGGCTCCCCCCACGCTCCGATCCAAGTCGGCCAGCTACCGCTCCTCGGCAACGGACCGGATATCCCTGACCATGATCGTGTCGCTCGTGCCGACGCGTCCGTTGCGGCGTCCTCGGTCGCCGTCAGGCGGCGGGGGCCCGCAGGTCGGCGGCCTCGGCCACCCTGGCGTAGGCGTCGAGCGCCTCGTCGAGGGTCGGGTCGCCCACCAGGCCGAGGACGATCTCGTGGGCCCCCGCCCGCCGGGTGGCGTCCACGTCGTCGGCGACCTGCTCGACGGTGCCGTGGTAGATCGGCCGGTCACCGCCCGCGGCCCGATCGGTCAACACCACGTCGGCCCGCACGACCAGCTGCAGGATGTCGGGGTCGCGGCGGTGGGCGGCGGCGAGGTCACGCAGCTCGGCCCACATCGAGCGGAGGCCGTCGAGCGGCAGACCGTCCGGGATGCCAGCCGTCGGCCCGGCGAGCCACCCGGTCGAGCTGCGGTCGGGTGTTGGCGACGAGGAGCAGCGGCGGACGGGGCTGCTGCACCGAGGTGACCGGCACCGCCAGACAAGGTGGACGCAGCCATGGTGGACGCGGGCCAGGTCGAGTCGAGGACGTCGAGGGTCTCGTCGAGTGCGGCGCAGTCTCCAAGGGCCACGGACAGGCGTCCGTCGCTGAGGACGTCGAGGGTCGACAGGGCCTTGGCCAGCACCTTCGGCGATCTTGACCCGGCGACATCGACACGCCAGACCCCCAGCCTGACCCGGGTCGTGGACGCAGCGATCGTGGACAGGACGACGATCGGGTCGAGAGCCGTATTGTCGCGGACCCACACGGTCGAGTAGCCGAGCTGTTCTGCGGCCTTCGCCACGGCACTGACCGCGGCCGGCCGGGCGAGCCGGCCGGGCTGGCCGGCGCTGACGCCGATACGCATGGGGGCACTCCTCTGTCGTCGTACACCCCCGTTGTCCCTCGCCGCGCTGGCAGCCCGCTTGACGGTCGCTTGCAGCGGGGCAATCCGCCAGGCCGCTGCGGACGTAGGACACGTGGGGATGGCTGGCCCCCCACCGTCACGCACACCATGCGAGGGATACATGGACACGATACGAGAGGCATTGGAAGTGCCACAGCCCGACCCGTCCGGAGCGCGCCGGCCGGCGTGGACTCGCGGATCCCACGGTGGCGCCGACCAGCTCCCCACCTTGTTGCTGCGGGGCGGGCTGGCGTTCGCCTTCCTCTACGCCGCCACCGCCTCCTTCCTGCACCCGACGACCTTCGCCCGCTACTTCCCCTCCTTCATGCCGGGCGCCTGGGCGGCCGAGCTCCTCCCCGCCTTCGCCGTCTACGAGGTCGTGCTGAGCGCCCTCCTGCTGACCAACCGCTTCACCTACGTGGCGTCGCTGCTCGCCGCCGCCACCCTGCTGGGGATCGTGGTCGCCAACCCCGACGCCTTCGAGGTGCTCTTCCGCAACGTCGCCATCGCCTGCGCCGCCCTCGCCCTGGCCCTGCAGGACCGCCAGCAGCGGATCAAGCCTGGCCCGCCGCAGCGGCCGCCGCCGTAGGGCGAAGCCGGCCGGAAGCGCCCCGACCCGTACAAGAACGGGGTGGCGTACCCTCGGTCCCGTGGCTCCAGCCGTCGACGAGATCCCCGTCCTCTGGCTGACGGCCGGCCTGAGCTGCGACGGCGACTCCATCGCCATGACCGCCGCCACCCAGCCCAGCCTGGAGGATCTCGTCCTCGGCGCCATCCCCGGCGTCCCCCGGGTCCGCTTCCACCACCCGGTGCTGGCCTACGAGGTGGGCGACGAGTTCCTCGCCGGGTTCGAGGCGGCGGCCGCCGGAGAGCTCGACCCGTTCATCCTCGTCGTCGAGGGGTCCATCCCCGACGAGTCGGACAACGCCGAGGGGTGCTGGGCCGGCTTCGGCACCGATCCCGCCACCGGCCAGGCCATCCCGACCACCACCTGGATCGACCGACTGGTGCCGCGGGCGTGGGCGGTCGTGGCCGTCGGCACCTGTGCCACCTACGGCGGCATCCACGCCATGGCCGGGAACCCCACCGGCGCCATGGGCCTCGCCGACTACCTGGGCTGGGACTGGCGCTCGGCCAGCGGGCTGCCCATCGTCAACATCCCGGGCTGCCCCGTCCAACCCGACAACTGCACCGAGACCCTCCTCTACCTGCTGCGACAGGCCGTCGGCACCGTGCCGCCGATCCCCCTCGACGACGTGTTCCGGCCGAAGTGGCTGTTCTTCCAGACCCTGCACGAGGGCTGCGACAGGGCCGGCTACTACGAGCAGGGCGACTTCGCGGTCGAGCTCGGCTCGCCCAAGTGCATCGTCAAGCTCGGGTGCTGGGGGCCGGTCGTCGACTGCAACGTCGGCAAGCGGGGGTGGATCAACGGCATCGGCGGCTGCGCCAACGTGGGCGGCACCTGCATCGGGTGCACGATGCCCGGCTTCCCCGACAAGTTCCAGCCCTTCCTCGACGAGCCCCCCGGCGCCAAGATGTCGTCGTCGGCGGTGCTGCTCTACGGCAGGACGGTGCGGGCCCTGCGCAACGTCACCCGGGCGTCGATGAACGTGGAGCCCGACTGGCGCGGCCCCGGCAGGCAGCCTTCGCCCCCACCCGAATGACCGACACCGGCGGCGGCACCGGCGGCACCACCTCCCACATCGTCGACAAGCCTGCCCACATCGTCGACAAGTCTTGGGACCCGGTCACCCGCATCGTCGGCAGCCTGGGTATCCACGCCAGGATCGACTTCCGCCAGGGAACGGTCCTGCGGTGCCACTCCACGTCGTCGATCTTCCGGGGCTACAGCGTCTTCATGAAGGGCAAGGACCCCCGCGACGCCCACGTGATCACCAGCCGGATCTGCGGCATCTGCGGCGACAACCACGCCACCGCCTCGGTCTACGCCCAGCAGATGGCCTACGGGTGCAAGCCGCCGCACCTGGCCGAGTGGATCATCAACCTGGCCGAGGCGGCCGAGTACATGTTCGACCACAACCTCTACCAGGAGAACCTGGTGGGGGTCGACTTCTGCGAGCGCATGGTGCGGGAGACGAACAGCAGCGTCCTCGAACTGGCCGAGCGCACCGAGGCCCCCCACGCCGGCGTCCACGGCTACCGCACCATCGCCGACATCATGCGGGCCTTCAACCCGCTGGAGGGCGACCTCTACCTCGAGGCCCTGCACATGAGCCGGGTCACCAGGGAGATGTTCTGCCTGATGGAGGGCCGCCACGTCCACCCCTCCACCCTGTACCCGGGCGGCGTCGGCACCGTACCCAGCGTCCAGCTGTTCAACGACTACCTGGTCCGGCTGGTGAAGTACACCGAGCACCTCAAGCGCATCGTCCCCCTCCACGACGACCTGTTCGACTTCTTCTACGACGCCCTCCCCGGCTACGAGGAGGTCGGGCGCCGGCGAGTCCTCCTCGGCTCGTGGGGTGCGTTCCAGGACCCCGACACCTGCGACTTCCAGTACGACCACATGACCGACTGGGGTCGGGACATGTTCGTCACCCCCGGCGTCGTGGTCGACGGCGAGCTGATCACCACCGACCTGGTCGACATCAACCTGCGCATGCGCATCCTGCTGGGCAGCTCGTTCTACGAGGACTGGGAGGACGGCGAGACCTTCGTCACCCACGATCCCCTGGGCAACCCCGTCGACCAGCGCCACCCGTGGAACCAGACGACCACCCCCCGGCCGCAGCTGCGGAACCTCGACGGCCGCTACACGTGGGTCATGTCGCCCCGCTGGCTGGAACCCGGCACCGGCGAGCACTTGGCCCTCGACACCGGCGGCGGCGCCCTCGCCCGCCTCTGGGTCACCGCCCTCGCCGGCAAAGTCGACACGCCCCTCGTGAAAGCCACCGGCGGCGCCGTGAAGATCCTGCTCCCCCGGACGGCCCGGATGCCCGAGATGGAGCTGGAGTGGAAGGTGCCCCAGTGGTCGAACGCGCTGGAGCGCGACCGGGCCCGCAGCTACTTCCAGGCCTACAGCGCGGCGATGGCGTTCCACTTCCTCGACAAGGCCATGACCGAGGTCAACGCCGGCCGGACCCAGGTGTGGACCCCCTACGAGGTGCCCGACGACGCCGTCTCGTGCGGGTTCCACGAGGCGGTCAGGGGCCTGCTGTCCCACCACATGGTGATCCGGGACGGCAAGATCGCCAACTACCACCCGTACCCTCCCACCTGCTGGAACGCCAGCCCGAGGGACTCCTTCGGCACCCCCGGCCCCTACGAGGACGCCGTCCAGGGCACCCCGATCTTCGAGGAGAACGGCGCCGACGCGTTCAAGGGCATCGACATCATGCGCGTCGTGCGCAGCTTCGACCCGTGCCTGCCGTGCGGCGTCCACCTGTACCTCGGCAAGGGTCGGGTCACGCGCCGCCGGCACTCGCCCGCCTCCTACCTGGGGTGACCTGTCGTGTCTGAAAGTGGGACCAGGGCGGAGATCGACAGGGCGGGCCTCGAGCGGCAGCTGGAGCAGCTGGCGGTGTTCGACGGCGACGCCCTCGACGTCCTGGTGCGCCTGTCCGAGGCGGTCTTCCCGGGAACGGGCACGGGCGCGGGCGACACCACCCACCTGGAGTGGCCGGCCCCCAGCCGGGCCGAGTCCGACGACCTGGAGAAGACCTGGGACGGCGACGGCGACCGTGACGGCGACGGCCATCACGACAGCCTCGACGCCCACGACCTGCTGGTCGCCCAGATGCGGCAGTCGGAGTCGCGCTTCCGGTCGCTCGTCGAGCAGCTGCCGGCGGTAGTGTTCCACGCCGCCCTGGGCGAGCAGGACAACGAGGTCTACGTCAGCCCCCAGATCGAGGCGCTGCTCGGGTTCACCCAGAAGGAATGGCTCACCAATCCCCTGCTCTGGTACTCCCAGCTCCACCCCGACGACCACGACGTCGTCATCGAGGCCTTCACCCGGGGGATCCAGTGCGGCGGGCCGTTCCGGGCCGAGGTCCGCTTCTTGTCCCGGGACGGCAAGGAGGTCTGGATCCTCGGTGAGGCCCGGCTGATCCGCGACGACAAGGGCCGCCTCGCCTACTTCCAGGGTGTCGGCTTCGATATCACGCCCTCCAAGCGGGCCCAGCAGGAGCTGGCCCTGGCCCAGCGGGCCAAGGCCGAGGCCGCCCAGATGCGGGCCGACGCCTACTCCGCGGCGAACGTCGAGCCTGGCCGAGCTCAACGAGCAGCTCCGGGAGGCGGAGGCGATCCAGCGGGCGATGCTCGAGCGGGAGCACGAGGTAGTCGAGCGGCTCACCCAGCTCGACAGGGACAAGACCGACTTCGTGTCGAGCGTGACCCACGAGCTGCGCACGCCGGTGACGAGCATGCTCGGCTACCTCGAGCTGCTCGACGACGGCGAGGCGGGGCCGCTCAACCCCGACCAGCAGCGGATGCTCGAGGCGATCGGCCGCAACAGCCGGCGGCTGCTCAGTCGGATCGAGGACCTGCTCACCGTCTCGGGCGTGGAAGCGGGGGCGATGCGGCTGCAGGCGGCGCCCCTGTCGGTGCGCGCCCTCGTCGACTCGGCCACCAGCGCCATCGTGCCGACCATGAGGGGTCGGGACCTGACGTTGCAGGTCGACGTGGCCGACGACGTCGGCACCATCGTCGCCGACGGCGAGAAGCTCGACAGGGTGCTGATCAACCTGCTCAGCAACGCCACCAAATTCACCCCCGACGGCGGGCGCATCACCGTGCGGGTACGACGGAACGAGGGCACCGTCACCATCACCGTCGCCGACACCGGCATCGGCATTCCCCTCGACGAGCAGCCCCGGGTCTTCGAGCGGTTCTTCCGGTCCTCGAACGCCCAGGAGCTGGCCGTTCCCGGCACCGGACTGGGCCTTGTCATCGTCAAGGGCATCGTGGACCTGCACGGGGGGACCGTCACCCTGGAGTCCTCGCCGGGCGTCGGGACGGAGGTCACGGTCCTACTCCCAGTGGTACCGATATGACCGATCTACCGCTCAAGCCGGGAGGCCCGTCCGCCGACGAAGTGTCGACGACGCGAAATGGGCCTTCCCGCGCCGGCTCGGCGCTTCAGGAGACGGCTACGGGTGTCGATACATACTGGGAGTAGTACAAATCGGAGCACCCGTCCGTTCTGAGGAGCAACTGTCATGAAGACCGTGCTGGGATGAAGACCGTGCTGGTCGTCGATGACGACGCCGACATCCGGGAGCTGCTGGTCTGGAAGCTCACGCAGGCGGGCTACGGCACCATCTCCGAGGCCGACGGGGAGGCTGGGCTGGCCGCCGCCTGCGGCGAGTCCACCAATGCGTGGGGAGTGAAACCCGACCTGGTGCTGTTGGACTGGACGATGCCGAAGAAGAGCGGGATCGACGTGTGCCGGGCCCTGCGGGCCGACCCTGCCACCGCGTCGCTCCCCGTCATCCTCCTCACCGCCAAGGCCCAGGAGGCCGAGGTCGAACGGGGGTTCGCCGCCGGAGCCGACGACTACATCGTCAAGCCCTTCAGCCCCCGCGAGATGCTGCGCCGCGTCGGTGCGGTCCTGGCCCGGGCGGACGCGACCCAATGAGCAAGGCATCGCCGCCGAGGGTAGGAGTGCACCAGTGAGCTTCCTGGGCATCGCCGCGGTGCTGTTCGTTGTGGCGCTGACCTCGCTCGCCGCTGCTCTCCTCTTCGTCGCCCGGCGTCATCGTCGGGACAGGCACACGGAGCGGGAGGCGGCGGTGCGCACCGTGCTGTTCCGGACGCTGCAGGAGCCGGGCCGCTCCGACGAGTTCGTGGGCGCCCTGATCCCCTCCGACGGGCCCATCCTCGAGCGCAAGGCCCGCACCCTCCTCGCCGACCTCAAGGGTGAGGACCGGGAGACGCTGGCCCGCCTGCTCGAGAGCCGGGGCGCGGTAGCGGCCGCCCGCCGCCAGTGCCGGAGCCACCGGGCCGAATCCAGGTCGGCCGCCTGCCAGCTCCTGGGCGACGCCGGATCGGCCTTCGCCGTCCTCGACCTCGTGCCCCTCCTCGACGACCGCAGCCTGGCCGTCCGCCTCGACGCGGCCAAGGCCCTCGGCCGGCTCGGCCACCCCAGCGCGGTTGCGCCCCTGCTGGGCGCGGTGACGGGCCGCCACCCAGTCCCCGTCGACGTGGTGGCCGACGCCGTCGAGCAGATCCGGGACTGTCCGGCCTCACTCCTGCGCCAGAGCGTCCTCGACCCGTCGGCCTCGACGCGCGCCATCGGCGCCGAGCTCCTCGGCCGGCTCCACGTCCTCGAGGCGATCGGCGACCTGATCGACGTGCTGGAGGGCGACCCCACCCCCCACGTGCGCATTCGCGCCGCCCGGGCCCTCGGCCGGCTCGGGTCGCCGCGGGCCATCAAGCCGCTGCTGGCGTGCCTGGAGTCGGGCTCGCCCGCGCTGCGGGCGGAGTCGGCGTCCGCCCTCGGTCGCCTCGGCTCGCCCGCCGCCATCCCCGAGCTGCGGGTGATGCTCCTCGGCCCGTCGCCGCGGAACAGCGAGCTGGCCGCCCAGGCGCTGGCCGCCATCGTCCCCCAGGGCCTCGCCGCCCTCGAGGACCTCGCCGACGACGACCGCCACACCTCGGCGGAGATCGCTCGGAAGGTCCTGGCCGCCCGCCACCGCCGTCAGGTTTCCGCAGCCGGCTGACCCGCCCTCACCCCTGAAGCGGCGATGTCGGAGGTCTGTCAGCTGGACGTGCCCGCCGACCTCGCGCCGATGGCATTGGCACGCGTGCACCGATCGGTCGGCGTCGGCACCCGCCTCACCATCCACGTGCGACCCCGCCACGCCGGATGGG
The DNA here is from genome assembly GCA_963827345.1 of uncultured Acidimicrobiia bacterium. Lineage (GTDB taxonomy): Bacteria > Actinomycetota > Acidimicrobiia > Acidimicrobiales > AC-14 > CAWGUU01. The sequence continues at coordinate 25,255 of CAWHAN010000005.1, read as the reverse complement.
AACCCGGTTTCGTCGCCGACGTCGTCACGGGCGCCGGCTTCGACCTGGAGTCGGTCGATGGCGGCGACGCCGGCTGGGACGTCGCCGCCCGGCGGGCCCGCACCCTTGCTGACACGGTCGGACCGGGAATGCGGGTGCTGGTGTGCGGGCTGAACCCCAGCGTGGTGGCCGCCGACGCCGGGTTCGGCTACGCCGGCGCCACCAACCGGTTCTGGCGGGCGGTCACCGAGACCGGGCTGGTGACGCAGCCGCGTGATCCCGTCGCTGCGCTGGACGTCGACGGCGTCGGGATGACCGACCTGGTCAAGCGGGCCACGCCGGCCGCTTCCGACATCGACCCGATGGAGTACGTCGAAGGCGCGGCGCGGGTCCGGCGGCTGGCCGAACGGCTGCGTCCCGGCCTGGTGCTCTTCGTCGGCCTGGCCGGATGGCGGGTGGCGGTGGACAGGCGGGCGGTGCCGGGACTGCAACCGGAGCCGTTCGGCGGCGTCGCCGCCTACGTCATGCCCTCGACCAGCGGCCGCAACGCGGCGACGTCGTTCGCCGAGCTGGTCGAGCACGTGCGGGCGGCGACGTCGGCGTCAGCGTCGGCGTCTGCTTCGCCGTCGGCCCGGCCAACCCCTAGCGTCGTCGGGATGGCCGAGGAGGGAGCCGCCGAGGAGCAGGAGGTCGCCGGGCCGAGAGCCCAGTCGAGAGCCCAGTCGACGAACCCGGCTCCACCAGGCCGAAGCCGTCCCGCCGGACGATGCTCCTGCTGATCGTGCCCATCCTCCTCGTGGTGGCCTCGGGTTTCGTCGCCAACGCCTTGTTCCCCACCCTGTCCACCAAGCACCCGCTGCTGCTCATCGCCCTCGACGCCCGGAACCGGTTCCTGATCCTCGCCCGCGACGTCGACCTGGTGCCGTTCGTGGTCGTGGCCGTCCTCCGGCGCAGCATCAGCGACCCGCTCTTCTACCTGCTGGGCCACTTCTACGGCGACAACGCGGTCCGCTGGCTGGAGAAGAAGGGCGGCGGCGGCCAGGTGGTGGTCTGGACCGAGAAACTGTTCAAGAAGGCGTCGTACCCGATGGTTTTCCTGTTCCCGGGCGCGGTCGTGTGCGCCCTCGCCGGCGCCACCGGGATGAACCCGGTCGGGTTCGTCGCCACCAACCTGGCCGGCACCGTGACCGCGGTGATGGCGGTCCGGATCTTCAGCGCCAGCATCGCCTCGCCGGTGGAGGCCATCCTCGGCTTCTTCCGCCGGAACCTTGTCGTCACCACGTCGATCACCGTCGCCCTGGTGATCCTGTCCCTGGTGCTCAACTGGTACCAGGGCAAGCTCGACGCCCTCGAGCTGGACAAGATCGAGGAGGAGCTCGAAGGCAAGCCCGCCATCGCCGCCGACGACGACGACGGGGCCATTTGATGTAACCGTAGCGTCGTGATTTCAGCCGAAAACGGCGACATCACGACGTTATCGTTGCATCAAATGACGCGAGAGGACAGGACGGGGATGGAGGAGATCGACGACGGCGACACGGTGTGGCGCTTCGACACGTCGTTCCTGACCTCGAACTGGACGTGCATCTGGGGCCGCGGCTGCCAGGGCATCCTGCCGCATCCAGCGGAGCACCTGGGCCACGGCTGCTGCTCGATGGGGGCCGACCTCGACGGCGAGGACGAGGCCCGGAACATCAGCGCGCTGGCGGCGACCCTGGAGCCCTCCCGATTCGAGCACCACGCGGCGGCGCGTGAGCACGGCGTGTTCAGCGACGACTCCCACACGAGCACCCGGGTGGTCGACGGCGCCTGCATCTTCCTGAACCGACCCGGCTTCGGTGGCGGCGAAGGCTGCGCGCTGCACCTCGAGGCTGTCCGATCGGGTGAGTCACCGGTCGTCTGGAAGCCCTCGGTGTGCTGGCAGCTGCCCATCCAGGTCGACTGGGAGGCGGGCGACGGCGACACCGAGGTCGCCACCGTGCGCAGGTGGGAGCGCCGCGACTGGGGCGCCGAGGGCGAGACCATGGCGTGGTGCTGCACCGATGGGGAACGGGCCTACGTCGGCGAGGAAGCAGTCCTCGACTCCCTCGGCGAGGAGCTCGAGGCGATCGTCGGCCCGACGGTCTACGTGGAGCTCCGCCGCCGGCTCACCGAGTAGCGCCACCCCCGTCGCCGAATCCCCGATTTGGTACTAGTCCCGGCGATGTCGTCGGTCTAGCGTTTCGAGCCCAAGGCCCGGCGACCCAGGGGGGAAGACCGTGGTAGAGAACCCGTTCCGCATCTCACGGCGTCGTTTCATGGAGATGGCCGCCGGCTTGACCGTCCTGGCCGCGTGCGGCGACAGCGGCGGCGACTCCGGCCCGGTGGCCACCGGCGTCACGTCGACGCTGCTCCAGCCCAGCAACAAGCTGTCCGGCGACCTCAAGGTCCTCCAGTGGAGCCACTTCGTGCCCCGCTACGACAAGTGGTTCGACCCCTTCGCCGCCGACTGGGGCCGCCAGGTGGGGGTCAACGTCACCGTCGACCACATCACCGTCACCGACATCCCCGCCCGGGCCGCGGCCGAGATCGCCGCCAACGAGGGCCACGACCTCATCGAGTTCATCGCCCCGCCGTCGGCCCTGGAGCCGAGCGTCCTCGACCTGAGCGACGTCAACAAGGAGGCCGAGGACAGGTTCGGCGACCGCCTCGAGCTCACCACCCGCAGCACCTACAACCCGACGACCAAGAAGTTCTTCGGCTACTGCCACGGATGGGCTCCCGACCCGGGCACCTACCGCCGCAGCCTGTGGGAGAAGGTCGGCCTGCCCGAGGGCCCCGCACCTACCAGGAGCTGCTCGAGGGCGGCAGCCGGATCAAGCGGGAGCAGGGGGTGCAGCTCGGCATCGGGATGTCGAACGAGCTCGACTCCAACATGGCCGCAAGGGCCCTGATCTGGTCCTACGGCGGGTCGGTGCAGGACGAGAACGAGAACGTCGTCATCAACTCGCCGCAGACGATCGAGGCGGTGGAGTACATGACCCAGCTGTTCAAGGGGGCGATGACCGACGAGGTGTTCGCGTGGAGCCCGTCGTCGAACAACCAGGGCCTCGTGGCCGGGAACATGTCGTACATCCTCAACTCGATCTCGGCCTACCGCACCGCCCAGACCCAGAACCCCGACGTGGCCGCCGACGTCTACTTCACCCCCCCGCTCGAGGGGCCGCGGGGCGTCTTCCTGGCCAGCGAGCACGCCATCCCGATCTACGTCGTGCCCAAGTTCGCCAAGAACCCCGACGCCGCCAAGGAGTTCCTCCTCCACCTGACGGCCAACTACGCGTCGGCCACCAACAACAGCGAGCTGTACAACCTGCCCGCCTACCCCGACACCGTCCCCCAGGTCGACGCCTGGCTCGAAGCCGACCCCTTCGGCTCGGCGCCGGCCAACAAGCTGGCCATCCTGAAGGACGCCCCGGAGTGGAGCACCACGGTCGGCCATCCCGGGCCGGCGAACACCGCCATCGGCGAGGTCTTCGACACCTTCATCCTCCCCAAGATGATGGCCAAGGCGGCCCGGGGCGAGCTGAGCGCCAAGGACGCCGTCGCCGACGCCGAAGCCCAGATCAAACCGATCTTCCAGCGGTGGCGCGAGAGGGGCCTGGTCGGCGGTACCAAGTAGCAAGTGGCCACCGTCGAGGTCCGCAACCTCACCAAGCGCTTCGACGGGAACGCCTCCCCCGCCGTCGACGACCTCGACCTGGCCACCGGCGAGGGTGAGTACCTGGTCCTGCTCGGCCCGTCGGGCTGCGGCAAGACCACGCTCCTTCGCCTGATCGCCGGGCTCGAGCAGCCCACGTCGGGCGAGGTCTTCATCGGCGACAAGCCGGTCGCCGGCCTGCCCCGCGGGCCCGCAAGATCGCCATGGTCTTCCAGAGCTACGCCCTCTACCCGCACAAGACGGTCAGGAAGAACATCGAGTTCCCGCTCCGGGCCCAGAAGGTCGAGCCCGACGAGCGGTCGAAGAAGGTGGCGTGGGCCGCCGACCTGCTTGGCATCACACCCCTCCTCGACCGCCGGCCCCGGCACCTGTCCGGCGGCGAGCGCCAGCGGGTCGCCCTGGCCCGCGCCCTCGTGCGGGAGCCGAGCGTGTTCCTGCTCGACGAACCCCTCTCCAACCTCGACGCCAAGTTGCGGGCGACGGCCCGTGACGACCTCAAGCAGTTCCAGGACCGGGTCGGCACCACCACGATCTACGTGACCCACGACCAGGTGGAGGCCATGGGCCTGGGTGACAGGATCGCGGTCATGTCGGCGGGGCGGATCCGCCAGCTCGGGACGCCTCACGACGTGTACCACGACCCGGCCGACACGTTCGTGGCCACCTTCGTGGGGTCGCCGCCGATGAACGTGGTCGAGCGCGACGACGTCCTCGTCGGCTTCCGGCCCGAGAAGCTCCTGCCCAAGGGCGTGCTCGACCTGCAGGGCGCCGACGCCGTCACCGTGAAGTTCGCCGTCCACCGGGTGGAGGAGCTGGGCTCGGAGCGCCACGTCGTCGGGACGGTCCAGGGCATCGGCGCCGACACCAGGGTCATCGCCATGCTGCCGTCGACGGTCTCGGTGGCGGTGCCGGTCGGCGAGACGTCGGAATTCGTGATCCGGGCCTCCGACCTGCGGTTCTTCGACAAGGACACCGGGCTGCGCACCGACCCCCGCCCCCTCGCGTGACGCCAGCCAAACGGCCCCGCTACCTGGCCGACCGGGAAGGCTTCCTCGCCCCCGTCATGCTCCTGCCGGCCGTCGTCTACATCCTCGCCCTGGTGGCGGTGCCGTTCTTCCTCGCCATCGGTTTCAGCGTGAGCGACGTCACCGTCGGCGACCCGAGCTTCGACTACGTGGGGCTGCGCAACTTCCGGGCGGTCCTGGCCGACCCGGTCTTCCGGCGGTCGTTGCGGAACAGCCTGCGTCATCACCGTCATCACGATGGTCCTGGTGCTGGTGCTCGGCAAGATCCTGGCACTGGTCCTCACCAGGGACTTCAAGGGCAAGTGGTTCGTCCGCTTCCTGATCCTGCTCCCGTGGGTCACACCGGTCTCCCTCGCCACGATCGCCTGGCTCTGGCTGCTCGACTCGCTCTTCAGCCCCATCGACTGGACGCTGCGCCAGCTCGGCCTGCTCGAGGGCAACCTCCACTGGCTGGGCAACCCCACCCTCGCCATGGTGTCGGTGGTCGCGGTGCAGGTCTGGCGCATCCTGCCGCTGGCGGCGGTGATCATGATGGCGGGGATCAGCGCCATCCCCCAGGACCTGAACGACGCCGCCGACGTCGACGGCGCCGGCTTCTGGCGCAAGCTGTTCGAGGTCACCATCCCGCTCAGCCTGCCGGTGACGGCGGTGGCCGCCCTCTTCGGCGCCGTCCTCGTCTTCACCGACCTCGGCGTGGTCTACGTGCTCACCCGGGGCGGGCCCATCGACGCCACCCAGGTGCTCCCGACCTGGGCCTTCTTCCGGGGCATCCAGGGCGGCGACCTGGCCCAGGGGGCGGCCGTGGCCCTGTTCCTGTTCCCGCTGCTGCTGGCCATGGCCGTGCTCATCCTCCGGGCGGTGAAGCGCATGGAGGTCATGTAGATGGCCGGCGGCCCGAACTACCCATTGCCCAATTTCAGGGCCCGCCGGCGGTGGTCACGGGTCGGCCTCTACGCCCTGGTCGCCGCGTTCGTCCTGTTCGCCGCCTTCCCCTTCGTCTGGGGACTGATCACCTCGTTCAAGGCGAACCAGGACCTCTACAGCCGGGACAACAACCCGTTCCTGTTCAACCGTCCTCCGACGCTCGAGCACGTGCGCCTGCTCCTGAACGGCACCGCGTTCGGCACGTTCGTGGTGAACACCCTGGTGGTGGCGGTCGCCGTGGTCGTGATCACCCTGGTCGCCAGCGTCCCGGCCGCCTACAGCCTGGCCCGGCTGAGCCTTCGCTGGGGCGGGGCCATGGCCATCGCCATCTTCTTCGTGTACCTGATCCCACCGTCGCTGCTCTTCATCTCGTTGTCGCGGGTGGTGTCCAAGCTCGGCCTGCAGGACTCACGGTGGGCGCTGGTGGTCGTCTACCCGACGATCACCATCCCGGTCTCGGTGTGGCTCCTCATGGGGTTCTTCAAGTCGATCCCGCGCGACATGGAGGAGCAGGCCATGGTCGACGGCTACAGCCGGCTGCAGGCGTTCGTGCGGACCGTGCTCCCCTTGTCCTTGCCGGGCGTGGTGGCGGTCGTCGTGTTCTCGGCCACCCTGGCGGCCGGTGAGTTCATCTACGCCCTGGCGTTCGTGTCGCAGACCAGCCAGAAGACGATAAGCGTGGGCGTCCCGACCGAGCTGGTGCGGGGGGACGTCTTCTTCTGGCAGTCCCTCCAGGCGGCCGCCCTCCTCGTGGCGATCCCCCTGGCCCTGCTGTTCAACGCCTTCCTGAAACGCTTCATCGCCGGCTTCACGATGGGGGCAGTGAAGGGCTGAGCCCCGCCGCCCTGTAGGGGGAACCCACGGTGGTCAGCGCGGACGACGCGGGTCACAGTGGCAGGCGATGGCAACGACGGCGACCCTGCGCCTTTGTACCCTTGCCCCGGTGGGACGGCGAGCTACGGCGCGGGACGGGCAGGACGCACCTGCCCTCGTCCCCGCCCCGTGGGCCCTGTTTGCGATCGCGCTCCTCGGCCTGGTGGCGGTGATCCAGCTGCCCGAGATGGCGTCGCTCCTGCCCTACGGCGACCGGCCCGAGCCGAACGAGGCCCAGCTGGCCGTCACCGCCCTCGGGCTGATCGCCCTCACCGCCGCCTACCTCTACGTGGCCTGGAACGTCGCCCGCCTGAGCCCGGCGTGGGCGGGCCTCACCTTCGCCTACAACGCCGCCATCGTCGTGGCCAAGTTCATCCTCTCCCCCGCCGCCCTGCACAATGCCCCCGGCACGACGCTGGCCCAGCACCTCTGGGTGGGCATGGCGGTCCTCCTGCTCTACGCCGGCGGGCTGGCGGTCGTCTACGCCGTCGCCCTGCGCAACCGCTCGCCCGGCACGTGGTCGTGGTCGTCGAAGGCGATCGTCGTTGTCGGGTTGCTGGCGTTCGCCCTGGTCAGCCGCTACGTCGTCGCCCTCGCCCTCGGCCGGGCCGCCTCCGACTACCTGCGTGACGTCTTCCTCGGCGCCGGGCTCTGGCTCCCGGCCATGATCGGCGCGGCCGCCCTCGCGGCGGGCGCGGCCTTCGACCGGGCCGCCCACCCCCCGGCCGGGCTCGACCCGGCGGCCTCGCTCAGGACCAGCGCTCATCGATGGGGCTCGGGCTGCTGGCCGTGTACCAGGGCCTCTGGGTCGTCTACATGCTCCAACTCTTCTGATGCGGCTCCTCGTGGTGATCGGCCCGTCGGGCAGTGGCAAGTCGACGGTCGTGCGCGAGCTGCACCGGCGAGGCCTCGTCACGATCACCCCCTCGTGGACCACCCGCCCCCGCCGCCCCGACGAGCTCGCGTTTGAGCGCCACGGCCGTGCGGACCACAGCTTCGTCTCCGAGGACGAGTTCAGCGCCTTGGCCGCCGACGGGTTCTTCCTCGAAGTGGTCCAGCCCTTCGGCCTGCCGTTCCGCTACGGGCTGCCGCAGATCGACGACCCGGCCGACGGCAGCGTTCCCACCATCATCGCCCGTGCTCCGATCGTGCCCCTCGTGGCCCGGCACTTTCCCGACCACCTCGTCTACCAGGTGGAGGACGCCTACGACCGGGCTCGGGAGCGCATCCTCGCCGGCCGGCTGGAGTCCGGCCCGTCGCTCGGCTCCCGCCTCGACGGCTACGAGGACGAGCGCCTGGCGGGCCGCGACCTGGCCACCCGGATTCTCGTGAACGCATCGTCGCCCGCCGACCTGGTCGCGGCCGTCGTCGCCGCCGTCGAGCAGGACTTCCCCGAGAGGAGACAGGCATGAGCTACACGCCCGACCCGCCCGAGCCCCTCCACCCCTGGCCCCCGCGCCCGCGACAGCCCGTGCGCATCGTCGGCATCCTGACAGCCGTTCTCGTCGCCCTCTGCGGCCTAACGATCGTGGCCGTCTTCATCATGCTCGCAGTCAGCCTCGGCGCCTTCGGGGGCACCAAGGGGTGACCCGCCATCGACGAACACGTCTCGAGAGGAGACCGCCATGAGCTACGACCCGGATCCACGAGAACAGTGGCCTCCGCCCTACAAGAAGCAGCCGGTGGGCATCATCGCCACGGTGATTGCGGTCATCGCCGGGATCATGGGGCTGGCCGTGGTGGCCTTCTTCATCCTCGTGGCCATCGCCCTGAACAGCTGGGGGAACTCCAAGTGAGCCGGGTCGCTCGCCTCGTCGTGATGATGGTGCGCCCGCCCGTCGCCCTCGTCCTCCTCCTCTTCGCCGCCCTCGGCCTGGCCACCGCCGGCGCCGCCGACGGGTTCCACCCGCTTTTCACCACCGTGCTCGTCGTCGTCGGCGGCTGGTTCGTGAACGCGACGGTCCTCAACGACCTGGCCGACGAGGACATCGACAGGATCAACCTGGCCAACGCCAGGGGCCGTCCCCTCGTCTCCGGCGACGCCTCCCGCGGCGAGTCTGCTGGCCCTCGGCATCGGCGCCGGGCTCCTCGCCCTCGTCGTCGGCACCGCCGTCGACTGGCGGGTCGGCGCCGTCGTGGCCGCCGGCCTGGCGCTCAACGCCGCCTACTCGGTACCGCCGGTGCGACTCGCCGGCCGGGGCGCGCTCGCCTCGCTCCTGCTGCCGCTCGGCTACGTGGCCGTCCCCTTCCTCGTCGGCGTCCTCACCGTGCAGCCGTCGGTCGACGGCCGCCAGCTCGCCCTGCTCGGCGGCCTCTACGTCGCCTTCATCGGCCGCATCATGCTCAAGGACTTCCGCGACGTCCGGGGCGACGAGCTGTACGGCAAGCGAACGTTCCTGCTGCGCCACGGCCGCGCCGCGACCTGCCGAACCAGTGCCGCCTGTTGGGTGGCCGGCACCCTGGCCCTGCTCGCCCTTGTCCCGTTGCGGTCGATGCTGGTCGCCGCCTTCGCCGTGTACCTGGGGTGCGCCCTGCACGGCCTCCGGCGGCTGGCGGCGGCGACCGACCACGCCGAGGAGCAGGTGACGATCGTCGGCATCGCCCAGGTCGGCCGGGGCATGTGCATCACCCTGCTGGCCCACCTCACCATGGTCGCCAAGGGCTGGTCGCCCGGGGCCCAGGCGGCGGTGATCCTCGTCCTGGCGGCTCTGTTCGCCGGAACGTACGCCAGCACGGTGGCCCAGCGCCACCGCGTCCCGGCCGAGCTCATCCGCCCGTACTGATGCACATGGGACTCGCAGGCGAGGCGGTGGTCGTCGCCGGCGCCGGCGGCCTCTTCGTCTCCCTGCTGGCCGGGGCCGAGGCCGCCACCCGGCGCTGGAAGCTCCACCCGGAGCAGTCCCGCAAGCTGGCCCACGTCACGTCGGGCGTGGCCGCCGCCTGCCTGCCGCTGGTCATGTCGTTCCGGGCCGTGGTGGTGCTGGCCCTGCTCTTCGTCCCATTCATGGTCGTATCGAGACGGGTCGGCTTGTTCCCGGCGGTCCACGGCGTCGAGCGGGCGACGTGGGGCGAGGTGTGGTTCCCGCTCGGCGTGCTGCTGGCCGCCGCCCTGTTCCCGCACGAGGTGCCGTACGCGTTCGGCGTGCTGGTCATGGGCCTGAGCGACGCCGCCGCCAGCGCCGCCGGGCGACGGTGGGGACGGCGGGACTACCGCCTGCTTGGAGCACACAAGACCTACGCCGGCAGCGCCGCCTTCCTGGCCGTAACCGTCGTGCTGGCCACAGGCGCCCTGGCCGCCACCGGAGACCTCTCGGCGAGCTCGGTGCCGGCCATCGTCGGCATCGCCGCCGCCCTCACCGTCGTCGAGGGACTGGCGGGTGGCGGCGTCGATAACGTCCTGCTCCCCGTGGCGGGAGCAGGACTGCTGACCCTCGTTCTGGCCTAGGCGACCGGCCCGTCCGAACCGACTGAAACCTTGGCGGGCGGCTGGTCGTGGACGTGGCCCTCGACGGCGACGTCGGGCAGGATCTTGTCGAGCCACTTCGGCAGCCACCAGTTCTTGTCGCCCAGCAGCTCCATGGTGGCCGGCACCAAGAGGAGCCGGACGACGGTGGCGTCGATGAGGACCGCCACGGCCAGGCCCAGGCCGAAGAGCTTGGAGATCCTGTCGGCCTCCAGCAGGAAGCTGCCGAAGACGAACACCATGATGAGGGCGGCGGCGGTGATGACCCGGGCGGTGGCGGCCAAGCCGTCGGCCACCGAGAGGCGGCTGTCGCCGGTGCGCTTCCACTCCTCCCGCACCCTGGAGAGCAGGAAGACCTCGTAGTCCATCGACAGGCCGAACACGATGGCGAAGAGCATCATCGGCACGAACGGCTCGATCGGCGCGCCGTCGATGCCGAGCAAGCCGGCTCCCCATCCCTTCTGGAAGACCGCCACCACGATCCCGAACGCGGCTCCGATCGAGAGCAGGTTCATGATGACCGCCTTGAGCGGTACGAGCACGGATCGGAACACCGTCATCAGGAGCAGGAAGGAGAGGGCGAGCACCGCGCCGAAGAAGAGCGGCAGGCGGCTGGCCAGGTACGTCGAGAAGTCGACCTGGATGGCGACGGTGCCGGTGACGGAAACATCGAGGCCGGTGTCGGCGGTGGCCGCGGGCAGCACGTTCTCCCGCAACCGCTCGACGAGCTGGGTCGTGGCCTCCTCCTGTGGGGAGGTCGTCGGGATCACCCGCCACAGCGCAGCCGTGGGGGCGTCCGGGTTGTTGAGCACCGCCGCGCTGGCGAACTGGACGCCCGAGTCGGCGGCGATGGCGTCGGTCACGCCCTGCAGCGTCGCCTGGGAGGTGCCGAGCGGCACTTCGCTGACGACCATGAGCGGACCGTTGAAGCCGGGGCCGAAGCCCTCGGCCAGCAGGTCGTACGCCTTGCGGGTGGTCGTCGCCTCGGCGTAGTTGCCCTCGTCGGAGAAGCCGAGTCGCAGCCCCAGGACGGGCAGAGCCAGCACGATCAGCAGGAGCGTCGCCCCGATCGCCGACGGCCAGGGGTAGTGCTGGACGAAGCGGCTCCACCGGTAGGCAATGGTCTCCTGGCGGGGCTTCGCCGCGGGCCGGGGAACAGGCTGCCGCAGCGGCCGCACGGCCAGGCTGGCCAGCAGGACGACGGCGGCGAGGGGCAGCCCGATCAGCAGGGGCTGGATCGTGAGGCCGAGCCCGATGAGGGCGATGGCCACCAGGGAGGCGGCGATGAGCCCCCGCCACCTGGTGAGCTCGACCCTGTTGCCGGCGAAGCCGAGCAGGGCCGGGAGCAGGGTCAGCGACGCGACCATGGTCATGAGGACGACCGTCGCCGCGCCGATGGCCAGGCCCGAGATGAAGCTGATCTGCATCAGGAGCATCCCGAGCAGCGAGATGACGACCGTGGTGCCGGCGAAGGCGACGGACCGCCCGGCCGTGTCGAGGGCGGCGGTGACGGCCGGTTTGATGTCGTCACCCTTGTGGAGCTGCTCCCGGAAGCGGGTGACGATGAACAGGGCGTAGTCGATGCCGACCCCGAGGCCGATCATCGTGCCGAGGATCGTGGCGAAGTCGGGGATGGTGATGACGCTCGACAGGAGCCCGACGGTGATCGTGCCGATGCCGATCCCGGCCAGGGCGACGGCGATCGGCAGGCCCATGGCCAACACCGACCCGAAGGCCAGGACGAGGATGACCATGGCGAAGGCGACACCCAGCAGCTCGGAGTTGGGGGGCTCGAACTCGCCGAAGATGGCGCCTCCGAGCTCGACCTGGACTCCGTCGATCGTCGGCAGGGCCTCCTTGATGGCCTTCGAGATCTCGGTGGCGTTCTCGAACGTGATGTCCGGGTCGAGCTCCACCACCGCGTAGCCGATGTCACCCTGGTGGCCGGGGCGGTTGGTGATCTGGTTCGCGCCTTCCTCCGAGTAGGGGCTGACCACGCGGGACACGCCGTCGACCTCGGCGACCACGCCGAAGACCGGCTCCATCGCGTTTTGGACCCGAGGGTCGCGGACGCCCGTCTCCGACCGGAAGACGATCGTCCCGCTCTCGCCGGTGCCCTGGCCGCCGAAGTGCTCGTCGAGGATCTCGAAGCCCTGGCGGCTCTCCACGTCGGGCAGGTTGAAGTCGGCCTTGTAGGCGGTTCCGACCGAGCTCATGATGCCGCCGGCGACGAAAACTGTTGCGATCCAGCCGATGACGACCTTCCAGCGGTGGTCATGGCACCAGGCACCGAGGCGTCCGAACACGTGGCACGTCCTTCAACAGGGAACGGGGGTTGCCACATGCTAGGGAAGTCAGGCGAGTTGTGTCGGGCGGATTTGTCCCGCCCCGGCTACCCCGAGGTGATCGCCGCGTCGTGCTCGGCCCACACCTCCTGGATCTCCTCCAGGGACTTGCCCCGCGTCTCGGGCACCTTGCGGGCGATCCAGACGAACGTGACCGCGGACAGGACGGCGAAGAGCAGGAAGGTCGCCGTCTCCCCGATGGCGTCGAGCAGGTTCAGGAACGTCATGCTGACGACGAAGGCGGCGGCCCAATTGGCGGCGGTGGCCACCGACACCGCCCGGCCCCGGATGGCGCTCGGGTAGATCTCGGAGATCACCGTCCAGACGACAGGCCCCAGGGAGAAGGCGAACGAGGCGATGTAGACGACCAGGGAGACGAGGGTGATGATCCCGACCGCGCTCGGCGCCCCGCCGGCGGTGGCCGACTCGTCGAGGAAGGCGAACGACAGGCCGACCGCAGTCAGGCTGACACCCATGCCGACCAGGCCGGTGAGCAGCAGCGGTCGGCGGCCGAAGCGGTCGACGAAGGCCACGGCGATGAACGTCGCCGCCACGTTCACGGCTCCGACGGCGAACAGGGTGGCGGTGGTCTGCTCGGCGGCGGTGGTGAACCCGGCCAGGTCGAAGATCCTGTCGGCGTAGTAGATGATGGCGTTGATGCCCGTGACCTGCTGGAACACGGCCAGCCCGACGCCGACCCACAGCGCCCGGCGCACGCCCGGGCTGAACACCTCGCCCCAGGAGGCCTCGTTGTCGTCGACCATGTCGGCGGCGATGGCGTCGAGGCGGCTGTCGGCGTCGGCCGCCCGCTGGGTGCGCTCCAGGGCGGTGCGGGCGTCGTCGCGGCGGCCGGCCTTCATGTACCAGCGGGGCGTGTCGGTCATCCCGAACATGGTGAGGGTCAGCAGGCCGCCGGGGACCACGGCGATGCCCAGCATGAGGCGCCAGTCGCCGGTGTCGGCCTGCAAGGCGTCGACGATGTAGGCGATGAAGATGCCCATGGTGATGGCCAGCTGGTACGTCGAGACGAACCGGCCCCGTGTCTCGGCGGGGGCCATCTCCGCGGCGTAGAGCGGGGCCGCCACCGACGCCACCCCGACGCCGAGGCCGATCACGAAGCGGCCGAGGACCAGGATCCCGGTGCCGGGCGCCAGCGACTGCACCAGGGCGCCGCCGACGAACAGCACGCCGGCGATGATCAGCGCCCGCTTGCGGCCCAGCTCGTCGGCCAGGACCCCGGCCAGCAGGGCCCCGCCCAGGGCGCCGAGGGTGACCCAGCTGGTGACGACCTCCTTGAGGGTGTCGCTGAGCTTGAAGTCGTCGGCGATGAACTGCAGGGCCCCGGAGATGACGCCCTGGTCGTAGCCGAACAGCAGCCCGGCCAGCAGGGTGACCAGCGCGACCATCACCAGCCCCTTGCGGAACCGCCCGAAGAGCAGGCCCGACCCGGGCTCGGTCAGAGTGGCCATCGCATCCCCCTCCTGGAACGGCGGCGGCGTGATGGTACTCGCACGGGGTGCCGTCGAGCAGGGATGTCGACGGTGGAAGTCAGGGCCCGGGCGGGTCGCCTTCCGGGTGACCCTCCTCGGGGCCCGGCGGCCCTCGAGGATGGCGCCCGGCACCCCGATCGCCACCAGGATGAAGCCCGGGAACGCCATCCAGATCCCGAAGACCAGGCCGACGGCGGCGATGGCCAGGCCGAGGGCGAGGACGAGGGGCCACACGCTGTACTCGGGGAACGACCCGACCCGGCCGGCCCCGTCGGCGATGTCGGCGTCGGCCTGGTCCTCGGGCCGCGGCGGGTGCTTGCGGGAGGTGAGGATCAGGTACGCACCGGGGATGGTGCCAAGGAAGGCGGTGGTCAGCAGCAGGACGCTGCCGGCGTCCTCGTAGCTGGTGAACCAGTAGATGGTGGCGATGACCAGGAAGAACACCGCCAGCCCGGCGAAGATGTTGCCCTCGGTCTTCATGTGGCGGCCTTTATCACCGCCGGCTCGTCCTCGGTCGGCCCCACCGGCACGCCGTGGCGTTCGTCCCAGACCGGGCGGTCGGAGCGGATCGGCGGCAGCGACGTGAAGTTCAACGGCGGGGGCGGCGACGTCGTCCACCACTCGAGGGTGTGGCCGCCCCAGGGGTCGTCGCCGGAGGGCACCGGCTTGCGGTACGACACCCACAGGTTCCAGATGAAGAACACTGTCGAGATTCCCACGAGGAAGCTGCCGACGGTGGACACCTGGTTCAGGAACGTGAGGTGCTCGTCGGCCGGATAGGACTGGATCCGGCGGGGCATGCCCCGGGTGCCGAGGACATGCTGCACGAAGAACGTGACGTTGAAGCCGATGAACAGGCTCCAGAAGTGGAGCTTTCCCCAGCCCTCGCGCAGCATCCGGCCCGTCATCTTCGGGTACCAGAAGTAGACGGCCCCGAACCCGGCGAACACCGCGCTGCCGAAGAGCACGTAGTGGAAGTGGGCCACGACGAAGTAGGTGTCGTGGGTCTGCATGTCGATCGGCGGCGACGCCAGGAGCACGCCCGACAGGCCCCCGATGAGGAACACGACCATGAAGCCCAGCGAGAACAGCATGGGCGTCGGGAACACGAGCTTGCCGCCCCACATGGTTCCGATCCAGTTGAAGAACTTGATACCGGTGGGCACCGCGATCAGGAAGGACATGGCCGAGAAGTAGGCCAGCAGCACCGCCCCCGACGTGAACATGTGGTGGGCCCACACCCCCACCGACAGGCCGGCGATGGTGAGGGTGGCGAAGACCAGGGCCTTGTACCCGAAGATGGGCCGGCGGGAGAACACCGGCAGGATCTGGGTGACCACCCCGAAGAATGGCAGGACGATGATGTACACCTCGGGGTGACCGAAGAACCAGAACAGGTGCTGCCAGAGGATGGGCACCCCCCCTCCGGCGACGTCGAAGATCTTGGTGCTCAGGTGGCGGTCGGCGAACAGGAGGGCGAGCGCCGAAGTCAGGACCGGGAAGGCGAGCAGGGCCAGCACCGACGTGACCAGCATGTTCCAGGTGTAGATCGGGATCCGGAACATGGTCATGCCCGGGGCGCGCAGGCAGAAGATGGTCGTCACGATGTTGACGGCGGTGGCGATGGTGGCCAGGCCGGTGAGCAGGAGTCCGACGATCCACAGGTCGGCGCCGGCGCCCGGCGAGTGCACGGCGTCGGACAGCGGTGCGTAGGACACCCACCCGAAGGCGGCCGGACCGCTGGAGACGAGGAAGCCGGACACGACGGTGATCCCGCCGAAGAGGAACATCCAGTACGAGAGGGCGTTCAAGCGGGGGAAGGCCATGTCGGGCGCCCCCACCTGCAGGGGAACGAAGTAGTTGGCCAGCCCGAAGCCGAAGGGCGTGGCGAACAGGTACATCATGATGGTGCCGTGGAGGGTGAAGACGGCGTTGTAGTCCTGCTGGTCGAGCACGGTGTTCGACGGTCCGGCCAGCTGGGAGCGGATGAGCAGGGCGAACACGCCGGCCAGGCAGAAGAAGATGAACGACGTGACGATGTAGCTCTTGCCGATCACCTTGTGGTCGGTGGTGGTCAGCCATTTGAGCAGCCCGGTCCGCTCGGGCTCCTCTTCCTCCCCGGTGGCCGCCGAGTCGCGCTCTTCGAGAATTGTCATTGATCGACCAGGGCGTCGATGGTTGTCATTTGTCCCAGATCCTCACTGGGCAACACTCCCGCCCTGGCCGGTCAGCCAGGTGTTGAACTCGGTGGTTCCCACCACCGAGACGTCGAACAGCATGTCGGCGTGGCGCAGCCCGCAGAACTCGGCGCAGTGGCCCCGGAACGTGCCCGTCTCGACGGGGTGGAAGTCGAACCGATTGGTGATGCCGGGAACGGCATCGCGTTTGTAGAGGAACTCGGGGACGTAGAAGGCGTGGACGACGTCGACCGACACCAGGGTGATCCTCGTGGTCTGGTCGACGGGGAGCACCAGCACCGGTCGGTCGGAGCCCTGGCTGGCGATGGTGACGCCGGTGCCCTGGTACTGGAACTGCCATCCCCACTGGAACCCGGTGACCTCGACCCGCACCGCCGGCGTCGACGAGATCGCCTGGACCCTCTCCTGGGTCCTGACGGTGAAGTAGAAGAGCCCGGCCACGATGAGAAGCGGGATGATCGTGTAGGTGATCTCCAGCGGGTAGTTGTACTCCCGCTGGGACGGGATGGAGTCGTCGCCCCGGCGGCGGAACCTCACGATCACGAACAGGATCAACGCCAGCACGATGCCCCCGACGATCAGGGCGGCGACCACCGACCCCTGCCACAGCCGGTAGATGTCCTGACCCTGGCGGGTGGCGCCCTCGGGGGCGCCGAAGCCGGACAGACTCGCAGCCCGAGAGGCCGAGCGCGGCGGCCGCCACCCCGGCGGCGACGGTCCCACGCCGCCGGGTCACGATCCCGGGCCCCGTTCGGCCGGTTCGGCCTCGGGCAGCGGCTCGGGGTCGAGCTCCTCCACCGTGCCGGTGGGGTCCGGGGCGGGGTGGGCTTCATAGCCACCGGCGGGCGAGCGGTCGAACAGCGCCGGCGTCCTGCGGTGGCCGGCGTGCGACGCGGCCAGGCCCGTGCACACGCGGTGGGTGAACACGGCCACGACCACCGGTACGACGAAGATGGCGATGCGGAACGTCCACACCAGCGAGTTCACCGACGTCTTGAGGAACACGGCCAGCACGTCGGTGGAGCCGGCGAAGAAGAGGAGGATGTAGAAGCTGAGGGTGGCGGTGCCGAGGGCGGTGCGCATCGGGTTGTCGCGGGGCTTGTCGAGCAGGTTGTGGGGGTCGCGGTCCTTGCTGTAGCGGGCCTCCAGCAGGGGCCAGGCGTAGAGCAGCGTGAACGTGAGGCCGGCCAGCAGGACGCCCGGGAAGAACGGGTTCGGGATCTCGAAGCCGAACGCCCGGATCTCCCACCCCGGCATCACCCGCAGCGCCCCCTCCAGCCACCCCATGTAGTAGTCGGGCTGCGAGGCCGAGCTGACCTTCTCCGACACGAACGGCCCGTACAGCCAGATCGGGTTGATCTGGGCCACGCCCCCCAGCAGCGCCAGCACGCCGCCGACCACAAAGAACAGGCCGATGCTCTTGGCCGCGTAGGTCGGCCACAGCGGCGACCCGACGACGTTGTCCTCCGTGGCCCCCTTGATCTTGAACTGGGTGTGCTTCTGGTGCCACATGATCCCGAGGTGGGCGACGAGGAGGATGGCGATGGCGGCTGGCACGAGCAGGATGTGGATGCCGTAGAGGCGGGAGATGATGATGTCGGCCGGGAACTCGCCCCCGAAGAGCAGGAAGGCGGCCCACGTCCCGATCAGCGGGATGGACAGCAGGATCGAGTAGGCGATGCGCAGCCCGGTGCCCGACAGCTGGTCGTCGGGCAGTGAGTACCCGGCGAACCCGTTCAGGATGACCAGGAGCATGAGGCTCACGCCGATCATCCAGTTGATCTCCCGGGGCCGGCGGAAGGCGCCGGTGAAGAACACCCGGCACAGGTGCACGACGACGGCGCCGAAGAAGACGAGGGCGGCCCAGTGGTGCATCTGGCGCATGACCAGCCCGGCGCGGACGTCGAAGGTGATGTCGAGCGTCGACTGGTAGGCGGCCGACATCTTCACGCCTCGGAGGGGCGCGTAGGAGCCGTCGTAGACCACCTCTTCGAGGCTGGCGTTGAAGAAGAACGTCAGGAAGATCCCGGTGATGAGCAGGACCACGAACGAGTACAGGGCGATCTCGCCGATCATGAACGACCAGTGGTCGGGGAAGATCTTGTTGAGGGCCCGGCGGACGAAGCGGGAGGCGGCGAGGCGGTCGTCGAAATAGGCGGCCAGGTTGGCGACCCGCCGGGCCAGGCCCTTTCGGTTCCGGCTCATCTCTTCGGGCTCATCGCGAGCGGTTCCAGAAGCCGGGGCCGACGGGCTCGTCGTAGTCGCCCTGGGCCTGCAGGAACCCGTCGGGACCGACCCTGATGGCCAGCTGCGGCAGCGACCGGGTGGCCGGACCGAACACCGGCTTGCACCCCTCGAGCACGGCGAAGGTGGACTGGTGGCACGGGCACAGCATCTGCTTGCGGTCGTGCTCGTACAGGCCGACCGGGCAGCCGGCGTGGGTGCACAGCTTGGAGAAGGCCAGGTAGCCCATGGGCGACCAGTCCTCCCGACCCGGCTTGGTGGTCACCGGCTGGTCCGACACCCGCAGCAGGAGGGTCTGGGAGTCGTCGGCGCCGATGTTGCCCTCCGGGAAGACGGTGTAGACACCGCCCACCTCGAGGTCGTCGATGCCGACGGGCTTGCCGTCGGGCGTGACCAGCCGGGAGCCGGCCCTCCATTCCGTCCGCTTCAGGGTGTCGCCGGGGCTCGGGCCGAGGGACCGGATGGGGAACACGAGGGCGGTGCCGAGCGCGCCGAACCCGCCGGCCAGGAGGATGAGCAGCATCTTGCGGCGGGTGAAGGCCTCCTCGCCTCGCTCGAAGGACTGCTCGAACGCCTCCCGGTCGGCCTCCGTGCCGATCAGGTTCTCCCTCTCCTGCTCGAACGGGCCCTGGGGCATGAGGTTCCTGCCCCACAGGGTGATCCCGAAGCCGAGGCCGCAGAGGCAGAAGAACAGCAGGATGCCCTCCACCTGCGTCTGGCCGCCGAGGGCGTAGGCGACGGCCAGGCCCAGCCCGGCGACAGTGGCCACGACGAACGAGGCGGCGATGGCCCGCTCGGCCTGCCGGGGGTTGTCGCTGGACGGGTCCAGGTGGCCGTCGTGGACGTCGCCGGAGACGGGCCCGGCGGCCCTGTCATTGTCAGTGGCGTCGTCGCCGGCGCCGGCGTGGATATCGGGACGGTCGTCGCTCACGCTCTCGTCCCCACCCAGGCGACGAACAGGAGCAGGGGGCCGAGTCCGAACATCAACCCGACGAAGCCCTCGGTGGTCGGCCCGGCCCGGGCCAGGCCGGCGCCGCCGGCGTCCTCGGGATGCTTGAGGTACTCGACGTAGGCGACAATGTCGTTGACCTCGGCGTCGGAGAGGGTCTCGGGGCCGAAGACCGGCATGTTCCCCGGACCGATGCGCTGGGCCTCGGCGACCTCGGTGGGGGTGGCCTGGTGGAGGTCGGGAGCGAAGGCGCCGTAGCTGAGGGCGCCGCCGATGCCGGTGGCGTTGTGGCAGGCGGCGCAGTTCAGCAGGTAGAGCTCGAGCCCGCGCGACAGATTGGCGTTGGCCGGGTCCACCTGGGGGATCGGCGGGCCGCCGGGCCCGAAGCTCACGACGTAGGCGACGATGGCGGCCCGCTGGTCGGCGTCGAAGGCAGGTGGCTTGCGGACGGCCTGGGGCACGTTGGTGTCGGCGAGGGGCATCCGGCCGGTGGAAAGGTAGAAGTCGACGGCAGCGGCGCCCACCCCCACCAGCGACGGCGCCTGGACGCCGCCGGACAGCTCCATGCCCTCGCCGTCGGGACCGTGACAACTCGTGCACGCCTGGGTGTAGAGCTGGCTGCCCGCGGCCAGCTGCTCCGGGGATGAGGGCGGAGGGGGCGGCGACTGGAGGGGCGGCGGCACGATCGTCGTGGGGATGGACGTGGTCTGAGCCGTGGCCGGCGCAGTGGCGAGGAGGCTGGCGGTGGTGACGGCGACGGCCAGCGCAGTGAGGATCGCGGGGACGAGGCGTCTTCTCACGTCGCTACCTGAGGATGTAGAGGGTGGCGAACAGGGCGACCCACACGACGTCGACGAAGTGCCAGTAGTAGGTGATGGCCTGGACGGCGTAGCGGTCGCCCGGGTCGGGGCCGACGCCGTGGATGCGGATGAGCAGCCCGACCATGCCGATGAGGCCCAGCAGGACGTGGAGGCCGTGGAAGCCGGTCATCAGGTAGAAGAGCGACCCGTAGGCGTCGGTGGACACCGAGAAGCTCAGGCCCCGCCACTCCAGGTACTGGTTGAGCAGGAAGATCGAGCCGAGGCCGATGGTGAGGAGGATCCATCCCCTGGCCGCCCGTCGGTTGCCGTGCTCGAGCTCCCGGGCGCCCATCTGCATCGTGCCGCTCGACGCCACCAGGATGAAGGTGAACAGTCCCGCCCGCAGCGTGTCGAGCTCGACGCCGGGCGGCGGCCACACCGAGGTCGCCGCCCTGATGGTGAAGTACGAGGCGAACAGCCCGCCGAAGAACATCAGCTCGGACGCCAGCCAGACGATGGTGCCGACGGCCAGGGGCGACGGGCGCCGTACGCCAGGTTCGGTAAGAACCGCCCCGCCCATCACGCGCCGGATGGTAACCGCTGCGCCCAGCCTCGACCGGCAGGGGCGAACTGGGGTCGCACAGCCGCGCCCCGTGCCGCTACGCGACCCCGGTTGCGACGCCGGGCGAACTGGGGTCGCACAGCCGCGGCCTGGGCCGTTACGCGACCCCGGTTGCGACGCCGGGCGAACTGGGGTCGCACAGCCGCGGCCTGGGCCGCTACGCGACCCCGGTTGCGACGCCGGGCGAACTGGGGTCGCACAGCCGCGCCCTGTGCCGGTACGCGACCCCGGTTGGGAGGCCGGGCGAACTGGGGTCGCACAGCCGCGCCCTGTGCCGGTACGCGACCCCGGTTGGGGGCCGGGCGAACTGGGGTCGCACAGCCGCGCCCTGTGCCGCTACGCGACCCCGGTTGCGGAGGCGCGCGACGATGGAGCGTGCTCAGCCCGGCCGTGGTCGCCGCCGCCGGGTCGTCACCTTCCTTTCGGGACGTGCTCCTGGGTTTCTCGCTGTCGCCCGTGCCCGTCGTCGTGGTTGCGGTCCTGGTGACGGCCTACGTGCTCGGCGTCCGACGCCTGGCCCGGCGGGGGCGGCGGTGGCCCCGGGCCCGCACTGTCGCCTTCTTGGCCGGCTGCGGCGTGATCGCGGTCGCGATGGTGTCGGGGGTGGCCGAGTACGACCAGAGCACGTTCAGCGTCCACGTGGTCCAGCACCTGCTGCTGGGGATGCTCGGCCCCCTGCTCATGGCCCTCGGCGCCCCCGTCACCCTCGTGCTGCAAGCCGGCTCCCGGACTACCCAGACGAGGTTGCTACGAATCCTTCACAGCCCCCCGGTGAAGGCGCTCACCAACCCGCTCGTGGCCTGGCTGCTGTTCAGCGGGTCGCTCTTCGTCCTCTACTTCACCGGCATCTACTCGGCGTCACAGCGGAACCTCCTCGTCCACGACGCCGTCCACCTGCACTTTCTCGTCGTCGGCATGCTCTTCTTCTGGCCCGTCGTCGGGCTCGACCCCAGCGTGTGGAGGATGCACCACGGGGCCCGCCTGCTCTACGTGATGCTGGCCCTGCCCGTCCACGCCTTCCTCGGGATCGCCCTGCTCAGCGGCCAGACGCCCCTGTTCGAGGTCCACACGCTCGCCGACCAGCACGCCGGCGGCGGGATCCTCTGGGCGGTCGGGGACCTGCTGACGCTGGCCACGGTGGGCGTCGTCCTGACCCAGTGGATGTCGCACGAGGAGCGGGAGTCGGCCCGGGAAGACCGCCTGCTGGATGCGGCGCGGGCGGCTCGCCTCGAGCCCTAGCAGCTCAGGCCGGCGACCTACCTGCCGGCGATGGCGTCGAGGACCCCCAGGCGGCCGGCCCGGCGGGCGGGGAGGACGCCGGCCAGCAGCCCGGCGGCCGTGGCCGCCGCCACCAGGGCCGACAGCTGCCCGATCGGGACGACCAGCTCGGTGACGCCGAGGTCGTGCATGGCCGAGACCAGGGCCCACCCGAAGAACACCGCCACCGCGACCCCGAGGATGGCCCCCAGGCAGGCGACGATCACCGCCTCGGCCCGCACCATCGAGCGCAGCTGGCCGCGGCCCATGCCGACGGCCCGCAGCAGTCCGATCTCACGGGTCCGCTCGTGGATGGAGAGGGCCAGCGTGTTGGCGATCCCGAGCAGGGCGATCACGACCGACAGGGCCAGCAGCGCCGTCACCGGCACCAGCAGGCTGTTGATCTGCTTCGACTGGGCGGCCAGGACCTGCGAGCGGTCCATCAGCTGGACGGTGGGGAACTCGGTGAGCACCTTCTCGATCGCCACCCGGCCGGCGACCATCGAGACCCCGTCCTTCAGCAGGACCTCCACCTGGGCGTCGAGCTGCTGGGCGTAGTTGTCCTTGAACGCTCCGAGCGACACGACGAAGTCGCTGCGCACCGCCGTGTTGGCGAAGGTGTCGGCCAGGCGCATGGGCCGGGTGCCGGTGCGGGCGAAGGTCATGGGCACCTCGTCGCCGACCTGCCACCCCTGGCGCTCGGCGATGCTGGCCCGGACCAGCACGCTCTCGTCGTCGAGGCGAGCGGCGGCCACCGAGGTGGACGGGTCGAGGTCGTGCATCTCGGTGACGGTCTTGGGATCGACGGCGATGAGAGTCTTGGTGGCACCGTTCAGGCCCCACTGGCCGGTGCGGAACTGCGACACCATGGCGACTTCCTTGGTCTTGCGCAGCCGGTCGGCGACGACCGGCGAGAAGGTGCCGGACCCGCCACCGTTCGAGCCCTTGGCGGCCACCACGAAGTCGGCCCGCAGGGTCTGGTTCACCGCCGCCGTGGCGGATGCCTTCATCGAGGCGGCGAGGATCGACACCACGCCGACCAGGGTGATCCCGATCATCAGGGCGGCGGCGGTGGCGGCGGTGCGGCGGGGGTTGCGCATGGCGTTCTCGCGGCCGAGCAGGGCGGGCTGGCCGAACAGGCGGACGAGCGGGGCCCCGAGCACCCGGGACGCCGGCCCCGCCACCAGCGGGATCAGCATCGACAGGCCCAGGAGGAAGCCGCCGGCGCCGAGGCCGATGGCGATCAGCGGGTTGTCGAGCGTGCCGTAGAGGCCGAGGAAGAGCGAAGCGGTGCCGGCGACTGCGACTGCCGTCCCCCATGCCACCCGGCGGTGGATGGCGACGTCGCTGTCGTCGGACCGACCGCTGGCGGCGGACAGCGGGGAGACCTTCGTCGC
Source organism: uncultured Acidimicrobiia bacterium (assembly GCA_963827345.1). Classification (GTDB taxonomy): domain Bacteria; phylum Actinomycetota; class Acidimicrobiia; order Acidimicrobiales; family AC-14; genus CAWGUU01. The sequence continues at coordinate 1,992 of CAWHAN010000005.1, read as the reverse complement.
CCGCCGGGCCGGCACGACGGCGGCGGCCACGGTCACGGCCACCCCCGTCATCACGCACGCCAACGCGGTGCGGGGCCGGAAGACCACCGACGCGGGCGGTAGGTCGAACCCGGTCGCGGACATGACCGCGAGCAGGCCGCGGGCGGCGAGCACCCCGAGGACGATGCCGGCCGCGGAGGCCACCAGTCCGACCACCATCGCCTCGGCCAGCACCGAGCCGATGAGGTGGGAGCGGCTGGCCCCGAGGGCCCGCAGCAGGCCGAGCTCGCGGGTCCGCTGGGCGACGAGGATCGAGAAGGTGTTGAAGATGATGAAGGCGCCGACCAGCAGGGCCACCGCCGCGAAGAGCATCAGCGCGGTGGTGAGGAAGCCGAGGGCCTTGGTCCACGACTCGGCCGCCTCCTTGGCCGCCTGGTCGTAGGTCACCACCTCGTAGCGCTCGGGCAGGATGGCGCCGATCCGTACCCGCAGGGTGTCGGGCGACACGCCGGGGTCGGCCTTCACCGGGATGGCGTCGAGCGAGCCTTCCTGGCCGAACACCCGCTGGGCGGTCTGCAGGTCGAAGGTGGCCTGCGTCGTCGACAGCAGGCCCTCCAGCTTCCGCAGGCCGGCGATCTTGAACTCCTCGACGAGCCCCTGGAAGAGGACCTTGATCCTGTCGCCGAGCTGGAGGCCGTCCTGGCGGGCGATGGCCTCGTCGATGACGATCTCGCCGGGGCCGGTCGGGGCCCGCCCGGCGGTGATGCTCCCGTCGGGAGCCCATGCGGTGCCGATGGCGGGGCCCATCTGGGCGGCGAGCGACTGGCCCTTGTCGTCGACCAGCTCGGCGTAGCCCGACACCGATCCCCACAGGGCGGCGACACCGGGGACCGCTTCCACGACGGCGAGGAGCGACTCCGGCAGGACCTCACGCTCGGGCAGGGAGTTGCCCTGGGCGTTGAACTTCGAAGTCGCCCGCACCACCACGTCGAACCCGTCGGACGAGTTGGCGGCGTCCTGGTAGGCGGAGTTGATCGTGTCGGTGAGGACGAAGGTCCCCGACACCAGGCTTACGGCTAGGGCGACGGCCGACGCCGTCCGGACCAGGCGCATGCGCTGGGCCAGCGCCCCACGGAGCAGTTGGAGCATTTCAACCGGCCTCCGCCGCGGGGTGGCGGGCGGCTGAACCCATGTCAGCCCGCGATCTGCTTCATCTGGTCGATGGCCCGCTCCGCGGTCGGGGTGTGCATCTCGTCGACGACCTTGCCGTCGGCGAAGAAGACGATCCTGTCGGCGATCGAGGCGGCGACGGGGTCGTGGGTGACCATGACGATGGTCTGGTCGAACTCGTCGACGGCCAGGCGCATGAAGGCCAGCAGCTCGCCGCCGACCTTGGAGTCGAGGTTGCCGGTGGGCTCGTCGGCGAAGATGATCTCGGGCTGGGTGATGAGGGCCCGGGCGGCGGCGACCCGCTGCTGCTGGCCGCCGGACAGCTCGGTGGGCCGGTGGCCCAGCCGGCTGCGGAGGCCGACGGCGTCGACGACCCTGTCGAACCACTCGGGGTCGGGACGGCGCCCGGCGAGGGAGAGCGGGAGGGTGATGTTCTCCGCCGCGGTGAGCGTGGGCAGGAGGTTGAAGGCCTGGAAGACGAAGCCGATGCGGTCCCGGCGGAGCTTGGTGAGCCGGCGGTCGTCGAGCGAGCCCAGCTCGGTGTCGCCGATGTAGGCCCGGCCGTGGGTGAGCGTGTCGAGCCCGGCGAGGCAGTGCAGCAGGGTGGACTTGCCGGAGCCGGACGGGCCCATGATCGCCGTGAACCTGCCCTTCTCGATGTCGAGGTCGACACCGTCGAGGGCCTTCACCGAGGTGTCGTGGCGCCCGTACAGCTTCACTGCGTCGACCACCCTGGCCGCCGGGGCCGCCTGTCCCCCGGTGCCGGTGACGACCCGGAGGAGCTGCGGGCTCTTGCGCCCATACCCATTTCTCATCGTGAGCATCGTCTTCAGGCTCTCTGTC
>CAWHAN010000004.1:0-179512 GCA_963827345.1 uncultured Acidimicrobiia bacterium | reverse complement strand
ACCATCGGCGGATGACACGGCGCCCGAGGAACAGGGCAGGACGGGGCCAACCGCCACCGCACTAATGGCCTTCGCCGTCATAACGGGCACGGTGGCGCTAGTGGGGGTGTTGGTCTTGTCGCTCCCGAGGCGGCTCGGTGTCCATGACGACGCCAGCCGGAGGGTTGACTGTGAATGTGAATCCTCCGCACTAGGTCCAGTGTGGGACATGACCCCCAGGTGCCGGTGGTCGGCGCTCGCGGCCGCGAGCATCTTGGGGCGCAGGGCGCCGCTCTGCGCTCCGGCCGCCCAGAACGACGGCTCTGGGCGCGCCCCGACCGCGGGTGTCCCGAGGCACGTCCCAGCACGTGCGGCGGGCTGCGCCCCGTGCGTAGCGAAAGTGCCGTTGGCGGACAGGGCAAACGTTGCCTGACACGGCACTGATGTGGAACGGCTTGTCAATAGGCAGCACGAGGTTCGCCGCTGGGGTTTCGGAGCGCGCGAGGACCAGGGAGGGCCGTCAAGGCCGCGCCCGGAGGCCGCCCGAAGGGGCCTGGTCATGGCGCCGCAGCACCATGGATGAGGAAGGCCGCCAGGCCTTCCTGGATGCCTGGGGCGGTGGCGATCTGGCTTCAAGGCCTCGACGATGCGCCGGCGGACAGTGGTTCGGCTGGCCGCCACACTGATGTTCGCGGGTCGATACCGCAGGTCGGTCATACGCAGGAAGTTGCCCCTGACTAGCTTCGCTTCGGCGGAGCCGCGACATAGTGCCGCCGGGGATCGGTCCTGCAACGGCGGTTCGCCGGCGCATCGTGGAGATCTCGCTCACCCCGCCAGCCGCGCTGGGGTGGGTGACGAACAGGGTCATCTCAGGCGGTCATCTCCGCCCACAGGAAGCCGCTGAGCTCCCGGGCGATGGCGGCGGCCACGACCGACTTGGTGTTCTTGCGGGCCGCCAGGTGGCGGAATCGCCCGCACAGGCGCAGTTGGGCGGCCCAGGCCCGGGCCACCACCTCCGGGGCCAGGCCCTCGTGACGGCGGGCGATGGCGGTGCCGACGTAGGGCCGGTGCTGGTAGGCCCAGGCCGACTCCACCAGCTGGGCCCGCAGGTGGGCGTTGCCGGCCTTGGTGATGTGGCCTCGGTGGGTGGAGCCCCCGCTCGAGTGCTCCGAGGGCACCAGGCCGACGAAGCCCATCACCGACGCCGCCCGCCCGAAGCGCCGCCAGTCGCACACCTCGGCCTGCAGGCTGAGCGCCCCCATGTGGGTGACACCCCGGTAGGCGCCCAGGCGGTGCACGCCCTCGGCGAAGGGCGCCTTGTCGAACCACGGCACGAGATCTGCCTCGACCGCGTCCAGGGCGGCGTCTCGGGCCAGGACCACCGCCCGGTAGTGGCCGAACGTGGTGGCCAGGGCAGGCTCGGAGAACGTCTGGGCCGCCAGCCACCCCTGGTGCTTGACCGTCCAGTTGGACCCGCCCCGCCACACCCGGCTGTGGCGCAGCAGGAACTTGGTCAGCCGGTTGCGGGCCCGGGTGAGGTCCTCGACCATGTCGCCCCGGGTACGGCACAGGTCCCGTACCGCCTCCTCGGTCGGGGTGGGGATGCGGATGGCCACCAGCTCGCCGGCCCGGTGCAGGCGGGCCAGGCGGCGGCAGTCGCGCTTGTCGGTCTTGACCCTGTCGCCCGGCGCCTTGGGGATGAGCGAGGGGGCGATCACCTCGCAGCGCACTCCCATGCCCAGCAACAGTCGGGCGAGGTCGTAGCCGGTGGGCCCGGCCTCGTAGCAGGCCCGCACCAGGCGGGGCTCGGGAAAGCGCCCGATCAGGCGGCGGACAGACTCCTCGTCATTGAAGATCCTCTCCACGTCGGGGGTCTCGTGGCCGGGGTTCAAGATCCCCGCCGATATCGAGTCCTTGTGGACGTCGAGGCCGAGGTGGATGGTGTGAGGGTGGAAACTGGGCACGGCCGGCTCCTTCCGTATGTTGGCTCCGCCCGCTCAGCGTGGTGGATGATCCACGTAGATGCGGAACAGAGCCGGCCGTTCCATGTTGACTAGCCACGATTGGGCGACGTGGCACGACCGCCACGGTGAAGCGTCCCCGCCCAGCCGCTGAGCTTCGTCAGCGCGGCGTGAACCGGTCCACGACGGTTTCGACCAGCCCGGAGCCACAACGCGGAGCGCACATAACTCGGCGCGTTTCGCACGGCTCTGACGTGCAAAAGCCCAGGTCAGCACAGCGTTTCGCTCCCGCTAGCCCCAAAGCAGGTGCGCTACCACTGCGCCACTCCCCGGTCGTCCGTGCTGACGCCTACCTCTGCGGCGTCCAGCGTAAACGACATCCCTCTCGTCATCTCCTCCCTTTGCGTGGCGAAACTCGCGCCCACGACCGGTCCGCTTCGCGCTCTCTTGGGTGTCGAAGGGTTTACACGCGTGGGGCCGCGGGTACCAAAGCGCCATCAGGCGGGACGAGGAAGGGAGCACCCACCGTGTCGAACGCCCCCGACGGGCTGAGTTTCGAGGATCTGGAGGCCGAAGAGGCGATGGCGCTGCCGGAGCGGCAGGCCATGTCGAAGGTCGACCTGGGCTCCGGCCTCGGAATCGACAACTTCGCCATGCCGATCAACGAGGCCACCGCCATGAACCTGGCGTCGAACGACTCCATCGCCATCGCCGACGCCGACCAGATCGTGATCATCAACCAGGCTGACCAGGACTAGGAGCCGCCGACCCATGGACCAGAAGCTGGAGCTGACGACCGACGAGATGGAGGCCGAGACAGCCGCCGCCCTGCCCGACCGCGAGGCGATGTCGCTGCTGAACATCGCCGCCGACCTCGACCTCGCCCTCGACGTCGCCGCACCGATCGACGCGGCCATCGCCGCCAATGCCAACGTGGCGGCACCGATCGACGCAGCCGTGGCCGCCAACGTCGGATCCGTCGGGTCCGAGGCCACCGCTGTCGCCCAACAGGACTCCGTGATCATCCAGGAGCTCGACGGCACGGCCGTCGCCAACGCCAACCAGGACGCCACCGTCCAGCAGTAGCCGGACACAATCCCTCTGGAGGACTTTTCAGATGAACGAAGCTTCCGCCGCAATCACCGACGCCGAGCTCGAGTCGCAGGACGTCACTGCCGTCCCCGACCGGGAGGCGATGTCGGTGCTCGGGGACTCCCTCGACCCGTCGTCGCTGCTGGGCACGTCCCTGCTGAACGTCGACGTCGACCTCGCCGTGGATGCCGACGTGGCCGCACCCATCGACGCGGCGGTGGCCGCCAACGCCAACGTGGCCGCACCGATCGACGCAGCCGTCTCCGCCAACGTGCTGTCGGTCGACTCCGACTCCGCCGCCCTGGCCGACCAGGACTCCGTCATCGCCCAGGACCTCGACGGCACCGCTGTTGCCAACGCCACCCAGGACGCCAACCTCGACCAGTCCGGCGGCGGGGCGGTGGCCGGCTGATCCTCGGGGACCCCGGGGCTTGACCGTCACACCCGACTGACATGACGCAGCAGTTGAACACCGGTCGCGCGCCGGGCGCGACCGGTGACGCCCCAGGCGCCGACGAACCAGACGCCGCCGAACCGTCCGCCGCCGAACCGTCGGTCCCGGCCCCCACCCCGACTCCGGCTGACCTTCCCCACGCCCCCCCGGCGGGCCATCCCTGCTCCGACGTGCCGGTGCTGGCGTCGGGCGTCACCCTCATCGGCGAGTACGAGGCGTCCGGCTACACGGAGGCCCCCTGCCTGGTCCGCCGGAGCGACGGTCAGACCATCCAGCTAACCCCCCTGCTCTACGCCACCGTCGAGCAGATCGACGGTGAGAGGGACGCCGCCGCCATCGCCGAAGCCCTCGGCGAGCGGATCGGCCGGGCGGTGAGCACCGACAACGTCCGCTATCTGATCGCCGAGAAGCTGCGCCCGGCCGGACTGGTGAAGGACGCCAACGGTCTCGACCCGGAGGTTCGGAAGTCCAACCCTCTTCTGGCCCTCCGCATGCGACTCGAGATCGCCAGCGAGCGGTCCACGAACCGGCTGTCGGCACCCTTCTCGTTCCTGTTCAGGTGGTGGCTGCTCGTCCCTCTGGCCCTCGGCTTCTTCGCGGTGGTCGCCTGGGTGGTCGGGGTCCGAGGCATCGGCGCGAGTACCCGGGAGCTGCTCTATTCGCCGGGGCTGATACTCGCCGTCTTTGCGTCGATGATCCTCTCCGCATCCTTCCACGAGCTGGGCCACGCCGCCGGCTGCCGCTACTCGGGTGGGCGCCCCGGCGTGATGGGCTGCGGTCTCTACCTCGTCTGGCCCGCCTTCTACACCGACGTCACCGACGCCTACCGCCTCGACCGGACGGGCCGGTTGCGCACCGACCTCGGAGGCCTCTACTTCAACGCCATCTTCGCCGTGGGCACGTTCGCGATCTGGGCGGTCACGGGTGCCGAGGCGGTGCTCCTGCTCATCCCGTTGCAGGTGCTGCAGATGGTCCACCAGCTGATGCCGGTCGTGCGCATGGACGGATATCACATCCTCTCCGACCTGGTCGGCGTGCCCGACCTTTTCGCCCGCATCAAGCCCACGTTGCTGAGCTTCGTGCCCTGGCGCCGGACCAGCGACAAGGCGCTCGTGCTCAAGCCATGGGTCCGCGTGGTGGTGACGCTCTGGGTGCTCATCGTGGTGCCGCTCCTGCTGTTCTGCCTCTTGATGGTCCTGATCACCGCACCCCGCGTCGTGGCGACCACCTGGGATTCCCTCGGCCGGCAGTGGCACACCGTGCACAAGGCGCTCACCGAGAAGGAGTGGCTGGCGGTCGCCGCGGGCGCTCTCGGCGCGGTGGCCGTCGCCCTTCCCGTCCTCGGGTCGGGGTACGCGTTGACCCGGTTCGGCCGGAAGACGGCTTCGTGGGCGTGGTCGACCGCAGGGAAGGCCCGCTTCGGACGGCCGGCGGTGGCGTTGCTGGGGATGGTGCTCGCCGCCGGGATCACCTACACGCTGTGGCCCAACGGCGAATACCGGCCCATCCAGCCCGGCGAGCGGGGCACCGTGGGTGACGCCCTGCAGGCCGCGTCCCAGCTCGACACGGGTCGTCCTGGATTGACTCCGGAGCGGGAGGCGGAGCTGGGCGGTGCGCCGGCCCAGGTATGGGGCCTCGGCGAGACACCGGCCCAGGCTCCTGCGGACGCCCCCGCGGAGGGGCCGGCGACGACGGTGGCCGGCGACAGGACGTCGGTCACACCGACGACCCAGGCCGACGGGTCGGGCTCGGTCTCGGGTGGGGACGAGACACCGGTGAGCACCACGGTGCCGATCCGTTCGAGCACGACCGTGGCCCGGTTCGGTGTCCACCACCGTCCCATGACTCAGCCCCCGAGCAAGGAGATCCATCCGTGAATCGCTTGACGCGAAACCTACTCTCGGCGGTCGTGGCGGCAGCTCTCGTCCTGGCCCCCACCGCGGCAGGGGCGGGTAGCTCCAACCTTGCGGTCGCCGCCAATCGCACCGGCGGAGCCGTCATCGAGGCGAGCATGCAGTACAGCAAGGCCGGCAAGGTCGTCAACGAGACTCAACCACGCCCGGGCCCAGGCCTCGTGCGTCGACTGTCAGACGGTTGCCGTGGCCTTTCAGCTCGTTCTCGTGACCAAGGACTGGCGGACCTTCTCGCCGCGGAACACGGCATTCGCCGCCAACGTGAAGTGCGAGGAGTGCCTCACGTGGGCTTCTGCCAAACAGGTCATCGTGGCCACCGGCGGTCCCGCCGAGTTGTCCCAGGCAGGCCGCGCTCGGCTGCAGGCGCTGGAGACGCGCGTCGAAGCGCTGGAGGGTGGTCTGGCGACGATGACGCTCGAAGCCCTGCTCGTCGAGCTGGACGCCGCCTACGCAGAGCTCGCTGGCCATCGCCGAGGAGGAAATTGTCCCCACCGACGGCGGGCCCGACGACGCCCAGCTGGTGGCTACCCGCTCGGCCTGAGCCACGGCGCCCGCGGAGGTGGGACGCTGTCGCACGTGAGCGACGGCGACCCGACTCCCACCCGTATGCGCCTCCGGCGAGAGCCTCCCCGCTTCCGTCGCTTGACGGTGACCCGGGTCACTCGGCTCGGCCCGTGGATGGTGCGGGTGACGCTCGCCGGCCCGGAGCTCGAAGGTTTCGCCGTCGACCAGCCGGGGGCCAGCGTGCGCCTGCTCCTGCCGGCGCCCGGTGACGAGCTGGTGGTCCCGACGTGGGAGGGGAACGAGTTCCTCCTGCCCGACGGCAGCCGTCCGACGATCCGAACCTTCACGCCCCGCCGCCTCGGTGACGACGGGCTCGACGTGGACATCGTCCTCCATGACGGTGGCGCGGCCTCGGCGTGGGCCGAGGCCGCCGAGCCCGGCGCCGCAGTGGCTCTGTCCGGCCCGGGCCGGGGCTACGCGATCGACCCCGAGGCGCCCGGCTTCGTCCTGGCCGGCGACGAGACGGCGATCCCGGCCATCAGCCAGCTGCTCGAGGCCATACCCGAGGGCCCGCCGGTCCAGGTGCAGATCGAGGTCGCCCGCCCCGACGCCCGGCTCGACCTGCCGGATCGTTCGGGCACGACCGTCGAATGGTGCGACCTGGCAGAGGGGTCGGCACCGGGCGACGCGCTCGTCGCCGCCGTCTGCGGCACCGACGTGGCGCCGGGCACCCCGGTGTGGGTGGCGGGCGAGGCGGCGGCCGTCCAGCGCATCCGCCGCCATCTGTTCGAGGAGAGGGGCCTGCCGCGCTCGCAGGCCACGGTCCGGGGCTACTGGAAGCACGGGCGCAGCGGCGGGGGCGACGGCGACTAGCTGACGGCCGATTCCTCGTGCTGGCACCACCCCCGACTCCTGGCAGCACCCTCGCCGGGTGCGGGGCTTCCCGTCAGAATCGCAGCAAGCCCCGCCGATCCGGCGCGGCCGAACACGAGGGAGACCTACATGCACACGTTCAGCGGCTCCGACGACGACGTCACGGTCAACTCGGTGAACGACCTCGGGCTCGCCCGTGCGAAGCGGCGGTCGCTGCGCGACGCCATACCGTTCGGGACCCGTCGCTACACCGTTCCACCAGGTGCGAGCGGCACGGCACTGCGCCACCACGGCTTGGAGCTGTCCAGCGTCGCCGCCGGCGAGGCCCAGGTCGAGGTCGCCGGCGCCATCGTCGACGTGGACGCCGGCCAGGGGGTGCTGTTCGAGAGCGGCGAGACCCACGTGTTCCACAACCGGTCGACGTCGGAGCCTCTCGTGATCATCACCACGTGCTGGGTGCCGCGTGCCGCGGACGCCGTGCCCGCCGGCATCGAGGCGAGAACGGCCTAGCGCGCCGGCGGGTCGCTGGTCGCGACCTGCTTCAACCTAGGTTTTACCGCGCTCAAGTTTGGCGTGTGTCCAGCCGAAATCTGTCCGAGGAAGAACTGCGACCCGGAGGCAGATCATGCGTCGAAGCTGGAGAAGAGTGGCCCCGCTGGCCGCGGTGCTGGCCCTGCCGTCTTTGATGGTCCTGACTGCGCCCGGGTCGGGCGGGGCCGGCGCGTCCGCCGCCGGCGTCGTCGACAGGGCTCCCCTCCGGACCAACGGCGCCAAGATCGTCGACCGCAACGGCGCCGAGATCGTCCTCCAGGGCGTCAACTGGTTCGGCTTCGAGACCCAGAACCACGTCCCGCACGGCCTGTGGGCCCGGGACTACAAGGACATGCTCGCCCAGATCAAGTCCCTCGGCTTCAACACGGTCCGCCTGCCGTTCTCCGTCCAGGCGGTGCGGTCGACGACGACGAGCGGCATCGACTTCGGCGGTGGGCGCAACGCCGCCCTGAATGGCAAGACGCCGCTACAAGCGATGGACGTGATCGTCCAGGAGGCCGCCGCCCAGGGCCTGTTCGTCATGCTCGACAACCACAGCCTCGCCGACGACGACTTCGGCTACGACCTCTGGTACGGCAACGGGTACACCGAGGACGATTGGGTGTCGACTTGGCAGATGATGGCCCACCGGTACAAGGCCCAGCCCAACGTGATCGCCGCCGACCTCAAGAACGAGCCCCATGGCCAGGCCACCTGGGGCGACGGGGCGCCGACCGACTGGCGCCGGGCCGCCACCCGCGCCGGCAACGCCGTCCTGGCCATCGCCCCGAACTGGCTGATCGTCGTCGAGGGCGTCGAGAACCAGGTGCCCGGCCAGCAGCTTCCCTCGCACTGGTGGGGCGGCAACCTCGAGGGCGTGCGCACCCACCCGGTCACCCTCAGCGTTGCCAACCGGGTCGTGTACTCGCCCCACGAGTACGGCCGGCGTCTACAACCAGCCGTGGTTCAGCGACCCCAACTACCAGTCCGTCCTCTACGACCGCTGGGCCAAGGGCTTCCAGTACATCGCCGACCAGAACATCGCCCCCATCTGGGTGGGCGAGTTCGGCGGCCGCCAGACCGGCACCGACACCGTGGAAGGCGTCTGGCAGCGCCAGTTCATGGACTACCTGGGCAAGAAGGGCTTCAGCTGGACGTACTGGGCCTGGAACCCCAACTCGAGCGACACCGGCGGGGTCCTTACCACCGACTGGCGGACCGTCGACGCCCCCAAGATGGCGCTGCTGACCAAGCTCATCGGCCGCCAGGCCATCGACTTCCCGGGGTCGGGGACCGCACCGCCGACCTCTGCGCCACCCACCGCGACGCCGCCCACGACGGTTGTCCCCCCAACGACGACGGCCCCCCCGACCACGACCGCGCCGCCCACGACCGCGCCGCCGCCGACCACCGGGCTCACCGGCTCCTACGTCACCGACGACGTCTGGGCCGGCGGGTACTGCGCCCGCCTGGTGGCCACCAACAACTCAAGCGCCCAGGTGACCGGCCTCACCTTCAGCTTCACCCTCCCGGCCGTGAACCAGATGACCTCGTCCTGGAACGGCACCTTCACCCGCAGCGGCAGCACCGTCAACGTCAGCCTTCCCTCGTGGGCCCAGACGCTGTCGGCCGGGGGCCAGTACAACCAGACCGGCTTCTGCGTCCAGGGTCCGAACCGGCCGACCAACGTCGTGGCTCGGGGCGCCGGTTCACCTCCACCTCCGGCGCCGCCGACAACGACGCCGACGACTACCACCCCTCCCCCGACCACGACTCCACCCACGACGGCCCCCCCGGCCCCAGGCGGCGGTCTGACGGCCGGCTCGACCCTGGACTCACAGTGGGACACGGGCTACTGCGCCACCGTCAAGGTCACCAACACGTCGTCACGGACCCTCACCCCGAGGGCGGTCGGCTTCAGCCTCGACAGCCAGGTGAGCCTGACCGACACGTGGAGCGCCACAGTCTCCCGATCGGGCACCCAGGTGACCGCAGTCCTCGCCGACTGGGTCGCACCGCTGGCGCCCGGCCAGTCGTCGACCGACTTCGGGTTCTGCACGGACCGTCCCTCGATCGCAGTCAACCTCCCCACCGGGTTCAGCGTGCAGGCCCGCTGAGACCGAGGGCTCCAGTCAGACGTGGGCGGCGTCGGGGTCGTTCCAGCGGGAGATGACGGGCGTCTCCCGCTCGTAGCTCAGGACTGACACCGTCGCCGGGTCGAGCGCGAAGCGGCGCCCGTCGGCCGGTGCCAGCCCCACCCACCGGGCGGCGAGGATGCGCAGGACGTGGCCGTGGGCGAACAGGGAGACGTCGCCGTCGGCGCCTTGGTCGAACAGGGCACGGGCCCTCTCGATGACCCTGTCGACCCGATTCCCCACGTCCTCGACCGACTCGCCGCCTGGGACGCCATCGGTGAAGAGCGACCACCCCGGCCGGTCGATGCGGATGTCCGCCGTCGTGCGGCCGTCGTAGTCGCCGTAGTCCCACTCCACCAGATCCTCGGTGGTCTCGACCTGGTCACCGAGCCCCGCCAGGCGGGCGGTCTCGACCGCCCGGGCAAGGGGGCTGGCCAGCACCAGGTCGAAGTGGTTGCCGGCCAGTCCGGCGCAGACCCGCCTGGCCTGCTCCTTGCCGTTGTCGGTGAGGGGGATGTCGGTGCGGCCGGTGTGCTGGCCCGAGAGCGACCACTCGGTCTCGCCGTGGCGGACGAGGATCACTCGGTTGGCCACGGCCGCGGAGGCTACCCCTAGGGCCCGGAAACGGCGTCAACGGGGACCACCCCCGGGGCCGCCTACAATTGTGAGCCCGTGAAGACCACCGTCGAAGCACTCGAAGGCAACAAGGTCAAGCTGTCGATCGAGGTAGAGGAAGGTGAGTTCGACGGAGCCGTCGACCGTGCCTTCCGAAAGATCGCTCGCGAAGTGAGGATCCCCGGCTTCCGGCCGGGCAAGGCGCCCCGCCCGATCATCGAGGCGAGGGTCGGAAAGGAGACCGCCCGCCAGGAGGCCCTGCGCGACGCACTGCCCGGCTATTACGAGCAGGCCCTGCGCGAGAACGACCTGGAGCCGATCGCCCCGCCGGAGATCGACATCACCGCAGGCCAGGACGAGGGCCCGGTCGTCTTCGACGCCGTGATCCAGCTCATGCCCCAGGTGTCCATCGCCGGCTACTCGGGCCTGCGCGTCGTCATGCGCACCTTCGACATCACCGAAGAAGACATCGACATGAAGCTCGACATGACGAGGGACAACTTCGCCGAGCTCAGGCCCGTGCCGCGCGCCGCTCGCACTGGCGACCACGTGTCCATGGACCGCAGGATCACCCGCCACGACGAGACGCTGCAGGCCGTCGAGGACGAGCTGTACGAGATCGGCTCACGCACGGGCCACCCGGAGGTCGACGACCAACTCCGGGGCGCCAAGGCCGGCGACATCCTCAAGTTCAACATCGAAGACCCGCAGGCCGGCGAGGCCACGTTCCACATCCTCGTGAAAGAGGTCAGGGAGAAGGTCCTCCCCGAGGTCACCGACGAGTGGGCGTCAGAGGCGTCGGAGTTCGACACCGTCGCCGAGCTGCGGGAGAACATCCGGGAGCAGCTGCGAGGAGTGCGGAAGGTCGAGGCCGCCTTCACTATTCGGGGCAAGGTCATCGAGGCGCTGGTCGAGCTTGTCGACGAGGAGATGCCCGACACCCTCGTCGCCGACGAGATGCAGCGGCGCCTCGGCGTCCTCGTCAACCGGATCACCGAGCAGGGCGCCGACTTCAAGCGGTGGCTCGAGGCGACGGGGCGCAGCCAGGAGGACCTGTTCACCGAGCTGCGGGCCGAGGCCATCGCCGGCGCCAAGGCCGACCTGGCCCTGCGGGCGGTCGCCGACCTCGAGGACATCCAGGTCGGCGACGACGAGCTCGACGTCGAGGTCGCCGCCATCGCAACCCGCCAGGAGCGCTCGGTCGACGAAGTGCTGGCCGACCTCGACCGCGAAGGCAAGTTGCCCTTGGTACGCTCGGGACTGAGGAAGTCCAAGGCCCTGGAATGGCTCATCGGCCACACCGAGTATGTCGACGAGGAAGGTCACGTCATCGATCGCTCGGAGTTCGTGTTCGACGACGAGACCGGGACGGACCCGCCCGAAACCCCGCCTGACACGGATCCACGAAGACGACGAAGCAGCGCAGGAGACACCCGAATGAGGCAGCAGCCAAATGAACGAGGCTCCATGAAGCAGGCCCAAATGAAGCGGGCCCAAGCGCCGATGAAGCGGGCCCAAATGAAGCGGGCACAGTGACCCAGCCGATCTACAACTACCTGGTCCCGACGGTCGTCGAGCAGACGAACCGGGGCGAGCGGGCCTTCGACATCTACTCCCGGCTCCTCAAGGAGCGGATCGTCTTCCTGGGCACGCCGATCGACGACACGGTGGCCAACCTGATCATGGCCCAGCTGCTGCACCTCGAGTCCGAGGACGCCGACAAGGACATCAACCTCTACATCAACTCACCGGGCGGTGAGATCACCGGGTTGTTCGCGATCTATGACACCATGCAGTTCATCAAGCCCGACATCGCCACCTACTGCATGGGCCAGGCGGCGTCGGCGGCAGCAGTGCTCCTCGCCGCCGGCACCAAGGGCAAGCGGCACGCGCTCCCGCACTCTCGGATCCTGCTCCACCAGCCCTACAGCGGCGCCGGCGGACAGGCCTCCGACATCGAGATCCAGGCCAAGGAGATCACCCGCATGCGTGAGCTCCTGGAGAACGTGCTTTCGTTCCACACGGGCCAGTCGCCCGAACGGGTCAACAAGGACACCGACCGCGACTTCATCATGAACGCGGACGAAGCGAAGGCGTACGGCATCATCGACGAGGTCATAGCGACACGCGAGCTGGCCCAGGTGCCTCAGGTCGCGGGCGTCAACTAGCACATAGGCACAGGGGGATTTCCGAGTGGCCAAGTTCGGCGATGGCGGGGAACTGCTGAAGTGCTCGTTCTGCGGCAAGTCGCAGAAGCAGGTCAAGAAGCTCATCGCCGGCCCCGGCGTCTACATCTGCGACGAGTGCATCGACCTCTGCAACGAGATCATCGAGGAGGAGCTCTCAGAGACCTCCGAGGTGCGCTTCGACGAGCTCCCCAAGCCACGTGAGATCTACGAGTTCCTGAACGACTACGTCATCGGGCAGGACTACGCCAAGAAGATCCTGGCCGTGGCGGTCTACAACCACTACAAGCGGGTCCAGGTGGGCGCGGGCACGGGCGGTGCCGACGGCGACGTCGAGCTGGCCAAGTCCAACATCCTGCTGCTGGGCCCCACCGGCTGCGGCAAGACCCTGCTGGCCCAGACGCTGGCCCGCATGCTCAACGTGCCGTTCGCCATCGCCGACGCCACCGCGTTGACCGAGGCGGGGTACGTCGGCGAGGACGTCGAGAACATCCTGCTGAAGCTGATCCAGGCCGCCGACTACGACGTCAAGAAGGCCGAGACCGGCATCATCTACATCGACGAGATCGACAAGATCGCCCGCAAGAGCGAGAACCCGTCGATCACCCGCGACGTGTCGGGCGAGGGCGTGCAGCAGGCCCTGCTGAAGATCCTGGAGGGCACCACCGCCTCGGTGCCGCCCCAGGGGGGTCGCAAGCACCCCCACCAGGAGTTCATCCAGATCGACACCACGAACATCCTGTTCGTGTGCGGCGGTGCCTTCGCCGGCATCGAGAAGATCATCGAGAGCCGCATCGGCCACAAGGGCGTCGGGTTCGGCGCCGAGCTGCGCCGCAGCGGCGACAAGGACATCGGGGTCATCCTGAGCAAGGTCCTCCCCGAGGACCTGCTCAAGTTCGGCCTGATCCCGGAGTTCGTCGGCCGGCTGCCCGTCATCGGGGCCGTCTCCAGCCTCGACCAGGAGGCGCTGGTCCGCATCCTCGTCGAGCCCAAGAACGCCCTGGTCAAGCAGTTCCGCCGGTCCTTCGAGCTCGACGCCGTCGACCTCGAGTTCACCGACGAGGCCCTGGAGGCGGTGTCCGAGCAGGCCCTGCTGCGGGGCACCGGCGCCCGCGGCCTGCGGGCCATCCTCGAGGAGGTCCTCCTCAACGTGATGTTCGACCTCCCCAGCCGCACCGACATCGGCCGCTGCGTCATCGACCGCTCCGTCGTGCTGCAGAAGGTCAACCCCACGCTGGTGCCCCGCACCGAGCCGGCCCGCCCGCCGGCCCGTCCCCGCCGCGCCGCTTCGTAGTTTGCTGCGTCGATAGCGCCCCAAATCGACTCGGAATCGCCCGAATAGGGGCGCGACGGGTGATTCAAATGGCGTCGTTTCGCTTCCCCCTCTCGAATTGCCAGACGGTGAGGGGCGCGGGATGCGAAGGCTGTTCACGACGACGGAGGCGATTGCGGCCGGGCTCTCGCCGAAGGCATTGAGGTGCGGCGAGGCCGCCGGACGATGGCGACGGGTCCGCAAAGGCGTCTACGCCGAGGGCGCGGAGGAGCCGACCCTGTTCGACCGGCGTGTGGCCGAGGTGTTGGCGCGCGACGGGGTGGCCGACGGACTTCTGGCCGGCGTTCTCCACGGACTGGACGGCGTCGACCTTGACGACCGGCCGCTGCGGCGGCGATCCCTTCCTCCTGGTCGGATCGTGAGCGCCGAGGGTGTGGCCTGCGCTGACGGCGTGCAGACGATGATCGATCTGGCCGCCGACCTCGACGACCTGGTGTGGGAGCAGGCGCTCGAGTCGGCGCTGCGCCGTCGTCTGGCGACGGTCGCCGAGCTCGAACTCTCGCTCGGTGAGCTGGGAAGGGGCCGCATCCCCGGAACCGCGAGGATCCGACGGGTTCTGGCCCTGCGCCCGCCGGGCGCGCCCCCACCGAGAGCCTGCTGGAGACACTGATGGTCCAGCTGGTCCGGAGGGTGCCGGACCTGCCCGATCCAGTTCGGCAGGTGGAGGTCGGGTGGGCCAGGGTCGACCTTGCGTGGCCCAGCCTGGGCCTCTTCGTCGAACTCGATGGCCAGCGGCACAAGGATCAGCCGCTCTACGACTCCCGCCGGGAGACCGAGATCGTCGCGGCTACGGGCTGGCTGTGTGGCCGGTTCACCTGGAGCGAGGTCGTTCGTCTGCCGACGTCGACCGCACGGAGGCTTGCCGCCCTTGCCGACCAGGCCCGGCGCCGGCCGATCGGCGCGCACACCGATTTGATGCGTCGATAGCGCCCCAAATCGAGCCGGAATCGTCGAGACAGGGGCGCTACGAATGATCCAAACGGTCAAATGTCTTCGTAGCGGGTGATGAACGCCTCCATGGCCTCGTCGACGCCTGCTCGGTCGCCGGTGGCGAGGAGATCGAGGAGGAGGCCCCTCGTAACCGCTAGGCCGAGGCGGGCGGTGGCTCGGGCATCGGGTTCGGGCATGCCGTGGCGGCGGGCGAGGTCGGTGGCGGGGCCCAGCCAGGACGTGACGATGCCGTCGAGGAACGTGGCGACGTGGGGTCGGCCCTGGAGGGCCTGGCCGTAGAGCTCGAAGAACAGTCGCTCCGCCGGCCACAGGCTCGGGTCGGCCAGCCGCTGCCAGAAGCGGCGCATGATGTCGGCGAGCGTGCCGCCCGCGGCCTCGGCCTCTGCCTCGAGGTCGGCCAGGGCCTGGCGCTGGGCCGCCTCCACCGTCCTGACGATCTCGACGAGCAGCCCTTCCTTCGACCCGAAGTGGTAGATGAGCATGCGGTGGCTGGTGCCGAGGGCGGCGGCCAGCTGACGGAGGCTCGGGTCACCGACCCCGAAGGCCATCACGTGCTCGATGGCCCGGTTCAGGAGGACGTCCTTGGAGGAGGAAGGGGGTTGCGCACCGATGTACCAAATGGTACAACACTCGCATGCACTTCCAAGACAGCATCGACATCAAGGCCGCGTCGGAGGACGTGTGGGCGGTCCTCGCCGACGTCGAGCGGTGGCCCGACTGGACCGGCTCGATCGACAAGGTCGAGCTACAGGGCGACGGCGAGCTGACGCCCGGCGCCAAGGTCCGGATCAAGCAACCCAGGTTCCCGCCCGTGACGTGGGAGGTCACCCAGCTCGAACCCGGTCGCAACTTCTCGTGGACCGCCACCAACGTCGGCCTCACGACGGTCGGTGACCATCGCGTTGCTCCCGTCGACGGCTCGACGGTCAACGTCCAGCTGGAGCTGCGGCAGTCGGGGCCGCTGGCAGGGCCGCTCGGTGCGCTGACGTCGGGTCTGACGAAGCGCTATCTACGGATGGAGGCGGAAGGCCTCAAGCGCCGGTGCGAGGCGGGGAGGGCCTGAACCTACGCCGGCACCGGCACCGGCTCGATCCGGCAGGGGAGCGCGCCGCGGGGGCGCAGGGCCAGCCCCACGTCGAGCGGCACCTCGTCCAGCTCCGACGTGAGGCGGAACGACCGTACGAGGGTTGCCACCGCCACCAGCAGCTCGGCCGTCGCCATGTGCTGACCGATGCAGCCCCGTGGGCCGCCGCCGAACGGCAGGTGGTGGTACCGGCCGGCTTCGGAGCCGAACCGGTCGGGGTCGAAGCGCTCGGGGTCGGGCCAGACGTCGGGGTTGTGGTGGACGCCCCAGACGCTGACCGCCACCAGATGCCCGGCGGGCACGTCCTGGCCGTCCAGGGTCGTGGCCTCGTGGGCGTGGCGTACCAGGGTGTGACCGGGCGGGTAGAGGCGCATGGTTTCGTCGAGCACCTGGGCGGTGAACGTCAGACGGGCCAGGTCGTCGACTTCGATCGATCGGTGGCCCACCGGCCGGTCGACGACGACGGCCGCCACCTCGTCCCGAACCCGCTGCTGCACGTCGGGGTGACGGCCCAGGAGGTGGAGGGCCAGGGCCATGGTGGTGCCGGTGGTCTCGTGGCCGCCCAGGAGCAGGATGAGGGCCTGGTCACGGACGGCGTCGTCGTCGAGCGCCGACCCGTCCTCGGGGTCGCGGGCGGTGAGCAGCAGGGTCAACAGGTCGTCCCCGTCCAGTGAGCCGGCCCTGCGCTCGGCGATCAGGCCCTCCACCTGTCCCCAGAGCGCCACGCGGGCCCGCTCCGCCCGCCGGTTGGCCGGCGTCGGTACCCAGGTCGGAAGCCTGACCGGGGAGAGGATCCGGCGGGCGGCGTACTCGTTGAGCACCGGGACGGTGGCCCGGAGCACCGGCGCGGTGGGCTCGACGTCGCCGCCGAACACGCTCCGACCCAGGACGTCGAGCGCGTAGAGGGTGCCGGCCTCGGTCAGGTCGACGAGGTTCCGGCCCGGCGCCGTCCACGTGGTGGCCAGGTGCTCGGCCGCCACCGCCATCCCGTCCACGTACGACGAGATCCGCTTCTTCGTGAACAGGGGAGCGACGATGCGCCGGTCGCGGCGCCACCGGTCGCCGTTGCTGAAGAGGATGCCGTTCCCGAACAGGCGGCGGGCCTCCTCGATGCCGGGGACCTCCTTGTCGTAGTGGGCGGCGTCGGTGGCGAGGACCTGGCGGGCGCCGTCGGGAGCGAACACGGCGTCGAAGACGAAGCCGACCTTCGGGGGCCCCACCCGGAAGCGCACCCGCCGGCCACCGTGCTCCCGCAGGACCCGGGCGTAGGTCGCCAGCTGGTCGTCCTTCAGCTCCCGCCCCGACCCCGACAGGAGCGAACCCCGGATCATCGGCGGATCGCGCGGAGCCATCGCGGTCGAGGCTACGCCCGGCCGAACACGAGTCGTGGCCGGGGTTTTGACTTTGGGGGGGTACTCGGGGGGGCTTGCCCCCCAGAGCGTGGGGGTAGGCTGGGTACCAGTCAGCGCGAGGAGGTAAGGATGCGCAAAGCCGTCAAACTGTTGATCCTGGGCGGGGTGGTCGGCGGCGCTGTCGTGGCCGTCAAATCACTCCGGTCGGAGGAGACTGTCGACGACATGCCGGTGAAGGCAGCCAAGACTGCGGGGGCGTGTGCCCTGGCCGGCGGTGTCATCGGCTTCGTCCTCGACCGCCGGTCGAAGCGGCGCCGGTCGAAGAAGGCTCGGTTCCAAGCAGCCATGTCGAGGCTGCCCGACCTGCCGAGGATCGACCTGCCACACATCGACCTGCCACACGTCAATCTGCCACACGTCAATCTGGCAGACCTGCCGAACGTCTCCGACATCCGCAAGGCCACCAAGAAGGCCCGGAAGTCGGCGGCCAAGGCAGCCCGCAAGGCCACCAGGCGGGCGACCGAAGCGGCCGACGCCGGCCGCGAGAAGCTCGCCAGCTGAGCACACCCGGCGACGCCGGGGATTTCCAGGAACAGGAAGAGTCGAGGGCGCCGCGGATGGATCTCCGCGGCGCCCTCGACTATCTCGACGCCCACGTCAACCTGGAGTCCTCGGTCGCCCGCTCCGCGGCGGCCATGCGCCTCGACCGGATGCGCCGCCTGGTCGGACTGATGGGCGACCCCCAGGGGTCCTATTCCGTCATCCACATCACCGGCACCAACGGCAAGGGCTCCACCGCCCGGATGGTCACCGCCCTGCTGGTGGAGCGGGGACTGTCGGTCGGCACCTACACGAGCCCCCACCTCGAGCGGATCAACGAGCGGATGGCCTGGAACGACGATCCCATCTCCGACGACGATTTCGCCGAGACGATCCGGTGCGTGGCGGATCTCGAGCCCCTGCTCGGCCAAGGGGCGACCGGTCAGCCCCCCACCCATTTCGAGATCCTGACCGCAGCCGCCTACCGGTGGTTCGCCGACATCGCGGTCGACGTGGCTGTCGTCGAGGTGGGCCTGGGCGGGCGCTGGGACGCCACCAACGTCGCCGACGGCGAGGTCGCCATCGTCACCAACGTGAGCCTCGACCACGCCGAGGTCATCGGGCCGACGCTCACCCAGATCGCCGAGGAGAAGGCGGGGATCGTCAAGCGGGGGAGCAGGGTGGTCATCGGCGAGACCGACCCGGACCTGGCCGAGATCTTCGCGAGGGCCGGTGCCGACGCCGGCGCCGAGGAGGTCTGGCGACGGGGCCCGGACTTCGGCTGCCTGGCCAACGACCTGGCCCATGGTGGGCGGCGGGTCGACCTGGTCACGCCCGGTGCCACCTATCCCGGCGTGTACCTCCCCGTCCACGGCGCCCACCAGGGCGACAACGCGGCGGCGGCACTGGCCGGTGCCGAGGCCTTCTTCGGTGCCCCGCTGCACGAGGACGTCGTGCAGGCCGCCTTCGGGTCGCTCCGCCTGCCCGGCCGCCTCGAGGTGGTCGCCCGCGACCCGCTGTGCATCCTCGACGGTGCCCACAACCCGGCGGGGGCGACGGCCTCCACGGCGGCCATCGGCGAGGCGTTCGCTGTTCGGGGCGCAAGAGTCCTGGTGGTCGGCCTGCTCGCCGGCCGGGAGCCGGTGGAGATGCTGACCGCCTTCGACGCCGCCGACGCCCGGCTGGTCGTCGCCTGCCCGCCACCCTCGCCGCGTGCCCTCCCGGCCTCCGAGGTGGCCGACGCGGCACGGGCTCTGGGCACCGTCGCCGAGGAGACGACGTCGGCGCCGGAGGCCGTCGCCACCGCCCTCGCCCTGGCCCAGCCCGACGACATCGTCGTCGTCACCGGCTCGCTCTACGTGGTCGGCGCGGCCCGCGCCGCGCTCGGATCCCCGCCCGGCAAGCAGTGACGAAGGCCACGCCGAACGAACGCCTGCGCGAACAGAGCGCCCACAGCCAGTAGCGTCGCCCCTGTGACAAGGACGCTGATCATTTGCAAGCCCGACGCCGTCGAGCGTGGACTGGTGGGCGAGATCGTCTCGCGACTCGAGTCCAAGGGCCTCCGTCTGGCCGCCGCCGAGCTGCGCACGATCGACAAGGACACCGCCGGCGAGCACTACGCAGAGCACGTCGGTAAGCCGTTCTTCGAGGACCTGATGGCGTTCATCACCCGTGGCCCGTCCCTGCTCATGGTGGTGGAGGGACCTCCGAACACCTTCTCCACTGTCCGTAGGATGATGGGGGCCACCGATCCCCGCGAGGCCCTTCCCGGGTCGATCCGGGGCGACCTGGCCACCACCACGCCCGAGAACCTGGTCCACGGGTCGGACTCGCCGGAGTCCGCCGCACGGGAGATCAAGCGCTTCTTTCCCGACCTCGCGCCTCCTTCCCGCCCGGCCTTGTGACGCGACCCCCGGGCGCCTAGCCTCTTGACCACCCAGGCGAGGCGTGGAGCCCGTATGTCCGACAACTTCTTCAGTGCGTTTCTGGGTCGAGACATGGCAGTCGACCTGGGCACGGCCAACACGCTCGTCTACATACGCGGGCGTGGCATCGTCCTGAACGAGCCGTCGGTCGTCGCCGTCAACGTCAAGGACGGCAGGCCCCTCGCCGTCGGCCTCGAGGCCAAGCGCATGATCGGCCGCACGCCCGGCCACATCCAGGCCGTCCGTCCCCTCAAGGACGGGGTGATCAACAACTTCGAGATCACCGAGAAGATGCTGCGGTACTTCATCCACCGGGTGCACCAGCGGCGCTGGGCCAAGCCCCGCATGGTGATCTGCGTGCCGTCGGGCGTCACCGGAGTGGAGAAGCGGGCGGTGCAGGAGGCGGCGGAGTACGCCGGCGCCCGCAAGACGCCGTTCATCATCGAGGAGCCCATGGCCGCCGCCATCGGCGCCGGGCTCCCTGTCCACGAGCCCACCGGCAACATGGTCGTCGACATCGGCGGTGGCACCACCGAGGTGGCTGTCATCTCCCTAGGGGGCATCGTCACCAGCCAGTCCGTCCGCATCGGCGGCGACGAGCTGGACGACGCCATCATCCAGTTCATCAAGAAGGAATACAGCCTGGCCCTCGGAGAGCGGACCGCCGAGGAGATCAAGATCGCGCTTGGGTCGGCGTACCCACTCGAGGAAGAGCTGCATGCCGAGATCCGGGGACGGGACCTGGTCACGGGGCTACCGAAGACGATCGTCACCTCCACCGAGGAGGTACGCAAGGCGATCGAGGAACCGGTGCAGGCCATCGTGGACTCCGTCAAGGTCACCCTCGACAAGACGCCACCGGAGCTGGCCGCCGACATCATGGAGCAGGGGATCGTCCTTACGGGCGGCGGCGCCCTCCTCCACGGCCTCGACGTCCGTCTCCAGACCGAAACCGGAATGCCCATCGTGATCGCCAAGAACCCCCTCTACTCGGTGGCCCTCGGTGCGGGCCAGTGCCTGGAGGAGTTCAACGTCCTTCGGCAGGTGCTCTCCTCGGGCGAGCGGTAGCACCAGAGGTCGGCCAGCTTGGCTGTGCAGCGGCGCACGAAGCGCCACCGCTTCGTCCTGATGCTCCTGGTTCTGACGTCGGTCACGGTCATCACCCTCGACTTCCGCGACCACGGCCAGGGCGTGCTCGAGTCGATCCGGTCCGGCGCCCAGGAGGTCTTCTCCCCGGTGCAGTCTGCGGCCGGACGGGTGTTCTCCCCGGTCGGGGACTTCTTCGGCGGCATCACCCGGTACCGGCAGGTGAGGGAGGAGAACGAGCGGCTGCGCAAAGAGCTCGACGCGGCCGAGGGCGAGCTGGTCCGGGGCGCGGACGCCGCCCGGGAGCGACAGCTGCTGCTCGCCCTCCAGCGCCTCGACTTCGCCGGCGACCTGCGGGGCGTGACCGCCCGGGTGGTGTCCAACTCGCCCTCGAACTTCCAGGTCACCGTCGCCGTCGACCGCGGATCCGAGGACGGCGTGGCCTCGGGGATGCCCGTCGTCACCGAGGCCGGCCTGGTGGGGCGGATCGTCGAGGTGTCGGCGTCCAGCTCGACGGTGCTGCTCATCATCGACCCTGCGTCCAGCGTCGGCGTCCGGCTCGCCAGCACCGGGGACATCGGGGTGGTCAGCGGCTCCGGGCGCCGGGACGAGCTGCCGCTCGACCTGGTCAGCGTGGACACCAAGGTCAGCGAGGGCGAGGCGGTCGTCACCAGCGGGCTGGAGCACGGGCTGTTCCCGCCGCAGATCCCCGTCGGCCGGGTCAGGGGCGCCAAGATCAACCCCGGCCAGCTCGAGCAGGACGTCACAGTTGCGCCGATCGTCGATTTCGCCAGGATCGAACTCGTCCGCATCCTCATCTGGCAGCCGGTGCCGGTGCCGTGACCGCTGATCCCCGGTTCCGGGTGCCCTTGCTGCTGACCACCGCGGTCGTGCTGCACCTCGCCGTGTTCACCAACATGCGGATCGCCGGCGCCGCTCCCGACCTGATGTTGCTGATCGCGGTGGCCGGCGGCCTGGTGGGGGGGCCGGTGAAGGGCGCCGTGCTGGGCTTCGGCTCCGGCCTCGTCGTCGACCTGTTCCTGCGGACCCCCATGGGCCTGTCGGCGCTGGTCTTCACCTTCGTGGGCTACGGGGTCGGCATCATCTCCACCGGCGTGCTGAGCCCCACGTGGTACCTGCCGGTGCTCACGGCCGCGGCCGCCAGCGCGTCGGGTGTCGTGCTCTACGCACTCGTGGGCGCGATGCTGGGGGAGCCCATGGTGAGCCGCAGACTCGGAGTGATCGTCGCGGTCGTGGCCGTCGCCAACGCGATCCTGGCGCTGCCGGTGATCCGCCTGGTGCGATGGGCCCTGGTCGAGGACGACGTGCCCCGGGCAATGGCGCGTTGACCCTGGACCGCCGTGACACCGGACAGGGCATGACGGGGGAGAGCAGGTGAGCCGGGACAACCGCGGCCTCCGCCTGGCCATCCTCGGGGTGGTCGTGCTGTCGCTGTTCAGCGCCATGCTGGCCCGGCTCTGGTACCTGCAGGTGCTGGCGGCGCCGACCTACCAGGCCGAGGCCCAGCTCAACAGCGTCCGCTTCATCTACTCCGACGCCCCGCGAGGCCGCATCCTCGACCGCAACGGCAAGGTGCTGGTGGGGAACCGGGTGTCTCCGACGGTGGTCGTGGACCGCACAGAGCTGGCCAAGCACCCCGAGCTCGTGCCCCGGGTGGCGACCCTGGTCAACGTGCCCGAGGAGGAGCTCAAGAAGCGGATCGCCGACCCCCGCTACAGCCCCTTCAAGCCGATCCCCGTGGCCAGTGACGTCCCCAAGGAGACCCTGCTCTACCTCCGCGAGAACCAGGCCGCCTTCCCCGGCGTCGAGGGCGTCACGCTGACCGAGAGGACCTACCCCAACGGCACCCTGGCCGCCCACGTCCTCGGCTATGTGGGCGAGATCAACGACCGGGAGCTCGACTCCCGGAAGGCCGAGGGCTACCGGCCAGGGGATCCGATCGGGAAGTCGGGGGTGGAGCTGGCCTACGAGGACGACCTGCGGGGCTCACCCGAGGTGGAGAAGCTGGAGGTCGACGCCCAGGGGCGGGTGCTGCGATCCGCGGGCAAGCAGCCGGCGGTGCAGGGCCACGACGTGGTGCTGACGATCGACCTCGACATCCAGAAGGTGGCGGAGGAGGGTCTCCAGCAGGCGTTGGAAGCGGCCCGGGCGACGCGCGACAACGAGTCGGGCAAGGCCTTCGTCGCCCCGGCCGGGTCGGTCATCGTCACCGATCCGCACGACGGCTCGGTGCTGGCCATGGCCTCGGCGCCCACCTACGACCCGACCCAGTTCATCGACGGCATCAGCCAGCAGGCGTTCGCCCAGCTGCAGGACCCGGCCGGGCACTACCCGCTCAACAACCGGGCCACCCAGGGCCTCTACTCCCCGGCGTCGACGTTCAAGCTGGTGACGTCGATGGCCGGCCTGGAGACCGGGCTCATCACCCCCCAGTACACGGTCAACGACAGGGGCTTCTACACCCTGGGCAACCCGCCCCGGACCTACCAGAACGCCTTCCGGGAGCCGTTCGGTCCGGTCAACCTCACCCGGGCGCTGACCGTGTCGAGCGACGTCTTCTTCTACGAGCTGGCCGACCGCTTCTGCCCGGGCCGGTGCCGGACGGCGATCCAGGAGACGGCCCGCGACCTCGGCCTCGGCGAGTACACCGACTTCGAGCTCCCCTTCGAGGCCAACGGCCGAATCCCCGACGAGGCCAGCAAGCGGCGCCTCCACGACTCCAACCCCAAGGCCTTCCCCGAGCCCCAGTGGTACACCGGTGACAACCTCAACCTGGCCATCGGGCAGGGCGACACCGTCGTCACGCCGCTGCAGCTGGTGAACGCCTACGCCACCTTCGCCAACGGCGGCACCATCTACGTCCCCCACATCGGCGGCTCGGTCAAGACGGTGGAGGGCGCCCCGGTGCGGACGATCGAGCCGAAGGTCAAGAGCAACATCGAGATCCCGGCCTCCATCCGGGCGCCGATGCTGGAGGGCTTCGAGGGCGTGGTCACCGATCCGAAGGGCACCGCCTACAACGCCTTTGCCGGCTTCCCCCACTCCCAGTTCGCGATCGCAGCCAAGACCGGGACCGCCCAGGTCGTCGGCAAGCAGGACACGGCCCTGTTCGCCGCGTTCGGACCGGTCGCCGACCCCCGGTACGCGGTGGCCGTGGTCATGGAGGAGTCGGGCTTCGGCGCGGCGGCGGCCGCCCCGGTGGCTCGCCGCATCTTCGACCAGGTCCTCGGCCTGCCGGTGACGCCGCTCGGTCGCGGCGCCGGGCGGGACTGACCGAACATGTCACTCGCATCCGGGCCGCTCGGATCCGGCTCGCTCGCATCCGGCGGTCTCGACATCCGCAGCACCCGCCGGGGCATGACGCTCCGCCACGTCGACGTGGTGCTCCTCGCCGCGGTGACGGCCATCACCGGCCTCGGGATGCTCATGATCTACTCCTCGACCCGGGGCCGGCAGACCACCGCCGGGCTGGACCCCGCGTACTTCCTCAAGCGCCAGGCCCTGTTCGTGGCGGTCGGGGTCGTCGTCATGGTGCTCGTGACGCTCATCGACTACCAGGTGTTGCGCGACATCGCCCCTGCCATCTACGGGTTCTCGGTCCTCACCCTGCTGCTCGTCATCTCTCCCCTCGGGACGAACAACCGGGGGGCGCAGGCCTGGTTCCAGCTCGGGCCGTACCAGTTCCAGCCGGCCGAGTTCGGCAAGCTGGCCCTGATCATCGCCCTGGCGGCGTACTGCGCCATCCATCGCGACGACCTGGACTCCACCCGGCTGGCCACCGCTCTGGGCATCGCCGCCGTCCCGCTGGTCCTGATCTACCTCCAGCCCGACGTCGGCACCGGCATGGTCTTCGTCGCCGCCCTGATGGCGATCCTGCTGGTTGGAGGGGCGTCGTCCCGCCAGATCCTGATCCTCTCCCTGATCGGCATCACCGGGATCGTGCTGGTGCTCGAGCTGGGCGTGCTCCAGCAGTACCAGGAGGAACGCCTGGCCGCCTTCCTCGACCCCCAGGAGGACGTCCAGCGCACGGCGTACAACCTGAACCAGTCCAAGACCGCCATCGCCAACGGCGGCGTCGGTGGCAAAGGCCTCTTCCAGGGCACCCAGACCAACCTGTCGTTCGTGCCCGAGCAGCACACCGACTTCATCTTCACCGCGGTGGGGGAGGAGCTGGGCTTCGTCGGGGCCGCCACCCTGCTCGGGCTCTTCGGGCTGCTGATGTGGCGGATCTGGCGGGCGGCGGTGATGGCCAAGGACCAGTTCGGCACGCTCGTCTGCGTCGGCGTCCTGGCCGTGCTCGTGTTCCAGGTCTTCGAGAACGTGGGCATGACGATGGGGATCACCCCGATCGCCGGCATCCCGTTGCCGTTCATGTCCTATGGCGGCTCGTCGGTGATCGCCGTGTTCGCCGCGGTCGGGCTCGTGCTGAACGTGGGGATGCGCAGGTACTCGTGATCGCAGAGCCGGTCGTGCCCGGCGACGACCGAGTAAGATCAGGCGCGCTTTGATGTCTTACCTTTGGCCACGGATCCAGCGCTTGCTGGCCAAGGTTGTCCAGGCGCCCCCAGGCCCGACTCATGTGTGGGGGGGCCGCCCGTCCAACCCGGTCCCGAGCGAGCCCCGTCCGGCGCGCCCCGAGGACGCTGCACCGGACGGCCCTGTTCCAGCCGACGGGACAGGCCGGAGTCTCCCCGGGGGCACCCAGAATTTGATCGAGCGCTCCGGCGCGCGGCCGGCTTCATGCCTCGCCGCCCGCGACGGGCGCCCCGCACGCAGGTCTGCGTGCGCACTGAGAAGGGATCTCCCCAATGGCCGAACCTCTCACGAACCCCCCGGTCGATCCCGGGCCGCGGCCCGTGCCGGCCGCCACCCCAGGCGGAGCTGAGCAGAGCCCCGCGGGCCCCACGGCGCAGGCGGGCGCCGAACGGAGCAGGTCCGCCGGAGCGCGCCGCCGGCGAGGTTCCCGGGGCGGGCGCGGCGCTCGCCGCCCCGACGGCGAGCCTTCGGGCCCGTCTTCCAGTCCCCCGCCCGCCGGTCACTCGGCTGGTCCGCGGGCTCCCCGTCCTGCCGGCGCCCGGCCGGCTGCCGGCGGGTCGGACGAGCGGAACCCAGACCTGCCCGACCCGCCGCGTGAGGGCCGTCCGGGTGCTCCGTCGTCGGCGGCGGCCGGGAAGGCGGGCGACAGGCCCAAGATCGGGGATCGACGACCGGCGGCTGCGCCCGGCCAGGGCACCCGGAGCGATGAGCCCGGGGACGGGTCGGTAGCGGGCGGCGCCACGACGTCGGCGGCGGCCAAGCGACGCCGCAAGCGCGGCGGCCGGGGCCGTGGCGCCGGTGCGGGGGCCGGTGCCGGCGGCGGGCCGATCGGGGCCCGGGACGGGGACGCGGCGTACGACGAGGAGCCGATCGAGCTCGACGAGGAGACGCTGGAGCGGCGCCGGGGCCGGGAGCGCAAGGGTCGGCCGGTCGGCCGCTACCTCATGTGCGTGCACGTCCGCCCCCACGCCACCCAGATCGCCGTGCTGGAGGGACGGTCGCTCATCGAGCACTACGTGTCCCGCCCGGCCGACGACGACGTCGCCATCCACGGCAACATCTACCTGGGCAAGGTCCAGAACGTGCTGCCCGGCATGGAGGCGGCGTTCGTCGACATCGGCACCCCCAAGAACGCGGTGCTCTACCGGGGCGACGTCCAGTACGACGCCGAGGACGTCGAGGGCGTGAAGCAGTCGGCCGCGGCCTCGGCCCGCATCGAGCAGCTGCTCCGTCCCGGCCAGACCGTGCTCTGCCAGGTCACCAAGAACCCGATCGGCACCAAGGGCGCCCGCCTCACCCAGGAGGTGTCGCTGGCCGGCCGGTTCGTGGTGCTGGTGCCGAACAGCACGACCTACGGGATCTCCAAGCGGTTGGCCGACGACGAGCGCAAGCGCCTTCGCAAGATCCTCGACGACGTGCGTCCCGCCGGCCACGGCATCATCGTGCGGACGGCGGCCGAGGGGGCGACGGCCGAGGAGCTGCGGCGCGACGTCAACCGGCTCCTCCAGCAGTGGCAGCACATCGACGGCCTGGGCAAGCGGTCTCGGGCGCCGGCCCTGCTCTACAAGGAGCCCACGATGGCGGTCAGGGTCATCCGCGAGGAGTTCAGCAAGGACTACCGCGGCGTCATCATCGACGATCCCGCCCTGTACGCCGAGGTGAAGGAGTACGTGAACGCCCTGATCCCGGAGCTGCTCGACAGGATCGAGCTGGGCGACGACCCGTCGGGCCTGCCCATCTTCGAGCGCCACCACATCCACGAGCAGCTGCACAAGGCTCTCGACCGCAAGGTCTGGCTCCCGTCGGGAGGCTCGCTGATCATCGAGCGCACCGAGGCGCTCACCGTCATCGACGTCAACACCGGCAAGAACGTGGGCATCTCCAACCTGGAGGAGACCGTCTTCCGCAACAACCTGGAGGCGGCCGAGGAGATCGCCCGCCAGCTGCGACTTCGCGACATCGGCGGCATCATCGTCATCGACTTCATCGACATGGAGATCAGGAAGAACCGGGAGGAGGTCCTGCGCTGCTTCAAGGACGCCCTGGCCCGGGACAAGACCCGTACCCAGGTGTTCGAGATGTCGGAGCTGGGCCTGGTGGAGATGACCCGCAAGCGGGTGTCGGAGGGCCTGGTGGAGTCGTTCTCGACGACGTGCCCCACCTGCGCCGGCCGGGGGATCATCCTCGACGAGTCACTCCTGTGAGCGAGCCTGAGGCGAGCGAACCAATGTGGCGCGCTTCGTCCGGCCGCAGGCCGGATGTCACGGTCATGGGTGCACCATCCGAAGCGATGGTGCACGAATGACCGCCGGTCTGGCGCCGGCTGCTCGTTCTGGGCCAGTGCGGCCGTCTTGTAGGCTGGTACGCCTATGTATGCGGTGATCAAGACGGGCGGCAAGCAGTATCGGGTGGCCGAGGGCGAGCGGCTCGACGTCGAGCTCCTCGACGGCGAGGACGTCTCCTTCGAGCCGGTGCTGGTCGTCGACGGCAACACGGTGCTGGCTGCGCCCGCCGAGCTCAGCGGGGCGGCGGTCACCGCCAGGATCCTGGGCGAGTCCAAGGGCCCCAAGATCAAGGCCGGCACGTACAAGAACAAGACCAACTCGTCCCGCCACTGGGGCCACCGCCAGCACTACTCCACCATCGAGATCACCGGCATCACCAGGGGGGCCTGACGTGTCAAAGACCAAGGGGGGCGGCTCCACCCGCAACGGCCGCGACTCAGCGGCCCAGCGCCTGGGCGTCAAGGTGTACGACGGTGGCAGGGTCGGGCCAGGCACCATCATCGTCCGGCAGCGGGGTACCCACTTCCACCCCGGCGAGCAGGTGGGCAAGGGCGGCGACGACACCCTCTTCTCCCTGGCCGACGGCAAGGTGAAGTTCGGCTACCGCCGCGGCCGCCGCCTGGTCGACGTCGTCTCCGACTGACGTCGATTCGGTCGGCCTGCCGCCGCCGACCAGCCCGTAGCCTTCGTACGTGAGCCAGTTCCCCGGATGAGCCAATTTGTCGACGAGGCCGCCCTCAATGTTCGGGGCGGCGACGGCGGGGCCGGGTCGGTGTCGTTTCGGCGGGAGGCCCATGTGCCCCGCGGCGGCCCCGACGGCGGCGACGGCGGCAAAGGCGGCGACGTGTGGATCGTGGCCGACCACCAGGTGGCGTCCCTGCTGGCGTTCCGGGACCATCCCCACCGGCGAGCGAACAGCGGCACCCACGGGGCTGGCCGGGCCCGCCACGGGGCGGCCGGAGCCGACCTGCGGGTGATGGTGCCCGAGGGCACGGTCGTGACGATCGACGACAAGGTGGTGGCCGACCTCATCGGCCACGGCGACGCCTGGCTGGCGGCACGGGGTGGTCGGGGGGGTCGTGGCAACGCCCGGTTCCTGTCCAACCGCCGGCGGGCGCCGACCTTCGCCGAGCAGGGCGAGGTGGGCGAGGAGCAGTGGCTGAAGCTGGAGCTCAAGCTGATGGCCGACGTCGCCCTCGTCGGGTTCCCCAACGCCGGCAAGTCCACCCTGATCTCCCGGGTGTCGGCGGCCAAGCCCAAGATCGCCGACTACCCCTTCACCACCCTCGTCCCCAACCTCGGCGTGGTGCGCACGGCCGACCACGAGTACGTGATGGCCGACATCCCCGGCCTGGTCGAGGGGGCCAGCGAGGGCAAGGGCCTCGGCCACCAGTTCCTCCGCCACATCGAGCGGGCGCGGGGTCTGGTCGTGCTGCTCGACCTGGCCCAGGTCGACGGCGTCCCGCCCGAGGAGCAGGAGCGGGTGCTGCTGCACGAGCTGGGCAACCACCGCCCGGAGCTGCTGGAGCGGCCGAGGCTGGTCGTCGGCACCAAGGCCGACGCCGCCGTGCTCGACTGGGACGGTCCGCGGGTGTCGGCCGTCACGGGAGAGGGTCTCCCCGAGCTCGTCCACCGCATGGCCGCTCTCGTCGACGAGGCCAGGGCCGAGGAGCCGGTCCGCGAGGCCTTCGTCGTCCACCGCCCCGAGCTGGAGGGCATCCAGGTCCAGCGCGACGACGACGGTGCCTGGCTGGTGCGGGGCAAATCGGCCGAACGGGCGGTGGCGATCACCGACCTCACCAACGCTCAGGCCCTCGCCTACGTCCACGAGCGCCTGAGCCGACTGGGCGTCGACAAGGCGCTGGTGCGCGCCGGGGCCAGGCCCGGCGACACGGTACGGGTGGGGTCGATGACCTTCGAGTTCGCCGAGGACGCCCCCGTCGGGGCGGGAGGTCGCCGCCGCCGGTGATCGTCGTGGCCAAGGTGGGCACGACGTCGATCACCGACGAGCACGGTGAGATCCATCTGGCCGCCGTGGAGAAGCTCTGCTCGGAGGTCGCCGGGCTCCGCAGCCAGGGCCACAAGGTGCTCATCGTCACGTCGGGCGCCATCGCCGCCGGCCTGCCAGCCCTCGGCCTCTCCGGCGCCCGGCCGAACGACGTGGCCACGCTTCAGGCGGTGTCGGCGGTCGGCCAGAGCCGCCTCATGGGCGTGTACAACACCGCGCTCGGCCATCACGGGCTGGTGGCCGGCCAGGTCCTCCTGGCGCCGCTCGACTTCGTGCACCGGTCCCAGTACCTCCACGCTCGCCAGACGCTGCGCCGCCTGCTCGAGCTGGGCGTGGTGCCGGTCGTCAACGAGAACGACGCCGTGGCCGACGACGAGATCCGCTTCGGCGACAACGACCGGCTGGCGGCCCTGCTGGCCAACCTGGTGTCGGCCGACCTGCTGGTGTTGCTCACCGACGCTCCCGGCCTGCTCAGTTCCGACCCCCGGCTGGAGGCCGGCGGGTCGCTCATCGAGGAGATCGTGGAGGTCGACCACGAGCTGGAGCGGATCGCCGGCCGGGCCGGGTCGGTGCGCGGCAGCGGCGGCATGGCGTCCAAGCTGGCGGCGGCCAAGATGGCGTCGTGGTCGGGAGTCCGGGCGGTCATCGCCGCCGCCGACCGTCCTGGTGTGCTGGCCGGGGCGGTCGAGGGGCAGGCCGGCGTGGGCACCGTCGTCCGCCCGCGTGAGCGTCGCCTCCCCGCCCGCAAGCTCTGGATAGCATTTGCCGTGGCCGCGTCGGGGACGATCACCGTCGACGACGGCGCGCGCGCTGCCCTCACCGACAGGGGGAGGTCGCTGCTGCCGGCCGGCGTCGTCGACGTGAGCGGCGGGTTCGAGGCCGACGACGCCGTCGAGATCAGCGATGTGGCCGGCCGGGTGTTCGCCAAGGGCCTGGTGCGGCTGGGGGCGGCCGAGCTCAAGGCCGTCGCCGGACGGCGCACCGGCGACCTGGCCGAGGGCACGCCGCACGAGGTCGTCCACGCCGACGACCTGGTCACCCTGCCATGAGCGCCCTTGCGCCGGTGTGCCCGTGGCTGGAGGCAGGGCGTCCGAGGCCGGCCGCCCGTGGAGTCGCCGTGCTGGTGGTCGCGCTCGGCCTGCTCCTGGCGTCCTGCTCCAGCTTCGGCGGCGCCGTCGACACCGAGGACGCCCTTGCCGACGCCGGCTTCTCCGACACGAGCGTCGACTTCAGCACCTCCGATGGCTTCGACGAGCTCGACGTCACCGTCGACCCGGGGTTTCTCGAAGGCGACGGGGACTCCCTGGCCGAGCTGGTGGCGGGCGTCGTCTGGACCAACTTCCCGCTGCAGTTCGACGACCTGCGCATCGTGCTCACCGGGGACTTCGGGGACTACGAGACGTACTACACCTACGACGAGCTGTACGAGCTGTTCGGGCCCCGGCCCGCCGGGTTCGACGAGCGGTCGATCGGCGACGACTTCGCCCGCAGCGGGCTCATCGTCGCAGTCGTCGTCGGCGTCGGACTGCTGGTCTTCGTGGCGGTGGCGGTGCTGGCCGTCATCCTGATCGTGCGGGCCAGGAAGCGCCGCGGCGACACCCAGCCGCCGTCCTGGCCTCCCCGGTCGGGGGCGTCGCAGTGGCCGCCCGGGCCGCCGCCGCAGCAGGTCCCGTATCAGCCGCAGCCGCACCCGTACCGGCCGCCCCCGCCCCCGGCGGGCCCGGCACGTGGGCGCAACCGGGCCCCGTTCCCCCTCAGCCGCAGCCCGAGCCCCCGTCTCCGCCTCCTGCGGGCCCCTCGGGCTGGGGACCGCCGCCACCCCCCGGATAGCGACTGCGGGTTGGCTGCGCTGGTCGCGCCCCTGAAGGCCGCGGTTCGGCCTGGCCAGGGGCGCTACCGGTGATCTGAACCGCTCAGGTGGCGCCCTCGGCCGACGCCTCCGGCTCGGGCTGGGCCTCGCCCGGGCCGACCGCCTCGCCGCTCACCTGTTCGATCGGGAGCTCCTCGGGGCTCGGGCCGAGTCCGAGCTGGCTGCGGATCTCGGCCAGCCGGGCCTGGGCCTCGTTGTTGACCTGAGCCTGCTCGACCTCGAGCATCCGCGCCTCGACCGAGCTCCCGGTCAGCTCCTGGGTACCGAGGGCCTTGGCGTAGCGGGCCTCGATCTTGTCGCGGACCTGGTCGAGGGTGGGGATGTCCTGGCCGACGGCCTGGTTGAGCGAGGCCATCGCGCTGTTGACCTGCTCCTGCATCTTGGCCTGGTCGAGCTGACCCAGGAGCTTCTGGCGGTCGGCCAGCTTCTTCTGCAGGGCCATGGAGTTCTGGCTGACGGCGGCCTTGGCCTGGTCGGCCGCCTCCGTGGCCTGGAGCAGGAGCTGCTTGGTGGACTCCGCCTGCTGCTCGACCGAGATGAGGCGGTTGGCGAAGGCCTCGGCCGTCTTCCCGTACTCGGCGGCCTTGGTGGCGTCGCCTGACTTGGCGGCCTTGTCGGCCATGGTGACCGCCTGGCGGGTCGAGCCGTTGAGCTTCTCCAACTCGGACATCGCCCGGTTCAGCCGCATCTCGGTCTGCTTCTGGTGGGCGATGACGTTCGCCGCCTGTTCGGTGAGTCGCCGGTGCTGGTCCTGAGCCTCGGCGATGGCCTGCTCGAGTTGGACCTTCGGGTCGGCCCTCTCCTCGAAACTGCCGGTCAGCTTGGCGGTGAGGTACGCCCACCACCGTCCCATGAGCTTGAACATCCTCGGACTCTACGCCCGGAGAGGTTCCCGGGTACGTACGCTGCGGGAAGGAGGTAACCGTGCACATCCCGTTCAACGCTTCCGAGCGCTGCAGCCTCGGCATCGAGGTCGAGCTCTCGATCGTCGACAAGGTGACGCGGGGGCTGGCCAGCGCGGCAACGCCGATCCTCGCCGAGCTGGGGGAGGGCCATCCGGGCGGCGAGCACCCCAAGGTCAAGCACGAGCTGTTCGAGTGCACGCTGGAGATCATCACGGGCATCTGCGCCAACGTCCCCGAGGCCAGGGACGACATCGCCCGGACGCTCAAAGAGGTCTCCGACGCCGTCGACGCCCGAGGATTGGCGCTCATGTGCTCGGGTTCGCACCCGTTCTCCCACTGGCAGGACCAGACGGTGAGCCCCAAGGAGCGGTACGCGGCCCTGATCGAGGAGACGCAGTGGACCGGGCGGCGCCTGCAGATCTTCGGCGTCCACTTCCACGTCGGCGTGCGGTCGGCGGCCAAGGTGATCGCCATCGCCAACGCCCTGAACGCCTACATCCCCCACTTCCTCGCCCTGTCCGCCTCCAGCCCGTTCTGGGAGGCCCACGACACCGGAATGGCGTCGTGCCGGTCCAAGGTCTTCGAGAACCTGCCCACCGCCGGGCTGCCGTACCAGCTGTCGGGCTGGGCGGAGTTCGAGGAGTTCATGGGCACGCTGGTGGCGGCGGAGGCCATCACCAGCATCCGGGAGGTCTGGTGGGACATCCGTCCCCACCCCGACTTCGGCACCGTCGAGCCTGCGCATCTGCGACGGCATCCCCACCATGCGGGAGCTGACCGGCCTCGCCGCCATGGCGCAGTGCCTGGTGGAATGGATGGACACCAGGCTCGACGCCGGCGACACCCTCGTCGTGCCCAAGGGCTGGGTGGTCCGCCAGAACAAGTGGAAGGCGTCGCGGCACGGCATCGACGCCAGCGTCATCGTCGACGACGAGGGCACGCTCGTCCCCCTGCGCACCGAGGTGGAGCGGGTGGTGGCCGCGCTACGGCCGGTGGCGGCCCGGCTGGGTTGCCTGGACGAGCTGAACTCCAACCTCGCCGTGCTCGACCACGGCCCGAGCTACGCCCGCCAGCGCCGCATCCTCGCGGCAGGGGGCTCGCTGATCGACGTCGTCGACTCGCTGGTGGCGGAACTCGAGTCGGGCGAGCCGGGGGCGGCTCCGACACCGGCGGCCTGAGCGATGGAACCATTGCGAGGCCGGGCCAGCGCCCCTGGCTGGACCCTGGTCGCTGTCGCCCTGCTGGTTCTCGTCCTGGCTTCGTGTCGCGACGACTCGACGGAGACTGTCGTCGGCACCGATCCGGGGACGAGCGTCGTCCAGCGCCTCGACGTACTCCCCGGGCCGGGTGGGACGGGTGCCCCAACCGGGTCGATGCCAGGATCGGAATGCCAGGCACCGTTCACGATCCCGCTCGAAGGCGGTGAGAGCGTGGAAGTGGAGGCCGGGCCGGGGAGTGGCGGCATGGTGAAGGCCATGAGCACCGTCACCTTCCCGCTGGGCTTCCGGGGTGCGGCGAGGGCCCACATCATGGTGCAGGCCCGCGATCTCACCCAGATCGACGCCTCGTTCGGCGGCGTGCTGTTCAGGCCGGTGGATGTCACGGGAGCCCGGCTGCTCACCGCTGCGATCGACGCCCCCGAGGACGGTCCGATCACCATCGGCAACCGAGCCGGAACCGACGAGATGGTGATCGCCGCCGTCCTGATCGAGAAGGGCGAGCGGTTCACCGTCGCGACCGTCCCCGCCGAGTGCTGACGACCCTCAGCGGGTGTGTCAGTCGGACCTGCGGGCCTTGTCGGACTTCTCGGCTTTCTTGGCCCGCTTGGCGGACCGCTTCTCCTGGAGGCTCTTGCCCTGCTTCTTCTGCTGTGCCGGCGGCGGTGCCTTGTTCCCCATGCCCAGAGACTACGCAATCAGACGATCTGGACGGGGGTGCCCTCGGGGACCATGTCCGCCAGCTTGGCGACGTCGGCGTTGGTCATCCTGACGCAGCCGTTGCTGGCCGGGGTACCCAGCTTCGACGGGTCGTTCGTGCCGTGGATGGCGATCTGCCCGATCCCGCCGCCGAACGTCTTGTGGACGTTGGAGAAGGCGGCCACGCTGATCTGGTGGGTGCCGTACGGCCCTCCCGGGTCGAGCCCGCCCACCCTCCCGTCGACGAAGTAGCTGCCGGTCGGGGTCGGCGTGCTCCCCGTCCCGACGGCGACGGCCGTGTCGAGCACGACGGTGGCACCGTCGTAGGCCACCAGGCGCCGGGCGTTGGTGTCGATGAAGATCCGGTACGACGTCTCCCGGAGGGTCACCTCCGACGCCTTGATCCACGCTGTCGACTCGTTCGGCCGCATGGAGACCTGCACCTCCAGCCAGTCGCCGGCCTTCTGCATCACCAGGAAAACGCCGGGCAGGCCCTCCCAGGTGGGGTTGTTGGCGAACTCCGCCGGTTCCGTATCGTCAGGGGAGCTGTAGAGGCCGACCTTGGGCCCGATGGCGTCGGCGACCTCGGCCGGCATGGGTGGCGGATGGGCGTAGCCGAGTCGGAGCTTGCGGCCCGGCTCCTCCGGCCGCGCTGGGCCTACGACGGGCTCGACGGTCGTCGACGGCCCCGCGATGGTGCT
Organism: uncultured Acidimicrobiia bacterium; assembly: GCA_963827345.1. Lineage (GTDB taxonomy): Bacteria > Actinomycetota > Acidimicrobiia > Acidimicrobiales > AC-14 > CAWGUU01. The sequence continues at coordinate 144,756 of CAWHAN010000004.1, read as the reverse complement.
CGGGGGAATCGTCGTGGCCCCGGCCCTGGAGACGATGCGGCTCGACGGCTCGGGCGAGAGCCTGCTCCAGACACCAGTGACCAGGCCGGCCGCCAGGACCGCAACTGCCACGCCCAGGCCGATGGTCGTCCGCCGGCTCACGCCGAAAAGACTAACCCTGCCCCTGCTTCACGGGGAGCGCGCCCACCGGCTCGAGCTGGGACTGGTCGCGTCCAGGCAGGGTCGGCACCGCCTGTGTCCCGGCACCCGCGGCCTTGGGGGTGAGAGTCCCGTCCGGCCGCCAGCCGTCGGTCAGGCACGTCATCGACGTCGGGTCGCCGCCGGCAAGTACCACCATCCGGGACGCCGCCTCGTTGATCCGGGACTCGTCGAGCTTGCCGGCGAGGACGGCCGCCACCAGCCCGTGGCGCATGTCCTTGGCCGTCCGGCCCCCGGTGTTGAGCACGCCGTCGGCGCCTGCCGCCACCGCCCTGACCGCGGCCTCGGCCACGTCCCAGGTCCGGTTGACGGCGGCCATGCCGACCGAGTCGGTGATGGCGGCCCCCCGGAAGCCGAGTCCTCGCAGGAGCTGGTAGGCCCTGGGCGACAGGCTGGCCGGGAGGTCGGGGTCGATCGAGCTGTAGCGCAGGTGGTTCATCATCACCGCGGGGATGCCGGCGCGGATGAGCACGTCGAAGGGGCGCAGGTCGGAGCTCTGCAGGGCGTCGAGCGTCACCGTCACCGACGCGGCGCGGAAGTGGATGTCCTCGGACGACCGGCCCTGGCCGGGAAAGTGCTTGACCACGGGGATGATGCCGCCGTCGGCGAGGCCGGCGGCGTAGGCATAGGCGTAGTTCGCCGCCACGGTCGGGTCGGCCGAGAACGACCGGTCGCCGATCACCCCCGACGACGGTCCGGCGTCGAGGTCGGCCACCGGGGCCAGGTCCATGTCGATTCCCATGGCGGCCAGCTTGGCGGCGACCACCGCGGCGTGTTTGCGGGCCCGGCCGGTGTCTCCTCGGCGGCCAGGCGGCGGGCCGAGGGGCTCGAGCCGACGAGCTCACGGAACACCGACACCCGCCCCGGCTCCTCGTCGGTGGAGATCAGGAGGGGTCGGCCCGCCTGGGCACGGATGCCCAGGATGAGGGTGGTGACCTGGGTCTTGGACTTGACGTTGTCGGTATTCAGGAACACGCCTCCGACGCCGAGGTCGAGGATCTCCTTGATCAACGGATCGGACGGGAGGGTCACGCCCGGCAATCCGACGATGAGCGTGCGGGCCGCCCGCTCGGCCAGCGGGGCCGGGGTGCACGCCGGCACCGTGACGGTGGGTCGGACTGGGGCGGCGACCACGGAGCTCGGGGTCGTCACCCTCGCGGTCGTCATATTGGGCGTCGGGGCGTCGAGCACACCGATCTGTGCTGACGCTGCCGGCGGGGTGGTGGCCCACACGGTGAGGCCCATGACCGCCGTCCCGACCACGATCAGGACGAGCATGATGCCGGCCCGCCGCCGGTGGTAGTAGGTCACGCCGCCGAACGGCCGGCGTCGTCGAGGGCCAGGCGCAGCGCTTCCAGCTCGCTCACCAGCCCGTCGACGTCGCTGCCGAGGGGCTGGAGGGCGCCCACGTCGGAGGGACCGAGCGAGAGCTCGACGGCCCTGGCCACCGCCTCGTTGAGCTGGGCGTTGAGCCGGCGCAGCCGGTCACGGGCGTCGCGCGCGACCTCGGCCAACCGCCGGGCCGACTCCAGCTGGCTGCGGAGAGCGGCGGCCGTGTGCCGCAGGTCGGTGGAATCGGGGTCGATGGACAGGTCGGCCTCGCAGGTTGCGAGCTCCCGGCCGATCCCGTCCGTGTCGAGCTCGGCCACGGCGTCGTCGAGGGCGTTGCCCCGCTTGGCGATGTTCCAGGACTCGTCGACCGCGACGGCCATCTGAGCCGCCACCTCGGCCAGCCGCTCCCGGATCGGGCCGGGACGGGTCTCGGCCACCGCCTCCTTGAAGCGCTGCTCGGACTTGATCGTCTGGCGCACGAGCGAGCGCCACGGCTCCTTGACCTGGGCCGGGTTCATGTCGGGCCGGCGCTTCTTGCGGGGCATGCCCAGCGCCACCTTGCCCGCCCACACCAGCGCACCGACTGCGGCGGCACCCACCAGCGGCGCGCCCACGACGATCGCGGCGGCGGTGCCGGCCCCTGCCAGCAGGATGGCCGAGGGCGCCATGATCGCCCGGGCCATCGCCGGAGTCCGGGCCCGCTCGGGCAGCCGCTCGATCATTGGCGGACATTCTGGCCGAGAGAGGGGCCGAGCACCCGGACGGGCGGTGATCAGAAGTTGGATATCACTGCGGTGAAGACTTGGTTGATGGTGGCGGCGTTGCTGGCGTCGTAGGAGGCGGCGTTGGTGGCCTCGGAGATCCGCCGCAGGGCGGACAGGTCGGCGTCCTCGCCGTAGGCGATGGTGAACACCCGCACCGGGCGGCTGGTCTGACCCTCGCTGCCGGACCGCAGGGTGTTGATCAGGGCGTTGAAATCGGTGTTGGCGGGGTCCTCGTTGCGACCGTCGGAGAGGAGCACCACGGCGTTGATCCGGGCGGGGTCGAACGTCTCCCGCATCTGGTCGTAGGAGTCGCCGGTGACCGTGTACAGGGGCGTTCCCTGCGTCGGCACCAGGCTGCGGATCTTGGACGCGATCTGCTCCCGCTGCTGGCCGATGGGCCCGAACGGCACGAGGTCGAGGTAGTCCCTGGGGGCGGTGGGGCTGATGTCGGTGGAGAAGATCCGTAGCGCGACGTCGTCCTCGGCCTTGAACTGGTCGAGAGCGGTGATGGCGGCCTGCTTGGCCAGGTCGAGCTTGGTGTTGCCCTCGTCGTCGCCCGAGTCGCCCATCGACCCCGACACGTCGATCACGAGCATGACCTTGGCCGCCTTGCGCTGCTGGCCCCACAACTCGAGGATCTTGGCCAGCACCGCCGGCTGGGGGACGCCGAGGACGTTCTGGGGCTGGTTCGGGTCGACCCCGTTGGCCACCTCGATGGGCGGGCCGGCCGCCACCTCGGGGTTGCCGGGGCGGAACCCGTACGACACCACCCGCTCCTGGTTCTCGGGCTCCTGCACGAACCGCTCGAAGCTCCGCGCCGCCTCCTTCTCCCTGGCGTCGACCCACGGGGCGTCGAGCACGAAGAAGGGGTTGTCGGAGAAGAGCGTCCCCTCCTTGGGGTAGATGGCGACGAGGGGGACGCGGGGCGGGCGGATCCGCTCGCCCGGGTCGGTGATGCCGTCGGGATTGCCCAGGTTGTAGTCGATGACCGACTTCTCCTCGACCGCCACCGCCGACGCGTAGGTCAGCCCGCCGCCCCGTTGGTCGTTGCGGTACAGGTTGTTGAGGAAGGTCAGGGTGATGTCGCCGTAGTGGACGACCGAGTTCTCGACGCCTCGGGCGAACTTGTCGACCTCGGGGTTGGCCAGGTCCTCGTTGGTCAGGTCTCGGGTCTTGCCCGTGGCCGCGTAGTACTGGGCGATGGTGGCGGACAGGGCGCTCGTCGAGAAGTTCGGGTTGGTCTTGCCGAGGCGGAACGGTCCCCACTCGGGGTGGCCCTTGGCCCCCCAGCCGGCGGGGTCCTGGGCCAGGGCGAGGATGTCGGCGTAGCCGATCGGCGTGCCCGGCCACCCCAGGGCCTCGGCCATGGGCCGGGGCATGGCGATCACGAGCGGGGTGAGCATGAACGCCTGGGCGCCCTCCGGCGCCATGGGCGGCTGACCCTTGTCCGCCAGGCGCTGGTTGAGGACGGCGCCCCAGGCGGCCGACGCCGGCGACCACACGACGGGCCGGGGCCCGTTGGCGGCCTCGTCCGGCCAGCCGTCGACGAGGAGCTGCATTCCTAGGCCCGACGACTTGCGCAGCACCCGCACGAACGCGCACTTCCCGCCCGCCTTGGCCTCGTCGGAGATGTTGAACCGGCGAGCAAGGTCGGTGAGCAGCTCGACCTTCTCGGGCGAGCTGGCCATGTCGACGACGGTGCAGCCCTTGGGGATCGACTGCCCGTCGCTGCCGCCCGACGAGCAGGCGGCGAGGGTGGTGGCCACGGTCAGGGCGGCGAGGGCGAAGGCGAGGCGTCGTCCCGTCGACTGCTGAGTCATCGCCCGCCCGCTCATCGTCCGGCAGCCTCCCGGGCGCGGCCCCGCAGGGCGTCGAGCAGGCCGGGCGACGGGAGGCCGTCGGTGGGCGGCAGGCCGGCGGCATCGGGCTTGTCCCACCCGGCGTCGAGGAGCGCGTCCGCGGGCGGTGCCGGAGACGGTTTCCTTCAGCCGGTCACCCCGATCGCCGGGAACCGTCGTCAGCACGACGTCGGCGGTCGCCATGGGTGCAGGGTAGAGCACGGTCAGCCTGTCACGGCTGGCAGCCCGCTCCGCGCTCGGGCATCGGCCTTGGTCGTCCCGACGGCATCGAAGGCGGCCGGCCCAGCTGGAGCATGCGGGCGAGGGGTGATCCTGGCGAGGACGGGGTGGCCCGCTCCAGGCCCACCAGCCACCGCTGGAAGTCCTCGTCGTCGAGATCGATGGTGGACAGGTCGGTGCGGCCGAAGTACTCCGACCGCGGCCTGGCCCAGCACGAGAAGCCCCTGCCCGTCGGGGAGGCGTCGGCGTGCCCTGGCTTCACCTGGCCCCATTCAGGCCTTCCGCCGACCGCCGCCCAGCCTCCGGGCGTGCCGGCCGCCTCGCCGAGGCACTTCCACGTGAGTGGCGTGCACCGGGGCGCCGAGGGCAGCGACTCGGTCTCTTCCAGGCCACGAGGGCCAGTTGCGACCGTGCGATCGCCGGCGGTGGTGCCTCGCCGAAGATCGGCACCTTGCCCCGGGAGCGGCGGGCGCCGTCGACGATCTCCCGCCATGGAGCGGTGACGAGCCAGCCGTCGAGGCCGAAGTCAGCATCGCCGGCCCCCACCAGCCGGTCGGCGGTGACGCCCGCCGGCTCGATCGTCACCTCGACCCGGCCCGGGTAGGCGTCGCGGACCTCGTCGCAGGCGGCGGCCAGGTCCTCGGCGCAGACGAGGCTGTAGACCCGCCCCTTCTCCTCCTTGCGGTCGTCGAGGGCGGAGCGAAGGAACAGGGCGCCGGCGATCATCGCAGCGGCCGCCACCAGGGCCAGCACTCGGCGCATTGGCCCGAGAGTAGGCCGCGGGCCGACAGTGGCGGACTCGGCTTAGGGTGTGCGGCCGTGTCCCGAGGCTCGCCGCTGGCCCTCGCCGCCTTCATGGGCACGGCGGGAGTGCTGCACTTCGTCGTCCCCGAGACCTACGCCAAGATCGTGCCGGGGTTCCTCGGACGTCCGCGAGCCCTGGTGGCGGTCACCGGAGTCGCCGAGATCGTGGCTGCCGGCCTGCTGGGCATCCGCCGGACCCGGCGGGTGGGGGCGTGGCTGTCGATGGCGCTGCTGGTCGTCGTGTTCCCGGCCAACGTCAAGATGGCCCTGGACGGAGGCATCGAGGGCCACGGCTTCCCGCTCGGGTCACCGGTCGTGGCGTGGCTGCGGTTGCCGCTGCAGGTCCCGCTGGTGGTGTGGGCGTGGCGGGTGGCTGGCCGGGGCCCGAGCCGACCTGCTGTGTCAGCCGCCCCCGCCGGAGATGGCGGGTAGCACGGTCAGACTCGGCACCCTCGGGCACGACGGTGTCCTCGTTGTCGAGGTTCCGGACGCTGTCGGGGCCGAGGAACACGTTGACGTGAGGGTCGCAGGGTCCCGGCCTCGTCGCGGATCCGCCGGCCGACGGACGGGTGGGCGGCGGCGAGGGCGTCGAGCACGGCGCCGATCGTCACCGGAGAGGTCACGTCGAGGTCGACGGTGGGCTCGCCGCCGGCGTGGGGCCGAAGGGCCGTCGCCAGGCGCACCACCACTCTCACTTCAGAGTAAGACGGCGGGCTTGACGCACAGCACGGGCGGCAGGTGGTGGGCCAGTTCGGTCCACGACTCCCCACCGTCGGCCGAGGCGAAGACGTCGCCGGTGCGGGTGCCGACGTAGAGCCCGGTGGGGTCGAGGGTGTCGGCGGCGAACCCGTCCCGCAGGACGGTGAGCCAGGCGTCCTCCTGAGGTAGCCCGTCGGTGAGGGCGTCCCAGGAGCCGCCGCCGTCGGTGGTGCGGTAGACCCGGAGCCGGCCGTCGGGCGTGCAGCGGAACCCGTCCGACGTGAGCGGCAGGACGTACGCCGTCCCTGGCCTGTTGGGATCGGCGACGATCGGGAAGCCGAAGGTCGAGGGGAGTGCGTCGGCACCGATCTCCTCCCACATGCCGCCGAAGTCCTCGGAGCGGTACACGCCCCAGTGGTGCTGGAGGAAGAGGGTGTCCCGCTCGGCGGGGTGCCGGTCGACCTTGTGGACGCACTGGCCGAACTCGGGCGTCGGGTCGGGCAGGAAGGGGCCCGGATGCCGACGTTGGCCGCCTCCCAGGCGTGACCGTCGAGGGTGCGGTAGAAACCGGCGGACGAGACGGCCACGGCGAGCCGAGGCCCGCCGTCCGGGTCCGGTATGACCGTGTGCAGGCAGAGTCCACCGCCGCCCGGCTGCCACTGGCGGCGGTGCTCGTGGTTCCATAGGTCGCGGTTCAGCTGGAACGACTGGCCGCCGTCGTCGGACCGGAAGAGCGCGGCCGGCTCGACGCCGGCGTAGACGACGTCGGGCTCGGCGGGGCCGGCCGGTTGCAGCTGCCACACCCTCGCCACCGCCGCGCCGGTGTCGTCGGGGAAGGCCAGCGTGGTCGGGTCGGGCTCCAGCCACGAGGCGCCGAGGTCGTCGGAGCGGTAGACGGACGGTCCCCAATGGGAGCTGGTGGCGCCGACCAGGAGCCGGGTGCGACCGCCGCGGCAGTCGAGCGCGGCGGAGTAGATCTCCTCGCCCTTGAACCACGGACCGCTGAGCCGCCAGTCCGTCCGGTCCGGGCCCACGACCAGGGTGAACAGTCCCTTGCTGGTGCCGACGAGGACGACGACGTCCCCCGCCGACGCGTCGATGGCGTCGATTCCGGCCATGGCCAGAGGCTAGGTCGCCGAAACGTCGGGAGGAATGGCGGGTCCGGGGAGATCGAAGCGAACCAGTCCGCCCGGCAACGACCAGAGGCTGATGCTGTCCGTCGCTGAGATGACGGTGTCGGCGGCGAAGTCGTGCACCTCGAAGGTCGAAGGTAGGTCGACGAGCAGATACAACGCCGCACCACCGAGGCGGTAGTCGGCGAGCTTCCGCCCCCGGTCGACCCCCCGTGTGGAGGGTGAGGCCACCTCGACGACGAGCGAGCGGCGGAGGGGAGACGTGGCTTTCGCCGATCCGTTGCCAACCGGGATTGAGCACCGTCAGGTCTGGGACGTTCGTGTACCCGCTCCCGCCCGGGGCTTGCCACGCGAAGCCATTCGACCGGACGCATTCCGTTGGGCAGGTCCGACCTGCCGCAGCGCCTGTCCGTGCAGTTCGGCAACAGCACTTCGTGCTCGTCGGTGGCTGGCGTCACGACGAGGCTCCCCCAGGGGTCGAGCTCCAGATGGGCGATGCCCAACTCATCGCGAAGCCAGTCGAGGTCGTCGACGCTGTAGCCGGTAGCGGCCGGGTACGCCATCGTCCTAGCGTACGCGCCGCCGCCGCCCCGTCCTCGGTAGGTTCGTCGGGGTGCAATTTGCCATGCTCGGTCCCCTCGAGGTCACCGACGGTGAGCGGCGGGTCGACCTCGGGGCCGCCCGGCAGCGAGCAGTGCTGGCGGTGCTGCTGGTGCGGCTCAACCAGGTGGTCTCCTTCGACCGCCTGATCGACGAGCTGTGGGGCGACGCACCGCCCCCTGCGGCCAGTGCCTCGTTGCAGGCCTACGTGTCGAGGTTGCGCCGCGCCCTCGAGCCCGACCGGCCGGCCCGCGCCCCGGCCCGGGTCCTGGTGACGGAGCCGCCTGGGTACGCATTGCGGCTCGACCCCGACCAGGTCGACGCCTACCGGTTCGAGCGCCTGGCCGGCGAGGGCCGGGCCGGTTGGCAGCCGGCGACCCCCACCGCGCCCGCGCCATCCTCGACGAGGCGCTGTCCCTCTGGCGGGGACCGGCGCTGGCCGACTTCGCCTTCGAGCCGTTCGCCACCGTCCCCGTCGGCCGGCTGGACGAGCTGCGGGCGGCGGCCGAGGAGGACCGCATCGAGGCGCGCCTGGCCGCCGGAGACCATGCCGGCGCGTCGGCCGCCCTCCCGGCCCTCATCGCCGAGCACCCGCTGCGGGAACGGCTCCGCGGCCAGCTCATGGTGGCGCTCTACCGCTGCGGTCGCCAGGCCGAGGCGCTGCGCGCCTACGAGGACGCCCGCCGGCTGCTCGTCGACGAGCTGGGGATCGACCCCGGTCGCGACCTCCAGGTCCTCCACCGCCAGCTCCTCGACCAGGACTCGAGGCTCGACGCCGGGGCGGCCGTCGACCAGCACGTGGTGGCGATCACGACGCCGGCCATGGCCGCCCCGCCCGCCCGCCGACAGCCGACCAGGACGAGGGCCTACCCAGCCACGCCGCTGGTGGGCCGCGGCGCGGCGTTGGATGGTGCTGGACCGCGCGTGGCAGGGGGCCGTTGCCGGCCACGCCCGGTTCGCGGTCATCGCCGGCGAGCCGGGCATCGGCAAGACGGCCCTGGCCGAGGAGCTGGTGGCCAGAGCCGAGGCGTCGGGTGCGGCGGTGGCGTGGGGACGCTGTCACGACGACGAGGGGGCGCTCCCGCTGTGGCCGTGGGCGCAGGTCGTCCGCGCCCTTACACCGGCGTCGGAGATCCCCGACCACCGGCGCCCCGTCCTCGCCGCCCTGCTCCCCGAGCTCGGCGAGCCGCAGGCGCCTCTCGACGCCGACACCGACGCCGCCCGCTTCCGCCTCTACGACGCCGTTCGGGACAGCCTCGAGCGGGCCGGGGAGAGTCGTCCCGTGGTCGTCGTCCTGGACGACCTGCACTGGGCCGACGCCTCGTCCCTGCGCCTCCTGCGGTTCCTCATGGTCGAGATCAAGGACGCCCGCCTGCTGGTGGTCGTCACCCTCCGGGACACCGAGGGCGACACCGAGCGAGGTGCTCGCGGTCACCCTCGGCGACCTGGCCCGCACGCCGGGGGCCGAGCGGATCGTGCTTCACGGCCTCACCGAGCCGGACGTGGCCGAGCTGGTCCGGATGACCACGGGCGTGCCGGGTGAGCACGCCGAGGCCCTCGCGCCCGAGCTGTTCCGCCGGGCCGACGGCAACCCGTTCTTCGTCACCGAGCTGGTCCGGCTCCTCGACAGCGAACGGCGGGTGCGACCGGGCGAGGCCGTCACCGACATCCCGGCCGCCGTCGGCGACGTCGTCCGCCAGCGGGTCCGTCGACTGCCGGGCGACTCGCAGGGCCTCCTCCGGGTGGCGGCGGCGATCGGCCGGGAGTTCGACCTCGACGTCCTCGGCCTGGCCGCGGGGCTCGACGACGACGACCTGCTGGACGCCCTCGAACCGGCGATCGTCACCAGGATCGTGTCCCAGTCGGCCTCCGGCGGCTACCGCTTCTCCCATGCCCTCGTGCGGGACGCGCTCTACCTGGACATCCCGCCCACCCGCAGGTGGCGCCTGCACGGCGCCATCGGCGACGCCATCGAGTCGCTGCACGCCGCCGACCTCGGCCCTGCCTCCGGCGAGCTGGCCCATCACTTCGTGCGTTCGGCCGGTGCGGGCCGGGCCGAGCGGGCATACCGCTACGCCTGCATGGCCGCCGAGCAGGCCGCCCGCCGGCTCTCGTTCGACGAAGCGGCCGTTCACTGGCGGGAGGCCCTCGACCTGCTGGGTCGAGCCGGCGGCGCCCCCGATCCGGCCGAGCGGTCACGCCTCCTCCTGCAGCTCGCCACCGCGTTGCGCCACGCGGGGGACCTGACCGCAAGTGTCGCCGCCCAGGACGACGCCCTTGCCGACGCCGAGCGCAGCGGCGACCTCGACGCCCTTGCCCGGGCCGCCCTGTCCTACGGGCGGGTCGGACTGTGGCAGCGACGGGAGTACGCAACCGTCGACCCCCGCGTCGTCGCCGCGCTCGAGCGGTTGCTGGGCGCCCTGCCGCCGGCCGACGACCCGCAGCGGGCCCGCCTGCTGGCCGGGCTGGCCGTCGCTCTGTACTACAGCGAGGAGCACCGCGACCGGGTGGGCGTGCTCGCCGCGGAAGCGCTGGCCATGGCCCGGCGGCTGGGTGATCGAGCGCTCATCGGGAGTGTCTTCGACCAGGTCCACGTCATGCTCGACGCCGAGGAGCAGCTGCGGACGCTCGCCGAGGTGTCGGCCGCGGCGGACGACGGGGCGATCGTGGCCGACCCGGTCGGGAAGGTCCGCATGGCCCGCCTCCGGCTTGCACTGGGTGACGCCTCGACCCTGGAGTCCGACGCCGATGCCGCGCTCCGGGCCGGCGAGGAGCTGCTGCGACCCGGCGCTGCGCCAGTTCGCGGGGTGGCTGCAGACGACGATTGCGTTCCTCGACGGCCGGCTCGACGAGGTCGAGACCCTGGCGGCGCGTGCCCGCGCCCTCCACGACCAGCTGGGCTTCTGGGGAGGGGCCGAGCTGTACGGGTTCAGCCTCATCCTCGTCCGACGGGAGCAGGGTCGGCTCGACGAGATCGCCCGGTTCGCGGAGATGCTCCGGCGGTCCAGCTACCCGTCGGTCACCAAGGTCCGGGGGCTGTTCGCCCTTGAGGGCGGTGACCTGGCCGAGGTCAGGGGCCTGCTCGGCGACGGCGATCCGATCCCCCGGGCCCGCGACTTCATCTGGCTGACCGAGATGGCCCTCCTGGCCGAGCTGGCCGCTGCCGCCGACCTGCCCTGCGCCGAGGAGGTCTACGAGCTGCTCCTACCGGCGGCCGACCAGGTCGTCACCATGTCCGCCTACGCCTGCCTCGGCGCGGTGAGCCACTACCTCGGGCTCCTGGCCGCCGCCCTGGGCCGCCCCGGCGACGCTCGGCGCCCACTTCGAGCACGCAGTCGACCTGAACGACAGGATCGGGGCGGTGCCGTGGGCCGTGCGGTCCCGCTATCACCTGGCGGGGGTGATCGAACCCGTCGACCCGCACCGGGCCAGCCGTCTGCTCACCGATGGCGTCCCATACGGCCGCCACCCACGGCCTGGTGGCTATGGGCCGGCGGGTCGACGATGCCCTGTCGGCTCGAACGGCCGCCCGTCGGGATTCCTGCGAACGAGCGGCAGGGGCGTCGCTAACCTCGACGGCCATGGGTCACCCGACGATGGACGAGCTCGGCCGGCGGGCCAAGACCGCATCCCGAGCGCTGGCGACGGCATCGACCGCGGCCAAGGACGCCGCCCTCGCCGCCGCCGCCGACCTCCTCGGTGAGAGCGCCGCCGAGATCCTGGCCGCCAACGCCATCGACGTGGACCGGGCCACCGAGGCGGGGTCACGTCGACGGTCGTCGACCGCCTCCGCCTCACCGAGGCCCGGATCGAGGCGATGGCCGACGGCCTGCGCAAGGTCGCCGCCCTTCCCGACCCGGTCGGCGAGATCGCCGACGGCTGGACCCGGCCCAACGGCCTCGTCATCGAGCGGGTGCGGGTGCCGCTGGGCGTGGTGGCGATCATCTACGAGAACCGGCCCAACGTGACGAGCGACGCCTTCGGGCTCTGCCTCAAGTCGGGCAACGCCGCCTTCCTGCGGGGATCGTCGGCGGCCATCAACTCCAACGTCGCCATCGCCGCCGCGCTGCGCGAGGGCGTGGCCAAGGCCGGCCTGCCCGAGGACGCCCTCATCCTCGTCGAGGACACCAGCCACGAGGCAGCCGCCGAGTTCATGAAGCTCCGCGACTACATCGACTGCCTGATCCCGAGGGGCGGGCCGTCGCTGATCGCCAGCGTCCTGGCCAACGCCACGGTGCCCTACGTGATCGACGGCGACGGCAACTGCCACGTCTATGTCGACGCCGCCGCCGACCTCGACCAGGCCCTCGACATCCTCGTCAACGCCAAGACCCAGCGGCCGTCGGTCTGCAACGCGGCCGAGTCGCTCGTCGTCCACGAGCGAGTGGTCGACGCCTTCCTGCCGAAGGCGGTCGAGGCCCTGGTCGGGGCGGGCGTGCGGCTGGTGGGCGACGACAGAGCGCGGGCGGTGGCGCCCGACATCGGCCCCGCCTCCGACGACGACTTCGGCCGGGAGTTCCTCGACCTCGAGCTGTCGGTCGCGGTCGTCGACGACCTCGACGCCGCCATCGCCCACGTGAACCGCTACGGCACCGGTCACACCGAGGCCATCTGCACCACCGACCTCAACGCCGCCCGCCGCTTCGCCAAGGAGGTCGACGCCGCCGCGGTCATCGTCAACGCCTCCACCCGCTTCACCGACGGCGAGATGTTCGGCTTCGGCGCCGAGATCGGGATCAGCACCCAGAAGCTCCACGCCCGCGGCCCGATGGGCCTGCGGGAGCTGACCACCCTGAAGTACGTCGTCACGGGCGACGGCCAAGTCCGCGCCTGACGTGTTGGACCATCCCCCGAGGTTCGAGTCGGCTGCCGCCGTCCGCGACGGTCTGCGCGCCGCCGGCTACCTGGCCGACGACGCCACCGCCGGCGTCGCCTTCCTCGCCGACCGCCTCGACAAGCCGGTGCTGGTGGAGGGCCCGGCCGGCACCGGCAAGACCGAGCTGGCCAAGTCGATCGCGGCGTGGTCGGGCAGCAGGCTCATCCGGCTCCAGTGCTACGAGGGGCTCGACGAGGCCAAGGCGCTGTACGAGTGGAACTACCGCAAGCAGCTGCTGCGCATCCAGGCCGAGGGGTCGGGCGCCGGCGTGGGACGCGGTCGAGGGCGACATCTTCAGCGAGGAGTTCCTGCTCACCAGGCCGTTGCTGGAGGCCATCCGGGCCGACGAGCCGATCGTGCTGCTGATCGACGAGGTCGACAGGGTGGAGGTGGAGACCGAGGCCCTGCTGCTGGAGGTGCTGTCCGACTGGCAGGTGTCGATCCCCGAGCTGGGGACCGTGACCGCCACCCGCATCCCGCTGGTGTTCCTGACGTCGAACAGCACCCGCGACCTGTCCGAGGCCCTCAAGCGCCGCTGCCTCTACCTCCACCTCGACTACCCCGACGCGGCGAGGGAGAAGGAGATCGTCCTGGCCCGCCTGCCCGGCATCGCCGACCGCCTGGCCGAGCAGGTGGCGGGCGTGGTGCGGTCGATCCGGGCCCTCGACCTGACCAAGCCGCCGTCGGTGTCGGAGACCCTCGACTGGGCCCGCACGCTGGTGCTCCTCGGCGTGGCCGACGTCGACGTGGAGACGGTGTCGTCCACCCTGCACGTCCTGCTCAAGCACCGCGGCGACATCGCCAAGGCCGACCGCGAGCTGCGGGCCGCGGCTGCCGGCTAGCCGGCACGGCCGGCCATGCTCGAGGCGCTGGCAGGATTCGTCCAGGAGCTGCGCCGCGCCGGGCTGCCGGTGTCGCCCACCGAGAACCTCGACGCCGTGGAGGCGGTGAGCCAGGTCCCGCTCGAGGACAGGGAGGCGCTGCGGTGGGCGCTGGCCACGACCCTGGTCAAGCGCCAGGAGCACCGGGCCGCGTTCGACGCCGTGTTCGACGTGTGGTTCTCGGTGCGCATGCCGGTCCTCGGCCGCGACGACGCCCTCACCGCCGGTGAGCTGGCCGATCTCGTCGACGCCGCCCTGGAATCGGGCGACGACCAGCTCCTGGCCGAGCTGGCCAAGCAGGCCGTCGCCCGCCTGGCCGGCATGGACGCCGCCCGCCCCGTCGGCGGGAGCTACTACGTGTTCCGCACGCTGCGACAGCTCGACGTGGACGGAGTGCTGGAGCGGCTGCTGGCCGGTGGCGGCGCCGCACGGCTCCGCCCTCGACGAGACCCTGCGGCGCGACGAGCTGGTGGCCCGCCGCGACCGGCTGAAGGTGGAGATCGAGGACGAGGTCCGCCGCCGGCTGGTGGCCGAGCTCGGGCCCGAGGCGGTGGCCAAGGCCGTGCGCCGCCCGCTCCCGGCCGAGGTCGACTTCCTCCACGCCAGCCCCGAGGACCTGGCCGCCCTGCGGCGCAGCCTGCAGCCCCTCGCCCGCCGCATGGCCGCCCGGCTGGCCCGCAAGCGCCGCCACCACCGGCGGGGACGGCTCGACGTCCGCAGCACCGTGCGCCACTCCCTGTCCTACGGCGGGGCGCCGGCCGAGCCGAGGTTCCGCCACCCGCACCCGTCGAAGCCGGAGATCCTCGTCCTGGCCGACATCTCCGGGCTCGGTGGCCGCCTTTGCCCGCTTCACCCTCCAGTTCGTCCACGCCATCTCCGGCCAGTTCTCCAAGGTGCGGTCGTTCGTGTTCATCGACGGTGTCGACGAGGTGACGTCGATCTTCGAGGGCTCCACCGACTTTGCCGAGGCCATGGCCCGGGTCAACGCCGAGGCCGACGTGGTGTGGGCCGACGGCCACTCCGACTACGGCCACGCCCTGCAGGCGTTCTGGGACCGCTGGGGCACCGAGGTCACGTCCCGGACATCGGTCGTGGTGCTCGGCGACGCCCGCAACAACTACCACCGGGCCAACGCCGCCGTCCTCGGCGACCTTCGCCGGCGAGCCCGCCGCGTCTACTGGCTGAACCCCGAGCCCCGCTCCTACTGGGACACCGGTGACTCCATCGCGTCCCTCTACGGGGCGCACTGCGACGGGGTGTTCGAGTGCCGAAACCTGCGCCAGCTGGAGCGCTTCGTCGCCGAGGTGGGCTGACCCGATGTCGGCCCGGGCAGAGGAGGTTGCCGCCTGGGTGGCCGCCTCCGAGCGGGTGGTAGTGCTCACCGGGGCCGGCATCTCCACCGACTCCGGCATCCCCGACTTCCGCGGCCCGCAGGGCGTCTGGACCAAGGATCCGCAGGCGGCGGCCACCGCGACCATCCAGCACTATCTCGGCGACACCGCGGTCCGCCAGAGGGTGTGGCAGGCCCGGCTGGCGTCGCCGGCGTGGACGGCCGAGCCCAACGCCGGCCACCGGGCCATCGTCGACCTCGAGCGTCAGGGTCGGCTGCACACCCTGGTGACCCAGAACATCGACGGGCTCCACCAGCTGGCCGGCAACGACCCCGACCTCGTCGTCGAGCTGCACGGCACCATGCGCCACGTGATGTGCATGGACTGCGGGGACCGCGGCCCGATGGAGCCGGTGCTCGACCGGCTGCGGGCCGGCGAGCTCGACCCGGAGTGCCACCGCTGCGGTGGCATCCTCAAGTCGGCCACCATCTCGTTCGGCCAGAGCCTGGTGGTGGCCGACCTCGCACGGGCCCAGCAGGCGGCGGCGGATTGCGACCTGCTGCTGGCGGTCGGATCGAGCCTGACGGTCGCCCCTGCCAGTGGACTGGTGCCGCTGGCCAAGGCGATGGGGGCCGTCGTGGTCGTCGTCAACGCCCAGGCCACGCCCTACGACGCGATGGCCGACGCGGTGCTGTCCGACCCCATCAGCCTGGTGCTTCCCGCCCTGGTCGGCGACGGCGGCCGCTGGCGGCAGCGGCGCCGACTGACGACGCTCAGCCGGTGGCGGGGTCCGGGGACGCGGGCGACGGAGACGCGCTCCCGTTGGGCTCGGCCGCCTTCTCGAAGGCGCTGTCCACCGGGTCGGCCGGGGGTCGTGACTGGGGACGCGCTCCCGTCCGCAGGGCGTTGTCGAGCATCCGCTGGATCTCGTCCTCGGCCTGCTGCCGCCGGTGCTGGAGGTGGGCGCCGAGGGCGGCGATGTCGGCCCTGCCCTGCTCGACCATCCCGTCGACCTCGCGCTGGGCCTCGGCCAGCAACCTGTCGGCGGTGGCGACCGCCTCCTGCACGGTGCGGGACGCCTGCTCCGCCGCCTCCGCCCGTATCCGGTGGGCCTCGGCCTCGACCCGACGGCTGTCGCGGGCCATGCGCTGGTCGGCGACGGCCCGGGCCTCGGCGAGGATCCGCTCGCGCTGCGCGATCGCCCCGCGTGCGATCTCCTCGACGGTCGCCGCCGTCCGCTGCAGCATCGCCGACACCTCACGCTCGGCCCTGGCCTGTGCATCGGCGAGGGTCTCGTCGGACGACCTGACCGCCTCGGCCACGATGTCGCTCGCCGCCGTCTCCGCCTGGTTACGAACGCGGGCGACCACCTGCTCGACGTCCTCCAGGCGCCGGGCCCGCTCCAGGTCGGCCGCCTGGCGGGCCGCCTCGATCGTGCGGTCGGCCTCGTGCTGGGCCTCGGCCGCCGTCAGCTCGGCCCGCTGAGCCGCCTCGGCCAGCACCCGTCGGGCTTCGTCGGAGACCTGCGCCTTCCGGGCCTCGACCTCGGCGTCGGCGGCGGCCCGGATACCCGCCGCCTCCGCCTCCGCCCCTCGTCGCAGGCTGCCCAGCTCCTCGTCGAGGGCGGCGACGGCACGCTCGCGCGCCTCGTCGGCCTTGGACGCCACCTCGCCGAGGACGAGAGCGGCCTCGGCCCGGGCCATCCTGACGACGTCCTTGGCTTCCTCCTCGGCCGCCCTCCGGACGCTCTCGGTCTCGCCGACCGCCTGATGACGGGCCTCGTCGACAGCCTGGGCGGCCTGGGCCGATGCGGCGGCCACCAGTTCGGCGGCGCGCGCCGACGCCTCGCCGACGAGCCGTTCGGCCTCGGCGCCGGCCCGGCCGACCAGCTGCCTCGCCTCCTCGGTGGCCTGCTCGACCCGGCGGGCGGCCTCGGCCTCGCCCGCGATCCGGGCCTGCTCGTGCAGCTCGGACATCTGCCGACGGCCCTGGTCGATGAGCCTGGCCGCCTCGGCCGCGCCCTCGGTCTGCAGCCGGCCGGCCTCCGCGATCGCCGCCTGCTGCACCGCCGACGCCTCGGCCATGGCCTCGGCCACGATGCGGGCCCGCTCGGCGTGGGCCTCGGAGCGCAGCTGGACGGTGGTGCCTTCGAAGCGCGACCACGCCTCGTCGACGATGACATCGGCCTCGGCCCTCGCCTCGGCCCGCAACCGTTCGGCCTCGGCCCTCGCCTCGCCGAGGATGGCTTCGGCCGCGGCAGTGGCCTCGGCCCTCACGCGTGCCGACTCCTCGCCGAGCCAGCGTCGCTGCCGTGCCGACTCGTCGTCCCGCTCGGCTTCTCCCGCGGTCAGGATCCTCACCGCTTCGGCTTCGGCCTGGGCCCGGATGCGCTCCGCCGCCCGCTGCGCGTCGTGCAGGTGCTCCACGGCGGCGCCGGCCCGTTCCGTCGGCCCCGGCGCGGGCGCGTTGCCTCGCTCCAGCGGTGCCGGGGCGTCGTCACTCACCGCGCGAACTCTACCCGCCCGGCTTTCCCGACGGTCAGGCCCGCAGCAGCTCCGCGACGCGATAGGCCAGGTCGAGGCTCTGGCTGGCGTTGAGACGGGGGTCGCACATGGTGAGGTAGTTGCGGTCGAGCTCCGAGTCGAGCACGTCCTGGCCGCCACCGAGGCACTCGGTGACGTCCTCGCCGGTGAGCTCCACGTGCACGCCGCCGGGCCAGGTGCCCTCGGCGCGGTGAACTGAAAAAAAGCCCCGCAGCTCGTCCAGGATGTCGTCGAAGTGACGGGTCTTGTGGCCCGAGGACGCCTGGAAGGTGTTGCCGTGCATCGGGTCGCAGACCCAGACCACCGGGCGACCGCTGTCCCTGACGGCCCGCACCAGGGGCGGCAGCAGTTCCTCGACCCTCTTGGCGCCGAGCCGGCTGATGAGGACCAAACGCCCCGGTACCCGGTCGGGGTCGAGGCGTTCGCACAGCTCCAGGACCTCGTCGGGCTCGCTCGACGGTCCGAGCTTGATGCCCACCGGGTTGCCGACGCCGGCCAGGAAGGCGACGTGGGCGCCGTCGCGCTGGCGGGTACGGTCGCCGACCCACAGGAGGTGGGCGGAGCAGTCGTACCAGCCGCCGCCGAGGGAGTCGCGGCGGGTGAGCGCTTCCTCGTAGCCGAGGATGAGGGCCTCGTGGCTCGTCCAGAAGTCGACCTGGTGGATGGGCTGGGATTTGGACAGGTCGATGCCGCAGGCGGCCATGAACCGCAGCGCCCTGTCGATCTCGGACGCCACCTGCTCGTAGCGCAGTCCCTGGGCGCTGGCGGCCACGAACTCCTGGTTCCACACGTGGACTTGGCGCAGGTCGGCGAAGCCGCCCTTGGTGAAGGCCCGCAGCAGGTTCATGGTGGACGCCGACTGGTGGTAGGCGGTCAGCAGCCTCGACGGGTCGGGCACCCGGGCCGCAGCCGTGGCCAGCGCGTCGTTCACCATGTGGCCGCGGAACGACGGGATGACCGCGTCGCCGACGGTCTCGGTGGCCGACGAGCGGGGCTTGGCGAACTGCCCGGCGATCCTGCCCATCTTCACCACCGGCACGCCCGAGCCGTAGGTCAGCACGACCGCCATCTGCAGGATGACCTTGAGCTTGTCGCGAATGGAGTCGGCGGAGAACCAGTCGAACGACTCGGCGCAGTCGCCGGCCTGGAGCAGGAACGCCTTGCCGGCGGACACCTGGGCCAGGGACTCCGTGAGCTGGCGGACCTCGCCGGCGAAGACCAGCGGCGGCAGCTGGCCCAGCCGCTTCAGGACGTCGTCGAACGCGCCGTCGTCGGGCCACTCGGGCTGCTGCGCCGCGGGCCGGTTCCGCCAGCTGCTGGGCGTCCAGGAAGCATCCATCTCGACATCCATGAGTCGCACCAGGGTAGAGCGAATACATCGAACCCATGCGGGAGTTCGATCAGGAGCGCTCGTGCTATCCGATAAGATAGCGACGACGTGAACGTACGCATGCTGCTGACCGCCGTACGGCGAGCCTCGGGCCTGAGCCAGAAAGCGCTGGCCACTCGCGGGCGCACGTCGGGCCCGACGATCGCCGCCTATGAGAGTGGGAGCAAGGAGCCCCGCCTGAGCACCCTTGCCCGGCTGGTGGAATCGGCCGGCTTCCGCCTTCGGGTCGGAGTGGAGCCACTGGTCGTTCCCGAACGCCGGGCGGACCGTCGGTCGCTTGCCCTGCACGGCCGTGTGCTCGATCACCTGCTCGACGATCCCGAAGGTGTTCGCTCGACGGCCAGGACGAACCTCGTCACCATGAGGGCGGCGAATCCGGACGCCTCGCCATGGCTCGACGAGTGGGACGACCTGCTCGCCGGGCCGACGCACGAGCTGGCCGCGGTGCTGATCTCGCCCGGCGAGCACGCCCAATCCCTTCGCCAGAGCAGCCCGTTCGCCGGTGTCCTGGCCCCGCAAGAGAGGCTCGAAGCCCTGCGTTCGGCGAGATGAGACGCGAGCAGTTCGACCATCTGGTCCGCGCCGTGGGTCGCATCCTGGATCGTACCGAGGTGGTCGTCATCGGCAGCCAGTCCGTCCTCGGGGCGTTTCCCGACCTCGAGCGGTTCCCGGAGCCGCTGGTCCGCTCGGTCGAAGTCGACTTCCTGCCGATGCCTGACCCGGAAGAGGCGCTCGCCGACCGGATCGACGCGTTCCTCGGTGAGCTCTCGGCCTTCCACCAGACCCATGGCGTGTACGGAGAGGGCGTCGGCGAGCGGACGGCCAAGGTGCCTCCGGGATGGCAGGATCGCCTCATTCGCTACCGGAACGAGGCGACCAGTGGAGTCACCGCCCTCTGCCTCGAACCCCACGACTTGGCGGTGTCGAAGCTGATCGCGGGAAGACCCAAGGACTACGAGTTCTGCACTGCGCTCGTGTCCTCCGGGCTGGTCGATCCCAAGGTCGTCCAGGACCGACTGGTCGCCACCGCCGACGTCGACCCCGTGGTCAGGTCCACCATCGTCTCCTGGCTCGCCGCTCGAGGGGCGTCGTAGGTGCCGGCGCGGCTCGGCGTCCTGGGCGGGACGTTCGACCCGGTGCACGTCGGGCACCTGGTGGCAGCGGTCAACGCCCGGGCCGCCCTCGGCCTGGACAAGGTCCTGCTGGTGGTGGCCGGTCAGCCGTGGCAGAAGAGCGGGCGGGCCCTCACCCCGGCGGAGGACAGGCTGTCGATGGTCGAGGAGGCGGTGGCGGGTGTCGAGGGGCTGGAGGCCAGTCGTCTGGAGCTGGACCGGTCCGGGCCGACCTACACCGCCGACACCCTGGAGCAGCTTGTCGCGGAAGACCCGGACAGGGACCTGTTCCTGATCGTCGGGTCCGACGTGGCCGGCGACCTGGGTACGTGGGAGCGGCCCGAGGTGGTCGCCCGGCTGGCGACCCTGGCGGTCGTGGACCGGGGGGGCGCGGACGCGTCCGCCGACCTGGATCTTCCGCCGATGTGGCGGATAGAGCGGGTGGAGATCCCCCGCCTGGAGATCTCCAGCTCGGACATCAGGCAGCGCTGCGCCGCCGGCCGGCCCATCGACTTCCTCGTGCCCGAGCCGGTAATGACACGCATCCGTGCGCAGGGTCTGTACGCTGGGGCCACCATGCGGACGTCCCCCGGAGGCCGGTGACGATCACCGGCATCGACCAGGTCCGAGACTGGGCGAGGATGGCGGCCCGAGCGGCCTCATCCAAGGGCGGTGAGGACACGGTGGTCCTCGAGGTGGGCACGATCCTCGCCATCACCGACGCCTTCGTGATCACGAGCGGCCGCAACCACCGCCAGGTCGACGCCATCGCCGAGGAGGTCGAGGCCCATCTCGGTCGCGACGCCGGCATCAAGCCGCTGCGCACCGAGGGCCGTGACCAGGACGAATGGGTCCTCCTCGACTACGGCGACTTCGTCGTCCACGTCTTCCTCGACGAGACCCGCCGCTACTTCGACCTCGAGCGGCTGTGGTCCGACGCCCCCCGCCTCGAGTGGGAGGACTCCCAGACCCGGTCTTCGTGATTCCCCGGTCGTGAACGGCGGCCGATCGTGAACGAGCGCAAAGGTGACCGATCGGCTTCAGACGGGACTCCGCCTTGGCGTGGAAAACGGATACATCCTCGCCCACCAATTGGCTCGCCTGTATCAAGAGCAAGCCGCCAATGACGGCACGGACGGGACCTCGCGCTTGGCTCAGGCGCTCGAAGCGCTTGACATCGCTGAGCAGCTATACACAGGCAGTCCCAATCACCCGCTCGACCCGATCTATGAAACGAGAGCGCGAGTGCTTATGGCCCTCGACAGGTTTGGTGACGCACTTGATCTTTTGCTGAGCCTACCCACACGACGCCAGCGAGATCCATCGGTTGAAACGATGATCAAATATGCCAGTCGAGTCACCGGTGAATCGGTACCTCCAATTGATCAGTTGGACGAGCGAGCGATGGAGGCCGCGTTGCAGCAACTATTGGCGAATGATGGAGCGTTACTGTTGGACCTAGGCCGTGCCAATCCGGCTATAGGTTCGTTGATCGTTTCGGTGGTTAGGAGACTCGTGGAGACATGAGTGCAGGAACAATACCAGTCTTCGACCATCGCCTTTCGCTCGCGACTCATGAGTTGCCCGATGAACTCAGCCGCGGGAGCCTTGCATGCACATTGGTCGACTATGCGTACGAGCTCGAAGGAGGGGTGATCGGGCTCTATGGGAGTTGGGGATCGGGCAAGTCGTTCACGCTGAACTTAGCGATTAACGAATTGCGCAACCGCAGTAGTCAAGACAAAGAGAAGGCGATGCCGGTTGTCTTCGAGCCCTGGAAGTATGAGCTTGAGGGCAATCTGGCGGTCGGCTTGGTCCTCAACCCTCCTAGGCCACATCGAAAACCATCCCGGAATCAATTCGACTCGAAGAGAACGAGCAATGGCTGTCGGTAGACGGCTCGTGCGCTCACTGACGGCGGTCGGTCGAGTATTATCCCCTCGTGTCGATCTCGGGTTGAGGGTTGCGGAGGCGGCGACCGAAAATCTACAGATCGAAGCAGATGAGATTGCCACACCCGAGATTGAGCGTGTGGCAGATCAAATGAAGGAGTTTGTTGATCAGATTCTCGCGGCGGTAGCTGATGTAAGTAAAATCATTCTATTCATTGATGATCTGGACCGTTGCTCGCCCGAGAACATGGTGCGCCTATTTGAGTGGCTGAAGGTCCATTTTACATCCAGCAGCCGCATTGTGTATGTCATTGCGCTCGATCACGTGGCGGCAGCCCGAGCAGTAGTGGGGCGCTATCGAGAGTACCTCGGTGACGACCGCGACCTCGTGTACGGTTTTCGGTATCTTGAGAAGCTAGTGAGCATCGAATTTGAGCTTGTGGAGAGTCCGGATTTACAGAGGATGGCTCTTGCTCAGGTGTCGGCAGATGGTAATTGCACAAGCGTCAGCGATTTCGCGTGGATGAAGTGCCGAGGAGACTTCCCAGGAGTCGCGTGGATCGATCAGCTGATGACGCTAAAGTCGGTAAGCCAGCCTCGGACTATGCTCAAGATCGTCTACCGGTTCGGTGAGAGCCTCGATCTAATGCTTTCTCCCGGAGGGGACGCTCTGCGCAAGAGGTGTCCATCATCCTATCCCTTCTGGTTGGTCCTCCTCACTGCGATGTACTTTCGGCTCGATCCGGCTCAACTTCAGACCTTTGTACGTGGAGAGGGTGCGCTTAATGCTGTGATGAGTGGCGACCAGACTCGAAATTGTTGGCACGGGACCTTGGTCTGAGTTTGTCGAATTTGGTCAGCGGTGGGCTAAGACTGCCGGCGACAGTGCACGATTGCCAGGGAATGAACTATTGGGCAAGCTGGCGGCGATCGTACAAGAACTACGCGTCTAAGGATTTGTGTCGCAACCGCTTTGGCGAATACTCACTCACAAGCATCGACTCTTCTTTGGCCGACGTCAGCAGCGGGTCGACTCGGCCAACGACTCGCAGGAGCGGGTCTTAAGGGCCGATCGTGGCGGCCGACGCTGCATCGCTGGTTGCCGGGCTGCCCACCGCCGCTTGTTCGCGACGATCCGGGCGATCGACGAAGCGACGGTGCGGCGACCGAGCCGGCTCCCGGGCTGGACGGTCGGGCACCTCCTCACCCACCTGGCCCGCAACGCCGACTCCCACGTGCGCATGCTGCTGGCCGCGGAGCGGGGCGAGTGGGTGGAGCAGTACGCCGGCGGCGCCGACCAGCGGGCGGCCGACATCGAGGCCGGTGCGGGCAGGCCCCGCGACGCCCTGGTCACCGACGTCGGGCAGTCGACCATCGACCTCGAGGCGGTCTGGGAGACGACGTCGGCGGCCGGCTGGGCCGGGCACGGCCTCCGCCGTGGCACCCCCTGGCCGTGCGTCGAGCTTCCGTTCCACCGATGGCGGGAGGTGGAGGTGCATCACGTCGACCTCGGCCTTGGCTACGAGCCCACCGACTGGCCCGAGGAGTACGTGGCGATGGAGCTGCCCCTCGCCCTGGCCAGCGTTCCCGGGCGGGTCGCCGACCCCGCCCAGCGCCGCCTCCTCCTCGCCTGGCTGCTCGACCGAGGTCCCCAACCGACCCCCCTCGACATCGACGCCTGGGGGTACTGACCCCGCCATCTGACGCGGGGATTACACGACGGCGCGACCCCCGTAACAGGCACGTAACGCTCAGGTGGGAGGCTGGACGGGATGGGGGACTTCATCGACGACTACCCGTTGAACAGCGGATGGGACGAGATGTTCGAGCCGGCGGGCACGCCCCGCCCGGCCTACGCCGCCCTCCACGAGGCCCTCCAGTCCCTCTCCGCCGCCGATTTCAGCGGTCGCTGCGCCGCCCGCGACCTCTCCTTCCGCGACCAGGGCATCACCTTCTCCCTGTCCGGCGAGGAGCGGCCGTTCCCGCTCGACCTGGTGCCCCGCATCCTGTCGGCATCCGAGTGGCCCGCCATCGAGGCGGGCGTGGCCCAGCGGGTCCTGGCCCTCGAGGCCTTCCTGGCCGACGTGTACGGCGCCGGCAGCATCTTCGACGAGGGCCTGATCCCGCGACGCCTCGTCACCACCTCGACCCACTTCCACCGGGCCGCCACCGGCATCGAGCCGCCCAACGGCGTCCGCATCCACGTGGCCGGCGTCGACCTGGTCCGTGGCGCCGACGGCGTGTTCAGGGTCCTGGAGGACAACCTGCGGTGCCCGTCGGGCATCTCCTACGTGGTGGAGAACCGCCGCACGATGGCGAGGGTGTTCCCCGAGCTGTTCGCCAGCCACCGGGTCAGGCCCGTCGACAGCTATCCCGGCCGGCTGCTGGAGGCGCTGCGGGCGGCGTCGCCCACCGGCGTGGCCGAGCCCACGGTCGTCGTGCTCACCCCCGGCATCCACAACTCCGCCTACTTCGAGCACGCCTTCCTCGCCCGCCAGATGGGCGTCGAGCTGGTGGAGGGACGCGACCTCGTCTGTCGCATGAACACCGTCTACATGCGCAGCACCGAGGGCGAGCACCGGGTCGACGTGGTCTACCGGCGGGTCGACGACGACTTCCTCGACCCCCTCCAGTTCCGACCGAACTCGCTCCTGGGGTGTCCCGGCATCCTGAACGCGGCGAGGGCCGGCAATCTCACCGTGGCCAACGCCGTCGGCAACGGTGTCGCCGACGACAAGCTCGTCTACACCTACGTCCCCGACATGATCCGGTACTACCTCGGCGAGGAGCCCCTGCTCCCGAACGTCCACACCTACCGCCTCGACGAGCCCGACCAGCTGACCGCCGCGCTGCCCCGGCTCGACGAGCTGGTCCTCAAGCCGGTGGACGGCTCCGGCGGCTACGGGCTCGTCATCGGCCCCAAGGCCACCGACGCCGAGCTGGGCCGCATGCGGGACGTGCTGCTCGACAACCCGCGGGGCTGGATCGCCCAGGAGGTGGTGCAGCTGTCGACGTCGCCGACCCACGTCGGGTCGACGCTGCGCCCCCGCCACGTCGACCTTCGCCCCTTCGCGGTCAACGACGGCGAGCGCATCTGGGTGGTACCCGGTGGCCTCACCCGCGTCGCCCTCCCCGAGGGCAGCCTGGTCGTGAACTCGAGCCAGGGGGGCGGCTCCAAGGACACCTGGGTGCTGGCCGAGCCCGGCGCGGCGCGGACCAGCCGTCCCCGCCCCCTGCCGCCCGCGCCCCTCGACCCGATGGCGCCGGGCAACCCGCTCGACCCCGGGCCGATCGTCCCGCAGGCCGCCCAGCAGCAGCAACAGCAGCAGGGGAGGGTCGAGCCGTGCTGAGTCGCATCGCCGAATCGCTCTACTGGATGGGCCGCTACGTCGAGCGGGCGGAGGACACGGCGAGGATCCTCGACGTCCACGTCCACCGCCACCTCGAGGATCCGTCGGGCGACGAGGAAGGGGCCTGCCGGGCCCTGATGGGGGTGATGGGCGTCCCGCCCGATGCCTGCGCCGGGACGATCACCGACGTCATCGACGTGCTCGCCCTCCAGACACCCGACACCACGTCGATCGCGGGGGCCATGAGCGCCGCCCGGGAGAACGCCCGCGGCGCCCGCGACGCCATCTCGTCGGAGATGTGGGAGTGCCTGAACGCCACCCACAACGCCATGCCGGCCATCGTCGCCCAGGCCGTGGCGGTCGGGCCCCACGCCATGTTCACCTACGTCAAGGAGCGGGCCGCCATCCTGTCGGGCCTGGCTGACTCCACCATGAGCCGCGACGACGGGTGGCGCTTCCTCGTGCTGGGACGCAGCCTGGAGCGGGTCGACATGACCGCCCGCATGCTGTCCGCCGGCCTTCGCGACTCCGAGGACCCCACCGAGTGGGTGGCCACCCTGCGCTGCTGCTCGGCCCACGAGGCATTCCTCCGCACGTACCGGCGGGGGGTCGAGGCCCACCTGGTCACCGAGTTCCTCCTGCTCGACCGGCTGTTCCCCCGCTCGGCGTTCCACGCCCTCGAGGTGGCCGAGCGGAGGCTGGCCGAGCTCCAGCCCGACGCCGGCCGCGCCGGCCTCGACGACGACGCCCGCCGCATCCTGGGCCGGGCCCGCACCGACCTCGAGTTCCGTCGCCTCCAGGAGCTGGTGGCCGACCTCCCCGCCCGCCTGCGGTCGCTCCAGACCGCCTGCTCCGAGGCCAGCGACGCCGTCGCCCGCCGTTTCTTCCGCCAGGCCGCGCCGCTCGAGTGGAGCCTGAGGGCGTAGGGGGTTCACCGAAATGTCGTGGCGCATCGCCATCACCCATCGCACCGGGTACAAGTACAAACGCGAGGTGACCTCGTCGTACAACGAGGCCCGCATCACGCCGATCTCCAACGACCGCCAGCTGGTCCTCGAGTCGACCGTCGCGGTGACGCCACCGGTGGTTGCCTTCCGCTACTGGGACTACTGGGGGACGCTGGTCCACGCCTTCGACATCCACGTCCCCCACACCGAGCTGTCGATCGTCGGCACGTCGGTCGTGGAGACGTCGGGCGGCATGGGGCTCGACGATCCTCCGGTCGGCTGGAGCGACCTGGCCCGCCCCGAGCTGAGGGACCGGTTTGCCGAGCTGCTGGCGCCGACCGCCTACGTCCCGCTCGACGACGCCGTGCTCGACACGGCCAGCGTCTTCGCGTCCGAGGCGACGCCGGACGACGCCTGCCGGGCGGTGCTGGACTGGGTGCGGGGCACCCTCCGCTACGAGAAGGGGACGACCACCGTCTCCACCCTGGCCACCGACGTCCTGAAACAGGGAAGCGGCGTGTGCCAGGACTTCGCCCATGTCGCCCTCGCCCTGTTGCGCGCCACCGGCATCCCCGCCCGCTACGTGTCCGGCTACCTCCACCCGTCGGCGACAGCGGAAATAGGCCAGACGGTCGCCGGTGAGAGCCACGCGTGGGTCGAGGCCTGGACCGGCGAATGGAACTCGTTCGACCCCACCAGCGGCGGCGTCGGCGACCGCCACGTGGTCGTCGGCCGGGCGCGGGACTACGCCGACCTGTCCCCGCTGCACGGCATCTACCACGGCGGCCCGGCCGAGGACCTCGGTGTGGCGGTCGAGCCTGACCAGGCTGGCCTGATCCGCGAGAGGTCCGGGAGCAGGAGCAGGTGACCTCGTGTTCCGGGTCAGTCGTCGAGGACGAACGTCACCAACATGTTCACCTGGAAGCCGGTGATGGCGCCGTCGCTGATCTCCACCCGCTGCTCCTTGACCCATGCCGAGGTGACCTGGCGCAGCGTACGGGAGGCCCGCTCGATACCCACCTTGATGGCGTCCTCGAACCCGACGGCGGACATGGCACTGATCTCGGTCACGCGTGCGACGTTCGGCATGCTCTTCTCCTTGACGTGGGGATGTTCGGTCCCCAGGCTACGGGCGACGGCGACGGCCCAGGGGACGTCGAGGGCCTCCAGCAACGAGCGGGCGCGTCGGGCGATGGAGTCGGAAACTGGTGTCTAGCCAGATTTGGACTCACACCAGCATTGGGGTCTAGGCTGCGGGCGTGCCCAGGGAGACGTCGACCGACAACCATGCGGCTCTCCGCCGGCACGGTCTGCAGGTGACGGCGCAGCGCCTGGCTGTTTTGCGGGCGGTGTCCGACCGACCGCACAGCACAGCGGACGACATCTACACGGTCGTACAGGCTGAGATCGGTGCGATCTCGCGTCAGGCGGTGTACGACGCCCTCACTGCCCTCACCGACAAGGGCCTCTTCCGGCGCCTCCAGCCCGCCGGGTCGTCGGCCCGCTACGAGAACCGGGTCGGTGACAACCACCACCACCTCATCTGCCGAACGTGCAGGCGGATGGTCGACGTCGACTGTGCGGTCGGCCACACACCATGCCTGACCGCCGCCGACGACTCGGGCTACGAGATCGACGAGGCCGAGGTCGTCTACTGGGGCCGATGTCCCGAGTGCGTCGAGGCGCCCACCAACGTCCAGAGCGATGAGCCATCAGATCGATAGAGCGAACGAGGAGAAGGACCGACGTGACTGACAGTCGCAGCGAAAGCGAGAACCCAGCAATCCCGTCCCCGACGCCCGAGCCGCACCGGCCCAGGACGAACCAGGACTGGTGGCCGAACCAGCTCGACCTGCAGGTTCTCCACCAGCACTCGCCCCGGGCCAATCCGATGGACGACGACTTCGACTACGCCGCGGAGTTCGCGAACCTCGACGTCGACGCCCTGAAGCGGGACGTCTTCGACGTGATGACGACGTCGCAGGACTGGTGGCCGGCCGACTTCGGCCACTACGGGCGCCTCTTCATCCGCCTGAGCTGGCATGCCGCAGGGACGTACCGCATCGAAGATGGTCGGGGCGGCGGCGGCAGCGGCGAGCAGCGGTTCGCCCCCCTCAATAGCTGGCCCGACAACGCCAACCTCGACAAGGCCCGCCGGTTGCTCTGGCCGGTCAAGCAGAAGTACGGCCGGAAGGTCTCCTGGGCCGATCTGCTGGTCTTCGCCGGCAACTGTGCCCTGGAATCGATGGGGTTCACGACCTTCGGGTTCGCTTTCGGGCGGGACGACGTCTGGGAGCCCGAGGAGATCTTCTGGAGGCCCGAGGACACGTGGCTCGGAGACGAGCGCTACAGCGGCGACAGGGAACTGGGCGGTCCTTTCGGCGCCGTGCAGATGGGCCTGATCTACGTGAACCCGGAGGGGCCCAACGGCAACCCGGATCCGCTGGCTGCAGCCAGGGACATTCGCGAGACCTTCCGACGCATGGCGATGGACGACGAGGAGACGCTGGCGCTCATCGTCGGCGGCCACTCGTTCGGCAAGTGCCACGGTGCAGTCGATCCCGACTGCGTCGGTCCGGAACCCGAGGCTTGCCCCGTCGAAGACCAGCTCATCGGCTGGAAGAGCAGCTGCGGCAGCGGCAAGGGCGCCGACACGATCACCAGCGGGCTCGAAGGCGCATGGACCACCACCCCGACGACGTGGGACAACGCCTTCCTCGACATTCTGTTCAAGTACGACTGGGAGCTGACCACCAGCCCCGCCGGTGCGAAGCAGTGGACGCCGAAGGACCCGTCGGCCCAGGGCACGGTGCCCGACGCCCATGACCCGTCGAAGCGTCACGCCCCGATGATGCTGACGACGGACCTTGCGCTGAAGATGGATCCGATCTACGCGCCGATCGCCAAGCGCTTCCACGAGAACCCGGACCAGCTCGCCGACGCCTTCGCCAAGGCGTGGTACAAGCTGTTGCACCGCGACATGGCCCGTCTCGCGCTACCTCGGCCCGTGGGTCGCGGAGCCCCAGCTGTGGCAGGACCCCGTCCCCGCGGTCGACCACGAACTGATCGGGGCCGGCGACATCGCCGCCCTCAAAACCAAGATCCTCGCATCGGGAGTGTCCATCTCCCAGCTGGCCTCCACCGCGTGGGCGTCGGCGGCCACCTTCCGCGACACCGACAAGCGTGGCGGGGCCAACGGGGCGCGGATCCGACTGGCGCCGCAGAAGGACTGGGAGGCCAACGAGCCGGCCGAGCTGGCCACGGTGTTGCAGGCCCTCGAGCAGGTCCAGCAGGACTTCTCCCAGTCCGGTGGAACGGTGTCGCTCGCCGACCTGATCGTGCTGGGCGGGTGCGCGGCCGTCGAGCAGGCGGCGAAGAACGCCGGGCACGAGGTGACGGTCCCGTTCGTGCCGGGCCGCACCGACGCCTCGCAGGAGCAGACCGACGTGGAGGCGTTCGCCGTGCTCGAGCCGATCGCCGACGGGTTCCGCAACTACCTCCGAGCCGGGGACAAGCTGCCGCCGGAGACCCGGCTGCTGGACCGGGCCAACCTGTTGTCGCTGACCGCGCCCGAGATGACGGTCCTGATCGGTGGCCTGCGGGCCCTGAACGCCAACCACGGGCACACCGCCCACGGCGTCTTCACCGACCGGCCCGAGACGCTGACCACCGACTTCTTCGTGAACCTGCTCGACATGGGCACGGAGTGGAAGGTGTCCGTCTCGGCCGAGAACGTGTACGAGGGTCGGGACAAGGCCACGGGCGAGGTCAGGTGGACCGCCACCGCCGCCGACCTCGTGTTCGGTGCGAACTCGCAGCTCCGAGCCATCTCGGAGGTCTACGCATGTGACGACTCGAAGGAGAAGTTCGTGCGTGACTTCGTGGCTGCGTGGGACAAGGTCATGATGCTCGATCGATTCGACGTCGCCTGATCGACGCTTCCCGCCGACTCGATGCGCCGCTGCTAGCGGCTGGCGGGCTGGAACAGTTCGACGAGGTTGCCGGCCGGGTCCTGGATGAGGATCTGGGACCCGCCCGGACCGGTGACGACGTCGTTGCGGAACGTCACTCCGGCCGCCTTGAGGCGGGCGATCTCGCCGTTGAGGTCGGGGGTGACGAGGTGGATGCGGTTCCAACCGCCAGGGCCGGGCCGGGCTCCGTCGGGCATTGCGCGACCGGCGGAGCTCTTGGGACCGCTCAACAGCAGTCGCAGGTTCCCTCGGCTCACGTCGGCGAACGCGGGCAGCGCGCTGGTCAACTCCTTGAAGCCGAAGTGGGTCGTGTAGAAGTCGATTGCGGCGGCGACGTCGTCGACCATGTAGCGGACGTTCACGGTCTCGTCGGCACTCATGCGGCACTCCTTTCGGGCGGTTGGGCGGTCAGTTGGGCGATGAGCAGCCCCACGCGGGTCTCCAGCTCGTCGGCGGTGCGCACGAACGCTCGGTAGCTGGCCGCGTCGGTGTCGGCGGCGGCGGCGGGGTCGGGCATGCTCCAATGCGAGGTGGTCGGCTGCCCGGGGAACTCGGGGCAGATCTCCCGGACCTTGTCGCAGAGGGTGATCACCCGGTCGAAGTGTGTTTGGGCGAACCGGTCCAAGTGCTTGGTGGGTCGCCCGGAGATGTCGATGCCCCGCTCGGCCATCACCCGCACGGCCTCGGGGTGCAGCGTCTTGGGGTGGCTGCCGGCGCTGCGGGCCTCGATCGCGCCCCCCGAGCGCTCTTCGAGCAGGGCTTCGGCCATCTGCGAGCGGGCACTGTTGCCCGTGCACAGGAAGAGCACGCGCGGGACGGGCCCTGGAGCCGTTGCCGTGGTCTGGTTGGCGGGAAGCGGTCCGAGGCGCAGTCCGGGCTGCAAGGCTGCGCCGGCGGCGCACAACAGTTCAGCGCAGCGGGCGACGTCGACCCGGTAGTAGGTGTCGCGGCGGTCCGCGGAGCTCCGCCGCGACGACACCAGGCCGGCCCGGCGCAGCTCGGCGAGATGGTAGGAGACCAGGTTCTGCTGCTTGCCACAAAGCTCGGTGAGCTCACCCACTCGGCGGTCGCTGCGGGCCAACTCGACGAGCAACTGCCAGCGCTGGGCATCTCCCATCAACTGCAGGAACCCGAGCGGCGACAGGTCGCCAACGTCGACAGCCACATGCCCATATTACATCAGGCTGGACTGATGCATCCACCCCGGCCTGCCTTTTGTCAAGATCGGCTCGGGGCGCTGACCCTGAAGGCCCAACGGTCTGGGAGACGCGCGGGCGTGACCGCCGATACCGTCGGGATCAGGATGGCCGATGCGAAGAGCGGCGAAGCCCGGTACGGCGTGAGCCTGACCAACCTCGACCAGCCGTTGTTCGACGGGGCGGAGGCCACCAAGCGGGACCTCGTCGACTATCTCGATGGGGTGGCCGACCGGATTCTTCCCGTCCTCGAGGACCGTGCGCTGTCGGTGATCCGGGTCCACCGGGGCCAGGAGGCGTTCATGCAGAAGAACGTCCCGAAGTACGCCCCCGAGTGGGTCCCGACCGTGACCATGTGGGCGGAGAGCTCGAAGCGGGAGGTGTCGTACGCCTTGTGCAACGACCGCCGCACGCTCCTGTGGTTCGCCAACCAGCGGGCGGTGGAGTACCACCCGACCCTGGTGCGGATGGAACGTCCCGACCGCATGACCCATCTCGTTCTCGACCTCGACCCGCCGGCTGCCGGCACCGACGCCTTCGTGATGGCCGTCCGGGCCGCCAAGCTGGTCCGCCAGGCCCTGGCCGACGCCGGCCTCGAGGGGGCGGTCAAGACGAGCGGGGCCAAGGGTGTCCACGTGTTCGTCCCGATCGACGACCAGGTGTCCCTGGCGGACGCGGCCGCCGCCACCCGGGCCATCGCCGCCCGGGCGGCGGCGCTCGATCCCGAGGTGGCGACGACCGCCTTCATGAAGGAGGACCGGGGCGACAAGGTCTTCGTCGACGCCACCCGGGTCGGCGGGGCGACGGTGGTGGCGGCCTACAGCCCCCGGGTGCGACCCGGGACGCCCGTGTCCTTCCCCGTGGCCTGGGACGAGCTCGACGACGTCACGCCGGGGGACTTCACCGTCCACACCGCCCTCGACCACCTCGGATCCCGGGACCCGTGGTCGGACCGGATGCCCGCCGCCCAGGGACTCCCCGCCGAGCTCATCGAGGAGGGCCACACCATCCCCGGTGGTCGGGTACAGGCCATGCACGAGGGCAAGCGCCGGGCTCGTGCCCGTCGCGACGACTAGCCCGCCCTGTCACACTCGGGCGCTCTAGACAGCATGAACAGGCAGGTTCTGCCATTCAAGTTCGATCGTCAGCCAGGGCGGAGGACACGACGTTCGAACAAAGCCGAGGAGGATACTCTTTGAGCTCGGTGTGCGAGACGGATACCATGGCCGTGTGCGGGTATTCCTGAGTTGGTCCGGAACGAAGAGCCGCGTCGTCGCAGTCGCTCTTCGTGACTGGCTCCCCCTTGTAATCAACAGCGCAGAGCCGTTCGTATCGTCTGTGGATATTTATGCCGGAGCGCGCTGGCAAATGGAAATATCAGCACAAATGGAAAACACAAACTTTGCCATTGTGTGCGTAACAGCCGAGAACCAGACGTCTCCGTGGCTGAACTTCAAGCGGGGGCCTTAGCCAAGGCCGTCGATTCTAGTCGAATTGTGCCGTTAGCAATCGACTTGAAACCATCCGATGTACACCTTCCACTTGGGCAGTTTCAAGCGCAGCCCGCGACGGTTGTTGGCGTGACAGAGATCCTGAAATCAGTAAATTCGGTGTCCGAAACCCCCCTCGCCGAGGCACTACTTAGTAAGTCTACCAAGAAATGGTGGCCGGATCTTGAGGCGGAGCTTGACCAGATTCAAAGCTCCCATACTGTCACCACCACCGGCGACGAGCCTGATCGGAGCGATCGTGAGTTGCTCGAGGAGATGTTGGATACGGTTCGCAGCCTTGCCCGTACGGCGCCATCCCCAGCACCTACCGCAAGGCTCGTCGAGGATCACCCCGCCGTCCTCGAGCTGCTTTCACAACTACATCGCCACGATCCTGGAGGGGTAGTCATGCGAAACTACGATGGTCTTCGCCTTGGCATCCGCCTTGCGACGGAACTCCCCGAAGAGACGAAAGAGGCGATGCGCGGGCTGGCCGGTCAGTATGGTCAGCACTTGGAATTTTTTGAAGGCCCATCCCGCCGTCGGCCAACTCCGATGAACCCTGTTGTGACCTCTTCAGACGCTGTGGATAAATCTGGAGATGAAATCGGATAGGCGGGCCTTCTAAAGATCGATATTCCTGCGATTCTTTGGACGAGATACAATCTCGAACAGGAGCCGCCGCCACTCCACTGGACGTTCACCCGGCTCTATGGGAGGTACACCCAGGCAGGATCAATAGCGGAGCGGCCTTCCTTGAGTTCGCCGGTCGGTAGGCGTGACCGAGAAGTGCCGTTTTCCGCCACTCCGAGCGCAGGCTCCCGTGAGAAGCAGCGCCTCTGGCGTCGTAGTTACCGATCGGGTCGCGGCTCCACAATCGGATCGGCTCGCATCGACGAGTCGTCGGCCCGATCGCGCCGATCGAGGTCGGCCTCACAGGCGGTGCACTCAGGTAGGGATGGTCACGTGGACCCACACAACGATGAGGTCGACTGGACGTTCGCTGCGCTGCCGCCGGAAATAGCATCAGCCCCCGGGCCCCCGACAGGTTGCTGACTTCCTTGCAATCGAACACGTGTTCGTGTATGGCTGGTCGAGTCCGCTTCCCCCTCGGTCATGTGACCTGACGCGGGAGGAGCCATGGCAACCGATCCGATCGGTGTGCTGGCCGCGGCGTTGGACGAGGCGGTGGCGGTGGAGCCCACGATCCTGGGCGACGGCGAGGCCATCGTGGCCCTGCACCGCCAGCTGGAACGGCTGGAGGCGGTGTTCACCCGGGCGGTGGCCGCCTTCGACGCCGGGGGCACGTGGTCGGCCGACGGGGCCCGCACGGCGGCGTCGTGGGTGGCCACCA
Organism: uncultured Acidimicrobiia bacterium; assembly: GCA_963827345.1. Taxonomy (GTDB): domain Bacteria; phylum Actinomycetota; class Acidimicrobiia; order Acidimicrobiales; family AC-14; genus CAWGUU01. The sequence continues at coordinate 110,815 of CAWHAN010000004.1, read as the reverse complement.
AGTGCCGACAGCCGTTCCCGGCGGTACGACATCGGGTGCGGCTGGGCCGGGAGCTGCGCCACATGGCCGAGACCGAGCAGGCGTGGCTGGCCGGCGACATCGGCAAGGCCCAGGTGGGGGTGCTGGCCGAGGCCCGCCGCTGTGAGGCGGACTGCTTCGAGCGCGACGAGTCCCTGCTGGTGGGCCAGGCCAAGGACCTGCAGTACCGCCACTTCGCCAACACGCGTGGCCTACTGGTGCCAGCTGGCCGACCCCGACGGGGCCGAGGCCAAGGCCAAGGCCGACCACGAGTCCCGCCGGCTGCACGTGTCCAAGAGCTGGCAGGGCCGCTACTTCCTCGACGGCATCTTCGATCCCATCGGGGGCGAGATCTTCGCCACCACCCTGGAGCGGATCGAGAAGGAGTTCTTCGACGCCGACTGGGCCGAGGCCAAGGCCCGGGTGGGCGAGCAACGCCACCGCCGGTGACCTGCGCCGCAGCGCCGCCTCAGCGCCGGGCCGATGCCGCGGTGGAGATGGCCCGACGGGCCGGGGCGGTTCCGGAGGGCGCCCGGCGGCCCGAGCCGCTGTTCACCGTGTTCGTGGGTTACGAGACCTTCGCCGGTCGCATCTGCGAGCTGGCCGGAGGATCGGTGGTCAGTCCCGGCAGCCTGGTGCCGTGGCTGGACGAGGCGTGGGTGGAGCGGGTGGTCTTCGACGGCCCCGACCGCATCAAGAACGTCGGTGTGCACCGCCGGCTGTTCGCCGGCGCCACCCGGCGGGCCGCCCAGGTACGGGAGCGGGAGTGCTTCCACGAGTTCTGCGACCAACCGGCCGAGAGTTGCGAGATCGACCACGTCCAGCCCTGGTCCGAGGGTGGGCTCACCATCGACGAGAACGGCCGACCGGCCTGCAGCTGGCACAACCGGTGGCGGCATCGGCAGGCGGCGCCGCCGTAGGGGAGCGCGTCCGCGGCGGCTGACGTGTCATGCGAGTGCAAGGAAGGCGACGCCGACCCGTAAACCGGAGGGAACGGCCCGGCAACCGCGGCTCCGTACTCTCCCAAGGCTATGGATGCAGGCCTGCATGCAGAGGAGCGGCCCCTCGACGAGCCACTGATCGTGCCGGTCACGCTGCGCCGCGACCGGGCCTACGAGGAGTTGAAGAAGCGGCTGCTGCTGGGCGACTTCCCCTTCAACCTGCGCCTGGGCGAGGAGCGCCTGGCCACCCTGCTCGGCGTCTCCCGCACGCCGGTGCGCGAGGCCCTGATGCGGCTGCACGCCGAGGGGCTGGTGAGCACCCACCCCGAGGGCGGCTACCGGCCCACCGCGCCCGACGTCGCCGCCGTCCACGACCTCTACGAGGTCCGCATGGCCCTCGAGCTGCAGGCCCTGCGCCGGCCGGCCGAGACCGGGCAGGCCCACGACCCCGGCGTCCTCGAGCCTCTTCGGGACGAATGGCGGGCGCTGCAGGGAGACGAACCCGAGCCCGACCCCGGGTTCGTGTCCCTGGACGAGGACTTCCACGAGCGGTTGGCAGGGGCGTCGGGGAACCCGTCTCTCGCCGACCTGCTCAGGATCGTGAACGAGCGCATCCGCGTGGTGCGGATGCACGACTTCCTCACTTCGGAGCGGGTACGACGGACCATCGAACAGCACCTCGGCATCGTCGAGGCCGTCCTGATCGGGGACCTCTCGCTGGCGGTGGCCCGCTTCGGTCGCCACCTGGGCGAATCCATGGCAGTGGTCGAGCAGCGGGCCACCCATGCCCTCGCCCGCATGGCCACCGGGAAGGGAGCGATGCGAGCATGACCCTTGCGCCCGCCGCGCCGACGACGGAGATCGTCGAGGCCGAGCCGCTCCTGCGGGTGAGCGACCTCACCCGTCGCTTCGGGGAGGTGGTGGCCAACGACGCCGTCGACTTCGACGTGCGGGCGGGCGAGGTCCACGCCCTGCTGGGCGAGAACGGGGCCGGCAAGAGCACGCTCATGAAGCTGATCTACGGCGTGCACCGGCCCGACTCCGGCGAGCTCCGGTTCGGCGGCACGCCCGTGCAGATCGACTCGCCGGCGGTGGCCCGCCGAGCTCGGCATCGGCATGGTGTTCCAGGACCTCCGCCTGGTCAACGCCCTCACGGTCGCCGAGAACGTCGCCCTCGCCCTCCCACTGAAGGGCATCCGGCTCGACCGGGCCGCGCTGTGCCGCGAGATCGACGAGGCCGCCATCCGCTACGGGCTGGCCTGCGACCCGCGGGCCCTGGTGCGACACCTGTCGATCGGCGAGCGCCAGCGCGTCGAGATCCTCAAGGTGCTCATGGCCGGCGCCAAGCTCGTCATCCTCGACGAGCCGACGAGCGTCCTGGCGCCCCAGGAGGTCGACACCCTGTTCGCCGGACTGCGCAAGCTCCGGGCCAGCGGGTTCTCGGTGATCATCATCACCCACAAGCTGCACGAGGCCCGCGCCATCGCCGACCGGGTCACCGTCCTCCGGGGCGGCAAGGTGATCCTCGGCGGCGTCGACCCCACCACCCTCGACGACCGTGAGCTGATCGGCGCCATGGTCGGTCGGACGGTCCCGGCGCTGCCCGCCTCCCGGTCCGCGGTGAAGACCGACGCCACGCCCGCCCTCGAGCTGCGGGGCGTCTCGGTCAAGGGCGACCGCGGCCACCTGGCCTTGACGGACGTCGACCTCGTCGTGCACAGCGGCGAGCTGGTCGGCGTGGCCGGCGTCTCGGGCAACGGACAGCGGGAGCTCTACGAGGTGGCCATGGGCCTGCGCCCGGCGGCCACCGGCACGGTCACGGTCGCGGGCACCGAGCTGACGAAGGCCGTGGCGCGGGCGGCCCTCGAGGCGGGCGCCGTCGGCATCCCCGAGGATCCTGTCGCCGACTCGGTGGTCCCCGGCCTGTCGATCGCCGAGCACATGGCCCTGGGCGACCTGAAGCCGCCCCGCAAGGGTCTCGGCATCGACTGGGCGGCCGTCCGCCGCCGGCTGTCGACCCAGGACGAGGAGACGCAGCTGCGCATGGCTGCGCCCAACCGGCAGGTGGCGAGCCTCTCCGGCGGCAACATCCAGCGGGTCATCCTCACCCGGGAGCTGGCCCGGCCGTCCACCCTGGTGGTGGCCGCCTACCCCAGCCGCGGCCTCGACGTGGCCACCACCCGTCGCACCCAGGAGCTCCTGTTGGAACGGCGGGCCGCGGGGCGCGGGGGTGCTGGTGATCTCGGAGGACGTCGACGAGCTCCTGGAGCTCTCCGACCGCATCCTCGTGCTCCACTCCGGCGAGGTCGCCGGGATCGTGGTGGCCAGCGAGGTCGACCGCTACGACATCGGCGAGCTGATGATCCGCGGTGCCCATAGGGAGCAAACCAGTGAGCGAGCGCGCCGAGCGGCTGCTGCGAGGCGCGGGACGGCTGGCCGTCGCCTACGTCGCCGCCCTCTTCATCTTCGGCGCCTTCGTCATCACCAAGGGCGCCAACCCCATCGCCATGTACAGCGACATGTGGCAGTCGACGGTGACCAACTCGGCGTCGGTCGGCGAGATCTTCATCAAGGCCGCGCCCCTGATCCTCGCCGCCCTGGCGGTGGCGGTGCCGGCTCGCGCCGGACTGATCAACGTGGGCGGCGAGGGGCAGATCGTCATCGGGGCCATCGGCGCCGCCGGTGCCGCCCTGGCCCTCGACGGCAGCCTGCCCGGCGGCGTGATGATCCTGGTGATGGCCCTGGCCGCCATGGTCAGCGGGGCGCTGTGGGCGGGCATCGCCGGCGCCCTGCGCCTCACCGTCAGGGTCAACGAGGCCATCACCACCCTGCTCCTCAACTACGTCGCCATCGACCTGCTGCTCTACCTGATCTACGAGCCCTGGAAGGACCCGAACGGCTCGGGCCAGCCCGCTACCCGCCCGCTGGCCGAGGCGGCCCGGCTGCCCCTGCTCGGCAACAGCCGGGTCCACATGGGCATCTTCGTGGCCGTCGTCGCCACCGCGCTGATCTGGGCGGTGCTGCGTTGGACGACGTGGGGGTTCAACCTGCGGGTCGTCGGCGGCAACCCCGAGGCCGCCCGTCGGGCCGGCCTTCCCGTCTCCCGACTCCTGATGTCGGCCATGCTCGTCGGCGGGGCCCTTGCCGGGATGGCCGGCATGGTCCATTTCGCCGGCTCCGAGCTGAAGCTGCGCCCTGGAATGACCTTCAACCTCGGCTACATCGCCTTCCTGGCCAGCTGGCTGGCCCGCCACCATCCCCTCAAGGTCGCCGGAGCCGCGATCCTGCTGTCGGGCATCGCCATCGCCGGCGACAGCCTCCAGCTCGACTCGGGGCTGCCGGCGGCTTCGGTAAACGTCCTGATGGGCCTCGTCCTGCTGGCCGTCATGGGCCGGGGAATGGTGAAGGCGCGCGAACCCAGGCCGGTGCCGATCGAACCTCCGGCCCCGACCCCCACGCCGGCGGTGGCGTCGTGAGCGCGACCAGGAACGGAGGAAGTCGATGAGCCTGCTGCTCGTTGTCCTCGTCGGGGCGGTGCGGGGCGGGACGTCGATCCTGTTCGCGGCCCTCGGAGAGACGCTCTCGGAGCGGGCCGGGGTGATCAACCTCGGCATCGAGGGCTGCATGCTCGTCGGGGCCCTGGGCGCGTACGCGGCCACCGCCGTCACCGGCAACCCGTGGATCGGGGTGCTGGCCGGGGCCGCCGCGGGCGGGACCTTGGCCCTGGTGCACGCCAACCTCGTCCTGTCCCGGGGGGCCAACCAGCTGGCGACCGGCCTGGTGGTCCTCTTCCTCGGGCTGGGCATCACGTCGCTGTTCGGATCGGCCTACGTCGGCCGCACGATCAACGCCTTCGACCCCATCGCCATCCCGGTCCTGTCGGACATCCCCTGGCTCGGCGACATCTTCTTCAATCACGACCCCCTCACCTACCTGGCCTTCGCGGTGGGACCGGCCATGTGGTGGCTTCTGTTCCGCAGCCGGTGGGGCCTCATGGTCCGGGCCGCCGGCGAAAGCAGAGAGGTGCTGGCCGCCTACGGTCGTTCGCCGCTGCGCATCCAGTACCTGGCGGTGTGCGGCGGCGGCGCCCTGGCCGGCATCGGCGGGGCCCAGCTGGCCACCGCCTACACCAACGCCTGGTTCGAGAACATGACCGCCGGCCGCGGCTTCATCGCCGTCGCTCTGGTCATCTTCGCCGCCTGGGACCCGCTGAAGACCATGGCCGGGGCCTACCTGTTCGGCGCCGCCCTGGCCCTCTCCCCGGCGCTCCAGGCCCGGGGCTACGGCATCAACCAGTTCGCGCTGGACGCCATCCCCTATCTCGTCACCATCGGGGTGCTGATCTTCCTCGGCCGCCGCCGGCTCCACGCCGCGCCCGAGGGTCTCAAGTCGGTGTTCGAGATGACGCCGACCCGCTGACACCACAGCCGCGAACCAGGTCACGACTCGACGCACCACCAGTACAAGGGAGGGACCACAACCATGAGCAAACGATGGCGGCTGGGCGCGGTGTTGCTTGCTGCGCTGGCACTGATCACGGCGGCGTGCAGCAGCAACAGCACGAGCTCCGACACCACCTCCGGAACGTCCGGCGCGTCGACCGCGGCCGCGCCGGGAGCCGGGAGCGAGGCCGTCGGGTTCATCTTCGTCGGCCCAAGGACGACGTCGGCTACAACCAGGCCGCCTATGACGGCAGCCAGGCGGTGAAAGCGGCCTACCCCGACCTCGAGATCATCACCGCCGAGAACATTCCCGAGAACGACGAGGCGGCCCGGGTCATGGAGAGCATGATCAACAAGGGGGCCAAGATCCTCTTCGCCACCAGCTACGGGCACAAGGACCCGGCCCTCAAGGTGGCCGCCGCCCATCCCGAGGTGGTCGTCATCCAGCAGGGCAACCTGGTGGACGGCACGATCCCGGCCAACTTCGGCACCTACTTCGGCACGGTCTGGGAGCCTGTGTTCCTTGCCGGCATTGCTGCCGGACGGGCCACCAAGAGCAACAAGGTCGGCTTCGTCTACGCCTTCCCGATCTCCCAGAGCATCGACAACATCAACGCCTTCCAGCTGGGAGCCCAGTCGGTGAACCCGGCGGTGAAGACGTTCACCGTGGCCACCTCGGCCTGGTGCGACCCCGGCAAGCAGGCGGAGGCGGCCAACAGCCTGCTGTCCGAGGGCGTCGACGTCGTCACCCAGCACCAGGACTGCACCAAGACGATCATCGAGAAGACCGAGGCCAAGGGTGCGTTCACGGTCGGCTACCACGCCGACGGGTCGGCGCTGGCCCCCAAGGGCTGGCTGACCGGGTCCGAATGGGACTGGGGCCCGATGTACGTCGACATCGTCAAGACGTCGCTGGCCGGGGACTTCACGGGCAGCAAGTACAACGCCAACTACCGGGTCGGCCTGAAGACGGGACAGAACCCGTTCGTGCAGTCGGTGTACGGGCCGTCGGTCACCCTTGAGACCAAGGCCGAGATCGACAAGGCCAAGGTGGCCATCTCCCAGCCCGACGGCTCACCGTTCAAGGGCCCGGTGATGGCCCAGGACGGCAGCGTGCTCTTCGCCGACGGTGTCGTGCCCGACTACGCCGCCATCGAGAACCTCAAGGTCTTCGTGGCCGGCGTCGAAGGCAAGCTCCCCACCTGATTGTGGAGAATGCGCAGGTCGAGGGCACCGATCCGTACCCGTGGCCCCACGACGGGTGTCTCGACGCCCGTCGTGTGGGGCTGGTGGTGGTCGGGGCCCAGGGTTGGTTCGCGGCCAGGACGGTCGGTGCCGACGAGGTGGTGGCCGCCCTGGCCCGGACGGCCAAGGTGGTGCGCGACGCCGGCGGGACTGTTGTCCTGGTGCGCCACACGACCGGTCGCGGCCCCCAAGCCGGCGAGGCCGACTGGGACCTGGCCTTCGTGCCGGAGGACGAGGACCTCGTCGTCGACGCCGCCGGGATGTCCGGCTTTTACGGGAGCCGCCTCGACATCGAGTTGCGCCGGCGGGGCGTCGACCGCCTCGCCGTCGGCGGTCTGGGCCTGGAGACCGCCGTGTACTCGACGCTCGCCACCGCCAACGACCGGGGTTACGAGTGCCTGGCCCTTGCCGACGCCTCGGCGCCTCACGACCCGGCGGTCGGGGAGCGGGCGCTGAACAGCATCACCATGTCCGGCGGCATCTTCGCCGCCGTCGGCACGACCACCGCCTTTTGTGATGCCCTCATCAAGGAGGAGCCATGACGTTCGGAACCGTCGACGCCGACCCCTACCCGTGGCCCTACGACGGCGTCCTCGACCCTGCCCGCACCGCCCTCGTGTGCATCGACTGGCAGGTCGACTTCTGCGGTCCGGGCGGCTACGTCGACGCCATGGGCTACGACCTGAAGCTGACCCGAGCGGGGCTCGAGCCCACGGCCGCGGTCCTGGACGCGGTCCGCCGGGTGGGTATGACGGTCGTCCATACCCGGGAGGGTCACCGGCCCGACCTCGCCGACTGCCCGGCCAACAAGCTGTGGCGGTCGAAGCGCATCGGCGCCGGGATCGGCGACGCCGGGCCGGCCGGGCGCATCCTCGTCGTGGGCGAGCCGGGTTGGGAGATCGTTCCCGAGGTGGCGCCGGTGGCGGGTGAGATCGTGCTCGACAAGCCGGGCAAGGGCGCGTTCTACGCCACCGAGCTCGACCTGCTCCTGCGGGTCCGGGGCATCACCTCGCTGATCTTCACGGGGATCACCACCGACGTCTGCGTCCACACGACGATGCGGGAGGCCAACGACCGCGGCTACGAGTGCCTGCTCCTCGAGGACTGCACCGGCGCCACCGACTACGACAACTACCTCGCCGCCCTCCAGATGGTGAAGATGCAGGGCGGGGTGTTCGGCGCGGTGGCCTCGTCGGCGGCGCTGATGTCGGCCCTGGACGAAGGTTGAGGCCCTCCGGCAGCCGCGCCCGCGAGGCCGTCGCCGCGGCCCGGGAGCAGCTCGCCGAGTACAGACCCGACCCGGTGCGCCGGGCCCCGGCCATCGCCTACCGCCCACCCGAGGGCGGTCGGTCCGGCGTTCCGGTTGCTCCAGGCCGCCCGGGCGTTGCGGGCGGCCCGATCGCCGCGGCGGCCGCCGACCTGCGGGCCGGGCTCGTCACCAGCCGGCAGCTCGTCACCGACGCCCTGCTGGCGGTTGAGAAGCACGACGGCGAGCTACGGGCGATCGTCCACCTGATGGACGCCGAGGCCCTCGCCGAGGCCGACGCCTGCGACGCCGAGGCCGTCGCCGGCACCTGGCGGGGGCCGCTCCACGGGATCCCCATCACCGTCAAGGACATCATCGACGTGGCCGGCGCCCCGACCTGCGCCGGCTCCGCCGCCTACCGGGAGGTGCCGCAGGTCGACGCCGTGGGAGTGGCCAGGCTCCGGGCCGCAGGGGCGATCGTCCTGGCCAAGGTGTCGACCCACGAGTTCGCCCTCGGCGTCACCACCCCCCAGAGCCGCAACCCCCACGATCCCGAGCGCATCCCGGGTGGGTCGAGTGGGGGGTCGGCCATCGCCGTCAGCACGGGGATGGGGTTGGCGTCGCTGGGCACCGACACGCGGGCGTCGATCCGGGTGCCCGCCGCCCTCTCGGGCGTCGTCGGGTTCAAGCCCACCTACGGGTCGGTGCCGACCGCCGGCGTGTTGCCGCTGTCGTGGACGATGGACCACGTGGCGCCCATCGCCGCGTCGGTCGGCGACGCCGCCCTCCTCCTCGACGTGCTGGCCGGGGCCGACAGCGGCGGCGGTGGCCTGGCCTGCTTCGCCGGTGCCGACGTCGCCGGCGTGCGGGTGGGGGTGCCCGAGGCTGCCTTCGCCGACGCCGAGCCGATGGTGGGGGTCCGGGCCGACGGGCGATCGCGGCCCTCGCCGAGGAGGGCTGTGTGGTGGGGGAGAGCCGCCGCCCGACGGCGGCCGACCTGGAGGCGGCCAATGCCGCCGGGCTGGTGGTCAGTCGCTGCGAGTCGGCCGCGTTCCACCGCAGCCTGGGCACCGACAGGTCGCTCTACTGGGACGAGGTGGCCGACCAGTTGGACGCCGCCGCCGTCGTGTCGGCGGTCGAGTACATCGACGCCCAGCGCCTGCGGGCCGAGCTGGCCGAGCGGTTGCTTGCCGCCTTCGACGACCACGACGTGCTGGTCATGCCGACCGTTCCGGTGGTCGCGCCGCTGGTGGCCGACTTCGCCCGGCAGCTCATGCTGCTGTCCCGCAACGCCATCCCCTGGAGCCTGACCGGCTTCCCGGCGATCTCGGTTCCGTGCGGCTGGGCCGGGGGACTCCCCGTCGGGCTTCAGGTGGTGGCGCCGCCGTGGCGGGAGGACCTCGTCGTCGCCGTCGGCAGCGCGGTGGAGCGATGGTCGGCCGGCCCGCCGCCCCGGTAGCAGACGGCCGGCTCGCCGGGGCCGATGTCGTGGAAGACATCGGCGTCGGTCCCGCCGTCGTGCTCGTGCACGGCGTCGGCATCGGGCCGCGGGCCTTCGACGCGGTGGCCGACGCGCTGGCCGACGACCACCGGGTGCTCGTCGTCCGGCGGCGGGGATACCGCTCGGGCCAGCCGGTCCCGGCGTCGGCGTCGGTCGACGACCAGGTCGGCGACCTCGTCGACGTCGTCGACGCCCGGGGTGTGGCGTCGGCCACGTTCGTGGGCGTGTCGGGCGGAGCCACGCTCGTGCTCGCTCTCGCCCTCGCCCGGCCCGACCTGGTGCGGGCCGCCGTCGTCCACGAACCCGCCATCGGTCCCCTGGCGCCCGACCTGCACGCCGAGCTGCAGGCAGCTGCCGGCCGGCTGGCGGCCACCCGCGGGCCGGAGGGCGTCCTCGCCTTCGTGAACCGGCTGGTGGGCGACTCGGCGTGGGCCCGCCTGCCGCCGCTCGTCGCCGACGAGATCGAGAGCCGCTGGAAGGTCGTCAGGGCCGAGGTGCCCGAGTTCATCGCCTTCGCCCCGTCGGCCCAGGCCCTGGCCGGCCTGGAGGGCCTGGGACTGGTGGCCACCGTCGGGTCCCGCAGTCCCGAGTGCCGCCAGCTGGCGGCCAAGGTGCTGGCGGGCCACGTCGGGACGGATGTGCAGGTCCTCGACGGCGTCCGCCACCTGCCGCACCTCGAGGCGCCCGGCCCTTTCGTCGCCGCCATCCGCCGGGCCGAGGCTGACGCCGTCTCCGGGGCCTAGAGCGGGAAGCGGACGACGCCGACGTCGGCCGCGAAGTCGGGCGCCGGTCGGAACTGGTTGAAGACCACCGCCGTCCCGTCGCCCGAGAAGAACACCCGCCCGAGGGGACTGGGCCCCGCCAGCTTGGACATGTGGGTGTCGGCGACGGTGAGGAGGAAGATCTCGTTGGTGCCGCCGGTGTCGGAGAAGTTGTAGACGACGGCCCGTCCGTCGGGCGAGGGGGCCGCCGACGTCACCTGCTTGCCGGGCTCGCCGGGCACCAGCCGCACCGGGCGGGCGGCCCCGGGCGCCATGAGCAGGACCTCGTCGCCGTAGGCGATCACCGTCTGCAGGTCGGTCGCCAGCTGGAAGCCGTTGCCCAACCCCTCGCTCGTCACCGCTCCCGTGGCGTCGCGGATCGACACCTTGCCGTCGGCGGCGACCACGTACGAGCCGTCGGAGAACTGGCCGACCTGGCTCACGCCGCTGGTGGCGCCCGCCTCGAACAGCGTGGCCAACGCTCCACTGTCGGGGTCGATGGTGACGACCCGCCCGGGCCCACCGGTGAACCCGTTGACCGCCCCCAGCAGCGACTGGCCGTTCGCCGACCAGGAGACCGAGAACGGGGCGAGCGTCTGCCCGTCGCCGACCTCGCCCACAGCAACCTTGCGAAGGCCGCTCACGTGGCCGTCGGGGGTCTCGGTACCGACCCAGAGGGCGGTGAAGAAACCCTCGCAGCCTGCGACTATGGCGATCCTGCCGCCCTGGCCGTGGAGGACGCGGCCGTGGAGGTGATCCTCTGGCGTCCCGATGAGCTCCCGGTCGCCGCCGGCCATGGGAAGGCGGAAGAGCACCGGCTCGGGCTGGCCCTCGCAACCGAGCTGTGAGAACTGCGGGTCCTCCTCCTCCACGAAGATCGCCGACCCGTCCAGGCTGGTGCCGTCGACGAGCCCGGTGCCGACCAGCTTGACCGTCGACGGTTGGTCGTACTTGATCCCCGGATCCGTGGTGGTCGGGCTCGACGTCGAGGTCGTCGTCGAGGAACCGTCGCCGCACGCCGCCAGCCCCGCTCCCGCCATCACCAACGCCATCGCCAGCCCGCACGCCCTGCCCGTCGTCCGCATGGGCCCACGATTGCCGACGACCATCGACGGGGCAAGCCGGCCGCGTGTCTGGGACTGGAGCGTCGATAGTGCGGTAAGCAGGGCGGCATGGATCAGCGCCAGCTTCGCGACCTCTCCGTGTCCGCCATCGGCCTCGGCTGCATGGGGATGTCGGAGTTCTACGGCACCACCGACGACGCCGAGTCGACCGCCGTCATCCACCGCGCCCTCGACCTGGGCTGCACGTTCCTCGACACGGCCGACATGTATGGGCCCTTCACCAACGAGCGGCTGGTCGGACGGGCGATCGCCGGGCGACGGGACGTGGTGGTGCTCGCCACCAAGTTCGGCAACGAGAGGCGGGAGGACGGCTCCTGGGTCGGTGTGAACGGACGCCCCGACTACGTTCGGGCGGCGTGCGATGCGTCCCTGCAGCGCCTCGGTGTCGACCACATCGACCTCTACTACCAGCACCGCGTCGACACCGACGTCCCCATCGAGGAGACGGTCGGGGCCATGGCCGAGCTTGTCGGCGACGGGAAGGTCATCCACCTCGGCCTGTCCGAGGCTGCGGCGGCCACCATCCGCCGGGCGCACGCCGTCCACCCCATCACCGCCCTCCAGAGCGAGTACAGCCTCTGGACCCGCGACATCGAGGCCGAGATCCTGCCCACGAGCAGGGAGCTCGGGATCGGGCTGGTGGCGTACAGCCCGCTCGGTCGAGGGTTCCTCACCGGCGCCTACAAGTCGCCCGCCGACCTACCCGAGGGTGACACCCGCTCCAGCCGCTTCCCCCGCTTCGAGGCGGAGAACTTCGAGCGCAACCTCGCCCTCGTCGAGCGGGTGCGCGAGCTCGCCGAGCGGAAGGGCTGCACGCCGGGCCAGGCGGCCATCGCATGGGTGATGGCGCAGGGCCCGACGTCGTGCCCATCCCCGGTACCAAGCGGCTGAACTACCTCGAGGAGAACCTGGCCGCCGCCGACGTCCACGTCGACCCCGACGATCTCGCGTGGGTCGACGCCAACATCGGTCAGCCGGTCGGCGACCGCTACATGAACATGGACGCCGTCAACCGCTGACCGCGCCGGACCGCTCAGCCTGGCGGTCCATGACAACCTGCAGGACGACGACGAACGCCAGGCCCGCAGCCAGCGCTCCCACGTAGAAGGCCAGCTCGCCGTCGCCGGCGAACTCGTCCCGGGCCCGGAGCGCTCCGACGGCGATCAGGAACATGCCCAGCCCGGCGGTCTGCTGGGTGATGCGGAAGCTGCTCCAGCGCTCGTCGAACAGGAACCACAGCCAGGTCATCGGCCGGGAAGGCGAGGAAGGCGCTGATCGAGCGGGCGGTGGCTGTCGTCAACGGCCAGGGCCAGGCGTCGACGACGACAGCCGGCCTGACGAACATGACTGCGGCAAACGCCAGGACAGCCGTACCCACCGCTCCGATCAGGAGCCGGAGCGGGCGGGGGACGGCCACGTCGCCCGGAGCCAGGTCGCCCCGGTCGGTCCGTCGGTTCGTCGCCCACAGCCACGGCAGGAGGAACGGAGTCGAGAAGTAGAGGAGCACCCACGCCCAGAACGACACGTGGGCGTGGTTGAACCGATCCCAGTGCAGGAGCGTCGTGACCATCAGCATCGACGCGAACACCGTCGTGGCCACGAAGCCGACGCCCACTCGGTGCCACTCCCCGACGGTCGCCGCCCGAGTGAAGAAGTAGGCGCCCGACAGGTATCCGGCTCCCATGATGAGCGCCGACATCTCCGGCACGACGGTCCAGCCCCACAGCCGGTCGGTCCTCGACGGGAACCCGAAGAGGATCACGAAGGCGGCCACCAGCACCGGCACCACCGCGGCGGACACCCACCGGGTGGGCGCCAGCACACGGTCGTCCCGACGGGCCCCCAGCCTCATCGACATCACTGTTGCAGTCCTGGCGTGAGACCGGCTGTTACACGGGCCATCGGTAGGATCCGGCAATGCAAACGACCTCCGCGCAGTTCTTCTTCGACCCCGCCTGCCCCTGGACATGGATGACCTCCCGATGGCTCACCGAGGTGGCAGAGAACCGTGACCTCGACGTCCGCTGGCGCCCGTTCAGCCTCAAGTTCAAGAACGAGGAGAACGGCCTTCCCGAGGAGTACGCGGCGAAGGCGGACGCCACCCACCGGGCGCTGCGGGTGATGGAAGCGATCCGCGAGGGCGAGGGCGACGACGCCGTGGCGCCGTTCTACACGGAGCTCGGCCGGCGGATTCACCACGACGGCGACAACCCCCTCACCGACCTGGAGGGTGCCATCGAAGCGTGCGGGCTCGACCCGAGCTACATCAAGGCTGGGGACGACGAGAAGTGGGACGCCACCATCAGGGCGTCGATGGCCGAGGCGCTCGGCGCCGCCGGCGACGACGTGGGCTCGCCGATCCTGATGCTCTCGTCCGACCCGCCTGTGGCGTTCTTCGGCCCGATCGTGTCCCCGCCCCCGACCGGGCAGGCCGCCATCGACCTCTGGGACCGCCTCTCGGGCATGGCCGACCAACCGTCGTTCTTCGAGCTGAAGCGGTCGCGTACCGCAGGGCCTCAGCTCGGACCCCGTCCGTAGCCGAGTTCCAGGGTGAGGCTCGCAATCGCCCCTTCGGGGCCCTCACCGCCCTGATCGTCGCCGGGAGTCTGGTCGCGCCATGTCCCGCAACGGGTGGGCGCCGAGGAACGGCCGGCGACGATGTCGGGTCGCCAATAGTGAGGCTCGGGTCCGACCCGCTGGCAGCGTTCTCCGGCCCGACCGTGTCGCCACCGCCGACCGTCCAGGCCGCCCGCGATCGGGCAATCGTCCGAAGACGCCAGCCGCCCCTTGTCGCGGGTGAAAAGCAATGATATACACCGTGTGTGGCCCGGCACGGACTGCCATCGACCATCCTGATCCTGACGATCGGTCTCCTCGCGGCCTGTAGCTCGGACGGGACATCCGACGACGGCGGGACCGCGGGCACTGTCCCCACCGTCCCTCCAACGACGAACCCCTACGCCGTCCCAGCTGTCGTCGACAGCGCTTATGTGAACCGAGTTCTCGCCGGCTTGGACCAAGTGATGGGGGATGCCGTCCGGATTGCTGTAGCGGCCGACGCCATCCCACGCGACGCGCTCGGCCGACTGGAGGCCATCCATGTGAAGGAGGGTCCGAACCCAAACAGTCTCGTGCAGCTCGCGATCAACGGATTCGAGGATGCCATTCGGAAGGGCTTTCCAGACACACGCGAACAGCCGGGCAACGCCGTGACGACGGTTACTGAACTCATCTCCGGCACGCCCACGTGCATCTTCGCCAAAGTCGACCAGGATCGTACAGCGGCCAGCAAACGCCCCTCGCCACCACCCCTGAAGCATTGGGTCGGGCTGGTCCCACTAGCCCCGATCGTGCATGATATCTCCGGCGTCCGTCGTGATCGATTTCCCGGGAGTCGAGAGCCGTCGGTTGCAGCATTGACCGGTCGAGACGACGAGCGGGAGGCCATGGAGCTGCTCCGGAGCACTCCGGTCGACCCGGCATTGCGGATGCCGGGGCGCGCAAGGGTCCACCTCGGTGACCGCTTTCGACATCGCAGGGGGCCGGCCGACGCTCAGGTGATCGCTGCCAGCCGCCGGTAGGCGCCGGCGAGGTCGTTGGCCCACGGCCAGTTCCGGGGAAGGCGCAACACGACCTGTCGGCCCAACCGAACGACGCGGGCGCCGACGTGCAGCAACCGGTAGCGCAGGGACTTGGGCTCGGCCCGGGCCAGAGCGCCGTCGAGTCCAAGTACCTTCAGCCACGCCAGTAGGTCACAGCCGGCCAGCACCAGCTCCATCCACGCCGTCGTTGGCCGAGAAGCTGGCGAAGGGCATGCGCTCGAGCCCGGTGTCTTTGGCCGCCTTGATCCGGTTCTCGACATCGGCGTGGGCCCGGTAGGCCAGCTCCAGTTCTACCGCGTCGCCGGTCGAGTTGGTCAGCGTCACCTGGTGGCGCCAACCGTCGAAATCCCACAGCCGCAGCTGCGCCCCGGGATGCGGTCGCTCCCGCCGGCAGATGGCCCGGGTGCCCTCCGGCCACCCGCTGATCGGCGCCAGCTCGGCCACCCACGCCCCCGGGCGGACCGCGCCCGAGGGGCACAACGCCGGTCGCCAGTCCAGGGGCGCCACGGTGGCGATAGCGTCGCTGAGCTGGTCGTTCACCCGGGCACCGACGGAGAAGGAGATGTTGCGGGCCACCAGGCCGGCGATGAAGCTCGCCACCGCCCCGGCGGTGTCGGCTCGCACCAGGACGGGATGCACGACATCGCTGCCCTCGTCACCGGGACGGTGGCCGGCCCGCCACTGCTCGGGCATCGAGGCGATGGCGGCGTCGACCACGGCCAGCTGGTCGGCTCCCGAGTTGGCCGCCGCGTTGCCCGCCCGCAGCAGGCCGGCGAGGGCCTCGCCGGTCTCGTCGAGGAAGCACAGCATGGGGTGGAAGCCATAGCCGCCCTTGAAGTGCGCCGCTGCCTGCTCCTTGTTCTCGGAGTGGATCTCGACCAGCGACGAGTCGACGTCGAGGACGACCTCGGCGGGGGCGGCGCCGGCGGCCCAGGCGGTCGATGGGCTATCCTGCGAACGATCCGAACCACTACAACCCGACGTCGTGGGTCTACGTTGTCAACGGAGTCCTCTCAGACATGTCGCAGCCAGAGAACCCGTGCATACCAGGCTCGTAGCGGTCCTGGCATTCGCAGTATCCTGGACGGGCCAGATCGCGTTCGGCCAGATCGCGTTCGGTCAGTCGACAACTCAAGCCCTATGCCGGGCGCCCTTTCCCGGCGCGGGTGACTACGACTGCCCTGCCGTAGGCGTCGTCCATCCCCCCGGAAGCCAGGGGGTTACGCCCGGCTCGGCCACATCGGCGTCGTCGTCATCGTCCAACATCCGGTACACGCCCTACTGGCGCCTTGTCTCGGGTGGCGGCCCCAACGGCGAACCGTGCAGGACTGTCGGCTACTACCCGCTGCCGCCGGTCGAGGATCCCCGCCAGGCCTATTTCTACGGTTTCGAGCTCGACCCAGTCACGGCCTCCTACTCCGAGTGCCCGAATCAACCCGGTGCTCCGTCCCAGCCCGAGACACCGGTCTCCTACGCCATCCACTTCTGGCGGGGCGCTCGCCTGCCTGCCCCCGCCCCGCACATCGCTCCTGGTCGGGCCATCACCGGCAAGTACGCCTACCTCGAGACCCGAGGTACCACGACCCACACGCTCACCCAGGACGACACCCCGTTCGGGCCGCTGAGGGTCGATGCTGTGGGCTCCTACGAGGTGGACTGGGGCGACGGCACCAGAACCGGGCCACACGAGCAGGAGGGCGGGCCGTGGCCGCATGGCACCATCTTCCACGAGTACCTGAACGTCGGCGCCTACGACATCGTCGTGACCGAGCGCTGGACTGCGACGTGGACCTTCGGGTCCGAGTCGGGAGCGCTCACCGAGCTACGCACCACCGGCCGGATCGAGGATTTCCCCGTCGAGCAGATACAGGCGGTCCGCTACCGCTGAATCGCCGGGGGGTGGACCTGCGGAGACTTGAACTCGAGCCTTCGATCGCCCGCTTTACACGATCTTCCTGAGGGCTGTGCGAGTTGCGGTGTAGATGAATGGTCCTGGAAGCTCGGTCAGACTCTTCGATTCGGCGCCACTGCGTCATTACCACCTTTAGCTGACCCCAGACGGTGGATGCGTCGCTGGATGACAGCGCCACCATCCGGGCATGACTATCCAGCACGGCGGCGATTTCGGCATTGTGCTGCTGGATCTTGCGATCCCTTGTGACGATGAGAAGGTTCTGCGCGCTGACGAGAGGAATCCAGATCGAATCCAGCGTCCTCGGCGTGGTGATGACACAGGCAGGTCGGCTGCGCTTGTGGATGGTGACGCCTGGATCGCCCGGATACGTGATGTCCGAGCGAAGCCCGCCAAGGAGCTTGCCGAGCCCGAGAATGTCGGCATCCAGGTAGAACCGGACGTCGGCCGGCTTCACGCAGCCCGCAGGCTCGTCTCGAACGCATGGGCCCAGTGCACCTCGTCGACGGTGAGGCCGAAGTCCTGGGCAACCTCCTCGACGGTCTCGTCGGCTTCCAAGTGCTCCCAGACGATCTCCGTCTTGATGCCTCCAATGGCCGGCAGACCGAAGCGCTCGTCGGGCCGCATGCGCACTGGTGACCTGATGTCACCCGCGGGCCGCCAGCCGACGGCCAGGTCGTCGGCCCACTCGACCCGCTCGACGAACGTTTCGGAGGGAGCGGTGAGCGTCGGCTGTCCGTCTGCGATCGCGACGAGCCAGAAGTCGCCGGGCAATCCCGTCGCCTGCTGGACCTCCAGGAGCAGCCGTTGACCTGGTCCGACATAGGGCTTGAAGTGTGCCAGCGGGTACTGGACGCCGAGCTTGTCCCTCAGCTGCTCGATGACCGCCCGCAGCTCCGCCATCGGGACCTGATACGTACGACGGTACTGGCGAAGTAGTCCGGCTTCGACGAACTCACCCCACGTGACAGTCCTCGAACCGGTCGGCTCGGATCGGAGGATCGGCAGGTAATCCCGACTCCCTCGGGTTCCGCCTTCGAGCCAGTAATGCAACGTCCCCCGTGCGACTTGGAGGAGCCGGGCAGCCTCCGCCTCGGCAAACATCTCTCGGCGAAGGACGTCAGCGGACACGGGTGCAGTTTGACCGATCGCCGATCTGCCCGCACGCTTTCAGCGAGTCGGGAGCGCGCACCGAGCTCCGCACCAGCGGCCGCATCGAGGATTTCCCCGTCGAGCAGATCCAGGCGGTCCGCTACCGCTGAACCAACCGGGGAGTGGACCTGCGGGGACTTGAACCCCGGACTTCCTGCATGCCATGCAGGCGCTCTACCAGGCTGAGCTACAGGCCCTCGGGGACTCAACGCTAGCAGGGCGATCCCGCGCCTCCGGCCGGAATCGCCACCCGAAACGCCCAACGGCGAACCGCCGCCGTCCCGTTACCATCGATCCCATGGTGCGTCCTCGAAGCTGGACCAGACCAGCGGGTGTGAGTCCCGTCCGGGTAATCGCCGGAGAGCCCGGTAGCAGGCCCCGGTCCGTCGCCGAGAGGCGACTGGCTGAGCGGGGCGTCGAAAGCCTCTATGGAGGGAGCAAGCGTGCGGGCCGTAGCGCCACCAGGCGTGAGTCCTGCAGCCTCGTCAGATTTACAACGGGGGAGCCGAGCCGCTCATGTCACGGCGAAGGCAGCATCCGACCGACTGGCGTTCCGGAGATGCCCCTGGTCGGGTCCCCTCGGGGTAAGGGGAGCGGCACGTACGCAGGGTCAGGTTCGGAAGGGGAGAGACCCGTCTGCGCAGCCTCGTCAGCAAAGACCGCCCGTATAAGCCAGTGGTGAAATCGAGCGGAGCGCAGCGGGAGTCCGACGGGGTCGTAGTACCGGCCGTCGCCGTGATGGCGGGCGGGAAGGGCCCCGACTTTGGTCACGTCGGAGATGGAGGTAAGCGCCAGGGCATGGCCGGGACCGCCCGGCCCAACCACCCCGGTGGGCAGGCGCCCACCGACAACGTGCGAAAACTCCAGAACCGGCTATGGGCTGCGGCCAAGCAGTCTCCGGGTCGCCGCTTCCACGCCCTGTTCGACCGAATCCACAGGCCTGACGTCCTGTGGGAGGCGTGGAGACGGGTCCGAGCAAATCGTGGCGCCGCCGGGGTCGATCGCCTGACCCTGGAGGCGGTGGAGGAATACGGCGTTCAGATCATGCTCGACGAGCTGGCCGCTGACCTCCGTGCAGGCACCTACCGCCCGTCGCCCGTGCGCCGGGTGGAGATACCAAAGCCTGATGGTCGAAAGCGGCCGCTGGGCATCCCCACCGTGCGCGACCGGGTGTGCCAGCAGGCAGCCAAGATCGTCCTCGAACCCATCTTCGAGGCCGACTTCCTGCCACAAAGCTTCGGTTTCCGACCCAAGCGCTCGGCCACCGACGCCCTGGAAGCCATCCGGGTGGCGTTCCCCCGAGGACGGCAGTTCGTTTTCGAGGCCGACATCCGCGACTTCTTCGGGCAGATCGACCACGAGAGGCTTCTCTCGCTGGTCGGCGAGCGCGTCTCGGACCGGCGGGTGCTCAAGCTGCTTCGCCAATGGCTGCGTGCGGGGGTGCTGGTCGAGGGGGTGCGGTCCGAGACGGTCACGGGCACGCCCCAGGGCGGGGTCATCTCCCCGCTGCTGGCCAACATCTACCTGCACGCCTTCGACCGGTCCTGGGCCGAGTCCGGCACCGGGGAGCTGGTCCGCTACGCGGACGACTTCGTGGTGCTGTGCACGACCCGCAGCCAGGCCGAGGCGGCCCAGGCCAGGGCGGCGGCCCTGCTGGGTGATCTCGGTCTGAGCCTGCACCCGGACAAGACCCGAGTGGTCGACCTCCGGGAGGGCAAGGAGGGCTTCGATTTCCTGGGCTGTCATCTTCACGCCCGCATGTCGGGCCGGCTGTGGGAGCAGCGGGGAATCATCCGCTACTACCTGCACCGCTGGCCGTCGCCGCGCTCGATGAAGCGGGCACGCCTTCGGGTCAAGGCCCTCACCGGCCGGAACCGGGTCGGCTTGGAGTTGGAGGACGTGATCTACGACCTCAACCTGTTCCTGCGGGGATGGGGCAACTACTTCCGCACCGGCAACGCAACCAACAAGTTCGTCTCCATCGACCGGCACGTGGCGTGGCGGCTGAAGCGCTTGCTCATCAAGAAGCGGGGCCGCAACCTGCGAGCTGGTCAGGCGGACCGTTGGACGCCCGCCTGGTTCCACGACCAGGGCCTGCACAAGCTGCTCGGCACCATCCGCTACCCGAAGGCGGCGTAACCATGTCCAGACGACCATCGGTAAGCCGTGTGCGGGAAAACCGCACGCACGGATTGAAAGGGGGATGGGGAAACGGGCTCGCTCTGCGAGCGACGCGCCCCTGACCACCAATGTCCGAGGCGTACGACGTCCACGAGATCGAGCGCAGGTGGCAGGCCCGCTGGCGCGACGAGGGCACGTACGAGATCGACAACGGCGACCCCCGGCCGCCGTTCTACGTCCTGTGCATGTACCCGTACCCGAGCGGCCCGGCCCACATGGGCCACGTGCGCAACTACACCTTCGGCGACCTGAACGTCAGGTACCGCACGATGCAGGGCCACGGTGTCCTGTCGCCCATCGGCTTCGACTCCTTCGGCCTCCCCGCCGAGAACGCCGCCATCAAGAGCGGCAGCCATCCCCGGCCGTTCACCGACGCCCGCATCGCCGAGCTGAAGGCGTCCTTGACCCGGCTGGGAGCCGTCTACGACTGGCGCCGCGAGGTCCGCAGCCACGACCCCTCCTACATCCGCTGGACGCAGTGGATCTTCCTGCGCCTGCTGGAGGCGGGGCTGGCGTACCGCAAGATGGCGCCGGTGAACTGGTGCCCCGGGTGCCAGACGGTGCTGGCCAACGAGCAGGTCCTGCCCGACGGCACGTGCGAGCGCTCGGGCGACCTCGTCACCAAGCGCGACCTGGAGCAGTGGTTCTTCCGCATCACCGCCTACGCCGACCAGCTGCTCGACGACCTCGACGGCCTGGACTGGCCGGAGCGGGTGAAGATCATGCAGCGCAACTGGATCGGGCGGTCGGAGGGCGTCGAGTTCGACCTGCCGGTGCAAGGGCCAGCGGAAATGTGGACGGTGGCGATCTCGCCATCCGGGTCTTTACCACCCGTCCCGACACCAGCTTCGGCATGACCTACGTGGTCCTGGCCCCCGAGCACCCGCTGGTGCCCGAGCTGACCACCGACGAGCAGCGCTCCGAGGTGGCGGCCTTCGTGGCCCGGGTGAGTGGCGAGTCCGACATCGAGCGACAGTCCACCGAGGGCCCGCTGGAGAAGCGCGGCGTGTTCACCGGGTCCTACGCGGTCAACCCGTTCAACCGCGAGCAGGTGCCGGTGTACCTGGCCGACTACGTGCTGATGGGCTACGGCACCGGGGCGATCATGGCCGTACCGGGTGAGGACCAGCGGGACTGGGACTTCGCCACCGCCTACGGGCTGCCGATCGTCCGGACCGTCCAGCCCCCCGAGGGCTGGGAGGGCGAGGCCTACACGGGCGACGGCGTTGCCATCAACAGCCAGTGGCTGGACGGGCTGGGC
The DNA here is from genome assembly GCA_963827345.1 of uncultured Acidimicrobiia bacterium. Taxonomy (GTDB): domain Bacteria; phylum Actinomycetota; class Acidimicrobiia; order Acidimicrobiales; family AC-14; genus CAWGUU01. The sequence continues at coordinate 89,429 of CAWHAN010000004.1, read as the reverse complement.
AAGACCGAAGCGCTGGCCAAGTCCATGGACTGGCTGGAGGCCGAGGGCATCGGCAAGCGCACGGTCAACTACCGCCTGCGGGACTGGCTCCTGTCACGGCAGCGCTTCTGGGGCTGTCCGATCCCGATCGTGTACTGCCCGCAGCACGGCGCGGTGCCCGTCCCAGAGGACGACCTGCCGATCGTGGCCCCCGACGATGTCGAGTTCCGCCCCACCGGGGAGTCGCCGCTCAAGTACCACGAGGCGTTCCTGAACACGACGTGCCCCGTCTGCGGCGTGCCGGCCACCCGCGAGACCGACACGATGGACACCTTCGTCGACTCGTCCTGGTACTTCCTGCGCTTCACCGACCCGTGGAACGACACGGCGCCCTTCGACCCGGAGATGGCCCACCACTGGCTCCCCGTCGACCAGTACATCGGCGGCATCGAGCACGCCATCCTCCACCTGATGTACGCCCGGTTCTTCACCAAGGCCCTGTCCGACCTGGGCGTCGCCCCGCCGGACCTGCGGGAGCCGTTCGGCCGGCTGTTCACCCAGGGGATGATCCGGATGGACGGGTCGAAGATGTCGAAGTCGAAGGGAAACCTGGTGGCGCCCGAGCGCTACTTCGACACCGTCGGGGCCGACGCCCTGCGCCTGTTCCACCTGTTCGTGGGCCCGCCCGCCGACGACGTCGATTGGACGGCCGAGACCGACAACGTCATCGACGGGTGCGGCCGGTTCCTGAGCCGGGTTTGGCGCCTGGCCCTGGGCGAGGTCGAGGCGGGGGAGACCGCAGAGGTCGTAGCGCCGACCGGGAGCCTGGAGCGGGCCACCCACCAGCTGATCGCCAAGGTGAGCGACGACAACGCCCGCTGGTCGTACAACACCGCGGTGGCGGCCTGCATGGAGTTCACCAATTTGGTGTACAAGCACGTCCAGGCGGGCACCGAGCGGGCCTCGGTGAAGTTCGCGGTCGACAGCCTGCTCCTGCTGATGGCCCCGATGGTTCCCCACGTCACCGCCGAGCTGTGGGAGCGGCGCCACCCCGGCGAGCACATCCACGAGCTGGCCTGGCCGACTTACGACAAGGAGCGGGCCGCGGCTCTCACCGCCACGATGGTCGTGCAGGTCAACGGCAAGGTGCGCGACCGGATGGAGGTCGATGTGGGCATCGGTGCCGAGGAGATGGAGCGCCTGGCGCTGGCGTCGGAGCGGATCCAGGCCACGCTCGCCGGAAGGCAGCCGAGGAAGGTGGTGACCCGGCCGCCGAAGCTTGTCAACCTGGTGGTGTAGACGGGCGCTCGCTGTTCTCCGCTCGCAGCCGCGACTCGATCTGCTCCAGGGCCTCGTCCATCTCGTCGTAGCGGACCTCCACCCAGTCGGCGGACGGCTCCCAGATGAACTCGTCGTACCAGTCCTGCATGGCGGTCACGAAGTCGGGGTCGTCAACGACCAGGCAGGCCCGCAGGTGGGGATGGCCGCGACGGTCGGGGATGGCGATGAGTGCCTCGTTGGCCCCGATGATGAAGTCGAGGATCAGCGGGTTGCCGAAGCAGAAGCGGCTCCGGATGTTGCGGACCTCGGATGGCTGGCGGCCGCCGGCCAGGCGCTCGGCGTTGTCCTTGACGAGCTTCAGGTTCTCGGCCGACGAGGTGCACACCCGGAACAGCGTGCTCCCGGGATCGTGGACCAGCCGGTCGGTGAGGGTCTGGTTGAAGTCGATCTGTCGCTCGGTGGGCGGGCCCTCGGCGCCAAGGAGCATCCGGACGCTGGTGGTGCGGATGGCCTGGCGGGGCGGGTTGCGATCGATCAGCCGCCGGGCTGCGTCGTAGACCCCGTCGTTGTCGGTGCTCACGGTGTAGCCCGGACCGGTCCATCCCCGGGTCGGCCGCTCGCCGTGCCGCTGGCTCGGCGGGCTTCGGTCCGCATCGAGATCAGGGCGGTCGAGCTGAGCCCGAGGACCCGCGCCAGCGACCGTAGGACCTGGTCCGAGGGCCACGGCCCGCCCGAGTTCCAGGCCGCCCCCTCGATTCGGGACATGTAGCTGGGCGCGATGCCCGCACGTCGAGCCAGCTCGACTTGGGACAGATCGGCCGCGAGGCGGGCCCGGGTGATCACGGATGCCAGATCGGCACCGTGCTCTGTCGCCGCCACGTCCCGCCGGACCTCCTCCTCGCCGTTGGTCGAGCCTACCTGGGTGTTTGCTGGGAGCGTTGTCGCGATGCTGTACGTGCTTCAAATTTGACTGGCAGTACAGGTGCGCCGGGGGCTATCTCTCCTGGGCACCGGGCGGCGGACGGGACGGCGGCGGGGCAGGGCGGGACGGCGGATCGGCACGACTGCATCGGCTCTGCCCGGTCGTGCCGGCCGCCCACCTCGTCGCCGGCACCCGAGGGGCGGTCGGCGTCAGACGCAGACCGGCTCGGACTTCGGGCTGCGCTGCACGACGTAGGCCGCGACCGTGGCGGTGGCGGTCACAGACACGTGCACGACCGCAGGTGCGGCGATGCCGTCGGTGGCGAGCCGCAGCCAGCACAGGAGCAGTCCGGCGGCTGCCATCGCCACCACCGAGCCGGCCAGTATGAGGCGCCGGTCCCTGGCGAGGCGGTTGACGTCGAGGAGGGCGGCCGTCGGCACGAGGTGCCACACGCCGAACAGCACGCACGACCCCGCGACCGCCCACCCGAGGGGGACCACGGCGGCGAGGAGGGCGAGGAGCACGCCCCGGAACGCCACCTCCTCGAGGACCACGGTGCCGAGTGGGATGCGGACCGCAGCCCGATATGCGGTGCCAGCCGGGCCGACGCCTGCCATCCGGCGGTCGGCGAACAAAGGCCTGGTCCGGGGCAGGGCCGCGACGGTCACGACGACAACCGCGGCGGCCAGTCCCACGAGGAGCCCGGCGCCCGGCTGCTGTTGCTGTTGCAAGGTCAGCCCCATGTCGGCGGCGCTCAGACCCGCCGCCGCCCCCAGCACCACCAGGCCGCCGGCGACGGTGAGGCAGGCCGGGACGTACATCCACGGTGCCAGCCGTTCGACCACGACGTTGTGGGCGGCGAGCAGGACGATGGCGCAGCCGGCCGCGATCACCGATCGCCGGCAGTCTCCGAGGAATCCGGGGCTGGAGCCCGTCCCCGGAGCATCCACCAGCCGGCGACCAGGAGGCCGGTGGCGACCACGTGGACGGGGACGACGCCCGAGGCCACGAAGCCCTTGCGGGCCAGTATGGCCATGCCCACCATGAGCACCAGGGCGGCGACGCCGGCTCGTGACGCCGAGACGACGGCGGGCCGGCCCGGACCGTCTCGACCCGCAGGAACGCCACCACCAGCGGGACCAGGGCGATTGCCGACAGGGCGATCCACACCGGGCGCATGGCCCACCAGGCGCCTGAGCCGGCGGCCGGCTGGGGGAGCAGGCCGGTGGGCAGGACGGCAACCGCCACCAGGGCCATCGCCGTGATGTGCCAGAGGAAGAGGGTCATGGCCATGCCGTTGGCGCCGACGACTCCGGCCCACGCCCGGGGGCGGGCCAGCCAGCGGTCGACCACCGGCCGCACCGCCAGCACTGCGCCGAACTGCCACGCAGCCAGGAACACCAGGGCCAGCGAGGGGGGGAAGGTGTTGGAGCGGGCCCCATCGACCCCGCCCACCATGGAGACCGAGTACCCGAGGGCCTGGGTGAGCACGACCAAGCCGGCCAGACCGGCGGCGACCAGGGCGATGGCCCGTCGCCGTGACCACGAGCCGACCGTCCCACCCCGGGTCGTGACACCGGCGTCCCGCCACATGACACCGAGTTGGTGGGCGAACAGCCACACCAGGCCGAAGTTCACCCAGCCGATCAGCGTGACGCCGAAGGCCCTGTCGGCCACGTCGACGGCGGCCACACTGAGCCCGAGGACGACAGGCACCGCCGCGCCCCACCTGCCCTGCGCCCGCACCATGGCCGGGGCCAGGGCCACGACGCCGATGTACACCGCCAGGAACCACAGCGGCTGGGCCAGCGACCCCGCTCGGACGGCCGCAGGATCGACCCCGAGCAGGCGAAGGGATGCGACGAACGCCGTCCAGGCCAGGGCGAAGGCGAGCACCGGGCGGACGAGCCGGGTGAGCCGGCCTCGGAGCCAGTCCCCGTAGGCCTTGCCGTCGCGGCGGGCGGCGGCCAGCGACGCGGCGTTGGAGAACCCGCCCACGATGAAGAACACCGGCATGATCTGGAAGATCCACGTCAGCCACTGGGCCGCAGGCGTGCTCTCGAGGACGTTGTCGATCTGCAGGCGGCCGCCCTCCCAGACGATCATCGCCATCAGCCAGTGGCCCAGGATGACGACTGCGAGGGAGAACACCCGCAGGAAGTCGACGTAGCGGTCGCGGCCGGACGGGGTGGCGGCGGCCAGCTGCGATGCCTTCACCTTGGGGGCGGGGCGGGGTGAGCGGGGTGTGATCGTCGTGGTCATGAGTGCATGGTCGTCCCGGACCGAAGACGGTCCAAGCCGGGGTTGCCCCCATTCCCCTGGGGGCCCGCCCAGCGCAGGACGGGGGCGCCACCGCCTGGGACCGACCCCCCAAAGGGCCGAGAGTCGAGTCATGACGAACACACAGATCAACCCAGGCACACAGATCAACCCAGGCACACAGATCAACCCCAGGCACACAGATCAACCCAGGCACACAGATCAACCCAGGCACACAGATCAACCCAGGCACACAGATCGCTTCCGTGAACCTCGCATCCGTCCTGTCCGACTCCGCCGCCCGCCACCCCGACCGCACCGCGGTCGTCGTCGGCGACCGCGACGTCGACTACGCCAGCCTCGACCTCTTCGCCCGGCTGTTCGCCGGCGGCCTCGGCATGCTCGGCGTGCGCCCCGGCGAGCACATCGCCCTGGTGCTGCCCAACGTGCCCCAGTTCAGCGTCGCCTACTTCGGCGCCCACTACGCCGGCAACCCTGTCGTGCCCCTCAACGTGCTGCTCACCGCCGACGAGCTGGCCTTCCAGCTGGAGGACTCCGAGGCGGCGGCGGTGGTCGTGTGGGAGTCGTTCCTGGGCCCGGTCCAGGAAGCGGTCGCCCGCGTCGGCTCGGTCCGCCACGTGGTCGTGGCCCGGGCCGACCTGGGCGACACCTCGGCGCCCGATGGCTGCGAGAACCTCGTCGCCCTGCTGGGCCGTTCCGCTCCCGTCGAGGACGCCCACCCGACCCGGCCGGACGACACCGCCGTCATCATCTACACGTCGGGCACGACCGGTCGCCCGAAGGGGGCCGAGCTCGACCCACGCCAACCTGGTGTCGAACGCCATGGCCGCGTCGGGCATCGTGTCGCTCGACTGCGACACCACCGCACTCGTCACCCTGCCCCTGTTCCACGCCTTCGGCATGACCGTCATGCACAACGCGGTGCTGGCGGTCGGCGGGAAGCTGGTGCTCCTGCCCCGATTCGAGCCGAGCGCGGCACTGGCGCTCATGGCCCAGCACCGGGTCACCCTCTTCGGCGGCGTTCCGACCATGTTCGTCGCCCTGCTCGACGCGGCCGGCCCCGGCTGCGGCCTGCCCGACCTGCGCTGGTGCGTGTCGGGCGGCGCGCCGATGCCGGCGCCGGTCATGGCCGCCTTCGAGGCTCGCTTCGGCGTGGGCGTGCTCGAGGGCTACGGGCTGTCCGAGGCGTCACCCGTCGTCAGCTTCACCGTCCCCGACCGTCCCCGGACACCGGGAACCATCGGCTACCCGCTCCCCGGCGTCGAGATGCAGCTGCTCGACGGTGACGGCATGGTCGTCGACGAGCCGGAGACGCCGGGCGAGATCTGCGTCCGCGGCCCCGGCGTGATGAAGGGCTACTACCGCAACCCCGGCGCCACCGCGGAGACCATCGTCGACGGCTGGCTGCGGACGGGCGACGTCGGCGTGGTCGATGGCATCGGGGCCTACCGGATCATCGACCGCAAGAAGGACATGATCATCCGGGGCGGCTTCAACGTCTACCCCCGTGAGATCGAGGACGTGCTCTACCGCCACCCCGCGGTGGCCCAGGCCGCAGTCGTCGGCGTGGCCGACGCCCGGTACGGCGAGGAGGTCAAGGCGGTCGTCACCCTGGCGCCGGGCGCAGTCGTGTCGACCACGGAGATCGTCGCCTTCTGCCGCCGCCACCTGGCCGCCTACAAGTACCCCCGCATCGTGGAGATCCGCGACGAGCTGCCCCTCGGCCCCACCGGCAAGATCCTCAAGACGGCTCTGCGGCACCCGGAGCTGCTCGAGGTGGGCTGACCGCCGGCGGCGCCCAGGGTCGACGTCACGGGTCGGCGGTGTGCCACATCTCGTCTTCCTTGGCGTCGCCGGGGCGGAACACCTGGCTGTCGCTCTTACGGGTGACGGCCCGGGAGCGGATCACGCCGTTCGACTTGTCGAACAGCGCCTTCATGTGGGCGAACTGCTCGTCCTCGGTCTTGAGCGCCGGCACCTCACCGGTCTGGCTGAGGGTCTTGTACCAACCGAGGAGGGTGGTTCGGAACCGGGCCTGGGACTTCTTGTCCTTGGGGACGTCCTTCGAGGCCTTGAGACCCGGGAACTCGAAGACGCCGATCTTCATGTCGCCGAAGGTGCTGCGCACCGGTGCGTTGAACAGCTTCGCCCACGCCTCGCCGGCGCCCGGCACCGACCCGAGGTTGCATCCCCAGAACTCCACGGAGCCACCCGGCGCCATCGCCGTCTTCAGGGCCTTGCAGGCGGGGTTGTTCGCCATCTTGGTGACCTCGGCCGGAGACACGAAACGCCATTTCTTCTCGCCCGCCGGGGTCATGCCGACGCCGCCGATGTCGGTCTGACCGTGGCTGACGATGCGGATGCTCTTCAGCTTGGTGCCGCTGGCCTGCAGGCCGCTGACGTGCGTGCAGATGTCGTCGATGTTGTTCACCTCGACAAAGGTGCCGCTGAGCGTGGTGCCGATGTAGCTCTTGACGTCCTTGATGAACTTGTCGCCCGGCCTGCCGATCACGAAGATGACGTCGGCGGTGGCTCCGCCGGCCTTGGTCGACTTGGGATCGGGCTGGCGCTGCACGGCGATGCTCTGGAGGAGCGCCGACACCGCCCGGTTCCCGGCCTGCTGTTGGAGGAGGAGCAGCCCGGTCGTCGTCCGACGGGCCGCGGGCCCGTGGGTGGTGGTAGTGAGCGGGTGGACGTGCGCCCGGCGCTGGTGAAGGCGATTCGGCATGTGCGTGACCGAATCCCGCGCCTACGACTCCTGACGGAGCCGGTGGCTCAGAGCCCCTCGTCGCGCAGGTACTTCTCCAGCTCCGCGGCCAGCTCGTCGCCCGTCGGCAGGTTGCCCCAGCCTCCGGCGAGGGCCACGTCGTCCAGGTTGACCTGGGCGTCGTACTGACCCTCGAGCTGGCGGACCAGACTGGTGTGCTGGGTGCTGTTGGCGGTGAGCTCGTCGAGCTTCCGGCGGACGTCGTCGGCCGATTGCCGCAAGGCCGTGGCGTCTACTTGGATGCCGGCGATCTTGGCCAGCCCCTCGAGGAGCAGCACGCTGGCCTCTGGGTACGGCATGGTGGCCGCGTAGTGCGGCACCCGGGCCCAGAGCCCGATGGCCGGGATTCCCAGGGTGGCGAACCGGCGTTCGATGGCGGCGAGGACGCCTGATGGCGCCTGGATGCGGCCGGCGATCACGCCGACCGAGTTGGCCAGCTCGCTGGTGGTGGCGCTGGCGACGATTGTTGGAGTGCGGGTGTGGGGCACGGGCGCGGGGAATGCGCCGAGGCCGACCAGCATGCGAACCCCGAACATCTGGGCGAGGTCGCCGACCGCCTCGGCATACGCCTTCCATCGCCGGTCGGGCTCGGGCCCCACGAGCACGAGCACGTCCTGGCCGTTCTCGTCCTGCCCGGAACGGAGCTCGATCGTGTGCCAGCCGAGGTCCTCGTAGACGCCGTCGATGATGACGGAGACGGGCCGGCGGGCCCGGTAGTCGAGCAGCTCGTCGGTGTCGAAGGAGGCCACCAGCTCGGTGGGGATCGCCTTCTGCAGGACGGCCAGCGCCCCGCCACCGCCCAGCCCGGCGTCGATCCAACCTTCGGGGGCCAGGACCAGGACGGGGTGGTCCAGCGTCGGCCTCTCGTGCAGCTCGTAGAGCCCGGAACGCTCATCCATGGGGATCAGGGTACCTTTCGACAGGAATCAGGTCCGCGGCCCAGGGGTTGAAGCAACTGATGATCGACGTAAGTGATGCCACATTTGAACGCGACGTCGTGGAGCGATCGTTCACCGTTCCCGTCATCGTTGACCTGTGGGCCGAATGGTGCCAGCCGTGCCGCACGCTCGGTCCCGTCATCGAGAAGGCCGTCGCCGCCACCGGCGGCAAGGTGGAGCTGGCCAAGGTCGATGTCGACGCCAACCCGCGGATCTCGACCACGTTCCAGGTGAAGTCGATCCCAGCGGTGTTCGCGTTGAAGGACGGTCGCATCGTCGACTCCTTCGTCGGCGCCCTGCCGGAGCCGTCGGTCGTGTCGTTCGTGAAGAGGCTGGCGGTGGTGCAGTCGGTGGCCGACAAGTTGGTGGCGGTCGGCGACGAGGAGTCGTTCCGCGCCGCGCTCGAGTTGGAGCCCGACCACCCGGGCGCCGTCGTGGGGTTGGCCGAGGTGATGGTCGGGCGGGGCGAGACCGACGAGGCCTTGGAGCTGATGAAGCGGGTCCCCGAGACGCCCGAGGTCCGGCGGGTGTCGGCCCTGGCCCGGCTGAAGGCGTCGGGCGAGGAGGAGGAGTTCGACGTCGAGGCCAGGATCGAGTCGCTGCTCGATCGGGTCAAGGACGACCTCGATGCCCGGCGGGAGTACGTCGACCTGCTCGACATGTTGGGCCCCGACGACCCGCGCACGCCGGCCTACCGCAGGGCCCTCACCGCCCGTATCTACTAGGTCGTTCGTCAGGCCGGTCGGGATCGTGGGAATTCGCCGCCAGGGGGACCACTGGCTGTGGGTGGGGGGCCCGGTGCCGCCGGGCTCCGACGCCATCACGATCTGGTCGGTGGTCTCGGTCCGGAAGGCGGCGGCCGACAGCGCCCGGCTGCTGGCCCATGAGGCGGAGCACGTGCGCCAGTGGCACCGGCTCGGGCCGTACCGGTTCCTGCGCCAGTACCTGGGGGCGTACCTGACCGGCCGCTGGAAGGGCTTCGGGCACACCGCCGCCTACCGTTTGATCCCGCTGGAGATCGAGGCGGAGGAGGCGGCGCAGCGGTTCGTGTCGGGCCGTCGGCCGGGACGCGGGCCGGGTCCGGGGCCGGGTCCGGGGCCGGATCCGGGGCACGACTCCTAGGCGTTTCAGGTGGTTTTGTGGGTTTCTGTCTCACCCTCGGCGTAGACTGACGGAGCCGGCTTCCCCCCTAGGTCATGACGTGTGGTCGTCATGACGTGTGGTCGTGACGTTCGCCTGGGGGCGTGCCGATGCCAGATCTGCTTCAGCCGCAACCGCCGCCGTCGTGGCGCGAGCGGATATCCGAGCTGCTCGTGTCCGTCACGCCTGTCCGGGTGGCGGTGGCGGTCGGCTCTGCCGTCGTCGTCGCCGTCCTGGCGTTCCTCTTCCTCCGCACCCCGCCGCCACCGTCCGAGCTGATCCTCCCCCGCGCCGACGCTTCGGCCTCGCCGGCGGTGGGTGGTCTGGGTGCCGGGGGTGCTCCCGCCGCGGGGCCTGTCGCTCCGGTTTCGACTGCCGGTAACACGCCGGGCGGGGGCGCGCCGGCGCCCGCGGGAGCCGGTCTGATCACCATCCATGCCGCCGGGCAGGTGTCCGCTCCCGGCGTGTACTCGGTGCCGGCCGGGGCCCGGGTCGCCGACGTCATCACCGCCGCCGGCGGACTGGCCCCCGACGCCGACGTCGACACGCTGAACCTGGCCGCCAAGGTGGCCGACGGGAGCCGGATCTACGTGCCCCGGAAGGGTGAGCAGGTCCCGGCGGCCGGTAGCGCTTCCGCCGGTGCGGGCGGGGACGGTTCCGGGGCGGCCGGCGGGTCCTCCGGTGGTGGTGGCGGGCCGGTCGACCTCAACTCGGCCACCGCCGAGCAGCTGGACACGCTTCCCGGGGTCGGCCCCGCCACCGCCTCCGCCATCCTCACCTACCGGACCCGTCACGGGCGGTTCAAGTCGGTCACCGAGCTGCTCGAGGTGCCGGGGATCGGCCCGGCCAAGCTGGAGGCGCTGCGGCCTCTCGTCACTGTCGGATGAGCGATCTCACCGCCGTCGTCCTGGCGCTGGCCACCGCCGGTGGTGCGTGGGCGGCCAGGCCGCTGCCGCTGCTGCCGGTGCTCGCCGTCGCCGCCGTCGGCGTGGCGCTGCGGCGCCCGGCGGTCGTGGTGGTTGGTGCCGCCCTCGCCGCGTCGGCCCTCGGCGCCCGGGCCGAGGCCGGTCTGCGCCCGCCAGTGGTCGGTCGGTGGCAGGGGACGGCCACGCTCGTCGGCGACCCTGCGGACGTGCCGGGCCTGGGCGTGGTGCGGGTCGACGTCCGGATCCTCGGCAAACGGGTCGAAGCCCAGGCCAGGGGGCGTGCCGCCGCTCGGCTGCGGGCCCGTCTCGCCGGTGAACAGGTGTCGCTCTCGGGTGAGGTGGAGGAGGTCCCGGCCTCGGCCGAGGCCTTCCTTTCCCGGCGTCATGTGGCGGCGCGGATGACCGTCACCGAGGTGGGACGGTGGTCCCCGGGCGCCGCGCCCAGCCGGCTGGCGAACGGGCTGCGCCGGACATTGGTGTCGGGTGCCGAGTCGATGGCGCCCGAGCGGCGGGCGCTCTACTCCGGGTTCGTGCTGGGCGACGACCGCGGCCAGCCGGTCGAGGTCACCGACGACTTCAGGGCCGCCGGGCTCTCGCACCTGCTCGTCGTCTCGGGCCAGAACGTGGCGTTCGTCCTGGCGCTCCTGTCCCCGCTGCTCCGGCGGCTTCGCCTGGGCTGGCGGCTGGTCGCCGGTCTCGTTCTGCTGCTGCTGTTCGGGGTGCTCACTCGATGGGAGCCCTCGGTGCTCCGGGCCGAGGCCATGGCCGCGCTCGCCCTGGTGGTGGCCACGCTGGGTCGCCAGGCGTCGGGCCTGCGGATCCTCGCCCTCGCCGCCACCGGGCTCCTCCTCGTCGACCCTTTGCTGGTCGGGTCGATCGGCTTCCTCCTGTCGGTGGGAGCGTCGGCCGGCATCCTGCTCCTCGCCGGGCCCATCGCCCGGCTGCTTCCGGGCCCGCGGCCGCTGGCCCAGGCGCTGGCGGTCACGGTGGCGGCCCAGGTCGGCGTGGCCCCGATCCTCGTGCCTGTCTTCGACGGGCTGCCGGTGGCGGCGCTGCCCGCCAACCTGCTGGCCGTGCCCGTGGCCGGGCCGCTCATGATGTGGGGGCTGGCGGCGGGCCTGCCTGCCGGGCTGATCGGCGGCGCGTTCGCCAGGATCGTCCACCTGCCCACCGAGGCGTTGGTGGCCTGGGTGGCGGCAGTGGCCCGCTGGGGCGCGGGTGTGCCGCTGGGCCGCCTCCGCCTTCCCCACCTGGTGGCACTCGCCGGATTGGCCCTGGCGATCGTGATCGCTCGACGGCGGGGTTCCCGGGTATTCAGTCGCGGCCTGGTGGCGGCGGGCGTCGCCGTTCTGCTGGCGCCGGCCGTCGGTGTCCGCTGGCCGGCGCCGCTCGACGGACGGGAGCTCGCGTCCGGCGCCACGCTGTGGCGGCGGGGCGGGGCGACGGTGATGGTCGTCGAAGGGCCCCCGTCGTCGCCGGGGCGACTGCTCTCGGCACTACACGAAGCCGACGTGCGCCGACTCGACCTGCTCGTGGTCGCGAATCCCGGGATCGCCGCGGCCAGGGGCGTGGAGCCGCTGTTGCGTCGGTTCCCTGCCGGAGTGCTCCTGGCGCCGGCCGGCACCCGGCTGGCCGGTGCCGTCGTGCCTGCCGACGGCACCCGAGTGGCGGTAGGGCCCCTCGCCGTCGACGTCGACTCGGCCAACCCCCGCCTCGCCGTCCGGGTCGGCCCGGCCCGCGGTCCCCCGCTCTCCGCCGACCTAAGTTGCCGGTCATGCGGCTTGCCCTCGGAGACCGCACCTACGACGTGACCACGCGCGCCCTGGTGATGGGCATCCTCAACCGCACGCCCGACTCGTTCTACGACAGGGGCGCCACCTGGGACTTCGACGAGTTCCTCCGGCGGGCGGAGCGGATCGTGGCCGACGGGGCCGACATCCTCGACGTCGGGGGGGTGAAGGCCGGCCCGGGCCCGCACGTCACCGAGCAGGAGGAGCTCGACAGGGTCGTCCCGGCCATCGAGGCCCTGCGGAAGCGGTTCGACGTGCCGCTGTCGGTCGACACGACGCGGGCGGTCGTCGCCGCCGCCGGCTACGCCGCGGGCGCAGTCGTCGGCAACGACATCAGCGGGTTCGCCGACCCGGGCTACCTGACTGTCAGCGCGGCGGCGGGAGCCACCGTCGTGGCCACCCATATCCGTCTCGCGCCGCGAGTGCCGGACCCCGATCCGCACTACGACGACGTGGTGGCCGAGGTTCGCGACTTCCTCGTCGAGCGGGCCCACCGGGCTGAAGCCGCCGGGATCCCGCCCGAGCGGATCGTCGTCGACGCCGGCCTCGACCTGGGCAAGACCGCCGCCCAGTCCCTGACACTGCTGCGGGAGTCGGCCCGGTTCGCCTATCTCGGGTATCCGCTGCTCCTGTCGGCCTCCAACAAGACGTTCCTCGGTGTGATTCTCGGGCTCGACATCAACCAGCGGGGCGACGCGTCGCTGTCGGCCACCGCCCTCGGGGTCGCTCGGGGGTGCCGGATCGTGAGAGCCCACGACGTGCGCGGGAGCCGGCGGGTGTGCCGGGCCGTGGCCGCCATTCTCGAGGCCGTCACCCTCGATAGCGCCGCCATCGACGTGGGGGCATGACGGCGGTGGAGGCCACGCCGGCGTTCCCCGCCTACCTGGTGAGGGGCGACGATCCGGGGGTCACCGGCGACGCCGTTCGGGCGCTCGTGGCCGAATTGGTCGGCGACGACGACGCCGGGCTGGTCGTGGAGGACCTCGGCGCCGACTGTGAGCTCCGCGCCGTCGTCGACGCCGCCCAGACTCCGCCGTTCTTCGGCGGCCATCGTGTGGTCATCGCCCGCGACGTCGGACGGTTCCTGACCGCCGAGGTGGGCCTCTTCGTCGCCTACCTCGGCGACCCGCTTCCGACCACGAGGTTGGTGCTCGTCGGCGGGGGAGGGCAGGTGTCGAGGTCGCTGGGCGACGCCGTGCGCAAGGTCGGCCACGTCGTCGATGCCGGCGTCCCCTCGGGCAGGAACCGGGCGGCGTGGCTGGGCGCGCGTCTGAAGAAGGGCCCGGTCCGCCTCGACGGCGCCGCCACCGACATGGTGGGCAAGCACCTCGGAGACGACGTCGGCCGGCTGGCTCCGCTGCTCGAGATGCTGGCCGCGGCCTACGGCCAGGGGTCGCGCGTCGGTGCCGAGGAGCTGGCGCCGTTCCTGGGGGAGGCCGGCACCGTCGCCCCGTGGGAGCTCACCGACGCCATCGACCGCGGTGACCTGGCCACCGCCCTCACCACCCTGCGCCGCCTGCTGGCGGCCGGCGGCCGGCATCCGCTCGTCGTCCTGGCCACGCTGCACACGCACTTCGGCCGGATGCTTCGTCTCGACGGCGCCGATGCGGCAGGCGAGGCCGCCGCCGCTCAGCTGCTCGGCCTGACCGGTTCGACCTACCCGGCCAAGAAGGCCCTCCTCCAGGCCCGACGGCTCGGGTCGGCGGGGATCGGCCGCGCCATCACCCTCCTCGCCGACGCCGACCTGGCCCTCAAGGGCGCGGTGGAATGGCCGTCCGACATGGTGCTGGAGGTGCTGGTGGCCAGGCTCAGCCGCCTGGCGCCGGCCTCACGTCGCTAGTTACTCGGAGAGGGCGCCGATCCGCTTCATCAGGCGTGACTTGCGGTTCGAGGCCTGGTTGCGGTGGATGATGCCCTTGGCGGCAGCCTTGTCGATCCGCTTCACGGCCATCCGCAGGCTCTCGACGCTGTCCTCGGCACCGGCCTCGGCGGCCACGACGGCGGTCTTCACCCGGGTCTTGATCTCGGACCTGGCGGCCTTGTTGCGAAGGCGGAGGCGCTCGTTCTGGCGGTTGCGCTTGATCTGACTCTTGATGTTGGCCACGGCCGAACCAGGGTAGCAGCGCCTGTGGGCCACACTTTCGGGGATGCTGCTGGCAGGGACGGGGGGCAACGAGCTCGAAATCTCCATCGTCGGCTACCAGTTCCCCGAGGTCAGGACCGACCCGTGGGACTCGAACTGGCTCCTCGTGTCGGTGCGAGTGGTGACGGCCGAGGGGAGCTGGGACGTCGTCGACCCGTGCCTCACAACCTGGGAGGCGAAACACCTGGTCAGGTGGCTGGTCAACGCCGCTGCTCGGGACCCGGCGGCTGCGCCCGTCACCTTCACCGAGCCCAACCTGACGTTCGTGGCCCGCGCCCATCCGAGAGTCGCCGAGCGCGTCGGCGTACGGGCCTGCTTCCAGCTCGGAGCTGCGCCCGCCGTGGGTGGGCGCCGGCAAGGAGCTGTGCGTCGACCTCGAGGTCGAGCGGGCGGACCTGGCCCGCGCCGCCGCCTCCCTCCTGATGGACCTGATCCGGTTCCCGCAGCGGGGCGACGACCCGACCGCCTGATTCCGGTGTGGGTGACCTACTCGAAGATCGAGGCGCCTTCGATGGTCAGCGGGAACGGGATCGAGACCTCGAACGAATCGGTGGCGCCGACGACCGCCACCTCGACGTAGGCGCTTCCCCGCAACTCGAGCACCGTGATGGTGGAGGCATCGGGATCGACCATCCAGTACGCCGGAATGCCCGCTTCGCCGTAGACATGCCGCTTCTCGGTCAGGTCGAGCACCTTCGTCGAGGGCGAGTGGACCTCGATGACGAGGTCTGGTGTACCGACGATCCGGGGGCCGCCGACCAGGGCCTTCTCCACGACCTGCACGTCTGGCTGTTTGACCAGGTCGGGCTGGCCCATCCATTGGGTCTCCATCAGCACGCTCTTCGATCGTGGCTTCCGCGTGTGGAGGAAGGCTGCGAGTGCGGTCGCAATCGCCTGATGTGGTGTCGTCGCCCACGGGGTCACGATGACTGCTCCGTAGCTGAGCTCGTAGACGTTCCCATCCGGCAGCGCCTCCAGGTCGACGTATGTGAAGGGTCGGCCAGACCGAATCGGCGTGCTCAGTGCCATAGGTCAATTGTACGGCCCGAGTCCGACACCGGGCTGTAGGACAATGGATCTCGAGCCATGATCAACCGCGCCCAGATCCGCAACCTGTCGATCATCAGCCACATCGACCACGGCAAGACGACGCTGTCGGACCGCATCCTCGAGCTGACCGGGGCCGTCGACGCCCGCGACATGCGCGAGCAGTACCTCGACTCGATGGACCTCGAGCGCGAGCGCGGCATCACCATCAAGGCCCAGAACGTGCGCCTGCCGTGGAAGGGCCACACCATCCACCTCATCGACACGCCGGGCCACGTCGACTTCGGGTACGAGGTCTCCCGCTCCCTGGCGGCGTGCGAGGGCGCCATCCTGCTGGTCGACGCCACCCAGGGAATCGAGGCCCAGACCCTGGCCACCTGCTACCAGGCGCTCGAGAACAACCTGGAGATCGTGGCCGCGGTCAACAAGGTCGACCTGCCGGCGGCCGAGGCCGACCGGGTGGCCGAGGAGATCGAGACGGTCCTGGGCATCGACCGCGACTCGATCCTGCGGATCAGTGCAAAGACGGGCCAGGGCGTCTCGGAGCTGCTCGACGCCGCCGTCGAGCGGATCCCGCCCCCCGGCGGCGACCCCGAGTCGCCCCTCCAGGTCCTGATCTTCGACTCCTACTACGACCAGTACCGCGGCGTGATCAGCGCGGTGCGGGTGATGAACGGCGTGCTGTCGACCGGCGCCCGGCTGCGGTTCATGCAGGCCGGCGCCGTCCACGACGCCGACGAAGTCGGCGTCCGCAGCCCCACGCTCGTCCCGGTCGCCGAGCTCGGCCCCGGCGAGGTCGGGTACCTGGTGGCCGGTGTGAAGGACGTGGCCGAGGCCCGGTCCGGTGAGACCGTCACCGAGGCCATCCGGCCGGCGGCCGAGGCCCTGGTCGGCTACCGCCAGCCCAAGCCCATGGTGTTCTGCGGGCTCTACCCGGTCGACGGCGACGACTACTCCGACTTCCGCGACGCCCTGGAGAAGCTGAGACTCAACGACTCGTCGTTCACCTACGAGCCGGAGACGTCGGGCGTGCTCGGCTTCGGGTTCCGGTGCGGATTCCTGGGCCTGCTGCACATGGAGATCGTGCGGGAGCGGCTCGAGCGGGAGTTCAATCTAAGCCTCATCGCCACGGTCCCGTCGGTGGAGTACCTGGCCCACCTCACCACCGGCGAGGTGGTCGAGGTCGACAACCCGGCCGACATGCCGCCTCCCAACAAGCTGGCGGGGATCGAGGAACCGTTCCTCACCGTCACCGTCCTGCTCCCGGCGGACTACACGGGCACCGTCATCGACCTTTGCCAGGGCCGGCGGGGCGAGATGCAGAAGATGGAGTACCTGTCGCCTGAGCGGCTGGAGCTCGTCTACCGGCTGCCGCTGGCCGAGGTCGTCATCGACTTTTTCGACCAGCTGAAGAGCCGGACCAAGGGCTACGCCAGCCTCGACTACGAGCCCGCCGGCTACGAGCGCAGCGACCTGGTGAAGGTCGACCTGCTGCTCAACGGCCAGCCGGCCGACGCCTTCAGCACCATCCTGCACAAGTCCCGCGCCGACGACTACGGGCGGCGGATGACGTCGAAGCTGCGGGAGCTCATCCCCCGCCAGCAGTACGACGTGCCCATCCAGGCCGCCATCGGCGGGCGCATCATCGCCCGGGAGACGGTGAAGGCGGTCCGCAAGGACGTCATCGCCAAGTGCTACGGCGGTGACATCACCCGCAAGAACAAGCTGCTGGAGAAGCAGAAGGAAGGCAAGAAGCGGATGAAGTCGATCGGACGGGTCGAGGTGCCCCAGGAGGCCTTCATCTCCGCGCTCCGCCTGGAGGAGTGACCGCCACGCCTGGAGGAGTCGCAGGGGGTCGTCCTCGGGTCGGATGCTCGGGGTGGATGTACAAGCACTGGCGGGGCCCGGTGTACCCGCCCGACCTGCCGCAGCGACGGTGGTTCGAGCACTACGCGTCGATGCTCGACACCGTCGAGATCAACAACACCTTCTACCGGCTGCCGGCGGAGTCGGCGGTGGAGGGCTGGCCCGGCAGGCGCCGCCCGATTTCGTGTACGCCCTCAAGCTCGGCTCCTTCGGGTCGCATCGCATGAAGCTGAAGGACGCGGCGTCGTGGCTCCCCAACCACATGGACCGAGTGGCGCGCCTCGGCGACCACGCCGGCCCGACCCTCGTGCAGCTGCCGCCGAGGTGGCGACGGGACGCCGGCCGGCTCGACGAGTTCCTGTCGGTGGCGCCCAAGACCTACCGATGGGCGGTCGAGCTGCGGGAGCCGTCGTGGCTGCACGAGGAGACCTACGAGGTCCTGGGACGGCACGGCGCCGCCCTGTGCATCCACGACCTGCTGGCCGACGTGCCGTGGGAGCTCACGACCGACTGGGCCTACTGGCGGTTCCACGGGCCCAACGCTCGGGAACGTGCCTACCAGGGCCGATACGGCCCCGAGGCCCTGTTCTGGCCGGCCGAACGCATGGCCCACTGGCTCGGCCAGGGCCACGACGTCTACGCCTACTTCAACAACGACGACTCCGGCTACGCGGTGCAGGACGCCCGCTGGCTGGCCGACCGGCTGAGGCGGTAACCCCGACCGTCTCCCTCGCCGAACCGGTGACACAAGACGGCGGATGGCACCGCTGTCCGTCACCAGTTCGGCTTGGGGCGGACACCCCCGCCGAACCGGTGACACAAGACGGCGGATGGCACCGCTGTCCGTCACCAGTTCGGCTTGGGGCGGACACCCCCGCCGAACCGGTGACACAAGACGGCGGATGGCACCGCTGTCCGTCACCAGTTCGGCTTGGGGCGGACACCCCCGCCGAACCGGTGACACAGAACGGCGGGTGGCACCGCTGTCCGTCACCAGTTCGGCCGAGGCTTGGGGGCGGGGTCAGACCGGGACGGCGGCCCGCTCCCAGAAGCGGTGCCAGCCGACCGCCTCGACCACCCTGGCGCCGAAGGCGCTGTCGGCGGACTCGGCCAGGACGAGGCCGGGGGCGTCGAGAGGGATGCCGGCGAGCTCGATGGCCTGCACGCCCTCGCCCCACCCAGCAAGGACCTTGCAGTGGCGGAAGGCCTCGATGAGGCGGTTGGCGGGCTCGGCGTCGTCGCCCATCGACGGTGCCGCCGGGCCTCCCGCCACCACCAAGGCGTCGTATTCCACCGACTGGGTGGTGAACAGGGCCTTGGTGACCGGCACCGGCTTTCCGTCCGAGCCGGGGATGGCGCCGCCGTGGGGGGCGATGACGAACAGGTTGGCGCCGGCCCCTTCGATCGCCGAGCGCAGCGCCGCCAGGCCGGCCGAGTCGACGCCGTCGCCGGCGAGGACGCCGATCACCCGGCCGTCGATCGGGCCCGACTCCGAAGGAGCCATCGACAGCGCCGCCGACGAGCCGGCGTCGGCCGACGGCGTCCCATCCGGCGCCGACAGCCCGAGGTTGGCGGCCACCCGCTCGCACAGCTCAGCGTCGACGTTGGCCAGGTTGGCCAGCACCCGGGCGATGACCTCCTTGTCGTCGCAGTGGCCCGAGCTCGAAGGAGAAGGCGTCGACGATGTGATCCCGCTCGGGCGACGTCATGCTGTTCCAGAACAGCGTGGCCTGGGTGTAGTGGTCGTCGAACGACAACAGGTCCGGCTCGACCGCCCGCTCCCGCACCTTCGTGCCCTCCACCCGGCGGGGCACCGACACGAATCCCGCCGCCCCGGCCGTGAACGGGCAGCCGCCGCCCACCGAGTTCGGGTTGTACGGCGCCCGGCCCTCGTGGATGGCCTGCTGGCCGAAGCCGTCCCGCTGGGTCGTATGGACGGGCGAGCGCGGCCGGTTGATGGGCAGCTGGTCGAAGTTGGGGCCGCCCAGGCGGGTCAGCTGGGTGTCCAGGTAGGAGAAGTTCCTGGCCTGGAGCAGCGGGTCGTCGGTGAACTCGAGGCCGCGCGGGATGTGGGCGGTGCAGAACGCCACCTGCTCGGTCTCGGCGAAGAAGTTGGTCGGGTTGCGGTCGAGGGTCATCTTCCCGATGGGCTGCAGCGGGGCCAGCTCCTCGGGGACGATCTTGGTGGGGTCGAGCAAGTCGATGCCCTCGAACGTCTGCTCGGGCGAGTCCGGCAAGATCTGGAGGCTGAGCTCGTACTCCGGGAAGGCGCCGGCGTCGATCGCCTCCCACAGGTCGCGGCGGTGGAAGTCGGGGTCGATTCCGCCCAGCTTCTGCGACTCCTCCCACACCAGCGAGTGGGTGCCGGCCGCCGGCCGCCAGTGGAACTTGACCAGGGTGGTGTCGCCGGCCTCGTTCACCAGCCGGAAGGTGTGGACGCCGAAGCCCTGCATCGTCCGGTAGGAGCGGGGGATGCCCCGGTCCGACATCGCCCACATGAGCATGTGGGTGGACTCGGGCTGCAGCGAGACGAAGTCCCAGAACGTGTCGTGGGCGGTCTGGGCCTGGGGGATCTCCCAGTGGGGCTCGGGCTTGGCCGCGTGGATGACGTCGGGGAACTTGACCCCGTCCTGGATGAAGAAGACGGGCATGTTGTTGCCGACGAGGTCCCAGATGCCCTCGTCGGTGTAGAACTTGACCGCGAATCCCCGCACGTCGCGGGCGGTGTCGGCCGATCCCCGGGAGCCCGCCACCGTCGAGAAGCGAACGAACGTCGGCGTCTCCACCGACGGGTCGCACAGCACCCGGGCGCAGGTGATGTCCTCGAGCGACCGGTACAGCTGGAAGTGGCCGTGGGCGCCGGCGCCGCGGGCGTGGACGACCCGCTCGGGGATGCGCTCGTGGTCGAAGTGCATGATCTTCTCGCGGAGGTGGAAGTCCTCGAGCAGGGTCGGGCCTCGGGTGCCGACCTTCAGGCTGTTGTCGGTGTCGGAGACGGGAACGCCGTTCACCGTCGTGAGCACGTCACCCTCCTGCGCCAACGGAGGTGAAGCGCCTCGTCCCGTGTCGGCTGCCCGACTGGCCCATTCCCGCCTGGGCCGTTGGTGCCCTGACCATCGCCGCGTGCCTTCGCCATCGTGATCCTCCTCGGATGCGTACCAGCGGGCCTTACCCACGGAGCGGCCCGCCGACGCATCGCCCCGATCGGCGCAGTACCGTGCCCGCCAGCCGACTGGTCGACGACGAGGGAGGGACCAAATTGCCCGAGCATCCCAACGTGACCCGCACCCGCGAATACCTGGACACTTTCGCCGCAGGCGACCTCGAGGGGCTGCGGCCGTTCTTCTCCGACGACGTGATCTGGCACGTCGCCGGCGACCACGCCCTGAGCGGCGACTACTTCGGCAAAGACGAGCTGATCGCCTATTTCCACGAGGCGCGTGAGCTCTCCGGGGGCACCCTGACCCTCGAGCCGTCGTCGATCATGGCCAACGACGACCACATCGTCGTGATGCTCCGGGTCTTCGGCGAGCGCAACGGCAAGAAGCTCGACATCGAGATGGCCGAGGCGTTCACCGTCCAACCCGACGGCACGTGGTCGGAGTTCTGGGCCATGCCCGACGACCAGGCCCGCGTCGACGAATTCTGGTCATGAGCGACCACGGAGGCGGAGACGCGGTAGGAAATGTAGACGACCACCCCAACGCCACCCGCGTCCGGAGGCTGATGGACATGGTCGTGAGCGGCGATCTCGACGGCGCGCTCGACACCTATACCGACGACGCCGTCTACCGCGTCCCTGGTGACAACCTGGTCAGCGGCGACTACCGGGGCCGAGACGAGATCGAGGCCTTCTTCTACAAGCTGGCGGAGGTCACGGGCGGATCCATGCGGCTGGCGTTGACCGACGTGATCGGCGACGAGGGCCACGCCGTGATGTTCTGGACGGGGACAGCCGAGCGGAACGGCAAGACCCTCGACTCCAACGGGATCATGGCGTTCAAGGTCAACGACGAAGGCAAGTTCACCGAGTCGTGGTTCCTCTACAACGATCAGCACGCCTACGACGAGTTCTACCGCTGACGCCTAAGCGGCTGCTCCTGCGCTTGACAGGCGGGCCTCCTACCGTTTAGAAGGTTCACCTAACACTCAGCTGTAGGTAAACCGAAGGAGAGCCCTCGTGAAGAGGATGGCAGGAGTGCTTCTGGTCGGGGCCCTCGCCCTGGCCGGTTGTGGGTCGGACGACGACACGGCCGCGGACGGCGACGGGCCGGCTGTCACCGGGAGCTTCGCCATCAGCGGGCTCGACACCGGCTTCGGCAACGCCGGCGTGGCGTCGACGCCGCTGGCGGCGGCCGACGGCGACAGGTTCCTGTCGGTGACGGTCGGCAAGGACGGCAAGATCTACGGCGTCGGCTTCGTGGCCGCGGGCGGCGACCAGGCCATGGCCGTCGCCCGGATCAAGGCCGACGGCACGCTGGACACGACCTTCTCCGACGACGGGATCGCCACCGTCAACGTCGCCGCCGGGGGCAAGACGGGCGAGCAGTCGCGCGGCGTGGCGGTGCAGTCCAGCGGCAAGGTCGTCGTGGCCGGACCGTTCGAGCACGACCCCGCGGCCGCCGGCGACGCCGCCCGTGACACCGACATCGCGCTGACGAGGTTCGACTCCACCGGCAAGGTGGACACCTCGTTCGGCACCGGGGGCACGACCAAGGTCGACATGAGCACCGGCATCGTCGTCCCGCCGGCGGCAGGGTCGACGGCCACGACCAACAGCGTGGTCGGCGACACCATGTGGGGGCTCACCGTCCTCCCCGACGACAAGCTGATCGCCGTCGGGGCCAAGCCGGCCAAGGGCGAGGGGCGCACCGACCTCGACTGGGCGCTCATGAGGTTCACCGCCGACGGCGCCCTCGACCCGACCTTCGCCGACGGAGGCACCCTCACCATCGACGTCAACGGCGGCAACGAGAGTCCCCGCCAGGCGGTCGTGCAGCCCGACGGCAAGGTCGTGATGGCCGGGTACACCCGCACCACGGCCACGCCGCCCGTCGTCGTGCCCTCCCTCGTGAGGGTCATGCCGAACGGCACCCTGGACCCGTCCTTCGGCACCGGTGGCATCGCCCAGGCCCAGCTCCTGCCGGCCGTCGCCGAGGCCTACGAGGTGGGGTTGCAGGGCGACAAGTACGTCATCACCGGCTACGGGCGGGCGACGGCGGACGAGAAGGTCGACCTCATCGCCGCCCGCTTCACCGCCGACGGCCAGTGGGACAAGACGTTCGGCACCGACGGCATGGTGCGGATCAACATCGCCGGCGAGGACGACCGAGGTCGTGACCTGGTGGCACTGCCCGACGGCCGGATCCTGATCGCCGGGAGCGGCAAGCCCGACGCCACCAACATCAACGCCATGCTCGTCCTCCTCGACGAGAACGGCGCCCTCGACCCGAGCTTCGGCACCGGAGGCATCCTGCAGGTCGACCTCGGCGGCCCGGCCGACTCCTTCTTCGGGGTGGCCCTCACCCCCGACGGCAAGCACGCCATCGTGACCGGCTACAAGGGCGCCGAGCCGACCACCGGCGACGACGCCGTCGTGGCCCGGGTGGCGGTAGCAGCGACCTAGGTCGGTGCTGATCAAGCCTGCCTTTGGCGCCTGACAACGGCCTTTCGCACGCAAGTGCGCTGGTCAGGCGCCCGGCTGCAGAGCAGCCGATGCGTTGGTCAGCACCGACCTAGCGCAGCCTCGATGTCGCCGCCGGCGGGGGATACCGTCCCCGCCCGCGGCAGCGCGGTCCGCGACCGGCGCCCGCGACCGGTGATCGGAGGGACGTGGAAGAGCACCCGAACGCAGTATTGGTGCGAACGCTCCCGCGCTTCGGTCCTCGCCGGCGACCTGGAGGGGGTGCTCGACGCCTACACCGACGACGCCGTCTACCGGGTGGCCGGCGACAACCTTCTGAGCGGGACCCACCGGGGGCGGGAGGCCATCGCCGCGTTCTTCGTGAAGGCGATGGAGATCACGGGCGGCACCCTGCGCATCGTCGTGGACGACGTCCTCGCCGAAGACGGCCACGCGGTCATCTTCTGGAGCGGCGGCGCCGATCCCCCGGGGAAGCGTCTGGACGCCCACGGGGTCATGGCGTTCAAGGTGAAAGACGAGGGAAAGTTCACCGAGTCGTGGTGGCTGTACGACGACCAGGCCGCCTACGACGACTTCTTCAGTGCCCCCGTGACCCAGTCCGAGACGTCGCCCATTGAGGTCACGACGTCGTAGCCGTCCTCGTCGAGCCGAGCCAGGTTGCGGCGGTCGGGGTCCTCGTCCCGGTAGCGGTTGAGCAGGACGACGATCGGTCTGCCCACGGTGGCGACCGCCCCCACCGACAGGCGGACGGCGTTGATCGCGCCCAGGCCGGCGTCGGCCACGAGGAGGACGAGGTCGGGGTCGAGGGCTGCCGCCAGGTCCAGGCTGTCGCCGTCGGCCGCGATGGGCGAGCGGGGGCCGCCGACCGTCTCGACCAGGCCGACCTGTGCCGCCGGTGGCCAGGTGAGCTCGGCCACCAGGTCGGCGACGGTGAACGGCGGCCGCCCGAGGACGTCGGCGGCCATGGGCGGCGCCATCGCGACCTCGTACCACCGGTGGGGTGGGCAAACCTCTTCTGGTGACTCATTCCAGGGCCAGCAGGTGGGCGTCCGTGGTCGTGGCGTCCTCCGGTGCGTAGGACTGCACCGGCTTGCGGGCGACGGCGTCGACCCCCTTGTCCCCCAGGGCTCGGACCAGGGCGGCGGTGGCCCAGGTCTTGCCCACGCCGGTGGTGGTCCCGAGCACGACCACGACCAGCTCAGGCCGAGCGGGCACCGAGCGCCTCGATCAGGGCCGTCACCTGCTCGTCGGTGTGGGCCGCCGACAGGCTGACCCGCAGCCGCGACGTCCCCGGCGGCACCGTCGGCGGGCGGATGGCGGCCACGACGATTCCTGCGGCGGCGAGGCTGGCGGCTGCGGCCATCGCCGCGTCCTCGTCGCCGAGGATCACCGGCACGATCGGCGACCGGTGGCCGGGTCTCACCCGCTCCACGTGGCCGCGGAGCCGGGCGACCAGGGTCTCGCCCTCGGCCGCCCTGAGAATCCGCAGGGCGGCCAGGGCGGCGGCCGCGTCCGCCGGGGCGGGGGCGGTGGTGAAGACGAACGGCCGGGCCCGGTTGACCAGCAGGTCGACGAACCGCCGGGAGCCGGCGACGAAGCCTCCGACCGAGCCGAGGGTCTTGGACAGGGTTCCGACCCGCAGGTGCTCCACCCCGGCGAGGTCGGGGAAGGGACCGAGGACGGCGTGGGCCTCGTCGAGCACGAGCAGGGCGCCGTGCTCGCGACACAGGCCGGCCAGGCCCTCGACCGGCGCCTCGTCGCCGTCCATGGAGAAGACGGTGTCGGTGACGACGACGGCGGGGCCGCCGTCGGCGAGGAGCTTGCCCACGTGATCGAGGTCGGCGTGGCGGTAGACCTCCACCGCGGCCCGGGCCAGTCGGCAGCCGTCGACGATCGACGCGTGGTTGCGCTCGTCGCTGAGGATGCGAGAGCCGTCGGAGCCGAAGGTGGTGAGCACGCCGAGGTTGGCGGCGTACCCGGTGGGGAACAGCAGGGCCGCCTCGGTCGCCTTCCAGGCCGCCAGCTCGGCCTCGAGCTCGGAGTGCACGGCCCGGGACCCCACCACCAGCCGGGCCGCCCCGGCGCCGGCGCCCCACCGGTCGAGGGCGGCGTGGGCGGCGGCCACCACCGCCGGGTGCTGGGAGAGCCCGAGGTAGTCGTTGGAGGCGAAGGTCGCCGAGGGAGGCCCGTCGACGTCACTGCCGTCACCGACCTCAGGTAGGCGCCGCCACCGCCCGGCGGCGGCGATGGCGCCGGCCTGCTCCTCGGCCCAATTCGACCAGTCAGTCACGAATCGCGGCGGCGAGGGTGTCGACGATGCGTTCGATCTCCTCGGCGGTGATCGTCAGCGGCGGCATGATCACCACGGTGTCGCCCAGCGGCCGGAGCAGGACGCCGGCGGCCGTGGCCGCGGTGCACACCTCTCGGCCCCGGCCCGGGGCCACGTCGACGCCAGCCATCAGCCCGGTCAACCGGATCTCGCCCACCCCGGGGAGGTGCGCCACCCGCCGCTCGAGCAGCTCGCGCAGCTGGGCCGACCTGGCCGTCACGTTCGCCAGGACGTCCCGCTCCTCGAGAAGGCGCAGGTGGCGGAGGGCGACGGCGGCGGCCAGGGCGTTCCCGCCGTAGGAGTGGCCGTGGGCCAGGTGCTTCCCACTCTCGCCGAAGGCGTCGAACACCCGGCTCGACGCCACGGTGGCGGCCATGGCCAGGTACCCGCCGGTGAGGCCCTTGCCCAGGCAGAGGAGGTCGGGCCGCACGCCGCACTGCTCGGCGGCGAACAACGTTCCGGTGCGGCCGAACCCGGTGGCCACCTCGTCGAAGACCAGGAGCGCGCCGGCGTCGGCACAGGCCTGCCCGAGCCGGGCGAACGACGCCGCGGGGGCCATTCGCATGCCCGCCGCCCCCTGTACGAGAGGCTCGACGACCACCGCCGCCAGCTCGCCGGCGTGCTCGGCGACCATGTCGACGGCCACTTTGAAGTCGGGGCCCTCGTCGAACCCGGGCGCCCGCAGCACCGGGAACCGCAGCGGGTCAAAGACATCGGCACCAAGGCCGCCGTCGCCCAGCGACAGGGCTCCAACCGTGTCCCCGTGGTAGGCCCCGCCGAAGGCGAGGAACCGGCTCCGAGCCGGCTGGCCGACGTTGACCCAGTACTGGAAGGCGATCTTGAGGGCCTGCTCCACTGCCGACGCACCGTCGCCGGCGAACAGGACATGGGCGTCGTCGACGGGCACCACCGCCGACCAACGCCTCGGCCAGCTCGACCACCACCCGGTTGCCGTGGCCCAGCATCGTCGAGTGGGCGACCCTGTCGAGCTGGTCCCGCAGGGCCTCGTCCAGCTCGGGCACCCGGTGGCCGAGGGTGCTCACCCACAGCGACGAGATGGCGTCCAGGTAGCGGTTCCCGTCGACGTCGATCAGCTCGTGGCCCTCGGCCCGCTCCACCGTGAGCGGACCCGACCCTGTGTATTCGTCCATCGGCGTGAAGCCGTGCCACACCACCGCCGCGTCCCGCCGGGCCCATTCCTCACGTTCGCCGGACGGCACAGGCCCAATCCTCGCACCCCGTCGCCGGTATCATCGACTCTCACAATGCTCGACGAGCGCAAGTCGGCCATCCTCCGGGCCGTCGTCCAGGAGTACATCGAGACCGCCCAGCCGGTGGGATCGGCCCACCTGGCGCGCACGCGGAACCTCGGCGTGTCGCCCGCCACCGTGCGAAACGAGATGGCCGTCCTCGAGCGGGAGGGCTTCCTCGCCCACCCCCACACCAGCGCCGGGCGCATCCCCACCGACAAGGGCTACCGGTTCTTCGTCGACAACATCAGCCTCCCGCAGCGGTCGCTCGAGCCGGCCCACAAGCAGCAGGTGCAGTCCTTCTTCACCCAGGCCCACGGCCAGATCGAGGAGATGCTGCACGACACCAGCCGCCTCCTGTCGAGCCTGACCCACTACGCCGCCGTCGTGGTCGCCCCCGGCCACGAGGACGCCACCGTACGGTCGGTGCAGATCGTCGGCCTCGGCGCCCGGGTGGCGCTGGTGGTGGCCGTGCTCTCCACCGGCGCCGTCGAGAAGGCCACCCTGGAGCTGGGCGACGAGGCCGGGCCCGAGCGGCTGTCCGCGGCCGGCGCCCACCTGGCCGCCCACCTGGTCGGGCTCCAGGTGTCCGACAACCGCGCCATTCCCGCCACCGGCGACGAGCGCACCGACGCGCTGGTCGGAGCGGCCCGCACCGCCCTGCTGGAGTGCCACAGGCACGAGGCCGAGCAGGTCTACGTGGGCGGGGCGTCGCAGATGGCCGCCACCTTCGAGGCGGTGGCCACCGTCCGCAGGGTCCTCACCATCCTCGAGCAGCAGTACGTGCTGGTCAGCCTGCTCCAGGAGGCGCTGAGCGACGACCGGCTCCAGGTGGTCATCGGGTCCGAGCACGGCGTGGAGTCGCTGGCCGAGTGCTCGGTGGTGGTCGCCCCCTACGAGGTCGGCGGCCTGCGGGCCGGCACCATCGGCGTCCTCGGCCCCACCCGCATGAACTATCCCCAGGCCATGGCCGCGGTGGCCGTCGTGGGCCAGCGGCTCGGCCGCCACCTGAGCGAGAGCTGACCGATGGCCCAGATCGAGGACTTCTACGACCTGCTCGGCGTCGGCAAGAACGCCACCGAGGACGAGCTGAAGAAGGCGTACCGGAACCGCGCCCGCGAGTTCCATCCCGACGCCAACAACGGCGACGCCGACGCCGAGGAACGGTTCAAGCTGGTCACCGTCGCCTACGAGACGTTGCGCGACCCCGAGCGGCGGCGCCGCTACGACATGTTCGGCCCCGACGGGCTGCGGGGCACCGGCGGCGGAGCGGGTGGCGGGGGCTTCGAGGACATCTTCGGCGGCGTCAACCTCGGCGACATCTTCCAGTCCTTCTTCGGCGGGGCCTCGCCCTTCGGCGGCGGCGGCGGTTCCAGGGGGCCGGCGGGCCCGCCTCGGGGCAACGACATCGAGGTCGCGGTGACGCTCGACTTCCGGGAGGCCGTGTTCGGGGCGTCGCACGAGGTCATCTTGCGGGTGCCGGTCGGCTGCCAGACGTGCTCGGGCACCGGCGCCCGTCCCGGCACCACGCCGGTGCGGTGCGCGCAGTGCGGCGGCGCCGGCGAGGTCCGGCGGGTGCGGCAGTCGATCATCGGCCAGATGGTGAGCGCCAGCCCGTGCCCCCGCTGCAACGGGATGGGCGAGGAGATCACGTCGCCGTGCCCCGACTGCCGGGGCGAAGGCCGTCGCACCGACGAGCGCACGTACACAGTGGAGGTGCCGGCCGGCGTCGACGACACCCGCACCCTGAAGATCGCCGGCCTCGGTGCGGCCGGGCCCGGGGCGGCCCGCCGGGCGACCTGTACGTCCACATCCGGGTGCGGCCCGACGAGCGCTTCGCCCGCCACGGCAACGACCTGGTCCACGAGCTGCACGTGCCCATGACCCAGGCCTCGCTCGGCGCCCACATCCGCTACGAGACGCTCGACGGCGTCGAGGACCTGCTGATCCCGAAGGGCACCCAGAACGGCAAGGTCTTCCGGCTGCGAGGCCGGGGCGTGCCGCGACTCGGCGGCGGCGGCAGCAGGGGGGACCTGCTCGTGCAGGTGATCGTGGACACGCCCGCCGACGTGTCCAAGGAGCAGGAGGAGCTGCTGCGGCTCCTGGCCAACGCCCGCGGCGAAGAGGTGGCACCGGCCGACACCGGGTTCTTCGCCAAGGTCCGCTCGGCGTTCAAGTAGCCGACGTGGCCGGTCCGCCCCTTACGGGAGTGGCCGCTGCGGCAGGGTCCCGGGCCCACGTGTTCGTCGAGGACGTCGAGTCGCCTGAGCTGGCGGTGACCGACCGTCATCACCTCGCCAAGGTGCTGCGCCTGCGTGACGGCGAGGTGGTGACGGCAGCCGACGTCGGCGGTTCGGGACGATGGCGGGTGTGCCGGTTCGCGGCTGGCGTCGCGGCCGGGCTGGAACCCGAGGGCGAGGTGACCGTCGAGCCACCTCTGGTGCCGGAGGTGGCGGTGGCGTTCGCCCCCACCAAGGGAGACCGGCCGGAATGGGCGGTCCAGAAGCTGACCGAGCTGGGCGTGGACAGGATCGTGCCGCTGGTGGCCGGCCGCTCGGTGGTCCGCTGGACCGGCGACCGGGCGGTGTCGGCCGTCGAGCGGCTGCGGCGGGTGGCGCGGGAGGCGGCCATGCAGAGCCGGCGGGCGCGCCTGCCCGTCGTGGAGGAAGTGGCGTCGTTCTCGGACGTCGTCGGGCGGGCGGGAGCGGCCCTGGCCGTGGCCGGCGGCGATCCCCCGTCCCTCGCCACCCCGCTGGTGTTGGTCGGGCCCGAAGGCGGCTGGGAGCCCGACGAGCTGGCCGCGGGGGCGCCCACGGTGGGTCTGGGGCCGGGCGTTCTGCGCACCGAAACCGCAGCGGTGGCGTCTGGCTCGCTGCTGGTTGCGCTCCGGGCCGGCCTGGTGATGCCCCGCTGAGGGCGTCCTTCCTCTGGTCACGCTCCGAGTTTGCCTCGGACACGGAGAGCGAGATAATCTTCCGCTGCCGGCCGTACATGTGAACGGGGAGGAGGCTCGGTCGTGGACGACGACGAGCTGACCGGACCGGCCCAGACCTACGCCAGGCGGGTCGGCCAGCGCTTGCGCGCCATCCGCAGGCAGAAGCGACTGTCGCTGCAGGAGGTGGAAGCCGCCTCCGAGCAGGAGTTCAAGGCGTCGGTGCTCGGAGCGTACGAGCGCGGCGAGCGGGTGATCTCCGTGCCCCGGCTCCAGCGTCTGGCCGACTTCTACAACGTGCCGGTCGACCAGCTGCTGCCCCGCGAGACCGAAGTCCTCGATTCTGCGCCCGACGGCGACGGTGGCGAGTCCTCGGACCGCTCGGCGGGCTCGGCGTCGCCCCGGAAGATCACGTTCGACCTGTCCAAGTTCGAGGGGCTGGAGGCCGACCCCGAGCTCGACATGGTGCACAAGTACCTGTCCAGCATCCAGGTGCTGCGGCAGGACTTCAACGGCAGGGTGCTCACCATCCGCCACGACGACATCAGGGCCATTGCCGGCCTGTTCGGCACCGACGCCGACGCGCTGGTCCGCCGGCTGGACGACCTCCAGCTGCGGCTCACCCCCGCGTAGGGGTCGGTCAGCCCGTCCGGGCCAGCGGCGCCGCCGGTGGCGGTGGCGCGCGGGGACGTCGAAGACCTGCCCCGGGAAAGATGAGGTCGGCGTTCCCCTTGTCGGCCAGCGCATGGCGGTTGGCCTCGATCAGCGCCCGCCAGTAGGGGACGATCTCGGCGTCGGTCGGCGCCCGGCCCCACGCCTGCTCGAGGATGTCCTCGGCGATCGTCCAGAAGCAGTCGCCCGGCTCCACCGTCCACTTCGCCGGTGTTCGTTCGGCCGGCGCAGCTGGGCCGGCCGGGGCGGCGGGTTGGCCGCCCTGGATGCCGGCGCGGGGGCGTCGGGCGGGAGGCGGCGGAGCACGACAGTGTCGTCGCTTGTGGCCCCGCCGGCGGTGATGGTCGTCGAGCTGGGGGCGGTGCTGGTGGGGAGCGAGGTCGTCGTGGTGGTCGTCGGAGCCGCCGACTGGGCGCCGACCGCTCCGACCGGCCCGAGGCCGACGAGCCCGGCGGTGAGGGTGCCGGCGAGAAGGCGGCGCACCGGTGCCACCGTGACCCTGTCGGCCACCGCCACCAGCCGGACCGCACGCACGGCCCGGAGCACGGCGCCCAGGCCGGTGACGCCCGCCAGGTACCAGATGCCGGCCAGGGCGGCGAGGCGCAGCAGGGCGAAGGCGGCGGTGACCGGCTCGCGCTGCTCCAGCCATGCGGCCCACCGGCCTGGCGAGCCGAGCGGCGGCGGGGACAGGCCGCCGCCCGACTCGAGCAGCACCAGCGCGATGGCGCCCAGCGAGGCTGCCACCGCCGCCGAGGAGGTGAAACGCCTGGTCACGGCTGAGGTCGGGACAGGCGCAGGATCTCGGCCGGCTGCGCCCCCCGCTCGACCACGAGCTCGTGGCAACCGTCGCGGTCGACATCGGCCGCCCGCAGCGCCTGACCACCTGCGACGCGCGCCGCGGCCCGGGCGGTGACCTCGCCGTCCCAGCCGGCCAGGGGGAAGACCTCGCCGGTGGACGGCCGGAGGAGGGCCAGCGTGCGCACGCCGCGGCAGGACCAGTCGCCGGTGGCCGCCACGTCGCCGGCCTGTCCGACCGACCACCGTCGCCCGGCCGCCTCGAGGACGCCGTCGGCGTAGCGGAGCGCGTCGAGGCAGCCGTCGCTGTCGACGTCGGCGAGGAGCACCGACGACACCTCGGGACAGTCCTGGCGCGCCGGCGGGCGGGTCGACGTCGGGGCTGGGACGGTGGTGGTGTCGACGGCGGTCGCCCGGGTGGAGGGCGGCGCCACGATCTCCGGACGGGGCCCGACGGTGCCCGCGACACGACGAGCATGGCAACCGCCGCTATCACCGCCACGCCCGCAGCGACGAGAATGCTGCGGCGAGGCCGCCGACCGTCGACCCCGACGGCGTCGGGGAGCCGTCGCCGACGCTCGAGCGTGTCGACCCGAGGATCGGGCTCGACCGGTCGCCCGTCGGTCGGGGCCTCGCGCATCGGAAGGCGGGCGTCGGGCACGGCGGTGGCCAACTCGGCCGCCAGCGTTCGTGCCGTTGGCCGGGCGGCGGGGTCCTCGGCGGTGGCCTCGTCGGCCAGCCGCCGCAAGGGCCTGGCCTCGACGCCCATGGCGAACCGACGGAGAAGGTGCCCGAGCCCGGCCACGTCGTCGACGGGGTGGAGCTCCTCGACGGCTCCTGGCGGGACCTCGCCGGCGTGGCCGCCCTTGTCGAAACCGCACAGCACCGGCCGCCCGTCGGCGCCGACCAGGACGTGGTCGGCGTCGACGGAGCCGTGGACGATGCCGAGGTCGTGGAGGTCGGCGAGGGTCGACGCCAGCGCCGCCATCAGCCCGGCCAGCTCCCCGGCGGCGAGCGGGCCGAACGCGCCCAGGGATGGTCCGTCGACCGGAGCGGTGATCAGGACGGGCCGCTCGGGCGTGCCCTCGACAGCCACGAGCTCAACCACGCCGGGGTGGCGGGCGGCCGCCAGCAAGTCAGCTTCGCGGCGCACCGCGTCGGCTGCCGACGACTCACCCGATGGTCCCAACTGCATTGTCAGATCATATCACGCTGTTTCACACGCACAACTGCCCGTTTAGGCTGCCGGCACGAAGCCGGTGAGAGGAATCCCGTGAGCGGAGCGGCGTTGGCGGTGGCCGCCCTCGCCATGGCCGTGGCCCTCCTGCGGGGGCCGGGTTCGGCGGCCGGGCTCGAGGTCGCCCTGCTGGTGGTGGCCTTCGCCGCGCTCGGGGTGATGGTCGCCGGGGAGCTGCGTCAGCGACGTCTCGATCGTCGCCTGGTGCTCGCCGTCGGCGGGGCTCTCCTGGTGCTGGCGGTGATCGTCCCGCCGATGCAGTCGAACGACGTGTGGTCCTACGCCACCTACGGCCGGATGGTCTCGGAGTACGGCGTGAGCCCGTACCGCCACGCGCCGGCCGACTTCCCCGACGACCCGGTGGCGGCGCGGTCGTCGGCCTTCTGGCGGGACTCGCCGTCGGTGTACGGGCCGGTCTTCACCGGGCTCTCGGCGCTCGGGATGGAGGTGGCCGGCACGTCGAGGCTGAAGGCGAGGCTGTTCTTCCAGGGCCTGGCCGCGGTGGCAGTGCTCGTGTCGCTCGTGCTCGTCGACCGCCGGCTGAAGGACCCGATGGCGGTGGCCTTCCTCGCCGTCAACCCGGTGACGGTGATCGCGGTCGTCAACGGCGGCCACAACGACGCTCTGATCGGCCTGGCGCTGCTGGGTGGGGTGCTTCTCGTGGCGGCCAAGCGGCCGGCGTGGGCGGGGGCGGTGATGGCGCTCGGCGTCCTCGTCAAGGCGGCGGCGCTGCTTCCGCTGGCCGCCGTCGCCGTATGGGTCTGGCGGCGCCAAGGGAACCGGCGGGCGCTGGCGCTCGGGGCGGCGGCGGGGGGAGTGATGGCCGTCGGCGTGTTGGTCGCCGGAGGACCGGTCGTCCTGCGGCCACTCCGGGACGCCGCCCTCCGGTTCACGAACGGGTCGATATGGTCGGCGCCGCGCCGCTGGCTGGCGTCGGCGCTGACCGGCGGGGAGCGGGATGCCGTCGAGGCGGCCAGGCTGTCGGGCCGCATCCTGTCGACGGTCGCGCTGGTGGGCGCGGTCGCCCTCGTCGTGGTGTTGCTCCGTAGCGTGGACCGGCCCGGCGTGGCCCAGGTGGTCGGCGTGTCGGTGCTGGCCTACATGCTCCTCGGCGCCTATGTGCTGCCGTGGTACCTGGCCTGGAGCCTGCCCGCCCTGGCCCTGACGTGGCGGTGGCCGCTGGCCTGGCTGGCGGTGGCCCAGGCGGGAATCCTGCAGGTGACCACGGTGACCGGCGCCCCGGGCCAGTCCCGCGCCTTTCAGCACAGCGTCTACGGGTTCTGGCTACCGATCCTCGAGGTGATCGTCGTGGTGGCGTTGGTCGTGACCGCGACAATGGCCGCACGGAAAGCGGTCTGACGGGGATCGATTTTGCTCCGACGCCGGTCAGGCCGACCGGCGCCTGCTGTTCCAGTACTGCAGAAGGGAAGCTGCATCACTGTGGCCCGGGAGCAGCCCGTCCTCGATCGCCTGCTCGGTGGCTCGCACGATGCGGACGACCTCGTCCTCGCCGACCTCGGCCAACCACTCATCGAGCAGGGGGGTGGTGGATCGTTCCTGCTCGTCAGCCACGGCGCGACCGTAGTGGTCAGGGCACGTACAGGTTGAGGAATGCGACAGTCGCGTAGCCGGTCATCAGGGCCGCGGACAGTCCGATCGCCGTCCGCTCGGACCAGTCGGTGGTCGTGATCGACGCCAAGGCCAGCACCACGGGGAACGCGCCGAACCCGTAGCGCTCGAACGAGCCGAGGTTCCGGGCGCTGACGGCCATGATCAGGCTGGCGGCGGCGAAGGCGCCGTACGACGCCGGCCACCGG
The DNA here is from genome assembly GCA_963827345.1 of uncultured Acidimicrobiia bacterium. Classification (GTDB taxonomy): domain Bacteria; phylum Actinomycetota; class Acidimicrobiia; order Acidimicrobiales; family AC-14; genus CAWGUU01. The sequence goes on along the minus strand of CAWHAN010000004.1, from coordinate 55,674 downwards.
CGGAACGACACCACGACCAGGGCGGTGATCACGACGATCCACGGCAGGTGGATTGCGTTGCGGCCGACCTCGCCACCGACCAGGTCGCCCACCGACTCGACGACGGTCGCCAGCGGGTTGGCCCACCCACCCCGCAGGTAGCCGCGGTTCTGCACGCGCAGGGGAACGAGCGGGTCGTCGAACCTGACCCAGACCCACACCAGGAACGTTCCCGCACCCACGAGCGGCGCTACCACCGGCAACACCCGGCGCAGTCGCTCGCCGACGCCCGCCGCCCGAAGGCCTCTCGCCGCCTCGATGGCCGCCGGGATGGCGAGCAGGACGCCGACCGGACGGGCCAGGCCGGCGAAGAAGGCTGCCGCCGCCGCCCACTCCCATCGCTGCCGGCGCAGGGCGAGGAAGGCGGCGACCGAGAGGCACAGCGTGATGGGCTCGCCGTAACCCATGACCATCACGAAGAACGGCGGCACCAGGGCGATGAGCCATGCCGCCCGTCGGGCCAGGGCGGCGTCGCCGGTCTCCCGCAGGCTCAGCCGGTGGACGAGGGCTCCCAGCAGCAGGGCGGGCAGGTTGGCCAGCACCAGCAGGGCGACGCCGGCATTTCCGAGGAAGACCGGCGCCAAGGCCCGGCCCAGCATCGGGTAGAGCGGGAAGAAGCGCAGGCTCTCCTCGGGGAGGGCGGCGTAGCCCCGGTCGGCGATGCGCAGGTACCAGTCGCCGTCCCACGCCAGCAGTCCCTGGTGGAGGCGCCGGTGCACCAGCGGCTCCAGTCCCGGATCGATGCGCTGGGCCACCAGGTGGGCCAGGCCGAGGGCGACGAGCACCACCAGGCGGGCGGTGATCCAGCCGGGCAGGGCGGCGGCCACGTCGCGGCGGGCGTCGTCCCACCTAACGCGCAACATTGCTCCGCTCGCCTTCGGCTCGCTCAGGGGTCAGCGCCCTACCGCAGGGCGGGGCGGGGAAAGCGGAAGTGCTTGCTGAGGGTGACCTGCTGGGACTGGTAGTGCGACCCGATGCCCTCGCCGTAGAGGGTGTGGGGAGGCTCGATCATCCTGTCGAAGCTGAGCTTGCAAACCCGCTGGCGGTGCTCGACCATGAACGGCACGTCGTGGGCCCGGACCTCGAGCGTGGCCCGGCTGCCCCGGAGCCGACTGGCCCGGTGCTGATCGGCGGCCTCGTATCCGAACCCGGGGTCGAAGAAGCCGGCGTAGTGCGTCCGCAGCTCGCCGCTGGTGGGATCGTAGGCGTGCATCTCCGCCGCGTAGGACGGCGGCACGCTGACCGCCTCGGCGGACAGGAGGAGATAGAACTCCTCGGGCTCCAGGATCAGGCGGCGCTCCCGGTCGGCCACCAGCGGCTCCCAGAAGGCATCAGGCTCGTAGTGCTCGACGTTGCCCAGGTCGAGCAGCTGGCTGTTCTTCTTGGCCCGGTAGCCGATCATCCGCTCGGGGCCGCCGACCAGGTCGAGGCTGAGGAACAGCCCGTCGGACACGGTCAGGTCCTCTGCTCGCACCGGGTCTTCGCCCAGGTAGAGGACCGGGTCGCGGCCGTGGAGGCTGTGGATCTCGGCGTCGTCGACCCTCGGCTCGCCGGCCATCAGCCGCAGCTGGTTGAGCGACAGGCCCTCCCTGACCCGGATGGTGAACGACCGCGACACGACCTCCAGGTACAGCTGGCCCTGATAGCCGGCGCCCACCTCGTCGAAACGGAAGCTGCGGTCGGTGATGACACGGGTGAATATGTCGAGGCGGCCGGTGGAGCTCTTGGGGTTGGCCTTGGCCCGGATGGTTGGCGGCAGGGCCAGCTGCTCCCGCAGGGGGATGAGGTAGGGACGGTTGCGCTCGAGGATGCCACCGTCGTCGCGCAGGTCGACCTCGCCCATGGAGTGCTCGGCCAGCTTCTCGGCCACGTCCTTGGTGTCGGGCAGGAAGCTGCACCGCAGCCGGTAGGCCCGTCGGCCGAGGGTCAGGTCGAGGCTGGCCGGCTGGATGCTGCGGTCCGGGATGCGGAACGGGTCGGCGGTTATGTGGCCGGCGTCGATCGCCTTGCGCAGATGGATATCGGGCAGGACGCCGACCTGGTCCGCATTTGTTTCCGTCACGGCCCGTCCTCGTCGTCGTGCGGTCGCCTCGATGCTAGGCGGCGCAGGCCGACCGCGACGTCGGCCTGGGCCGGGCCGGCGACCGACGTGGCGTGGATGTCCGCCTCGTGCGGCCCGCCGGGGATGGCCCGGGCGAACACGTAGCTCACCCGGGACGAGGCGGTGACCTTTACCGTCCACGGGCAGCCGGCCGCAGCAGGCGGCAGGCGACCGCCTGGACGCTCAGCCCGGCGTGGCGGGCTTGGTCGACAGCGGCCCGCACCTTGGCCACCGCCAGCGACTCGACGGCGACGGGGTCGAGCTGGATTCGGTCCTGCTGGTAGAAGGCGGAGTTGTCGACCGCCTGGCTGGCGGCGTCGTTGGCTGCAGCGGCGGTGGCGTTGGCCAGCTCCCGCTGGCCCATGAAGGCGATCGACGTGTCCACCGCCATGGCTGCCAGCACCAGCACGATGAGCACCCCGGCCGGGAAGAGCAGGAGCGAGCTGCCCCGCTCAGATGTCATCGCACCGGGCGGCGGCGGCGGGGACGCCGTCGCGGAAGGGATCGACGATCTCGGCGTGCCGGGCGGTCGCGGTGAACCCGGCGCCCTGGCCGCCGACCCATGGGAGCGTCACCGCCGGGACCTGGTAGCTGGCCTCGAACCGGACGGTGGCGCAGCGGGAGAAGGACGCGTCGACCGGTGTGAGTTGGAGCCGTGCGGGGTCGCGACCGTGGCCGCTGATCGCCTCCCTCGCGGCGGCGTCGGCCAGGGCCAGCGGGTCGGAGCCGGGCGGGGCCTCGACGTAGGCGCGCGTCGCCTCCCGGGCGGCCGACGCCACCGCCATCTTGGCGTCGACGACGGCCCAGGCGTTGGCGGCCAGCAGGACGCCCACGACGAACGTCAGCAGCCCGAACACGATGGCCTCGAGGCCGGCTGCCATCCCCGACTCGTCCCGGCGCCGTCGCCGGGTCATCGGAAGCGCTCGACCCTCACCCGCACGGTGCGGTCGATCTCGTCGAACGCCAGCGGCCCCGCCACCGCCGGCAGGAGCATGTGCGGGTTCTCGGCGTGGACGGCGAGCACGACCGTCTCCCCGTCGGTGGCGCTCCAGTCGAAGCTGACCCGGTCGGAGTAGCGGCCGAGCGACTGACGCGCCTCGGCTTCGGCCTGCGCCATCGACCCGGGCCCGCCGTCGGCCCCCGCCACCCGCCGGGCGGCGTCGTAGGCTACCGCCGTCACGACCGACGTGGCGTACAGGTTGAACAGGGCCTGCACCGCGAACAGGAGCAGGCCGAGGAAGACGACGAAGCCGATCCACGCCGAGATCGGCCCGCCGCCTGCCTCGTCTCGCTCGGGGCGCGTGTGACTAACTACCGATCTTGCCGATCTGGGTTGACGTCTGGCTGCTGGCGTCGCCCCAGATGGACTTGAAGCCCACCCACATCAGGGCGCCGAGGGCGGCGAAGATCAGGACGGCGATGGCAGACGAGACGACTCCCTCCCCCCGCTCGTCGCCACCGGTGGTGAGGCTGGCCATCAGGCTCCTGGTCCACACGTAGGCGCGCAGCGTGTGCTCGTACAAGGGGATCTCCTTTCGACAGGTCACGGCGATGCGAAGAGGCGGAGGGCCTCGAGGAAGGGGACGGCGATGAAGACCACCCCGGGCAGCAGGGCGGCGATGGTGACGGGGATCCACACCTGCTCGCCCCGCCGTTCGGCGGTCTCGACCAGGCGCCGCTGCAGGTCCTTGCGTATGCCCCGGGCCTCCTCCGACAGGAGCCGGCCGAGGTCACTGGCCTCCCGGTTGAGGGCGAGGACGGGAAGCAGCCGGCGCAGTGCGTCGACGTCGGCCACCGTCTCCCACTCCCGCAGGGCGTCGATCTCCGACAGGCCCTGGCGGACGCGGGCGCACACCCGGGACAGGTCGCGGGCGGCGCAGCCCTGTCCCCGTGACGCCAGCCGGTTGAGCGCGGCGCCGAGCGAGTAGCCCGCCGACAGCAGCATGGCCAGCTGCTCGGCGACGACCGGCAGCTCCACGACGAGCCGTCGCTTCCAGCGGTCCGACGCCGACGCCAGCTGTTGCTCGACGATGAGGAACGCCAGCAGCGGTCCGCCGACGACGAACAGCAGGGCAGCGGCGGGCGGGGGACGCAGGACGATGCCCAGCAGCACGCCGACGGCGAAGCCGACCCCCGTCCAGCCCAGCTGGCGGACCCGGAAGGCGGTGACGTCGAGCGGGGAGTGGACCCGCTTCAGCCGCGTCGAGACGTCCTCGCTCACGCCGAACACACCGGCCACCTTCTCGCCCAGCGCCCGGCTGAGGGGCTTGACCACGTCGCGGAACGTCTCTACCGAGAGCGGGCCGTCGCGCCGACGCCGGTCGCTCATCCCGCCCGGGGCGTACGGGCGCAGTCGCTCGAACACGGTCGGTCGGCAGAACCAGCGCCGCTCGGAGAGCAGGAGGGTGGCGCCGAGCCACATCGTCAGCCCCCAGGCCACGGCCAGCCGCAGGTCAATCAACGAACACCCGGTCCTCCTCGGGCAGGCGCAGCAGGCGCGCCGACCACAGCCAGCAGGCCACGACCATGGCCACCGCGGCCACTGCCGCCAGCTGGCCGAATGCCGTGCTGTAGGCGGCCCGGCCATCGCCGATCGACAGCCCGGTGAGGGCCATCCCGATAGGAACGAAGAGCACGAACCGCCGGGCGAACCGGACACCTGCCTGCCTGGACGCGGCGTCCTTGCGGCCCTGCACGTCGGCGGTGCGGTCCTCGACCAAGGCGGCGAGGCGGCGCTGGACGTCGCTGCCACCGACTTCGTGGGCGACCAGCAGCGTCTCGCAGGCGGCGTCGGCGGTGGCGTCGGCCAGGCCCGCCTTCAGCACCGACAGGCTGGCCGGGAAGTCGGTGGTGACCAGCCAGTGCCGGGTGGCGGCCTCGAACGCGGCCCTCATCTCGTCCGGGCCCCGACGCCCGACCTCGAACAACGCCTGGGGTACCGAGCGCCCGAGCGACCCGGTGAGCAGGGCGATCTCCTCGATCATCCGAGGCCAGGCCTCGGCCGCGGCGCGCCGCCGGCGGCGCCGGCGGGCCCGGTACGAGGCGACGGGGTAGGTGGCGGCGAAGGCGCCGACCGCCACCGCCGGCAGGGGGCTGCCGAACAACACGAAGGTGAGCCCGGTGCCGAGCACGAACAGCAGCGCCATGACCCAGAGGAACTCCGAGGGCTGCACGTCGTCGAGGCCGGCTTGGGCCAGCCACTGCTGGGCACGGTGGGGGCGGTGCCGACGCGTCGTCGACGCCGGGCCGACCCCGAGGCCCCTCCAGCCGAGCACGATCGAGGTGTAGAGGAGGAAGACGCCGGCCGCCCCGGCGACGGCCACGAGGACGGCGGCCATCAGCCGACCGTCGCCGCCGCAGGGCGCGGCCGCCGCTGGCCCGTCACCCCCCGGCCCGACGACCGAGCGCCCGAGCCGCCGCGGCGGTCGGCGTCGGGGTCGAGGAGCGAACGAACGTCGAAACCGGCCTCCGTCAAGGCCCGGGCGGCCCTGACCGGCAGGTTGCCGGTCCAGGCCAGCGGCTTGTCGACCGCGGGCCGGGCGAACAGTTCGGTGACCGTGAACTGGGTGGCGTCGGGGCCGGTCTGGGACTCCTCCACGGCGATCACCTCGCTGACCCGCACCATGCCGCCGATGCGGGTGCAGTGCACCACGATGTCGATGGCCTCGCTCACCAGCGCGCTGAGCGCCGACATCGGCAGCTCGTTGGACGTGTCGGCCAGCTGGCAGATGAAGCGCAGCCGGGTCAGTGCCTGGCGGGCCGAGCCGGCGTGGATGGTGGTGAAGCCCTTGACCCCTGACGACAGGGTGAGCAACAGCGGCAGCGCCTCCCGGTCCCGGACCTCGCCGACGACGGCGATGTCGGGGGCCATCCGCAGGAACCCGGACACCAGCCGGCGCAGGTCGACCTCCCGACGGTCCTGTCGGGCCGGTCGGGTCTGCATGCTGGCGACATTCGGCAGGGGCAGGTCGGCCTCGAACACCTCCTCGGCAATGACGACCCGCAGGCTGGGGTCGAGCTCGGCCGCGCAACAGGACAGCAGTGTCGTCTTGCCCGAGCCGGGGGCACCCGAGAAGACGGTCGACAGGCGCGCTCGCATACACGCCCGCAGGAAGTCGGCGACCCTGGTGTCGAGCATGTCGCGCTCGACCAGCTCGACGAGGGACCGGTAGGGCACGCCGGTGAACTTCCGGATGTTCACGAGCACGTGGCCGTCGCGGCCGACGTCGCCGTGGACGATGTGCAGGCGTGCCCCGGTGTCGAGTTGCGCGTCCTGGAGACCTTCGGCGGGGTCGAGCTTGCGGTGGCTGCCGGACGCGTCGTCGAGGATCTTCGTCAGCGTGCGCAAGACGTGCTCGTCGTCGTTGAAGACCTCGTCGTGGTAGCAGCTGGGCCCCTGGTGGCGCTTCACGAAGATCTGATCGGGACCGTTGATCATGATCTCCCAGACGTCGTCGTCGCCGAGGAGGGGCTCGAGCGGGCCGTAGCCGGCCAGGTTGCGGAACGCCCGCTGGGCGACGAGGTCGGGGTCGGTGAGGTCGAAGGCCCGCAGGCCACGGCTGAAGTCGTGGGACCACGCCTCCACCTCGTCCCGGACGAGGGCCGGAGCTTGGCCCTGCCGTCGTCGCCGGAGACGTCGAGGGAGAGCTCGCCGGCGCGGCGCTGGACCCGGTGCTCGATCTCCTGCAGCGGCGAGACCTCGTGCCCGTCGATCAAATCGCCGCCTCCTCGTCGTCGTCCCAGGCGCCGAGCGAGCCCGGGCGGACCCGCTCGCCCGGGCCGAAGACAGCGAACGACCGGTCTCCGGCTCGCTCCAGGACAGCCGCCAGCGCCCCTGCGAGCGGGTCGGCCAACACCGTCGGGAGCCGGCGCCCGTCGTGGAGGTCGTTGTCGATGTCGCGCTCGGGTAAGTGGACGGCCGATGCGAGGCGTCCTTCGGTGACCGGCCGGGCCAGCTCGGCCAGCGCCGTACCGAGCGTCGCCCGGGTCCTCGGGGATCGGGACGATCGGTTGAGCACCGGAACGATCCGCTCGGGGTCGACGCCGTGGTTGGTCATCGCGGTGATCACCCGGACCAGGCTGTGGACGCCCTTCAGCGACGAGTTGCCGACGGCGAGCACGGCGTCTGCCCTGGTCACGGCCGTGCGGGCCATGATGTTGCGCTCTTCGACGTCGATCGACCCGCAGGCGTCCTCCCCCTCGAGGTCGGCGTCGACGTCGCAGACCACCGTGCGGTAGGCGCGGCCGAGGGTGTCGAAGGCGGCCTCGAAGGCCTGGGGCCGCAGCGCCGGCCAGAAGCGAGCCTGGCGGAATCCCGAGCAGGAGGTGGTAGCCCCGCTCAGGCACCATGAAGCAAAGGCCCCGGACGGCCTCGCACGACGGCTGGCCGCCGCGGTGGGCCTCGACCAGCTCCTGCACGCCGGGCGCCACGTCGCGGACGTCGTGGAGCATCGCCTGCTCGGCGTGCAACCGCAGGTCGGCCAGCAGTACCAGCCCGGCGGCGCGTACGTCGTCGCCCAGGGACTGGGCCAGGGCCATGGCCGCCGTCGACACCCCGGTACCCCCCGGGCCGGTGACGGCGACCACCGTGCCCCGCCACTGCGGCGAGATGGGCCTGGCCAGCAACTCGGTGGCGGGAGCCTCGCTGCGCCGGATCGTGCGGGCGCACGCCGCGAAGGCGTGGACCAGGTCGTCCCTGGTGAAGCTCGGCGCGAGCACGCGTGCCGCTCCCAACGACGGCCAGTCGCGTGTGGCCCGCCCGTCGTCGACGATCAGCACCGCGCAGTCGGCGGCGGTGGCCGCGGCCAGCAGGTCACGGTCGACCGCGGGCAAGCCGGCGTCGGCGACGAGGGCCGAGAACGGCCGGCCCGAGGCCAGCCGGGCCCGCACCTCCTCGGCCGATACGCACTTCAGGAACTCGGCCGGGAGGGCGCCCGACGTGGCCCAGACCCCGACCGAGCGGAACCAGGCCGCTCGGGCCGGAGCCAGACCGAGGACGACGAATCGCTCGCCGGCGATCACGGCGCCGGCGCGGGCTGCCGGAACGCCGGAGGAGGTCCGCCGTCGCTGGGGACCCCCGTGGTGCGGATGACCGTGAGCTTCCCGGCCTGGGCGGCGTGGGCCAGCGCCACCGCCTCGGCAGCCTCGTCGAGGGCGACGGTGACCAGCGACGGGACCGGTCTCCCCGAGGCCGCTCCGGCCGCGCTCCAAGCCGACGACGAGCACGCCTCGGGCGACGCCGACCGTATAGGCGTCGTTGCCGGTGCCGTAGGTGGCCATGAGGTCGATCGTCTCGCCGGCGTTGATGGCCGGGCTCAGGTGGCCCCGCTCGACGGTGAACGACATCTCCCGGCTGCCGGCCTCGCCCACCTTGGCCACCACTGCGCTGGCCTGGACCAGCTCACCCGGTTCGAGGGCGGTGAGGAGGGTGGCTCCGACGAGCCCCGCAGGGTCGCCGAACGCCCTGGCCCGGGCCGCAGGCGACAGCGCCATGCTGTCGATGGCGAGGTCGCCGGCTTGGAGGCGGGTGCCGGCCGCCAGCCCGTGGGCGGCCACCGCGTAGGACTGCGCTGGGTGGTGCCCGGCCTTGGACGCCACCGAGAAGAGCCCGACGGCTGCGGTGGCCACCAGCAGTCCGCCGACGACTGCCCGGCTGCCCGGAAGTGACCGCCGGCTGGGCGCCGGCCTGGCCCCGCCCGGCGGCCCCGCCCCCATGGTGTCGACTCTCGGAAGTGATGCCGTCTCGGCCACTGCCACCCGCCCCATTCGGAAGTCCCAATGCACAGTAGTGAAAGACACTGGAACGACACCAGAGGATAAGTTATGGATTTCTGGTGGAAATGGTTGTGGACCATCTGTTGACCAGAGTTGACCGCACGGTTCGGCACCATTTAGCGGGCGACGAGTCGACATCGTCGGCCATTCGATCGATGAGGAGTGGCAGCCTTCCCCGGTACATCGGGACGCGCAGTCGGCGCTGGCTGCTTCGGCACAGCGCGCTGCTGGAGTCGGGCGGACGGTATCCTCACGCGCATGAGTGATCGAGTGCTCGTGACGCTCCAGGATCGCAGCTGCGCCGATCTCGGGAAGCTTGCGGAGCACGACCGGTACCTGGTCCATCGCGAGCCCGATGGCACGCTCATCTGGGAGCCGGCCGAAGTCATGTCCGTCACCGAGGCCCGTCTCGTCGCCGACGAGGGCCTCATGACGGTGATCGCAGAGAACCGCGCCGATCCGAGTCGGCTCCGGCGACGGGACCGCTCGGCTGCTCCTCGCGATTAGGGCGTGGTCGAACTCGCCTTCTCGCCCGAGGCGGACGATGTCCTGACGTCGATGGAGGCCGACGTGAGCCGACTGCACTGCGCCCGCCCGAATCAACTCTGCCCTGGACGGCCTCGAAGCCGATCCGGGCCAGGCGCGTAACCGGCGTCGGCGCTTCGACACCATCGGACTCTGGGGAATCGCCGTCGTCTGTGGCGACGAGGAGTGGCTGATTCTGTGGGAACCGCTCGGAGATGACGTCGTTCTGGTCCACCACATCATTCCGGCGCCCTGACCCGTAGCGCCAGCAGGGCCTGCGTTCACCCCTGGATAGAGACGTCCGGTCCGTTCGAATCAGGGCTGCGCCGTTGCCAGACGGCCGCTAGGTCCCCAGTGTGTAGCGGGCCCACACCTGTAGCGACGCCTGGGCCGGGCAGTCGCCGACGCCTGTGCCCGTCGCCACCGGCTCGGCCGTCGTCGCCGCCCCGCCGGCGAAGCCCATGGGCGGGGCGAACAGCACGTCGGCGCGCGGGTAGGCCGAGCACGTCGGCGCCGGCGGGCCGAACCAGGAGACGGTCGTCGTGCTCGTGCCCGAGAGCCCGCCCCATGCGTCGGGAAGGGTGGAGCTGGCCGATCACCACCCACGTCGACGAGGCGTAGTCGTAGACCCAGGCGGCCCACACGCCGGGCGCAAGCCGGTGCACGAGCGTGAAGTAGTACCGGCCGCCCGGTCCAGTTGAAGGGGACGGCGGCGGTGTGGGCCGTGCCGTCGGGCTCGACCACGCTGAAGACGGCGATCGTGCCGCCGCCGCTGGTGACCAGGCCGACCACGCCCGTCGCCGGGCTGTCGGCGAAGCCGAAGTAGGTGCCGTAGAGATAGATGGGAGGCTGCTGGCCGGCCCGGCGGTCGGGCGGTTGGCGGTGGCCATCCAGGTGCCGAGGCCGTCGAGGGGAACCGCGGCCGGCGAGGGTTGGGCCCACGTCGTGGAGGGCGCCTCTATCGTCGCCACCCCGGTCTTCACCAGCGAGATGCCGCTCGCAGTGACGACGGCGAGCGTGGCGCCGTCGGGCGACAACGCCACCGACCCCCGTCCCGTGCCGACGGCCTCGGGCAGCGGGACCGAGCGCAGGACCACCCGCCGGTCGAGGTCGATCACCTCGACCGCGGTGTCCTGCACGCGGAAGCCGATGGTGCCGGCCCGGTTCACGGCCACGCCCTTGCCGCCCCGGGGGATCGTTCCCTGCACCTGCGGCGTGCCGTCGAGGACGAAGCCGCCCGGCGAGAGCAGGATCTTCGAGCCGCTCTGGTCGAGGCCGGCGTAGGTCACGTAGTCCCCGACCCCGAGCTCGGCGGTGATCGTGTCGGGCGCCGAGGTGTAGACGGCGGTAGGCCCCCCGGAGTTGGGCTGGACGATGGCGATCCGCGACTTGTCGGCGCTGGCCTTCAGGACCGTCTCCGAGTCGGTCCGGCCGGCGTTGCGCCGAAGTCGGTCCTCGGCTTCACCGTGCCGTCGGCCAGGTCGACCTGCCACAGGCGCCCGCCGTAGCCAATACTGTCGCCGTTGGACGTGAACAGGGCGCTGCCGTTGTCGGCGACCGCGATCGAGTACGGGCGGTCGTTCGACTGGTGGAGGGGACGGTGATGCGGCGGACCTCGCGACGCCGGGCCAGGTCGACGACGAACAGCTCCTCGGCGCCCCTCCCGGCCACGTAGAGCATCGTCCCGTCGGCGTCCAGGTCGAGCGAGCCCGGGCGGGAGCCGACCGGGATGGGCGCCTCGAGCGCCCCGGTGGCGAGCGAGACGACCTCGATGCGGTTGTAGTCCGGGTTGGACACGTAGGCGTGGCCGGTCTTGTCGATCACGACCTCGCCCTTGGCGACCCCGCAGACGGCGGCAACCGACGCCACCACCTTGGCCGGCTTGCAGGGCGGGAGGCCGACGGCGCTGCTCACCGGCGTCACGCTCACCCCCGAGGCGGTGAGGACGGCGAGCGTGGCCCCGTCGGGGCTCAGGGCCATCGCCCCGGTCCCCTGGCCCAGCACCTCGGGCAGGGGGATCGATCGCACGACGAGGGCGCGGGCCAGGTCGATCACCTCGACCTCTCGCCACTGCGCCCGGTAGGCGGTCGTGCCGGGCCCGTTCACGGCGATGGGCCCGACCTCCGGGGACGGTGGCGCGGCGGACAAGGCCGGCGTCGAAGACGGCGGTGGCGCCCTCGGGGCGATACCAGCCGTCGAGGGGTACGGGCCCATGAGGAGCTTCGACCCGGTGCCGTCGAGGGCGAGGAAGGTGGGGCCGGCTCCGAGGTCCTTGCCGGCGGTGAACGAGTCGGTGCCGGCGTCGTAGAACGCGGCGGTCGTGATGCCGAAGTGGCGCGGCAGGGCGCCGATGCGCGAGCCGTCCCCGCTGGCCTCGACCGCGATCGGCGTGGGGGCGGTGGGGTCGGTGCGCACCTGGAAGGTGCCGGCGACGAGGTCGAGCTGGAGGAGTCGGGTGTCGCCGTTCGGGAGCAGGGCGGTCGTCGTGAGCAGCGCCGTCCCGTTGTTCGCCACGGCAATCGACGACGGGCGGTCGACGGGGCCGTACCGCGGCGCCGCCACGGAGATGCGGCGGACCTCCCGGCGGGTCGCCAGGTCGACGACCGAGACGTCCTCCGCCCCGGTGTTGGCCACGTAGAGGGTGGAGCGGTCGGGGGACAGGGCGAGGCCCTTCGGCTGCGAGCCGACCGGGATGGGAGCCTCCAGGGCCGCGTCCCGAGGGACACCACTTCGATCTGGTTGTGGGCGGGATTGGAGGCGTAGGCGCGGTTGTTGCCGCCGATCACGACGTCGGTGAGCGGCGCGCCGCAGACGGCCACGACCCCGGCCGGGGCGACGGGACGGGGGCACGGGACCGGGACCGCCGAGCCGACCGGGATGACGGCGACGGCCTGGCCGGTGAGGACGACGAGGGAGGTGTCGCCGGACGCCAGCGCCATGTCGTAGGACCCGACGAGCATCGGGTAGGGGACCGCGATCGTGGCTGCCACGACCGCCCGCTCGACGTCGATCACGTCGACGGATCCCTCACGCAGCCGGTACCCCGTCGTGCCGGAGGCGTTCAGGGCCAGGCCGTGGATGCCCGTGCCGGGGATGGTGGCGTGCAGGGCAAGCTGCCCGTCGAGCACGACCGTGTTGGCACCGGCCAGCACCGTCGACCCCGTGGCGTCGGTAGCGACGTGCGGCATGACGCCGGCGACGGTCTTCAGGCGGGTGAACCCGTCGGTGGCGGTGTCGTAGAACGACACGTCGCCCACGCCCTGGAACTCGTGGATGAGGGCGATGCGGGAGCGGTCGCGGGTGGCGGTGGCGCGCGCCTGGTCGGCGCCGAAGGTCCACAGCTGCCAGTCCGCACGCTCCCGTACGGCCCCCGACGCCAGGTCGAGCTGCAGCAGCACGGCCCCCTTGGCCGAGTTGGTCGCCATCCTCGTCACCAGGGCGGTGCCGTTGCCGGCCACCGCGATCGACATCGGGCGCCCCAGGCTCGATCCGGTGGGGAGGGCGATGCGACGCAGCTCGCGCCCGGCGGCCAGGTCGACGACCGAGATGTCCTGGCTGGCGGCGTTGGCCACGTAGAGCGTCGTGCCATCGGCGCTGAGGTCGAGGGCGCGAGGCTCGGTGCCCCCGACAGGGATGGGCGGCCCGAGGGCGCCGGTGGCGACCGTCAGCACCTCGATCCGGTTCTGCCACGGGTTCGACGCGTAGGCAGTGGTGCCGGAGGCGTTGACGACCACCTCGGCCACGGAGCCCGACGGGACCGGGGTCAGTGTGCCCGCGGACGCGGCGATCGCCACGGGGGAAAGGCCCGGCGACGAGGACGGAGGCGACGACGAGGAAGCCGACAAGGAGCGCGAGGGGCCGCCGGCGTGCCTCCAAGCTGCTCGGCGCTCCTCTGGACGTCAGGCCGGGCGGGAATGCTGCCCCGGCAGTTCCGTCATCGGCACGCGGCCGCCGCGGCTTGAGCCGGGACTACCAGACCGAGAGCCTCGTCGGGATGTCGCTGGCCCGCAGGCGGGCTTCGAGCTCGTAGGAGCCGGCGCCGGTGAAGTCGCGCTCGAGCAGGTCGAGGACATCGTCGCCCGGCTCGCCACCGAGGAGGGCGACGACCCGGGTCACGTCGGCGGCGGCGATCGTCCTGAACCACTCGTACTCGCCGTCGGAGCTGACCATGCTCGTGCCCGGGCCGAGATCCTGGCCTTCGACGTGCAGGGCGCCGTCCTCGTCGACGTAAGCCCACAGGTGGCGGGAATCGGCGCCCGTGCGCTCGGCGCGGAGCGTCACCGTCCTGGACCGGCGTTCCTCGGTCATCGGCGAGCGGGCGGTCGTCAGCTTCTGACGGGATCGGCGTCGGCGTCGGCGTCGCCCAGGCCCAGCTCGGCGAGGACGGCGGCGTAGTCGCGCCCGGACCGGCCGGCGGCGGCCTGGTCGCCCGAGCCCCGGTAGGCGGCCATGAGAGTGCGCCACAGGCCGTCGCGGTAGCGGTCGATCTCCAAGCCCCGGTGACAGGCGTGAGCTGCGGCGGTGAACGACCCCGCCACCTGGTGGATCGACGCCACCATCTCGGCCAGGTCGGCGGCGGTAGAGCGATGGCCTTCCCGGGCCTTCAGCACCCACTCGGCCGGGCCCTCCTCGCCGAGCAGGTCGCCGCCGTAGACGCCCAGGGCGGCCTCGGCCGCGGCGACCGCCGCGACGGTGTCGCCCATGGCCTCGGCGACGCGCGCCTGGCGGGCGAGGGCGGCGAACTCGACCACGTCGACATGGGCGTCGTCGGGCAGGGTGAGGCAGTAGGCGTCCCCGACGCGGGTGAGCAGCGAGGAATCCTGCGGCATGCCCGGGTCCAGGAGGTGACGGACCGCCGACACCGCCACCTGCAGCGACCGCTTGCCGGCCGCCGGCGACGCCTCGGGCCACAACGCCTCCACCAACGCCTCCCAGTGCACGAGCCGACCGGGTTCGATCGCCAGCAGGCGCAGCAGCGACCGGCCCGCGGCCTGACGCTGTGCAGGTCGACCGGCTCGCCCCGTACCTCTATGGCGAAGGCGCCGAAGCAGCGGACCATCACCGAGGGCCCTCCCGGTTTGGCTGCGCCCGGACGGGCCACCGGACGCAGGCCGCACTCCTCGGCGATGGCGGTGGCGAGGGCGGTGTGGTTGACCCGCTGGACAGGGTCGGTGAGGGCCAGCGCCCGGTAGGCGACGACCGCCGCCCCCCGGGTTCCCGTGGTGCGGGCCAGACGCTCGGCCGCGAGGGCTCGGGCGTGAGCGCCGTCGTGGCCCTCGATCGCCTCGACCAGCGACTGGTACGAGACCGCCCACGCCTCCAGCACGCGTGCCCCCATGGAGCGGAAGAGGGTGGCCGCGGTGGCCAGCGCGTCGACCGTGCCCGCCTCCGGCCCGGCGACCCCTGCCCGGACGACGGCGGCGAGGGCCTGTCCCCACTCGTCGGCCGGCGCCGCCGACGGGTCCCGTTCGGCGTCGGGCAGCACGATCTCGAGGACGGCCTGGCACAGCTGCGCCAGCCACGGCTGGCCCTGCTCCTCGAACGCCTCGCGCCCCGACGCCAGCCGCTCCACCGGCCGGCCGCCGGCCAGGGCCTGCGCCACGCCGGCGGCGAAGCAGGCCACCGCCGCCAGGCGCGGCGACGCCTCGTCGGTGTCGCCGGCCCGCACCAGGAGCCGCTCGGCGTCGCGGACGTGCCCGGCCAGGAGCGCGGCGAGACCGGCGGCGAGGTCGCCGTGCTCGACGGCGCTGTCCCGGGCCCGGGCCGACTCGCCGAGGGGATCCCGGCGGGTCGCCTCCCGCACCAGTCCCAGCCAGTCCATCCGCTGGGGGGCGACGTCGGTGGTCCATCCGCCGAGGGCCATGCGCTCCTGCCGGGCGATGTCGGTGCCGCCCACGGTGCCGAAGCCGACCTCGGCCCGCCGGTAGTCCGACAGGGCGGCGTCGACTCGTCCGCAGGCGAGGTGGCGACGGGCGCGGGCCAGCAGCAGCCACGGGTCGGTCTCCACCACGCCGCTCGACAGTCTCTCCACCCAGGTCCCCGGGGCGGCCACGACCGCCTCGCCCTGGGACCCCAGCAGCCGGGAGATGGCCTGGTGGTCCTCGGCGCGGGAATAGGCGCGGATGGCGTCGGTGTAGGCGGCGGCGTTCTCGAGCATGGACCCCGCCCGCCGGTAGCGGGCCGACGTCTCGGCCTCGCCCACGTCGGTGACCAGCACCGACTCCAGGTAGGAGCGCAGAACCTCGTGGTACCGGAAGCTGCCGTCGTCGAGGGAGACGAGCAGGAGCTGCCGCCGCTCGACCTGGTCGAGGAGCTTCTCGCTGCCGCTGCGGCCGAGGAAGGCGTCGCACAGCGGCCCACTGAGCCGGGGGAGCACGCAGGTGTCGAGCAGGAACCGCCGCAGCTCGCCGGGGAGCTGCTCGAGGATGTTGCGGGTCAGGTACTCGCGCACCAGGCGGGACCGGGTGGACAGGGCGCCGAGCGTCTCCCGGCGGCGGGCCGCGGTGCGGCCGCTGGTGGCCAGGTGGAAGAGCTGGAGCACCGCCGGCCACCCGTCGGTGCGGCTGGTGACCTCGGCCACCTCCTCCGGCGAGAGCGGTTCGCGGTAGACGTCCTTGAACAGCCGCTCGACCTCCCACGAGCGGAAGCGGAGGTCGTCCGACGACAGCTCGGTCAGCCGGCCCTCGATCCGCCGGCGGGACACGTTGAAGCGGGGCTGGCGGCGGGAGGCCAGCAGCACGGCCAGCGAGGAGGGGGCGTACTCGGCCAGTCGCTTGACGAAGCCCTCGGCGGGCGTGCCCTCCAGGGCGTGGAAGTCGTCGACGACCAGGAACGCCTGGCGACCGGACCAGCCGTCGAGGTCGGCCGCCATCTCCTCGACGGAGCGCCACCCGCCGCGCAGCCCGGTCAGCGGGCCGCAGAGGGCCCGCTCCAGGTAGGCCAGCAGCGACGGGACCTGGCCGTCGGACTCCTCGGCCCGGTACCAGGCCGACGGGGCGTCGACCGATTCGAGGAAGTGGGCCAACGCCGTCGTCTTGCCCGATCCGGCCGGGCCGACAATCGTGCCGAAGCCGGTGGTGGCGGCGGCGGCCAGCTTGTCGACCAGCCGGCCCCGCACCAGCCCGGCGGGCGCGGGCACACGCAGCTTGGACGGGACGACTGTCGTCCCAGTGGCCGCCGGCCGATCGTCGAAATCCATCCGGCCCTGCCCCTTCCGAGCGCTGCGCCAAACGCTCGCACCCGAAAGTTGAGCTGTCAACGGCACCCCCCGAAGTGCGAGATGGTGGGTGCGGCGAGGTGCGAAGAAGGGTCGCGCTGAAGATCGCCAACCAGGTGGCTCGTTACCCTCCGCTCATTCGCAAGCAACTACCAGCTGAGTAGCTCCACAAAGGCGATGACGTCCCGATCGGGCCACTCCACGTAGAAGATGTCCAGTCGAGCATCCTCGAGGGTGAACACGCGAACCTCGACGCCTGCCGCCCAGTCGGCATCGTCAGGTGGCCCCCACTCCGTCACATCGAGAACCCAGTCGAACAGGTGGTAGCACTGTGTGCCGCTGGGGTGAAAGACAGTCCACCAGTCGAAGAAGACTGCATCCCACTGGACCCGACAGCCTCGCCACGGTCCGATCGACCTACCGCGAGGGAGAGCGGTTCGGATCTTTACTCGTCAGTCGCAGCGGCTTGTTCCATCTGGCGAAGTACGGCCGCAAGCTTCAGTTGGAAGCCAGCCGTCTGGACGTGAGAGCTGGTGCGCTCTTGGAGGCGCTGTCTGGCTTCCTGGGTCATGGGCGCAATGCGCCTGGGACTGGACGAGTTCACCAGTGCCGGCTCGCCGGCAGTGTCGAACTGCTCGGATAGCTCCTCCGGCGACGGCGCAATGGAATCGTGTCTCTGGTGCTCGCTCATGTCGAGGTGCCTCCGTTCGGGACTGCCTGTCACGGCGCAGCGCGATGATACCGCGCTATGGCCGAAATCCAGCACTGTAGACGTCCTCTGACCTGCGGTTTCTCGGCCGGCTGGTACGCGGCGCTCGGTCCCGCGACGGCCTCAGCGCCTCCGCGTGGTGGTGGTCGACGCCAGGGCCTCCCCGGGGGGGCGTGGGCGCTTCTCGATCGTCGAGAGGTCGAGGCCGTAGTACTCGGCGGCGTTGCGGGCCAGGATCTTGCCCTTGACCTTGTCGGTGAGCGCCGGGTAGCCGTACCGCTCCTGGAACTCCGGCGTGATGTCGAAGGTGCGGAAGGCGTCGATCATGCCCTGCGGCGACCCGTACCAGATCGAGTCGGTGCCCCAGAGGATGCGGTCCTCGCCGACCGCCAGCAGCAGCTTGCCGAGCAGGTGGGCAGCCTCGTCGGGCGCCCGCATGAGGTTGAACCACGTCGTCCCCAGCTCGGCGTACACGTTCTTGCCGGGCCCGATCTCGGCCTTGCGCAGCGACGCCACCAGCCGGTTCGAGCCCTTGTCGGAGGCGTCGGGGGAGTAGGGCACCTCGGTGACGCCGGGCTCCCAGCCCGAGTGGTAGATCGAGAACTTCACGTCGGGGAACGCCTTGGCCGCGGGGCCGACGTCCTCCGGCGAGCTGTAGGGGTTGTCGGGCGGCGAGATGCCCTTGTGGATCGAGATCCGGGGGATGCCCAGGTCGGAGATCTTCTGCAGCGACGCCATCCCCACCTGGGGCACGTTGAGGTCGCCGTCGTCGAGCCGCCAGCCGGTGGTGTTGGTGGTGTAGGCCTTCCAGCCGTCGACCTTGTAGGTCTTGGCGACGGCCTCGATGTCCTCGAGGGCGGCCGACAGGGCCGACCGGTGGGCACCACCAGCCCGTGGATGAGCAGCTTGCCCGAGCCGACGCCCTGGCTGATGCGCTGGCGGGCCAGGTCCATGACTTCGATGTTGAGCTCACCGGTGCGGGCGTCGGGCGCCGGCACCGCCGAGAGCACCGCCACCGCGGTCTCGCTCTGCGTGTAGAGCGTCTCCACGAACCTGTCGATGCCGAAGCAGACCCGGGGGTCGGAAGCTCCCGCAGTTGGCCTGCGGGAACCCCGAGCCGAAGAACGTGGGGTCCAGCGGCTTGGTCAGGTCGTACTCGAGGAAGTGAGCCTGAGCGTCGATGACGGGCAGGCCGGTGTCGTCGACGAGGACCGAGGTGGACGTCTCCTCGTCGATGCCGGCCTCCTCGGGGACGTCGAACGTGCCTCCCGGCGTCGTCCCCCGGTTGGCCGCCTCCTCCTTGCTGCACGCATTGAGGGCCAGCAGGACGGTTGCCGCGCCCATCGAGGTCCGCAGGAAGTCTCGCCGGGACATGCCCAGCCGGCGGGCGTTGTCGGCGGCGTCGGCCCACGCCCGGCGACGGGCCTCCCGCACCACGGGCGACAGTGGCAGCGGGCGGTACTCGTCGCTCGACGCAGGGTCGAGCAGGATCGGGAGCTGGCCGTCCTCGTCCCGGCGCCAGCGGCCCCGCACTAACCCCCACCCCCGATCGTGATCGTGACCGCGTAGCCGCCGGAGTTGTTGTTGACCCCGGTGTCGTTGACCCCGAGGATCAGCGGACCGTCCTCGTCGGCGGTGAAGTTGAGCTTGGCGCCCACGAGGAAGAGCGTGCCGGACGGGCCGATCTTGCCGATGAGGGCGTTGTGGTTGGCGTCGGCCAGCACGTTGAACTGGCGCAGCCCCGGGTCGCTGTCGCCCTCCGGCCCGCTCGACCCGTCCCCGCCACCGTGGAACGAGCGGCCGGTGGCCACGATCTCGACCTCGTCGCCGGCGGCCAGGGTGACGCCCGTGTCGACGAAGCTGCGGGTGGAGTCGACGGTGACCTGCTCGGTCGTCGGCTCGGTCTGCGTGCCGTCGACCGTGGTCTCCGTGCCGGTGTCGTCCGAGCCACCACCCCCACCGCCACCCCCGCCGCCGTCACGGCTGAGGAGGAAGGCGCCGCCGCCCACGACGACGAGCAGGGCGAGGATGATGAGAGGCAGCTTCAGCTTGGCGAGCAGCCCGCCCGACTGCTTGGGAGCGGGAGGGACCACCGGCGGGGGCGCCGCCGCCCCGAGCTGGGCGCCGCACTGGCGGCAGAACGTGCGGGCCGGCGGGTTGCCGGTGCCGCACTGGCCGCACGTCAGCCTCGCCCGGCTGGCTGGGGGTGGGCTTCGGCGCGGGTGGTGGCCAGTCGGGCGTGGGAGCCGGTTTGGGGTCGGCCGGCGTGGTGGGGACGGGCTGGGGCACGGGCTTGGTCGGCGCCACCGGCGCGGGGGCCGGCTTGGCGACCATGGCCGCCGCCCGCCGGGAGGCGTCCGCCGCCTTGGCCGCCGCTGCCGCCTCCGCCTCGGCCTTGGCCTTGGCCGCAGCCTGGAGCTTGGCCTCGTTCTCGGCCTTGGCCTTGGCGTCGGCGTCGGTCTCGGCGCTGGCCTTGGCCCTCGCCGCCGCCTCCGCGTCGGCCGCAGCCGCGGCCCGGGCCCGGGCCTCCGCCCCCTCCTGCTCCTTGGCGGCGGCCTCGGCCAGCGCCCGCTGCTCGGCGTCGTTGGCGGCGGTGGCGGCGTAGGCCATCTGCTCGGTGTCGGCCCGGGGCGGGTCGCCGCCGGAGCCACCAGCGGCGCCGGAGCCTCCCGTGTCCTCGGACCCCTCCCTGACGCCGACGTAGTCGACGAAGCCGCCGCACACCCCGCAGAACTGGGCGCCCGGCTCGAACGGCACCTTGCACGTCTTGCAGACGATCATCCGGCTACCACCTCTATACGGTGGCTCACGGCCGCCGGTTTTGCGTCGCGGACGATCGAATCGAGCCGGCGACGGTCGACGGGACGGTCGGGTGTCTCCCGGACCCGCACCACCAGCTCTGCCACCGCGCTGCCCGGCGCCGCCGCTCCGGGCGTGGGCGACCACACCGTCCCGCCCGACTCCTGGATCTCCGGCGCCGCCCCGGTGAACAGCTCGATCTGCTCGGACAGGCCGCGGGCGGTGCCCCGCCGTCGGTACAGGTCGCCCGCCCTCGCGACCAGCATCCGGCGCCGGGCCAGCGGCCAGTTCTCGTCCAGGGCGATACCGACCCAGCCGGCCAGCCAGGGCAGGAAATCCTCGGGGGCGAGGACGGGGTCGATGTAGGAGGCGAGGTTGTCGAGCACCGAGATCGCCGGCGCGATGACGTCGTCGAGGCCCGACGTGAAGCGCTGGGCGAACCAGTCGTCCTGGTAGAGGCCGGGCAGCAGCGCGCCGATCGGGTGCGGCGACGCCAGGCCGTCCACCAGTCCGCGCACGTCAGCCCTCGGAGACCATCAGCTGGTGCTGGTAGGAGAACACCAGCGCCGATCGGGGCACGTCGAGCCGTTCGCTGGCCGGCCCCCGGGCGCCGGTGACGGGGTCGGCGCCGAAGAGCCGGGCATCCTCCACCAGTTCGACCCCTCGCACCCGCTGGAGCACCCCGTAGACCTCCCCGGCCCTGACCGCCCGGCCGAACGGCCAGCCGTTTCCTTCCGGGCCACCACGTATCGGAGAAAAGTACCTGTAGAGGGCGGCCAATGCGTCGTCATGCAGCCGGGAGGCGCTGACCCGCTCGCGGCCGACCAGCCGGGCCACCACGGTGACGCCCAGGTAGAGCGGCGGCTCCACCACCACGCGGGTGCCGATGACCCTGCGCTCGTCGAGGTGGGCGGCCACCCGGGCCAGGGTGCGCTCGTCGGGCACCAGGTCCTCGATGCGCAGCTGCCCGAGGTCGCCCTCCGGCGCGGAGGGGACGATCAGCACCCGTACGGCGGCGTCGAGCGTGCCCTCGCCGCTCAGCGCGCAGCGGACCCTGGCCACCTCGGGCGCCGCCTCCCGGGCCAGCTGCTCGTAGTCCTCGGCGGTGACCGCCCGTCCACGGGTCCGCAGGAGGATCGGCGCCCGCACCTTGGCGCTCTCCACCGACTCGCCGTCCACCCCGCCCAGCGCCGCCCGCCGGTTCTCCACCGACGACACGTACGGGATCGACGACTTGAGCACGCTGATCGACCCTCTGGCGACGTTGCCCCGCCGGCCGCCGCCGCTGCGGTAGGAGCGCAGGCGCAGGTTGGCGCCCTTGGGGGGGACGGCGCCGTAGTGACGCAGGCTCCCGTCGCCTTCCCGCACCGCCGGGCCCAGCTCGATGCGGCCCTGGCCGGCGTCGAGGACGAAATGACGGTCCTCGGGACCGCTCTCGGCGAAGCTCTCGACCAGCTCCCACTCGTCCCAGCCCTCGGGGCCCGTCACCTCGAGCACGGGCGGGTCGCCGAACAGGACGACGGGCGGGTGCTGAAGGTCGAACTCCTGGCCGGGCACGCCCTCGGACGTCCCGAGCGACTCGTCGGTGTACTCCTCGGCGTTGACCGCGGGGATGGTGCCGCCCACGGTGAACGCCGAGAGCCGCCGGATCAGCGGCGACGAGCTGTAGACGGGCTGGTTCTCGTGGGCCAGCACCACCCGGCACCGCAGCCACCCGGCGGCGTTGCCGTCGAGCACCGACGTCTGGTGATCGTTGGGGAGGTGCACCACCACGTCGCCGGGCCGGTTGAGCCCGCCGGTGCCGTCGTGGGTGACGTCGCACGTCTCCCACCGCTCACCGTCCCACGCCTCCCATGTCAGCGGCGGGTTGGTGGGGTCGACGCCGACGCCTTCCACCTGGCAGTCGAACCGCAGGGTGACGATGCAGTGGGGAGCGGCCCGGGACAGGCCGACCAGCAGGGCGTCGTCGACCTTGGGGACCTGGTCGAAGCAGTAGAAGCTCTGCTCGCTTTCCAGGGCGGCGCGGTGCTGGCGGTAGCGGCTGGGCTGGATGGTGCTCGCCACCAGCTCGGCCGACGTCGGCACGATGTCGAGGTCCTCGGCCGTCTCGAAGGCGACGGCCTCGTTGGCCTCGGTGCGCAGCGTCGCCACCTCGGTCCCGGCCGGCACCCTTACCGTCTCGGGCTGGGGGGCGGACAGCCAGAACGTCACCGGGCCCGGGCCGGCCCGGGCGGGAAGAGGCGCACGCCGATCAGGTCCAGGAACTTCAGGTAGTTCGAGCTCGGGGACCCGGTTGAGCCGGTAGAGGAGCTGGTCGACCATGAAGGCGAACGTCTCGATAAGGGTGACGCCCGGGTCCGAGACGTTGTGGTCGGACCACTCGGGGCAGCGCTGCTGCACCATGCGCTTGGCGTCGTCGACCAGGTCCTGGAAGCGGCGGTCGTCGAGGTTGGGGGCGGGCAGGGTCATCGGCTGCCTCTCAATGTGGCGCCTCTCATGTGGCGGCCTCCTCGGCCGGGATCACGTAGAACGGGAACACCAGGTTCCGGGGGTCGTTGGTGGCGCGGACCGTGTAGCGGATGTCGATGTAGAACGTCGAGCGGTCCAGGCTGTCGAGCGAGACGTCGACGTTGGTGACGTCGATCCGCGGCTCCCACCGGTCGAGCGCCTCCCTGACCTCGTGGCCCAGGTGGCTGGCGGTGGCGTCGTTGGCGGGGGCGAAGACGTAGTCGTGGATGCCGCAGCCGAACTGGGGCCGCATCGGCCGCTCCCCGAACGCGGTGCCCAGGATGAGGCCGATGGCCTCCCGCACTCCGTGTCCCGCGTGACGAGGGCCACGCCGCCGGTGGCGTCGGTGTGCAGCGGGAACGCCACGCCCGCACCTACGAAGTCCTCGGTCATCCGCCTACGCCGATCAGGACGCTCGCCGCCGTGCCGACGAGGGTGCCCGGCATCCCGAAGCACATGGTGCAGGCCGACCCTGTGGTGGCCGCCGGCTTGCCCTCGATCAGCACGTTCGGCACGCCGGCGACGACGGTTCCCTGCTGCACGGTCGGCACCATGTGGGGGTCGGTCGGGTGGAGCCCGACGTGGGGCGGCAGGTTGACCCCCGACGAACCCACGACCGCCGCCGGCTTCCCGGCGATCAGCACCGTCGGCGCCAACGCGACGGTGAGCGGCGCCGAGAACGGCACCGGCGGGCTGGGCTGCGGCGCCCCGAACGCGCCGGGGATGAGGTGGGTGCTGCACAGCCCGGTGACCTTGTCGCCCATCACCGCCGCGGGTCCTGGCATCGTCCTCGACCTCCCCAGAAATCGTGTGCTAGTTCAGCTTGACCGGCTGGCCCTTGACGGACACCGGCCCGCTGCCGTTGATGGAGATGGTGGGCGCTTCGAGCTCCATGGCCGCACCGGCCTCGAGGCGCAGCTTGGTGCCGGCCTTCACCGTCACGTCGGTGGCGGCGGTGATCTCGACCTTCCCGTTGCTGTCGACCTTGATCGTCGTGCCCGTCTTGTTGAGGGCGATGCGCAGCTGGTGGTCGCCGGTGAACAGGGTGACGCCCTCCTTGCCGTCGTCGTCGAGGAACACCAGCCCGGCGCCCTTCTTGGAGATGAAGCCCCGGCGGCGCACCGCCCCGGTGGACGGGTCGACGAGGGCGTCGCCGAGCATGGGCTTGTCCATGCCGTTGTGGAGCTCGCCGAGCACGAAGGGCCGGCGCAGGTCACCCTGGTCGAAGGCGACGAGCACCTCGTCGTTGACCTCGGGGAGCATCACCCCGCCCCGCGCGTTGCCGGCGCACAGCTGCACGGTGCGGGCCCAGTCGCTCACGTAGGTCTCCGACAGCCACGGGAACTTGAGCTTCACCCGGGCCAGGTCCATCGGGTCGTTGACGTCGGTGACGATGGCGGTGGCCACGCCCCGGATCGGCGGGCACGCCCCGACGTGGGCCGAGCCGCCTCCCGACCCGTTGTTCATGAGCCCGTAGGTCGAGCGGTCCTGGCTCCCGCTGACGGTGAACCAGACGGTGTAGCCGGTCTCCGGCTCGTAGGTGTGGCGGCTGCTCGTCACGCTGTACTTGCCGTCGAACGGGGCCTTCACCAGCGACAGGCTCACCGCCCGCCCGGCGCGGATCTGGGGGTTGCCCCGGGCCACGCCCTCGAACTCGGCGAACGAGCTTGGCGACGTCCTCGGCCAGGGCGGCGGCGGCGGCGTCGACCTCGCTCTGCTTGTCGTAGGGGACGTCGACCCCGACGTAGGGCCGGCTGGCGAACTTGCCGGCCAGGTCGGTGGGCGTGGTGCCGATGACCGCGCTCGTGGTCTTGGCCGGGGCCGTGCCGACGACGGCCTTCTTCTGCTTCATGTCCCAGCCCCTGACCTGCACCTCGCTGACCTGCTCGCTCGACCGCACGACGGCCCGGAAGCGCAGGAGGTCCTTGCCCATCACCAGCTGCAGGGGGTCGAGCGACGTGTACGAGCCGGCGGAGGGCGCCGCCGACGAGTCCTTGGGCTTGCGGAACTCGAACTTCCCGTCGATCACCCCGACGTGGAAGCCGACCTCCCGGGCCAGCCCGTTGAGGAAGTCCCAGTCGGTCACGTTGCCCTGGGAGACGTGGTCGTGGACGGTCTTGGTGGGGTCCACCGCGCCGGTCTCGAGGCCCGCCCGCCGGGCCACCTTGGTGGCGACGTCGGAGTAGGTGACGTTGGCGTAGGACTCGGTCACCCGGCCGCGGGAGAGCCGGTGGGAGAGGTCGAGGCCCCTGACGACGGTGACGGTGGCCTCGGCGTCGAGCTCGGCCTCCACTGCCGTCACCTCGCCGGCCACCAGCTTCTCGCCCTGCGGCGCCGTCTCCGAGAAGACCCGGATCTCCACCTTCGACCCGATGGTGACCTTGGCCGCCTCGAGCACCTCGCGGTGTGGGTCCCGGAAGGCGATCAAGAAGGAGTCGGGGAGCTTCACACTGTTCTCGACGGTGAGGCTGCAGCACCGCCGCGTCGAGGTGCGCCGGCAGGAGCTGGCCGTCCACGGTCGTCTCGAACTTGCTGGTGTGGCCCTGGCTCACGGCGGCGGGTTTGGCTCGCTCACAGCGGCGGGCCCACGGGGGTGTCCGGCGAGGGCACGAGGACGATCGTTCCCTCCCGGAGGCGGAGCGGGTCGTCGATGTCGTTGGCCACCGCCAGCTGCCGCCACATGGCCGGGTCCTGGTACTCGGCCCAGGCGATCGACGCCAGGGTGTCGCCCGCAACCACCCGGTGGCTGGTTGTCGACTCCCTGCCGCCCGACGTCGGGTTGGTGAACGGCTTGCCGGTGGGCAGCTCCTGCAGGGTGACGTTGCAGGTGGCCCGCAGCGGCTCGCCCTTCTCGTTGAAGAGGGTGTACTTGGCCGCGACGCTCTTGACGTTGCCGGTGAACTTGAGCTTCCCCCACTCCAGGACGACGAAGGGGGCCGACGGCTTCTTCTGCTGCTTGGTCTTCACCAGGGGCGAGCAACAGAAAAAGAGCTGGTCGACGCGCTTGACCAGCTCGTCGGGGCCGCCCTTGGTCTGGGTGGCGTCGAGGAACAGCTCGAAGGTCAGCTCGGCGCTGTTGGCCCCCTTGAACTCGGGCATGGCCGTGCTGTCGGCGCTGGTGGACGGCTTGTGGTCCCACGTCGCCGACTTCGAGATCGAGTACTCCTTGGGGTTGAACTGGACCTGGAAGGAGTCCACGGTCGAGCCCTTGCTGGCCTGACCCTGCTGGACGGCAGGGATGGTGATCGTGATCGTCGCCCGGGTGGGTGCGCTCACGGCTGATCGCTCATGGTTGGGCTGCCCCCGGGCCGAAACCGTGGTGGGCGAGCTCTAGCGTCTCGGTGGCGACCTTGGGGCCGTCGACGTTGAACGACGGGCCCTGCCACCGGACGGGGATCACCTCCTGCAGCTTCCACGTGGCGATGGCGGTGCCCTCGGGGTCGAGGGCGGCGATGGTGGCGCCCGGCCGGTCGACCTTGTGCACGGCGAGGTCGGCGAACCATTCCGCCACCTTGGCCGAGTCGCGGTTGATGGGCCGGGTGAGCTTGACGTTCGAGTACTTGATCCGCCCCGCGAACTGGTGGACGTAGGCGTTGTTGCCGCCCTCCTCCCGCTGCTCGATGACCATCTCGCAGCCCAGCCCGTCGCAGGCGGTGAAGACGCCGAGGTCGTGGCTGCCGTCGATGACGACGCTGAAGTGGACCGTCGTGGGCGGGTAGGAGTCGAGATCGGCCATCGTCTTAGCCCCTCATGCCGACGTCGCTGGCCCGCCCGAGCCGCTCGCGATCGAGCCGCAGCTCGCCGCGCAGGTGGTCCCGCAGGCGGGGGTACAGCCGGCGGGCCAGCCGGTCGACGTCGCGATCGGTCATGGCGGCCGGCCCCGCAGCGGCGGTCGCGGCCGGTGCGGCTGCCGGTGCGGCCGGGGTTGCGCCCGGGCCGGCGCCCGATGTCGTCCCCGCGTCGGCCGGTGCCGCCGGGGTGGCGGTGGTGTCCGGGCCGGCAGCCAGGGGCGGCTCGCTCGCAGGGGGGCTCGAGGCATCGCCGGCATCGGCTTCCCGCTGGATGGCCGCTGCCCAGGTCGGGGCCGGGGAGGGCGGGGCGACGGGCGCGTGGCGCACCGGCGCGGCGACCGGCACCCGCCGCACCGCCGCGGCGACCGGGACGGTGGCTGGACCGGTCAGGGCGGGGGAGTCGGCGGCGGCTCGTTGCATCGCGAAGCGTCGTCCCGCGTGCGGGGCTGCTCCGGGGGACACCTGCCGCTGCGTCGGCCGATCCGCCGTCACCCGCGCCGCCGACGCCGGGGAGCGCACCTCCGCGGACCGAAATGGCGAGCCGGGGCCGAAGACGACCGAACCGTCAGCGGCGCGATGGGCCAGGCCAGCTGCGACGGCGACCGCGCCGGCGTCGACGAACCCGGTGGCGTCAGCGCCCACCGCCGTGCTCCCCGCCGCGATCCGAACGGTCGTCGTGACCTGGCGCGCCGTCGACGCGTCGGCCAACCGCTGGACGCTCGCTGCGGAGACCGGCACCGAGCGCGGGGAGTGGAGGTGCGCTACCGATGGCGGCTGCCCGGGTGACGCGGAGACGGGCCCCAGCGACGGGGCGCTGGCCAGCGCCGGGGAGGGCACGAAGCGGCGTTCGGCCACCAGTGGGGCGATGGCGTCGGGCCGCTGGTCCGGCAGTGGTCCGGTTGGCTCCGTCGGCGGCTCTGGTCCCGCGCCGACCCGGAACGGATTCGGCGCGGTCACGAACGAGGCTGCCTGCCGCTGGATCGTCGCCGCTAGGTCCGAGGTCGCCGGCGAGGGCGAGGGCTCGTCTGGCGTGCTGTCCCCGTCGTGCGTAGTGGTCGATAGCCCTCGCAGGCCGACCAGCGAGGCGATCTCGGGGGGAACGTCGATCGGATCGGGTCTACGAGGCGGGGTGACGGGCTCCTCGCGGGACGGGACTGGCTCCGAGCTCGTTTCGGGTGATGGCGCGAACGTTGGGGATGGAGACCCGCCGACGCCAGTGGGCGGCACCGTTGTCTCCGGCCCTGGGGCGCTCTCCCGCTGGACGGCGGGCAGACGGCTGACGCCGGGCGGCAGCGGCGCGCCGAGCCCGGCCCGACGCGGCGGCGCCCCGAACGACGCCGTCGTCCGGACGATCTCCAGAGATGGGGCGGGGGCAGACGGCGAGGGCGACGGGCGCGTCGTGGGGCCGTCGTGGGGGCCGGCACGGTGCCGCCGGTCGGCGCCGCGGGAGGCGTCGTCCCGAAAGGAGTTGCCGTCAGGCCCGCGGCCGGCGGCGACGGTGGCGTGCCGGAGACGGTGGGCGCCATCGGCAGCGCCGCTTCCCCGGCGGTCCCGGGCGTGTCGTGTGGGGTGAGGAGTACCGGTTCCGATGCGATGTTGTCGGCATCCCCGGCGCTGGCGGCGGGCGGCGGCGCGGACGCCGCCACCGTGGCCCGCTGCACGAAGGGCGGCGCCGGCGGCGGGGCAGTGACCAGGGAGCCGATGGGAGCCCGGCTCACCGGCTCGGCCACTGCGGGCAGCTCCGGCGGGGGCTCGTCCCACACGGGCGCCGGCATGGCACCGGGCGGCGGCGCGAACGTGTGGCTGCCGAGCGGCCTGCTTACCGCCTCGAACGTCCCGCTCGGCGCGTCGGGAGCGACGAAGTGGCCGAGGCGGCCGAGGAGGGCGGGGCTCTGGCGGGTGGTGAGGCCGGTCTCGAACGGCTCTGTGCCGAAGGTGCCAGCGGCCGGCGTCACCATCCGCTGGATCGGCGGCAGGCTGCGCCACTCGCCTCGGTGGACGGCCGGCTCCCCGGGCAGAGTGGCAGTCGGCGGTGCGGGCGGCTCAGCCCGATGGCGGTCCGGGTGGCGTCGGAAGGGCCTCACCGGTGGTCACCGCCCATCCGCCGGCTGCCGGAGCCGCTGGATCTCGCCGACGAAGCGGTGGCGGAGCGGGTGCTCGAGGTCGAGGATCTCGTCCAGCGACCAGTGGAAGTGGTAGGCGACGTACGCGACCTCCTCGTACAGGCGTTCGGTCGCGTACGTCACGGTTCCCCCGGGCGACCACCGGCCACGTCGACCGCGAACTCGTGGTTGCAGGATGGGCAGGTCACCGCGGCCCGGGTGTGGCCCTCCTGGTTCACCCGGCGGTAGAGGTCCTGGAGGAAGGCGAGGTCGGAGGCGAACATGTTCTCCACCACGCCGGCGTGCACGTCTGTGATGGTCCCCAGCCGGGTCAGCACCCGGGCCAGCAGCACGACGGTGAGGTAGGCGGGGTTCTCCCGGACCCGGTCGTCATGCAGGGGGACGAGTTCGTCGCGCGCCGTGGCCAGCCGCATGGCGCCCCGCCGGTGCAGCACGCCCGCGGAGTCGACGTAGCCGCGGGGCAGCTCGAAGTCGAACTCGGTCCGCAGCGCCTCGACCGGGTCCTCGGCCGTCCCGCTCCCGCTCCCGGTCGCCGCGCTCCCGCGTGGCGACCCCGCCCCGGTCTGAGCTGCCGGCGTCACGCCTCATTCGGGCTGCATGCCCTCGTAGGTAATGACGAGCTTCTCGGTCAGCACCGACGTGTCGCCCGCCTTGAGCCCGCTCAGCTCCAGGCCCTTGGGCCAGGCGTTCTCGAGCTTGTAGCGCTTGATCGGGTTGCCCTCGAAGTCGTAGACGATGATCGCCCCGCCCTTGCGGGCGTCGCCCATCTTCCCGAACTGGGAGTTCTTGACCCAGGTGTCGAAGCTGTTGTCGGCGGTGAGGCCCCGGGTGAGGGTGACCTCGCCGGGCTTGGGCCGACCGGGGAGCTTCTTGACCAGGTACTTTCCGTCGGGCGTGTTGTGCTTGTACTCGATGACGTCCTGGTCCATCTTCAGGCCGCTGACCTCCGAGATCGCCTTGATGGTGATCCCGTCGAACTCGAGTCCGAAGGAGTGACCGACACCACTATCGGCGTCGGGGTCGGGAAGAGCCATGTGGTCCTACCTCCGTAAAAGGTGAGCTGGGGACTATTCGACGAGGCTGGCGCCGCCGGAGTACTGGGACAGCCGGAAGACGACGAACTCGGCGGGCTTGACGGGGGCGACGCCGATCTCGCACACCACCTGGCCGAGGTCGATCCCCTCGGCGGGGTTGGTCTCGTCGTCGCACTTCACGTAGAACGCCTCGTCCGGCGTGAGGCCGAACAGCGCCCCCTTGCGCCACTCCATGACCAGGAAGGCCTCGATGGACCGCCGGATCCTGGCCCACAGGGCACGGTCGTTCGGCTCGAACACGGCCCACTGGGTGCCGTTGAGGATGGACTCCTCGAGGTAGCAGAACAGCCGGCGGATGTTGACGTAGCGCCACGCCGGGTCGCTCGACAGGGTCCGGGCTCCCCAGACCCTGATGCCGCGGCCGGGGAAGGAGCGGATGCAGTTGACGCCGACGGGGTTCAGCAGGTCGTGCTCGCCCTTGGTGATCTGCGTCTCCAATCCCAGGGCGCCACGTACGTTCTCGTTGGC
Source organism: uncultured Acidimicrobiia bacterium (assembly GCA_963827345.1). Taxonomy (GTDB): domain Bacteria; phylum Actinomycetota; class Acidimicrobiia; order Acidimicrobiales; family AC-14; genus CAWGUU01. The sequence goes on along the minus strand of CAWHAN010000004.1, from coordinate 25,527 downwards.
GGGGGCCTTGTGCACGCCCCGGGTGTTGTCGTTGCGGCTCCAGATCCCGGCCATGTAGCCGCTGGGCGGGACGAAGATGTTCTGGCCGTGGCCGGGGTCGAACACCTTGACCCACGGCCAGTAGAGGGTGGCGTACTTCGAGTCGTAGCCCGCCTTCTCGACCCGCCAGGCGTGGACCTGCTGAGCGTTGAGCCCCGGCGGCGGGTCGAGGATGGCGACCCTGTCGCCCATCAGCTCGCAGTGGGCGATCATCGCCTGCTGCACGGCCTGGACGCCGTCGAGGTCCACCATGCCCTTCTGGTAGGCGGCCATCAGGTCGGGCACGGCCAGCATGGTGACCTCGTCGATGGCCTCCAGGCCGGCGAAGCCCGTCCGGTCGGCCGGGTCGCCCACGTAGTCGTCGGCGCTCAGCCGGGCCGGCGAGTTGGTGCCGCCCCCGGCCAGGCTCACACTCCCGGCGGCTGGGCGCTCGACGGCGGCACCGCCGGTGGCCTGCTCCAGGCGGATCAGCTTCGACTGGGCGTTCACCACGGTGGCCGCGTTCTGCCGGCCCCGCTTCACGGTGAGGCCCTCGAACGTCTCCTGGTCCTTGCCACCCTTCTTCACGACCAGCTTGAACGATTCGTCGTCCTCGCCGTGCTGCACGTCGACGCTGATGTCGTTGCCGGCGGCGCCCGGCTCCAGCGCCGACATCTGGTAGGCCTCGGCCTTGGTGTCGCCGGCACCGCTGGACAGCTCGCCGCGGGCCGTCGGCGACACGCCGTCGCCCTCGATGCGCACGACGTAACACATGCCGCCGCCGTTGAGGAAGAAGCCGTACACGGCCTGGGCCAGGTAGGACCCGTCGGTGAAGTCACCGAACGTCTGGGTGAACTGGCTCCAGTTGGTGATGAGCGTGGGCTGGTTGGCGGGCCCACGTGGCGCCAGGCCGACGAAGCCGGCCACCGAGGTGCCGACGCCCTCGATGGGCCGGGAGCCGGAGTCGACCTCCTCCACGTAGACGCCGGGCGACAGGTACTGAGGCATGCGGGCCTCCTCGGGCCAGAGCGACGATCTCCCGGAGAGACTGCGGCGCCGGCCGGGCCGCAGGCAACGCCGTCGGGGTCGTCGGGAGGGAAGGATCGCCTGCCCCTTCGGGCACCCGGGCGGACGTGCCGTCCTTCCGGCGGCGGAATTCTGCTCGCGCAAGTGCGGGCTGGAGCCGGTACAAACGCAAGCAGAATCGCTCTTCTGCGCAGACGACCAGCCCCGACTGCCCCTTCGGGCAACCCATAGGCCCTTGTCTCGTCTCGGCGCGGGTTCCAAGATGGTTCCATGCGCGCGCACGAAGAGGACCTGTCGACCATCGACGTCAGTCGCCGCCGAGATCCCGACCTGCGAGATCCTGCAGTTACCGGCGATGGCCTGCTGGAGCTCCAACGGACGGCCGGCAATCAGGCGACCGTCCAGTTCCTCGGGGAGGCCGAGCAGGACTCCCCGGTGCTCGACGTCGTCGGCAAGGGTGGCGGGGCGCCGATGGACAAGGCCCTTCGCAGCCAGATGGAATCGAGCCTGGGCCACGACTTCGGCGACGTACGGGTCCACACCGACCACGCCGCGTCGGAGTCGGCCAAGGCGGTCGGTGCCCACGCCTACACCGTCGGCAGCGACATCGTGTTCGGGTCGGGGAAGTACGACCCGGGCAGCTCCGCCGGACAGAAGACGATCGCCCACGAGCTGACCCACGTCGTCCAGCAGAAGGCAGGGCCCGTCGACGGCACGCCGGCCCCGGGGGGGATCAGGGTCAGCGACCCCGGCGACCGCTTCGAGCAGGAGGCGGACCACGCCGCCGAGCACGCGGTGCAGCGGCAGGCCGCCCCCGAGGAAGAGGAGATGGAGGAGGAATGACGGGCGGCGGCTGGTTCGCGCCCGGCGCGATCCCCTAGCGCCGGTGGAATCGCAGGTCCACGAGGACACGAAGGGTGTCGATGCGAAGGCCGTCGGCGCGAGAGGCACAGGTGGCGCCACCGGCCGGCAGCTGGCGGTGTCCATGCCCACCGCCCAGATGCCCATCTCCCAGATGCCCACCTCCCAGATGCCCACCTCCCAGATGCTCAGTCTTCAGCGGTTGGCCGGCAACCGGGCGGTGGCCAGGTCCCTGCCGCCGAGGCCGGCGCCGACGCCAACGCCGACGGTGCAGCGCGACACCGACGCTCCTCCCGGCAAGGTCGACGAGGCCGCCAACGACCTGTACAAGTGGCTCGTCGCCACCACGCCGGACATCCCGAGAGTCCTCCACACGATCCTGCTGCAGAAGAACCACCGCGACGAGCTGAGGAAGAAGTACGACGCCAAGGGCCGGTCACTCTGGACCGACCTGGCCGCCCTCAAGGGCGACGACGTCATCCGCGGCCGGTGCTACCTCGACTACGGAGAGCTGCGGGCGGCCGACAAGCTCTACATCGCCATCCACGGCAAGCTCACCGACACCACGACCGCCATGCGGATCGTCCGGGAGATCTCCGGCGGTCGCGCCAAGAGCGAGGCCGACTTCGAGAAGACCTACGGCAAGGAGTACCCCGAGGACCACACCCTGCCGAACGGGGAGAAGAGCCGCATCGCCAGCGCCCTCATGGCGGAGCTCCTGTCGGCCACCTTCTCCGACCGGTTCAAGGCGCTCGCCATGCTCGCCTACGGCACACCCCGTCCCGCCGACGAGGTCAAGATCGCCACCGTCGGCGGTGCCAAGGACTCCGACACCCTGCTCTTCGGCGCCCTCCAGCGGGAGGATCCGAAGAAGCTGGCCACCGAGTTCGAAGCCTCCTACAAAGAGCCCCTGAAGGCCTACCTCAGCCGGGAGCTGTCGTTCCACACCAAGGCCCGCGCCCTCATGCTGATCGACGAGAACGTGAAGCCCGAGGACCGGCTGATCGAGACCGTCCGCATCGCCACGTCCGGCTACACCACCGCCGACTCCGACTTCATCTTCGACGCCGTCCAGCACTCCACCACCGCCCAGCTGGACAAGTTCCGTGCCGCGGTGGCGACCAAGGACCCTCGGGTGTCGCACATGGACGACACCTTCGGCGGGATGAGCAAGGTGGACCGGGACAAGTTCAACGCCCTGGTCGGGCTCGGCGACGACAAGGGGATCCTGGCCGACCCCGTCGTCACTCGCCTGCGCGCCGAGGGCGGGAACAACGGCGACGGGATCTTCCAGGTCTTCAAGAACGCCACGGGCTTCAGCTGGAAGCAGTACGGCGACGAGTACGCCAAGGCCACCAGCCCGCTGAACCGGTTCGTGTCGCCCCTGCTCGGTCCCGACCAGAAGGGCTGGCTGCTCAGCTACGTCTTCACCGACTTCCGGCCCCGGCTCAACTACGTCATGACCAACCCCGGTCACGACGACTACATCCTCTTCCTGCTGACGACGTTCTCCAACGACACCGACCGGCGGAAGCTGGCCACCGACGCCGACTTCGGCGCCAAGTTCACCAAGCTGTCGACCGCGACCCAGAACCGCATCCTGATGGTCCTCCAGCCGTCGAAGATGACGCCAGTGGAGCGGGCCGTCTGGCTCGACGCCGCGGTGAAGCGCGAGACGAGCAGCGGCGTCGGCTCCCTCACCAGCACCGCGGCCGCCACCGAGGACGAGAACCGCGAGCTCCAGGCGGCCCGGGAGAGGGCGACGGCGGGGGGCAAGACGCCGACGCCCGAGGAGCAGGCCGAGATCGACCGCCTGGCCGGCAAGACCCAGGAGGCCCTGACCGCGTTCATCGGCTATCGCGACGAGCTGGAGGCGCTGGTCAGCACCGTCGTCGACATCGCCGTCGGCCTGCTGATGGGCCTGGCCACGGGTGGCGTCGCCAGCGTCGAGATGGTGATGCTCGCCGCGGCCCGGGCGGCGATGGCGAACGCCATGGCCAAGGTCGTGTCCCGCAAGCTGGTCATGGGCGACCGGTTCGACGTGATCGGTGCCGACGGGGCGGCGGCGTTCGTCACCGGCGCGGTCGACGGCATGCTCAACGTCATGGGCCCGATGGTCGGCTCCGGGATCGGCGGCACCGCGCTCGAGGTGACGGCTGCCGACGCGGCCAAGACGGTGGCGCCGCGCACGTTCAAGCAGTTCGCCTCCACCACCGGCGCCAAGATGGCCGAAGGGGCCGTCACCGGGGGCATGAGCGGCACGGTCGAGAGCATGACCAACGACAAGACCTGGGCCGAGGGGTTCGACCGCGGCCTGCACAAGACCCTCGAGAGCGCGGTCAAGGGGGCGGCCACCGGCGCGGCCATGAACGCCCTGCCCCCGGCGGCCGCGGGCCTCATCACCGCCGGCGGCGTTCTTCAAGACCTGCTGACGGACGAGGTGATCGACGCCCTGCCCAAGGGCGAGTCCTCGCTCGAGAAGATCACGTTCCATGCGTCGACCGCCAAGCCCGCAGCCGCGCCCGCTCCCGCGCCCGCCAAGGCCGGCCCGCCGGTGCAGGGCAACTGGGGCAAGGCCTACGAGGCCTACATCGAGTCGCTCCTCTGGAGGGGCCAGCTCACCGGCGTCCCCCAGATGGACTTCGTGATCCAGGCCGCCCACAACGCGTCCGACAACGGCATCGACAGGATCGGGCTGGTGATCACCCCCGACGGTCGCATCGAGGTGTACCACTTCGAGATGAAGTGGCGGAACCCCCCGGAGACCGGGGGACCGCATCCGGCCGAGCTCACCGTCCCCGACGAGAACTCCAGCAAGAAGCGCCAGGGCCTGGGCACGCAGTCCGGGAAGAAGTGGACGGGGGATGCCATAGACCTCCTGTGCAATAGCGACCACCCGCAGGCGATGGCCGCCGTCGACGCCGTCGCCGCGGCCATGGCGTTGGCCCGGGGCGTGGCGGTGCCCGGATCGGGGATCACACGGGAGACGGCGAAGGCGTTCCTCCGGGCCAACATCACGCCCGAGCAGATCGTCGTCCACCCTCCCCACGTGGACACGACCCGCCTGTGGCGGCAGTTGATGGCGCTCATGAAGCACGGGCGCAGGATCCGGATGGTCACCCAGGCCGGGCCACCACGGGGGCCGTAGGGCCAGCCCGTTGCGGCGGGGCGAGTACCTGGGAAAGACTGGCCGGACGACGACGAAGGCCCGTTCGCAGCGCGAAGTCGCAGGTAGGGCGCTTGCCGATCGGGCGCGCTCCGCGGAGCCAGGTGGCCGCGCCGGTCGGATCCTCGAGCTCCAGGCCACCGCCGGGAACCGGGCGGTGACGGTGATGCTGCAGCGGGACGCGAAGCCGGGCGGCGGCGGTGGTGGGGACGCACCATGCCCTCGCTACGGCCCCGGCGAGGTCGACAAGTCGAGGCAGGAGAAGGGCTTCCTGCCGCAACCGGTCCTGCCGCAGGCGGGCCCGAAGATCCTGGTGGCCGACTTCGGCGTCGACTGGCGTCACGTCAAGCAGTCCGTCCGCGACCACCCCGTGCTGCTGCGCTTCCTCACCGAGGAGTCAAAGGACCCCGGCGTGCGCTTCGACGTCGTCGGCTACAGCGACTGCGCGGGAGCCGAGTTCAACAACACGTTCCTGAGGACGGGCAGGGCCCGACGGGTGGGCGAGCTGCTCCAGACCCGGGTCAACGGCCGACCGGTTACCCCCACCGCGGCGGCCCTGAAGAGCTACGTGGCCGACAACGACGATCAGGTCGGGCGGGCCGTCAACCGGGGCGTCGTCGTGGAGGCCAAGCATCCCGCCGCGCCGGTCACCCCGTTGGGGCCGGTGCCGTTCGTGGCTCCCGAGAGCGTCGCCGAGATGCAGGAGATGCTCGACGACGCCGAGAACCTGCTGGTCGACCCGTCGTTCCTGCGTCCCCGCGACCGCCAGCGCCTCTACGGCACGACCGCGGTGGCACCGGGCTGGAAACCGGACACCGCCGGCTCGCTCAAACGGATCGACGCGGTGCTCCAGTTCGTGAAGCCCCTCGTCGACAGCGCCAACGTCGCCCGCCACGCCAACGACTCGCTGAAGTCGACGATCCTCGGGCAGTACTACACGAGTGGGTACCTCGAGACCGCGGTGCTGAGCTACCAGGAGGTCCGCCGGGCGCGGGATGCTCTGCCGGCCGACGCCAAAGGGTCGGTGCTCAGCGACCTGGCCGTGAAGGCCAAGAGCCTCTTCGCCTTCCGCTCGGCGGCGAAGCTGAAGATCCTCGCCGACGAGGGGGTCTCCTTCGAGCTGGAGTCGGGCTCCAGCCCCCGGCCGGCGCCGGAGTTCCGGTCGTCGATGCGGGGACAGCTCCCCGGCGGCGCCGGTCTCGACAAGCGGGAGCTGCGGGTGCTCGCCTGGCTGCGGGACAACAAGGACACGATCCTCGCCGCCGAGACGTCGTTCCGCGTCGACCGGCGGGCGATCGGGGCGGTCATCGCCTGGGAGGCCATGAAGAACGTCATGCGGGGTGGGCTCCGTGGGGTGGGGCCGGGAAAGATGCACACCTACAGCAGCAAGTGGGCGGGCCTGCTCCCCTTCCTGCCGAAGGGCGAGGCCCTGCCGCAGCAGGTGGAGGCGGCCGGCCTCGTGCCCAAGGCCAAGAGCGACGACGACAGGGCGCAGGCGCTGACCACCCCGTCCGGTTCCACCACCTACATCGCCGCCGCCATGCGCGGCGCCAGCGACATCGCAACCCGGTACGGCTACGACATGGCCCACAACGTCGTCGCCCTGACCAGCTTCTACCAGGGCCACGACCTGCCGTCGTGGGAGAAGCACATGAAGGCCAAGAAGGACAGGGGCGACACCGACTTCGTCGCCGCCGACCCGATCGCGGTGTGGTCGCAGACGCACATGGCCTTCCTCGAGAGCGTCCTCGGCCCCACCCCATGAGCCGCTCGCCCCGGGCCGTTCTGTGGGTGGCGCCGATAGTTGAACGCACCGGTGCCGCTCGCGGTGGCGGTGGCGGTCGGCCCCATCCCGCCCATACCAATCTGCTCCAGCTGCAACGCCACGCCGGCAACCGGGCCGTCGCCGACCTGCTGAGCGGGCGTTCGGCGGTGCAGCGCCACAAGGGCACCGAGCCGGAGATCGCCGCCGCCCATGTCCTCACGCCGGCCGAGACCAAGGACCTCCCGACCGTCGCCGACACGCCCAAGCTGCTGAAGGAGCAGGCCGACCTGCGGGCGGAGCGGAAGGCCCTGCAGGACAAGGCCAAGGCGGCCAAGGCCCCGCCGGCGCCGGCCGACGTGACGCGCACCAAGGAGATCGACGACCGGTTGGCCGTCATCGCCAAGGGCCTGGCGCTGCGGACCTCCAAAGGCGACGAGGACGAGACCCTCGTCCGCAACGGCATCACCGGAGGCGCCGCGGCCTGGTTCGCCGAGGTGCACACGATGACGTTCCTCGGAAAGCCCGCCACCGTGCATTCGTCCCTCGAAAAGCGCCTGAAGAAGGCCGAGGACGCGCTGAAGGGCCAGCCCCCGCCCAAGGACGGGTGGGTGCGGGAGGGCCACAGCACCCTGCGCCCGCCCGGTCAGGGCCTGCACTCCTACGGGCTGGCCATCGACCTGAACCCCCACACCAACCCGTTCCTCGTGGACCCCGACAACGCCTACGCCTATCTCTACGAGGGCGCCGCCGCCAGCAAGGCGATCAGGGACGTGATCGGCCGGGCCGTGCTGCTCGTGCTGGGCCGGACCGCGGCCGAGGAGAAGTTCTTCGCCGAGGGCACGGAGAAGGACAAGAACGCCCGGGTGGCGGCGAGCTACGACAAGCTGGCCGAGGCCTCCGACGCCCTCGAGCGCTACCTCGGCCTCGCCACCGCCACCGAGAGGACCGAGCTCGAGGGCCTGGTGACCGCCCTTGGCAAGAAGAACCCGGCGAACCGCTCGGCCGACGACTGGGCCAAGCTCATCGTGGCCGACGGCAAGACCCTGAAGGCCAGGGCCGCCACCAAGAGCTGGGACAAGCCCGAGACCGGGTTCCTCGACCTGGACAAGCGGCTGGTGCTCGCCATGACCGACAGCGCCGGTGCCGCCATCACCTGGCTCGGCGACGACACCGTCGCCTCCGGCCGGGACATCATGCACTTCGACACCCGTGGCGCCGGGCCCATCAAGAAGGTCTGGAGCTCGGTGCTCGGACGCGACACCTACCTCGGCGACGGCTGAGGCCCGCCCGGCGGGCGGGCGCCTAGCCGGTCGGGCGGGCGCCGGCGGGCGGGCCTCAGCCGGTCGGGCGGGCGCCGGCGGCGGCGGTGGGGTCCGGCGTCTGCTGCACCGCCCCGAGGTACGGGCCGAACTCCGAGGCCACGCAGAGCCGGCCCAGCTTGCGGTACTCCCGCTCGGTGGCGCGGATGAGGTCGAGCATGGCGACGGCCCTGTCGTCGTCGGCGGCCAGGTAGGCGGCGCCGAGGGCGACGTTGCGGATGTTGCCCCCCGCGATGCGGAACGAGCGGGCGAGGAAGTCGAGGTCGATGTCCGTGGCACGCGGGACGGCCGGGCCCAGGTGGAGCTCCCACAGCCGCAGGCGGTCGGCGTCCTCGGGCATCGGGAAGTCGACGATCACGTCGAGGCGGCGGGCGAAGGCGTCGTCGATGTTGCTGCGCAGGTTGGTGGTGAGCACGGCCAGTCCCTCGAAGGTCTCCATCCGCTGCAGCAGGTAGGCGGTCTCGACGTTGGCGTAGCGGTCCTGGGCGTCGCGGACGTCGGACCGCTTGCCGAACAGGGCGTCGGCCTCGTCGAAGAGCAGGACGCCGTTCACCCGCTCGGCCTCGGCGAAGATCCTGTCGAGGTTCTTCTCGGTCTCACCCACGTACTTGTCGACCACCGTCGACAGGTCGATCACGTAGAGGTCGAGGCCGAGGGCGCCGGCCAGCACCTCGGCCGACATCGTCTTGCCGGTGCCCGACTCGCCGGCGAAGAGGGCCTTGACCCCCCGGCCCCGCGACCCGCCGTGGGCCAGGCCCCACTCGTCGAGCACCCGTTCCCGTCGGCGGACTCGGGCGACGAGCTCGCCGAGCTGGACGAGGACGTGCGCGGGCAGGACCAGGTCGGCCCACGACACCGACGGCTCCACCCGGCGGGCCAGGCGCTCCAGCCCGGCCGCGTTCTGGCTCCTGACGCCGGCCAGGAGGTCGTCCTCGGTGACGTCGCGGCCGTGGGCACGGGCCCGGATCGACGCCGAGCGGGCCGCCCGGTCGAGGTGCTCGGGCGCCAGCCGGAACTGCGCGGCCCGCTCGATCCCCGCCGTTTCTCCAGCCTGTTCGCCGCCGTCATCGAACGCCCGGGCCAGGATGAGCCGGCGCTCGACCGGCGTCGACACCACGGCATCCACGACGAGGGGCACCGCCCGGCTCCACGCAGGGTCCCACGTGCGGCTGCCGACCAGGACGAGGGTCCCCACGGGGGCCTCGGCGAGGGCGCGGACCGCTGCCGCGCCACGGTCGGCGAGCGCCTCCACCGGGCCGGCCACCACGACGCACCCCCGCAGCCGTGCCTCCCGGGCCAGCCGCCGGGCGAAGGCGGTGTCCCCATCGGCGCCGTCGAGTCGGGCCAGGTCGGCCAGGAGCACTCCGCGGCCGGCGCCGCGGGCGGCGGCCGCGGCCAGGCTGAAGCCGGTGCCACCGTTGGGCTGGCGCACGTAGATGAGGCCCTGGCCCGCCGCCAGTGACCGCTCGAGGGTGGATGTGTCGCCGACGGGCGCGTCGACGTCGTCCATGGCCACGGTCCGGACGAGCGGATCCGGCTCGTCGTCGCCGAGCAGGTGGGCGGTCACCCGGTCGGGCACCCGCAGGGCCCGGGTGAGGAACGGGCGGTCGGGCTCCTCCACGACGACGAGCCCGCCGTCCACCAGCGGGGCGCTGGGGCCAGCCGGGAACGCCCGCCGCTGGTCGGGCCCAGGGCGCCGCTCAACTCGAGGGCGAGCCCGATGCTGGCCCGCCGGCGGGAGACGTCGTCGTTCAGGTAGCCGTACAGGCGCTCGAACTTCGGGTCGAGGTCGGGCGCCAGGGCCACGAGCAGGATCTCGATGTCGAGGGGGGTCAGGTCGAACGACCGTGCCAGGCGGCGGAGGCGGAGGTCGGATCCGCCGGCCTCGGCGGCGTCGGCACCTGCTTCGACCCCGGCCAGCAGCTCGACGGCGGCCACCAGCTCGTCGCCGTGGCCGGTGGCACCCTGGTCGGGGAGCAGCGGCAGCCGGGTCCCGGCCAGCAGCCTGTCGACCTCCGAGTCGGGGGCGTACAGGCCCCGAAAGCGGTCGCCCGGGTCGGGGTCGTCGCTGCGCCGCCGCCCCACCGCCACCCTGATCCGCTCCTCGACCACCGCCAAGCGTCCGAGCAGGTGGCTGATCGAGGCGTCGCCCCGATCTTGACCTGACGGCCGCGGGTCGGGCGAACCTTCCACGACCGGCAACCTAGCGAGCCCCCTGTGTTGTGGCGGGGGCCGTCGGGGTGCACTTCGGGGCAGATGGCCTGACCCGATCGGGCACGATCGCAAGGGTTACCATCCGCCGATGGGCGCGTCCGTGGTGCTGAGCCCGGAGACCCTCACCGTCACCCCGGGTTCGACGGCGAGCGCCACCGTCCGGATCCGCAACGAGGGCAGCGTGGTCGACGTCTTCGCCGTCGACGTGGTCGGGCCGACCTCGGGGTGGGCGACGGTGGAGCCAGCCTCGGTGAACCTGTTCCCCGGCGCCCAGGGCACCGCCGAGGTCCGCTTCATGCCTCCCCGCTCGACTGCCGTCACCGCCGGTTCGAAGCCGTTCGGGGTGCGGGTGCGGTCGCAGGAGGACCCGGGGTTCTCGCTCGTCGAGGAGGGCGTCGTCGACGTCGAGCCGTTCAGCGAGCTGGGCGCCACCCTCGTCCCCCAGACCGTGGAGACGAGCGGCTCGGCCAAGTCCCGGGTGCGCCTGGTGAACGCCGGCAACGCGCCCACGGGGCTGTCGCTGCGGGTCGAGGATCCCGACGAGGCCCTGACCGCGACGGTCAGCCCGGCGTCGATGCAGCTGGTACCCGGGCAGGAGGCCACGTCGCAGGTCTCGCTGCGGCCCAAGGAGCGGTTCCTGCGGGGCCGACGCGCAGCCGCCCCTACACCGTCGTCGTCGAGAGCGGCGGTCCCGAGCCGCTCAAGGCCAACGGGACGCTGGTGCAGAAGCCGGTGATCGCCGCCGGCTGGGTGAAGGCGGCGGCGGCGGTGCTGGCCGTCGGGCTCGCCGCCGGCATCTTCCTGCTGACCCAGCAGCGCGATTCGACGATCACCGCCGACCCCGCCGGGTCGAGCCAGACCGTTCCCAACCGGGACGGCGACCGGGACACCGACACCACCCTCAGGGGCGGGGCGGACGGGGACGGTTCGTCGACGACGAAGGCGGGGGCCACCACCTCGATGGCGACGAGCACGTCGGCGGCGGTGACCGCCCGCCCGATCATCTACGCCTCGCTCCGCAGCGGTCCCGACAGCGACATCGTCTCGATCCGGCCCGACGGCACCGGCCTCAAGGCGCTCACCTCGGACGGAACCGAGGAGACCGATCCCGCCCTGTCGCCCGACGGCAAGAAGGTGGCGTACGTGAGCGACGCCGACGGCGACACCGAGATCTACGTCATGAACATCGACGGGTCGGGGCGGAAACAGCTCACCGACAACTCCGACGACGACGAGGCGCCCGCCTGGTCGCCCGACGGCAAGCGGATCGCCTGGGCCTCGGGCCCGTCGACCGGCTTGCAGATCTTCGTCATGGACGCCGCCGGTGGCAGCGAGGACCAGATCACCGGCCAGGTGGGCAAGGCCGGCGACCCGTCCTGGTCGCCCGACGGCCAGCAGATCGCCTTCACGGCCTACCGCACGGCCACCAACCCCGAGATCGCCGTCGTCGACTCGGACGGCTCGAATTTCACCTACCTCACCAACAACGCCGCCCAGGACCTGCGCCCGTCGTGGGGGAAGACGAACAAGCTGGCCTTCGAGAGCAACCGGACGGGCGGGAACTACGACGTGTGGGTGATGGATGACTCCGGCAGCGGTGCCACCCGGCTCACCGACAGCCCCGCCTACGACGGCTCGCCGGCCTGGTCCGAGAAGGGCACGGACATCGCCTTCGTGAGCGACCGCCTCGGCGCCCAGCGGCTCATCTGGCTGATGACGGCGAACGGCACCAACGAGACGGCGGTCACCGAGGACAACGGCCTCTCACCCTCCTTCTGACCAGGGTCAGCGCCGGCGATGACTGTGCAAAATGGTCGCACATAGCGACCTTGTTGCACACTCAGGGGCCGGAGTCCGGCGCTGACGGGTCGGGACCGGGCACCGCGGTGTTCCTGATCCTGATCCTCCGGCCCGGCTGCTGGGGGGTGCCGCCCGACACCTCCTCGACCACGACCGGCTTGGCCAGGGCGGCGTGGGCCCGGCGCCGGCCGTTGCGTCCCGGGGCGTCTTCGTCTCCCTCGGCCGAGGACATCCGGATCTTCGGCTCCTCGAGCACCGGCGGGGCGATGTCGGTGTCCGTGCGGCCGGGGTCGATGGGGGCGGTGATGGTGAGGTCGAGGGACGGCTTCAGCTCGCCGCCCAGGGCCGTCCACACGTCGGACACCGGGCGGTCGTCCGGCGGCGGCATGCCGATGGCGACCACGACCGGCCGCAGGCCGTCGAGCGGACCGGTCAGGACCTCTTTGGGGAGCACGGAGAAGCGCAGGAAGCAGGCCAGGACCGACGAGAGGAGCCGGTGCTCGTCTTCGGGGCGCTGGGTCCAGGCCGTCACCAGGTAGGAGAACTTGAAGTGCCGGGGCGGCGGCTGGCGGGATGCGACGTAGCCGGTCGAGTTGTCGCGCACCTCGGTGATGCCATAGGCCCGCCACTTCAGGTCCTCGCGGATGTCGTAGAGGTAGACGTTGATCGTGGGGGCGTTGCGGCGGGCGGCCCACTCCTTGTTGGGCGCGTCGAACACCACCTCGACGTCGCCACCGTTGAGGGCGTCGCGCCGGATCAGGGCCCGGATGGCCTCGTCGATGGCGTCGATCACGTCGGCGTCTGGGGGCGGGGCGTGATGGTCACGGGCGTCGGCATCATGGCCGGCACCACCGACGCCACGCTGATGTCGCGGGGGCCCAGGTGCTCGGCGATCCACTCGTCGTTGAGCACCATGCCGTCGAAGTCCTTCCAGATGCGCCCGTCGTGGGTGCAGTCGTACTGGCGGCAGACCCGGGGCCGGTCGGCGTAGACCGAGCAGCCGAGGGTCCCAGCCTCGTTGTGGACGCACATGCCGCCGGCGTCGTGACGGATGACGTAGGGGTGGCCGATGTCCCACCGCACCGTCCCGGCGTCGACCTCCTCGGCGCTGAGCATGAAGCGCAGCCGGCAGCAGACGGCCTGGCACACCGCCATCCTCGAGGCGCAGTCGACCGCGGGTTCGGTCTCGTCAACCGCCTCCGGCGCGGGAGGGTCGGTGCGCAGGGCGACGGTCGGCCAGCCGATGGCAGGGGTGGGCGGCGCCTCCTCCTCGACCGGCTCGACCGGGCCGCCCTCGTCGTCGTCGCCGGCGATGGCGGCGTCGATCTCGTCCCCCGTGACCAGCCCTTTCGCGGCCAGGACCTCCAGCATGCCGCCGAGTAGCGCCTCCGCCCGTCCCAGGCGTTGGGCGCCGCGGTGCATCACCGCCAGCGTGAACATGCTGCCCCGTTCGACCTGCCGCTCCAGCTCCGCCACATCGCTCATCAGGACGTCCTGCATCAGATCAGCCCCTGGCGCATGGCGTAGGCCACTGCGTGCGACCGGTTGCGCAGCTGCAGGCGGGAGGTCACGTCGTGGATGACGTTCTTGACCGTTCGCTCCGAGTAGCACAGCCGTCCGGCGATCTCGTTGGTGTCGAGCCCCTCGGCGATCAGGCGCAGGACCTCGATCTCCCGCTCGGCCAGCCCGGCGATGGTGAGGCCCCGGGGGGCCAGGACCTGGCGCTGCAGCCGACCGATCTGGTCGAGGAGCCGTCCCAGCAGGTCGGGCGGCATGGTCCCGTCGCCGGCGACGGCGGCCTGCACCGCGGCGACGAGGCGGTCGCTGCGGGCCTCGGCCCGGCGCACGATCCCACACGCCCCCGCCTCGAGGGCGGCGAGGAGCCCGCCGTCGTCGACCCGGGTGACGACGACGACCACGCGCGGCACGCCGTTGCGCTGCACCGCCCGGATGGCGCGGGTGGCGTCCTCGTCGATCTCGTCGGTGACGACGATGGCCACCGCGGCCATGTCGACGTCCGCCTCGTCGACGACGCGGACCGCCGGCTGGCCCCGCAGCTGGCCGGCGATCCCCGTCTCGGAGATGGGGTCGCTGGCATAGACGAACACGGGAATCCGGTCTTCCACGGGTGGGCGCCTCCTCGTCTCGGCGGGTGCCCAGGATTCTCCGGGCGCGGCTCATCGGGCACTCAACCGGCGCTCAACGGGCAAGGCCACGCGCCGAGAAGGCACGCCGAACAGGCAAAACGCCAGCGTGGGTAGTGAAACTTCATGAGAACCACCAGAGGGGACGAATTGGGATAGGATGCCGAGATATGGCCGAGGAAGAGATTCGCTGGATGAGCACCGCCGCGGCCGCCCACCGCCTGGGCGTCACCGTCCGCACCCTCTACCGCCTCATCAACGAGGCTGAACTGCCTGCCTACAAGTTCGGCCGGGTCATCCGGCTGCAGGAGAACGAGGTCGACGCCTTCATCCAGTCGTCGCGGATCGCGCCCGGATCCCTCGAGCACCTCTACCCGGAGTCGAAGAGGGAGATCTCCGAGACCGACGACAGCCTGCTGTAGGACAGCCCCGCCGGCTCGGCGTGGGTCCTGACGCTGAGCACGTCGGCACCGACGGCCCGCAGCTCGCCCACCACCGTCACAGTCCCCAGAACCACCGCCACCCGTGGTCGCACCGCGACCGCTTGCGCCAGCACCTCGGCCAACGTCACGCCCAGGCGACCGTGGTTGTCGTCTCTGCCAGAGCTCGAGGGGGACCGCCCCGGTGCCACGACCGCACGGGCGGGTGCGCCCGGCGCCTGTCGCAGCTCGGCGATCGAATCAACGGTCAGCAGCGTCAGCCGCCCCTCGCCTGAGCTCCCCGAATGCGGCGACAGGGCGACGAAGTCCCACCCGACGGCCACCACGGGCCCCTGGTGCCGGCGCCCGGCGGTCGTCGTCACCACTACCGCCATGCCGCCCTCGGCCAGATCGGCCAGCAGCCCGGCGAACGACGCCTCCTCCTGGGCGGCCTGCCGCAGCCAGCGCTCTCGCACCCGCTCGTCGGCCGCCTCCTGGGCCCGCGCCCCCGCCGCCCACCGCTCGAGGTCGTCGATCCCGGGTGACACGGGTCATAGCCTGGTTGCCAATGAGTCCGATCGCCAATGAACCAGACTGCATCTTCTGCCGCATCGTGGCCGGTGAGATCCCCTCCGAGGAGGTGGCGTCCACCGACAGCAGCTACGCCTTCCGGGACATCAACCCGGCCATGCCCACCCACGTCCTGGTCGTCCCCCGTGAGCACATCGCGTCGGCCGACACCGTCGAGGCCGGTCACGGCGACGTCCTGGCCGACATGCTGCTCACCGCCCAGCGGGTGGCCAGGTTGGAGGGGGTGGCCGGGCGGGGCTACCGGCTCGTGTTCAACGTCGGCGACGACGCCCAGAACTCGGTGGGCCACCTCCATCTGCACGTCCTCGGGGGCCGCCGGATGGAGTGGCCACCGGGGTGATGTCCGCAGGGCGACCCGGCTCCCGGTACCCTTGAGGCCGACACCCGTGTCCCCGACCCAAGTCAAGATCCTCGTTCCCGGCAACCACCTCATGGTGGAGCTGCTCGGCCACCGTGACCAACTGTTGCGGCTCGTGGAGGAGGCGTTCGGCGACACCGAGATCCTCGTCCGCGGCAACGAGATCTCCATCAGCGGCGAGGAAGCCGACAGGGTGGGCCGCCTGTTCGACGAGCTCGTCGTGCTCCTGGGCCGGGGCCAGCGCCTCGACGCCGCCGACGTGGGTAGGACCATCGAGATGGTGAAGGCCGACGAGAAGCCGTCCGAGGTCATGTCCTCCGAGGTGCTCCGTTCGTCGCGGGGCCGCACCGTCAGGCCCAAGACCAGCGGGCAGAAGACCTACGCCGACGCCATCGCCGCCAACGTCGTCACCTTCGCCATCGGCCCCGCCGGTACCGGCAAGTCGTACCTGGCGGTGGCCCAGGCGGTGCAGGCTCTCCAGGGCCGCCAGGTCAGCCGCATCATCCTCACCCGCCCGGCAGTCGAGGCGGGCGAGCGCCTCGGGTTCCTCCCCGGTGACATGCTGGCCAAGGTCGACCCCTACCTGCGCCCGCTCTACGACGCCCTCTACGACATGCTCGGCCCCGAGGGAGCCAAGCGCCTCCTCGACGGCGACACCATCGAGGTCGCCCCCCTCGCCTACATGCGGGGCCGCACCCTGAACGACAGCTTCCTCATCCTCGACGAGGCCCAGAACACCACCCCCGAGCAGATGAAGATGTTCCTGACCAGGATCGGGTTCGGGTCGAAGGCCGTCGTCACCGGCGACGTCACCCAGGTCGACCTGGCCGCCGGCCGCAGCGGCCTTGTGGGGTTGGAAGCGGTGCTGAGCGGCATCGACGGGCTCGCCTTCGTCCACCTGACGTCGAAGGACGTGGTCCGCCACCGCATCGTGCAGGACATCGTCGACGCCTACGAGCGGGTGACTCCCCCCAGGTGACGGCCCCCGCATGAGCCCAAGAAAATGAGCATCGAGGTCTTCGCCGCCGACGAGCAGTCGGCCGAGCCGGTCGACGCCTTCCGGCTGTCCGAGCTGGCCCGGGACGTGCTGGGCGCCCAGGGCGTGCGGGGCGACGCCGAGCTGTCGGTGCTGTTCGTCGACGAGATCGCCATGGCCGAGCTCAACCTGCGCTTCCTCAGCCGGGAGGGGCCCACCGACGTGTTGGCCTTCCCCATCGACGAGGACGAGGTGATCGAGCCCGGGCCCCGCTCGCCCGACTCGCTCGGCCCCGGGCCGGTCGACGAGCCCGAGCCGTCCGACATCCCCCGCCTGCTCGGTGACGTGGTGGTCTGTCCCGCGGTCGCCAGGCGCAACGCACCCGAGCACGCCGGCACCTACGACGACGAGTTGGCCCTGCTCGTCGTCCACGGCGTCCTCCACGTGCTGGGGATGGACCACGACAGCGCGCCCGAGGCCGAGGCGATGGAGAAGCGGGAGCAGGAGCTCCTCGACAAGTTCCACCGAAAATCGGGCTCGCCGGCGACGGGTGGCCCTGACCCGGAGGACGTCGTCAGCTGATGGGCACCACGGAGCTGATGGCCGGCGGGGTGTTCGTGCTCATCTGCATGGCCGCGGTGCTGGCCTGCTCGGAGACGGCGCTCACCCGCACCAACCGGATCCGGGCCATGACCCTCGCCGAGGAGGGCAAGAAGGGCAGCCGGCAGCTGCTTCGCCTGGTCGAGCACCCCGAGCAGTTCCTCAACACCGTCCTGCTGCTCGTCCTGCTGTGCCACCTGGCCGCGGCCAGCCTCGTCAGTATCCTGGCCGAGCGGTGGGCCGGGGCGTTGGGCGTGCTGCTCGCCGTCGTGTTCGAGGTGGTCGTAATCTTCGTGTTCGCCGAGGCGGTGCCGAAGACCTACGCCGTCCAGCACCCCGACCGAGCCGCCCTCCGGGTGGCACCGATCATCGCCGCCATCGTCGCCTTCCCGCCGGTGCGGCTCCTGTCATGGGCCCTCATCGGCCTGGCCAACGTGCTCGTCCCCGGGAAGGGCCTCAAGCAGGGACCCTTCCTGTCGGAGCAGGAGCTGCTGGCCATGGCCGACGCCGCGGTGGAGGAGGACGTGATCGAGCGCGAGGAGCGCCAGCTCATCCACCACATCATCGAGTTCGGCGACACGATCGTGCGGGAGGTGATGGTGCCCCGACCCGACATGGTGGCGGTCGAGGCCCGGGCCAACGTCGACGACGCCCTCGAGGTGGCCCTGGCCGCCGGCTACAGCCGGATACCCGTCTACGAGCAGGGCATCGACGACATACTCGGCATCATCTACACCAAGGACCTGATGCGGGCGGCGCGGGACGGCAAGGCCGACGATCCGGTCCGCGAGCTGGTCCGCACGGCCAACTTCGTGCCCGAGACCAAGCGGGTGGCCGAGCTGCTGCCCGAGATGCAGAAGCAGAAGGCCCACATGGCGATCGTCGTGGACGAGCACGGCGGCGTGGCCGGGCTGGTGACCCTCGAGGACCTCATCGAGGAACTGGTCGGCGAGATCCAGGACGAGTACGACGTCGAGGAACCGCCCATCGAGCACCTGTCCGACGACGAGCTCAGCGTCGACGCCCGGTTGCCGATCGACGAGCTGGGCGAGCTGCTCGACGTCGACTTCCCCGAGGGGGACTACGACACGGTGGGTGGCCTTCTCCTCGACCTCCTGGGTCACGTGCCGGCCGAGGGCGAGAGCGTCGACTTCGACGGCTACCGGCTCACCGCCGAGAAGGTGATGGGCCGCCGCATCGGCCGGGTCCGCATCTCCCGGATGCAGCCGTCGACGCAGGCGGCGGGCCCGTCGCCCGGCGGCTGACGGGATGAGCCGGCCAAATCGATGAAATCAGGTTTTGCCACCCTGGTGGGGAGGCCCAACGTCGGCAAGTCGACGCTGCTCAACGCCATCCTCGGCATGAAGGTCAGCATCACGGCAACGGCCCCGCAGACCACCCGCACCGAGGTGCGCGGCGTCCTCAACCGTGACGACGTCCAGGTCGTCTTCGTCGACACCCCCGGCATCCACAAGCCCCGTTCGACGATGGGGGAGAGGCTCAACGCCACCGCCACGGGCGCCCTCGACGGCGTCGACGTGAGCCTGCCTGGTGCTCGACGCCACCGCGCCGGTGGGGAGGGGCGACGAGTTCGTGGCCTCCCGCCTGCCGCGCGACGCCATCTGCGTGCTCAACAAGGTCGACGCCGCCAGCCGGGAGGAGACCCTGGCCCAGCTGACACGGGCCGGTGCGTTCGAGTTCTCCGCGTACTACCCGGTGTCGGCCCGCACCGGCGACGGCGTGCCCGAGCTTGTCGACGCCATCGTCGCCCGCCTGCCCGAGGGGCCGCAGTACTACCCCGACGACATGGTCACCGACGTGGGCGACGCCTTCTGGGTGGCCGAGCTGGTCCGCGAGCAGCTGCTGGTGGTGGCCCGCGACGAGCTGCCCCACTCGATCGCCTGCCGGGTCACCGAGTGGGAGTGGCCCCGGATCCGCTGCGAGATCCTCGTCGAGCGGGAGTCGCAGAAGGGGATCGTCATCGGCCACGGCGGGCTCGTGCTCAAGCAGGTCGGCCAGGCCGTCCGCCAGCAGCTGGAGCCGGGCGCCTACCTGGAGCTGGTCGTGAAGGTCGACAAGGACTGGCAGCGCCGCCCCAAGGCGCTCGACCGCCTCGGCTACTGAGGCCCGAGGCCTGAGGCGGGGCCGCCGTGCCGATCGGTGGCAAGCGTCTGCGCGGCCACGACCTTCCCGAGCCCACCGATCGCTCGATCGGGCTGCTGTTCATGGTGGGGTCGGCCCTGTTCGGCGTCGGCTCCTTCCCGGTGGCCAACCGGTGGGACCCGCGGTTCGACGGCGCCGCCTACGCCGTCGGCGCGGTGTTCTTCACCGCCGCCGCTACTCTGCAGTTCCTCCAGAGCCTGGCGCCGGCTCGGCCCGCGACTCCTCCGCCCGGCGCGCCCGCCGAGCTGCCCCGCCTGCGGCTGGTCGAGCAGCTGGCCTGCGGCATCCAGCTGGTGGGCACCCTGTGGTTCAACGTCATGACGATCGACGCCCTGGCCACCAACCTCACCGCGGCGGAGGCCCAGCGGCGGATCTGGTACCCCGACGCCTTCGGGTCGGTCTGCTTCCTCGTGGCCAGCTACCTGGCCGTGGCCGCGGTGAGCGGCTCGTGGCGGCTGCGGCTGCGGCTGCGGGGCCCCGCCGACCTGGAGCGCAGGATCGCCGAGCTGAACTGGTGGGGGTCCATCGCCTTCGGCATCTCGGCCGTCGGCGGCATCGTCCTGGCGTCGGGGGAGGACCTCGACTACGCGGTCGCCACCGCCGGCACCTTCGTGGGCGCCATCTGCTTCTTCCTTGGAGCCCGCCTCATGCTCCCGAGGGTCCGGCGGAAGTCGAAGCTGCCCGCCTGACCTCCCAGACCGAACTGGTGACGCTCAGCGGCGACTGTCGCCGTTCTGTGGCACCAGTTTGGCGGGACGGGCCGACCCCCACCGAACTGGTGACGCTCAGCGGCGACTGTCGCCGTTCTGTGGCACCAGTTATCGGCGGGACGGGTGGGGGTCAGTCGGGCTCCGGTGGGCGGCGCATGCGCTTGCGCTCCCCGGTGCGGCGCTTGGCGTCGAGGCGGCGGCGGCGGGCGCCGGCCGACGGCCTGGTCGCCACCCGGGGCCGCTCGACCTTCAACGCCTCCCGCAGCCTGGCCGCCAGCCGGTCGAGGGCGAGCTGGCGGTTTCGGGCCTGCGACCGCTCGTCGTCGGCGACGACCCTCACGACGGGCCCAGCTTCTCGAGCAGGCGGGCCGCTGGCGGGGCCCGAGCGACGGGGAGTTGGCCACGTCGAAGACGACCTCGGCCCGGGTGTTGGCGGTGTTGGCGTGCTGGCCTCCGGGGCCGCCCGAGGCGCTGAAGCGCCAGTCCAGCTCGGACAGCGGTATGTTGCAGCTGCGGCTGACCGCCAAACTTCGATCTGGCAGAGCTCGATTCGGCGAGGCTTCGTCCGCGGCCATCGGGAGCCGACGGTATCGCTGGTACCCTTGAAGCATCAGCGCCCGTAGTCGCGGGCGTGTCGAGCACGGGCCGGCCGGCACGGCCCCGAGACACTGCGAGCGAATGCCAGACAAGACCGCCACCATCGGCGAATACAGCCTCCACGACACCGACACGGGCTCACCCGAGGTCCAGGTCGCGCTCCTCACCGGGCGCATCAACCACCTCACCGAGCACTTGAAGTCACACAAGAAGGACCATCACGGCCGTCGAGGCCTGCTGATGATGGTGGGTCGCCGACGTCGCCTGCTCGACTACGTCAAGAACACCGACGTCGAGCGGTACCGGGCCCTGATCGCCAGGCTCGGCCTGCGCCGGTAACCCAGCCGGACACCCCGGGAGCGGCCTACGGGTCGCTCTTGCCATATTCGCAACACAACACGCAGCGACGGACAGGGTCAGCTGCCAGTCGCCAACTCCCCGGGTGGCACCCCGCTCGGGTGGCTGACAACTGGGAACTGGCCGCCGTCGCACCGACAACAAGGAGCGACACAATCATGGCGGAAGCCATTTCCGTCTCGGCCGCAGTCAGCGGCACCGAGAAGACCCTTTCCTTCGAGGCCGGCAAGCTGGCCCAGCTGGCCGACGGAGCGGTGGTGGCCCGGATGGGCGACACCATGCTCCTGGCCACCGCCACCGCCTCCCGCAGCGTCCGGGAAGGGGTCGACTTCTTCCCCCTCACCGTCGACGTCGAGGAGCGGATGTACGCCGCCGGCAAGATCCCCGGCTCGTTCTTCCGACGTGAGGGCAGGGCCACCGACCAGGCCATCCTCACCTGCCGCCTGATCGACCGCCCGCTGCGCCCCTCGTTCCCCGAGGGCTTCCGCAACGAGGTCCACGTCGTCGCCACCATCTTCGGCGCCGACCAGGAGAACCCCCACGACGTCCTGGCCATCAACGCCGCCTCCGCCGCGCTGATGATCTCCGGCATCCCCTTCGCCGGCCCCATCGGCGCGGTGCGGATCGCCTACTCGGCCGACGGCCAGTGGATCCCCCACGCCACCTACCAGGAGGGCGACCTCGCCACCTTCGAGCTGGTCGTGTGCGGCCGGGCCGCGAGGCTGACTCTGACGGTGAGTCGGACATCGCCATCATGATGGTCGAGGCCGGCGGCACCGAGGACGCCTGGCGCCACTACGAGGACGGCGCCCCCAAGGTCACCGAGGAGGTCATCGCCGGCGGGCTCGAGGAGGCCAAGGTCTGGATCAAGGAGTCCATCGACCTGCAGAAGCAGCTGGTGGCCGACATCGAGGCCAAGGGCCTCACCAAGCCGCCGGTGCCCTTCGAGCGCCAGATCGACTACGGCGACGACGTGTTCGAGCGGGTCGCCGCCGTCGGCACCGACCGCATCGCCGAGGCCAGCACCATCGTGGCCAAGGCCGAGCGGGCCGTCGCCACCGACGCCGCCATCGCCGCCATCAAGGAGGAGCTGGCCTCCGAGTTCGAGGGCCGCGACAAGGAGATCAAGGCGGCCGTCAAGGCCCTGCAGAAGAAGATCGTCCGTCGCCGGATCGTCGAGGACGGCGTCCGCATCGACGGCCGTGGCCCCACCGACATCCGTCCCCTCTCGTCGGAAGTCGGCCTGATCCCCACCGCCCACGGCTCCGGCCTGTTCCAGCGGGGCGAGACGCAGGTCCTCAGCGTGGCCACCCTGGGCATGCCGCGCATGGAACAGATGCTCGACACCATCGGCATCCACGACTCCAAGCGCTACATGCACCACTACAACATGGCCCCCTTCGCCACCGGCGAGACCGGCTTCATGCGAGGCCCGAAGCGCCGGGAGATCGGCCACGGCCTGCTGGCCGAGCGGGCCCTGCTGCCCGTCGTGCCCCCGATCGACGAGTTCCCCTACACGCTGCGGGTCGTCTCGGACTGCATGTCGTCCAACGGCTCCACTTCGATGGGCTCGGTGTGCGGCTCCACCCTCTCGCTGATGGACGCCGGTGTGCCGATCAAGGCGCCGGTAGCCGGGATCGCCATGGGCCTGGTGTTCGCCGAGGGCAAGTACACCACCCTCACCGACATCCTCGGCGCCGAGGACGCGTTCGGCGACATGGACTTCAAGGTGGCGGGCACCGCCGACTTCGTCACCGCCCTCCAGCTCGACACCAAGATCGACGGCCTGCCCGCCGACGTGCTGGCCAAGGCCCTGAACCAGGCGTACGACGCCCGCATGAAGGTGCTCGAGGTCATGGCCGGCGCCATCGGCGCTCCCCGTGACGACGTCGCCGAGACCGCCCCCAAGATCGTCAGCTTCGAGATCCCGATCGACAAGATCGGCGAGGTCATCGGTCCCAAGGGCAAGGTCATCAACGCCATGCAGCAGGAGACCGGCGCCGACATCAACGTCGACGACGACGGCGTGGTCGGCACCGTCACCATCGGGTCCAAGGACGGCGCCGCCGTCACCGAGGCCAAGCGCCGCATCGAGCTCCTGCTCGACCCGCCCCGGGCTTCGGTGGGCGACGTCTACAACGGCAAGGTCGTCAACATCACCAAGTTCGGCGCCTTCGTCAACATCCTCCCGGGCCGTGACGGTCTGGTCCACATCTCCAAGCTGGGCCGGGGCAAGCGGGTCGACAGGGTCGAGGACGTTGTCTCCCTGGGCGACGACATCGTGGTGCGGGTCGACGACGTCGATCAGCAGGGCAAGGTGGCCCTCTCGCCCGTCGGCGAGAACGGCGACGAGGGGCCCTCGGGCGGCGGCGGGGCCGAGTCGTCCGGCGGAGGCCGACCGCCGCGGCAGTCGTCCGACCGTCCCGCAGGCGTGGCGGCGGCTTCGGCGGCGCCCCGTCGTCGGCGGAGCCGGCCGCGCCCGGTGGCGCCGAGTTCGTCTCCTTCGAGGAGGCGTTCGACAGCGAGGCCAAGTCGAAGTTCGGCGACCTGGGCCCGGCCGAGGTGGCCGCGGGCAGGGGCGACGGTGGCGGCGACGGCGGTCCCCGTCGCAACCGCGACCGCGACCGGCGCCGCAGTGGCGGCCCGGGCCGCCGCTAGATGCCCAGTCTCACGAGGACTGGCCTCGCCGCATGACGGTGAGGTGCACCCGCCTGGGCAACGGTGTCCAGGTCGTCACCGAGGAGATGCCGGACTCCCACTCGGCCACCATGTCGTTCTGGGTGGACGCCGGCTCGCGTGACGAGTCGCCGCCCGAGTGGGGGGCCTCGCACTTCCTCGAGCACCTGCTGTTCAAGGGCACCGACACCCGCAGCGCCCGCGACATCGCCGAGGCCATCGAGGCGGTGGGGGGCGACATGAACGCCTTCACCACCAAGGAGTACACGGCCTTCTACACCCGCCTGATCGACGAGGACCTCGAGCTGGGGCTCGACATCCTCTGCGACATCATGGAGGCGCCGGCGTTCCGCGAGGAAGAGGTGGAGTCGGAGCGTCAGGTCATCCTCGAAGAGATCAACATGCACGAGGACGAGCCGTCCGACCTGGTGCACGAGGTCTTCCACGAGGCGATCTTCCCGTCCCACCCGCTTGGGCGGGAGGTGCTCGGCGAGCGCCGCACGATCACCGAGATGACGCCGGAGCAGATCAGGACGTACTTCGAGACCCGCTACCGCCCGACGGCGATGGTGGTGGCGGCGGCCGGCAACGTCGACCACGACTCGGTCGCGGCAGGCGTGGAGCGCCGCTTCGCCGGGCGGGTCGGCGACGCGCCGGCGCGCGTCGTTCCCGGCCTGGCTCCTCCCCGCCCCCTGCAGGTCACCCGTCGCAGCACCGAGCAGGCCCACCTCATGCTCGGCATGCGGGCGCTGACCAGGGACGACGACGACCGCTTCGCCCTCGCGGTGCTGAACCAGCTACTCGGCGGCGGCATGTCCAGCCGTCTGTTCCAGGAGATCCGCGAGAAGCGGGGCCTGGTGTACTCGGTCTACTCGTACCGGGCCGCCTACCTCGAGACCGGCGCCCTCGCCATCTACGCCGGCACGACGCCCGGCAAGGCCCACGAGGTCCTCGACCTCATCGACGCCGAGCTGGCCAAGCTCGTCGACGGCCAGGTCACCGACCGGGAGCTGGAGGTGGCCCGGGGCCACCTGAAGGGCTCGCTGGCCCTGTCGCTGGAGGACTCGGCCGGCCGCATGAACCGCATCGGCCACAGCCAGCTCGTCCACGGCCACGTGCTGTCGTTCGAGGAGCTGGTCGAGCGCACCCAGGCGGTCGGCCGGGACGACGTCCGCCGGGTCGTCGAGCGGGTCCTGGCCGGCGAGCGCACGCTGGCGGTGGTCGGCCCCTTCTCCGAGGACGACTTCGCCGCCCGGGTGGCCTGAAAAGCACGAGAGGCCGCATCGACCGTGCAAGAAGGTCGCATATAGCGACCTTTTTGCACACTCACTCGCCAAGGTGGGGCGGCCGGTAGGGTCAGGCCGGTGACGATCAGGGTCGGGGTGTTCGGGGCCGGTGGGCGGATGGGATCGACCGTCTGCCGGGCCGTCGCCGACGACCCCGACCTCGAGCTGGTGGCGGCCGTCGACCCGCTGCATGTGGGCATCGACCTGCGCCAGGTCACCGGGGCCGACGTCACCGGGCTCCAGATGTCGCCCGACGCCGACGCCCTGCTCGAAGCGGGCGCCACCGTGGCCGTCGACTTCACCCACGTGGACGCCGCCCGGGCCAACATCGAGTGGTGCGCGGCCAACGGCGTGCACGCGGTCGTGGGCACCACTGGCTTCGTCGACGAGGACTTCG
Organism: uncultured Acidimicrobiia bacterium; assembly: GCA_963827345.1. Lineage (GTDB taxonomy): Bacteria > Actinomycetota > Acidimicrobiia > Acidimicrobiales > AC-14 > CAWGUU01. Next base: position 84 of record CAWHAN010000004.1, on the reverse strand, counting down.
AGCGGCTGGCCGGACTTTTCACGACCAGCAACTGCTTCGTCGCCCCCAACTTCGCCATCGGCGCCGTCCTGATGATGCGCTTCG
>CAWHAN010000003.1:0-114008 GCA_963827345.1 uncultured Acidimicrobiia bacterium | reverse complement strand
GCCGACCCTGAGGGTCAGCTCCTCCGCCGGTGGACGACGGCCGGGAGCCGATGAGTTCTCGGCGCCAGGATCGTCGGATCCCGTGAACGAGGAGGCAGCCGTGACCAAGGTGATCGCCGACATATCGATGTCGCTGGACGGGTTCGTGACCGGCCCGACCCCGACCTGGAGCACGGCTTGGGCAGAGGCGGCGAGGCGCTGCACACGTGGGCGGTGGAGAGCGACGACGACGTCGACGCCGAGGTCCTGCGGGAGGCCACCGAGCGCTCGGGTGCGGTGGTGATGGGCCGCCGCCTGTTCGACATCATCGACGGCCCTCTCGGCTGGAACGACGAGATGGGCTACGGCGCCGGCCAGGTCGGGACCCCGCCGTTCTACGTCCTCACCCACTCGGCTCCCGAGAACGTCCGGCTCGGCTTGGACTTCACCTTCGTCACCGACGGGCCGGCGGCCGCGATCGCCGGCGCTCGGGCGGCGGCGGGTTCGAAGGACGTGGTCGTGATGGGCGGCGGCGTCGTGATCCGGCAGTGCCTCGACGAGGGCCTGGTCGACGAGTTGCACCTGCACCTGTCGCCGATCATCCTCGGGTCGGGCACGCCGCTCTTCGCCACCAGCGCCCGGCACGAGCTGGTCCAGCGATCGGTCCGGGTGTCCTCGACGGCGATCCACCTGACCTACGACCTGGTTCCGTAGCCCGGGGACGGGTACTGCCGGCCTGATCAGCGAAGGCCGAGGATGGTGACCAGCGCCTCGTCGACACCCCACAGCTCCTCTGGGCTGAGATGGTCGGTCAAGTCCCCCAGACGCCTGGCGTCCACCGCGCCAACCCGCTCCACCAAAGACGTCATCTCGGCGCACGGAGCGACTCCATCAAACCGGACACAGCGAGCATCTCGGCCCGGTCGGATTCATCGGCTTCGAGCGCGGCGACCTCAGCGGCGAGCTCCGAGCGACGGCTCAGTCTTCGGGCGGATTCGATCAGGGCGGATCGGATCGCCTCGGACCGGGACATGCCCGCTGACTCCAGTGCTCGCAAGGCATTCGTGGCCTCGTCGTCGAGTCGAACAGAGATCCGGATCACCAATCGTCCTACGTCCCCGGTCATGACGACCGTTGGTCGGATCCCGAGAGCGGCGACGGGAACCGGGGCGCGACGCGGACACCCGCCAGCCACTCGGTGAGCCGGGCGGCCTGGGCCTCGAGCGCCACCCTGCCCTCGGGGAGCACGTCCTCGAGCAGTTGGAGGAACACCTCGCCGCTCGGCGTCTGGTTCCAGCCGCCGACGATCCTGCCCTCCCACCACGCGGTCATGCCTCCGTTGCCGCTCGTGTCGAAGATCGCGGCCCGATGGGGGCCGAGGTACCAGTCGCGCCGGTACCAGCCCATCGTCGTGGGGTCGAGACCGGGGAGCAGGGCGGCGTAGGGCTCCACCTCGGCGACCTCGTCCAGGTCGTCCGGGAGCGCCACACCCGGCTCGCCGTGCAGGTCCACCTCGACCGCGGCGACGTCGGCGAGGGCGGTTCGCACCGCGGTCATCGTCGACCCCAGCCACCACTTCAGGTCGGCCGCGGTGGCCGGGCCGAAGGCGTACAGCCAGCGTCGCACCAGCTCCGCTCTCGCCTCTCGCTCCGGGGGGATCGTCGGCTGCTCCCCCAGCCAGGACGACGTTCTCGCCCAGGTGGGCCGGGAGACGTTCCAGCGGCCACGGTTGGTGGCCCGCAGGATCCGTCCTGCGGCCGAGAGGCATGTCAACACCCGCGGCCCGACTGGGAGATTCCCGCCCCACGACTTGTGGGGCGCGTAGACGGTCGAGCCCTGTAGCAACGCCACCTCGGTCCGCAGCTCCGTCGACGTCGCCTCTCCCAGCCTGTCGAGGGCGTCGAGCGTCGCCTCCGACGCCTCGTGCAGCCACGCCCCACCGTCCTCCACCAGGCCCGCGGCCTCGACGTCCTTGGCCAGCCGGCGTCGCTCCTGGCCGGCGACGCGCTCGCCCGCCGCGGCCTGGATCACCCCGAACAGCTCACGGCGGAACACGAACAGGGTCCGCCGCATGCACAGGTGCTTCACGAGCGCCCGGTCGACGTACAACGCCGTGTCGACGTCGGCGACGGTCAGCCACTCGACCCGCGCCAATGCGGACAGGTAGACGGTGGCCGGGTCGGTGGCGTGGAAGCAGACGAGCCCGTCGCTGGCGGCCAGGACGTCGGCCGCCCGGTGGGCCGGTGCCAGATGGTGCCGCTGCGCCATGCGGGCCCGCCGTTCGGCGACGTCGAACCTGCGCATCGGGCCAGGGTGGCACGCCGCCCCCGCGCCCGCCCCGCCGTGCATTACCTTGCGGACCGAGGTACCTTGTAGCGCGTGGTAGTGGACGCGGACCTGATCAGCCAGCTCCGGCGGGGGGCGCTCGAGTACTGCGTGCTGGCCCTCGTCGCCCGGGAGGAGCGGTACGGGTTCGACGTGGTGCGCACCCTGGGCTCGATCGACGGCATGGTGACCGGCGAGGGGACCCTGTACCCCCTGCTCTCCCGCCTGAAGAAGGACGGGCGGGTGAGGACAAGGTGGCGCGACTCCGACGCCGGCCCGCCCCGCAAGTACTACGCGATCACCCCCGAGGGCCGCCGCGCCCTGGCCGGGTTCACCGCCGAGTGGCGCCGCTTCCGCGACGCGGTGGACACCATCCTCGATGAGGGGACGACATGACACCGATGCACCCGCTGGCCGAGGACTACCTGCGTCGGCTCCAGCAGGCGGCCCGGGTGCTGCCCGGCGCCGACCGGGACGAGCTCGTCGACCAGATCCGCGGTCATCTCGCCGCGGGTGTCGGGCCGACGCGACCGAGGCGGACGTCCGCAACGTCCTCGACGAGCTGGGCCCGCCCGAGGCCATCGTCGCCGCCGCCCACCCGGGACACCCGCCGGAGCGACGGGGGGTGAGGGAGGCTGTGGCCCTCGCCTTCCTCGTCGTCGGGTTCCCGCCGGTCCTCGGCTGGGTCGTCGGCCTCGTCCTCCTGCTGGTTTCGCCGCTGTGGAACGCCCGGCAGAAGCTGCTCGGCGCCCTGGTCTGGCCGGGCGGGCTCGTGATGGCCGGTGCCCTCCCGTTCCTCTTCGCCGCCCGCTCCACGACGTGCGTCAGCTCCGGCACGGCCGTGCAGGTGTGCGAGCCGGGACAGGTCTGCCCCGTGAGCCCGATCCTCGACAGCTGCACCGGCTCCGAGATCCAGTGGGGCCTGGTCCTCCTCGCCGTGGTCCTGGTCCTCGCGCCGATCGTGGTGGCCGCCTACCTGTGGCGGGCCGCCGGCCGACAGTCGGCGGCTACCGACAGCTGACTACGACCGGCGCGAGTCTGACGCCGAGCCGGACCGGCGTCCCCGCCGCCACCGCCGATGCGTAGGCGACGTCGAGCGCCTCCTGGGCGGGGGCGGCGCTGGCCGCCAGCAGGCCGGCGATGTCGTCGGGGTCGGCCTCGTAGCCGTCCTCCGGCGAGCAGCCGGGGTTGCGGTACCGGGTGGCGTAGTTGTGATTGGTGGCAGTGAGGGCCAGGTGGAAGACCTTCTCCCGGTCGCGGGCCAGGTCCCGGAACCGATTCCACCGTCGCCGCTTCGAGTAGAAGGCCCGGTACGCCGTGGCCAGGCCCGTCTCCAGCTGCTCGGCCGACATCCGGGCCGGCTCGAAGACGCAGGAGTACATGTTGTAGCGCTTCCAGTCGAAGCTGGTGATGCGCTCGTCGCCCAGCATCCTGGCGTAGGTGGCGGTGCCGGGGTAGGGCGTGAGGATCGAGAAGTGGGCCACGTCGACGCCGATGTTGTCGACGAAGGTGGCCGTCTCCTCGAAGCAGTCGGGGCCCTGGGTGTCGAAGCCGAAGATGAACCCGCCCTCGATGCCGGCCCCCGCCTTGTGGACCTTGGCCACCAGCTCGCCGTACTCGCCGGGACGGTTCTTCTTGTTGCACTCCAGCAGGCTGGCCCGGTCGATGCCCTCGAAGCCGACGAACATGGTGCGCAGCCCGCTCCGGCTGGCCATGTCCAGCAGCTCGGCGTTGCGGGCCAGGCCGATCGACGCCTGGGCGCCCCAGCGGAACTTCACGCCGGACTGCAGGATGGCCTCGCACAGCTCGCCGCAGAACTCCAGGTCGGCGGCCAGGTCGTCATCGAGGAAGAAGACGTAGGCGAACTCGCCGATGTGCTGTCCCGTCCGCTTGAGGACCTTGACCTCCTCGATGATCCGCTCCGGCGAGCTGTGCCGGGACCCCCTGCCGTTGATGCGGATCACCGAGCAGAAGTCGCAGTTGAAGCGGCACCCGCGGGTGGTCTGGAGGGTGTTCAGGGGTGCGTAGCGGGTGATGGGCCAGGTGCGGAGGATGTCGGCCCACTCCTCGTTGAGGGGCACGTCGTCCATGTTCTGGAAGCTGCCCTTGTAGAGCGGCTGCAGGCGGCCGGCGGCGGCGTCGGCCAGGACTGTCGCGAAGACGGTGTCCGCCTCGCCGGAGACGACCGAGTCGGCGTGGCGCAGGGCCTCCACCGGCAGGAGCGACGGGTGGACGCCCCCGAGCACGACGGGCACGCCCCGGGCCCGGTAGTCGTCGGCCATCCGGTAGGCCTGGGGGGCGGTCATGGTCCAGACGGTCAGGCAGGCCAGGTCGGGGGTCTCGGCCGGCACCTTCTGGTAGTTGCAGTCGACGACCTTGGGCTCCCACCCGGCCCGGCGGGCGTGGGCCGCGAGCACGAGGAGGGCCATCGGGGGCATGCGGTGGCCGAAGGTCTGGTGGAGCCCGGTGCCGCCCCAGGCCGGGATGAGCAGGTGGACGATCGGCCTGTCGTCTCTGTTCGGCCTGGCGCGGATGACGCGGCGAGCCTACGACGTGCTGTAGGCAACCTTCAGGTCGGTGAGGCCACGGATGACGAAGTGGTCACGGTAGGTGGGCTCCTCGGTGGCCAGCTCCAGGTGCGGGAACCGTTGCAGGAGGGCGCCGATGGCGGCCTGCCCCTCGATCCGGGCCAGGGCCGCGCCGAGGCAGAAGTGCGGGCCGCCGCCCAGGCCGAGGTGGCGGTTGGGCGAGCGGGACACGTCGAGCCGGTCGGGGTCGGGGAACTGCTCGGGGTCGCGGTTGGCCGCGGCCAGCGACACGACCACCTGCTCGCCCGGCCGGATGGTCTCGCCGCCGATCTCGACGTCGGTGGTGGCGATGCGGGCGGTGATGTGGACGGGACCGTCGTAGCGCATGAGCTCCTCGAGGCCGGGCCGCACCAGCGCCGGGTCGACGCGAAGGCGGGTCATCTCGCCGGGGTGGCGCAGCAGGGCGAGGGTGCCGTTGCCGATGAGGTTCATCGTCGTCTCGAAGCCGGCGATGAACAGCAGGGTGACGGTGGTGAGCAGCTCGGCGTGGGTCAGGCGGTCGCCCGACTCTTCGGCGGCGATCAGGGCGCTGAGCAGGTCGGGGCCCGGGTGCAGGCGACGGTCGTCGACCAGGTCGGTCATGTACCGGAACAGCTCCATCCCGGCGAGCATCGCCTCCTGCATGATGGCCGGTTCGAGGTAGCCGTCGAGCAGGCGGGAGCCGCCGGAGGCCCATCCTTTGAAGCGCTCACGGTCGTCGAGGGGGACGCCGAGCAGCTCGCAGATGACGACGGTGGGCAGCGGGTAGGCGAGGTCGGCCAGGACGTCGATCTGACCGTCGCCCCGCTCGACGACGTCGTCGAGGAGGTCCTCGACCAACTGGTGGATCCGCGCCCGTAGCTCCTCCACCCGTCGGGGCGTGAACGCCTGGCTGACCAGTCCCCGGAGCCGGGTGTGGTCGGGCGGGTCGAGGAACATCATCAGGTTCGAGCCCACCTGGCGGACCGGGCTCTCCTTCGACCAGTCGAAGTCGTCTCCGAGCTTGGCCGGGCTGCTGCTGAACCGGGGGTCGCGCAGGATCGACGCGGAGTGGTCGTAGCGGGTGACGACCCAGGTGCCGTCGGGAGCGTGGTGGACAGGCTCGTGCCGGCGGATGAAGGCGTACGTCGGGTACGGGTCGTTACGGTTCTCGGGGAGCATGGGGCTGGTCAGCCCCGCCTCGGTCATCTTGGTGGCGAGGTCGGTCATGGTCCAGAAGTACCACGGAGGGGGAGGTAACCGTTATTCGCTCTGGACCCGAGGCCGAGGACTGAGGATCACCGGGATTCTCGAGCCGTCGTCACCGGCGGGCTGGCGCTCGCCGGCGGGCTGCTTCTCGCCCTGAGCCTGCCTCCGTGGCCGGTGTCGACCGGCGCCTGGCCGCTGGCGCTGGTGGGCGCGGCCTGCCTGTTCGCCGCCGGAGACGGTCGGCGGCTCGCCGGGCGCATCGGTGTCGGACTGGTGGCCGGATTCACCTTCTACCTCCCGGCGCTGTGGTGGATCCGGGAGTTCAGCGTCCCCGGCCTGGTGGCCGTCGTCACCCTCGAGGCTCTGATTCTGACCGTCTTTCTCGCCTTGGTCCCGGCGTCGGGATTGGTGCGGATCGTCGCCTTCCCGTCCGCGTTGGTGGCCGCCGAAGCGGTGCGGGGTGCCTTCCCGTTCGGCGGGCTGCCGCTGGCCGGCATCGACCTGGGCCAGGCGGGCGGGCCACTGGCTCCCGCCGCCCGCCTCGGTGGCCGGCTGTTGATCGTCGGCGTCGTCGGCCTGGCTGGCGCGGGGCTGGCGACCCTCGTCGTGCGCGCGATCCGGGCGCCGCGAGGGGCGCGGGTGGCGCCGATGGTCGGGGGCCTGGCCGGGCTCGGCCTGGCGGCGGTGCTGGCGGCGGCAGGGGCGGTGGCACCCGCCGGGGAGGAGTCGGGGCGGATGCGGACGGCGGCCGTGCAGGGCGGCGGGCTGCGAGGGCTGCGGGCGGTCGACAGCGACCCTGGCCGGGTGTTCGAGCGCCCAGGTGCGGGCCTCGCCGGTGCTGAGGATCGACCTCGACCTGGTGTTGTGGCCGGAGGACGTGGTCGACGTCGCCGGCGCGCTCGGACGGCTCGGTCGAGGAACAGACCCTGTCGTCGCTGGCCGAGACGCTGCAGACCACGATCGTCGCCGGCGTGGTCGAGGACGTGGGCTCCGACCGGTTCCGGAACGCGGCGGTGGCCTGGGGCCCGGACGGCGAGGTGGTCGCCCGCTACGACAAGGTCCACCGGGTCCCGTTCGGCGAGTACGTCCCGGCGCGCGGCTTCTTCGACCGGCTGGCCGACCTGTCGGACGTGCCGCGGGACGCCATCCCGGGCCGCGGCGCCGGCGTCCTCGACACGGCAGCCGGGCAAGCTCGGCGTCCTGGTGTCCTACGAGGTCTTCTTCGAGGACCGGGCGCGGGACGCGGTGCGGGCCGACGCCTCGGTCCTGCTCGTGCCCACCAACGCCTCGTCGTACCGGGACGCCCAGGTGCCGGCCCAGGAGGTGGCCGCCGCCCGGCTCCGCGCCATCCAGACCGGGCGGTGGGTGGTGCAGGCGGCGCCCACCGGCTACTCGGCGATCGTCGACCACGACGGTCGGGTCCTGGAGAGCTCGTCCCTGGGCCCGCCGACGGTGGTGGAGGGCATCGTCCAGCTGCGGTCGGGGGACACGCCGTGGACGGTGGTGGGATCGCTGCCGGTGATGGCCCTGGCCGCCATCGGCCTGGTGTGCGGGCTGGTGACGGGTCGACGCAGGCGGCCAGGCGGTCCGAGGCCCCGCCAGGAGGCGATCGTCGAGGACGACGGCGGCGACCCCACGCCGATCGAGGCAAGCGCCGACGGCTAGGCCCGCCCGTCCCCCGTCCGAACTGGGGACGCTCAGCGGCTCCCAGCGCGGTTGTGTGTCACCGGTTCGGCAGGGGCAGGCCAGGGCAGTGAACTGGTGACGCTCAGCGGCTGCCAGCGCGGTTGTGTGTCACCGGTTCGGTTGGGGGTTCGGCTGGGTGGCGGTCGGCGTAGGCTCACCGGCCAATGCCCGACGCCGACGGCCCACTGCGGGTCGCCCTCCTGACGTACCGCGGCAACCCCCACTCCGGCGGCCAGGGCGTCTACGTCCACTACCTGAGCCGGGAGCTGGCGGCGCTCGGCCACACCGTCGAGGTGTTCAGCGGGCCGCCGTACCCGCGAGCTGGCGCCCGGCGTGCGGCTGACGAAGGTCCCCAGCCTCGACCTCTACCGCCCCGACGACCCGTTCCGGACGCCCCGGCGCGACGAGTTCCGCGGTGCCGTCGACGTGCTCGAGTTCGCCACGATGTGCTGCGGCGCCTTCCCCGAGCCCCTGACCTACAGCCTTCGGGCCCGACGCCTGCTGGCCGCGCGCCAAGGCGACTTCGACGTCGTCCACGACAACCAGTGCCTCGGCTACGGCATCCTCGGCATCGCCCGCGACGGCCTGCCGGTGGTGGCGACGATCCACCACCCGATCACCGTCGACCGCGACCTCGAGCTGGCCCAGGCCGCCGACTGGCAGCGACGGATGAGCCTGCGCCGCTGGTACGGCTTCGTGCGGATGCAGAAGCGGGTGCTGCGGCGGCTGCCCCGCCTGCTCACCGTGTCGGAGTCGTCGGCGGGCGACATCTGCCGGCAGATGGGGGCCCGCCCCGGCCAGATGTCGGTGGTGCCGGTCGGTGTCGACACCGACTGGTTCCGGCCCCTCCCCCACGTCGCCAAGGTGCCGGGACGGCTGATGACGACGGCCAGCGCCGACGTCGCCCTCAAGGGCCTCGTCCCCCTGCTGGAGGCGCTGGCCAAGGTCCGCACCGAGCGCCACGCCGAGCTCGTCATCGTCGGCCCGCCCCGCGACGGCGGCCTGGTGCCCGCCACCATCGAGCGGCTGGGACTGGAGGGGGCGGTCACCGTCGCCGGCGCCGTCGACGCCCTCCGCATGGTGGAGCTGTACGCGTCGGCCGAGGTGGCGGTGGTGCCGTCGCTGTACGAGGGCTTCTCGCTCCCGGCGGTGGAGGCCATGGCCTGCGGCGTGGCCCTGGTCAGCACCACCGGCGGAGCCCTGCCCGAGGTCGTCGGCCGCCACCGGGAGACCGGCCTGCTGGTGCCTCCCGGCGACCCGGGGGCGCTGGCCGCGGCCATCGGCGAGGCCCTCGACGACGCCGACCTGCGCCGGCGCCTGGGCGCTGGCCGGCAGGCAGCGGGTGCTCGAGCGCTTCACGTGGCGGGCGACGGCGGAGGCGACCGTCGAGCACTACCGGCAGGTCGTCGATGCTCACGGATGAGCGATGATCACGGTCGAGTGGGCACGGCTGGGCGGGCTGGCCGCCGGCCACCGGGTCCTCGACCTCGGCTGCGGCGGGGGACGCCACGCCTTCGAGGCCTTCCGCCGGGGCGCCGACGTGGTGGCCCTCGACCGCAGCGACGCCGAGACCAAGGACGTGGCCGGGATGTTCGGGGCCATGCGGGCCGAGGGCCAGGCGCCGCCGGGCACCCTCGCCGCCGCCATCACCGGCGACGCCCTGGCCCTTCCCTTCGCCGACGCCTCCTTCGACCGGCTGATCGCGGCGGAGGTGCTGGAGCACGTGCCCGACGACCGGGCCGCCATCGCCGAGCTGGCGCGGGTGCTGCGCCCCGGCGGCAGGCTGGCCGTCACCGTCCCCCGGTGGTTCCCGGAGCGGGTGTGCTGGGCGCTGTCGTCCGACTACCACGCCCCCGCCGTCCCCGGCGGCCACCTCCGCATCTACCGCCGGCGGGTGCTCGCGGCCCGGTTGGAAGCGGCCGGGCTGCGGGTCGACGGCGCCTCCTACGCCCACGCCCTGCACTCCCCCTACTGGTGGCTGCGGTGCCTGGTCGGCCTCGACCGACCCGACGTCTGGCCGGTCCGGGAGTACCACCGCTTCCTCGTGTGGGACATGTCGGGCAACCGGGTCGTGCGAGCCGTCGAGCGGGCCCTCGACCCGGTGCTCGGCAAGAGCCTCGTGCTCTACGCGGTGAAGCCGTCGTGAACCCCGGCGTGGGCTGGGCCAGCAAGGATGTGGCCAGCGTGGAGTCGGCCAGCGTGGACTGGATAGCCTCGGTGCAGCGGCCCGACGGCATGATCCCCTGGTTCCCCGGCGGCCACGCCGATCCCTGGAACCACGTGGAGGCGGCCATGGCCCTCGACGTCGGGGGCCGCCACCGTGAGGCCGAGCGGGCCTACCGCTGGCTGGCCTCGACCCAGCGGCCCGACGGGGCCTGGCACCGGTACTACGTCGCCGGTCGGGTGGAGGAGACCACGCTCGACGCCAACGTGACCGCCTACGTGGCCACCGGCGTCCGCCACCACCACCTGGCCACCGGCGACGAGGCGTTCCTGCGCCGGATGTGGCCGGTCGTGGAGCGGGCCATGGGCTTCGTCCTCGGGCTGCAGCGGCCGGGTGGGGAGGTGGTCTGGGCCCGCTACGCGGACGGCACGCCCTGGTCGTTCGCCCTGCTCACGGCCTCGTCCAGCACCTGCCACAGCCTGCGGTCGGCGCTGGCGGTGGCGGCCGTGCTCGGCCACCGGCGGCCGCGGTGGGAGCGGGCGGCGCGGGCCTGGCCGCCGCCGTCGCCCACCGACCCGACGCCTTCCTGCCCAAGGACCGCTGGGCCATGGACTGGTACTACCCCGTGCTGGCGGGCATCGTCGGGGATGACGAGGGCCGCGCTCGACTGGCCGCCGGCCGCGAGCGGTTCGTCCTCGACGGGCTCGGCGTGCGGTGCGTGGCCGACAAGGACTGGGTCACCGCGGCCGAGACCTGTGAGTGCGCCCTCGCCCACCTGGCCGTGGGGGAGACGGCGTGGGCGCGGCGGCTGTTCGAGGCCGCCGTCCACCTGCGGGAACCCGACGGTCGGTGGCACACGGGGATGGTCCACCCGCAGCGGGCCCACTTCCCCGCCGACGAGTTCACCACCTACAGCGCCGCCGCCGCCGTCCTGGCCGGCGCCGCCCTCGCCGGCCATGGCCCGACACGATCGGTGTTCACCGCGGCGCGGCAGCACGTCACCTCGACCAGCTGAGGCGCCGCTCCGGCAAATGGGCCATATGGCCCCTCTCGGACGCCGTGCCGCGTGTCGACATGAGGAAGGTGACCCGTCAAGACGCGGGCGGCGTTCGGCGTTGGAGAGCCCTCGACCCCCCGTCGTGCCTTGCGGCGAACGAGGCACGCGCAGCTCACCCGAACGGGAGATCGAACAATGGCAACGACGCCGGATGACCACACAACTTCACGGAGACTGCACGGGAGGGCGCGGCGAGCCACGTTCGGCCTGACGGGTGTGCTGGTCGTCGTCGTCGGGGTGCTGGGCGCGCCGACACCGGCCTGGGCGCTCCGAGCCATGGCCATCTCCAATCAGGCAGGCCCCGGCCAGCCCATCGGCTCACCCGTCTACGACAGTGCGACCCTGAGCGCGGGGAAGACCCCGACCGGCACGATCACGTTCCAGCTGTACGTCCCCTCGGATCCGACGTGCGCGGGGACGCCGGCGTTCACACAGGCCGTCACCGTCGCCGGAGGTGGGTTCTACCGGTCGGCGAACTACGTGCCCAGCGTCCCGGGCACGTACCGGTGGACCGCCACCTACAGCGGCGACGCCAGGAACGCCGCCGTCGCCTCGTCATGCTCCGCGACAGGGGCGACGGTCGACGTGGCCAAGCTGCGGCCGGCCCTGGCCGTTTCGGCGACGGTCTCCGCCAAGGGTGGTGCGACCACCGCCACCGCCAGCATCCGGGGCGCCAACCCGACGGGCACCCTGGTCTTCAAGATCTACGGTCCCGGCAACCCGTCCTGCGCCGGGACGCCGGTCTTCACGTCCGACACTGCGGTCGCGGGGAACGGCTCCTACCCCTCGGCACCGTTCACCGCGACGGTCGGCGGCAGGTACCAGTGGGCCCTGACCTACGGAGGCGACGGCAACAACGAGCCCGTGTCCACCGCCTGCTCCGACGCGGCCGGCGCCGTCAACCTCATGGCCGGGGTGACCCTGACCGCCGGCCCGGCGATCGTTCTGCCCGCCGGCTCGGTGACCGCCACGTGGAGCGGGATCGCCAGCCCGTCCCCGACCGACTGGGTCGGCCTCTACCTCCTGGGTGCACCGGATTCAGCGGTCCGCGCCTGGCGCTACACGGGCGGGGTGGCCAGCGGCAGCGCCACCGTGAAGGTCCCCTGGCTCACGCTTCCCGGGATCTACGAGGTCCGCCTGTTCGCGGCCAACGGCTATGCCCGGCTGGCCCCGCCGGCGCTCGTGACGGTGGTCTGAGCCGGGACCGTCGCCCGCCGGCGCCCCGCACCGGCACCGGCACCTGCACCGATGCCGGCACCGACGCTGACGACCACGACCCAGACGTGGAAGACGGTGCCCGGGAGGATCTCCGCCAGCGGTGCGATCGAGCGGGCGGAGAGGTACAGGCCGGCGGCGCACGCCACCGCCTCCGCCCAGAACAGGCCATAGGCGAGACGCCGCCACGAGCCGGACGGCTGTCCGGCCGCGAAGCGCCACATGAGCAGCGGCAGCGAGACGCCGAGGACGAGGGCGCTGGTGGTGTGGATGCGGTGGACGACCGGGTCGCCGCCGATCGGCACGAAGGCGGCCACCATCTGTCCGGCCAGACCGACGAGCATGGCCAGCGAGAAGCCGGCGGAGACCGGGTACCGGCCCCGGACGTGGTGGTGGAACGCCGTCAGGAGCACGGCCGGCAGGACCAGCCCGGCGGTGAACAGCGCCGCCGAGGCGGGCTGGGTACCGAGGTAGCTGAGCGGATCGGCGCCGAGGAGGTCGAAGCCGCTGACGGCGGTCGCCGCCAGCAGCGTCGTCCAGACGGTGACCACGGCGGCCACACCGGAGTAGCGGAGAGCACGCATGTGTCCTGTGTTCGGCGCCGGGACGGTGACGGTATGTGCCCGCTCGGGACTTTGGTGCCTCGGGAGGTAGTCGGTCACGCCGGGCGGCGGCGGGGGCGTAGCCGTACGACGAGCACTACCGCGGCCACCGCCCAGACCATCCCGAGGACGACGGCCAGGTTCAGGGTGTAGTTGTGGGGCAGCGACGTGGGGTTGTTGGCGGCCAGCCCGTAGGCCCGGACCAGCGGGTAGGAGAAGAGGGCCAGCGTGCCGGTGACGAAGAGGGCGGCGAGCACGGTCGACCGGGCCCGACTCGGGACGACCCGGGCGAGGGCCACCGCCGCCAGCAGGACGAGGGGTGCGAAGAGCAGGTCGTGGAGCAGGGCGCCGCCGACGACGAACTTGGCCAGGTTGGCGGGGCGGGTGTCGAGGCGGTTCGAGAAGATGCCCCAGAGGCCGAAGCCGATCACCACCCATCCGGCCGCGGCCGACAGCCAGAACAGGGGCCCGGCCCGGTGCTCAACCGACTGGACTTGCGGCCCGGCTATCTCGGCGGGGTCGATCTCGGTCATAGGACCGTCACCTTGCTGACCCACTTGGTCTGCAGGACGCCGGGCCGGTTCGGGGCGATGAGGCGGCAGGGGGAGCCGTGGTCGAGAGCGAGGGGTTCGCCGTCGAGGTGGGTGGCGAGCAGAGTGTCGCGGTCGGCGGCCTGGCCGGGGTTGAGGGTCGACGTCCGGTAGGCCCCGTTGGGCTCGAGCGACTCGACGAGGATGGTGCGGTCCGGCGCGGCCCCGGCCATGGTGAGAAGGTCCCGGACCCTCACGCCGCTCCAGGCGGCCGAATAGCTCCAGCCCTCCACGCAGGCGATCGGCAGGCTGGCGGTGTGGGCGGGGAGGGCGAGCAGCTGGGCCTGGTCCAACGACAGGGGCGTGGCCACCCGGCCGCCGACCGCGAGCCGGTAGTCGGGTGAGCGGGCCAGGTCGACGACGCCGGCGTTCGACGCGCCCCGGTTCACCGGATAGCCCTGGGGCCCGGTGGCGGGGTCGCGGGGCGCGAGCAGCCCGAGCCGGCGCAGGGGCCCGAACGTCTGGCCGATCGTCACGAGGGTGAGCAGGCCCGAGGAGGCCGCCACGGTGCCGAGGAACCCGCGGCGGGACAGGCCGGGCCCGGTTTTGGGTGCCGGCCCGGCGTCGGGTGCCGGCTCGGCGACGGTGCCGAGCACCGGGTCGGCGTCGGCCAGGGGCGGGCGTCGGGACGGGCGGGTGAGGGCCCGCCGGGAGATCGCCCACTTGGCCCCCACGTGGGCGACGATGGCGCCCATGGTGACGAACGCCATCCAGAAGTGGGAGGCGGTGAACGAGAAGCGCCATGGGTACCACTGGGCGATGTTGGCGACGCCCGAGAACACCATGAAGATCCCGCCCCCGACCAGCGGGAACAGGCCGATCCGTTCGACGACGTTGCTGGCCCGCTTGACCGCCGGCAAGGCCACGAACCGGGGCCAGACCACCCACAGCTTGGCGACGAGCACTGGCACCGAGGCGATGCCGGCGACGACGTGGATGCCCTGGCTCAGGCGGTAGAGGCCGGCGGGGCGGGCGGGGATGGGCAGCCACGCCTGGGGATGCTGCTGCAGGTGCGAGTACAGCCCGGTCACGAAGCAGATGCTGAACAGGATCCCGAGCGAGGCACCCAGGTAGGCGGCGACCCGCTCGTCGCGCAGCGGTGACTGGTAGGCGCCCTGGTGCAGTGGCTTGTCGAGGTCCGTCGTGAGGCGGCGGACGCCGGGCGGCAGGCGGTCGGAGATCTTCGTGGTCACGGCCCGGCGTGGCTCGTGTGGCCTGGTGTGGCTCGTGTGATGGCGTGGAGGTCGGCGAACCACCGGCCGGACGGGGTCTGGGCCAGGCTGGTGAGGCCGAATCCGGCGGGGCGGGCCACGTCGGCGATGGCGTCGGCCCCCACGACCGCCCAGTCGAAAGCAGGGCTGGGCCGGCCGTCAAGCTCGAACCAGGCGGTGAGGTGACGCCAGCCGGTGCCAGGAGGCTCGACCTCGGCGATCACCCGCCCCTCGGGGCCGGTCAGCTGGCGGCACCGGGCCAGGAGACGGGTGGGGTTCCCGCCGATGCCGATGGTGCCGTCGAACAGGAGGCAGGTGGCCCACCGGCCCTCGTGGGGCAGGGGGCCGAAGACGTCGCCCTCCAGGACGGCTGCCCCCCGGCGGCGGGCGAGCGCTACCGCCGACGGCGAGGAGTCGACGCCGAGCGCGGCCACGCCCTCGTCGGCCAGGCTGATCACCACCCGGCCGGGCCCGCAGCCGAGGTCGATGGCCGGGCCGCTGACGGTGCTCAGCAGGGCCCGCTCCTCGGCGGTGGCGGGGGCGTGCCAGCGGCCCGGTCGAGGACGAGGGCCTCGCCGGTGTGGGTGCGCAGGACGAGCGGGGGCACCGCCGCCGGCGCGACCGGCCGGACCACGGGGCGGACGTCGAGGACGGCCGAGGCGGACATCAACGCCCTCCCGCCCCGGATGGAGACAGCAAGAACGCAGCGGGCGACGGGACGAGGCCGAGGTCGGCGGCCAGGCGGGCGGTGCGGGCGGCCGCACCCGAGGCCACGACCGCCGGGAGGTCGGCGGCCGTGTCCAGGTCGACGAGCGTGGGCAGCCGGGCCACGTCCAGGCCCAGCGCCCGGAGGCGGGACTCCTGGGCCCGACCGGTGCGGGCCGTGCTCATCGGGACGCCACGGAAGGCGCCGGGCTGCGGTCGCCGGAGGGCGATGGCCCACCACCCGCCGTCGGCGGCGTGGCCGAGCGCCGCCCCTGCCGTGTCGAGGGCGGCCAGGGCGTCGTCGAGGTCGGCGGCGGTGACTTGGGGCGTGTCCATGCCGATCTGGACGCCGGGACCGCCCGCCACCGACCAGGCGTGGGCCAGCCGCCGGGCCAAGGCTGCCGCCGCACTGGGCAACGACCCGAAACCCCTCCGGCAGCCACGGCCCGGGGGCGCCGTCGAGGGCCAGCACCCGCCGGTCGGCGCCGGACGCAGCTACCGCGTCGAGGGTGTCGGCCAGCGCCGCCTCCGCCAACGCCGCCGCCTCGACGGGAGTGCACGGCGGGGCACAACCGGGTCTTCACCCGGCCGGGAACCGGCGACTTTGCCATCACCAACACGTGCATGGTCCCTGGGTCCTTTTTGCGATTCCGCTGGGCACTGACGAGGGGTATTCGCCACCGGGCAGGCTTCGAGATGAGAGAAAGCGGCCTCATCTCGCCGACCGCCTTCTCCTCAGTCCACCTGCGGCCCGGAGCGTTACAGCCGCCCGCAGGGCCGGTGGGGCATCATCGGGGCCGTGAGGATGGCGCACCCATGAGGGTCCTCGTCACCGGTGGAGCCGGGTTCATCGGATCGCACGTCGTCGACCGGCTCGTGGCCGGCGGGTGCCACGGTGAGGATCGTCGACAGCCTGGACCCGGCCGTCCACCCGACCACGCCCGACTACCTCGACCCCGCCGTCGACCTCGTCGTGGGCGACGTGGCCGACCCGGCGGTGGCGGCGGCAGTCGTCGACGGTGTCGACGCGGTGTGCCACCAGGCGGCCAAGGTCGGGCTGGGCGTCGACTTCGGCGACGTCGGCGCCTATGTGAAGGCCAACGACACCGGCACCGCCTCCCTCCTCCAGGCGCTGTGGAGACGGTCGTTCCGGGGCCGGCTGGTGCTGGCCAGCAGCATGGTGGTCTACGGCGAGGGCCGCTACCGGTGCGACGAGCACGGCGACGTGCGCCCCGGCCCCCGCACCGCCGACGACCTGGCCGCCGGCCGCTTCGACCCGACCTGCCCCGTGGCCCGGTGTGGCCGCCCGACCCGCTGGGCCGCCATCGACGAGGACGCGCCGCTCGATCCCCGCAACGTCTACGCCGCCACCAAGCTCCACCAGGAGCACCTGTGCTCCCTGTGGGGCCGAGAGTCGGGGGCAACCGTCGTCGCCCTCCGCTACCACAACGTCTACGGGCCGAGGATGCCGCGGGACACGCCCTACGCGGGGGTGGCGTCGATCTTCCGGAGCGCCCTGGCCGCCGGGAAGGCCCCGGAGGTGTTCGAGGACGGCGGCCAGACCCGGGACTTCGTCCACGTCGACGACGTGGCCCGGGCCAACGTGGCCGCCCTCACCCGGCCCGACGTCGAGCCCGGCGCCTACAACGTCGCCAGCGGAACCCCCCACACCGTCGGCGACCTGGCCCGGGCGCTCACCGATGCCATGATGCGATGCCATGGACGCCGACCTGGCCCCGGTCGTCACCGGGCGGTGGCGGCTCGGCGACGTCCGCCACATCGTGGCCTCCCCCGCCCGGGCCGAACGGGCGCTCGGCTTCGTGGCCGAGGTCGACTTCGCCGCCGGCATGGCCGCGTTCGCCTGTGCTCCCCAGCGGGCCTAGCACCGGCAGGCCGGCCCCTCGACGTCGCCGGGTTGGTCGTGGCCGTCGGGGCCGGTGTCGGCCTCTCGATCGCCATCGCCACCGGCGGCGACATCCTCGACGCCCGCTGGTCGGACCTCGCCCGGCTGGCGGCGTGGTCGGTGGCGTGGGCGGCCGGCGTCGCCTTCGCCCTCCGCCTGCCGGCGAGGGTGTCGGTGCCGTGCGTCCTGCTCGCCGCCCTCGTGCTGCGGCTGGCCGCCCTGGCCGGCCCGCAGACCCTGTCCGACGACCTCCACCGCTACTCCTGGGACGGGCGGGTGCAGGTCGCCGGCTTCAACCCGTACGACTACCCGCCCGAGGCCCCCGAACTGGCTCAACTGCGGGAGCCGTGGCTGTGGCCCGACGACGCCCACTGCGCCGAGATCGAGCGTCCGCCGGGGTGTACCAGGATCAACCGTCCCGCGGCCAGGACGATCTACCCGCCCGCCGGCGAGGCCTGGTTCTCGGCCGTCTACCGGATCGCCGGCATCGACGCCCGCTACAAGGCCTGGCAGGTGGCCGGCCTGGTGGTGGACATGGCCCTGGTGGCCGTGCTGCTGCTCGCCCTGCGGGCGTGGGGTCGGGACCAGCGGTGGTTCGCCCTCTACGCCCTCTCGCCGTTCGCCGTGGTGGAGGCGGTCAACAACGGCCACGTCGACGGGCTGGTCGCGCTCCTGGTCGTGGTGGCGCTGCTGGTCGCGGCCCGCAAGCGGCCGGCCTGGGCGGGCGCCGTCCTCGGCGTGGCCGTGCTGGTCAAGCTGTACCCGGCGGTGCTCATCGCCGGCCTCGCCGGCATGGGCTGGCCGCTCCTGGGCCGGCGGCCTCGCCGGCATGGGCGGGCTGGCCGGCCTCGCCGGTTTGGCGGGGCGGCGGTGGTCCGCCCTCGTGAAGGGCGGTACGGCCGCGGCGGCGGTTGTAGCGGCGGGCTACCTGCCGCACGTGATCGGCGTCGGGGCCAAGGTGCTCGGCTACCTCCCCGGCTACCTGCGGGAGGAGGACTACGACGCCGGCGGGCGGTACCTGTTGGCCGGGATGCTCGGGCTCCCGGCCGTCCCCACCGCGGTGCTGGCCGCCGCCGGCCTGGCGGCGGTGGTGGCCTGGGTGCTCGTCAAGCGGCCCGAGGTGCCCGTGGCCTTCGTCACCCTGCTCGGCGCCCTGCTCCTGGCCACGACGCCGGTGCAGCCCTGGTACGCCGTCCCGCTGGTGGCGCTGGCGGTCGTGGCCGTCCGCCCGGAGTGGACGCTGGTGGCGGCGGCCGCCTATCCGTACTTCTTCGCGGTGATCCTCGACGCCCCCCACACCGTGGCCATCGGCCGGCTGTCCTACGGCCTCGCCCTGGTCGGCGTGGTGACGGCGGCCGCCGTCCGCCAGCGGGGAGCGGAGGCCTGATGCCCGACGTCGTCATCCCCGTCCTCAACGAGGCCGGCGCCCTGCCCGACCTGCTGGCGGCCATGCCCGACGGCTTCACCGCGATCGTCGTCGACAACGGATCCGACGACGGCTCCGCCGACGTGGCCCGGGCCGGCGGGGCGCGGGTGGTCGACGAGCCCCGCCGCGGCTTCGGCGCCGCCTGCTGGTCCGGCCTGCTGGCCGCCGACGCGGCCCGACGGCGTCGTCTGCTTCATGGACGGCGACGGCTCGTTCGACCCCGCCGACCTGCGCCGAGTCGCAGAGCCCGTCCTCGACGGCCGGTCCGACATGGTGCTCGGCGCCCGCGCCCCCACCCGTCGAGGCGCGTGGCCGGTCCACGCCCGCCTGGCCAACCGGGTCCTGGTTGTGGAGATCCGCCGGCGGACAGGCGTGCGTCTCCGCGACCTCGGCCCGATGCGCGCCGCCCGGCGGGAACCGCTCGTCGCCCTGGGCATCGAGGACCGCCGGTTCGGCTGGCCGCTGGAGATGGTCCTGCGGGCGGCGGCGGCCGGCTGGCGGATCGACGAGATCCCCGTCCCGTACTCGCCCCGCATCGGGAAGTCGAAGGTGACAGGGACGGTCAGGGGCACCGCCCGGGCCATCGCCGACATGAGCCGGGTACTCGGCTCCCTGCGAAATCCGACTCCTGCTAATCCGCACTGGGAGGGGGGTCCGTAGACCAGGTACCTCCAAGAAAAAGGAAAGAGAAACCGTGCGAATCAGATCGAAAGCAACTGCGTCGATCCTTTTGGGTGCGCTTGCCCTCGTGGGAGCCGCATGTGGAAGCGACAGCTCGTCGACAACGTCGGACACTTCCTCCCCCGCCACCGCCGACATGGTGACGTCGATTCCCAGCCTCTCGGGGGTCGGGACGTCGGTCACGCTCGACGCCGGCACCGCCGCCGCCCTGAAGTCGCTCGGCGTGGCCGTCGCCCCCGTGGGCAGCGCCGCCTTCGACGCAGCCACCTCGACCATCACGTTCCCGATCACCTCCGGGTACGCCGAGATCCACAGCGACCTGAGCCACGAGCCGGGCTACATCCTGGGCTCGATCGACCACGAGGGCAGCGGCTTCTCGCTCACCGCCGGCACCACCAGGGTCGAGCTCACCGACTTCGTGGTCGACCCCGGTAACTCGCTCCTGTACGGCACCGTCGGCGGAGCGCCCATGGTCCCGCTGCTCGACCTGGACGGCACCAACGTCAAGGTCGGTTCCGAGAACGGCAACGTCATCCTCCAGGGCACCGTCGCCAAGCTGACCCCGACCGCCGCCGACGCCCTCAACAAGGCGTTCAAGGTCGACGCCATCAAGGCCGGGACGCCCCTCGGGGTCGTCCGCCTCGAGGCCAAGGGCGATGCCTCCGTCTACAACGCCGCCACCGACAAGACGACGGCCATCAGCCGCCTGACCGGCAAGTCCACGTCGGTCACGCTCGACGCCGGGACCGCCAAGGCCCTGGGCGACCTGGGTGTCGCAGTGACGCCGGTCGGCTCGGCCACCTTCGACGCCAAGACGTCGACCGTGTCCTTCCCGATCACCGGCGGCTTCGCGGCGATCCACTCCGACCGGAGCTACAAGCCGGGCTACATCGCCGGCACGGTGATCCACCAGGAGAGCGGGCTCAAGTTCGCCAAGGGCAACAAGTCCATCGAGGTCACCGACTTCGTGGTCGACCCCGGCAACTCGATCCTGACCGCCTCCGCCGGTGGCAAGGCCGGTATCCCCCTGCTCGACCTGGACGGCACCGCCGTCAAGGTGGGTTCGGAGGGTAACGACGTCACCCTCGACGGCACCGTCGCCAAGCTCACCAAGACCGGCGCCGACGCCCTCAACGCCACCTTCGGGGTGACCGCCTTCACGCCCGGTCTGCCCCTCGGCGTGGTCCACCTGGTGGCCAGCGGCACCGCCTCCAGCTAGTTCGCCCGCCCGTTCGGGGCCGGCACGATGGGATCCCCCTCCCGTCGTGCCGGCCTCGTCGCGCCCGGTCACCCATGCCGATGAACGAGCCCCTGTCGCATTCCGAGATCGAAGGGCTCCTGGCCCCGTTCGCCCTCGACGCCGTCGACGCCGACGAGCAGGTGGCGGTCGAAGCGCACCTGGCGGGTTGCACCGCCTGCCGGGCCGAGGTGGCCGACTACCGCCGGGCCGCCGCCGCCTTCGCCCGGTCGGAGATCCCCACCGACGACGATTGGGACCGCCTGGCGGAGGGGCTCGAGTAGCAACCGAATTGGGGTCGCGGGGCGGCGCATGGCGCCGTTTTGTGGCCCCGGTTCGGGCCGGGTCCGCGGCCGTCCCGTACGGTGAGCCTCCGACGACCGACCGGGAGGGCACATGGACGACGTGGCATTGGTCACCGGGGCCTCCTCGGGAATCGGGGAGGCGACCGCCCTCGAGCCTGCTCCGGCGGGGCTTCACCGTCTACGCGGTCGCCCGGCGGCCCGACAGGATGGCGGACCTGGCGGCCAAGGGTGTGCACACACTGTCCATGGACGTCACCGACGACGCGTCGATCACCGCCGGCGTCGACCGCATCCTGGCCGACGCCGGGCGGATCGACGTGCTGGTCAACAACGCCGGCTACGGCTCGTACGGGGCGCTGGAGGACGTGCCGCTGTCCGAGGGCAGGTACCAGTTCGAGGTCAACGTGTTCGGCCTGGCCCGCCTGGTGCAGCTGGTCCTGCCCCAGATGCGGGAGCGGGGCCGGGGTCGGATCATCAACGTCTCGTCGATGGGCGGCAAGATCTACGAGCCCCTCGGCGCCTGGTACCACGCCACCAAGTTCGCGGTCGAGGGCCTCAGCGACTCCCTCCGCCTGGAGCTGAAGCCGTTCGGCATCGACGTGGTGATCGTGGAGCCCGGCTCCATCAGGACCGAATGGGGCTCGATCGCCGCCGACAAGGTGGAGCAGGTGTCGGGGACGACCGCCTACGCCGACCAGGCCGCCCGGGTGGCGAAGGTGCTCAGGGCGTCGGCGGCGGAGGGCGGCAAGGCATCCGACCCGGTGGTGATCGGCGAGCTCATCGGGAAGGCGGCCACCGCCCGCCGGCCGAAGACCCGCTACGTGGCCGGGTACGGCGCCCGGCCCCTGCTCCTGGCCCGACGTCTCCTCCCCGACCGGGGCTTCGACCGCGTGATGGGTCGCGTCTACCGCTGAGCGATCAAGGGCGGCGCGACACGGACCGGGCCAAGACCAGGCTGGCGGCTCCCACCCAGAGCAGCGGCAGCACGGCACCGACGACGAGGACTCCCGACGGGCTCCACGTCCCTTCCGCGCCCAGCAGGGTGGCGCCGTACAGCGCCGTCTCCAGGGCGGCGAGGGCGCCGGCCCATCGCAGCCACCCCGGCAGGAGCCGGTTTTCCCGGCCGGCCGCCGACAGACAGGCGATGAACAGGCCGAGCGGCAGGGCCAGGGCCACCCCGCCGCAGATGTAGGACAGGTCGTGCAGGGCCTCGACCAGAGGGGGGCTGGCGGCGGCCGACGGCTGCGCCAGGGCCCAGAAGAGGGCGGCGTCGAGCAGGAGCATGCCGGACGCCACCGCGCCCCCGGCGGTCGCCACCATGCCGAGCGCCCCACCGTCGGTCCGGCGGAGCCCGTCACTGTCGGGCCGCCGAAGCCCGTCACTGTCGGGCCGACGAAGCCCGTCACTGTCGGGCCGACGAAGCCCGTCACTGTCGGGCCGACGAAGCACGGCACCGGCGTAGGCGGTGAAGGCCAGTAGGGCGACGGCGGCGAAGGCATGGCAGGTGCTGAGGATCCGGACCGGCCAGGCGTTGCCGAGGAAGTAGGCGACGACCTCGCCGAACGGCCGGCTCGGCTCCGGGAACGACGTGGTGGCGAGCACGTCGGCCGCCAGCAGCCCGCCCGCGAACAAGGCGAGGAACAGCACCCCGCTGAAGGCCAACAGCCGCTCCGCCGCTCGTGATCGGGTCACGGACGAGATTGTTGCCGCTCGGCGGCCTGCACACACCGCGCCGCCTCGCCGCCACCGTGTGTGGGCGCCGCTTGTATCTCCGCAGGCCCGGCGCGCTCTTACTGCTACCAACAGAGGGACGAACGCCCCGGACAGGAGGCGGCCATGTCCACCATCGTGGAGCAGGAAAGAGCGAGTCGACAGGCGCGGGGCGCCGAGATCCGCGGGTACCTCTACGGGGTGCTCAACCCGACACTCGGCATCCTCGACCCTGCCGCAGGCGCCGAGGTCGTCGCCGTGACAGCCAGCGGGAAGGCCGACGGCGGGCCGCGACAGATGACCGAGGACGAGTTCCGCCAGGCCGTCGAGCGGGAGGGCCGGATCCTGAGGGCCATGGCCGACGACCACGGCGCGTTCCGGTTCGACGGCGACGAGGGCGACGAGGGCGACGAGGGCGACGGCGACGGCTACGGCGACGGCGACGGCGACGAGCTGTTCGACCTGTATGCCGTCATCGACAGCATCCCCATGCCGACTCACTCCCTCCAGGAGATGCCGCTGCCGAAGCCCGAATACCTGTACATCGGCCGCCAGCAGCCGTCGTGGCCCGAGCGGGGCCCTACCTCGTCCTGACCATCCCCCAGGCGCTGTGGTGCCACCTCAGGCGGCTGGCCGACGCCTGGACCGTCACCGGCAAGGTGACTGCCTGCGCCGACGACAAGGTGGTCGTTCCGGGCGTCACAGTGAGCGCGTTCGACGTCGACATCGTCCAGCACGACAGCCTGGGGAGCGCCGTGACCTCGCCCGGCGGCACCTACCGCATCGACTACCCGGGTTCGGCCTACCGGCCGGGCACCTGGGTCGACGTCGAGCTGGTCGGCGGCCCGATCTGTTCTTCTCCATCGCCGACTCGGTCGGGAACGTCCTCCTGGAGGAGCCGAAGGGCACCGGTCGGTCGGAGGGCCGGGCCGACTCGCGGCCGTGCGCCCACGTCGACCTGTGCCTCGACGTCCCGGTCACCACGCCCACGAACGTGCCCACCGTGTGGACAGGCGTCGGGACCGCCTTCCTCGTGAGCGACTACGACGCCGACGGCTACGCCGGCCCCGGCAAGTTCGCCATGACCGGTGCCCTGAGCATGCTGGGCAGCGCTCCTCCCCAGACGCTCGCCGGCAACCCGGTCGAGTACCGCTTCCTCGTGAGCGACACGACGGCGCCGAACACCGCCGCTCCGCTCCCGGCCGGGAGCTTCACCCGGGTGGTGGGCGCCGGCGCCAACCAGGTCCTCTTCGGCAACACCCACGTGGGCACGATGGTGCGTGTCTCCCCGGTCTACTAGCAGGTGGCGGTGTGGGCCACGCTGGCCGACCTCACGCCGACGGATGGCTCGACGTCAACAAGTCGATCCAGCGGGCGTTCGTCGACGACGTCGACGTCGATCCGGTCGACATCCCGACGTTCCTCTGGGACGACGAGGACGCGCTGATGGTCGTGAACACCGGTCCCCTCACCACGGCCCCCGACGTGCCGTCAGGGGCGGCCCCGATCGGGCAGTCGGTTCCCGCGGCCAACCACATCCCGATCGAGAAGAAGGCCTTCCGCTTCGAGGTCCGAGAGGTCGTCGACAAGCCGAACGGGCTGTTCAACCCCCTGCCAGGCTCGGGCCAGGTGCTCAACGCCATGGTGGTCAGCAACAACGGGGTCTACATGCGGCTGGCCATGACCGAGCACCTGGCGACGACGCTCTGCTCGCCGCTCACCGGCACCATCCACGTCGCCTACACGGCCTACCACCCACACCTGAGGGCGGCGTCGATCGGGATCGGGAGCAACGACAACCAGAGCTACAGCGTCAGCCTTGTCGACTTCCCGCTGCCATTCAGCGGCAACGTCAGCCCCGCGCTCACGTCGCTCGACGATCCCGGGGTGCACCTTCCGGCCAACGACCCGGAAGGTGACGCCCTGCACCGGTGCACGTACATCGTGACGCTGTCGGTCACCCCCCGCCTGCACACCGGGTTCGGGGCGGTCAACCCGTCCCACGTCCAGACGTCGTTCGTCTACGAGCCGTAGTCGTCGAGAAGTTGGTCGGGTCGAGGGGCCGCAGCGGGCCCCTCGCCCTTCCACCGGTAG
Organism: uncultured Acidimicrobiia bacterium; assembly: GCA_963827345.1. GTDB lineage: Bacteria > Actinomycetota > Acidimicrobiia > Acidimicrobiales > AC-14 > CAWGUU01. The sequence goes on along the minus strand of CAWHAN010000003.1, from coordinate 89,363 downwards.
ACGTTGGTATCCCGCTCCTCGAAGCCCAGGCGGGCGTAGAGCCGGTTGGCGGCCGCCCGCGACGGGCGGGACGTCAGGTCGACGGTGCGGGCGCCGGCCGCCCGGGCCCGGCGGACGGCGTCGACGCTCAGCGCCGCCCCCACGCCCTGGCCGCGCACCGACTCGTCGACGATGACGTCCTCGATCCACGCCCTCATCCCGGTGGGGATGCGGAACAGCACGAGGGTCAGGGTGCCGACGATGGCGCCCTCGGTGCCACGGGCCACCAGCAGCACCGACGCCGGCGAGGCCACCATCTCGGTCAGCTCGGCGACCCCCGGCACGGCCGCCGACCTCGACAGCTGGGGGACGAGGCGGGCGAACGCCTCGACCACCTCGGGCGTCACCTCGAGGACCTCGTCGATTCGAATCCCCCCGCCGTCAGGCCGGGCCCCGCTCTCGCCGCCGTCAGCCACCGGGACGGGCGTCAGTCGGCGTCGGGGACCGGCTGGGGCGGCGGCGGCCCGTCGTAGTGAGCGCTGGGCCGGATCAGGCGGTTGTCGGCGGCCTGCTCCAGCACGTGGGCCGTCCAACCGATGACCCTGCTCGACGTGAACGTCGGCGTGAACAGCGCCCTCGGGATGCCCACGTTGTCCATGACGACGCCGGCGTAGAACTCGACGTTGGCGTAGAGCTGGCGGCCGGGCTTGAGCTCGGCCAGCACCTCCACGACCGTCTTCTCCACCTGCTTGGCGAAGTCCACCATGGGACCGCCGAGGCGCTCGGCGACACCCCGCAGCATCACCGAGCGGGGGTCGTCGGTCTTGTAGATGCGGTGGCCGAAGCCCATGATCCTGTCGCCGCGGAGCACCGACGCCCGCACGTACTCGTCGATCCTGTCGGGGGTGCCGATGGCGTCGAGCATGTCGAGGGCCCGGCTCGGGGCGCCGCCGTGGAGCGGTCCCGACAGGGCGCCGATGGCACCGACGACGGCCGAGCCGAGGTCGGCACCGGTGGAGGTGATGACCCGGGCGGTGAAGGTCGACGAGTTGAAGCCGTGGTCGGTGGTGGAGATCAGGTACTGCTCGATGGCGCGGGCGTGGTCGGGCTCGGGAACCTCGCCGGTGAGCATGTACAGGTAGTTGGCGGCATAGGGCAGGTCGGGGTGGGGGTCGATGGGCTCCAGGCCCTCGCTGAGCCGGTAGAGGGCCATGATGAGGGTCGGCATGACCGCGCTGGTCATCATGGCGTTGCCCCGCAGGGTGGGGGCGTCGACGTCCATCCACGACCTGAAGTCGCAGGCGTAGGCCAGCAGCGAGTACGCCGAGCGGAGGGCGTCGAGCGGGATGAAGTGCTCGCCGGCGGTGGCGATGGCCGGCAGCAGCTCCTTCACGCCGGGCGGGATCTCCCGCAGGGCCTTGATCTCGTCGGCGAACGCCTCCCGCTCGGCGGCGGTGGGCAGGTGGCCCTCGTAGAGGAGGTACCAGACGTCCTCCAAGGTGCGCTTCTCGGCCAGCTCCACGGCGTTGTACTGGCGGTAGTGGTAGAAGCCCTCCATCCCCCGCACGTCGCCGACGGAGGTCTCGGCCACGACCACGCCCTCCAGCCCGCGGCGGGCCTCGATGGAGCCGGGGTGCTCGACGCGGAGGATCTGGGCCAGCTTGAGGATGTCGCGCATCGACACGATGCCGACGAGGCGGCCGTCGTCGACCACCGGCGAGTGTCGGTAGCCCTTCTTCGAGAGGCCGATGAACACGTCGCGGATGCCGTCGCCGGGGCCGACCACGTCGGGATCGGGCGTCATCCAGTCGGACACCTTGGCCGTGGTGGGGTCGGCGCCCGCCGCCGCCACCCGTACCAGGTCACGCTCGGTGAGGATTCCGGCCGCCTTCTCGCCCTCCACGACCACGACCGAGCCGACGCCTCGCTGGAGCATCTTCTCGCTCGCTTCGGCGACCGTGTCGGAAACGGACGTCGTCAGCACGTCGGTCGTCATGAGCTCGCCAACAGTGCGATCGCGCGTTGCGTCAGCCATCAGGGACCACCTCCTTGGCCGCATCGTACCGGGCAAGCTCAGGGAAGAATCTCGCCAGCAGGACGACACCGAGCACGCAGGCCATGCCCCCCGACACGACCGAGGTGCGGGCGGACGTGAGGGCGGCGACCGCCCCGGCTTCCGCATCTCCCAGGGAGGGGCCGCCGGTGACCACCGCGATGTGCACCGAGGACAGCCGGCCCCGCAGCTGGTCGGGAGTGTTGAGCTGCAGGATCGTGTTCCGGAAGACGGCCGACACGACGTCGGCGGCGCCGGCGACGGCCAGCAGCAGCAGTCCGACCGGCAGCCAGGGGGTCACGCCGAACGCGGCGATCCCGGCGCCCCAGAGCAGGACGGCCAGGATCACGACCCGTCCTTGGAACCTCACCCGTCCGACCCATCCGGTGAAGAGAGCGCCGACGAGCGCGCCGGCGCCTGGCGCGGCGTAGAGCAGGCCCACCGCGATGGCGCCCCCGCCGAAGACGGTCGTGCCCATGGCCGGGAACAGAGCCCTGGGCATCCCGAACACCATGGCGTTGATGTCGATGAGGAACGTGCTCAGGATCAGGCGGTTCCGGATGGCGAAGGCCAGGCCGTCCTTGATCGACCCCAGCCCGGCGCGGGTGCCCCCTCCCTGCGGTGGCCGGGGTTTGATGGCGAGAACGGCCGCCAGCGCGAAGACGTAGCTGCCGGCGTCGATCCAGTACGCGGCGGCGATGTCGACCTGGGAGATCACGATGCCGGCCAGCGCCGGGCACGCGGTCTGGCCCAGCTCGAAGATGATCTGGGTCAACGAGGCGGCGGCGGGGAACTTCTCCCGCGACACCATGCTGGCGACCATGGCGTTGCGGGTGGGGAGGTCGATGCCCCAGAGGCCGGAGTTGAGGGCGCCCAGGACGTAGAGCGGCCAGAGCGCCGGGTGATCGCTTGACGCGTTGACGGCCAGGGCCACGGCGGTGGCGGCCTGGGCCAGCACCGCCGCCAGGAGGAGCTTGCGGCGGTCGACGGCGTCGGCCACCGCCCCTCCCACCAGGGACATGATCACGAGGGGGCCGAGGCTCACCAGCCCGGTCATCCCGACCGCCAGCGACGAGCCGGTGAGCACGTAGACCTGGAACGGGATGGCGACCACCGTCATCTGGCGGCCGAGGTAGGAGATGGCGTTGCCGAAGAAGAGGAGGCGGAAGTCGCGGAACTCCCGGAGCGGGGACAGGTCGGCCAGCAGGCGCGGCCGCCTCGGCGAGGGCTGGGGCGCCGGCTCGGGCCCTCGCTCGCTCAACCTGATTCGGGAGATTCAGTCGGGTCGGGGGTTGCGGAGGCCGCGGCCAGGGGCTGGCAGGTGGGGCACCAGTAGGCGGTGCGGGCCTGCTCACCCTGGCGGCGGGAGAGCACCGGCGTGCGGCACCGGTGGCACGGTTGGCCGCTGCGCCCGTAGACGCGGCGGCCCTCGGGCACGCCTGCCGTGCCTGTCGGAAAACCAGGTCGACCCGCGACGCTGGCGGCCATCAGCATCGCCGCGGTGGCGACCAGGGCGTCGAGCTGGTGGTCGGTGAGGGCCGACACGGGGCCCACGGGTTGTGGCCCTCGGCGAAGAGAGACTCGCAGCGCCAGATGTTGCCGATGCCGGCGACGACCCGCTGGTCGAGCAGCAGCTCGCCGACCGGGGTGCTCGCGGGCCGTGCCCTCGCCCGCCGCCGCACCTCGTCGACGTCGAGGGGCTCGACCAGCACGTCGGGGCCGAGTCCCCGCAGCACCGGGTGCAGCGCGATGGAGCGGGGCCTGAGCAGCTCGACCACCGGGGCGTTGAAGCAGACGGCCACCCTGTCGCCGCAGGTGAGGGTGAGGCGGGCCTGGCGCTCGGGCCGCCGCCACGGGTGACCGGCGGGGTAGACGTGCCACGACCCCGTCATCTTCATGTGGGTGTGGAGGACGTGGCCGGAGTCGAGCCGGATCAGGCAGTGCTTGCCGTTGGCCTCCACCGACTCGATCCGCCGCCCGACCAGCTTCGCCGCGGCGACACCCTCCACCCGGCTGGCGGCGGCGGTTATCTCCCGTCCTGCCAGCCATTTGTCCAGCGTGCGGGCGGTGCGGAGCAGGGTGTCGCCCTCAGGCATACCTCACCAGTCCACGCGGCGACGGGACGAAGCCGGCGGCCCGCAGCGCCGGGGCCAGCCCCTCGTCGAAGCGCTCGATGGCCAGCCGGCGGACGCGGCCCGACACCATCAGCCCCTCCAGGGCGCCGACCGCGGCCTCCTCCCACGACCCGTCGAGCTCGCGGAGGGCCAGCAGGGCCTTGGCCCCCTTCTCCACGTACAGCGACGCATGGCCGTCGACGAGCACGACGTAGGCGCCGGCCACCCGCCTCGGGCCGGGCACCGGCCAGGGCAGAGAGACGCCGTAGGCGTTGGCGGGGTCGGTGGCGGCCAGGACGAGCACCTCGCCGGTGACGTCGCGAGCCGACCGGAGCCGGTCGACGGCGCCCGGGAGGGCGAACTGGGCCCCGCCCAGGCCGGCCACGAAGTAGCCCCGGCGGGCCTTGCCCGACTCCTCCGACGCCCGCAGCACCGGGTACACCGCGGCGAAGCCGCCCCCGTGGCCCTCCCCGCGGACGGCCTCCCGCGTCAGCACGCCATGGCGGTCGAGGAGGGCGGTGGCCAGGGCGTGGGACCGCTCGGTGGGCGTGACGTCGCCCAGCGGGAGCTCGGCCTCCACCAGCGACCATCGGCCCTGGCCCTTGGGCGGTCCGAGCACGGTGAGCGAGCCGGGCCGGGGCCGCTTGGGCCCCTTGCTCGTCCCCCGGCGCGACCCGCCGCCGGCCGCCACGAAGGCCCGCAGGGCGGCGAAGGAGTCGTTGGTGACCTCGCCCGCCCACACCAGGTCCCACAGGGCGTCGAGGGTGGCCTTGTCGTCGGTGCCCGACAGGTCGCGGAAGAAGCAGGCCCCCCGCCGGGCGAGGACCTCCCGGATGCGGTCGTGGTCGGCCCCTGAAACCGATTCGGCTGGGGGGCGCTCGCCCGCTCCCGACACCGGCCGCAGGGCCGCCGCCCTGCCCCGCAGGTAGAGCAGCACCTTGCCGTCGTCGCGCCCGAGCGGCCCGGCGCCGACCCACGCCACCTCGCCGGCGGCGGCCAGGTCGTCGAGGAGGCGGGGCGACCAGTCGGAAACCCGGGACGCCAGCACGTCGCGCTCGAGCACCGACGCCGGGATGGGCACGCCGTGGAGCTGGCGGACGACCTCGTACAGCCGGTCGACGCCCCGGGCTTCCGACCCGACGCCCTGCCACGCCGGGAGGAACCGGGCCAGCACCTGGGCGTCGACGGGCTCGACCTCCCGGCGCAGGGCGGCCAGCGAGCGCTGACGCAGCGAGCGTAGGACCTCGGGGTCGCACCACTCCCGCTCGCGGCCGTCGGGCCGGAACTCGCCGCGCAGCAGCTCCCCCGCTCGGCCCTGACCGCGAGGAGCGAGTCGACGACTGGCACCGGCAGCCCGAGGCGCAGGGCCGGCTCGTCGGACGTGAACGGCCCGTGGGTGCGGGCCAGCGGCCCAGCAGGGTGCCGAGGGGGTCGACGGTTGTCTCCAGAAAGGCGTCGGGCAGGCCTGGCGGCGGCTGGACGCCGAGGGCGTCGCGATAGCGGCCAGCGTCCTCGGCGGCGATCAGGCGGGGCTCGCCGGCGACCCGGATCTCGACGGCCCGGCGATCTCGGAGGAGGTCGGCTGCGAAGTCGGCAGTGGACCGGGCTCGCAGCTCGTCCCGGGTGAGGTCGCCCAGACGCCGCAGGTGGTCGCCGGCCTCGTCGGCGTCCCGCGCCCAGCGCCGCTCGTCGAGGGCCTGCAGGTCGTCCTCCAGGGCGGCCAGTGCGGTGGGGTCGATGAGCTCCCGCAGCTCCTCGGCGCCCAGCAGCTCGGCCAGCATCTCCCTGTCGAGGGTGAGAGCCTGGGCCCGGCGCTCGGCGAGGGGGGCGTCGCCGTCGTAGAGGAAGTTGGCCACGTAGGCGAAGGCCAGCGAGGCGGCGAAGGGCGACGGCGCGGCCGTCTCCACCGACACCACCCTGATGGTGCGAGCCCGGATGCCGGTGAGCAGGTCGACGAGGGCGGGGAGGTCGAAGACGTCGCGCAGGCACTCCCGGTAGGTCTCCAGCAGGATGGGGAACTCGCCGTGCTTGGACGCCACCGCCAGCAGGTCCGACGCCCGCTGGCGCATCTGCCAGAGAGGCGTGCGGGAACCGGGCCGGCGCCGAGGCAGGAGCAGGGCCCGGGCCGCGTTCTCCCGGAACCGGGACGCGAACAGCGCCGAGTTGGCCAGCTCGCCGACCACCAGCTCCTCGACGTCGTCGGGGTCGACCAACACCATGTCGAGCGGTGGCGCCTCGTCGGCCTCGGGCAGGCGGACGACGATGCCCTCGTCGCTCCAGATGGTCTGGACCTCGAGCCCCAGCTTGTCTCGTACCCGTGACTCGATGGCGAGCGCCCACGGGGCGTGGACCTTGCCGCCGAACGGGGACAGCACGCACACCCGCCAGTCGCCCAGCTCGTCGCGGAAGCGCTCGACGACCACCTGGCGGTCGGTTGGGAGGACGCCGCCCGTCACGGCCCGTTCCTCTTTCAGGTAGTCCCGTAGGTTGGCGACGGCGAGGGCGTCGAGGGAGCACTCCTCGGCCAGGCGCTCGTCGGTCCACGAGTCGACGTCTCGGAGGAAGGCGCCGATGGCCCGGCCCAGCTCGGCCGGGCGGCCCACGCCGTCGCCGTGCCAGAACGGCATCTTCCCCGGCTCGCCGGGCGCGGGCGTGACGACGACCCGGTCCCTGGTGATGTCCTCGATCCGCCAGGTGGAGGCGCCCAGCACCATGGTCTCGCCGGGGCGGCTCTCGTACACGAACTCCTCGTCGAGCTCGCCGACGCGTGAACCCTCGGGGGTGAAGACGCCGTACAGGCCGCGGTCGGGGATCGTCCCCCCGCTGACCACCGCCAGCATGCGGGCGCCGGCTCGGGCTTTCAGGGTTCCTTCGGTGCGGTCCCAGTTGATCCGGGGCCGCAGGTCGCCGAACTGGTCGGACGGGTAGCGGCCGGCCAGCATGTCGAGAACGCCCTCCAGCACCGGCCGGGTGAGGTCGGCGAACGGGTAGGCGCCGCCGGCGGTGTCGGCCACCTCGTCGACGGTGACGTCGTCGACCGCGCACATGGCCACGATCTGCTGGGCGAGGACGTCGAGCGGGTTGCGGGGGACCTTGGTCTCCTCGATGAGGCCGCCCTTCATCCGGCTGACGACGACCGCGGCGACGACCAGGTCGCCCCTGAACTTGGGGAAGATGCGGCCCTTCGACGCCTGCCCCACCTGGTGGCCGGCCCGGCCGATGCGCTGGAGGCCGCTCGCCACCGACGGCGGCGCCTCCACCTGGACGACGAGGTCGATGGCGCCCATGTCGATGCCCAGCTCGAGGCTGCTGGTGGCGACGAGGGCGGGCAGCTTGCCGGCCTTGAGGGCGTCCTCGATCTCGAGCCGCTGCTCCCTCGCGATCGACCCGTGGTGGGCCCGCACGAGCTCCACCGGCTCGCCCGTCTCGCTCTGCTGGGTGGCCAGGTCGTTGAGGCGGGCGGCCAGGCGCTCGGCCAGGCGCCGGGAGTTGACGAAGATCAGGGTGGACGTGTGGGCGTGGATCAGGTCGAGCAGGACGGGATGGATCGCCGGCCAGATCGAGTGGCGGACCTCGGGATCGCCGGCGGCGGGGCCGACGAGCATGTCGGGGACGACCCGGCCCAGCTCGGCCATGTCCTCCACCGGCACGACGACCTGCAGCTCGAGCGGCTTGCGCACGCCGGCGTCGACGACGGCGACGGGCCGGGGGTGCCACTCGCCGGTGTTTGCGTCCCGGGCGCGGCCGCCGAGGAAGCGGGCCACCTCGTCGAGGGGGCGCTGGGTGGCCGAGAGGCCGATGCGCTGCGGCTGGCCCTTGGTCGCGGAGGTCGGTGAGGCGCTCGAGTCGTTCGAGGGAAAGGGCGAGGTGGGCGCCCCTCTTGGTGGGCGCCACCGAGTGGATCTCGTCGACGATCACGTGCTCCACCGACCGCAGCACCTCGCGGGCCTGCGACGTGAGCATGAGGTAGAGGGACTCGGGGGTGGTGACGAGGATGTCGGGCGGGTGGCGGACCAGGTCGCGCCGGTCGGACTGGGACGTGTCGCCGGTGCGGGTGGCGACGCGGATGTCGGGCACCGGCAGGCCCCGCCGCTCGGCCTCCATCGCCATCCCCGCCAGGGGGGCACGCAGGTTGCGCTCGATGTCGTAGGTGAGGGCCTTCAGCGGCGAGACGTAGAGGACCTTCAGCCGGAGTTTCTCGTCGGGCGGCGGCGCGGTGGCGGTGGCCAGCCGGTCGAGGGCCCACAGGAAGGCGGCGAGCGTCTTGCCCGACCCGGTGGGGGCGAGGATGAGGGTGTGAGAGCCGCCGCTGATGGCCTCCCAGCCCCGCTCCTGGGCCTCGGTGGGGGCCTCGAAGGCGCCCTCGAACCAGGCGCGGGCTACCGGTGAGAAGCGGTCGAGCGCGGCCATGCACCAAGGGTACGAGCCCGCTGCGACATAGTCGTGAACGATTCGGCCACGCCCGCCCCGAACCGGTGACGCAGAACCGCGCCGGGAACCGCTGTGTGGCACCAGTTGCGTGACTCGGGCCCCTCCCCGAACCGGTGACACAGAACGGGGCCGGGAACCGCTGTGTGGCACCAGTTCGGTGGCTCGGGCCGCCCCCACCGAACCGGTGACACAGAACGGGGCCGGGAACCGCTGTGTGGCACCAGTTGGCTGAGTCGGGCTCCTCGCAGGACGCCGTAGCCTCGAAAACGTGCGTGCGGCAACGATCGTCGACGGGCCCATCGTCGTCCATGACCGGCCCGACCCTGTCGCCGGTACCGGGGAGCCTGCTGGTCAGGGTGCGGGCGGCAGGGCTGAACGGTGCCGACCTGCTCCAGCTGAAGGGCGGCTACCCCTCTCCACCCGGCATCCCTCCGAACGTCCCCGGGCTGGAGATGGCCGGCGAGGTGGTGGCGGTCGGGCCGAACGTCACCCGGTTCTCGCCCGGCGACCGGGTCATGTCGATCCTCGGTGGCGCCGGCCAGGCCGAGCTGGCGGTGGTCCACGAGCGCGTCGCCATGCCCATGCCCTCCATATCCGAATGTGGCGAGCTTCCCTGGGACCAGGCCGGCGGCTTCCCAGAGGTCTTTTCCACCGCCTACGACGCCGTGTTCACCCAGTGCCGGCTGGCGATGGGCGAGCGCCTCCTGGTGCACGGGGCGGCCGGCGGCGTGGGCACCGCCGCGGTGCAGCTCGGGGTGGCGGCGGGGGCGAGGGTCACCGCCACCGTGCGCAACCCGGCGTTGCGCGACGCGGTCTCGGCCCTCGGGGCGGAGGTCCTGGCGCCCGACGACTTCGCCGGCCACGGGCCGTTCGACGTCGTCCTCGAGCTGGTGGGCGCCCCCAACCTGCCGGACGACCTGCGCAGCCTCGCCACCAACGGGCGGATCGTCGTCATCGGGATCGGCGCCGGCCGCATGGCCGAGCTCGACCTGGCCGCCCTCATGGCCCGCCGCGGCACCATCCGGGCGTCCACACTCCGGCCCCGGCTGCTGGAGGAGAAGGCGCTGGTCGCCCGCCGGGTGGAGTCGCACGTGATCCCACTCGTCATTGCCAGGCGGGTCCGCGTGCCCGTCGCCGCCACCTTCCCGCTGTCCGACGTGGCCGCCGCCTACGACGCCTTCGCGGCGGGCGGAAAATTCGGGAAGATCGTCCTGCTGATGGCCTGATTTCGATCAGTCGTGGGCCAACTCGGAAAGCGACGGTAACCTCGACCCCATGGACCATGTCCTCTGGGACAGCCGGCCGAGCCTCCGACGGCCGGTGATGGTTGCAGCGTTCGAAGGCTGGAACGACGCCGCCGACGCCGCTTCGAGTGCCGTGCGCTTCCTGCGCGACCGCTGGGACGCCACGCCCTTCGCCACCATCGACCCCGAAGAGTTCTTCGACTTTTCCGCCACCCGTCCCCAGGTCCGTCTCGTCGACGGGCTGGCGAGGGAGATCGACTGGCCGTCGAACGAGCTCTCGTGGACGTCGCTCCCCGGCACGACCCGCGACGTCGTCGTGCTCCTCGGCACCGAACCCCAACTGAAGTGGCGCACGTTCGCCGCCGAGGTGGTCCGGGTGGCCGTCGAGTTGCACGTCGAGCTCGTCGTCACCCTCGGAGCGCTCCTGGCCGACGTGGCCCACACCCGCCCCGTCCGGGTCACGGGAACGGCCGCCGACGCCGAGCTGGTCAAGCGCCTGGGCCTCACCCGGTCCGCCTACGAGGGCCCCACGGGCATCGTCGGCGTACTCCACGACGCCCTGCGCCGGGCCGACGTGCAGTCGGCGTCGCTGTGGGCGGCGGTGCCGCACTACGTCGCCGCCACACCCTCGCCGAAAGCGTCGCTGGCCCTGGTCGAGCGGGCCACCCGGCTGCTGTCGACGTCGGTGCTCACCGCCGACCTGCAGGTGGCCTCGGCCGACTACGAGCGCCAGGTCAGCGAGGTCGTGGCCAGCGACGACGACGTCGCCGCCTACGTCCGCCGGCTCGAGGAGCACGCCGACGAGGGCGACATGGAGCTCGTGTCGGGCGACTTCCTCGCCGACGAGCTGGAGCGCTTCCTCCGCGACCAGACCGAGGAGTAGCCGCGCCGGTGGGCGCCCTGGTGCCGACCTGCGTCTGGCGGGTGTCGCCCGAGCTGCTGCTCGCCCTGGAGGAGCGGTTCGGCCCTCCCGTCGACGCCTACGTCAACGGCTCCCAGGTGTGGCTGCGGGAGGACGGCCCGGCGCCACGACAATCGAGTGGCGCATGCACCCCGTCGCCGGGTTCCGCCGGCCCGAGGGCGTCGACACCTACGAGCTGTTCGACCTGGTAACCGAGGCCATCGCCTCGGGCTCCGATCCGCCGGCGCCGCTCGACCAGCTGTGGGACGGGCTGGAGGCCTTCCCCGCCTTCGGCGACGAGATGGAGCCGGCGACGCTCGCCGCCGCCTGTGTGGACGCCCTGGGCCGTACGCCGGACGTGTCGGGGCTGGCCGACCACGAGTCCGTCGGCGCCGAGTGGGAACGGACGCGCGGAGGCATCTCCATCGTCACCGCCCTGCTGGCGCAACTGTCGACTCCCTGAGGGGCCCGCTCACAGAGGCGGCCTGTCGTTCAGGGATGCGAGCCGGGTGGTTCCGGCCGGGGCCCGGTGAGGTCGATGATCTCGGCGCTCGGGTCGCCGTCGTCGGCCGAGCCGGTCCCCTGGCCCGACGACCGTCGGCGCCACCGCCTCGGGGGTTCGGCCCCGCCGACCAGGGCCTGGACGTCGTTCCCGCCCGGCTCCGGCGCCGACTCGGCGGCTGGCGCGGCCGCCGGCGGGGCAGGTGCGGGTGCCGGTGCCGCGGCGACGGCCGGTGCGGCGACGATCAACGGCGTCGTCGTCATCATCCTCGTCTTCGTCGTCGTCGAACTCGTCGTCGTCGTCGTACTCGTCATCGTCGTACTCGTCGTCATCGTCGTCGTACTCGTCGTCGTCGTCGTAGTCGTCGTCCTCGTCCTCGTCCTCTACGACGACCTCGATCACTGTCGTGGCACCGGCATCGACGGCGATGACGTCGATGCTGCCCGTCTCGACGACCGCCGGCTCGACCGCGGCCAGCTCCTCGGCGGCGAGGTCCTCGGTGGTCGGTTCGACGACGTCCGGCCTCGACGGCAACCGGCTCGTCGACGACGGCAGCGAGGGGCTCGACGGCCTCCTCGCCCGGCTCCTGAGCGTCGGCGACCTCGGCCCCGGCGATCTCAGCCTCGGCTTCGGCGATCTCGGCCCAGGCGACCTCGGCGCCTCGTCAGCGTCCCCGGCGGCGTCGGCGTCCCCGACCTCGGCCCAGACGGCGTCCCCGTCCTCCTCCGCGACATCGTCGGCGACGGCCACCTCGGCATCGTCGGCAGCGGCCGGCCTCGGCGTCCGCAACACGTCGGCCTCGTCCTCGACCACGGTGAGGGGTCGGCGGCCGGCCTCGACCTGCTCGCGGAGCCTCGCCGCCTCCTCGGCCAGGCTGCCGGCCTGGTCCTCAACGACCACCGGGGTCTCGGGGTCGGGTGCCGCCGCCCGGGGACCGATCTGCTCGACCACCGAGCTGTACACCCGCGCCCAGCGCACCAGGTCGCCCTCGACGCCCATGATGAACACGCCGGCCACCTCGACGTCGGCCCCGGCGCCGTGCAGCTCCACCCAGACGGTGTTGTCGGCGTTGGCCGCCCGCACCAGGCTCAGGCGGAAACCGGGCTCGCTCTCGAAGATCGCCTGCCAGTTGCGCCGGACCTGCCCCGCCCCCCGGAAGTTCCTGGCCGGGTAGATCGGCTGGATGCTCTCGAACTCCGGATGGAGGCACTTGGCGATGCCCTCGGCGTCGTGCCGGTTGGCCGCGTCAACGAAGCGGTTGACCACCGACACCGGGTCCGACTGGTTCTTATGGCGTCGCAGGCGCAACGAAAATCCTTTCGACGGTTCACCCGGACGGTAGTTGGTCCTCGCTTTCCCCACGCTCGGCCTCGCTTTCCGCACGGTCTGAACGCCAAAGAGGTTGGCGGGGAGCGTCGAAGAGGACGTCGACCGGCTCGCCTCTGATGGCGGCGAAGGCCGGGCGCAGCCAGCTGCCGCGGGCGGCCAGCGGGGTGGGCAGGTCGTCAGCCCCGAACCATCCGACGTCGCGGCACTCGAGGGGATGGCCCTGTAACGCACCGCCGATCACGCGGCAATGAAAGACAAGGGAGTACAGCGGGATGCTCGTGAACCCGAGCCGCAGGCCGTCGAGGACGGCGATCAGGCGCACGGGCTCCACCTCCATCCCCGTCTCCTCCAGCACCTCCTTCACCGCCACCTCGGCCGGCGAATAGCCGATGTCGGCCCAACCCGTCGGGTACAGCCACATCCCGGAGTCGGACCGCTGGACGAGCAGGATCTCGCCGCTCTCGTTGCCGACGACCGCGCCGATCGCCACCTTGGGCGTGGCGTAGCCGGCGACCCCGACGCCCACCTGGGCCAGCCACTCCTCGACCACGATGGCGGAGGTGTCGGCCGCCGAGCCCGCGGCCATCCTCATGTCGGCGGCCACCCGGAGGACCTCCTCGAACCGCTCACGCTCGTAGAGGTTGTCGCTGAAGCCGAGCCCGGTGCGGGCGATGCCGGCCAGCGCTTCGCTCCACCGCAGCAAGTCGTGGGACGAGGCCTCGCTCATCGATGCACATCTCTCCCGGTTCTCGGTGGAGGCGTTGGCCGCTCGCCGAGCCGACACCCCATCTGCGAAGATAATCGGGCCGTGACCGTCAGGCTCGACTGCCGCCACTACACAAGCCGGTCCCTCCCGGACGGCGACATGGTCGAGCGCTGCCGGCTCGACGTGGCCGAGGCGGTGCCGTTCGCATGCCCCGACGGCTGCCTCTTCTTCGAGCCCCGACCGGTGAGCGACGTCGGCTGGCAGATCCCCAAGGACCGGCGCTAGGCGCTCGGCGCCGCCAGCAGCTCGCCCAGGCGGGGGAAGAAGTCGGACCGCACCAGCACCTCGTCGCAGCCCGCCGCCTTTGCCTCGGTGATGAGGTCCCGCTGGGTGTGGCGGGCGAACCCGATGACCCGGCCGGACAGCGAGCCCAGCTCGTCGATGACGCCGGGCCGGCCCAGGTCGACGACGACGAGCTCGGCGTCGAGCCCGGCCAGCTTGGAGGGCTTGTCGACGAAGGTGGCGTCGGGGGCGGCGGCCGCCACCTTGGAGCGGTCGATCAGGTCGGGGACGTAAGCAGCGATGCGCACCGCGACATCATGGCGCGTCCCCGGGGGGACGGTGCCGCTGGAGGTGGGTGAAGGCCTTGGCCGCGCCCCAGGCCAGGCCCGGTTCAGCCAGGCGAGGGTCGACGTCGGCGAACGTCGCAGGTGAGAGGTCGTAGTCGTCGTCGGGGAACAGCCGGGCCCGCACGTCGTCCCGCGCCGCCGCGGGTGGCACCCCCGCCGAGCGGAGCACCTCGGTCGGGTAGCGGACCGCCTCCCGCAGGATGCTCAGTGGGGTCGAGCGCTGGCTGTCCACGTCGAGCGCCAGAAGCGCCCGCACCTCCGCGCCAACCTCCTCCGCCGCCCGCCGGCCGGCGCCGGCGGCCTCGTCCCGCACCTCGTCGGCGACCGGCAGCCCCGCACCCACGAGCACCCCGACGACCGACCGCTCGACCCACGCCGGCAGCACGTCGACGATTGCGTCGGCCAGGGCCGTGGCATATTCGTCCACATCCACAATCCTTGCGCCTCGTGAGACCCAAGCCCACACCCATCAAGCCCGGCCCCGGCCAGGAGTCCGCCTGGGACTACCCCCGCCCGCCCCGGCTGGAGACGGTCGAGGACGAGGTCGAGGTCTTCTTCGCCGAGGAGTCGGTGGCCTACACCGACAAGCCCATGCGCGTCCTCGAGACCAGCCACCCGCCGGTGTACTACTTCCCTCGCGAGGCCGTCGACGGGGGGGAGCTCGTCGCAACCGGGCGCACGTCGGTCTGCGAGTACAAGGGCGTCGCCACCTACTTCGACGTGGTGGTGGGCGAGCGGCGGGCCAAAGAGGCGGCGTGGTCCTACGAGCAGCCCGAGCCCGGCTACGAGCCGATGGCGGGCTACGTCGCCTTCTTCCCGGGCAAGGTCGAGTGCCTGCTCGACGGCGAGATCGCCGCCGCCCAGCCGGGAGACTTCTACGGCGGCTGGGTCACCACCCGGGTCGTCGGCCCGTACAAGGGCGACCCCGGCACGATGGGCTGGTAGGGAAGCCGACCCCTGGGCGAACCGGTGACGCTCAGCGGCCCCATCCGCCGTTCCGTGTCACCGGTTCGGTGCGGTCCGGCTCCCTCGGCGAACCGGTGACGCACAGCGGCCCCATCCGCCGTTCCGTGTCACCGGTTCGGTGCGGCTCCTAGGACTCCACCACGTCGCCCAGGCGGTCGACCTGGACGCCTGCGTCCGCCAGCCAGGCCAGGGCCTTCTCGACGTCGGCGTCCTCGCCGCTGAGCTCGCAGACGATCCAGCCGACTGTGTCCTCCACGTTGGCCCGCCGTATGTTGGGTAGGACGTCGAACTCCCGCACCAGGCGGCCCAGGAGCGGCTGCTTGATGAGGTGCTCCGGGAAGGTGAGCTTGACCCGCGCACTCGTCGTCATCGGCGGGAAGCATGACACCACCGGGCCCCGGCACCAAGTGGGCTGACCAGGAATACCGGCGGTCCTCCCGACCTTGATACACACAGACTCAAGTTTGCTACTGTCACATTCGCCGCAATCAGGCAGACCGTTCTCACCATCAGGTCCGCATCATCGGGAGGAATACACCATGCCCAAGGCCGTCGGTATCGACCTCGGCACCACAAACTCGGTCGTCGCCGTCCTCGAGGCGGGCGAGCCCACCGTCATCCCCAACGCCGAGGGCGGCCGCACCACGCCCTCCATCGTCGGCTTCTCCAAGTCGGGAGAGGTCCTCGTCGGTGAGGTCGCCAAGCGCCAGGTCATCACCAACGGCGACCGCACCATCCGCTCCGTCAAGCGCCACATGGGCACGAACTGGTCGATCACCATCGACGGCAAGAAGTACAGCGCCCAGGAGATCAGCGCCCGCATCCTGCAGAAGCTGAAGCGGGACGCCGAGGCCTACCTGGGCGACTCGGTCACCCAGGCCGTGATCACCGTCCCCGCCTACTTCGACGACGCCCAGCGCCAGGCCACCAAGGAAGCCGGCCAGATCGCCGGCCTCGAGGTGCTGCGCATCATCAACGAGCCCACCGCCGCGGCCCTCGCCTACGGCCTCGACAAGGAGGGCGCCGAGCAGAAGATCGTCGTGTTCGACCTCGGTGGAGGCACGTTCGACGTGTCGATCCTCGAGATCGGCGACGGCGTCTTCGAGGTCAAGTCCACCAGCGGCAACACCCACCTGGGTGGCGACGACTGGGACGACCGGGTCATCAACTGGCTGGTCGAGACCTTCAAGAACGAGCACGGCGTCGACCTGTCCAAGGACAAGATGGCCCTCCAGCGCCTCAAGGAGGCCGGTGAGAAGGCCAAGATCGAGCTGTCGACGGTGCAGGAGACCACTGTCAACCTGCCCTTCATCACCGCCACCGACGCCGGTCCTCTCCACCTCGACACCAGGCTCACCCGGGCCAAGTTCCAGGAGATGACGGCCGACCTGCTGGAGGCGTGCCGCGGCCCGTTCGAGCAGGCCATCAAGGATGCCGGCTACACCGCCGCCGACATCGAGCACGTGATCCTCGTGGGCGGCTCCACCCGCATGCCCGCGGTGCAGGAGCTGGTCCAGAAGATCGCCGGCCGTGAGCCCCACAAGGGCGTGAACCCCGACGAGGTCGTGGGTGTCGGCGCCGCCATCCAGGCCGGCGTGCTCAAGGGCGAGGTCACCGACGTCCTGCTCCTCGACGTCACCCCGCTGTCGCTGGGCATCGAGACCCGCGGCGGCATCTCCACCAAGCTCATCGAGCGCAACACCACCATCCCCACCCGCCGCACCGAGGTGTTCACCACCGCCGAGGACATGCAGCCCTCGGTGGAGATCCACGTGCTGCAGGGCGAGCGGGAGATGGCCAACTTCAACAAGACCCTGGGCAAGTTCCAGCTGGTCGGCCTGCCCCCGGCACCCCGGGGCATCCCCCAGATCGAGGTCACCTTCGACATCGACGCCAACGGGATCGTCCACGTGTCGGCCAAGGACAGGGCGACGAGCAAGGAGCAGTCGATGACCATCACCGGTCAGTCGGCGCTCGACAAGGACGAGATCCAGCGCATGGTCCGCGACGCCGAGGCCCACGCCGACGAGGACAAGGCCCGCCGCGAGGAGGCCGAGACCCGCAACCAGGGCGACAGCCTCGTCTACCAGACCGAGCGGATGATGAAGGAGGGCGAGTACGCCGACAAGCTCACCGACGACGAGCGCACCCGCCTGGAAGAGGCCATCAAGCACCTGAAGGACTCCCTGAAGGCCGACGACCTCGAGAAGATCAAGACCGACACCGAGGCCCTGATGCTCACCAGCCAGGCGGTGTCGCAGCGGCTCTACGCCGAGGCGGCCGCCGCCAACCAGCAGCAGCCGGGCGGACAGGGCTACGGCTACACCGGCGGCCACTACGACGGGGCCACCGACGGCGACGGCACCTCCGGCAGCGACGACGACGTGGTTGACGCGGAGATCGTCGACGAGGCCAAGTGAGCGAGCAGGACACGGACACGACTACCCAGCCTTCGGAGAACCCTCCGGAGGCTGAGTCGGTCGCGCCCGACGGCCTCGACGAGGAGCCCCAGCTGGAGGAGGACTCCGGGGCCGAGCAGGTCATCTCCGATCTCGACCGGCTGCAGATGGAGCGCAACGACTACCTCGACCAGCTGCTCCGCACCCGGGCCGACTTCGACAACTACCGCAAGCGACTGCTGAAGCAGCAGACCGAAGCGATCGAGCGGGCGGCCGGCGACCTCGTCGGCAGGCTGCTCGGCGTGCTCGACGTCCTCGACGGGGCCAACGCCCACGGCGAGGGCTTCGAGCAGGTCGGCATCCACCTGGTATCCACGCTTGAGAAGGAGGGCCTGGAGCGGATCGACCCCGCCGGCCGTCCCTTCGACCCCAACGAGGCCGACGCCGTCGCCCACGAGGAGGGCGCCGACGCTGAGGGTGGGAGCGAGCCGGTCGTCTCCGCCGTGCTGCGGCCGGGGTACCGCTGGAAGGGCCGGCTGCTGCGCCCGGCCATGGTCAAGGTCCGGGGCTGAGCCCCGAGGGCGAACATGGCTGCCCAACCCCAGCGCGAGTGGTTCGAGAAGGACTATTACAAGGACCTCGGGCTGACGCAGTCCGCCACCGAGGCCGAGATCAGGCGCGCCTACCGCAAGCTGGCCAAGCAGTACCACCCCGACACCAACCCGGGCAGCGACGAGAAGTTCAAGCAGGTCTCGGCCGCCTACGACGTGCTGTCCGATGCCGACAAGCGGTCCGCCTACGACGAGGTCCGCCGCCTCGGCCCGGTGGCCGGCGGCTTCCGGGGCGGCGGCTTCGGCGCCAACGGCGCCCCCGGAGGTGCCGGAGGCCCGGGCGGCTTCAACTTCAGCACCGACGACCTGGGCGACCTGTTCGGGAACCTGTTCAATCGCGGCCGCGGCGGGGCCGGGCCGGCCGGACCGGGACGATCCACCGTCGGCCAGCGGGGCGACGACCTGGAGACCGAGCTGCACCTGTCGTTCGCCGACGCGGTGGGCGGCGTCACCACCACCGTCAACCTCACCAGCGAGGCCAGCTGCAGCACCTGCCACGGCACCGGCGCCGCGCCCGGCACCAGCCCGGTCATCTGTCCCCGGTGCGGTGGCCGCGGCGTGCTCGACGACAACCAGGGCCTCTTCTCGTTCAGCCGGCCCTGCCCGCAGTGCTCGGGTCGGGGAATGGTGGTCGAGACGCCGTGCCCGACGTGCCGGGGCTCCGGCGCCGAGGTCCGTCCCCGCCAGGTCAAGGTCCGCATCCCGGCCGGCGTCGACGACGGTCAGCGCATCAAGCTGAAGGGCAAGGGCGGACCGGGCCGCGGCGGCGGTCCCGCCGGCGACCTGTTCGTCAACGTCCGGGTGTCGCCCCACAGGATGTTCGGCCGCCGCAACCGCGACCTGCTGCTCACCGTGCCCGTCACCTTCGCCGAGGCGGTCCTGGGGGCGGAGGTCACCGTCCCCACACTGGATGGCTCGGTGGTGCTGAAGGTGCCGCCCGGCACCAAGTCCGGACGCGTGTTCAGGGTTCGCGGCAGGGGCATCTCCACCACCAAGGGGGTGGGCGACCTGCTCGTCACCGTCGAGGTGGCCGTGCCGACCCACCTCACCGACGCGGAGCGGGAGGCAGTCGAGGCCCTGGCCGAGGCGTCGCAAGAGTCGCCACGGGCCCACCTCGGCGTGTGATGATCCTGTCCTCGGTCCGAGACGGGGGGGTGCTCGCAGATGGCTGATTCCCGGAGGGGTGTCTACGTCATCTCCGTCGCGGCCGAGCTGGCGGGGATGCACCCACAGACGCTGCGGATCTACGAGCGGCGCGGCCTCCTCGACCCGGCCCGTACGGGCGGCGGCAGCCGGCGCTACAGCGAGCGCGACATCCAGCAGCTCAGGCGCATCCACGAGCTCACTGCCGCCGGGCTGAACCTGGCCGGCGTGAAGGCGGTCATGGAGCTGGAGGCCGAGGTGGCGCGGCTGCGCAAGGACCTGGCCGCCGCGGTCAAGGAGGCGGAGGAGTCGGCCGAGCGCATCCACCGCCAGTACCGGCGCGACCTCGTGCCGGTCCGCCAGACTCCCGCGCCCTTCCGCCGCCGCTGAACCGCGACCCCGGGCCGGCGGGCCGCCCCCGGAGGGGCCATGCCTGTCAACGCGCCCGCGCATGGGCCAGGATGGTGGCGATGCGCAGGCGCACAGCCGTACTCGTCCTGGCGCTCCTCGGCCTGACCTTCCTGGCCATGTTGCCCGGTTGGATGTCGATGGCGCGCGGCCCCGAGGCGGGCCTGTCTCGCCCCGGGATAGAACAGGCGCGTCCCGAGGCCCCGACGTCCGCCCAGGTCGTCGACGCCCTCGCCGCCCTCCCCCTCGCCTTCGAGCCGAACGTGGGCCAGGCCGACGCCGGTACCGACTACGTGGCACGTGGCCCGGGCTTCCGCCTCGGCCTCGGTTCGGCCGAGGCCGCCATCGACCTGCCCGGCACTCCGTTGCGGCTACGCCTGGTCGGTTCCGACCCGACGTCGACGCCTACCGCCGGAGAGCTCCTGCCGACCCGCACCAACTACCTCGTCGGCGACCCGTCGGCCTGGAGGACGGGCGTGCCGTCCTACGGCCGGGTCACCTACGACGACGTCTATCCCGGCGTCGACCTGGTGTTCTTCGGCAACCAGCGCCGGCTCGAGCACGACTTCGTCGTCGCACCCGGCACCGATCCGGGCGTCATCGGCTTCGAGGTCACCGGCGGCGAGCACGTGGCCATCGACAGCGCCGGCGACCTTGTCGTCACCGCCGCCGCCAGCGGCACCGACGCCCGCCTGGCCCGGCCCGTGCTCTACCAGGACGTCCCTGCCGTGAATCGGAGTGGCAGGGAGCGTCGAGCCGTAGAAGGATCCTTCGTCCTACGAGGCGGCAACCAGGTCGGCTTCTCGGTCGGCGCCTACGACGCCACCCGACCCCTCGTGATCGACCCCGTGCTCATCACGTCGACCTACCTGGGCGGCAGCGGCCTCGACAGCGCCGCCGCCGTCGACGTCGACGGAGCCGGCAACATCTACGTCGTCGGTGCCACCGAGTCGGCCGACTTCCCGACGGCCAAGCCCCTGCAGCCCACGCTGAACCGGGACGGCTCGGCCGGGAAGTCGGACGCCTTCGTGGTCAAGTACAACCCCGAGGGCAACACCCTCCTCTACGCCACCTACCTGGGCGGCACCGCACGCGACGCCGCGTCGGGTGTCGTCGTCGGTGGCGACGGCAGCGTCTTCGTGGCCGGGCTCACCGAGTCGACGGACTTCCCCAAGACGACCCCGGCCGCCCAGGAGAACTACGGCGGCGGTCCCAGCGACGCCTTCGTGGCCAAGATCAACCCGGGCGGCGACGCCCTCACCTACGCCACCTTCCTCGGCGGCACCCAGACCGACGCGGCCCGGGCTGTCGCCGTCGACAGCTCGGGCGAGGCGATCGTCACCGGGTCGACCAACTCGATCGAGTTCCCGGCGGTCAACCCCCTGCAGGCCACGCCGCCCCGGCCGGAGGACGTCGACGCCTTCGTCACCAAGCTGGCGCCGGGGGGGAACTCCTTCGTCTACTCGACCCGCCTGGGCGGCAGCAACGACGACCACGGCCTCGACGTCGGCACCGACCTCGGCGGCAACGCCTACATAACCGGCGACACCCGCTCGCCAGGGTTCCCCACCGCCCGACCGCTGCAGGCCGGGGCCGGCGGCACCTCCAGCGGTGTGGGAGGCAGCTTCGCCGACGCCTTCGTCTCCAAGCTCGACCCCGCCGGCACCAACCTCGTCTACTCGACGTTCCTCGGCGGCAGCGACACCGACCAGGGCACCGGGATCGCGGTGGACGGCGACGGTGCCGCCTACGTCACCGGCAACACCAACTCGCCGAACTTCCCCGTCGCCAGCCCCGTCCAGGGCCGCAAGGACGCCGACACCGACGCGTTCGTGTCCAAGATCAACCCGGCCGGTGCCGCCCTCGTCTACTCCACCTACCTGGGCGGCGGCGGCGCCGACGGCGGCACGGCCATCACCGTCGACCGGGGCGGCAACGCAACCGTCGTGGGCTCCACCGCCTCGTCGAACTTCCCCACCGCACGTCCCGTGCAGGGCGTCAAGGGCGGCGGCGTCACCGACGCCTTCCTCGCCACCCTCAACGCGGCGGGCGCAAGCCTGGCCACGTCGACCTACGTCGGCGGGCGCGACGACGACACCGCCGCCGGCGTGGCCATGGCCGGCAACACCCCGATCGTCGTCGGGTCCACCAACTCGGCGGACTTCCCCACCGCCAACCCGCTGCAGCCGGCGCGGTCGGGCACGGTCGCCGACGCGTTCGTCACGCACATGTCCCAGGCCGAGGGGGCCGACGCCGCCGCGCCGGCCACCGCCGCCGTCGGCACCTCCGGCACCCACGAGCGCCGGGTTCGCATCCTCGTGGCCACCACCGCCGCGCTGTTCCTCATCGCCGTCCTGCAAACCGCCTACCTGCGCCGTCGGGCGACGACGGACAGGGGCGAGGACGAGCCGGCCACTGCGATGCCCTCCTCCCCGCCCCCGCAATGGGGTGGCGGCGTGCACGTCCTCGACGACGGGTCGAGCGACGACGTGTTCGCCGGTTCGCGGGCGGGCGACAACGCCGAGCTCGATCCCGACGCCACCCAGGCGGCCCCGCTGCGCCCGCCCCTCCCCGCCCCGCCGGCGCCCTCCGCCGACGTGCCGCCGGCCGGCGCGTCCACCCTCGCCGTGCCCGACCTCCTGGAAGAGTGGGCCGTCGCCGACACGACGGGCGCCGGCACCGGGCCCCGCCGCCGCCTGCCTCGCCCCGGGTGCCGCTCGAGGACCTGTCGTTCTGGGACCTCTTCCCGGAGGACCTCCCCCCGTCGACGCGCGCGGCCAGCCTCGAGGACGACGAGTGGGCGATCCGCGACAACACCGAGGACGTCCTCATCGGCCCTCCCGCGGCACCGCCCGACCAGGAGCCGGCCGAGGCGGGATCCGGCCGCCGCGCCGGCGGCACCCGCGCCGCCATGGGACGACGACCTCCTGCTCACCGACCTCCTCGCCGGCGAGCTCGGTCCCCCGGCGGGCGCCAGCCCGTTCGCCAGGACGCAGCCGCCGAGTCCCGAGACGGCCGACAGCGGCGTCGGTCGCAACGGCGATGAGGCGTCGGACGCCGTCACCGACGCGCAGGACCACAGCGACGGCCAGCACGACGGCGGCGACGGCGGCGGCGACGGCGACGGCCAGCACGACGGCGGAGACGACGACGTCGACAGCGTCGATGACGGTGACGATGACGACGAGGGCGCATCGGCGGGAGCCACGGCCGGCGGCGGCAGCGCCGGCACGTCGTCGGGCCAGCCCCGCAAGCGTCCCCGCAACCGCCGCAGCGGCCGGCGCAAGCGCCCCACCACCGGCTGAGAGATCTCGCTCCCGCGCGCCAAGAAGGCGGAATGTCCCACCGACCTGCCAATGTTGATACGGGTACACTCAACTTTGTTACCACGTACCCTCTGTGGAGGTAGGACCGGAGTCACATGGCGCTGAACCCCAACCGCTGGACGATCAAGACACAGGAGGCGCTGTCCGCCGCCCTGGAGCAGGCCGCCACCCGCAGCCACTCCGAGGTCACGCCCGACCACATCCTCCTGGCCCTGCTGGGCCAGGAGGACGGCGTGGTCCTCCCCATCCTGAAGCGGGCCGGCGTGTCACCGCTGGCGCTGCGCAACCAGGCCCAGGACCGGGTGGCACGGCTGGCCAAGGCCTATGGCGGCGCCGAGCCGCAGCTGGGCCGCGACGCCAGGGACGTCCTCGACGCCGCCGATCGCGAGCGTGGCGCGCTCAACGACGAGTACCTGTCCACGGAGCACCTGCTGTTGGCCCTGGCCGAACCTGACACCGAGCGACTTGGTGGCGTCAGCCGCGAGGACCTGCTCACCGTCCTGCGCGACGTCCGGGGCAGCCACCGAGTCACCAGCCAGACCCCCGAGGACAGCTACCAGGCCCTGGAGAAGTACGGCCGAGACCTCACCGAGATCGCCCGCCAGGGCAAGCTCGACCCGGTCATCGGCCGCGACGAGGAGATCCGCCGCGTCATCCAGGTCCTCTCCCGCCGCACCAAGAACAACCCCGTCCTCATCGGTGAGCCGGGCGTGGGCAAGACGGCAATCGTCGAGGGCCTGGCCGGGCGCATCGTCGAGGGCGACGTCCCCGAGAGCCTGAAGGACCGCCGCATCATCGCCCTCGACCTGGGCTCGATGGTGGCCGGCTCCAAGTACCGCGGGGAGTTCGAGGAGCGACTGAAGGCCGTCCTCAAGGAGATCGCCGACGCCCAGGGCCAGGTCATCACCTTCATCGACGAGATGCACACTGTCGTCGGCGCCGGCGCGGCCGAGGGGGCGATGGACGCCTCCAACATGCTCAAGCCCATGCTGGCCCGCGGCGAGCTGCGCATGATCGGCGCCACCACTCTCGACGAGTACCGCAAGCACGTCGAGAAGGACGCCGCCCTGGAGCGCCGGTTCCAGCCCGTCCACGTCGGCGAGCCGTCGGTGGAGGCCACCATCGCCATCCTGCGGGGGCTCAAGGAGCGCTACGAGGTGCACCACGGCGTCCGCATCCAGGACGCCGCCCTCGTCGCCGCCGGCGTGCTGTCCGACCGGTACGTCAGCGGGCGCTTCCTGCCCGACAAGGCCATCGACCTGGTCGACGAGGCCGCCAGCAAGCTGCGCATCGAGATCGACTCCATGCCCACCGAGATCGACGTCGTCGAGCGCCGCATGCGCCAGCTCGAGATCGAGCGCGTCGCCCTGGAGAAGGAGACCGACGTCGCCAGCGGCGAGCGCCGGGCCGCCATCGAGTCGGAGCTGGCCGACCTGCAAGAGCGCTCGGCCGGCATGAAGGCCCACTGGACCTCCGAGAAGGAGGCCATCGGCCGCATCCGTGCCCTCAAGGAGGAGCTGGAGACGGTCAAGGCCCAGGTCGAGCGCGAGGCCGACCTCGAGGCCGCCGCCCGCCTCCGCTACGGCCGCATCCCCGAGCTGGAGGCCGAGCTGACGGCCGCCTCCGACGCCCTCGCCGACCTGCAGTCGACCCGGCGCATGCTGAAGGAGGAGGTCGACGCCGAGGATGTGGCCGAGGTGGTCAGCCGCTGGACCGGCATCCCGGTGTCCCGACTGATGGAGGGCGAGGTCCACAAGCTGATCCGCATGGAGGAGGTCCTCCACGAGCGGGTCGTCGGCCAGGATGAGGCCGTCTCGGCCGTCGCCAACGCCATCCGCCGCAGCCGCTCGGGCCTGTCCGACCCCGACCGTCCCATCGGCTCGTTCCTGTTCCGCGGGCCCACGGGCGTGGGCAAGACCGAGCTGGCCCGAGCCCTGGCCGACTTCCTCTTCGACGACCAGCGGGCCATGGTCCGCATCGACATGAGCGAGTACCAGGAGAAGCACACCGTCTCCCGGCTGATCGGCGCCCCCCCTGGCTACGTCGGCTACGACGAGGGTGGCCAGCTCACCGAGGCCGTCCGCCGCCGCCCCTACGCCGTCGTCCTGCTCGACGAGATCGAGAAGGCCCACCCCGAGGTGTTCAACGTGCTGCTGGCCCTGCTCGACGACGGCCGCCTCACCGACGGCCAGGGCCGCACCGTGGACTTCACCAACGTGGTCCTGATCATGACGTCGAACCTGCCGGGCGACCCCGCCGACTTCTTCCGGCCCGAGTTCCTGAACCGCATCGACGAGATCGTCACGTTCCGGTCGCTCACCGAGGCAGACATCGAAAGGATTGTCTTCATCCAGCTCGGTTCCCTGCGGGAGCGCCTGGCCCGGCGCCGGCTGGCGCTGGAGGTTTCGGACGAGGCCGCGGCCTGGCTGGCCCGCAAGGGGTACGACCCGGTGTACGGCGCCCGGCCCCTCAAGCGGGTCATCCAGCGCCACATCGCCGACCCTCTGGCGCTCGCTCTGCTCGAGGGTTACTACGCCGACGGAGACACCGTCGTGGTCGACGTTGCGGGGGACGCGCTCCTGCTCAAGTGATTCTGGAATAAGGAATAACTTGATTGTTGGCGTATTGACTCCTACCGTTGCCCGCCATGCCCGGGGGGGAACGACTTCATTCACGTCACGCGGCCCTGTTCCTGGCCGCCGGGGCACTTCTGGCCGGACCGGCGTTCGTCGTCGCGTCCCCGCTTTATGCCGGGGCGGTCGGGGCGGTGGAGGCCACTCCTCCGTCCGAACCGGTGCCGGACGCGACCCCGACGGCATCCGAGATCGCCCCCCCGCCCCCCTCCGACACAGCCCCCCAGTTGGCGTCCGAGATCGATGCCTTCCTGGGGTTCCTCGACCGGTTCCTGGGCCAGCTGCTCCCGCCACCGCTCCCGCCCCTGCCGCCGCTCGCCCCCCAGCCCCCCGCCCCGCCGGTCACCGCCGCGGAGGTGCTCGACGTCGTCCCGATCGTCGTCGCCGTCCCCATCCCTGAGCCGGTCGCGATGCTCCGGCCCGTCCCCGGCGATCTCACCCGAGGGTTCGGGATGGACGGCGACCACAACCACAAGGGCCTCGACATCGACGGCGAGACGGGCGATCCGGTGCTCGCCGCCCGGGGCGGCACCGTGGTCGCCACGTCCTGCGGCAGCGGCTACGGCATCTGCACCGTCGTCGACCACGGGGACGGCATCGAGACTTGGTACGCCCACCTGAGCAAGCAGTCCGTGACGAGCGGGCCCGTCGCCCGAGGCGAGGTGATCGGCCTGATGGGCTGCACCGGATCGTGCACCGGATCGCACCTCCACTTCGAGGTCCACGTCGACGGGGTCGCTCGGGATCCCATGAGGTTCCTCTGATTCACTCCTGACCAGGGACGGTTTGTAGCCCCGCTCTGCCGGGTAGTCGGCCCTTGATGGACAACTGGCGGCGAGACGCACGGACGTCCGTCGTCATCGCCACCTGCAACCGCCGCGACGATCTGCTCCACACCATCGAGGAGCTGCAGGCCCTCCCGGAACAGCCGCCCATCGTCGTCGTCGACAACGCATCCACCGACGGTACGTCCGACGCCATCAGGGCCCTCCACCCCGAGGTGACAGTGGTCCGGCTGGACCGGCGCCGCGGCTCGTCGGCCCGCAACGCGGGCGTCGACCGGGTCGCCACCCCCTACGTCGCCTTCGCCGACGACGACTCCTGGTGGGCCCCCGGCGCCCTGATGGCGGCTGCCGACCTGTTCGACAGGTTCCCCCGGCTCGGCCTGGTGGCCGCCAAGGTGCTTGTGGGCCCCGAGCGTCGGGTCGACCCGCTCTCGGCCGAGATGGCCGAGAGTCCCATCCTGCCGTCCAGCGACGTCCCCGGCCTTCCGGTGATCGGTTTCCTGGCCGGCGCCGCCGTCGTCCGCAAGGTCGCGTTCGAGGAAGCCGGCGGGTTCAACACCCGAGCCCGCTTCGGCGGGGAGGAGTCACTGCTGGCCGTCGACCTGCTCGACGCCGGCTGGCGCGTCGTCTACGTCGACGAGCTCATCGCCTTCCACCACCCGTCCGCGCCGCGCGACCCGGGCCGCCGCCGTGCCGTCGACCTCCACAACGAGCTGCTGCGGGCCTGGTTGCGGCTTCCCGTCGCCCACGCCCTGCGCTGGACCCGGCGGGTGCTGGCCGGCGCCGAGCGCGGCCAGCGGTGGCGACTGCTGCCCGACATGGCCTGCTCGCTCGCCGCCATCGTGCGGGGGCGCCGGGTGTCAGCCAGCTCGGTCCTGCGCCAGCTGGCCCTCGTGGACATGGCCCCGACCCTGCCGCCCCGCTCATGCCGACGGCGAGGCCGTGCGGTGGTCCGCCCCGACGAGCGTTACCGGGTCACCCGACTGCGGCCGGCCGTCGTCGCCAACCTCGAACCAGCGTCCCGACAGGTTGGCAATGCGTATGGGCGAGGCGCCCAGCGCCCGCTCGATCGTCCTGACCACGCCGCCGTGGGTGACGACGAGCACGACGTCCCCGCCGTCCCCGTCCAGGCCAGCGGCTAGGCGCTCCATCGCGGCAAGGACCCGGCGGTTGAACCGGTTCCTGCCCTCGCCGCCCGGGGTCGTCCCCAGCCGGCCCTGGAACCACGCCATCTGCTGGCCGGGCCACTTCGCCTCGATCTCGGGCTTCGTCAGCCCGCTCCATTCGCCGACGTCGTACTCGCCCAGGTCGACGTCGATGCCCACCGGGCCCAGGCCGAGGACGTCGGACACGATCTCCCCGGTCCGCCGGGCCCTGATCAGGTCGGACGTCACGACCCGGGTGACGCCGGCATCCGCCAACCGCTCAGCCGCCTCCACCGCCTGCTCCTCGCCGAGGGGCGACAGCGGCGGATCGGCCTGCCCCTGCCAACGCCCCTGCGCGTTCCAGGTCGACTGCCCATGCCGAACAAGAAGAAGCCGCCCTGCCACAAGGGGTTTCCTAGCAGCCCGCCAGGTCCCCTCCGGGCACCCGGCGCCCCGGTTCCGCGAACTTTGATGCACCGATAGCGTCGTGATTTCCGCCGGAACGGCCCGGATCACGACGCTAGGAGTGATTCAAACGCGGCGCCGGGCCGGCGCCCGAGTAGAAGGCGTCCCGTCCTCACGCGCGGCCCGCTGCCCGGTTCAGCGCTTCGGTGAGGCCTGTCGCCTCCGGGTGGTCGAGAAGGGCGGTGTTCATCATCACCACGTGCCCGTTTACATGCGACCGCCAGCGAGCGTGCTCCCGCACGACG
The DNA here is from genome assembly GCA_963827345.1 of uncultured Acidimicrobiia bacterium. Taxonomy (GTDB): domain Bacteria; phylum Actinomycetota; class Acidimicrobiia; order Acidimicrobiales; family AC-14; genus CAWGUU01. The sequence continues at coordinate 61,349 of CAWHAN010000003.1, read as the reverse complement.
GCGACAGGTACGAGGGCCGCTCGGGTGACCCGGTAGTCCTCCGCTGCCAGCAGCACGAAGGCGGCTGTATCGAACTCCCAGGACCGGAACGGTGACGTCTGCAACTGGCCGGCTCGGAGCGGCACCGAGGTCACCCTGGCCTTGACCTGGATCCGCTGCCCTGACGGCAGAGATACATCCCAGGACTTCTCCGAGGAGGTATCCGCCAGCTTCCCACCGAGCGCCTTCGCCACGAGCCACTCGGCATAGTCCCCGGCGGGAGCGTTGTTCGAGCGAACAACGTTGCGACGGCGGAGCTCAGCCAGCGCCCGGGCGTAGCCCGACAGCAGTTCGCCCACAGTTCTGGTCGACTCGTCGGGCTCTCGGGAGGGCGACGTCACAACCCCATTCTGCGCCTCTTGGTTCCGGGACCCCGCGGCAGCGGCTGTGGCGTGCTCACGTGAGGGCGTCCCTGAGCAATGCCGCCTCGGCTCGTAACCCAGTGAGGTCCCGGTACCGGCGGCGACCGAGTGACACGTGGTAGCCCGAAGGGTGGAGAAGCGCCACGAGCGCGGCCTGCTCGCCGCCGAGTCGAGTGGTCACGACCCGAGGTGGCGGACTCCGGATGGCTGCCCATCCGGACAGATCGGGCGCCAAGGTGGCCACGAAGCGCCTCGCATCGTTTCCGAGCGTCGCGATGACCCTCGGTCGCATCACCTCGATCTGGTCTTCCAGGAAGTGTCGGCACCAGGACCGGAACCTGGGGTCGTCCGCGCCCGGGAACCGGCCGGTCGGATCGTCTCCTGCCTTGAGACCGACGAACGCGTTGGTGAAGAAGCACTCCTGGGCGTCGAGCCGGGCAGCGTCCAGTAGCCGATACAGGTTCCGCCAGGTGAGCATCGGCCGCTCCGGCCCACCGTGGGCCTCACCGGAGGCGAGCCGCTGCAGGAACGCGGTCTCCGAGTCCAGGTTGTGGCCAACGAACATGACGCCACCGAATGGGAACGGGGGAAGGAGGCCCTCAGCGTTGTCGATGATCAAGCCCGCCGCGGCGGAGAAGAACGCCGTTCCCGAGAGGTAGGCGGGCACGGGAATCACCCCCGGCGGGTACTCCGAGAGCGAGGCGAGCAGCCGCCTGAACGTCCTGACCGGGTGCTCGGCCGCCTCGGACACGCCTCCACGGTACGACGACTCGAGTGGCGACCGTCCGAGCGGGTGAGGACCGAGGGTGCAAGCGAGCAAGGATCGAGGTTGCGATGGTTTTGCGCCGGCCACGAGGAGCGGCCGAAGGCCGCCACCATGGATGGCGCCGACCCGGCCCGAAGGGCCGCCCCGGGGGGAGGTCCAGGAGGGGGGCCTGCCCCCCTCCTGAGAAAAAGGGGTGGCCGGGTGGCGCTCCCCCGGCGGGAGAAGGAGCGCACTTCCCGGCTCACCCTGTTTGTGCGGCCTAGGCGATGTAGCCGCAGCCCCTGTGTCGGCGGGCGGGCCCTGGGACTTGAGGGCCTCTTCAGAAATGCCGGGAGACGGCTCCAGTTCGGTATGATTGAAGGACCGCCGCAGGACGCAGCCGAGGAGACGCGCGTGCCCGGAACAGTTGTCGTGGGCACCCAGTGGGGCGACGAGGGGAAGGGCAAGCTCACCGACCTCCTCGCCGCCGACATGCAGGTCGTGGTGCGCTACCAGGGCGGGCACAACGCCGGCCACACCATCGTCGTCGAGGACGAGACGTTCGCCCTCCAGCTCATCCCGAGCGGGGTCCTGCACCCGTGGGTCACGCCGGTCATCGGCAACGGCGTGGTCGTGGACCCTGGCGTGCTGGTCGACGAGATCGACGGTCTCGAGGCCCGCGGCATCGACTGCAGCCGGCTGCTGGTCAGCGGCAACGCCCACATGATCATGCCGTACCACTCCGAGCTCGACCGCCTCACCGAGCGCCGCCTGGGCAAGAACCGGCTGGGCACCACCAAGAGCGGCATCGGCCCCGCCTACGCCGACAAGGCTGCCCGGGTGGGCCTGCGTATCCAGGACCTGCTCGACCCCAAGATCTTCCGCGAAAAGCTCGAGGTGGTCCTCAAAGAGAAGAACCTGATCCTGGCCAAGGTGTTCAACCGCCTGCCGCTGTCGGCCGACGACATCGCCGACCGCTACCTGGGCGAGCTCGCCCCCCGCCTCGAGCCGCTGATCGCCGACACCGTCGGGTTCGTCCACGACGCCATGGAGAACGGCCAGAACGTCCTGTTCGAGGGAGCCCAGGCCACCTTCCTCGACCTCGACCACGGCACCTATCCGTTCGTCACCTCGTCCAACCCGGTCGCAGGCGGGGCCCTGGTGGGTGCCGGCGTCGGCCCTCGCCACATCCAGCGGGTCATGGGCGTGGCCAAGGCCTACATCACCCGGGTCGGGGCAGGACCGTTCCCCACCGAGCTCCTCGACGACACCGGCGACCTCCTCGTCGACAGGGGTGGCGAGTACGGCACCGTCACCGGCCGCCGCCGCCGGCCCGGCTGGTTCGACGCCGTCATGGTGCGCCAGGCCGTCCGCCTCAACGGTCTCACCGAGCTGGCCATCACCAAGCTCGACGTCCTCGACGTCTTCGACACCCTGCGGGTCTGCGTCGCCTACGACGCCGAGGGCGACCGCCACTACCACCTGCCCTACCACCAGTCGGTGCTGCACAAGGTCAAGCCGGTGTACGAGGACCTGCCCGGCTGGAAGACCGACCTCACCAAGGCCACCACGCTCGAAGAGCTGCCCAAGGAGGCCTGCGACTACCTGGAGTTCCTCGCCGAGCAGTGTGCGATACCCGTCACCCTGGTCGGCGTCGGGCCGGGCCGCGACCAGTTCGTGCGCTTCAACCCCACGCCCACCGACGACGTGGTCGATGACGACGAGGATGACGACGACGACGACGACTACGACGATGACGAGGACACCTGGGAGGTTGGCCCTGGCATCCTCGTCATCTGACGTGTCGACGAAGGTTTGTGTCGTCGGCAGCGGGGGCAGGGAGCACGCCCTGGCCTCGGTCCTGGGTCGCACCGCAGACGTCGTCGTCACGCCCGGCAACCCCGGGATTCCCGGGTCCACGCCCGCTCCGCCCGAGGAGATCGACGCCGACCTGTACGTGATCGGCCCCGAGGGACCGCTGGTCGACGGGCTGGCCGACCGCCTCCGCTCCCGCGGCGCGCTGGTCTTCGGCCCCGGTGCCGACGGCGCCCGCCTGGAGGGGTCGAAGGCCTGGATGAAGCAGGTCCTGGCCGACGCCGGCGTGCCCACGGCCCGCTACGGGGTCTTCCACCAGGTGCAGCCGGCGGTCGAGTTCCTGACGACTCTGTCGCCGCCCTACGTCGTCAAGACCGACGGCTTGGCCGCCGGCAAGGGCGTGCTCGTCACCGACTCCCTCGCCGCGGCCGAGGCCGACGTGGTCGCCAAGCTCAGTGGCGACGCCTTCGGCGCCGCCGGGCGAACGGTCGTGATCGAGGAGGGCCTCACCGGCCCGGAGCTCTCCCTGCTGTGCGTGTGCGACGGCCGGCGGGCGGTACCGCTCGCCCCGGCCCAGGACTTCAAGCGGTTGGGCAACGGCGACTCCGGCCCCAACACCGGTGGCATGGGCGCCTACTCTCCCGTCCCGATGGCCGGGAAGGACGTGGTCGAGGAGGTCCTCGAGCGGGCCGTCGAGCCCACGCTGGCGGCGCTCCGCGCCAAGGGGATCGACTACCGCGGCGTCCTCTACGCCGGGCTGATGCTCACCCCCGACGGCCCCAAGGTGCTCGAGTACAACGTCCGGTTCGGCGACCCCGAGGCGCAGGTGGTGCTCCCCCGCTACGCCGGCGACCTCACCCAGCTGCTGGCCGAGGCGGCCGCCGGCGACCTCCACACCGACCCCACGTTCGTCGACGACGCCGCCGTCACCGTCGTGCTGGCCAGTGAGGGGTACCCCGCCGCGCCGCGCACGGGCGACGTCATCCACGGCCTCGACGTCGCCGCCGCCATGCCCGGCATCAGCCTGTTCTTCGCCGGGGTCGGCCCCGGGCTCACCACGGCGGGTGGTCGGGTCCTGGCCGTCACGGCCCTCGCCCCGACGCTCGACGACGCCCGGCTCCGGGCCTACGACGCCGTGTCGCAGATCGGCTGGCCGGGAGTCCAGTTCCGCACCGACATCGCCCTGGGAGCGTCGAGATGAAGGTAGCCATCCTGATGGGATCCGAGAGCGACAAGGCCAAGATGGCCCCTGCCGCGGCCACGCTCGCCGAGTTCGGCATCGAGGTCGACGAGCGGGTCCTGTCCGCCCACCGCACACCCGACAAGGTCGCCGCCCTGGCCCGGGGCGCCAGAGACGAGGGCTACGTCGCCTTCATCTGCGGCGCCGGCATGGCCGCCCACCTGGCCGGCGCGGTGGCCGCCAACACCACGCTGCCGGTCGTCGGGGTTCCCCTCAGCGGCGGTGCCCTCAACGGCGTCGACGCCCTCTACGCCACCGTCCAGATGCCCAAGGGCGTGCCGGTGGCCACCGTGGCCATCGACGGGGCCATGAACGCCGCCCTGCTCGTCGTGCAGATGCTGGCCATCACCGACGCCGACCTGGCCCGCCGCCTCGACGAGCGCCGCCGGCCCCAGCCCCAGCAGTGATCCCCCGCTACTCGCTGCCGAAGATGGCCGCCCTCTTCACCGACGAGGCCAAGCTCGCCCTGTGGCTGGAGATCGAGGTCCTGGCCACCGAGGGGTGGTCGAGCCTGGGCGTAGTGCCCCCCGACGACGCCAAGGCGGTCCGGGAACGGGCCCCACCGTCGACGCCGCCTTCGTGGCCGCGGTCGACGAGCGCGAGCGCACCACCGACCACGACGTGGCCGCCTTCGTCGACGTGGTCCAGTCGGCAATCGGTCCCCCCGCCGGTAACTGGGTGCACTACGGCCTGACGTCGAGCGACGTGGTCGACACCGCCCTCTGCGCCACCCTCACCAAGGCCGCCGACCTGCTGATCGTCGCCAGCGGCGATCTGGTCCACACACTGAAGGCCAGGGCCGTCGAGTTCCGGGACGTCCCGATGGCCGGCCGCACCCACGGCATGCACGCCGAGCCGACCACGTTCGGCGTCAAGCTGGCCCACTGGGCGCTGCAGGCCGACCGCGACCGCCAGCGCCTCCAACGGGCAAGGGACGGCATCGCCGTCGGCAAGCTGTCCGGCGCGGTCGGCACGTACTCCAACGTCGACCCCGTCGTGGAGCGCCAGGTGTGCGAGGCCCTCGGCCTGCAGCCGGTGCCGGCCACCCAGGTCGTGGCCCGCGACCGCCACGCCGAGTACCTGTGGGCGTGCGCGTCGGTGGGCGCGTCGATCGAGCAGTTCGCCACCGAGATCCGCCACCTCCAGCGCACCGAGGTGGGCGAGGCGGCGGAACCGTTCCGGGCCGGGCAGAAGGGCAGCTCGGCCATGCCCCACAAGCGCAACCCGATCACGTGCGAACGCCTGGCCGGCCTGGCCCGGGTCCTGCGCGGCCACCTCGGCGCCGGCCTCGAGGACGTCGCCCTGTGGCACGAGCGCGACATCTCCCACTCCTCGGTGGAGCGGGTCATCCTGCCCGACTCGTCCTTGCTCGCCTACTACCTGCTGGTCAAGATGCGAACGGTGGTGGAGGGCCTCACCATCGACCCCGAGCGCATGCTGGAGAACCTCGACCGGTCGTACGGCCTGGTCTTCAGCCAGCCGGTGCTCCTCGCCCTGGTGGCGTCGGGCCTCACGCGCGACGACGCCTACCGCATCGTCCAGGACACCGCCCGCACCGCCCATCAGGAGCGCCGCCAGTTCCGCGCCGTCCTGGAGGACGACGACCGGCCCCCTCACCACCGAGCAGACTCGACGAGGCGTTCAGCCTGGAGCGGGCCCTCGGCCACACGGGTCACATCTTCGACAGCCTGGAGGACCTCGCAACGTGAGCAGCCTGACCCTGATCCACTCCGGCAAGGTGCGCGACGTCTACGACGCCGACGACGGCAACCTGCTGATGGTGACGTCCGACCGCATCTCCGCCTTCGACGTGGTGATGGCCGAACCCATTCCCGACAAGGGACGGGTCCTCACCGGCCTCACCAAGTTCTGGCTCGACGAGCTGGCCGACGTCGCACCGAGCCACCTCGTCTCCATCGTCGAGGACGGCGACACCGCGGGCCGGGCCATGCTGGTCAGGAAGGCCGACATGCTCACCATCGAGTGCATTGTGCGGGGCTACATCTCCGGCTCGGCGTGGAAGGAGTACAAGGCGCAGGGCACCATGCACGGCGCGCCGCTCCCCCCTGGCCTGCGCCAGTCGGACCGGCTCCCCGAGCCGCTGTTCACTCCGTCGACCAAAGCCGCGCAAGGCCTCCACGACGAGAACATCTCCGTCGAGCAGGCCGCCACCCTCGTCGGTGCCGACGTGGTCGAGGCCGCCGCCGCCATCTCCCTGGAGGCCTACCGGCGGGCCGCGGCCCGGGCCGCCGAGGTCGGCATCATCATCGCCGACACCAAGTTCGAGCTCGGCTTCATCGACGGCGAGCTGGCCATCTGCGACGAGGTCCTCACCCCCGACTCGTCCCGGTTCTGGGAGGAGTCGGCCTGGGAGCCGGGCACCACCCCGCCCTCGTTCGACAAGCAGCCCGTGCGCGACTGGCTCGAGGCCACCGGCTGGGACAAGACCCCGCCGCCACCGACCCTGCCGGCCGACGTCGTCGCCACCACGTCGGCCCGCTACGTCGCCGCCTACGAGCGCCTCACCGGCAAGTCCCTCGCCGACTGGCCGGGAGCCCGATGACCACCTTCCCCGTGCTGGTCGAGGTTCGCCTCCGGCCCGACGTCGCCGACCCACAGGGCGCCACCATCGAGCGCTCGCTGCCCACCCTCGGCTTCGGCGAGGTCACCGGCGTGCGGGTCGGCAAGGCCATCCGCTTCACCATGGAGGCGCCCGACGAGGCCAGCGCCGAGGCAAGGGCAGGAGCTGTGCCGCCGGTTCCTCACCAACCCGGTGATCGAGGACGCAACCGTAACGATCGAAACCACGCCGCTATGAGAGCCGGCCCAGTATGAAAGCCGGCATCGTCGTCTTCCCGGGCTCCAACTGCGAGCACGACGTCGCCGAAGCCCTACGGGCGCTGGGCGCCGATGCCGAGTTGGTGTGGCACGGCGAACGTAGCCTCGGCAACGTCGATGCCGTCGTGCTTCCGGGCGGCTTTGCCCACGGCGACTATCTCCGACCGGGCGCCATCGCACGCTTCAGCCCGATCATGGACGCCGTCGTCGATTTCGCACGCGCCGGTGGGCCCGTAGTGGGCATTTGCAACGGCTTCCAGGTGCTGACCGAGGCCGGACTGCTGCCTGGAGCCCTCCAGAAGAACCGCGGGTTGAAGTTCCTGTGTACAACCGTAGAGGTTCGGGTGGAGTCGACTGAATCGACGTTGACCAGTCAGTGCAGGCGCGGCGACGTACTCCGCCTGCCCATCAACCACTTCGAGGGTAACTACACGTGCCCACCCGACGTGTTGGCCGAATTGCGCGCCGAAGACCGCATCGTCCTGCGCTATCTCGGAAACCCGAACGGCTCAGTCGACGCAATCGCCGGCATATGTTCCGCCGCTCGCAACGTGGTGGGCCTGATGCCCCACCCGGAACGGGCGTGCGACCTGCTCCTCGGCTCCGAGGACGGCAGGCCGCTGCTCGCATCTCTCGTGGTCAGCGGAGGTATGCCCTCCGCTGCCACGTCTCCTGCTGTTACAGCTACTGCTACTCGGCGCCCCGCTTGATTCCCGCCTTGCGGAGCACACCGGGGTCGACGCCCGCCTGACGCCATGCCGCGTACGTGATGCCCTTCCTCTGGCCATACGGTGCCGCCGCCGCCACGAAGCCGTCCTCGAGTGACCCGAGGTCGACCGCATTGTCGGTAGAGGCAAGCTCGGCCTCGAGGTTCATTTTCTCCTGGACGAGGTGCAGACGGGTGAGTGCATCGACCTCGTTGACCTTCTCGTCGATGGCCGTGAGCCGCCGCTGCACTGACTCCGTCGTACGCTTACGCCCTCTCTTGGGTCGGTGCGCCTCGAGGGCTTCGAGGTAGCGCCGAACTGCCCTTCCCTGCTCACGTCCCTCTGCCAACGCCGCCTTGTGGCTGTCGGACATCGGAGCCCTGGATCGCTTCGCTGTGGTTGCCATTTCAGGGATTGTTGTCGGTTTCGCGCAAGAATTCAAGTTCTGTCAGGAGGTCATTTGCCGTCGCCTAGCTTCTGGGCCATGACGACTCCGCTCCACCGGGCCCTCGGACTGACCGACGACGAGGCGACGCGCATCTCCGAGATCCTCGATCGAGCGCCGAACGAGCTCGAATTGGCCATGTATGCGGTCATGTGGTCGGAGCACTGCTCCTACAAGTCGTCACGCATCCATCTGGGACGCCTGCCGTCGGAGGCCCCGTGGGTGATAGTCGGGCCGGGCGAGAACGCCGGCGTCGTCGATGCCGGCGACGGGCTGGCGGTGGCGGTGCGGATCGAGAGCCACAACCATCCCTCGGCCATCGAGCCCTACCAGGGGGCGGCCACCGGCGTCGGCGGCATCCTCCGCGACATCTTCACCATGGGCGCCCGCCCCGTCGCCCTGCTCGACTCCCTCCATTTCGGACCGCTCGACCACGCCCGCAGCCGGTGGGTGGCCGAGGGCGTGGTCAACGGGATCTCGGGCTATGGCAACTCGGTCGGGGTTCCCACCGTGGGCGGCGAGCTGTCGTTCTCCGAATGCTTCGCCGAGAACCCGCTCGTCAACGTCATGTGCGTCGGCGTGCTGCGCCACGACCGCCTGGTGTTCGCCCGCGCCACCGGCGTCGGGAACCTGGCCGTGCTCCTGGGCTCGACCACCGGGCGGGACGGCATCGGCGGCGTGAGCGTGCTGGCCTCGGCCGAGTTCGCCGGCGAGGGCGGCAGCGACGAGACCAAGCGGCCCAGCGTCCAGGTCGGCGACCCCTTCGAGGAGAAGCGCCTGATCGAGGCCTGCCTCGAGCTCTACGAAGCAGGACTGGTCGCCGGCATCCAGGACCTGGGGGGCGCCGGCCTCACGTGCGCCACCAGCGAGATCGCGGCGCGGGGCGGCATGGGCATGGACGTCGACGTCAGGACCGTCCCTCTGCGTATGCAGGGCATGGTGCCGGCCGAGATCATGACCAGCGAGTCCCAGGAGCGCATGCTGGCGGTGGTCACGCCCGACGACCTCGACGCCGTCCTGGCGCTTTGCCGGCGGTGGGACGTGCGGGCCACTGTCGTGGGCACCGTCACCGACACCGGCCGGCTGCGCATCCTCGACGGTCCGGGGCCGGATGCCGACGTGCTGGCCGACGTACCCGCCATCTCCCTCGAGCAGGGCGCGCCCAAGTACGACCGCCCCCGTCAGCCGCCTGCAGGCCTCGCCGAGCGCCGGGCCGACGACCCGTCCCGGCTACCGGCGCCCGACGACTGCGGACCGCCGCTGCTGGCCATGCTGGCCGACGCCAAGCCGGTGTGGTCCCAGTACGACCACCAGCTGTTCCTGAACACCGTCGAGGGCCCGGGCGGCGACGCGACGGTCCTGCGGCTGAAGGCCCCGGGGCTGCCGGCCACCGGCCGGGCCATGGCCGTCACCGCCGACAGCAACAGCCGGTGGTGCGCCCTCGACCCCCGCCGCGGCACCGCGTTGGTCGTCGCCGAGGCCGCCCTGAACCTGGCCTGCGTCGGCGCCACGCCGGTCGCCCTCGTCGACTGCCTCAACTTCGGGAACCCCGAGCACCCCGAGGTGATGTGGCAGCTGTCGGAATCCATCGACGGGATGGCCGAGGCCTGCCGCTGGCCCTCGACTTGCCGGTCGTGGGCGGCAACGTGAGCCTCTACAACTCGTCGGCCGGCACCGACATCGATCCCACGCCGGTCGTCGGCGTGGTCGGCCTCATCGAGTCGCTGGTCCGGCGGCCCGCCCGGCGTACGCCTCGTCGACGGCGGCACCATCGTGCTCCTGGGCGACCCGGCCGCCACCGTGCCGATCTGGCGGGCTCCCGCTGGGCCGACATGACCGCCGGCCACCGCGGCGGCGAGCTGCCGGCCCTCGACCTCGACGCCCACGCCCGGCTCTGCGCCCTCGTCCGCTCCCTCGTCGCCGACGACCTGCTGGCCGCCGTCCACGACGTCGCCGACGGAGGCCTCGGCCTGGCCCTGGCCGAGATGGCGTGTCCTCCGGCGTCGGGTTCCAGGTGGCCGGCCTCCAGGGCGGGCACGCCGGGCTCTTCTCCGAGGCGCCGTCGAGGGTGGTCGCCTGCGTGGCCGACGGCCTGGGCGAGCTCGAGGCCAGAGCCGAGGCGGCCGGCGTCCCCGTCACCGTCCTGGGCCGGGCCGGCGGCGACCGCCTCGTCGTCGACGGCCTCGTCGACGTCGGCCTCGACCACGCCACCCACACCTGGCGCAACGCCATCGCCGCCCTCGCCCAACCCGCCACCGCCTGACCCGCCAACCCTCGCCGAACTGGGGTCACAAAACCGCGCCAGGCCCCGCTGTGTGTCACCAGTACGCCGGCATCGCCCCCACCCCCACCGAAGTGGGGTCACAAAACGGGACCAGGCCCCGCTGTGTGTCACCGGTACGCCGGGCCGTTCGCCGGGCGCGCCCAGGGTCGGCGGCTACCACCGGCCGCTGTGGGAACATGGGGTAGTGCACCGGGCAGACGCTGAGGAGCCCGCCGCCACCGGAGGCTGGGAGCCCGAGCGACCCAAGGAAGCGTGTGGCGTCTTCGGCATCTACGCGCCGGGGAAGCAAGTCGCCCATCTGACCTACCTGGGCCTCTACGCCCTGCAGCACCGCGGCCAGGAGGCGGCGGGGATGGCCGTCAGCGACGGCGACACGATCACCGTGGTCAAGGACATGGGCCTGGTGTCCCACGCCTTCGACGAGCGCACCCTCGCCCCGCTTCAGGGCCACCTCGCCATCGGCCACGTGCGTTACTCCACCACCGGCGCCAGCACGTGGAGCAACGCCCAGCCCGTCTACCGGGGGGTGGGCGACGCCGGCATCGCCCTCGGCCACAACGGCAACCTGGTCAACACCGACCCGCTGGCCGAGTCGGCGGGCGTCCTCCCCGGCATGATCGGCAGCGACAGCGACCTGGTCGGCGAGCTGCTCATGCAGGAGATGGTCACCGGCGACCGGATCGTCCACAGCGACGGCCGCGACCTCGAACGGGCCCTCGCCCAAGTGCTTCCCCGGCTGGAGGGCGCCTTCTCCCTGGTCCTCATGGACGACTCCCACGTCATCGGCGTCCGCGACCCCAACGGCTTCCGCCCCCTCTGCCTCGGACGGCTCGACAACGGCTGGGTGCTCGCCTCGGAGACGCCCGCCCTCGACATCGTCGGCGCCCACTTCGTCCGGGAGATCGAGCCCGGCGAGATGGTGGTGATCGACGCCTCCGGCACCCGCTCGCTCCGCCCGTTCCCCCCCGAGCGCATCGACCCGAAGCTGTGCCTGTTCGAGTTCGTCTACTTCGCCCGGCCCGACAGCATCCTCTACAACCAGACGGTCCACAGCGCCCGCCAGCGCATGGGCGAGAGGCTCGCCGTCCAGGCCCCCCTCCCGCCCGACGACCACCACCCCGCCCGGGAGGCGATGGTCATGCCGGTGCCGGAGTCGGGCATCCCGGCGGCCGAGGGCTACGCCCGCGCCAGCGGCATCCCGTTCGGCCACGGGCTTGTGCGAAACCGCTACGTCGGCCGCACGTTCATCGCCCCCAGCCAGGGCCAGCGCAGCCAGAGCGTGCGCATGAAGCTCAACCCCATCAAGGACAACATCGTCGGCAAGCGCCTGGTGGTGGTCGAGGACTCGATCGTGCGGGGCACCACCATGCGGGCACTCGTGTCGATGCTGCGGGAGGCGGGCGCGGCCGAGGTCCATCTCCGCATCTCGTCGCCGCCGTACCGCTGGCCGTGCCACTTCGGGATGGACACCAGCATCCGGTCCGAGCTCCTGGCCGCCGACCTCACCGTGCCCCAGGTGCGCGACTACCTGGGCTGCGACACCCTGGCCTACCTCGAGATCGACGCCCTCCTCACCGCCACCGGCTCCCCCCGATCCGGGTTCTGCGCGGCGTGTCTCACCGGCGAGTACCCGGTGAAGGTCCTCGGCATGTCCGACGCCTCTCACGAGAAGTTCCAGGACGAGCTCCCAAACTCGGATGTGGCGGACGTGGACCTCGTCCACCCCTGTGGCTGAGGCTCCCGCCGAGACCTACGCCGCCGCGGGGGTCGACATCGCCGCCGGCGAGGCGGCGGTCGAGCGGATCAGGGCCAAGGTGCGCTCTACCTACCGGCCCGAGGTCCTGAGCGAGGTAGGCGGCTTCGGCGGGCTGTTCGGGTTCGACGCCGCCCGCTACGAGCGTCCCGTCCTGGTGTCCTCCACCGACAGCGTCGGCACCAAGGCCCTCGTCGCCCGTCAGGCCGGCCGGCTCGACACCATCGGGATCGACCTGGTGGCCATGGTCGTCGACGACATCGCCGTGCAGGGCGCCGAGCCCCTGTTCTTCCTCGACTGCGTGACAGTCGGGAAGCTCGACCCCGACGACATGGAGACGCTGGTGGGCGGCGTGGTCGAGGGCTGCCGCCAGGCCGGCTGCGCCCTGATCGGGGGCGAGATGGCCGAGGTCCCGGGCATGCTCGAGCCCGGCGCCTTCGACCTCGTGGGCTTCGGGGTCGGCGTCGTCGACAGGGACCGCCTCGTCACCGGCGCCGCCGTCGCACCGGGCGACCGCCTCATCGGCCTGCCGTCCCCCGGCCTGCGCAGCAACGGCTACTCCCTGGCCCGCCGGGTCCTGCTCGACCGCGGCCGGCTGCCGCTGGACGGCCCGCCGTGGCCGGATGCCACCCACACCCTCGCCGACGAGCTGCTCCGGCCGTCGGTGATCTACTCGCCGGCCCTCGTCGAGCTCTGCCTGACGATCGACGTGCACGCCATGGCCCACGTCACCGGCGGGGGCCTGCCCGGCAACCTGCCCCGCGTCCTGCCCCCTGAGTGCGACGCCGTCGTCGACCGCTCGACCTGGGACGTTCCGGAGATCTTCGGTCGGATCCAGCAGCTGGGCGACGTCAGCGACGACGAGATGGCCAAGGTCTTCAACCTGGGCATCGGCATGGTGGCGATAGTGTCGCCCGACGACGTCGACCACGCGCACCGCAGCCTCCGGGCCGCCGGCCACGCAACCGTGGACATCGGCGAGATCGTCCCCGGCTACCGCCAGGTCCGCTTCGCCTAGGAACGGACCGGGCCCTACTCCTCCATCAGGGACTTGGCCGCGGCGCGGATGGCGTCGGCCCCGATGGTGAGGGCGCTCTCCAGCACCACGTCGTAGGGCATGGCCGGGACGTCGGGCATGGCCAGCCGGCGGACCGGGGCGTCGAGGTCGTAGAACGCCTCCTCGGCCACGATGGCGGCCACCTCGGCGCCGACCCCGAAGCTGATGTTGTCCTCGTGCACCACCAGCAACCGCCCGGTACGGGCCACCGACGCCAGCACCGTGTCACGGTCCAGCGGGGAGATCGTGCGCAGGTCGATGACCTCCACCGAGTAGCCCTCGTCCGCCGCCAGCGACTCGGCCGCCTCCACCGCGAAGTGCCGGTGGAGCCCGTAGGTCACGAGCGTGAGGTCCTCGCCCGGCCGGACCACCTCGGCCAGGCCGATGGGCACCCGCCAGTCGCCGCCCGGCACCAGCCCGCTCATCCGCCGGTAGGTCTTCTTGTGCTCCAGGAACAGCACCGGGTCGGGGTCCTCGACCGCCGACCGCAGCAGCCCGGCCACGTCCGCCGGCGTCGACGGCACCACCACCTTCAGCCCGGCCACATGGGCGAAGAACGCCTCGATGGCCTGCGAGTGGTACGGCCCGCGGTGCCCGCCGCCACCCCAAGGCGTGCGGACCACCATCGGCACGTGGAAGTCGCCGTTCGACCGGTAGTGGATCTTGGCCGCCTCGCTCACCATCTGGTCGAACGCTGAGTGCATGAAATCGGCGAACTGGATCTCGACGACCGGCCGCATCCCGGCCAGGGCCAGGCCCACCCCGATCCCGACGATCGACGACTCGGCCAGGGGCGTGTCCAGCACCCGCCCGCTGCCGTAGGTGGCGTGGAGGCCGTCGGTGGCCCGGAAGACACCGCCGAGCTTGCCCACGTCCTCGCCCAGCACGACGACCCTGTCGTCGGTGGCCATCAGGTCGTGCAGGGTCTGGCGGACGGTGTCGAGGACGGTGCGGACGACGCCGGTGGCAGGACGAGGCGGGGCCACAGGCGGCTGGGCCGGAGCCTCGTCAAGGGCGGCAGGCACGCCGGGCGTGGGCCGGATCGGACGGGCGTACACCCGGCCGTAGGCGGTGCCGGCCTGGGGCGGCTCGGCCGCATCCGCCCGCCGGACGACGTCGGCCACCTCGGCCACGACCTCGGAGTCGAGGCCGTCCAGGGCCTCAGTCGTCAGCGTCCCGCCGTCCCGCAGGTAGCGCCGCAGCCGCAACAGGGGGTCCTTCTCCCGCCAGGCCGCCACCTCCTCCTCGCTGCGGTAGCGACGGTCGTCGTCGTCGGACGTGTGGGGCATGAGCCGGTAGGTCTTGCACTCGACCAGCGACGGCCCCCCGCCGGCGCGGGCCCGATCGACAGCAGCCTTCACTCCCCCGTAGACGTCGAGCACGTCGTTGCCGTCGACGATCACGCCCGGCATCCCGTAGGACTGGGCCGGGCGGCGACGTCGGCCACCGCCGACTGCTGCGCCATGGTGACGGAGATGGCGTAGTGGTTGTTCTCGCAGACGAACACCGCCGGCAGCTGGTGGATCCCGGCGTAGTTCAAGGCCTCGTGGAAGTCGCCCTTCGACGCCGCCGCCTCCCCGAACCAGGCGGCCGTGACCTTGTCGTCGCCCCGCAGCTTCGACGCCTGGGCCAGCCCGGCGGCATGGGGGAGCTGGGTGGCGATTGGCGACGAGCCGGTGATGATGTTCAGCCGGCGGCATCCCCAGTGGTTCGGCATCTGGCGCCCGCCCGAGTTGGGGTCGTCGGGCTTGGCGAACACCGCCAGGACGATCTCGTAGGCGGTCATGCCGAGCGTCAGCACCACGCCAAAGTCCCGGTAGTAGGGCAGGGCGATGTCGTGGCCCGCCTGCAGGGCCCACGCCGAGCCGACCTGGGCGGCCTCCTGGCCCTGCCCGCTGATCATGAACCGCACCTTGCCCTGGCGGCTCAGGGTCCACATCCGCTGGTCGATGGTGCGGGCCAGCAGCATCGTGCGGTACATGGCCACGACGTCGGCGTCGCTCAGGCCGAGCGCGCTGTGACGATCGGGAACAGGGTTGCGGGCGGTGCGCTCGTCGTCGAAGACCTTGACCATTTCCCGCTCTCCGCTCCCCGTACCTCCGCTCGCCGCCTAGCCCCGCTCGCTCCGGCCCAAGGCTACGGCGCGGCCCCTCGGTCTGGCGAGCAAGGGGCGATGGACGCCCCTCACGGTCTCAGCCATGACCACGTAGTTGATGGACGTGCCCGATCTCGTCGATCCGGCGTTCCGCCAGGCTATCGGCGGCAGCGGCGGTCGTGCTCCCCTCGGCCTCGGCGGCCACCAGGACGGCCGACACGTTGTCGAAGATCCTCCGGACCGCCTCGAAGGCCCGGGTGCGGTGGTAGCCCCTCGGCGCCAGCTCCTCGGCGATGTTGATGACGCCTCCGGCGTTGACCACGTAGTCGGGGGCGTAGAGCACGCCGGTCTTCTCCAGCAGCTCGTCGCACCCCGCATCGGCCAGCTGGTTGTTGGCCGCGCCGACCACCGCCAGGCACGCCAGCCTCCGGGATGGTGGAGGCGTTGAGCCCGCCGCCCAGGGCGCAGGGCGAGAAGATGTCGCAGGTGACGGCGTGCACGCCCTCCACCGGCACCGCCTCCACGCCGTACTCGCCGACTACCCGCATGACCGCTGCAGGGTCCACGTCGGCGACGGTGACCCGGGCCCGTTCCTCAACCAGGTGGCGCACCAGGTTCGTGCCGACCTTCCCCACGCCGGCGACGACGACGTGGCGGCCCTCGAGAACGGTCTGGTCCCACAGCCGCCGGGCCACCGCCTTCATGGCCCACAGGACGCCGTAGGCGGTGGCGGCCGAGGGGTCGCCCGACCCGCCCAGCTCCTGGCTGACGCCGGTGACGTACTTGGTCTCCCGCAGGATCAGGTCCATGTCCGCCTGGGTCGTGCCGACGTCCTCGGCGGTGATGTAGCGCCCGCCCAGGGCGTCGACGTGGCGGCCGTAGGCCCGCAGCAGGGCCTCGGTCTTGTCGACGACCGGGTCGCCGAAGATGACAGCCTTGCCGCCACCGAGGTCGAGGCCCGCGGCGGCCGCCTTGTAGGTCATGCCCCTCGCCAGGCGCAGGACGTCCTCCAGCCCGGCGTCCTCGGTGGCGTATGGATAGAACCGGGTACCGCCCAGGGCCGGCCCAAGCCGGGTGGAGTGGACGGCGACGATGGCCTTCAGTCCACTCCGGCGGTCGTGGCAAAACACGACCTGCTCGTAGTCGTCGACGAAGATCCTGTCGAAGACGTCCATGGTCCGGCCGAGGCTACCGCTCCCCTCCTACTGGACGACGAGGGTTGCCGACTGATGGGTGGGATGGAGCTGGCAGTAGATCTTGTACGTCCCACCCTTGCCGGCGGTGACCTCCACCTCGACGGTCTGGCCCGCAGGAACGATCAACTGCACGTCGTAGCCCTCGATCGAGAAGCCGTGCTCGCCGGTGGTCTGGTTGCCGACCTTGAACGTCACGTCGTCGCTCTTGTCGACGGTGACGGTGGTGGGGGTGAAGCTCGCCGGCTGGTCGCCGTTCTTGACCGCGTTGATGGTGAAGGTCTCGCTGCTGTGCCCGCAGGCCGTGGTCCCGAGGGCCAGGGCGGCGACGGCGGCGACGGCCAGGAGGGGGCGGGCCGCTGCGACAATTCGAGCCGAGAAGGAGTGAGGACGTCTCATGGCGGCGGACGTTAGCTCCCAGCCGTCTCCCGCAGGATCGCCTCCAGGGCGTCGCGGGTCATGTCGAAGTCCCCGTCGTCGTTGACCAGCACGTGGTCGTACAGATGGCCGGACGAAGCGAGCTTGCGGGCGTTGTCCAGCCGCTCGTCGATCGCCTCCTGGGTGTGGGTGCCGCGGGCCTCGATCCGGCGGCGGAGGTCGTCGAGCGAGGCCGTCACCAGCACCCGTACGACCTCCGGCGCCACGTTGGCGACGTGGGCCACGTTGCCGAGGTTCATGACCCCCAGGGCCACCCTCGACTCGGCCAGGGCCCGCTCGACCTCCGACCACCGCAGCCCGTACCGCATGTCGAACAGGAACTCCTTGGACTCGAGGAACTCGCCGTTGCGCTCCGCTTCCTCGAAGTCCTCGACCGACACGAACTCGTACTCGTCGGCGGTGTCGGTGTCCCGGCGCGGCCGTGAGGTCGTCCGCCGGACGGCCGACGCCCCCTCGACCCGGGGAATCGTCTCGGCCACCAGCCGGGACTTGCCGGCGCCGCTGGGCCCGTCGATGAGGACGAGTCGGCGCAGGTCGGGACCGAGGCGGCGTCGCCAGCTGTCGGCATCGGACATGGTCGCCCCCGCTTATCACACGCGACGAGGATCAGAAGCTGCCTACCAGCACAATGGAATCGTTGAGGATGGTCTGCTGGAAGTGGAAGTCGAAGAAGCGGATCAAGGCGTACAGCTCGTCGTTGCCGGGTCGGTCCTCGTCGAGCACGTTGCCCGTCTACCGGTTGCCAGGGGCGGCGCAGGCGATCTCGGCGTCGAGGCGGGTCATCTCGTGGTGACCACACGACCCGGAGCGCGAAGAACCGGGGACGACTGCGATGCCGGTTTGCGAACCGACGCTGCACGACGGCCGCGTCCGACCAAACAGCCAGGAGCGCCGCTGCTGTCACAACCTCGAGGCAGACGCCCTTCGATACGCCTTCGATTGGTACATGCCGACGTCCGCGGCCCGCCACGCGGCGTCGAGCCCTCCGCCGCCCGGCCGACGAACCCCGAACCCGATGGATGCCTCGATCCCAGCCTCGGCGAATGCGTCGGTGACACGCGCCACGAGCGCCGGGACGTCCTCGGCCAGACACTCGGCGGCGAGCAGGGCGAACTCGTCGCCCCCGGTGCGGGCGACAGTGTCATGGGCGCGGATCGCCGAGTGCAACGCCTTCGCCGCGCCGCGGAGAAGAGCGTCCCCGGCGTCATGGCCATGGGTGTCGTTCGTGTACTTGAGGCCGTCGAGGTCAATGGACAACACCGCCGACGGATGGCCGAACCTCTGGCAGCGTTGCTCCTCGCGGGCGAGTGCACGGTCCCACGCCCGCCGGTTGGGAAGCCCGGTCAGGCCGTCGAGCATGGCGAGGTCCTCCAGCTCCTGCGAGCGACGCTCGGTCTGGTCGACGACAAGGTCGCGTTCCAAGACCGTGCTGAGGAGCTGGGCCAAGAGCTCGACCATCGGTTGCTCGGCGAGGATTTCGTCCTTCTGCTCGTCAGGATCGACGGCGCACAGCGTGCCGAAGAGGGTCCCGTCCATACGAGTCAGCGGAACGCCGATGTACGCCCGGATGCTGATCTGGTGACCGATCGGTGCGTCGACGTAGCAGGGCACCTCCTGGGAGCGGGGGGCGACTCTGGCCCCACCCCGGCGACCATCCGTGAGCAGAACGAGTCGGACCACTTGAAGACGTCGCCGCTCTCGACGCCGTAGCCGGTGTCGGCCGCGTTCAAGACGACCCAGTCCTCGCCGAGGGCCCGGGTCACCATCCAGAGGTCGAAACCGAGACGGCCCTGGAGGAACCGGAGAACGGCGGTGGCTGCTGAGGGGAAATCTGCGAATGCGGATTGATCCATGGTGTCTCCTGTGTCGGCTCGCAGCGTCGACGACCCGATAGTGCGTATGGCCTGATTGCGGAGCACCGGCGGGCGACAGCGATACGGACCGCGACCGACGGCCGCGGTCCGTATCGCCTGATTGCAAGAACGCCCATGCCGGCGGGTGCGAACGAGCCGGCTGGCGACGGTCTAGGGACGCCAGGGGTTGGCGTACGCGGCCACCGGGGCGCCGGCCGTCCGCCGTACCGAGCCGGACCAGTCAGTGGTCGGGACCGTCTGGGGCCTGTACTGGTAGTTCGTGACCAGGCTCACCGCGAGCACAGCGATTCCGGCGGCGAGGTAAAAGGCGGTCACCCCGGAGTCGGAGTCGTTGAACCCGAGCGCGAATGGGGCCACGAACAGCAGGATGACTGCCGCGTAGTCCCCGATCGAGTGGATGCGGAAGGGCAGGACCTTGACGACGCCGAGGGGGTACCTCGTCAGCAGACTCACGGCCAGCACGGTCGCGCCGACGACGACACCTGCGATCGTGGCCTCGGTCGACATGTCGACTGTGAGGGCGACGACGACGAGCAGAGCCCCCACCGCATAGTCGGCGATTGCGTGCAGCCAGGCTGGGAGAAGCTTGATGAGTGACATGGGCGGAGGCTCACTTTCGGCGGGGGACACTTCATCTACGCCGCCGACGACCTGCCGGGATCATGTCGGCCGAAGATTGCTCCGTTCGCCAGAGTGGGCGTGGCGCACGAACCTGGCCCGGTGACGGGCGTCCGACGCCCGGCTCTGTCGCGCGAGCCCGGCTCCGCGAGCGAGACTGGCGAGCAGTGGCAGTGGGCGTGGATGGCGTGATTGTGGGACGACGAGCATCACCGCGTCCTCGCCGTCGCCCGGCGGCGCCGTTTCAGGAGAAGCGCATTCATCCTCCCGGCCGCCTCGAGGCCGTCGACCGCGCCGCCCTCGAACGGTCGGCCTGGTAACCCGTGCCTGCCCGTTCTGTAGCCGAGGCACTGCGCCAGAGCGCCCTCTTCGGCAAGCTCTCGGACCGAGATCTTTCGCTCGTCGCCGAGCTGGCCCGACCGATCCACTTCGACGCCGGCACTGCAATCACGTCGGAGGGGGGCGACGCCGGCCGCTTCTACCTGATCACGAGCGGCGAGGCACGGGTGGAGATCGCCGGACGTCCAGTCGAGACGCTGCACGCAGGCGATGCCTTCGGCGAGGTCGCCCTTCTCGACGGCGGTCCGCGGGCGGCGACGGTCGTCGCCGAGACGCCGGTCGACGCCCTGTGGATCGCCAGCTGGAACCTTCGTCCGCTGCTGCGCGAGCACCCCTCGATGGCCGAGGCGATGCTCGTCGAGATGTGCCGCCGGCTACGTCTGGCCCGATCCGGTCCGCTCGCCTGACCGGCACGGAGGCTTCAGGTCAGGGCGCACCGCGTTCGCGATGACCTCGTCGACCCACCGCCGTCGATCACATCGAGGCCGAACCTTCACGGGGACCTCGGTCCGCGCCTACCTGTGCCGGCAGCTGTAGGTCGGCGCTAGAATTCATCGATGCCGAGCGAGCAGTTGGAGAAAGGAGGGAAGGTCTTCCTTTCCTACAGCCATGCCGACAGTGACGTTGCGCGAGCCCTTGCTGAGAGCTTGCGGGAATCGGGCGTAGGCATCAGGCTCGAGGACGAGATGCCGGCCGGCGAGGACTGGCGGGCCAATATTCGTGACGCAATGTCGACGTCCTCAGCGATCATCGTTCTCATTGGGGACGGCGCGTCCCAGCATCAGCGGACTGAATGGACTATGGCGCTGGACTCGTCGTTTGAGGATGGCCGGCCGATCGTGCCGGTCCTTATCAGCGATGCAGCGCCTCCGGCCTGGGCTGAGCAGTTTGAGGTACTAAAAGTGCCTCATCATGGAGGCGACCAATCCGACTGGCCGGACGTCGTATCGAACATTCGCCGTTCACTTAGCCGCGTTCGCACCAACGACAAGAGCACCATCAAGAGATGGGGAGCGCTCCGGAACCGGCTTGATGCCGTTGTTCGCGAAGCGCAAGCGCTGGACGAATAGCGCATGCCTTCGGGCACGAGGGGCGTAGCGCATGTCGACAAAGCCCCACGTGTTTTCGTCAACTGCCCGTTTGATGAGGAGTTCACAACGCTACACGACGCACTGACATTCACCTGCGTCTGCTGCGGATTCCTGCCCGTCACGGCAACATATTCCGGAAGCTCGGGAACGAGTAGAATGACCCGGATCCTCGCCACCATGACAGAGTGTCGATATTCGATCCATGACCTCTCACGATGTCGCGGAGAAGGCGACGCCAATCTTGCTCGCTTCAATATGCCGCTCGAGCTCGGAATTGCGATGTGTCTCAACCACCTCGATCCTGGGCGGCACGAATGGATGGCACTTGTTCCAAGCGATGCGACTTACGAACACTACCTGTCAGACCTAAAGGGCTACGACCTCGAGCGCTATGACCGGTCCGCCGGGGCGCTCATCGGACGGGTCACAGCCTGGCTTCTTCCGCGCGAGGAGGCCGTAAGTCTGCCGTACCGGCCCAAGCAGATCTTGGAGGCTCTGCCTGCCTTCATGAGTGCCAAGACTGCAGAGCAAGACGAGTGGTTGGGTGGAGACATTCCCTCCCGAGTAGTTATTCAGCTGGCGCGAAACCACGTACCCGGACCATGAGGTGTCCGTACTTGCTAAGCACCTGCCGCCGGCGAGCGGCTAGCGATTCCCTGGGCCGCCTTCTTGAACTTCTCGATGAGTGCTAGTTCACGCCTATTAAATTAAACGCGCTGGTTGACCGCCTGGAACACGAGATCCTCCGTGAACTTCTGGTTCACGCGCAAGAGCCCCGCCAGCATCCAACGAACGTCCCGACTACTTGTTTCGCTGGCGTGTGGATCTCCTTTGCCCAGCGCGAGGGTGGTCGCGAACGTCGAAAGAGCCTGGAGGAGACCGAGGAGTCGCCACGCGACCGCCTCGCCGTGAAACTTTGACAGCTATTCGTGGTCGGGACCGGCGTCGATCCGGTGACCTCGCGCTTTTCAGGCGCGCGCTCTACCAACTGAGCTACCCGACCCTGCCTGCTTGCTGCCGGCGAGCGGTCCTGACGAGATTTGAACTCGCGACCTCCGCCTTGACAGGGCGGCGTGCACTCCAAGCTGCACCACAGGACCAGCGGGTGGACAGCCTAGCGGGAGCGGACCGCCTCGAACTCAGGTTCCGCCGTCGGCGCCCGACCGGTGCCGACGCCCGCGACGCCACCACCGCTGCCACCTCGGGGCGATACCCGCTGGGCCGTCAGGGCGAACAGGCCGGTCCACAGGGCCACGAACGCCACGAACCCGGTCCACACCGCCACCGCCGGCCAGGTCGGGCCGTCGTGCTGCTCCCGCAGGAGCAGATCGGTGTTGCGCACGAATACCACCCGGCGCTCGGCGGCCAGCGGCACGGCCACCGCGCTGATCTCGGGATCGTCGGGCAGGTACAGCGGCGCCGCCATCAGCTCGTCGCCCCGCTGCAGGCTCACGATCGACTTCCAGCGGCCGGTCACCGGCACCGAGTCCTCCGAGCGGTACAGCCCAGGCCCGACCTCGTCGAAGAAGGCCGTCTCCCGGCCCCCGCCCTGCCACGACGTCACTGCGAAGGCGGTCGCATCGTCGGCGGCGTCGGCCGGCTCCAACTGCACCTCGACGAACGCCCGATCGCCCACCGCCTCGGTGCGGATCACGGCCTCGACGTCTCCCACGTTCCTGGGCAGCGGGTAGGCCAGCACACCCACGAGCGCCACGCCCGCAAGAGCCAGCACGGCCACCGGAATCCGGTCCTCCCGGCCACCGCCGGCGCGAAATGCCCTGGCCAGACCGGCACCGAGCACCGCGGTGGCCACCGCCGCCACCGGCACCACGACGAGCATCTTCACCAACATCGACGTCGGCATCGCACCCGAAGCGGCCCACCCCGACACCCGCACCCACACCAGCTCCAGCGCCACCCCCACCGTGCCGACCAAACCGCCGGCCACAATGGCCAGGCGCAGCCGCGACCGGGTCCCCACCGCCACCGCGGCCGCCTCCACCAGCAACGCGGACGGCAGGTACAGCGGGAACCGGGGAACCGTGTGGTCGAGCGCCCCGCCGACCGCCAACGCCACGAAACCCCGCAGGACCAGATAGACCACCGCCACCTTGACCGCACCCCACGGTCCCAGCGCCAGCCGGGCCAACACCAGCGCCATGGAAGCGGCGGCCACGATCAGTATGGGCAGGTAGAGCGCCTGGAACTGGGGGACGCCGAAGTCGAACTCGCCCAGGAACGTCGACAGCCCTACCAGGACAGTTCCACCTGTCAATGCCAGGATGAACCGCCCCAGCAGCGTCGGCCGAGCCGACGGAAGGGACTCGGCACACATCAGGAACAGGGCCAGCGTGGCCAGCGACCCTCCACCGAGCAGCTGCAAGTGCGTAGGGCTCCACAGCGTGACGTCCAGGCCGTAGGCCTCGTGCCACAGGTTGTCGAGCGGGAACGCGGCCACGCCGCCGATGCCGAGGGTGAGCAGGAGCAACGCCGACCACGGCACCCGCACCATCCCGACCCGGAACCCGGACTTCACGTCCTCCAGGGTGGCGAACAGCATGGTCAGGTACGCCGTGTAGATGAGACCGCCCAGACCCACCAGGATCATGACGTGCGACGGCGTGAACAGCTCGACGTCGCGGCCGTTGTCGATGTGCCAGGCGACGTCCCAGTAGAAGCCGATCACGATCACCAGCAGGAAGAGCAGGCCGCTGAGGACGCCGGCCATCGACCAGCCTGGGAACCCGGTGGCCCGGCGCAGGCTGTCGGAGATGTTGCCGAAGAAGAAGTCGGTGAACGCGGGCCCGTTGTTGCGGCCCATGGCGAATAGGGTCAGGCTCACCACCGCGTAGATCGCGAGGGGCACCATCAACCACAGCCACGCCCCCCAACCCCATCCGGTGGCCAGGATCAGGTCCGCGCTCATGTGTCCCTCCCGATGCGACGATGCCGTCGGGCTATCTTACATCGAATGATGTCACATTTACAAGTGCAAACCTGCTAGGATGAGCAGCGATGCCGGTCGCGGACATGACCGTCGACGAGCTGGCCCGGCGGGCCGGGACCACCACCCGCAACGTCAGGGCCCATCAGACCCGCGGCCTCCTCCCCCCGCCCCGGATGGTCGGCCGAGTCGGCTACTACGACGAGGGCCACCTGGCCCGCCTCAACTACATCGACCGCCTCCAGGAGCGCGGCTTCTCGCTGGCCGCCATCCAGGAGCTCCTCCGGGGCTGGGAGGAGGGCCGCAGCCTCACCGAGGTACTCGGCTTCGAGGAGGCCCTCACCGCCCCGTGGAGCGACGAGCAGCCCGAGGACGTCACCCGTGACCGCATCCTCGAGCTCTTCCCGGAGATCGCCGACGACCCCGGGCTGCTCGAACGGGCCGTCGAGGTCGGCCTGCTCGTCCCGGCCGACGAAGACGAGGGCGACGGCCACGGGTTCACCGCCCCGAGCCCCCGCCTGCTCGGCGTCGGCGCCCAGCTCGTGTCGTGGGGCATCCCGCTGGCCGCCGCCCTCGACGAGCACACCCTGCTCGCCGCCGACATGCGTCGCCTCGCTCGGCGCATGGTGCGGATGTTCGAGACCGAGGTGTGGGAGCCGTTCGTGGCCGCCGGCCTCCCCGCCGACCGGCTGCCGGCCGTCACCGGCGCCCTCCAGGAGGTCCGTGGGACGACCGCCTCCGCCGTCCTTACCGTGTTGGCCCGGGCCATGGAAGAGGCCGTCGCCGCCTCCACCGCCAAGCAGGTGGCCCGCCTCTTCCCGCCGGCCCGCGCCACCGGCCCCGGCCGAGGGATAGTCGACACCTATGGCCAACGCCGACATCGACGCCACCGTCACCCGTCTCAGCCAGGCCGTGGCCGAGACCCGGTCCCGCAACCCCCGGCTGGCGCTGTTCGGCGCCCTTTACCGCCAGACCACCGTCGCCGTGGGACGGGGCATCGAAGCCGGCGCCTTCGATGACGGTGAGCGGATGGGCAGGTTCGTCGCCCGTTTCGCCGGGCGCTACCTGGAGGCGCTCCGGATCGCCACCGCGGGCGGGCAGCCGACTCGGAGCTGGCGAATGGCGTTCGCCGCCGCCGACCGCACCGACCGGGTCGTCCTCCAGCACCTCATCCTCGGGATCAACGCCCACATCAACCTCGACCTCGGCATCGTCGCCGCCGAGATAGCCCCGGGCGACGCCATCGCCGGCCTCGAGGACGACTTCCGCCGGATCAACGACGTCCTGGGCCGGCTAGCGCCCTCCGTGCAGGACTGCCTGGCCCGCTTTTCGCCCCTTCTGCACGTCCTGTTCAAGGTCAGCGGCCCCAAGGACGACCAGGTGCTCCACTTCAGCTTCAAGGTCGCCCGCACCGAGGCCTGGGCGCAGGCGGTCACCCTCGCCCACCTGGACCCGGCTGTCGTGCCGCTGGCGATCGCATCGCTCGACCGGAAGGTCTCGGTGCTGGGCAGGCTGGTGACCGACCCGGGCGGCGTCATGGAGCGGGCCGTCGACGTGGTGGCCTTCACCGAGTCCGACGACATCGTCGCCATCGTCGACGCCCTCGGCGAGGTGGAGCTGCCGCTGCCGGCCTGAGAGCCGGCCCGTTCAGTCGCCAGTCCGTCTCAGTCGACCGTCCCGGGGTCCTCCCCCTGACTGTCCTCCTGCGTGGCCCATTCGGCCGCCACCGCCGGTCCCGTGCCGGCCAGCGCCGGCGCGCCGTCGACCAGTGCCCTGGGAATCCGCAAGCCGAGAAGTCGGATCCTCCGGGCCTCCCCGATCGCCCACGCCACCAGCTGACCTTCCGTCCCCTGAGTCCCCATCGTCCACCTCACTGCAACCCGCTCGCCCCGCATCCACGTGTCTGGCGGCCCTTGTCTTTCCCCTGAAAGCGAACGTTCACACCTCAACCCGGCGTCTGGCCTCACGATTATCCTGCGGCGATGGCCCGCCGCCCTCCTGTGATCCTGAGCGCGCTGTCCACCGCCGACGGCGGCCTCGAGGTGAAGTGGGAGGTCGACACCTTCTTCGCCGACTCGGACGATCCCGAGAAGGTCCTGGTCGACCTCAACGGGCAGCCGTTCGAGCAGCTCGACGGCGACGAGACGTCGGTGGAGATCCCGGCGGCGAGGATCGCCGCCTTCCCTCAGCAGGTCGTGATCAGCGTGTCGTTCTGGTGGTCCGGTCCTCCTGCCGAGGAGCAGCAGAGCAGTGTGACCGTTCCGGTCAACCAGGGCGGAGGCGGTGGCGCGGCCGGCGTGCTCCCTGCCGCGAAGCCGATCGTCACCCTGGTCGGCGTCCAGGCCCGGACCGTGAGCACGGCCAGCAACATCAAGATCGCATGGAAGTCGAACAACTACAACGACGGCAACATCTTCTGGGGCCCGACGGGTGCGCCGAACGCGTTCACGCACAACATCAGGCCGGTCGGCGAGCACTACAGCGGTGAGTTCGTGACGAACCGGCCGCTGACCGCGGCGACGCTCTACTCGTTCAAGGTGGAGGTCAGGAACACCCTCCACAGCCCGGGTTGGTTATCGACGACCATCTTCGTCCGCTCGCCCGCCGACACCCTGTCGGTGAGGCAGTTCCTCGTCACCAGCGGACGACCGGTCACGACCGGCCTGGCGACGGTGGTCGGGGCGGACCGGAGCGTGCACCGGCTGCTGGTGGGGTAGCTCAGCCTTCCAGGTTCATGGTCACGACCACCGTGCTGCCGCGCCTGACGACGGTGCCCGCCGGCGGCTCGATGCTCACCACGTCCTCGTGGCCGAAGAGCGGGTTCCGCTGGTCGATCACGAATTCCACGACCAACCCGAGCGCCTCGGCCGACGGCCTGACCAGGCCCATGTCGTCGCCCTCCTCGATTTCGGTCTTGTTGATCCAGGCCGGGACGACGACGGCACCGACCAACTCGACGAGCGAACCGACGGTCTGCTCCAGGGATTCCAGTCGGCTCGGCGTGGCGCCGACCTCCAGGCGGAGCGAGGTGATCTGGTCCTGCAGGTCGGCGAGGGCGGCGCTGACGGCGGTCCCGGCCACCTTGACGTCACCCGTCACCACCAGGTTGCCCGTGACCGTGACGCCACCCGGATAGTCGCCGGCGAAGTTGATCGTCAGGCCGTCCTGGAAGTCGTGCACCAGGGCTCGCCGGAACGGTGAGCCGCCGGGACGCCGCCGGCTGGGGGCGTCGAGCATCAGGTCGGCGGCGGTGGTCTTGAGCACGCTGCCCTCGACGACCACCCAGTTGCCACCCTGCTGGTCGAGCTTGACATCGGTTGCCATGACGCTCCTTGGACGCGGGATCCGCCTCGACGGTCGGTACATGCAGGTCAGGTCGGTGCCCCCAACGGGAT
Organism: uncultured Acidimicrobiia bacterium; assembly: GCA_963827345.1. Taxonomy (GTDB): domain Bacteria; phylum Actinomycetota; class Acidimicrobiia; order Acidimicrobiales; family AC-14; genus CAWGUU01. The sequence goes on along the minus strand of CAWHAN010000003.1, from coordinate 34,077 downwards.
TCGAACCCGTGCCGCCGCCTTGAAAGGGCGGTGTCCTGGGCCGCTAGACGATGGGGGCAGGGAGAAACACTCTACGGGAGGACCCACTCGGTGCCGTCTGGCGTATCGCGCACCTCGACCCCCGCCTCGACGAGCCTGTCCCGGAGCGCATCGGCGTCGGCGAACCGCTTCCCCGCCCTCGCGTCGCGGCGGGCGTCGAGCATCGCCTCCACGAACGGCGCCACGACCTGGCGCGGGTCGCGCAGACCCTCGGCCGCGGCGTCGCCGAGGCGCACGACCATCGCCCGCAGGGCGGCGCGGCCCCGGTCCAGGTAGTCGGACTGCAGGGTGTCGCGCGACCAGTCGGCCAGCAGGTCGTCGAGCTCGAGCATCGCCTTCACCGCGGCCCGGCCGTCGCGGGCGGCCAGGGCGGCGTCGAACTCCCGTTGGCACCCGGCGATGCCCTCGAGCAGCGGGTCGGCGACCTCGCTGCGCTCGGTTTTCAAGACGAGCTTCGGCTCTCGTAGCATCCGCCGCCGCCCGCTCCGGCCCCCTGACTGGCGACGAGGCGATCTCGGCGATCGGCACCGTGTCCCCTGCCACCAGCGTCGACATCTCCCCGGACCGCCGAACGGTGACCACCCCGATCCCGGCGACGGTGGCCGTGCCCTCGTCCAGGTCGAGGATGCAGGCGGTGTGCTCGTCGACCCCCAGGATGAAGACGTCGTCGGGCAGCTCGATCCTCCAGGGCCGACAGCCGCCGCTCGCCCATGTAGCAGAACCGGGTGTCGTGGTTGCCGCCCTCGGCGTTGTTGAAGTGCGGCACGATCACCGCCCGCAGCCCCACCTCGGCCACCAGGTCGAGGCCGTCCAGCCAGTGCGGCCGGCGCCCGACCTTGTAGACCTCGTACACCGGCAGGGCGTACGTGCCGAGCGTGCAGGCGGCGGCGCTGGCGAAGGTGATGGCGCCCCCGGTGCGCAGCTTCTCGGCCAGCACCAACGGCACCTGGCTGCCGGCCCACTGCTCCAGGGCGTAGGACGGGCTGCCGGGCCCGGCGAACACGTAGGCGGCCTCCCGCAGCCGGGCCAGCATCTGCTCGTACCCGACCGGGTCGGCGGCCGCGACATCGGCGGACCGGTAGGACGCGACGCCCATCTCGCGCTGCACGCTCTCCCGGAAGTACGCCACCGCCTTGGCGGTGATGTCGTCGGCGTTCTCCTGGAACCCGAACGGCGTGTCGAGCATGGCCGCCGGCACCGGCGACGGGCCCATGCCGCGTGATCAACTCCCGATGGACCTTGGCCATGGTGGGCGCCGTCTCGCCCGACCCCATGATCGTGAGGATCCGCGGCAGGCTCACCTAGCTCAGAGACCGGCGGCGAAGGCGTGCACCTCGTCGGCAATCTCGACCGGCCGCTCGACGTGGAGGTCGTGGTCGGCGGGTGAGTACCACTTGACCTGCGCTCCGTAGGTCTCGGCCCGGTCGGCCTGGGCCTTGGTGACGGCGAGCGTGTCGCCGCCGGTGTCGGCGAGGAGCAGGAGCAGCGGCACCTTCAGGTCGGGCAGGAGCGTCGACGGGCGCTGGCGCCACAGCGACTCCAGCAGCCGCATGTGGTTCTCCCGGATGAGCAGCGGCTTGACGCCGAGGAACTTGCTGATGGCCAGGTTGGCCATGGTGGCCGAGACGCCCCAGTCCGACCAGGTCGGATGGGCCTTGCGGATCTCGGCCTCGACGTCCTCGGGCGCCCTGCCCTCCAGCGGCGGCGGCTTCAGGGCCTCGGCGCACTCGGGCCACGTCTGGAATTTCTCCTGGAGCTCGATGACCCCGCCGTCGACTCCGACGACTCCCGCCACCTTGTCGGGGAACCGGGTGGCGATCTCGAGGGCGAGGTTGCCGCCGGTCGACTGGCCGACGATGAGCACGCGGTCGTAGTGCAGCTCCGCCACCGACCACAACACGTCGGCGGACAGGGTCATGAAGTCGTAGCCGTAGTCGGTCTTCTCGCTCTGGCCGTGGCCCCGCAGGTCGATGGCCACCACCGGGTGCCCGAGCTCCTGGAGCCGGGCCGCCGTGGCCTCCCATGTCCGGCAGTTGGACGCCAGCCCGTGGATCAGGAGCACCGGCAATCCCTCGCCCCCGTCGGCGGCAGCCCACACCATGGCGTGCAGGGAGACGCCGGCACTCGCGGGCAGCTGTCGGACCTCGGGTGGTTTCACCCCGTAGAGGTTAGGTGGTCCTCTACGCTGCTCGGTCGTTGACCCCTGCTCTCGCCCCCCTCGCCTCGGCCGCCACCGGCTACCTGATCGGCACCCTGCCCTCCGCTGACGTCGCCGCCCGGCTGGCCACCAAGGGGGCGGCCGACCTCAGGGCCACGGGGAGCGGGAACCCGGGAGCGGTGAACGCCATGGCCGTGCTCGGGCGGGGGTGGGGGAGCGCCATCCTGGCCGCCGACACCCTCAAAGGGGTGGCCGCGTGCGTGGCCGGCGGATGGCTGGCCGGCCCCGTCGGGGCCCACGTCGCCGGCACCGCCGCTGTCGTCGGTCACTGCTTCCCGGTCTGGAACGGCTTCCGGGGCGGCAAGGGCGTCGCCGTCAGCCTGGGCCAGTGCCTGGCGACCTTCCCGGCCTACCTGCCCGTCGACCTGGCCGTGGCGTGGGGCGTCGGGAGATGGTCGGGACGGGCCCTCCCTGGCACCGCCGCCGCCTCCGCCACGTGGGTGGCCGCCGGCACGTTGTGGGCGGCCCGCCGGTGGCCGAACCTGTGGGGCCGGCGCCCAGCCCGGCCCTCCCCCTCGCCTCCGCGGCCAGCAGTGCGGTGATCCTGTACCGCTTCGCCACCGCCCGCCGGCCGGAACCGGTGCCCCGGCCGGCGCTGGTCAGAGAGCCGATGGCGGCCTTAATGAGGATGGCAGGCCGATGAGGAAGGCGGGCCGATGACCACCTTGCCCAAATGATCGGTATCGTCACCGACTCGAACGCCCAGCTCCCGCCCGAGCTGGCCGCCCGCTTCGCCATCGAGGTCGTCCCGCTGACCGTCACCGTCGACGGCGTGGAGTACCTCGAGGGCGTGGACCTCGACGCCGACGACTTCTACTCCCGCTTCGACGGCGGCGCCTCGCCGGTGGTCGCCACGTCCCAGCCGAGCCCGGGCCGCTTCGCCGACGCCTACCAGCGGCTGGCCGACAGCGGCGCCACCGAGATCCTGTCCATCCACATCGGCTCGACACTGTCCGGCACGGTGAACTCGGCCCGGCTGGCGGCGGACGAGGCCCCGGTGCCGGTCAGGGTCGTCGACACCGGTACCGCGTCGTTCGCCGTCGCCCTCTGCGCGTGGGCCAGCGCCGAGGCCGTCGCCGCCGGCGCCAGCCTCGACCAGGCCGCCCACGCCGCCGAGAGGGTGAGCGCGACGGTGGGGAACGTCTTCGTGGTGCGGGCCCTCGACCTGGCCCGGGCCGGAGGCAGGCTCGCCCCCACCATGGAGCTGGGCTCCGACGAGATCGCAGTACTCACGCTGACCGGGGGTGTCATGCGCACGCTCGGCTACGTCCGCGACCTGGGCGGGGCGGCGAGCGCCATGGCCGTCCACGTGCGACGGTCTGGCACTGGCCTGCGGGTCGGCGTCGGCGTCGCCGACCCCGGCGCCGAGCCCCTGGCCCAGGCGCTGGAGGACCGCCTCCGCGGCGCCGCCGAGGTGTCGGAGCTCGTTCGCTACCGGATCGGCCCGAGCGTCGGCGTCCACACCGGTCCCGGCACGGTGGGCACCATGTTCTGCCCGATCGGCTCGACCCCGATCGGCCCTGGACCGATCGAATCCGGCCCGATCGGCGGTTCCTAGTGCCGCGGCAGGCGATGGAGGAGCGGCAATGGCCAAGCTGATCTACGCGTCGAACATGTCCCTCGACGGCTGCACCGAGGACGAACGGGGCGCTTTCGACTGGGCCCCACCGGACGACGACGTGTTCGTGTTCATCACCGACCTCATGCGGTCGGCGGGCACCTACCTCTACGGGCGGCGCATGTACGACCTGATGGCCGTGTGGGAAACCGACGCCGCCCTGGCCGCGCAGTCGGACCTCATGAGCGAGTTCGCGAACGTCTGGCAGGCGGCGGACAAGGTCGTCTACTCCACGACCCTGGCCGCGGTGTCGACCGCCAACACCCGGCTCGAACGCCACTTCGACCCCGGCGCGGTACACGACCTGAAGGCCGCGGCCACAAGCGATCTCCTCGTGGGAGGTCCGAACCTCGCCGCACAGGCGTTCAAGGCAGGGCTGGTTGACGAGTGCCAGCTGTTCGTCTGGCCCGTCGTCCTCGGTGGGGGCAACCCGGCGCTACCGACCGACATGCGCGCCGAGCTCGAGCTCCTCGACGAGCACCGATTCAGCAACGGCGTCGTGCACCTCCGCTACCGCCGTCTGTAGGAAGCCCCGTCACCAACGAGGCAAGGGTCGCCTGCCAACGGCTCCTAGCCCTCTGCCGCCCGGCCCTCGCAGGCGCCACACAGGCCGAAGAAGTCAAGGCGGTGGGTGCGGGCTTCGAACCCGGCCCGCTGGCGGATGTGCCGGGCGGCCTCCCCGAGGGTGCGCTCGAGGTCGGGCAGCTCGAGGTCGGCGACGATCCCGCAGCCCGTGCACACCAGGTGGTGGTGGTGCTCGGCGAGCCCCTCGTCCAGCTCGAAGCGGGCGAACCCCTCGGCGAACTCGAGGCGGATCAGAATCCCGGCGGCGACGAGGTCGGCGAGGGTCCGATAGAGCGACGACAGCGGGACGGCCGGCCCCACCAGGTCGTGTACCTCCTGCACCGACAGTGGCGCCGTCGCCCGGGCGAAGGCGGACACGACCTCACGCCGGCCGTCGGTCCAGCGCTGACCGGCACGGGCCAGTCGGCGCGAGACCTCCTCCTGGGTGGCGGGGTCGGGAAACGTCAGCACCGAGGCGATGGTAGGCGCCCCGGCGTCCCAGGACCGCCACACGGACCGAGGAGGACAGGCACGCCGACTAGGACAGGGCCTCGACGATCTCGGCCTGCAGATGGGTGAGGTAGTCGTAGACGGCGAACGCCTCCCACCTGGGATCGGTGTCGTCCAGCGGCCGCTCGTAGCCCTCCTCGGAGACGTCGAGGCGGGTGCCCAGCACCAGGCGCACCTCGTTGAGGGCCCGCATCCACGCCATGAGCTGACCCTCGTCCAATCGCTCGGCGCCGGCGTGCTCCTCGAGCGCCGCCAACGCCTCGAGATGCGACGACCGCAGCTCGTCGTGGACGAGTAGCCGGTACTCGGTCTGGCGGTCCTCGTCATCGGGGTAGGCGACCGGGAAGAGCCGGGAGAGCGAAGGGTCCTCGCTCGAGACCAGCTCCCGCATCTCCCGGGCCAGGGTGCGCAGGAACTCTCGGTCGGTCGGGGGCAGCCGGACCTCGAAGTACCCCTTCCGGTGCCGCCGGATGGGCCTGCCTGTCATCTCGTCACTTGTCGTGCTGCATCGTCGCCCACAGGCCGTGCTCGTGCAGGCGGAAGACGTCGAGCTCGGCCTTCTCCCGGGGCCCGTTTGACACGACCGCCTTGCCCTTGTGGTGGACGTCGAGCATGAGCTTGGTGGCCTTGTCCTTGCTGTAGCCGAACAGCTTCTGGAGGACGAAGGTGACGTACGACATCAGGTTGATCGGATCGTTCCAGACGATCACGACCCAAGGCTTGTCGGGCACGACGACCTCGTCGATGTCGGGCTCGCGTACCTCGACCGGCGCAGCGGACGGCGACATGTCCCCTCAGGTTACTAACTGCCTGAGGTCTCCCTCACCGGATCGCTCGCCGGCCGGGCGGCACCGAAGGAGAGCCAGAACCGCAGCGTGAAGGCCCACACCAGGACCGCCCCGAGGATGTGGAACCCGACCAGCAGGGCGGGGACCCCGGTGAAGTACTGGATGTAACCGATGGCGGCCTGGGCCACCGAGACGGCCAGGACGGCCTCACCCCGACCGAGGGTCCGGGGCGGCGCCTTCGCCTTCCACAGTCGCCAGAGCGTCAGGAGCGTGAGCACGAGGAACACGACGGCGGCCAGCCCGTGCAGGCGGGCGACCTCCCGGAGGGCGAAGTCGAACCGCTCGGCCTTCTCGTCGCCACCGTGGGGGCCCGACGAGGTCACGACGGTCCCCAGGAACAGGACGAGCCCGGCGGCGACGACGTCGAGCTTCCCGAGGAGGCGGAGGTCCCGGTCGGTCACCACCGGATCGACCGGGAGCTCCTGCCCGGCCCGTTCGTGCAGGACCACGGCGGTCGCCAGCAGGACCATCGAGAGCAGGAAGTGGGCCATCACCAGCGCAGGCTTCAGGTGGAACAGCACGGTGAGGCCGCCGAGCACGATCTGGCCGATGACCCCGGCGACGAGCCCGAGCGAGAGCCAGACGAGGTCCCGTCGTCTGGGCACCCGCAGCAGCGAACCGAGGACGGCGAGGATGACGAGCACGGACACCAGGCCGGTGACCGTGCGGTTCACGAACTCGACCATGGCGTGGTATTCGAGCGGCGCGACGATCCGGTTCTCGGAGCACGTGGGCCAGTCCGGGCAGCCGAGGCCGGAGCCGGTGAGGCGGACGGCGGCACCCGTCACGATGATGAAGGCCAGCGCCAGCAGGGCCAGCAGCGTCACCCGCCGGTAGGCGGCCGGCGACAGGCAGAGGCGGTCCATCGGTGGCCGGATGGTACCGAAGGTTTGGCCGATATCCCGATGCGGTAGGCGCCGCTCATGAGTACAGACACGCCCGCCGACCCCGCCGGGGAGGCAGCCCAGCAGGACGAGGTCATGGAACGCGAAGGCCTCGAAGAGGAGCTGATGCAGGAGGGACGGTCCGACGACGGCGAGCACATCGAGGACGCGTCCGAGGTGGAGGCCGGCCGATGAGGCGCGGAGGAGTTGTCGAGAACCGGGGCGACCGCAAGGCCCTGGCGGCCGACGCCGGCCTCGGGTCCCTGTCGGTCCTGAGCATCCTCGCCGGCGTCCTCACCGCCTACGGGGCCTTCGTACTGCTCCTCGGCATCGCCGTCGCGATCGTCGACGCCGTGGGGATCGACACCGACCTCGTCACCACCGACTACGAGCAGCTCGGCGTGGTGGGCGGCCTGATCGTCGCCGCCCTGCTCCTGGCGTCGTACCTGTTCGGCGGCTACGTCGCCGGACGGATGGCGCGGCGCGCCGGCGCCCTCAACGGGCTGGCGGTCGCGGTCCTGGGCCTCGTGATCGCCGCCGCGGTGGCGGCGTTGGTCCGGTGGTCCGCCGACACAGAGAGCATCGTCACGGGCCTGCGCTCGCTCGGCGTGCCGACGACGGCCGACGAATACGGCCAGGCCTTCACCGTCGCCGGCATCGCCTCGCTGGCAGCAGTCCTGATCGGCGGGTTCATCGGCGGCGGCTGGGGCGAGCGGTGGCACGGCAAGCTCCTGGCGCGCGCCGTCGACCCAACCATCGGCACCGAGGCGGCCGCACGTCAGCGGGCCGAGTCCGAGATGGCCAGGGCCGAGCAGGAGCGCACCGGCTCGTTCGAGCGGGCCCGGACCGCCAACCCCTTTCGGTCGCGACGAGCCGACCGTGACGCGCTGGCACAGCCCGATCACGACATCCACGTCGACCCAGATCGAGACGAGGTCGACGACGCCCGCTGGCCGGCTAACCGCACGCCGGCGACCCACACGACCGGTATTTCGACCGACGCGCCGACCTCGGACGACCAGTCCCATAGGCGCTGGCGATGGCACCGCACCGAGGTATGAAGTTCGCAACCGACGGGTAAATACACACTGCCAAACAAGGAGGAAAGAGATGCCTGACAGCAACGATCGTCCGAGCGGCCAGGTTGGCGGCAACTACGGTCACGGCACCAGAACAGCCCGGGCGGCGACGTCGATACTGGCGAGAGCCCGATCCCGCCGTACGAGGGTCGTACCACGAGCCCCGACGACACCGAGTCGACGCGTGCCAAGACCGAGACGGTCGAGCGTCAGCTGTCCGAAACCAAGAGCGAGGGCGACGCCGAAATCGGCAAGGTGAAGGCAAAGGGCCCCTCCAACCCCGACCCCGAGACCGGTGAGGACCTCGGCCAGCCGCAGGCAGGCGACGTCTCCCACCAGGTCCCGGACGACCCCCACGGCGCAGGAACGAGCATGAACCGTCGGGGCGAGGACGTGAAGAAGCAGGAGGGCACCGAGCCGGGCCGTACCGACCTCGGCACCAAGGGCCCGACCGAGCGCCCCTACGGCACCAGAGACGCCCGTGACTCGACGTCGATCGACCCCGAGGGCAGCCAGCCCATCGACGACGACATGATGAGCACCGGGGGCTCCGGCACCGGCGCTGGCATCTAACCAACAGAAGTAGTCACCACACACCACCGCCGCGGCACCCGCCGCGGCGGTGGTGTTTTGTCTATTCGACCGCGGTGATGACCGGAGAAACCGCCCGTGAGTATTGGGTCCGGTAGAGCTCCTGATACAGCCCACCGGCCGACGCCAACTCTTCATGGGTGCCCCGCTCGACGATGCGGCCCCCGTCGAGCACGAGGATCTGGTCGGCCGAGTGGATCGTCGACAGCCGGTGGGCGATCACCAGCGAGGTCCGACCGGTGAGCGCCTCGGCCAGGGCCTGCTGGATGAGCAGCTCGGTCTCGGAGTCGAGGTGGGCGGTGGCCTCGTCGAGGATAACGATGGCGGGACTCTTCAGCAGCACCCGGGCCAGGGCCAGTCGCTGCTTCTCGCCCCCGGAGAGCCGGTAGCCGCGCTCGCCGACGAGGGTTCCGTACCCGTCGGGGAGGCTGGCGATGAGGTCGTGGATCCGGGCGGCCCGGCACGCCGCCACCAGGTCCTCGTCGGTGGCCTCGGGCCGGGCGTAACGCAGGTTGGCGGCGATCGAGTCGTGGAACATGTGTGGGTCCTGGGTCACCATCCCGATGGCCCCGGTGAGGCTCTGGCTCGTCAGCGTGCGCACGTCGTGCCCGTCGACCTTCACCGCGCCGGCGGTCACGTCGTAGAGGCGGGGGACCAGATGCGAGAGCGTCGTCTTCCCGGCGCCGGTCGGCCCCACCAGCGCGACCATCTGGCCCGGCTCGGCCACGAACGAGACGCCGTGCAGGATGGTTCCCGATTCCTCGGTGCTCAAGGGCGACGTCGTGTCGGCCTCGAGCGAGGCGATCGACACGCTGGCCGCCGAGGGGTACTTGAACCACACGTCGTCGAACTCGATCCGGCCCTTGGCGTCGACCAGGGGGGTGGCGTCGGGGGCGTCCTCGATCGGCAGGGGGGCGTCGAGCACCTCGAACACCCGCTCGAAGGACACGAGGGCGGTCATGACCTCGACCTGGGCGTTGGTCAGGCTGGTCAGCGGGCCGTAGATCCGGGCGACGTAGACGGCGAGGGCGGTGAGCGTGCCGACGCTGATCGCCCCGCTGATCACCAGCCGGGTGCCCATCCAGTAGACGAGGACGGTGCCGACGGCGGCGAGCAGGACCAGGGCGGTGAAGAACACCCTGCCGTAGAGGGCGGTGCGCACGCCGATGTCGCGCACCCGGCCGGCCCGCTCGCTGAACTCGGCCTCCTCGCGAGCGGGGTCACCGAACAGCTTGACCAGCAGGGCGCCCGAGACGTTGAACCGCTCGGTCATGGTGGAGTTCATGGCCGCGTTGAGGGTGAACGACTCGCGGGTGAGGGTCTGCATCCGGCGCCCCACCCGCTTGGCCGGGACGACGAAGGCGGGGACGACGACGAGGGCCAGCAGGGTCAGCCGCCACTCGAGGCCGATCATCACCGCGAGGGTCACGACCACGTCGAGCACGTTCTGCACCACGTTGGTGAGGGTGCCGGTGAAGGCCTGCTGGGCGCCGACGACGTCGTTGTTCATGCGGCTGATCAGGGCGCCGGTCTGGGTGCGGGTGAAGAAGGCCAACGGCATCCGCTGCACGTGGTCGTAGAGCGACCGCCGCAGGTCGAAGATGAGGCCCTCGCCGACGCGAGCGGTGATCCAGCGCATCGCCACCCCGATGGTGGCGCTGGCGAAGGCCAGGAGCAGGGCGAGGAGCGCCAGGCCGGTGAGGCCCGACGACTGCTGGGGGATGGCGTTGTGGTCGATGATCCGCCGGAACACCAGGGGCGGAAGGATGCCGACCAGCGACGTGGCGAAGATCCCGACGAGCAGGAAGACCAGCAGGCGGCGGTACGGACGGGCGAACGACCACACCCGGCGCACCACCGGCCCGCGGATCGAGGCACCCTTGATCAGGTTCGGGTCTCCGGAAAGGCCCCGATGCCAGCTCGATCCGTACATCGGTCTCAACTTGCTCAGGAAGGGTAGGCGGTCCTGAGCCACTATCTGTGAGGTGCAGCAGCGAGAAAGGGGTACCGCCGATGGATGCAGACAGGGTGGTCATCGGCCGCAAGGGCGGCTCGTCGATGGTGAAGGTGCGGTGGAGCGAGGACACGCCACAGGGCCTCTGCGACCTCGAGACGGCCGAGGAGCTGGGCGCCAAGTGGGAGGGCGACGAGCTGGTCGTCTACGACATGCCCGGCCTCCTGCAGCTCTTGGCGTACTACGAAGGCGACAACAGCGGCTACATGATCGACAACGACTGACGGGTCACGCCTCGTGGTCGGCGACGAGCGCACCACGTCACCGGCGCCGCCCGTTCCCGAGAGCGGCGCCGGTGCGGCCGGTCAGGCCCTGCGGTTGAACACGCTCCATCCCCCGGGGCCGACCGCGGCGGCGACGACGAACAGCACGATGGCCAAGATGATCTGGCCCTGGATCAGTTGGACGATGCCAACGATGACCAGGATCGCAGCGATGATCCACAAGATAAGTCCCATGCCGACCTCTTCCCCCGAACTGTTCGATCTCAAGCTCAGCGCGATCTCACGCAGCGGCGCCCCAAGTACTGCGAGCAAGGGAACAGTACGCTCGCCGTTCCATGGCGAAGCGAACCGCCCCCCGGCCACGAGCTTCCCCATCCCCCGAAGATGCCGCTCGACGACTACGAGCGGGAATTGCGGGCCCTCCAGATCGAGCTGGTCAAGGTCCAGTACTGGGTCAAGGACAAGGGTGAGCGGATCCTCCTAATCTTCGAGGGCCGGGACACTGCCGGCAAGGGCGGCACCATCGCCCGCTTCAAGGAGCACGTGAACCCCCGCGGCGCCCCCCACGTCGCCCTCAGCGCCCCGACGGACACCGAGCGCACCCAGCTCTACCTGCAGCGCTACATCGAGCACCTGCCCTCGGGTGGTGAGATCGTCTTCTTCGACAGGTCCTGGTACAACCGCCTGGGCGTCGAGCCGGTGATGGGTTTCTGCACCATGGACCAGTCGTTGAAGTTCGGGCGCGAGCTCCCCGAGTTCGAGCGGACGCTCGTCGACGACGGAATTCGCCTCTTCAAGCTCTACCTGGCGGTCAACCGCAAGGAGCAGAAGAAGCGGTTGAAGGCCCGTCGCACCGACCCGCTGAAGACCTGGAAGCTGAGCCCCATCGACCACAAGGCGCCCAAGCTGTGGGACGCCTACACCGAGGCCCAGAACCGCATGTTCCGCATGACGGACACGACGGAGGCGCCGTGGGCCGTGGTCAACTCCAACGACAAGCGGACCGCCCGGATCCACGCCATCCGCTACGTGCTGAACCGCCTCCCCTACGCCGGCAGGGACGAGGACGTGGCTAGGCCGCCCGATCCCGCGATCGTCGCCGGCCCCTACCAGCACTGGCCGGAGCTCGCCCGCTGAGCGGCGGGGCGCACACCCAGTCGACATGGCCACCACCGCCACGACCTTCGAGCGCCGCCCGGCCGACGGCATCCTCGCCGCCTCCGGCCTCACCGTCCTGGTCGTCTGCGGTGTCATAGCCAGCTCGGGCAAGGTCGGCTGGTTCGAGGCCGACGTCTTCCACCTGGTGAACAACCTGCCGGGTGCCCTCTACTACCCGATGTGGCCGGTCATGCAGCTCGGCAACCTGCTGGTCGGGCCGGCGGTGGCGGTCGTCGCCGCCCTCTTCCGCCGGTGGCGCCTCGCCCTCGCCGCGATCGTCGTCACGGTCTCGAAGCTCGTTCTCGAACGGGTGGTGAAGGACCTCGTCGTCCGGCGCCGACCGGCCTCGCTGCTCACCGACGTCAACCTCCGAGGGGACGCCCCGACCGGCGGCCAGGCGTTCGTCTCCGGGCACCTCGTGCTCATCGCCGGCCTGGCCGCGATCGTCATCCCGTACCTGCGCGGCCGCTGGAAGATCGTCCCGTGGGTGCTTGTCTTCCTGGTCGGCTTCGGCCGGATGTACGTCGGCGCCCACACGCCGCTCGACGTCATCGGTGGCACCGGCCTCGGCCTCGCCATCGGGGGTCTGGCCAACCTGATCGTCGGGGTGCCAGCCCGAGCTCGATGACCGGGCCCCGAGTCAGAGGAGCTGGTGGTGCCGCATCGACCGCAGGGCCAGGTAGCCGGGCAGGATCGGCAGCCAGAACGTGGCGAAGCGGAAGAGCAGCACCGAGCCCAGCGCGATCGGCGACGACAGGCCGGCCGCCGCGAGACCGGCGGTGAGCACCGCCTCGGTGGCCCCCAGTCCGCCAGGCGTCGGCGCGGCGTTGCCGATCACCGATCCCACCAGGTAGACGAACCCGATCGACGCGAAGGAGGCTCCGCCTCCGAAGGCCTCCACCGACGCCACCAGGGCCAGCAGGTTGCCGCCGGTAACCACCAGGGACCCTCCGAGCAGGAGCAGCAGCTTGCTGGGGTGGGTGACCAGCGATCCCAGCCCCGCCCACGCCTTGCCGAGCGCCGGGCCGATTCGCTTCCAGATCGTTCGGCGGGTCTTCGGTACCACCGCGATCCCGACCACGACGGCCACGACACCGAGCGCGATCCAGGCCAGCGACCCGAACGACGACGGCACCCGGAACGCCTTCTCCACCCCGGTCCCGACCCACAGGAGGAAGACCAGGGCCAGGGGGAGGTGGATCAGCATCCCCCCGATGGTGTTGATCCCAACCGACGTGACGGCCACCGCGGTGTCGACGCCCTGGCGCTGGAGGAACCGGACGGTCAGCGCGTAGCCGCCGGCCTGGGCCGGCGTGATCCGGTTGGTGAACGACGAGGCGACCTGGGACACGAACAGGTTGCGGAAGCCGATCCGCTGCGGGACGGAACCGGCCAGGCTCACGCCAGCGCCCAGGTAGGTGAGGGCGGAGAGGAGGACGGCGCACGACGCCCACCAGTAGTTCGCCGTCCGCAGCCGGTCGACCATGTCGCCGGCGCCGGCCAGCTGGGGGTACAGGAAGTACACGACGGCGGCGAGCATCACGAACGAGAAGGCGGTCGAGGGCTTGATCCGCTGAAGGTGCTCGAGCTCCACCTTGTCGACTCCCGACGCCTCCCTGGCCGCCTCCCGCAGCGTGTCGAGCAGGCCCTTCTTTGACTTCAGCGCCGACCGGGTGGCGGTGCTCAGGGCGTACGGCTGGAGCCGCGGCAGCCCGCTGGCCAGGCCCTCGGCACCGATCTCCCCCTTCGCGGCGGCGACGGCACGGTCGGCGCCCACCACCGCCGCTGTCGAGGCGAGGAGCTCGGCCACGTCCCCGGACAGCTGGGCGTCGGAGGCAGCCAGGTCGCCGAAGCTGAAGTCGACGAGCCACGGCTTCCCGTCGGCGTCGAGCACCACGTTGGCCAGCCGCAGGTCTCGATGGGCGATCCGGTGGCTGCGCATCACGCCGACCTGGCGCCAGACGCCGTCGAGCACGTCGTCGGTGAGCTGCTCGGGGGGCAGGCCGTCCAGGGAGGGCCCGTCGAGCAGCTGGTAGGCGAGGAGCATGGAGTCGTCGGACGGTCCGACGGTCGACACGACCACCATGCGGGGCGTCCTGACGCCGACGTCGCGGGCGCCGAGGGCGCAGAGGGCCTCGTGCTCGACCTCCTGCTTCAGCGACGAGAACGGCCGTTCGTCCCCGAGGTTCCGGAAGCGGGCCCAGCGGTAGAGCCGGGACAGCAGATCGGCGCTGCGCTCCTCGTCGCTCAGCACCTTGACCGACAGCCGGCGCCCGTCCCCGACGTTGGCGACATAGGGCGTCGACCCCCCGGCACCCACGGCCACCGGATCCAGCGACTCGACCGGCCAGGCCGACCGGGCCAGGGCGTCGGTGATGTCCTCCGGAGTCGGGCGTCGCAGCGGGGACCCGAAGACCACGAGCACCAACGAGCCGATGAACCAGCCGGCGGCCAGCGTCAGGAGGATCGCCCCGGGGAGGGCGGTGCTGGTCATGACCCGGACGAGCACCGCCAGCCACAGGCCGATCCAAGCCACCCGGCGCCATCGGCGGTCCATGAACGGGGTGAGCACGGCGATGGCCGCCGTCGCCGCCGCGAGGAAGGTGCCGCCAGGGACGTGGGCCGGTCCCAGCCAGCTGCTGGCTCGGCTCGCGGCTGCGTACGCGGCCGGCTCGAGCCAGGTGATCCATTCGGACAGCAGGAAGTCGAGGCCGGCCGCGACCGCGACCGCCAGCGCCGCGTACCCGAAGGCACGCAGCCGCCGGGAGCCGATCAGCACCAGGGCGCCGATCAGCGGCAGGGCCACGACGGCGACCTGCACGGTGCCGACGAAGACCTCGGCGACGCGGGCCGGGGTGCGCGCCGTGATGTCGAGCACGTTCGCCTCGAAGGACGTGATCGTCTGCTCCAGGACCAGCGTCGTCACCACCGCCACGAGCAGGGCGCCGGCGGCGACCACCAACCGCAGCAGGTCGGTAGGTCGGCGGGCGTAGACGGGTGCCGCCGGCGGTTCGGTGCTCAGCGGCGGACGTCGGGTGGGAGCGTCGAGGCGCCGACGTTGGCGTCCAACCACTCCGAGAGCGGCCGGGACGTGTGGAGGAACTCGACGACCCGGTCCTTGGCCGTGCGCCGGCCCAGCCACGCACCCGCCGGCCAGTCCTTCCAGGCGATAAGGCCCTTGTTCCTCAGCAGGTCGATGCGGGCGTGGTCCCTCGGGTAGCCCTTGGGAGCCGTCTTCAGCCGGTGGTGGCCGGTGACGTCGACCTTGGCGGCTCGCATGCCGTCCACGATCCCCACAAGCCCCTCGCCGGTGCCGTCGTCAGCCACCGCCTTGCGGTACCGCTCCAACTGGTCGGTGGCCATGATCCACATCCCGCTGCCGACACCGAGGCCCTTGGCCGAGAGCTGGACGTAGCCGGCGTCGCCGATGGTGGCGGCCAACGCCGTCTTGTACGGCGACTTGTCGGGGCTGAAGCGCACGTCTCGGTTCGGACGGAACACCTTGCCCGGGCCGAACTCCGGCGCCAACTCGGCCAGCAGCTCGTCCATCGGGCCCTTGACCAGCTCGTCGTAGACCGCCTTGTGCGCCTGCCAGTAGGCCTTCGAGTTGTCCGCCTCCAACCCGTCGTAGAACTCGAGGGCCTCGGCCCGCCACCCCTTGAACGCCACTGGCCGTAGGGTACGCGCATGGCCGACAACATGGAACGGCTGGAGGCGATCGTCGCGCAGCTGCCGGAGGCCGAGCGGGTCGACATCGCCGAGTGGGGCGACCACCCGACGTTCCGGGTACGGGGCAAGAACTTCGTCTTCGCCGACCAGTCGGGCTGCAGCCTCAGCCTCAAGCTCACGAAGGAGGAGGCCGCCGCGGTCGTCGCCACCGACGCCGACGTGGAACCTGGCGGCTACGGCCTCGGCCGCCACGGCTGGGTCGCCCTCACCCTCGACGAGTCACCCGGCGACGACCGGTGGCGCCAGGTCGAGGAGTGGATCCGGACGTCGTACACGCTCGTGGCCCCGAGAAAGCTGGCCAAGCTGGTGATCGACGCGGATACGCAGGTCGACAGTGGTGGTCAGCCGCCCGGCGGCGGCTTGTAGTCGTCCCAGGAGCGGTGGGCCGCCCAGTGGGCCAAGATCTCCTCGATCTGGCCGGCCTGGAAGTGCCGGTCGTAATAGGGCCGGTAGCCGCGGCGGCGGCCGAGCGACGCCAGCAGCGGCAGGAGAACCCGCTGCACGGCCGGGGGTGGGGTCTTGAACTCGGCGACCTCGTTGAAGAACGCCCCGATCACGGCACCCTGCAGGGGCCGGGGGCGGCCCCGCTTGTCGGTCTTGCCCTCCTCCGCCAGTCCCGCCAGCGTCGGTAGGAGGAGCTCGACGCCGAGCGCCGGGGTGGCTCGACCGATGGTCTCGGCCGGGCCGTCGCCGACGACCCAGAAGTCGTGCCACTCGCCGCGCGGCAGGAAGGCGGACTCGCCGGGCCCGTACTCCCGCTCGTGCCTGCCGACTCGGGCGCGTATGCGCCCGGTGACCACCGTCACCACCTCGTCCTGGTGCCGGTGGCGGTGGATGCCCGGCGGCCTGGCCCCCTCGGGCAGTGACAGCCGGCCCTCGACATAGTCGCCACCGGTGTCCACGCCGCGGATCATCTCGGTGAACCGCTCCCCCGTGACCGGGTTCAGGATCGAGCGCGGCTCGGCCATCGTCCCTCCTTCCCGCCAGTTTGCTTCACCCGCCGCACCCCACGTCGGGCCGAAGAGTCGACATCGGGGCGCTACGACTGATCCAGACATGCCGGAGGCAGGTCGAACCAGCGGAGGGACTCGAAGCCGGCGGTCACCAGGTCGCCGAGGGCCGCCGGGCCGCCGTGAGCGTCGAGATCGACGTCGTCGGCCAGCGCCGAGCGCCTCGACGCCAGCAGGTCCCTGGCCTCGTCGAGGTAGCCGGCCAGGGCGCTCTCGGGCGCACGGGCGTGGGACGCCGGGTAGCTCAGCGTGCCCTTGTCGTCGTAGCGGACGTCGGACAGTCGCAGCGGCGGCTCGGGCGGCGCCAGCCGGTGCCGCCAGATGCCGGTGTGGATGTCGAACCGGTAGTCGGACAGCAGCCGCCATCCCTCGGTGGCCACCAGGTTGACCGCCTCGAGCACGTACTCGAACACCGGCTCGGAGATGAAGTAGTTGAAGTTCACCCGCACCCAGCCCGGCTTGATCCCCTCGCAGCCCAGGCGGATCTCCCGCTCGTACTGGTGGGAGAGCTCCACGTCGATGCCGAGCAGGCGGTGGCCGTAGGGCCCTGCGCACGAGCACCCGCCCCGGGACTGGATGCCGAACAGGTCGTTCAGCACGGCGACGACGAAGTTATGGTGCAGGTACCGGCCGTCGTGGCGCACCACGAAGGAGACGATCGACAGCCGCTCGGCCTTGGTGTTGCCGAGCAGCTCCAGGTTGGGGTTCGCGCTCCACGATTCGATGGCCCGGCGGATGTAGGAGTCCTCGCGCTCGCGGATGGCGTCCCTGCCCACCGCCTGCTTGAGCTGGAACACCAGTCCGGCGCGGATGGCCTCCACGATGGCGGGTGTCCCGCCCTCCTCCCGCTGGACGGGGTCGTCGAGGTAGCGGTGCTCGCTGGGGTTCACGTACGCCACCGTGCCGCCCCCCGGCACCGTCGGGACCCTGTTGCGCACGAGCTCCTGCCGTACGACCAGCACGCCGGGCGTGGCCGGTCCGCCGACGAACTTGTGCGGCGAGATGAACACCGCGTCCAGGTGGGTGTCGGCGCCCGCGCCACCCATGTCGATGTCCACGTAGGGAGCGGCGGCGGCGAAGTCCCAGAAGGAGAGGGCGCCGTGGCGATGGAGCAGCGCGGCGATGGCCCGAGTGTCGGAGAGGATGCCGGTGACGTTGGACGCCGCCGAGAAGCTGCCGATCAGCAGTGGCCGGTGGCGGTAGCGGACCAGGTTCTCCTCGAGGCGGGGCAGGTTCACGTGCCCGTCGGAGTCCTCCTCGATCACCACCACGTCGGCGATCGACTCCCGCCACGGCAGCTCGTTCGAGTGGTGCTCGAACGGTCCGATGAAGACGACAGGGCGCTCGTCCTCGGGGATGTGCGACGAGAGGTCGTAGCGGTCGTCGAGGTCGGCGGGGATGCGAAGGTTGAGGATCCCGACGAGCTTGTCGATGGCGCCGGTGCTCCCCGAGCCGCAGAAGAGCACCAGCGTGTCCTCGTCGCCCCCGACGGCTTCGTGGATGACGCGGCGGGCGTCCTCCCGCAGGCGGGTGGTCTGGAGGCCGGTGCCCGAGCTCTCGGTGTGGGTGTTGGCGTACCGGGGCAGGACCTCGTCCCTGATGAAGTCCTCGATGAAGCCGAGGGCGCGGCCGGAGGCCGTGTAGTCGGCGTAGGTCACCCGGCGGGCGCCGTAGGGGCCGTCCATGACCTGGTCGTCGCCGATGATCGACGCCCGAATCGTCTCGATCAGCGGTGAAGGTGTGATCGACATGGGTCTCTCGCGGTGTCGGTGGCCTGGACCACAGCGTAGAGCCGTGCCGGCGCTACGTCGGCGCCCCTCGTGGTCGCCGGTTGCATCGCCTCGGCGCCGGGCGGCGGCTCGTGTCGACAGGTCTACGCCTCTTGGGTAGTCGGCCTCACGCCGGAGCGCGGGATCGTCACGCGCTCGAGGTCGAGTACGGCCAGCCCCGCCCCGGCAGGCGAGCGCTCGACCTCGGCGATCTCGTCCGCGGCGATCGCCGCCACGCCGGCCAGAACGCCGTCGAGGTACTCCCGGCTGACGACCGCCCGCCCGGCGGCGAGCCCTTCGCGCAGCCGTGCCCGACCCGCGGCCGAGCCGCGATAGATCCACACGCGTCCCGGTGGGCTCCCCTCGAGCGCGTCGGTCACGTCGATGCGGTCGTAGTTGCGTTCGCGGTCGTCGAGTCCACGGAGATCGCGCGCCTTCACAGGTAGGCAGCGGCCCGTCACGGCGCCGGTCGGATCGGGCTCGATGTCGAGGTACGCCACGAACACCGCGGGCCGGCTGCCGTCGGCGCGCAGGCGGTAGGACTTGTAGCCGGGCAGATCGCGGGCGTTGTCCATCGCCACGCCCCAGGTGCGCCGCCATCCTCGCAGCCGGGCGACATCGCAGCCCTCGTGCTCGGCGACGAGCGAGCCATAGCCGAAGACGAAGTTCACCGCGCCGTCATCGGGCGCGCGGGACGCGCCCGGGTCTCTCGCGGGGTCGATGGCCTGGAGTCCAGCGTAGAGCCGCGCCGGCGCGACGTTGGCGCCACTAATCGCCGGTGGCCATCGCCTCGGCGACCGTCTTCATCTTGTCCGGCGGAGCGTGGCTGAAGGCCTCGTCGCGCAGCCAGGTCGCCAGCGGGCTGTGCATCATCTGCAGCTTGCCCATCTTGCGGGCCTCCTTGACGGTCGCCTCGTCGCGGGCCTTTCGCTCCTCCTGGTAGGCGACGAGAGCCTCGTCGAGCGGGGCATCCGAGGTCAGCTTGCCGATGAGGACGTCGGTGTCCTGGATGGTCATGCACGCGCCCATCGAGGCGAACGGCGTGGTGGCGTGGGCCGAGTCCCCGAGGAGGACGACCCGGCCCTTCACCCAGCCGTCGAGGGGCTCGAGGTCCCAGGCCTCGGTGCTGACGATCGACTCCTGGGGCGCGGCCTCGACGGCGGCGCGGAGCAGCTCGTACCACCCGTCGATGTGCTCGAGGATCTCGGCCTTGTCCACCGCCTTGTCGCGGCCACCCGCCGGGGCCTTCCTGACCACGTACCAACGGGTCTGCCCGGCGCCGACGTCGGCCACTCCGCCCTTGGAGCCATGGGCCCAGATCTCGACGTGGCGGTTTGGCTTCAGCAGCTCGTGCTCGAACCCTTCGAGCACGCCGCCCCACCCGCTGTAGCCGGAGTAGTCGAGCTTGCCGTGGGGAACGACGTAGTCCCGAACGACCGAATGGATGCCGTCGCAGCCGATCACCAGGTCGCCGGTGGAGCGCCCGCCGTCGGCCAGGACCACGGTGGCCTGGCCGTCCTCCTGCTCGACTCCGACGACCTCTGAACCCATCTTGACGACGCCCTCGCCGAGAATCTCGATGAGGACCTGCTGCATGTCGCGGCGCCTGACGTCGCAGCTGGGGGCGCCGAGCTTCCGGGAGACCTCCCCCACTGGCATCTCCTCGATGAGCTTGCCCTCCTGGTTGTGGATCTCGGTGAACTCGATCGGCTGCCCGATGCGCTTCGGGTCGTCGAGACCGAGTCCGAGCAGGATCTTGATGGCGTAGGACCACAGGGTGAAGCCGGTGGCCCGGCCGGCGAGGTGGTCGTACTTCTCGTGCACCTCCACGTCGACGCCGGTGTTCTTCAGCGCCAGTGCGCTCGTGAGCCCGCCGACACCGCCGCCGACGATCACGACACGGTTCAGGTTCGGCACGGAAACTCCTCTCGGGGTCGCAGTGGCGCACGACTCTACGCGCGTCGATATCGATTGCGGGTTCGGCGCCTCCTCCCGTTCACCACTGCCCGAGGGTGGCCAAGACGTCCGCGCCGCTTGCGGCGAGGGCGAGGATCAGCATGCCCGCCACGACCACGAGCAGGAGCTTTGCCTCGGCAAAGCGAATTCGCTGGGCGGGCCGGTCCTCGTGGACCTTGGTGTCGTTTGTGCCCATGGCGGTCACTCCGCCGGGACCGGGTGTCCCGCCGGGTGAATCAGGTAGGCGGTGCCACCGGACTTGGCGACCCAGAGATCCTCGATCTCGGACCTCGAGTAGGTGCGCTGGACCTCGCCGTCCGCGGCCGCGGCCGGGTCGTTGACGATCGGGTTCCCGCTGGCGTCGAAACCGACCAGCACCGCCAGGTGGCCGTCGCTGGAGGGGATCGGGGCGCCGTCGAGCGAGTTGCGCTTCCAGTAGTAGCTCATGACCACTGGCACGCCGGCGGCGATCCAGGGCTCGGCGTCGGCCAGGCTGGTGAAGCGGGCCAGGTGGGCCTCGAGGCCGGCGGTTCCGGCGTAGGCGGTGTTGAAGATCCAGTTGCCGCCCCCGTCGTACACCCGGTCCCACACGCCCTCGACCGCGGCGCGCACCCTCGGCTCGCAGGGACCGGTGTCGCCCGCCCAGTAGGCCATGACCATCGACGTGGACGTCGGGCTGCACCACACGTTGCCGCCGTCGGGATAGACCATCTGGGAGCACTCCGGCACGGGCAGCACCCGGTCCCACAAGGCGGGGTCGCCGGCCGGCGTCGACCGGATCTTCTCGAGTGTCGACGACAGGGCGACGAACGAGTTGGCCACCGTCGGCACCGCTCCCGGCACCGAGCTGAAGAGCCGTAGCTTGAGCTGGAAGGCGTCGCCGGTGAGCTTCTTGTCGAGGACCACGGTGTCGACGGCCACGAACCCGTCGGCGTCGCCCTGGGCGCGCACCGAGTGGCGGTGGACGGTGGAAGAGTCCTTGGCCCAGATGCCCAGGTTGTAGAACTTGGTGAAGCGGCCGTCGACCCGCGCCCGCAGCTGCACCTCGATCCAGGTACCGGCCGGCGTGTCGGCGTTCCAAGAGGTGATCGCCTCGGCGAAACCGTGGCTCGACGTCGTCACGGGGCTCGTCGCCTCGCCCACGACGAAGCTCCCCGCGTTGTAATAGTTCCCGCCGAGGTAGCCGCCGGCCGGGAAGGGATCGACGCCGGGCACCGCCGTCGCCTCGTCGAGGCGGAGCCGCCCGGCCGGGTCGAGCCCGGTGCCGCTCAGGGCCACGTGGAGAACGCGCCCTCGGCGCCCCGCCAGCGCACAAGGCTGGTCCGGTACTGGGCGTGGTCGGCAGAGGCCGGCATCGGGACCAGGGCGATCAGGGTGCAGAAGGCGACGCCCGCGGTAATTGCCAAACTCGGAGTTCGTTTCACGTTCGGGACCTCCTCGATGTCAGCCCAGCGTGCGCCGCGGAGGGCCGGCTCGTAATGGTCGGCGGCGACAGTGTTCGCCGTACCAGAAGCAGGGTTTTCCTTGCCCCGGAGTCAGGTCCGGGCCCGAGCGGCTCGCCGAGTTAGCGTCGCGGGCGCCGATGCCCGCCTACATCGAGATCCGAGGATCCGGCCCGGCCGAACTGTTCCCGCTGGACCGCGACCGCGTCACCATCGGGCGGGGCGAGCAGAACGACGTGGCGCTGCGCGACGACCGTCTGGTCTCCCAGGTGCACGCCGTCATCGAGTCCTACGGCGCCTCGTTCAGCCTCCGCGACCTGGGTTCGTCCAACGGCACGTTCGTCAACGGCCAGAGCCTGACCGGCGAACAGGTGCTGCGCCCCGGCGACGAGATCCGCCTGGGCCGCACACAGCTGCTCTTTCGCGACACCGGTACCAATCCCGCCGAGCGCACCGACACCGGCCCCAAGTCGCCCAACCTGACGGTCAGGGAGCGAGACGTCCTCATCGCCCTGTGCCGGCCCCTGCTCAACGCCAGCCCCTTCGCCGAGCCGGCGAGCATCGCCCAGATCGCCGAGGAGCTGGTGGTCAGCGACGCCGCCGTGAAGTTCCACCTGGCCAACCTGTACGACAAGTTCGCCATCTACCAGACCACCCAGTCGCGCCGGCTGGTCCTGGCCAACGAAGCCCTGCTCCGCCGGGCCGTGACCCTGGCCGACCTGCGCCCCAAAGCCGACCCCTGACGACCCCTCTGGGTCAGACCTGTCGGCGGTGGCCCAGGAGGACGAAGTCCTCGAACAGCACGTCGGCGGGCGGCTCCTCCGCACTGACCAGCATCCCGACGCTCCCATAGCGGAGCCCGTCCCTGTCCTGCCCCTCCGCCACCTTCTCGTCGTCGGCGAACAGGGCGATGCGGGTCGTGCCCGCACCGGTGCAGTCGAGGCGCAGGCGCACGTCACGGCCTGTGGGCAGGCTCGGCCACCCGACCGCGAGCCAGCACCGCAACATCCCCCGGCGGCGCGGCCTTGAGGATCAACGCCTCGCCGTCGGTGCGAACCACTGCCTGGTAGTAGTCGCCGCTCGGTCCGAACCGGCAGAAGAGCCCGAAGATCGCCCCCGGCGAGACCGGCTGGCCGGACGCGGACGCTGACATCGGTGAGGGCGGTGAGCGGCTCCCCGTAGACGCCGCCGCGGAAGGAGGTGTCCGAGAGCACCACCTCATGGGCCTTTTTGACCACCACCCGGTAGCGATCCTCGTCGTACGCCAACCGGGCGACCTGGTCGTCGTGCTCGTACCAGTTCTGCCCGGCGTCGAAATTGTCCTGGTAGAGGACCGGCAAGGGCGATGCCCGGTCGGCAGTGAGCGGGATGACCACCGAGAGGACCGCGGCGAGACCCAGAACGGTGGCACCCGCGATGGTGAGACGGCGGCGGCGACCCCGCCGCGGCCGTGGCGTCGGCGTCTCACGCCCGGAACGCGACGCAGCCGGCCTCGGCCCCACCGAGTCGATCGGGAGCCGGGTGATCGGCTGGCCGAGCGAGGCCTGCACCGCCTGGAGCTGCCGCCCGAGCTGGGCGACGTCGTGCTGGCGATCACCAGGGGCCTTGGCCAGCCCCTGCTCGAGCACCAGGCAGAGCTCCTCCGGAACGCCGCGGGCCCGGAGGTCGGGGGGAGCCTCGCTGGTGATGCGGTTCACCAGCGACACCAGGCTCTGCTCCGACGCACTGCCGAACGGGGGACGCCCCGAGACCAGGCAGAACAGGGTGGAAGCGAGTGAGTACACGTCGGAGGCGGCGGTGGGTGGCTCGCCGGCGAGGACCTCGGGGGCGGCGTGCACGATGGTCCCCGTCATGCCGACAGTGACGCTCGGGGCCGACGAGGGCAACTGGGCCAGCCCGAAATCGGCGACCTTGGGCTCGCCGAGGCGGGAGAGCAGGATGTTCTCGGGCTTGAGGTCACGGTGGAGGATGCCCGCCCGGTGAGCGGACTCGATGGCTCCGGCGATCCGCCCGCCGTAGTCGAGGACGTCGGCGACGTCGAAGGTCCCCCGCTCCGACAGCTGGTCGGCCAGCGATCCCCCGTGGAGGAGCTCCATGACGATGAAGAGCCGCCCGTCGACGGTCGCCCCGGCCTCGTACACCGTGACGATGTTCGGGTGGCCGGAAAGCGCCCCGACGGCCGCGCACTCCCGGCGGAACCGGTCGGTCGACGGGGCGTCGGCCCGGCCCGACAGGACCTTGATGGCCACCTCGCGCTCGAACGTGGGCTGCCACGCCCGGTAGATGGTGGCGAAGCCTCCCCGGTTCAGCTCCGAGACGTCGTGGTAACCCGGGATGCCGAGGTCGATCACCGTCATGTCAGTGAGGATGGCGCAACCTCCGTGCCGCGACCGGGCCGCCCAGCAGGAGCAGGCAGCACAGGCCGAGGATGACGGGCCAGAACAGCGACACCCCGCTCCGGGTGCCGTCCGGGCTGGTCGCCGCCGCCAGCGCCGCCGAGTCCTGGCTGCGGGACACCGGGCGGACCGGTTCGGTCGTGGTCGTCGACGCGCCCGGCGATTCGGTCGTCGCGGGGCCTCGGAAGACCACTCGTTCGGCGCCCGCGGCCGAGGAAGGTTCCTCAGCGGATTCCTGTGGGCCCGGATCGCGTGCGCCAAAGTCGTAGTGGACCGTCGTGGTGATGGTCGCGTGCATGGTCATGACCACGGCCGGCGGGCGTGTGGACGTCGTCGTCGACGACGGGTGTGTGGTCGTCGTCGACGACGGGAAGAAGTCGGCCGGATCGTCGACCCCGAGTGTCGTGGACACGCCGTAATAGACCGGGTCGGGGGTCGTCGGCGGCGGGGTCGTCGAGCTGGAGCTGGTGGACGAGGTGCTGGTCGAGGTGGTGGGGGAGCTCGGCGCGGTCGTGGACGTCGAGGGCCCGGCGCCGGCACCGGCGAACGCCGGGCTCATCGACGCGACCATCACGATCAGCGCGCCGACTGCGGCCAGGCCATGGTGCCTTCGGGTTCCCGCCGCCGTCGCCCGCATCGTCCAGTCCGATCCCCGTCCCGATGGCCGCCGCTCGTGTGCGCCTCAATTGACCACAGATGACCGTCCTGGCGACATGGTGCTGGCATGTGTCCCATGGGGATGCCTGCACCATCATCCGCGGTCAGACCTCGGTGACGTCCACCTCACCGATGACGTCGGTGTAGCGACCGAACCCGAGGTAGAAGTGCCCGGCCGTCACGGTTTCGTGAGACGCCCAGACGACCTGGTAGCCCGCCGACGCCCCGCCCTCGACGATCATGACCGGCCTCGACCGTTCCCCCGCCCAGTGACAGCCGTACCCGACTTCGACCAGCTCGCACTCGCTCGGCGTCAGGGTGTCCTGGGGCACCGGGTACGAGAAGAGGTCGTCGACCACCAGCGAAGCCGCCGCCCGGAGTGCTTCGGGCCGGCTACCGGCTCGCCAGGCGTCGTAGAGGTGCCGGGCCGCTTCCCCGGGGCTGGTGAACCTGTCGATCCCTGTCGAGCCGCCGGCAGCGCCCGTGGGCGTCGGCGTGGCGCTGCTCCGACCCCCACACCCCGCCAGGACGCAGACCGCGGCGACACCCATCCCCAGGAGCCACCACCGCTGGCTCCTGGGAACGCTACGGGTCGGTCTGCCGACCATCACCGCCTCACCTCCGTGGGAGGGCGCGATGGCCTGGTTGTCGCCCGGCACCGCGTCGCGGGTGCCGACGATCTCGGCGACCGCTCGGAAGGTCACCTTTCCGCTGGCCCGGTCGGCCGGGGTGAAGGTGTAGGTGAAGTCGAATGCGGTCGAACGACCGCCGTGGGCCTGCGGTACCGGGCCGCTCGTGGTGCCGACCAGCTCCTCGGCCCGCCCGGCCTGCTCCTGTAGAGCTGGACCTGCACCGTCTCGGCGTACTGCCCGCCACGTACCTTGACGGCGATGCTCTTGGTCTGGCCCACGCCCGCCGAGTTGGGCGCCTGGATCCGCTCGATCGACACGTCGTGGGTGCGGACCGTCAGCTCCTGGGTGGCCGTCGCCGTCCGCCCGTCGAGCGTCGTCACGGTCAGCGAGACCGTGTAGTCACCGTCGGCGGCGTAACGGTGGGTCGGGCAGCACCCGGTCGCCACCGCCCCGTCGCCGAAGTCCCACTGGGCCGGCCCGAAGCCAGCGTAGGCGGGGTCATGGGAGGTGTCGTAGAACTGCACGTCGTCGTGGACCGAGGGGTTGAAGAAAGCCGGGTAGAAGAATGCCGCGGTGGGCGGGCCCGGCCGTTCGATGGTGAGCCGCACGGCGGGGTATCCCCACGAGGAGCCGGCCATCGCCACCTGGACGTAGTACGTGGTGCCTGCCTCAGCCGCGAAGCTCAGTGGCTGGTAGGACCCAAATCCCGAGGCCAGCTCGGTGAGGTCGGCTAGCGAGGTCCCCGTGTACACGGCGAGCGTCGCGTCGTGGAAGAGCTCCGTCCGGACGAGGTGCGAACCGCTCACCGCCGGCGTGTAGGAGTACCAGGCGCTGCCGGTCAGGGCGAGCCCGCCGGGCGTCGGTTCTCCGGGCTCGATCGTCGCGGCGGTCAGGTCCACGGTGGCGGTGACCGGCTCGCCGGGCAGGGCCTCGGCATCGGCGAAGTTGTCGTTCGCCGGCGGGGCCATCATCTCGACCCGGAGCTCCAGATGGCTGGGCGTATCGGGCATCACGCCTACCTGTAGGAAATAGGTGGAACCGGCAGTAACGGGGACGGGCAGGGGGGTCGGGATTCCCAGGTTGCCGGAGCATCCGACCAGGCTGAGATCGCCGATCCCACCGCCGCCCGAGTGGTAGGCGGCGACGATGACGGAGAAGTCGCTCCCCATCAGACCGATACGGGCAGTGCCCGAGTCGGACGGGGTGAAGGCGTACCAGGCGGTCCGAGATGACGGGTACACGCAGAAGTCGGACGGCTCGCCCGCCTCGGCGGTCGTGGCCGCGAGGTCGCCGCTGTCGGTGAACGGCAGCGACGTGATGACGTCCGCGTCTGCGAAGTTGTCGTTGGTAGGCGGTGATCCGAACGCCGCGGGCGCAAAGCCCGTCAAGAGAAATCCCATGAGGAACATCCCCACCAGACACCGTGTCATTCGTCGCACGTCGGCCACCTCCTGTGGTCGTCGGGCTCCGGTGCCTGGCGGGTCGCCGGCACGTCGAGAGCTCCAGGTCGTGAGGTGATGGTGCGCTTCCCGAGCCTGGTGGGTAATCGGCCCCGGCGAGGGTGTTCGCCCCGCCCGAGGAAGGGTTTCCTAACCGTCAGGTCAGGGTCGAGGGCTCGGGGCTCGTGGCCCAGCCCCGTCGCCGGTTGCCCGATCGGGCAGCCCCCGCGTCCCTTTCGGCGTGGATGCGGGACCTTGTGGGCGTCGGCGTCAGTCCGCACGATGGGCGGAGCGACGACGGAGGGGACGGTGCGCGGCCAGAACCGGGACGAGGAAGCCGGGCGGGCTGAGGCGGAGCTGCGGACGCGGGGTTCGTCCACGGCGGTCGGCGCCCATGCCGCAGGAATCCATCTGCTGCAGCGGGCCGCAGGCAACCAGAGTGTCGCCTGGCTGCTGGGCGCGGGGTCGACGCCCGTCGTGCAGCGGTGCGGAGGCGGCGGGTGCTGCGACGAGTGCGCCGGTCTCGACGGGGCCGGAGAGGTCACCGACGCCCCTGCGGTGCAGCGGGAGGGCGACGCGGGCGCTCCCGACGCCGCTCCGTCCGACGCCGGCAAGCCTGCCGGCGACGCCGGGGCGGGGACGGGTACCCCGTCCATTACCTACCTCACGGTGCGGGACCCGTCGATCGGCCTCGGTGGCCAGGTGGTGCCCGACCTGGCCGCGTTGAAGGCGAGGATCAAGGCTCGCCAACAGACCGGCGACTGGACGCTGGTGATTGCGATCCACGGCTCCCAGAACCGATTGGCCGCCCAGGCACCGCCCGACTTCCTGAAGGACGCCGTGTACTACGGCGAACCGGAGATCAAGGCCCTGTTCGGCGGCGACCCGGACTTCGTCAAGTGGAGGGACGCCTTCGGCCCGCGCCGGGTGGTGCTGCTCGGCTGCCAGGTCGGGGCCACGTTCGAGCAGGTGGTGGCCGACAACCTGTCCCGCGGCGGCTCGGGCCTGCGGACGCAGGGCCTCGGCGAGCACTGCAAGCCCATCACCAGTACCCAGGTCGTGTCGTGGGGCGAGACCAACAAGGAGAAGGAGGTCAAGACTCGGGCCGACTACAGCCGCTACAACGACGCGGACAAGGCGGGGATCCTCGACGAGCTGAGGAAGCTGAACGAGAAGTGGGGCTACCTCGGCATGCCGCCTGTGTCGAACGGCGACCTCCTGCGGTTCTACTTCGACGAGGAGCCGAGGGGCGCGTGGGCCATCGTCGAGGTCCACAAGGACGTCAACGGCACCCTCACGCCGCTCGGCGTGCCCTACTGGAACCGCATGGCCAACTCGACGTTCCTCCAGTCCTGCAGCATGGGCGTCGGCACGCTGCGCCCCCGCGCCACGCCGTGACCTGCGGTCTAGGGCGGGCGACCTCGACCTGGTAGGTCATAGTCAGAGCCAGTGCACCTGATCTCGAAAGGCGTCCTCGTCGGGATGTCGTAGGAGGAGGTCTTCGAGAGCGTCGACAAAGCGTCCGATCGTGTGACGACTTCTGGGCATGCCGGCGTCGGAGGTGAAGATCAGGCCGGAATGGCTCCGCCCGTCTGCAGCCCACGCCCGGCTGATGGCAGTGAAATCGGCCACGTCGTTGGTCAGGAGGGCTCGACCTTCCAGGGCGCAGATCGCCAGCAGCGACTCGTCGTCCTCGCGCTCCCAGCCGCGCTCGACAGCGGCGACGACGTCCCGACCGGTGGCTCTGAGTCGGGCGGCGATGACGGGCGAGTAGTGATGGTCGAGCGCCGGCCTCAACGCAGGGCCTGTTGCGCACGCTCCCACCGCGCCCGCTCGGTCTCGGCGACCTCTGCCGCAAGAGACGCGTCGGCATCGACCTCGTCGGCGAAGTCGGCGTAGTAGTCGAGTGCGGCTCGCACGAGCCGGGAGTCGACGGCCAGGTACTCAGCAGCAGCATCCACGTCGCCGTCGTTGGCTCGGAGGGTGGACATGACCTGATGAACGTCGAGGCGGGTGCCGACGACCCGTGGCCGTCGGTGGCCCGCAGCCCCTCCACGGAACTGGATCAGCGGGTGCCGCTCCACACGGACCGCCTCGCCGAGCAGCCGGTCCGCCAGGGCATTGCGGGACTCGTGGCTCTGCGCAGCGGCGTCGTCGAGCAGTTCGAGGGTGCGGGCCGACAGCCGGAACGACCGCTGCACAGTCTTGGGTTCGGACATGCATCCCATGGTATCCCAAGCGATCACAGGGCTTCCTTGCGCGAAGTCGTTCGGCTGGCCGCCGTCGGCATGCCCTTTGCCCACCGACGCCCACGCCGGCCCAGGAACGGCGAAGGTGTCACCAGTGGCTGCGAGTCGGGCTCCCTGGACGACCACGCTGAGTGCGATGAGCCCCACCACAATACTTGGTCTAGACCAAGGATTTCTAGCTGACATCCCTTCGTGTCCCGGTAGGATTGTCTCGTGGAACGGATGAGCGCCGCCGTCGCCGCCAAGGCCCTCGATATTTCACTCGAACGCGTCCGTCAACTCATCCGAGACGGACGACTCGATGCATGCCAGGTCTCCGGTCGATGGTTGGTCGATCCGAACAGCGTCGACCGGCTGGCCCATGAGCAGCGCCACGCCGGACGGCCATGGGCGGCAGCGCGGGCATGGGGACTGCTGGCCCTCGCCGGCGGCCGCGACGTCTCCTGGCTCGCGCCGGCCGAGATCCGCAGACTGCATGACGTGCTCGCCGACCGGCACGTCGGCGAGTTGGCATCCCAGCTTCGCCGGCGCGCCGACCGGCGCCCCTGGTACGTGCACCCCGGTTTGATCGAGGATCTCCTCGCCGAGGACGGCGTCGTCGTAGGCGGGGCGAGGGCCAGCGGCCAGCTCCGCGACAGCGCTCCGATCGACGTCTACATCGCCAGTGACGTCCTAGGGCGGCTGGTCAACCGGTACGTCCCCGACCAGAGTGCCGCCGAGCCCAACCTGATCGCCCGGGTCGTGCGAGGCCCGTGGCCCTTCGCTCACGGGGAACGCGTGGTGTGGCCCGAAGTCGCCGCCGTCGACCTGCTCGAACGGGGTGGCGACGATCGCGCACGGCGCGTCGCTCACGAGCTACTCCGCCGTGCCTGACCCGTTCCCCGCCATCGACCGGCCGGCAGTCGATGGCGATCAGGTCAACGGGCACATCTGGCCATTCCTCGGCCTGCTTGCCGAACGGTTCCCCGGCGCTTGGGTACTCATCGGCGGCCAGATGGTCCTGCTTCACGGCATGGAGAACGGTCAGCTCCCTCGGCGGGAGACCAACGACGCCGACGCTCTCGTCGACGTCCGGGTCGCTCCGCGAGGAACCGTCTACCTCGCAGCGGCCCTGACCGAGATGGGACTTGAACTCGAAGGCATCAACACCGGGGGGTATCGGTCACCGGTTCGTAGGCCGGGGCCTGGTGGTCGACCTTCTTGCTCCGGATCATCTCGGAGAGCGGGCCACGCTCACCACCATCCCGCCAGGGCAGGTGACCCGCGCCGACCGCCCCCACGACAGGTGCCGCCGCCACCGCGTCACCGTGCCAGGCGATAGAGCAACTCCTTGTCTCGCTCCAGCAGTCGCTTGGCGCGGGATGTGAAGTCCACGTCGGCACGCACTCGTTCGATCTCGGCCGAGAGTGCCTCAACGATGAGTGAGTTCACGCTTACCCCCCGGACACGGGCGACCGCCTCGGCCTCCTCGGCCAACTCCTGGGGGAGCCGAACCGTTGTCTGTCTCGGTTTCACGAGGTCATGATATCGCGACATCACTACGTCGGGACTACGATCGAACCCGTCTCGGAGCAGCACGGTCGTCGCTCGTTTAGAAACATCTGCGCCCCAGGAGGACGTCCCCCGCGAACATCGATGCGACAGGAATCGGCGTCTGCGCGGGCAGAGTGGTCGTTGTCGGCGGCGTGAGGGACGTCGGCGACGTCGAAACCGAGGCGTCGGCACCGATTCCTACGCCCTTTCACACCTCAGGAATTTCGCCACACCCCTATCGCACCCGAGATCCGGTCATTCGCGGGCTCGGCCAGGTGACCTCGGACCGCCCCGGCCACGCCGTCATCTCGGGGGGTGAAATGCGTCTGACCAGCGCTTTCGCGACTGGCGGGCTGGTCAGACGGGAGCGGTCCTAGTGGAGCACGGTTCGAACAGAGGTCGATGGGCCGAACTCGCTCGTCTCCTGCAGGATCGATTCGACCAGCCTTGAGCCGCGGGTTCGAATCCCGTACGCCGAAAGTATGCAGGCCCTTTCGAACCCGCCTGAAATTTTCCAGCGATTGATCGACCACATGCGTTCTCAGTGAGACCTATTCACCGACGCACCGACTGTATTATACAGCCTTCCGTGATCAACGATGCTGGATCATGTCGTGGCAAACACGATCAGGTCGCTAATGCTGATCAGCCCATCCCCGTCACTGTCGGGGATGGTCGGCTTCCAATCAGGCTGCTGGTTGACGTAACTCTGAGTGTCGCCCCGCAGCAGACCAAGCAGAACCTCGGCCACGATGCGGCCGCCGACAGGGCCAAGACGGAGGCCCTGTGC
The DNA here is from genome assembly GCA_963827345.1 of uncultured Acidimicrobiia bacterium. Taxonomy (GTDB): domain Bacteria; phylum Actinomycetota; class Acidimicrobiia; order Acidimicrobiales; family AC-14; genus CAWGUU01. The sequence continues at coordinate 2,728 of CAWHAN010000003.1, read as the reverse complement.
TTCTGGGTCCAGCTCGGACTCCTTGAGGATGTAGTACCAGAGCGGCGTCGGATCTGGTGCGGTGAGCTCTGCCCCGGTATAGACGTGAGGAGCCTTGAGGTGTCGAGCGACATCCTGGCCGGATGGCAACTGCAGAGCCTGTCCCCGCTTCAGGTTCCGGAACGCCAGCGATGGGCCGGGTCCGGGCAGGTCGAACAGAGCGGGCACCAAGCGGCTGTCGATGAGCCGGCTGGGCTGGGGAACCGAACCGCTGATGGAGAAGAACTGGGGCCAGTCGATGGCCCAGCCGCCCGGTAGCGGCCGCAGGCCTCGAAGGTCGTCGAATTCCCCGACAGCGTCACCGGCAGCGAAGACCGGTCGGTCGGTAACCACCTGGTTCAGGTTGTAGATCCCACGAACCATGGTGTGCCCGAAGCGGAAGGCTGCGGCCGAGAACTCGACCGGCATGTAGGGCTTGGTCTTGACCCGGTAGTAGCGGAGCTTGAAGTCGGGTTCGTCACCACCTTCGACGAACAGCCGATTGACCAGAGCCTGACCAACGATGCGCGGCAGGTAGTCGTGAGCCACGATCCACTGGTAGTGCCAGCGCGTCAACCGCTGCGCCTCGTCGAACTTGCGTTCCTCGGGAACAGACGCATCAGCCACGACCTGGTCCAGGAACCGGTTGTGGAGGCGCAGGAACAGGACCTGCAGTTGGCTGACGATGACGTTCTCGTCGTTGCGAGGATCACCGATGAGCGCCAGGCCCTGAGCGTTGCGGGGCAGGTCGGCGTCGCCGGCACTGTTCGCGCCCATCAGGAGGCGTCGCGGATCGGCCTTGTCGTACTGAAAGGGTTCATCGCGAGGGCCCTGTAGCCCACTGATCCCCGCCGCCACCATGGGCAACAACTGCGCCCAACGTCACGACACGGCCGGCCAAATTCTCGCCGCAGACCCGGTGAACACGGCCACGGGCAACTTCCACGAAACCTTCGCCGACTTCACCATTCCCGGGCGTGGCCCCAGTCTGGCGCTGTCGCACTCCTACAACTCGCTACAGGCCCGGAACGACGCACCGCTACCAAGCTCCCGGTTCCCACTCGGTTACGGCTGGACACACGCCTACGGCATGTCCCTGGTGCTCGACGACGTCGCCATACTCGAATACGGCCACCGTGACGCAGGAGAGTGGGGCGCAGGAGACGTTCTATAAGGACACATGCCGGGCTCTATGAGGCGCCGCCCAGGAGTCCTGGCGACGCTCGTCAAGAACGCCGACGCAAGCTACACCTTCATACGCTGCAGCCGCACGACTGATCTTCTCGCCGGCCAAGCAGCTGACGTCGATCACCGACCGCAACGGCTACGCCACCACGCTGCAGTACGTAGCCGGCAAACTCGACACCATTATTGACCGGTCCGTGACCGACACCGCCAAACGGACCCTGAAAGTGATCTGGACTGGCTCACGCATCACCGAGGTCAGGGACAGCTCGACGCCGACACCTCGCAAGGTGACGTTCGGCTACGACGCGGCCGGGGACCTGCGGGACTACACCGACGTCGCCACCGGCAAGTGGCACTTCACCTACGAGAACCATCTGATCAAGACCATTCGCCGTCCCAATCAGGCCGGTGCCGCCAGCCCGAAGGTGACGACTAACGTCTACGACGGGCTGGGCCGAGTGACGTCGCAAAAGGACGAGCTGCAACGCGAGACGAAGTTCGACTACACCTCGATCCTTGACGCCACCAAGGTCACCGATCCTCGGACCAATGTCGTCGTCTACGGCTACAAGGGCTACCGGCCGACCCACATCATCCGGGGCTTGGGGTCGACGGTGGAGGCCAGGTGGGACTTCGAGACCAACCATCTGGGTGTCCATCACCATGGCCAGGGACCCCAACCAGCACGTGGTCGACAGCACCTACGACGACCGGGGCAACCTGACCTGGACCAAGGACGCGCTTGGGCCGGGAGGTCCGCGCCACCTACAACCAGTTCGACCAGCCCCTGACCCTGACCGATCCGGACATCGTCACCACCAAGTATGACTACGACACCGAACGGCAATCTCAAGAAGGTCTCGGTAGGAGAGGGCGATCCCGCAGTTGTTCTCAAGATGACCTCGTTCGGCTACGACCCGGCCCGCGCCTGGCGACCTGACCACGCTCACCGACTCCGCCAGCAAGATCTGGAAGCGCGCCTATGACGGCTTCGGCAACCTCAGCGAGGAAACCGACCCGCTGCTCAACAAGGCGCGCTACGGCTACAACGACACGACCGGATGGCTGACCTCCGCCGTCTCGCCTCGAGGGGTCGCCGCCAGCGTCGCACGGCCTGTACTCCGCCGGCCATGGGCTGCGCCCGGTTCGTCCACGACAGCTGGGGCCGGGTCGTCGAGGCCATCGACGCCAACAATCACAAGGCTGTCCGCCACTTCGACGCCAACGGCAACCTGGACGATCAGTCCGATGCCAACCTCAACCTGACGGACTTCATCTACAACGAGGCCGACGAGCTCGCAGAGGTACGCCGCGCCGATACGACGAGCCTCACCACCACCTACTGGCCGGACGGCTCGGTCAAAGAGACGCGCGACGGCGCCACCCAGCCGACGGCTTACGACTACGACCCCCAGGGCCGGCTGAAGACCGTCAAGGATCCCAAGCTGCGGATAACCACCTACCGCTACGACCCAGCGGGCAATCTCACCACCAAGGTCGACCACGGCGGCAGCTGCCCGGG
>CAWHAN010000002.1:0-229095 GCA_963827345.1 uncultured Acidimicrobiia bacterium | reverse complement strand
CAGAGTGGGTGCATGGGTCTGTGGGTTTGCTCGTCACGCTGGGGAAAAGTCCGCCGAGAGTTCTCCAGGACACAGAAAGGACACGCGATTGCCGCGTTTCCCTTTGCGGCCAACACCACCGCGGGCGGTTTGAAACAGCGCAGAAGGTGGTGACAGTCGGCTGCGCAAGCCCGCGAGCCTGCAGCGTTTCGGGGATCCGCTGGTACATCGAGGTTCTTCAACCGCACGCGGCTGCCGCACTCCTCACTCGACTACCTCACCCCGGTCGAATGCGAGGCGCCCATCCACCACCACACCGCCCCTGACGCGGCATAGTCAGACCGTCCGGCAAATCGGGTCAATCCCAGGTCACGTCGGGGTACCTTCCGCTGACGTCGGCACCGGCTGGGCGTGGCAGAGTGCTTGTGATTTTATGGCGTTTTCCGAAGGCTGGGGGCTATCCTGGTTCCATGTCGCTGGTCGAGGTCGTCGACGATCTGCTGACGCTGGCGGAGCTCGCTGAGCATGAGAACGATCCGGATCGCCGTCGGTCACTTGAGGCCGTGCGCGGCCACTTGGCCGACAGAGACCGGGGGGCGAAGGTATCGGAGGCCGCCCAAGTGCTCGGGCTCTCGCAACCGACGATCAGGGCCTGGATCGAGGCGGGCATTCTCGAACCGATCGCCGGAACGACGCCTGTTCGTGTCAACGTCCTCTCGCTTGTTGATGTGAAGCGTGCCCTCGACCTGATCCGCCAGCACAAAGACGACCGTCAACTTCTCGTCCAGGTCATGCGCATCCTTCGCGATAGGGCCGCGTTGGCCGGCTCCGAGGAGGGTTTCGCTGATCTCGCCGCGGGCCGTGTTGTACCGATCGGTGACGACCTCCAACGCGACATCGATGAGCTGCGACGCAAGGATGAGCGCCGGCGGGAGAAGTCACGTTCGAAGTCCAACTGACGTCGGTGGCGGCGGATCGCCAGATCCGTGCCCTCCGAGGTCGTCGACGTGCAGCCGCTCTGCGAACCATTGGCGAGCTCGAGGATCGAGGCTGCGAGGCCGCTGGCTATCGGCTCTCGGGCGAGATGATCGATCGAGTCTGTTGTCGGCACCTCTACGGGCAAGACCGGATGCTGCTCACCTGGCCGGACAAGGATCACGCGATCGTGGTTCTTGTGGCTCGGCACGACGGTTCAGGCGCCGACGTCTACGGACAACTGCTGGCGGCGCTCGCGATCACAGCAACGGGCGAGGAACGTGAGAAGCCGCAGTGCTGCGACGACGACGCTCAGCCACCCGCCGACCCTGGCGTCGCATCGGACATCGCCGAGGCGGTCGAGCGATGGGCTCGTAGTCATATGCGGGCCTTGTGACTTCCACTGGAACTTCTGCCGGGACGTGTAGAAATTCGGTAGAGCGTCCAACACGGATCGGCACGCCGACGTACAAAAGGCGCAGGTCAGAGGCACTTTTCAACATCGACCGCCATCGAACAGTGCCTGTCGAATCGCTGCTCAAGCTTGCGGGCCTGTGGCTGGTTCGTTAAGCCGGTGCTATGGCCCGGCGCACGAGGGCTTCGTAGTCCTCAATAGCGCCGGGGAGTAGGCGGAGGTGAACGACAGGGCCAGCTGGCCTCTCGACGATCTCGACCACCTCGGCGACTGCAGGGGCGTCCTCGTCACCGGCGACGACGATTGCGCCGGGCTCGATCAAGCTTGGGTCTTGTGCGTCGCGGAGGAACGTCCAGACGTAACCGCTCTCGTCCTCGTCCATTAGGTCGCAGGTGATGTCCACGCTGACCACGATTACCTCCTCCCTGGTCTGCGGCCATGGTACGGGTTGGGCTCGGCCTTGCCGAGGGCATCGAGCAGTTCGGGCAGCTCGTCGAGGGTGCCGAGCCTGACGGTGTAGTGCGGGCGGCGGAACGACGCCAGCATCTCGAAGCCTGCCGAGCGGAGGTCTCCCGCGAGGGGGAGGTGGATGACCCGGTAAGGGGCGAATCGCTGAAGGAGTCCGTCGAGCGACGACGGCCCGATGTCGTCGAGCGCGCAGAACACCGAGATACCCAGCAGCGGCTGTCCATCGAGAACGTATGCGCCGTGCGTGCGGGCGGCGTGCGCTGCAAGCTTCTCGATCGAGGATGAGACGAGTGCGCTGGCAGACCGGTCAGTTGCCGGAGATGGCGGTCCGGCTGAAAGCGTTCCATTGGGCATCGGCGGACCGATGCTGGACCTCATGGTCGAGGAGCCACGACTTGCGCTCGACGCCCCAGCCGTAGCCGCCGAGGCTGCCGTCGGCGCCGATCACCCGGTGGCAGGGAACGACGATGCAGACGGGGTTTCGACCGTTGGCCGCTCCCACCGCCCGCGCCGCACCGGGTCGGCCGATGCGCCGGGCGATGTCGCCGTAGCTGACCGTCTCGCCATAGGGGACCTCGCATAGGGCGGCCCAGACCGTGCGCTCGAACTCGCTGCCGTGGAGCGCCAAGGTCAGATCGAATTGCGTTCGTCGGCCGTCGAAGTACTCCTCCAGTTGACTGCGGACCTTCACGAATCCGGCGTCATCCTGCTCCCAGGAGGCGCTTGGTCGAGGGCTGAACCGGTGGCCGGTGAAGTACACGCCCGTGAGGCCGTCGCCGCCGCCGTCGCCGGTGAGCAGCACTGTGCCCAGCGGCGTCTCGACGTAGCAGTACCGGCTCGTCGTCGACGTCGCCCTCGTGGCCATGGGTTCATCATGAAGCGGCCTCGGGTCGAGGTCCAGTCAGATTCGGACATGGATCGAGGTGGGTCGAAGCCTGTCCGAATACGTCCGATCTCCGTGGTTCGGCTGGGACATGATCATGCCGTGCACGAGCTCTCAGCCGTGGTCACGACCGGTATCTACTGCCGGCCCTCCTGCACCGCTCGGCCCAAGCCGGGCAACGTGGTGCAGTTCTCCCTGGCCGCCGCCGCGGAAGCTGCCGGGTTTCGGGCCTGCCTGCGCTGCCGGCCCTATCGCAGCGAGCCGCCGGTCAGCTGGGCCGGCCCGGAGTTGGTCTGCCGGGGCGTCCAGCTCGTCCTCGCCGGGGCGCTCGACGAGGGGAACGAGGTCCAGCTCGGCGCAAGGCTCGGCGTGTCGTCCCGCCACCTCCGGCGCCTCTTCGACGAGCACCTCGGTGTCACGCCAGACCAACTCGCCCGGTCGCGCCGCGCCCACTTCGCCCGTCGGCTGCTGGACGACACGGACCTGCCGATCTCCCAGGTCGCCTTCGCGTCCGGCTTCGGCAGCGTCCGCCAGCTCAACCGGGTGTGCCTCGAGGTCTTCCGCTCGCCGCCGAGCGACTTGCGGGCCCGCCGGCGGGTGACCGACCGCCTCGTCGCCGACGGCGGCCTCGGCCTACGCCTGGCCTACGAGCCGCCGCTCGACTGGGACACCATGCTCGGCTTCTTCCGGGCACGGGTCATCACCGGAGTGGAGCACGTCTCGGTCGACACCTATCGCCGGACCGTGAGCATCGACGGTGATCCTGGCGTGATCGAGCTGTTCACGCGGTGGTCCCGACCATCTGGTGATGCGTGCCCATCTGCCGCACTGGGAAGGCCTCATCCACGTGGCCCACCGGGCCCGGCGGATCTTCAATCTCGACGCCGACGTCGAGGCTGCCGCCGATCGGCTCGGCCGCGACCCCCTCATCGGACCGCTGCTGGCGGCCCGTCCCGGACTCCGGCCCCCGGGTACCTGGGACCCCTTCGAGACGGGGGTCCGGGCCATCATCGGCCAGCAGGTCAGCTTGGCCGGCGCCAACACCCTCACCGCTCGGCTGGTCGAACGCCACGGCACACCCGTCCCCGGGCTGGCTGATCTCGGTCTCACGCATCTCTTCCCGACGGCGGATGTCCTGGCTCTCGCCGACCTCGGAGGCCTCGGGATGACGACCGCTCGGGCCGCCGCCGTCAACGCCTTCGCCCGGGGTGTTGCCGAACACGACATCGAGCTCGACCGCAGCCGCTCCTTGGACGACTTTGTGTCCTCCGTCGTGGCTGTGGCCGGCCTCGGGCCGTGGACGGCCCAGTACCTGGCGCTCCGTCTCGGTGAACCCGACGCGTTCCCGGCGGCCGATCTCGGCCTCCGTCGGGCATTGGCGGGCCTGACCGGGCAGACGGTCTCGGTCTCCGAGGCCGAGGCGCTGTCGCGGGAGTGGCGACCGAATCGCGCCCACGCCGCCACGCACCTGTGGTTGGCGGGCTGACAGTTCCGGCGCGCGCCGGCTCGACCCATGGCGGGCTCACACGGGCCGCGTGACTTACCGTGGGCCTTCGTGGTTCCCGTGCCGCCCGATCTCCCCGGCTCCGATCTCGTCGAAGCAGGGATACGCGACCTCGCCGAGGGCCTCTGCAGCGTTCCGGCGCTCCTCGTCTCCATCGGTGCCCCACGCTTGCGTCAGCTCGGATTCGAGGTCCCCGGACCGATCGAGGACGCCGAACACGCGTTGTACGGACTGCTCGCGACCGAGGATGCCGACAGCGCCCACGGCCGGTACAACGCTCTGGTCCGCCGCTTGGTCAGCTTCGAGCGCGCAGCCGCGTGCGCCGGCTAGCGACCGCCGAGCGCATCCGCGCCTTCCTGGCTCGCCTCGGCCGCGCCGCTCGGGAACCCTCGACCGCCTACCTCACCGGGGGTTCCACGGCGGTACTGCTCGGCTGGCGGGACAGCACGATCGACGTCGATCTGAAGCTGGTCCCCGACTCGTCCGTGCTCCTCCGGGCGGTCCCCCAGTTGAAGGAGGAGCTCGCCATCAATGTCGAGCTGGCATCGCCCGATCTCTTCATCCCGGTGCCCCCTGGGTGGGAGGACCGAAGTCCGTGGGAAGCCACCGAGGGGATGCTCACGGTCCGGCATTTCGACCTCACCGCCCAGGCCATGGCAAAGCTCGAGCGCGGTCACTCTCGCGACCTCGACGACGTTCGTGCGATGTTGGATCGAGGGCTGGTCGAGCGGGAAGGGCTCCTGGCCTTCCTCGATGCCATCGAGGACGACTTGTACCGGTTCCCGGCGATCGATCCTTCGTCGTTTCGTCGGGCAGTGGAGGCCGTCGCCGGCTCCGGCTGATCCGCGATCAGAGGGTAGGAGGTGGGCATGTCGAAAGGGTCTCTGGTGCCGGCGTGCCACGCACTGGCGTTCGTCTTCCACCGGAGTTTCATTCCGTCGTGTCGGGGTTGGTTGGGAGATCCCGAGGTGCTCAGTTCACGCGGTTCCCCGGCGTCGGAGGAGCCTCCGCGGTCCCCGCTGTCGTAGTCCCCTGGGACGATTGCGCCCGTGAAGCAGCGCTTCATTCGACTCGGGGACGAGCTGAACGATGACACGACGGTTGTCGTTCGGGGCGGGGACTTGGACCCCGACGTGCTCCGCGCAGATGCGCTTCGCAACTACACGATCTACGGCATGTTTGGTATCTCCGTATTCGCCGTTCGGGACCAGACGCTCGACGAGCTCGCCCAACAGCCGCCTCTGGTTCGCTTCGAGCGACTGGTGATCGCGACGGCAGGTGCGATCCGACAGCTTGGCCTGCGCCTCGAGCCCACCGGGCGAAACCCACGTCACTACGACGTGACGTTCGACGACCTGGATGACGGGGTGGCCAAGCTGGCACGCTGCGAGCATCAGGTCGTGTTCAATGCATATTATGAGTTTTGACACGGATGGAGCGATGACTGAGGACCTTGATCTGATCGCCGACCTGAACGCCCAGGACGATGACGGGTTCGGCTGGTCCACCCTCTCGGATGCCCTCATGCCCGAACGGATCGTGGTGGGGGCAATGGTGCTGGCCGGCAATCGCGCCGGTACCGCCGTGGTGCGTGTCGTCGCCGTGGACGACGACGGCCAGGTGCATTTTTCGATCCTGCCCGGGTCGGTTGCGAAGAACCGCCATCTCCTCGGTCGCACCGTCGCCTGACCGAGGGCGTTGTCGACGGTCAAGACGACGACTCAGTAACCCCGCCTGCTGATGGTCCCTGGGGGTTCGGGCGGCCGGTTCACGAGTCCCGGCGTCTCGCTGTAGCGGCTGGGGCTGGAGGGCGGCGGCCGCTGAGGAACCCTCTGGTCGTCAGGGTCTGAATCCGCCTCGCGCCGACGCAGCTCCTGGTCGATGAGCTTGCATTTCTGGCAGAGCAGCTTGTCGTCCTGATGGGCGCAGGGTTCGCGCTTCAGCGGTGCGATCGGCGCTGCGACCGGCCGTTGCAGCTGACTGGCTCGTTTCCGTACCTCGACGCTGAGAATGTCGAGTGCGCGGTCGATGTGCTCGAGCACCACATCATCGGCGATACGAACCACGTGAATGTGGTTGGCGCGAAGGATGTCCTCCCGATAACCGTCCAGCCTTACCTTGCCTCGGTGTGAGCCGCCGTCGATCTCCACCGCGAGGCTGAGAAGGGGGCAGAAGAAGTCGACGACATATCCGTGGAGGCGAACCTGTGGCTTGAACCGGTGGCCCTCGAAACCACTCCGCAGGCGGCTCCACAGTGCCAACTCGGAAGGGGTCTGCGTCCTCCGGAGGAATGTCGCGGTCAATTCGGTCGCCCCATCACCCTTGACCTGCCGGCGTCCATGGATCTCGGCGGCCCCGCGCTCCGACGAGCGCTCGTAGCAGGCCTTGACGTCGGCGGCCGTGTCGTGATGGCGTCGGCAGTTCCCACACTTGATCACCTCATAAGCGTGGAAGACGGCGGCAGCTCTGTCCAGGGCCCCGCTCCCGTGGGCTTGCCCGCTGGATAGCCTGCGCCGTGGCTAACGGTCCTTGGTGGCGGCGCGCCGTGATCTACCAGGTCTACGTCCGCAGCTTCGCCGACTCCGACGGCGACGGGATGGGCGACCTGGCCGGCGTCCGCTCCCGCCTGGCGTACATCCACGACCTTGGCGTCGACGCCATCTGGCTGAACCCGTTCTACCCCTCGCCCCAGGCCGACGCCGGCTACGACGTTGCCGACTACCGCGGCGTCGACCCCATGTTCGGCACCCTCGCCGACTTCGACGACCTCGTCCGGCGACACCCATGCCCTCGGGATCAAGGTCATCGTCGACCTCGTCCCGAACCACACCTCCGACCAGCACCCCTGGTTCGCCGCCGCCCTTGCCGCCCCGCCCCACAGCCCCGAGCGCGCCCGGTACGTCTTCCGCGACGGCCGCGGCGCCGACAACACCGAGCCGCCCAACGATTGGCAGAGCGTCTTCGGGGGCCCCGCGTGGCACCGGGTCATCGAGGCCGACGGCTCGCCCGGCCAGTGGTACCTGCACCTGTTCGCCCCCGAGCAGCCCGACCTCAACTGGACCAACCACGACGTCCTCGACGAGTTCGACTCGATCCTGCGCTTCTGGCTCGACCGTGGCGTCGACGGCTTCCGGGTCGACGTGGCCCACGGCATGGCCAAGCACCCCGACATGCCCGACATCGCCGGGGCCTACGCGGGCGCCGGGCCGGCGGCGGAGGGCCATCCCTACTGGGACCAGGACGAGGTGCACGAGGTCTACCGCCGGTGGCGACGGATCGCCGATGGGTACCCGCGCGACGTCACCTTCGTCGGCGAGGTCTGGGTGCAGACCCCCGAGCGCCTGGCCCGGTACCTCCGCCCCGACGAGCTGCACACCGCCTTCAACTTCGACTTCCTCCTGGCGCCGTGGGCCCCGTCGGGATGCGCACCGCGATCGACGAGAGCATCGCCGCCCTCGCCGACGTCGGCGCGCCCACCACGTGGGTGCTCTCGAACCACGACGTCGTCCGCCACGTCACCCGCTACGGCGGCGGCGACCTGGGCCGGCGCCGGGCCCGGGCGGCGGCGCTCCTGATGCTGGCCCTGCCCGGAGGCGCCTACGTCTACCAGGGCGACGAGCTGGGCCTCCCCCAGGTGACCGACCTTCCCGACGAGGTGCTGCAGGACCCCACGTTCCTCCGCACCGGTGGTGCCGAGCGGGGCAGGGACGGCTGCCGGGTGCCGATGCCCTGGTCGGGCGACGCCCCGCCCTTCGGGTTCGGCCCGGCCGGCGAGCCATGGCTCCCGCAGCCGGCGGATTGGAACACCCTGACGGCCGAGCGGCAGGCGGTCGACCCAACCTCGACGCTCAGCCTCTACCGCGACGCCCTCCGGTTGCGTCGCACGCTCGACCTCGGTGAACAGCCGCTGACCTGGGACGATGCCGGCCCGGACGTCCTCGCCTTCCGCCGGGGCGACACCTTTCGATGCATCGTCAACTTCGGCGAAGCCCCGGTCGACCCGCCCCCGGACACCGAGATCGCGCTGGTCAGCGGGCCCCTCGATGAGGGCGGTCGAATTCCCGGGTCGACAGCCGTTTGGTTGTATCAACCACCCGCGTTTGGGACTCAAGCAAGAGGAGACACGAACCGATAGACGTGACGAGAGAGGAGGTCCCTCATGGATTTCGAGGCTCTGTGCCGAGGGTTCCTCCAGAACGCCGCCGCTCGTCAGCTGGCCGTCTCGCTGGTCGCCCCCGAGGCCCCCACCACCGACTACCTCACCGGGTTCGGCGGCGGTTGGGAGGCCGGATATGTCGCCGGACTGGCCCTCGCCCTGAGCGTGATCACCGGCGAGTCGCCGTCGACCCTCATCGAGGACGCCGCCAGCCAGGCCGCCGTCGAGACCGCCTTCCCGTTCGACCTGATCGTCGAGGGGATCGAGGACCAGGGCCGGATGGCGGCGTGATGGACACCCTCGACGACGCTGTCGCCTGCCCGACGTGCTGGCTGATCGCCGACGTGATCCCGCCCCTGCCCCACGACACGCTCTACCGCAGCCGGTGCCCGCGCGGCCACGAGCACACGCTCGTCCCCGCCGTCCACGAGTACCTGCACAGCCTGCTGGGACCGGCGTTCAAGAAGTCCGCCTGACCAACTCGCGGACCGTCGCCAGCCGCTCGAACGAGGCCAGCACCTCGTCCTGATCCTCGGCCAGGTGGCGGACGAGGATGTCGGTGTAGCCCAGCCGACCCAGCGCGATCACCGCCTCGGCCACCTCCTCGGGACCGCCGACGATCGGAGCGTCCGGCGGTAGGCCGCGGTAGCCGGCGGCCAGGACCGGGTCGGCGACGCGGTGGGCGTCGGCGGCGTCGGCCCCCACGTGGACGTCCCGCCTGATCGCGGCCACCCCGACCACCCGGCCGTGGGCCTCGCAGCGCGCCCGGTAGAGCTCGACCTGCTCGCCCGCCTCGTCGAGCGGCACCCACGGCCCGGCGATCCACCCGTCGGCCAGACGAGCGGCTCGGTCGATCCCGGCAGGGGCGCCGGCGCCGATCCACACGTCGACCGGCCGGTCCGGCAGGGGACCGATCCGCGCCGCACGGATCCCGAACGGCTCGTCGACGGTCACCTCTTCGCCGGCGAGGAGTCGGCGGACGACGTCGAGGGCGGTCTCGAACCGCGCGACCCGTCCCCGCAGAGGGACGCCCATCCCCCCGAACTGGTCGGCACCGCCGCCCAGGCCCAGCTGGACGACGAAGGGCCCCTCGGCCAGCGCCGCCAGCGTCCCGACCTGCTCGGCCAGCAACACCGGGTGCCACAGGGGCAGCAGGAACAGGGCACCGGCCGGGCGGTCGCCCCACTCGGCCAGCAGCCGACCGAGGATCGGGACGTTCTGGAAGTACGTCGACCCGGTGACGTGGTGGTCGCCGACGAACATCGAGTCGAGCCCGGCCGTTCGGGCCGCGGCCGCCCGTTCCACCATCCAGCGGGCGCCGACCCGCGGGTCGACGGAGCCGTATGCCGCTGCGCAGAGACACACCGATCCGGATCACAACGAGGCTGCCAGTTTCAGGAACGGCTCCAGCGCGTCGGGGTTGGCCATGGCGTCCCGGCTCACCGTGGTCTCCCACGGCTGACCGCACAGGATCCGCTTCACGGGGACCTCCAGCTTCTTGCCGGTGAGCGTTCGGGGCACCTCGTCGACGGCCACGATCTCGTCGGGCACATGGCGGGGCGAGAGCTCGGTGCGCAGCCGGGCGCGGATCGTGGTGCGCAGCGGCTCGTCCAGCACGGCACCGTCGGCGAGGACCACGAACAGCCAGCACCGGCCCTCGGCCCCCAACCGGCCGGTGTCCACCACCAGGCTGTCGGCCACAGCGTCCAGCTCCTCCACAACCCGGTAGAGCTCGCTGGTGCCGATCCGTACGCCACCGCGATTGAGCGTGGAGTCGGAGCGGCCGTAGATCACGCAGCCGCCGCCGGCCGTCACCTTGACCCAGTCGCCGTGGCACCACACCCCGGGGAACCTGTCGAAGTAGCTGGACCGGTAGCGGGTGCCGTCGTCGTCGCCCCAGAACGACACCGGCATCGACGGCATCGGCCGGGTCACCACCAGCTCGCCCACCTCGTCGGTGACCGGGCGGCCGCCCTCGTCGTAGGCCTCGACCGCGGCGCCGAGGTACCGGCACTGGATCTCCCCGGCCCGTACCGGCAAGGTCGGGCACGAGCCCACGAAGGCGGTGCACACGTCGGTGCCACCGCTCACCGAGCCGAGCAGCGAGATCGTCGCCCACGTTGTCGTAGACCCACTCGAACCCCTCGGGCGCCAGCGGCGCGCCGGTGGAGCCGACGCCCCGCAGCCGGGACAGGTCGGCCTCCCGCCGGGGGACCACGCCCGCCTTCATGCACGCCTGGATGTAGGGCGCGCTGGCGCCGAAGTAGGTCGTGCCGGTCTCCTCGGCCATCCGCCAGAGGGAGCCGAGGTCGGGTGCCGCGGGCTGCCGTCGTAGAGGACGACGCAGGCGCCCGACCAGCAGGCCGCCGATCAGCAGGTTCCACATCATCCAGCCCGTCGAGCTGAACCAGAAGAAGCGGTCGTCGCGGCCGAGGTCGTGGTGGAGGGAGAGGGCCTTGAGGTGCTCGAGCACGATCCCGCCGTGGCCGTGGACGATGGCCTTGGGCAGGCCCGTCGTTCCCGACGAGTAGAGGACCCACAGCGGGTGGTCGAACGGCACCCGCTCCACCGCGAGCGGAGGCGCCCTGAACCGTCAGGTCGTCGAAGGTCGTCCCGGCGGCGTGGTCGGCGATGGTCACGACAGCCGACAGCCCGGGCAGGTTGGCCACGATCTCCGCCACCGCCGTCGCTCCGGTCGTGGACCGTCCCCCGGTACCGGTACCCGTCGACCGCGACCAGCACCTTGGGCTCGATCTGGCGGAACCGGTCGAGCACCGCCTTCACACCGAAGTCGGGCGAGCACGACGACCACACCGCGCCCAGGCTGGCGGTGGCGAGGAAGGCGATCAGGGTCTCGGGGATGTTCGGCGCGTACGCCGCCACCCGGTCGCCCCGACCGACCCCGAGCTCCCGCAGGCCCTGGGCCACACCGGCGACTCGCTGGCGCAGCTCCCGGTGGGTGATGGTGCCGTCCAGTCCGCCCTCCGAGCGGTAGACCACGGCCGGCCGGTCGTCGTCCCATCGCAGGGCCTGCTCGACGTAGTTCAGCTCGGTGCCGGGGAACCAGCTGGCGCCGGGCATGGCAGCGTCGTCGGCGAGCGCCGGCCCGGGCGGTCGGTGGCCGGGCACGTCGAAGAAGTCCCACATCGACGACCAGAACCGGTCGAGGTCGGTGACCGACCACTTCCACAGGTCCGCGTACGAATCGAAGTCGGTGCCGAGCCCGCGCTGGTACCGGGTGAGGTTGGCCCGTTCCACGGCCGCCTCCGACGGGCGCCACAGGACGGTGCCCTCGCGCATGTCAGTGGTGGGGGACCGCGGGCTCGTCGAGGAGCAGCAGCGTCTGCGCCGACTGCACCTCGGGCATCGACTGCAGGCCCTCGAGGATCACGTCGCGGAGGTGGTCGATGTCGGGCGCCCGCACCAGGAGCACGTAGTCGAACGACCCGGTGCTGAGGGCCAGCCACTCGACCCCCGGCAGCCGCCGCAGCCGCTCGCCCACCCCCCGCCAGGAATGCTGCACGACGTTGACGAGCACAAGGGCGGCGATGGGCAGTCCCAGCTTCCGGTGGTCGACGTCGACCGTGAAGCGGCGGATGACTCCCGTCTCCTGCAGCCGGGCCAGGCGTTGGTAGGCGGTGGCCCGGGACACGTTGGCCCGGCCGGCCAGCTCGCTCACCGACAGCCTGCCGTCGGCCCGAAGCTCCTTGACCACCTGGCGATCGGTGGCGTCGAGCTGGACGATCTGCTCGGCAGGGGCCGTCATCACGCCAGTATGTCTCATCTTTCGACGAAATGCTGGACTGACTGGCCCCTCGATCCGACACTTATCATCGAGAGAGGAGGACGTACGGTGACCCGCAGGTCGCAACTGTACGCACCGGTCGTCCGGGACGACCTCGGCGAGGTCGAGGTGGTCCTCGGCCCCGATCACCCCGGGTTCAACGACCCCGACTACCGCCGCCGGCGCAACGACCTGGCCGCACTCTCGCTCGACTGGATGCCCGGCCGACCCATCCCGACGGCGGACTACACGCCCGTCGAGCACGACGTGTGGCGGGTGATCGCCCGCCAGCTCGAGCCCCTTCACCACCGCCACGCCTGCCGGGCCTACCTCGAGGGCAAGGAGGAGCTGGGCCTGCCGGCCGACCGGGTGCCACAGCTCGTCGAGGTCACCCGCCTGCTCGAACCGGTCACCGGCTTCCGCTACCTGCCGGTCGCGGGACTCGCCCCGCTGCGTGAGTTCTACGGCTCGTTCGCCGACTCCGCCTTCTACTCGACCCAGTACCTGCGCCACCCGTCCCTGCCGCTGTACACGCCCGAGCCCGACGTCGTCCACGAGGTGGTCGGCCACGCCAACCAGCTGGCCTGCCCCGAGTTCGCGTCCGTCTACCGCCTCGTCGGCGGCGCCGTGTCCCGGGCCACGACCGAGGAGGCACTGCGGTTCCTGTCGCACGTGTTCTGGTTCTCGATGGAGTTCGGCGTCGTCTGGGAGGACGGCGACCTGAAGGCCTACGGCGCCGGCATCCTCTCGTCGTGCGGGGAGACGGCGGCGTTCCGCACCGCCGACGTCCGCCCGCTCGACGTGGCCGCCATGGGTGCCGTCGCCTACGACATCACCCGCTACCAGCCGGTGCTCTTCGCCGCCCGGTCGATGACCCACCTGGTCGACGTCCTCTCCGACTTCTTCTCCACCTTCGACGACGACGCCCACGCCCGCCTGACCCAGGAGGCCGCCCCATGACCCTCACCTCACCCACCGCGACCACGACCACCACGCCGGCCAGCCCCCGCTCCCTGCTCCAGGGGTGGGACGCCATCGAGTTGTGGGTCGGCAACGCCCGCGCCTTCGCCGGCTTCCTCTCCTCCGCCTTCGGCTTCCGGTTCACCGCCTACGCCGGGCCGGAGACGGGCTGGCCCGACCGGGCGTCCTACGTCCTCGAGCAGGGCCGGATCCGGCTCGTCGTGACCGCCGCCCTGGTGCCGGACTCGCCGATCGCGGCCCACGTCCGCGAGCACGGCGACGGCGTGCACGACCTGGCCTTCTCGGTGACCGACGCCGACGCCGCCTTCCGCATGGCCGTCGCCCGGGGCGCCCATGGGATCGCCGGGCCCCGCACCCTCGCCGACACCGACGGGACCATCCGCGTGGCCCGGATCGCCACCTACGGCGAGACCGGCCACACCTTCGTCGACAGGTCGTCGTACCGCGGCGTCTACCGCCCGGGGTACACGGCGAGGGGCTCCCCACCGATCCTGTCGGCCCTGCCGGTCGGCCTCACCCACGTCGACCACGTGGTGGGGAACGTCGAGCTCGGGTCGCTGGAGCGGTGGGTGGACTTCTACCGCATCGTCCTCGGCTTCGACCGGCTCCGGCACTTCGACGACGCCCAGATCTCCACCGAGTACTCGGCGCTGATGTCGACCGTCGTCTGGGACGGCAGCCGCATCGTGCTGCCCCTGAACGAGCCGGCCGAGGGGCGGCGCAAGAGCCAGATCCAGGAGTACCTCGAGACCTACCGGGGGCCGGGCGTGCAGCACATCGCCCTCCACACCGACGACATCGTGGCCTCGGTGGCGGCCCTGCGGAGCCGGGGCCTGCGCTTCCTGGTCGCCCCCCCCAGCTACTACGACGACGTGAAAGCGAGGCTCGGCCACCTCGACCTGCCCTGGGCCGACCTCGAGCGCCTCGGCATCCTGGTCGACGAGGAGCCCGACGGCTGGCTGCTGCAGATCTTCACCGAGACCGTCACCGACCGCCCGACTGTCTTCCTCGAGATCATCCAGCGGGGCGGCGCCAAGGGCTTCGGCGCCGGCAACTTCAAGGCCCTGTTCGAGGCCATCGAGCGCGAGCAGGCCCGAAGGGGGCACCTGTGACCCCCACCCCCCACCGAACTGGTGACACAGGGCGGTTCCTGGCGCGGTTTTGCGTCACCGGTTCGGCGGCGGGGCCGACGCAGGCCCGAACTGGTGACACAGGGCGGCAGCGGCGCGGTTCTGTGGCACCGGTTCGCCTGGGAGGCCACGATGAACGACGGCTTCGGGGTCGAGAACCTGCCTCTGGGCGTGGCCCGGCTTCCCGACGGGCCTACTGCGTGCGTGTCCGCCATCGGCGAGCACGTGATCGTCCTGTCGGCGCTGGCCCACGCCGGCGTGTTCCGCGACGCCCGGCTGCCGGGCAGCGTGTTCGCGCAGACGTCGCTCCTGCCGTTCCTGGAGTGCGGCCGGCTCGCCCGCCGCTTCGTCCGACGGCGGCTGACCGAGCTGATCGCCGACGGTGACCGCCGATTGAAGGCCGCCCTCGTCCCCGCCGACGAGGTCGAGATGCACCTGCCCGTGGCCGTCGGCGACTTCGTCGACTTCAACGGGTCGATCCACCACGCCACCAACATGGGTCGCCTGCTCCGGCCGGGTTCCGACCCGCTGCCGCCCCACTGGCGGCGGTTCCCGCCCGCCTACCACGGGCGGGCAGGGTCGGTCGTGGCCACCGGGGCGCCGGTCGTCAGGCCCCACGGCTGGGTGGCGACCGGCCCCGACGGCGACGGGGAGCCCGAGCTGCGGGCGACGGCCGCCCTCGACTTCGAGGCCGAGGTCGGCTTCGTCGTCGACCATGCCAACCGTCCCGGCACGCCCGTACCCCCGACCGCGTTCGCCGACCACGTCGCCGGCCTCGTACTGGTGAACGACTGGAGCGCCCGCGACGTGCAGGCCACCGAGTCGCGGCCCCTGGGCCCGTTCCTCGGCAAGTCGTTCGCCACCTCGATGTCGCCCTGGCTGGTCACCCTCGAAGCGCTGGAGCCCTACCGCCTGGACGGCCCGGTCCAGGACCCGCCCGCCGCCCGCTACCTGAACGCGCCCGCCCGAGCCGCCGTACGACATCCGCCTCGAAGTCGCAGTCCAGAGCGTCCGGATGCGGGCTGCCGGCCTGGCGCCGTTCATCGTCACCCGCAGCTCGTTCGCCCAGCAGTACTGGACGTTCCCGCAGCTGCTGGCCCACGCCACGATCAACGGCGCCGCCATCCGCCCCGGCGACCTGTTCGCGTCGGGCGCGGTGTCGGCGCCGACGCCGGCACCCAGGGCAGCCTGATGGAGCTGTCGTGGGCGGGCGAGCGTCCCCTGCGCCTGCCCGACGGCTCCAGCCGCACGTACCTGAAGGACGGCGACACCGTCACCCTGCGGGGCTGGGCCGGCGGCGACGACCGGCCGCTCCTGTCCCTCGGCGAGGTCACCGCCACCGTCGCGCCCGCCCGAAGCCTGGAGGTGGAAGATGCCGAACTATCGCTCCGTCGGTGACGTCCCCCGCAAGCGCCACCTGCGGGTTCCCGGCCCCGACGGCGGCCTCCTCCACGAGGAGCTGGTGGGCGAGGAGGGCTTCGCCGGCGAGTCGTCGCTGCTCTACCACCTGCGCTCCCCGTCGGCGATCGTCGACGCCAAGGCCATCGACGACGACCGGACCGAGCTGGTCGCCAACCACCCGCTGCTGCCCCGCCACCTGCGCACGCCACGACTGCCGGACACGGGCGACCCGGTCACCGGCCGCCACGTGCTGCTGGGCAACGACGACCTCACCCTCTCGTGGGTCGTCGCCGACGACGACGGCCCGCTGTACCGCAACGCCACCGGCGACGAGCTGGTCTACGTCCAGGCCGGCGAGGGCGTGGTGCGGTCCGCCGTTCGGAGCCCTCCCCGTCGGCGCCGGCGACTACGTCGTCATCCCGGCGTCGGTCGCCCACCGATGGCTGGTCACCGGCCCGGGCTGCCTGGAGCTGCTGATCGTCGAGGCCCGGGGTCACGTCCGCCCCCCGAGCCGGTACCTGTCGCCGACCGGCCAGTTCCTGGAGCAGGCGCCCTACTGCGAGCGCGACATCCGATCGCCGGTCGAGCCCGAGGTCGAGCCCGACGTCGAGGACGAGCCGACGGTGGGCCGGTCGACCTGCTCGTGCGCCACCACGGCGGCCTCACCCGTCACACGCTGGCCTCGACGCCGTTCGACGTGGTCGGTTGGGCCGGCTGCGTCTACCCGTGGGCGCTGTCGATCCACGACTTCGAGCCGATCGTGGGCAGCATCCACCAGCCGCCCCACGTCCACCAGACCTTCGAGGCCGACGGGTTCGTGGTGTCGTCGTTCGTCCCCCGCCCGTACGACTTCCACCCCGGCGCCATCAAGGTGCCGTACCACCACGCCAACGTCGACAGCGACGAGGTCATCTTCTACTCGGAGGGCGACTTCATGAGCCGGGCCGGGTCGGGGATCGGCGTGGGCTCCCTGTCGCTGCACCCCGCCGGGTTCGTGCACGGCCCCCAGCCGGGGAGCATGGAGCGCGCCGCCGACCAGGACCGCACCGAGGAGGTGGCGGTGATGGTCGACACCTTCCGCCCGCTGCGCCTGGGCCGCGCCGCCCTGGCCTGCGCCGACGACGACTACGCCTGGAGCTGGTCCCGGACCCCATAGCGTGGGCGCCGCCATGGCTTCAGGGGACGTGCTCGGACCGACCTGCCCGACGCCTGTCGATCGGGCGGCGATGGTGCAGCACTGGGAGGAGCTGACGTTCGTCCACTGGCGGTACCCGGCGGACGTGGTGCAGAAGGCGCTGCCCGCCGGGCTGGAGGTGGAGACGTTCGACGGCAGCGCCTGGGTCGGGCTGATCCCGTTCGCCATGCGGGTCAGGCTTCCCGGGAGCCCGTCGGTGCCGTGGGTCTCCGAGTTCCCCGAGACCAACGTCCGCACCTACGTGCGCAGCCCCGACGGCGAGCGCGGCATCTGGTTCTTCTCCCTCGACGCCGCCCGCCTGGGCGCGGTGGTCACCGCCCGGACGACGTACCGCCTCCCGTACTTCTGGTCCCGGATGCGCGTCGCCGGCAGCGGCGGCGGTCGGACCCGCACCTACCACTGCCGGCGTCGCTGGCCCGGCCCGCGATCGGCGACGAGCCACGTGGTCACCGCGGTCGGCGAGCCGTACGAGCCGGCCGAGCTCCACGACCTCGACCACTTCCTCACCGCCCGCTGGTCGTTGTTCAGCGCCCCCCGCAGCGGGCTCCGCCACGCCCGCGCCTGGCACGAGCCGTGGCCCCTCCACCGGGCCCACCTCCTCCACCTCGACGACAACCTGGTCGAGGCCGCCGGCCTGCCCACGCCGATGGGCGAGACGCTCGTGCACTTCTCGCCCGGTGTCGAGGTCCGGATCGGCTGGCCCCATGACGCCGGCTGGGTAGAGGGGAGACATGCCGGATCCCCGTGTCGAGAAGCTGGTCCGCATGGTGTCGAGGGCCAAGGGCGCCACGTGCTGGCTGGCCCGCCTGGCGACGCGGGCCGCGATCGTCGGCGGGATCGCCGGCGCCCTCCTGTGGTGGATCGAGGGGAGCGGTCGCATCGACGAGTGGTGGCAGGGCACCGCCGCGGCGCTGCTCATACTGGCGATCTGCCTGGCGCCGGCGGCGTGGCTCATCTACGTGCGCGTCGCCCTGCTCGAGCTGGTCGAGCTGCCGGACAAGCTGACCGGCGTGGCCACCCGCCGCATCGGCCATCTGCGGATGGGCGACCCACCGCTCGACGCCGAGCCCGAGCGGCCCAAGGGCGGGGTGGTCGGCGGCGCGAGGTCGATCTGGGGCATCGTCAGCGACTACGGCGACGTCGTCGGCTCGTGGGGAGCGGTGGCCGGGCTCCTCGTCCCCTCCTTCTGGTTCTTCTCGGCCGCCGCCCTCGCCGCCGTCCCGATCCTCGTGGTGCTCGTGGCCGTCGCCGGCCTGGCCGAGGCGACGATCCGCTAGCAGCTGTTGGCTTCGCCTTCCTCGCGCCGCGATCACTCCCGCCCGCCGGCGGGAGTGATCGTGGCTGGTCGGACGGCCTCGGGATCGAACTCGCCGGACCAGGTGCTGCCAGCGGCCAGGGCGGGGGTGGCGGCGACAACGACGAGACCCAGCGTCGCGACGCAGGCAAGGCCGATGCGGGCGATGCGGGAGCGGATCTTGTTCATGAGGGTTCCCTTTCTGATTACCGCCGGCGCTCGTCGCCGGGGGTGAGTTGGTGTGCCGGCCGTTCGACCGTGCAGACCTCGACCAGGGTGCTCCTTGCGGGCCGGGGGCGTAATCCCCTCCGGCGATGGTGTTTACCGGCCCCCTGGGTCAGGTCTTCCTCGCTTCGGGGCCAGGATGCGGTCGGCTGTCCCGCTGGTGCTCATCCGATCTGCGAGAGAGGCCCCGGCGCTGCGGGTCGTGTCCGCGGGGTGGCTCCACGGCCTGGCCGAGGCGACGATCCGCTAGGCCGTCGAGCCCTCCTCGGGCGCCGGCTTGCGGGCCCGGCTGGGAGCGACCCGCGGCGGCTCGCCCGGCATCTTGGGGTAGACGGGCGGCCACGGCGCGTCGAGCAGGCCGGCGGCCTTGTCGCTCTCCACCATGGCCAGCAGGGGTTCGAGCGACTGCGGCGTCATCGACGCCCACGGGTCGCCGTGCTCGGCCACCCGCGCCGGCACCGTGGCGATGGTCAGCGGGTCGGGATGGATGGCGTCGAGCTCGTCCCATGCGAACGGTGTCGACACCTGCGCGCCCGGACGGGCCCGCACCGACCACGCCCCGAAGATGGTCTTGTGGGGGGCGTTCTGGTTGAAGTCGACGAACACCCGGGTCCCCCGCTCCTCCTTCCACCAGGCCGCGGTGATGAGGTCGGGCCGGCGCCGCTCCAGCTCCCGGCCCACCGCCACCGCCGCGGCCCGCACCTCGTACGACGTCCAGCGCGGCTCCAGACGGACGTACACGTGGATGCCCTTGTTGCCCGTCGTCTTCGGCATGCCGGGCACGCCGACCTCGTCGAGCAGCGCCCGCACCTCGTGGGCCGCCTCCCGCACCATGGCGAACGTCACCCCCGGCGTGGGGTCGAGGTCGATGCGCAGCTCGTCGGCATGCTCGGGGTCGGCCGCCTTCGACGGCCACACGTGGAAGCCGAGGCACGCCATGTTCACCGCCCACAGCACGTGGGCCAGGTCGGCCGCCACCAGCGCCTGAGACGTCGTGCCGTTGGGCGTGCTGACGATCGCCGTCTCCAGCCAGTCGGGCCGCGTCTCGGGCACCCGCTTCTGGAAGAACGACGACCCGCCGGCCCCGTTCGGGAACCGCTGGAGCAGAACCGGCCGGCCGCCCATGGCCGCCATCAGCGGGCCCTCGACCGACATGTAGTAGCGGACCAGGTCGAGCTTGGTGTCGCCCCGCTCGGCGAAGAACACCTTGTCGGGATGGGTGATCGCCATCTCGCGCCCGGCCGCCTCGACGATCACTGGCTCGTCCGATCCCGGCATCGGGCTAAGCCGGCGCCTTTGGCGCGGCCGCCGGTGCCGCGGCAGCAGGCGGCGGGACGGCAGGGACCTCGCGCGTGCAGAAAGCGCAGGCCCGGGCACCGACGGGAATCGAGCTCAGGCAGAACGGGCAGTCGCGCGTCGTGGACTCCACGTCCGGCTCGGTCTTGCGCCGCGCCATCAGGGCGTTGACCGGCTTCACGACGAGGAAGAACACCGCCGCGGCGACGAGGACGAAGGCGATGACCGCGTTCAGGAAGTTGCCGTAGGCGATCACCCCGCCGCCGACCGTGAACGACAGCTCCCCGAAGTTGGTCTCGCCCGGGATCGAGATGATCGGCGTGATCACGTCCTTCACCAGCGACGCGATGACGGTTCCGAAGGCGGCGCCGATCACCACCCCGACGGCCAGATCGACCACGTTGCCCCGCAGGATGAATGCCTTGAAATCCTTGAGCACCGGACCTCCCCTGATCGGTTTCCCCACATTTGCGGTTCCGACCATTTGATCGCGGCGCGAGGATCGGTGCATGCGCGTGCGGGTTGGGACGGTCGACGAGCTCAGGACCGAGGGCCGGTTGGTGGTGAAGGCCGGCACCCACGGCGTGTGCGTCTTCTGGCACGACGGCCGGGCCTACGCCCTCGACGATCGCTGCCCGCACATGGGCTTCCCGCTCCACCGGGGCACGGTCGAGGAGGGGCTGGTCACCTGCCACTGGCACCACGCCCGCTTCGACCTCGCCACCGGCGGCACCCTCGATCCCTTCGCCGACGACGGCAGGACCTTCCCGGTGGAGATCGACGGCGACGACGTCTTCGTGGTGGTCGGCCCGGCCGACGCCAGGGTCGAGCACCACCGCCGGAGGCTGGTCGAGGGGCTGGAGAGCGGCCTCACCCTGGTGACGGCCAAGGCCGTCCTCGCCCTGCTGGAGGCGGGCCAGCCGCCTTCGGAGATCGTCAGGGTCGGGCTGGAGTTCGGGGTCGCCAACCGGGCCGACGGCTGGGGTTCCGGCCTGACCGTGCTGGTGGCGATGGCCAACCTGCTGCCCCACCTCGATCCGGCCGACCGCCCGTCGGCGCTGGTCCACGGCCTGGCCTTCGTCGCCCGTGACACCCGCAACCGCCCGCCCCGGTTCCCGCTGGCGCCGCTCGGCCCCGGTGCCGACGACCTGCCTCCCGAGCGGCTGGCCTCCTGGTACCGGCGCTTCATCGAGACCCGGTCGTCCGACGCCGCCGAGCGGGCGCTGGTCACCGCCATCGACGCCGGCCTCCCGCCGGGCGACATCGCCGCCATGATGCTGGCCGCCGCCACCGACCACGTCTTCCTCGACGTCGGCCACACCGTCGACTTCACCAACAAGGCGTTCGAGGCGCTGGAGCACGTCGGCTGGGAGCAGGCGGCGTCGGTGCTGCCCACCCTGGTGCCGCAGACGGCCCGGGCATCCAGCGGCCGAGGAGACCGGGCGGTGGCGACACCCCGCCGACCTGGCCGCGCTGGTGGTGGAGACCAACGAACGCCTGCCCGCCCTGCTGGCCGAGGGGGCGGCGCGAGCGGGCGAGTTCGCCGTCGAGGACGTGAGCGCCCTGGCCTGGCGGGTGCTGGAGGAGGACCCGTACGCCGTCGTGTCGGCGATCACCGACGCCATCGCGGCCGGGGCCACGCCCGACCAACTGGGCCAGGCCGTCGCCTACGCCGCCGCCCTCCGCATCGCCCGGTTCCACGTCCAGAACGACTTCGGCGACTGGGACGTCGTCCACCACGCGTTCACGCACGCCAACGCCCTGCACCAGTGCCTGCGCCGTCACCCGTCCCCCGAGCTGGTGCGGGGTGTGGTCCACGTCGCCCTGCGCATCTACCTCGACCGCTTCCTCAACGTGCCCGCCGCCCGCCCGCCGACCGCAACCACCGGCGACCTGGCCGACCTCCAGCCGTGCTGGGACGCCCAGGGCGGCGTCGACCAGGCCGGGGCCGTGGCCTACGGCTACCTGAAGGGCGGCGGCGACCCCGCCGGCGCTGGTGGCCGTCCTCGGCCGTGCCCTCCTCGCCGAGGACGCCGGCTTCCACTGGTTCCAGATCGTGGAGGCGGCGGTGCGCCAGTACACGACCTGGCCTCCCGGATCGGAGGAGGGAGCGACAATCCTGGTGGCGGCCACCCGCTTCCTGGCCGCCCACACCCCGACGCGGCGCGAGCTGCCCCAGGTCGTGCGCATCGCCGGCCGCCTCCGCCGGGGCGAGGACCTCTACGCCGAGTAGCCGCTAGGACGCCGCTGATCGTCGCATCGGCGCTCCGCAGCCGCGCCTGACCTGCGCACTTAGGTGCGAATGCGTGTCGGCGTCGGAGCAGGCGTCAGCAGCGTCCAGCGCCGCCCTCCGCCCGGGGACAGGCCAAACCTCCCGGAGCGG
The DNA here is from genome assembly GCA_963827345.1 of uncultured Acidimicrobiia bacterium. Taxonomy (GTDB): domain Bacteria; phylum Actinomycetota; class Acidimicrobiia; order Acidimicrobiales; family AC-14; genus CAWGUU01. Next base: position 207,026 of record CAWHAN010000002.1, on the reverse strand, counting down.
CAGGCCCCGACGGCGGGCCACCCGCGCCGCGTCGTCGTGCTCCACCTTCACCCGGCCGGCGCTGACCTTCACCCGCACCGGCAGGCCGTCGACCTCCACCTCGCCGGCCTCGCGTGCCGCCGGCCACCGCTCGAGCGAGGTGCTGCGCACGCCCAGGCTGCCCGTCTCGCCGGTGAGGATGCCCGCCAGCTGGGAGGCGAGGGCCGGATCGGAGAGGGCGCTGATGGTGTGGGCGGGGCGTCCCTTCTTCATCACGATCGGCGTGATCCAGGCGTCGTAGGCGCCGGCGTCGAGGAGGGTGGCGACGGCATGGGCCAGCACCTCGCCGGTGGCGTCGTCGACGTTGACCGCCAGCAGCACCACGGGCTGGCCGGGCTGGTGGGTGGACGACCCGCCGGCCGCCGCGGCCTCCGCCTCGCCCAGCACCACCTGGACGACGTTGGGCAGGCCGTCGATGTCCCGGTCGCCGGCGCCGTACCCGGTGGCGACGACGGTGAGCGCCGGCATCGGCCCGTAGCCGGTGGCGGTGGCCGCCAGCAGGGCGGCGCCGGTGGGCGTGGTGAGCTCCACCTGCACGTCGCGGCCGTAGGTCGGCGCACCCCGCAGCAGCTCCATCACCGCGGGAGCGGGGTTGGGGAGGGCGCCGTGGGCGCTGCGGATCATGCCCATCCCGGTGGCCACCGGGCTGGCCCAGACCTGGTCGATGCCGAGGATCTCCAGGGCCGCGCAGGTGCCGACCACGTCGACGATGGCGTCGACGCCGCCGACCTCGTGGAAGTGGACCTGCTCGGGCGGGCGGCGGTGGAGGCGTCCCTCGACCTCGGCCAGCGCGGCGAAGGTCGCCTGCACCCGGTCCCTGACCCGCGGCGGCAGGCGGGCCTCGTCGACGACGCCGATGATGTGGCCGTACGTGCGCACCACCGCGGAGTCCTCCACCAGCACGTGGACCTTGGTGGCGGCCACGCCCGCCCGCAGCACCGGCTCGACCTCCATCGCCCAGCCCTTCACCGGCAGCCGCTCGAGCAGCGACCGCACCTCGTCGATGTCGGCCCCGGCGTCGACCAGGCTGCCGAGCGCCATGTCCCCGGCGATGCCGGAGAAGCAGTGGAACCAGGCCAGGTTCACGCCGGGACCGGGTTCACGCGGGGAGCAGTCGGATGACGGCGCAGGCGGCGCCGAAGCCGTTGTCGATGCCGACGACGGTGAGGCCGGCGGCGCACGACGACAGCATGGCCAGCAGGGCGGTGACACCCTCGAGCGACGCCCCGTACCCCACGCTGGTCGGGACGGCCACGACGGGGGCGGGCGTCATGCCGCCCACCAGGCTGGCCAGCGCCCCCTCCATGCCGGCGACGACGATCACCGCGTCGGCCGCCGCCAGCTGGTCGGCGGCGGCGAGCAGGCGGTGGAGGCCGGCCACGCCGACGTCGGCCACCAGCGCCGGCTGGAGACCGTGGGCCCGCAGCGTCGCCACGCACTCCTCGGCCACCGGCAGGTCGGCGGTGCCGGCGGTGAGCACGAGGACGTTCCCGGGGCGGGGAAGCCGCGACCGCCAGGCCAGCGTCGTCCCGGTGCGGACGGCGCCGGGGTTGGTGGCCTCGCACGCCTTCACCTGGTCGTCGGTGGCCCGGGTCAGCAGGACCGGGCCGGACCCCTCGTCGCTCAGGAGCTCGGCCACGATGGCGGCGCACTGCTCGGCGGTCTTGCCCGGGGCGTAGACGGTCTCGGCGAACCCCTGCCGCAGGCTGCGGTGATGGTCGACCCGGGCGAACCCGAGATCGGCGAACGGGAGCCGGCGCAGGCGGGCGACGGCGTCGTCGGCCGACACGTCGCCGGAGCGGACGTCGTCGAGCAACTGGCGAAGGGTCGGCTCGTCCATCCGGGCCATTATCCTCCGCCAGGTGGGGACACGTACCAGGATCGGCTACCTCGGCCCGCCGGGGACCTTCACCGAGGAGGCGCTGCTCGGCGAGGCCGACCTCGCCGCGGGCGATCTCGTCGCCCTCGAGTCCATGCCCGCGGTGCTGGCGGCGACCGCGTCGGGCGACATCGACCTCGGCTTCATCGCCCTGGAGAACTCGATCGAGGGCACCGTGCTGCGGGTGCTCGACGGCCTCGTGTTCGAGCACGACCTGCTCATCCAGCGCGAGGTGGTCATGGCCATCAGCCAGAACCTCCTCGGCCCCCCGGGCATGACCCTCGCCGACGTGCGCCGGGTGGTGTCGTTCCCCCACGCCATGGAGCAGTGCCGCACGTTCTTCGCCACCAAGCTGCCCGGCGTGGAGGCGGTGGCCGCCAACTCCACCGCCACCGCGGTCCAGGAGGTCGGCGAGTCCCGGCCCCCGGGGACGGCGGCCCTCGGTTCGGCGCTGGCCGGCAAGCTGTACGGCCTGGAGGTGCTGGCGGCCGACGTGGAGGACCACCCCGACAACTCCACCCGCTTCGTCGTCGTGGCCCCGGCGGGCATCCCGGCGGCGACCGGTCACGACAAGACGAGCATCGTCTGCTTCCAGCGCGACGACCGCCCGGGCAGCCTGCACGCCATCCTCGGCCAGTTCTCGGCGAGGAACCTCAACCTGACGAAGCTGGAGTCGCGGCCCACCAAGCACAGCCTGGGCGACTACTGCTTCATCATCGACCTCGAGGGCCACGTCGACGACGAGGTCGTGGCCGACTGCCTGCGCGACCTGCACGCCCAGCTGGCCGGCCTGAAGTTCCTCGGCTCCTACCCGGCCGCCGGCGAGCACGGTCCCGCTATCCGTCGCGACGCCGAGGCCTCGTGGCGGGCGGCCGACGCGTGGATCTCCGACCTGCGATCGCAGGTGCAGCGGTAGCCTCGACCCTCGCAGGGGAGGGATGGCAGAGCGGCCGAATGCGAGGCTCTTGAACAGCCTTGGACGAGAGTCCCGTGGGTTCAAATCCCACTCCCTCCGCAAATCCTACTGCTGGTAGCATCCGCCGATGGCAGTCACCAAGCTGTCGATCAGCATCGACGCCGAGCTTGCCGCCGAGGTCAGGGAACGGGCCGGCGAGCGCGGGGTCAGCGGCTTCGTCGAGCGGGCGGTTCGCAGGGAGCTCGAGCGGGTCCGGCTCGTCGCCCTGTCCGAGGAGCTGGAACGTGACCTCGGCCCCGTCGACGAGGACGTCATCTCCGAGATCGACTCGTTGTGGGGCAAGCGGTAGTCCTCGACGCCGAGGCCGTCCACGCCCTCGCCCACCAGCGGCGGGGCTCGCAGGCGGCCCGGCGGACGCAGGCGGTGCTGTGCTGGGCCCAGCGCAACGACGCCGACGTCTACATCCCGGCCGCCGTGCTCATCGAGCTCTACCGCGGCCGCCCGGGCGACGCCGAGATCGACAGGGTCGTGAAGCTGGGCGGGCGGGTGATCCCCACCACCACTCGCATCGCCCGGGTCGCCGGCGCCCTGCTGGCCAAGGCCGGCATCGACTCGAGGTTCGCCATCGAGGCGGTGATCGTGGCCGAAGCCGTCCTCCTCGGCGACTGCATCATCGCCACCCACAACCCCGAAGACCTTCTCGCCCTGGCCGAGGGCCAACCGGGCGTCAGGGTGCTGGCTATCTGACGGCAGACCCCCCGGCGGCGTGCGAGACTCGCTGCTTCAGGAGAGGTGACCGAGTGGCCGAAGGTGATCGCCTGCTAAGCGATTAGGGGGTGTAAAACCTCCTCGAGGGTTCAAATCCCTCCCTCTCCGCTCTCCGCCGCTGCGTGACGGCGGCGGGGCCTCGGACCAGCAGGCCGAGGCCGAATTCGCGCCGCGATCGACCCGTGGGGCGATGGAGACTGGTGTGGCAGCGGGCGAGATGACTGGACGTAGACGATCGGAGGCTCCGTCGTGGGTGTCGAGTAGCGGCGAACGCCTCTGACCCCGGCACATCTCGGGCTGGGTAGTTCGGAGATATGCACACCCTCCGCAAGTCGCCATTACTGGGGGAGTGGGCGCTTGAAGAACAGTTTGTGTACCGGAAAGTTGCCATACCCGTCGTTGCCCTGCGGGCTGGAGGCGGTAAGCAGCGACACGGAGCTAGTCGTGATGGTCACGAGTTCCCATCCGTCCACGCCCAAGCTGGCGCTCATACCAGAGGAAAACTCTTGGACGTCGTTCCCGGGCTTCCAAACGTGGCGGTACTGGATTCTCGTGACGTAGTCCGCCGAACGGCTTGCCTCGACCCACCAACTCTCGAGGCTGATGTATTCCCACCTAGTCATAGTGCGACCCTAGGTCGTTACCCCTCTGGTCTCGCCGGCGTCTGTGTCCGGAGCTCCGCCACAGAGGGAGACCGCACGCGAGTCGTACGGTCTGATAGTCATCGCAACTGTCCGACGATCCGGGCACTCAGATCAGATCCCACTAGGCCGCTGACTCTCTTGTCACTAGGCTCCGACCAGCACCGACGATCCGTGCACTGCACGTGTTCCGGTCTTCGGGCTCGGGTATCGGGGGGTGGCGGAGAAATGACGGATCAGCGGGCGCCCGCAGTAGGCCAGAAGCCGGAGGTGCCAACGGGTGGTCGTGCGCACGGGTATTACGAACCCGGTACGCCGACGCCGGCGGGCTACACGCTGCACAAGCTTGCACCCGAGGCTCCCGGCCGCCCACTCGAGAAGGGCTACAAGGTCTACAAGAGGTTCGAGTACGTCGACAAGGACGGAACGAGTTACACCGTTCCTGCGAACGGCGAGTTGGACACGGACTTGGCGTCGATTCCCGCTTTCGTCTCGTGGCTCGTTCCCAAGGACGGCAGACACACCCAGGCCGCCCTTGTCCATGACGCCATGATCGTCAACCGCAGCAAGGGCGAGGTACCGGACTTCGAATCTTCACCAAAGGTCGAGAAGCTCGTGGACATCGAGGCGGATGCGATCTTCCGCAGGGGTATGGAGGTGTCAGGCGTGCCGCCGGTCCGCCGGTGGATGATCTGGTCCGCGGTCGCCATGCGCACGTGCTTGCTCTTCGGCACCTGGCGACAGAAGGTCGCGCTGGCCCTGAGCGGCGTGGTGTTCGGCATCTTCGGGCTCTTCGGGCTGCCCGACGTTCTCCACTTCCCACAGTACGGCTCCTTCGTGTCGACACTACGGCTCGTCGGCGTCGGCGCTGGTCTGCTGGTGGGCGCATCCGCCTGGCGACGTTCGCGTCGACTGCGACGTACCCATCGACTGCTCGTCGCCCTTGGCACCGGTGCAGCGGCGGTCGGCCTGCTGTGGGGAGGGATCGCCCTACTTCCGGGCGACCTCCCTGCCCATGTTCCGAGCGTGCTCCCGAGCTTCGACCCGCCCGAGAACGCTTCTCTCTCGCGTCCAGGCGCGGACAGCAAGGATTCAGGGTCGCGGAGAAGGAAGCGAAGGGCCGAGAGCACACGCTGAGTTGGTACCGCTACGCCAGCGACGACCCGTTCTGGATGCAGGCCGCGGTGTTTGTCGCAATCCTCGCTGCCGGCGCACTTCTGACCGCCCTGTTACTTTGGCCCCGGCGCCTCCTGGGATTCTCGTTCCCGGTGCTTCTCGGCCTCCTTACGTTCCCGCTCTTCTTCGTGCTCGTCGCCACCGGCGTCTACTGGGCGGTGGAGGGCCACGGGCGTCGGCCGGACGTGGTGGAAGGACCAGGATCGGTGAGACCCGCCCGCCTGGTCCGTAGCCCTTGGTTGGCATCCGCAGTGCCTCCCGGCCACCCCCCGAACTGCCCGAAGCGGCCGCCTGCCCAAGCCGCCTTTGACCCTCGCAGGGCGCTGTCCTGCGACCGTGCGTTGGCGTGCCTCGCGTGAGAGCAGCGGCCTCACCGGCGTCGGCGCCGCATCCCGGCACGGCCGCTTGTCCGCTAGACCGTCTCACCCCGGTCGTATCATCGGGGCGCTGTCACTCGTCGGTAGGTCACCGGCCCTTTTTGATCCGAGACGCACCAGGGAGACTGAGGCCGTGGGACGACGCCAGCGCAGGCGCGAATCCTCCAGGGACTCGCACGACCACCAGCATGAGGTCCAGATCCGCAGGATGCTGTTCGCGGCGGCCGCCGCCTTGCATCACCCCGACCAGCGGGAGTTCCCGAGGGCGATGGCCGTCCTCGACCGACGCTCGGCCACTCCCGAGGCTCGGGTCGCCGTCGGGTCCGAGCTGGCGGCCTGTCTCGACGAGTCGGTCCGGGCCTTGTGGGCGCACGGCTGGCAGCCGGCCGACCTGGCCGGCGTGGCGGGCCGGAAGTGTTCGGCGGCTCACCGCCGCTATGCCGTCGACGTCATCGCCGCCGGTGGCGCCGACCTGGTCGACGAGACCGTTCACCCACGATGGGTTGCCCAGCTCGACGAGCTGGAGGTCGAGGTGTGGTGGGACTCGGACGAGCCGCATGTCGCGCAATGGGCGGAGCACGAGGGCCTGTCGTGGATGGAGGCGGTGACGCACGGGATCGAGCTGCTCGGCCTGCTGCTGCGGCTCCCTCCGCTGCCCCGACTCGTCGACCCGCCCGGCGAGACCTCTCGACCGCGCTCCCGGCCGGTGCGCCGCGCCGGTTCGGGGGGCGACGACCAGAAGATGCTGGCCAAGGTCCGGGCGCTGCTGGCCAAGGCCGAGTCGACGACGTTCCCCGAGGAGGCGGAGGCGCTGACCGCCAAGGCCCAGGAGCTGATGGCCCGCCACGCCATCGACGACGCCATGGTCGACGCGGAGGCCGGCACCGGCGACGACCCGGTGGGCGTGCGGGTGCAGGTCGACCCGCCGTACGCGTCGCCGAAGTCGCTGCTGGTGGCCGAGGTGGCGTCGGCCAACCGGTGCCGGTCGGTCTGGTCCAGCGACCTCGGGTTCACCACGCTGTTCGGGTTCGAGTCCGACGTCGACTTCGTGGAGGTCCTCTACACGTCGCTGCTGGTCCAGGCCACGCGGGCGATGGCGGCCGCGGGTTCTCAGTCCGACCGCTACGGACGATCCCGCACCCGGTCGTTCCGCACGTCGTTCCTTGTCGCCTACGCGGCCCGTATCGGCCAACGCCTGCGAGCCGCCGAGGCCGCCAGCCGAGCCGCGGCGCAGGAGTCCTGGGGCGCCGCGCTCGTGCCGGTGCTCGCCGACCGGTCGTCGGCGGTCGAGGACGCCTGCCGCAGTGTGTTCCCCCACCTGATGAAGCGCTCGGTGAGCACGACGAACCTCGCCGGCTGGCACGCCGGCGCCGCCGCCGCCGACCTGGCCACGCTGTCCTCCCGGCCCGAGGTTCGGGCCCGCCAGTCCACCTGACCTGCCTCAACTCGCTTCCCCCTCCTTCACACACACTGGTCCGTCGAGGAGGAACCATGCGGGCACGTCACTGCGCCCATCGGGGCGAACCGCCCCTCATCATCCACAACTTCGCCGACGCCGTCGTGGCCGCGTCGGCCATCTCCAAGGTGTTCGCCCGGGGCCACGTCGTCATCTCGCTGGATGCCCGGGGCACCGCCGTCGACGTGGTGGCCTTCACCGACGCCGACCACACCGCCGAGGACGCCATCGCCGCCGGCCTCGACGCGTACGCGAGGAACCCGGCGGCGTGCCGGATGGTCCTGGTGTCGATCCTCCACGGCGTCGACATCGCCACGCCGAGCGAGCTCGAGGTGGAGGGATGGGAGCGGGCGGTCGACCGGTGCCGCCGGAAGGGCGTCGAGCTGGTGGAGTGGGTGGCGTGCTCCGGCGAGCTGTTGCGCGCCCTCAGTATCACGGCCAAGACCCAACACGTCTGGCGGAGGACGTGAAGGGTGAACAGGTCCAGGCGACGTCATGCCAGGGGGCCGAGCGCCGCCCGGCTGCCCCGTCCACCGCGTCGAGCCCGGCGGGAGGTGGGTCTGTCTCAGGGGGTGCTGGGAAGTCCTAGATATCGAGGAACGTCAGGACCCCAGCGAAGGAAACCGACGTAAGCGGAACGAGGCAGTTGCCGGTCAGCCCGGTAAGTACAGGTACGACGACGATGCTGGCCCCGGTCAGCGGGCCACTGGTGACCTGTGCGGATACGGTGGGCAGCACTCCGCTCACGGTGGCGCTCCACGTGATCATCGACGTGTCGCCGTTGTTCCAGGTGATCGGCAGCGTGCCGCTCACGCCGCCCGACAGATTGGTGGTCACACAGGCCAAGGTGCCGCCACCGCTCACAGGTCCGCTCGCACCGGTGTAGGGCACGCCCGTCAGCGACGAGCAGGGGATTATGGGCGTCACCGACGTGCCGGCCGATGCCGAGCCCGAGATCTGGACGGGGTGGGAGACAAGGGTCAATCCAGGGCTGAAATTGATCGTCGCGCTGAAGGGACATGTGAGGTCGACGAGGGCGGCCGCCGCGGGTTGTGGAACCACCATGGGCAGGGTCAAGAAAGAGATAAAGCCGAGAGTCCGGACGACACGCGCCATGAAACGTCTCCCCCCTACGTATCCCAGCCGCCTGTGTGTCGGAGCCCACGCTACCTCAATGCAACCCGTCTTGGCTTGACTCCGACGAGAGTTGAGTACTCTCCGCTCCATCGAAGGTCAACGCCCGTTTAGGTCCGGCTGGCGCGCAGCGCCCTCCAGCGCGCTCGAGACCGCAGACCGGCGAGAGGTGGCTCGAGGTCGACGCACCGGCGACGACGGTGCCAGGATGCCTTGCCGCCTCCGACCACCGCCGTGCCTCCGACCTCCTTCGATCCCGCGACGACCAAGACCCCGGTTGCTGCCGCGGCGCAGTACGACGAGCCGGTTCATGGAGTGAGATGAGTGTTTCTGTCCGACAGCATCGCCGGGCTGACCAGGGCCCATCCAGGTCCGAGTGTGGAGCGAGCTCTTTGTGAGTGAAACCTCTGCTTTCCCGGATCACGCGCTGGCCATCGTCGGATTGGCGTGTCGGCTTCCGGGCGGGTTGAACTCGATGAGCGAGCTGTGGTCGGCGCTTTCGACCGGCCAGAGCTCCATCACCGACATGCCACCAGAGCGATTCGACACGGCCCGCTTTCTGGATAGCGACCACAACCGCCCGGGCAAGAGCTTCACCTTCGCGGGGGGTTATATCGACGACCTGGGCGATTTCGACGCCGATTACTTCGGTATCTCACCGCGTGAAGCGTCCTTGATGGATCCGCAACAACGGCTCCTCCTGGAACTGACTGCGGACGCCTTCGACGACGCCGGTATCGACCCGGCAACGATGGCGGGCACCGAGACGGCGGTGTTCGTCGGCATGTCCGACATGGGCTACCTGACTCTGCAGTCGTACGTGCCGGAGACGATCGCCTCCCACACGATGACCGGCGGGACGCTCTCGATCGCGTCGAACCGGCTGTCGTACGTCTTCGACCTTCGAGGGCCGAGCATGACCCTCGACACCGCGTGCTCGTCGGCCATCGTCGCGCTCCACCAGGCGTGTCAGACCATTCTCAGCGGACGGAGCTCGATGGCCGTCGTCGGAGGGGTGCACGCGTTGCTCGGACCACATCCCTTCATCGCCTTCGCCAAGGCGGCGATGTTGTCGCCCCTCGGACGTTGCGCGGCGTTCTCGGCCGATGCCGACGGCTATGTCCGAGCCGAGGGGGGCGGGGTCTTCCTCGTCAAGCGGCTGTCGGCTGCGCTGGCCGACGGGGACAGGGTGCACGCCGTGATCCTCGCCACGCACGTCAACTCCGACGGCAGGACTCGCGGGATGACCATACCGAGCGTCGATGCCCAGGAGGCCCTGCTCCGCGAGGTCTACGGACGAGCGGGGGTAGGCGCCGACGACCTGTCGTACCTCGAGGCCCACGGCACGGGCACGCCGGTCGGTGACCCCGTCGAGTGCGAGGCGATCGGGCGAGCGTTGGGCCGGCTTCGCTCGGCCGGTCGATCTCCTCCCGATCGGTTCGGTGAAGACGAACCTGGGCCACATGGAGCCGGCCGCGGGGATCGCCGGCATCCTGAAGGCCATCCTGGTGCTCGGACACCGGATGATTCCTCCGTCGCTCCACGGCCTGCCGCCGAACCCGGCGATCGACTTCTCCGGCCTCGGGTTGGCGCCCGTGCACGAGACCCGGCCGATCGGCGAAGGGAGGGCGGTGGTCGGCGTGAACAGCTTCGGATTCGGGGGCACCAACGGCCACGCCATCCTGGCGGAAGCGCCCGCCGTGGAGCCGTCGGTCCGGCGGAGCCACGGTGAGCTGCCGCTCGTCGTTTCGGCTCGCAGCGAACTCGGCGCTGGATGCGGCCATGGGCCGGCTGGCACACCGGCTGGCGGGCACGGACCAGGACGAGTTCTACGACGTCTGCTGGTCCGCCGCCCGTCGCGCCCGGCACCCGCACCGGGCCGTGGTGCTCGCTTGCACCCCCGGAGTGGCCGCCGACCGGCTTGCCGCCATCGGTCGGGGCGAGCCCGGCGGCGGCGAAGCACGCGGGCTGGCGACCACCTTCGGCCGGGTCGTCTTCATGTTCTCCGGGAACGGTTCGCAATGGTCTGCCATGGGAGCCGACCTCCTCGACGCCGAGCCGGTGTTCCGTTCGGCGGTCGAGAAGGTCGACCGGATTCTCCGTCCTCGACTCGGGTGGTCGGTGCTTCGAGGAGCTGGTCGCGCCGCCCGAGAGGTCGCGGCTCCACCACACCGCCTTCGGTCAACCAGCGCTGTTCGCTCTGCAGGTCGGCCTGGTGGCGATGCTGGCCGACCGTGGGCTCCGTCCTGCGGCGGTGGTGGGTCACAGCGTTGGCGAAGTCGCCGCCGCGTACACTGTCGGCGCGCTCGACCTGGAGGACGCGTGCCGTGTGATCGCGGCCCGCGCCAACGCCCAGGCTCCGACCGCTGGCCAGGGACGGATGGCCGCAGTGGGCCTGAGCCGCGCCGACGCCGAGCAGACTGTGGCCGGCCTGGCGAGCGGGCACCTGGAGATCGCGGCGGTCAACACCGACACCGACGTGACGGTTTCCGGCGACGCGTCAGCGATTGCCGACCTACGGACGCGGTTGAGCGACACCGTGTTCTTCCGAGAGCTCGACCTCGACCACGCCTTCCACGGTCGAGGCATGGATGCCGTCGAGCGGCCGCTGCGGGCGGCACTCGACGGCCTTCGTCCCTCGGCGCCGACTGTCCCGTTCGTCTCCACGGTCACCGGCGGCCCGATCGGTGACACGCCGCTCGATGCCGACTACTGGTGGGCGAACGTCCGTCGGCCCGTCCTCTTCGCCGCCGCCAGCCGGTACCTGCGCGACGAGGGTTTCGACGTCTTCGTCGAGGTCGGCCCGCATCCCGTTCTCGGCGGCTACCTGCGCCGGATGCCGGCACCGACCCCTATCGCCGTCGTGCCGACGCTGCGCCGCGACGCTGACGGACCGGCGGCCGTTCGGAGCGCGATCGCGGCGGTGATTGCGGCGGGAGGCCCGGTCGGCGACCTCTACTTTCCCAGGCCCGGACGCGTCGTCGACCTGCCCTCCTACCCATGGCAGCGCCAGCGCCACTGGCGCGGGACACCCGGGCAGTGGATTCGCAGCAGTGGCGACGGCACCCTCGACCATCCCATGTTGGGCGAGCGCCTGGGTGTGCTGGAACCCGTCTGGCTCGGCACCGTCGAGCCGACGCTGCTGCCGTGGCTGGCCAGCCACAAGGTGGCCGGCGTGGTCCTCATGCCCGCCGTCGGCTACGTGGAGATGGCGCTGGCCGCCGGTCGACGGACGATCAACGCAGCCGTCGAGATCACGGATCTGGCCATCCCGGCGCCATTGCCGCTGTCGTGGGCCGAGGGCTTGGACGTGAGGATCCAGACGTCCATGTCCGCCGACGACGGCGTCGTCCGCATCGCCAGCACCACCGGGACCGAACAGGCCTGGCGCCTGCACGCCCAGGGCCGCGTCAGGCGGCTGCTGTGCGATCCGCCGCCGCCGGTTGACGTCACCTTGCTGCAGGACTGCGCCATCGAGCACTGGGATGCCGAGGGCTTCTACGCCCTGCTCGAACAGGCCGGCCTCGACTACGGCGCCTACTTCCAGGTCCTGCACGACGTTTACCTCGGCCCGGGTCAGGTGCTCGCTCGCTACAAGAGCGGCGTCGACCAGCAGGGGTACGAGGCCCATCCGGCGATACTCGACGGCGCCATTCATGCCGGCGTGCCGCTACTGGAGGGTCGATCCTTCCTGCCGGGCGCCATCGACCGTGTCCGGCTCGTGGCACCAGCCGTCGTCGGCAGGGTTCGTGCACGTGCGACAACGGTCACGGACACGGCGGGAAGCATGCTGGGACATCCTCGTCGGCGACGACGACGGCACCGTGGCCGCCGAGCTCCTCGGGTGCCGGATGCGCCGGGCCGCTGCCGATCAGGCTCCACCGGCACGGTACGTCACCGTGCTGAAGGCGGCGGCGAGGCAGGAGGAGGCCGCCGCGCCCAGCCCGTTGCCCGGACCAAGTGATCTCGTGATGGCGGCCGGGAAGGCGATGCACGACGTCGTGGCCAAGTGGGACCAGCCGGCGTACGAGCGGTTGCAACAGATGGCCAAGAAGGCGATCGCCCACGGGGCCCGAGCCGGCATCGACGACCTGCTGCCCGGGCGAGAGGAGTTCACCACCGACGACCTCCTGGCCGCCGGGATGCTCCCGAAGTATCTCCGGATGTGGCAGGTGGTGGCGCCGCTGTGCGAACAGCACGGCCTGCTCGAGCGGCGAGGTGTCGGGCGGTGGCGGACGACGGGCCGGAGCCCGACACCCCTCGGGCAATTCGCCCAGGCCGTGCTGCGCGACCTCCCGCAACACGGCGCCGAGGTGCTCATGCACGGCCGAATGGCCACCAACTGGGCCGATGTCGTCTGCGGGCGCTGCGACCCGCTGGAGCTCCTGTTCGGCGACGGCGGGTCCGACACCGTCGAGCATTACTACGACGGCGCCCCGATCGCCCACGCCCAGAACCGGCTGGCCCTGTCGCTGCTCCAGGCGATCGTGGCCGGATGGCCCGCCGGTCGTCCCTTGCGGGTCCTCGAGGTCGGGGCCGGCACGGGCGGCACGACGGCCATGCTCCTGCCCGTCCTTCCGCCGGAGCGGACGCAGTACGTCTTCACCGACGCGTCCTCGGCGTTCCTCGTCCCCGCCGAGGCCCGCTTCAAGAGGTTCTCCTTCGTCGACTACCGCAGCCTCGACGTCGACAACGACCTCGAGGAGCAGGGGTTCCACGATGCCACCTTCGATGTGATCGTTGCCTCCCATGTCCTGCATGTCGCACAGGACCTGCGCCCCTCCCTCAGCCGGCTCGGGCGCCTGCTGGCTCCGAACGGCCTGCTCCTGGCCTGCGAGTTCCACGACGCCGAGACCATCGTGGGTTCGGTGGGCTTCCTGGATCAGTTCTGGTCCTTCACCGACACCGATCTGCGGCCCGCCTCGCCGTTGTTGTCACGAGAACAGTGGTCGGCGCTGCTCGTCCAGTGCGGGTTCGACGACGTCGCCCACTGCGGCGTCGACAACGAGTCGTCGGCCGCCGACTTCTCGGTGACCGTCGCCCGTTGGCCTCACCGGCCGTCGGCTCCGCCGGCACTGAGGGCAGCCGGCGCCGGGCGTGACGTGGACCTTCGCAGTCGAGGACCCCACCGATGTCGACAGGGTCTCTGCGGTGGCGGACGCGATCTCCAGCGCCGGCGCGTCCGGCGGTAGTCGTGGTCGCCGACCCCGACGAGGCGCGGATGGCCGAGCTCGTGCAGGCCGGGGGGTCGGTGGTGTTCGTCCTGGGCGGAGACGACGACAACGCGGCCGACGCTGTTTCCAGGGCGATTCGCCGTTTCGGAATGCTCCGCTCGTTTGCCACGGTGTGCCAGGCGTTCCCGCCTCGGCACGGCACGACGCTGTGGCTGGTGACTCGGCCCACCGGCGCCCTGCCCGCACCCGAACTGCCGCTCGAGCCCGTCGACGCCGCCGTCTGGGGAGCAGCGCGGGTGCTGGCCAACGAGCGCACCGACTATGTCATCAAGCGGGTCTCGTGGGAACGCAGCGCGGACGTCGAGGGCGACGCCGATCGCTTGGCGTTCGAGCTTCTCTCGCCCTCCGACGAGGACGAGGTGGTGCTGACCGGCGAAGGACGATTCGTCCCTCGCCAGATCGAGCGACAGCGGCCGCTGCGTCTCGTAGAACGGCACGACCGTGGCTACGAGATCGAGATTCGCCAGCCGGGCCTTTCGTACGATCTGACCTGGGTGGAAGCGCCCCGTCGGACACCCGCGTCCGACGACGTCGTCATCGAGGTGGCGGCGGCGGCGCTCAACTACATGGACGTGATGATCGCCATGGGCAGCATGCCGCCCGACGTCGCGGGAGGCGGCCACGGTGGTGAGCAGGTGCCCGGCCTGGAGTGTGCCGGGGTGATCGTGGAGGTCGGAAGCGACGTGCGGGCGTTCCGGCCCGGCGACCGCGTGTGCGCGGTGGCACCGCGGTCGTTCGCGTCCCACGTGATCACCAAAGCCGCGATGGTGATGCGCGTTCCGGACGACATGGACCTGGTCCATGCCGCGACGCTCCCGGTGGCGTTCCTCACCGTGCACTACAGCCTCGATCATCTCGCCCGACTGGCAGCGGGCGAGACCGTTCTGGTCCACGGGGCTGCGGGCGGTGTGGGCCTGGCCGCCATCCAGTACGCCAAGGCCGTTGGGGCGACGGTCGTCGCCACTGCGGGCACTGCCACCAAACGCACGCTCTTGTCGCTGCTCGGCGTCGAACACGTGCTCGACTCTCGCAGCCTCGCCTTCGCCGATCAGGTCCGGGGGCTCACCGGAACCGGTGTCGACGTCGTCCTCAACTCGCTCAGCGGGGAGGCCATCCCCCGCGGCCTGGAGCTGTTGCGGCCCTACGGCAGGTTCGTCGAGCTGGGCAAGCGCGACATCTACGCCAACAGCCGGGTGACGCTGCGGGCGTTCCGGGACAACATCAGCCTTTTCTGCGTCGACGTATCCCAGCTCGCCGCTGTCCAGCCGGCGCTGGCCCGAGCGCAGGTGGAGGAGATCACCCGCCGCGTCCATGCCGGCCAGTACCGGCCGCTTTTGCATCGGACCTATCCGGCGGCACGGATCGCCGAGGCCTTCCGCTCGATGCAGCAGTCGCGTCATGTCGGCAAGCTGGTGATCACCTTCGACGACGACCCGGTTCCCGTGGAATGCAACCCGGTGCCCATCCGGCTCGACGCGGAAGGCACCTACCTGGTCACCGGAGGACTCAGCGGGCTGGGCGCCGCGGTGGCACGGGGCCTCGGACGCTGGGGAGCCCGGCGCCTCGCCCTGGTTGGTCGCCGCGGCCTGGCGTCGCCCGAAGCGCCGGCGCTGATCGAGGAACTTGCCGCCGACGGGATCGAGGTCAGCGCCATCGCCGCCGATGCCACTGATCCGGTCGCGATGGCTGCGGTGATCGCCACCGTGGAGAGTCCGGGTCATCCGTTGCGGGGCGTGGTCCATGCCGCCATGCAGCTCGACGACGGGCGGGTTCTCGAACTGGGCGACGAGCGCTTCCGGACCGCCCTGGCGCCGAAGATGCAGGGGGGCTTGGTGCTCGACGCGCTCACCCGCGACCGCCAACTCGACTTCTTCGTCGCCTTCTCGTCGATGACGGCGCTGCTCGGCACCCTCAAACAGGCGAACTACGCCGCCGGGAACCTGTTCCTCGAGGCACTCATGCGATCACGCGACGGTGCCGGCCGACCGGCGCTGGCCGTCGCGTGGGCGGGCATCAGCGACGTGGGCTACGTCGCCCGCCGAGGACTCCGGGAGTCCCTGACCGGCCTGGGGCTGCTCTTCCTGTCCCCAGAACAGGTGCTGGAGGCCCTGAGCGAGCTGTTGGGCCTGCCCGACGTCGTTGTCGGGGTCGGTGGGGTGGACTGGGGCCGGCTGAGCGCCATGCTGCCCCTGGCCAAGTCGCCCCGGTTGGCCGACCTGCTGCCGCCCCTCATCGAGGGCACCGAGTACCGGCGCGACGAGTTCGTCAGGATCCTGTCCGAGTCCGCCCCTGAAGACGCTCGCCGGCTCGTCGAGGAGACCTTGGCCAAGATCGTCGCCGGGATCCTGCAATCGTCTCCCGACCGGCTCGACCGGTCCCGTCCGCTGAACGACGTGGGCATGGATTCGCTGATGACGGTGGAACTGCTCGCCACCACGTCGGAGCAGTTCCAGTGCGACATCCCGCTGGCGGAGCTTGTCAACAGCGCCCTGACGATCGAAGCCGTCGCTCAGCTCATCCTGGCCAGACTCGACGTCCACGCAGGAAGCCCGACCATCGACCTCGATCCGGTTCCCGCCCGCGGTACTCGCTGACACCGAATGAGTACTGACACCGAATGAGTACTGACACCGAATGAGCACAGCCACGCCCGGGAGATGACGATCGCGATCACCGGCTCCACCGGCTTCCTAGGGTTGCGGCTGTTGCCGATGCTGATGGAGCGTGGCGGCCCGATCGTGATCCTGGCCAATGCCGGCACCGCACCTGCGCTCGATCGGATCGAACGGCACCTTCGTGCCATCGGGGAGCCGACCGACGGGGTCGGGGACCTGGCGGTGATGTCCGTCGACATCACCAGGCCGCTGCTCGGCCTGCCGCAAGGGGAGTTCAAGGCGCTGGCGGAGCAGCTCAGCGAGATCTGGCACTGCGCCGGATCGATCGACCTGTTCGGCCCGGCCGAGAGGGTACGGCCGGCCAACGTAGCCGGCACCTACGCCATGCTGGCTCTGGCTTCGGCGGGGACGGCGAGGCACTTTCATGTGAGCACCGCGTGGGTGGCCGGCAAAAGGACGACCGGACTCATCCGTGAGGAGGATCTCGACGGGTCGTACGGCTTCGAGAGCGCCTACGAGCACTCGAAGTTCGACGGCGAGCAGGCCGTTCACGAGTGGTCCCGGCGAAATAGGCGGCCGGCAACGATCTTCCGACCGAGCGTGCTCGTCACCGATCGGCCGGCGCCCCGCGGGGCGCGGCCCATCCCCTCCTCGGGGCATTCCGGCTGGGGGATCGGGTGGAGCCCCTGTTGAGGCCCATGATCGCCGCCGGCCAGCGGCCAAGGGTGCGGGTCGCCGCCGACCCTGACGCCCATATCAACCTCATACCGGTAGAGCTCGCAGTACGACAGATGGTCGGGCTGGCCGAGCGGATGCGGCAAGATGGCGTCTGCACCGCGCACATCACTTACCCGCACGACGTGAGCGTTGCAACGTTGCTCGCGCTCTTCGAGCACCGATTTTCGATCGATGTCCAGATGGTCGCCGAGTGGCCGCACGATCCGACCATGCTGGAGTCGCTGGTGGCCGAGCAGATGCGGGCTTTCGCACCGGCGCTGTTCCATCACCGCATCTTCGACCGCGGCGCGCTCCGAGCCGCGGGCCTCGAACCGCCGGACGCGCCGCCGCTCGACGTGCCCTACCTGCTGAGCGGAGTGGGAGGCATGGCCCGTCGAGGCTGACGGCCCCTCAGTCCGCCCCATCGGTGGCGTGCCTCGCTTGCCGGCTGCTTGACATGTTCCGGTCGTGATGATCTGCTCTAGAGCGCGATGCTCGCTGTCGCGCACGCAGGGGTGACGAGTACCGAGTACTTCCGTAGTGACGACTGACGACATCATGCGGTTTCTCTGATGCATGTGCTGCTGGGGATGTCAACGCAGGCGACGAACTTCCTTCGGCCGAGTCTGGCTTCAGCACATAGACACTGAGGAGACACCATGTGGCAATCGGTACAGAGGCACAGGATCGCGGTCGGTGGAGTCGCCCTTGTCTTGGCCGCGAGCGCCTTCCTTGTGATGACGAGCTCCAGAGACGCGGCGCGAGCCACCCTCGGTGATCTGAGCTGCGTCGGAGGAAGCGGCACGGTTGCCCTTGCTCCCGGGGTCAAATTCGCCACGCAGACTGGCCAAGTCGGCGTCACCGGGAACCTGGGCAGCTGTCTTTCTCTGTCGATACCCGCGATCACCGGCGGCACGTTCGTCTTGAACGGGACCGGAACCGGCGACTGCTCCACAGGCGGGTCGGCGTCGGCGACCGGCACGGTTTCGTGGAGCAATGGCACCCAATCCACGGTCAGCGCGTCGCTGTCGCTTGGTCTCGTCGCCGGAATTCCCACAATGAGGGGCGAGTCCCACGTCACCGGGGGACCGTTCACCGGTGACTTGGGCCTCACGCTGCCTCTGGCCGCCGGCTTCGATCCCGCCCTGTGCGCGACCCCCTCCGGCGTGACCTCAGCGACGTTTGCAGGCGCCACGACTACCGGGCTCTAAAACCGTCGAGCCCGGTTGGCCGGACTCGATGTATGGCCGGAAAGCCCCGAAGCTTTCAACGACCGCTACGCCCAGCGTCTGATGCCCGCGCCGCTCTGTAGACTCTCGTCTTGAATGCCCGACGTGAAGGTGATCATCATCGGAGCTGGCTTCGGCGGCATTGCCGCAGCGATCGAATTGCGCCAGCATGGCTTCAAGGATGTCACGATCCTCGATCGAGCGGCAGAGTCCGGCGGGACCTGGTATCACAACAACTATCCGGGTTCGGCATGTGATGTTCCTAGCTACCTCTACTCGTTCTCCTTCGCGCAACGGGCCGGATGGACACGGTTTTGCTCATCGCAGTCTGAAATCCTCACCTACTTGCGCGACGTTGCACACGAGTTCGGCGTGGATCGCCGTATAGTTCCCAACGCCGACGTCTCGTCCTGCACGTGGAATGAAGCGACCGCCAGTTGGACGATCTCGAGCGCTGATGGCCGAACCTGGGAGGCTAACGCGGTCGTCCTTGCCACCGGTCAGCTGCATCGAGCTTCATATCCTTCCATCGAAGGCCGGGACCTGTACGCTGGTCACAGCTTTCATTCGTCCTCCTGGGACCATGACTTCGACCTGTCCAACCGCCGCGTAGCCGTCATTGGTTCTGGGTCGAGTGTGGCACAGTTCGTGCCCGCAATAGCCGGAGAGGTCCAGCGGCTCATTGTCTTCCAGAGGACGCCCAACTGGTTTCTTCCGCGAAAGAATCACCACTGTCCCAGAGCGGTGCGCACGCTCATGCGCTTCAGCCCCCTTCGGGCGTTGGTGCGGTTCCTCATCGCGGTGGCAGCCGACGGCTTTATCCTCATGATGCTCCATCCCAAGACGATCGGTCGGCTGGGTCAAGCGGCTTCGTTGACATTTATGCGACGGCAAACCAAGGATCCCGTGCTATTCCGCAAGGTCCGTCCTGACTACAGTTTCGGGTGCAAGCGTATCGTCTTTAGCTCGTTCTTTCTGCGAACGCTGCAGAGACCCAATGTCGACCTCGTGACTGAACCGATCGCTCGGCTGACCCCAAGCGGCATTGTCACGTCTGATGGTCTCGAGCGCGAGGTGGACTGCATAATCTATGGCACGGGCTTCCATGCGTCCGACTTCATGCTCCCCATGGATATAGTTGGTATTGGTGGGCGTACGTTGCGCGAGTCGTGGGCCGACGGTCCACACGCTCACCTCGGCATTGCGGTCCCTGGGTTTCCGTCGTTGTTCCTGATGTACGGGCCGAACACCAACACGCCCGGCGGGTCAGTAATCGTGCTCCTCGAAGCTCAGGCTTCCTATCTACGCCAAGCCCTTGAATTCGTCCGCTCCCACGGAGCTGCGGCGGTTGACGTGCGACCATCAGTCGAGGCCGACAGCGATTCCAAGACCCAAGCACGATTCACAGGAACGGCTTGGACGAACTGCGATTCCTGGTACCGGAGCCGAGACGGTCGAAATGTCGCCAACTGGCCGGACTACATGCGCAACTACGTGACTCGCACGCGTACATATGATCCTGGGGAGTATGTCTTGGTCCCGCGCTCAGGCGACGTTTGTTCCGACATTGTCAAGGGCGATAGGCGCTCGCCACTCCAGAGCCCCGACCATCTGCTTCGTTAGTTAGTTAGTTAGTTAGCTAGTTCGCAGTCTCGGTCGGGGGCGAGTAACCCCCGTGAACCTGTGCGCCGACCAAGAGCAGCTCTGTGATGCGACGAGGTGTCTCGCCAAGGAGTGGAAGCAGCATCGAGCGTCGCGGCAATCGGACGTGGCGGCGTTTGTGCTCCATCGCGCGCACAATGTGGCGTGCAGCCGTGTCGGGGTCCATTTGCGGCAGCACCCCAAGATGGCGTAGCCGTGTGACCGAGCGTGCGGTCGGCGGATAGGACATTGCGTGGTCCCACAGGTCCGTTCGCACGGGTCCGAACTCGACCAAGGTTACACCGACCGGATGACCCTTGAGATCGGCGCGTAGCCCTGCGCTGAAGTGACTCAACGCTGCCTTGGTGGCACTGTAGACGGCCATACCAGGGAGTATCCCGGTCGCTGCCAGCGACGAGATATTTACTACGTGGCCGCCGCCTCGTCCGATCATTCCGGGTACGATCCTGCGGCACAACTCGATCGGGGTGGCCAAGTTGAGCTGCAAAACCTCGACGACATCCTGTGGTGTCAGCGCCATGAAATGTGCTGTTGCGTCGCGCGCTGCGTTGTTGACCAAGATGTCGACTGGACCGTCGTTCTCGACTCGGGCGATGACTTCGCCAACCTGATCGCACCAGGACAGGTCGGCGACATACGCTCTGCCCCCGAGTTCCTGGGCGAGTCGCTCAAGACGTTGGCCGCTGCGGGCCACGAGCGCAACAATGGCGCCAGCTTCGGCGCACTGTCGAGCGATACTCCACCCGATACCCCTCGAGGCCCCGGTGATGAGCACTCTTTGGCCGGCGAGCGTCATCACCCTGCCACCTCTTCCGACAGCAATCCAACGGACCGGGCCCAGCTGGCCAGCAGGCTTCGGTTTTGGAGACACTTCGGGAGGAAGTAGTCATCCAAGCGCGAGCGTAGAAGGCCGCGTTGTTGGTCCGCCTCCTGAACCAGTCTTTCGAAACCCTCGAGCAACTCAGCGTCGAGAGGCGCGGTATCGGAGCAGAGGGCGTGATGCTCGAGGTCCAGCTCGCGGTAGATGGTCAGCAGACGCTCGTCGCCGTAAAGGGCCATCTGAGGCACGCTCGCCTCCATCGACAGAACTGCGGCGTGGTAGCGCGATGTGACGAGGTAGCTCAGTTGGCGGAGTTCGCTCACGATGGCAAGCGGTGGAGCGTGGTCGGCGAAGACCGTGCGGGTGCGGGCACGGACGTCAGGTTCCAACACGTCAAGGATCTGGTTGCAGATGCCGACATCGACCTCATCCATGGCGATCAACTGGGCGTCCCAGCCTCGTCGACGAACGACATCGGTGATGAGACCTGCCCATGCGGCCACCAGCGCCCGGCTCCGGGCAGCCCGCCGCTTGTTCCACGAGTAGTAGTAGGGCCAGTGGTAGCAGTTTCTTGCACGTCCGAACAGCCGTATGCGGACAGGCCACATGTTGAACTCGACCGGCGCGAACCCCACCGTCGTCGTCTCGGGCCCGGAGGGCGGCGACGGGCGATACTGGAACGAAGTATCAGCGGTGATCGCGATCTCGGTGGAGACACCGACTGACCGCAACTCTTCGCGGGCGGCGGCCGATCGGGTAATGATCAGGTCGATGTCGGCGCAGACGAGGCGCGTGAGCGCACGATTGATGGGGCGCATGTGCCCGGCGTCCACCGCATAGGCAACGGTGAATTTTCCGTGCCTATTCGCCGACCAGGCTCCCCATAGGAACACGTAGAGCAGGGCGCTGCTCCAGCTATCTTTGAAAGTGCTGCCCTCGACAAGCATTGCAATGTCGTACTGCTTGGTCGCGCGCCAAATTGCCGCCACGCAGACGTAGGGCACCTGCAATACCGTGAGCGTCCGGGATTCCTCAATGGTGCGAAGAGTATTCTTCCGGTTGAGGGTCCCGACGGTGATGGGCACATTTTCGCCGAATACCGCGTGGAGGTCGTCCACGATGGTGAGAGTTCGGACTTCCGCTCCTGTGTTGTTGGCGCCTCCGTAGCCTACGAGGATAATGCTGGGAGGCGCTGTCACGTGCCCACCTTTTGACAATATCGCCGGGTGGTCGAGAAGGGCCGGCCATTAGGCCCGGCCACAAGATTTCCGCTTCGCCACAATGGAGAAGGAACTGCGTTTGCAGCGTTCCTGGTCTCGAGCGGCTGAACACCGAGGTGCCTCAGGACTCTCACGGAATACAAGCCTATCGGGCATCGCCGCAGGACTCTGACCTCCGCTTTCGGACCCACCGCGTCTCTTGGATTGCCTCGCGGCTCACTTCCGGCGGATGAGAGGCGCAGCGGCACTTGACCGCAACCGACCATCATGGAACGCCGCGGCGTATTGTCGAAGGCTAGCGGCGAAGTCGGCCGTGGCCCGCCGGGCATGCGTTACCAGGTCGACTCGGCCTTCGGAATCGACGTAGGACGGGGAATGCCCGTTGCCCGAACGGTGGGTTGAACGGCGCCTTGGCCTCTTGCCATGGAATCGAAGCCGAACCGTTCTTGCCAGCCAGCTGGGGCTCTGATGCGGCGTGGTGGCGCGATCGTTTCCGCGAAGAGCCAGTCGAGGGCGTTGAGGGTGCTCGCCGTAGGGCTGGACGGTGCGAGGCGACGGCTTGGCGCCCCGATGGTGGCGAGCCCAGGAGGGGACCAAGGCGTCTAGGCTGGGAGACGTGCGAACGGGCGCCATCGTCTCCTCATCGGGGCTCGGAACCGGTCAGGAAGAGTGCCGAGTCATACGCTGTTTGCAGCGCCGTGCCGGGTTGTGCGGCTGACGGACGGAGACAAACCCGCAGGTAAGATCCATTTTCTGCGCTGGTAGCTCAACGGATAGAGCATCTGACTACGGATCAGAAGGTTGGGGGTTCGAATCCCTCCCAGCGCACTACAAAAGTGCAGGTCAGACGCTATTTCGGAACACAATCGGCAGTGGTGGGGAGGATTGAGTCCACGGAAAGTCCACACCTCGCCGGAACAAGTCCTCGAGCCGGTCTGTGATCTCGGCATCGCGCTCCGGGAACATGTGTCCGTATGTGTCATAAGTCACCGTGATCGAGGCTGGCCGGGGGTGGCCCTGGTCGTCTCCGACGCCCACGAGGGCCTCATCGCCGCCGTGCTGCCCGGTGCCGCCTGGCAATGCTGTCGGACCCATTTCATGCGCAACCTGCTCTACAGCCACGTCACGACGATGCAGCGAGAGGCGGCCGAGAAGATCGGTGCCGCGTTGTTCGACTGACGTAGCCCGTGCGACAGCCGCCGAGTGAGGTCCTCCGAGCGGAGCCTCCGCCCGACGACCTGCTGCTCGTCGTCCGTGGTGGCGCCGGGACGCTGAGC
Source organism: uncultured Acidimicrobiia bacterium (assembly GCA_963827345.1). Taxonomy (GTDB): domain Bacteria; phylum Actinomycetota; class Acidimicrobiia; order Acidimicrobiales; family AC-14; genus CAWGUU01. The sequence goes on along the minus strand of CAWHAN010000002.1, from coordinate 183,866 downwards.
GACACCCACCTTGCCGACCAGGTCGGTGACTGTTGGGAGCGCCATCAGTTCTTCGGCGTGTCCGTCGGCGCGCGGGAAGATGACCTGGGCGTCGTCAGCGCTGCAGTTCGGGCGATCCGGATCCGACCCGTCGTGCGTGTTGCCAGATGCGCTGCATTGCGGGTCGCAGGCTTCGAGGTGGTGCCGACCCTCTCGAATCCGTGGCACTTCTCGGTGGTCCTGTCCGACACCACCCCGGCCACCTTCGAGCTCTTGCGGCTCTGCTTCGGCGAGCCCGTGCCCAATCCCGGCTACGCGCCGGACGAGTGATTCCCTCGTACGATGGAAGGCGTGAAGGGACAACCGACCGTGGAGCTCTGGGTCGACGACCACCAGGAGTACGAGCCCGGCATCGTGACCGGCAACCTGTGTCACGCGCGGATTCCGCTCGACCCTTGGCCCGGCGACTACCTGGTGGTCGGCGACGACGAAGTTCCGCCGGCGCCGGCGCTCGTCGTCGGCCGTGAGCCCGACGGCACCGTACAGCTTCGGATTCTGCCGGGTCGTCCGGATAGTCACGAGGAGTTCGCCACCCGGCGAATCCCCACACTCGCCTCGTAGCCACGTGCCAGGGCGCCAGTGGCGTGGCGCCGTCTCCTAAGACGCCGGAGGTCGGCGTGATTCATCGATTGAGCGCTCGACGTCGCCCGGCTCGAATCGGATCGGTCCGCTGAGCCTTATGTGGCGATGCGTCTCTCGGTGATGTGCCGGCGAACGTCCACGAAAGCCAAGGGCGGCGGCGCGAACCATTAGTCAAGGTTATACTGTAACCTTGACTAATGGCGGACTGAAGCAGGGTCTAACTCTGACAGCCGTGGGGCCAGGTCGTTGGTCAGGGTTTCGAGAAAACCTTGAAGAGGGAGGTAGGTGTGGCCAAGGTTACGCGGCGGCATTGGCGGAGCGATCTCGCTAGCGGGCTCTCTCGCCGCGACCGAATGCCTTGTGAGTACGACGCCTACCTCCCTGATCACCTCGGTGGTCGGCCGGTCTACCTGGAGGGCGATGTCGCGGCTGACGTCGCGGATGCCGAAGCGGAGATCCGACGACTGAACGACAGAGCGAACGCGCTCGCTGACACCGAAGCTCTTGCCCGGCTCCTTCTGCGAGCTGAAGCGGTCGCCTCATCGAGGATCGAAGGCCTCGAGGTTGGTGGCGGACGTCTGCTCCGCGCCGAGGTGACGACCGACACGGGCGACGACGCGCGGGACGTGACAGCCACCGAGGTCCTTGGGAACATCGAGGCGATGCGGTGGGCGACCGACACCCTCGCAGCGGCACCGACCATTGACGCGGACGGCATCTGTGAGATTCACCGCCGTCTGCTGAGGGGCACGCAACACGAGCACATCGCCGGCATCATCAGGACCGAGCAGAACTGGATCGGCGGAAGCAGCTACAACCCGTGTTCCGCCGCCTTCGTTCCTCCGCCGCCGGACGTCGTAGGCAACCTCCTTGGCGACCTGTGCGAGTTCATCAGTGACGACGATCTCCCTACGGTCGTCCAAGCCGCCTTGGTGCACGCCCAGTTCGAGACGATCCACCCCTTCGCCGACGGAAACGGTCGAACGGGCCGCGCCCTGATCCACGTCGTGCTCCGACGGCGCGGATTGGTCGACCGCGCCGCTCCACCGATCTCGTTGATCCTTGCAACCGAGGCGACGCAGTACGTCGCGGGGTTGACGGCCTACCGGTACCTTGGCGCCCCGGACACTGTGGCTGCTGTCCGTGGGCTCAACCGTTGGATTGCCACTTTTGCGTCCGCAGCCCGACGAGCGGCTATCGAGGCCATCGCTTTCGAGCAACGGATCGTCGAGATCCAGAGGGCATGGCGTGCGTCGCTCGGGAAGGTGCGGGCGAACTCGGCTGCTGACCTTCTCATCGCTTCGCTGCCGGGAGCACCTGTCGTGACGGTCTCTAGCGCGGCGAAATTGATCGGCCGCTCAGCCCAAGCGACCAACGAGGCGTTCAGAGCACTCGTCGGCGCCGGGGTTCTGCAGCAGACAAACCTTGGAAAAAGCCGGAACCGGGCATACGAGGCACTCGCGGTGATCGACGCGTTTACGGCGTTCGAACGCGGGCTCGCTAGCGCTAGCCCGAATGGCGACACCAGGTCTGCGCCGCCAGTCCGCGAAGTCCCCGCGCGTCCTGCGAATCGGCCGACCGCCTAGCTCACCCTGAAGGACAAGGGCATGTCGAAGGAGCGGGCCGCCAGGATCGCCGAGTCTCCCGATGCTTCGAGCCATGGCGGGAAACGAGCGGCTCGGGCGGGTCCTCCAGGCAGGGGAACCACCGCTCAGAAAAAGGCAGCCGGTTGCAAGGCGGGTAAGGCCACCGCCGACAAGTCCCGGCGTCCCGGCGCGGCGGGTGGGCGGCGACGACCCGCTGAAAGCCCCCGCTTCGACCGGTAGGTCAGTAGTGTCGGTCGGGACGGCCCGACGGCCGACTTTGGACGGAGGCGAGGCCGGATGGGCGCAGCTGAGACGGGCATCCACGCGTTCGACGGACGCCGGCGCCCCCGCGACCTGGTTCTCGTTCTCGTTGTCGGGGCTCTGCTCGGGGCTGGCGTCCTCTACGCAGTCCCCAGCCGGGCCGCATTCCCCGGCCCGAACGGCAAGCTGGCGCTGGGCGTCCAGGTGTCCGACAGCGGGCCGGCGCAGTTCAAGATCCTCGTGCAGAACCCCGACAGCTCCGGCCAAACCTCGCTGTCGGCGGCCACTGGCGCCCGTGACTACGAGCCGACGTGGTCGCCGGACGGGACGGAGCTGGCCTTCTCCGTCGACGTCAACGGCCAGCGTCAGGTCGGGGTCATGAACGCCAACGGGTCCAACCGACGGATGCTCACGGGTGGTTCCGGTCAGGCCGACCGCGGCTGGCAGCCGGGGTGGTCGCCCAACGGCGACAGGATCGTGTTCACCAAGCCGGCAGTGCCCGGCATCTTCGTCATGAACGCCGATGGCACCGGGGCCTCGACCCTGCTGGCCGACGGGAACAACGGGGAGCCCGTCTGGTCGCCCGACGGGCAGAAGATCGCCTTCGCCCGCAACGACGGCGCCACCACCAACATCTTCGTCGTGAACCCCGACGGCACCGGAGTCGAGGCGCTCACGTCGGTGCCGAGCGGGCACGTCGACAGCCCCGACTGGTCGCCGAACAGCAGTCATCTGGTGGTCTCGTGCCCCAACGGGTCGGCAAGCCGGATCTGCGTGATGAACAGGAACGGCACCGGTATGACGCCGGTCACCGGCGGAACCCAGGACTTCATCCCCGCGTGGTCCCCGCAGGGCGACCAGATCGCGTTCGCCCGCTACGCCGATGCCCGCCAGGACGTGTTCGTGATGAACGCCGACGGGTCGAACGCCCACTCCGTCTACGGGGCCACCCTGTCCTTCCCGAACGGGGTCAGCTGGCAGCGAACTCCCGGCGCCACGTCGACGTCGTCCACGCTCGCGGGCTCCACGTCGACGTCGACCCCCTCCTCGACCACCTCGACGACGCTGGCGCCGCCGCCGCCGCCCGGCGCGTCGAAGCCGCTCGTGGTGCGCGACGGCACCTGGTACCTCCGCGACTCCCAGACCAGCGGCAACGCCACGAGCGTGTTCGGCTACGGCAACCCCACCGACAAGCCGGTCACCGGCGACTGGGACGGCAACGGCTCGCTCACCGTCGGGGTGGTACGCGACGGCACCTGGTACCTCCGCAACGGCGCCGGCGGGGCGACGGCCGACGTCCCGTCCTTCGTCTTCGGCAACGCCTCGGGCGACACCCCGATCGTCGGCGACTGGGACGACAACGGCACGTACACGCCCGGGGTCTTCCGGAACGGCACCTGGTACCTGCGCAACTCCCTGACCAGCGGTGTCGCCGACGCCGTCCTCGCCTACGGCAACGCCTCGGGCGACACCCCGGTCGTCGGCGACTGGGACGGGGACGGCAGGACCACGGTCGGGATCTTCCGGGCCGGCACCTGGTACCTCCGCAACGGGGTGGGCGGCGGCGTGGCCGACGTGACCCCGTTCGGGTACGGCAACGCCTCGGGCGACATCCCGCTGCCGGGTGACTGGAACGGCGACGGTACCTTCACCGCCGGCGTGGTCCGCGACGGCACCTGGTACCTGAGGAACGGGGCCGGCGGCGGTGTCGCCGACGTGACCCCGTTCGGTTACGGCAACGCCTCGGGCGACATCCCGCTCATCTGGCGAGGCTGATCTGGCTGGGGGTGACGGGCGGCCGTCCCGTCGCCGCTATCATCCTCCTTCCCACCACGAGTGGAACGGCCGTGGGCACGCCAAGGCGGCGCGGCCGTCTGATTCCTGACAGCTGAGACACCGAGCGAAAGCAGCACGCTCGAAACTGATGGAGGCTGGATGCTCTCCCATCTTCGAATCCCAATTCGTCGCGCCACCGCGCTCGCCGCCGGCGGGTTCCTGCTGGTAGCGCTGCTCGGCGTGATCGACCCGGCGGAGGGCGCCCACCCGGGCGGCAACGGCAGGATCGCCTTCGAGACCAACCGCGACGGGAACCTCGAGATCTACTCGATGAACCCGGACGGCACCTCACAGGTGAACCTCACCAACGACTCGGCCGAGGACACCGACCCTGTCTGGTCGCCGGACGGCACCCGGATCGCCTTCGTCAAGGCCAGCGAGGGTCACCGCAACGTCTACGTGATGGACGAGGACGGCGGTGGCCAGACCAACCTGACGCCCGGAGCGGTCACGACCGGCCAGGGGAACGAGGGCGTCAACCCGACCTGGTCGCCGGACGGCACCCGCATCGCCTACGCCACCTCGGGCGGTGACATCTGGGTGGTGGTCGTGGCCAACCCCTCGGTCAAGGCGAACCTGACCAACACCCCGGCGACGGCCGCGGTGGACGGTCCAGCCGGCCTGGTCGCCCGACGGTACCCAGATCGCCTACGTCCGCGGTGCTGACATCTGGGTGATGAACGCCAACGGCTCCAACCAGCACCCCCTGACCACCACCACCGGGTCGGGACAGGACGAGAAGGCGCCCGACTGGTCGCCCGACGGGTCCCAGATCGTTTACGGCAAGGGCTCCGCCATCTGGGTCATGGATGCCGACGGCGGTAACCAGCACCAGGTGGTGGCCAACGCCGTGTTGCCGGCATGGTCGCCCGACGGTACCAAGACCACCTTCTCCTCGAGCGCCTTCGGTGCTCCGAACGGGCCCGACATCTTCGTCGCCAATCCCGACGGCACCGGGGTCACCCGCCTGCCCGACGGCTGTGCCCGCCATCGACAACGACCCCAACTGGCAGCCGGCGACCAGCCCGCCGTCGACCACCACGTCCACCTCCTCGACGAGCACCACCGTCCAGTCGACGACGACCTCGTCCACGACCAGCACCACCCTCCAGTCGACGACGACCTCGTCCACGACCAGCACCACCGTGGCCCCGACGACGACCTCGTCCTCGACCAGCACCACGTCGGCCACGGTCCCGCCGGGCGGGGTGACGTGCGGTGGCCTGCCCGCCACCATCGTGGGCACCGCGGGCAACGACCTCCTCACCGGCACCGAGGGGCGCGACGTGATCGCCGGTCTCGGCGGCAACGACGTCATCGACGGCCGCGGCGGCGACGATGTGATCTGCGGGGACGACGGCAACGACGTCATCCTGGGCGGCGAGGGCAACGACGTCGTCCTGGGCCAGGGGGGCGACGACGCCGTGACGGGCGGCGGGGGCGACGATCGCCTCTCGGGCGGCCCGGGTGTCGACAGGCTGTCGGGCGGCGACGGCGACGATGCCCTCGACGGTGGCACCGCCGCCAACGTCACCGATGGCGGGGAGGGCTACGACGCGTGCAGCGACGGTTTCCTCGACGTCGGCGTCTGCGAGCGCAAGGAGCCCCTCCCGGCGCCGACCACCGTCTCCTGCGCCGGAAGGACCGCCACCATCGTCGGCACCGCCGGCGACAACGTGATCACCGGCACCAGCGGTGCCGACGTCATCGCCGGGCTGGGCGGCAACGACGCCATCGACGGCCTCGGCGGCGACGACGTGATCTGCGGGGGGGACGGCAACGACGTCCTCCGCGGAGGCGACGGGGGCGACCTCGTCCTGGGCGGCTACGGCACCGACCAGGTGCAGGGCGGTCCTGGCGCCGACGAGCTGTGGGGCGGTCCCGGGAACGACACCATCGACGGCGGCACCGCCGTCGACACGATCGACGGAGGGCCGGGGACGGACGGCTGCGAGGGCGGCCCCCCGCTGCTCCTCAACAACGTGCGCAACTGCGAGGGCGGGATCCCGCAGGACCCGTCTCCGCCGACCAGCCAGCTGACCTGCGGCGACGTGGCCGTCACCATCGAGGGAACCAGCAGCGACGAGGTCATCACCGGTACCGACGGGCGTGACGTGATCGCCGGTCTGGGCGGCAACGACACCATCGACGGCCGCGGCGGCGACGACGTGATCTGCGGCGGCGACGGCAACGACGCCCTCCTCGGAGGGGCCGGCAACGACCGGCTGCTCGGTCAGGCCGGCGACGACCGGCTGGCGGGCGGTGCCGGCGTGGACACCCTGTCCGGCGGCGACGGCGACGACGCCCTCGACGGCGGCACCGCCGCCAACGTCACCGACGGCGGCGACGGATACGACGCCTGCAGCGACGGGTTCCTCGACTTCGGCGTCTGCGAGCGCAAGGCGCCCCTCCCGGCGCCCACCACCGTCTCCTGCGCCGGACGGACCGCCACCATCGTCGGCACCGCCAGCGGCGAGGTGATCACCGGCACGAGCGGTGCCGACGTCATCGCCGGGCTGGGCGGCAACGACACCATCGACGGCCTGGGCGGCGACGACGTGATCTGCGGGGGCGACGGCAACGACGTCCTCCGGGGCGGCGACGGCGGAGACCTCGTGCTGGGCGGCTACGGAACCGACCAGGTCATCGGTGGCGCCGGCCCCGACGAGCTGTGGGGCGGCCCGGGCAACGACACCATCGACGGCGGCACGGCTGTCGACGTCCTCGACGGCGGCCCGGGCACCGACGGCTGCGAGCCCGGCCCCCCGCTGTTCCTCAACACCGTCCGCAACTGCGAGGCCTGAGCAGGAGCGCCGCGCCCGCCGCCCGCCGTCACCGCTTTTCAGTCGGTCAGACGGCCCGCATCCGGTTGTTCCTGGCGTTGTGCTCGACCTCGGCCAGGCCGAGGTACTCCAACACCGGCGGGACGTAGTTGCCGAACCGTCCCCGGTAGCCCTTCCGCAGGCCGTACCACCCGCCCACCGGGTTCTTCTCGCTGCGGGCCCAGGCCTCGACCGAGCCCTCGGCGGCCGGCTTGTTCTCGTCGGCGGTGCCGAGCGGCATCCAGTCACCGTGGTCGACGAGCGCGGCGTGGAGATCGTCGATGCAGCGGAGGGCGTAGCGAAGCTGGGTCTTCCCGACCTGGACCACGAGCGCCGGCGGGTCGAGGGTCTCGTCGCGGTAGGCCTCGTACTGCGACTGGCCGCTCGGCGTCGTCAGCACCCAGGGTGCGTCCTTGGTCCCGTCTCCGGTGACGTCGGTCATGGCGTGTGTTCCTCCTCGTGCTGGTGAGAATGGGCGGCCGCCGCCGCGATGAAATGGGGGACGAGGCCGTTCCAGCCTCCGGCGTTGGCGTCGCGCCAGGCCTGCCCGCCGGCACCGAGGCGTTCCCAGCCCGTGTGCACGATGTCCACCCGGGTCGTGCCGTCCTCCAGCGGCACGAAGCGGATCTCGACGTCGGTGGCGTCGGAGCGGTCCCGGCGGATGTGCCACAGGTAGGCGAGCCGGTGCGGGGCCTCCCAGTCGACGATCTCGCCCCAGTCGATCTCGGCGCCGTCGGGGGTCCGCTCGAAGATGCGGCCGCCGACGGTCGGTTCCAGGACCACCTCGGCCTCGGGATCCCCGGACACGGTGTGGCCCCGTGGCCACCACGTGCCGAACCTGGCGGTCCAGGTGTCGAACGCGTGCTCCGGGTCGCACGCCACCTCGAAGCTGACCCGCAGCGGCTCGATCACCCGGCGTCCCGGGGCGTGGTGTTCTCGGCGGTCAGCCGGAAACGGGAGGCGGCGTCCCCCCAGATCTGCCTGACGAACGCCTCGACCGCCGCCGCCCCTTCGGCGTGGAGCCGGTAGATGCGGCGGGTGCCGTCGGCGCTCTCGCTCACCAGGCCGGCCTCCTTCAGGAGGCGTAGGTGTCGCGAGACCGCCGGACGGCTGATCGGCATCTCGTCGGCGAGCGCCCCGACGGACTGCGGCCCGGCAGCCAGCAGGCTCGACGATGCGCCGACGGTGCCGGTCGCCGAGCGCAGCAAAGGGATCGTCGGGCGCCGGCCGGCTGTTGCTCACTGTTGGCTCTCCTTCGTAACCGCGTCGTTACGGTAGCAGACGGGTTACCGACAGCCGCCGCGGCGGCCCATGGGCTCTACGGTGTAGACGTGGGACGCAGGCCGGGTACCGAGCCGCTGACGCCGGAGCGGATCTTCGACGCCGGGCTGGCGATCGTCGACCAGGCAGGCGTGGAGGGCCTGTCGATGCGGCGGCTGGGCGCCGCCCTCGGCGTCGACCCCATGGCCGTCTACCACCACGTGCCCAACAAGGACGCCCTGTTCCACGGGATCGTGCAGCGGGTCTTCGCCGAGATGCCGAAGCCCGGCGAGACCGGATCGTGGCCCACCCGTGTGCGCCAGTGGCCCGTGCCTACCGGGGCGTCGTCGAGGCTCATCCCAATCTGGTGCTGAGGATCGTCACCAGCCCGGCGGCGGTGGCCGTGGCCGCGGGGGAGGCCAACGCCGCGCTCTACCGGGCCCTGCAGCTGTCCGGCCTCCGCCCGGCCGACGTCGAACGGGGGGCCGACGTCATCGTCGACTACGTCAACGGCTCGGTCCTGGCCACCGCGGGCGGGGAGGCGGCCGACCGAGGCCTGAGCGAGGCCCTCGACGACGTGTTCGAGTTCGGGCTCGACGTGCTGATCGTCGGTCTCGTCCACCTCGTCCCTTGACGAGTCTACGGCGTAGAGTACGATCCTCTACACCGTAGAATCAGCCCGCGGGAGGGAAGCCATGCACGAGACGTCGGAGGACCTCGAGGACCTGCAACGGCTGCTCGACGCCAGCTACGACGCCGCCGGCCCGCACCTGCTCGAGGTCATCACGCCCGAGCGTCGCCTGCGCGCCGAGCAGGTGGCGGAGACGCTGACCGGGATGCGCCTGCTGGTGCTGGCGACGGTCACCAGGGACGGCCGGCCGATCGCCGGGCCGGTCGACGGCATCTTCTACCGGGGGAGCTTCTTCTTCGGGTCGTCGCCCGAGTCCGTCAGGTTCAGGCACATCGCCAGGCGACCGTGGGTCAGCGCCACCCATCTTCCCGGCGAGGAGCTGTCGGTGACCGTCCACGGCCGGGCGGTCGTCGTCGACATCAAGAGCCCGGAGCACGCCGACTTCCGGCGGGCGCTGCTCGACGTCTACATCCCCCTCTACGGCGAGAGCTGGGCGGCGTTCGTCGACTCCGGCCCCGTCTACGCCCGCATCGACGCCGATCGGATGTACACGTTCCACATGGCGAGCTCGAGCCTGGTCACATGGCGGCCTGAGGCCGGCGGCCGCCGCCATTTCATCGGGTCGACACCGCGATAGCGCCCTACGGGGCGTAAAATCGCCGGTGGAGCCACCGCTTACGCAATTGGCCCTGACTCCTCCGGATCGTGGGAGGAGACGACCATGTGTCTGTCGGCGGAGGCGGATCTGGTGGCCGGAGTCGTCGTGGGTGTCGTCGCCGTCGACGGCCTGCGCCACGTGCGCCGTCCGGCAGAGCTACCCATGGCGTCAATACCTCTGGCGCTCGCCGGACATCAGCTGGTGGAAACGCTGGTGTGGCTCGGGCTCGAGGGCAAGGTGGATCCCTCGGTGTGGAGGCCGGCCATGTACGGCTACCTGGTCATCGCCTTCGGCCTGCTGCCGGTTCTCGTGCCGGCCGCGGTCGGCGCCCTCGAGCCTCCGGAGGCTCGCCGGCGCATGGAGTGGTTCACGGTCGTGGGCGTGGTCGTGTCGTTCTGGCTCATGTACGCGGTGGTGAAGGGCCCGGTGGTGGCGACCATCCAGGACCGCCACATCGACTACTTCGTCGACCTGTGGCACGGCGGTGTCGTCGTCGCCCTGTACGTCGTCGCCGTCTGCGGGTCGCTCCTCATGTCCAGGCATCGCCAGGTCCGGTGGTTCGGCGCCGCCAACCTCGTCGCCGCCGCCTTCCTGGCCTGGCTGAGCAAGAGCAGTTTCATCTCGCTGTGGTGCGTGTGGGCGGCGATCACCAGCGTGGCCATCGTCGTGCACCTCCGGCACGCCGACGGCTCAGCCGGAGGGCCCGAAACGCTCCACCCGGATGTGGTCGGTGGGGAAGCCGCCGGCGAGGAGCAGGTCGGTGGCGGCGTCGGCGAACCGGGCCGAACCGCACACGTACGCCGTTACCTCTGGAAGCAGGGCATCCGCTAGCAGGGCGCGCGCGGGAGGTCGTCGACGGTGAGGCGGCCGACCGGCCGCGCCCACCCGTCCGGCGCCTGGCGGGTGTAGACGACGGTCGTCTCGGGCCGGGGAGCTCGTCGGCGTAGTACAGGTCCTGGTTCGAGCGGACCGACACGACAAGGCGGACGAGGTCGGTGCGGCCGACGTTGCGGGCGTGGCGCAGCATCGCCATGAGCGGGACGACGCCCGACCCGCCCCCGATCAGCACCGCCGGTGTCGTCCCGTCCCACACGAACCAGCCGCCGATCGGGCCCCGGACCTCCAGCTCGTCGCCCGGCTCGACGACGTCGTGGAGATAGGTCGACACCTCACCTTCCTCGAGGCGCTCGACGGTGAGCTCGATCGCGTTCGTGCCGTCGGGCGCCGAAGCCACCGAGTACGACCGGGAGGCGGTGTAGCCGTCGGGCGCGGTGAGGCGGACGACGTAGTGCTGGCCGGCCACGTGGTGGGACGGCTCGGGCAGGGCCAGGCGGAACGTCTTGGCCCATCGGCGTCTCGTCCCGGATGGCGACGACTGTGGCGGTGCGCCACGCCACGCCGGTCAGTCGCCCTGGTAGCGCTGCTCGAGCCAGGGGTCGCCCCGGTCGTGGTAGCCGTAGCGCTCCCAGAACCCGGGCTCGTCGTGGTCGAGAAGCTGCAGGGACGCCACCCACTTGGCGCTCTTCCAGAAGTACAGGTGGGGCACGAGGAGCCGGGCCGGTCCGCCGTGGGCGGTCGGCAACGGCTCGCCGTCGGCCTCCCAGGCCACCCATGCCTTGCCGCCGGTGACGTCGGCCAGCGGCAGGTTGGTGGTGTAGCCGGTGTGGGAGGTGGCCAGCACGTGGGTGGCGGTGGGCAGGGGGACGGCCAGGTCGAGCAGGGTGTCCACCGACACGCCGTCCCAGGTCATGGCCAGCTTCGACCACGTCGTCACGCAGTGGATGTCGCCCTCGTAGGTGGAGGGAGGCAGGGCGTGGATCTCGTCCCACGTCCACGTGGTCGGGTTCTCGACGAGCCCCTCCACGGCGAAGGTCCACGTGGAGGTGGACAGCTTGGGAGTGGCCTCGGCGGTCAGCACCGGCCAGTCGGTGCCGGTGTCGTACTGGCCCGGCGGCAGCCTCGGGTCCCGCTCCGCCCGGCCCCGGCCGGCGAACCCCCGCGTGATCTTGGCCACCGGATCACGGTACCGAAGAACGGCCCGCCACGGCCCTTGACGAACGGCTGGCCGGCCCTTGACGGGGGGGCGTCGACCGGTCGAGCCTTGGGGCCATGGCGGGCGCCGACACGATCGTCCTGGTCCACGGGCTCTGGATGACTCCCCTCAGCTGGCAGGGCTGGATCGACCGCTTCACCGATCGGGGCTTCCAAGTGCTCGCGCCGGCCTGGCCCGGGATGGAGGCGGACGTCGAGACGCTGCGCCGCGACACGTCCACCTACGAGCGGCTCCACGTCCGTCAGATCGTCGACCACTACGCCGGGATCGTCGAGGGCCTCGACCGTCCACCGATCCTCATGGGCCACTCGTTCGGCGGGGCCTTCGTGCAGCTCCTGCTCGACCGGGGCCTGGGCGCGGCAGGCGTGGCCGTCGACTCGGCGCCCACCAGGGGCGTGCTGCGGCTGCCGCTGAGCACCATCCGATCGACGCTCCCCATCCTGCGCAACCCGTTCAACCGCAACAAGGCCGTCGAGCTGACCCCGCAGCAGTTCCGCTACGCCTTCGGCAACACGCTCTCCGAGGAGGAGTCCCTCGACGTCTACCTGCGGCTGGCCGTGCCCGGCGTGGCCAACGTCCTCTTCGCCGGCGCCCTCGCCAACGTGAACCCGTGGTCACCCTTCCGGGTCGACTACGGCCGGGCCGGACCGGTCCCCCACTCCTGCTCGTCTCCGGTGGCGCCGACCACGTCGTACCCCCGTCCGTCAACTGGTCGAACTTGAAGAAGTACGAGAAGACGCCGGCGATCGTCAACATACGTGACTACCCGGGCCGCTCCCACTTCACGGTCGGCGAGGCCGGCTGGGAGGAGGTCGCCGACGACGCCCTCGACTGGGCAATCGAAAACCAGAGGTAGTGGCGGCGCGACCGCCAGACTGGGGGCCGATGGACGACTTCGTGGTGGCGAGGAACCCCGACCCCGACTCCTCGCTCCCCTTTCTGATCCGCCTGCCCCTCGGCCCGGCGGCGTCGTGCTCAAGGCCGGCGACTCGTGGCCCCGGACGTCGAAGGTCTTCTGCCACCCCGAGACCTCCTGGCCGGACGCGCCCGACGTGCTCGAGCGGGTGCCGGTGCGGTCGTGCGAGCGGCGGGGAGCCGCCATCGACCTGGTGCTCGACCGCAGCCGCGAGAACCGGTCGCAGATCGTCTTCACCCGCATCCGCGGTGGGAGGCAGGCGGTGTTCTGGCAGACGCCGAGGACGTCGAAGCAGGCTCGGCCCAACGTCGGGCTGCCGACGAGCCGCAGCGCGGCCGGCCCGCTGACCATCGTCGTCGACAGCTATGAGCGCTATCCCTGGAGGTTCAGCCACCAGCAGGCGGTCACCGTCCGCCGGGCGCTTCCGGCCGGCGACTACGCCGTCGAGGTGGACGGGGACGTCGTGGCCGCGGTCGAGCGCAAGACGCTGGCCGACCTGGTGGCGACGCTGACCACCGGCAAGCTGCGGTACGCCCTCGCCGAGCTGGCCGCCCTTCCCCGTGCCGCCCTCGTCGTGGAGGACCGCTACTCGTCGGTGTTCCGACTCGAGCGCGTCCGGCCGGGCATGGTTGCCGACGGCCTGGCCGAGGTGCAGGTCCGCTACCCGTCCGTCCCGATCGTGTTCTGCGAGACACGGGCGCTGGCCCAGGAGTGGACGTACCGGTTCCTCGGGGCGGCCGCGGTCGAGCTGGCAGCCCATCCCGCGGCAGAGACGTTGGCGATGGAGCTGGCACCCGGCGGCGTGCTTCCTCCGGTTGAGCCGACGACTGCGGAGGTACGGGCGTGGGCCGCCGCCGCCGGCATGACGGTCAGCGATCGCGGCCGCCTGCGCCCCGACGTGTGGGAGGCGTACCGGGCCGCTCGATCGGCACCAGGGTTGCCGGGCACCGGTCCCGGGTAGATAGATGTATGACGCATACATTTATCTGCGGAGGAGGCTGCGGGCCATGCGAAGGCGAGCCGAAGGATCGTTCGAGGTGACCTCGTGGAACGAGGAGCCGTACGAGCAGATCGACGAGAAGAGGAAGCTGACGAGGGCCACGGTGACCGAGCGCTTCAGCGGCGGCATCGATGGCGAGGGTTCGGTCGAGTGGCTCATGTGCTACCGGGCCGACGGCACCGCCGACTGGGTCGGCATGCAGCGGGTCACCGGCGAGGTCGACGGAACGTCGGGGGCGTTCGTGCTGCAGACGGCCGGCACCTTCGACGGCGCGGTCGCCAAGGGCGACTGGTCGGTCGTACCCGGATCGGGTTCCGGCGGGCTCGAGTCGCTCACGGGCGCCGGGCACATCGAGGCGCCGTTCGGGTCGGAGGCCTCCTTCGTCCTCGAGTACGAGCTCGGTTGACGGAGACCCCCTCGACCGGCTCGACCGGCGACGACGGGCTTCCGCCCTTCGATGCCGGGGCCAACCGACTCGGGGCGCTGGCCCTGGCCCTGACCGACAGGCTCCAGGCCTCGATGAAGGCGGGCGGTCGGTCGGCGTCGGCGGGCACCGCGCTGTCGGCTCTGTACTCGTTCCTCGACGAGCCGAGCGTCGAGCAGTTGGGCAGGGTGGTCGGCCTGACGTCGTCGGGGGCGGTGCGGCTGGTCGACGGGCTGGAGGCCGAGGATCTGGTGACCCGGCGTCGGGGCACGGACGCCAGGGTCACCGTCGTGACGCTCACCCAGGCCGGGAGACAAGCGGCCGAAGCGGTGTTGGCATCACGCTCCTCGGTCCTCAGGGAGGCCCTCGCTCCCTTGTCGGCCAGCGAGCGAGCGTCGTTCGACGAGTCGCTCTCACGTGTCCTCGTAACTCTCGTGCAGGCCAGGGCGGGGGCCGGGGAGTCGGGTGCCCGGGGGTCTGGGGCCAGCGGGTGGCTGTGCCGCCTGTGTGACACCGGCACGTGTGGGGCTGAACGGGGGAAGCCATGTCCGATCACCTGTGAGGCGCTCGGCCTCCGGGCCGAGGCCGACGGGGCGCCGCCGGATGCGCCGAACCTCGCTGAGGGCGATGAGGGCGAGCGGGCCACCGACGAGGACGAGCCAGGTCCACGGCGGGTGTAGCTGCCGGGCAACCACTCCGGCGCCCCGCAGGTCGAAGGTGACCTCGCCCTGGACGGCCGCGGCGGGCACCAGCCGGAGGTCGGCTTCGGCGTTGGCGTCCCCCTTGGTCCGGAAGAAGACGACGTCGCCCTGCTCGATCCGCTCCACCACCCGGTGGATGACGGTGACGTCGGGCCGGTCGGCGAAGCTGAAGGCCACCACGTCGCCGACCTCGATGTCCCGGCCGTTGACGGGGCTGACCGCGGCGACGCTGTCACGCGGGACCGCCGGGGCCATCGATCCGCTCTCGACGATGTGGAAAGTCCAGTCGCGGAGCCAGGCGGCGCCGAGGAACCCGGCCAGCACGAGGAGCGTGACGGTTACCAGGGCGGTCGTAGCCCGCCGAGCGATCCGCGTCACAGGTGCACCCTGCCTTCGGACGGTGCACCTGTGAGCTCCGTGACATCCGGCCTTCGGCCGGACGAAGCGCGCCACATTGGTTTGCTCGCCTTCGGCTCGCTCACGTCACGACGTCCTGGAGGGTCAGGACCAGGTCCCACTGGACCGAGTCGGACTGGGCCTGGAGGCGCTGGGTCTCGGTCACCGACAGGAACGTCGGGGACAGCTGGTAGACGAAGCGGCAGGATGCGCCGGCCGGGAGCGACGGGTGCAGGACGTTGTCGAGGTAGCCCGACTCGAAGCGCGACACGAAGTAGCCGGAGGCCGTGCAGTCGGGATCGGAGCCGACCTCGCTGTACTGGGAGAAGCCCTCGTCGAGCACGGTGCCCACCTCGCCGGCACCGGACCCGCAGGTGGCGTCGCCGGCCTCGGCCTCGCCGGTCGAGCACTCCGTCTCGGTCTGCACGAAGTTGGTCACCGACGCGGTCAGCCTGGCGGCGGCCGTCCCGGCGTTCCTGATGCACACGATCTTGCCGATGTACGGGCCCGCGCCCGGCGACCGGGCCAGGTCGACCGGTGCGGCGGAGAAAGTGGTGGGCAGCAACTTGGTGTAGTTGGCGTTGGCGCACGAGAAGCCGAAGTCGTCACTGGTCGCAACCTGCAGGTCGTGCGCCGGCGGCTTCCACGTGCCCGACTCGGCGGAGTTCCCCGCGCTGGTGACGGAGTCGCTGGTGAGGGCGAAGAGCCCGGCGCCGAGGAGCAGGGAGACGACGGTGCCGAGGACGAGCAGCACCAGCTTGGGGCTACGGCCGGCCACGGCGTGCTCCTCTCTGGGGTGGCCGTGGGGGGCTGACGACCGCCCCGATGCGACGGGACTGCGACGTGAGTGTGAACCTGTGCCACGCCGGTGGCGATGAGCTATTCGGCCCATTCCGTGGGCGGCCTCGGCGGCGTCGCGGGACGCCCTGGAGCGCCGGTCGTACGCTCCGGCGGTGGAGCTGGTGGTCGGTGTCGACGTGGCGACCGCCGACGTTCGCGCCGTCGTGGCCGACGCCGACGGGAGGGTCCTGGCCTCGGGGCACGCCCCGTTGCCGGCGCCGTCGAGCCCCCGACCGGGCTGGTCGGAGCAGGATGCGTCGTCGTGGTGGCCGGCCGTCTGTGCCGCCGTCGGCCAGCTGGGGGACTTCCGACGTTCGGTGGTGGCGATCACCGTCTGCGCCACGTCGGGCACGGTGGTGGCCCTCGACGGTGAGGGGAGGCCGCTCGGACCGGCGCTGATGTACTCCGACCAGCGGGCGGTCGCCGAGGCCGAGGCGGCGCAGGAGGCCGGCGCGGTCAGGTGGGCTGCGCTCGGACTGCGGGTGCAGCCGACGTTCGGCCTGCCCAAGTGGGGCTGGCTGCTGCGCAACGAGCCGTCGACGGCCCGGTTGGCCCATGCGTCGGATGTCGTCGTCGGCCGCCTGGTGGGCGGGGGGCGGCCGCCCGCGACCGACTGGGGTCACGCCCTGAAGAGCGGCTACGACCCGGCCCGAGGCGAGTGGGCGAGCGAGGCCATGGAGGCGCTCGGCATACCCCTGGAGCTCCTGCCCGAGGTGCGCCGCCCGACCGAGGTGGCGGGACGGGTGAGCGACGAGGCGGTCGCGGTCACCGGCCTGCCGGCCGGCTGCCTCGTCCGCCTGGGCACCACCGACGCCTGTGCCGCCCAGCTGGCCGCCGGAGCCGGTGCGCCAGGCCGGTTCGTGTCGGTCCTGGGCTCCACGCTGGTGCTCAAGGGGGCGAGCCGGGAGCTGGTCGTCGACCCGGCGGGGGCGGTGTACAGCCATCGCCACCCCGACGGCTGGTGGCTGCCGGGCGGGGCGTCCAACGTCGGCGCCCGGGTCCTGCAGGCCGAGTTCGGCGGTCGCGACCTCGGCGCGCTCGACGCGGCGGCGGCTGAGCACGGTCCGGCCGGCGCCGTCGTCTACCCGCTCGTCGGAACGGGCGAGCGCTTCCCCTTCGCGGCTCCCGACGCCGAGACGTTCTCGCTGGGTGACGCCGCCGACGAGGTCGACCGGTACCGGGCTCTGCTCGAGGGCGTGGCCTTCGTGGAGCGACTGGGCTACGAGCGGCTGGCCGACCTGGGGGCGGCGGCCGACCCGCCGATCGCCGTGTCGGGCGGCGGCAGCGGCAGCCCGGTGTGGAACCGCATCCGGGCCACCGTTCTCGGCGCGCCCGTGATGGCGACGCCGGCGGCCACCACCGCCCTCGGCGCCTGCATCTTCGCCGCCGCGGGCACCCTGCACCCGGATCTGGCCGCCGCCACCGAGGCCATGGCCGCGACGGGTGAGCAGGTGGAACCCGTCGGGGAGGAGCAGGCCGCCCTTGACGACGGCTACGGGCGCTTCCTTGCCGCCGTCACGGAGCGGGGATGGTTGGGAACAGATGGTCGCCGATGAGTTCGGTCGCCGTCGTCAGTCTCATCAGATGAAGCCGCTCGATCAGTTGAAACCGCCAGGGGTATGACCGCGGAGGACGTTCACCGAGAGGAGAGCACCATGAGCCTGCCTGAGGTCGTCTCGTACGACGAGTGGCTGGCCGCCCGGAAGGAGCTGCTGGCCAGGGAGAAGGAGCTGACAAAGGCGAGGGACGCGCTCGCGGCCGATCGTCGCCGGCTGCCGATGGTGAAGGTCGAGAAGGACTACGTGTTCCAGGGGCCGGACGGCCCCGCCACCCTCCTCGACCTGTTCGACGGCCGCCGCCAGCTCGTCGTGGGCCACTTCATGTTCGACCCCAGCTGGGAGGACGGCTGCTCCAGCTGCACCGCGGGGGCCGAGGAGATGTCGGAGGGGCTCCTGGCGCACCTCCACACGCGGGACACGACGTTCGTCTACGTCTCGCGGGCTCCGATCGAGAAGATCGAGCGGTACAAGTCCAAGAAGGGCTGGACGTTCCCCTGGTACTCGTCGCACGGGAGCGACTTCAACTACGACTTCCACGTCACCCTGGACGAGTCGGTGACGCCGATCCAGTACAACTTCCGGACTCCCGAGGAGCACGCCGAGGCGGGTTCGGCCGGGTACGTCGAGGGCGATCAGCCGATCGAGGGGCCGGGCCGGAGCAGCTTCCTGCGCGACGGCGACGTGATCTACCACACGTATTCGGTGTACGCCCGGGGCCTGGAGACGATGGGCGGGTCGTACTACCTGCTCGACGAGACCGCCCTCGGCCGCCAGGAGGAGTGGGAAGAGCCGAAGGGTCGAGCCGTCGACTCGCGGGGCGCCATTCCCGACTTCTCCCAGTAGGCGACACTGGCCGCGTCTGCTGCGCGACCATGCTGGATGGCAGTGGACGACGATTCTGACGGCCGGGACGTTCCGACCACCCCCCGGCCGGGCCCACGCCGGGCGTCCCCGGCTGGTACCCGGACCCATGGTCGAGCACGCGCCGGCGGTGGTGGCGGGGTGGCTCGTGGAGCTTCGCGACGAGGGACGCCAAGGCGGCCCTGCCCCCGCCGGTACCGACTCCGGCTGTGCCCCCGCCTCGGCCGACTGTCGCAGCACCGCCGCCTCGGCCGGCTGGCGCCGCGCCGGTCCCGTGGCCACCGACATCGACTCCGACGCCTGGGTCGACGGCAGGCAAGCCGAGGACGGCACAGGCCCTGGGTCTCGTCGCGCATCGTCGTGCTCGGGCTGATCGCCGGTCTCCTGGGCGTGAAGTACCTGTACGAGCGGACGACGTCGTCGCCGGGCGAGAGCCTCGGCGCCAGCGAGCGCCGGCCAAGGGCGTCCACGGTCCCGCCCGATCCCGACCGTTCGTCCCTGACGTCGCTCATCGTCAAGCCGGCCGATGTCGCGGACACCCTCACGGTGGTGCTGTTGGACGGCGGTGACACCCTGACCCAGCCGACCCTCGACCTCTGCAACGGCACCTTCCCGAGCGAGTCGATGCGAACGGCCCGGCTGCAGGACGCGGTCATCGACGAGCAGCTTCAGGTCGTCTTGAGCACCGAAGCCGTCCTCTACAGGGACACGGCAGCCGCCGAGCAGGCCTTCGCCGAGCTGGGGACTGTCGCCGGCGCCTGCCCGGACGCGCCGGTGCGCAGTCCGGTGGGCGAGCCAACCGTCACCACCAGGTTCAACGCCGCCCCCGACGGCGACTGGCCGCAGACGCCCACCGTGAACCGCGAGGCTTACGACTTCACCACCGTCGACGAGACCGGCGAGTCGTCGCACTACATCGCCGTCTACCTCCAGCGAGGCCGGGCGCTGATGGGCGTCTACTTCCCCCGGCCCGACACAGTGCCCACCGTCGCCGCCAAGACCGACGTGCGCGGCGTCGTGGAGGTCTTCGCCGAGCGAATGGCCGCCCTCCCGGCGTCGGTGGTCGGCTCCTAGCGGCGCGTCCGGCGGCGGCGACCCGACTCCGACATCGAGGCGAGGCCAGTCGGTGCTCTCCTTCTTGCCGCCATCGGAGACGCGGACCGACCAGTACTGTCCCGTCCACCAACGAGCCCTGTGACGTCCAGTCGGGTCGGGGAGCCAACCGGCCTCGTTCGTGCCAGCCGGCGGAAGCGGCTCGTACCATCGGCGAAGGAGAACGACCAACTCGTTGAGGCCAACGGTCTTGTCGACGGAAGTGAAGCCGACGACTTCCCAGCCCTCAGCACCTCGGTGGTTCAGCCGGCGGACGAGCTCCTCAGCGGAGCTCGTGTTCGCGGTCTCGTAGGTGTGTTCCCAGGGCATGGCCCTCCCTGATCGAGCGGGTCCGGCGGGTGGCAACGGCGTACCCCGGCAGCGTTAGGGCTGCACGTCCTCTGACGTGCCCTTTTGCGTGTCCAGTTGGAGCGAGCAGGAGTTGATGCAGTAGCGCTGGCCGGTGGCGCCGGGGCCGTCGTTGAAGACGTGGCCGAGGTGTCCGCCGCAGTTGCGGCAGCGGACCTCGGTGCGCACCATCATGTGGCTGACGTCGCGGTGGAGGCTGACGGCCTCGGCCACCGCCGGCTCGGTGAAGCTGGGCCAGCCCGTCCCCGACTCGAACTTGGTGTCGGACGAGAACAGCGGTGCTCCGCACCCCGCGCAGTGGTACATGCCGTCGTCGTGGCAGTCCCAGTACTCGCCGGTGAAGGCCCGCTCGGTGCCGGCCTTGCGTAGGACCCGGTACTGCTCGGGCGTCAACTCGCGGCGCCACTCCTCGTCGGCCTTGACGACCGCCACGGCGGTCTCTTCGGTGTTTCGCTTCTTCATACCTGTCCAGTCTCCCAGTCTCGGTATCCGTTTCAACGGGCACCATGGGGGGCGTGTTCCTGTCGCTGGACTTCGTCTACGTGCCGACCGCCGACGTCGACGCCGCTGCGGCCGCCTACGTGGACCTGCTCGGCGCCCGGCTGGAGTGGAAGGTGCGGGGCATGGGGACCGTCGTGGCCTGCCTCAGGGTGTCCGACGACGGCCCGCCATCCTGCTGAGCGGTCACCTCCACGGCGAGCGGCCCATCCTGGTGTACCGCGTCGAGAGCTACCAGGCCACCCTCCACGGGCTGCTGCGCCGCGGCGTGAAAGACGTCCGCGAGCTCGAGATCCCCCATGGACCGTGCGCCAGCTTCCGGTTGGAGGGCGGTCAGCGGTACGCCATCTACGAGCTGGTACGACCCGGCGCCGCCGATCACTTCGCCGGCCGTATCGACGACCCGTAACGGATCCACGGCTATCCGGGACGGGTGGGGTATGCCCGACGTCTCTTTCGGTGGACTGCTGGTGGTGGTGGCGATCGCGGTGGCGGCGCCGCTCCTTGTCGGACTGGTGCCGCGCATCAGGATCCCAGCCGTCGTGCTCGAGATAGTGGCCGGCATCGTGGTGGGGCCGTCGGTGCTGGGGTGGGTGACGGTCGACCTGCCCATCCAGATCCTGGCCCTGATGGGGCTCGCGTTCCTCCTGTTCCTCGCCGGCCTCGAGATCGACCTGGGCCAGCTCCGCGGCAGCGTCGCCCGATTGGCGGGGATGGGGTTCGCGCTCACCCTGCTGCTGGCGGTGGCCGTCGGGCTCGGCTTCGGCGCCATCGACTGGGTCAAGAACCCCCTCTTGCTGGCGGTGGCCCTGTCGGGGACCTCCCTGGGGCTGGTCATCCCTGTCCTCAAGGACGCCGGGCAGGTCGACGAACCCGTCGGGCGGCTCACCATCGCCAGCGCCACCATCGCCGACTTCACGGCCATCGTCCTGCTGTCCCTGCTCTTCTCGGAGTCGGAAGGCGGATTGGGAGCCAAGCTGTTCGCCGTCGGCCTGTTCGTCGGGGTGATCGCCGCCGTTGGGCTCACCCTGTCCCGGGCGGGACGGAGCACACGGCTCAGCGAGACCATCGTCCGCCTGCAGGACACCACCGCCGAGATCAGGGTGCGCTTCGCCGTGCTGCTCATGGTGGGCTTCGTGGTCCTGGCCGAGCACGTCGGCCTCGAGACGATCCTCGGCGCCTTCATCGCGGGTGCCCTACTCAACGCCCTCGACAAGGACGCCGTCACCCACCCGAACTTCCGGCTGAAGCTGGAGGCGGTCGGGTACGGCTTCGTGATCCCCGTGTTCTTCGTCACCAGCGGCCTGCGCTTCGACCTCCAGGCCCTGCTCGAGAGCCCGTCCGCCTTCCTCCGGGTGCCTCTGTTCCTGATCGCCATCCTGCTGGTCCGTGGAGCGCCCGCTCTCCTGTACCGCTCGACCGCAGGGCCGAAGGCGGCGGCCGCCGCGGGCCTGCTGCAGGCCACGACCCTGCCCCTGCTCGTGACCGCCGCCGACATCGGCGTCACCCTGGGGGCGATCGCGCCGGTGACCGCCGCCGCCCTCATCTCCGCCGGGCTGCTGTCGGTCCTGATCTTCCCCCTTGTCGCCCTCGGCCTGCTCCGGAGTATGCCGGGGGAGGGCGGCCCGGGTGCCCTACGCTCCCCGGCGTGGGCGACGACGCCGCGCTGGTGGCGAGGCTGAGGGCCGGCGATGAGGCGGCGTTCGTGGACCTCGTGCAGGAGTACCACGCGCCGTTGCTGCGGCTGGCGTCGACGTTCGTGCCCTTCCGCTCGGCGGCCGAGGACGTCGTCCAGGACACCTGGCTCGGCGTCGTCCGCGGGATCGACAGGTTCGAGGGCCGGTCGTCGCTCAAGACCTGGATGTTCCGGATCCTCGTCAACCGGGCTCGCACCGCCGGGGTCAGGGAACGCCGCCAGCGTCCGGCCATAGGTACGTACGAGGCCGCCGTCCCGCCGGAGCGGTTCGCGTCGAGCGGCCAGTGGGTCGATCCCCCGGCGCCCTGGACCGACGACGCCGAGGACCGCATCCTGGCCCGCGAGACGGTGGCCAAGATCACCGCTCTGCTCGACGACCTGCCCCTCAGCCAACGCCGGGTGGTCGTGCTCCGGGACTTCGAAGGGCTCTCCTCGGCCGACGTCTGTGCGCTGCTGGAGATCAGCGAGGCCAACCAGCGGGTGCTCCTCCACCGCGGCCGGTCGCGCATCAGGAACATGCTCGAGCCGGAGATCGGGGAGGCATAGGGCCATGCCTGCCCCCTTCCGCAGCCAGGCGCTGGTGTGCCGCGACGCCGTCGAGGCCGTCACCGAGTACCTCGAGGGCACCATGTCGCCCCGTCAGCTCGAGCGCTTCGAGGCCCACCTCGACGAGTGCGACCACTGCCGCGAGTACCTGGAGCAGATGCGGACGACGATCCACGCCCTGGGCCGCATCGAGCCGGAGGCCTTGGAGCCTGCCGTGCTCGACGAGCTGGTCTCGCTCTATCGCCGCTGGCAGGCCGAGGGGACCTGAGCCTGCTGCCCGTATCGAACTGGGGCCACAAAACCGCGGCCCACGCCGTTCTGTGGCACCGGTTGGTGGGGGCGCCAGGCACGGGCCGATCTGGGGTCACAAAACCGCGGCCCACGCCGTTTCGTGACCCCAGTTGGGTGGGTGTGGCCTAGCGGCCGAGGACGGCCACGCTCTCGGCGGGGAGGGTGACCGCGCCGCTCCCGACAGTTACCGCGTCGTCGGACGCCAGCATGAGGTTTCCATCGACCCCAGATACCCGTCGGCGCTCGCCCGAGAGGTTGCAGACGACCGATATCGGGCCCCGGCGGAGCACCAGCCACCGGTCGTACTCGTCGTAGCGCACGTCGACGTCGTCGAAGTCGACCGCGGGCAGGCTGCGGCGCAGGGCGATCAGGCGGCGGTGCCAGTCGAGGTGGCCGGCGTGCGGTTCCTTGCGCATGCTCGTCCCATCGCAGCACCGACGCTTCGAACGTCTCGGGGGCCTGGGGGTCGGGCACCTGCTCCGGCGACCACCCGAAGGCGGCGAACTCGCGCCGGCGGCCCTCGCTGACGGCCTCCCCCAGCTCGGGGTCGTCGTGGTCGGTGAAGTACAGGAACGGCGTGGACGCCGCCCACTCCTCGCCCTGGAACAGCATGGGCACGAACGGGCCAGGAGCACGACGGCCGCCGCCACCTTCAGCAGACCGGTGCTGAGCAGCGCCGACGACCGCTCGCCGGTGGCCCGGTTGCCGACCTGGTCATGGTTCTGGAGGTACCCGAGGAACCGGGTGGGGGGAATCCCGGCGGGAGAGCGGCCGTGGCGGCGACGGCGGTGGGGTGAGTACTCGCCGTCGTACACGTAGGCCTGGCGGAGAGACTTGGCCAGGTGGCCGAGCGAGCCGAAGTCGGCGTAGTAGCCCGACCGCTCGCCGGTGAGGACCGCGTGCAGGGCGTGGTGGAAGTCGTCGCTCCACTGGGCGTCGATGCCGTAGCCGCCGAGCCCCGGGTGCTCGACGACCCGGGGATCGTTGAGATCGCTCTCGGCGATGAGGAACACCCGCCGACCCAGCTCCGCCGAGAGGGCCTCCACCTGCGCCGTCGAGCTCCTCGAGGATGTGGACCGCCGACGTGTCGACGATGGCGTGGATGGCATCGAGCCGCAGGCCGTCGGCGTGGTAGTCGCGGACCCACATGAGGGCGTTGCCGACGACGAAGTCACGGACCGGGTCGCTGTGGGGGCCGTCGAGGTTGACCGCGGTGCCCCAGGGGGTCGAGTAGCGGTCGGTGAAGTAGGGCCCGTACTCGGCGAGGTAGTTCCCGGCCGGGCCAGGTGGTTGTAGACGACGTCGATCACGACAGCCAGGCCCCGGGCGTGGCAGGCGTCGACCAGGCGCTTGAGGCCGTCGGGCCCGCCGTACGGGTCGTGCGGAGCGTAGAGGTCCACGCCGTCGTAGCCCCACCCGTGGCGGCCTGGGAACTGGGCGACGGGCAGGAGCTCGACCACGTCGACGCCGAGGTCGACCAGGTGGTCGAGGCGGGTTGCGGCGCCGTCGAACGTGCCCTCGGGCGAGAACGTGCCGACGTGCAGCTCGTAGACGACCGCGGTCTCGAGCGGCCTGCCCGCCCAGGCGCCGTCGGTCCACGGGAACGCGGTGTGGTCGACGGGCCGGGAGAGGCCGTGGACCCCGTCGGGCTGCCAGGGGGACCGAGGGTCGGGTAGCGGCGGGCCGCTGTCGAGGGAGTAGCCGTAGCAGTCGTCGGGGCCGAGGTCGACCGCCACGCGGAACCAGCCGTCGTCGTCGGCCCGTCCATGGGGACACGGGGCCGGGAGCCGCCCACCACCGTCACGTGGCTGGCGTTCGGCGCCCAGACCTCCAGCTCGGCCTTCATCGCCGCACCAGCAGCGCCAAGGGGAACCGTCCGAGGAGTTCGCCGACGCGCACAGAGCCTTCGCTCACGACGTCGGTGAGTGCGTCGTCCCACTGCCCGGCCGGGAGCTCGACGCTCGTATCTCCCCACCCGCCGGCGGCGGCCATGCCGAGGACCAGGCGGGGGACGACCACCGCCACCCGATCGGCCCGTACGAAGCCGACGACGTGACCGGCCCGCTCCCCGGCGGCGGTCAATGGGTGATAGTCGCCTTCCGGCCCGAACGCCTCGGGGTGGGCCCGCCGGACGGCCAGCGCCCGCTGCGTCAGCCACAGCTTGGGGGCGCCCTCGTCGGCCAGGGCGAGGACGTCGTCGGCCGTCGCTCTACCCACTCGGGCCAGCAGGCGGCGGCGTTCGTCGTAGTCGACGGGTCGCCGGTTGTCGGGGTCGACCAGGCTGAGGTCCCACGAG
This sequence comes from uncultured Acidimicrobiia bacterium, assembly GCA_963827345.1. Taxonomy (GTDB): domain Bacteria; phylum Actinomycetota; class Acidimicrobiia; order Acidimicrobiales; family AC-14; genus CAWGUU01. Next base: position 158,653 of record CAWHAN010000002.1, on the reverse strand, counting down.
CTCGGTGCCCTGGTAGAGGTCGGGCACGCCGGGCGACGTCAGCTTCAGGAGGGTCTGGGCCAGCGAGGTGGTGCGGCCGGGCCCGACCAGCGGGTCGACGAACGCCGCCAGGTCGTCGGTGAAGGCGGGATCGACCAGCACGGCCGTCACGAACCCGCGCAGGGCGTCGTCGTAGGCGGGGATGGGGTCGATCCACGACGTGTGGACCTTGGCCTCCCGTGTCGCCTTCTCCATGTAGGCGGCGGCCCGTTCGGCGTCGATCGGCCAGGCGCCGACCAGCGTCTGGTAGAGCAGGTACTCGGCGTTGGCATCGGGCATGCCGTCGTGCTTGTGCCGGGCGTTGGTGGCGGTCCACCTGCGGACCGCCGCGCCCCACTGCGCCGGGATTTCCGACAGCAGGCCGATGCGGGCCCTCACGTCCTCGCTGCGCTTGGTGTCGTGGGTCGAGGTGGCCAGCTGGGTCGACGGCCAGTCCGCCGCGATCCGGCGGTTGTGGGCGTGGAACTCGTCGACCGACGTGCCGAACCGGCCCGGGTCGCCGCCCACGTCGTTGAGGGAGACCAGCCGGTTGTAGCGGTAGAAGGCGGTGTCCTCCACGCCCTTGGCCATCACCGGGCCCGTCGTCTGCTGGAAGCGCAGGGCGAAATCGGCTTCGAGCCGGCCGGGTACCCGCAGCAGGAGCAGGTCCTGCATGAAGCCGAACAGCTCCGGGTCGAGGTCGGGCAGGCGGCCTGATGCGTCCTCGACCGCCTCGGTGACCGCGGCCACGTCGGCGTCCGACGGCTCGTCGCCCGGGAGCACGTAGGTGCGGTACACCGGCAGGCTGGCGATCACCTCCCACAGGGCCTGGTGGAGCTCGCGGCGGGTGAAGTCACGGTGGCGACGATGCCGCTCGCACACCGCCACCAGCTGGTTCACCAGTCGGTTGACGTCGGCCCCGAGCACCTGGCGGAGCACCTGGTTCTTTCCCTCGCGGACGCTGTCGGCCCAGGCCTCCTCGACCCCGGCGACCTCCCGGTACAGCTCGGTCAGCGGTGTCTCCCCGGCGGGGTCGACGAACAGGCCGCCGACGACGTTGAGGAAGTCGTAGCCGGTGGTTCCGGCGATCGGCCACGGCGGCAGAGTCTCGCTGCCACCTCGGAATCTGGGCTCGAGGATCTTCTCGGCCACGATCCAGGCGCCGCCGCCGCTCTGGTTGTCGAGGCGCCGGAAGTACCCGGCCGGGTCCCGCAGCCCGTCGGGATGGTCGACCCGGAGACCGTCGACCCTGCCGTCGCGGACCAGGTCGAGCACCAGGGCGTGGGCGGCGTCGAAGACCCGCCGGTTCTCCATGCGCAGGCCGACGAGCGTCGGGACGTCGAAGAAGCGCCTGTAGCCCAGCTCCTGTCCGGCGGCCCGCCAGAAGGCGAGGCGGTAGCTCTGGCGCTCGAGCAGGGCGTGGAGGTCGTCGGGCTCCGCGTTCACGGCGGTGACGGCGGCGTCGACCGCCTTGGCCACGTCGGGCTGCTCCTCCAGCAGGCGGGCCAGCTGCGAGCGCAGGACCTCCTTGTCGCGATGGCGCTCCTCCACGCTGGCGTCGTCGGTTGCGTTGGCCGGTGGGAGCCGGCCGTGGTTGGTGGCCAGGCTGGCCAGCTCGTCCGAGTCGGCGTCGACCGAGGCGGTGGCGAGCAGCTCGTCGAGCGAGCGGGGCGACACCGGCACGAGGTGGTCGTAGTAGCGGACGACGAAGCTGCCGCCTTGATGTTCGAGCCGGAGCTCGCCCGCCTCGAGCACCCGGCCGTAGTGGTCGCCGAGCACCGGGAGCAGGACCTTCTCGCGGAGCTTCTGCTCGGGGGAGTCCCAGTCGATATCGAAGGCGGCGGCCCACTTGCTGGACGGGCCGTTCTCGAGGACGTCCCACCACCACGAATCCGGACCGCCGACCGTGGCCATGTGGTTGGGCACGATGTCGACGACCTGGCCCAGGCCGGCGGCGGCCAGGGCCTGGCACAGCCGCTCGTAGCCCTCCTCGCCGCCGAGCTCGGCGTTGAGCCGACCGTGGTCGACGACGTCGTAGCCGTGGGTGCTGCCGCGGGCGGCCTGGAGGATCGGCGAGCAGTACAGGTGGCTGACGCCCAGCTCGGCCAGGTAGCCGGCGAGGGCGGCGGCGTCGTCGAACGTGAACTCGGGCCGGAACTGGACGCGGTAGGTGGCGAGTGGTGTCTGCATCGGTAGGCCCGACGCTACCCACGCGACGCGACTTCAATGGCAAGCTCGCTGACCAGCCGGGTCGTGCCCGCTTGGACTGGAGCGCACGGTTCAGCTCTCGAACGAACGCTTCGAACGAGGCCAGGGCGAAACCCCCTTCCCCGAAAACCCGCTCCAGTAGCTCGACTGAGCCATCCGTGTGCTCGACCTCCAGGACGCAGCGAACAACGGTACCGGGATAGCCGCCAGCAATAGTCCTCTCACGGACTCGCACCTCGACAACGCCACCATGGGCCCACGGCGAAAGGTCCATGTCATTCACCATGCCAGTCAGTACGCCGGCGGTTCCGGAGGTACCCTTCACGGTGATGGATGAGCCGACGGAGGATCAGGGTCCCGACTACTCCGACGCACTTCTCGACCATGACGATCTCGTGCAGCGCCTTGCGGGCGGCGACGTGCACGCACTCGACAGCCTGATCGAGGTCGTCGCCGGGGTGCGTGTTGTGAGCAGCCGAACGATCACGCCTACGTCCTAGCCAGCCCCGCCAGCGTGTCGCGCCGAACCCCCCGGTGACCCGCAGCGGTATCTGCTGGCGCCGGAGCCTAGTGGTGCCGCCGATAAATACAGGGGTGTAACTTTCGGGCAGCCCGCTCCCTCGTTGCGCGGAGGTTGCTGTGTCTCGCCACTCGCCGTTCGTAGTCCGGTTGTCGAACGAGGATCGGGCGGTCTTGGAGGAACGGGCGGCGTCCCACGCGACGGTGGTGCGGGCTCGGATCGTGGTGCTGGCTGCCGATGATCTCCAGAACGTGGGCATCGCGGCCCGGGTCGGCGTCTGTGTCGATGTGGCCTCCCGGTGGCGGAAGCGCTTCTGTGAGGAAGGGATCGGCGGGCTGGTGGACCGTCCCCGGTCGGGCCGGCCCCGCCGGTTCGGGTCCGGATCGTGGCTGGGATCAAGGCGCTGGCCTGCGAGCCGCCCGAACAACGTCACGTGCCGTTGTCGCCAACGGTTCGTCCCGCAAGACTCGGACGGGCGCTACGTCTCAGCGTCGGGTCTGGCAGTGCCGCTCATGCCGTAAGCAGTTCTCAGTTCTTATCGGTACCGTCATGCACGGCACGAAGCTCCCCGTCCGCTAATGGGTGTTCGTCATGTTCGAGATGGCGTCGAACAAGAACGGTGTTGCCTCCCGTGAAATCGAACGTCGTTATGACGTGACCCCCAAGGCGGCATGGTTCATGTTGCACAGAATTCGGGAGGCCATGAAGGTCGGTCCCCTTGCCGCCGCGCTGTCAGGAACAATCGTTGCCGACGAGACGTGGATCGGTGGCGACCCGAAGAATCGGCACGCTTCCAAGCCCGCGCCCGTCCGGTTCAACCCGACCGAGGGTAGGACCAATGCCAAGACGGACAAGACTTCGGTGCTGTCGCTGATCGACAAGCGGACCGGTGAGGTTCGTAGCCGGATCGTTCCCGACGTGACCGGCCCCACGCTCCGCAAGGCCATCGCTGAGCAGGTTGATATGGGCGCCTCCGTCCTGCACACGGACTCGTGGCGCGGGTACCTGCCGGTCAGTGCTGAGTTCGCCTCACACGAGACGGTCAACCACTCCGATGGCGAGTACGTCCGTGGCGACGTTTCGACCAACATGGCGGAGGGATTCTTTAGCCAGTTGAAGCGGAGCATTGACGGGACTCACCACCACGTCAGCACCGCTCACCTGCCGCGCTACCTTGCGGAATTCGACTTCCGATACGTGTCGTTTGCCACGCGCATGGGACCACCCTGAGGGCAGTTTTGCCACGGGCATGGGACCACCCCGTTGCCAGTCATGGGACCACCTCGGTATCCCCGATAGCCGGTCGGACACACGTTCGACTCGCACCCGACGTCAACCAGGCGAAGGGTGCCCATGGCCTACAGGGAGGTATCGGTGTTCGAGATCAAAGAGGTGCTGCGGCTGTGGCTGCGGGGTGAGGGCTACCGGAGCATCGACCGCCTGAGCGGCGTCGACCGCAAGACGGTCCGCCGTTACGTGGAGGCCGCCGTCGAGGCGGGCCTGGTCCGCGACGGCGGCGAGGGGCAGCTGAACGACGTCGTGATCGGCCTGGTGTGCGAGCGGGTCCGTCCCGTCCGTCCCGCCGGCCACGGGGCCGGGTGGGAGTCCCTCGTCCCCCACGAGGCCGAGATCAAGGCCTGGCTCGAGAAGGGGCTGAAGCTGGTCAAGGTCCAGGACCTGCTCGCCCGCAAGGGCACCGTCGTCGCCTACCGCACGCTCAACCGCTTCGCCACCCAGCGCTGCGGCTTCGGCGAGACCAAGACGACGGTGCGGGTCAACGACGGAGAACCGGGATCGGAGCTGCAGGTGGACTTCGGGCGCATGGGCCTGGTCCCCGACCCCACCACCGGCCGCCGCCGGATGACCGAGGCGCTGATCTTCACCGCCTGCTACTCCCGCCACTGCTTCGTGTGGCTCAGCCACCGCCAGACCACCGTCGCGGTGATCGAGGGCTTCGAGGCGGCCTGGGCCTTCTTCGGGGGCGTGTTCGGCGTGGTCATCCCCGACAACCTCAAGGCCATCGTCACCGAGGCCGACGACGTCGACCCCCGCCTCAACGACGCCTTCTTGGAGTACGCCCAGTCGAGGGGCTTCGTGATCGACCCGGCCCGGGTGCGCTCGCCCAAGGACAAGCCCAGAGTCGAACGCCAGGTCCAGTACGTGCGGGGCTCGTTCTTCGCCGGCGAGGAGTTCGTCGACCTGGCCGACGCCCAGCGCCGGGCCGAGCAGTGGTGTTCGACCACGGCCGGGCTGCGGACCCACGGCAGCACCCAGTGCCGGCCGCTGGAGGTGTTCCGCCTCGAGGAGGCACCGGTTCTCCTGCCCGCCCCCGACCAGCCCTACGACCTGCCCCTCTACGCCAAGCCCATGGTCCATCCCGACCACCACATCGAGGTGGACAAGGCCCTGTACTCGGTGCCCGGCAACCTCATCGGCTTTCGGGTCAAGGCCCGGGCCGACGCCCGGGTGGTCAAGGTCTTCCACCGGGGCCAGCTGATCAAGGTCCACCCCCGCCAGCGCCCGGGCGGCCGCCACACCGACCCCGCCGACCTGCCCACGGGCACCGAGGTCTACGCCATGCGCGACATCGAGGCCCTCAAGCGCATGGCCGCCGTTCACGGCCCCGCCGTCGGCGCCTACGCCACCGCCCTGTTGGACAGCCCCCTGCCCTGGACCCGGATGCGCCAGGCCTACCGGCTGCTGGGCCTGGCCAAGAAGTGGGGGCCGGAGCGGGTCGAGGCCGCCTGTGCCCGGGCGCTGGAGGCCGAGGCGGTGGACGTGGGCCTGATCTCGCGCATGCTGGAGCGGGCCACCGAGGCGGCCGAGCAGCCGGTGCCGCCGGCCACGGCCAACGTGGTCCCCGGCCGCTTCTGCCGAGACGTGTCCGAGTTCGCCACCGGCACCGGAACAGGGTCATGAGCCCGTCGCCGACGGCGACCGTGTCATCGGAGCTGGCCGCGGTGCTACGCCGGCTCAAGCTGGGCCAGATGCTGTCCACCCTGCCCGAGCGCCTCACCCTGGCCCGCCAGGGGAGCCTGCCCCACGCCGACTTCCTGGAGATGGTGCTCACCGACGAGATCACCCGCCGGGACCGGGCCTCGGCCTCGGTGCGGGCCCGGGCCGCCCACCTCGACCCGACGATGCTGGCCGAGGCGTGGGACGACACGGCCAAGGTCAGCTTCGACCGCGCCATGTGGGCCGAGCTCACGACGTTGCGCTTCGTGGAGGACGGGGCCAACGCCCTGGTGCTGGGGCCGGTCGGGGTGGGCAAGACCTTCCTCGCCTCCGCCCTGGGCCACATCGCCTGCCGGCGACGGTTCTCGGTGCACTTCGAGCGGGCCGACCGGCTCCACCGCCGGCTCAAGGCCACCCGCCTCGACGCCAGCCACGAGGCCGAGATGCGCAAGCTCATGCGCGTCGACCTGTTGGTCCTGGACGATTTCGCACTCAAGAGCCTCGACGCCGTCGAGACGGCCGACTTCTACGAGCTTGTGGTCGAGCGCCACCGCCGGGCCTCGACGGTGATCACCTCCAACCGCGAGCCCGCCGAGATGCTGGCCATGATGGCCGACCCGCTGCTGGCCCAGTCGGCCATCGACCGCCTGCAGAGCGCCGCTTTCGAGCTCGTGGTCGAGGGCGAGAGCTACCGCCGCCGGCAGAAGCCCGTCGTCGGTGCCGGCTCGTGAACAGCCTGGACGCATGCCCGGTCTGTGCTACCACCCGTCCGGCGGACCGGGCCGGCGACTGGCCGTGGTGCTGCTCGATCTCCTGCTACCGCAGCTTCCACCGCATCGATCGGAACGAGCCGTGCTCGTGTCCCGACGACGTCAGGACCTCCTGCTCCGGGACAGTTCTTGACTGCCCCCGCCCCGAGGGAGATGATCGTGCCGATCGGCTTTCAGGGGTCCGAGGTGGTCCCTAGGTCGTGGCAACGGGGTGGTCCCATCACCCTGGCAAACGACACGATACGCAACCCGCAAGATGACCGATACTGCCCGCATGGATGCTCTCATGGGGCGGGTTGGCGGCAGACGACTGACCTACCGACCGCTGATCGGAGGGTAATTATTCGCGGTACCGTGGAACGGTAACGATAGTTAGACAGCGGACGACCCGTAATGTCTTGCTCACCCTGTAGAACAAGCCGTTAGGTGGAACCTATCCTCGGCTCCCGGCACCTCGCAGTACCAGCCGCTCCATTCTGCATTCTCTACGGCTGGTTCCTGTTCAGCGCCATCAACTGGGCTGAGCCGCAAACGGCCAACCCAGTCATCTACCGGCCCGTACCACGCTGTTGGGGGCGCGTCTTACCGATCCACTCAGCGACACACAGCCCAAAGTTCTGTAGCTCCCACTCGGGGGGCAACGAAGGTCAGGAACGTTGGTTCAGGAGACGAGCGATGTCGTCCAGATCGTCGGGCGCGCCAGGGGTTGAGTCCGCTTGCTCGATGTTCCTGTTGAGCCGGTCCAATTTCGCTGGGTCGTTTCTCAGTGCGTGTCTGACCCACGCCAGCCGAGAGGTTGTCGGCACCGCTTCTGCGCTCATCGGTCGTCCGGCTCCTGCTCGGGCAGGTCGGACGGCTTCACCGCGAGAACGATCGACGCGACTTCCTCTAGCGACCAGTCAAGGTCGCTATCGTCTAGCCGCACACGCTCATCGCGCTCGGCGGCTGTCGGGGTTCGTCGTCCGTTGCTCACTACCTACGTGTCCTGACCTGCATAGTGAGCTCTGCTCATAAGCCATGCTTATAGTCCGGTAGGACGTCGCGCAACGACCGTTGACGGACACTCGGCCGCGCCACGGTGCGTCACTACGTCTCAGCACTTTCCATCGTTCCTCGCTCTCCCTGCTTTGTCAGCGCCAGCATCCCCCAGCGCGGGACCACTAGCGAGGCTACGTCCACGGTGACCTAGCCTGATCGTCGTGACCGATTCGACCCTCACCGTCGTCTTCGAGGACGTCGAGGACGGCTGGGTCCAGGCCCGCATCGCCGAGGTTCCGGCGGTCATCACCGTCGGCCGAGACCGTGACGAGGCCCGCAGTCTCGTCGAGGACGCGCTCCGCGAGTACATACGGGCCATCGCCGGCGATGAGCCGAAGGGCCAGGTCGCAGGCGACGTGGAGCGCGTCCGGCTGTCGCTTCGTCCCAGCGACTGAGTACGAGCCCAGTCGACAAGGGCCATCACGGCCACCACCAGTTGGGCCACGTCCACTACTAAGCCCAAGATGTCCATCAAGGACCCTCCATTCTCCTGACCACGCGGGATCGCAGCGGCCTCACCAACTGACTACCTGGGGCGTGGCGGCCCGCCGCTGATTCAATGGCGGGCATGGATCTGCCTGTCATGCCGCCCGTGAAGCCGATGCTGGCCAAGCTGTCCCGCGACCTGCCGGCGGCGGGGGACGTGCTGTACGAGCCCAAGTGGGACGGGTTCCGCGGCATCGTGTTCCGCGACGGCGACGACGTCGAGATCGGCAGCCGCAACGAGAAGCCCTTGAACCGCTACTTCCCCGAGCTGGTCGAATCCTTGAAGGCCCAGTTGCCGCCTCGGTGCGTCGTCGACGGCGAGATCGTCATCGCCACCGACGCCGGGCTCGACTTCGAGGCCCTCCAGCTGCGCATCCACCCCGCCGAGTCGCGGGTCACCATGCTGGCCCAGGAGATGCCCTCGTCGTTCGTGGCCTTCGACCTGCTCGCACTGGGCGACGACGACCTGCGGAAACGTCCGTTCAGGGAGCGACGGGCGCTCTTGGAGCAGGCGCTGGCCGGTTCACAGCCGCCCGTCCATCTCACGCCGGCCACCACCGACCGGGCGGTGGCCCAGGAGTGGTTCGACAAGTTCGAGGGCGCCGGCCTGGACGGCGTGGTGGCCAAGCCCTTCGACCTGCCCTACCGGGAGGACCAGCGGGTCATGCTCAAGGTGAAGCACCAGCGCACCGCCGACTGCGTCGTCGCCGGGTTCCGCTGGCACAAGAGCGGGGGCGTGGTGGGGTCGCTGCTGCTGGGCCTGTACGACGACGAGGGCAACCTGCGCCACGTCGGGGTGGCCGCCGCCTTCTCTATGGCCCGGCGCAAGGAGTTGGTGGAGGAGCTGGCGCCCTACCGGGAGAACGCTCTGGTGGACCACCCGTGGGGCGAGTGGGCCGAGTTCATGACCGCGTCGGGTGGCCGGGCGCCCGGCACCGGCAACCGGTGGAACACAGGCAAGGACATGTCCTGGGAGCCGCTGCGGGCCGAGCTCGTGGCCGAGGTGGCATTCGACCATCTGCAGGGCGACCGGTTCCGCCATGCCACCAACTTCGTCCGGTGGCGGCCCGACCGCGAACCGCGTTCGTGCACCTACGCCCAGCTCGATGTGCCCGTTCCCGAGGAGCTGGCCACGGTCTTTCGCGCCTAACCGGGTTCGGTTCGGGCGACAAGGGAACACTGAAGGTGACGGTTCAGCCACGAACGCCGTCTCCAAGGCTCCTCATGACGATTCGAGACGAATCTGCAGTTTCGCTGCCGCTGGGCCCACGAGACGCACGGCGTGCCCTTCAGACCATTCTCGACGAGAACGACTGGCACGGCGACGTCGACGCCGTCGTCCTGGCGGTGCACGAAGCCATGGTGAACGCCGAGAGCCACGGCCAAGGGCTGGCCCGGGTGGCTGCCTCGGTGGACGGTGAGGACCTCCTGGTCGAGGTGTGCGACACCGGCTCGGGGTTGCCCGGCGGATGGCCCGTCACCCCGCCCGATCCCCTCTCCGAGAGAGGCCGCGGCCTGTGGCTCATCAGCCAGATCGCCTGCCGGGTGGACGTGCACCAAGGCCCACGTGGCGCCTGCATGCTCCTGCGCTTCGTGGGCGACGGCTGAACGGGGTATCCGGGCACGAAACCACCCCGGGACGGCCACGCGCTCGGCGGGACGTCCTCGGTGGCCGGCTCCACCTCGACCTCGTAGCTGGAGATCTCCCGGGCGGTGCCGGGCGGGTCCCACCGCCGTTGGAGCAGACGCAACCGGGCGACCACCTGCTCCTCGGGAAGCTTGGTGAGAGCGTTCTCGCCGGGCTACCAGTCCGCCTTGGGGTGGGCACTGACCTTCTTGCGAATCTCCGAAACGTTGATCACCACTGACTCCTTCGGTCATCTGATCGGCGATTTGCCAGACATCGACCGAATTCGAGCGACCCCCCGCTCGTCAAGACCTCCTTTTTTTCGACATCGCCGAACCCGCCGCGGAGGCGCGTCGACCCGACCAACAAGGGTGACGTCGAGCGCCAGCGACGACGACCGCCGCCCGGGAGGCGCCATGGCGTCCCCGGAGTGCGTCGAGCGCTGGTGCGACTCCGACTCCCTTGTTGGTCGGGACACGCCCGCCGTGACACCGACTCTCGTCGCTCGCCCGGGGCCGCGCATCGGGCAGATGCCCTATATCGGGCCTGCCGTCACCTCACTTACGGGGCCGGCACCTCACTTACGAGGCCCATCCGGTGGGCGACCGACGCCGCCTCGACCCGGCTGACGACCTGGAGCTTGGCCAGGATGTGCGAGACGTGGACGCTCGCCGTCTTCTCGCTGATGAAGAGGGCGCCGGCGATCTGGCGGTTCGACGCGCCCGCGGCGACGAGGGAGAGCACCTCTCGCTCGCGCCGGGTGAGGCCGAAGGGGGCGGCCGCCGGTGGGGAGTGACCCGGACCGTCCCCCGCCCCGGCCCCAGCCCCGGCCCCAGCCCCGGCCCCAGGCCCAGCCCCGGCCCCAGTCGCCGTCGGCCCGGCCGTCTCCAGCGTGACCCGGGCCCGTGACGCCAGCCCTTCGATCTCGGCCTGGAACGGCGCCGCCCCCAGGGACAGGGCGGCGGCGTGGGCGGCGCGGAGCAGGCGGGCGGCCTCGGGCACGCCGTCCCGGCGGTACAGCCTGGCTTCGGCGCTGCGGTAGCGGGCGTAGGCAGCCGGATAGGGCTGGCCCACCGCGTCCCACGCGGCGGCGGCCTCGTCCCAGAGCCGCGGGATCGGGGGTGCCCTCGAGCCGGGAGTGCTCGGCCACGCAGAGCTTCTGGTAGGCGTCGACGATGCCGGCGTAGGCGAACGGCAGCCCCGACGCCACCTCCACCAGCCTCTCCATCTCCCGCATGAGGGAGGCCGCTGCCGCCTGGGCCTTGTCCAGGTCGGCACCCCGGTTCAGCGCCCGGGCCCGCTCCGCCTGGTCGCCCTGGGCCCGTAGCCCGTGCCAGACCAGCGGCGCCCCGAACCACGGGTCGTCGGTTTCGACCAGCCCTTTCAGGCCCTCCTCGACCGCGTCGCACGCCCTGTCCAGGTCGCCGTGCCAAAGGGCCAGTCCCGCCGTCAGGGTGCTGAGCGGCGCCCGGTACTGGGGGGCGAGGGCCCGGATCGACAACGCCCGGGCCGTCTCGAGGTCGGCGGTGGCCTCGGCGAAGCGGCCCCGGCCGACCGACAGCCGGGCGCGGGCCAGCCTGAGGTCGATGCCGGCCGTGCCGCTCGGGCCCAGCGCGAGCGCGTCACCCAGCAGGGCATCGGCCTCCTTCCACCGGCCGAGCCGGAACAGCCCGTTGGCCGCCGCCGCCCGCAGGGAGACACCGTGGACGCGGTCGAGCCCCAGCTCCCGGGCCCTGCCGATCCCTTCCATGGCGGTGGCGACCGCTTCGTCGACCCGGTTGAGGGGCCCGGACAGCAACTCGCACAGGCTCAGGTAGGCCCGTCCGACGGCGTCGGGGCGGCCATGCTCGTCGAGGATGGCGATCGCCTCGCGGAGGTACGAGATACCGGCCGCGTCCTCCCCCAGCAGGACCAGGTCGACGCCGAGCGTGCCCAGCGCCTGGCCCTGGTAGGACCTGTCGTCGAGGCTCCTCGCCAGGGCCACGGCCTCCTCGGCCCGCAGCCGGGACTCGCGGTAGCGGCCGGCGAGCATCAGGGCCTGGGCGATCGAGGCGACCACCCGCGCCCGCTCCGCCACCTCTCCTGCTCCCGTCCCGACGAGCGCCAGGGCCTCCTCGTAAGCGTCCAGGGCGGCATCGGTCTCGCCCGCGTCCCACAGGTACCGGCCCAGGGACTCGCGCAGCAGCCCCGCTCGCACCGGGTCGACGGAAGGGTCGACGTCGGCGGCTGCCGCCGTCACCAGGGTGCGAGCCCGGTCGTGGTCGCCGGTCAGGTGAGCCGCCTCCGCGGCGCGAGCCTGCAGGGTGGCGCGGTCGAGCCCGGTCAGCTCCTCGGGGTCGGTGGCGCCGGCCCAGAGGCCGAGCGCCCGCTCGTACTGGCTCTGGGCCTCGGCGAAGCCGTACAGGCTCTCGGCCGCAACCCCGGCGTCGACGGCGGCGGGCAGGGCCCGGTCCGCGTCCTGGGCCTCGTACCAGTGGTAGGCGACATGGGCGACCCTCGTGCGCGGGCTGGCGGAAAGGTCGGGGTGGGCGGTGAGGGCCCGGGCGTAGCCGGCGTGGAGGCGGGTGCGCTCCTCGAAGAGCAGCTCGGCGTAGGCGACCTCGCGCAGCAAGGCATGACGGAACCCGTAGGTGCGGCGGTCGGGGTCGAACACGAGGAGCTGGTGCTCGATCGCCTCCCGCAGCGCGTCGTCGAGGGCCTCCCCCGCGACGCCCGTCGCCGCCTCCACCAGCCGGCGGACGACGTCGACCCCGCCGACGGCGGCTGCCCGCAGCACCTGCTGGGTCGAAGGTGTGAGCACGCCGAGACGGGCGGCGAGGATGTCGTGCAGCGTCTGGGGCAACCCCTGCTCGTCGCCGTCGAGCGCAGCCGCGAGCAGCTCCTCGGCGTAGAACGGGTTGCCCGCCGAGCGACGCCAGATGGCCTCGACCAGTTCGGGTCGCGGTGGCTCGCCGCAGAGGCCGGTGAGCTGCACGAGCAGCTGGTCACGGTCGAAGCGGGCAAGGTCGATGCGGTCCACCCGTCCCCGGCGGTAGAGCTCGGCGAGGTACCGCAGCAGCGGATGACGGCGAGGCAGCTCGTCACTGCGGTAGGTGACCACGACGAGGACCGGCTCGTGCAGGAGGTTGACCAGCAGGAACGTGAGGAGGTCGCGGGTGGAGCTGTCGGCCCAGTGGGCGTCCTCGACGACGAGGAGCACCGGCGCCCGCTGTCCCAGCCGGCCGAGGACGTCCCGAACCGTCTCGAACAGCCGGTCCCGGGAGACCGGGCCGGCCAGCGCCCCGGGCTCCGGGTCCGCCCGCGGTACGGGGTGGGGCCGGCCCAGCTCCCGCCCGAGGGGCCCGAGAAGCTCGTCGAGCTCCGACGGCGGGGTCGCCCGCATCAGGTTCCGCAGCGCCTCGGCCATCGGGCTGTACGGCAGTCCCTCGCCCGTCGATTCGATGCAGTTGCCCACCAGGACCCGTGCGCCGGACGCCGCCGCCCGTTCGCCCAGCTCGGCGACGAGCCGGCTCTTGCCCACTCCCGCCTCGCCGCCGACGATCACCGCGTTCGGCTCGCCGGCCGCAGCCCGGGCCAGCGCGGCCGAGAGCCGCTCCAGCTCCTGCGTCCGCCCGAGGAAGGGGGCACGGAGCCGCGTGCCAGGCACGGCGCCCAGTATGGCCGGTGCCCGTTGCCAACGGACGGGGGAATGGCTACCGTGCGCGGCCATGACTACTACGGCGGAAAATGGGCCACCGGTCGCGACCATCCCCGAGGCGATCGATCGCATGTATGCGATTGCGGACGCCAACCCGGAGCGCGACGGGCTGCGCTGTTTCAACCACCTCTACACCCAGGTCACCAAGACGGTGCTGGAGTGGGTGAACGAGGGCAAGTTCGACGACGGCGAGTTCCTCACGGTTCTCGACGTCGCCTTCGCCAACCGGTACTTCGACGCCCTCCGGTGTTGGAGCACGGACCGGCCCAAGGAGACGCCGCGCGTGTGGAAGGCGCTCCTGGAGCGCCGCGCCGACGACGACGTCGCGTCCATCCAGTTCGCCGTGGCCGGGATCAACGCTCACATCAACCTCGACCTGGCGGTGGCGCTGGTGAGGACGCACGAGATCCTCGGCGTCCCCCTCGGCTCCGGCACCCAGCGCGCCGACTACGAGAAGATCAACGACATCTTCCGCGACCTCTACGCCTCACTGCGCGACGAGTACGTCGACGGCCTGCTCGAGGACATCGACCAGGGGCGGACGGAGCTCGTCATCGACGCCATCAGCCACTTCGCGGTCGACAACGCCCGCGACGCCTCCTGGCGCAACGCCAAGTTCATGCTCGAGCTGCGAAATCGTCGGCTCGTCAGCTGGTTCACCGAGAGCCTCGACCGCACCTTCGGGTTTGCCGGCCGCGGCCTGCTGGTGCGGGTGGGTCACGAGACCCGCCCTCTCGGGCTCCGCTGACCGGCTGTATGGCCTAGGGGCTGTACGGCTGGTGCCGCGCCCTCGGGCGAGCCGAAGGCGCGACACCCAGCCGTGCAGAACGGGCGGCTACCGCTCGATCGGTGCCCGCACCAGGTTGCCCCACTCGGTCCACGAGCCGTCGTAGTTGCGGACGTTCGTGTAGCCGAGCAGGTGGGTCAGCACGAACCAGGTGTGGCTCGAGCGCTCGCCGATGCGGCAGTAGACGATCACGTCGTCGTCGGGGCTCAGGCCGTGCTTGCCCTCGTACAGGCCCCGCAGGAACTCGGCGTCCTTGAACGTGCCGTCGTCCTCGTTGGCCGTGGCCTTCCAGGGCTGGCTCTTGGCGGTGGGGATGTGGCCGCCGCGCAGGGCGCCCTCCTGGGGGTACTCGGGCATGTGGAGCAGCTCGCCGGAGTACTCGCCCGGGGACCGTACGTCGATCAGCGGGCCCTTGCCGATGTGGCCGAGGGTGTCGTCGCGGTAGGCGCGGATGGGGGCGTCGTCACGCTCGACCTCGGGGTAGTCGGTGGCCTCGCGCTTGGGGATGTCGGTGCTCAGCTCCCGGCCGTCCTTGATCCACTTGGCCCGGCCGCCGTTGAGCAGGCGCACGTCGGGGTGGCCGAACAGCTTGAACACCCACAGGGCGTAGGCCGCCCACCAGTTGAAGGCGTCGCCGTAGAACACGACGGTGCTGTCGCGGCTGATGCCGTTCTTGGAGCACAGGCTGGCGAAGCCCTTGCCGTCGACGTAGTCGCGGGTGAGCTGGTCGTTGAGGTCGAGGTGCCAGTCGACCTTGATGGCGTTGGGGATGTGGCCCGTGTCGTAGAGGAGCACGTCCTCGTCGGACTCGATGATGACGACGTCGGGGTCGTCGAGGTGCTCGGCCACCCAGTCGGCGGTCACGAGCATCTCGGGGTGTGCGTACTGCTGCAGCTCCGGTGCGGAGTCGGTGGCAACGCTCGACATCTGCTGGAGGCCTCCTCGAGGTTCGGGTTTCGGTAGTCGGACCACCCTACCCCCAATTCCCGACTTCGGAGGTCAGCAATTGGTCTCCGTGTGGGATCATGGAGGATGGCCACGACCACCCCCGCCCTCCAGCGCATCGTCGACCTGTTCGCCGGGGCGCCCAAGGACCTGCGGCTCCAGGCGCTGCTCGAGTACTCGCGCAAGGTGCCGCCGCTGCCCGAGCGCTACGCCGACCACCCCGAGCTGATGGAGCAGGTGCCGGAGTGCATGACGCCGTTCTTCCTGGCCACCGAGCTCGACGACGACGAGCGGGTCAGGCTCCACTTCTCCGTCCCCGACCAGGCGCCCACCACCCGGGGCTTCGCCGGGATCCTGTCGAGCGGCCTCGACGGGGCCACCCCCGACGAGGTGCTGGCCACGCCCAACGACTTCTACAACAAGATGGGCCTGGCCGAGGCCATCTCGTCGCAGCGGCTCCGGGGCATGGCGGCCATCCTCGCCCGCACCAAGCGCCAGGTGCAGAAGCTGCTGGACTCCCGATCTGACGATGCCCGATCCGACCTTGGGAGCGATCACTCCTAGAATCACCGTCATGCGCATGCGGGTCGACGAGCTGGCGCTCCAGGCCGACGTCTCGGTCGACACCATCCGCTACTACCAGAAGCAGGGCCTGCTGCCGGCGCCCGGTCGGGACGGACGGCTGGCCTGGTACAGCTCCGACCACCTGGAGCGCATCGCCCGCATCAAGGAGCTGCAGCGCCGCGGCTTCACCCTCGCCGTCATCCGCCGGTTCCTCTCCGGCGAGCTCGACCCCGCCGACGAGCGGCTGGCGGCGGCGGTCGTCCACGCCGGTGACGAGGAGGCGGCCGAGGAGGAGCTGCTCGACCTCGACGGGCTGGCCACTCGGGTCGGTGTCCCGGTCGCCATCCTCGACTCGCTGGTACGGGAGGGGATGCTCGTCCCCCGGGCGGACCCCGGCGGCGAGCCCCGCTTCGGCACCGACGACGTCGAGACCCTCCAGGCCGGCCTGAAGCTGCTGGAGGTGGGCCTGCCGCTGCCCGAGGTCTTCGCCCTGGCCCGGCGGTTCCACGGCATGTCGCGGGAGGTGGCGTCGGAGGCAGTCGAGCTGTTCGACACCTACGTCCGAAAGCCCCTGCGGGAGACCGACCTCGACGAGGCCGCGAAGGCGGAGCGGATGGTGGAGGCGTTCGGGAAGCTGATGCCGGCGGTCGGCACGCTCGTGGCCAACCACTTCCGCCAGATCCTGCTGCAGGTCGCCAAGGAGCACTTCGAGGCATGACCAGGGCCCGCAGCGAGCTTCCCCAAGGAGCCGAGAAGGTGCGGGCGGTGGAGGCCATGTTCGACGCCATCGCCCCCCGCTACGACCTCCTCAACCGCAGCCTGGCCATGGGGATGGACGTGGGCTGGCGCCGCCGCACGGTGCGCGCGCTGGGTCTCGACGCGGGGTCGGTGGTGCTCGACCTCGCCTGTGGCACCGGCGACCTGTGCCGGGAGCTGGCGTCCAAGGGCTATCGGCCCGTCGGCGTGGACATGTCGGCGGGGATGCTGGCCGCGGCGCGCACCGACGCCCCCCTGGTGCGGGCCGACTGCCTGGCCCTGCCGGTGCCTGCCGGGTCGGTGGACGGGGTGACGTGCGGCTTCGCGCTGCGGAACTTCGTGGCCCTCGAGCCCTTCCTGGCCGAGTGCGCCAGGGTGCTGCGGCCCGGAGGCCGGGTGGCGCTGCTGGAGGTCTCGACGCCCGCAAACCCGGTGCTGCGCGTCGGCCACAAGCTGTACTTCGGCAAGGTCGTGCCGTTCGTGGGCGGGCTGGTGTCGGACAAGGCCGCCTACCAGTACCTGCCGCAGTCGGTGGCCTACCTGCCCCCCACCGCCGAGCTGCTGGCGATGATGGCCGCGGTGGGCTTCGCCGACGCCGCCCGCCGGCCTCTGTCCACCGGCATCGCCCAGCTGTTGACAGGGACCCGCTCGTGAGCGCCCTCCGCGAGCCGGCGGTCGCGCTGTCGAGCCGCACCGTCTCGCTGGACGAGGCCCCCGACCTGGTCGCCGCCCTCGGTGCCGACGGCTTCGCCTGGCTGCACGACGGCGCCGGGCTGGCCACGGCGGGCGTCGCCGCCCGGATCCGGGTGCGCCGGGGCGCCGGCCGGCTGGACGACGCCGCCGCCGACGTCGCCGGACTGCTGGGCGGGATCTCCGACGACGACCCGCTGCGTATCCCCGGGTCGGCGCCGATCGCGGTCGGGGCCCTCGGGTTCGCCGACGACGCGGACGCCGAGTTGATCGTCCCCGCCATCGTCGTCGGCTGCACCCGCCAGGGCCAGGCGTGGATGACCACGACCGGGCCACCCGGCCTGGCGCCCGACCGGGCCGGCGCGGTGGCGGTTGCCGCGGTCGGCGAGGCCGGTGAGCCGACGCGGTTCGTCGTCGACGGCCACGGCCACCGTGCCCACTGGACCGCCGCGGTCGACGAGGCCCTGGCCCGAATCGGGTCGGGGTCGCTGGCCAAGGTGGTGCTGGCCCGGCAGATCACCGTCGAGGCCGACCGCGACTTCGACCTGGCGACGATCGTCGAACGGCTCCGGGCCGCCCACCCGTCGTGCTTCACCTTCGCCGCCGGCGGCCTGGTGGGGGCGAGTCCCGAGCTGCTCGTCCGCCGTCGAGACACGCTGGTGGTGTCCAGGCCCATGGCCGGCACCGTCGGACGGGGCGACACCATGGCCGACGACAACCGCCGGATGGCCAAGATGCGCTCGTCGTCGAAGGAGGGTCGCGAGCACAAAGTCGTGGTCGACGCGGTCCGCAAGGCGCTCCGGTCGGTGTGCGAGGAGGTCTCGGCCAGCGCCCAGCCCGAGGTGGCCCGCCTGGCGACCGTCGCCCACCTGGCCACCACTGTCGCGGGACGGCTGCGCCCGCCACCGCCGACCGCCGTCGCCCTGGCCGGCCTGCTCCACCCGACGCCGGCGGTGGCGGGCGAGCCCCGTCCCGCCGCCCTGGCTGCCATCGCCGAGCTGGAGGAGTTCGACCGAGGGGGCTACGCCGGCCCGGTGGGATGGGTCGACAGCCGGGGCGACGGCGACTTCGCGGTGGCCTTGCGCTGCGCCCACGTCGAGGGCCGCCGGGCGCGGCTGTTCGCGGGGGCCGGGATCGTGGCCGGCTCGTCGGCCGGCGCGGAATGGGCGGAGACGCAGGCCAAGCTGGAGCCCATGATGCGAGCGCTGGTGCAACCATGATCTCGTGGCGATGACGAGACCAATCACAACGAGGGATGGGATCGAGGAGACGTTCCGGGCCGAGGGCCTGTCGCCCCACGGGTGGGGAAACGGGCCGGGCGACAGGTACGGGACGCACTCGCACTCGTACCACAAGGTCCTCTACTGCGTATCGGGCAGCATCGTGTTCCACACGCCCGACGGCGATGTCGAGCTCGGCCCCGGCGACCGTCTGGAGCTGCCGCCCGGCACGCCGCACTCGGCCACGGTCGGCCCCTCGGGCTGCGAGTGCATGGAGGCCTCGCGGTGATCGAGATCACACGAGAGGGCATCGAGGCCTACGCCGCCGCCCACTCGAGCCCCGAGCCGCCGCCGCTGGCGGCGTTGGCGACGGAGACGCGCGAGGCCACCGACGCCCCCCAGATGATGGTCGGCCAGCTGGAGGGCCGGTTCCTGGAGTTCCTTGTGTTCCTGTCGCAGGCTCGCCTGGTCGTCGAGATCGGGACGTTCACCGGCTATTCGGCGCTGTCGATGGCAGCGGCGCTGCCGCCCGACGGACGGGTCGTCACCTGCGACATCGATCCCGACACCAACGCCATCGCCCGCCGCCACGCAGTTGCCAGCCAGTGGGGCGACAGGATCGAGTTCCGGCTCGGCCCCGCGCTCGACACGCTGGCCGGCCTCGACGGCCCGTTCGACCTGGTCTTCATCGACGCCGACAAGACGTCGTACCACGCCTACTTCGAGGCGGTGCTGCCCAAGCTGGCCGACCGCGGGGTGATCGTGGTCGACAACGTGATCTGGAGCGGCAGGGTGCTCGACCCCTCGGACGAGACCGACGACACCGTCGCCATCCGGGCCTTCAACGACGCGGTGGTCTCCGACCCGAGGGTGGTCTGCGTCGTGCTCACCGTCCGCGACGGCGTGACGCTGATCCGCAAGGCCTGACACCCACCGAGCAGATCAGAGCTGCGACACCGCTTTCTCCGCCAGGGTCTTCAGGGCGGCCTGGGCCTCGGCGCTCGGCTCGGAGTTCAGCCCGAGGTTGATCTCGAGCGCCACGCCGTCCTTCAGCGCGTAGTACGCCAAACGGGTCTTGTAGGCCTGGTCGCCGAGCCCGCTGACGTCCTCGACGACGGCGGCATCTTGCAGCTTCTTGGTGTCGTCGTACAGCCGTTCGACGGTCTGGCCCTGGTCACGGAGCGCCTCGCCGAAATCACCGTTGGTCCTGACCACGATCTGGACGTTCTTGATCGGCGGGGCGTCGGAGTTGGACCAGAGGCACGTCCTGGCACCGATGGGCGGAGGGATGACCATCCCGTCGGGCGGGTCGATCGGCGAGCCCAATGCGGCGGCGACCTCCGCCACGGTGAGAAGGGCGCACGGGTCCGGCGTCTGTGCGCTCGCCTGGCGCCGGCCGCCGTGGTGGTCACCCCCCGCCGCCGGAAGAAGACGTGTCGTCGCCGTCGTCTCCTCCGCAGGCGCCGAACACTATGACGAGGGCGACCCCGACGCTCGCCCAGCCCAGCCGAGTCCGTCGCTGCCTCGTCGTCGTCCGCCCTTCCGTCGGGTCCGCGGTTCGCCAACCGTAGGCCCCGGGACCGGCGAAGAACAGACCCGTCGGAGCCACGCGCCCGTCGGGCATCATGGCGGCCCGGCCCGGCTCAGCCGGTGCGCGACAGGGGCCGAGGGGACCGCACCACCGTGGTCGTCGATGGCGGGGGCGGGGCGGGCGCCTCCACCGTGCCCGAGCCGAGGAACGTCATGAGGACGCCATTCTGGTCGACCGCGTAGACGCGGTAGCGGGTGCCCGCGACAAAATCGACGCCACAGGTGGCTCCGCCCCGGGGCGTTCCCACCTCCTGCTGGGCCAGGGCCGATCCCTTGACCCGCCGGTCGACGGCGAAGGTCCAGATGATCGGGTCGCCGGACGAGATGCTAGGGGCGCCGGCGCTCGGATCCCGGCTGAAGAGGGCAACTCCCTCGAACACGAGGTCAGCCTCGTGCCAGGAGCTCCTCCGGAGTGGCCTCCTGGTAGGTGCAGGCCGAGGCAGGCGCGATCGCGCCCAGAACACCGGCCGCCGACACCGCGACCGCCACCACTACCAGAACCATCAAACGCTTCATCGCCGTTCCTTCCCGTGCGTACCGCCCACCGTGGGCTCGACTGCAGGAGAACACGGACGCGGCGGTCCGTCACCGGGGAAGCCTCCCCTTCGATCGGCCTTCCCAGGGGAGGCCTCCCCGGTGACAGCCCTCGTGTCCCGTGGTCCCATGAGCGGGTGACAACGACGCTGCATCGCCGGTGGGGTGGTACCACCAATGACATTCGGCCCGGGAAGTGGTCTCATGGCCTCATCGACGCTCCTCGTCCGACGGCGGAGCGCAGCCCGGGAGTGGGCTGCGCATCGGTGATGGTCCGCGACACCGCGTTCGTCGTGACGCCCGACGACCCCTTCCGTTTCGGGCGGATGGACGCCGAGGGAATCGTGGGCCTCGATCCCACCGACATGGGGATCTCCGCCCTCGCCGGAGCCGTCGAGCACGACGCCGGGTTCTGGTGGGTGGTGAACCACAGCCGGAAGCGGCCGCTGTTCGTCGACCTGGGCACCGGGCCGGAGCTGCGCCTCGACAGCCATCACCGCCATGCCATCAACGCCACTCCGCTGTCGGTGCTGGTGCGGGGTGCCATCCTCGCCCATCGGCTGGAGGTGACTGTGCCCGCCTCCGATCTCGCCCGGCACGTGGTTCGCGGGGGCCAGTCGTCGGGGACGCTCACGAGCGACCTCCGGCTCAGCGACTCCGATCGGGACGCGCTGGTGGCGCTGTTCGCCGGCTATCTGGAGACGTTCCCCCGCCGGAGCCCCCACCCCGCCGACTACCAGCAGGCGGCTGAGCTCCTCGGGTCACCCTGGACGAGGACCACGGTGCGAAAGCGGGTGGAGCGCATCCGCGAGAGGTTGTCGGCGGTGGGGATCTACTTCGACGGCCCCCGCGCCCGGTACGACCTGGCCGACTACCTGATCTCCAACGGGATCATCGGGCCTCAGGATCTCGGCCGCCTCGAGCGCGGGAGCGACCGGTGAGCGGCGAGTACCGGGTGGGCCCGGTCGACGATCCGGACCGGTACGAGCTCGGCACCGCCGTCGCCAGCGGAGCGGAGGGGATTCTCTATCGCGGCACGATCACCACGTCCGGCGGGCTCGTGCTCGACGTGGCCATCAAGGTGCTCCAGCCCCGGTTCGGCGGCCAGGTCGACGCCTGGCACGCCCGGTGGAGCGAGCAGCTCGAGCTGCTGCGCTCCCTGCACGTGCCGGGCGTGGTGGCGGTGCGCGACGGCTTTCTGGGGGTGCTGCCGCACCCGATCGGGCAGGCGCCGCCGGCGGGCCGCAACCTGTACCTGGTGATGAACTGGGTCGAGGGCGAGGCTCTCGACGAGTGGGTCGCCCGCCGGCCGGAACGTGACGTCGTCGAGTCGCTGAAGATGCTCATCGCCGTCGGGGCCGCCCTCGACGTGATGCACTCGGGCCAGATGACCGGGGGCGTCCCGGTGGTGCACCGCGACGTCAAGCCGGCGAACATCCTCGTCACCCCGGCGGGCACGGTTCTCGTCGACTTCGGGATGACCAGGGGGTTGCCGACCGGTTCGCGCCAGTCGGGTGTCACCGGGACGCCGGGCTACATCGCCCCCGAGTCGATCGCCTCGGGCGACTACAGCCCGGCATCGGACCGGTATGCGCTCGGGTGCGTCGCCTACTTCGTGATCACCGGCGACGAGCCGCCTCATCGCCCGGACCCTGCGGCGATGCGGGCGAGGCTGGCTGCCGTTCCGGCGCTGTCGGGACGACCCCAGGTCGTCGACATGGTGATGTCGATGCTGGCCGACCACCCCGCCGACCGTCCCGCCCACGCCGCCAACTGGTTGGCCCGTGTCCGTGGAAGCAGTCTGAGCGAGCTCCCCGTCATACCTGGACTGACGGCACCTGGACAAACCGTCCCACGACAGCCAGTCCCAGGACAGACGGTTTCCGAGCCGGCAACGGCAGTCGCCGTCGCCGAGATCGACGAACGACGGTCCACGCGCTGGTCGGCGGGCTTCGCCAGGCGCGCCCTGCTGCCGGTGTCGGCGATCGCGGCCATGGTCCTGGTGGCGATCGGCCTCCAGGTCCTGCCGCCCGATCCGAACGACGTGACTGCCGCGGCCATGGGCCGCTCGACGACCAACCGGTCGGCGGGGGCGGAGACGGCGACGTCCACCTCCCTCCCGTCGGGGGCTGCCAACCCGGCGCCGGGGGGCACGGCCACGACCCGCCCCGGCCCCACGACCTCCTCGCCGTCGCCGACCGTCACGGTCCCGTCTCCGGGCCCGACCACGCCGCCGACGTTACCGCCGGTCACCGACCCTGCCCGCCCGCGGGCGAAACCCGCGATCACGGCGCGCAACGAGTCCTACGAGATCGAAGTGATCGGAGAGTTCCAGCGCTACACCGCTCTGGACATGTTCGCCTACGTGCGCCGCACGGACCTGAAGAAGGTCTGGGGCGAGGACCCGGACGGCTACGGCTCCACCAGCGGCACCGGCTGGCAAGGTACGTTCGGCCGCCGCTGCCTGACTGTGGGCGGGACCAGCAACATGTCGGTTCCCGGCGAGCCGCTCCACCTCTACGCCTTCGGGGTGGTGGGTCTGGACGCCGTGAAGGTCGAGCTGGTGTGGGACGACGGACGACGGGTCGAAGCCGATCTCGGCGCCCAGACCTTCGCCGTCCCGGTGCGCTGGTGGATCGCCCCCTATGCGTCCGCCAATCCCGACAAGACCGTGGCCACGGACGCCGCCGGAGGCACCTGGCTCATCGGGGCGGACCCGATCGTCCACCTCATGTTCGGGCAGGTCGGATGTTGACGCGTACCCATCGGTGGAGGGAGAGAGTCATGTTGCGACAGGATGAACGTCGGTCGAGCCGGCGGCGGTGGCTCGGAGGTGGGTCGATCGTGGTGATCGGCCTGGCCGTCCTGCTTCAGGCGTCACCGGCCGCGGCCGACGTCGACAGTGTCTCCGGGAAGGCGACCGGGGTCGTGGCTACGGGGGACCTGGGCGTCATCCCGCCCACCCCCACGGTCGGCCTCGTGGCCGACGAGTCGTCGCCTCCCTCGGCGTCGGGGCCCTTCTCGGCCTCGGCCCCATCGGTCACGCTTCCCAGCCCGTTCCCGTTCAACCTCTTCTCCACCGGTCCCCTGTCGGTGGTGACGTCGGCTCGCAATGTGACCGGTGAGAACGGCACCGGGGTCGTCGAGGCCGGGGCGCTCGTCCAGAACGTCGTCCTGGGGCCCAACCTGGCCACCGCCACGACCATCGCCAGCTCGTGCACCGCCGACGACGCCGGCGTGAGGGGTGAGACTTTGATCCAGGGAGGCCAGCTGTTCGGGGCGCCGTTCCCTCCGACGCCCAATCCTGCGCCCAACACGGTGATGCCGTTCCCCGGGATCGGCACGATCACCCTCAACGAGCAGATGGTCCAGAGCAGCCTGCAGAGCGACGGCAGCGGCGCGAGCTCCCTCGTCGTGAACGCCGTCCACGCCCGCTTCGACGGTGACGGCGGTGGGATCCTCCCGGTGGGCAGGACTGCGGACATCGTCATCGGCCAGGTCACCTGCGAGATGGCCCGCAGCGACCCGCCGCCGGCCCCGACGACCACCGTCCCCCCGACGTCCACGACGAAGGCGCCGGTGGTCACCACGACGACCGTCCCCCGGGGATCGTTGCCGGAGACGGGCGCCAGCCGCAGCGCCCTGCCACTGGGCATCGTGGCCATCGCGCTGGGCGTCGGTCTCCGGTCGGTGGTTCGCAGCTGGCGGCGCTCGTCCCCCCGGTAGGCCGGGCGGGCTCAGCAGAGCGTGAGGACGAAGCGGTTGCTCGGGCCGGACCGGTTGCCCGGGCCGTCAGCTCGGTGGGCCGTCCATGGGGTCGAGCGCGCCGGACGAATCCAGCTCCTCGAGGAGGTACTGGACCCTCGGGGCCAACTGCAAGTGGGGATAGGTCCGTCCGACGAAGTCCAGAACCTCGTCGACGCTCTCGAACCGTGACAGCCGGTAGAGGGCGACGATGTCGTCGGCGTCGCGCTCGACCCGGGCGGCGGCGACCTTCATGGCCATGAGGTAGCGGGGCGAGGCCACCCTGACCCGCAGTCCCGGATGGTCGAACGCGACGGTCGCGGCCGGGTCGTCGCCGAGGAGGAAGGCCTTGACGGCGTCGTTCAGCCAGTCCTCCGGTAGGTCGGGGCTGTGTCGCGCCGCGACGCGCCGAGCCGCGTCGTAGACGACGGCCTTCGGTTCGAACACCGCGTCGATGTCCCGCGTCGCCCGCCGGGTGTTGTAGGCCAAGGCCATCGCCGCCCCTCCGACCACGAACATGTCGCCCCGGGCCCTCTGACGCGAGCTCGTCGCCCAGTTCGATGAGGTAGCGGCGGATCGCCTCGTGCCCCAGCAGCATCAGACGCCGTCCAACGACGACGAGTGGAGAAACACGTTCCGATTGGCCAGTTCCGCAGGCGTGTCCACGAGAGCCGAGGCGTGCAAGGACCGGTACGGCGTGACGAACCACCACCTGTCGAGGAATCGCGCCTTGGCCGCGGTCCACACGGGGGTCCGGATGCCGCCTGCGTGTGCCGCCCGCTCGACGAGCCCGCCGATGAGCGCATCCCAGCGCAGGTCGCCCGTGGAGCCCGGGTCGTCCTCGATCTCGGCGGCCAGGTCTCCCGCTATGCCGGCGAGCCGGCCCCAGAGCTCGGCGGCGAGGCGCAGCGCCTCGTGCTCGTCGTGCCGGTGGAGGGAGTTGGCCATGGCCTCGACGGTCGCGAAGACCAGCGACCGCGCCGGAGCCAGCGACCAGGCGACCGAGAGGCCGGCCCCGGTGACCAGCCTGTTGAGCGTTGCCATCGATGGCTGCTTGGAGCCACCCTCGTACGCGGCGATCGCCGACTGCGTGGTCGCGGCCCGTTCGGCGAGTTGCGTCTGTGTCAACCCTGCCCGCCGGCGGGCTGCCTTGAGGATGACAGCAGCGTCCACATCGAAAACTATAGCTGATCATATATGTCTCAGGCGAGCCGCCCGGGTGGCTGCCAAAGGGACCCGCAGTTTGATGCGTCGGTCCGGCGGCGGCGCCACCTTCGCCTTCACCCTGCCGGTTCGCCGCCAGTGAGGCCCCCCGCCGAACTGGGGCGACTCAACCGCGCCATACGCCGGTACACCGCCCCGATTCGCCGGCATCGGCCCGCCGGCTGGATCAGGGGCGCGACGGGGCGCATCGGACCGCCGCTGGATTCAGCGCAGGGCGTCGGCGACCACTTGGTGGACCCGCCGGTGGCGGTCGACGTTCGTCGCCCGGTCGGTGGGCACCACGACGACCCGCACGCCGCCGCCGGCGATGGCTTCGTGGACCGCGGGGACGACGTCGCCGGCCTTGGTGACCCGCGTGGCGGCGAGGCCGTGGACCCCGCACAGCTCGACCAGGTCGACGTCGTGAGGCGTGCCGAACAGGGTCTCGAAGTGCTCCGGCAGCGCGGCCTGGGGCAGGAAGGAGAAGATCCCGCCGCCGCGATTGTCGACGACGAGGAAGGTGACGTCGAGGCCCCGACCCCCGGCGCCGAGCAGGCCGCCGGCGTCGTGGAGGAAGGTCAGATCGCCGCACAGCGCGACCACCGGCGAGTCGCCGTCGCAGGCGAAGGCCACACCGAGGACGGTGGAAACGAACCCGTCGATGCCGTTCACGCCCCGGTTCGCCAGGAACCGCAGGCCCCGGCGGGGCCGGGCGAACGCCTCCACGTCGCGCACCGGCATGCTCGACCCGACGACGAGGGTGGCGCCGTCGGGTAGGGCGGCGGTGAGGTCGCGGGCAACCCGTCCCTCGAAGGGCTCGTCGTCGCCGTCGAGCAGCTCGTCGATGGCGGTGCGGGCCGTCGCCTCCGCCACCAGCCACTCCTCCAGCCACTGCGTCGGGTCGGTGGCGCGTGGGATGGCGCCGGCGATGGCAGAGAGCAGGGCGGCGGGATCGGCGACCACCCGTTCCGACGCCGCCCGATGCGGGTCGAGCCACGCCCCGTCGGGGTCGACGAGGACCTGCCGCACCGACTCGTCGAGCCACGCGGTGGCGACCTTGCCGGTGAGGGGAGCGCCGACGTGGATCACCAGGTCGGGCTTCAGGCGGGCCGCCAGGTCGGGCACCCGCAGGATGGCGTCGTAGGCGGAGACCGCATGGGGGCCGCAGCGGGCACCCGAGATGGGATCGGCCAGCACCGGCCACCCGGCGGCGGCGGCGAAGCGCTCGACCGTCGTGCCGTCCACGCCTGCTCCCCAGCCGGCTACGAGGATGCCCCGGGGCGTGGTGTCGACCAGCCAGGCCAGCCGGTCGGCGTCGGCGGGCTCGGCTCGTCGGGGGACGGTCGATGTCGTCCACGGCCGACCGTCGGGGCGACCCGGCGACTCGAGCGGTTCGCCGGTGGGGACGAGCGGGTCGCGGAAGGCGAGGTTGAGGTGCACCGGCCCGGCGGGTGGACCGAGGGCCTCCGCCACCGCCCGCGCCGCCAGCGACCGCCAGTAGCGCGCCGCGCCGGCGGAGTCGTCGGCCACGCCCACCTCGGCGAACCAGCGCACGGCGTCGCCGTACAGCTTCAGCTGGTCGATCGCCTGACCGGCCCCGGTGTCCCGCAGCTCGGGCGGGCGGTCGGCCGTGCAGACGACCAGCGGCACCCGGCCCTGGTGGGCCTCCAGCACCGCCGGGTGGAAGTTGGCGGCCGCCGTCCCCGACGTGCACAGGACCACGGCCGGCTTCCCGGTGGCGCGGGCCGCGCCCAGGGCGAAGAAGGCGGCCGACCGCTCGTCGAGGAAGACCTCCAACCCGCACCCGAGGGTCGCCGGCCAGGGCCAGCGCCAGCGGGGTGGACCTCGACCCGGGAGCCACCGCGGCGACGTCGATGCCGGCCCTCGCCCACTCGTCGACGAGCGTGCGGGCCATCCCGGCCTGGGCGTCGATCGGTGGGGTCATGCGATCATCGCCTCATGGCGCCCCGGGTGGTCCTGGTCCACGGGTTCACCCAGACGGCCCGGTCGTGGGATCGGGTGGCGGAGATCCTGGCTGGGCACTTCGAGGTGGTCACGCCGGACGTGCCCGGCCACGGACGGTCGGCCGGTCGGCGCCCGAGCTTCGAGGACGCGGCCGCCATGATCGGCGCGGCCGGCGGCGCCGCGAGCTACGTCGGCTACTCGCTGGGCGCCCGCCTGTGCCTGCGATTGGCGCTCGACCGACCCGACCTGGTCGAGCGGCTGGTGTTGCTGGGCGGCTCGCCGGGGCTGGCGTCGGCCGACGAGCGGGCCGAACGCAGGGCCGCCGACGACAGGTTGGCCGACAACATCGAGCGCATCGGCACCGAGGCGTTCCTCGACACGTGGCTGAGCCAGTCGATGTTCGCGTCGCTGACGCCCACGACCAATGACCTCGCCGCTCGCCGGGCCAACCCTTCCGACGGCCTGGCCTACGCCCTGCGCCGGCTGGGCATCGGCGCCCAGGAGCCGTTGTGGGACCGGCTGGGCGAGCTGGCCATGCCGCTGCTGGTGGTAGCGGGCGGGCTCGACGCCAAGTTCATCGCCCTGGGCCGGGAGATGGTGGCGGCGATCGGCGACAACGCCACCTTCGCGTCGGTGCCGGGGTGCGGCCACGCCGCCCACCTCGAGGACCCGGAGGGCTTCTGCCGGACGGTGGAGGGCTTCCTTCATGCCGTGAACCGGGAGAGCAGCGCCTGATCCGGCACCGGTCGGCGCACCGTCAGCATCCCGTCGACGGGTAACAGCGGGTCGGCGACGACGTCGGCGGCCAGCAGCGAGCCGGTGCCCAGGCCGCAGGCGTAGTGCAGCTCGGGCAGGGCGGCGGCGAGGGCGAGCCCGGCGGCCAGTCCCACCGACGTCTCGTACATCGACGTCACGATCGCGGGCAGCCCGGCCGCCTCGGCCACCGCCAGCGCGGCGGCGACGCCCCCCAGGGGTTGCACCTTGAGGACGACGACGTCGGCGGCGCCCAGCCGGCGCACGAGCAGGGCGTCGGCGATGCCCCGGACGCACTCGTCGGCGGCTAGGGGCACCGCCACCCGGCGCCGCACCGCGGCCATGTCCTCGATGGAGACCACCGGCTGCTCGACCAGCTCCAGGTCGTAGGCCGACATCCTGGCGATGCTGGCCACCGCGGCGTCGACGTCCCAGGCCCCGTTGGCGTCGACGCGGATGGCCACCGACGGCCCCACCGCGGCCCGGACCGCGGCCACCCGGTCGAGGTCGCCACCGTCGCCCACCTTCACCTTCACCGTCGAGCACCCGCCCGCCACCGCCAGCGCGGCGGCCTCGTCCGGCCCGACGGCGGGCACGAGGCTGTTGACCGCGACAGCATCCCGCACGGCGGGGGCCCACCCGACGGTCGCCGCCTCCTCGGCCGCCGCCCGAGCCAGAGCCGGGTCGCACGGGTACCCCGGCAGCGGCGAGCACTCGCCCCAACCCGCTGGCCCCTCCACGAGCGTCACCAGTCGGTGGTCGAGGCCCCCGAGCGGCGTCCGCAGGGGGATGCGCAGCCGGTGCTCGACGAGGGTCACGTCCACGCCGTCACGTCCACGCCAGGCCCGCGGCCAGCAGGACGGAGAACACGAGTTGCAGGGTGGCCGTCGCCACCAGGCAGCTGACCAGCACCGGCGGCGAGGCACCTACCCGCACCGCCCGCAGCGGGGGGAAGGCGAGCGGCAGGGCCACCAGGGCCAGCAGGGCGCCGGCGGCTTCGAGGGCCAGCCCTGGCAAGGCCGCGAACGACGCCACCAGCGACGCCTGGTACAGCCGCACGGTGCGGTCCGCCCCCACCCGCACGGCGAGGGTCCGCTTGCCCGACGCGGTGTCGCTGGCGATGTCGCGCAGGTTGTTGACGAGGAGGATGGCGCAGGCCAGCAGTCCCACCGGCACCGACGCGCCGACGGCCAGCCAGGGCACCCGCTCGAGCTGGACGTACGCCGATCCGCAGGTGGCGACGAACCCGAAGAACACCAGCACCGACACCTCGCCCAGCCCGGACGAGGCGTAGGGCTTGGGGCCGCCGCTGTACAGGGCGGCGGCGGCGATCGAGGCGACCCCCACGACAAGCAGCCAGAGGCTGACGCTCACCGCCAGGACCAGCCCGGCCAGCGCCCCCACCCCGAAGCAGACGATCGCCGCCCGCTTCACCGAGGCAGGTGCCACCAGGCCCGACGCCGTCAGCCGCAGCGGTCCCTTGCGGTCACGGTCGACGCCCCGGACGCCGTCGGAGTAGTCGTTGGCGTAGTTCACGCCGATCTGGAGGGCGGCGGCCAGGACCAGGCACAGCAGGGCCCTCCACCAGACGAATTCCCCGTAGTGGATCCCCACCGCCGTCCCCACCAGCACGGGCGCCACCGACGCCCCCAGCGTGCGCGGCCGCGCCCCCAGGTACCAGAGCCGCAACCCGTGCGGGCCGGCGCTCAAGGGCGCTTCGGGAAGCGCCGGAAGTCGGGCTGGCGCTTCTGGACGTAGGCGTCCCGGCCTTCCTGGGCCTCCTCGGACAGGTAGTAGAGGAGGGTGGCGTCGCCGGCCAACTGCTGGACGCCGGCCAGGCCGTCGGTGTCGGCGTTGAACCCGGCCTTGAGCAGCCGCAGCGACAGTGGGCTGTGGGTGAGGATCTTGTGGCACCAGGCCAGCGTCTCCTCCTCCAGCCGGTCGAGCGGCACCACCTTGTTGACAAGGCCCATCTCCAGCGCCTGGGCGGCGTCGTACTGCTCGCACAGGAACCAGATCTCCTTGGCCTTCTTCTGCCCGACCGTGCGGGCCAGCAGCCCGGCCCCGTAGCCGCCGTCGAACGACCCCACACGGGGCCCGGTCTGGCCGAAGCGGGCGTTGTCGGCGGCGACGGTGAGGTCGCAGACCAGGTGCAGCACGTGGCCGCCACCGATGGCGTAGCCGGCCACCATGGCGATCACCGGCTTGGGCAGGCGGCGGATCTGGACCTGGACGTCGAGGATGTTCAGCCGCCCGATGCCCCGCTCGTCGACGTAGCCGTCGTCGCCCCGCACCTTCTGGTCGCCGCCGGAGCAGAACGCCAGCGGCCCCTCGCCGGTGAGGATGATCACGCCGACCTGGGGGTCGTCACGTGCCAGCTCGAAGGCGGCCGCCATCTCCCGCACCGTCGTCGGCCGGAAGGCGTTGCGGACCTCGGGGCGGTTGATGGTGATCTTGGCGATCGACCCGTTCTCGGTGGCGGCGACCTCGTAGCGGATGTCCTGCCACTCGCCGCCGCCGGGTTCCCAATTCATGGGCGGTAGCTTCGCATGCAGATGGACGTGATCTGCGAGCCGGCCCCCGAGGCGGCCGACGCCGTGCGCCGGGCCTGGGATGCGGCCCGGCCGGTGCTCGTGCTCGACCCCCGCGTCGCCGGCGGCCGAGCGGGAGCGTCTCCTCGCCCGGCATGGCGCCGGACGAGCCGGTCTCGCCCGACGTCGCCGCCGTGGTCGTCACGTCCGGCACGTACCGGCGAGCCCCGCGGCATGGAGGTCGACCTGGGACGGGCTGATGTCCTCGTCGGTGGCGGTGAGCTTTGCCCTGGAGGTCGGCGCCGGCGACAAATGGCTGTGCTGCCTGCCTGTCCACCACGTGGCCGGACTGGCCATCCTCGCCCGCTCGTGGGCGCTGGGCACGCCGGTCGAGGTCCATCCCGGGTTCGACGTCGACGCGGTGGCCCGCTCCGACGCCTCCCTCGTCTCCCTCGTGCCGGTGATGGCCCGTCGCCTGGTCGACGCCGGCGTGGACCTGACCGTCGGCCTTCCGCCGGGTCCTGCTCGGCGGGGGACCCATCCCGGCCGACCTTCCCGGCGTCCGCGGCTACGGGCTCACCGAGACGTGGGGCGGCGTGGTCTACGACGGGATACCGCTGTCCGGGGCCGACGTCCGCCTCGCCACCGACGACCGCCTTACCGATGGGGATGGCGAGATCCAGGTCCACGGGTCGATGGTGATGAAGGGCTACCGGCTGGCGCCGGACGAGACCGCCGCTGCCTTCACCGGCACTCCCGAGACCGGCGGCCGGTGGCTGCGCACCGGCGACGTCGGCGCGTTCGACGACGACGGGCGCCTCCGGGTCGTCGACCGCCTGCGAGACCTGGTCATCACCGGCGGCGTCAACGTGAGCCCCAGCGAGGTCGAGGCGGTCCTGGCCACCCACCCGGCAGTGGTCGACGTCGCGGTCGGCGGACGGCCCGACCCGGAGTGGGGCGAGCGGGTGGTGGCCTACGTGGTGCCGGCCGACCCGTCAGCCCCGCCGAACGTCGACGAGCTCCGCGTCTTCGCGCGTGACCGCCTGTCACCGGCCAAGCTGCCGCGCGAGGTGGTCATGATCGAGGCGGTTCCCCGCAACGAGGGAGGCAAACCGCTGCGCCGCCTGCTCAGGGACACACCGACCGCTCGGACCTGACGGCATCGGCGTCGCCGGCGTCGACGGCCGCCACGATCCGGTCGGCGATGACGACGATGTCGCTGTCCTGGCCCAGCCCCGCGGCCTCGCCCTTGTCACGCACGGAGTGGATGTCGGCGGCCACGGAGTCGCGCCCGGCGGCGTCCCCCGCCTCGACCGCGTGCAGCCAGACGGACGACGCTTTGCACAGCTCGGCCAGGAAGACGGTGTGGGGCGACTCGGCCTCGGACGTGGCCGCCGCCGGGGGCCCCGAGTCGGCAGGTCGGTTCGCCGCTGCCGTCCTGGCCACCAGCGCGTCCCACTCGTCCCCGCCGACCTCCTCGATCGACTGCAGCGCCGCCCCGATCTCGTCGTCGGAGAGGCCGCGGGCGACAAGCTCGGCGACGACGCCGGGTCGCACCATCCACATCACCGCCCGGGTCGGTTGCCCGACCTCGGCCCGTCGGCGTAGGTGCTCACCACCGCCGGCTGGCCATCGACGGTGAGGGCGCGCCACGAGCCGGCCGACGCCAGCCGGTCGACCACCAGGCCGTCCAGGCGGGTCGGCCCGCCGGACAGCAGCCGCAGGTCGACCGTGCGGTTCTCCGGTCCCGTGTAGGCGACCTCGCCGTGGCGGGACGGGCCCAGGTCCGACGAACCGCTGCGGCGCAGGACCAGGCCGTCGCCCAGCTCGGCGAGCGGAGCAAGGCCATCGGCCATGGCGGTCTCGATCGACCGAGCCATATTGGCGAGAGTGTCGTCGGGCACGCCGGTGGCGATGACGTGCACGAGTGCCCCATCGGCGCGGGGCCAGCCCAGGCTGGTCGTGAGCGAGCTGTAGGCGAGGAGGCGACCCTCCCGGCCGGCGATGTCGACGGGCACGCTGGAGGCGCTGTCGCCGATGCCGTAGGGCGCGGCGGCCGGCACCAGCCGGACGAACACCACCTGAC
This sequence comes from uncultured Acidimicrobiia bacterium, assembly GCA_963827345.1. Taxonomy (GTDB): domain Bacteria; phylum Actinomycetota; class Acidimicrobiia; order Acidimicrobiales; family AC-14; genus CAWGUU01. Next base: position 125,966 of record CAWHAN010000002.1, on the reverse strand, counting down.
CCGTGCCGAGCAGTCCGGGCCCGGCGTCGCCGTAGACGAGGAGCTCTCCGCTTTCCCCCGGCGGGGCGATGTCGTCGGCCTGGTCGGCGTGGACCAGGTCGTAGCCGGGCAGGTCGAGCACCAGCCGGGGGAAGCCGTCGGGGTCGGACGCCACCTCGGTCCGGTCACCCCGGCCGGCCAACGGGACCAACACGCCAGTCACCCCTACCAGGACGACCACCATGCAGGCCACCCGCGTCCGCGCCCGGGCCTTGCGGCGGCGGTCCAGCCGGTGGTGGATGCCTTCCCACCCATCGGCGTCGGGCGCCAGCCGGCCGATGCCGTGGAGCTGGTCGGCCAAGTGCTGCTCGAGCTCGTCGATTCCCGTCATCGCTCGACCTCCTCGCGAAGTTGGGCCAGGCCGCGGTGCAGGAGCGACTTGACGGTGCCAGGCCGGACGCCGATGGCCTCGGCGATCTCGGCCTCGGGCAGGTCGGAGTAGTAACGCAGCACGATGGCGGCACGCTGGCGGGGCGAAAGCCGCGAGAGCGCGTCGGTGAGATGGTCGAACCCCAGCTCGGCGAAGTCGGGCCCCGGGTCGGGCCGCTTCCACACCGCCAGCCGCTGGCGGCGGAGGACGTCTCGGCACCCGTTCACCACGCACGTGCGCAGGTAGCCGCCGGGGTTGTCCAGCGACGCCCAGCGCTCGTAGACCTTGCCGAAGGCGTCCTGCACGACCTCCTCGGCCCGGTTGGAGCCGCCGAGCATCACGAACGCCAGGCGCACGAGCGGCCGGTACTCCGAGGCGTAGAGGGCTTCGAACGTCATGGCCGAAGCGGTCACCGGCGCTCGCTCGTCAAGGCGTTCCATCACCCCCACCGACGGACGGAACGGCCAGCCGGTTCCCCCGTTGCCGCTATCCGGTGCTGGAGACGTCCTCCGCGATGGGGATCCGGGTCTTCTGGCCGGGAAGGCGCTTCTTGGGGTCGGGACGGACGGGCCGGGGCGGCCGGGCGAGGAAGTGCTTCCGCCAGAAGTTCACGATGCCGAGCCGCCAGAACACGTAGCCGGTCCAACCGGGGATGATCGAGAAGTCCATGCGCCGGGTGTGGTCGAGCACCCGCTTGGCCATGTAGATCGTGCGCAGGACCATGGCCAGGTTGGGGTACTCCCGCTGGGGCGTGGTGCTGGCATGGGCCCGCTTCAGCATCCTGTCGAACAGCCACCGGGGCGGCTTGCAGACCCCGAGCACGTAGAGGATGAGGTTGGCGGCCCGGGGCGGCAGGTGCATCAGCCCGTAGTTGGAGGAGATCATCTCCAGGTCGATCCCCCGCTCCTTCAGCAACAGGTCCATCGCGGTGTTGGGGATCACCTTGAGCGAGTAGATGAACAGCGTGTAGGGCCGCTTCATCTTGTAGAGCAGCTCGAGGGTGTCGAGGACGTCCTGACGGGTCTCGATCGGGTTGTCCATGATGATGTCGTAGGCGGCGGGGATGTGGTACTTCGGCGCGAACGAGGCGATGACCTCGCCGGCCTCGAGGATCCGGGCCGGGGGCGTGGGCCGCTTGTAGAAGTCGAGGATGGCCTCGCTGCCGCTCTGCAGGCCCATGCGCACCCGGTTCATGCCGGCCCAGGTGAGGATCTCGAACTTCTCCCGCTTCACGTAGTTGGGGATCACGCCGTAGACGGCGAAGGGGATGTCGAGCTCGGCCTTCCACAGCTCGGCGAACTCCTCCAGCTCCCGGTAGGTGATCGCCATGAAGCTGTCGTCGTGGAAGCTGACCTGGCTGATGTGGGGCAGCCGGGTGCGCAGGTCCAGGATCTCGTTGACGATGTAGCGGGCGCTGGGGTGGCGGATCTTCTTGTACGTGGGGTCGTTGGCGATGAACTTGGTGTTGCCGCAGAACGAGCAGTGGAACGGGCAGCCGATCGACCACAGCGTGGTGTAGCCGAGGCCGTCGTTGGCCAGGTAGTCGGCCAGGGTCATGGGCTCGAAGCCCTGGCCCGACCGGTAGATCAGCTCGTCCTTGTTCCCGTACTGCGGGAAGGGGAGCGTCTCCATCTCCGCCGCCGTCATCAGCGGGAGGAAGCCGTTGCGCTTCACGTCGCCGTTGGGCTTCGGGAACCACATGTTCTGGACGTTGGTGTAGTCGTTGCCGTCCTTGAACTGGCCGAGGAACTCCTCGAAGGCGAACTCGCCCTCGCCGGTGCAGATGGCGTCGACGTCGGCCTTGATGGCGTCCTCGGGGTGGATGATCGGGTGGATCCCGCCCCACAGGATGAAGGCGTTGGGGTCGACGTGGCGGAGCCGGGTCATGATCCGCTTGGTCAGCTCGGAGTACCCCGTCATCGACGAGAACCCGACGATGTCGGTGCCCTTCAGCGCCTGGGCGATCTCGTCGATCTCGTGGTCTTCCAGCTCGCCCTTGCCGCCGACGGTGCCCTTGATGCTCGTCTTCACGCTGCGGTAGCGCTTGGTGGAGACGTACAACGCGTCGGTTTCGGCGTTCAGGCGGCCCGCGTAGGCCGCCATCTTCCGGAACCCACAGGACGTGATCCCGTCCTCCAGCGACACCATCTTGATCTTCATGTATGGCCCTTCATGGGACGCAGCAGAACGCGCGCTCCCGCCCGAGCGCCAAACCCCGAACGGTATCAGCGCTGGTCATCGACATCCCCATGGCCGGTTGCGCCGCCGCGGACCAACGGCCCGTACCGTGCCCGTGCCCGTGCCCGTGCCCGTCGGTCCTCTCGGTCCGCTGGCCGCGCCGGGCTCCCTGTTTCACTGCCGCCGGAACCTCGAGCGATCGAATTTTCGGAGACCCATCCGCCAGTCGAGAACTGCGGCACTCGCCATGGCGGCGAGGAGCGCCACGACGAGAAGGGGAATCATCGTCCACGCCGACAGATCCTCTCCTGCGATCAGCCGTCCACCCAACGACAGGACCACGATGCCAACCGCTGCGCCGATCGCTGTCGCCAGCCTCCGTCGGGACTTCGTCGTATGAAACATCGGCGCTCCAAATCTATGTCGCTGGCCGGCGGCCGACGTCCGTGGAGTACCGGCCGGCGTCGCAGTCCGGCTCCGGCACGGTCATGTGTCCCGACAGGCGTTCCCGCACAACCCACACGCCGGCCGAGATGCCGCCTGTGAGCCCCGAGGAGCGCGAATGGCTCGCTGCTCTGGCCGATGGCGCGTCGGTCTCCGACCTCGCAGCGCGGTTCTCCTACTCGGAGCGGGCGGTCTACCGGCGGCTGGCGTCGCTCTACCGGAGCCCGGCGTCGCAAACCGGCTCGAGGCGCTCCTGGCAGCCGTCCGTGGCGGGCTCATCGACTGAGCGCGCGCCCAGGCTGAGTCGGTCTACCAAGTGGCCTGACGGCGGAAATAGTCGTCGAGGCGCCGAGGCTGAGCCCGACGTGTCGGCAATCGCTGCCGATGCGCTCGCCGTTCGGGTCCGCCTTGCCGAGCGTCGCCTTCGAGAGTTGCCGGATCGGCCCGTACCTGCGCGGTTGGCCGCTCGGGACGGACCGACCGGTACGATCGAGGGCGATGAGTAACGCACGTGGATTCGCCATGCCCAACGCCGCCAACGCCCCTGCCTCCGAGGAGGAGAAGGAGGAGCAGGAACGGGAGGAGATAAAGGCCAACCAGCTCGACGACGATGCCCTGGTCGACGTCGAGGAGGAGCGCAAGAAGAGCAACAGCGACGAGGTGCTGGAGCGCCTCGACCGCGAGCTGGTCGGCCTCGTGCCGGTGAAGACCCGCATCAAGGAGATCGCCGACCTGCTGGTGGTCGACCGGCTGCGCCAGAAGTTCGGCATCGAGTCGACCCGGCCGACCCTTCACATGTCCTTCACCGGCAGCCCCGGCACGGGCAAGACCACCGTCGCCCTGCGCATGGCCGAGCTGCTGAAGAACATGGGCTACCTGGCCCGGGGCCACCTGGTGAACGTCACCCGTGACGACCTCGTGGGCCAGTACATCGGCCACACCGCGCCCAAGACCAAGGAGGTCCTCAAGCGGGCCATGGGCGGGGTGCTGTTCATCGACGAGGCGTACTACCTCTACCGGGCCGAGAACGAGCGGGACTACGGGCAGGAGACCATCGAGATCCTCCTCCAGATCATGGAGAACAACCGCGACGACCTCGTGGTGATCCTCGCCGGCTACAAGGACAAGATGGACAAGTTCTTCTCGTCCAACCCGGGCATGGGCTCACGCATCGCCCACCACATCCACTTCCCCGACTACACCCTCGACGAGCTCATGCAGATCGGCTGCCTGATGCTCGACGAGCAAAAGTACGAGTTCTCCGAGGAGGCCGAGGCCGCGTTCCGGGACTACCTCGACCGGCGCATGAAGCAGCCCCGCTTCGCCAACGGCCGCAGCGTGCGCAACGCCCTGGAGCGGGCCCGCCTGCGCCAGGCCACCCGGATCGTCGGCGAGAAGAGCCACAAGCTCAGCAGGGCCGACCTCATGCGCATCGAGGCCGAGGACATCTTGAAGAGCCGGGTGTTCGAGGACGAGGGCGACGGCCCCGACGCCGAGGCCGAGGCCGACGACTGACTGAGCCGGTCAGCGCCCAGGTCAGCGTGCCTGGCTGACGATCCCGTCGTCCCGGAAGTCGGCGAAGAGGGGGCCGGCCGCCGACGTGGCGTAGATCACCGACGCCGACCCGGCGAGGCCGGGCTCGCCCGGCACGGTCACGTTGGCCACGTTGGCCGGGTCCACCGCCAGGGCCATCCGCCCGAGGCGGTAGAGGTCGGGGAGGCTGACGCCGTCGAGGCTCGTGTGCCGCAGCAGGACCGCCAGCCACTTGAGGGTGTGGGCTGGCGACGGGTCCTCCCCCCGCAGCTTGGTCAGCCCGGCCAGGATCAGCTCCCCTTGACGGTGGGTGCGGTCGAAGTCGCCGCTGGGGGTGCTGTGACGGTCGCGGGAGAACGCCAGGGCCTCGTCGCCGGTGAGGTGGCGCGGCCCCGGGTCGAAGTAGGCGTCGGAGTTGGAGTCCTCCATCTTCACCCGGATGTTGACGGTGACCCCGCCCATCTCGTCGATCATCTTGGACAGCCCCGTGAACCCGGTGGCGATCACGAAGGGGATGTTCACACCGACGAAGTCCCCGACGGCCTTGGCCGCCAGCCGGGCCCCGCCCAGGGCGTAGGCGCTGTTGATCTTGTCGCTGCCGTGGCCCGGGATGGGCACGTAGATGTCGCGGGGGATGTTGAGCATCGTCGCCCGGCCCTTGGCCGGGTTCAGCGCGATCAGATGCATGGCGTCGGAGCGAGACACCGTCTCGCCGGGCCGGGCATCGAAGCCCAGGACCAGCACGAAGACAGGCTGGTCGGGGGTCGGGTCGAACTTGGCAGGGTCGACCTTGTGGAGCTCGAGGGCCGCCGGCGTCTGGGCGGCCATGCCGTGGAGGACGCCGGCGCCCATGGCCAGGCTCAACGTGACCATGAGAATGGTGACGCGGTGGTGGCGGCGCCGTCTCCCCGTACTCGTCATACCGGCCACGTCATCCCGAGGCGGTCGTGGTCGTGTGGCTCCCCGGTGCGTCCCGGCTGACCGTCACCGCGTAGCTGTCGATGCGCCAGGCGGCGCCGTCCCTCACCAGCGCCAGGTCGCCCCGGCGGTCGATGGTCAGAGGCGCTCCCAGCCCCGTTGCCTCGAGGGTGAGCGTGAAGTGGGCGGTGACGACCTCGAGCCTGACCGTTGGGGCCGACCAGACCGACGAGGGCCACCGATGGATAGCTCCCGGTCGGCTTCACGTTCGCCGCCGGCGGCAGGTCCTCGTCGACGAACACGGCCCGGTCGGGAGCGCTCGCTGCCCGGGCGCCGGCGGCGGCGCTGAAGTACGGGCGCAGGTCGGCGTCGCCGCCGCCGGAGCGCAGGGAAGGGAGGACGATGTCGTTGGCGTAGCTCTCCAACGTGTTCGTCACCCCCGCTCTGGCGGAGTTCGCCGCCCCTTCGGCCGGCGGTGCACCCTCCATCTCGAAGGACGACACCACGAACTTGACGTTCTTGGCGCCCTGACCAGGGAAGTTGGAACAGGCGGCGAGGCACAGGGCGAGCACGACAGCGACCCCAGTTCGCCCCATTCATGGCAGCTTAGAGACGCGGTCCTCCTGTGTCCTTGCAGGCTTTGGGTCAGGTCCTTGCAGGCTCTGGGTCAGCTGAACGACTCGCCGACCACGTCGACGATGCGCCGGCCGGCCTCGACTGGGGAGGTGTCCGAGCGCTCGAGGGCGATGCCGGCGGCCAGCAGGACCGCGCCTCCTCCGACCAGCCACGCCCACGTCGGGACGCCGGCGAGGGCGGACAGGGACTCGGAGATCGTCAGGGCCACGAGCAGGGCAGTCCCGACGACGAGGGGCCCCGCCAGCCGACCCCAGCCGCCGGCGATCACCGCGACCGCCCCGACTGCGCCGGCGACCACCGCGTGCCAGCCTGTCCCACCGGCGAGGCGCTCGGCCAGGGCGGCGCCACCCAGGAGGACGACGGGCGGGGCGAAGGCGATCCACGAGGAGAGCGGCCACGACGAGAGCTCGGTGTGATCGTGGCGGGCGTGCCATCCGGCCACCAGCAGCACGGCGCAGACCGGGAGCAGGTAGGGCTCGACGGGGGCGACGCCGTTCATGCCAAGGTGCGACCAGATGCCTGTCGTGGTCACGACCGCGCCGGCATAGGCCAGCCACGGACGCGCGGAGAACAGTCCGGAGCCGATGGCCAGCCCACCGACGACTAGCAGGGCGGTGGCGAAGGTGGCGGGGTCGTCGCTGGTCGCGGCCAGGCCCAGGGTGAGGCCGCTGGCGGCGGCGACGGCGAACGGCAGCTGCCACCTGCCGTCGACGACTGCGGCGAGCCCTGTCCAGGCCACCGCGCCGACGCACAGCGCCAGGCCCGTGGCCGGGGCGTCGAGGCCGTTGGCCCCGGCCAGGTGGACGATCACCGCCTGGACGGCGAGGGCGGCGCCGATCGCCACCGGGGGCCGATCGAGGCGCAGGGCGTCGACGGCGAACAGCAGGACGGCGCCGACGGCCGTGGGCACGCCGAGCTCGGGGGCGATGCCGAGCGACACGGCCACCGGCACGAGCATGCCCGCCCGGGCCAGGTCGCCGAGCGTCGACGAGCCGCGGTCGAGGGCCAGGGCGAGGAGCCAGCAGGTGACGAGCGCGGCCGCCGCGGCCGATGCCACGCCGACCTTGGGGATGGCGATGCCCAGGGCCAGCAGGGCGGTGGCGACGGCGAGGAACGCAGGCGCGACGGCGAGCGACGACGTGGGCCCGTCGGCCCGGGCCTGGCGGACCGAGGTCCCGGCCAGGATTGTCGCCCCGACCAGGCCCAGGGCGGCGCCGGCGACGGGGTGGGAGGCGGCGCAGGCGACGGCCCAGGGGATGCCCAGGGTGGCGACGACGGCGGCGAGTGGCCGGCGGGCGACGAGGAGCACCACGGCGACGGCAAGCAGGGCGATGCCGGTGGCGAGGCCGGACGTGGTGGCGCACTCCACCGCAACGACGGCCGAGGTGGCGATGGCCAGCGTCGCCGGCGCCCAGCCCGACCCCCGCACGAGGGAAATCAGGAGGGGCCGCGGTGTCCCCCGGTAGCGGCGGACGTCGGCGGTGAGCCAGCCCAGGGCGGCGACGGCCAGCGCGGTGGCGAGCGTCGGCCGGGGATCGACTCGGTCGAATGCGTCGAGCAGGGGAGCGCCGGCGAGGAACACAAGGGCCGGCACGGAGAGGACGGCCGCGGCCACCTCGGCCACGTCGGCGACGACCTCCAGCGGACGGCGCCAGAACGGGTCCCGGCGGGTGAGGAGGGAGGCGCCCTCGACGACGGCGAAAGCGGCGGCGAGAGCCACCGGCACGGCGGTGGACGGCAGGTCGGCGGTGAGGAAGGTCGACAGGGCCCCGACCGCCACCGACGCCACCGCCAGGAAGGCGACGGCGAGGTCCTGGGCCCGGCGGGCCTGGCGGGCCAGGACCGTGGCTGCCAGCGCGGCGGCGATGGCGGCCGTCGCCGGCGTGGTGAAGCCCAGCTCGGCGAGGGTGCCGGAGCCGAGGGGGGCGAGGAGGGAAGCGGCGGCGACGAGCACGGGTGCCAGTCCGGCGACAGCCGCCCAGACGGTCGCCGCCCGGCGGGCGTCGGTCGATCGGGGGAGAACGAGGTGGGTGGCGAGTGCCGCCGCGGCCAGGGCCACCGCGGCCGGCACCGACGAGACGGCGGCGACGCCGGCAGCCAGGACCACGACGCTGGCGGTCCCGGCCCAGCGGAGCACGACCGAACGGGTGGCCAGGCCAAGCCCGCCGAGGGCGACGACGCCGGCGATCCCCTCGGTCAGGAGCAGCTGCCGCCACTCCAGGCCGGCGTGGGCGCCGATCCCGGCCACGTCGATCGGGACGAGGAAGGCGCCGAGATGGAACAGCACGTCGCCGGTGGCGGGCAGGGCCGCTGCAGGCGACGCCCGCCGGCGAGGAAGGCGCCGGTGAGGGCCACCACCAGGCCGAGCTTGGCCGAGTCGGGCAGCCGGTCCCACTGCACGGCGACGAAAACGGCAGCACCGGCGAGGAGCAGGAAGGCGCCGGTGGCGGCGACCCAGGTGGCGCCGGTCCGGCGTCCAGGATTGCGGTGCGTGGCAGGCGAGGCAGGCAGGACGTTGGTCATGCCTCGATCGTCGGCCTAGAGGCCACCGGCGACCACCGGTCCCCGCCCTCACCGAGCTGTGGGGCTCCCCTCACGCCGGCCGGCTGAGGTGACCCAACTGGGGCGGCACAGCGGCGAATGGCGCCGTTGTGCGACCCCAGTTCGGATTTACTCGATGCCGTGTTCCAGGGCGTAGCGGATGAGCTCCTGCTTCCGGTTGAGGTGGAGCTTGCCGAGGATGTTGCGGACGTGGTTCTCGACCGTCTTCTCGGCGATGAAGAGGCTGGCGCCGATCTCCTTGTAGGTGTGGCCTCGGGCTACCAGCTGGAGGACCTCCCGCTCCCGCTCGGACAGGGGCTGGACACCGCTCGACTTCTTGGACATTGCCCGGAACTCGCCGAGCACCAGGGCGGCGAGGGTGGGCGAGAACACCGGCTCGCCCGCAGCGGCCCGGCGCAGTCCGGCCCGCAGCTCGGGCGGAGGCGTGGATTTGACCAGGTAGCCGATGGCCCCGGCCGCCACCGCGTCGAGCAGGTCACGCTCCTGCTCGGAGACGGTCAGCATCACGATGCGCGTCTGCTCGCCGCAGGTGCGGGCCACCTTGATGCCGCCCCCGCCCGGCATGTGGAGGTCGCAGACGACCAGGTCGGGCTTGGTGCGGCCGATGACCTCGATGGCCTCGTCGGCGGTGCCCGCCTCGCCCACCACTCGGAAGTCCTCGCCCAGGTCGGCCCGCACACCGTCGCGCCAGATGGGGTGGTCGTCGGCGAGGACGACAGTCGTGCGGTAGACGTTCACGGCAGCCACAGGAGCACCTCCGTCCCTCGCCCGGGGGCGCTGGTGACCTCGACCGTGCCTCCCACCTCGTCCATCCGCCCCCGGATCGAGCGCGTGAGCCCCACGCCCTCCGTGGTGGCGGCCGGGTCGAACCCGCCGCCGTCGTCCTTCACCGAGCAGAACACGCCGCCTCCCTCGTTCGGTTCGACGTAGACAAGCACTTTCGACGCCCGCCCGTGCTTGCCGGCGTTGGTGAGCGCCTCGCCGGCGGCCCCGGCGATGGCGTCCACCGACGCCGGCGGGAGGGGCGGGACATCGTCGGCCACGAGCACCTGGATCCGCATGTCCTCGAACGCCTCCTCGCAGCGGGCGGCCGCCTTGCGCAGCGATCGGCCCAGGTCGGCGGCACCGGTGGCGGTGGCGTCGGGCTGGGTGACGCCGAACAGGTACTCCCGCAGGTCCCGCTCCTGCTCCCTCGCCATCTTGGCCAGGGCGGGGTCGGTGGCCCGGCGCTCGACGACGGCGAGCGTCTGCAGCACGCCGTCGTGGAGGGTGCGGGCGATCTCCTCCCGGGCTCTGGCGGCCGAGATCTCCCGCTCGGCCCTGCGCAGGAGGCGGGCAAGGTAGCCGGCGGCGGCGCCGCCCAGAGCGTAGAAGACGACGGTGTTCACCAGCGACAGGACCTTGCCGCCGGAGTCGATGGCCGACCCGTTGAGGAGCACGGCCGTCACCCGTCCCAGCCCGAGCACCACGCCGGCGCCGCACGCCGCGACCGGTCCCGCGGCCACGCCGGCGCCGAGGATGCCGGCGAGGGGCCACACCGAGCCCAGCGACTGCGAGGTCGAGAAGGCGTGCTGCTCGCCGTACACGAGGCCGTCGCAGACGAGAAGGGCCATGCCGACCCCGAGCTCGACGAGCACCGGCCCTGCGGTCATGAGCCGGGAGGGGTCGCGGCGCAGGAGGGCGGTGTCGACGACGGTGACCGCGAGGGCGGCGCCGACGAGGGCCACGGCCAGAACCGGCCGCGTGAGCTGGTCACGGGACACCAGCAGCACGGTCGCCATCCACAGCCACGCGCCCCACCGGAAGGCGGCCAGACCCTGGAGGACGGAGCGCTCCATCGCTCTACGCAGGCTACGGCCGCGGGCCGGCTCAGTTGAGCCTGGCTCGGAAGGCGGTGGCCTCGGCCAGGAGGTCGTCGGCGGAGTCGGGGATGATCTCGGCCAGGCTCTCGAGCTCGTCGGCGGCGGCGTCGAACCGGCCCAGGGCGCCCATGACCAGGGCACGGTCCCGGTGCTCGACGATCGGCGTGCCGGGTACGGCCAGCCGCAGCTCGACCACCCACCGCAGGGCGGCCAGGTCGCCCCGCCGCACGAACACCGACTTCAGGTTGGTCAGCATCCGCATGAGGATGGCCCGGGGCCCGACCTCCTCGAGATACGACGCCAGGAACGGCGCCTTGGGACCGTTGATCTCGACGAACCGCTGGTTGCAGCCCCGCCGGTCGAGGAGGGCACCTCCGTGGAAGGGGTCCACGAACAGGTCGGCGGGCCCCGGGAGCCGGTGTCGTGGAGCAGGAGGAAGTGGCCGGGCATGCCGATGCCCACCAGGGCCACACCGAGGCGCCGACCTACCGCCATGCCCAGCACCGACAAGGCGATCGGCATGCCCCGGCGCCGCTCCATGACGTCGTTCAGGTACGAGTTGGCGGGGTCGTAGTAGCGCTTGACCGCGCCGGTGAAGCCCAGATCCTCGAACAGGTGGCGTCGCCAGCCCTCCAGGGTCGGCTCGGGGCAGCCGGCGGCGATGTCGTCGATGCGCCGCAGCTGCTCGTCGACGTCGAGGTCGGGGTAGGCGTGGGCGGCCACCAGGAGGGCGGCCTCGTCGAGGGGCAGGGCATCCTCGGGACCCTGCACCAACCGGGCGAAACGGTCGGTGGCGTCCACGGTCGCACGCTACCGCCGTTGCCCTACGATGCCTCTATGGCCACTGTGTCCCCCTCCGAGACCCCCAATCCGAACGCCACCAAGTACACGCTCGACGTGACCCTGCCGAAGACGATGAACTTCAGCAACGCCGACGCGGCGGCCGACAACCCCTTCGCGGCGGCGGTGTTCACGTGCGACGGGGTCGCCTCCATCTTCGGCGTGAAGGACTTCGTTACCATCACGAGGAAGGCCGGCGCCGACTGGGCCCCCATTCACGCCGCCGTCGAAGCCGCCGCCGCCGAACACCTGTAGGTTTCGCACTCGGCGGGGCGGCGCCGTAGGCCGGGGTTCCCGGCGGCCGCCCGAAACCGCCGAAGGCGGTCCCCACGGCTGCCACCAGAGAGAGTCGGCGGAGTGTGGCCGGCTCCGCCGGTCGCCCGGAGCACCCTGCTAGCTCGCCGAGGAAGCTCCGCTTCCGAGTGCGAAACCTATGGCAGGTACCTCATCGGGTTCTGCGGGCTGCCGCCCATTCTTGTCTCGAAGTGCAGGTGGGGGCCGGTTGACGACCCGCTGCTGCCGACGTTGCCGACCTGCTCGCCCTGCTTGACGGACTCGCCGTCGTTGACGGTGAGCTTGCTCATGTGGCCGTACAGGGTGGTCAGCCCGCCGCCGTGGTCGATCACCACGCAGTTGCCGTAGCCACCGTTGCCACCGGCCATGATCACCGTGCCCGCCTTGGCCGCCTTCACGGGTGTCCCGTAGCCGGGTGCGATGTCGAGACCGGCGTGGAGGCGGCCCCAGCGCATGCCGAATCCCGAGGTGACCGGGCCCGACGTCGGCCAGGCAAGGCCGGACGACGACACCCGGCCTCCACCGTCGTCGTCGTCGCCCTCGTCGTTGGACGGCGAGATCAGCGCCGCCGCTGCCGCCCGCGACTTCAGCAGGGCGGTGAGGGTGGCCTCCTCCCGGCTGAGGGCGTCGACCTCGGAGATGTACTCCTGGATGCGGGTGTCGAGGGCGGACTTGAGGCGGCCCTGCTGGTCACGCGCCGCCTGCAGCTCGGCCAGCTTGCCGGCGGCAGCTTTCTTTCGCTCCTCGGCCGCGTTGCGGGCGCTGGTGAGGTTGGCCTTGTCGAACTGCTGGTCCTGCCGGGCCGACCGCATCTGGTCCATGACGTCGCGGTCGTTGCTCACCATGGACGACAGCAGGGCTTGGCGCCGGCTCGCCTCCCCCAGGTCCTTGGACCTGACGATCTCCAGGAACGGGTCGCCTCCCGGGTGGACGTAGGCCCGCACCGCCGCCTGCGAGGCCCGGCTCTTCAGGTCGGCCATCCGCGTCTCGGTGGCGGCCAGCCGTTCCTCGGCTGCACTCAGCCCGGTCTCGGCCGACTTGAGCGCCCGCTGCGCCGCCTCGTTGGCGTTGGTCTGCACCGCCACGCCGGCGTCGAGAGCCCGGACGGCCGACTCCAGCTCGTCGTTGCTGGCCTTGAGGGTGTCGACCTCGGACGCCAGCTTGGCCTTCTGGGTGCGGGCGGCGTCCCGGCGGGCCTCCGGGGTCCCGGAGGGCTCGGACCAGGCCGGCGCGGCCGAGGCCAACGCCAGCAGGATGACGAGCGCGGGAGCGAGGATTCTCGTCGACATGATGAATGCCCTGGCGGCTTCCGCCGGGCCGCGAGGTGGACAAAAGCTAACGACTGGGTACGGGCGGCGCAACCTTCGACCTGGGGTTGGCAACGCGGGGTTGACGTGGTACGCGACGAGGCCCGAGGAACCTCCCGTAGCGTCCGCACTTCCCCGAACGGACGCCCGTTCCGCACCTCGGGCCTCGATTCGAACCGTACAGCACCCGCCGCCGAGTGGGCAAGTGGAAAACACCGAGACAGCGTGGAATACATTGAAGGGTGGCGCGTCGATCCCCCGCGCCAGCGAGCGCACGGGGGAGGCGGCCGGAAGACTACCGGAGCAGCGGTCCTAGGAGCACTCGACCAGGCTGCGCGACGTCAGGTCGGCGTAAATACGCCGGAGCCGGCCGGCGGTGGTCGACCAGCGGTACCCGCGAGCCCTGGCCGCGGCCCGCAGTCCCATCGTCCGGGCCGCCTCCGGCTCGTCGAGGAGCCAGGCCACATGACCGGCGTAGACGGCAGGGTCGCGGCCTTCGACGAGGAAGCCGGTGACCCCCGGGTCGACCAGCGTGGCCAGACCGCCGACGTTGGCGGCCACCACCGGCGTGCCACAGGCGGCCGCCTCGAGGGCCACCAGCCCGAAGGACTCGGAGCGGCTGGGTACCAGGCAGACGTCGGCGGCGCGGTAGTAGGTGGTCAGCTGGTCGTGGCGACGGGGAGGGTCGAACCGGACCCTTCCCTGGAGGCCGCAGTCGACGACGAGCTGCCGCAGACGCTCCAGCTCAGCCGCGCCCTCGGGACCGCTGGGCCCGCCCACCACCACGAGGGTGGCCGACGACGAGTCGAGCTTGCAGAGCGTGCGGACGGCCACGTCGACACCCTTCAACGGCTGGATGCGACCGACGAAGAGCAGGACCGGGTCGGCGCCCAGGCCCAGCTCGGCGCGGGCCGCAGCCTTGTCACCCGGCGAGAAGAGGTGCTGGTCGACGCCCGGCGGCACGATCTCGACCCGGTCCGGCACCGCGTGGTAGAGCCGCTCCAGCTGGACCGCCTCGTCGGCGGACAGGGCGAGGATGGCGTCGGAGCAACCGATGACCTCGGCCTCGGCCCGGGCCCGCCGGCCGTCGTGGTCGGCGTCGCACTCGGCCTTGACCCGGGCCAGCGTGTGGAAGGTCGACACCAGCGGCAGCCCCAGCTCGTGCTTGAGGACGTGTCCGGAGAGGCCCGACAGCCAGTAGTTGGCGTGGATCAGGTCGGGCAGGCCGTCCTGCAGGAGGAGGTCGCGCACGCCGTCGGTGAAGTCGGGGACGAGCTCCACCAGGTCTTCGATGGCGACAGGCCCTTCGGGGCCGGCCGGCACGTGGTGGACGCGGAAGCCCGGCTCCACGTCGACGACGTCGGGCAGGCCGGGTCGCCAACTCCTGGTGTAGACGTCGCAGTCGACGCCCGCCCGGGCCAGGGCGGAGGACAACTCGCGCACGTAAACGTTCATGCCTCCGCCGTCGCCGGTGCCCGGCTGGGCCAGCGGGGAGGTGTGGAACGAGAGAACTGCGAGGCGGCGCACGACGAGAGAAACCCTACCCAGGCCTTGGAACTTCCCTACGCCCTAGAAGAGCGAGGTCAGGGGGTGTCCAGCACGACGCCGACGGTGGCTTCGCCGCTCTTGTAGCGGCGGGCCAGCTCGGCCTGGAGGGCGTCGATGCGGGAGAACAGGTCCCGCCGGCGCTCGGAGACCCGCCGCTCGAGGTCGCCGAAGGCGTCGGCCAGGGACTGGACGTCGTCGTCGGACAGCGAGGGCAGCGAGTCGAGGGTGCCGGGCGTGACGATGGAGTCGAGCTCGGCGACGAGGTCCTCGTCGTCCTCCGGCGGGAGGGTGGACGAGGGCAGCCGGCCGGGGCCGGCGCCGCGCACCCTGTCGCTGAGGATCTCGGGAAGCTGCTCGACCAGACTGGCCGTGTCGCCCGGCGTGCCGCCCTCGGCCCGGCGTCGCAGCTCGGCGGTGATGATGTCGAGCCGGCCCTGCACGAGGCGCCGCAGGTAGGAGACCTTGTCCTCCACGCGCCGGCACTCGTCGCGCATCGAACGGATCTCCGACAGAGACGCGACGGTGAGGTCGTCCCCCTGGCCGCCGGCCAGCACGGCGTCGACCTCGTCGCTCCACATGGATTCAAGATTACAGGGCCGGTTCACCTCCCTGACCCGCCCTCAAGAACCCGGCCCCGGCGGTGGTCGGGGTGGTAGCGGTAGACGACCCGGCCGCGCACCGACGCCGCCGGCACGGCCCCGAAGACGCGGCTGTCTGTGCTCTGCGACGGGTTGTCGCCCACGACGACCACGCCGTCGGCGGACACCGACGCCACCCGCTTGACCACCATCCGGGAGCCGTCGCGGGGATCGGGCACCGTCACCAGGTCCCCCGGCCGGGCCTTCGCCCGGCGGAGGACGAGGAGGCGGTCGCCCGGCTCGAGCGTGGGGCGCATGCTGTCGCCTCCGACCTCGACCCGCCGGACCCGCCTGAAGACGATGATGCCGAGCAGGAGCACGCAGACGACGGCGCCGCGGAGCACACCGGCGGCGAAAAGGGGCCTCCTCACCAGCGGATAAGGTGCCTGGACCCTCCGATCACCAAGTGAAGGAGCCTAGGCATGCGCGTTCTCGTCCGCCTGACCCACCTCGCCGACCGGCTCAGCCCCCCGCCGATCGTGCACGCCCACTGCGACCTCCCCTGCGGCGTCTACGACCCGGCGCAGGCCCGGATCGAAGCGGAGTCGGTGAAGGCGATCCAGGAGAAGTACGGGAAGTCCGACGACGAGGCCTTCCGCACGCGTGCCATCGCCATCAAGGAGGAGCGGGCCGACCTGGTCAAGCACCACCTGTGGGTGCTGTGGACCGACTACTTCAAGCCCCCGCACCTGGAGAAGTTCCCCGAGCTGCACGCCCTGTTCTGGGACGCCACCAAGGCGGCTGGCTCGGCCAAGGGTTCCACCGACCCCGCCTCGGGCGACAAGCTCCTCGACCTGATCGCCAAGATCGACACGATCTTCTGGGAGACCAAGAAGGGCTGACCTGTTCCGCCGCTGTCGTGCGGCGCAACTGACCGGACAGCGCCACCACAGCGTCGGGGCCGATGCTCGTGCCACATCCGGCCCGCGACAAGCAGATCGACGTCGACATGGCGGCGGTGACCGCCAGCGGCGTTCCCGGCATGACCCTCGTCATCCGTGACGGCGGCAACACGACGCCCCTCGCCCTCGGGGTGAGCGACGTCGCCACCGACGCCCCGATGAAGGTGACCGACAGGTTCCGCATCGGCAAGCGTCTCCAAGACTTACGTCGCCACCGTCATGCTCCAGTTGGCCGACGAGAAGAAGCTCTCGCCTCGCCGCCCTGGTCATCGAGAAGGCTTCGGGCAGGCCCGAGATCGCCGGTCCCCACGCCCACGGGTACTTCGTGCTCGGCGCACCGCCGGCCACCGACGTCACAACGTTCAGCCCGTCGATCGGGTGGGCGGGTGGCGGCC
The DNA here is from genome assembly GCA_963827345.1 of uncultured Acidimicrobiia bacterium. Taxonomy (GTDB): domain Bacteria; phylum Actinomycetota; class Acidimicrobiia; order Acidimicrobiales; family AC-14; genus CAWGUU01. Next base: position 109,500 of record CAWHAN010000002.1, on the reverse strand, counting down.
TGGTCTCCACTCCGTCCGAGGTCAACGTCTTCTACCGGGCTCTTCTCGACGGCACCCTGTTGTCGCCGGAGATGCTCGCCGAGATGATGACCACGGTGCCGGCCGACAACGGCGAGCAGTACGGCCTGGGCCTGGAAGGCCGAAAGCTGTCGTGCGGGACGGCCTGGGGCCACCAGGGGAACTTCCCCGGCTACATGGTCGAGAGCTTCTCGAGCGTCGACGGCAGCCACCAGGTGACCGCCGCCTACAACCTCGACCCCAACTCGATGGAGAAGCCCTCCGCCGACGCCGTCAACGCCGTCCGCGACCACGCCTTCTGCGGCGTCAGCTGAGTTCCTGGTCCTTCGGCGACACGCGCGAAAGGCCCCCTCGCCGTTGAGGGGGCCCTTCGCTCTGTCCGGGGCCTTTCACGTCAGGTCAGTTCGGGATCAGAAGTTGCGGAGCACCACCGGGGAGGCGTCCACGTGGTTCGTGCCGGTGCGGATGTCGAGGAAGTAGATGTAGGCGTACAGCTCGTCCTGGCCGGGGCGGTCCTCGTTGAGGTCGTCGCCGTCACGGGTCAGCGACACCGAGAAGTTCATGCCGGTCGAGTTGGTGGTGCAGCTCATGGTGGCGGTCGCCCAGGCCGACTTGGAGATCAGCAGGTCGTCGGCGAGGAAGCCGGCGTCCTGGCCGTAGAGCTCGACGTCGACGGGATCACCGGCGTGGGCGCAGGCGGCCTGGGCGTCGGTCTGGCTCATCTCGATGTGGCCGGTGACGGTGAGGATGTAGTCGTTGTTGGCGATGGCGGTGACGCCGAGGTTGGTGGAGATGAAGGCCGTGGCGGAGGCGGACGAGGCGCCCACACCGAGGACGAGGGCGGCGGCGGCGACTGCGGAAGCGGCGAGGCGACGGATCGAGATGTTCATTGGATTCCCTCCTCAGGGCGAGTGGGATCGTCGTGATCCCGATGACCTCACTCTGAAGCGGAGGACCCTCTTCGACATCGGGGGAACCCCGACCCGGGACCCTGAACTGCCGGCCTTTACCCCGACGCCCGACCCTGAACCGCCGGGCCTCACCCCGAGGCGGGGCCCTGACCCTGACCCTGGCGGGCCAGGAGGCTGGTGAGCCGGGCCCGGGACGACACGCCGAGCTTGGTGAAGATGTGGGAGAGGTGGCTCTCGACCGTCTTCTCGCTCAGGTACAGGGTCGAGGCGATCTCGCGGTTGGTGTTCCCGGCGGCGACCAGCGCCGCCACCTCCTTCTCGCGGGCGGTCAGCGAGGCGAGGGTCGGCGCCGAGGCGTCGGCCGGAGTCCCCGCCGGCGCGGCGCGGCCCGCCGGCCCAGGCGCTCGAGCTGGCGGACGGCCTCGGCCCGGTAGGACGGGGCGCCGCAGGCGGCGAGCTCGCGTTCGGCCCGCTCGAGCTCGGCGACGGCCCGGTCCTTGTCGCCGGCCAAGGCCAGGGCCCGACCGGCCAGGGTGCGGGCGCGTGCGGCCTCGATCGGTGCCGCCGCCACCTCGGCGTCGGTGGCCGCGGCCAGGGCCAGCTCGGCGGCGGGGGCGTGCTCGCCCGCCTCCAGCAGGACCAGGGCCTCGGCCCGGGCGGCCGTCGCCCGGGCCAGGTGGAGGCCGAGGTCGGCGGCCAGCTCGTTCGCCCGCCGGGCCCAGGCCGCCGCCTCGGCGCGCCGGCCCAGGGCCAGCTCGGCCCTCGTCAGCAGCTCGTAGCACGTGCAGCGAGCGCCGGAGCCGACCCGCAGGAGGTCGGGGCCACCGCCCGAGGCCAGCACCTCCGCCCGGCACCGCTCGGGCTGGCCGGCCTCCAGCAGGGCGGCGCCGTAGACCCACCCGCCGGTGGCCAGGATCACGTTGTCGTCGACGGTGCTGCCGACCTGCATGCACTCCTGGCCCGAGCGGAGGGCGAGGGCGTCGTCGCCGGCGGCAGTGGCGGCCAGGGCCCGCACCCACAGCGCCCAGGCCAGCGACTGCGGGTTGGCGGACAGGCGGGCGGCGTCCTCGGCCGTCTCGGCCAGCTCGGACGCCTCCGCGCACCGGCCTCGGGCGACAAGGGCGTAGGCCCGGGCCAGCATCAGCGGCACGAGCAGGTGGCCCTGGCCCGACGCCTGGGAGACGGCGATCCCCCGCTCCGAGTGGCGGAGCGAGCCGTCGAAGCGCTCCATGTAGATCTCGGCCCAGGCCAGGTCGTACATGGCGTCGGGCTGGGTGGCGAGGGAGGCGTCGGGGAGGGCGTCGGCGATGGCGGCGGCACGGTCGAGGTGCCCTGCGGCCGGCCCGGTGTCGCCCTCGATGTACTCGGCGAAGCCGAGAAGGGCGAGGGCGGCGACCTCGATAGGAGCGGCGTCGATGGCCGACGCGTCCGACGCGGCGGTGGCGGCCCAGGATCGCATGGCCGGGAAGTCGAAGGTGTAGATGGCGTCGACCGCCAGCTCCACCTTGAGAGTGGCCGCCTCGGGCGACCCCTGGTCGGCGAGCCCGCCCAGCGCCGAGGTCAGGCGGGTGTGGGCATCGCGGTGACGGCCGAGGAGGTGCTCGATGGCGGCGCACGAGGCGATGAGCCGGACCCGCACCGCCGCCATCTCGGCGGGGACGAGGTCGAGGGCGTCGATGAGGGCGGACCGGCTCTCGGCCAGCAACCCCGCCGATGCGAGGGTGGTGGCGCTGGCGACGAGGAGGCCGAGGCGGGCCTCGTGCTGGTCGTGGGGCAGCAGCCGCAGCGCGGCCTGGTACCAACGGGCGGCAGTGGCAGGAGCTCGCGGCGCCGCGGCGCGGGCCGCTTCCCCGAGAAGAGCGACGGCCTGGACGTCGCCGGGACGGGCCGAGCGCTCGACGTGGTGGGCCCTGACCTGGGGCGACGCGCCCTGGCGCTCGAGGACGTCGGCGATGCGGCCGTGGGCGGTGAGACGCCACCCGGCGCCGGCGGACTCGTAGACGCCGTGGCGGACGATCGGGTGGCGGAAGCGGAAGCGCCTGGGAACCGCGGCCGGCCGCACCAGATCGAGCCGCACCAGCTCGTCGAGGAGGTCGAAGGCCTCGGCCTCCGCCATCCCCGCGGCGGTGGCCGCCAGCCTCGGGCTCGAAGGACTCGCCCGACACTGCGGCCCCGGCCAGCAGCGAGCGGGCCGGCTCCGACAGCGCCTCCAGCTCGCCCTCCAGGGCGGCCCGGACCGCGGGCGGCACGCCCAGGTCGGCCAGCTCGTAGCCGCCGGCCAGGCCGTCGGTCCCGGCCAGGCCGCCCTGGCGTCCCGTTCGGACCAGCTGTTGCAGGTAGAACGGGTTGCCGCCGCTCTGCTCGTAGAGACGCTGGTCGGCGGGGCCCCCGATCAGCTGCCGGGCGTCGTCGGGGGACAGAGGACCGAGCTGCACGCGCTCGGCCGACCCGTCCCGGGCCGCCTGTTCGAGGGCGGAGACGAGCCGGGGCGACGTCCCCACCGATCGCATGGCGAGGGCCAGCAGTACCGGGCCCGCCGGCCGGTGGGCGACCAGGTGGCAGAGCAGCTCGACCGACGCGGCGTCGGCCCAGTGGACGTCGTCGAGGACGAGGACGACGGGGCGGCGGACGCTCAGTCCCTCCAGCAGGGCCCGCACCGCCCGGTGGGCCCGGTAGCGCTCCTCCTGCAGGCCGCCCCCGTCGCCCTCGACCCGGTGGGCGAGGGACGGGAAGACCCCGCCCAGCTCGGCCGCCGGCGGGCGGCGGGGGTCGGCCGCCAGGGCGGCCAGCTCGTGGTCGTCGAGTGAGGCCAGGTAGTCGTCGAGGGCGGCCACGAACAGCCCGAACGGCAGGTCGCGCTCGAACTCGGCGGCGCGACCGCCCAGGACGAGGTGACGCCGATCGTGGGCCCGGGCCTGGAGCTCGGCCAGCAGCCGGGTCTTGCCGATGCCCGGCTCGCCGACCAGGTAGAGCATCGCCGCCGACCCGTCCTCGAGGCGGGCCATGGCCCGGTCCACCGTCGCCAGCTCCACCCGCCGCCCGACGATCCGCGCTTCCTCAGCCATCCTCGGTCCCTCGAGACGTTCAGGGACGGGCATCAAGGGTTTCCCTGATGCGCCGGCACCGCGGGGCGGTCATTGTACGAGCATGCGTACCTACCTGCTGTGTCACACGCACGGTCCGAGCGAATGCCCGGTCGCGTTCGCCGCCTGGAGCGGCTTCGACAGCCCCCTGCGGCAGCAGCCGGTCCTCGCGTCCTGCGAGCTGGGTGGCCACGCCCTGTGGTGGACGGTCCGATGCGACGACGAGTCCGGCGCGCTGGCGCTGCTGCCAGGATACGTGGCCAAACGAACGGTCGTCACCGAGGTCAAGGAGGTCCTGGTCCCATGAGCGAAGCGAAGGCGAGCGAATCAATGTGGCGCGCTTCGTGCGGCCGAAGGCCGGATGTCACGGATCGAATTGGTGCGCCATCCGAAGGGATGGTGCACCAATGACCGTGAGGGAGAAGACGATGGCGAACCGAGCGCCCGAGACGGCGTCCCAGCCCATGACGCCGGTGACCAAGTGGACCCGCTGGCTGCTCCTGGCCGGCACCGTGCTGGTGCTGGCCGCCGGCCTCGACCTGTTCGTCCTCACCGAGCACACCGACAGCTTCTTCGCCTGGACGATCTCCTCGCCGCTCACCGCCGCGTTCATGGGCGCCGGCTACCTGGCGGCTGCCTGCCTCGACGGGATCTCGGCCCGGCAGAAGCTCTGGGCGGTAGCCCGGGTGCCCTTGCCGGCGGTGCTGGTGTTCACGACGACGACCTTCGTCGTCACCCTGATGCACCTGGAGACGTTCCACATGGACTCGTTCTTCGGGTGGGCGTGGCTGGTCACCTACGGCCTGCTCCCGCCGTCGGTCCTGGCCGTGCTCGTGTACCAGCGCCGTATCGGCGGGGGCGACCCGCCCCGGCTGGCGCCCCTTCCCGCCTGGTTGCGGCTGGTGACGAGCGTCTCGGCTGTCGGGATCACCCTGCTCGGTGCCGCCCTCGTGCTCGTCCCGTCCGACGTCCTGGACTGGTGGCCGTGGACGCTGACCGTACTCACCAGCAGGGCCGTCGGCGCCTGGCTGGTGATCGTGGGCCTCACCGCCGGCCAGGCGGCGTGGGAGAACGACTGGAAGCGCCTCCGGCCCCTGTGCGTGACCTACGTCGTCCTCGGTGTCCTCCAGCTGGCGGCGGTGGCCAGGTACCCCGACGAGGTCGAGTGGTCGTCGCCGGCGGCGTGGCTGTACGTGGCGGTACTGATCGCGCTCATCGGGTTCGGCGTCGGCGGCTGGCGGGCATCTGCCGACGCCGAGCGCCAACTTTGATGTAACCGAAGCGTCGTGATTTTGCCGATTTCGGCCGAAATCACGACGCAACGGTTGCATCAAATGGCGATCGTCGCAGCCGACGGGCCGCAGCCAACGGCGCTTACCGGCCGGCGCCTCCGAGGCATTCGTAGCCGGCGGCTCGGGCGGCGTCGGGCGGGACCTGGCCGAGGTCGAACAGACCGGGTGGCTCCGGGTTGGCGGCGGCGAATGCCTGAGCGGTGGCGGCCAGAGGGCCTTCTCCCACGACGGCACGCAGCCGCTCGAGCAGGGCATCCTGCACCACCACCGGATCGGGGCTGTCGGGCGACGACAGCTGGGCGTCGGTCAGGTCGGCTACTTCCGCCACCACGTTGGCGGGCACGCCCAGCTCGCCGAGGGCCTTCACTGCGGCGCGGGCGCGCTCCTGCGCAGGTGTGAACTGGCGGGCCAGCTCCTCGGGCGCCACGGGCTGAAGGGCATCGAGGGCGCACGCCGCCGCGGGGCCGTAGGCCAAGTCGGGAAGGCCCAGGCCCGAGGCGGGCGCGACCAGCGTGGCCAGCGCCCAAGCGCCGACGACGCTGCGGGCGGCCGGTGCTCTCGCGCAGAACAGAGCGGGATCGCCTCCGGTCAGCGTGGTGACGGCCGTCGGCGGGGCGATGAGCGGCTGGGGCACCACCGTGCCGGGTTCCACCGATGGGGTCGCATTGGTTGCCGGCGCCGACGCCGGTCCTTGGCCTCCACCGCCGGGCCGGGCCCCTCGCACCGTACCGAGCAGCTCGGCGTTAGCCCGCCGTACCGTCTTGAACAGGTCGCCGCCCTGGTTGGCGAAGTCCACTGCTACCACGTTGGGCAGCAGGTTTCGCTCGGCCAGGCACCGGCGGATTCGCTCCTCCAGAACGGGCTGGCGATTGGCGGCCCGGGCCGTGGCCGGGTCCGGCGGCGACACCGAGATCCAGTGGTTGACGAGGAACAGCGGCGCGTCGCTCGGGCCACGGTTCGGGCCGCAGCTTCATCTCGTCGATGGAGGGGTGCCGCGTACGGAGTCTCCTGGAACCAGTGCTCGTAGGCCTTGTGGTACCAGGGCGGCGCACCGGGCCCGCCACCCTCGGCGAACACCAGCATGTTCTTGCCCGACCGGACGATGTCGCCCAGCGTGGGCAGCGGCCGGCCCGGGTCCAGCGTGTAGGCCCTGTCGCCGAGTCCGGCCGCCTCGATTGCCGCAGATGTGTCGGCAGGCGTGGTCGCGTCCTGGATGTCGACGATCACCACGTCGTCCGGGTGGGTCTGCACGAACCCCTCGATCTCGGCCAGGGCGTCGCTGAACTGGACGGAGCCCAACTCGCAGAAGTTGTGGCAGAGGTAGATCGCCCGGCTGGCATCGGCTTTGGGCGAGGCCCGGGACGCCAGCTGGGCCGCCCGCTCGGCGATGGCGGGGTCGAACCCCTCACCCGTCGGCGAGACCAGCCTCTGCGGCCCGGTCGGTCAGCACCACCGGCGTGTTCGACCCGGGCAGCGTGGCCGAGGAGAGCACGCCGTAGTGGGTGTCGATGAGCAGGGCCCGCACGCCCGAGTCGAGCTGGCCGCCGATGGTCTTGACGTGCTCGGCGAACAGCCAGCCCGGGTAGAGCGCCGACGACATCGAGTTGTGGGTGCCAGGGAACATGGCGAAGTTGAGGGGCAGGTCGCACAGCGACGCGTCGCCGTTGCAGCGAAGCGCCCCGGCCGCCTCGGCCTGATGGGCGGCTCGCCCCGTCGACAGGACGAGCCCCACGGTGACGGCCGCCAGCAACACCCCGACCACGCCGGCCAGGAGGGCGACCCGGCGGTGCCGCTCCGGCCCAGCCCGACCGACGCCGTAGTCGGCGCCCTCGATCCCGACCGCCACCCCCGTCGCCGGGACGGCCGATCGGACCAGTCCGAGCAGCTCGGTCACCCCGTAGTAAACGAGGTACAAGCCCGCGGCCAGCACCGCCACGGTGGTCCACAGGTACGGGTTCCTGACGACGACCAGGCCGCCGACGACGGCGACGGCCCCGAGGGCGGCCGAGCCGGCGGTGGTCTCACGGCGTCGGGCCGCCCAGGCCCCGACCGTTTTCGCCGCCGACGCGGGTGTCACCCGGGCGCGTCCGCTGGTCGCGGCTACGGCGGCGGCCACGACCAGCCCGTACCCGGCGGTCCAGAGCCCGATCATCCGCAGGTCCGACATCGCCCGCCACACCGCGGCGCTGACGGCGGCGGCCAGCTGTTCGTCGGCGATGGCGACACCGACCCACCACTGGACGACCACGACCAGGCCGCTCACAGCGAGGCCGACGGCGACGACCACCCACCCGGCGCGGGCCACCTCGCGGCGACGGTCGGCCGCCAGGCCGATGGCCAGGGCGGCGGCGAGCGCCGAGATGCCGATCCCGGCGTCGAACGTGGTGGACGTGAGGCTTCGCAGCCGGAAGACCCGCAGCTGGTCGAGACGGTGGACCACGTCGTCGAGGCTCGACCCCAGGCTGTTCTCGTCGGTCTGGCCGGGATCGGCGTTGCCGGGCAGCTGGAGGGTGCTGGCGATGATCGACACCGAGTCGGAGAGATCGAGCGCCGCCCCGTCGGGGTGACCGGCGAGGAGCGACGCGTGGGTCCTGCGCACCGCAGTGCGGAAGATCGACCGGAAGCTGTCGGTCTGGATGACCGCCTCGATGGCGAGCGTGTAGGCGGGACGGAAGTTGACGGCCTGCCGGTTCCCGCTCTGCGCCAGCTGCTCGGTGAGGCGTTCGGCCAGCTTGTGCCGGACGGCGGACGAGTTGAGAAGGTCCACGGTGCGCTCGCTGAACCGGTCGCTGTCGTACACCGTTGCGTGGGCCCAGCCGGCGATCAGAGCGCCGAAGAAGCTGATTCCGGCGACAGCGAGAAGCAGTGCGCTCAGCAGGCGCCGCCCCCGGGTCGGGGATCGCCCCGGCTGAGCCGTCAGACCAGCAGGGCGACCGCGCACCAGGCCCAGATCGGACCGAGGATGAGCAGGGAGTCCAGGCGGCGGAGGGCCGGTGCGTTGGACGTGCGGTCGCCGAGCAGCACCGATCCGGCGATGGGGCCGATGGGGGCCAGCCCGGCCGCCAGGGCGCCGAGCAGCAACGGCTCGGCCCCGCTGAACGGGGGCACCATCACCACCGCGGCGAGCATGGTGACGGGGATCAGGGCGGCCACGCCGGCCGCCGGGCCCTCCCACGCCGACGACGCCCCGGTGCCGATCAGGTAGGCGCCGGCGTCGTAGACGGCGGCACAGACCAGGAGGAACAGGGCCGCGGTCATGCTCACGTGCCGCAGCAGCACCGGCGCCGCCACCGCCATGCCGATCGAAACACCGATCAGCAGGGTGAGCCCTACATCGCGCAGAGGTGCCTTGGTCTGGAAGAAGAGGCGGGCGACGAGGGTGAGCACCACGGCGGCGACGATGACGGCGTTGACGCTCTGGATGCCGGCAGCGGCCGCCAGTGGAAGGGCGGCGGCGGGGATCGCCGCGAACGCCGGAAGCGGACGCTCGCCGCGCGCCCGCCAGATCTTGCAGGTCTGGGTGGCGGCGACGAACGCGCCGAGCGCCAGCCACATCGCCAGCCAGAAGGGGCCGGCGACCACGACGACGGCGGTGACCATCGCCCACGCCACGCCGAGGCGGCCGTGGGGCCTGACGCTCTGGTGGACGACGGCCAGCTTGGAGCGCGGCTTCGGCAGCGCGGACGGGACCGGCGCCGGCGCCTCCTCGACGATCTCGTCGGGCAGCGGGGGGACGACCTGCAGCGGCACCCGGGCCAGGGCGTCGGGCGAGTGCGGAGGAGAGGTGCCGGACCATCCGGTGTCGGGCGGGCGATCGCTGCGCACCAGCTGCAGGCGGCGACCCTGGGCCCGTCGGCCGACGTGGCGCCGGAGCCGTTGGCGCCACCCGCGGCATTGGCGCCGCCGGACACGGGCGGCAGGACGGCGACGACGTCGTGGCCCTCGATCGGCGTGGCCGGGCCCGCCGGCTGGCCGTTGACCCAGACCCGCGACGTATCCAGCACCTGGGCGAAGCTGCCGCCGAAGCGCCGGCGGGCCTCGTCGAGAAGCTCGCCGACGGTGTCGGCGTCGATCTCGGTGCGGGCCACCCCGGCGGCCTCCCGGGCCGACGCGAACAGGCGGAGCATGGGCATGGCCGGCCGCCTATCCGATCTCGGCCCGGCCGTCGCGGATGACCCGCTCTCCGCGGCTGGTGGCTTCGAACGCGTACGAGGCGTCACCCATCGAGCCTGGGGTGTCGAGCGGGTAGATCGTGGTGACCAGGTCGGAGTCGGGCAGGACCGGCTTGGAGAACCGCACGGCGAGCCGTCGCAGGCGGGCGGGGTCGGAGTCGGCGACTCCGTCGATGACCGCCTGGGCGCAGATGGCCATGGTGCACATGCCGTGCAGGATGATCCCGGGGAGGCCGACGCTGCGGGCGAACTCGTCGTCGACGTGGATGGTGTTCCTGTCGCCCGAAGCCTCGGCGTACCGCAGCGTCTGGCCGGCGTCGAGGGCGGCGGTGACCTCGGCCACCGGTTCGCCCCGGCCGGCGCTCGGGAAGCCGTGCTCCGGCCGGTCGGCACCGCTGCTGGCCGGTGCCTTCCAGCGCCGTATGAACATGGTGCCGAACTGCTCCATCACCAGCAGCCCGCTGTCGATGTCGTGGCTGGTGGAGCGGATCGTCACCCACGTGCCGGCCCGTGCCGCCTGCACCCCGTACAAGCCGGCGTCCGTCGCGAGCGTCGTCCCGGGCACGAGCGGCCGGTGGAACCGCATGTCCTGGAGGGCGTGGAGCAGCATCGGCATCTGCTCGGCCGGCATGACGTCGTGGAGGGCGGCGATCATCGGATCCCACGACGGGATCACCGAGAACACCGGCGGGGCGAGCCGTCCCGAGGCGTACGCCGGGTTGGCGTCGTTGGTGGCTTCCAGGTACGCACGGACCTGCTCGGGGTCCACGAACGCCGTAGTGGAGTGGCGTGAGCCGAGCGTGTCCAAGGGAACGGGCATTGTCGCCTGACGCTAGTTGGCAGTCCCGGACGAGGTCGAAAGTCGCTCGTCCACGTAGGCCAGCAGCCGGGACGCGAACGACGGACGGAGCAGCTCGGTGCCGTGCCCGGTGCCCGGGAGCAGCCAGAGGTCCTTGGGCTCGTTGGCCCACTCGTAGATGCTGCGGGGGTGCTCCTCGGAGAAGTAGTGGTCGGCGGGGTCGGCCACCACCAGGGTGAAGGCGGGGGCGATGGCGGCCGCCAGGTCGCGGGCGTCGGGCACGGCCTCGCACTGATCGGCGATCCGAGTCTGCAGCACCCTCTGCAACACCGTGCGCCCGGCACGGCTGGTGGCGTACCAACGGACCCGCCGGGTGCTCCGTGTGTCCCACGCCCCGGCCCAGGCCGGCGAGCTGACGGCGACCACCCCCGCGACACCCCCCATCAGCCCGGCGTGCAGGAGCACGGCGGCGCCACCCAGGCTGATCCCGACGGTGACCACCGGCAGCCCCGGCGGGGCGGCGGCCACGGCCGCGGCCACGTCGAGCGGCTCCTCGACTCCCAGCGAGCAGGCCCCGCCGGACCGGCCATGGCCGCGGAGGTCGGGCACCACCACGTGCACCGATCGGGCCAGGAGGTGGGCGAAGGCGTGGATGCGCGGTGTCCGGCACGAGTGGGCGAAGCCGTGGACGAGCACCACGGTGGCCGTCGCGCCCGGCGGCCCGGCCAACCGAACGGCGTTGATGCGGACACCGTCCCCGGCCTCGAGCGTCAGCTCCTCCTCCGGCCGGTACGTGGGAGAGAAGACGTGCTTGCGGGCCAGGGTGACGGCGCCGGTCCCGGTGCGGCTGCGCGGCCCCCTCGCGGGCCCGGCCTTCACCGAGGCTTCACGGTCGCTGCCCATGTCGAACTGGGGTCACCTAGCGGCACACGGCGCGGTTTTCTGGCACCAGAACGAGGGGAACGCCCGCCGTCGCCGAACTGGTGGCACACAGCGGCACCTGGCGCGGTTCTATGGCCCCAGAACGATGGGAACGCAGCGCCCTCGCCGAACTGGTGGCACACAGCGGCACCTGGCGCGGTTTTGTGGCCCCGATTGCCATAAGCGCGGCCTTCACGGGCGCCCTTTACCGGCCGGATCGGGCCGCCCGCGCCGGCCGGCCGGCGTCGAGGTCGGCCCGCCACGCCTGCTCGGCCCGCCCCAGCTCGGTGGACGGCGGGGCCCCGTGGAGGTACTCGTCGAGGATCGCCCCCCAGTGGGCCCGGCCCGGAGGCGCCCGCACAGGGCGCTCATGCCCCACACCACCCTGTCGAGGATGACGTAGGACGGCGGCATGTTCACCGACCTGATGACGTCGCCGTACTCGCCCTGCAAATCGAGCATCTTCTGCAGGGTGGCGCCCACGAACTCGGGCGTGAACGTGAACTCGTCCTGCTGGAACGGGATGTACGGGCCGCTGCAGAACTCGTAGATCCGCTGGGCCGGCAGTCCATGGTCGGCGGGCAGGAAGCCGGCCGTCACCAGCGCCTTCACCGTGCGCTCGGGGTCGCGGTCGAGCACGGCGTCGAGCACCGGGCTGAGGCCCTCCAGCTCGCCGGGCGACCAGCGCTTCACCAGGCCGAAGTCGAGGAAGGTGACCTTGCCCTTCTCGGGGTGGAACCGGTAGTTGCCGGGGTGCGGGTCGCCGTTGAACACCCGGTGGTGCCAGATCGACCCCTCGGCGAAGCGGAACAGGATCTCCGCTGCGGTCGTCTTCTGCTCCTCGGTGGCGGTGGCGGTGAAGTCGGCCCAGGAGAGCCCATCGACCCACTCGCTGGTGATGACCCGCTGGCTGCTGCGCTCGGGGATGACGTCGGGCACGTGGATGAAGGGGTGGCCCCGGTAGCGGTCGGCGAACTCGGCCTGGCACCGGGCCTCGAGGCGGTAGTCGAGCTCGTCGCCCATCCGGGCCCGCAGCTCGTCGACGAGGGGCTTCACGTCCATGTTCTTGAGGGCGAAGGCGGCGAACATGCCGTAGAGCAGCTCGGCGTTGTCGAGGTCGGACCGAATGGCCTTGTCGACGCCCGGGTACTGCACCTTCACCGCCACGACCCTGCCGTCGGGCATCACCGCCCTGTGCACCTGGCCGATCGACGCCGCCGCCACCGGGATGGGGCCCCAGTCGAGGAAGAGCTTGTTGGCCGGCTTGCCCAGCTCCTCGAGGACGACGCCCTCGGCCAGGCTGGGGGCCATCGGCGGGACGTCGGCCTGCAGGGTGGCGAGCGCGGCCTGGGCCTCGGGCGGGAGCCCGTCGGCCACGAAGGAGAGCATTTGCCCCGCCTTCATGATGGCGCCCTTCATGCCCCCCAGGACCTCGGCCACGTCCTGGGCGCTGCGGATGGCGAACGTCTCCTCCAGCCGCGCCCGCTCGGCCTCCGTGGCCCGGCTGCCCTTCACCTTCATGATCCCCCACTGGCTCGCCCGCCGGGCGCTGAGGCGGTACATCCGGGCCTGACGCTCGAGGCGGACCCGCCGCTCCTCGTCGGCCAGGGCTATGCCCACCACGATTGCGCCCACCACGATCGCGCCGACCACGACGGCGCCGGTGGCGGCGACGGCACCGACGACGGCGCCCGAGGCGCCGAAGACCACGGCTCGTCGACGTCGCACCGGGTAGCTGGTCCGGATCAGCCGAGCTCGGAGGCCTGGCTGGGGTCCGGGGAGGCGAAGCGCGCCTCTCGCTCGGCCTGGGCCTGGTCGTCGAGGCAGAGGCGGGCGGCGGGGATGGCATCGAGGCGGGCCTCGGCGATGGGCTTGCCGCACGCCTCGCAGGTGCCATACGTGCCGTCGTCCAGACGCTGGAGGGCGTACTCCACGTCGTGCAGCTCGGCCTCGATCCGCTCGATGATCGACAGGTCCTTCTCGCGCTCGAACGTCTCGGTGCCGAGGTCGGCCTGGTGCTGGTCGACCGACGACAGCTCGCCGACGCTTTCGGTCTCGGTGGAGTCGAGCCCGTCGTCGTCGAAGGTCGACCGCACACCGTTGAGGCGATCGCGTTCGACGAGCAGGGCCTGTCTTGCCTTTTCGGGGTCCATCGCCGACGAGCCTACCGGCGCTCGGCGGTGACCGAACGACCGGCCGACGCTGACAAACGACCGCCCTACGGCGGGGGCGACGCCACGATCACGTAGTGCCGGCCCGCAGGCCCTCGCTGTGGGCGCGGCCGAACGGGGCGAACAGGAGCCGCATGGCGAGGCCCCTCAGGCCGACGTCGCTCACGTCCTGGGCGGTGATCGACTCGACGGTGTAGCCGGTCGTCTCGAACAGCTCGATCATCGTGGCCCGGGTGAAGAACCGCAGGTGGGTGCGGTCGAGGAGCCCGGTGTCGGCGTAGTCCCAGCGGCCCCGGACCACGAGCGGCACGACTGCCCGGACGTGGCGGATGTTCGGGATCACGGCGACGACCTTGCCCGAGCCGCTGAGCAGCGGGCGAGTCCTCCGCAGCGCCTCCCACGGGTCGACGATGTGCTCGAGGACGTCGTTGAACACGACGCAGTCGAACGGCCCGTGCTCGGCGCCGATGTCGTCGGGGAAGCGGCCGGTGACGACCTGGTCGAGCCGGGTGGCGGCGACGGCGGCGGCTCCGGCGTCGGCCTCGATACCCACCACCACGAGGCCCCGCCTGCGCCGTTTCAGCTCCCGGCCGAAGCCTCCCTGCCAGCAGCCGACATCGAGCAGCCGGGCCGCCCCGAACGGGATGAATGGGATGACGTTGCTGCGATCGGCGTCTGGATAGCCGGTGGCGGCCAAGGCGGCAGCCTACGCGGTGCCGGCTCCCCCGGCTTCGACCCCCCGGTTGGTAGGGTCGCTCAGTCCCGAGCCCGCGGGTGCACGTCCCGGAACCGCATGCAACCCACCCTTTCCGACGCAATGAGATCATGATGGTACGAGAGCGCGGCCTTGGCGAAACGACCTGAGACCACCGTCGAACCGCCGTCGACGACGTCGCTCCTCGGCGGTTTCGCACGAGGCCTGGCGTGGACGTATGTAGGCCTGATCCTCACCGGCGCGTCGACGTTCTTCCTCGCCGCGTGGGCGGTGCGCCGCATCGGAACCGCGGAATACGGCCTGTACGCGCTGATCACGTCCTGGACGGCGCTCCTGGTCATTTGCCACTATGCGATCGGCTTCAGCGTCGTGCGCGCCAGCGCCCGTGTCGACGCCAACCTGCAGAGCGCAGATGGAATCGACGACAGGCAGGTCGTCCACGCCGCCCACGGCGCATTCGCCTGGATGGGGGCGGCGGCGATGGCTTTGACGGTCGTCGCCTGCGGGGCGGTCATCGTCACCGGTTCCGGCAGCGATTCGTACCTCCTCGTCACCATCCTGCTCCTGGGCCTGGCCACCTCACTCGACGTCGGAACCGCCGCCGTCCCCTCTGTCGCCAGGGGTCACCGCCAGTTCTCGCTACTCACCGTCGCCACCCTGGTCAGTGTCGTCGTACGGGTGGGCGTGGCGCTGGCGACGATCAACCGGTTCGGCGTCGCCGGCCTGGCGTTCGCCCAGGTAGTAGGCGTCCTGACCGAGCGCCTCATGCTGGCCCGGCTGGTCCATGCGCGGGTCGGGTGGTTCGAGCTGCGGGCCAGGAACCCCGACCGTCGGGCCCTTCGCCTCGTCACCGCCATGGCCGTCCCGCTCGTCGTCCTCAACCTCGGCGCACCGCTGTTCAACCTCGTCGACCTGGTCACCATCGGCGCCTTCGTCGGCCGATCGGCGGTCGGCGTGTACCAGATCGCCAGCCTCCTCCCGGTGTACGTCCTTTCGGTCCTGCTCGTGGGTTACACCGTCGTGTTCCCGTCGCTGTCCGGCAGCGACGACGCCGCCCAGCAGGAGACGGCCACGATGTTCCTCACCCGGGTATTCTCCTATATCGCCGGTACCGGATTCATGCTGGCGCTCTGGTTGCGGCGGGACATCATCGTCGTGCTCCTGGGGGAGTCGAGCGGCTGGGCGGAGAGCGTGCTGGTGATCTCCGCGGCAGCATGCCTCGCCGACATGTTCGTCCACGGGATGGCGACGTTGCTCATCGTCCGCGGTCGCCAGAAGCTGATGGCCCGGGCGGTGGCAATCCAGATTCCCGTCAACCTGGCGCTCACCATTTCTCTGGTGGCGGTGTTCGGCGCCGTCGGTGCGGCGGTGGCGAAGCTGGCCACATTGCTGCTGCTGGACTTCATCGTCTTCCCGATCATCAGCCGGGGCGAGTTCGGTCAGTCGGCTCTTTCCGCGACCCTGCGCCACGGCCTGGTCCCAGCGGCCGCTGGCGCAGCGGTCGCCACGGTGGCCGGCGCGGCGGCGATGCAGATGGGGAGCCCGGTGGAGCGCTTCGCCACCGCCGCCATCGTCGGCGGAACCCTGGCTGTCGCCGCCGGCCTTGTGTTCCTCGGGTCGGAGGGACGCAAGTCCCTGCGAGGCGCCTTCGCCAAGCACGTGGCCACCGTCGCTCACCGGACGGAGGCGGTGTCCCTGTGAGCGAGCCGAAGGCGAGCGAACCGATGTGGCGCGCTTCGTCCGGCCGAAGGCCGGATGTCACGGATCTCATTGGTGCGCCATCGGAAGGGATGGTGCACCAATGACCCGGCCGGCGACGCGCTTCGCTCCATCGCGTTCTACTTCCCGCAGTTCCACCCCATACCCGAGAACGACGAATGGTGGGGGGAGGGCTTCACCGACTGGGCCAATGCCAGGCGGGCCGAGCCGCTGTTCCCCGGCCACGAGCAGCCGCACGTGCCGGCCGACCTCGGCTACTACGACCTCCGCGACGCCACGGTCCGCGAGGCGCAGGCCGCGCTCGCCTCGAAGTACGGGATCGACGCGTTCTGCTACTACCACTACTGGTTCGGCGGCCGCCGCCTGCTCGGGGCGCCCTTCGACGAGGTGCTCGCCTCCGGTCGACCGGACTTCCCGTTCTGCCTGTGCTGGGCCAACGAGCCGTGGACCCGGACGTGGGACGGCAGCGAGAACGACGTCCTCGTCGGACAGAGCCACAGTCCCGAGGACGACCGCCGCCACATCGACTGGCTCATCGAAGCCTTCCGCGACGAGCGCTACGTCCGGGTCGACGGCAAGCCGCTGTTCCTCGTCTACCGAGCGGGGTTGCTGCCCGACCCACTGGCGACGACGGAGCTCTGGAGGCAGCGGGCGAAGGAGGCCGGCCTACCCGGGCTCTTCCTGTGCCGGGTGGAGAGCCACAAGGAGCGAGGTGACCCGAAGCTGCTCGGCTTCGACGCCGCCGTCGAGTTCCAGCCGGCTGCGATCGACCTGAGCTTCTCCTTTCGGCTCCGCGGGCGGGCCCGCCGTGAGCTGGCTCGCGTCAGCGCCCACGGCGCCGTGAACGCTCCCAGGACCTTCGGCTACAGGGCCATGGTCCGCCAGATGCTGCGCCGGCCACAGGCCGACTACCTGCGCTTTCCCGGCGTCACCCCCAACTGGGACAACAGCCCGAGACGACCGAACAACAGGGCCTTCGCCCTCACCGGCTCGACTCCCGAGCTGTTCGGCGACTGGGTCGCCGAAGTGGTGGCCCGGCTCCGTCGGAGTGCCCCTCCGGAGCACCAGCTGCTGTTCGTGAACGCCTGGAACGAGTGGGCCGAGGGTTGCCACATGGAACCCTGCGAGCGGTGGGGCCACGCCTACCTCGAAGCGTTCGCCAAGGCCCTCGTGTGAGCGAGCCAGAGGCGAGCGGTGCACCGGAGGTTGGCGGCGAGCAGGCGTACTACGAGGCGAAGGCGTCGCTCTACGAGCACGCCGAGAACCCCGTGCTCCTGGCGACGGTGCTGGCCTGCCTCCCACCCGGCGGCCGGGTGCTCGACCTCGGGTGCGGCTCCGGCGTGCTGCTCGGCAACATCGGCTCGCGGGCCGGGTACCGCGCCGGGGTGGAGTTCGAGCGCGGCCGCGGCGGCGGCGGCCGCCAAGGTCGCCGACGAGGTCCTCAACCTGCCACTCACCTCGGCGCTGCCGTTCCCGCCCGCCAGCTTCGACGTCGTGGTGTGCGCCGACGTCCTCGAGCACCTCGTGGAGCCGGCCGCCGCCCTGGCCACGGCGGCGGCCCTGTGCCGGCGGGGTGGGGTGGTCGTGATCTCGGTCCCCAACGTCGCCAACTGGCAGGCCCGGCTCCGACTGTTGCGAGGCGAGTGGCGGTACGAGCCGACGGGTCTCTTCGACGGCGGCCATCTCCGATGGCTGACCCGCCGGGCCCTTCTCGAGCTGGTCTCCGACGCCGGCCTGGTAGCCGAGTCCTGCGTGCCGGCCCGCCTTCCCCGCCTCTCGGCCCAGCTCCCGGCGATCACCCGCCTTCCCACCCCGCTGCGCAAGGCGGTCAACGGCACGTGGGCGGTCGTCGGCGACCGGCTGGCTCGGCTGCGCCCGACCCTGCTGGCCTACCAGTTCGTCTGCACGGCCCGCCGACCCGACCTCCCGTCGCAGGACCTCGGTTGACCAAGCGCCAGCCCGCCGATCTCTACCTCGACCTCCTGCAGCGGTGCGTGACGGGCTCGCTCCAGGGCGACGAGCTTCAGGTCGTGCGGCCGGAGGGTTCGTGGCAGCGACGCATGTGGGGCCTGTTTCGTCCCCTCGTGCAGGCCAAGAACATGGACCTGTTCAAGCGGGTGGCGGTGCAGGAAGACGCTCGGGCCGAGGGCCGGGACTGGCCCATCTCCGGCCAGACGATGGTGGGCTTTCGGCGGCTGGACAACATCCGGCACTGCGTGACCGCCGTGGTCCACGACGGCGTGCCCGGTGACCTGCTGGTGGCCGGCACGTGGCGGGGCGGCGAGGCCATCTTCATGCGTGCCGTCCTCGAGGTGCTGGGTGACCCGGTCCGGGCGGTCTGGGTGGCCGACTCGTTCAAGGGTCTCCCCCCGCCCGACCCGGACACCTACCCGGCCGACGCCGGCGACACCCACCACACCTTTCCCGAGCTGGCGGTCTCGCTGGCGGAGGTGAAGGCCAACTTCGCCAGGTACGGGATGCTCGACGACCGGGTCCGCTTCCTCGAGGGCTGGTTCAAGGACACCCTCGCCGACGCCCCGATCGGCCGTCTCGCGGTCCTGCGCTGCGACGGGGACATGTACGAGTCGACAATGGACACCCTGCGCCCGCTCTATCCGAAGGTCTCGCCCGGCGGTTTCGTGATCGTCGACGACTACGGGTGTGTGCCGGCCTGCAAGCAGGCGGTCGACGATTACCGCCGGGAGCACGACATCACCGACTCCATCGAGACGATCGACTGGACCGGCGTGTACTGGCGGAAGCCGATGACGGAAAAAGTGTGACGGTGACGGCGTGACGAAGGCGCCCGCAGCGCGGGCCAGGACGGCGCCCGCAGCGCGGGCCAAGTCCGCCGTCGCCTCCACCCGGGCCGTCGGTCGGCTGGTGCGGCGGGGCGACTACCGGAAGATCCTGGAGCTGGCGCGCCGGATGGCGTCGCCCATGGACCACGAGTACCGCCGTCGTTACCGGATGACCCTGAAGGGCTGGCTCCTCTACCACCAGAGCGAGATCGTCTACGAGAAGTCCTTCTGGATGGGCGTGCCGGCCCAGAAGAACCCGATGGATTCGTGGATCTACCAGGAGATCCTCCACGAGGTGCAGCCCGACGTGGTCGTCGAGATCGGGAGCGCGGCCGGCGGCAGCACCCTGTACTTCGCCCATCTCCTCGACCTCATCGGCCACGGCCAGGTCATCTCGGTCGACGTGGACCGGTCCCGGTTCGACGTCAAACACGACCGCATCGTCGCCCTCACCGGGCGGAGCGACGACCCCGACATCCTGCAGCGGCTCGCTCGGGAATGTGCGGGCAAGCGGGTGGTCGTCGTCCACGACGGTGATCACACGCGCGACCAGGTCCTGATCGACCTCGAGAACTACGCCACGTTCGTCGGCCCGGGCGGGTACCTCATCGTCGAGGACGGCATCGTCGACCTGTTCCGCCCGACGTCGAAGCTCGGCCAACGCCGGCCCGGCCCGATGCGGGCGGTGGAGGAGTTCCTGAAGGCCAATCCGAACTTCGAGGTCGACACGTCCCGGGAGAGATACCTGCTCACCTACAACCCGAGGGGATTCCTCCGGCGCGTGCGGTGAGCCGTTGTGGCGGTGGCCTGTGCCACTCCGCTAGGACCCCGAGGCGCCGACGTAGGCCGCCAGGTGCTCGCCGGTGAGGGTGGAGCGGGCGGCGACGAGGTCGGCGGGTGTGCCCTCGAAGACGACCCGGCCGCCGTCGTGGCCGGCGCCGGGGCCGAGGTCGATGATCCAGTCGCCGTGGGCCATGACCGCCTGGTGGTGGGCGATGACGATGAGCGACTTGCCGGATTCGACGAGCCGGTCGAGCAGGCCGAGCAGATGCTCGACGTCGGCGAGGTGGAGGCCGGTGGTCGGCTCGTCGAGGACGTAGACGTCGCCCTTCTCGCCCATGTGGATGGCCAGCTTGAGCCGCTGCCGCTCGCCGCCGGACAGCGTGGTGAGCGGCTGCCCCAGCGACAGGTAGCCGAGCCCGACGTCGGCGAGCCGGTCGAGGATGGCGAGCGCGGCCGGCGTGCGCGCCTCGCCGGCGCCGAAGAACTCCCCGGCCTCGGCCACCGACATCGCGAGCACCTCGCTGATGTCCTTGTCGCCGAGCTTGTACTCGAGCACCTCGGCCTGGAACCGCTTCCCCTCGCACTCCTCGCAGATGGTGGCGACGCCGGCCATCATCCCCAGGTCGGAGTAGACGACGCCGGCGCCGTTGCAGTTGGGGCAGGCGCCCTCGGAGTTGGAGCTGAAGAGCGCCGGCTTCACGCCGTTCGCCTTCGCGAACGCCTTGCGGATCGGGTCGAGCAGTCCGGTGTACGTCGCCGGGTTGCTCCGCCGCGAGCCGCGGATCGGGGTCTGGTCGACCGTCACCACTCCGTCCCGCCCGGCGACCGAGCCCTGGATCAGCGAGCTCTTGCCCGAGCCCGCCACCCCGGTGACGACGACGAGCACCCCGAGCGGGATGTCGACGTCGACATCGTGCAGGTTGTGCCTCGTGGCGCCGCGGATCTCCAGCGTGCCGGTGGGAGTCCGCGCCGTCTCCTTCAGGGTGGCCCGGTCGTCGAGGTGACGCCCGGTGGTCGTGCCGCTGGCCCGCAGGCCCTCGATGGTCCCCTCGTAGCAGATGGTGCCGCCCGCCTTGCCGGCGCCGGGGCCGAGGTCGACGACGTGGTCGGCGATCGCGATCGTCTCCGGCTTGTGCTCGACCACGAGCACCGTGTTGCCCTTGTCCCGGAGCTGCAGCAACAGGTCGTTCATCCGCTGGATGTCGTGGGGGTGCAGGCCGATCGTGGGCTCGTCGAAGACGTAGGTGACGTCGGTGAGCGACGAGCCGAGGTGGCGGATCATCTTGGTGCGCTGCGCCTCGCCGCCCGACAGCGTGCCCGACGACCGTTCGAGCGAGAGGTAGCCCAGCCCGATCCCCACGAACGAGTCGAGGGTCTTCACCAGTGCGCCGAGCAACGGCGCGACCGACGCATCGTCGAGGCCACGGACCCATTCGGCGAGGTCTCTGATCTCCATCGCGCAGGCGTCGGCGATGTTGATCCCGTCGATCTTCGACGATCGAGCCGCCTCGCTGAGCCGGGTGCCGCCGCACTCGGGACAGGTGGTGAAGGTGACCGCCCGGTCCACGAACGCCCGGATGTGCGGCTGCATGGAGTCGGGGTCCTTCGACAGGAACGACTTCTGGATCTTCGGGATCAGCCCCTCGTAGGTGAGGTTGACGCCGTCGACCTTCACCTTGGTCGGCTCCTTGTAGAGGAAGGCGTTCAGCTCCTTCTTCGTGTACTCGCTGATCGGCTTGTCCGGGTCGACGAAGCCCGACTCGGCGTAGACCCGCACCGTCCAGAAGCTGTCCGACTTCCAGCCAGGGATGGTGAACGCGCCCTCGGAGAGCGACTTGGAGTCGTCGTAGAGCTGGGTGAGGTCGATGTCGGAGACCGAGCCTCGGCCTTCGCAGCGTGAGCACATGCCTCCGGTGATGCTGAAGCTCCGCCGCTCCCTCACTGTCTGCCCGCCGCGCTCGAGCGTGACGGCACCCGATCCACTGATCGAGGCGACGTTGAAGGAGAACGCCTGCGGCGAGCCGATGTGCGGCTGCCCGAGTCGGCTGAAGAGGATGCGGAGCATCGCGTTGGCATCGGTGGCGGTGCCGACCGTGGACCGGGGGTCGGAGCCCATCCGCTGCTGGTCGACGATGATCGCGGTGGTCAGCCCCTCGAGTACGTCGACCTCGGGCCGGGCCAGCGTCGGCATGAAGCCCTGAAGGAAGGCGCTGTAGGTCTCGTTGATCATCCGCTGCGACTCCGCCGCGATCGTGCTGAACACCAGCGAGCTCTTGCCCGAGCCGGAGACGCCGGTGAACACCGTCAGCCGGCGCTTCGGGATCTCGATGCTGACGTCCTTGAGGTTGTTCACCCGCGCCCCGTGCACGCGGATCAGGTCGTGGCTGTCGGCAACGTGCAGCGCAGGCGACTGCGTGCGCGTCTTCGTGGCAGTGCTCATCGTGTCTCCATGGGTTGGGCGGAGCCGTCTTCGCGGGTGCCGTCTGTGCAGGTCATGGCCGAGATCGCCGGACGTTCAGCGCAGCTCCTGGATGCGGAGCATGTTGCCCGCGGGATCGCGGACGGCGCAGTCGCGAATCCCGTACGGCTGCTCGATCGGCTCCTGGACGATCTCGGCGCCGCTGGCCTGCAGCTGCTCGAAGGTGCCGTCGAGGTCCTTGGTGGCCAGGTTGATGCTGGCGTAGGTGCCTTTGGCCATCATCTCGGCGATGATGCGGCGCTCGTCGTCGGTGATGCCAGGGTCGGCGGCCGGGGGGTGCAGGACGATGGCCGGGCCGGCCTGGTCGGCGGGGCCGACCGTGATCCAGCGCATCCCCTGGTACCCGACGTCGTTGTGTACCTCGAAGCCGAGGGTGTCGCGATAGAACGCCAGGGCGGCGTCCGGGTCGTTGTGTGGGAGGTAGGCCTGGTGAATGGTTATGTCCATGGCGTCAGGCTAAGTGCGGCTTGGCGCCGACGCTTCTCGATTCCTGACGGGTCTGGTCACTTGTTTCGCCACGCATGACGGTATCCCAGCCGTCGCGCGAACCGCCTCGCGCCGATAGACGCTGGGCGGCACACCGACCAGCTCGGTGAAGCGAGAGCTGAAGGTGCCCAACGACGAGCAGCCCACCGCGAAACAGACCTCGGTGACGTTGAGGTCGCCACGGCGCAGCAGCGCCATCGCCCGCTCGATGCGCCGCGTCATCAGGTAGGCGTACGGCGGCTCGCCGTAGGCGAGCCGGAACTGGCGGCTGAGGTGCCCGGCCGACATGTTCACGCCGCGGGCGAGCGCCTCGACGTCCAGCGGCTGCGTGTATTCCCGGTCGATGCGGTCGCGAACGCGGCGCAGCAGCGCGAGGTCCTGCAGGTGCTGCGCGGCGGCGGGTCTGCTGGTCACCTACGAGATCGTGCCACGCCCGCCGGGGGGCGAGTCGGGTCGGCGATCGTCATCGCGCATCGGCTGCTCCACGCATGAAGCCACCTATCCGGCCTGGTGGCTGTACATCTGGTTCATCCGGTCGAGATCGGGCCATGTCCACCCGTTGTAGGTGCAGCGCCCGACGGGGAGGGTCGGGAAGAGGGCCGAGTCCGGGTTGGTCAGGTTCTGGTCGAGCCCGAGGGTGTTGCTGAGGATCTGCACGACCACGGTGAACTTGTCGCCTGCGCACCACGGGTCCACGACGCTGGGCCGGAATCGGGCGACCGCGTAGTAGATGTGGTCGGCCACGCCCGAGAAGATCTGGGCCGCGCCGGGCGCGGTGGCCGACTCGGAGCCCCCGAGCGTCTGGTCCTTGCACACGATCAACCACCCGGCCGGGCCGAGGGCGCAGGGTTGCCCGGGCGCCATGTGGATGTTCTGGTAGTAGAGGATCACCGGGTAGCGAGAGTTGTAGCCGTTGTGCAGGCTGTTGATGATCTGGGCGAACGTCTGGATCTGCTGGCTCAGCGAGGGGTCACCGGTGTTGTCGATGAGCACGACGGCCCGGTAGTACGGGTGCTCCGGGGGGACGGAGATGTGGGGGTACGGGACCCAGTGGGCCGGGAAGAAGTTGTCGGAGTAGGTGTCGGCGAGGGCCGGGCTGGGCTGCAACGCCAGCATCGACACCGCCGCCATCATCACCGTCGCCGTCCGAAGCGCCCGGCCGGTCCGCCCTCGCCCAGTCCGTACATGCTCTGGCCAGCTGGTTCTCATGTCCACACCGCCGTCCTTTCGGGTGTCCTAACCGCTCAACGTAGTCACGGCCCCACTCCTCGACAAGGGTGGTACCCACACCTCTCGTCGAAGACGGGCGCATTCGCCGACCTCGAAAGGCTGTCGGCGATTCCCTCCCTGCGGGCCATCGGCGCCGCTCGGCATGATGGGGACGTGGGAGAGCCGGTCACCCCGGAGGACGATCCGTGGCTCGATTACGCAGAGCGCTGGGGACCGACCACTACGAGGAAAGCTTTCTGGACTCCTCGACGTGAGGCCGTTGTCAACGCAGTCGCGTTGGCGTGCACGGTGTTCTCCGCGCCGATCAGGATCTGGTCCCTGCTCGTCGTCTGGCACAAGACGGCGGAGGAGATCATCGCCAAAGTCCGCCGGGCCGAGCCGCCCTGGCCCAAGTCAAATCGGCGACGCAGCGCTAGGACCATCGGCTTCCACTTAAGCTCCGTGGACTGAGGACCGGACGCCGATCCGGCTGACTATCGGCCAGCGGCAGGAGGTGATCGGCGGAAGCTGTGCTGCTGTGCTGGCGTGTCCGACTCGATGACGTTCAGGTCGTCTTCTTCCCGGCCGGACCAGCCGACGCCTTTTGTGGCGAACGTGGTCGGCAGCTCAGGCGCCAGCTCGTCGTCGCGGTTCTCCTCGTCGGTCGGTCGGTCCTCGTCGGTCATGGATTCCCCATCCTCCTTCGCATGCGGGAAGCGCCGTCGCGGCGCTTCGCGAACCACGCAACGGGGCTTCCCCGTCGCGTCCTGTACTACCCGCTTTTCCTGTACCTCATCACTTCGGACCGCCTGCCCCGGCTCGGCCCGGCGGCAGCCGACGAGCAGCTCCTGCGCCCACGGACGCAATTCGCGCAATCCCTCGCCACGTTTCGGTCGTATGTCTCCTGACCTGAGGCGGAACCGGCTTTCGCCATTGGAGGGGGGAGCATGTCCATAAGACGCCAGCGTGCCTGCCGGCGCGCTTTGGTCAGCCTGATCGCCGTTCTGGCCATGGTTCTCGCCGGATCGTCGAGCGCGTCGGCGGCGAAGCCACCAAAGCCGACGACCACGACGACGGTGGCGCCCAACCGGCAGGCGCCGACGACGCCCACCAACCTGCGGGTTACCGGCGTCACCAAGACCAGCGTCAGCCTGGCGTGGGGCCCCTCAACCGACAATGGCAGTTTCTCCTACGTCGTTCGGCAGGACAACAGCCAGAGCTGGACGGTCAACTCGACCCAGACGCACTACACGCTGGACTGGATGAGCCCTGGTCGCACCTACAGCTTCTACGTGTACGCGGTCGACAACCAACTCAACGTGTCCGGGAACAGCAACACGGTCACGGCCACCACTGACCCCGATCTGATCCCCCCGTCCGCTCCCGTCTTGACCGTTCCCAACGTCACCCCGTCTCAGATCTGGCTGTCGTGGTCGGAATCGATCGACGACCTGCGCTCTTCCTTCGTCGACTACAGCATCTATGTGAACGGCGCGCTAACGGCGAACGTGAACTGGCTCATCCAGGGCTACGCCCTGCGGCACCTCACGCCCAGCACGGGCTACACGATCAAGGTCGTCGCCCGGGACAGCTCCGGCAACACCGTCGACTCGAACTCGGTCTCGGTCACGACCCTCGCCAGCACCGATACCGTGCCTCCCTCCGCCCCGACCAACGTCCGGGTCGAGTCGGACGACGGCTGTGGCCTGGTCTGGCTGGCGTGGGACCAGTCGACGGACAACGTGGACCCGCAGTCGGCGATCGAGTACGAGTTCATCATCAACGGCGCCCAGAACCCGCTGGAGGTGGTGACCGGAGTCGGCGGCGCCTTCGTTTACGGCACGGTCAACGGGACGAACCGCTTCGTCGTCCAGGCCGTCGACCGCACGGGCAACACGTCCGCCCCCAGCAACGAGGCCGCTGCCGAGCTTTGGATCTGCTGACGTCCTGTCCGACGGGTAAGCCCAGCCTTCCGGCCACCTGACGAGGTGTAGCCGGTTCCGGTCGCCGATTGGGGCGACGGGTCTACCGTGCGGACCATGCACGAGCACAAACACGGCGAGCAGTGGTTCGGCGCGGAGGCGCAGGCCGCCGAGTGGGACACGAGGTACAGCGAGCGCGAAGGAGCGAGGTGGAGCGGGCGGCCCAACGGGCGGCTCGTCGCCGAGGTCGCCGACCTCACCCCGGGCCGGGCGCTCGACGTCGGCTGTGGCGAGGGCGCGGACGCCATCTGGCTCGCTCGCCGCCGCTGGACGGTCACCGCGATCGACATCTCCGACGTCGCCCTGTGCCGGGCGCGGGAGGCTGCCGAGCTGGCCGGAGCCACGGTCGAGTGGCTCTGCGGCGACGCCCTGCAGACGCCGTTCCCGGCCCGCACGTTCGACCTCGTTTCGATGCAGTACCCGGCGCTGCCCAAGGCCGCCGGTGACAGCGCCGTGCGGGAGTTGCTCGGCACGGTGCGCCCTGGCGGGCTGCTGCTCGCCGTCTACCACGACCTCGACGACGAGCACTGCGAGCACATGAAGTCGAAGGGCCTCGACCCGGCGGACTATGTCGCTGCCGACGACCTCAGTCGGCTGGTTGGCGACGACTTCACGGTCGAGCTGCACGCCGTCGAGCCCCGCATCGACCCGCCACCCGACACCCCGCACGTCGCCGACGTCGTCCTGCGCGCCCGGCGTCGCTGACCGCGAGGCCGGGAGTGTTCGCACCTGGTGGGTCTTGCTGAACGAGGCCGCACCGCCGGGCATCGTCTGTCTTCGACCCACGAGCCGTAGCGGGATCCCGGTCCCGAAGAAGCTACGGATCGGGATTCGGCCGGAGAGCTCCCACGCGCCAGAACCGGATCTCCCGAGCGAGGCGCCGAGATCGACCTGCCGGGTACTCGTCCCGCCCAGATTGACGGTGCGGGCGCTGTTGTGGCGCGACAGATCATGCATCCGACGTGGCCGCAAGGAACGAGTGGGCAGCGTGGCTTCCGAGTCGCCTGTCCCATCGAGGAGCGCTGATCGGTCTGGCCGCTACCCGCTCGGCCGGCGAATCATGCGGTGGGATCGAGCGGTGGGTGCTCGAGCACGCGGGGCCGGTACTCGACGAGCTGGATGCGGCCGTCGAAGGTGCGGCTGTCGATCATCTCGAGGGCGACATCCGGGTAGCCGTCGTAGATCCGTTCTGCTCCCGTGGCGCCGGTGATCACTGGGAACATGACAACACGGAAGCGATCGACGAGTCCGGCCCGCAGCAGCGACCGGCACAGGCTGATGCTGCCGATCGTGCTCATGAGGCCCGAGCCGCTCTCCTTCATGGCTCGGACGACTTCGACCGCGTCATCTCGCACGAGCGTGGCGTTGGCCCAGGTGAGCGGCGCCTCGAGAGAGGCGGAGAACACAACCTTCGACGCTTGCGTGAGTTCGTCGACGGAGGCCTCCTCGTCGGCGGTGAACTCGTCCGCTCCTGCTGGGACCTCTCCGGCGGCGAAGCCCGACATCAGTCGGTAGGTGTTCGCTCCCATGAGGTAGGTGACCTGGGGTTGCTCGCCGAGCCAGGCGAGGTACTCAGGCCCCTGGAGACCCCAGAAGCCCGGCCAGCCCTCCGCCGACGCGTAGCCGTCGAGGGAGGTGATGAAGTCGACGAGGAGTTCAGGCATGGTCGTATCCTTGTCCTTGATGTCAGGTAGCGGCTCCTACCGTCGCTACCCCGGCGGTATGAGGTTGGACGGTTGGCGACTCGAAAACTCATCGCAGCGCGCGGCGGAGTCGCGTGTGGGCGCAGGAGAGGTACCGAACGGCGCAGAAGGAGCGGTGTCGAGGCACGCCGTTCGCGCCGCCTGACGTCGGCTGAGCGCTGAGCCTCGGCAGCACATGCCGGCCCTGCGGCTCCTGTGTGGTGTCGGCGGAAGCGCCGCGAGCACCAGGTCCCGTAATGCATGGTCCGGTGAACGGTCACGGTGACGGGACGCCATTCGAACGCCCGCCATCGGTCCGGCCGACGAACGAATATCACCGGATCCTCAGCGGGTGCGGGAACCATCCGCGTGACACCCTCCTCTTTGGTGGTCGTGATGGTGGGATTCAGGCTGGCCAGCCCTGCGTTTCTCGCATCTCATTCGAGGTCGAGCGAGGGCGCGGTGACGTACGGGGAAAGAAGCGGCCCGTATGATCAATGGGTGAAGCCGGTCGTCCATCGTGGTGTGCCTCCCGTCGGCTTGGCGTCGGCGCCACCCTCGTGGTTCAGAAAGCCCAGGGCCACGTGAGCCAGATGGTCCGTCCGGTCCGGGCGGCGGGCGCGCCCACCAGCGCCGGGGCGGGGGCACGCCACCACGAACGCGGCGGGAGGTTCCAGGCGTGGGCCAGCGCGGCCGACGCCGGGGAGACCCAATGGCGGGCCAGCCGCAGCCAGTTGGCCACGGTCGGCTGTTGGTCGGTCGTCGTCGTGCTCGTCCTCGGGGCGTTCGTCACCCGGGGCAACCTGGCCCCCGACCTCCTGACGTGGGCGCTCCTCACCTCGGCCAATGCCCTGGCCCTCGCCTTGGCGATCGCCGGGCTCCGGAAGGCGGAGGTCCCTCCGGTCCTGTACGCCGGGATCCTCGCCGTCTTCCTGATCGGCGGGATTCTCCAGCTGTACATGTTCAGCTACAACGTGGTCAGGAACCCCACGTTCATCGTCGTCCAGGCCCCCTTCCACGGTCATTTCACTGCCAGGGACATGGCCGACGCATACGGCTTGCTCACCCTGGGGTTCGTCGTCTTCTGCCTCCTGGTGGCGGCGCTGGCCTCCGTCCAGGTACGGACGCCGCTCCCCCGTGTCGCCACCGCCGAGGCGGCCCGGCGCCTGTCGCCGGTCCTGGTGTGGGCCACGGTCGTCTTCGCCGGGTTCACTGTCGTCCAGGTGGCGTTCGGTGTGGGGCGTGGCGGGCCTCTACAACAAGGCCGCTCCCGTTCCGTCTCGTCACGATCACCCTGCTGTACCAGCGCCAGCTGTACCCGGCGATGCTCCTGCTCGGCTTGTGGGTCTTCGACCGGCGGAGCCCGAAGCAGACCTACCTCTGTCTCCTCGGGATGGTGCTGGTCATCGCCAACGCCTCCTACCTCAGCACGAGCCGTGGTGCCGTCATCGGCTACAGCTTGTCGGTCCTGTTCCTGTGGCTCCTGACGGGTCGTTTCACCAAGTTCCGGAAATCGCTGCTCATCGCCACCGTCGTCGTCTACCTGGTCCTCTCGCCCGTGCTGTCGGTCCTCCGGGTGACACGGGTCAACGCCGCCAACGGGACGGAACGGCCCACCGGCTCGGCCTCACCGCTCTCGTCCCAATCGTTGAACTACGAGCTGACCCATTTCGTGTTCCGGGTGGGCGGCACCGGCTCCCTCCTCTACGCCATGAAGTCCGCCAAGGATCTCAGTCCCGGCGGGCTCGTCAGCGCCTACCGACCGGCGGGCCTGACCTCCTACTACACCCACGAGGTGGTGGGAATCCCGGTCAGCCCGACCATCAAGACGAGCCTGGCGCCGACGGTCATCGGACTGGGGACGATGATCGGCGGTCCCGCCGGGCTCGTGCTCATGTTGGTCGTTACCGTGTTGGCCCTCGACCAGCTCTGGCGCTGGATGGCCAGGAACATGCGGACGTGGCCGGTGGCCATGACGATCCTCGCCGGTTCGGCGCTGGGGTTCTTCTCCGAGGGTGTACCGGTGAACCTGTATAAGTCGCTGCTCGTCATCGCCGCCGTCGAGCTCCTCTACCGCCACGTCGCCGGTCCGCCCCACCGCTCCGGATCCGCCCCGGACCACGCCGAGCATCCGCAGCCTCAGGTGACGGCGGGTCGACGAGGTGGCTGAGGATTCCACCCGGGAGTCCACGAACTGCCGCCACGACGTCTTCGTCCTGCCCACGTACGCCGATGGGCCAGCTCGACAACGCCCGGCGGACCGCAGGCCTGGCCGCCGACCACGGCTTCAGGCCGGTCATCGTGTGCAACAGCGCGGGAGCCGAGCGCGGCGCTGGCCGACGAGCCGTGGGCGATCTCCATCGGGGCCAACACCGGCTATGGGGGTGCCGCCGCCCTGGTCGCCGGACGGGTCGACTTCGACACGATGGTCCTGTGCAACGACGACCTGATCTTCACCGACGACTCGATGGCGGCGCTGCGGGCGGTTGTCGCGTCCCAGCGCGGCGACGTTGCGATCACAGGCTTCCTGCCCCACGAGCGGCCGGGGATCGTGGCCCTTCCCGGTGTCGGAGGCGTCGTGTCGGTGGTGTCGGGGCTGGCCGCGGCCACCAGGTCCCGCCGGGAGCGTAGTGCGGGGAGGGAGCGGCGGACGGCTGCCCCGCCCAGCCGGGCCAGCCGAGCCAGGGATGGCCGGGCCGCTCGCCGAGGGGCTCGGTTTCCCCTTCATCTGCGTGGGCATAACCCGCAAGGCATGGGACACCCTGGGAGGGTTCGACGCCCGCTTCCCGCTCTACTTCGAGGACACCGACCTCTTGACCCGTGCCCACCAGGCGGACATACCGGTGCGCGTGGCGGTGGGCGACTGCACCCACGTCCGTACGTCGACCGGGCGTACCGTCCTGCCCTACATTCTCCCGCTCATGGCCGTCGGGGCACGTAACTACCTCCAGTTCCACCATCGGATGCCCCGCGTCGCAGCCGCCGGACTTGTGACCGGAGGGCTCGCCATCAGGACCGTGTGCTGGCTCCCGGTCCGACCGGACAGGAGGTCCGAGCTCAGAGGGATCGTGCGGGCCGTCGCCGCGGTCTGGTCGCGGCGGCCGAGCCCCATGCCACCTTGGTCGTAAGCGCCCGGGGCTCCACCCGTCGGGTGTGGGCGTCGGCGGTCAAGTTGCCGGACACCGGCATCGGGGTGCTGCAGCGCGAGGTCTACCCCCGACTGGCCGATCGCGGCATGCAGCTGGTGGTGCCACCCAAGCCCCCGAACCGCGCCCTGTGGGCGGTCCTGTCCTTCGGTCGGATCGTGGGCAGGTCCCACTCGGCCGCACTGCTCTGCTCCGCGCCGGCCCCGCTCGTGGTTCGGGTCCCGTTCGTCTCCTTCGTCTACGACCTGCGATGGCGCCGCACCCGAGGACCCGTCGCACGGCTGTACCGGCACATCGATCTTCGTAGGACGGTCGCCAGGGCCGACTGGATATTCGCCATCAGCGGCCCCACCCGAGACGAGCTCGTCGCCCTGTTCCCGGCAGCCGCCGAGAAGAGTGAGGTGCTGCACCTCGGTCCGGGGATCATTCCGACGACGACAACTTCGCCGAGGGCGAGCTCGGCACGGTGCTCCTGGCCGGTGGGGCCGCCCACAAGCGGAACGAGCTGGTGGCCGACGCCTTGGCCCTGGCCCAGCCGGCGTGGGCGCAGCGCTTCCTGTGCGTCGGGGTGAGCGACCAGACGTACCGGACCCTGAAGGACGCGTTCGCCCGAGTGCTGTGAGCGGTTCGACATGGTCGACCAGGAGCAGATGCGCTCCATCTTCCGGCGAGCGCAGGTGTACGTGACGGCCTCGATGGAGGAGGGCTTCGGCCTCCCGATGGTCGAGGCCCTGAGCGCCGGCTGCCAGGTGGTGGCCATCCGCCAGCGGCTGACCGAGGAGATCCTGGAAGACGCCGCGGTTCTGCTCGCCGACGGGGACGCCGACGACCTGGCCAAGCAGTTGGAACAGCCGGACTGGGTGCCCGAGGACGTCCGCCGGTCCCGAGCCGCGCTCTACTCGTGGGACCGTGTCGCCGACGCCGTGGCCGAGGCGCTGGCGCGGATCGCCCGTTAGAAGGCGCTCGACCTCACTGGGCGCCCTGGTAGTACGCGGCCATGTCCCGCGGCGAGATGCTCGACTCCGACCGGCGGCCCAGGAAGTACACCGCCGGCGAGTTGTCGATCGTGTGGGTCGCGGGGACGAGGCGGTCGAGGTACGAGAGCGGCGACAGGAGCCGGTGGGCCACCCGGCCGGCGGCCTGTGACCGGGTGAACGCGCGTACGAGGTAGTCGACGGTCCACGCCAACTGCGTCCCCGGACCGGTGAGCGCCCCGGAGTCGATGAGCTCGAAGTCCCTGAACAGCCACCGGTGGCCGCTCTCGGTGTACCGGGTGAAGTCGTACGGGCCCTCGTGCACCTGCTGCATGAAGGCGGTCTCGGCGTAGACGAGTCCCCCCGGGCGGAGGATGCGGTGGATCTCGCCGACCACGCGGGGTGGGTCGAGCACGTGCTCGAGCACCGCTTGGGTGACCACCGCGTCGACCGTGCCCGTTGCCAGCGGGATGGAGTGGCCGTCGGCGATGAACTGCACGAGGTCGCTCCCGTAGACGTCGAATCCGACCACGTCGACAGTGGGGTCCTCGTAGAGGACGTCGAGACCGTGCTCGTCGGCGCCACCTCCCACCACGACGACCAGCGCCTGCGCCGGAAGGAGTTGGAGCAGCTTCTCGACGCTCGCCGGCGCTGGCGCTCCATGGCGGCCCCGCCTGAGTAGCCGGGCGGCCTGGCTGAGCCGCGACATCCGTGATCGGGCCAGGGCGCTGGCGCCGGCGCGGCGGGCGATCTCGTTCTCGTCGAGGATGCTGGCGTCGAAATCGACGAGCACCGGCCACCGTCCGATTCGCGGCGCCGAGAACCCACAGTCGCAGTCGTAGCCCTTCTCGGTGCGCTCGAGCGCCGACCTGCACCGCGGGCAGGCCAGCATCCACTCGATGTCTCGTTCGGGAAGCAGGGCCATGGTCGTATCGGGGCGGATCGGGCGCGGTCAGTCCGAGTCGGCCAACGAGACCGGTAGCGGTGGCTCGCTCCGGTCGTGGTCGCGGATCGAGATCCTGATTCCGCCAGTCGGCCCGGATCGAGCCGTCCCGCCGGAAGCCTTTGTCGCCGGCGCCTGGGCGTGGGCGACCCGGTCGAGCCGGCGCCGGAGAGCGGCCAACTCCGCCGCCGACTGGCTGGCCGAATCGGCGACCGCCTCGGCCAGGCCGGTGAGCAGAGACTCCGAGTGGGCGGCGGAGTCGGCCACCGCCTCGGCGAGCGGGGCCAACTGGCTCGCGGGTAGCGCCGTCGACTCGGCGATGGCGTCTCGAAGGGCGAGGACGCTCCTCTCGTTCGCCAGCCTGGCCTCCTTCATCTCACGGCGCAGGGACTTGAGGGCGCCGGCGACGGAGTGCTCGAGGACGGCGAGGTGGTTGACGACAGCCATGGCGACCGCCTCGTCGACGACTGCGGCCAGGTCTTCCATCTGGACACCGCCGCCCGGCGTCGCCGGTCGCTCGAGCGCGAGAGCCGCCCGCAGCCCCGCCACCTCGTCGCGCAGGGCGCCGAACTCCCGCTCGAACCAGCGGAACACCTCGGTCCTCGACGCCTCGCTGGCCGTCGCGGGCACCGCGTCGGCGCCGTTCGACCGGTGATCCACCGGCACGGGAGGTGGGAAGGGATCGGGCGCCGGGGGGGCCGCGAGCACCTCGTCGGCGAGGGGTCGGCCGGTGAGCAGCACCGGGCGGGGGCACGCGGCCCAGACGTCGGAGCAGGCGTCGAAGAGACCGGGGCAGACGACGCCGCAGACGTCGCAGGTGCAGGCGTTGGCACCGGCGCGGATGGGGTGGTTGCAGCGCTCGGCGATCTGCGAGCCGAAATCGTGGCACAACCCCATCGGGAGATCCTACCGTCCGAGGTTCGGATCGACGGTTAGCATCGCGTGGTGATCCAGCAGGACACCGCGGCTCCGTCTGGCCCGCGCGACTACCTCCGAATCCTCCGGCGGCGCCGCGCCATAATCGTCGTGGGCGTGCTCGCGGTGTTCGTACCGGTCGTCCTGCTCTCGCTCGTACAGACGCCCACCTACGCGGCGGAGGCGGAGCTGCTCATCCAGGACCGGTCCAGCGAGACCCTGTTCGATCCCAACAGCGGTGTTCGCAACGACCCGGTGCGGCAGATCCAGAACGAGCTCCACATCATCGAGAGCCCGCCGGTGCGCGACGCCGTCCGGAAGAAGCTCGGTTCGGTCCCGAACGTGACTGCCACCCCGATCGGCCAGACCGACCTCATCCGGGTGGGCGCCACCAGCACCGATCCGGCCCGGGCGGCCGAGGTCGCCAACGCCTACGCAGACGCCTACATCAACTACCGCCGCCAGCAGGCGGTCGACGACGTCCTGGCTGCGAGCAAGCAGGTGCAGGACAAGATCAACGAGCCTGCAGAAGCAGATCGACGCCGCCCCGCCCGAGCAGCGCGAGGAGCTCGTCGGCGCCCAGTCGCTGTTCAAGCAGAAGCTCGACCAACTCCAGGTGGACGGCGCCCTGAAGCAGGGTGGCGCCCAGCTCGTCACCCCGGCAACGACTCCCACCAGCGCGGTGGCGCCGAGACCGCTGCGGAACGGGCTGCTCGCCCTCTTCGTGGGCCTCCTCCTCGGGATCTGTCTCGCCTTCCTCCTCAACTACCTCGACGATTCGGTGAGGACCAAGGACGACTTCGAGCGGGTCGCGCCGGGCCTGCCGGTGCTCGGCATGATCCCTGTCGTCAGCGGCTGGAAGACGAAGGACCGGCCGTTCCTCGTGTCGACCCACGACCCGATGTCGCCGGCGGCGGAGGCCTACCGCACCCTGCGGACCTCGGTGCAGTTCCTCGGGCTCGACCAGCCGATGCGAATCCTGCAGCTGACCAGCGCCAACGCCCGGGAGGGGAAGACCACCACCCTGGCCAACCTGGCCGTGGCCCTTGCCGGCGCCGGCCAGCGTGTGCTCGTGGTGTGTTGCGACCTCCGCCGGCCGCGCATCCACGAGTTCTTCGGCCTGGAGAACGGGGTCGGGTTCACGTCCGCGCTCCTCGGCAAGGTGCCGCTCGCCGACGCCATCCAGGCGGTGCCCGACCAACCGGGGATCGACCTGCTGGCGTCGGGCCCGCTGCCTCCCAACCCGTCCGAGCTGCTGTCGTCGAACCGCACCGCCGAGGTCCTGAACGCGCTGCGCGTCGAGTACGACATCGTCCTCGTCGACTCGCCGCCGCTGCTGCCCGTCACCGACGCCCTGGTCCTCTCGCACCGGGTCGACGCCGTCCTGCTGGTCTCGGTGGCCGGCGCGACTACCCGCAAGGAGGTGGTGAGGGCCACGGAGCTCCTGGTCCAGGTGGAAGCTCCCGTCGTCGGGGCGGTCCTGAACGGCGTGGACCCCGAAGGCTCCGATGGCTACGCCTACCAGTACTACCGCTACGAGGAGTCGAGCCGCCGGCCGGAGCCCACGCCGGACAAGCCCCGGACTGCCCCCCAGTCGGCGCAACAGTCGACCCAGCAGCCGGCCCCCCAGCCGACCCAGCCGCCCGCCCCGCCGGCGGTCGCCGACGAGGGCAACGATGGCGGCGAAGGACCGCAGGGGACGCCGCTTGGCCGTCCAGAGCCAGCCCAGAAGGAGTAGCCCGGTCAAACACCGGCGCCGCCGAAGCCACTGGAACCCCTTCTGGCTCTGGCGGCATCGTTCGAGTCGCCGGCGAAGGCGTCGCTTCAACACCACGCCCACTCGCCAGAAGCGCTTTGTAGGTGTCGCATGGGTGGTCGGCGGACTCGTCCTGCTCGGCGTCGCCTTCGGCGCCCTGGCCCTCCGGGACGTGCTCACGGTCAGGTCCCAGGCCGCCGACGCCCGGGCCATGGTGCAGAGCGCGTTGGACGACTCCGCCAGCCTGCGGAGCCACGAGGGCCGGGTGGCGGCACTGACGAGGATCGACGCCGGCATCGCCGGGCTGCGCCAGTCCCGCCGGGCCCTGCTCGACTCGCGGGCGCTGTCGGTCGCCGACGGCATACCTCTTCTCCGGAGCCAACGCGCCGGCCTCCTCCAGCTGCTCGACGACTCCCAGGTCGCGGTGGGTGCCGGCCGGGAGCTGGTGGCCAGGGTGGACGCGCTGGCGGAGCAGAACCAGATCCGAGACGGGTCGATCCCGTTGCAGGGGCTCGCGGAGTCGGCTGCCGCGCTCAGGACTGCGGGCGAGACCGTCGGGACGGTCGCCGACGGGGCGCGAGGGCCGTGGGCGCCGGTGGGAGCCGCCCGCCGCCAGTTCGACGAGCTGGCCGAGAGCGGCTCGCGCCGGCTGCTGGATGGGGCCGACGCCGTCGGCGCGGCGCGGACCTTCATGGGTGGGGACGGGAGCCGTCGGTACCTGGCCGCTCTCCAGAACAACGCCGAGATGCGGAACCAGGGAGCGATTCTGTCCTACGTCGTGCTCCGGTTCTCCGATGGCCGGTTCGCGGTCGAGCGGCGGGGCTCGACCGCTGAGCTTCCCCTCGGCGCACCGACCGCCACCCAGATCCCCGACGGCACCCGCGAGGTGTTCGGCTCGATCCTCCCCACCCAGCTCTGGCAGTCGGTGAACGCCACCGCCGACTTCCCCCTGAGCGCGCTGGCGATGGTCGACATGTACCAGGCGGCTACCGGCGAGACCCTCGACGGCATCGTTGCTCTGGACGTGCCGGCCCTGGCGAGCGTCCTGCGCATGATCGGTCCGGTGTCGATCGAGGGGGTCGCCGAGCCCCTGACCGCCGAGAACGCCAGCCGCCTCCTCCTCCACGACTTCTACGAGGGGCTCAGTCCCGACGACGACCAGAGCGCCCGGAGGGAACGGCTGGGCGACGTGCTCCAGTCGGTCATCGACAAGCTCGTCACGGGGACCCGGGACGGGGTGTCGTTCGGCCTGGCCCTCGGCGAATCGGCACGGGGCGGCCACTTCCGGCTGTGGAGCCGGGCCGAGGCCGAGGAGCGGGTGTTCGAGCGCACCGGTCTCGGGGGCGGCCCGGCGACGGTGAAGGCGGACCGGACCTTCCACCTGGCGGTGGAGAACCGCACGGGAACCAAGCTCGACTACTACGTCAAGCCTTCCGTCCGCCAGCGGATCGAGCTGGCCAGGGACGGATCGGCCACCGTCCGCACGAGCGTGGTGGTCCGCAACGAGGCCCCCGTCGACGCGCCGGCGTCCTACGTGCTCGGCCCCGACCAGTACATGGAGCGCCCCGGGCAGTACCTGGCGTGGCTCCTGCTCTGGCCCCTGCCGGTTCCAGCCAGCTCGGCGCCAGCGTCGACGAGTCCGGGCTGTCCCTGTCGCAGCGGATCACCCAGGTCGAAGCCGGCCAGAGCCGCGAGATCACCTTCGAGACCGTCGTCCCCGACGCGGTGCGGGACGGCCGGCTCGAGCTGCGCCTGGTGCCACAGGCCCGCCTGTACCCGATGGACCTGGAGATCGAGCTCGATCCGAACGGCTGGCGGGTGCGCGGACCGACCACCTGGCGGGGCCCCTGGGACCGCGTGATCACGCTGAGCTGGGAGGTCACCCTATGAGGAGAATCAGCCGTGTAAGCGCCGCAGGGACCTCATGCCGCGAGCTTCTGGAGGGAGACGCCGTAGCCGAGTTCCTGGAGCTGGCGGATCAGGTGGTCCCGGCGCTTGTCACTGTCGTTGCGACGTGTGAACCAGTCCCCGCCGAGGTCCTCGTAGTCGCAGTCCTCGCTCAGCAGGTGCCAGCAGATGACCAGGATGGAGTGGCCGACGGCGACCGCCGCCTTCTTCTTGCCGATGCGCCGGGCCAGGCGCCAGAACTGGGCCGACAAGTAGGTGTCCCGGGACCGGGCCGCCGACCAGGCGCACTCCACGAGGATGTCGGCCAGCCAGACGTCGCCCTTGGTTGTCCTGGCCGAACGGCGCTTGCCGCCGGTGACGTTGTTGCCCGGCGCCATACCCGCCCACGACGCCAGGTGCCCGGCGGTCGGGAAGCGGCCCATGTCGACGCCGATCTCGGCGATGACGACCTCGGCGGCCCGCTTGCCCACCCCGGTGATGGTGTCGAGGCGGTCACGGGCCCGCACGAAAGGGACGCCGGCCTCGCTCTCGTTGGCGGCGAAGACCTTGTCCACCTGGGCGTCGAGCTTGGCGATGGCCGCCTCCAGGTGGCCGCAGTGCTCCAAGCACATGCCGACGAGCAGGGCGTGGTGCTCCCTGAACCGTCCTCGCAGCGCCTTGCGCAGACTCGGGGATCTTCTTCCGCAGCCGCCCCTTGGCCAGCTCGGCCAGCACCTCGGGCTCCCGCTCGCCGGCCACCAGGGCCGCCAGCATGGCCCGCCCCGACACTCCCAGGCTGTCGGAGGCCACCGAGTCGAGCTTGATGCCGGCGTCCTCCATCGTCTTGTGGATACGCTGGGCCTCGGCGGTGTGGGCCTGCACCAGGCGCTTGCGGTAACGGGTCAGGTCCCGCAGCTCGCGGATGACCGGCGGGGGACGAAGCTGCCCCGCAGCAGGCCGTGCTCCAACAGCTCGGCCAACCACTCGGCGTCGGCGACGTCGGTCTTGCGTCCGGGCAGCATCTTGACGTGGCGGGCGTTGACCAGCTTCAGCTCGATGTCCCGATCCTCCAGCCCGTACCACACCGGCTTCCAGTAGGAGCCGGTGGCCTCCATCACCACCTCGGTGACCCCCTCGGCGGCGAACCAGTCGGCCATGGCCTCCAGGTCCTCGGTGAAGGTCCGGAACGTGCGGGTCTCCTTCCGGCGTCCGCCGTCCGGGTCGGGTGTGCGTACGCAGGCCACCACCTCGTCCTTGCCGATGTCTATCCCCGCGCACCGCTCCACCAACAGGTCCATCAAACACCTCCACGCACTCGACGGTTCGGGGTGGGACCGGCAGGGTCGACCGATCAACGACGCTATGAGACGTGCTCGAAGCAACAGTTCGTGGTGCCGGGAAGACCCCAGGCGTCAGTCTGTGACTCGGGTTCAACCGCACCAAGGATGAACGAGCTCAGCCCGGCCGACCGCGATTCTCATCGTTCGCTGGTCGCCCCGCCAGGGGCGGTGGGGGTCTGTGACGGTTCGGAGCGAAATGCCGCCTCCGACGTCGAGAATCTGCGGGGGACGTGAGAGAGAGGTAGCCTTACGACACTTCTGACCCGGTGTGGAAGGTGTCTGAATGAGGCGAGGCGTTCGAGCGGGGATCGTGTTGTGCTTGGGGGCGCTGGTCGGTGCCCTCACGGTGGGGCTCGCCCCTGTGGCGACGGCCCAGACCTTGCCCTATCCCCCGGGGCCGTGCCAGATCCTCAGTGGCACGCAGTTCGTCGGCAACGTGAGCGTCGGCCAGACCTTCACGATCGTGTTCACGCCTGCCTGCGCGTTCGACGACGGCGCCACCGTCCAGATCGTCGTGAACGGCACCAGCGTCGGGGTTCGGGTCGCGGTGAACGGCACGGTCTCGATCACCGTCACCGTGGTCTCGGTCGACACGCTGTCGATCAACCCGTTGGCGCCGGCGGTGTGCGGCGTGAACGTGGCCACCGCCACCGGCTTCTCGTCCGCCGCCAGGGCCGTCGTCACGCAGACGGCCACGTTCAACCTGGTGTGCCCAGGAGCCCCCGGCCCGCCTGGTCCTCCCGGTCCCCCGGGTGCACCCGGCCCTCCGGGAGCGCCGGGGCCCCCGGGACCGCCGGTGAAGGTCGTGGACGTGCCGAAGAAGGTTGTGAACGTACCCACCCGGGTCGCACAGTCTGCGCAGAGGGTGCTGGTGCGCACCGGTGACAACTTCCTGCAGATCGTCGCCTTCGCCATGCTGCTGTTCGTCGCCGGGTGGACGCTCGTCGTCGCCAGCCAGCGGGGACGCCGCATCCGCATCTAGGTCGGTCGGCGCGGCTGGTAGTGACTAGGCGGGGTGGGGGCGGAAGGGATCGAACCTTCGACGCGCGGCTTAAAAGGCCGCCGGTCTACCACTGACCTACGCCCCCCGGACGGCCCAGCGTAACCAGTGAGGGCGATTCGCCGGGCCGACGCCGCCGAGGGCCGACGGCGCCGGTTTCAGGCCGATGGCCGGTGGTTGCGGCGGTGAAGGAGAGCCGAGACCCGCTGATGGGACACGCCCAACAGCGCGGCGACGGCGGCGATCGTCGCACCCTCCAGGCGAAGGCCGCGGGCGACGACGCGGCGAAGGTTCCCGCTGGTCTCGGTGAGCCGGTTGAGGATGCGTGACATCAACTTCAGGACCCCCGGCTGCCGCTCGCCCGAGACGAGGTTCTGCCAGGAACGGCCCGCGGCCCGGCCGATCCGCAGCTGACGGATGCCCCGGGCCAGGCGTCGTTCGTCTCGCGCGTTCTCCTCGACTGCGTCCGCCAGCCCGTCGAGAGCGGCGAGCTCTCCCTGCCGGTCGTCTGTCACCTCGGTCTTCGACGTGTCGGCCATGGCCTCCTCATGGTTGGGCGAGATCTCTCTGGGTACGTTCTTCCCTGCAATAGGGGGTTGCGCAAACGGGGAGACGCGCTGAGGAGCGAACGCACCGGTGAGTCGGAGGACGACGGACGCCCTGTGGCCAACATCGCCGTTAGGTGGAGCGGACGGTTCCCGCCAGACCCGGCCGCGGTCGGGCAATGCCGCCTCGCGTTCGAGGCGGCCCTGCAGACAGCGGGGGTCGGCGGTCCGCTCGTCGGCGACGCGGTGGCGGTGCTGGGTGAGATCGCGGCCAACGCCGTCCGTCACGCTCGCACTCCGTTCACCGTCTCGGTCATGGTGGAGGGAGGGCTCCTGCGCCTCGAGGTCTTCGACGCCGACCCGCGGCCGCCGGTGCTCCGCGGGCTCGACGTCGAGTCGACGAGCGGCAGGGGATTGCACATCGTCGCCGGCAAGGCGACGGACTGGGGGTGGCAGCCCGCCGAGGTGGACGGCGTGCCGGGCAAGCGGGTCTGGGCCGAGCTCGGATCGGCCGACGGGATCGGGCGCTGAGGGCCGGATCGGGCGCTGGGACCGGGTGGTCGCGCCGCCGTCGATGCCGGGCTCCCTGGAACAATGGTGCGGTGGACGCCGACAGTCGGCCGACGGGCAGCCCGCTCCTCGACCTTGCCGCCGCCCGCCGCCGGGAGCAGGCGGCAATCGAGGTCAGGCCGGAGCCGGAGCCCGAGCCGGAGCCGGAGCCCGAGCCGGAGCCGGAGCCCGAGTCGGAGCTTCAGCTGCCGGAGGGGCCGTTGGCGGTGGCTGCCCGGCTACGGCGGCAACGAGCCGCCGCCAGCGTCGACGCCGGGATCGTGGTGAACGCCGACGGGCCCCCGGCCGGCTGCACGCCCTCCATCGGCGCAAGACCCGCGGGATGCCGCCCGGCGGCTGAGCTACGGGCTGTGGTGCGGGCGTGGACGGCTGGGCGTCAGGCTGCGTCTGCGGCGCGGCGCTCGGCCAGGCGGCGACCCACCCTGCCGATCTTCTCGATCCGGGCCATAAGGCTCTCCCGAGCCTGCTCGGCCTCGGGCGAGAGGCCTTCCAGCGACTCCAGCCCCCAGTGCCGCACGATGACCGGGACGAGGATCTGGTCGTGGTGGATGGCGAGGTCGTAGATGCCGGCCTTGGCGATCGCCTTGGCGAGGGAGTGGAAGCCCTCGACGCCGGCGCCCGGCATCTCGAAGTCGCGCACCTGGCGCTCCATGGCCAGCACCATCCCCGACGGGTCGACGGCAACCGCCGCGGTGGAGACGTCGCGGTAGAAGAGGTAGTGCAGGTTCTCGTCGGCCGCGACCCTTGCCATCACCTCGTACCCGGCCGGGTCGGCGAGCAACTTGCCGGTGTTGCGGTGGGAGATCCGGGTGGCCAGCTCCTGCAGGGCGACGTAGACGAAGCCCTCCTGGGCGTTCCCGATGGGCTGGTGGAACCCGTGGCTCATCTGCTGCATCCGCCCCCGCTCGAGGGCCACGGGGTCGACCGCCCCGGCGACGGTGAGGTAGTCGCGGATGACGATCGAGTGCCGGCCCTCCTCGGCCGTCCAGCGCCGGTTCCAGGTGTTCCACGGGTGGTCGAGGCCGAACATCCTGTCGATCTTGGACGTGTAGTACGGCAGGTTGTCCTCGGTGAGCAGGTTGAGGAACAGGGCCTGGCGCACCGCCTCGTCCATCGGGTGCTCGGCGGCGTCCCACGGCTCCCGGGGGTCGGCCTTGGCGGCTCGGTCCCAGGGAATGAGCTGGTGGGGGAACCATTCCTTGGAGACCCCGAGGTGGCGTTCGAGCAGCCGCTCGGCCTCGGGCGCCAGCTCGTTGAGGATCTCGCGGTCGTCCATGTGGCCGAAAGCCTACCTACTCGTCGGTAGGGCGTCAGATCGACTGGTCAGCTCCCGAAGACCACGACCGATCGCAGGACCTCGCCCCGCTGCATCTTGGCGAAGGCCTCCTCGA
This sequence comes from uncultured Acidimicrobiia bacterium, assembly GCA_963827345.1. GTDB lineage: Bacteria > Actinomycetota > Acidimicrobiia > Acidimicrobiales > AC-14 > CAWGUU01. Next base: position 67,810 of record CAWHAN010000002.1, on the reverse strand, counting down.
CGTCGTCCAGGGTGACGGTCTCGGACACGAAACGGTCGAGCGCGAAGCGTCCCGAGAGGAACAGGTCGATGAGCACGGGGAAGTCGCGGGTGGGCAGGCAGTCGCCGTACCAGGACGGCTTCAGGGCCCCGCCCCTGCCGAAGAACTCGATCATCGGCACGTCGACGTGCATGGTGGGCGCGGGCACCCCCACCTGCACGAGGGTGCCGGCCAGGTCCCTGGCGAAGAACGCCTGCAGGAACACCTCCGGCCGCCCGACCGCCTCGATGGCGACGTCGACCCCGAAGCCGTCGGTGAGGGCCTTGATGGCCTCGACCGGGTCGGTCGACCGGGAGTTCACCGTGTCGGTGGCGCCGAACTCTCTCGCCCATTCGAGCTTGCGGTCGTCGATGTCGACGGCGATGACCTTGCGGGCGCCCGCGAGGGCGGAAGCGGCGATGGCGGCGTCGCCGACACCTCCGCACCCGAACACGGCGACCGTGTCGCCCCGGCCGACACCGCCGGTGTTGACGGCCGCGCCGAATCCCGCCATCACGCCGCAGCCGATGAGCCCGGCCGCCGCCGGCGGGGCCGCGGGGTCGACCTTCACCGCCTGGCCGGCCGCAACCAGCGTCTTCTCCACGAACCCGCCGATGCCCAGCGCCGGGCTGAGGGGCGTGCCGTCGGCGAGGGTCATCTTCTGGGTCGCGTTCCTGCTCTCGAAGCAGTACCAGGGCCGGCCCCGTTCGCAGGACCGGCAGGTGCCGCACGGGGCTCGCCACGCCAGCACCACGAAGTCCCCGGACTCCACGTTGGTGACGCCCTCGCCCACCGACTCGACCACGCCTGCGACCTCGTGGCCGAGCAGGAACGGGTAGTCGTCGTTGATGGCCCCCTCCTTGTAGTGGAGGTCGGTGTGGCAGACGCCGCAGGTCAGCACCTTGACGAGGGCCTCGCCGGGCCCGGGGTCGGGCACGAGCACCGTCTCCACCGAGACGGGCTCGCCCTTGGCCAGAGAGACGACTCCGCGTACCTGGTTCGCCATGGCGATTTGGTCCTCTCTACTTGGCGGGCGGGACCAGCTTCAGGTTGGTCATGTCGGCCAGCGGATAGACGGTGTAGCTGGAGTAGTTGTAGACCGGCGACTGGGCCAGCAGCATCTCCAGCTCGTCGTTGGAGTCGACGTTGTAGATCCACGCCCCGCCGTGGCTACCGACGATGTGATAGCGGCCGATGACCTTGCCCGACGCCTCCAGGGGCTTGGCGTACTCCGGCATCCGCAGGACGGTGCGCATCATCTCGCCCGACAGCCGGGTGATCTCCATCCGCCAAATGACCAGGAACTTCACCGTTATCCTCCTCGATAGAGTGGGTACACGGTAGGCCGCGATTGCGGAGAGACGATCTTGGAGAGGTACTGACCATGACCGATCCCCGGCTTGAGGACCATGTCTTGGGGCTCGAACTGCAACTTGTCGAGCTCGTGGAGCAACGGGAGCGTGCGCTCGTCCAAGGCGAGGGGGCCGAAGCGGTGGCCATCTCCGACGAGATCGTCGACGTCCAGACCGAGCTGACGGAGAGCGCCGAGGCGGTGGCCAGCGAGGAGCCGGCTCCACACGCGGTGGTCGACGCCACGCAGGCGGCGGACATCGGCGCCGTCTGAGCTCGGCCGTCGCCGCAGCCCGCCTTCCCCGCACCTGCCCCTGCCTTTCCCCGGACTCGCGGTCGGCGGCGCCGCCTACCGCTCGGCGGCGTCCGACGTCGAGAGCTGGTTGCCGTCGCTGTCGAGGTGCTCGATCTTCTCGGGGTTGGCGCCCTCCAGGATCTCCTCGGCCTTCTTGGCCGCGGCGTCGTCGTGGGCGTGGACGGCGACCACCGCCTTCCCGCCCCGGATGGAGTCCTGGAAGGTCGACTCCCAGTTCTCGTTGAGGTCCATCGAGGCGACGCCACCGACCATGCCTCCGACGGCGCCGCCGGCCATGGCGCCGGCCGCGGCTGCGGCCCAGATGCCGGTTCCGATGGCGGCACCAGGCCGGGGATGGCGAAGGCGGCGGCGCCGGCCAGGGCGCCCAGGGCGCTGCCGGTGGCCCCGCCGAGGATCGCCTTCCTGCCCACCTCGGCGGTGACCTCCATGTCGCGCACACGGGTGTCGGGATCGCCGGCCGCCGCCTCCACCTCGGCACCCACCAGGGACACGTCGTTGGCCTCGATGCCGGCCTCGCCCAGGTCCTCCATGGCCTCCCGCGCCTGCTTCATGGTGGCGAAGGTGGCCACCACGTTGTGGTGGGTGGGGCGGGTCACAGGAGCGGGGCGGGGTCGGGAAAGATGGGCTCGGGGCTGGGCATGGGGACCCCGGGGTCGGGCAGTTCGGGGTCGGGGGTCGGCCCGGGCATCGGGTCGATCGGCGGGAACGGGTCGGGATTGCTCATTCCCGCGCGCTACCCGGCCTCCGCGGCCGTGAAACGGCATGCGCCGGCTTCGCGGGGCAGCGGTTGACCGGGTCGGGAGGGGGGAAGGCTCGCCGGCAATGGTGAGGCTTCGGCGCAGCGACTGTTCGGCGGCCGGTCTCCGCCGGCGGCGCGCGGGCCGCGGCTTCGTGTACCTCGACGCCTGCGGGTCGCGGGTCACCGATCCCGAGACGCTGGCCCGCATCCGCGCCCTGGTGATCCCGCCGGCGTGGACCGACGTCTGGATCTGCGAGGACGCCCGGGGCCACATCCAGGCCCTGGGCACCGACGCCCGCGGCCGGCGCCAGTACCGCTACCACGACGTGTGGCGGGAGCGGCGGGACCGCGAGAAGTTCGACCACATGGTCGAGTTCGCCCGGTCCCTGCCCAAGCTGCGCTACTGGATAGGCGAGCACCTCCGGGAGGACGGTCTCACGCGTGAGCGCGTCCTGGGCTGCGCCGCCCGCCTGCTCGACCTGGGGTTTTTCCGGATCGGCACCGAGGGGTACGCCGAGGAGAACCAGACCTACGGCCTGGCCACCATCCAGAAGCGCCACGTGAAGCTGTCCGGGCAGACGTTGATGTTCGACTACGTGGCCAAGGGTGGGAAGCGCCGGCTGGAGTCGGTCGTGGATCCCGAGGTGTTCGAGGTGGTGGAGGCGCTCGAGCGCCGCCGGGGCGGTTCGCCCGAGCTGCTGGCGTGGCGGCGGCCGGGGCGGCCGGCCACCTGGGTCGACGTGCGGTCGCCCGACATCAACGCCTACATCAAGGAGACCACCGGCGGGGACTTCACGGCCAAGGACTTCCGCACCTGGAGCGCCACGGTGCTGGCGTCGGTGGCCCTGGGGGTGTCGACGTCGGCCACGTCGGCGACGGCCAGGAAGCGGGCCATCAGCCGGACGTACCAGGAGGTGGCCCACTACCTCGGGAACACGCCGGCGGTGTGCCGATCGTCGTACGTCGACCCACGCGTCGTCGACCGCTACCGCGAAGGGGTGACGATCGCGCCCGCGCTGGAGGCCCTCGGCTGGACCGGCGTCCCCGACGGGACCACCGGGATCCACGGCGCCGTCGAGGAAGCGGTCCTCGACCTGCTCGACCCGGAGCCGGAGACAGGGGTCCTGTAGGCCCGCTCGCGGGCGGCGGCGAACCGGTGACGCAGAGCGGTTGCAGACGCCGCTGAGTGTCACCGGTTCGGTGGTGGTTCGGCGAACCGGTGACGCAGAGCGGTTGCAGACGCCGCTGAGTGTCACCGGTTCGCTGGGGGTTCGGTGGCCCACGAGACGATCGAGGCCGACCTAGGCTTTGCACCGATGCGGCTGCGTCCCGCTCTGGCCCTTCTCGCTCCCTCCGGGGTGCTGGCCGGCCACGCTGTCGGTCACCTGATCGCGCCGGCAGACGGCGGCCACGCCGTCGACCACGGGTACCTCGGCGTGGCGGTGGCGATGGCCGCGCCGCTGGCCCTGCTGGCCCTGGCGTGGGTGGGGGCAAGAGGCCGTGAGGTTTCCCGGCCGGTGCCGCTCGGCGCCCTGCTGGCGGCACAGCTCCTGCTGTTCGGCGGCCAGGAGGCGATCGAGCATGTGGCCGCGGGCCACGGTGCCGGCGCGTTCCTCGGGTCGCCCGCGGTGTGGGTGGGGTTGGCGGCCCAGGTGGTCACCGCGCTGGTGCTCGTCCTGCTCCTGCGGGTGACGGCCACGGCTGGGCCCGCCTCGCCGCTGTCGTCGCGACCAGGGCGATCGTTCCCGGCCTTCCGGTGAGCGGTCGGTGCCGCGCTGCGCCCTCGGTGCCGCTGCGCTCCCGCCTTGTGGCTGCCGTCGCCTCCCGGGGCCCGCCGGCGCTCAGCCCTGCCTGAGCCCGACACCCCATCACATTCGAGGAGAGCGACGCATGGTCCTGCCATTCCCATCCCTGGTACGCCGCCTGGCCCCGCTCGCGGTCGCAGGCGTCGTAGCCGTCGTCGGCCTGAGCGCCTGCGGCGGCGACGGTGACACCAGCACCGCGACCACCGCGTCGACCGGTTCGAGCCTGAGCACCACGACGCCGCCGACGACCGCAGCCACCTCCACGTCCACGACCGGCTCCGAGCGCACCACCGTGGTGGTGGGCTACGCGGGCGGCACCATCGACTCGCCGAGCGAGGTCGAGGTCAAGGTGGGCGACGAGGTCGTCATCCGCGCCACCAGCGACGTGCCCGAGGAGATCCACGTCCACACCTACGACCAACGCCTCGACCTGGCGCCCGGGGTCCCGGCCGAGACTGACGTTCAAGGCCGACATCCCCGGCGTGCACGAGGTCGAGCTGGAGAAGGCCCACAAGCAGCTGTTCCGCCTGCGTGTCCAGTGAGCAACCGGCGTGTCCAGTGAGCGACCAGGGTGTCCAGTGAGCGGTCCCGTCCGATGACCCGACGGCGCGCCGGGCTCGCCGTGCTCGCCGCCGGTGGGCTCCTGCTGGCCACCGCCTCGCCCGCGTTCGCACACGGCCTCGGTGGGCGGTCCGACCTGCCCCTGCCGGTGTGGATGTTCGCCTACGGGGCGGCCGGTGCCCTGATCGTGTCGTTCGCCGCCCTAGCCGTCTTCTGGCCGGTGGCCCGGCTCGAGGGTGGTGTCGACGGGCTCGTGCTGGTGCCGTCCAGCCGGAGCAACGTCGTCGACGGGCTCGCACGGGCCGGGCGGGTGGTGGGGGTCGCGCTCTACGTGGTCGTCCTGGCTGCGGCCCTGTTCGGTCCCGGCGAGGCGCAGGACAACCTGGCGCCGGCCGTCGTCTACATCATCCTCTGGGTGGGGCTGACGTTCCTGTGCGCCGTCGTCGGCAACGTCTGGGGCGTGATCTCGCCGTTCCCCGCCCTCGCCGCGGTGACGACGAGGATCCGGCGGCAACCGGAGGGCGTCGAGCCCGAGCCGTACCGCCTTGGTCACTGGCCGGCGGCGATGCTGCTGCTGGCGTTCGTGTGGCTGGAGCTGGTCTACCCCGACCGCGCCGACCCCCGGCAGCTGGGGGTGATCATCCTGCTCTACACCGCCGTCGTTCTGGCCGGGGCGGCGAAGTGGGGAGCTCCGTTCCTGCGGGACGGCGAGGGGTTCGCCGGGTTCTTCGGGATCATCTCGGCGGCAGGCATCGTCCACCGCGACGACGAGGGGCAGCTCCGGTTGCGACCGCCGCTGTCGGGCCTCCCCATGCTGCGGGTGCTGCCGGGCACCGTCGCCGTGATCCTGATCGCGCTGGGGTCGACCAGCTTCGACGGCCTCAGCCGCACCCGCGTGTGGCTCGACCTGGTCGGCAACCTGGGGAAATGGCCGCTGACCGTCGCCCTCACCTTCGGCCTCCTGCTCATGATCGGGGTGGTGGGCCTGGCCTACGTGGGGGCGATGGCCGTCGTCGCCCGCCGCGTCGACCGCCCGCTGGAGGAGATGACGACCGCCTTCGCCCACACCCTCGTGCCGATCGTCGTCGCCTACGCGGTGGCGCACTACTTCTCGTTCCTGGTGTTCGAGGGTCAGGCGGCCCTGGCGCTGGCCTCGGATCCTCTCGGGCGGGGCTGGAACCTCCTCGGCACCGCCGACTGGGTCATCGACTACCAGGCGGTGTCGCCCCGGGTCGTGTCGTGGGTGCAGGTCCTCGCCATCATCGGCGGCCACATCGCCGGTGTGGTGCTGGCCCACGACCGGGCGCTGGCCCTCTTCCCCGACGAGGACGCCACCCGGTCCCAGTACCCTCTCCTCGTGACGATGGTGCTCTTCACCGTCGGGGGCCTGACCCTGCTCCTGAGCACGTGATCGTCCTCGCCCACGGAGGGACCGCCGGGGCCGTCGCCGAGGCCTCGTTCCTCGCCCTCCCGGTGCTGCTGTTCTTCCTGCTCTCCAGGTGGTCGAAGCGCAGGGCGCGCAAGCTGGAGGAGCTGAAGGCGGGGGAGCCGAAGGGCACCAAGCCGCCCCGGGACGGGAAGGGCGACAAGAGCGGGGGCCGGCCGTGATCGCCGCCGCCGCCGTCGTGGTGGTCGGCAGCGTCGCCCTCCTGGCCCGGCCGTGGCTGTTCCGGCTGCCGGTCGACCCTGTCGCCCTTCTGGTGGTCCTGTTCGTCCTGCTGCTGGTGGCGGGGGCGGCCTGGCGGCTGCCGGCGGCGGCGGTGGCCGTCGACGAGGGCAGTGGCGAGGGCAGTGGCGAGGGCAGTGGCGAGGGCGACGGCGGCGAGCGGCGGGCGCTCCCGTCCTGGCTGGTGCTGGCCGTCGGGATCGGGGCGTTCACCCTCGGCCGACTGCTGTCGGGCGGAGTCCCGCCGGTGGAGTGGGCGCTGCGGGCCGTCGCCCTGGCCACGCTGGCGGCGGTGGCCGAAGAGGCCTTCTACCGGCGGTTGGCCTACGGGGTGGCTGCGACCGCCGGGCCCGTCGTGGCCATCGGCGCCTCGGCGTTCGTCTTCGCCCTCGTCCACGTGACGATCTGGGGCTGGGCAGTGCTCCCTCTCGATCTGGCCGCCGGCCTGCTGCTCGGGTGGCAGCGGTGGGCGTCGGGCGGGTGGTCGGTGCCGGCCGCCACCCACGTCGCCGCCAACCTGCTGGCGGTCCTGCCATGAGACGGCTGGTCGCCACCGCCACCGCCCTCTTGCTCCTGGCCACCGGCTGTGGCCTTGGCAACGGCGACGGCGACGCCATCACCATCGGGGCGATCTACCCGATGTCCGGGTCCCAGGGGCCGGGTGGCGTCGAGGAGTCCCGGGGCGCCCAGGTGGCGGTGGAGCTGGTGAACCGCGACGGTGGCGTCGACGGCAGGAAGGTGAAGCTGAAGCTCGTCGACGTCGACGTCGGGTCGGCGGCGCCCAAGGCCATGCGTGACCTCCACGCCGACGGGATCGACCTCGTGATCGGCACCTACGGCAGCACGATCTCGGCCCCGGCCGCCGAGGTCGCGGCTCAGGAGGACATGCTCCTGTGGGAGACGGGTGCCGTGGGGGAGATGACGGGCCCGGCGCCGGCGAGTCGTTCTTCCGCATCGCCCCCCAGGGCGGTCACCTCGGTCGGGGCGCGGTGGAGTTCGTCCGCGACCAGCTGGCCCCGATGATGGGCCACACCGAACCCCTGCGCTGGGCCGTCGCCTACGTCGACGACCTGTACGGGCGTCCCGTCGGCGAGGGAGCGGTGGCCGAGGTCGAGCGCGGCGGCGGCGTCCTGGCCGGCAGCTTCCCCTACGACGTCCACCGCTACGACGCCGCCGACCTGGTGGGCAGGATCGCCGAGGCCCGGCCCGACGTGCTGTTCGTGTCCGCCTACCTCGACGATGGCGTCGCCCTCCGCAAGGCCACCCTCGACGCTCACCTGCCGCTGGTGGCGAGCATCGGCACCAGCTCCAGCTACTGCATGCGGGCGTTCGCGGCCAAGCTCGGCGCCGGCGCCGTCGGCCTGTTCGCGTCGGACAAGCCCGACGGCCCCCAGATGAGGGAGGACGCCCTGACGCCCGAAGGCCGCGGCGCGCTGGCGTGGGCCAGGGACCGGTACGAGCAGCGGTTCAACGACGAGATGACCGCCGCCGCCCTGGCCGGGTTCGCCCACACGTACGCCCTGGTCGGGCACGTCCTGCCCGCGTCCCCGGGGCTCGCGCCGGCCCAGGTGGCCGCCACCGCCCGCTCGCTGAAGCTCCCGACGGGCACCCTGGCCAGCGGCTCGGGGCTCGACCTGGCCGGGCCCGGCGACCCCGACGCGGGCGAGAACCGGGCGGCGGTGAGCGTGATCTGGCAGTGGGTCGCACCCGGCGTCCAGGCGGTTGTCTGGCCGGAGGCGCTGGCCACCCGGCCGCTCCAGCCCATTCCCATCCAGATCTGATGGCGCTCCAAACCTGATGGCGCTCCAAACCTGATGGCCCTCCGGACCTGATGGCCCTCCAAACCTGATGGCCAGGCGCCCGCTGGTCGTCGGCCTGGCGCTCGGGGCGCTCTATGCGATCGTCGCGGTGGCCACCCTGCTCCTCGCCGACCGGCCGCTGCTCCCTCTTTTCGACGGCCTGGCGCCACCGCCGCCGTACCGGTGGGTGAAGCCCCCGCCCGAGGTGGCCGCCGACAACCGGCAACCCACCGCCGCCCAGCGGGAGGCGCCCCTCGGGCCGGAGGGCTCGCCGTTCGTCAACGTGACCCCGGAGGACGGGCAGGCCGTGGTCGTCCTCGAGGCCGGTGCAGTGCCGCCGAAGCCGCCGGAGACGACCGTGCTGGTGTCGGTCACCCCCTACGACGCCGGCACGCTGGGCGACCTGCCCGACGACCTCACCGCCGCGAGCAACGCCTACCAGGTGGTGATCGCCTACAAGCCGTCGGGGGCGGTGGTGGCGACGGTCCGGTCACCTCCCGCGTCGTCGGTCTCCCTGACCGGCGCCGGGCTCAGCGACGTCATGCTCTATTCGCTCGACGGCGAGACCTGGACGAGGCTGTCCGACCCCGAGCCGCTGCTGGGCGGTCACGGCCTGAAGACGCCGCTCGAGGCGCCCGGGTACTACCTGGTGGCGTCGATCGACCGGTCGCCGGACGGCGGGATGTCGCCGGCGGTGTACGTCCTGCTGCTGGGGACGCCGGTGGTGGCCGTCGTGGCGCTGGTGGCGGTGAAGCGGCGTCGGGACGAGGAGCGGGCCAAGGAGGCCAAGGCCGCCGCTAGGAAGCGGGGAGGGCGAGGGCCAGCCGATCCACCGTCGAAGCGTCGCCCGCGACCACCAGGTCGATCCGGTCCGAAGAGCGGATGATCCGCCCCGCCCCCTTGGGCCCGGCGAACGCCCCGTCGGCCCCGGGCGGGGTCGACGACCCGCTCCACGCCTCGCCCCACTCGGACAGCGCGCCGCCCAGCTCGTCGAGGTCGGCGGGGGTGTCGGCCTGCCAGCGGTCGACCAGGGCGACGGTCGACCCGCAGCGAATCAGGGCGTAGGCGTCGCCGTTCCATCCCGCCGCTGCCTGGGCCGCCTGGCCGTCGTCGAGGTACCGGCCCAGCAGCTCGGTCATGTCGAACTCGCCCACGTTGCCGCCGTCGGCGTTCTCGCACCCGGCCGCTCCGGCCACGTCGGGCAGCGTCGGTGCCGACCACTGTCTGCCGGCGGCGTAGACCTCGGGGTGCAGGATCTCCTCGCTGGACGCCGGCGGTCGACCGTAGGCGGCGTCGACGGCCGCGAACCCGCCCGCCTGCTGCAGGCCGGTGACGAACTCGAGGCCCTGGATGTACGGGAACGTCAGGGCGCTGAGCAGGTACGGGGGGGCGCTCAGGAAGGCCGAGACGTCGCCGCTGCCGGCATCCTCGACCACCTGCCGGCGCTCGCGGGCGGACAGGTGCTTGGCGCTCCACAGCTCCCTGACCAGCTCGGCGTCGCCCTCGGCCAGCGCGGAGAGGGCGAAGGCCTGCTCGGTGCGCTCGGCGTCGACGTCGGCGGTCATCCGGGGCCGAAGCCGAAGTGCTGGTCGGTGAGGGCGTGGGTCAGCTCGTGGACCATCGTCGACTTGGTCGCCGGGCCCAGGTCGCTGTCCGGGTCGCCGCCGACGACCAGCTCCTTGGCCTCGTCGTCGTAGTACCCGAGGGTGCCGGAGGACAGCACCTTGTCGAGGGTCTTGACGTAGTCGAGGTTCTCAGGGAAGAGGCCTACCAGCTGGAGGAACGCCTCGGTGGCGTCGACCTCGTCCTTGTGCTCGGCCAGGTCTTCGAGCGTGAGCTGGCGGACGCGGGCCGCGAGGTCCTTCGGCGACAGGATGAGGATGGGCAGGTCGCCCTTCCACGGCAGGCCCCGGATCTCCGACACCTGGGCCTTCAGCTCGTCGACGGTGCGCAGCTGGGCGGGCGACAGGGACTGGGCGACCGCTGTCGTCGTCGGGCCCGCCTCGATGGTGGGCTCGGGCGAGGGGACGCTCGACGTGGTGGCCGGCGGGTTGGACGGCCTGTCGTCCCTGCCGCAGCCGGCGGTCGCAAGCGCCAAGGCGACGACGACGGCGACGGCCAGGGTCGCCAGCCGGCGGGTGGGGCGGGGTTCGACGATGGGTGGCACGTGCCTCCGCGACTTGGGTGGTGTGGTCGTGACGGTAACGCTGTGGGCGCCCCCTCTGGTTTCACTCCACGTATGGCCTGCCTCACTCCAAGTAGGGACAGTGGCGGCAGCCGAGCTCGCAGCACGTGCCGCGGGCGGCCAGCTCGGCCGCGGTGAGCACGAACAGGCCGGTGCCCGGGTCGAAGTAGCCGGCCTGGCCGGCCCGCATGGCGGCGCCGTGGGCGTCCAGGATGGCGGCCCGGCCGGGGTGATCGGGGGCGAGGCGGTCGGGATGGGGCTCGTCCAGTCCTCGACCGCCGGCCACCGGTGTCAGCGGGTCAGAACGTGACGATCGTCACGGTGCCGGCCAGGAACAGCAGTGCGCTCAGCCCGTACAGGGCCGTCTTGATCGCGGCCCGGGCGCGCGGCCCCGCACGTAGTCGTCGACGATCCACCGCAGCCCGTTGAGGCCGTGGGCCAGGGCCAGCGCCAGCAGCGCCCAGTCGAACAGCCGCCACAGCGGGTTGTCCCAGCGGTGGGCCACGAAGTCGTAGTCGGTGTCGACGACGTCGTTGATGATGTGGGTGACGGCGAAGTGGATCAGGGCCAGGAACACGAGGGCCAGCCCCGACATGCGCATGAACAGCCACGACCACGTCTCGAAGCTGCGCTTGGCCTTGGCCTTCGCCGGCGGCTTCTCCGGGGCGACGCCGGTCTCGACGATCTCGCTCACAGGCCCTCGAAGAAGGGCTTCATGATCACGACGGCGCCGGGGATGCCCGCCGCCAGCGTGACGACCACGACGGCCGTCAGCAGCTGCGGTGGTTGCCGGTCTGGCCCGGCCAGAAGTCGACGGCGACGATGCGCAGGCCGTTGAGGGTGTGGAACAGGAGGGCGAACAGGAGCCCCACCTCGAACGTCCGCAGCAGGACGTTGCCGTACAGGCTGTGGATCTGGTCGTAGACCCTCGGCCACCGGATCGTCGCCACGTCGACGATGTGCAGCAGCAGGAACAGGAAGACGAGGAACCCGCTGACCCGGTGGCCGACGAAGGCCCACTGCCCCGACTTGCCCCGGTAGGGCGTGCTCGCTCTTCACCGCCTCTTTCTGTACCACCGGTCGCCCCACACCGTTGACGAGGCCACGTAGACGGCGAAGAAGGTGATCAGCAGGGCGATGGCGCTCAACGCCACCAGGAACGCGATCTGGCCGCCGTGAGAGCGAGGGATGTAGCAGTCATGAACCGATCTGGGGCAGCCCCGCCGGCCAGGCCCGACCCCTGCGGAAGCCGATCGACGTGACCGCGAAGGCGGCGGCGGCCACCAGCACGATCGTCCCCCCGGGCGCCAGGCCCCAGATGCGGGCGGCGGCCAGCCCGGCGACCGCGGCCGAGGCGCCGATCACCGCCGACATCCACAGCGTGCTGCGGAACGAGCGGGCCACCAGCTGGGCGGTGGCCACCGGGAGGACCATCAGGGCGGCCACCAGCAGGATCCCGACCACCCGCATGGCCGCCACGACGGTGATCGCGGCCAGGGCGGCCAGCAGCGAGTTCAGCCCGTCGACCGGCAGCCCGCCGACCCGGGCCGACTCCTCGTCGAGCACCACCGCGAACATGGCCCGCCCGCAGACGGCGACGGTGGCCACGATCAGCACGCCGAGCCCCGCCACCAGCAGGACGTCCTGGCGGCTGACGGTGAGGATCCCGCCGAACAGATAGGTCAGCAGCCCGGCGTTGAACGAGTCGGACAGGCCGACGAGCACCACGCCCGCGGCGATCCCCGAGTAGAAGAACAGGGCGAGGGCCAGGTCGCCGGATGCCCGGCCCCGGGACCGCAGCCGCTCCATCCCGACGGCGGCCACCACGGCCACGACCAGCGCGGTCCAGACCGGCCAGATGCCGACGAGGAGCCCGAAGGCGACGCCGGCGAAGGCGAGGTGGCCGATCCCGTCGCCCAGCAGCGACAGCCGGCGCTGGACGAGGAACGTGCCGATGAGCGGAGCGCTGGCGCCGACGACCACCCCGGCGGCGAGGGCCAGCTCCATGTAGTCGCGGTCGAACGGATAGGGCAGCACGCCGCCTACACCAGCCCCTCGAGCCAGAGAGGCAGGGACTCCTGGTGGCCGCGGAGGTTCACGCCGGTGCCGACCATCGAGGACGGCGGGCCGTCGAAGAGGATCCTGCGCTTGATGACGATCACCCGGTCGAGCACGTCGGCCACCGCGCTCAGCTCGTGGGAGACGAGCAGGACCGCGGCCCCGTGCTCGCGCACCAGGTGCGACCAGCGACTCGCGGAAGCGGTCCTGCGACTCGGCGTCGACGCCGGCCACCGGCTCGTCGAGCACGAGCAGCTCGGGGTCGCTGGCCAGGGCCTTGGCGATGAACGCCCGCTGCTGCTGGCCACCCGACAGCTCGCCCACCGGCCGGTCCCGCAGGTCGATCAGCGCCACCGCCTCCAGGGCGTGGTCGACGGCGAGCCGGTCGGCCGCCCGCATCTTGCCCCGCCACCCGATGCGCGACAGGCGGCCGGTCTCGACCACCTCGTCGACGGTGGCGGGGATCTCCCGGGCCAGGGCCGGGCGCTGGGGCACGTAGCCGAGCCGCCAGCGGTGCTCGAGCTCCCTCGGGTCCTGCCCGAACAGGAGTACCTGGCCGGAGGCGGGGGGCAGCAGGCCGAGCAGGACCCGCAGCAGCGTCGACTTCCCGGAGCCGTTGGGCCCGACCAGGGCCACGAACTGGCCGGGGTCGATCTCGAAGCTGACGTTGTCGACGACGGTCTCGCTCCCGTAGGCGAAGCTCACGGCGTCGGCGGTCAGGATGGCCAAGGGTGCCCTCTGATCTGGGAATGAGAACCATCCTCATTGTAGGACGCGGGTCAGCGCCCGATCCGATCTACCCGCCGATGATCTGCGCACCGCCGAAGTAGGGCCGCAGGACGTCGGGGACGGCGACGCTGCCGTCCGGCTGCCGGTAGGTCTCGACCAGGGCGGCCCACACCCGGGGGACGGCGAGGGCGGAGCCGTTGAGGGTGTGGACGACCGCGGTGCCGCTTCCTTCCGCAGGCCGGTAGCGGATGTTGGCCCGGCGGGCCTGGTAGTCGCCGAACCACGACACCGACGACGCCTCCAGCCACTGGTCGACGCCCGGCGAGTAGACCTCGAGGTCGAAGGTGCGGGCCGACGAGGCGCCGAGGTCGCCGGCGCACAGGTCGAGCACCCGGTAGGGCAGGCCCAGCCCGCCCAGGGCCGCCTCGGCCCGGCGCACCAGGTCGGCGTGCACCTCCTCGGCCTGCTCCGGCGTGGCGTAGGCGAGGATCTCGACCTTGTCGAACTCGTGCACCCGCAGCAGGCCCCTGGTGTCCCGCCCGGCCGAGCCCGCCTCCCGCCGGAAGCACGACGTGTGGGCCATCAGCCGCATCGGCAGGTCGGCCTCGGCCAGCACCTCGTCGCGCGCCAGCGACGTCAATGGCACCTCGGCGGTGGGGATGGCCCAGAGGTCGTCGCGCTCGAGGTGGTAGGCGTCGTCGGCGAACTTGGGCAGGTGGCCGGTTGACACCATGGTCTCGGTGCGCACCAGCGTCGGCGGGCGGATCTCCTCGAAGGCATCGCGGTTGAGGTCGAGGGCGTACTGGCACAGGGCCCGCACCAGGCGGGCGCCGCCGCCCCGGTACATCGGGAACATCGAGCCCGAGAGCTTGGCCCCGCGCTCCATGTCGAGGATGCCCAGCTCGGTGCCGATGTCCCAGTGGGGGACCCGCTGGTGGTCGCCGTAGGCGCCAGGGTCGAAGCTGCCGGTGTGGGAGCCGACGACCCGCACCTCGACGTTGTCCTCCGGCCCGGTCCCGTCGGGGGCGTCGTCGGACGGGACGTTCGGGATGCGCAGGAGGGCGTCGCGCAGCTCGGCGCCCGCCGCCGCGGCCTGGTCGGAGACGGCCTTGGCCTCCTCGCCGACGGCCCTGCTCTCGGCGGCCAGGCTGACGGCTTCGTCGCGGTTGCCGGCCTTGTGCATGTCGCCGATCTGCTTCGACATGGTCCGCACGGTGGCCCGCAGGTCGTCGCCCCTGGCCTTGAGCTCCCGCTCCCGCCGCTCCAGGTCGGCCAGCCGGTCGACCTCGGCCGGGTCGACGCCGCGGCGGGCCAGGCCCGCCTTCACCGCGTCGAGGTCGGTCCGCAGGCGCCGGGGGTCGATCACCCGCCGGACGTTAGGACACTCCTGACCATCGCATCGGCCGCTCCGCGGCCGGCGGCTGACCAGGCGGTCTTCGACCGCGGGAAGGTTGTCAGCCGCGGGAACCGGGCTGGATCAGGAGTGTCCTAGTGGGACGCCGCCGGGGGCCCTGCCTCGATTGATGACCGCAGGAGCGGAAGCCGTCGGTGCCGCGGATCGCCTCCAGGTCGGGATCGGTGTCGAGGTTGGCCCCGTCCCGATAGCCGCGGTCGACGGCGTGGTTGAGCCACACCAGCGCCTCGCCGACGTTCCCGGCGCGGGCCTGGCTGCACGCCACGTTGTAGGCGACCGCGGCCTCCTCCACCGTCTCGAACAGCAGGGAGCCCACCCGGGCGGAGTCCTCGAAGTGGGCCGAGTGGTGGAGGCCGAGCTGCAGCGCCCGCAATGCCGCCACCATCTGGGCCGGCGCCAGCCCGCTGATCTCGACGAGCACGCCGTCGAGGCGGCCGGCCTCGGCCACCAGCCGCGACGCCACGATGGCGGCTACGGCGTCGTTGCACGCCCCGAAGGCCGGCGCCAGAGGCGGTACGGTGCGATCGTTGGCCAGCTCGACCATGGTCCGGAGCAGCTGGCTGACGCCGACGCCACCGCCGAGCCGGGCCAGGGCGGCGTCGGCCTGCGCCGGCCGCCCGGCGGCCAGGTGGGCCCAGGCCAGCAGCTCGACGGCGGCGGTCCGAACCCTGGCCGACCCGGCGTTGGTGGACATCCGCTCGCCGATCGCCACCGCCTCGTCCACGTCGCCCTGGAGCAACGCCGCCCGCCCCACCTCGATCTGGTGCATCTGGGGCTGGTCGTTCGCCCGGGCGATCGCCTGCCAGTTCAGGTAGGCGAAGTAGAGGGAGAACAGGGCGACGAACGGCTGCTCCAGCGCCAAGCCGGCCGCGGCCAGGGCGACGGCGGCGACGATCGACACGGTGCGGGCGATCCGTTGGCCCCCGCCGTGGGTGACGTGCTCGAGGAACGAGGCCACCACGTTCCCGCCGTCGAGGGGCAGGATCGGCAGGAGGTTGAACACGCCCCACGCCAGGTTGACGAACACCAGGTCGGCCAGGGCGTTCGCCACCAGCAGGGAGTCGGTGGTGGTCGAGCGCTCCACCCAGACGAAGAGCAGTCCGAAGGCAAAGCCGACGAAGGGACCGGCGACGCTGACGACGATCGACCGCAGCGGCGGCTGGGCGGTGCCGACGGTGACGCCGCCGAAGCCGGTGAGGGTGATCTCGGCGCTGGAGCCGAACCGTCGGAAGGCGAAGGCGTGGCCCAGCTCGTGGACCAGGATCGACGCCGCCGCCACCAGCACCCACTCGACGATGAGCATGCCGTCGCGGCCAGAGATGAGCCCCAGCATGGACATGGTGAGGACGAAGAAGGGGTCGATCCGGACTGGGAAGCCTGCCACCCGGAATCGCACAGCTGCAGGCTACGGCGACTCGGCCGGTACCTGGTCGCGTCGGAGGCGCTCAGCGGCAGCCGAGCGCGTGGCGCAGGGCGGCCAGGTTGTCGCGCATCAGGGAGAAGTAGTCGGCGCCGGCCTCACCCTCCGACTCCAGGCCCTCGATCGTGTGCAGGACCTCGGTCTTGACGCCGGCCTCCCGGGCGAGCGTCTCGGCCACCTTGGGCGACACCAGCTCCTCGGTGAAGATCGTCGTCACACCCCGCTGACGGACGAGGTCGGTCAGCTCGGCGAGGCGGCGGGGGTCGGGCTCGGCATCGGGCGACAGGCCGGCGATGGCCACCAGCTCCAGGTTGTAGCGGCGGGCCAGGTACCCGAACGCCTCGTGGCCGGTGACGATCACCCGCCGGTCGCAGTCCGCCAGGCCGGCGCGGTACTCGGCGTCGAGCTCTTCCAGGTCGCTGCGGTACTCGGCGGCCCGGGCCCGGTAGCCGTCGGCGCCGGCAGGGTCGACCTGCGCCAGCGCCGCCTCGACGGTGCCCACGACCTGCTGGAACAGCACCGGGTCGAGCCAGACGTGGGGGTCGCCGCCCTCCATCGGAAGGCCGGTGGCGACGTCGACGACAAGCCCGGCCCGGCGGGCGGCCTCCTCGATGGCGGGCTGGAACCCGCCGCCCAGGTAGACGAGAAGGTCGGCGTCGGAGATCGTGTCGATCTGGCGGGGGGTGAGCCCGATGTCGTGGGGCTCGACGCCGGCCGGGGTGAGGTTGTCGACGCCGACCCGGTCGCCGCCCACCGCCTCGGTGACCTCGAACAGCGGGTAGAAGCTGGCCACCGCCTGCACCGGCCGACCCTCGGTGCCTCCGTCGCTACCGCCCGAGCAACCCCCGGCGACGAGCGTGGCGAGGACCACGCCGGCCACGGCGACGATGCGGCGGAGCACGGACCAACTGTAGCAACTATGTGAGAATGATTCCCATTCTCACGTGTCCTGCGGGGCCGCCTCCCGGGCCGCGATCACCCGCTCGCGGGTGGGGACCCGCCAGCCGACGTACCAGACGCCCACCACGCCGGCCGCCACGACGACCAGGCGGGCCGGCCACCAGCTCAGGGCCAGGCCGGCGCTGAGGCCGACGGCGACGACCATCATCGAGATGGCGACGACCTTGGCCCGGCGGGGCATGCCGAGCCCGTCCCGGCTGTCCTTCACCAGCTGGCCAACCATCGGCAGGGACAGCACCCACCGCTCGAACCGCGGGCTCGACTTGGCAAAGGCCCACGCCGCCAGCACGAAGAAGCCGGTGGTCGGCAGGCCGGGCACGATAACGCCGACGCTGCCGAGCCCGACGGCGAGGAAGCCGACAGCCATCCACACCCCCCGGGCGGCAGCCCGCCGGGCCCGACCGGGTGCCGACGCCGGCTCGGTCACCCGACCAGCGAGGCCACGTCGCTCACCATGAGGATGACGACGAGCACGATCACGCTCGAGCCGATGAGGGTGTAGCCCCACCGCCACTTGTGGTCGAGCATCCAGAACCGCCGGATGCTGATCACGTTGAAGACAACCGCCACGGCGCTCAGCGGGATGCCGATCCACGGCCCCACACCCGACGCGAACCCCACCAGAGGGGCCACGAACGGCAGCAGGACGTAGGTCAGCAGGCACCGGACCGCCGACACCAGGATCGACGTGCTGAACGCCCGGTTGGCGCTCGGCGGCCGCTTGGTGGGGACGTCGGGCACCCGCAGCAGCCGACGCATGGCCACGTCGGCGCCCGAGCGAGGCTTGGCCCGGGTGGTAGAGGGAATGTCGGTGGTCGACACGCCGACCATCGTCGCACCGATTCGCCGGAAGCGACGAAACGGCCCTAACAACGAGGCCGGAGCCGAACTACGTCAAACAACACAAGTGACTGTGCAAAAACATACAATATAGAGGGTTTCTTGCACAATGAAGTGCCAAGAGCCGCTAGTTCATCGGCGGCGGCTCGGCGCTAGGGGCCTCGACGCGAGGAGATGGCTGGGAGACAGGCGCCTGTACCTCGGGTCTCGGCGGAGGCACCGGTTCGGCACCGTCCTGGGAGGAAAGCGAGGTTGACACCAGCGACGCTTTCGGCTGCCCGTCCTCAGGCTCCGCTCGCAGCTTGGGCGCTGCCGCCGACCACGGCTTGATGGTCTGGACGGTCGACTCGTAGAACTGGTCCAGGAGATCGAGAACAGCACCGACGAAGCTGCCCCGACCTTGGCCCCGCTTGGATCCCATCGGCGCCGTGAGCGCCAGCCGGAACAGTCGCGGTTCCCGCTTCGGGTCGTCGATCAGTGACCCTGGGTCTTGTCGGACGTCGCGAAGGAGTTCGGACGTCGACGCGCCGCGAGCGTGGGCAGCGAAGCAATCGACACGGACGGTGTCCGGGGCAGCCTTGAGTTGGCGAATCAGCCAGTTCACCCGCGGTGAGGGCCGACCCTCCCGCGGAGCATCGATGTCGACGGAGGCGGTTATCCGGCCAGCCCGAAGGTCTGCACTGAGGGAGATCGGACCGACGGCATTGGGGATGCGGACGGAGCCATCGAGCCTGCCCTCTGTCGCGAGCGCCGAGATGAGGGCTTGGGCCCTGATTGTCGGGTCGGCGATCTCCTTTCCGAGTGAGCGCCGGTTGGACCTCGACGCCCAGCTGACGACCCAGCCGGAGACAGGCGTAGCGAAGGAGCTGGTCCCATCGGCTGGCCACCTCCGCCGCGCCCTTGTCATTCGGGCGCAGGGTTCCGGCGGCAACGCCTTCGCGCACGGCGACCCAAGACGTGCCCATGTCGTCGAATTCCATCGCTCCGGAGCGCGGATGCTCGAGGTATCGGATCAACTCGCCGAGTATCCATGCCTGCTCGGGATCGGCCACCCCTCGATGCACCTTGTGCATGACCGCTTCAGTCAGAACCTGAGTCCAGGACAAATGATGAAGCGCGGCCTTCCTGAGCTTCCTCCTGTCCACGGCGGTCGGGTGGGTGCCGGCGATCGGCGGTATCTCGTTCGAGATCGTGAGGACGGCGTCAAAGCCTTGCTCGCGTGCGACGTCCAGGTACGCCTCGAGCTGTGGGGCCTCGAGCCGGTTCGAGCCCGTCTTCACCTCGACGAGCGCAACCCAACTCCGGGGCCCCCGGGTGACGCGGATGAGACCATCCGGGTAGACCTTCCGGTCGCCCAGGATGAACGGGACCTCGATGAACGTCTCCAGCCGCCCAGCGGGGCCGCCCAGCGGGGCGATGATGGACTTGGCGAAGTCTTTGACGGCCAACATCACCGCCAGGAGAGCTGACGTCGCTCGCCGTTCCTGCTCCTCGGCCCCGCTGATGCCGGATGTGGGAATCAACCGCGCTGCGTGCCATGTCTCTTCCGCCATTCGGCTTCCGTCCCTCGAGCCCTGCGCTTGGTAGGAAGGCTAGGGCTTTGCCGCTCGCCTCTCGGGAGGCGGTGCTGCGACATGGGTCGAGGGTGCAAGAAGGTCGCAAATAGCGACCTTCTTGCACACCCGACGAACCGCCGGGGCGGAATGTGCCGCTGCGACTCGGTCAGACGGGCGGTGGCGGGGTCTTCGACTCGGCGTCGAGGCGTTTCAGCTCCTGCTCGACGTCTTTCCACAGGAGGACGTCGGGCTTGTAGGCGGCGCCCGCCTTCTCCTCCTGCTCGTACCACCGGAAGAAGATCACCGCGATGACGATCCACAGGTAGAAGCCGGCGCCGACCTTCATGATCAGGCCGGCGGTGAGCTGGTCGGTGAGGGCGGAGATGCCCCAGAGGCGGGGGAACGTCTCGTAGATGGGGTACAGCGGCTTCGACCCGAACGTCAGGAACGAGGCGGGGATGGTGGGGACGATCGTCTGCAGGAACAGGTAGAGCATCTGCAGCGGCGGCGCCAGCCGGGGGACCTCGGGCAGGGGGCTGGCGACGGGGAGCCACATCAGGATCCCGGACACGAGCAGCACGGCGTGGGCCACGAAGTGCAGCGGGTGGTGGAGGAGGGTGGCCTCGACCACGACCGGCCAGTGGCTCAGGACGAGGATCAGGTTGAACTGGATCAACGCCGGCACCGGCCGGGCCAACCACCGGACCACCCCGAGCAGGCCGGGAGGCGACAGCAGCCGCCGGGCCAGCCAGGCGGGCGTGCCCACCAGCAGGAGCAGGGCCACGCCGAGGGTGAGGACCAGGTGCTGCACCATGTGCATGCTGTAGAGGTAGCCCTCGGCCAGGTCGTGGACGGGCCAGTCCGACACTGCCCACATGAGCGCCATGGCCGACGCAAAGGCCGCGACCTGCCCCTTGGTGGCCACCGGCGGGCCGCCATCAGGCCGGCGCCGAGCCCGTTCCCTGTGCAGAGCCAGCCAGTACCCGCCGGACAGAGCCCCGATGAGGAGCCAGACGTCGAGGTGGAAGTGCCACCCCGGGAAGGGGACCGCTGCTGCCAGGCTCAGCGAGTCCACACGTGGAACGTCGAGAGCACGGCGCCGTAGCAGAAGACGGCGAGCCCGATGCCGGTGAAGAACAGGCGGCGGAACAGCCGGCTGTCGAACCGGAGGTGCATGAACCACAGCACGACGAGGACGAACTTCACGACCGACATCGTGATCAGGATGAAGGGCAGGGCGCCCTTCAGCATCTCGACGTAGTAGACCGCCACCTCAGCGGCCGTGATGATGCAGAGGACGATGGCGACCTTGATGTACTCCCACTCGCTGGGGTGGGCGTGCTTGGTGCCGCCCTCCTCGGGAGTGGTCTCGACGACCGGGCCGCCGGGCGTCTCCTCGGCCTTCTCCTTCGCGTCCTTGACCGTGTCGCTCACGGGTGCATCCGTCCTTCGGATGGTGCACCAATGAGAGCCGTGACATCCGGCCTTCGGCCGGACGAAGCGCGCCACATTTGTTCGCTCGCCTCCGGCTCGCTCACGGGATGAGGTACACCAGCGTGAAGATCACGATCCAGACTATGTCGACGAAGTGCCAATAGAGGCCGACGAGCTCGACCGTCTCGGCCCGCTCGGTGGGGATCCTGCCCTTCAGCGACAGGACGGACAGCGACAGCAGCATGAGCACGCCGATGGTGACGTGGGCCCCGTGGAACCCGGTGAGGACGTAGAACGTGCTGCCGAAGAGGTTCGTCCGCAGGTTCAGGCCCTCCCTGACGAACACGGTGAACTCGTAGGCCTGCCCGCCCACGAATGTGGCGCCCAGCAGGGCGGTGGTGAGCGTCCACAGCCGTAGCCGGCGGTGGTCGCCACGCTGGATGGCGGCCAGGGCCAGCACCATGGTGAGGCTGCTCATCAGCAGGACGAACGAGTCTGACCGACGTGTAGGGGATGTCGAACACGTCGACAGGGGTGATGGAGCCCCGCTCGCTCTGGCCCTTGTACAGCAGGTACGTCGAGATCAGGGCGCCGAAGAGGAGGCACTCGGAGCCGAGGAACGCCCACATGCCGATCTTCTCGTTGGTGAGCCCGGTGGACGTGGGCGGGTGGCCCTCGTCGGCCATCTCGCCGTGGCTACCCGCGGACGCCGGCGTGCTCGGCTCGGCCGGCCCGCCCGACTCCTGGTCGGTGTGGGTGCCGGTGGTGGTCACGAGCGGTCCGCCGTCTCGAGCTCGGGCACCGCGTCGGTGGGCGGTTCAGCCTCCGTGGGCAGAGCAGCGGCGTCGGGCGTGTCGTGGCCGTTCGGCTCGTGCTCGTCGCCGTGGCCGTTGGGCTCCTCCGGCGCAGTGGCCGGCTCGAGCGCCCAGGCGAAGATGCAGCCGAAGATCATGACCCCGCCCAGGGCTGCCACCACGTAGGCCTTGTAGATCATCCCGTAGGAGATGATCGGAAGGGCCAGGGCGGTGAGCACCGGCCAGTACGACGGCGACGGCAGGTGGATGTGGACCGGCTCCTCGGCGTGGGGCGCCTCGGGAGCGTCATCTGCAGGGTCGGCGCCCTCGTCCTGCTCGGCCACGTCCGTACCGTCGCCCTTGTCGACGACCGCGGGCATGGGCGCTTCCCGCCGGACGGCCCTGCCCTCGTCGTCCTCGGCGTACTTGCGGTGCCAAAGGTCGTCCCGGGCGGTGACCAGGGGGATCTCGGCGAAGTTGTACTCCGGGGGCGGCGACGGGATCGACCACTCGAGCGTGCGGGCGTCCCAGGGGTCGTCGCCGACGTGGGGGTTCTTGCGGCTGGTCCACATGTTGTAGAGGAACACCAG
Source organism: uncultured Acidimicrobiia bacterium (assembly GCA_963827345.1). Classification (GTDB taxonomy): domain Bacteria; phylum Actinomycetota; class Acidimicrobiia; order Acidimicrobiales; family AC-14; genus CAWGUU01. The sequence continues at coordinate 45,576 of CAWHAN010000002.1, read as the reverse complement.
GACCGAGAAGGCGATCAGGAACGAGCCGATGGTGGAGGCGAAGTTCCAGAAGTCCCAGCCCTTGCCCTCGGGGTAGGTGTAGATGCGCCGCGGCATCCCCTGCAGCCCGAGTATGTGGAAGGGACCGAAGGTCAGGTTGAAGCCGATGAGCATGATCCAGAAGTGGAGTTTGCCGAGCTTGTCGTTCAGGAAGTGGCCGCTGAACTTGGGCCACCAGTAGTAGGCGCCGCCGAAGAGCCCGAACATGCTGCCGCCGAACAGCACGTAGTGGAAGTGGGCGACGATGTAGTAGGTGTCGGTCTGCTGGGTGTCGGAGGGCACGACCGTGTGGGTGACCCCTGACAGGCCGCCGATGGTGAACATGGCGACGAACCCGATGGCGAAGAGCATCGGGCTGGTCAGCTTGATCTTCCCGCCCCACATGGTGCTGATCCAGTTGAAGATCTTCACGCCGGTAGGGACGGCGATGAACATGGTGGACGCCGCGAACGCCGACAGCGCCACCGGTCCGAGGCCCGTGGCGAACATGTGGTGGACCCACACGCCCCAGCCCATGAGGCCGATGGCGATGCCGGAGAAGACCATGACGGCGTAGCCGAACAGGGGCTTGCGGGAGAACACGGGGAGGATCTCGGACACGATGCCCATGGCCGGGAGGATCAGGATGTAGACCTCCGGATGGCCGAACAGCCAGAAGAGGTGCTGCCAGAGCAGCGGATCACCCCCCGACGCCGGCACGAAGAAGTTCGTGGAGAACATCCGGTCGAAGCTGAGCAGGAAGAGCGCCACCGTGATGATCGGGATGGCGAAGAGCAGGAGGAACTGGGCCACCAGCGACATCCACACGAACACCGGCATGCGCATGAGGCTCATGCCCGGGGCCCGCATGTTGATGACGGTGACGATCAGGTTCACGGCGCCGCTCAGGGACGCGATCCCCAGGATCTGGAGGCCGAAGACCCAGTAGTCGATGTTGTGGCCGGGCATGACCTCGGTGAGGGGCGTGTACCCGAACCAGCCGCCGTTGGGCATGCCGCCCAGGAAGAAGCTGGAGTACATGAACAGCCCGCCGACAAGGAAGACCCAGTAGCCCAGGGCGTTCAGCCGGGGGAAGGCGACGTCTGGGGCCCGATCATCAGGGGCAGCAGGTAGTTGGCGAAACCGGCCGACAACGGCATGATCACCAGGAAGATCATGGTGGTGCCGTGCATGGTGAAGATCTGGTTGTACATGTCGGCGCTGAGGAAGGTGCTCTCGGGGGTCCCCAGCTGCCAGCGCAGCAACATGGCCTCGAACCCGCCGAGCAGGAAGAACAACCCGGCGGTGAGGGCGTACATCAGGCCGATCTTCTTGTGGTCGACCGTGGTGACCCACCCCCACAGGCCCTCCGGGGTGCCGGTGGGGCGGCGGAACAGCTTGACCGGGGCGGGCTTGACGACGGTGGGAACGGCAGCGGGGGTGGGACGGGTGACGGTGGCCATCAGTTCCCCCTGGAAAGCGGGCAGGGCCCTGCCCGACGCGGCGCCAGTGAGTGTGACGGGGGAGGGCGTCGGCCTGTGGTTCATCGCAGCGTCTCCAGGTAGGCGATCAGCTTGGTGATCTCGTTCGAGGCTGAGGTTGAGGTTGGGCATCTGAGAGCCCGGCTTCACTCCCGGCGGGTTCGCCAGCCAGGGGCGGAGGTTCTCGGCATTGAGCGTGAACATGCTGCCGGCGAACGTCTCGCGGCTGAACAGGTGGGTCAGGTTGGGGCCGGTCTTGCCCCGGGACACGCCCTCGATGGTGTGGCAGCCGCTGCAACCCTTGGCGGTGAACAGGGTGAACCCCTCGGACGCCTCCGTGCCGGCGGGCGGTTCGGCCCCGGCGGGAGCCCGCTGCGACGCCACCCAGGCATCGAAGTCAGCCGGAGTCTGGGCCACCGCCCAGTTGCGCATGTTGGCGTGGGAGAGGCCGCAGTACTCGGTGCACTGCCCGGGGAACCTGCCCTCCTCCCCGGCGGTGAAGGTCATCCGGTTGTGACGGCCGGGGATGACGTCGGTCTTGCCGGCGAAGGCGGGCACCCAGAAGCTGTGGATCACGTCGGGGCTCTCGAGGTGCAGCTCGACGGGACGCCCGACGGGCAGGTGCAGCTCGTTGGCGGTGACGATGCCGAGGTCGTCGTAGCGGTACTCCCACCAGAACTGGTGGCCGGTGACGGTGACCTTCATGGCGTTGGCGGGGGTCCGGCTGAGGTCGAAGATCGTCTTGATGGTGGGGATGGCGACGGCGAACAGGATCAGGGCCGGGATCAGCGTCCACCCCACCTCGAGGCGGGTGTTGCCGTGCACCTGCTTTGGTTCACGGGCGCCGCCGCGGTCGCGGAACTTGATGGCGGCGATCACCACCAGCGCCTGGACCAGCACGAACACGATGCCGGCGATGACGAAGACCGGTACCGACAGGTTGTAGATGTCCTCGGCCACCGGGCCCTTGGACTCCAGGGCCGTCTGGGGCGCGTTCTTGGCGCACCCGGCCAGGACGAGGAGGAGGACGGGCGGAAGGCTCCACGTCACCCGGTGCAAGTTCGTGAAGCGCTTCACATCGACGACTCTGTCGCTTCGATGACGCATGTGCCAAACCGTCACTCGACGACGACCTTGCCGTTCATGTTGGGGTGAATGTCGCACTGGAAGTAGTACTCGCCGAGCGCAGGCGCCCTGAACCTGTAGGTGACCTCGCCCGGGCCGTTGATCACGTCGCCCTGGAAGACGATGGGGCCCTTGGCGTCGTGCTCGTAGATGGCGACGTTGTGGAGGATGCCCTTGTCGTCGTTCTGGAAGAGCAGGCTGGTGTCGTCCTGGGCGTGGAACTTCAACTCCTTCTCGTCGAAGGCGATGTCCTTGGCCGCGATCTCGTGCTTCTCGTGCCCGGCGTGAGCCTCGATGTGGCGCTCGCCGACGTTGGCGGCCCAGATGCCCGCGGCGATCATCAGGACGGCGCTGACGCCGAGCATCCAGGCACCCGTCCGGCCCGAGATGGACGGCTTGAGGGCCAGCAGGCTGGCGCCGACCATGATCATCACCGCCAGCATGAGGGCGATGAACGTCGAGGCCTGCTCGGGGACCGCCAGCAGCACCCGCGAGACGAAGAACATGACGGCGGCGATGGCGCACAGGCCGAGCACCGGGAGCCCGAGGGGGAGAAGCACGACCTGGCGGCCGGTCATGTCGGCCGACACCTGGGCCAGCCAGCCGACCGCGGTGATGGCCGCGACGGCCAGGCCGAAGTAGGCGAGGACGGGGCTGACGACCAGGCCGAGCAGCAGCAGGGTCACCGACAGGGCGGCGGCGAAGGGCCACACCCCGCCACCCGGCAGGGCGACCCTGACCACCTCGACGCGCTCGGGGGGCCGGGGCGTCGGCCGGGACAAGGGCGGCGGCGTCGTTGACCCTGTAGCCGCTCACGATGGTGCCGGCGAAGCCCGCCACCACGAACACGACGAGCAGGAGCGTGATCCCCAGCATGTCGCCGGTGAACATGCCGTAGCCCACCATGCCGACGAGGGCGGCCGCCGAGAGGGGGAGGAAGAAGCGGGCCAGCGGGGTGATGACGTTGGTGCGGAGCATCAGCCGTGCACCGGGGAGACGATGACCAACACGGTGGCCACCACGAACCAGACGGTCATGGCGTACTGCCAGTAGAGGACCCCGGCCCGCAGGGGGTCGTGCTGCTCGGCCGAGAAGTGACCGGCCAGGCAACGTCCGGCCAGCATGACGAGCAGGGGGATGCCGGCGACGACGTGGGCGATGCTGTAGCCGAAGAAGAGGAAGTAGAAGGCCCCGTAGGCGTGGTCGCCGATGCCGAACTCGGCGGTGCGGAGGGCCTGGAGCTCGGCGGTGGCCATGGCCACGCCGAAGAACACGGTGAGCCCGAGGGCGTAGGCGGCGTTGCGCTGGTCGTTGAGCCTCGTCGACGTCACCGCCCACTGAGCGGAGAAGAGGGCGAGGAACGCCGTGATGGACACGACGGTCGGGATGTAGGTGCCCACGTCGACGCCCCGGTGGGGCCAGACCGACGCACCGCTCTTGACCGCCAGGTAGGCGGCGACGATGGCGCCGAGCGCCATGGCGTCGGCGGCCATGAACAACAGGGTGCCGAGGGCCCGGGTGCGGTCGGGGAGGACCTTGGCGGGCGTGGGCCGCTCGCCGCTGGACAGGGCCAGGAGCGGCGCGCCACCGGACTCGGCGGCGGGAGTCGTGTCGCCCACGCGGGCGGGGGTGGTGATGGCAGCCATCAGGTCTCCGGATGGTCGGGGCTGGCCTTCGCCGCGTTGCCTGGCTGCGGGCCGAGGTCGACCAGCGGCGAGTCCGAGCGAACCTCGGGCAGGGTGTCGAAGTTGTAGGGCGGAGGCGGCGACGAGGTCGACCACTCCAGCGTCCGGCCACCCCAGGGGTCGGCCGAGGCGGCCGCGCCGCGGCCCGCCACCACGCTGGCGAGCAGGTTCAGGATCAGCACGAGCACGCCGAACACCAGCAGGGCCGCTCCCAGCGCCGAGACCAGGTTGGCGAGGGCCCAGTCGTCACCGGCGTCGTAGCTGCCGATGCCGATGCCCATGTCCTGGGCGCCGAGGACGAACATCGGCAGGAAGGTGACGATCGATCCGACGGTGAGGGCCAGTGCCTGGAAGCGGCTGAGGCCCTCCGAGAGGCTGTGGCCCCACAGCTTCGGCGCCCAGTAGACGAGGGCGGCGGCGGCGGCGATGGTGGCCGGGGCGAAGAAGAGGGAGTGGTGGGTGGCGACCGACCAGTAGTTGGTGTGCGACCCGCCGGTGGCGTCGAGGGCCGATACCAACGCGCCGGCCATCCCGATGCCCAGGACGGCGACGAAGCCCACGACGTGGAGCCCGAGGGGTGATCCGAGTCGCTTGCGGAGGCCGCGGTCGGTGCGGGCGGCGGTGGCCAGGCTGGCGAGGAGGTTCAGGAGCAGCAGGGCCAGCGGGGCGAGCACGGCCAGGGCGCCGACGGCGAAGAGGAGCTTGGCGCGGGAGAGGGTCGGCACCTCGCTGCCCCACCCGAAGAAGGCGAGGACCGCGATGGCGATCACGGCCAGGCCGGCGCGGGCCCGGCTGAAGAGGGGCCCACGGGTGAGGACGGGAACGATGTCGGCGATGACGCCGAGGGCCGGCAGCAGGAGCGCCCACAGCAGCGGGTAGGCGGCGAACCAGAACAGCCGGGGCCACAGCAGCGGGTTCCCGCCCCGGCTGCCGGTGAAGCCGCTGAAGATCGGACCGGCGTAGTGGCGGTCGACGAAGAGCATGAGCAGGGCGCCGACAAGCACCGGGAGAGCGAGGAGCATCACCGAGCTGGATACCGCCACCGTCCAGCTGAACATCGGCAGGCGGACGGCGGTGAGCCCCGGGGCCCGAAGCTGCAGGATGGTGACGATCAGATTTACGGCGGCGACGATGGCGGCGAAGGCGACGACCATCAGGCCGAGAATCAGCAGGTCAGGACCGTTCCCGGCAGCAACTGCGTAGCCCTCGGGAATCGGGCGGCTCAGGTCCCAGCCGCTGATCACGTCGGACACGAGGGGCGCGGCGCAGACCATGCCTGCGCCGCCGAGGAACATCCAGAGCGACAGGGCGTGGAGGCGGGGGAAGGCCATCCGGGTGGCGCCGATCTGCAGGGGCACCATGGCGCTGGCCAGCCCGAGCCACATCGGCAGGAGGAAGAGGAACACCATGATCACGCCGTGCATGGTGAAGAGCAGGCGGTAGCCGCCGTCTCCGACGATGTCGACGTCGGCCCGACAGCTGGCCCGCATGACGCCGGCGAGGGCCCCGCCGACCACCAGGAAGACGATGGCGGCGGCGATGAACAGGGTTCCTATGACCTTGTGGTCGGTACCACCCGTGCCGCTCTGCTCCAGGAGCTGCTCTTCGGGAGGCGCCGGCGCGTCCGTCGCGGGACTCGTCTCGGTGATCGCCATCGCGTCGCGGACTGTAGTGGGAGGGTCCTCCATGTTTCGAACTGGGGAACCGTGGCTTGACCCCTGGGAGGGCGCCGCCTCCCGTCAGATGAGCTGGTCGAGGGCCATGGCCCCGAAGAGGAGGGTGATGTAGGTGATCGACCACGCGAACAGGCGCATGGCCCGGTCGTAGGTGCCGCTGCGGAGCAGCGCCACCGCCTGCCACGTGAAGACGGCCCCGAGGACCACGGCGGCGGCGAGGTAGAGCGAGCCCATGTGGGCGACCGGCGCGAAGGCCAGGCTGATGGCCCAGAGGATGATCGTGTAGGCGACGATGCGGCGGGCGGTGACGTCGAAGCCGGCCACGACCGGCAGCATCGGGACGTCGGCGGCGGCGTAGTCGTCGCGGTAGCGGATGGCGAGGGCCCAGAAATGGGGCGGGGTCCAGGCGAAGATCAGGGCGAAGAGCACGAACGGCGCCCACCCCAGGCTGCCCGTGACCGCGGCCCAGCCGACCAGCACGGGCACGGCGCCGGCGGCTCCGCCGATGACGATGTTCTCGGTGGACGTCCGCTTGAGCCACAGCGTGTAGACGAAGACGTAGAACAGGGTGGCGGAGAGGGCCAGGAGGGCGCTCAGGGGGTTCACCGCCAGCCACAGCACGACGGCCGCCACGACCTCGAGGGCGATGGCGAAGATCAGGGCGTTGCGGGGGGTGACGGCGCCGGTTACCAGCGGCCGGCCGTGGGTGCGCTTCATGAGGCTGTCGATGTCGCGGTCGACGACCATGTTGGTGGCGTTGGCCCCGGCGGCGGCGAGGGTGCCGCCGATCAGCGTCGCCAGCACCAGCCAACCCGATGGGAGGCCCCGCTGGGCGACGACCATCGTCGGGACCGTGGTCACCAGCAGCAGCTCGATGATCCGCGGCTTGGTGAGCGCCACATAGGCGCCGACCCTGGTGCGGGTGGCCGTCAGCGTGGCCGCAAGCGTGGAGGAACGGACAGCGGTCACCGGCGCCGACACTACGGCTGCACCCGGCCCAACCTCAAAGCGTCCCCCGCGGCCGGGTCTCACGTGACCGGCGCGGGGGCGGCCGAGGCGGTCCAGTCGGGGACGTAGTCGTTCCCCTTCGGGCTCCCGGCCAGCTCGCTGGCCCCCTTGCCGCCGACCTCGACCACGAAGATGCGGGATTCCGCCGGACCGGGCGCTCTGGAAGGCGAGGTACTTCCCGTCGGGCGACCAGACGGGGGCGAAGTCGCCGGCCTTCGAGCTGCTCACGTTGGTGAGGCCGGTCTTGTCGACGCCGACGATGTACACCTCGGTGTTGTCGTCCTTCGTGCTCTGGAAGGCGATCTTGGAACCGTCCGGCGACCACGACGGCAGCTGGTCCTGCCCCTCGTGCTCGATCAGGCGCTGCTGGTCCCCGCCGTCCGCGTACATGACGTAGATCTCCGAGTTCCCGTCCCGGAGGCTGTGGAAGGTGATCTTGGAGCCGTCCGGGGCCGAGGAGGGGGCGAAGTCGGTGGCGCCCGACGTGGTCAGCCGGACGGGGTCGGAGCCGTCGGCGTTCATGACGTAGATCTCGAAGTTGCCGTCCCGAGGGCTGGTGAAGGCGATCTTGGAGCCGTCGGGCGAGAAGGCGGGCAGGTGCTCGTCGCCCGGCGTGTCGGTGAGGCGCTTCGGGTCGCTGCCGTCGGCGTTCATGACGTAGATCTCCGAGTTCCCGTCCCTTGTGGACTCGAAGACGATCTTGGTCCCGTCGGCCGACCACGCCGGGTACGAGTCGACGGCGGAGTTGTCGGTGACCTGGACAAGGCCGGAGCCGTCGGCGTTGAGCGTGTAGATCTCCAGGTTGCCGGTGCCCGTGCCCGACAGGACCAGCTTTCCGGGGAGCGCGGAGAGGGTGGGCCCGGGGGGATCGACCGATCGCAGGACCAGGGCGCCGATGCCTCCGACGAGGAGCAGGACGATGAAGGCGGCGATCGCGGAGACGACGTTCTTGTTCTCCCCGAGGTCTAGGGCCGGCAACATCGGGACTCAGTGTGACCGAATGGTGGCGGTAGATGTCGGCACGTCGGATTGGTGGCCGCGCAACCAGGTGCCGTGGCCGGCGGCGAAGAGCCCGGGAGCGCCGCCGGTGTGGACGAAGACGGTGCGGGTGTCGGGCCCGATCCGGCCCTCGCGACGGGCCGCGACCAGGCCTGCCATCGCCTTGCCGGTGTACACCGGGTCGAGCACGAGGCCCTCGGTGCGGGCGGCCAGCAGGATCGCGTCCCTGCAGGAGTCGGTGTGGTCGGCGTAGTGGCGGCCGAAGTGTCGGTGGTCGACCGTCGGCTCGCCGGTCGGCGGCGGCAGTCCGGCCAGGGCGGCCGCGTCCCTCGCCTTGTCGGGGAGGCAGGTGTCGAGGTCGGGCCGGGCGCCGACGTCGACGCCGAGGATCCTCGTGTGGTCGCCGAGGCCCGCAGCCAGTCCGGCGTGGGTGCCACCCGAGCCGCTGGCCACCACGACGACCTCGGCCGGGCCGCCCATGGTGTCGGCCTGGCCTTCGAGCTCGAGGGCGGCACCCACGTAGCCGAGGGCACCGACCGTGCTGGCGCCGCCGATCGGCGTCCCGTAGGGCCGCCGGCCCTCGGCCGCCAAGGCCTCGCAGGTGGCGTCGATGGCGTGCTCGATGGCGAAGTAGTCCAAACCGATTCCTGATGTGGCTGGCCCCGTCTGACCTGCCCAGATGATCCTCGGGCCGAACATCTCGTCGAGGAGGACGTTGCCCGTCGGCGTGTCGGGCCGGTCGCCGCCGACGACGACGACACAGTCGAGGCCGAGCTTGCGGGCGGCCGCCGCCGTCATCCGCACGTGGTTGCTCTGCTGGCCGCCGCCCGTGACGAGCGTGTCGCAGCCGTGGGCGACGGCGTCGGCGCAGAGGTACTCCAGCTTGCGGGCCTTGTTGCCCCCCAGGGCCAGGCCGGTGACGTCGTCCCGCTTGACCCAGAGCGAGCCCGGGCTCATGCCCAGGGCGGCACCGAGACGGTCGAGCGATTCCAGCGGCGTGGGCAGGGAGACGAGCGGGATCCGCCGCTCGAGCGCAGGACCGGAGACCATCGGGGGCGACGCTATCGCCACGGTCCGTGGGCCGGGGAGGCCACCCCCTGCCTAGAATCGAGGCCCGATGAGCGATCCGCAGCCCCGAGCGGCGCAGGGACGAGACACGGGCCCCCAGGTCCTCGTCTGGATGCGGGACGAGTTCGAGGGTCTCCGGCGCCAGGTCCACGCCCTTTCGGCCAGCGTGGCGCAGCAGCGGGCCATGCTCATGGAGCTGGGCGGGAGCCGGGTCAACGAGCTCAACACGTCGCTGGCCGAGCTGGAGGGGTGCGCCGCCGCCCTGCGCAACGAGGCGTCGCGCCTGCAGGGTTTCGAGCAGACGCTTGGCGACCGGCTGACGGACTCGGTGACCGCCGCCATCTCCGGGATCGTGACGACCGAGATGGGCGACGTGGCGGTGAAGGGCGTCGAGGACCTGCTCCGCGAGCGGCTCACCGACATCGTGGCCGATGCCGTCCGACCGCAGCTGCGGGCCGCCATCGCCGCCCGCCTGCCCGAGCTGGTCACCGAGTCGGTGGCGCCGGCGGTGCGGTCGGCGTTGCAGGAGCTGGAGGGGTCGACCACCGACCTCCGCCAGGAGTACGCCCGGCTGCAGAGCCTGCGCGACGAGCTCACCGTCCTGCTGCCGGACCTCATCGACACCGCCGTCCGCCAGGCCGTGGCCAGGCGCCTGCCCGCGGCCCCGCCGCCGGCTGCCGCGCCGCCTGTCGCAGCGCCCCCCACTCCGGCCGCTCCGGCGGCATCTGCTGCCGTCGCCGCGCCGCCTTCCGCGGTGGAGGCGAGGTCGGCGCAGGTGCCCACAGTCCCTCCGCCTGCATCTCAGCGGCCGGGGCCGGTGGCGACCCCGCCCCGCCCCTCCGTCGCGCCTCCCCCTTCCGTCTCGCCGCCGGCCACGGCCGAGGCGCCGTCGGTGCCGACGGCCGCCCCGGTCTCCGCTTTCGCGGCCGCCCCGGTCACGTCGGCCACTCCCACTCCTATCGCGCCGGCCGAGGTCGCTCCCGCCGCTCCCTCCCCGACGGCCGCTGTGGCCGGCGCGGGCAGCGTGTCCTGCGTCCTGCCGGGGATGGTCGTGGGGCCGTCGATGGCCGGCGGGGTCGCCGACGCCCTGGGCCGGCCCGGCTACGGCGCCGGCGCCGCCGTCGTGCCGCCCCTCCCGCAGCGGGGCTCTACCGCCACGACCCGTTCGCCGGCAACGTCACCCGCCGGCTCGAACGCTTCGCCCGAGGCAAGGGAGCGGCGGCGGCCGGGCCGGCCGTGGGCGGCGTCGGCCTGGCCGCGGTGGTGGCCGGCGAGCGCGACGACGCCGAGGTGGCTGTCGACCTGGCCGACACCCAGGGCCTGGTGCTCCTCGGCCCCGGAGGCGACGGTGTCGCCCGAGCCGCGATCATCGGCGTGCTTGCCACCCGCGAACCGGCGTCGGCGGTGGCCATGGTCGTCGGCGACCTGCTCCCCGCCGCCCCCCCGTTCCCCGGTCTGGTGCAGCCGCCCGATCTCGAGATGGTGCTCGAGGAGCTGACCCTGGAGGTCGCGAGGCGGGCGAAGATGCTGGTGGAGGAAGACGTGCCCGACGCCGACGCCTATCGGGCCAAGCGGCCCGACGTCGCCCTCCCGCTGACCCTGGTGGCGGTCAGGGACGTCGGGGACGCCGACCTGGGCGCGCTGCGGGCGTTGTTCGACGATGGCGCGAGGGTCGGGGTCTCGGGGATCGTGGTCACGGGTGCGCCCGACGATGGGCCCTCCGTCGCGGTCGGCTCCGGCGACGTCGTCGACCCCGCCTCTGACGGCCCCCTCGCCGGTGCCCGGCTCTTCAGCGTCGAGCCCGACGTGGCCGCCGAGCTCCTCGCCGTGCTGGCCTCGGCCCGCACCGACGGCGACCACATGCAGCCGGTCCGCGACGGCGACGACTCGTTCGTCCCGGCGACGTCCCACGCCACCGCCCCCGTCGCCGTCCAGCTGCTGGGCGCCTACAAGATCGAGGTCGACGGCACCGAGATCCGCAGCGGGCTGCGGGCCAAGGCCAAGGAGCTGCTGGCGTTCTACCTGCTCCATCCCGAAGGCGCCTCGCTCGACGACTGCATCGAGGCCCTGTGGCCGGAGGCCGACCCGAAGCGGGGGTCGGAGTGGTTCTGGACCGCCCTCGGCAACCTGCGCACCAAGCTGCGCCAGGCCACCGGTCAGAAGGAGCTGAAGATCGTCGACCGCGACGGCGACCTCTACCGGATCGAGGACGTGTTCGACGTCGACCTGTGGAGCCTCCAGCACGCCCTCAAGGAGGGAACGGACACCAAGGACGACGCCACCCGCCTGGCCGCCCTCGACCGGGCGGTGGCCGACTATGCCGGCGACCTCCTCGCCGGCGCCGACTGGTTCTGGCTGGAGACGCCCCGGGAGGACCTGCGCCAGCGGATGGTCGACGTGCTGGTCTGGCTGGGCGACAGGCGCTGGGCCACCGGCGACGCCCGCGGCGCCTGGGCCGCGCTGCAGCGGGCGCTCGAGGTCGATCCCTTCGCCGAGCAGATCTACCGGCGGGTCATGCGGCTGCAGGCCAAGCTGTCCCGGCCCGACGACGCCGACGCCACCTTCCGTCGCCTCCAGGCCAAGCTGCTGGAGATCGACCTCCAGCCCACGCCGGAGAGCGACAAGCTGTACGCCGACGTCTGCAAGAAGACCTGACCGTCTTCTAGACGGGGTGGATGGCGGCGCCGACCACCCGGCCGCGGTCGAGGTCGAGGGTGGCCAGGGTGTGGCGGGGCTGGCGGCGCTTGTCGGTGGGCGAACCCGGGTTGAGCAGCAGCTGGGCGGTCCCGGCTTCGTTGGCCTCGCCCGGCTCGTTCCACGGGATGTGGCTGTGGCCGAAGACGACGACGTCGGCGTCGGGGAACCGGCGGCGCATCCGACGGGCCCGGCCGGCGGCCTGGCCGCTGTCGTGGACCATGGCGACACGCACCCCGTCGACGTCCACGACGAGCGTCTCGGGCAGGACCCCCGCCAGGTCCCTGTCGTTGTTGCCCAGCACGGCGTGGACCGGGGCGAAGCCGCGCAGCTCGTCGAGGACCTCGCCGGCGACGACGTCGCCGGCGTGCAGGATCAGGTCCGCCCGCCCGAGGTGGTCGAGGGCGGCCGGTGGCAGCCGGCGCGACGACCCGGGGCGCATGTGGGTGTCGGAGAGCACCACGGCGTGGACCACGGGCTCATACTTCCCCGCCGAGGCGCCGAACCGGTGACGCACAGCGGCGGCCCACGCCGTTCTGTGTCCCCAGTTGGCTCGCGCCCACCCGTCGACGCCGAACCGGTGACGCACAGCGGCGGCCCACGCCGTTCTCTGGCACCAGTTCGGTGGGTGGGCCCCTCAACGGCGAACCGGTGACACACAACGGCGGTCCTACGCCGTTCTGTGGCACCAGTTCGGGTGGGCCCCGCCGAGCGGCGAACCGGTGACACACAGCGGCGGCCGACGCGGTTTTGTGTCACCGGATCGGTGGGAGGGCCGGTAGGTTCGGGGCCCTGGACCCCGTCGAAGCCCTCCAACGCATCGCCTACCTGCTCGAGCGGTCGGGCGCGCCGACCTACCGCGTCCGGGCGTTCCGGGGGGCGGCGTCCACCCTGGCCGAGCTGGGCCCCGACAAGGTCCGCGAACGGGCCGCCGCGGGACGGCTGCGGGAGCTTCCCGGCGTGGGCCAGACCACCGAGGCGGTGGTGCAGGAGGCGCTGGCCGGCGAGGTGCCGAAGTACCTGGCCAAGCTGGAGGACGAGGTCGGGCCGAGCGAGACCGGCGTGGCCTCAGGAGCCCCGGAGAGCGAGCGGGCCCTGGAGATCCGGGCCGCCCTGCGGGGCGACCTCCACACCCACTCGGACTGGTCCGACGGCGGCAGCCCGATCGAGGAGATGGCCCGCACCGGCAAGGGTCTCGGCCACGACTACATGGCCCTCACCGACCACTCGCCCCGGCTGACCGTGGCGCGGGGCCTGTCGCCCGAGCGCCTGCGCAAGCAGCTCGACGTGGTGGCCGAGGTCAACGAGCGGCTGGCCCCGTTCCGGCTGCTCACCGGCATCGAGGTCGACATCAACGAGGACGGCACCCTCGACCAGGAGGAGGACCTGCTGGCCCGCCTCGACGTGGTGGTGGCGAGCGTCCACTCCAAGCTCCGGATGGAGTCGGAGGGGATGACCGCCCGAATGCTGGCCGCGGTCCGCAACCCGCACTCCGACATCCTCGGGCACTGCACCGGTCGGCTGGTGGCGGGGCGAGGGCGCCCAGAGTCGACCTTCGACGCCGAGGCCGTCTTCGCCGCCTGCGCCGAGACCGGCACCGCGGTGGAGATCAACAGCCGTCCCGAGCGGCTCGACCCGCCCCGCAGGCTCCTACGCAAAGCGGTGGCGGCCGGCTGCCTGGTGGCCATCGACACCGACGGGCACGCGCCGGGTCAGCTCGAGTGGCAGATGAACGGGTGCCGGCGGGCGGCGGAGTGCGACGTCGACATCGGCACCATCGTCAACGCCTGGCCGGCCGAGAAGCTCCTGGCCTGGACGGCGAGCCACTTCGGCTAGCGGAGGCGAGCAGGCGCAAGGCCTTTGACGTTCCGGCCGGCCGCCGGCGCCGCCGAGAGGCGGCCCCTACGGATGGCCCCCAGCCGGCCGAAGGCCGGCACGCCTCGGGGGGAGGTCAGGAGGGGGGCCTGACCCCCTCCTGGTCACGAGGCGATCTTGTTGATGTGACTGACGGAGGCCAGCTCCGAGTCGACCTCGATGCTCTCCAACAGCACGTCGACACCGACGATCCAGCTGTCGGCCTGCTCCTCGGCGACCGAGTCGAGGATGGCCTGGGCGGCGAACCCGGTGAGGATGCAGTTCCACCAGGGCCGGCTGTCCTCGCCCTTGCTGGTGGAGCGCAGTCCGGCCCACAGCACGTGGCCGGCAAAGGTGGCCGGGATCAGCCCGCCGCGGTCGAACCGGGCGTGGCCGTCGAACACCAGCGGAACCGACCATTCGGTGACCCGGAGGGGGTCGCGGAACGCGATGCCACCCTTCGACGTCGCCTTGAACGGGATGCTGAGTGCGCGGGTGAGGTCGTCGGCCAGGTCTTCGAGTCGTTCCTGCTTGCTCGCCATGCTGCATACATCGACCGAAATCGCCGGGAACATTAGGCGGAAAGTGCCCTAAAGGGGCCGAATCTCGGGCAGGGCCGAAACCTCGCCGGCGGGGCCCTCGGCCACCACCTGGCCGCGGTCCATCACGTAGGCCCGGTCGGCGACGGCGCGGGCCACCTCGGGGAGCTGTTCGACCATCAGGATCGAGGTCCCGTCGCCCTCGGCCGCGGCCCGGAGCACCTCCCCGACGGCGTCCACGACCTGCGGCCCGAGGCCGGTGCTGACCTCGTCGACGAGCAGGAGGCGGGGGTGGCGGGCGAAGGCCCGGGCCAGGGCCACCATGCGCTGCTCGCCGCCCGACAGGAGCCCGGCCCGTCGGTCCAGGAGCCCGGCCAGGGCGGGGAAGCGCTCGACCGACTTCGCCGTCTCGGCCTCGACGGCTGCTCTTCCGCCGCTGACCGCCAGCCGCAGGTTCTCGGCCACCGACAGCTGGGTGAACAGGGATCGGTCCTGGGGTACCGAGGCCACGCCCCGGCGGGCGACGGCGTGGGGCCTCCCGGCGGCCACGGCGGTGCCGGCCACCTCCACCGTTCCCGCCGTGCGCCGGACGGCGCCGGTGATGCTCAGCAGGGTCGTCGTCTTACCGGCGCCGTTGCGCCCGAGCAGGGCAACGACCTCGCCCGGGTGCACGACCAGGCTCACGTCGCGGACCACGTCGATGGCCCCATACCCTGCGGCCAGCCCGTCGACGGCGAGCGTCGGCACCCCCTCCGCCACTGCCTGCTTCGCTGCCGCCGCCGGGCCGGGTCCGGTGATGCCGAGATAGGCGGCCTGCACCTTGGGGTCGGATCGCAGCACGTCCGGCGGCCCGCTGGCGACGACCCGCCCCCGGTCGAGGACGTGGACGGTGTCGCACACGCCGAGCACGAGGAAGAGGTCGTGGTCGACGAGCAGCACGGCCACCCCGTCGTCGGCCAGCTTCCGCAGGCGGCGACCGAGGGATTCGCGCTCGGCGGTGTCGAGGCCGGCCGCCGGCTCGTCGAGCAGCAGCACGCTGGGGGCCGTCGCCATGGCCCGGCCGAGGGCCACCCGGTTGCGCTGGGCCGACGTGAGGAGCGCGGGCAGCAGGTCGGCGGCGCCGCTGGCGCCCTGGAGAGCGGCCACCAGGTCGGAACCCGGAGCCGTCCGCCGCCCGGCCCGCGACGCCTCCGCCGCCACGACAAGGTTCTCGCCCACCGTCAGGTCGGCGAACAGCTCCAGCGACTGGAACGTCCGGGCCAGCCCGAGCCGGGCCCGGCGGTGGGCGGGCAGGCCGTCGACGGCGACGTCGCCGAGCACGACCTCGCCCGACGCGACCACGAAGCCGGTGAGGGCGTCGATCACCGTCGTCTTGCCGGCGCCGTTGGGCCCGATCAGGCCGGTGACGGTGCCGGGCTCGAGGTCGAGGTCCACCCCGGTCACGACCTCCACCGGCCCGAACCGCACGGTGAGGCCGCGAACGGAGAGCGCGGTCATGGCTGGCGGCTCCCGACGACGCCCTGGGGCCGGAGGATGGCGATGGCGATGAGCCCGAGCCCGCTGGCCAGCAGCTGGAACCGGCCGCCGGCCAGGCTGAACACCAATCCGCCGGGGACGAGGAGACTCCCCAACAGGGCCCCGGAGATGCCGGCGATGCCGCCCAGATAGGTCACCGCCAGGTAGGCGAGCGACACGAAGACGCCGAACGAGGCGAACGACAGCCGGCCCTGGCCGTAGCCCAGGAGCGTCCCGCCCACGCCGGCGACGAAGGCGGAGACGGCGAAGGCGGCCAGCTTGGTGGCGGTGAGGTCGATGCCGCAAGCGGCCGCCGCCCGTTCGTTGGCCCGCACCGCCAGGAACCGCCGCCCGGGCGCTCCCCGACGAAGGACGGCGACACCGAGCCCCACCGCCGCCAACACCAGGAGCACGACGACGCCGAACCAGCGGCTCCCGGCCCGGCCGGCGGCCAGCTCCGGCACCAGGGTGCCCTCGAACCCGCCGGTGAGCAGCGGGCTCTTGAACACCACCTCCTCCACGGCGACGGCCGCCGCCAGCGTGACCACGGCCAGGCTCTGGCCCCGGAGGCGCAGCGCCGGCAGGCCCACCGCCACCCCGACCGCGGTGGCGGCGGCCGCGGCCACCACGGGCGCCAGCGGGAAGGGCACGCCGAGCCCGCCGGCCAGCTTGGCCAGCGAGAACCCGGCCACGCCGGCGAAGGCCATCTGGGCCAGGGAGATCTGGCCCACGTAGCCGGTCAGCACGACGATCGACAGGCAGATGACGGCGCCGATCATGCTGTTGACAAGGCCGAGGCGGGCCTGACCCTCGAGCAGCAGCAGTCCGGCGACCCCGGCGACCACGCCCAGGGCCGCCCACCGGAGGGGCCGCCGCGCCCGACCGGCGAGGGGCAGGGGTTCCTCGACCGCAGCTCCCCGGCCCAGACCGGCGCCGGCGCCGAGGGCGAGGGCGGCGAGGATCACCACCAGCGGCAGGGCCTCCCGTATCCCGTAGCGGGGGATCCAGGTGAACTCGTCCTGGAACTTCAGGATCAGCGACTGGCTCATGCCCAGGGCGAGGGCGGCGGCCACCGTCGCCCCGAACGACGTCAGCCGGCCCACCAGCGCAGCGGCCAGGGCGGGGACGATCAGCAGCGTGGTCGTCACCGGGTTCAGGGCGGTGAGGGGCCCCACGAGGATGCCGCCCACGCCGGCCAGCACCGCCGCCAGCACCCAGTTGGCGGCGGCCAGGGCGTCCGGCGACCATCCCAGCAGCGCCACCGCGGTCTCGTCCTCGGCCATGGCCCGGCTGGCCAGGCCGAAGCGGGTGAACCGGGACAGGGCCCACAGCCCGGCGGCGGCGAGGACCACCACCGCGGCCAGCAGGAGCCGATCGCGGGGGACGTCCACGCCGAGTATCGAGACCGGCGACGACGGGAGGAGGCCCGGCACCGGTCGGCTGTCGGTGCCGAACCACAGGACGGCCAGCGCCTGGAGGACGGCGAGCAGACCGACCGAGGCGACTACCTTGGCCAGGGCCGGCGCCCGCCGCAAGGGGCGGAACACCAGGCCGAAGACGAGCAGTCCGAGCACCGCCGACAGGACGACGCTCGTGGCCAGCGACGCCCACAGCCCCATCCGGGGTCGCAGCTCGACGAAGGCGTAGGTGACGAGCATCGCCATCGCCCCCTGGGCGAAGTTGACCACCCCGGACACCCGGTGCACGAGCACCAGCCCCAGGCCGAACGCTCCGTACACCGCCCCCGCGCCCAGGCCCAGGAGGAGAAAGACCACGTAGTCGTTGACCAGCGGAGGCTATCCACACCGGCTGCGAAAGCAGGCCACACCGGCTGCGAAAGCAGGCCACACCGGCTGCGAAAGCAGGCCACACCGGCTGCGAAAGCAGGCCACACCGGCTGCGAAAGCAGGCCACCCCGGCTGCGAAAGTGGTTTGCGTCTGACTCACTGATCGCATCCGCGGTTGGAAACTCCCCATCTCCTACGGTGCCCCGAGCCCGACGAGAGGGAGGCTCGAAATGTCCGAGGGCCAGGGACCGGCACGCCGCAAGCGGCTGCTGACGCCGGAGGAGAAGTACGAGATTCTGGGTGCAGGTGCTTACCCGCCAGCTCACCCAGGCGGAGGCCGCGGTCCGCTGGGTCGTTGACCCGACCACGGTGATGAAGCTGCGCCGGGTAGCCAAGGAGGGTGCGCTGACGGCGTTGGCCGCAGCCCGTCCGGGACGGCCCCGCCAGCCCGAGGAGGACGGCGAGCCGGCCGCGGCCAAAGCCGAGGTGGCCCGGCTGGGCGAGGCGGTCGAGGAGCTGGCGGTCGAGAACCTGCTGTTGCGGGGAAAATCGAGCTGGGGTTGATCGGTGGCGTCCCCCGGCGCGTCGACGCAGCCACCAAGTCAGCGATCATCGAGCTCATCGACCAGGCCATCGAGGAGGGCTGGACGGCCCGGCGGGCGGCCACGGTCCTCGGCGTCGGCGAGCTGCGCCTGCGCCGTTGGCGGGCGCGCCGGATCGACTCGACGACCTGGCCAGCGGCGGCAACCCAGTGCACGGTCTGCTCGCCGGTGAGGTCGAGGAGATCCTGGCCCTGGCCGAGGAGTGGGCCCGGTCGACCGCAGCCACCGCAAGCTGGCCCATCGCGGTTCCTACCTGGGCCGGGTGTGGGTCGGAGCCTCGACGGTCCTGCGGGTCCTGGCCGCCGCCGGGCACAAACTCCCAGCTCAGCGGGCACGCACCCGCTCTGAGCGCAAGCCGTGGCCCGACTGGGTCACCTACGCGCCGAACACCGTGTGGGGGTGGGACGTGACCCACTTCACCCGCTGCAAGCAAGCGCCGAACTGCTTCGCCATCATCGACCTGGTCAGCCGCAAGTGGATCGACACCCTGCTGTCGGCCGAGGAGACCTCCATCCAGGTCGAGGTGGTGTTCACCGCCGCCCTGGAAGCCGAGGGGCTCATGGCCAAGGTCGAGGCCCGGCTGGAGGCCACCACCAACACGCCCCTTGCTCCCGTCGACGCCGACGACGAGGCCCGGCCCATCCTGCTGGCGGTGTCGGACAACGGCCCGGAGATGACCTCGGGCTCGACCCGCGAGTTCATGGCCCTGTGCTCTATCGCCCAGCACTTCGGCCGCCCCGGGGTGCCTACCGACCAGGCGCCGGTGGAGAGCTTCTTCGGCCACGTCAAGGGAGAGTGGCCCGAACTCGAGGACATCCGTGACCCCGAGGTGCTGCGCCTGACCCTGGAGCGGGTGCGGCGCGAATTCAATGGCGTTCGCCTGCACGCCGGCATCGGCTACGTCACCCCGAACGACGAGCACGAAGGCCGCGGTCCCGCCATCCGCGCCGCTCGCAAAGCCGGGCTCGAGAAGGCCCGCCAGACCCGCATCGCGTATCATCGTCAGCAACGAGACCAGCGCTCGGAGCCTCCCGAATGAGGTGGGTTGTTTTCAGCCGGGGAGCGATCGTTGAGTCAGATACGCCTCAAAAGCAGGCCACCCCGGCTGCGAAAGCAGGCCACCCCGGCTGAGAAAGCAGGCCACCCCGGCGGCGACGGCAGGCCACCCCCGCCGAGCGCGATGAGTGTGCAGAAGACCCGCAAATAGAGGGCTTCTTGCTCACTCGACGTGTATTGAGGCCCCGCCGCCCCGGCGCAGGCGGGCGGAGCGGGTCACAATGGGTGGCGATGGTGCGCCCGGCCCCGAAGGGCCAGCCCGTGCTGGTGGTGGTCCTGGTGCTGGCGCTCACCGTGCTCGCCGCCTGCAGCAGCGGCGACGGCGGGTCGTCGGGCGAGGGAGACCCCGACAGCGGGCTCACCGGCGAGCCGATCCTTGTGGGTCTGATCAACCAGGAGGACACGCCGGTCGGGTCGTTCCCGGAGCTGCGGCGGGGCGCCGACTCCGCCGTCCGCCACGTCAACAACGACCTGGGCGGCGTCGGCGGGCGGCCGATCCGGCTCGATCCGTGCGCCACCAAGGGAACCGCCGAGTCGTCCCAGGCCTGCGCCACCAAGCTGGCGGGAGCCAAGCCGGTGGCGGTGCTGGGCGGCGTCGACCTCGGGGCCACCGGCTCTCTTCCCGTCCTCGAGAAGGCCGGCATCCCCTACGTGGGCGGCTCGCCACAGCTGGGGGAGGAGCTCACCGCGTCGGGGTCGTTCATGCTCACCGGCGGCACCGTCGCCGACCTCCTGGGCCAGGCCGACTACGCCCTCGACGACCTCCACGCCAAGAAGATCGGGGCCCTGTACGTCGACCTGCCCGGCGTGCTCACGACGGTCGTGAGGGCGGCGGAGGTGGTCCTGCGGCTGAAGGGCGCCTCCGACGTCAAGCTGGTGGCGGCCAAGGCCGACGAGGCCGATTTCGCGCCGGCCCTGAAGGCGGTGTCGAGGAGCGAACCCGACGTGATCTTCGTCATCTTCCCTGCCCAGAGCTGCGCCCGGATCATGCAGACGGCCGAGTCGCTGGGCGTCACCGCCAAGATGTTCTACCCGAGCGTCTGCGCGTCGCGCAGCGTGGTGGACGCCGCCGGGGCCGGGGCCGACGGCTCCTACTTCGCGTCCGGCTACCTGCCCTTCGACGACCCGTCGCCGGAGGTGACGACGTGGCGGGAGCGGACGAAGGCCGAGTCGGTCGTCTCCCAGGCCGGGTTCAGCGTGGTCATGGACCTGCACGCGCTGCTCACGAAGCAGCCCGGCGCCGAGATCACCCCGGCTTCGGTCACCGCCGCCTTGAAGGCCACCAAGGACCAGCCCGGCTACATGGCCCATCCGTACACGTGCGACGGCAAGCAGGTGCCGCTGCTGAAGGCGGTCTGCAACGCCGACGTCAGGATCCTCCAGTACAGGGAGGGTACGTTCGCAGACGTGCTCGCCGGATGGACCAACGGCTCCGATCTCGTGAAGCTGTTCGGGTAGATGTTCGAGCGTTTCACCGACCGGGCCCGGCGGGTGGTGGTGCTGGCCCAGGAGGAGGCCCGCCTCCTCGACCACGACTACATCGGCACCGAACACCTCCTGCTCGGCCTGATCCACGAGAGCGAGGGCGTGGCCGCCAAGGTGCTGGAGTCGCTGGGAATCTCGCTCGAAGAGGTACGAACCGAGGTGCAGGCCGCGGTCGGGCGTGGTGTCGCCGCGCCCGAGGGGCACATCGCGTTCACGCCCAGGGCCAAGAAGGTCCTCGAGCTGTCGCTTCGCGAGGCGCTCCAGCTCGGGCACAACTACATCGGCACCGAGCACATCCTGCTCGGCCTCATCCGTGAGGGTCGGGGAGTGGCGGCGCAGGTCTTGACCAGGCTGGGCGCCGACATGCCGCTCGCTCGCGAACGGACGATCCAGCTGCTGACCGGGGACTCGGCAAGGGGGCGATCCCGCGAATCGCTCGCGGGCGTGCCCTACGAGGCGGCCCTGCTGGCCGAGGGTAGGCCGGCGGAGTCCGATCACTTCCTGCTCGCCCTCTTCGCCGATCCGGAGAGCCGGGCGGCGCGGGCGTTGCAGGAGCTCGGAGTCACCCGGCAGGCGGTCGAGGCAGCCCTGGCCGGGCTCGACCCACCGTCCCCCCCGGGCGAGGGGACGTCACCACGGGAGGCCGAGGCCGAGCCGCCTCCGGACGCCGGCGGCGAGGGTCAGGCGCCCGCGGGCGCCTGATCGGCGTCGACCGCGGCGCTGGGAGGACGATGTAGAGAAGGGCCGGGCCGACGTCGATGGCGAGGCTCACGGGCACGCTCCACAGCGCCACCATCGTGGCCAGCAAGTAGCTCGGCACTCCCAGCCGGTACCGGCTGGTGATCCGGGCCACGGTCGTCCTACGAGTCGGGCACGAACCGGCCGGCCCGGCAGGCGAGGAGCCACACCAGGTTGAAGAACGCGGCCACGCCCACGAAGCAGGCGTTGTAGAAGACGGCGGCCGACGTCTGGTCGGCACGGCCCCAAGGCGCAGGGCAGGAACGAGACGGCGAGGAGCAGGAACAGGTTGGCGACGATGAGCCCGTGGCCGGTGTGGCTGATCAGCCGGAAGATGGCGTGGTGGTTGGCCCACATGATCCCGATGGTGATGAACGTGGTGGCGTAGGCCAGGTAGTCAGGCCACGCCTCGCCCAGTCGCTCGACCAGCGAATCGGTGCCTGCGGGCACCTGGACCTCGAGGATGAGAAGGGTGATGGCGATGGCGAAGACGCCGTGCTGAACGCCTCCAGCCGCTCCGTCGTCACGCCGATCTCCATCCCGCTGGGCACGCCGCCGCCCGGTGCGACGGCGTGGACCACCATGCGGCCTAGAGCACTTCGTTCAGCTTGCCCTTGGCGACGTCGTAGACGAAGCCCCTGATCTTGTCGGTGTGGGGGATGAAGGGGCTGGCCTTGATGCGCTTGACCGACTGGCGCACGTCCTCCTCGGCGTCGGGGAACGACTCGAGGGCGAACGACGGCCGGATGCCCACGTCGTCGAGGATCTGCTGCTTCACCGCGTCGTCGGTGAACGTGACCATGCCGCAGTCGGTGTGGTGGATCAGGATGATCTCGGTGGTGCCGAGCAGGCGCTGGGAGATCACCAGCGAGCGGATGGCGTCCTCGCTGATCACGCCGCCGGCGTTGCGGATGACGTGGGCGTCGCCCTCCTCCAGGCCGAGCACCCTCGCCGGGTCGAGGCGGGCGTCCATGCAGGCGACCACCGCCACGCCGGCGCCGGGGGGCATGGGCAGGTCTCCCTTGGAGAAGGAGGCCGCGTAGTTCTCGCTGTTGCGGACCAGATCGTCGGTGGCAGACATGGAGATGCCTTTCGTCGGTTGTCTTGGGAGGGCCGGTGCTGCGGGGCCGCCGGTGCCCGGTCGACGCGGTGCGATTGCTCACCAAAGCCGGCCGGAACGAATTCTTACCTATTTGGTCAAGAATTAGCAAGCCGTCGCCAGGGCTACCTTGGCGTCCCATGGCAGACGGCCCGAAAGACGAGACCGGCGAGATCCTCGCAAGCGAGATCCTGGTCGACGTCGGCCCCCGGCAGATCACCCTCGACGAGCTGGGCCGGAGCCAACCGGGCATGGGCCGGCTCATGCCCGAGATCGGCGCCCGCACCTGGAAGGCCTGGTACGCGGCCCAGGCCGGCAACTGGCGCCTGGCCCGGTGGCAGCTCAGCGAGGCGAACAAGCTGATGGAGCTGGGCGCCTTCGTGCGCCCGAAGTACCAGGTCAGCATGGCCAAGTTCCTCACCGACGACTTCGGGCCGGTGCGCCAGGCCGTCGAGGACGAGGACTGGGAGGCCTTTGACAGCGCCTACACGGCGATGGTAACGCGGGCGAACTACTACCACGACGTCTTCGACAAGGGCTTCATCCAGTGGAAGCTGCCGGAGATGCCACCCCCCGACCTCGACCTGACGCCGCGCCCCTGACGGGCATCTGACCGCAGGTGCCCAGCCGATCGGGCATCCTTGGGGCGATGGGCGACACAGCCGGGGGCACGGACGCGGCCTCCCCGCGCGCCCTGGCCGTGCTCGAACGGGCTGTGCTCGAACGGGCTGTGCTCGAACGGGCTGGCGAGACCGGCGCGGTGGCGTCGACCCTCGCCGAGGCCGCGGTCGAGGTGCTCGCCGATCTCTGCGGCCTCTTCGGCTGGCCGGTCGGCCATCTCCTCGTCACCACCGCACCGGGCCTGCTGACGCCGACCGCGGTCTGGCACCTCTCCGACCCCGAGCGCTACCGGGTCCTCCGCCAGGTCGCCCAGGCCACACCGGTCGCCGCCGGGATCGGCCTCCCCGGCCGGGTGCTGGTCGACGGCGCGGCCGCCACCGGCACCGACGTGGGCGAGGCGGCGTCGGCGGCGGGCCTCACCGTCGGCGCCGGCATCCCGGTGCGGTGCGGCACCGAGGTCGTGGCCGTCCTCCACCTCCTCGGTGCCGAGGCCGTCGACGACGGCATGGCGGAGGCGGGCGCCACCGAGGCTCGGCTGACAGCGGCGGCCGCCGCAATGCTCGCCACGGCCACCGCGGCGGCGGGCGAGCTGGGGCGGGTCGTCGACCGGCGGCGGGCGGCGGCGGCCGAACGCGACAGGGCCCTCCTGCTGGAGACGTCGAACGACGCCTTCGTCCGCCTCGACGGCGACGGCCGGGTCGTGGAGTGGAACGCCCAGGCCGAGGTCACCTTCGGGTGGGGCCGGAACGAGTCCGTCGGCCGCAGCCTCACCGAGATGATCGTGCCCCTCCGCTACCGGGCCGTCCTCGACGAGGCCTTCCGGAGGGCGCTGGCCGAGGGTGAGGAACCCGTCGTCTCCCGCCGGGAGCTGACGGTGGTGCACCGGTCGGGCACCGAGTTCCCGATCGAGCTGACCCTCTGGGGGTCGAACGACTCCCACCGCCGGGTTGTCGACGGCTTCCTCCGCGACGTCAGCGAGCGCAGGAAGTTCGAGGTGCAGCTGGCCCGCCAGGCCCTCCACGACCGCCTCACCGCGCTGCCCAACCGGGTGCTGATGCGGGACCGCCTGGAGAACGCCCTGGCCCGCACCCTGCGCCACCGGTCGACGGTCGCCCTGCTCGTCCTCGACGTCGACAGGTTCAAGGTCGTCAACGACAGCCTGGGCCACGAGGGCGGCGACCGCCTACTGGTGCAGGTGGCCGAGCGGCTGGCCAAGCTCCTCCGCCCCGGCGACACCCTGGCCAGGATGGGCGGCGACGAGTTCGCCATGCTGTGCGAGGACGTCACCGGCCGGGACGAGGCGTCGGCCACGGCCGAGCGGGTGGTCGCCGCCATGGAGGCGCCGTTCCGGGTGGGCACCACCGACGTGGCGGTCACCGTCAGCGTCGGCGTGGCCGTCGCCACCGGGGCCGCCATCGTGGCCGACCTGCTGCTCCGCGACGCCGACGTGGCCATGTACCGGGCCAAGCAGCGGGGCCGGGGCCGCTTCGAGGTGTTCGACGAGACGATGCGCAGCCAGGCCGTCGACCGTCTGTCGGTCGAGAACGACCTCCGCCGGGCCATCCGCCAGGGCCAGCTCCGGCTCGTCTACCAGCCCATCGTCCACCTCGACACCGGCCAGATCGCCGGGTTCGAAGCGCTCGTGCGCTGGCAGCACCCCGAGCGGGGGCTCCTGTCGCCGGCCGACTTCATCCCGCCGGCCGAGGAGACCGGGCTCATCGTGCCGCTCGGCCAGTGTGTGCTCGGCGAGGCGTGCCTCCAGGCGGCGGCGTGGCAGCGCCGGCGCGGGCCCGGCGAGCCGCTGCGGATGAGCGTGAACGTGTCGGCCAAGGAGCCGCAGCACCCCGGGTGGGGGGGCGAGGTGGCGAGCACGCTGGCCGACACCGGCCTGGAGCCCAGCTATCTGGTGCTGGAGCTCACCGAGAGCGTGCTGATGGAGGACGCCGAGGCCACGTCGGCCCGGCTCGAGGAGCTGCGCCGGCTGGGCGTGCGCATCGCCATCGACGACTTCGGCACCGGCTACTCGTCGCTGGGCTACCTGCGCCGCCTGCCCGTCGACGTGCTCAAGATCGACAAGTCGTTCATCGACGGGGTGGCGCTGGGCCCCACGAGTCGGCCCTGGCCCGGGCCGTGGTCAAGCTGGCCCGCACCCTCGGCCTCGACGCCGTCGCCGAGGGCGTCTCCGACCGCCGCCAGTTGGCCGAGCTGCGGCGGCTGCGGTGCCCGTACGGGCAGGGCTACCACTTCTCCCGGCCGCAGTCGGTCGACGTGATCGAGGAGCTGCTCGAGATCGGCGTGCTGCCGGTGGCGGGCAAGACCGGGGACCCCGACGAGGCTGACGTGGCCGTATGACAGCGAAGCTGGCCGTGGTGGGCGGCGGCAAGATGGGCGAGGCCCTCGTCACCGGGCTGCTCGCCGCGGGATGGGCGGCCGCCGAGGAGTTGGTCGTCGTCGAACCTGTCGCCCGCCGGCGGGAGGAGCTGGTCGACCGCTTTCCTGGCCTGGGTGTGTCCGCCGACGTCGGTTGGGCCGACGGCGCGGTCATCGCGGTGAAGCCGGCCGACGTGGAGGACGCCTGCCGGGCCCTCGGCGCCGCCCTCACGCCGCGGGTCCTGTCGATCGCGGCCGGCGTCCCGCTGGCCAAGCTGGAGGAGTGGCTGGGCGAGAGCGTGGCCGTGGTCAGGGCCATGCCCAACACCCCCGCGCTGGTCGGCTGCGGGGCGGCCGCCATCGCCGGCGGGACGGCGGCGGACGACGACGTCCTGGCCTGGGCCGAGAGCATCCTGTCGGCGGTCGGGATCGTCGAGCGGGTGGACGAGCACCTGCTGGACGCCGTCACCGGGCTCTCCGGGTCGGCCCGGCCTACGTCTTCCTCGTGGCCGAGTCGCTCATCGACGCCGGCGTGCTCAACGGCCTGTCCCGTCCGGTGGCCCGGTCGCTCGTCGTCCAGACCCTGCTCGGCTCGGCCCGCCTCCTGGCCGAGTCGGGTGACGAGCCGGAGACGCTCCGAGCTGCGGTGACGTCCCCCGGCGGCACCACCGCGGCCGGCCTGCGGACGCTCGAGGCGCGGGCGGTGCGGAGCGCCTTCATGGAGGCCGTCGCCGCCGCCACCGAGCGGTCCCGGGAGCTCGGCCGGGCCTGAATTCGATCGGGATGGGGCCGAACCCTCGGGCGTTTCCGGGGTTCCACTTTCCTCACCAGCCTCAGGGGAATACATTGCCCCCAGGCGAAGAGGGGTGATCTTTCTGGGACAACCGCAGAGTCGTTTCCTTACGGTGGCCGAGGTCGCGGGCATGCTCAGGGTCAGCACGATGACCGTGTACCGGCTGATCAAGGCCGGCAACCTGGCCGCCAGCAGGGTCGGCAAGTCGTACCGCGTCCGCGAGGACGACGTCGACCGCTACCTGGCCGCGTCCTACACACAGGCCGGGTAGGCACACAGGCCGGGTAGGCACACAGGCCGGGTAGGCACACAGGCCGGGTAGGCACACAGGCTGGGTAGGCACACAGGCTGGGTAGGCACACAGGCTGGGTAGGCACACAGGCTGGGTAGGCACACAGGCCGGGTAGGCACCCACAGAATCCGCGTAACCTCGGCGGCGTGGCCCCGCCCCTCGACACCATCTGGTTCCTCTCCGACTACGGCCTCGACGACGAGTTCGTGGGCGTGGTCAAGGGCGTGGTCAAGAACATCGCCCCCGAGGTCACTGTCGTCGACATCACCCACCTGGTGCCGCCGTTCGACATCAGGGCCGGGTCGCTGGCCCTCGCCCGCAGCGTGAGCTACCTCGCCCCCGGCGTGGTGCTGGCTGTCGTCGACCCCGGCGTCGGGTCGAGCCGGCGGGCGGTGGCGGTCGAGGTCGGCGGCGAGGACGGCAGCACCGCCTTCCTGGTCGGTCCCGACAACGGCCTGTTGGCGCCGGCGGTGGCGATGGCCGGCGGGGCCAAGCGGGCCGTCTCGCTGACCAACGACGAGTACCACCTGCCGGCTCCGGCCCCACCTTCGCCGGCCGCGACGTCATGGCCCCCGCCGCCGCCCACCTCTGCACCGGCCTCGAGCTCGACCTGCTGGGCGAGCCCGTCGACCCCATCACGCTGACGCCGGGCATGGTGCCGCTGTCGCGCGAGGAAGGCGACCAGGTGCTGGGCGAGGTTCTCTGGGTCGACCGCTTCGGCAACGCCCAGCTGAACATCGACCCCGTGGACGTTGCGCAGATCGAGGGGCCGTTGCTCCTCCGCCTGGGCGACAAGTCGAGGGTGGTCACCAGGGTGTCGACCTACGCCGAGCTCGAAGCCGGGCCAGACCGGGCTCATCGTCGACTCCTACGGCCTGCTGGCGGTCGTGCTCGGCCAGCGGTCGGCGGCCGAGGAGCTGCGCCTCCACACCGGCAGCGGCGTCAGCCTGGAGGCTGTGCCCGACTAGAAGCTGTACCGGACTGACGCACGCGGCCGTCAGGCGGGTCAGCCGGCGGGCGCCTGCAGCTTCCGCAGCCGCTGGCACAGCCGCAGGATCACCTGCTCGGCGATCTCGAAGTGCTCCTCCAGCAGGGGCCGGAAGTTGAACGACGCCAACGAGAAGGCCCGCACCACGGTCACGGCGGTGACGGTGGCCGACCGGGCCTCGGAGTCGAGCAGCGAGATCTCCCCGAAGTAGTCGCCGCCGTAGAGGTGGGCCCGTTCCTTCCCCCCGGCGTTGACGACCGCCTCTCCCTCGAGGATCACGTACAGCCACCCGCCGGACTCGCCCTCCTTGACGATGTCGTCGCCGGCATGGAAGACGACCTCCTCGCCCATGAGCGCGATCTGCAGGAGCACGTTCGTCTCCAGGTCCGAGAACAGGTCGATGCACCGCAGCTGGTCGATCACGTCCTCTACCCGCCCCATGGCGCCAGTCTGCCGTCTACGGTTGCCCCGTGCGCAAAGGGACCTCGATCGCGTTGGCGTTGGTGCTGGTGGCGATCTTCACCGCCGCCATCATCCAGTTCCTGATCATCGGAATCTGACCGCCTTTCGGACCAGGCAGGCGCCGGCGAGCCCGCCGCGCCCCGTCAGAAGAGGGACGAGCAGAGCCGGCTGATCTCCCGCTCCAGGGAGTCCAGCCCTTCCACCTTGCCGAGGCAGAGGGCGATGCCGGCCTCCTCGGCCTGGCGCTGCAGCTCCTCGTCGACGTAGGCGGTGTAGAGGATCATCACCTGGTCGGGACGCCCGGCCCGGATGCTGCGGGCCGTGTCCAGACCGTCCATCCCGGGCATCTTGTAGTCGATCACGACGACGTCGGGGTCGGCCTCGTCGACGCCCGCGACGGCCTGGGATCCGCCCGAGGCCTCACCGACGACGACGAAGCCGTCGAGGCTGAGCATCGACGTGAGCATGCGGCGGACGTGGTCGGTGTCGTCGACGACCATCACCCGGATGGGGCGGGTCACGACGCAGGAGCCTACCGCCTTCACACGCTGAGGCGGTCGAGCAGGCTGAGACCGTCGAGCACGGTCGCGAGCCACTCGGACGGCACCGGCGCAGCGGGACGGGCCGCCGGGACGGTGAGGGGCGGCGCCGACGGAGCTGCTGCAGGGACCGTCGCCGCCCGCGCCGCGGTCGTCGGCGGGGTGGCCGTGCGGGTCGTGGCGGGAGCGGGGGCGGCTTCGGTCTCCGTCCCGGGGCTCAGCATCGGCGGAGGTGTCGACACCGGGCCCCCCTGGGGCCGCACGAAGTCCTCCACGACCCACGTCTGCGAGCCGAGGGTGAGCACGCCCAGACCGACGACCGTGTAGTTGGGGTTCACCATGTTCTTGTAGTGCGACGGGCTGTTGATCAGGCCGTTGTGGATCCAGTCGAGGCTCGGCCCCGACCGACGTTCTCGGCCACGGCGATGATCCCGTTGAGCTGGCCGCCGACGTCGGGGTTGTGGGAGATCTCGCCCGCGGTGGCCATGACGAGGGCCCAGGTCTGGGCTACCAGCGACACCACCGGGTCGAGGGTGACGGGGCCGACGCCGACGCCCGCCCGCACCGAGTTGATGCCGGCCAGCAGGTGCTGCACCGGATCGGCCTGGGCGGCGGTGGCACCCCCCAGCACGCCGCCGAGCGCCGCAGTGGTAGGGGCGAGCACGCCGCCGACGGTGCCGACGAGACCGTCCACCAGCGGCACCTGGGCGTGGGCCGGCTGGGCCATGAAGGCGCCGAGGAGCCCGAGCACGGCCACGAGCCCGGTGGCGATCCTGCCGCCGCGGAGTGCGCTCCTCATGCCGAGTGGCTCTGCTGATCCATCGTGACTGGGCTATCGGTCGGGTCGCGCGCCAGCTTGAGTTCCGCCGCCGATGTGCCGAGAAGAAGGGAGCAGACCGGCTCCGGCGACGGTCGGCCTCCTGGCCGCGCCCCTCCCAGAGACACGCGAGCCCCTCAGAGAGACAGGGGCGCCTATCCTGAACAGCGGAAATAAGGGCGGCCCCCCTCGAGCACCCGGGGAAGGGACCCTTTGTGAACGAAAGCACGAGGTCGGTAGACTGCCGATCGGCGGAAACGGAACGTAGGAGTGTGAGATGCCCGACCCCAGTGGAAACGGCAGCCAATCCGGCCTGGAAGCCACCGGCCCGGACTCCGACGTCTCCGACCTGCTCGAGCTCGCCGGGCTCCCCGACGAGCCGGATCCAGCGGCAGCAGACGACACCGATGTGAGCGCGGGCCCGGCGGCGCAGCGGGAGGCAACCGGCGGGCTCCTCGGCCACGGCTCGATCCGTTCCTCGCGACGCATCCCCGAGGCCACCGTCGCCCGCCTGCCCGTCTACCTCCGCTGCCTGCTCGAGGTGCTCGAGGCCAAGGTCACCACCATCTCCTCGGAGCGGCTGGCCGAGATGGCCGGCGTCAACGCGGCCAAGGTCCGCAAAGACCTCTCCTACCTCGGCTCCTACGGCACGCGCGGCGTCGGCTACGACGTCGAGTACCTGTTCCTCCACATCAACCGCGTGCTCGGGCTCACCCAGGACTGGCCGGTCGTGATCGTCGGAGTCGGCAACCTGGGCCACGCCCTGGCCAACTACCGGGGGTTCTCCGCCCGCGGCTTCCGGATCGTCGCCCTGGTCGACGCCGACCGCAACCGCGTCGGCGAGAAGATCGGCGACATCACGGTCCGCCACATCGACGACCTCACCGAGATCGGCGCCAACGAGGAGATCGCCATCGGCATCATCGCCACGCCGGCGCCCGCCGCCCAGGACGTGGCCGACAAGCTCGTCGCCGCCGGGGTGCGCTCGATCCTCAACTTCGCCCCCGCCGTCATCACCGTCCCGTCCGGGGTCTCGCTGCGCAAGGTCGACCTGTCGATCGAGCTCCAGATCCTCGCGTTCTACCAGCAGCGGAGGGTCGGCGAGAACCCGGCCACGCCGCCGGTCGCCACCTTCGGATGACCCCTGCCGGTCCTCGGATGACCCCTGCCGGTCCTCGGATGACCCCTGCCGGTTCACCGTCGGGCCAGTACCCGGTGAACCTCGTCGTGGAGGGCCGTCCCTGCCTGGTCGTCGGCGGCGGTGAGGTGGCGCTGCGCAAGGTCGAGGGCCTCCTGGCCGCCGGGGCCGTCGTCACCGTGGTGGCCCCGGAGGTCGACGAGCGGATTCGCCGCCTGCCGGGCGTCGGCATCGAGGAGCGGGAGTACCGCCAGGGCGACGTCGCCGGCTA
Organism: uncultured Acidimicrobiia bacterium; assembly: GCA_963827345.1. GTDB lineage: Bacteria > Actinomycetota > Acidimicrobiia > Acidimicrobiales > AC-14 > CAWGUU01. Next base: position 14,856 of record CAWHAN010000002.1, on the reverse strand, counting down.
CCGCCTGGTCATCGCCGCCACCGACGCGCCGGGTGTGAACGGGGCCGTCTTCGCCGACGGCGAGGCCGCCGGCGTATGGGTCAACGGGGCCGACGACCCCGAGCACTGCTCGTTCACCCTGCCGGCCGTCGTGCGCCGCGGCCCCCTCACCGTCACCGTGTCCACCTCGGGACGAAGCCCCGCCCTCGCCCGCTGGCTGCGCCAGCGCCTGGAGGCCGAGATCGGCCCCGAGTTCGAGATCCTCGTCGACCTGCTGTCCTCCGAGCGCGACCAGCTCAAGGCCGCAGGTCGCTCCACCGAGGGCCCGGGTTGGCAGTTGGCCCTCGACTCCGGCATGCTCGGCCTCATCCAAACCGGTGACCTGACCTCCGCCCGCGAACGGCTCCACGCATGTCTCTCGTCGTCGTCGGACTGAGCCACCGCACGGTGCCGCTCGAGCTCCTCGAGCGGATGGCCGTCCCTGCCGAGAAGCTGCCGAAGGCCCTCTGCGACCTGGCCGGACGCGATTTCGTGAGCGAGGCCGTCATCCTGTCGACGTGCCACCGCACCGAGATCTACGCGGTCGCCGAGCGGTTCCACGGCGCCATGCAGGACATCCGCCACTTCCTGTCCGAGCTGGCCTTCGCCCCGCCCGAGGACTTCAGCGACCACCTGTTCACCTACCACGACGAGGCGGTGGCCAGCCACCTGTTCGCCGTCACCGCCGGCCTCGACTCGGTGGTGCTCGGCGAGAGCGAGGTGCTCGGTCAGGTCCGCAACGCGTGGGAGCGGGCTCGGGAGGAGGGGGCGGCCGGCACCCGGCTGTCGTCGCTGTTCCGGCACGCCCTGGAGGTCGGGAAGCGGGCCCGGAACGAGACGGCCATCGGCCGCGGCGTCACGTCGCTGTCGCAGGCGGCGGTCGCCATGGTCACCGATCGGCTGGGCACGCTCGACGGAACCCGCCTCGTCGTCCTCGGTGCCGGCGAGGTCGGTGCCGGTCTGGCCGCCGAGACGGCGCCGGGCGCCGAGGTCATCGTCGCCAGCCGCACCCGCAAGCGGGCCTCCGCCCTGGCCCGGCGCGTCGGCGCCCGGGCCGTCGACCTCGACGCCCTGCCGGAGGCGCTGGCCGAGGCCGACGTCCTCCTCACGTCCACCGGCTCGCAGACCGTCGTCCTCACCGCCGCCGACCTCGCCGACGTCGTCGAACGGCGTGATGGGGCGCCCCTCCTGATCGTCGACATGGGCATGCCCCGCGACGTCGACCCTGCGGTGGGCCGGCTCTCCGGCGTCACCCTCCTCGACCTCGGCGACCTGCGGGCGTTCGTCCAGGTCGGCATCGACGAGCGCCTCGAGGAGGTCGGCAAGGTCCGCGCCATCGTGGCCGACGAGGTGGTGCGCTTCGTCGACGCCACCGCCGAGCGCCAGATGGCCCCGACGGTGTCGGCCCTGCGCGACAGGGCGGAGGAGCTCCGACAGGCCGAGCTCGACCGCCACCGCGGCCGCCTCGACGGCCTCGACCCCCAGCAGCAGGAGGCCGTCGCCGCCGTCACCCGGGGCCTGGTGAACAAGCTGCTCCACCAGCCGACGGTCAGGCTCAAGGAGTCGGCCGGCTCGGCCCGGGGCGAGCGCCTCTCGGAAGCCCTGCGCGAGCTCTTCGACTTGTGACCGACACATTCGACAAATGACAGGGCCGCTGCGCGCGGCGACACGGGGGAGCACGCTGGCCCTCACCCAGACCCGCCTGGTGGCGGCGCTCCTGCAGGTCGACGTCGAGCTCGTGGTGGTGGAGACCGTCGGCGACCGCCTCACCGACGCCCCGATCTCGTCCATCGGCGGGCAGGGCGTGTTCGTCAAGGAGGTGCAGGCGGCGGTGCTCGACGGGCGGGCCGACATCGCCGTCCACTCGGCCAAGGATCTCCCGTCGGCCGCGATGCCCGGGCTCGTCATCGGCGCGGTGCCCGAGCGGGGGGACCCCCGTGACGCCCTGGTCGGCAGCACCTTCGACGGGCTGCGGGCCGGCGCCCGGATCGCCACCGGGTCGGTCCGACGCCGGGCCCAGCTGGCCTGGCTGCGACCGGACCTCACCTTCACCGGCCTGCGGGGGAACATGGAGACCCGCCTGGCCAAGGCCGACGGGTTCGACGCCATCGTGGTGGCGGCGGCGGCCCTGCGCCGCCTCGGCCGGGCCGACCAGATGACGGACCTGCTGGGCCCTCACGTCATGCTGCCCCAGGTGGGCCAGGGCGCCCTGGCCGTCGAGTGCAGGGTGGACGACGACGCCATCCTCGCCCTGCTCGCCACCATCGACCACCGTCTGTCCCGGCTGGCGGTCGAGGCCGAGCGGGCATTCCTCCGCGAGGTGGGCGGCAGCTGCGACCTACCGGTGGGGGCCTACGCGACGGTCGACGGGGCCGGCGGCCGGATCACGCTGGAGGCGATGATCGCCAGCGGCGACGGTCGAGTCGTCCTCCGCCACCGGGAGGAGGGCGACGAGGCCGACGAGGCCGACGAGGCCGACCAGGCCGACGAGCTGGGCCGGCGGGTGGCCCGCCACCTGCTCGACGACGCCGGCGGGACGATGCTGCTGGACGTCGTCGGCCTGACGGGACGATGACCGTCTACCTGGTCGGGGCGGGGCCGGGCGACCCCGGACTGCTCACCGTCAGGGGCGCGGAGGTCCTCGCCCGGGCCGACGTCGTCGTCCACGACCGGCTGGCCGAGGCCTCTCTGCTGGACCTGGCCCCGGTCGGCGCCGAGCGCATCGACGTGGGCAAGTCCCCGGGTGGCCCCGTCCATCAGGACGCCATCAACGCCCTGCTGGTCGAGCGGGGCCTGGCCGGCGACGAGGTCGTGCGGCTCAAGGGCGGCGACCCCTTCGTCTTCGGCCGGGGCGGCGAGGAGGCGGTGGCGCTGCTCGAGGCCGGCGTGCCGTTCGAGGTCGTCCCCGGCGTGTCGTCGGCGGTGGGCGTCCCCGCCTACGCCGGCGTGCCGGTCACCCACCGCGGCCTGTCGACGTCGTTCACCGTGGTCACCGGCCACAGCCGCCACGCCGTCGACCACGACATCAACTGGGAGAGCCTGGCCGCGGTCGCCGACACCGTCGTGGTGCTGATGGGCGTGGCCCACCGGGCCGAGATCGCCACCCGCCTCATGGCCGGCGGGCTGCCACCCACCACGCCGGTGGCGGCAATCCGCTGGGGCACCCGTCCCGACCAGCGCACGGTCAGGACGACGCTCGCCGAGCTGCACCGCTGCGAGCTGGAGCCGCCGGTCACCATGGTCATCGGCAAGGTCGCCGGCCTCGACGTGCGGTGGTTCGAGTCCCGGCCGCTGTTCGGTCGCCGGATCGTCGTCACCAGGGCCCGCCACCAGGCGCCGGCCCTCTCCGACCGCCTGCGGCGGATGGGCGCCGAGCCGGTGGAGGTCCCCACCGTGGAGATCGCCGACCCCGACGACGGTGGCGCCGCGCTCCACCATGCCGCCGCCCGGGCCCGGGACTTCGACTGGGTGTGCTTCACGTCCGCCAACGCGGTGGCCCGCTTCCTCGCCTGCCTGCGGGACTCGCGGGCGTTCGGGGCCGACACGCGGGTCGCCGCCGTCGGACCGGGCACCGCCGCCGCCCTGGCCGCCGCCGGCGTCGTCGCCGACCTCGTGCCCGAGTGGTCCCTGGCCGAGGGCCTGGTGGACGCCTTCCCCGACGGAGCGGGCCGGTCGGGACGGGTCCTGTTGCCCCAGGCGGCCGGTGCACGCGACGTCCTGGCCCGCGGCCTGGAGGCCAAGGGCTGGGTGGTCGAGGTCGTCCAGGCCTACCGCACCGTCCGGGTCGCGCTCGTCGCCCGAGGCGGTCGCCGCCGCGGCCAAGGCCGACGCCATCGCCTTCACTTCGGCCTCCACCGTCGAGTCCTTCCTCGCCGCCGCCGGCCCCGACGGCGTCCCCCCCGTCGTCGCCTGCATCGGCCCGGTCACCGCCGCCGCGGCGGAGGCCGCCGGTCTCACCGTCGACGTCGTCGCCACCGACCACACCCTCGACGGCCTCGTCGCCGCCCTCACCACCAGCCTTTCTGCTCGCGCAAGTGCGGGACAGGGACGGGTCAATCGCGAGCAGAATCTAGAATCCGGGTGATGAGCTTCCCCGCCAGGCGACTGCGGCGGCTTCGCCGAACGCCCGCCCTGCGCCGCCTGGTGGCCGAGACCCACCTCCACCCCGACGACCTGGTGGCGCCGCTGTTCCTGCGCGACGGCATCGACGAGCCGGTGCCGATCCCCTCCATGCCGGGTGTCGTCCAGCACACCCGGGAGAGCCTGCGCAAGGAGGTCAGGGCCATCGCCGACCTGGGCATCCCGGGAATCCTCCTGTTCGGCGTGCCCAAGCCCGGGCACAAGGACCCCGAGGGCTCCCAGTCCTGGGCCGACCACGGCATTGCCCAGGTGGGCCTGCGCGACATCAGGGACGAGGTGGGCGACCAGCTCGTCGTCATGGCCGACCTGTGCCTCGACGAGTACACCGACCACGGCCACTGCGGCCTCCTGGCGGCCGACGGCACTGTCGACAACGACAAGACCGTCGAGGCCTACGCCCGGGTGGCGGTGGCCCAGGCTGCGGCCGGGGCCGACGTCGTCGCTCCCTCGGGGATGATGGACGGCCAGGTCGCCGCCATCCGCGCCGCCCTCGACGGTTCCGGCCACGAACAGACGGCGGTCATGGCCTACGCGGCCAAGTTCGCCTCCGCCTACTACGGGCCCTTCCGCGACGCAGTCGACGTCCGCATAGTCGGCGGCGGCGACCGGAAGGCCTATCAGCAGGACGGCGGCAACCGGCGCGAGGCGCTGGCCGAGGTCGCCCTCGACGTGGCCGAGGGCGCCGACATCGTCATGGTCAAGCCGGCGGTCCCCTACCTCGACGTGGTTGCCGCGGTGCGGGCCAGGTTCGACCTCCCTGTCGCCGCCTACCACGTATCCGGCGAGTACTCCATGATCCGCGCCGCGGCCGAGCGGGGCTGGATCGACGCCACCGCCGTCGCCCTCGAGCAGCTCGTCGCCGTCAAGCGGGCCGGTGCCGACATCGTCGTCACCTACTTCGCGGCCGAGCTGATCACCTTCTTTGACTGCCCAAGCACTTTGAGCGCGAACGAGGAGTTGTTCCGGCGGGCCTGCGACGTGATCCCCGGCGGGGTCGACTCGCCCGTCCGGGCCTTCGGCAAGGTGGGCGGGACGCCGTACTTCGTGGCCCGGGCCGAGGGCGCCTACGTCTGGGACGCCGCCGGCCGGCGCTACACCGACTACGTCCAGTCCTGGGGGGCCTCGATCCTCGGTCACGCCCACCCCCACGTGGTCGACGCGGTCCAGCGGGCGGCGGCGGACGGCACGTCGTTCGGGGCGCCCACCGAGCGCGAGGTCCTGCTGGCCGAGGCCATCAGGGAGCGCATGCCGTCGTGCCAGCGGGTCCGCCTCGTCAACAGCGGCACCGAGGCGGCCATGAGCGCGGTCCGGGTGGCGAGGGGCTTCACCGGCCGCGACCGGGTGATCGTGTTCGACGGCTGCTACCACGGCCACTCCGACACCCTCCTGGCGGCAGGCGGCAGCGGCCTGGCCACCCTCGGCCTGCCCGGGTCGGCGGGCGTCCCCCGGGCGGCGGTGGCCGACACCGTCGTCGTCCCCTACAACGTGGTGCCGGACGTGGGCGGCGACGTGGCCTGCGTGATCGTCGAGCCGGTGGCCGCCAACATGGGCCTCGTCGGCCCCGCGCCCGGCTTCCTGGAGGGCCTCCGGAAGGCCTGCGACGACGCTGGCGCCCTGCTCGTCTTCGACGAGGTCATCACCGGCTTCCGGCTCGGTCTCGGTGGTGCCCAGGGCCGCTTCGGCGTCACGCCCGACGTCACGTGCATGGGCAAGGTCATCGGTGGCGGGCTGCCACTCGCCGCGTTCGGCGGGCGAGCCGACGTCATGTCGATGCTCGCCCCCGATGGCCCCGTCTACCAGGCCGGCACCCTGTCGGGGAACCCGCTGGCCACCGCGGCCGGCCTCGCCGTGCTCGAGCTCCTCGACGAGGCCGCCTACGTCCAGCTCTCCGGGCGGGCCGCCGAGCTCGCCTCCTGGCTCACCGACGTGATCACCGAAGCCGGCCTGGCCGTGCAGGTGCCCGTCGTCGGACCGCTGATGGGACTCTTCTTCGCCGACGCCCCACCCCACGACTACGTGTCGGCCAAGGCCGCCGACGGCGCCCGCTACGCCCGGTTCTTCCACCAGATGCTCGACCGGGGCGTCGCCCTGCCGCCCAGCCCGTTCGAGGCCCTGTTCCCGAGCCTGGCCCACACCAAGAACGAGCTGGAGCGCACCGCCGACCTGGCCGCCGCCGCCGCCCGCGCCATCACGTAGGCCTGTCCTCACCGAGCCCCACGAGATGGTCGGCGAGCGCGGCGCTGACCGCCGGGGCGCCGGTCCGTCGCTCGATGGCGGCGAACATCGGCGAGGGGTTGCACTCGAGCACGGCGAAGCTGCCGTCGTCCCGCCGCTTGACGTCGACGCCCGTGAACGTCATCCCGCACGCCGCCGCCGCCCGTCGACAGGCCTCGCCCTCGTCGTCCTCGAGCGACATCGGGACCACCGCCGACTCCGCTCCTCGGTAATCCACCTGGTCGGACACGATCTCGTAGCTGGCGACGACCCGCCCCCCGACGACATAGATCCGCAGGTTTCGGCCCGGTACCTCCTCCTGGAACAGCACCGGCGCGGCGGCGAGGGTACGCAGCCGTTCCTCGGCCAGGTCCTCCGCCGAGACCCGCCGGCACAGCCCTCCGCCGGCGATCGGCTTGTACACCAGGCTCCCGTCGACGGACGCGGCGAACTCGACGACCGCCCGGGGGTCGTTGGTGGCCAGCGTCTGCGGCACCGGGACGCCCGCCTCCCGCAGGCGGCGGAGCTGGTCGAGCTTGTGGAAGTGCTGCGCCATGCAGGCGGGAGGGTTCACGAACACCGTCCCGGCCCGGCCCAGAGCCGCCAGGAAAGCGGTGACGAACGACCGCCGCTCCCGGCCGGCGGCGTACTCACGCCGGGAGACGGCGAGGAACGGCAGTGGGAGCGGAACTCCCCGGACGTACCACCCCCGAACCCCGGCGACGTCGATCCCGTCGGCCGACGCCACGTCGTCGAGGAGGGACAGCCGTACCGTCGCCGGGAAGCTGGACAGGTCGAGCATCGCCGGCTCCGCCCCCCGCTGCCGCAGCTGCTCCCGAACCCGGAGCACCTGCTCGTCGGCGGGCGGGCCGACGATCCCGACGCCCGCTCTACTTGTAATCGCCCTCCTCACCCACGGCCAGGGTGGTGGGTTCGTCGTCGCCCTCCTCGCCCACGGCCTTGGTCGTCGGGCCGTCGTCGCCCTCCTCGCCGATAGCCAACGTGGTGGGGTCGTCGTCGCCCTCCTCACCAACGGCCAGGGTGGTGGGGTCGCAGTCGTCGCCCTCCTCACCGACGGCCTTGGTCGTCGGGCCGTCGTCGCCCTCCTCGCCGATAGCCAACGTGGTGGGGTCGTCGTCGCCCTCCTCACCCACGGCCAGGGTGGTCGGACCGCCGTCGTCGCCCTCCTCGCCTACGGCCAGCGTGGTGACGTCGTCGTCGCCCTCCTCGCCTACGGCCAGGGTGGTCGGACCGCCGTCGTCGCCCTCCTCGCCTACGGCCAGCGTGGTCGGACCGCCGCCGTCGCCCTCCTCGCCTACGGCCAGGGTGGTCGGACCGCCATCGTCGCCTTCCTCACCCACGGCCAGGGTGGTCGGGTCACCGTCGTCCGCGGCCCTGGGCATTCCCGTCAGTGTCTCTGGCAGGTCTGCGATGTAGAGGTTGGTGTCGGTCATAGCTCCGTCTCCTTCCATCTCATCCCCAGCCGCTGCCCGAAACGCTATCCGCCGCCTGCCGGCACGCGACCTCAGCCCCGCTAAGCCCTGTCCGTCTCCTCCTCCGGCTCCCGCTCCTTGCGCCGCACCAGGTACATGGCGACGGCCAGGAGCAGGATGACTCCTGCCAGCACGCCGATCTCGGTCATGGCGTTCTCGAACTCCTGGCCGGGTTTGCCCAACTCCTCCTGGGCGACGAGGGCCAACACGACGATCTCCTTGATCGATGCCAGCATGCCGACGATCAGGAAGGGTTCGGCGACGAGGCGGTGCTCGTCCATGATCTGCCGGATGGCGGCGAGCAGCTCCAGCAGGATGAAGACGAGGAGCAGCCCGTCCAGGGCCTCGGCCACGGCGTGCTCCACCCCGTCACCCAGTTCCGTGACCAGGTGGTATCCGATCGAGCCCAGCGTCGCGACCGCCCCCACCAGCAGGACCGCGGCGGCGAATGCGTACAGCACGGTCTCGCCGACGTGCAGAACCTTCTCGATCCCCTCGAGCTCCTCCTCGGCCCTGTCCCCGGCCTTGTCAACCTTGTCGCCGGCCGTCTCGCCGGCCGTCCCGCCCGACCCCGAGCTCACGCCCACCCCAGCTCGTCGAGGCGGTCGTCGTCGATGCCGAAGTGGTGGGCCACCTCGTGGATCACCGTGTCCCGCACCGTCTCGACCACCTCGTCCTCCGTCTCGCACATCTCGCAGGTCGGACGACGGTAGATCGTGATCCGGTCCGGCAGCACCATCCCCCCGTAGGCCTCCCGCTCGGTGAGCGGCACGCCCTCGTAGAGCCCGAGCAGGTCCTCGTCGAGCAGATCCCCCGCCGGGCGTTCCTCCACCGCCACCCAGACGTTGTCCATCAGCTTGCCGAGGGCCTCCGGGATGCTGTCGAGGGCGTCGCCCACCAGCTCCTCGAACCGGGCCCGGGGGACGTCGATCACGCCCGGGCCCCCGAGCCGAGCCGACGACGGGCCCGGAGCACGAACCGGAGCCGACGAAAACCGGGCGCTAGCGGGCCGGGGCCAGCCGGGCCAGGGCAGCGACGGCGCGGTACGCCGCTTCCGCCGCTCCCAGCTCGTCGGGTCGCAGCAGGTTGGCCATGATCCGCAGCACCCACTCCATGAGCGTGCGCGATCGCATGCCGGTGCCGACCATGACCCGCATGAGCTGGGGATGGCCGATGATCTTGACGAAGGCCCGGGCGACGCGGAAGTAGAGGTCGAACTCGGCCCGCAGCCTGTCCTCGTAGGTCTGCAGGGCCATCGCGTCGCCGGTTGCCAGGGCAGTGCCGACCGCGTCCGCCGCGTACCGCCCGGTCTCGTAGGCGTAGGCGATGCCCTCGCCGTTGAACGGGTTGATGGCGCCGGCGGCGTCGCCCGTCGTCAGCCACGTCGCTCCCACCGACGGCCCCACGGCCAGCCCCATCGGCAGCTTGCCACCGGTGGGCGGCCCGCACGACGTCTCCGGCGAGATGCCCCACGACTCCGGGGCGTAGTCCACGAAGGCGTCCATCAGGTGGGACGTGTTCACCGACTTCCACCGCTTGAAGGTCGACAGCAGGCCCACGCCCACGTTCACCCGTCCGTCGCCCAGCGGGAAGACCCAGCCATAGCCCGGCAGGACGTTGCCGGCCTGGTCGCGGACGTCGAGGTGGGACTCGATCCACGGCTCCTCGGACCGGGGCGACGTGAAATAGCCCCGGATGGCCATCCCCAGGGGGTACGAGCGGTCCCGCTTGGTTCCCAGCGCCCTGCCGAACCGGGAGTTGGCCCCGTCGGCGACCACTGTGTACGTGGCCCGCAGCTCGTGAAGCGTGCCGTCGGCCTTGTCCTTCACCAGCGCGCCCCGCGGCACGCCTTCCTCCATCAGCGGCTCGAGGGCCTCGACGCCCTGCAACACGGTGGCGCCCGCCTTCTCGGCCCGCTCGGCCACGAGCTGGTCGAGGTCGTGGCGGGTGATGACGTAGCCGTGCCGGGGGTAGCCGGGACGGTCGGGCCACTCCAGCTCCAGCGTCCGTCCGAAAGCGATGGAGCGCAGTCCGTCGAACCGGTGGTGGCCAGCCAGCACGTCGGCCAGGCCCATGTCGTCGAGCTCCCTGACCGCCCGCGGGGTGAGCCCGTCACCGCAGGTCTTCACCCGGGGAAAGTTCTTCTTCTCGACCATCACCACCTCGTGGCCGGCCTCGGCCAGCCAGTAGGCGCAGGCTGCTCCCGAGGGACCGCCCCCCACGACGAGGACCTGGTGACGCGCCCCGTTCTCCAGGCCCCAGGACCGAGGGTGCCAGAGTCGCGGGTGCCAGAGTCGCGGGTGCCAGAGTCGAGAGTGCCCGTCAGAGCCCCTCGCGCTCGAACTGCACGACGGCCTCGATCTCGGCCTCGGTGAGCTGGCCCTCCCAGGCGGGCATGCCTCCGGTGGCGGCGGTGCGCTGGCCGCCGGGGCGGGCGGGGTCCCCGTAGGGTTGGCCGCGAATGGCGGAGGAGCCGGTCTTCACGAACTCGACGTGAGCGGCGGCGTCGGGGAACGTCTGGGTCGCGGCGCCGCCGGCCAGTGCCGGACCGGTGCCACCCTGGCCCTGGGCCCCGTGGCAGGTGGCGCAGCTCGAGGCGAAGATCTGGGCTCCCGTGCGCTCGCCGCCGGCCGAGCTCTGCTCGACGAAGGCGCCCATGTACAGGATCGCCCACAGCGGCAGGACCAGCAGCACCGGCATCATCCACACGGGGATCCCGCTCTTGGGGCCCGTGTCGACGTAGGTGGGGAGGGCCTCGGTCCTGGTCGGCGAAGGAGCCGACGTCGGTGCGGGCGCAGCCGCCGCGGCAGGCGCGGCGGCGGTGGCCGGTGCCCCCCCGCCACCGGCATCGGCGACCGGAGCCGGTGCGGGCGCGTCGCCGCCACCGAGCCCGAGCGCGGCGCGCCGGGCGCGGGAGCGTTCGAGCAGGTACTCCGGGACCTCGGTCATACGGTGTGAATGTAGGCCGGGAGCGGGACCAAGAGCCAAGCGTGCCCCAAACCGCCGCACTCCGGGCCGCGGCGCCGCGCCGCCGGACGAACCCGCTCCGTTCTCCGCCCACGTGGCCGTATCCACCGATGTGTTCGGGGGCGAGGCCCCGTGGTAGAACCGGCGACAAGCCCCGAATCGTTAAGCCTTACCTGTCCCAGTACAATGTGATCGCGTTCACGAGGGGAGGTGCTAGTGGTCGCACTGTTGGTTTCGACACTCATGTTGATCGTCGGCATAGCCCTCTGCCTCTACGTCGGCCAGCGCCGGCCCCCGGGCACGCCGTTGACCTGGGGTGAGGCGTTCGTCGGCGGCACCTTCGTGTTCTCCCTGATGATGCTGGCCTACGGCGTGGTGCCCCACCAGTGGCTCACCTTCGCCGACACCGACCTGCTGTGGCGGCCCGACAAGCTGATGCTGGGCATCTCCACCGACGGCTTCGTCTGGGGCCCGGTGCCGCCACCCTCGGCGGACGGGGCAAGATCATCGTGAACTACCAGGCGGTACGCGACATCGTCGCCGCCGTGATGTACATCGTCTTCCTCGCCGGCCAGGTGTACCTGTGGTCCGTCTGGCAGAAGCGGGGACGCAAGAAGCCGCAGGTCGAGGTCAGCAGCGCCTTCGGCCGACCGGTGATGAGGAAGGTCTGAGATGGCGAAGAACGACGCGAACCCGCCCATGCCGACGTTCAGCGGCGACTACGTGCTCCAGGAGATCCCGCACGAGGAGCTGTCCAAGTCGGTCAAGCCCAAGCAGTTCCTCCACATCGACCAGTCCGAGTGCATCATGTGCGAGGGCTGCGTCGACATCTGCCCGTGGAAGTGCATCCACATGCTGTCGACCGACAGCATCGCCGAGGCGCTCAACACCAGCGAGCCCGGGGAGGACCCCGACGACCACGTGGTGTTCATCGTCGACGAGGACGTGTGCACCCGGTGCGGCCTGTGCGTCGACCGCTGCCCCACCGGCGTGATCATCATGGGCAAGGCAGGGGTCGCCGCCCGCGAAGGCGACCTCCACCAGCGCGACTCCAAGCACGGCTACTCCTACGGCATGAGGTTCTAGGCAGTCCAGTGGCCCGCAGACTCACCCGCAACGGGGACGCGAACGGCAACGGGCACCGCCCCTCGCCCATGGAGAAGCTCGCCGAGGTCGGCGAGAAGGTCCGGGGCTCCCAGGCGTGGGCCTCGATCTTCCGGCCCGGGTCCATCTTCCGCAAGGGCTACACCGACAGCCCCAGGAACCGGTCGTACGTGATCATGAACAGCCTCATCTACCACCTGCACCCGGTGAAGGTGAAGCGCCACGCGGTCAAGGTCAGCTACACGCTGTGCCTCGGCGGGATGTCGTTCTTCCTGTTCCTGATCCTCACCGTCACCGGCATCTTCCTGATGTTCTTCTACCGGCCCACCGAGGTGCAGGCCTGGGCCGACATCCGCACGTTGGAGACGTCTGTCACCTTCGGGCTCCTCGTGCGGAACATGCATCGCTGGGGCGCGCACCTGATGGTGATCACCGTGTTCCTGCACATGGCCCGCGTCTTCTACCACGGTGCCTACAAGCCGCCCCGGGAGTTCAACTGGGTCATCGGGGTGATCCTGCTGACCCTCACCCTGCTGCTCTCCTTCACCGGCTACCTGCTGCCCTGGGACCAGCTGGCCCTGTGGGCGGTGACGGTGGGCACGAACATGATCGGCTATACACCCGTCTTCGGGTCTCAGGTCAGATTCGTGCTCCTGGGGGGAGTGGAGATCAGCACCGAGACGCTTCTTCGATGGTATGTGCTCCATGTGCTGCTCTTCCCGTTCATCATCGTGATCTTCATGGCAATCCACTTCTGGCGTGTCCGCAAGGACGGCGGAATCTCGGGACCGTTATAGATGGCTGCTGGTCAAGCCCGGATTCGGCGGCTGACGACCGTCGTGCGGTCGCAGACCGCCTGGTCAGCCGCCCGGCCGCGAAGCGGTCGACGCGATCGATCAGCGGCCATCTAGGGAGCTGGAGGAACGAATGTCTGACGTCCCCGAACACCTGCTCCGCCGATCGGCCGAGCGACGCGCCGCCCTCGGTGCCAACCCCGCCGACGGCGGCGGTGCCGGCGCGGGCGCGGGCGGCGGGACCAGTGCGGCCTCCGCGGTCGACGACTCGGGCAAGATCCCGTCCCACCTGCTCCAGCGCAGCGAAGCGGCCGGCGGAGGTGGGGCCGGCGGAACCGCCACCGCCGCCCAGCCCCAGGCCGCCGCCGCCACCGCGGTCGCCACCGCCCCGGCACCTGTCGCCAAGGGGCCCGAGGGTCACACCCAGCGGCTGCTCACCGTGGTCAAGGCCGGGTCGATCCAGGACGTCAAGGCCACGCCCACCGACAAGGTCCACGTCTGGCCCCACCTGCTGGTCGGCGAGTTCGTGGCCTCGTTGGCCATGACCGCCTTCCTGCTCGTGTTCTCCGCCGTCGTCAACGCCCCCTTCCTGGCCGGCGCCAACTTCAACTTCACGCCGAACCCGTCCAAGGCGCCCTGGTACTTCCTGGGCCTACAGGAGCTGCTCACCATGTTCCACCCGATGGTGGCGGGCGTCACCATCCCCGGCATCGGCATCTTCGGCCTGATGCTCACGCCCTTCATGGACAAGAACCCCAGCGTCCACCCCGAGGACCGCAAGGTCGCCATCGCCCTGATGACCCTGTTCATCATGTTCTGGTCGGTGCTGGTCATCATCGGCTGCTTCTTCCGGGGCCGGGCTTCAACTTCACCTTCCCCTGGCGCGACGGCGTCTTCTTCGACCTGTAGGAGCAACGTTGGACTCCTCCACCATCCTCGTCGTCGTCCTGGTCGTGCTGGGCCTGATGATGGCCGTCTTCCTCTTCGCCACCGCCCGTCGCCGCGACGCGGGCAAGGCACTGGCCGAGACCACCCCTGACGACGCTGCCGCCGGCGACAGGCTGCCGGTGCCGGTCGGCGCCTCCACCGGCACCCAGACCGGCCGCGAGCTCGAGCGCACCGTCGCCCTGGAGCGGACGGGCCGCGGCGCCCCCGACGTCTCGGCGCCCCCCGCCCCGCCGGCGCTGCCGCCCGACGAGGAGAGTCTCGGCGTCACCCGCCGCCAAGTGCTGAACCGGGGCATCGTCGGCACCATGACGATGGCCCTCGCCGGGTTCGGTGCGGCCACCGTGGCCATGCTGTGGCCGACGCTCTCGGGCGGCTTCGGCGACAAGATCAGCGCCGGCAAGTACGACGACATCATGGGCGACATCGACGAGAGCGGCGAGCCGTTCTACGTGGGCGCCGGCCGGTTCTACATCCAGCCCTACCCGAAGGAGGCGGTGCCCGCGGCCCAGAAGGTCCTGGCCTACGCCGCCCTGATCAAGGGGTACGAGGAGGGCGTCGTCGCCCTCTACCAGAAGTGCCCCCACCTGGGCTGCCGTGTCCCCTGGTGCAAGACGTCGCAGTGGTTCGAGTGCCCCTGCCACGGTTCGCAGTACAACCGCGTCGGTGAGAAGAAGGGTGGCCCGGCCCCCCGCGGCATGGACCGCTTCGTCGCCGAGGTCGACGGGGGCGGCAACGTCGTCGTGGACACCAAGATGGTCATCCCGGGGCCGCCGATCGGCACCAACACCACCGGCCAGGAGTCCGAGGGCCCGCACTGCATCGGGGCGGTCGGCGGGCATTGACCCACATCCAGCTGCTCGCTGCCTCGCGGCAGCAGACAATCGCCCTCTGCGTCGTCCTGGTGATGACGGCCGGCTGGCTGATCTACATCTTCGGCACGTCCCGGCGCACCTACGAGCCCGGCGCCGAGCTGGTCATCGCCCCGAACCGCAAGCCGTATTACAGCGACGAGCAGCTGGAGAGCTCCCGGCTCACCAGGTACCTGTGGTGGTCCTTCGCCATGCTGGCCATCTCGGCCATCGGCCTTCCCCTGTACTGGCTCCGTGAGCCGTACCGCCAGCAGGGAGCCGGCTTCGACCGGGGCACCGCCTACTTCGAGCACAAGGAGATCCAGCGGG
>CAWHAN010000001.1:0-258338 GCA_963827345.1 uncultured Acidimicrobiia bacterium | reverse complement strand
CTCAATGAACGCCCAGCCCGGCGTCAGGAAAGGCCGCCACCGACCGCGCATCAGAACCTCGAGGACGGCGAAGCCGTTAAATCTTTTGCGCTGTCCACGCACTCACCTTTCCGGCCCGGTCCCGAAGTAGTCCCTCTCCGCCCCCGGGGCGCCCATTCGTACGGGCGTCGGACCCAACAGCACTTCGGTGCCTGAGGTTCCAAATTCCGCAGATCGCGGCCTCAGCGTCCTCGGTACGCTCACCAGGTCATGCTCTCCACGGCCGAGACGCTGCTCGGACTTACTAGGCATCTGAGCGCTTACACGCTGGGACCCAACCACCCGCGTCCCCCTCGCCCAGCTTGCAGGTTCGCGGGACAAGTCCTTGAGATGGGGGTTCGACTGCGTGGTAGTGGGGTATCGCCTGGGCCACACGTCCTCGCGATCGCGCTCGACGTCGGGATCCCCAAGCGCCACCTGATCAGTGAGGTCCTCCCAGCCCTTGAGGCCCTTAACTGGGTTGAATGCCAGTGGACCGAGGATCATGTCCTTGCGGCGGTATCGGAAAGCCTGCCGCCACTCAACGCCTTGCTTGCATCGGCGGGTGCGATCCTCGACCTCGTTGTGCCCGAGCCGATGGAGCGTGCCGTCGTCACGATCCTTGACACGACCACTGTCATGCCAATAACACGCGCCACCGCTATTCAAGTGGGCGCCGAGACGGGTGGCGAGGAGGCGGCCGCCCGGGCGCTGGATGCTCTGTCCGCCCTCCATCTTGTCCAAGTTGTGCAGGCGGCCGATGGCAAGACTGTGGTCTATAACCCTAATATCTGGGCTTCTGATGCCGACTTTTCCAACGCAGCGCTGCGTGCAGAAGACTCAACGGTCCGAGCGGCAATTGGAGGTCTTCTGGAGGAGATCGCCGAAAGTCCTGGGTTGCCACAGAGAGCGGTTCAGTCGGCCGAGCGGAAATGGATCGATTACGCGGTCTCCCAAGGCCTAGTCCAACGCTCCCTCGTTATTACTTCCGATGGCAAGGAGCAGGCGTTCCTCTTCACGCCCCACATGAGTCGGAGCGCTTTTTGAGAATGAACGTGGTATCGATCCCTCTGGCCACGTAAGACAGCTTATTGGGTCGATGGTCTACGCAAAGAACTTTGCACATTGGAAGCTGGAGAGTCCGGCACAATTCCTCCGAAAGCTGATTAGGATGGGGGAGGCGGGTGACGCCTCGTCAATCGGCTCCGACTATCCAATGCTCGAAACCGCCGGCATCGTTCGAGTGGAACCCGGGAAGAACTACTTTAAGCTGGTTCTTCTCCAAGCTGATATACGCGGAACAGGCTGTGAGCTATCTAGGGGATCCAGCGTCCGCTGACGAGGGCAACGTGCGCGGCCTGCGTGATCAAAGGAAATACGTATACCCCGAGCGAGAGCGAGCACAGGTCGCAGTCGCGCGAACGGCAGATACAACCCCAGAAGAGACTCGACGCATCCTGGCTGCCTTGCGGCAGGAGGCTGGAAGGCGAGGGTATGGCCGCTAGCGAGACGAAGGGCGCAGCTTGGAGCGCCGCGTGGCTCGGATCGAGTTTGCGGAGGGTGCGGTTGTCGCGCTGCGGTTCCCAGTGCGAGAGCCCGATAGCGATCAGGCACACTCGATAACGGACATTGACGTACTCGCTCTCGAGTTCGATCTCCGCCTCCGGAGCTTAGTGACCATATTTGAGTGCAAGTCGATCCGTGGGCAAAAGGCGGGAAGCTGATCGACTCCTAACGCTTACCGGTCTCAAAAAGTACGTTGGGGCGGATCGGACTGTGCTGGTGCGGGAGACGGCTACGGGTAGAGGCCGGTCCATTGCTCGTCGGCTGGGCGTCGAACTGATAGATGCGAAGCAATTTGAGGAGCGAGAGCAGAGCCACATCTGGGTCCCTGCCGCCTTCGGGCCAGTTGCCGGAGTGCACTTCATGGATGTTCACCTGGATGTAAATCGGACGCTCAAATCGATCGGCGACTTCCCGTTTTCCCTGTTTGGCTATCTACAATTCGACGCTCTCCTGGCTCCGCCCTATCGGGCGCTCGGCTCGCTGGTTACCCTGCACGATCACCTCGCTCATGGGACTGTGCTCCCTCGTCGCGTCGAGGGCACGGTTATGTCGCACGCTCTGCTTGTGCTGGTCGTGGCAGCCATCGTACCGCCGCCCGTCTCAACGGACTGCGCCAGCCCAGACTCGAAAGTTGGTTGAGAACGGCGTGAGGACGGGCAATCCCTTCGACGACGACTATCTGCTACGCATTGCCTCTTTGGCCGACGCATTGACGAGAGACCAAGTCGAGCACGTTCATCGTATGTATACAATGGCTGGCTCTAAAGAGGCAGCCCTATGAGGTCGCCTCGGTGCGCGACGCTGTCGCCGGGACCCCCGACTGGTTGGATCGTTTCATGGATTTGGCGGTCCGACTTCGATCGCGGACCCCGATCGCCCGGGAACTCCCCCAGGTTGTGCAACTCGCATGCTTCGATGCTCTCATGGGGGATGAGAATTGGCGCGTCTCTAGCGTTCGATCACCTTTTCACGCTTGAGCACCGTCAGCTACTGAACGTCGCTGTCGAGACCCTTGGGGAGATAACCGGATCCAACCTGGACGTGTTTGCCGGGCTCCGCTCGTTGGACTTCGACCGAAGCGGAACAGGTATTCGAGATCGCGCCGAAATTTTCAGGCCGCCCCCACCTCGGAACCGGATTGGCGCTCCCGGACAGGAGGAGCTTTTCCAAGGGCCGGTCGGATAGTCGGCCTTGGCTCGCCTGAGCGTGTTGTGAGGTGCGTCTATGGGTCAGCACACGGCACGTGGTCGCAGAGAATCCTCACGCCACCGTGACGGCGACGTCGCGTCCTCGCAACGACTCGACGTAGCGGTGGAAATCGAAGGCGTCCCCGGCGGCCCCGGCGTCCACGGGTGGGTAGAAGTACGCGACTTCCTTTGGTGAGACCCCGTCGGCGACCAGTCCGGCGATGATGTCGTAGGGAATCCGGGTGTCGAAAACGACTGGGTAACCCCCGCGGACGCCAGGATCGACTGCGAGGCGCTGTCGGGGCCGCAGGAGGTCGACGACCTCGTCCCCTTGGAGGTTCGTGAACGGCTTGACGACGTCTCGCATCTCGGCCGCGAGCTGGTACTGGCCGGGCTTCTCGACGAGGTCGACCAGCTTGTCGTCGCTCTCGGCCCAGACAATCGAGCTACCCGAGACGTAAAGGCGGTATGCGGACAGATGCTCGCCGTCGCCGAGCTCACCCAGCTTGCTCACGGCCTTCCTGATGCGCTGTAGCGGCAACTGCTCTCGCAGGTACACGAAGGTGCGGAGCGCCATCACGTCCCGGAACGAGTACAGAACGCGCCCGCCGGCACGGTCCTCCGGCGTGAGGAGGGTTTCTCCGTTGCGTCGCTGCCGCCAGTACTGCAGCTGCCGGAGCAACGCACCGCTCAGCGCTGCTGCGACATGCGTCGGGTACGCCACGCCATCACTCCTGTCGTCCGGTGCCAATCGAAGACTACAACGTGTAATCCGCTCGGCACCGCCGAGTTCCAACTGAACAACGGCGGCCTGGACGTGACCTCGCCGCTCCGGCACGCTCAGCGTACCTCACCTAGCTCGAAGCATCAGCTGCAACTTCGGCCAGCCCTCTCGGATTCCTTGGCGGAAGGCAGGTCCAGCGAAGGCAGGAAGTCTCCTCCGTGACCGGTCCCCAGAGGACGTCGAGGTCGATGTCGATACTCGTCGCGGACACGGCGTCCGCTCCCGCTGCGGCCGACCATGGCACCGACCGTGGGTCGACTCGGCCGGGCGGGCTTCACAAGCTGGCGACGATGTTGCCGTCCTCGTCGATGGTCTGGTCGTCAGAACCGGAGCATCTCGTCGTCCTCGAGCCTCGGGACGACTCGCTCGGGCTGTAGCCGGACGGCTTCGCGACGGCTTCGCGGAAGACGAGCCGAAGCGGTCCTCGGCGGCGTCATACAAGATGCGAGCGCGGCCGACACCTGTCGCGGAACTGACGGCTCAGGTCGCCCGGCGTGCGAAGATCCACCTCCCGCCCGAGAAGCTCCGCGAGTTCCAGTCCGAGCCCAGCGAGGCGGAGCAGCCCAGGGACGCGACCGGGATCGAACTCGACGAGCAGGTCGATGTCGCTGTCAGGTGCGCAGCTCCCCTCGAAGGGCCGAGCCGAACAGGCCGAGCCGGCGCACGCCGTTGGTCCGGCAGAAGGCCGTCAGGACGTCGTCATCGACCGCGACGCCAGGCGCCACGGCTCCATGGCGCCAGTGTGGCAGCTGGGCACGCCGCAGGCCCTGCTCGCATCAGTTCAGAGGCGGTCGCCGGGGCTGAGCTTGCGGTGGGCCTCGCGAGCCCGCTCGTCGGCGGTCGACGCCGCGTACCGGGCCAGCATGTCGCGACCGCTCCAGCCCGTGAGCCGCACCAGGTCGCCCTCGTTGCCGCCCTGGGCCAGCCAGGTGTGGGCGAAGGTGTGGCGGAACTGGTGGGGGTGGATCTTGCCGATCCCCGCCTGATCGGCTCGGCGCCACAGCATCTGGGTGAGCCCTGTCTCGGTGAGCGGCCCGCGCCGGCCGAGCCACAGCGCCTCCTCGGCGGCATACGGGTGGCCTCTCCGCAGCCGCAGGTACCGGCCCAGCGCCAATCCCGTCTTGTTGCCGAACGGGCACGCCCGGGGCTTGCGGCCCTTGCCCATCACGAGGGCGACGTCCTGGTCGAAGTCGACGTCGTCCACCCGCAGCCCGAGCAGCTCCGCTCGGCGCATACCGGTGTCGACGAAGAGCCGGACGACGGCGGTGTCGCGGCGGGGCTCGAAGTCCTTGCCCTCACAGGCGGACAACAGGGCTCGAAGCTGCTCGGTGGACAGCACGGGCACCGGCTCCACCGGCACCACCGGCCGGCGCATGCGCTCCATGGGCGAGCGCTCGACCTCGTCCTCCTCCTCCAGATACTTGAAGAACTGCTGCAGGGCGCGGAAGCGGTTGGAGGCGGTAGCGGGCTTGGTGCGCTGGTTCAGCTCGTCCATGAACGCCTCGACATGCTCCCGCCGCAGCGCCGACACCGCGGTCGGCATCCCGGACCGCTCCAGGAAGGCGGCGAGCTGGCTGATCGCCTCCCCATAGGTCTGGATGGTGCGGGGTGAGCGCCGAGCGGCCCGCTGCGAGCGCTCGAAGTCTCGTTGCAGCGCGGTGATGTCGTTTACGCTTGACGTCGTGACCGCTGATTTGGCCATCTCGCACCCCCCGAAAAGCCCACCGAGGCATGTAGTGTAGCAGCGGTGTGCTCGGCTCGCCGGAGCCGCTGGGAGCGAGAAAGTCCAGGTCAGAGGGCATAAGACAGACCGGGGAGTGGCGCAGTGGTAGCGCACCTGCTTTGGGGGCAGGCGGTCGGGGGTTCAAATCCCCCCTCCCCGACCCCGCGGGTGTAGCTCAATGGTAGAGCTCCAGCCTTCCAAGCTGGCTATGCCGGTTCGATCCCGGTCACCCGCTCCACGCTTCTGGACCGCCCGATGGCCGACGCCTCTCCTGGGATAACCTCTCCACACCATGGCGGCGAGGAAATTCTGGCGCTCCCCGGTGACGTACGTCGTCGCGGGCGTCGTCCTGCTCTTGGTCGTGGTCGGCGGGGTGGTACTGATCTCCGTCGACAACGCGGCGTCGGCCCGACTGCCTTCCGGCACCGTCATCGCCGACATCCCGGTGGGGCGCATGAACGCAGACGAGGCCATGGAGAGGCTCCGGCCGGTCGTCGAGGAGCCCCTGCGGCGCGAGATGACGCTCGAATCAGGCGACTTCGAGATCACGACGACGCCGTGGGACCTCGGATTCCGTGCCGACCTCACCGGCACCGTGAAGCAGGCCCTCTCCAAGGGCGACGCCGGCAACCCCATCTCCCGCCTGGGCCAGCGCCTGATGAGCGACGGCGAGCCGACGTTCTTCGACGTCCCCCAGGCGTGGGGCGACGGCAGCCTCGACGCGGTGCTGGCCGAGGCCGCGGCCAAGCTCGAGGCCGCTCCCGAGAACGGCGACCTCGACCTGACGACGGGCTTCATCACCTTCACCCCCGCCAAGGCCGGCCAGACGCTCGACGTCGAGGCCTCCAAGACCGCGGTGATGCAGGGCGTCGAGCGGGGCGCGGAGACGGTGTCTCTGGTCACCAGGTCGATCAAGCCCGACGCAGATGCGGCATCGGCCGGCAAGGTCATCCTGGTCCGCACTGGCGAGAACAAGCTCTACCTCTACGACCAGGGCAAGATCGTCAAGGAGTGGCCGGTGGCCACCGGGGCGGCGGGCTTCCCCACGCCCACAGGCATCTACGAGATCAC
Source organism: uncultured Acidimicrobiia bacterium (assembly GCA_963827345.1). Taxonomy (GTDB): domain Bacteria; phylum Actinomycetota; class Acidimicrobiia; order Acidimicrobiales; family AC-14; genus CAWGUU01. The sequence goes on along the minus strand of CAWHAN010000001.1, from coordinate 251,989 downwards.
GTCGAAGATCCTCAACCCGTCGTGGGTCAACCCCGGCAGCGCCTGGGCGCGGGGCATGCCCAAGGTGATCGGCCCCGGCAGGAGCAATCCGCTGGGCACCAAGGCACTGGCTCTGAGCGCCCCTGCCATCCTGATCCACGCCACCTCCGACATGGGATCCATCGGGTACAGCGCCTCCCACGGCTGCATCCGCATGACCGAGGAGAACGAGGCGGAGCTGTTCGGCATGGTCGACCAGGGCACGCGCGTCGCCATCGTCGAGGCCGGACCGCCCCGTGCCCGGGGCTCGGTGCTCCCGCCGGCCACGCCTACGCCCGAGGCGGCTGCCGTCGTCGAGTTCTGAGGCGCTGAGCGCCCCCGCAGCTACCTGTACGGTGCATGCCGCCCTCGCGGAGCCTCGGCGGCGTAGCCTGTCCGCAGCCGCACCCCCGAGGCCGGGGGTGTCGCCATGGGAGCCATGGCCCTAGGGAGAGCACGAAGATTCGCCCTTGAGTCCGACGCCGCGCGTGCCGACAACACGGAGTGGCAGCACGGAGAGTGTCTGCGCGATCTCGATGGACCGAGTGACATCGGTGATCTCGCAGGAGTCGCCGTCAGCCAGGGGCAGGGGACACGTGGGAGTTCAAGATGAAGATACTTACTCAGCCTCTTGTAATCGTATTCTTCATCCTGATCATAGGGACGGCTATCGTGACGCTTCGCATGACTCGCCCCGGAGGTCGATTCGGGCAGTATCGCCCCCGCCGCGGAGGCCGTGACAAGGCATTAGCCGGCGGCGGAGGCGGCGAGACCCCGTTCCGGGTCAACCAGGTCGACAAGTCCGATCTCGCCGGGCAGAAGGAAACCGTCACCTTCAAGGACGTCGCCGGCCTCGACGAGGCCATCGCCGAGCTGCAGGAGGTCGTCGACTACCTGCGCTCGCCCGAGCGATACGAGGCCCTCGGTGCCGAGATGCCCCGCGGCATCCTGCTCTACGGGGTCCCGGGGTGCGGCAAGACGCTGATGGCGAGGGCGGTCGCAGGCGAGACCGGCGTCCCCTTCTACTTCGTGTCCGCCACCGCATTCGTCGAGAAGTTCGTCGGCCTCGGAGCGGCTCGGGTGCGGCAGCTGTTCGAGCATGCCCAGAAATCCGCCCCCTGCATCATCTTCATCGACGAGCTCGACGCCATCGGTCGACACCGCAACGCCGACACCACCGGCGAGCGTGAGTTCGACAACACGCTGAACCAATTGCTCGTCGAGCTCGACGGCTTCATGGGCAACACCGGTGTGATGATCATCGGTGCCACCAACCGTCCCGAGCTGATCGACCCGGCCCTCATGCGGCCCGGCCGCTTCGACCGCCGCATCCACGTCGAGCGCCCCGACCGCGACGGCCGGGAGAAGATCCTCATGCTCCATGCCGCCCGCCGCCCGATATCCCGCCGGGTCGAGTGGGCCGAGATCGCGGCCAACACCGCCGGCCTGAGCGCCGCCGAGCTGGCCAACATCGTGAACGAGGCCTGCCTGCTGGCCGCCCGCCGCCACCGCGACAGAGTCACCCCCGAGGACGTCGACGAGGCGTGCTCTCGGGTCCTGGCCGGCACGCGGAGCGCGCGCCTGCTGAGCGACGAGGAGAAGGAGCTGATCGCCGTCCACGAGGCGGGTCACGCCCTGCTCTCGGTGCGCCTCCGGGGCGTCACCCCGCCGTCGCGGGTGTCGATCGTCAACCGGGGCAGCGCGTTCGGCCGGTCACCGTGGTCGAACAGCGCCGACCGTGACGTGCTCACCAAGCGCGAGCTCATGGCCCAGCTCATCGTCCTGCTGGGCGGCAGAGCTGCCGAGATGAACACCTTCGGCCAGCCCAGCACCCGCTCGGAGGACGACCTCGAGCACGCCGCCGCCCTGGCCCGCCGCATGGTCGAGCGCCTGGCCATGACCGGCCGGTTCGACCTGGCCGACCGCAACACCGACGCCAAGAGCGGCGACGAGGGCGAAGGGGCCAAGGAGATCCGCGAGCTACTCATGAAGGCCGAGCAGGCGGCGCGCACCATCCTGGCGGACAACGCCGACGACCTCCGGCGCATCGCCGAGACCCTCGTGGCCAAGGAGTCGCTCAGCTCCACCGAGCTTGCCTTCCTCACCGGAGCCCGCAAGGCCAACGGCCCCCTGCTCCAGCAGCGCGACGACGTCCAGGCGTAGACAGCCTCGGAGCACGCTGCCGGCGCCTGATTCAGCCGGTGATCAGTGGAAGCAGTTCAGGATGGCGCAGTTGGCGCTCTTGCCGCCGCCCGTGACTGCGGCCGGGGCGGGTGCCCCCGGGGCCGCGGCGGCCGGTCCCGAGAGCGGGTCGTCGAGGAACAGCTCGGCGCCGTCTCCCCCGGCGATCTGTGGGTGCTGGGGGCCCTGGGCCTGGCCGGCGGTGAACGCCGGGGCGTTGACCGCGGCGTAGTGGAACGCCTCCTGCACCGAGACCCGGAAGTCGCGGTTGGAGTCGGCCACACCCTCCAGCATCCCCCTGCGGACCATGTAGTACGAGAACACCGACGCCCCCGCCGCCGGCCACTCGTACGACTTCTCGTTGGACCTCGACGACGCCGTGAACAGCTTGGTGGGACTGGAGATGCCGACGTCGAACCCGGCCGCCTCGCAGCCCGACACGTTCACCCACATCTTGCCCTTCACCTGGTTCACGAGGGCCGAGAACTCGGTGTCGGGGATGAAGACGTTGTCGTGGGGCCACAGGTACTCCGTCGACCCCTCCTGCTTGACGTGACCCGAGTAGGAGACCACCGAGAACGTCGTGGGCGTGGAGTTCGCGGCCAGCCAGGCCAGGCCGGCGCGGATGTCGGCGGCCCTGGCGCCGGCGTCGGTCAGCACGCGGATGTGGTCGGCGGGGAATCCGTTGCGCAACAGGGCGTTGCGCATGTCGTTGGCGTCGGCGGCGCCCCCGAAGTTCGGCCGGGTGCCGCCCTGGAAGAGGTCGACGCCGACGATCAGGGCCCACTTGTCGCCTGGTGGCGTGGCGGCACCAGCCCCGGGAACGATGAGAACGCCGATGACTGCGAGCACGCCGAGGACACCCAAGATTCTCCTCATGCCCTCGGTCCTACCACGTAGAGCGGCGGGACACACGTTCAGATCAGTGCATCGTGTACACTCTCAGTACGGAAGCGGTCAGGCCCATGCATTTGAGTGTGCTGATCGTTTCGGGGTCATCCTTCTCCTGAGGCCACAGGCACACGCCAACCGGCCAACGCGATGTCGGGCGACCCACTCACCCGAACATCACAGGAGTCACCATCACAGCCATGACCTTTGACGCGCTCGGCGTGTCGCCGACGCTCGTGTCAGTCCTCGACACGCTCGGCATCACCACCCCGCTCCCGATCCAGGAGCTCACCATCCGCGACGCCCTCGCCGGACGCGACGTCTGCGGCAAGGCCAAGACCGGCTCGGGCAAGACCCTCGCGTTCGGCCTCCCCCTCCTCGAACGCACCCCCAAGGCCAAGCCCGGCCGCCCCGCCGCCCTGGTGCTCGTGCCCACGCGCGAGCTGGCCGTACAGGTCCGCGAGGTGCTGGCGCCGCTGGCCCAGGCCGTCGACCGCACCGTCGCCGCCGTCTATGGCGGCACGCCCATGGACCGCCAGATCAAGGCCGCCCACCGCCGCAACGACGTGATCGTGGCCACACCCGGCCGCCTGATCGACCTGGTCGGCCGGCGCGACGTCTCGCTGGAGGACGTGCGGATGCTCGTGCTCGACGAGGCCGATCGCATGGTCGACATGGGTTTCCTGCCCCAGGTCGTGTGGCTGCTGAGCCGCATCCCGGGCAAGCACCAGACCATGCTGTTCTCGGCCACGCTCAACAACGACGTCTCCCGACTGGTCCGGGACTGGATCAGCGACCCCGTCGAACACGAGGTCGACTCGCCCCAGCCCACCGTCGAGGAGATGGAGCACCGCTTCCTCAAGGTCCACGAGCTCGACAAGGTGAAGGTGGCGACGGCCGTCGCCGGCAGCGTGGGCCGCACGCTCGTGTTCGTGCGCACCAAGCACGGCGCCGACCGGCTGGCCAAGCAGTTCGCCCGCGACGGTGTCCGGGCCGGCGTCCTCCACGGCGGCCTCACCCAGAGCGCCCGACAGCGGGCCCTCGACGGGTTCCGGGCCGACCCGAACGGCCTGCTCGTCGCCACCGACGTGGCCGCCCGTGGGCTCGACGTCGACGGGATCGACGTCGTCATCCACTACGACCCGCCCGAGGACCACACCGCCTACCTGCACCGCTCCGGGCGCACGGCCCGTGCCGGCCAGGAGGGCGTGGCCGTCAGCCTGGTGCTGTGGGACCAGGAGCTCGAGAGCGAGCGTCTGCGGCGCCGGCTCGGCATCCGCGAGCCCCTCGTCGAGATCTTCTCCAACGACGCCCGCCTGACGGCGCTGCTGTCGGCGGCATGGGACCGGGCGGCCGAGGAGGCCACCGGCACCGAAGGATCAGGAAGTGTGGCCACGAAGGCCCGGCCCAAGACCGGCGGCGCCCGTCGCATGGGCGGCTCGCGCCGGCGCCGCTAGCCCTTCGACCTTCACCGAACTGGGGTCACAAAACCGCGTCATCCGCCGCTACGTGACCCCAGTTCGTTCAGGGCTGGGTCAGGCAGGCCTGCTCTTGCTCAGGCAGGCCGGTCGCGGCGCTGGATGCGGCGGCGGTCGGCCATCGGCAGCACCGCCTTGCGAAGCCGCACCGACAGGGGCGTGACCTCCACGCACTCGTCCTCGGCGATGAACTCCAGGGCCTGCTCCAGCGAGAGCGGCCGGGGCGGCGTGAGCCGAACCAGCTCGTCCGACGAAGACGCCCGCATGTTGGTGAGCTTCTTCTCCTTGACCGGGTTGACGTCCATGTCGTCGGACCGGGAGCTCTCCCCCACGATCATGCCCTCGTAGACCTCGATGCCGGGCCCGACGACCATCTCGCCCCGTTCCTGCAGGTTGGCGAGGGCGAAGCCGGTGGTGGCGCCCCGCCGGTCGGCGACGATGCTGCCGAGCATCCTGGTGCGAAGCGGCCCGTGCCAGGGCTCGTAGGCCTCGAACACGTGGTGCAGGATGCCGGTGCCCCTCGTCTCGGTCATGAACTCGGTGCGGAACCCGATCAGGGCCCGGGCCGGCACGAGGTACTCCATGCGCACCCAGCCGGTGCCGTGGTTGACCATGTCCTGGAGCCGGCCCTTGCGGGTGGCCAGGAGCTGGGTGACGGTGCCGAGGTGCTCGGCGGGGACGTGCACCGACATGCGCTCGACGGGCTCGTGGATCTTGCCGTCGACCTCCCTGGTGACGACCTGGGGCTTGCCGACGACGATCTCGAACCCTTCCCGTCGCATCGTCTCGACGAGGACCGCCAGCTGCAGCTCGCCCCGCCCGAGCACCTCCCAGGTGTCGGGTCGCTCGGTGGTCAGCACCCGTAGAGACACGTTGCCCACCAGCTCGGTGTCGAGACGGCTCTTGATCTGGCGGGCGGTGAGCTTGTTGCCCTCCTGGCCGGCCAGGGGGCCGGTGTTGACCCCGATGGTGACCGACAGGCTGGGCTCGTCGATGGTCATCACCGGCAGGGGGCGGGGATCGTCGCCGTCGGCGAGGGTCTCACCGATCGTCACGTCGGACAGGCCGGCGACCGAGATGATCTCGCCCGGTCCCACGTCGTCGGCCGGGACCCGCTCGAGGCCCTCGGTGACGGACAGGTCGGTGACCTTGACCCGCTCGATGGTGCCGTCGGCCTTGCACCACGCCATGGGCTGGTTCTTGGAGATGCGGCCCTGACGGATCCGGCACAGCGCCAGGCGGCCGAGGTAGGGCGAGCGGTCGAGGTTGGTGACCAGGGCCTGGAACGGGTGGCCCTCTTCGTAGGTCGGCGCCGGGATGCGTTCGAGCAGGAGCTCGAACAGGGGCTCGAGGCTTACCCCCTGCTTCAGGGGGTCGAGCGACGCCCACCCGGCGCGGCCGTTGGCGTACACGATCGGGAACTCGATCTGGTCGTGGTCGGCGTCGAGGTCGAGGAACAGCTCGTAGACCTCGTCGATGACCTCGGCGATGCGGGCGTCGGGCCGATCGACCTTGTTGATCACGAGGATCACCGGCAGCCGGGCCTCGAGCGTCTTGCGCAGCACGAACCGGGTCTGAGGCTGGGGGCCCTCGGCGGCGTCGACGAGAAGCAGCACCCCGTCGACCATGGCCAGGGCCCGCTCCACCTCGCCGCCGAAGTCGGCGTGACCGGGCGTGTCGACGATGTTGAGCTTCACCTCGCCGTAGCGCACCGAGGTGTTCTTGGCCAGGATGGTGATGCCCTTCTCCCGCTCCAGGTCGTTGGAGTCGAGGATCCGCTCGCCCATGTCCTGGTTCTCGCGGAAGATGCCCGACTGCCACAGCATGGCGTCGACGAGCGTGGTCTTGCCGTGGTCGACGTGGGCGACGATGGCGACGTTGCGCAGATCGGTGCGCGCGAGCATGGTGCCTTTCGGAGCGGGGTGGCTTCGGAGCGGAGGTCCTCCCGCGTGACGACAACCGCGCGGGCTTCCTTATTCTACGCCGCCTGCCCGCCGTCCCGGCGCACGCCGGATGTCCGAGGCGTTACTTGTTCTTGAAGAAGGCAGGAAGGACCCTGTCGAGGAAGTACGACATGATCGGTTCGACGGTGATGCCGCCCTCCGGCGTCTTGAAGGCGCCCCACGGGTCCGGCTCCTCGGGCATGGTGCTGACGTACTCCGACGCCCGCTCGGGCTCTTCGTCTGCCCCGTCGTCCGCCTCGTTCGCTGCGCTGTCCGCGGCCCCGTCCTCCGCCTCGGCGTCTGCGCCGTCGTCTGTCTCGGCGTCTGCTTCGTCCTCGGCCTCGGCTTCTGCTCCTGCTTCGTCCTCGGCTTCTGCTTCGTCCTCGGCTTCGTCCTCTGCCTCGGCCTCCTCTTCGGCCTCCTCTTCGGCTTCGATCTCGTCCTCGATCTCCGCCTCCAGCTCAGCCTCGGCCTCCCCTTCGGCCTCGTCCTCGATCGCGTCTTCCAGCGCCTCGAGCGTCTCGAGGTCTTCCTCGATCTGCTCCTCCAGCTCGGCGGCGATCTCGGCCTGGATGGCGATCGCCGGCGAGAGGGCGGCGGCACCGGCGAGCACGCCCTGCGACTGGGCGACGCTGGCGGAGGAACCGGCGATCTGGGCAGTGGCGTCCACCAGCCTCGACAGCTGGGCGGCCACCTTCTCGAGCTGAGCCCCGTAGTCAGGACCGCCGCCGGCGCTCTGGGCGTCGACGAGAGCCGACAGCTGCGGGCCGTAGTCGGGCCTGGAGGCGAGCTGGGTGCCGACTTCGACGAGCGCGGTGAGCTGGGAGCCGATCGAGGCGAGGGCCTCGAGGAGCGCGGGGTCGGTGGGCGCAGCCGTGGGCGGGGTGGCGGTGCGGCGCGGCGCCCGGGGGGAGGCCGCCTTGCGGGGCCGGGACGCCTTGGCCGGAGCGGCGTCGGCTGCCGGAGCCGGCGTCTCCGTGGCGGGCGCGGCCTTGGCAGCGGCCTTGCGAGGAGCAGCCTTGCGAGCAGTGGCCTTGCGCGGCGCCGCCTTGGCCTTGGCCGCGCTCTTCCGGGGAGCAGCCTTGGCCTTGGCCGTCCCGGCCTTCGGCGCGGCCTTGGCCTTGCTCGCGGCCGATCGGGACCGGCGGGTGGCCTTCGCCGGCGTGGCGTCGGACGCCGCCGACGACTCGGCCCCGCTGGACTCGCTCTCGGTGCTTGACACGTCGCTTGTCACTGGACGAATTCCTCCCAAACCGTGGGTCGATGCCCGCCGGGGGTTGTTGGACGGGGCAGCAGCCGCAGTCGTTGACGAGGAGACTGGCGAGCCCTCGTCCGAAGTCGACGTGCAGGCGGCATCGGCCGAAAACCTACACCCCGCTCGCCCCCCGGCAATCGTGGCCGGATGAGTACCGCGAGATGCGAGTCAGAAGGACCACTCGTCGGCCAACCGGTCACGGAGCAGTGCCAGCTCGTCGAGCCGAGGTCCCAGCCGGGAGACGTCACGGTCGCCGAGCTCGGCGAGGAGCTTCAGCAGGTCTCCGATGCCCGTGCGCTGCCGTTTCGCCAGCTCCCGGGCAATGCTCAGCAGGAGCGCGCTCGACCACTGGCGGCCCGCGTCGATGGCTTCCTCGAACGTCGCCCTGGGGATCTCCCAGAGCTCGGCCTCGGTCTGCGCGACCGCGCTGGCGGTGCGGGGCACGTCGATGAGCAGTCCGACCTCTCCGAGCATCGAGCCCGGGCCCGACCGTGGCCAGGTGGTACGGCGATCCGCCACCCTGCACCTCGACGTGCACCTCGATGTGGCCGGCGACGAGGAGGTAGAGCGAGGTGCCGCGATCGCCCTGCTTGAACAGCGTCTGGCCGGACGGCACGACGACGAGCGTCGCGTCCTTGGCGAGGGCGGAGACCTCCTCGTGGCTCAGCTTCTGCAGGGGGCCGAAGGCCTGGAGGGACACGCCGTCGATGTCGGACATGCAGTCAGACTCCCCGCAGAGCGGTGGCCCTCGCCACTCGGGCCAGCGCGATGACATATGCGGCGGTGCGCCAGGTCAGCGACCGCTCCGCCACCAGCTTCCTGACGGTGCGGTAGGCGGACGTCATGGTGTCCTCCAGCTCGTGGTTGACACGCTCCTCGGACCAGCGGAACACCTGAACGTTCTGGGCCCACTCGAAGTAGCTGACCGTCACCCCGCCGGCGTTGGCGAGGATGTCGGGGATCACCGTCACGCCGCGCCGGGTGAGGATGTCGTCGGCCTCGGTGGTCGTCGGCGCGTTGGCGGCCTCGACGACCACGCGGGCCCGGACCTCCTCCGCGTTGTCCTTGGTGAGAACCCCCCCGAGGGCGGCCGGCACGAGGACGTCGACGTCGGCGCCGAGGATGTCGTCCTGGCTGACGTGCTTGACGCCGTCGTCGTCGTAGCCCAGCAGCGCCCGGCGGGGCCGGGCGTACTCCTGCACGAGCATGGGGATGTCGAGGCCCTCGGCCCGGGCGACGCCGCCGGTGGAGTCGCTGAGGGCGACGATGCGTGCGCCCTGCTCGTGGGCCAGGAGGGCGGCGTGGGAGCCGACGTTGCCGAAGCCCTGGATCGACAGGGTGGCGCCGTCGAGGGGGCGGCCGAGGTCGGCCAGGGCCTGCTTGGCGACGGAGACGACGCCCCGCCCGGTGGCCGCCTCCCGACCCTCGCTGCCCTGCAGGTCGATGGGCTTGCCGGTGACGACCGACGGGGAGTAGCCATGGGCACGGGAGTACTCGTCCATGATCCACGCCATCGTCTGGGCGTTGGTGTTGACGTCGGGCGCCGGGATGTCGCGCTGGGGACCGATCTCCTGGCCGATCCGCTGCGTGAGCTTTCGGGTGAGGCGCTCGAGCTCGCCGATGGACAGGACGTCGGGGTTGCAGGCGATGCCGCCCTTGGCCCCGCCGAACGGCACGTTGACCAGGGCGGTCTTCCACGTCATGAGCGACGCCATGGCCCGCACGTCGTCGGCGTCGACGGTCGGGTGGAACCGCAGGCCGCCCTTCATCGGTCCCCGGGCGGAGTTGTGCTGGATGCGGTAGGCCGGGAACACCGCCAGCTCCCCGCTGTCGAGCTCGATCGGCAGGGTGACGTGGTGCTCGGCCTCGGGAAGGAGGAGCAGGCGCTCGACTCGGGACCCGAGGTCGATGACCCGGGAAGCCTGGAGGACATAGCGCTCGACGTCGCCGGTCATCGGCCGTGACCCTACCGGCCCGCCCGCCGATATGGCCGCCTTGGCGGCTGCCGTGCCCCCGGCAGGACTCGAACCTGCGACCCGCTGCTTAGAAGGCAGCCGCTCTATCCAGCTGAGCTACAGGGGCGGTCGTCCCAGGCTACGCAACCGCACCGGAGCCGGCTCGGATTCTGGTGGCGATCGGCGCCGCGTGTGCAATGCTGGAGGCAACTGCGTGGTGGCCGTAGCTCAGGTGGTTAGAGCGCCAGGTTGTGGCCCTGGAGGTCGGGGGTTCAAGTCCCCTCGGTCACCCTCGCCAGCGCCTCTAGCTCAATTGGCAGAGCAGCGGACTCTTAATCCGCGGGTTCAGGGTTCGAGTCCCTGGGGGCGCACCGCTGCATTCCGGGTCAAAGGGTATTCCCGGCCAGCCTCAGCCGTTCGACGGGCTGACCAGTTAGATCGGCGATCAGGTCGAAGTCTTGGTCGAGGTGGAGGACGGTGAGCTGCGCCAGCTCGGCGGTCGCGGCGTTCAGCAGATCAGGGATCGAGGGTGCCCGGTGCTGGCCCCGGTCGGCCAGGGCAGCCTGTACGGCCACGGCTCGATCCTCGATCAAGGGCGTCATGTACTCGACCGGCATGGACGCCAGCGGCGGCCTGCCGATGCTTGCCCGCAGCTCGCCGCCCGAGCGGGCGGAGAACCCGACCTCCAGGCGGGTCACCGTCGTGATCCGCACCAGGCCACGCTGGATCCTCGACGCCCACTCCGGGGCGTCGTCGCTCTGAGCGAGGCGGACCAAGGCGGACTTGTCGATCAACCAGGCAGTCACCGCCACGCTCGGCCCATGACCTCCGGATCATCGAGATCGGCGAACGTCTGCGCGAACCGCGACAGATCATCGACGGTCACGCTGCCGGAGTCCTCGCTGCGCTCGCGAGACAGCGTTCGCCGCAGGTACTCAGTCCGAGAGAGCCCGGCCCGTTGCGCCTTCGCGTCGATGGCGGCCACGACATCGTCTGGGACGTCTCGGATCAGGATGTCCGGCATGCCTTGCCACCTCCGTGATATCTAACGATAACACGGAGTACCGCGCTCCGTTGGGCCTGTCCGGCAGTTCCGCGAATCCGACATCGCCGCCCAGCGGCCTGACGTTGTCGCTCTGCTGCCCGGCGCATCACGCGTACCCTACGAGTTAGGCGACAATGTGACCGAGCAGCAGGCGATGGCGGCTGACCGGTCCCGGCAAGGGCCGGACGTGCACGATCTCGCCATCAATGTCAGCGACCTGCGCGACTGCGTGTGCTGCGACCGACCCGACGACGATCCATGCTCCCTCACGGATCCGCGACTGGTCGGCGGCTTCGTCGAGGAAGCCCCACGGCAGGCCGGTGTCGTCTTCGGACGCCAGATCAAGAGGCAGGTCGATGGGAAAAGCGTCCATTCACGTCTCCAAGGGACTGGACTCACCTTCATGGTAGGGGTTGGCGAGAATCTCGTGCTCGCACTCGGAGAGGCCCCGCAGGAGCTCATCGAGGTCGGCGTGCGCGATCGTGATGTGCGGGGTGCGGAAGGTCGCACTACCGAAATTCCTGCCGCCTCGAGGGTTGTGCGTCGGAACAGCCGGACTCTCGGCCAGGCGACCAGCCGCGTCTCACAGAGCGCGTCGACTTCACGGGCATCGCGGGCAACGAAGCCGGACACCCCGAACTGCCCCCAGTCAGAGAAGCGTCGACGGAACCGGCGTGCGTCCGCAGCGAGCACAGTCATTGGATCTTCGCCCCGAATGACCAGGACCACGTCGTCAGGAATGGGGTCGCGGCGGATCCTCGGCACGGCTCTCGGCACGGCTGGATTGTGTCAGCACCGTGACCTGCCGACGGTCCGGGTTGCGGGTACCGGGTCCAACACGCGGGCGTCATCGGTGAACGCAGTGGACCTCGTCCTGCCAGAACCGCAGGTCAGCACACGAACGCCTCGATAGACGCCGACCGCGGACTCTTCATCCGCAGGTTCAGGGTTCGAGGTCCCTGGGGGCGCACCCATCAGTCGCCGTGACCGCTGGTTCGGGAGTCGTACGCTGGGCGTGTGCCGGATGCATCACGGGGACGGATCCTCGTCGTCGATGACGACGCCGACATCCGGATGCTGCTCACCAGGTACCTCGAGATCGAGGGCTACGAGGTCGACCAGGCCTCCGACGCCCAGGGCACCTATCGGGCCCTGAGCGAGAGCCCGCCCGACCTGGTGCTGCTGGACGTGATGCTCTCGCCCGACGACGGCCTCGACGTGCTGTCCCGGCTCCGCAAGGAGAGCGACGTGGCGGTGATCCTGCTGACCGGCAAGGGGGCGGAGGCCGACCGGGTGGTGGGGCTCAAGCTGGGCGCCGACGACTACGTGGTCAAGCCCTTCTCGCCCGCGGAAGTCGAGGCCCGAATCTCCTCGGTGCTCCGGCGGGTCAAGGGCTCCGCCACCACCACGCCCTCACTCAGCTTCGACGGGCTCTCCATCGACGTCCGCAGCCGGGAGGTGCGCGTCGGCACCGAGCTGGTGGACCTCACGGCCAAGGAGTTCGACCTGCTCGCGTTCCTGGCCGCCTCGCCCCGCCAGGTGTTCTCGAGAGACCAGCTGCTCGAACACGTGTGGGACTCGTCGTCGGAGTGGCAGAGCGAAGGAACCGTCACCGAGCACATCCGTCGCCTCCGCAAGCGAATCGAGGTCGACGTCGACCACCCGAGGTGGATCACCACGGTGTGGGGCGTCGGCTACCGCTTCACCCCGTAACCGACGTCGGCGACCGGTGCGGCCGAAAACGGCCGACAGTTGTCGGAATGTTGGGATTCGCTCGGCACGCGGTTGACATCGCCCATCCATGCTGGGTGACGTGAGCAGCGCGCGCCCATCGCGAGGTTCGGCCACAGGAAGGTTCGTGTGAGGGAGGAACCGCAGTCATGAAGACCGTGCTCGTCGTCGACGACGACCCGGACATCCGGGAGCTGGTCACGTGGAAGCTGGCGCAGGCCGGCTACGCCACGCTCGCGGCGGGCGACGGGGAGGCGGCCCTGGATGTGGTCACGGCCGGCGCCATCGCCGGCCGCCCCGTCCCCGACCTGGTGCTGGTGGACTGGATGATGCCCAGGATCACGGGCATCGAGGTGTGCCGGGCACTGCGTGAGAATCCCACGACCGCCCGCATCCCGATCATCCTGCTCACGGCCAAGGCCCAGGAGTCCGAGATCGAGTGCGGGTTCGAGGCCGGCGTCGACGACTACATCGTGAAGCCCTTCAGCCCCAAGGCGATGCTGGTCCGGATCGAGGCGGTGCTGGCCAGGGGCGAGGCCCGGACGTGACCGGAACCCGGGCGCGGGCGCCGGCCTGTCGCACCGATCTCGACGGCACCGATCTCAGGGGGACCGATCTCAGGGGCACCGATCCCGAGGGCGGGCCATCCGGGCCCCCACATGAGCCCGGGACCGATGGCCGCCGCCCGCCGGTTCAACGGGTTCGACCCTGTCCCGGCGGAAGCGCCCGTCGAGTCCACGCCGCCGGTCGGCGAGAGCGCCGCGCCCCAACCGGCGGCTCTGGCCGTTCTCGGCGGGCGCTTCCGCCGGGACAGCGTGCTCAAGACCGGCCACGGCGTCGAGACTCTCCTGGGTACCGACCTGGTCAACGGCAACCGGGTGGTCATCAAGCAGGTGACGTCGGCCGACGTGGGCGACGGCTTGCAGGTCCGACTCGAGCACGAAGCCGAGGTGCTGGGCCGGTTGGCCACCATCCCTCCCTTCCAGTCGCCGATCGCCATGGGCGTCGACGGTGACTTCCTGTACCTGGTGCAGCCCTTCGTCCCTGGCGAGACGCTCCAACGCCGGCTGACCCGCGGGCCGCTGTCGGTCGGATCCACCCTCAGGGTGGCGCTCGACCTGCTCGGAGCCCTGCAGCGGTCCCACGACGCCGACGTCCTGCACCGCGACGTCAAGCCCGCCAACCTGATCGTCGACGAGGACGAGCCCCTGACCCGGGCCGTCCTGATCGACTTCGGGTTCGCCCGCAGCCCGGGGCTCGACGTCTCGGTGCGTGACCAGCGGGTGGGCACGGCCCGGTACCTCGCCCCCGAGGCGGCCGGCGTGCTGGAGCGGGCCGTCGACGAGCGCTCCGACCTCTACTCCGCCGGCGTGGTCCTCTTCGAGTGCCTGGCCGGGAGGCCCCCGTTCGAGGGCAGCGACGTCGGCGAGGTGCTGCGCCAGCACCTCAACACCCCCGCTCCCCAGCTCCGTGGGCTGGGTGTCGAGGTCCCCCGTGCCCTCGACGCCGCCATCCAGCGCCTCCTGCGCAAGGATCCGGGCGAGCGCTACCAGTCGGCCGGAGCGGCCCGGGCCGACTTCGCCGCCATCGCCGAGGCGCTCGACCTGGGGATCGCCGAGCCGGCCGTCGTGATCGGGCTCCACGACCGGCGCCAGATGCTCACCGAGCCCGCCTTCGTCGGCCGGGCCGACGAGCTGGGCAAGCTCGCCCGCCTCATCCGCCGGGCCGGCGAGGGTCGCGGCGGCCTCGTGCTCCTGGAAGCCGAGTCCGGCGGCGGCAAGACGCGGCTGCTGGAAGAGCTGGCCCAGCAGAGCCAGACGCGGTCGTGGATCCTGCGGGGCCAGGGCGTGGACCAGGCCGCCCAGCGCCCGTTCCAGCTGCTGGAGGAGGTCGTTCGGGGCATCGTCGGGGCGTCGACCGACGACCCCGCGCTCGCCGCCGCCCTGCGACACCGGGTCGACGACAGGGCCGACGCGGTGGTCGCGGCCCTCCCCGAGCTGACCGAGGTCCTCGGAGAGGCCGGCGCCGGCAACCTCGGCCCGGAGGCCTACGGCGAGACCCGGAGCATCAACGCCCTGAGCACCCTGCTGGACGCCCTCGGGACCACGGACAGACCGGCGGTCGTGCTGCTCGACGACTGCCAATGGGCCGACGGGCCGACGCTGCGGCTCCTGGCCCACTGGCAGGCCCAGACCGGCAACCCGGCCGCCACCCCGACCGGCAACCCCACCGGCCATCGCAGCGTCCCCGTCCTGGTCATCGCCGCCTTCCGGTCCGAGGACGTGGGCGCCGACCATCCCCTGCGCGGCATCGATCCGCTCGCCACCGTCGCCCTGCCCCCCTTCCGGCTCGACGACGTCCGCAGCCTGGCCGAGTCGATGGCCGGCCCCCTCCCCGCCGAAGCCCTCGACACGGTCTCGTTGCTGTCCGAGGGCAGCCCGTTCATGGCCTCCGCCGTCCTACGAGGACTGGTGGAGGCGGGCGCCCTCGTCAACGCCGAGGACGGGTGGGAGGTCGACCGGGAGCGCCTGGCCGACGTCCAGACCTCGCGACGGGCGGCGCTCTTCCTGCTGCGCCGGCTGGAGCTCCTCGCCCCCGCCACCCTCGACCTGCTGTCGGTGGGCGCGGTGCTCGGGAAGGAGTTCGACCTCGCCCTGGCCGTCGAGCTGTGCGGACAGGACGCGGCGGTGGCCGCGGCCGGGCTGGCCGAGGCCGACCAGCGGCGCATCGTCTGGGTCGACGAGGAGGCCGGTCGGGCCCGGTTCTTCCACGACAAGCTGCGGGAGGCGCTACTCGGCCGCCTGGAGCAGGACCGACGCCGTCACCTGCACCTCCTCGCCGCCGAGCGGATCGAGGCTCAGGTCCTTCCCCAGCAGGGCGACGCCGACTGCGTCTTTGAGCTGGCCTACCACTTCGACGCCGCCGGCTCCGGTCTGCGGGCGTTCCCCTACGCGGAGCGGGCCGCCGAGTCGGCACGGGCCCAGCACTCCCTCGACGTGGCCGTCGCCCACTACCGCATGGCTCAGCGCGCCACCCCAGCCGGGGACACCTGCGCCCAGGCCCGGATCGCCGAGGGCCTCGGTGACGTGCTGACGCTGCAGGGCTCGTACGACGAGGCCGTCGACCAGCTGGAGCTGGCCCTGGCGGCGGCCGCCTCCGACTTCCAGCGGGCGACCCTCGAGGGAAAGCTCGGCGACGTCGCCTTCAAGCGGGGCGACCAGGGGTCGGCGCGGGACCACCTGGAGCGGGCCATCCGCCAGCTGGGTCGGCGCCTTCCGGCCCACCCGCTCGGCACCATGGCCGCCCTGCTGGTGGAGGTGGTCGTCCAGGTCGCCCACTCCCTGCTGCCCCGGCTGTTCCTGGCCCGCCGCCGCCCGGATGGCGCCGAGCGGGAGTTCCTCGCCATCCGCCTCTACAGCCGCCTGGCCTACGTCTACTGGTTCAGCGCCGGCAAGATCCCGTGCGCCTGGGCCCACCTGCGGGAGATGAACCTGGCCGAGCGGTACCCCCCGAGCGCCGAGCTGGCCCAGGCCTACTCCGAGCACGCGCCGGTGATGACGATGGCGCCGTGGTTCGGCCGGGGCATCGCCTACGCCGGACGCTCACTGGCCATCCGCACCGAGCTCGGCGACCTGTGGGGGCAGGGTCAGTCGCTGAACTTCTACGGGGTGGCCCTCTACGCCGCGTCACGGTACCGGGACGCCATCGAGAAGCTGCGGGAGGCGGTCCGCCTCCTCGACCAGACGGGGGACCGCTGGGAGGTCGACACCGCCAGGTGGAACATCGCCTTCTGCCACTACCGCCTGGGCGACCTGACCGAGGCGGTGGCGGTGGCCGCATCGGTCCACGGCGACGCCATCGCCATCGGCGACGACACCGCCGCCGGCATCGGCGTGAGCGTGTGGTCGCGAGCCTCGGCCGGACGGGTCCCCGCCGAATTGGTCAGGGCCCGCATGGAGCAGCGCAACGACGACGCCCAGACCGCCGCGGAAGTACTGGTGGCCGAGGCCGTCCGTCTCCTTCGAGAGGGGTCGGCGGCGGCGGCGGTCACGGTGATGGAGGAGGCCGCCGGCGTCGTGGCCCGTGCCGGGCTGCGCCAGGAGTACGTCGCACCCGTCCTGCCCTGGCTGGCCACCGCCCTACGGACCGAGGCCGAGAACCTGGCTCCCTACCGGGTCGACGAACGGCGCGCCCTCCTCCGTCGAGCCCGCCGGGCGGCCCGCAGGGGCTGGCGGGTGGCCCGCTGGTACCGCAACAACGCCCCCCACGCCCTCCGCGAACGAGGCCTGCTGGCCGCCCTCGACGGCCGGAGCCGGCGGGCGCAGCGCCTCCTGTCCCGGAGCCTGGCCGTCGCCGACGCCCAGGGGCCCGTTACGAGCACGCCCTCACCCGCCAGGCCTTCGGTCGGGCGGGGCTGGCGCTCGACGGCCTGACACTCGACGGCCTGACACTCGACAAACTGTCGGCCAGCGAGGTGCTGGCCCGGGCCGAGGCCGACATCGCCACCCTGGTCCCCGCCGGCGACCGCCGGGCGGACGGATCGCCGGGTGCCAGTGGGTACGGCGGCGCCATCGGCACACCCTCGTCGAGCCTGTCGCTCGCCGACCGCTTCGCCACGCTCGTCACCGTGGGCCGGCGCATCGCCTCCGCTCCCTCCCCCGCCGCGGTCTACGCGTCCGTGCGGGAGGCGGCGGTGTCGCTGCTGCGGGGCGACGAGTGCCACGTCATCGAGCTCGACGACCCCTCGTGGAGGCTCCCCGGCAACAGCTCCAGCGCCGGTCGGAGCATCGACCGGCTGAGCCACAGCCTGGTGCTCCGGGCCATCGAGGCGGGAGGCCCCGTGGTGCTGGCCGACAGTCGCTACGTCGACTCGGCCGACAGCATCGTGCTGTCCGGCCTGCGCTCGGCGCTGTGCTCCCCCATCTTCTGCGACGGCCAGCCCGTCGCCTGCCTCTACGCCACCCACAGCAACGTCGAGGGACTGTTCGGCGAGGACGAGATCCACATGACGGAGTTCGTCACCGCCCTGGCCGGCGCCGTCCTCGAGCACGTGGCCGGCACCGAGGCCCGGTTCCGCTCCCTCGCCCAGAACTCCAGCGACGTCATCACCATCGTCAACCGCGACTTCGCCATCACCTACCAGAGCTCGGCGGTCACCAAGGTCTTCGGCTTCGAACCGTCCGAGATCGTGGGGCGGCCGCTGACCGACTGGCTGCACCCCGACGACGCCGGCGCGATCCACGCCCTGCTCCAGGGCGTCCTGGCCGGCGGTCAGGAGACCAAGTTGGTCGAGTGCCGCCTCCGTCACCACGACGGCTCGTGGCGCGACGTCGAGACGGCCATCAACAACCTGGTCGACGACCCCAGCGTGAACGGCGTGGTGATGAACACCCGGGACATCAGCGACCGCAAGCGGGCCGAGCGGGAGCTGCGGGAGACCCTCGGTCGGGAGCAGGAGATGCGGGAGAGCCTGCAGGAGCTGGACCGGATCAAGACCGACTTCGTGTCGTCGGTGTCCCACGAGCTGCGGACGCCCCTGAGCAGCATCCTCGGCTACGTGGAGATGATGGCCGAGGGTTCGAGCGGCGGGTTGGTCCCCGAGCAGTCTCGGGTCCTGGGCATCGTCGACCGCAACGCCCGGCGCCTGCTCGTGCTCATCGAGGACCTGCTGATGATGTCGAGGGTGGAGTCGGGGACGTTCCGGCTGGCGGTCGGGCCCGTCGTCATCGCCGACGTCATCGAGGGCGCCTACCAGGCCGTGCTGCCCGACCTGCTCGTCCGCGACCTCGAGGTCACCGTCGACGTGCCCCAGGACCCCCAGCCCATCCAGGGCGACGGCGCCCAGCTCGACCGCGTCATGATCAACCTCCTCACCAACGCCATCAAGTTCACGCCTGACGGCGGCCGGATCACGATCTCCGCCGACCGCCGGGACGACGCCGTCGTGATCCGGGTCGCGGACACCGGGATGGGGATACCGCTCGACGAGCAGGAGCGCATCTTCGAGCGGTTCTTCCGGTCCTCCTCGGCGAAGCGGCTGGCCGTCCCGGGCACGGGCCTGGGCCTGTCGATCACCCGCACGATCATCGAGAAGCACGGTGGCACCATCTCCGTCGCATCCAGTCTCGGCGAGGGCACCGCCTTCACTGTCACGTTGCCGGCGTAGGTCCCAGACCCCGTCCGCTCCGGGGCTCCTCCCGAAATCGGCGATCTCGGCTTCAGCCCCGGCCGTGGCAGGTCGACAGGGAAGGGAGAGAAGGCGCGATCCGTCCCGAGGAGGACGATGGCGATTCGGCAGTCCCGGGGTCACCCGATCGAGGACGACAGCCAGACGCATGGCCGCGCGGTGAGCCCGAGACGCCATCGCATGCGGGTCCTTCCGCTCGCCCTTCTTGCCCTGCTGACCGTCTCCAGCCTGGTGTCGGCGTGGTTGGTGCAGGGCATCGTGCGCGACCAGGAGCGGGGGATGCTCGAAGCCCGGGCCGCCGAGGCCGATCTCGTCCTCCGCAGCCTCACTTCCAACGTCCAGGCCCGGTTGAACCTGATCGGGACGGTGCTGCGGGCGAGCGGAGGGTCCCCCGAGACGTTCGCCTACGTGGCCGCCGAACGGGCGCCCGGCGTCGTCGCCCTGGCGGTGCTCCGGCCGGCGCCCGAGGGCTTCGTGGTCGAGCTGGCTTCCGGCCCGAACATCGCCGTCGGCCAGGTCGTCACCGGCCCCCGCGCCGACGCCATGGCCCGGGCACTCGAGGTATCAGCGCTGGTCAGCACGCCGGTGATGGCCGAAGGCGGCGTGCAGATGCTGGGGTTCGCCCTCGGCCCGCCGGCGGCGCCTCCGGGCACCATCGTCTACCGGGAAGCCGTCGTGGCATCCGGTTCCCCGTCGCCCGCGACCGCCGCGGAACCGTTCTCGGACCTGATCGGATCGCTCTACGCGTCACCCACGGCGGACCCGACCCAACTCGTCCTCACCAACGCCCCCGCCGGGGAGGCACCGACCGGCTCGGGCACCCTCGAACGGCCGTTCGTCGTCGGCGACAGCCACTGGCTGCTCGCCGTCGCCGCCGAACGTCCCCTGGTCGGGTCGCTCGTCACCCGACTGCCGTTGATCACCCTGGTGATCGGCCTGCTCTTCTCGCTGGTGATCGTCGCGGTGGTGGATGCCGTGGCCCGCCGTCGCGACTACGCCCTCCGTCTGGTGGACGAACGCACCGCCGAGCTGCAGACGTCCCTCGCATCACTGAAGGCGGCCCAGGACGAGGCGGTGGAAGCGTCCCGCCTCAAGTCTCTGTTCCTGGCGAACACCAGCCACGAGATCCGCACGCCCATGACCGTCATCCTGGGCATGAACGAGCTCCTGCTGGGGACCGACCTGGACCCGACGCAACGCACCTTCGCCGAAGGGGTCGGCCGAGCCTCGGCCAGGCTGCTGGACCTCCTCACCGACGTCCTCGACTTCTCCAAGATCGAGGCCGGACGCCTGGAATTGCAGATGGGCGACGTGGAGGTGCGGCCGCTGGTGGAGGAGTCCGCCGACTTCCTGTCGGACACCGCCCGGGCCAAGGGCCTGCGCCTGCTGTGCTCCTTCGGACCCGACGTGCCCGAGGTGGTGCGCGGCGACGCCGCCCGCCTGCGGCAGATCCTGCTGAACCTGGTGGCCAATGCCGTCAAGTTCACCGACGAGGGCCGGGTCGAGGTACGGGTCGGGATGCGGGCCGGGGGCGCGGCCGGCACGGCGGGCGCGGTGCGGTTCGAGGTCGTCGACTCGGGGATCGGGATCGCTCCGGAGGACCACGGGCTCCTGTTCAAGCCGTTCTCCCAGGTCGACGGGTCCAGCAGCCGCCGCCACGGCGGCACCGGGCTGGGCCTGGCCATCTCCACCCAGCTGGTCGAGGCCATGGGCGGCAGGATCGGGATGGAGAGCATCCCCGGGGCCGGCAGCACCTTCTGGTTCGAGATCCCGGGCGAGGCAAGCTCCCCGCCTGGCGCCGACGGTCTCCCTCATGCGCAGGGCGTCGTAGGGCCGATTTCCCCGACGGATCCTCAGATCCTGCGCCAGTAGATGACGGCGTCCTCTCCGTCGACCGCCTCCGGCACCCGGCCGACCTCCCGGAAGCCCATCCGCTCGTACAGCCGCCTGTGCCGGATTGCCGGCGAACACCAGGTTGAACTGCATGGCGTCGAAGCCGAGCGCCCGGGCCTCGACGAGCGAGTGGTCGACGAGCGCTTCGCCGATCCCCCGGCCCCGGAGGGCGGCGACGACGAAGTAGCCGGCGTTGACGATGTGGGCGCCGCGACCGGCGAAGTTGGGCTTGAGGAAGTACGAGCCGGCCAGGCCACCCTCCAGGCGGGCGACCGCCACCAGGGACTTGTGGTCGAGCCAGTAGTCCTCGAAGTCGTCGAGCGTGAGCGAGCCGGGCGCCTGGGGGTAGCCCTCGCCGGCGTCGACGACCTCGCCGAACGCCTCGAACAGCTCGGCGGTGTCGTCGGGCCCGGCCTCGTGCATCGTCAGCTCCAGGCCGCCCACGGCGCGCAAGCTGGTGGCCTGCATCCGGCGAATTGTACGAACCGTCCGCCCGGCGGCGCGGGTGGGCTGTGAACCGGCGAAGATTTCTCTCACGAGGTGTCGATCTGGCGTCCCTCGAACGTCGTCAGGACACGAACACCCCACAGGAGGAACCGATGCGATACCTGCTGCTGATCTGCAACGACGAGAGCGCCCTCCAGGCCCTGAGCCCCGACGAGCAGTCGGCCTCGATGAGCGAGTACGGCGCCTTCGCGGCCGAGATGGGCGCCCGCGGCGTCCTGAAGGACGGCAACCGCCTGCGACCGACGACCGACGCCACCACCGTCCAGGTCCGCAGCGGCGAGGTCCTGACCGCCGACGGCCCCTTCGCCGAGACCAAGGAGCAGATGGGCGGCTACTACGTCGTCGACTGCGCCGACCTCGACGAGGCCATCGAGGTGGCCTCCAAGGTCCCCGCCGCCCGCAACGGCACCATCGAGATCCGGCCCATCTGGGACATGTAGTGGACGTCGAGGCCGCGGTCGCCCTGGCGTTCCGAGATGAGTGGAGCCGTGTCGTCGCCACCCTCATCCGGACGACAGGCGACTGGGACCTCGCCGAGGAGTGCGCGCAGGATGCCTTCGCCCGGGCCCTGGAACGGTGGCCCGACGACGGCGTCCCGCGCAACCCCGGGGCGTGGCTCACCACCACCGCCCGTCACCGCGCCCTGGACCGCCTGCGCCACGCCGCGGTGCAGACCGCCAAGCTCCCGGAGGTGCACATGACGACGTCGCCTCGTCCGGAGCCCGGTGATCGGGACGACCGCTGGCCCGCCGACAGCGGCATCGTCGACGACCGCCTGCGGCTGATCTTCACCTGCTGCCACCCGGCCCTCCCCCTCGAGGCCCGGGTCGCCCTCACCCTGCGCACGCTCGTGGGGCTCACCACCGCCGAGATCGCCAGGTCGTTCCTGGTTCCCGAGCCGACGATGGCCCAGCGACTCGTGCGGGCCAAGCGCAAGATCCGCAACGCCGGCATCCCCTACCGGGTACCGCCCGCCCACCTCCTGCCCGAGCGGACGGCGTCGGTGCTGGCGGTGCTCTACCTGCTGTTCAACGAGGGCTACTCGGCCACCGCCGGTGCCGACCTGGTGCGGGCCGGCCTGTGCGACGAAGCCATCCGCCTCGCCCGCACGCTGGCCGGCCTGATGCCCGACGAGCCCGAGGCGCTGGGGCTCCTGGCGCTCATGCTCCTGCACGACGCCCGCCGGGCGACACGGGTCGACGGCGACGGCGAGCTGGTGCCCCTCGACGAGCAGGACCGCTCCCGGTGGGACCGGGCTGGCATCGAGGAGGGCGACGCCATCCTCCAGGCCGCCCTCCGACGAGGCGAGCCGGGGCCGTACCAGATCCAGGCCGCCATCGCCGCCTGCCATGCCATCGCCCGCCGGTCCGCCGACACCGACTGGACCGAGATCGCCGGGCTGTACGGGCAGCTGGCGCGGGTGGCGCCCTCCCCGGTCGTGGACCTCAACTGGGCGGTGGCGGTGGCCATGGCCGACGGCGCCGCAGCGGGGTTGGCCCTGGTCGACCGGCTGGAGGCGTCGGGCGCTCTGCCCGACTACCACCTGCTGCCGGCGACGCGCGCCGACCTGTTGCGCCGGCTCGACCGTCGCGCCGAGGCGGCCGACGCCTACCGGCAAGCCCTGGCCATGACCGCCACCGTCGCCGAGCAGCGGTACCTCACCAGGCGGCTGGGCGAGGTGCAGGCCCTGCCTTGAACTGGTGACAGGGTCCTGAACTGGTGACACAGGACGGCTCCGGGCGCGGTTTTGTGTCACCGGTTCGCTGGCTCGAGCCTCACCCCACCGAACTGGGGACGCAGAACGGTTGCTGGCGCGGTTTTGTGTCACCGGTTCGCTGGCTCGAGCCTCACCCCACCGAACTGGGGACGCAGAACGGTTGCTGGCGCGGTCTTGTGTCACCGGTTCGCTGGCTCGAGCCTCAGGAGGGCGGCGGTCGTTCCTTCCGTCCTGCCTTCAGGAGCTCGACCATCTCGGCGATCCGCTCCTGGCGGACCTCGGGCCGGCGCTTGGTGCCGTCGATCCATCGCAGGTAGGCCCTGCGGTAGAACTGGGCCAGGGCGTCGAAGAACTCGCCGGCCGCGGGCTCGGCATCCAGGGCGGCGGCGACGTCAGCGGCCAGGTCGGCGCGCTGGGGCCCTCGGCCTCGAGGACCACGGTGACCTCGTCGCCCGGCGCGACACCGCAGTCCCGCCGCCAGGCCGGGCCCAGGACGAAGCCCCGACCTTCGTCCCGCGACTCGATCTCGCCGCGCACGGCCATGCCGTTGACCGTCCCGCCGACGCGATGGGTGGTCTTGCTGCCCCACACTTCGTCGGGATCGAAGGGCACCGGCACGAAGATCCGGCCACGGCCGGCGGACGTGACCGTCGCCGCGTAGGTCCGCCGGGCCGCCACGGTCAGACGTTCTGCCCGACGCGCAGCCGGTTCCCACCCGGGTCGACGAGGTGGAACTCCCGCATGTCCCACGGCTCGTCACGCACCTCGCTCACCGGGAGTTCGGCGGCCGTCCACTCGTCGTGGAGCCGGTCGACGCCCCGTGCGTGGAGGTACGCGGCGCCGCGGTCGCGCCCCGGCGGCGGCCCCACCAGGTGCAGCTCGATCTGATCCCGGTGGGCGGTGGCGAAGTCGGCCCGAAGACCGAGACGTCGAAGCCGGCGGTCCTCCAGAACGCGGCCGAGGCGGCCAGATCGTCGGTGGCCAACACCGGAGTGGCTCGCACCAGGCCCGGCCGACGGGCTGCCAGGCCGTCGACGCAGCCTGTGCAGATGCCCACCTCGGGGTGGGCGGTGAGGCGGACGAGGTCGGCCTCGGCGTAGTCCCCGCCGCAGCAGGAGCACTCGGCGGGGTTGTCGGTGGCAGCGACGTCGCTCACGTGTGGTTCCCTCCCGTCGCCGGTCAGCGGCCGTACATTCTGCCGCCTCCGCGGCGCCTTGGCCCGGCGTCAGGGGAGGCGGTTCCCCGGGCGAGGTTCCGGGTAGTGGATTGACACTGCCAAACGAAGACGAGAGGAGTCAGCATGTCTGACGTATCCCACACCGAGGGCACCCCGCGGGGCGAAGACCAGGGCGGCGGCGACGAAGAGGGTCGCAAGGGCGCCAACCGTCCGTACGGCCAGGTCGAGGGCGACCCGATGGACCCGGACAACGCCGACAGCTGAGCCAACGGGTTTCGGGGGCGGGGCCGGAGCGAATCCGGCCCCGCCTTCTCTATCTGTGCTCGGGGTTGGGGAAGTCGAAGCGGCAGCCTGCGTCCCACTCGGACCGCTGGTTGCCGTGGACCGGGATGCCGCCTGCGTCCTTCAGCATCCGGCCCAGGTGGAGCAGGTTCCACGTCATGAACGTGGTGTTGCGGTTGGTGAAGTCGTTCTCCGGGCCGCCTGAGCCGGGATCCAGGTAGGACGGGCCCGGCCCCGCCTCGCCGATCCAGCCGGCGTCGGCCTGCGGCGGGATGACGTAGCCAAGGTGTTGCAGCGAGTAGAGGATGTTCATGGCGCAGTGCTTGACACCATCCTCGTTGCCGGTGATCAGGCAGCCGCCGACCCTGCCGTAGTAGCGGTACTGGCCCTGGTCGTTCAGCAGGTGGGAGTTGCCGTACAGGCGCTCGATGACCTTGGTGCACACCGAGGACTTCTCGCCGAGCCAGATCGACGTGCAGAGGACGAGGATGTTGGCCGCCTCCACCTGCTCGAAGATCGGCGGCCAGTCGTCGCGGTCGAAGCCCCGCTCGGTCATGTCCGGGTAGACGCCGGCAGGGATCTCGTGGTCGGCGGCCCGCACCAGGTCGACCTGGACACCCTGGCGCCGCATGATCTCCATCGAGATGTCGGCCAAGCCCTGCGTGTGCGAAAGCTCGGGCGACCTCTTCAGGGTGCAGTTGATGAACAGGGCCTTCAGATCGGAGAAGTCCCAGGTCGTCTGGCTACAGAGCGCTTCCTGCTTCTCGGTGAGCTCCACGCGTTCGTCCCCTCCACGCTCGTGACCGGCCCCTCACACTCGTGAGAAGACAGGCCTACCGTCCCCGCGGCGGCCTACGCGTTACAAGAAGCCGGGACGCGAAACGGCCCCGAGTAGCGCTCCGGGCCGAAGCCCTTCCCACTCCTCGGGACCGCACTCGCCGGCTCCTCGTCGCCTGCCCGGTCCTGAGACCGAGTGGGCGAGCGAATCGCCTCGTCCGCTGCTCCTACCCCGGGTCCCTGTTCCGCCTTCGGCTTGCGCCTCCGGCCTCGCAGTTCTCCCGGCGGGATCGGCACCGGACGGAGCCCAGTATGCGTCGAGGCGCTTGTGGAACGGAAGGGGCGCAACCTGGGGATTTCGGACTTTCCCGACTTCCCGAGGGACGAGCCCGACTTCCTGAGGGATGAACCCGGGGGAATCGACCGGCATCCCCCGGGGTTCTGAAACTCGAACGTTTCTAATTCGAGCGTTTCCAGATCGAGGTGACCATGGCCGAGCTCAACACAACCACCCTCCCGCTCTACCCCTTGTCGGGTGGCGTCGTCCTTCCCGGGATGGTCGTCACCATGCAGGTGGACGACGAGGAGGCCCGAGTCGCCGTCGCCGCCGCCGAGGCGGGCGATGGCCGGTTGCTGCTGCTCCCGCGCATCGAGTCGCGCTACGCGGACGTCGGCACGATCGCCAAGATCGAGAACTCGGCCGACCTGCCCAACGGCGTGCGGGGCCTCATCCTGCGCGGCCTGGAGCGGGCCAAGGTGGCCGGTGCCGCTGTCGGCTCCGGCAAGGCCCTCCAGGTGCAGGTCGAGCCCATCCCGGCCGGCCGGAGCACCGAGCGCGCCCGGGTGCTGGCCAAGGAGTACCGGGCGGTCGTGGAGACCATCTTCGAGAACCGCGGCGTGCCCCGCCTGTCCGAGGCGCTTCGCGAGATCACCGACCCCGGCGCCATGGCCGACACCGCCGGCTACGCCCCCGAGCTCACCGTCGAGCAGAAGATCGAGGTCCTCGAGACGATCGACGTCGAGGCCCGGATCGAGCTGGTCCTGGGCTGGATGCGTGACGTCCTCGCCGACCTGACCATCAAGCAGCGGATCCAGAACGACGTCAACGACGGCATGGAGAAGACCCAGCGGGAGTTCCTGCTGCGCCAGCAGCTGGCCGCCATTCGCAAGGAGCTGGGCGAGGGCACCGACGGCGAGAGCGTGGTCGAGGAGTACCGGGCCAAGATCGCCGAGTCCGCCATGCCCGACAAGGTGCGCGAGACCGTCGAGCGCGAGCTGGACCGCTTCGAGCGGACCAACGAGCAGAGCCCCGAGCACGGGTGGATCCGCACCTGGCTGGACACCGTCACCGAGGTGCCGTGGGGCAAGCGCTCCGACGACAACCTGGACGTCACCGAGGCCCGCTCGATCCTCGACGCCGACCACACCGGGCTCGACGACGTGAAGAGCCGGATCGTGGAGTACCTGGCCGTCCGCAAGCTGCGGGCCGACCGCGGCCTGCCGGCCTCGGTGGGCAGGGGTTCGGGCGCCATCATCGCCCTCGTCGGTCCCCCCGGCGTGGGCAAGACCTCGCTCGGCGAGTCGGTGGCCCGCGCCCTGGGCCGCGAGTTCGTGCGGGTGTCGCTGGGCGGCGTCCGTGACGAGGCCGAGATCCGTGGCCACCGGCGTACCTACGTCGGCGCCATGCCCGGCCGCATCGTCCGCGCCCTGAAGGAAGCCGGCACCATGAACCCTGTCTTCCTGCTCGACGAGGTCGACAAGCTGGGCAGCGACTGGCGGGGCGACCCGTCCTCGGCGCTGCTCGAGGTGCTCGACCCGGCCCAGAACCACACGTTCCGTGACCACTACCTCGAGGTCGACCTCGACCTGTCCGAGGTGCTGTTCATCGCCACCGCCAACGTGGCCGACACCATTCCCGGGCCGCTGCTCGACCGGATGGAGATCATCCCGCTCGACGGCTACACCGAGGAGGAGAAGGTCACCATCGCCGTCGACCACCTGCTGGAGCGCCAGCTGGAGCGCAACGGCCTGTCCGCCGACGAGGTGTCGGTGACGGCCGACGCGCTGCGGTCGATCGTGAGCGGCTACACCCGGGAAGCCGGCGTGAGGAACCTGGAGCGGGAGCTGGGCAAGACCTTGCGAAAGGTTGCGACCAAGCTGGCCTCCGGCGACCTGGTGGCGCCCGTCGTCATCGACGAGGGCGAGGTGCGGACCTACCTGGGCCGCCAGAAGTTCTTCTTCGAGGCCGCCGACCGCACCGCCGTGCCCGGTGTGGCCACCGGGCTGGCGGTCACCGGGATGGGCGGCGACGTGCTCTTCATCGAGGCGTCCCGGCTGCCGAGCGGCGAGGGCCAGGAAGGGGCCGCGCTGACCATCACCGGCCAGCTGGGCGACGTGATGAAGGAGTCGGCCCAGATCGCGCTGTCGTACGTGCGGTCGCACGCCGAGCAGCTCGGTGTGGAGGTGGCCGGACGAGTCCACCTGCACGTTCCCGCCGGCGCCATCCCCAAGGACGGCCCGTCGGCCGGCATCACCATGGTCTCCGCGCTTGCCAGCCTGATGACGGGCCGGCCGCTGCGGTCGAGCGTGGGGATGACCGGCGAGGTCACCCTGCAGGGCCGGGTGCTGCCCATCGGTGGCGTCAAGCAGAAGGTGCTGGCGGCTTCTCGGGCCGGGCTGAAGGAGATCATCCTGCCCAAGCGCAACGAGCACGACCTCGACGACGTGCCGGAGGCGGTGCGGGAGGCGATGACCTTCCACCTGGTCGACGACGTCACCCAGGTGCTGGAGCTGGCCCTCGAGCCGGTCGCCCTGATCTCCGACGACACAGTCTCCGAGGACCCCGCCGCCGCTTAAGTCGCACCCGGTTCTCGGCAAGTGGAGTGCCCGCCCTCGCCGGCGGGCATTTCCGCGCCTGGGCCTACCGGCCGGGGCCGACCTCGTCGTTGCCGTCGCCGGGACCGAAGTTGGTGTCGTCCTCGTCGATCTTGTCGCCGGCGGACGAGTTGTCGTCGCACGCCACCCCCATGACGAGCAGCGACCCGGCCATGAGCGCGGCGATGAGCTTCTTCTACTGTGTGCCTCCAAGGGTCGGGCCCGGCTCGACGGGCCGGGTGTCCGTGCTCCTGGAGGCTTCCCCGCCGGGACAGGGCCGAACCCCTCCGGTCCCGTGGCAGGCAGGATCCCGCCTCACGACCTGCCGGCCGAGGAGTCGCTGTTGGGGCCTTCGGATCCCTTGCGTTCGGAGGGCGCGAATGAAACGATCCCCGGTTCGGATAGCTACCCGAGGGTTCGGCGCGGGCTCGGCCGCCACGTTTGCCCCTCGTCATGAGGAGGCGAGCCTCGCCATGAATCGTCGAACGACCCTTCCCAGCGCTGGCTCAACCGGGAATCCCCCCGGCCCCCGCCCGTTCCGCGGCCTGGTGATGGTGGTCGCCGTAGGATTCGCGATCCTGCTCATCGGAGCCGCCGTCTTCGTGATGACCCGAGATCGCGGCGAGTCACCACCGGCGACGACCACTCCCACTACCCCGCTGACCACGGCGGCTCCTGACCCCGAGGCAGCTGCCAAGGCCGAAGTCATCGAGGCTTACACCAGGTCTTTCGACGCGTTCGTGGCGGTGGCCAGCGACCCCGCTGGCCTGCCCGAGGACCCGCGGTTGACGGAGCACTCGACCGGTCACGCCCACTTCGCTGCAACCGCCAGCATCTTCCGATTGCGCAAGGACGGGCAGGTGTTCACGGGCGCCGTCGAGTACCACCCGACCGTGGTGGAGCTGGGAGTCGCCACGGCCACCGTCTCGGACTGCGGCATCGACCGAACGGCGACCGTTGAACTCGCGACTGGAAGGGTTCTGAGCCCTCCCGGGACCGAGGGCGGGCTCGCTACGGTGAAGCTGCGGCGTGAGTCGGGCGTGTGGAAGGTGTACGAGTTCAAGGACGAGAAGCGGACATGCGTGCCGCCCGCGGCCTGACCCTGGTGGCCTCGTCGGGCTGGTGGTCCGGTTGGCCAGCCGCGTTCGCGGTGGGTGTCCTCCAGCGCACGCCACTACCACCTCCAACCGTCACCACGAGCGGTCACCGGCTGGGTGCTCGCCGGTCGATCACCCCACGGACCGACGACGGGGTGACGGTGAAGGGGTCGAATGCGGCCAACCACCACGTGGCGCCTGCGTCCTCCCACGGTCTGGGGTCCGAGTCCGGCGCAACTTGGACGACGACGTCGTAGGGCGTGGGCGGGCGCAGCGACCTGACGTACCTGACCGCTTCGACGAGGTCGGGCGGCTCCAGGTCGATCACGAACACGCCGTCGTACCTGGCGGCGCGCCGGAGGGGACGGCGGTTCGGCCACCGGGCGGCGACCCAGATCGGGATCGATCCGTTCACCGGGGGTGGTCGGAACCGCACGTCCGACGCCGTGAAGTGGGTGCCGTGGTGGTCGACCGGCTCGCCCGAGGTCAGCCGTCGGACCAGGTCGAGGGCCTCGTCGAGCATGTCGGCCCGGCGCCGGTCGTCGGTCTCCTCGCCGAACTTG
The DNA here is from genome assembly GCA_963827345.1 of uncultured Acidimicrobiia bacterium. Lineage (GTDB taxonomy): Bacteria > Actinomycetota > Acidimicrobiia > Acidimicrobiales > AC-14 > CAWGUU01. Next base: position 222,418 of record CAWHAN010000001.1, on the reverse strand, counting down.
GAGAGCTCGCCGCCGCTGCTGTCGAGGCCGAGGCCGGCGCCCAGGACCACCCGTCCGCCGGAGAGGTGATCGAGGGCGACGATCTGCCTGGCCACGATCTGCGGGCGCCGGCGGGCGAGGGGCGTGACCATCGGGCCGAGGGTGATCCGGTGGGTGCGGTCCGCCATCGCCGCCAACGCGATCCACGGGTCGGTGAGGCAGGTCGTCGGCGCCCGGTAGTTGACGTGGTCCCAGAGGAAGACGCCGTCCCACCCCGCCTCCTCGGCCTCGACGGCGAGGTCGGCCAGCACGCCGGGATCGGCCATCTCGTCGAAGATCGGGAGCGTCAGGCCGTAGCGCACCGCATCGTCAGAGGTAGCGGACGTCGTGGGCGGCCGCGTCCTCCTCGTCGACGGCGACGCCGCAGGTGGGGCAGTACCAGCGGGCCTCCATGGGGGTGCCGCAGGTGGGATGCCGCAGGGGCTCGCCGCCGGCCCCGCCCGGGCCCTGGCTCGAGCCCCATTGGGAGAGCAGGCGCAGCACGCCGGCCAGCTCCTGGCCGGAGGCGGTCAGCTCGTAGACGAACCGGGGCGGGCGCTGCGAGTAGGGCGTGGCCACGACCACGCCGATCTGGGTGAGGTGGCGCAGCCGCTGGGTGAGCACGTTGGGGGCGATCCCGCCCATGTCGTCGGCCAGGTCGTTGAACCGGCGGGGCCCGTCGAGCAGGGCCGCCACCAGCAGCAGCGTCCAGCGGTCGCCGACCCTGGCCACCGCCTCCTCCAGCGCCGACGGCTTCCTGCTCATGGGAACAATCCTGCCTCAATCGGTTGTCGGACCTCCGCGATGGTAGTAACTTGCAACTCGCAAGTCACTAGCCAGTGGAGGACCGCATGTCAGCAACAGGGGTACTCGAGCAGATCCAGCAGGCGACGGAGGCGGTGGCCGCCAAGGTGGGGCCGGCGGTGGCCGGCATCGGCCAGGGGTGGGGACAGGGATCGGCCATCGTGATCGGCGACGGCCTGGTGCTCACCAACGCCCACAACGTCCACGGCCAGGAGGTGCCGCTGACCTTCGACGACGGCCACTCGGTCACCGCCCGGGTGGCGGGCATCGACGTCGACGGCGACCTGGCGGTGCTGACCGCCGACACCGCCGGCGCCTCGCCGGTGGAATGGGGTGACGGGATCGTGACCGTGGGGACGCCCGTGTTCGCCCTGGCCAACCCCGGTGGGCGGGGCCTGCGGGTGACGCTCGGGCAGGTTTCGTCGGTGGGCCAGTCCTTCCGGGGCCCCGTGGCCGCCGGGTCAGCGGGAGCGTGGAGCACACCGCGCCGATGGCCAAGGGCTCGTCGGGCGGGCCGGTGGTCGACGCCGACGGCAGGTTCCTCGGCATCAACACCAACCGGCTGAGCGAGGGCTTCTACCTGGCCCTGCCCGCCGACGCCGACCTGCGCTCGCGGGTCGACGCCCTGGGCCGGGGCGAGTCGGCGTCCCGGCGGTACCTGGGCGTGGGCCTGGTGCCGGGCAAGGCCGCCCGCCACCTGCGCCGCTCGGTGGGCCTTCCCGACCGCGACGGCGTGCTGGTGAGGGTGGTCGACGAGGACGGTCCCGCCGCCCGGGCCGGCCTGCGCCAGGGCGACCTGATCGTCGAGGCGGCCGGCAACCCGGTCACCAGCGTCGACGACCTGCATTCGGCATTGGACGGGCTGGCCGACGACGCCACCCTGACCCTCGCCGTGGTCCGCGGCGCCGAGGAGCTGTCGGTGGCGGTCACCTTCGGCCCCGGCGCCACCCGCGACGAGGGATCGGCCTAGCCCGGTGGCGGTGACGGGATTGCGCCCCGAACCGGTGCCGGTGCCCGACCCGCCCGGCACCGACGCCCTCGACGCCTACTCGCGGGTGGTCACCACCGTCGCCCAGCGGCTGCTGCCCTCGGTGGCCAGCCTGCGGGTGATGGCGCCGGTGCCCGGTGGCCGCCAGCAGCAGGGCTCCGGGTCGGCCGTGGTCGTCACCGCCGACGGGTTCATGCTCACGTCGGCCCACGTGGTCGACCGTGCGCCGGGCGGCTCGGCCACCTTCGCCGACGGCCACGAGACCGACTTCGAGGTCATCGGCACCGACAGGCTGTCGGACCTGGCCGTCATCCGGGCCCGGGGCGACGGCCTGGTGGCGGCCACCCTGGGCGACGCCGACCGGCTGCAGGTCGGCCAGCTGGTCGTCGCCATCGGCAACCCCCTCGGCTTCGCCGGATCGGTCAGCGCCGGGGTGGTCAGCGCCCTGGGCCGCTCCTTCCCGGTGTCGGGGCGCAGCGGCCGGCTGGTGGAGAACGTGATCCAGACCGACGCCGCCCTCCACCCGGGCAACTCGGGCGGCGCCCTGGCCGACGGCAACGGCTACGTGGTCGGCATCAACACCGCGGTCGTGGGCCCGGGGATCGGGCAGGGACTGGGGCTGGCCATCCCGATCAACGGCACGATCAGGTCGCTGATCACGACGCTCATGAACGAGGGCCGGGTCCGCCGCGCCTACCTCGGCATCGCCGGCGGCTCGCGGCCGCTACCGCCCAAGGCGGCCCGGGCGACGGGTCAGGAGAAGGGCATCGAGGTGCTGACCGTCGTCGCCGGCAGCCCCGCCGCCCGGGCCGGCCTCGGCACCGAGGACATCATCCTGTCGGTCGACGGCGTGGCAACTGCCGACGTCGGTGCACTCCAACGCCTCATGACCGCCGACCGCATCGGCAAACAGGTACCGGTGGGAGTCTTCCGCCGGGGCCAGGTCGAGTCGGTCACGGTGACCCCGACGGAGCTGGTCGACTGATCAAGGTGAGAGTGCAGAAAGGTCGCATATGGCGACTTTCTTGCACTCTCGACGCTGGTCAGTCCGCGGTGATGTCGACCGTCGCCCCGGACGGCAGCTCGACTCGCAGCCCGCCTGCGGCCTGAGACAACAGGACGTCGAGAGTCGCTACACGGAACGGAGCCTCGACGGTCCCTCCCGCGGTATGAAGGGTGGCGGCCAGGGAATCGCGCTCCACGACGATCACCTCGGTCACACCGAGCGCCAGGTACCAGGCGATCTTGGCGTCGGTCTCGTCACCCGGGGACCGAATTTCGACCGCCAGCAAAGGGGGTCCATCGACGCCGCGGTCGGAGGCACTCTCTCGCCGGTAGACGGCGAGATCCGGGATGCGGTAGTCGTCGTCCGCTCTCCAGACGCCCGTCTCGTAGGACATGAGGAGGCCCCGTTCGGACGCAACCGGCAGTAGGGCCGCCGCGAGACGTGTCCCGAACCGCTGATGGCGGCCGGCCGGCGGCGGCACCATGTGCAGCACCCCCTCCCACACCTCGTCCCACCGGTCGATGCCCAGCCGCGCCCGCTCGTTCAGGATGGTCGCGTGCTGCTCGACGTCGGCGATGACGGCGCGCGTCATACAAGAAGGCTACAAGGCACACCCGGGGTCGCTACTGGCCGACCTGGACGCAGGTGATGGGGGGGAGGCGGCGGACCTCTTCGTCCCAGTCGGCGCCGCCGTTCTTGGAGACGAAGACCGAGCCGTCGACGCCGATGGCGACCACGTCGCCGGCGGCGCTCATGCAGGCGGTGTCGACGTTGGAGTCGAACGACCAGGGCAGGCCCTTGCGGCAGCGCTCGAACCGGCGGCGGGCGGCGAGGGGGCGGCGGTAGACGGCGGCCTGGTCGCCGTCGGGGCCGCGCGACACCGACAGGAACATGAACTCGTCGCTGACGGCGACCGCCCGGGCGTAGGTGGCGTGGAGGCCGGCGATGATCGTGGTCCAGGTGGCGCCGCCGTCCTCGCTCTGCTCCAACCCCCGAGCCGACGCGGCGAGGACCATGCCGGGCACGCCGGGGACGGTGATCACCTGGTGGACGTCGGCGTCGACGTCGATCGTCGGCTCCCACGACCCACCGCCGTCGGACGAGCGCAGGATCCCGCCCACGTGGACGTTGGCGTAGATGGTGCCGTCCTCGGCGGCCGCGAGAGACCGGGTCGAGGGGGGGCCTCCGTGGGGCGTGTACCAGGTCTCGCGACCGGGGGCCTTGTCGAACGACTCGACCAGGGTGCCGCCGTCCGGGCCCACCCGCACCAGGTGGGCCTCGCGGGTGCCGGCCAGCAGGTCCGAGCCCGTCGCCAGCAGGCAGGTGGCCGGCGGGCCGTCGAAATGGACCGCCGTCGCCACCGGGTCCTCTTCTTGGCAGACGGTGTTCCCGTCCAGCAGCACGTAGCGGCCGGACAGGGCGGTGACCGGGACGGTGTCGACCAGCTCCGTGAACTCCTCGATCATGTAGAGGCCCGACGTCGTGCCCACGTAGACGGCAGTCATCGCATCTCCCAGATCAGGACCTCGGCGCCGTCGCCGTCGGCGTCCGCCACCAGGGTCGGGGCGCCGGCGTCGGTGAGTCGAGCGGCGTCGCCCGCGTGCAACGAACCGGCAAAGCCCTCCAGCGCAACGTCGCCCCGGGCGACGAAGACGTGGGCGAACCGTGAATCCGGGACGACGACTGTGTCGCCGGGGCCAGCCGCCCGCCCCAGAGGACGGCGTCGCGCTGGCGGATGGCGATGGCGGCATCGTGGCCGCGTCCCGAGGCGATCGGCACCAGTCCCCCCTTGTCGAGCTCGGCGTTCACGTCGAGCTGCTCGTACCCGGGGTCGATGCGCTCGGTGTCGGGGAGCACCCACATCTGCACGAAGTGGACGTCCTCGCCGGCCGACGGGTTCATCTCCGAGTGCCAGATGCCGGTGCCGGCGCTCATGCGCTGGGCCAGACCGGGATAGATCAGGCCCTTGTGGCCGGCCGAGTCCTTGTGCTCCAGCTCACCGGACAGGACCCATGTGACGATCTCCATGTCCTGGTGGGGGTGGGTGCTGAACCCGGTGCCGGCCCGTACCAGGTCGTCGTTGCTGACCAGCAGCAGCCCGTGGTGGGTGTTCGTGGGGTCGTAGTGGCGGGAGAAGCTGAACGAATGGTGGGAGTCGAGCCACGGCAGGCGGGTGGCGAAACGCTCGTCGGCCCGGCGGACGTCCACACCAGGAGGGGGGACGACTGGTGTTCGGGTCGTGGCCATCACGTCAGCCAACGCCCGCCAAGGGAGCCAATTCCCCTCCGGTACCTTGCCTGGAGCATGTCCGACTCCCCCGCTGTCCTGGTGGAAGGCCTGGAGAAAGCCTACGGGCCGGTCAAGGCCCTCGACGGAATCGACTTCGTGCCGCTGGCCGTGCGCCGCTACCGACGGCTGCCCTGAGCCCGTGCGCTGGCGTCCGGCGCGGTCGTTCCCGGCCCGGGTGGCGAGCCGGCTGGTGCAGCAAGCGGTCCCCGGCCTGCGCCAGGTGAGGGCCCAGGTGTCGCTCTACGCGTTGGCGTGGGACGCGTCGAACATGGCCGCCCTCGCTCCGGATGTGGCGGCCCCGGGGACGGAAGCCGGACGGCCGCTCTGGGTCGTGCTGGGCGACTCGACGGCCCAGGGCATCGGCGCCTCGGGGTACGACAAGGGCTACGTCGGCCAGCTGCAACGGATCCTCGAGGAGCGGACAGGGCAGAGCTGGCGGGTGCTCAACCTGTCGAAGTCCGGGGCCCGCGCCGCCGACGTCATCGACGCCCAGCTGCCGCGACTGGAGGCTCTCGGCACGCTTCCGGACCTGGTCACGGTCGCCATCGGCTCCAACGACGTCGTCCGCCGCACGCCGCTGGAACAGGTGGGACGGGAGCTACGGGAGATCGTCGCCCGGCTACCCGCCGGTTCGATCGTGGGGACCCTTCCGCAGGGCCTGTGGGTCGAGCGGGTGGCGGCGCTGAACCGGGTCGTCCGCTCGGCCGCCGAGGAGGCAGGGCTGGTGGTGGCCGACGTCTTCGCCCGCACCGGCCCGCCGTGGAAGGACAAGTTCGCCGCCGACCGCTTCCACCCCGCCGACCTCGGCTACGCCGACTGGGCGGCGGCCTTCGCCGAGGTGATCGATCCGTCCTAGCCGGCGTCCTCGACCGGGGCGCCCAGAGGGTCTGGGTACACGACCCGTGCCGCCATCTCCCGCAGCTTCACGTTCATGCGCTGGGACGCCCGGCGCAGGATGTCGAAGGCCTCGTCCTCGGAGACGTTCTGGCGGGCGATGATGATCCCCTTGGCCATGCCGGTGAGGTCGCGGCTCCGGCTCTTGCTCTCGAGTTGCTCGTCGTGCTTGGCCGTCGCCAGGGCCACCGCGGCGTGGGCGGCGAACACCGACCCCACGGCGACGTCCTGGTCGTCGAAGGCGTCAGGCTCCCGGCTGTAGAGGTTCAGGGCGTCCATCGTGTCCTCGCGGGCGAAGAGGCGCAGCGACAGGATGCTCTCGACTCCCGTCTCCTCGTGCGCCCGCTCGGCGAACTCCGGCCAGCGCCGCTCCTGGGAGAGGGAGCCGGTGATGAACACCTCGTGTTCCTTGATGGCGTCGACGCACGGGCCCTGCTGGGTCTCGGACTGGATCTTGTCGACGACGCAGGGCAGCTCGTCGGTCGTCGTCCGTGACGTGACCCTCGGACCCTCCGCGATCGAGATGCCCGCAGCCTCACAGCCCTCGACGGTCTTCACCGCCAGCTCGCAGATCCGGGTCAGCGTGGTGTCGACGTCGTGGTGCTCCAGGAGGACCCTGGCCACCTCGGCGAACGTCTCGGCCAGCTCCGTGTCCTGGACTCGGGGTCAGGTATGTCCCGACGAGCCTACGAGGCCGGCTGCCTCACGCGACACGAGGCACCGACCCCTCGGTGCCTCGTGCGACTTGTTCGTCGGTCTGCGTCCCCGGCCCGGGGCATATGTCGGGAGCGCCCGTCGCTCGGTACACGGCCCACCTCTGCTACGAGGTAGAGGCCCGGACCTGCTTTGGCGGCTCGAAGACAGCCGGACGACGTGAGAGCAGACCGGATGGGGCCCTGCGTCCCTAGGCGGGTGGACTGCTGTCCCCGCACTCGCTGGTGGTCGCTGACACCATTGGCACCTCCCTCTCGTAGAGGAAAACGGATGCACAACCAGGGTCGCGCCGCAGCCCTGCCGATGTCAAAGAATCGCCACCGGCCCTGTCGTCCGGATGGCTGAGCGTCAGATCGTGGCGCCTAGATCGTGGCAATCGAGCGGAGGGGCATCCTCGGGCCGCGGCGCGGCGGTCCTGCGTGGCCGGCGACGACGAGCCGGATCACCCGGCCCCGCTGACCGCGGAACGGCTCGAGGAGCTCGAGCATGCGGGCGTCGTCGGCCCGGGGCTCGCCGGCGAGGGCCCAGGCCACAAGGTTGGGGAGGTGGTAGTCGCCGACGCTCACCGCATCCGCGTCGCCCAGGGCCACCATCGCCACTTCGGCCGCTGTCCACCGACCGACGCCCGGGAGGGCGGTGAGGCGCCGGTAGGCGGCGTCGCGGTCGAGGGTGAGCGTCTCCTCGAGCCGGGAGGCGCAGGAACAGGCGATCCTGATCGTGTCGGCCCGCTTCCGCTCGACGCCGAAGCGGTGGAAGACGTACGACGGCGTCGCCGCGACGGTGCTCGGTGAGGGTGGGACGCGCAGGCCGGGCGGTGCCGGTCCCGGTGCGGGCTCGCCCAGCCCCCTCACCAGCCGGGCGTAGGAGCGGTACGCCTCGACGCCGACCACCTTCTGCTCGAGGATCGAAGGGACAAGCGCCTCGACGACCGCCTGGCTGCGTCCGATCCGCAGGCCGGGGAAGCGTCGGACCAGCTCGTCGATCGTCGGATCGCCGGCGGGGACGGTGCCGGTGTCCTCGGCCCCCACGAGGGCGGGGAAGGCCTCCAGCGCCCACGTCGCGCCCGCCCCCCACGCCCGCATGGTGATCCCGCCGTGGGCGGCGCCGACGCGGATCAGCGTGGTCGCCGGGCCCTCGGGCGTGCGGGTGGCCCGCCAGACCCCGTCGCCGCCGATGCGCATCGTCGGGTCCGTCACGCCCCGCCGGAGGGGCCCCAGCGTCCGGCGCAGGTCGACCGGGTAGGGCGGGGTGATGGAGCGGGACTGCTCGCGCACCTACCGCAGCACCGCCTTCACCTCGAGGTAGGGCTCGAGCCCGAACTTGCCCAGCTCCCGTCCCATGCCGGATCGCTTGTAGCCGCCCCACGGCGCCACCGCGTCGAACCCGCCGCCGTTGATGCCGACCATGCCGGTGCGCATCCGCCGGGCGACGGCCATGGCCCGGTCGCGATCGGCGGAGTACACGGCCCCGTGCAGCCCGTAGGGGCTGTCGTTGGCGATGGCGACGGCGTCGTCGTCGCCGTCGTGCACCATGATCGACACGACCGGACCGAAGATCTCCTCGCGCCCCACCGCCATGTCGTTGGTGACGCCGGCGAACACCGATGGCCGCACGTAGTAGCCCCTGTCCAGCCCGGCGGGCCGGTCGGCGCCGCCGGCGACGAGCGTGGCGCCCTCGGCGACGCCCGCCTCGATCGCCGCCCGCACCCTCGACCGGTGTTCGGCGGAGATCACCGGTCCCATGGTGGTGGCCGGGTCGAGCGGGTCGCCGAGCACGAACGATCCGGCGATCTCGACGGCGCGCTCGAGGGCCTCGTCGGCCCGTGAACGGGGGACGATCAGCCGGCTCCAGGCGATGCAGGTCTGGCCCGCGTTCATGAAGCACTGGCGGACCCCGGCACCGACGGCCTCGTCGAGGTCGGCGTCGTCGAGGACGACATTGGCCGACTTGCCGCCCAGCTCCAGGGTCACCCGCTTGAGGGCGGCGGTGGCCCTGGCTGCCACCCGGGCGCCCGTCGCCGACGAGCCGCTGAACGAGACAAGGTCGACGTCGGGGTGGCTGACCAGGGCCTCGCCGGTGTCGCCGCGGCCGCTGACGATGTTCAACACGCCCGGGGGCAGCCCCACCTCCTCGGCGGCGTCGGCCAGGACGAACCCGGTGAGCGGCGCCAGGTCGGACTGCTTGACGACGATCGTGCAGCCGGCGGCCAGCGCCGCCCCGACCTTGTGGACGGTCAGGAGCAGGGGGTAGTTCCACGGTGTGATGGCGCCCACCACGCCGACCGGCTCCCGGACGACGAGCGACAGGCCCACCTCCTCCTCGAAGGGGAACGCCCGGGCGACGCCGGGGAAGGCGCCGAGCACCAGGAGGGGGCCGGCCACCTGGACCAGCGTGGCGAACGGCAGCGGGCTGCCGATCTCCTCCGACACCATCGATCCGATGTCGGTGAGCCGGCTCACCATGGCGTCGTGCATGCCCTGGAGGAACTTGGCCCTGTCCTCCACCGACACCGCGGCCCACCCGTCGAATGCGGCGCGGGCGGCGGCCACGGCCCGGTCGACGTCGGCGGCCGACCCGTCGGGCACCCGCCCCATGACTTCTTCGGTGGCCGGGTTCACCACCTCGATCACGTCGCTGGTGGTCGGTCGGCCCAGCCGCCGTCGATGAACAGGGCGTCGCGCTCACGCATGGGGCCGATGGTAAGCCCCCGACGGCCGCGGACGCCGCCGAAGGCGGCCTCGCCGGATGTCGGCTGAGGAGACGGCGGAGGGCGATCCGGCTCAGCCGGTCGCCCGGAGCACCGAATGACTCGCCGAGGAAGCTCCGCTTCCGAGTGCGAAACCTAGTGCTGGTGTTTGGGGCAGGAGTAGGTGGTCCTGCCGCCGACCGTCCGGCGGGCGAGGGGAGTGCCGTCCCTCGGGCAGACGCCGCCGGGCTTGCGCTCGGGCATGAGGTCGCCGGCGTGCGAGCCGCCCCGCTCCATCAGGTCGGTGAACGTGGCCCGCAGGTGCCGATGGAGCCGGCGCAGCTCGGCGGGGCTGAGGGAGCCGGCGGGCCGGGCGGGGTCGAGGCCGGCCCGCCACAGCAGCTCGTCGACGGCGAGGTTGCCGACGCCGGCGATCCGAGACTGGTCGAGCAGGCGGGCCTTGAGCGGCGCGGCGCTGCCGTGCAGGGCGGCGGCCAGCCGGGCCGGGGTGATGGTGGCGGCGTCGGGGCCCAGGCGGGCCTCGGGCGGGTCGAGCTCGACGCCGCCGAGGCGACGGGGATCCTGCATGCGCAGGTCGCCGCCGTCGTCGAAGCGGAGCGCGAACCTGTCCCATTTCTCCAGCTGGAGCGGGCTGGAGTAGATGAGCCCCTCGACGCCGACGGTGCCGTCGACGATGAGCCGGCCGCTCATGCCGAACCGGAGCCCGACCACCGGGAGGTCTCCGTCGGTGTCGAGCATGAGCAGCTTGCCGACCCGGCGGGTGCCGGTGAAGACCGCGCCGGTCAGGACCTCCATCGCGGTCTGCGAGTCGAGGCCCCGCTTCAGGTACCAGGCGTCCGGCGCGTAGACCTCGGCCACCCGGCGCCCCACGACCCGGTCGGCGAGTCGCCGGTAGAGCTCGACCTCGACCAGCTCCGGCACGATGGGGAGGGTATGCGCATCACCGACCCAAGCGGCGTTCGCCGGTCCAGGGCCCACGCCCAGCTCCTCGGCGACAGCGCCGGATCCAGCCCGCACGACGTGGTGGCGGCGACGGTCGGCATCCAGTCCCAGGAACCCACCGCTGCGGCGCTGTCGATCCGAGCCCGGAGTCGCGGGCTCGTCATGGCCGACGTCGTCGCCACCCTCTGCGACACCCGGGACGTGGTGTCGACGTGGACCCTGCGCGGCACCCGCCACTGGCACGCCGCCGAGGACGTCCGGTGGCTCGTCGGTTTGCTCGGACCGGTGTTCAACCGCCCGGGACGGCGAGCGGAGCAACTGGGGATCGCCGGGGTGGCCGGCGAGCGGGCCGTGAGCGCCCTGCGGGACGCGTTGGCGGACGACGGTCCGCTGACCCGCGCCCAGGTGAAGGACCGCCTCGCCGCCCACGGCGTCGACCCGACGGGCCAGGCCCCGATCCATGTCATCCACCGGGCCGCACTCAAAGGGGTCCTGTGCGTGGTGCCGACGGCCGACGGCAAGGAGCGCTATGTCCTGCTCGACGACTGGGTGCCTCCGGCTGATCCTGCCCCGCCGGACGAGGCCGCCGCCGAGCTGGTCCGCCGCTACCTCGCCGCCTTCGGGCCGGCGACGCCCGCCGATTTCGCCAGGTGGTCGGGCCTCGGTGCCCCGGCCGCCCGGGCGGCGTGGGACTCGGTCGCCGCCGAGCTGGCCGAGGTGGCGGATGGCGGCTGGGTCCTCGAGGCCGACGCCGAGCGGGTCGAACAGGCCGCCGGGCAGCCCGTCCCGGTTCGGCTCCTCGGCGGCTTCGACACCCTGGTCTTGGGCTACGCCGACCGCAGCCTGCTCGTCCCGGCCGACCGGGCGGCCGACGTCAACGCGGGCGGAGGGCTGATCCGCCCGACCGTCCTCTCCGACGGCGAGGTCGTCGGCACGTGGTCGGTGCGCGCAGGGGTCGACAAGTTCCGCCGGCTGTCGGCCGAGGAGCGCGCCGCCCTCGACTCGGAGCTCGCCGACGTGCAGCGCTTCCTCGCCGACGGCCCCGTTTTACGCGCCTGAGGATGCCTGATCAACTGCGCGGGTGCGAGCAGTGGTCCAGCGCGTCACCGAGGCCCGCGTTCGGGTCGACGACGAGACGGTGGGCGAGATCGGCCAGGGGCTCTGCGTGCTCCTGGGCGTGGCCACGGGGGACACGTCGGGGGCTGCGGTGACGATGGCCAAGCGGCTCTACGGGCTGCGTCTGTTCGGCGACGACGCCGGCGTGATGAACCGTGCGGTCGGCGACGTCGGTGGCGCAGTGCTGGTGATCAGCCAGTTCACCCTGCTCGGCGACACCAGTCGGGGACGGCGCCCCTCCTGGTCGGGGGCCGCTCCTGCCTCGGAGGCCGAGCCCCTGGTCGCCGAGGTCGTGGCCGAGTTGCAGCACCTCGGGGCGACCGTCGCCACCGGCCGGTTCGGGGCCCACATGGTGGTCGACATCGTCAACGACGGCCCCGTGACAGTCATCGTGGAGGTGTGACAGTCATCGTGGAGGTGTGACAGTCATCGTGGAGGTGTGACAGTCATCGTGGAGGTGTGACAGTCATCGTGGAGGTGTGACACGTCATCGTCGAGGTGTGACGATCCCTGCGTCGTAGGCCCGGATGATGGCGGCCGGCCGGTCGCGCACTCCCAGCTTCTGAAAGATGGCCGAGATGTGACCCTTGACGGTGCGTTCGCTGAGGTAGAGCGAACCGGCGATCTCGGTGTTGCTGGCGCCCGAGGCGACGAGGCGCAGCACCTCCTGCTCACGGTCGGTCAGCTGGTCGACGGAGGGTCGGGGCCCGAGTCCCGCCCCTGCCGGAGCGTGGCGAGGACCCGGTCGGCCACCCGGGGGTCGAACCACGACCCACCGCGGGCCGTCACCCGGACGGCTGCCACCAGGTCGGAGGCGGGCGCGTCCTTGAGGAGGAAGCCGGCGGCGCCCGCCTCGATCAGGCCCCACAGGACCTCGTCGTCCTCGAACGTGGTCAGGGCCAGGACCCGGCTGCCTGCCTCGTCGCCGGCGAGGTTCTGCGACCGGACCAGTTGGCGGGTCGCTTCGATGCCGTCGAGCACCGGCATGCGCACGTCCATGAGCACGACGTCGGGCCGCAGCGTCCTCGCTGCGTCCACTCCGGCTCGACCGTCGGACGCCTCCCCGACGACCTCCAGGTCGTCTTCGGCCGACAGGATCAGGCGGAGACCGGCGCGGACCAGCTCCTGGTCGTCCACGATCACCAGGCGGATCACGTGCGCGCCCGGCGAAGTGGGATCGTGCCCTCGACCAGCCAGCCGTCGCCGTCGGGCCGGCCGCCACGGTGCCGCCGAGGGCGGCGAGGCGCTGGCGCATGCCGTCCAGCCCGGTGCCGCCTCGCCCCGCCGGCGTCGAGGCGGCGTTCTGGCGGGCGGGACCGTTGCGGACCGTGACCGTGAGGCGGTCGTCGTCCTCGGCGACGACGCGCACGGTGACCTGGGCGGCGGGGGCGTGGTGCTCGACGTTGCTGATCGCCTCCTGCACGAGACGGAAGGCCGCCAGGCCGGCGTAGGGCTCGACGTCGTCCAGGTCGCCGATCACCTCGGCGGTCACCGGGAGCCCCGCGGCCGCCGCCGTCTCCACCAGCCCGACGATGTCGGCGGCGCCGGGCTGGGGCGGCTGCACGCCCGCCTCACCCGGCGCCCGCAGCAGGTCGACGATCTCCCGCACGCCCTGGAGGCTCTCCCGGCCCACCTGCTCGGCCCGGTCGAGGGCCTCGGCGGCCGCGGCGGGGTCCTTGGCGAGGACCCGGCGGGCGCCGGCCACGTTCAGGAGCACGACGGTGAGGCTGTGCCCGATGGCGTCGTGGACGTCGTGGGCGATGCGTTGGCGCTCGGCCGCGGCGGCGGCGGCGTGCAGCCGGTCCTGGGCGTCGGTGAGGGCGGCGACCAGCTCGCGCTCGCGGCGGAGGATGCGGCCGACCAGCCACGTCAGCAGCGCCCCAGTGGCGAAGTAGACGACCGCTTCCCGCTCGTGGGGAAGCTCGGTTCCGACGTTGACGAACTCGATGGCGATGGCGCCGATGACCGCCGTGACCTCGGCGGCGAGCGACTGGCCGCCGGCGGCGATCCAGGCCACCGCCAGCAGGGCGAGGAAGATGGCGCCCGGGGCGTCGCAGGCGATGGCCACGACGGCGGGGATGCCGACCCCGGCGACCACCATCGCCCAGGGCCCGATCCGCACGTCGCCGGCCAGGAGGGCCCAGGGGACGAGGGCGACGACGAGCCCCAGCACCAGCCCGACGGTGACGTGGCTGGTGGTGAAGACGAGGAGGGCGGCGGCCACCGCGGCCAGCGGGAACGCGAGCCCCGTGGCGGACCTGCCGCCCCAGGATCGCAGGCCAGGGTCGCCCATGGGTCGACAGTACAGCCGACCTCCCCCGTCCCCGGGTACGAATCGGGGGGTACCCCGGTACGTAGTCGGACCAGCCCGTGGGCCGTCCCGGAACGGCCCGGGGGCCGATGTGGGCGACCCCTCCCGGGGCGCACGATGCGAAGGCAAACCTTCGTCGTCCCACGGGAGGCCCACATGTTCGCCCGCCTCGGTCGTTTCACAGTTCGCCGGCGCCGCCTGGTGCTGGCGATGACGGTCCTGTTCGTCCTCGCCGCCGGCGCCATCGGCACGGGCGTGTTCGGCGCCCTCGAGTCGGGCGGCTTCGACGACCCCGCATCCGAGTCCGCCCGCGCCAGCCAGTTCCTCGAGGCCGAGCTTGGCGCCGGCGAGCCGGAGGTCGTCCTGCTGGTCGGGGCGACCGACCCCGGCGCCAGCGTCGACGACCCCGGGGTGGCGGCGGCGGGCGCCGCCCTCACCCAGTCGGTCCTCGCCGAGCCCCACGTGGCCTCCGCCGTCTCGTACTGGTCCCTGGGCCAGGCGCCGCCGTTGCGGTCGGTCGACGGGAGGTCCGCCCTGGTGGTCGTCGACCTGGAAGGCTCCGACGCCGAGGTGGAGGAAGCGGTGGCGGCCATCGGGGACGCCTACGCCGGGGACCACGGCCCGCTGACGGTCGGGATCGGCGGCGCCAGCGCGGTGGACGAGGCCATCGGCGCACAGCTGGAGAAGGACCTGGCCAAGGCCGAGAGCATTGCGGTGCCGGCCACGCTCGTGCTCCTGGTCCTCGTGTTCGGCGGCGTGGTGGCGGCGTCGTTGCCCCTCGCCACCGCCCTGGTGTCGGTGATGGGCACGTTCCTCGCCCTCTTCCTGATCTCCCGGGTTACCAACGTGTCGATCTACTCGATCAACCTCACGACCGCCCTCGGCCTCGGCCTCGCCATCGACTACTCGCTGTTCATCGTGAGCCGGTTCCGCGAGGAGCTGACCGCCGGGCGGTCGACCGACGAAGCCGTGGTTCGCACCGTCGAGACGGCCGGGCGCACCGTCGCCTTCTCGGCCCTCACCGTCGCCGCATCGCTGGCGGCCCTGCTGGTCTTCCCGCTCTACTTCCTGCGGTCGTTCGCCTACGCGGGCATCGCCGTCGTCGTCACCGCCGCCCTGTGCTCGCTGCTCAGCCTGCCGGCCCTGCTCGCCAGCCTCGGGCCGCGCGTGAACAAGTGGTCGGTGCGGCGCCGCCACGCCGAGACGGCGGCGAACGGCTTTTGGCACCGGCTGGCCACCGCGGTGATGCGCCGGCCGATTCCCATCGCCACCGCCGTGATCGCCGTGCTGGTCCTGCTGGGCACCCCGTTCCTGCGGGTGGACCCCGGCCTGCCGTCGTACCTGTCCCTGCCCGAGTCGAGCGAGGCCCGGACGGTGGCTGCCGCCCTGGCCACCGACTTCGCCGGCAACCAGGCCGAGCAGTTCGCGGTCGTCATGCCTGGTGTGGAGGCCGAAGGCTCCGACGCCGCCGCGGTCGACGCCTTCGCCGCCCAGGCCCGCGCCCTCGACGGCGTCGCCACGGTGACGGTGGACTCCGCAGAGGCCGGCTCGTGGCTCACGATCGTCCCGTCGGTGGCACTACGCTCCGCCGACGGCGAGGCCCTGGTCGAGAACCTGCGCGCCCTCGTTCCGCCCTTCGGTTTCGGCGTCGAGGGCCCGGCCGCCGAGCTTGTCGACACCAAGGCCGCCATCACCGACCGCCTCCCGTTGGCCCTGGCCATCGTCGGCGTCACCACCTCCATCCTGCTGTTCCTCGTGTTCGGCAGCATCCTCGTGCCGATCAAGGCCATCGTCCTCAACCTGCTCTCGTTGTCGGCGACGTTCGGGGCGATGGTGTGGATCTTCCAGGAGGGGCACCTGTCGGGCGTCCTCGACTTCACCCCCACCGGCCAGCTCGACGTGGCCATGCCGATCCTCATGTTCTGCATCGCCTTCGGCCTGTCGATGGACTACGAGGTGTTCCTGCTCTCCCGCATCAAGGAGGAGCACGACCGCACGGGCGACAACACCAAGGCCGTGGTGGCCGGGCTGGAGTCGACGGGCCGGCTCATCACCGCCGCCGCCCTGATCCTGGCCATCACCTTCGCCGCCTTCGGCACCAGCGGCATGGCGTTCATGAAGCTGATGGGCGTCGGCCTGGCCATGGCCATCCTGGTGGACGCCACCGTCATCCGGGGCATCCTCGTCCCGGCGTTCATGCGGCTGGCCGGCGAGGCCAACTGGTGGGCGCCCGCCCCGCTGCGGCGACTGCATGACCGCTGGGGATTCACCGAGTCGCCCGTCGACACGACGACGACCGCTACCAGCGACGAGTCCCGGCGGGTCGGTGCGTCCTCGCCGGGCTGACGGTGCCTACCGGAAGGCGACGACGTCGCCGGTGAGCGGGTACTGCCTGGTGCGCTCGGAGGGGGGGCGGGCCGGCACCCGGACGAGGGCGGGCAGCGTGCCGTCGAGCCCGAGCACGCGCCCCTCGAGCCGGAACCTGTCGAACACGTAGGGGACACCCTCGGCGCCCAGGTTGGACGGACCACCCTGACCGTCCATCACGTGGAAGTGGAGGTGGGGCTCGGACGAGTTGCCGCTGTTGCCCACCAGGCCGAGCACCTGGCCAGGCTGGACGCGGTCGCCGGGTTCGACCCTGAGGCTCCCTGGCTGGAGGTGGGCGTAGAGCGCGAAACGCCCGCCGCCCAGGTCCTGGTTGACGAAGTTCCCTGCGGCGGTGTCGACGCCGATGTCGGCCGGGGAGTTGGGAGGAATGTTCTCCGCCATGCCGTCACGGGTGGCGGCGATCGTGCCGGCGGCCACGGCGACGACCTCGTCGCCGTAGATGAAGTAGCTGGCGTTGTTCGTCGGATCGCCCGCGAAGCTGTTGGCGCCGGCGTCGAGGCGGACGAAGTCGATGGCGTAGCGCTGGGCGAGGAACAGCTCGCCTTCTACCTCGAGGAGGGCCAGGCGATGGGCGAAGGGCACGCCACAGCAACCGATGACACCCAGGTCGGGGCCGTGGAGCGGGGGGCGGACGACCACGGCGGGCCGTCGATTGACCTGGGTCGGGGCGTCGACGACGACCGCTGGCAACCGCCCCTGGAAGAGGACGAAGCGGTGCTCGAGCCGGTCGGGCAACGGATCCTCGGGGCGCTGGGCCACGTCGAGCAGGAGGATGCCGCCCGCCCCGGGCGCGAGCGTCCTGCCGGGGGCGAGTCCGGTCTCGGTGCCGACGAACATGACACCCTCCAGGGTGGGGCCGGCGTAGTTGGCCACCGCGGTCCGGCGGGCGGCGTCGAGCACCTGGACGACCTCGATGCGGACCGGTGACGCCGTCGGGTTCTCCAGGAGGACCTCGTAGACGAGGTGGCGCCGGTTGTCGGTCCCCAGCACCGGCGACGGCGGGGTGAACACGCTGGCGTGCAGGACGGCGGCCGGGCTGGCCGGAACTGCTGCCGAGGCCGCCGGCGCCACCAGCAGCGCCAGGGCAATCACAACTGCGATCCTCCGGATGAGCTTCATGACCGCTCCTCTCGTACCGCTTCGACCGGCCGAAAGACCAGGTTCTTGTGGCGGGCGACCCAAACGAGGGTAAGCGTCGTATCTACACATTCCCAGCGGGACGTCGGCGGGCCCGATCGAAACGTCGAGAGAGGACGACCCCATGGCACTCCACGCGCCGCAGATGGTGCTGAACAGCCGGATGCTGTACTTCACATGGGTCCCGGCCGACCCGGACGCGGTGGCGAAGCTGATGCCGGCGGGGCTCTCGCCGGTCGAGAACCGGCAGGTCTTCATGAACCAGTACGTCGTCGACTCCGAGCGTCAGACGTCGGGCTTCGCGCCGTACTCGCTCACCTACCTCGGGCCCGACCTCGCCGGCCACGACACCCCTGACGGGGCGGTGTCGGGCCGCTGGTGGACGCACTACTTCAACTCCAGCGCCGAGATGCGGTCATACGCCTCCGAGCGGGGCGTTCCCGCCACGCCGGGGACGACGACGCTCGAGCACGACGGGACCGGCTCGTCGCCACGACCGCCGTCGAGGGCGTCGAGATCATCCGCTCCACGGTCCATGTCGGCCCGCCGAGCGGTGAGGTCGCCCGCGGCCAGCTGCGCTACCTGACCGAGGTCGACGGGTGCCTCGTCAGCGGGCTCTACCCGTTCGTCGCCGAGGTCGTCGACCCGTTCGAGGTCCTGTCCCTCGAGTTCCTCGAGCCCGATCACGACGTGTACGCCCTGCGCCCGACCGACCCGCTCCAGGTCACGTGGGGCTTCCACGCTCCCTCGATCGTCGTTCTGCTACCCCGGTGGCGAGGAGCGACTGGGATAGGAGCGTGTGGCCCGCCTCCGGCAGGCCCGTAGGTCGGTGTTGATCATCGCGTCGGCCGCTTCGCGACCGGCGGCTGACCATGCGGTCTATGACCGCAAAGCCCTCGTCAGCCGCGGGGATCGGCTTGATCGACACCGACCTAGCATGGCGGGGTGGCGCGCGAGGTTCTCCATTGGTCCCACCTCTTCTCCGAGGTGGTCACGACCGGGCTGTGCACCGGCTGCGCCGGTTGTGTGGTCGCGTGCCCCCACGACGTCCTCGGCTACGACGACGACAAGGGCGTCTACCGGCCCTTCCACCTGGAGGAGGAGGGTGGGCCGGGCGGCTGCGGCCACGGCGACCGGGGCTGCACGTCGTGCACCCGGGCCTGCCCCCGCTTCCGCGACTGGGAGCCGGAGATCGACAACGCCCTGTTCGGCCGGCGCGCCAAGGAGGAGGTCAGCGGGATCTCCAAGGACATCATCCTGGCCCGCGCCGCCGACCCCAAGATCGCCGAGATCGGCCAGGACGGCGGCCTGGTGTCGGCCATCCTGATCTGGGCCCTGGAGAAGGGCATCATCGACGCCGCCCTCGTGTCCTACCTGGAGGGCGACGGCACCAGCTGGAAGGCAGTGCCCGGCGTCGCCCGGACGCCGGAGGAAATTCTGGCCGCGGCCGGCAGTCGGTACACCTACTCGGCCAACACCATGGCCTACGCCGAGGCGGTGGAGGGCGGGGCCGAGAAGCTGGCCCTGGTGGGCATGAGCTGCCAGTCGTCGGTGCCGCCGGTGATGACGGTGCGCAAGGCGGGCAAACCGGCCCGCCGGTTCGTGCTCAACATCGGCCTGCTGTGCTCGAAGACCTTCGACGACGCCATCTTCGACGAGTTGCTCCTGGCGAAGTACGGGCTCCCGCGCGAGCAGATGGTCAAGATGAACATCAAGGGCGCGCTGCAGATCTGGATGCGCGACGGCACCTACCACGAGGTCCCGCTCAAGGAGTGCCACGCGTGGACGCGGGAGGGCTGCAAGATGTGCCCCGACTTCGCCGCCGAGCACGCCGACATCTCCACCGGCGGCATCGGCGCGTTCGGGGATTGGACCCTCACCATCGTGCGCACCGACCTGGGCAGGGAGATCATCGTGCGGATGCTCGAGGAGGGCGTGATCGAGGGCCGTCCCGGCGACGACGACCCCGGCGCCATCGAGCTCCTCCGCAAGCTGTCCCACCGCCAACGCAAGCGGTGGCCCGAGACGGCCGTCGACCCGCCCAGGCTGCGCCCGCCGGACCCCGTGCCGAAGGCCAAGAAGAAGCCACCGGAGCCGGTCCCGCCGCCCCGCCTCCCCCGCCGCCCCCGCCGCCCCCGCCTCCCCCGCCGCCCCCGCCTCGACCTGACCGAACCGGGGTCGCTCAGCGGCGTCTGGCGCGGTCCTGTGTCACCAGTTGCGCGGGGCGGGCCATCACCAGCGAACTGGGGTCACACAGCGGCAACTGGCGCGGTTCTGCGTCACCAGTTGCGCGGAGCGGGCCGCCCACCAAGCGAACTGGGGTCACACAGCGGTGACTGGCGCGGTTCTGCGTCACCAGTTGCGCGGAGCGGGCCGCCCACCAAGCGAACTGGGGTCACGCAGCGGCAACTGGCGCGGTTCTGTGTCACCAGTTGCGCGGGGGCGCCGCCGCCCACGGACCCGATCGGCCCGTCATGATGTATGATCTGGTGTATGCGACGCACGAACATCTACCTCGCCGACGAGCAGTGCTCCGCCCTCGACGAGTTGGCGCGCTCCACTGGAACGTCGCGAGCCGAGATCATCCGGCGACTGATCGACCAGGCCATATCGGCCGACCTGCAAGACCTCGGAGCCGATCTGTTGGCCATCGACGAGTCGTTCGGGGTGCTGGGCGACGACGACATCTTGTTCGAACGGGGCGACGACGCACGCATGCGCCACCTGGAAAGCATCGCGAAGAAGTGATTCTCGTCGACACGGACGTTCTCATCTCCCACCTCCGCGGCGTCGAGGCAGCCCGCACCTGGCTCATCGAGGCTCGTCGGCAGGCAGGAGGCCGCCTGGCTGCCAGTGTCGTGACCGCCACCGAGATCCTCGGTGGCATGCGGTCTCCGGAACGGGTCAGCGTCGCTCGCCTGCTGGCCACTCTCCGCCTCTACCCGGTCAACGAGGTCGTAGCCCGTCGGGCCGGCGAGCTCATGCGCGAGTACAGGCGATCTCACGCCAACATCGGTATCGGTGACTACTTCGTCGCCGCAACCGCCGAGGTTCAGGGATTCGAGCTGGCCACGCTCAACGTCCGGCATTTCCCGATGTTCGAGGAGCTTCGCCCCCCGTTCGCCCTGACGTGAGCTGAGGCGCCGCGACACCTGGCCACCAGCGAACTGGGGTCGCACAGCGGCGTCCGGCGCGGTGTTGTGTCACCAGTTGGGCGAGCCGTCGGGCAGGATCGTGGACGCATGGACCCCGGAACGCTCCGCGACGTCCTGACCCTCGTGCTCGGGCTGGTCACGGGGTTCTTCTCCGGCGCGTTCGGGGTCGGCGGGGCGGTGATCTCGACGCCGGGCGTCCGACTCCTCGGAGTGTCGGCGATCGGCGCGGTAGGCACGACCCTGCCCGCCATACTGCCCGGCGCCATCTCCGGGACGCTCCGGTACGCCAAGGAGGACCTGGTCGACTGGCGGGTCGTGGTCATCGTCGCGCCGTGCGGCGCCGTGGCCGCAGTAGTCGCTTCGCTCGGGTCTCATGCCGTCCCAGGCGAGGGCCACTGGCTGATGGTGCTGACGGCCGGCTGCATCGGGTTCACGGCAATCCAGCTCTCCAGGCCCGGCCCCACCCAGACCCAGTCCCCCGGCTCACCCAACCCACACCATCCCGGCGGCGTTCTCGTGCTGCTCGGGCTCGGGGCCGGGGCCATGTCGGGTCTGCTCGGGGTGGGCGGCGGCATCATCCTCGTCCCTGCCTTCAGCCAGGTCCTGGGCATGCCACTTACCGCCACCATTGCGACGTCGCTGGCGTGCGTCGGCATCCTCGCCATCCCCAGCACCGTCACCCACGCCTTCCTGGGCGACATCGACTGGCGGATCGCCCTCCTGCTCGCCGCGACGGTCGTTCCCGGCGCCCGCCTCGGCGCCGCCGCCGCCCTGCGAGCCGGCGACGCACGCCTCCGGGTCGCGGTGGCCGCCTTCCTCGGGACGGTGGCGGTCGCCTACGCCGCTGCGGAGATCATCGCCCTGATCCGATGATCTCGCGGGCCCGGGCGAAGACCGAGTCGAACTGGGGCTCGGTCAGCTTGCCGGTGAACGTGTTCTGCTGGCTCGGGTGGAACGAACACACAAGGGTGAGACCGCCTGGAAGCGAGTGCTCGACGCCGTGGCCGAACTTGGGCCGGGGCCGCACCCCGAGCATGCGGCAGAGCCCGTCGAGGGCGAACTGGCCGAGGGCGACTACCACCCGCAGCTCGGTCAAGAGCGCGACCTCCCGCTGCAGGTAGGGCAGGCACGTGTCGCGCTCCTCCGGCGTCGGCTTGTTGGCCGGCGGGGCGCAGCGCACGACAGCGGCGACGTAGGCGTCGATCAGGCGGAGGCCGTCGTCGGCGTGCACGCTCGTCGGCTGGTTGGCGAAGCCCGCCTTCCACATGGCCCGGAACACCCAGTCGCCCGAGCGGTCGCCGGTGAAGACCCTGCCGGTGCGGTTGCCGCCGTGGGCCGCCGGCGCCAGCCCGACCACGAGCAGGCGCGCCGACGGGTCCCCGAAGCCCGGCACCGGCCGGCCCCAGTACGTCTCGTCCCGGTACGACGCCCGCTTCTCGACCGCCACCAGCTCCCGCCACGCCACCAGCCGCGGGCAGGCCCGGCAGGCCACCACCTCGGCTGTGACCTGCTCCAGACCATCCATTGGGGGGACTGTACGGTGGACCGATGCCCCGACGAACGCCGCCGCGCGGGACGCTCGTGCTCCTCGTTCGCCACGGCGAGACGCCGACCACGGGCAAGCTCCTGCCCGGTCGGGCCAAGGGGCTGCACCTGTCGGACAACGGAAAGGCGCAGGCCGAGGCCGTGGCCGGGCGGTTGGCGGCGCTGACCAAGATCGACGCCGTCTACGCCTCCCCGCTCGAGCGCACCAGGGAGACGGCCAAGCCCATCGCAAGGGCCCGGGGCCTCGACGTCGTCGTCGACAAGGGCCTGCTCGAGGCTGACATCGGCGACTGGACCGGGCTGGAGCTGAAGGCCGTCAGCAAGACCCCGGAGTGGAAGACGGTGCACAGCTACCCGAGTGGCTTCCGCTTCCCGGGCGGCGAGTCCTTCCCCGAGATGCAGCAGCGGATCGTGTCGGCGGTCGAGCGGCTCCGCCAGGCCCATCCCGGCCAGACCATCGTGGCGGTGTCGCACGCCGACCCCATCAAGGCCTGCGTCGCCCACGCCCTCGGCACCCACCTCGACCTGTTCCAACGCATCGTCATCTCCCCCTGCTCGGTCACCGCCATCGCCTACGGCGACGCCGGCCCCGTCGTGCTCACCGTCAACTCGGTTGGCGACCTCACCGCGGTGAAGCCGTCGTGAGCTCGTCGTTCGACCTCACCGACGTCGTGCGCCTCACCGTCGGCACCGAGGCCCTCCCCGGCCAGCGGATCTTCTACCTGCAGGCCAGCACCGCGGCCCAGGTGGTGACGCTCCGACTGGAGAAGACGCAGGTGGCGGCGCTGGTGGCCTACCTGAGCGCGCTGCTGTCGGACCTGCCGACGCCGACGCCCACCGACCTGCCGACCGAGATGGACCTGGTCGAGCCGGTGCTGGCGGAGTGGGTCGTCGGGTCGCTGGGCGTCACCTACGACGAGACCCTCGACAAGATCCTGCTGCTGGCCGAGGAGCTGGTCGAGGAGGGCGAGGAGGGCGCCTCCACCCGCCTGCTCGCCACCCGCGCCCAAGTGGCGGCGCTGGCCGTCCACGGCGCCGCCCTCGTGGCCGCCGGCCGGCCCCCGTGCCAGCTGTGCGGCCAACCCCTCGACCCAGAAGGACACGCGTGCCCGCGTCTCAACGGTCACCGGGGGAAGTAGAGCTCCTCGGGGCCGGCGCCATCGACGTCAAGGGCCGCCTGCCCTGGAGCTCCAACGGAACCTTCCTCGTGGGGCTGACGCTGGACGGCCGGTCCGACATGGCCGTCTACAAGCCGGCGGGGGGCGAGCGGCCACTGTGGGACTACCCCTCGGGCCTCTACCGGCGGGAGCGGGCCGTGTACCTCGTCTCGGAGGCGCTCGGCTGGGGTCTGGTGCCACCGACGATCCTGCGCGACGGCCCCATGGGCCCCGGTTCGCTGCAGCAGTTCGTCCCCGCCAACTTCCGTGAGCAGTACTTCAGCCTGCTCGAACGGCCGGAGCACCACGACGCCCTGCGGGCCATCTGCCTGTTCGACCTCGTCGTCAACAACGGCGACCGCAAGGCCGGCCACTGCCTGCTGGGCGAGGACGGCCACCTTTGGGCCATCGACCACGGCCTGTGCCTGCACGAAGAGCCCAAGCTGCGCACGGTGATCTGGGACTTCGCGGGCGAGCCCTTCCCGCCGTCGGCGGTGGAGGACCTGACCCGCCTCGTCGTCGCCCCGCCCGCCGAGCTCGAGCTCGTCCTCTCCCCCGAAGAGGTCGACGCCCTGGTGCTGCGGGTCGCCGACCTGGTGCGCTACCCGATCTTCCCAGTGCTCCGGTCGAGCCGGGCCTACCCCTGGCCGCTCATCTAGATGGCCGGTCCCCTCACCACCACGGAGCTTGTCGACATGGGCGACATGGACGGGCTGCTCATCCGGGTCGACCATCTGTGCGCCGACCGCGACTGGGCCGGGGTCGTCGACCTGCGGGACCGCTGCCGCAAGGCCGTCGAGCGGGGCCACCAGCTGTGGCCGGTGGCCAGCCACGCCGAGTACCGGCTGGCCCTGGAGGCGCCGGGACGGGAGGCCGCCGGCGTGCTGGTAGCCGGCGCCGGCCGCTTCGCCCTCGGCCCGCTGGCCGAGGTGGCCGCCTCCACCCACGGGTGGAGCGAGCTGCGGCCCCACGTGCCCAGGTCCCCAGAAGCCGGGATGGCCGCCCATGAGCGGGTCGTGCGGGGCGACGACCTCCTCGGCGACGACAGCGTGGACACCTCGGTCCTGGAGCTCCCGCTGCGGCTCCAGCAGTGGGAGCCCGACTACCCCCTCGCCACCTACCGGCCGCACAAGCTCGAGGTGGCCGACGCGCCCGAGCCCGCCGACCTGGGGCACGCCGTCCCGGCTCCCCCGGCCGGCGCCCCCGCCGAGTGCCAGCAGGAGGCCACCAGGGCCCTGGAGGAGCTGGCCATGACGTGGCGGCAGGAGTCCAACGGCGAGGTGGCGGCGGTGGCGGTGCACGGGGATGCGGCCGAAGCGATGGCCGCGCTCGGCGCAACGCGACTCTCCGTCGCCGAGGTCCCACCCGCCCACGCCCTCGCGACGATGGCCTGGACGGCCGCGAGCGGTGGCGCCCACGGCCGTCGCCGGGGCATGGCCTACGGGCGGTTCTCGGCCTGGTGGGCGGTGGCAGCGCTCGCGGCCGGCCTCGATCGCTGGCCGTTCGACCCGGACGAGCTGGGATCGGCCGCCGCCGCCCTCCGGTGGTACCGGTGGGAACCGGCCCGCCGGAAGGCGGCTGGTCATTGCGACTGGCGGCCGAGGATCCCGCCACCGGGACGGCCTGGGCGGTGGAAGCCCGCGACCGGATCTGAGGCGCTACCTCAGCTGGCCGCGGACGGCGCCACCCGGGTACTGGGCGTTGTGCACGTTGACGTAGTACTGACTGGGGTTGGCGATCAGGTTCTGCACCACCGGGACCGCGGCATCGGCGCAGCCGGACGAGCTCCCATTGGTCGGCGCGGTGAAGAACACGACGATCGGGCCGTTCGAACCGCGGGGTGCGAAGTGGATGTGGGCGGCGGTGGCCGGGGCGATGTTGGCGACGGCGAGGAAGTAGCAGACCCGGCCCCGGTCGGGGTCGAACGTGACGGCGGCGAACCCGAAGCCGTCGGGGTCGGCCGGTGGGACCTCCTCGGATCCGAGCAGCAACGTGGCCGATCCGCCCCGGATGAGGGCCGGCGAAGGTGCCGCCGACCAGGCGAGCATGGCAAGGGCGATGGTCGTAGCGGCGACGATTCGGCGCATGGGCATACCTCCTGTTCGTGGCCGCGTAGGCTGAAGCCCCGCAGCGATCGGTCGACCACCATGTTTACGTCGATTTCGGCCGAACGGATTGCCCGATTTGGGACGGTGCCGGGATGGAGAACACCGTCCTTCAGGCCCGCCGCATGCGGGCTGGCGCGCTCGAGAAGGAGAAGTGGTTGGTATCGGGAGAGGTTCGGCTGGAGGTGCCGGCGTCGCCTGAGTTCCTCCGCGTCACCAGGATCATGGTGGCCGGGGTGGCCAGCCGTCTCGGCTTCACCCTCGACGAGGTCGAGGACCTGCGGATCGCCATCGACGAGCTCTGCTTCACCCTCGTCGGGAAGGGCCGGGAGGGCACGCTGAGCATTCGCTACGTCATGCTGCCCGACGGCCTGGAGGTCGTCGGCACCGGGCATTTCAGCGACGGCGACACCAACGACCTGCACCTGTCCCCCATGTCCGAGCAGATCCTCTCCGCCATGGTCGACGAGTGCGAGCTCGAGTCGAACTCCGACGGGCCGACGTTCCGCATGGTGAAGCGCCGGCGGCCCGCCTGAGCATGGCCTTCGACAGCAAGGAGCGAGACGAGCTCAGGACCAAGTTCGAGGAGTACGCCAAGACTCGTGACCGCGCCCTGCGCGACCAGCTCATCACCGCCCACATGGGCCTGGCCGAGTACCTGGCCCGCCGGTTCACCAACCGAGGCGAGCCCCTCGACGACCTCGTGCAGGTCGCCTCCCTCGGCCTGCTGAAGGCGGTCGACAGGTTCGACCCGGAGCGGGGGCTCGAGTTCTCCACCTACGCCACGCCGACGATCGTCGGCGAGCTGAAGCGCCACTTCCGCGACAAGGGCTGGGCGGTACGGGTGCCGCGCCGGGTCCAGGAGCTGCACCTTCGTCTCGGCTCGGTGGTGAGCACGCTGTCCCAGGAGCTCGGGAGGTCGCCGACGATCGGGGAGATCGCCCACGCCGCGGCGGTGTCGGAGGAGGAGGTGCTGGAGGCGATCGAGGCCGGGCACGCCTATCGGTTCACGTCGCTCGACGCCCCCGCCGGCGGCGACGAGGACGCCTCGCTGTCGTCCCAGCTGGGGAGCGAGGACCAAAACCTGATCGACAGCGAGCACCGGGTCACCCTCTCGCCGCTTATCGCCCAGTTCCCGGCGCGGGAGCGCATGATCCTGCACCTGCGCTTCTTCGAGGGCCTGACGCAGTCCGAGATCGCCGGCCGGCTCGGCATCAGCCAGATGCACGTCTCCCGCCTGCTGGCCCGCAGCCTCGCCCAGCTCCGCTCCCAGGCCGACGAGCCGTAGGCCGGGCCGGTGAAGCTCGCGCTCGTCGTCAACCCGTACGCGTCCAAAGTCACCCCGAAGCGCCGGGCGGCCGTGGAGGCGGCGCTGCGACCCGGCCACGACCTCACCATCCTCGAGACGCAACGTCGTGACCACGCCACCGAGCTGACGGCCGGGGCCGTGGCCGACGGCAACCAGGTGGTGATCGCATTGGGCGGCGACGGCACCGTGAACGAGGTCGCCAACGCCCTGATCGGCCGCAAGGTGGCGCTGGCCGCCCTGCCCGGCGGCTCGACCAACGTCTTCACCCGCACGATCGGAATGCCGCGGAACCTCACCAAGGCCGTCGCCCAGCTCCGCACCTCCCTCGACGGAGGGGCGATACGGGGGATGCCGGTCGGGAACGTGAACGGCCGGCGGTTCCTGTTCCACGTGGGAATCGGGTTCGACGCCGCCGTCGTGGCCCAGGTGGAGCGGCGGGCGACCCTGAAGCGCAGGATCGGCCAGGCCATCTTCGTGTACGCCACGATGGCCACGCTGCTCCGGCATTTCGACAGGAAGCGGCCCGGCTTCACCATGCGATTCCCCGACGGCACCCGCGTCAAGGCCTTCTACGCGGTGGTGATGAACTCGGACCCCTACACCTACCTGGGACGACGCCCGCTGACTCTCACCCACGACGCCGTCCCGGGCCGAGGGCTGGTTGCCGTCACGGTCAAGTCGATCGGGCCGGTGACGGTGTCGGGCCTGTTCGTCTCCGCCCTCGGCCATGGCGGCCGGCTGCGGCGATCTCCCCACGTCGATCACCGGCCGGACCTCGCCGGCTTCACCGTCGTGTCACGCCGTCCCTTCCCCTACCAGGTGGACGGCGACTACCTGGGGGAGGTGGAGGAGCTGCGGGTGAGCCACGAACCCAACGCCCTTCGGATCGTCGTACCCCTTGTCACCCCTGGGTAGCCCCTGTAAGGTCCGGCTTGCGGACACACGCGTTACAACCTCTGACTCTTTGCCCGCGGCCGTTTGTGAAGCAGATCACATGAGGAGGTGTCGTGGCCCTGACTTGGAGTCGCTCCCATGATTGGGACCTGGACGACTGGCGCCAGCGCGCGTCGTGCCGGGACACCGATCCAGACCTGTTCTTCCCGATCGGCACCACGGGGCCGGCGCTCGACCAGATCGAGGCGGCCAAGATCGTGTGCCGCCAGTGCGAGGCGAGGGAAGAGTGCCTCGAGTTCGCCCTGGCCACGAACCAGGAGTCGGGGGTCTGGGGCGCCACGTCGGAGGAGGAGCGTCGGCGGATGCGCAAGACCTGGCTGGCCCGGAGGCGCCGGGCCTCGTAGGCGGCGACGCCAAGGCCAGGCTCCGACGTGAACCGTCCGTATCGGTCGCCCTCGGGATGTGCGGTGTCCTGCTGATCGCCTGCCTCCTCCTGACCGGCTGCTCGTCGGATGGGAACGGCCCGAACGGTTCGACCACGACGTCCGGCGCCTCGACGACGACCACGTCTTCGACGTCGACATCGACGACGTCGGGAGACGGCTCCACCAGCCCGCCCACCGACGCCTCGCCACCGGGCGCCCCCGCCACAACGGGCTCAGCCCCCGCGACGTCCTCGACGACCATCGCGGGTTCCGTCGTCACCTTCTAGGACGAGGTTCCCGAGACGGCAGATTGTTGCGGCACGGCGGACCGGCCACGCGACTTACTGGGGAGGTACGAACGTGGACACGACCGCCGGACCCTTGTTGTCGCGGCGTCAGACGATGGCCATGGGCGGTGCTCTGGCGGCCGCCTGGGTTGCACCCGCCCTGCTCGGGAGCCCGCCCCATCTGACGCTGTGGTCGGATCGGCCCCGGCTGGCCCGGCCGATCTCACGCTGGCCCGGTTCGCCCCCCACGTGGGCAGCGAGTTCGAGATCCGCGTCGGCGGGGGGCAGGCCGTCCGAGTAACCCTCACCGAGGCGACCGGCGACAACACGGTCGGATGGGTGCTGGACACGTCCACGCCCACCTGCGGTACACGATCGTGCCCACGCCGGCGCCCGCCCACATCGACTTCACCGTCCAGCACGTCGGCAGCGGCATCGCCTCGATCAGCTTCCCGACGCTCAACAACATCGTGACGCCGGTGCCGGTACCGGGCTTCAGCGCCGGCACCACATCGCCGGTGTCGTTCACCGCGACGAAGGCCAACAACAGCCTGAGGGCTCAGATCGCGGTCGTGATCACAGACGTCGCCGGCGTTCAGTCATCCTGCACCTGAATCCTGCGGTAGGCGCCTACGGGCAGCGGGTGGAAGGCATCGACGGCGCCGGCGCCCTGTTGGGCCGGGTGCCGCAGGGGTTTCCCCTGGTCCGCGTCGCCCTCCGGCGCGGGGCCAGGCCGGACCAGGGAGACGGTGCCCGGTTCGACGGTGGCCGATCCTCGTTCGACGGAGGCAGGGTCGTGTTCGAGCTGGCCGAGGGCCGGAGCCTGGTCGTCGACCGTTTGAGCGCCGCAGCCGCCCTGGCCACCTGCTGGACACCCGACCGACCACTGCGTCCGAGGCCGTGCACCCGCGCTGCTCACCGCCGCCGCCGCCGTCGCCGGAGTGTGGTCGGGCTACGACTCGTTCCACGCCGCCGGCGTCATGGGCGACGCCGGCCTGTGGGCGATCGTCGGGGACAAGGAGTCGGGCAAGAGCACCGTCGCCGCGGCCATGGCCTCAGCCGGCCAACCCGTCGTGTGCGACGACCTGCTGGCGCTCCGAGGGCCGATCGCGTACGCCGGTCCTCGCTGCGTCGACCTTCGGACCGACGCGGCTCGCGTCCTGGACATGGGCCAGGAGGTCGACACCGACGGCCCCCGTAGCCGCTGGCGGGTGACGCTGCCTGCCCTGGAGGCCGAGTTGCCCATGGCGGGCTGGGTGATCCTGAGCTGGGCACCTCGGGACATCGGCTCAGCCTGGGCGACGTCGAGACCGGCCAGGTCGGTGATCACGACGGCGATGGTGGCCTGACGGCGCGGGACGGTGCCTACAGCCCCGTGAGACGGCGGAGCCAGTCCTCGACGGTGGTGAGGGTGGAGTGTTCAGCGGCGCCGAGACGGCGTTGTAGCCGCCGTTGCGCGACTGACCGTACGTATTCGGGCATGGCGAACGATGGCCGGTCGAGCCCGCCTCCGGCGACGGGACGTGGTGAGCGAACCCGCGGTCGCGCTGGTGAGCGGAACGACGATCACCAGACCGACCGGCCAGGCGTTGAAGGCGTTGGTCGAGACGACGATGACGGGACGAGTGCCGCCTTGTTCGCCGGGGCCTACGGGGTCGAGGACAGCAAGCCAGACCTCCCCGCGCTCAGGCATCGACCGGCTCGATCGTTCCTTCCTCCCAGTCGCGTCCTTCGGCGAGGTAGTCGTTCCAGGCGCCTGGGTCCGCCTCGCGCAGCTGCGACATCTGCCGACCAACCTGCTCCATCAACGCCGAGTCGGCTACTTCCCGGGACAGTTGGTCGAGCAACGCCCGCACCGTCACGCCGCGAACCTTGGCGGCTGCGGCGAAGCGGTCTCGCACCTCGAAGGAGACCTTCAGGGATGTCAAATCAGACACCCTCAAAGAATAACTACTCAGGCATACGAGGGCGACGACTCGGGCACCCCGGCCGTCTCGTCGCCGAGGCGCGAGCGCTTGCCCGCCGGCACGACCGGACGGTGACTCCGTTGATCCGACGCTACGGCCTGCAGCCCTTCGTTCCGTCTGTGGTGCTGCGGTCCCGGAACCGAGTCCGGGGGGGGAATTCCAGATGGGGGGTGTCTCGGCGCCGGTGCGGGCCGAGGGGGTTCGAGGGCTCCGGCTCCCCGAGCGCGCGGCCGACCTGGGCCGGACCCGCTCACCGCGGACAGCCCGACAGGCCCACCTGGCAGAACTCACCAGCGGCCATCCTTCCTACGCGCACGAGGGCTCCTACCGCGCCGACGCCGTGGTGGGCGTGGAGCGTCGATACCCCTTCATGGACCGGCGGCTGGCCGAGCTGTGCCTGAGCCTTCCCGGCGACCAGAAGCTGCGAGACGGCTGGACCCGCTCGATCATGCGGCGGGCGCTGACCGGCGTCCTCCCCGAGGTCGTGCTTCAGCGACCGGGCAAGGCCGACCTCTCGCACACGTTCGTCAGGGGGCTGCTCGGCTCGGACCGGCCCCGCCCTCGAGACGCTGGTCGCCCGACCCGGCCGCGTCGCGGAATGGGTCGACCCGGTTGCGCTGACGACGTTGTGGCAACGATGCCAGCGCGAGCGGAGGCCTCAGGACTGCTTCGCGCTGTGGCGGGTGGTGGTCCTGTCGCGGTGGCTGGCCCACCACGGCTTCGGATAGCCAACCGGGGATCAGCCGGGTGGGGGCGGGTCAGGCGGTGTGGGTGCCGGCGCTCACCGGCAGCCTCAGCTCGACGACGGTGCCGCCGTCGGTGTGCATCTCGATGGTGCCACCCAGATCGGTCGTCACGAGGGTCCGCACGATCGTCAGCCCGAGGGTGGGGCGGTCGAGGTTGGGGTTGGGCCGCTCCAGGGTGAAGCCGGTGGGGAGCCCGACGCCGTCGTCCTGCACCCGCACGACCAGCTCGCTGCCGTCGTTGGCGAAGGAGACGACGACTCGACCCGGCGGCCGCCTCTCGGCGGCTGGGTCGCCCGAGGCTGGGTCGCCCGAGGCTGGGTCGCCCGAGGCTGGGTCGCCACCGGGGGACGGCCCGTCCACCGTGGGGTACCCGTGCTGCACGGCGTTCTGGAGCAGCTCGGTGAGCACGACGGCCAGGGGCGTGGCGATCTCGGCCCGGAGCTCGCCGGCGTCGCCTTTGACCTCGAGGCGCACCGGCCGCTCCTCCGACTGGAGCCCCTCCTCCACCATGCGGACGAGGGGCTTGACGATCTGGATGAAGTCGACGTCCTGGGTGGCGCCCGTCGACAGGGTCTCGTGGACCAGGGCGATCGAGCGGACCCGGCGCACCGACTCCTCCAGGGCGGCCCTGGCGTCGGGCGACTCCACCCGGCGGCTGTGCATGCGCAGCAGCGACGAGATGGTCTGCAGGTTGTTCTTCACCCGGTGGTGGATCTCGCGGATGGTGGCGTCCTTGGAGATGAGCATGGCGTCCCGGCGCCGCAGGTCGGACACGTCCCGGGTGAGGACGACGGCGCCGGTGACCTTTCCGTGCTCCAGGAAGGGGATGCAGCGCACCAGCACCGTCACGTCCCGCCGCTCGATCTCCTCGGTGATCGGCAGGCCGATGGCGAAGGCGGCCCGCACCGGCGACTCGTCGAACTCCAGCTCGCTGAGCTTGGCGCCCTGGGCGTTGCGGTGGATGCCCATGCGGTGCAGCGACGAGACGAAGTTGGGCGAGGCGAAGTCGACCCGGGCCGAGGCGTCGAGGCGGGCCACGCCGTCACCCACCCGGGGGGACTCGTCGGGCTCGGTCTCCTCGGCGCCGAAGGGGAACTCCCCCGCGGTGATCATCCGGGCGAAGCGGTCGAAGATCTCGACGTAGACCCGCTCGAGGTCGCCGGGACGGCGGCCGACCGACGGAGCCGACTCCCTCGTGAGCACCGCCAGCATCGAGTCCTTGAACCGGACGGGGATGCACTGGACCCTCGCCACCTCCCCCGCCGGCGTGAGGTCGACCTCCCCGTCGATGATCTCGCCGAGCTCCCAAGCCCGGGCCACCAGCGGCCGGTCGTGGTAGTCGAAGACGTTTCCGACCTGGTCCTCGCGGTAGAGGGTCTGGCTCGTGGTCGGCCGGATCTGGCCGAGGATCACGAAGTCGCCGGGTTCGTCGACGACCGGCACGAACAGCAGCAGGTCGGCAAAGCACAGGTCCGACAGGAGCGACCAGGCGCCGACCAGCCGCTGCAGGTGGGCCAGCGCGGCGCCCTCGAGCGCTGTCTTGCCGGCGATCTCGACGAGGGTTGCCACTGGTCGACGAGTCTACGGGGCGCCCCCGCAGACGATCCGAAGCGTGGCGGCCGATAAATATGACTTGTCAGGTCGGGATTCGAGGCGTAGGTTTCGCCGTATGCACCGGGCGACCGTCGCACCCAGCAGGCCCCAGCCCGGGCGGCCGCGGTGGACCGCCATTCTCCGACTGCTCGAGGAGCGCGCCAGCCACGGCTACGAGCTGGTGGCGCGGCTGAACGAAGCGGGCACGGTGACGGACACGGTCGGCGTCTACCGGGCGCTGCGGGCCATGGAGGCCGAGGGCATCGTCAGCTCCACCTGGGACGTCTCCCAGGGGGGTCCGGCCCGGCGGGTCTACGTGCCCACCCCGGCCGGCCACGCCGTCGGCCACTGAGCCCGGCGGCCGGCGGCCGGCGGTCATCAGACGGCGCTGAAGCCCACCCGCCGCTCGTGGCCGGTTGCGCCCACTTCCACGTAGGCCAGCTTTTCGGTGGCGACGCCCACCCGCCGTCCCCGGCGGTCGGTGAACCACAGCATGCTCGAGTCGTTCCCCATGGCTTCCTTGATCTCTTCGACCAGCTTGTCGCTGTCGACCGAGTCACCCATGTCGATCTCGATCTCCCTCGGGGACTGGATCACCCCGATCCGGATCTCCACTGCGGTCTCCTTCCTCGGGGCGGTGCTCGCCACCGACGTCGGTGCCCAGGCTAGGCGAGGGTGGGGGGCTTGATTCCCCAGGACCGGATTCATCAGGGACGGGATCCTCGGGCTCGGCGTCGTCGGGCCGTCGCCCCGTGGGTGGTGGCGTCCGGCCCTGTGTCATCGGGCGCCTTCTCGTCCCACCTGCCCCAGCGGGGCGTGCGCCGCAGCACCACCAGCCCGTACAGGCAGGCCGACAGCACCACGATGGCCGTCATCTGGCTGCCGGTGAGGCCGAACCGGCGCAGGTCCTCCCGCAGGAAGTCCTCCACCACCCGGGCCGAGGCGTACATGGCCCCGAACATCATGGTGATGAACCCGTCGTAGCGGGGGCTGCGGCGCAGCGTCAGCAGCACCAGCAGGATGAACAGGGCGAAGAACTGGTCGTACAGGGCGGTCTGGTGGACGACGGTGCCGGGCACGCACGGCGATCCGACCTCCACGCCGAAGGGCGGGCACCGGTACCCGAGGAAGAAGCTGGTGGTCTTGCCCAGGTGGTCGGCGATGATCAGGTCGCCGGTGCGGCCCACGAAGATCCCGAGGGCCAGCCCCGGCATGGCCGCGTCCATGATCTTCCAGAACGGGAGGTGCCGCCGCCGCATCCTCACGATGGCGAAGAGGATGGCGCCGATGATGCCGCCGATGAGGGAGATCCCGCCCTTCCACACCGCGAAGACGTCGACCACGTTGGTGTAGTCGCCGATGTGGTTGACGACGTAGGCGACGCGGGAGCCGACGATCGCCCCGATGGCGGCGAGGGTGAACAGGGGGTACACCTCGTCGTCGGGGATGCCCTTGGCCCGCGACGTCGGCAGCATGAACCAGGCCCCGACGAGGAAGCCGACGGCGATGCCGATGCCGTGGGGCGAGATCGACAGCGGGCCCAGGTGGATCCGCACGAGCGGCTCGTAGGCGATCGCGCTCAGAATCGGGACGCTCGACACCGGCTCCTGTCTAGCCGACCCCTCGCTCCTCCCGGCGCCACGGCGGTACGGTCGGCGGCATGCCCGACGACACGCTGCGGCAGCTGGCCGACGAGTACTGGGACACGGTGCTGGAGTGCAACCCGACGACGGCGACCCTCCTCGGCGACCACCGCTTCGACGACAGGATCGAGGACTTCTCGGCCGAGGCCGAGGTCCGAGTACCGAGGCAGGTGGGAGTCGATCCTGCAGCGGGCGACCGCGGTGCGCCCGGGCTCGCTCGACGTCGACGACGCCGTCACCCGGGGCCAGCTCATCGCCGAGACCGGCGACGCCATCGCCCTCACCGACGCCCACATGGTGGAGCTGACGTCGGACCAGATGACCGGCTTCCACGTGGGGCTCATCCAGTCGCTGCCGATGATGTCGGCGCCCGACGAGACCTCGGCCACGATGATGCTCGAGCGCTTCCGTCACGTCCCCGACGCGCTGGAGCAGCTGCCCGGAGCGGTTCCTGGAGGGCGCTGCCGCCGGTCGGACGCCGGCGGCCATCTGCGTGTCCCGCTCGCTCAACATGATCGAGGGCTACCTGTCGTCCCCGCTCGACGACGACGTCCTCGTCACCCTGGCCGGGCCGCCAATCGACCAGCGGATTGGGATGGCGAAGCCGCCTGGCGTGACGGAGCTGCGGCGGATGGCGGCCGAGGTCGTCCGTCCCGCCTACCGGCGGTTCGCGGACGTGCTCACCGGCGAGCTGCTCCCGCTGTCCCGCGACGACGACCACTGCGGCCTGTCGTGGCTGGCCGACGGGCCCGAGCTGTACGCCGCCCTGGTGGCCCACCACACGTCGCTCGACCTGCCGCCCGAGGAGATCCACGCCATGGGCATGGAAGAGGTGACCCAGAAGCTGCCGGCCGAGTACGCCGAGGTCGGGGGCCGCCTGTTCGGCATCACCGATCCGGCGGCGGTCCTCGATCGGCTGCGCCAGGACCCGTCGCTCCGCTACCGGACGGCCGACGAGATCATGACCGACGCCCGCGACGCCTTCGAGTCGGCGTCGGCGGCCATGGCCGGCTGGTTCGGTCGCCTCCCGCAGGCGCCGTGCACGATCGAGCCGGTCCCCGACTTCCTGGCCCCGGACTCCCCCACCGCCTACTACTTCCCGCCCCCCGGGGACGGCTCCCGCGGCGGCACGTACTTCGTCAACACCGACAAGCCCGCCAACAAGGCCCGGTACGAGACGGCGTCGATCGCCTTCCACGAGGCCATCCCCGGCCACCACCTGCAGCTGGCCATCGCCATGGAGCTGACCGGCCTGCCCAGCTTCCGCCGCTTCTCCCTGTCGAACACCGCCTACGTGGAGGGCTGGGGCCTCTACTCCGAGCGGCTGGCCGAGGAGATGGGCCTCTACCGCAACGACCTCGACCGGCATGGGGATGCTGGCCGCCGACTCGATGCGGGCCTGCCGGCTGGTCGTCGACACCGGCCTCCACGCCCTGGGCTGGAACCGGGCCCGGGCCATCGACTTCATGGTCGCCAACAGCCCGATGTCGGTCGAGGAGGTCGAGGTGGAGATCGACCGCTACATCGGCATGCCCGGCCAGGCCCTCGCCTACAAGCTCGGGCAGCGGGAGATCTTCCGCCTGCGGGAGGCGGCCCGGGTGGAGCTCGGGGACGGCTTCGACATCAAGGGCTTCCACGACGCCGTGCTCGGGTCGGGGGCGGTCAGCCTGCCCGTCCTGGGGGACGTGGTGCGGCGGTGGGTCGACGCCCAGGCTGCCGCCGCCTGATCAGCTGAGCCAGCTGATCTTGAGCTCCGGCCGGTAGACCCGGCTGGGTCCCTTGGCCTCGATGCGCTTGGCCAGGGCCTCGAAGGCGAGGGCGGCCTCGCTGGTGGGGTCGGTGAGGGTGATCGGGGTGCCGACGTCGCCACCCTCCCGCAGGGCCGTGACCAGGGGGATCTGGGCGAGGAGGGGGACGCCGAGCTCGTCGGCCAGCAGCTGGCCGCCGCCGGAGCCGAAGATCTCGTAGCGCTTGCCGTCGTCGCCGGTGAACCAGCTCATGTTCTCGATCACGCCGGCCACCGGCAGGTTGACCTTGCGGGCCATGATCGCCGAGCGCTGCGCCACCCGCTGGGCCGCCGGCTGGGGCGTCGTCACCACGAGGATCTCCGACCGGGGCAGGAACTGCGAGATCGACAGGGCCACGTCGCCGGTGCCGGGCGGCATGTCGACGAGCAGGAAGTCGGGCTCGCCCCACAGCACGTCGGTGAGGAACTGCTCGAGGGCCTTGTGCAGCATCGGGCCCCGCCAGATCACCGCCTGGTCGTCGTCGACGAAGAACCCGGTGGAGATCACCTTCAGCCCCGCGGCCACCGGCGGCACGATCATGCCGTCGATCACCACCGGCTCCTGGTCGATGCCGAGCATCTTGGGCACCGAGAAGCCGTAGACGTCGGCGTCGAGGATGCCGACCTCGTGGCCCAGGCGGCTGAGGGCGACGGCGAGGTTGACGGTGACCGACGACTTCCCCACCCCGCCCTTGCCCGACGACATGCCCAGGACCCGGGTCTTGGAGGAGGGGTCGGCGAAGGGGATGACCGCCTTGGCCGGTGCCCCGTGGGCGCCCGGCTCGCCGCCGCGACCGGCGGGCTGGAGGCGCTCGCGCAGGGCGGTGCGCTCCTCGTCGGTCATCACCGTCAGCTCGACGTCGACGTGGTCGACGCCGTCGACGGCGCTCACCGCGTTGGTGACCCGGCTGGTGATCTCGGCCCGCAACGGGCACCCGGCGACGGTGAGGGCGACGGTGACGCCCACCCGTCCACCGTCGATGGCGATGCCGCGCACCATGTCGAGATCGACGATGCTGCGGTGCAATTCAGGGTCCTGCACCGGTCGGAGGGCGTCGAGGACTGCGGCTTCGGTGGGCATGAGGGACTCCGATTTCTCCGGAAAGGTAGACTACCGGCGTGAGCCAGCCTGCTCTGACGGCGGATGAGTTCTCCGCGGCCGTCACGGCTGTCACCAGCGCATTCGGCGACCCGACCCGGCGCGAGATCTACTCTTCGCCCACGAGGCCGACCACGGCGTCACCGCCGCCGAGGTCGCCGAGCATTTCGAGCTCGCACCCCAACGTTGCCCGCCACCACCTCGACAAGCTGGCCGGCGGCGGCTACCTGGAGGTTGCCGTCGAGCGGGCCGAGGGGGCCGGGGCCGGCCGTCCGTCGAAGCGCTACCGGTCGGCCAACAAGGACATGCGCCTGGAGTTCCCCGCCCGCCGCGACGACCTGCTGATCGCCCTGCTGGGCAAGACGCTGGCCCTGGTGCCGCAGGAGGCCGCCGAGCTCGATGGCCGAGGAGGTCGGCCAGGAGTACGGCAGGGCCCTCGCCGCCTCGATGGCCCCGTCGGAGGGGCACCGGTCGCTGCAGGTCGCCCTCCACGCGGTGGCCGACGCCCTCACCGCCCACGGCTTCGCCGCCCACGCCCAGTCCCGCGAGGGCACGCTGGCGATCATCTCCGAGCACTGCCCGTTCGGGCGAGGCCGCCGTCCAGCACCCGGTGATCTGCGCCGTCGACCGCGGCATCGTCAAGGGCATGCTCGCCACCCTGTACGGCGACACCGTCCCGGAGACCTCGGAGTCCCGCCCCCGGGGCGACCAGATCTGCGTCACCCTGGTTTGACCGATTTGGCGGTCTGACGGTCTTCTGACCCGCTCCTACCTCGACCACGCCTCCACCTCACCCGCCCGGCCCGAGGTCGTGGCGGCCATGCTGCCGTGGCTGGCGGGCGCGGCCGACCCGGGACGGGTGCACACCGAGGGACGCATCAGCCGGGCGGTGGTCGAGGACGCCCGGGAGAAGGTGGCCGCTCTGTTGGGCGCCCGGTCGCGGTAGGTGGTGTTCACCAGCGGGGCCACCGAGGCCATCGCCGCCGCGGTGTGGGGCGCCGCTGAGCGGGGCTCGCACGTCGTCGTGCCGGCGGTGGAGCACTCGGCGGTGCGGGAGGCGTCGGCCCGCTACGACGTGACCGTGGTGGGAGTCGACGGCTTCGGGCGAGTGGATCCCGACGAGGTGGCCGCCGCCATCCGTCCGGGCGAGACCGCCCTCGTGCACGTCCAGTGGGCCAACCACGAGGTGGGCACCGTCCAGCCGGTGGCGGAGGTGGTGGCGCGGTGCCGTGACCTGGGCGTGCTGGTCCACGTGGACGCGGCCGCCGCCGCCGGCCACCTGCCGATCGACTTCGACGGGCTGGGCGCCGACCTGCTGTCGGTCAGCGCCCACAAGATGGGCGGGCCGCTCGGTGTGGGCGCGCTGCTGGTGCGGCGGGGGCTGCGGCTGCGGCCGCTGCTGGTCGGCGGCGAGCAGGAGCGGGCCCGGCGGGCGGGGATGGAGAACCTGCCCGGCATCGTCGGCTTCGGCGCCGCCGCCGAGACCCTCGCCGGCCCGGCGATGGCGGCGGAGACGGCCCGGGCCGTGGACCAGACGGCGGCCATCGTGGCCGGTGCCACCGCCGTCGAGGGCGTGAGCATCTACGGCGACCCCGTCGACCGCCTGCCCTACCTGGTCTGCCTGGGCGTCGACGGGGTGGAGGCGGAGCCGGTGCTCATCGGCCTCGACCGCGCCGGCGTCGCCGCCCACTCCGGCAGCTCCTGCTCGTCCGAATCGCTCGAGCCGTCGCCAGTGCTGGAAGCCATGGGCGTCCCCGCCGACCGCTCCCTGCGGGTGTCCGTCGGCTGGTCGACCACCCACGCCGACGTCGACGCCTTCCTCGGCGCCTTCCCGCAGGTGGTGGAGCGCCTCCGATCCCTGGCGACGGGCTGACCCGACCGATCTGGTCGCACAAGTGCGGGCCGGAGACGCGCGTTTCGTGCGAACCAGTTGGGCGACGCTACGGCGCCGCGGGTGCCGGCGCCCGCGCCGCCGCTGCCGCCTCGGCCCGCTTCAGCACTTCCTGCACGGCCGGCACCATCTCCTGCGGCGGGTTGTTGTCGAGGAAGGTGCGGAACTCGACCACCGCGCCGGCCGGGTCGTTGCGGTCCTGGAACAGGAGCATCCCCCGGAAGAAGTGGGCGTCGGGGTACCGGGGGTCGATGGCCACCGCCTTGTCGAGCGACTCCTGGGCCTCGTCGGCCAGCCCCGCCCGCTTCAGCAGCCAGCCCTTGTAGGCAAGGGCCTGGACGTTGCCGGGGTCCTCGGCCAGCACCGCGTCGTAGAGCTTGAGGGCGTCGAGGGCCTTGCCCTGGCTGTCGAGCTGGACGGCCTGGGACAGTCGTTCGGCCGGCGTCCCGGGCAGCGAGCCGGTGAGTGGCTCCCCGGCGTCGCGGCTGTCGGAGAAGAGGGCGACCGACCCACCGGCGATGGCCACGATGGCGAGGGCGACGCCGATGGTGACGAACAGGCTTCGCCGCCGGCGCTCGGGCGGGGAACAGCGGCGCGGGCTCGGGCTGCAGGAGCCCGTCGCGACGGCGGGCGGCGGCGAGGCGCACGATCGGGCTCGGCCTCCATCGCCCGCAGGACGGCGGCGGCGCGGACCGTGTAGTCGTCCTTCAGCTCCAGGTAGTCGGTCTCCGAGATCTCCCCCGCGTCCCGGTCGCGCTCCAGGTCGCGGAGTGAGTCGAGGAGGAAGTCGCGCTGCTCCTCGAGGCTGCCATTGTCCGGTTTGCCAATCGTCGGTTTGGCCGCAGACGGCTCGGCGCTCACCGCGACCGCAACGCCTTCTCCACCAGCTCCTTGTCGGCGCTCGACGCCGTCCCGACCGGCTGTGACCTGCGGCGACGTCGGTAGACGACCGCCAGCGCGGCCACGGTGCCGATGCCGGCGAGGAGCGGCAGGGCCCACACCACCGCGCCGAAGCCGCTGGCCTCCGGCACGATGCGGCTGTCGGGGTACCGGCTGAGGATGAAGTCGACGATCTCGTCCCGGGACTGACCCTCGCCGACCCGGCGGTGGATCTCCTCCCGGATGGCCTGGGCGGCGGGGGCGTCGGAGGAGGCGACCGACTGGCCGGCGCAGGTCGGGCACCGCAGCTGGGAAGCGATGGCGCGCTCCTGGTCGGCGGCGCTGACCGGCGCCTGGCGCTGGCTCCCGACGGCCAGGGCGCCCAGCAGCACCACCGCCATCACAGCCCAGACGGCCCGCCTCTCATCGGTGCACCGGTCACGGCGACAGCACCCGGTCCGGCTCGTCCAGCTGCGCAGCGGGCTCGGGTGCCTCGACCGGCGGCGCTTCGGCCGGCTCCTCCGTCGCCCGGCGGCGGTCGCGGGGCCAGGCGGCCAGGAGCGTGCCCAGGGCCATGATCCCGCCGCCCACCCACAGCCAGGCGATCAGCGGCTGCACGATGACCCCGATGACCACGTGCGGGTCGGGGGCGGCGGGGTCGGCGGCGGCGACGAGGGTGAGGTACACGTCCTCGAAGGGGCCGGTACGCACCGACGGCGACCCGATGGCCTGGGTGGCGCCGGGGAACCGGTGCAGGGCCGGGGCGTAGACCTTGCCGCCGTCGATCCGGATACGCGCCGACGTCGACGCCTTCTGGTCGGTCTCGGTGACGACGCTGCCCAGGTAGGTCACCGTGTGGCCGGACAGGGTGGCCGACTCGCCCACGGCCAGGCGGAACTGGCGGCTGACCCCGAAGGCCGAACTGGCCACGAACCCGCAGGCGATCACCACCACGCCGAGGTGCACGATCATCCCGCCGTTGGCCCGCCCGACGACGCCCCGCCACACAGGGACGCCCTTGGCGTGGGCGGCCCGTACCGACAGGATCAGCTGGCGCACCGCGGCGGACCCCGCGAACCCGGCCAGGCCGAAGGCCACGAGCGGCATCAGGCCCCGCACCCCGCCCACTACGCAGGCCACGACGGTGAACGTGCCGACCCACGCCGGCCACAGCAGCCGGCGGTGCAGCACCTCGGTGGACGTCCGCCGCCACGGCAGGGCGGGAGCCACCGCCATGAGGAACAGCAGGCTGAGGCCGATGGGCGCGGTCATGCGGTCGAAGTAGGGCCCGCCGACCGCCAGCCGGTCGCCCCTGAGCGCCTCGGCCACCAGCGGGAACACCGTGCCCAGCAGGACGACGAACGCGAACCCGGCGAAGAGCACGTTGTTGGCGAGGAACGCTCCCTCCCGCGATACAGGGGAGTCGATCGACCCTGGCGAGCGCAGCTTGTCGCCCCGCCAGGCGATGAGCCCGATCGACGTGATGGTCGTCAGGGCGAAGAAGCCCAGGATCAGGGGCCCGATGGCCGACTCGGAGAAGGCGTGGACCGAGTCGAGCACGCCCGAGCGGGTGAGGAACGTCCCCAGGATCGTCAGCGAGAAGGTGGCCACCAGCAGGGACAGGTTCCAGACCCGCAGCATCCCCCGGCGCTCCTGGGCCATCACCGAGTGCAGGTAGGCGGTGGCGGTCAGCCAGGGCAGGAACGAGGCGTTCTCCACCGGGTCCCACGCCCAGTAGCCGCCCCAGCCCAGCACCTCGTACGACCACCAGGCGCCGAGGATGATCCCCACGGTGAGGAAGCCCCAGGCGAACAGCGTCCAGCGGCGGGTCTCCACCAGCCATCCCTCACCCAGGCGGCCCGTGACCAACGCGGCGATGGCGAAGCAGAACGGGATGGTGAACCCGACGTAGCCCAGGTAGAGCATCGGCGGGTGGAAGGCCACCAGCGGGTGGTTCTGCAGCAGCGGGTTCGGGCCGGCGCCGTCGAGCGGGACGGTCCCCGCCACCTGCCGGAACGGGTTGGCGGGGCCCGCCATCAGGAAGAAGAAGAAGGCGACCACGACCAGGCCGGTGATCGTCGCCCAGGCCACCAGCGGGTCCGACGCCCGCGTGCGGAAGTGGCGGGCCATCACCGCCAGGTACCCGGCCAGCACGAGCGACCACAGCAGGATCGACCCTTCCAGCGCCGACCACATCCCGGTGATCGTGTAGAGCAGCGGCGTGCTCAGGCTGTTGTTCCTGGCCACGTAGGCGACGGAGAAGTCGTGGCCGATCAGCGCCGACTGCATGGCGATGGCCGCCAGCACCGCGCCGGCCAGGACCAGCCAGACGTAGCGCTGACCCGTCCGCAGCAGCCGGGGCTCGCCCCGCTTCAGCCCGAGGGCGAGGGTGCAGATGCCCAGCACGGCCGACACCAGCCCGAGGGCGACGGCCGCCGTCCCCACGACGACATTCATCGGTCTGCGTTCACGGCTGGACTGGGACCTCCGCGGTGGTCACCCGT
This sequence comes from uncultured Acidimicrobiia bacterium, assembly GCA_963827345.1. Taxonomy (GTDB): domain Bacteria; phylum Actinomycetota; class Acidimicrobiia; order Acidimicrobiales; family AC-14; genus CAWGUU01. Next base: position 180,119 of record CAWHAN010000001.1, on the reverse strand, counting down.
CCCGGGTTCTCGGCGACATAGGTCTCGGTGTGCTTCACCAGGATCCTGTCGCTGACGAACTGCTCGCCCTGGAACCGGCCCTCGAGCACGACGGGGATCCCCGGCTGGAACAGCTCGGGCGGCTCCTGGCCGTCGTGGCGGACGCCGACCCGCACGTCCTTCGACGCGATGGTGAAGTAGACGTCGGCGCCGTCTTCCCGGATGCTGCCGGCCACCACGTCGCCCTCGATGCGGAACCGCCGGTCGCCGAGCTCGGCCCTCTGAGCCACGGCCTCGTCGGCGGTGCGGAAGTACAAGGTGGCGTTGCCCAGGCCCTGGTAGACGAGGAAGCCGAGGGCGCCGAGCACGACCACCGCGGCGATCGTCAGGCGTCGGCGGGAGAAGCCCTTGACCGGGACCTTCGGAGGGGTGCGGGCGGGGTCGGTCATTCTGCGGGCGCGGTGGGCCTCGGGCGGCGGCGCGTGGAGGTCACACCCAGGTCCCGCGCCAGCGATCCGTTCACGGCTGACCACCCAGGCTGCGTAGCCCGCGAGGATGCCGGCGGAGAGGCCGTACCCAGCGACGATGTATGCAACGTGGCTCACTGCGGGGCTGCCTCCTGGAGCGCGGCCTCGGCCTGGCGCTCGGCGATGGCGATCTCGATCCGGCGGTCGGTGGCCTGCTCCTGCAGCCACGCCAGCCGGAACCGGTGGACCAGCAGCCAGGCGTAGAGCAGGGTGAACGCGACGACGCCGGCCAGCAGGGTCCAGGCCATGACCCCGCCGATCTGGGGGTCGAGCAGCCGCTTCTCGTCGAGGAGGCTGGCCGGCTGGTGCAGCGTCCGCCACCACTCCACCGAGAAGTGCACGATGGGCACGTCGAGGAAGGCGGCGATGGCGACGATGGCCGACCGCTTGGCGGTCACCTCGGCGGTGGCCGGCACCTTCCGGACGGCCAGGTAGCCGAGGTACATGACGAACAGGACGGCGGTGGACGTCAGCCGTGCGTCCCAGGTCCACCACACGCCCCACGTGGCGTGGCCCCAGATGGACCCGATGAGCAGGGTGAGCCCGAGGAAGACGACCCCGATCTCGGCCGACGCCCCGGCCACGAGGTCCCAGAAGCGGGACCGGGTGCGCGACCACAGGTACAGCAGGCTGGCCAGGGTGGTGATTGCGAACGAGACGTACATCGACAGCCAGGCGGTGGGAACGTGCAGGTAGAGGAGCCGGACGGCGTCCTTCTGGTTCACGTCCGCCGGCGAGACCACGAGCGCCAGAAGGGCGGTCAGGGCCAGGGACAGGGCGGTGGCCCACCCGAGGATCCTCGTACTCCGCGTGCTCACGTTTCCTCCAGGAGGGGGCCGAAGGCGACGACCCCGAATGCGACATAGATGGCGGCGAACACCGCCAGCAGGCGGACCCAGGGCCACCCGTCGGCGGGCGTGCCGGCCAGGGCGGCCTCCGACGCCCGCGCCGACGCCAGTAGCACGGGCGCCATGACGGGCAGGACGAGCAGGGGCAGAAGGGTGTCTCGCACCCGCAGGCCGGCGGCGATGATGCCATAGACGGTACCGGCGGCGGCCAATCCGATCGTGGCGGTGACGGCCGTCAGCAGGAGCATGATCGGTCCCCGAGGGGGCACGTCGTAGAGCACGGCGACCCCGACGGCCAGCACGACCTCGAGCACGACCAGCTGCAAGGCGATCGCCCCCGCCTTGCCCAGGAAGATGCCGGCGCCGTCGAGCCCGGAGAGCCGGAGAGCGTCGCGGGCGTCGTCGTCGGCCTCGATCACGAAGGAGCGCTGGATGGCGAGCAGGGCCGAGAACAGGACCGTCACCCAGAACAGCCCGGCCGCCACCTTGGTCATGACGTCGCGGTCGGAGTCGAGGGCGAAGGCGAAGAGCACGAGCACGAGCAGGGAGAACGGCACGACCTGGTTGACGCCGACCCGCGACCGGGCCTCGACCCGCAGGTCCTTGCCGGCCACCAGCATCGCGTCACGCCACATTGACGGGCTCCGTGGCCGGCTCGGGGGACGGCTGCGGAGCCAGCACGCCGTCGCGGACCTGGCCGCCGGCCATGACCACGGTGCGGCTGGCCAGGGCGGCGGCCCGCTCGTGCTCGTGCGACGCCAGCAGGACGGTGGCGCCACCGGCGGCGGCCTCCCGGACCACCTCGTCGAGGAGGTCGCGACCGCCCGAGTCGAGGCCGGCGTGGGGCTCGTCGAGGAGCCACAGCTCCGGTCGGCGGGCGACGACGGCGGCCAGGGCGACCCGGCGGCGCTGACCGGCCGACAGCTTGGCCGCGGGCACGTCACGAAGACGGCCGTCGAGGCCGAGGCGGGCCATGGCCTCGTCGGCCGCGGCAGTCGTGGCCCGCGCCGCACGGGCGGCGAAGCGGAGGTTGTCGGCGACGGTGAGGTCGTCGTAGAGGAAGGCGGCGTGGCCGAGGAGGCCGACGCGGCGGCGCACCGAGCGGCGGTCGGCCCGCAGATCGTGGCCCAGCACCTCGGCCTCGCCGGAGGAGACACCGACCAGCCCGGCGCAGGCCCGGAGGAGGGTGGTCTTGCCCGCGCCGTTCGGGCCCCGTATCAGCAGCACCTCGCCGGGAGCGACGTCGAGGTCGACGCCGGACAGGGCGGGGAACCGCCCGAGGAGCGAGATCACGGAGCGGAAGCGGACGGCAAGGGTCATCTGGACCGGTATCCACGGTACCGGTGCCCGCGAACCATGGTCCAAGCGGCACTATCTTGCGGCCCAATGAGCTCACGGCGGGAAAGCCGGCGACGGGCCGGCCACCCGGTGAATGTCGCCCTGTCTCGGGTCGAGGCGCGCCCATGATCCGCAAGATCGTCCGGGGCGCCGGCAAGACCCTCATCGCCGCCGGGCTGCTGATCCTGCTCTTCGTCGCCTACCAGCTGTGGGGCACGGGGCTGGCCGAGAGCCGGTCGCAGAAGGCCCTCGCCAGCCAGTTCACCGGCGTGACGTCGCCGCCGACCACGACGGGGGCGATCCTGACACCCGTGGCGGTGGAACCGCCCCCGCCCGGCGACGCCCTCGGCAAGATCGTCATCCCCAAGGTCGGCATCGACAAGTACCTGATCGAGGGCGTCGGGGTGGAGGACCTCAAGCAGGCTCCCGGCCACTACCCGGGCACGCCCATGCCGGGAGAGCCGGGCAATGTCGCCATCGCCGGCCACCGCACCACCTACGGCGCCCCCTTCTTCGATCTCGACAAGCTCGATCTGGGCGACCCCATCGAGGTGACGACGGCGGCGGGCGTGTTCCGCTACGAGGTGACGGAGAGCATCGTCGTCTCGCCGGAGACGTCCGAGGTGCTCGACGACACCGAGGACAGCCGGCTCACGCTCACGACCTGCAACCCGAAGTACAGCGCGGCCGAGCGGCTGATCATCGTGGCCAAGCTGGCGTCGCCGGGGATCGAACCCCCGCCGGTCGTCGAGGGCGTCACGCCGCCGACCACCGCCACGCCCCCGTCGCTGGCGGGCGAGGAGCTGGCCGGCCTGTCCGGCGACAGGGCGGCACGGGGCCCGGCGTTCGCGTGGGGCATCCTCGCCGCCGCGGTGGCCCTGGCCACCTGGTACCTCTCCCACACCTGGAAGCGCCGGTGGCTCGCCTACCTCGTCGGAGCCCCGGTCTTCCTCGCCGTGCTCTTCGTCTTCTTCGAGAACTTCGCCCGACTGCTTCCGGCCAACGTCTACGAGGCGCGGATTGCATCTGATGTTCGCTCTGGTAGCATCAGATGTGTGCCCAGGACTACCCTCGACATCGATGCCTCCGTCCTTCGCCAGCTGAGGAAGCGACAGGAGCGCGAGCGGAAGCCGCTGGGACAACTCGTATCCGAGCTCGTCGCCAAGGCAATCGCGTTGGAGGACGAGCCTGCGCCACTGTTCGAGTGGGTCGCCAAGGACCTTCGGCCGCGAGTCGACCTCGACGACAAGGACGCGGTCTGGTCAATCCTCGACGAGCGGTGAGCCAGACCGTCGACACCAACATCCTGGTGTATGCGAGCCACAGCGGGAGTCCCTTCCATGAGCGGGCTCGTGCACTTGTCGAGCACCTCGTCGCCGGTCCCAGCCTCGCCTACTTCCTGTGGCCGACCGTCCTCGGATACCTGCGAATCGTCACCCATCCGGCGATACTCGGAACGCCGCTGTCGACCGACGAGGCAATCTCCAATGTCGAAGCCGTGCTCGCGCCGTCACACGTCCGCGTCGCCGGCGAGGGCGACGACTTCTGGACGTCGTTCCGCAGAGTCGCCGCTGACGTGAAGCCTCGAGGCAACCACGTTCCCGACGCGCACCTCGTCGCGCTCATGCGGGAGCACGGGGTGTCGACGATCTGGAGCCACGACCGAGACCTCCGCAAGTTCAGTGGCATCACGGTGAGGGACCCCTTCTCTGACGAGTATTCGACAGGTTTCGAATAACCGCACTCTCCCAGTCAGGAGGCGGCCACGTAGACGACGTGCTCCACGTGACTCACGTATATTGCGGGGCATGAAGCGAAATCTCACAGTCCAGCTCGACGAGGAGACCGTCTCGAAGGCACGGGTCCTGGCAGCGAGACGGTCGACCTCGATCAGCAAGCTCGTCGCTCAGGAGATCGGCAGGTTGGTGGGCGAGGACGACGCCTACCAGCGGGCCAAGGAGATCGCTCTGGCGCAGCTGCGACAGGGATTCCACCTCGGCGGCAGACCTCTTCCCGATCGGGACAGCCATCCATGAGCGATGAGCCGACCTTCGTGGACACCAACGTGCTCGTCTACGCGTACGACCTGGATGCCGGCGACAAGCACGATGTGGCCCGAGGTCGTATGCAGGCCCTCTGGGAGAGCGAATCGGGCCGGATGAGCACCCAGGTCCTCCAGGAGTTCTACGTCACCGTGACCCGCAAGCTCAGTCGACCGCTGTCCCGGCGGACGGCCCGGGAGGTCATCGCCACGTACCGGGCGTGGCCGCTCCATCGGCCCGACGTCGACGACCTCGTCGCCGCCTCGGCGCTCGAGGAGCAGCACCAGCTCTCCTTCTGGGACGCGCTCATTGTCGTGTCGGCCCGCCGCTCCGGCGCACGATCGCTGCTCACCGAGGACCTCCAGGCGGGCCGCAGATTCGACGACCTCCTGGTCGTGAGCCCGTTCGCCCATCCGGAGTAGCACGGCCGGAGTAGGCCGCCCGGCGCCGGCGAGTGAGCAAGAAACCCCCTATATGGTGGTCTTTTGCACACTCAACCCGTTCGGACGCCGTCCGTCGCCTTCGTCTCGTTCCGCTTCGGCGCCACCGACGGTGTCTCCGTCGAGACCGGGAAGTGGGCCGGCATCCTGCGCCGGCTCGGCTTCGGCACCTACACCGTCGCCGGCGAGGGTGCCGACCGAGTGGTGGCCGGGTTGGCGATGGACGCATCCGAGCCGCCGACCACGGGTGACCTCGACGCCGCCCTGGCCGATGCCGACCTCGTCGTCGTCGAGAACCTGTGCTCGCTCCCCCTGAACCCGGCTGCCGCCGACGCGGTCGCAGCCGCGCTCCGGGGCCGGCCGGCCATCCTCCACCACCACGACCTGGCGTGGCAGCGGCCCCACCTGGCCCACCTCGCCGGCTACCCCCCCGACGACGTGGCGTGGCGCCACGTCACCATCAACGACCTGAGCCGGCTCCAGCTGGCCGAACGGGGGATCACCGCCACGACGATCCCCAACGGCTTCGACGCCGACCCACCCGCCGGGGACCGGGACGCCACCCGCGCCGCCCTCGGCCTCCAGCCCGGCGACCGGCTGCTCGTGCACCCCACCCGGGCCATTCCCCGCAAGAACGTGCCCGGCGCCATTGCCCTGGCCCAGGGCCTGGGCGCCACCTACTGGCTGCTGGGCCCGGCCGAGGACGGCTACGGCCACGAGCTCGACCGCCTTCTCTCGTCGGCGCCGGTGCCGGTGATCAACGGCTGCGGGCCCGGCATCACCCTCGCCGACGCCTACGCGGCGTGCGACGCCGTCGCCCTGCCGTCGACCTGGGAGGGGTTCGGCAACGCCACCATCGAGTCGGCCCTGTACCGGCGGCCCCTCGCCATCGGCCGGTACCCCGTGGCCCGGGAGGTCGCCGCCTTCGGGTTCCGGTGGTTCCCCGCCGACGACGCCCGCCCCCTGGCCGACTGGCTCTCCCACCCCGACGAGGCCCTTCTCGACACCAACGCCGCCATCGCCCGTCGCCACTTCTCCCTCGACTCGGTCGAGCGCCGCCTGGCCCGGCTCCTCGCCGACGCCGGCTGGATGCGAACATGACTTCGATGACCGACCCGACGGCCGACGCCGACCCCGTCAGGGCCCAGCGGGCCCGGATGGCCAGGCTGGCCAAGGCCGGCAAGCGCCTCGGCTACAGCCTCTTCGGGATCGCCATCGTGGCCTTCGTGGTGGGCGCCGCCACCCGCTTCACCCCGCCGCTGGTCACCGTGGTGGTGGCCTGCCTCGGGGTGGGCTCGGTGTTCCTGGCCCCCGCCATCATCGTCGGGTACGGCGTGCGGGCCGCCGACCGCGCCGACCGTCAGGACGGGTGGTAGACCGCCTCATGCCCGACACAAGAGGAAACGTCAGGGCGAGAAGAACGGTCAGGGCCGCCGTCCTCACCGCCCTCGACACGCCCCTCGAGCTGCGCGACGTCGAGCTCGACAGTCCCCACGCCGGCGAGGTGCTCGTGCGCATGGTGGCGTCGGGCGTGTGCCACACCGACCTGTCGATGGTGAACGGCACTCTGCCCATCACCCTCCCGGCGGTGCTCGGCCACGAGGGCGCCGGGGTCGTGGAGGAGGTCGGCGACGGTGTCGACGGGTTCGCGCCCGGCGACCACGTCGTCATCTCGTGGGTCCCGCAATGCGGCGACTGCTACTTCTGCGGCCATGGCCAGCCCCAGCTGTGCAGTGCCGCCGACGTGGTGCTGGCCGCCGCCGGCCTGCTCGACGGCACGCCGCGCTTCCGGATGGACGGCCTTCCCCTTCAGCAGATGCTCGGTGCCGGGACGTTCGCCGAGGCGACGGTCGTCGACGCCAGCGCCCTGATCAAGGTCCCCGACGACATCGACCTCACCGTCGCCGCCCTCCTGGGCTGCGCGGTGCTGACGGGCGTGGGCGCCGCCGTCAACACCGCCGCCATCCGGCCCGGGGACACCGTGGCCGTCGTCGGCTGTGGGGGGGTCGGGCTCAACATCGTCCAGGGCGCGAAGATGGCCGGGGCCGGCCAGATCGTCGCCGTCGACGTCCACGCCGGGCCTCTCGAACTGGCGTCGCGGCTGGGCGCGACCCACACCGTCGACGCCTCCGCCCGCGACGCGGTCGGCGAGGTGTTCGACCTCACCGCCCAGCGGGGTGCCGACGTCGCCTTCGAGGCCATCGGGGCGAAGCAGACGATCGAGCAGGCGCTGATGATGACCCGCCGGGGAGGCCAGATCGTGCTCGTCGGAATTCCCCGAATGCACGTCGTCATCGAGCTGCCGGTCACCCTCGGTCTGGTGATGTCGGAGCGGTCGCTGAAGGGCTGCTGGTACGGGTCGTCCGACGTCAGGCGGGACATCCCCCGGCTCATCGACGGCTTCCGGGCCGGCGACCTGCTCCTCGAGGAGCTGGTGTCCCAGCGGATCGGGCTCGACGCCGTCAACGGCGCCCTCGACGATCTGCGCACCGGGGGCCAGGCCCGCGCCGTCATCGTCTACTGAGGGCCGGTCTCAGAGGCTCTGGCCTGCACCGACACGCGAAAACGCCGCCCCGGGAGGCGGCGCCTTCGAACGAGCTACCCGCTGCTACAGCGGCTTGACGTTGGCTGCCTGCAGTCCCTTCGGGCCCTGCTGAACCTCGAACTCGACCTGCTCACCCTCGTCAAGCGAGCGGTAGCCCGGCTTTTGGATAGCACTGAAGTGCACGAACACATCCGCGCCATCGGCCTGAGATATGAAGCCGAAGCCCTTGTCAGCATTGAACCATTTGACGGTGCCGGTCGCCACGGTGGCGATCCCCCTTCTGTCAGGCTGATAATGCGAGGGGACTGCCAGCCGTGCGTTGTTGCCGTGAAGCCAATTCCCTCAGCGAAAAACGCTAGCAGGCAAGTTCGTCCGCGTCACCGGTGGATCTGGGTGCCCCCGGGCCCGTCCTCGACCACCCATCCGAGGGCCACCAGCTCGTCGCGCAGGGCGTCGGCGGCCGCGAAGTCCCGCGCCGCCCGGGCCTCGTCGCGCCGACGGACCAGTTCGGCCACGTCGGGCGGGATCTCCTCGTCGTCGTCGTCGCCCATCACCAGCCCCACCGCCCCGGCGATCTCCCGTACGGCGGCGGCGAGGGGCGCGGCCCCGGCCTCGTCTCCGGCGTCGAGCAGGGCGTTGGCCCGGCGACGCAGGGTCGACAGCAGGGCGACGACGGTCGGCGTGGCCATGTCGTCGTCCATCGCCTGCCTGAAGGCCTCGACGGCCTCCGGATCGGGGTCGGCGGCAGCCACGCTGGCAGTCCGCCGGGCGAACTCGTCGAGGCCGCGCAGCGTCTGGGCGGCGTGCTCCATGCTCGACGGTGTGACCTCGACCGGTGCCCGGTAGTGGGACTGGAGCAGGAGCAGCCGGAAGGCCATGGGGTCGTGGGCGTTCAGCAGGTCGGTGAGGGACGTGAAGTTGCCGAGCGACTTCGACATCTTCTCCCCCCCACCTCGACGAAGCCGTTGTGCGCCCACCGGCGGGCGAACGCCCGGCCGGCGGCCACCGCCTGGGCCCGCTCGTTCTCGTGGTGGGGAAAGGCGAGGTCCTGGCCCCCGCCGTGCAGGTCGAAGCCGTCGCCGAGCAGGTCCAACGACATCACCACGCACTCGGTGTGCCACCCGGGCCGGCCCGGGCCCCACGGCGACGGCCACGACGGCTCGCCGGGCTTCGCTTTCTTCCACAGGACGAAGTCGAGCGGCGAGCGCTTCTCCTCGGCGCCGAAGGGGTCGCCGGCCCGCAGCGAGTCGAGGGACTGGCGGGCGAGGAGGCCGTAGCCCGGCACCGTGTCCACCGAGAGGTAGACGCCGTCGGACGTCTCGTAGGCCTTGCCGGCCGTCGTCAGCCCGTCCACCCAGGCCACCATCTGCTCGACGTAGGCGGTGGCGTGGGGGTCGTGGGTCGGGCGCTTGACGCCGAGCCGGTCGACCGCGTCGTACCAGGCCACCTCGTACTGGGCGGTGACCTCCTCCATCGGCCGCCCCTCCTGGTTGGCCCGATTGATGATCTTGTCGTCGATGTCGGTGACGTTCGAGACGTAGACGACCTCGTACCCGGACCACTCGAGGTAGCGGCGCAGCACGTCGAACACGAGGACGAACCGCCCGTGACCGACGTGGGGGAGGTCGTAGACGGTCGGCCCGCACACGTACATGGAGACCTTGCCCGGCTCGCGGGTCTCGAGGTCGGCCGGGCGGCCCAATGCCGTGTCGTGGAGGCGCAGCACCCGGTTACCGTAGCCACAACATGAGCCTTACCGTTCCGGAAAAACCAGGCCTGGAAGGGCTCGAGCAGAAGTGGGAGGCCCGCTGGGAGGAGGACGGCACCTACCGCTTCGACCGCACCGCCGACCGCGATCAGGTCTTCAGCATCGACACGCCGCCTCCGACGGTGAGCGGGTCACTCCACGTCGGCCACGTCTTCTCGTACACCCACACCGACACCATCGCCCGCTACCAGCGGATGCGGGGCAAGCGGGTCTTCTACCCGATGGGCTGGGACGACAACGGGCTGCCGACCGAGCGGCGGGTGCAGAACTACTACGGCGTCCGCTGCGACCCGTCGCTGCCCTACGACCCCGACTTCGTGCCCCCCGGGAAGCCACCGTCGCCGCCGGTGGCCATCTCCCGGCCCAACTTCGTGGAGCTGTGCGAAGGGCTGACCGTGGAGGACGAGAAGGCGTTCGAGGAGCTGTGGCGGCGGCTCGGGCTGTCGGTCGACTGGACGACCACCTACACGACGATCGGCGAGCGGGCCCAGCGGGTGTCGCAGCGGGCGTTCCTCCATCTGTTGGCGAAGGGGCTGGCCTACCAGGCCGAGGCGCCCACCCTCTGGGACGTCGACTTCCAGACCGCCGTGGCCCAGGCCGAGCTGGAGGACAGGGAGGTCGCCAGCGCCTACCACCGGCTGCGCTTCGGCGGCCCCGACGGCCGGCCCATCGAGATCGACACCACCCGCCCCGAGCTGGTGGGCGCCTGCGTCGCCCTCGTCGCCCATCCCGACGACGCCCGCTTCAAGAAGCTCTTCGGGGCGTGGGCCACGACCCCGGTCTTCCACGTGCCCGTCCCGATCCTGGCCCACACCCTGGCCGATCCGGAGAAGGGCACCGGCGTGGCCATGGTCTGCACGTTCGGCGACGTCACCGACGTGCAGTGGTGGCGCGAGCTCGAACTGCCCATGCGCACCATGCTCGGCCGCGACGGTCGGGTGCTCGACTCGCCGCCGTCCCGCGTCCCGGCCGCCCGCTGGGAGGCATTGCGGGGGAAGTCGGTCAACCAGGCCCGGACGGCGATGATCCAGCTGCTCAAGGAGTCGGGCGAGGTGGTGGGCGAGCCCCGCGCCATCACCCACCCGGTCAAGTTCTTCGAGAAGGGCAGCCGGCCGCTGGAGATCGTCACCAGCCGCCAGTGGTTCATCCGCACCCTCGAGCACCGCGACGAGTTCGGTGACCTCGGCCGGCAGCTGCGCTGGCACCCGCCGTACATGCTGGGCCGCTACGAGGCCTGGGTGAACGGGCTCAACCAGGACTGGCTGGTCAGCCGCCAGCGGTTCTTCGGCGTGCCCTTCCCGCTCTGGTACCCGGTGCGGGCCGACGGCACCGTCGACCACGACCATCCCATCGCCGCCGGCGAGGACCGGCTGCCCGTCGACCCGTCCACCGACGTCCCCACTGGTTATTCGGCCGAGCAGCGTGACCAGCCGGGCGGGTTCACCGGCGACCCCGACGTGATGGACACGTGGGCCACGTCGTCGCTCACGCCCCAGATCGCCACTCGCTGGGAGGAGGACCCCGACCTCTTCTCGCGGACCTTCCCCATGGACGTGCGGCCCCAGGCCCACGAGATCATCCGCACCTGGCTGTTCTCCACGGTCGTGCGCTCGTGGTTCGAGCACGGGCGGCTGCCCTGGACCGACGCCGCCATCTCGGGCTGGGTCCTCGACCCCGACCGCAAGAAGATGTCGAAGTCGAAGGGCAACGTGGTGACGCCCATCGGCCTGCTCGAGCAGTACGGCTCCGACGCGGTGCGGTACTGGGCGGCGTGCGGCCGGCCGGGGGTGGACACCGCCTTCGACGAGGGCCAGATGAAGGTCGGCCGGCGGCTGGCCATCAAGATCCTCAATGCCTCCAAGTTCGTGCTCTCCCGGCTGGGCAGCGAGGACGGGACTGCTGCGGGCGACGGCGAGGTCACCGCCCCCCTCGACCGGTCCATGCTGGCCGGCCTGGCCGGGCTGGTGGAGGAGGCCACCGCCGCCTTCGACGGCTACGACTACGCCCGGGCGCTGGAGCGCACCGAGAGCTTCTTCTGGGCGTTCTGCGACGACTACCTCGAGCTGGTGAAGAGCCGGGCGTACGGCGGGCAGGGCGAGGAGGCCCAGGCCTCGGCCGACACCTCCCTGCGCCTGGCCCTGTCGACGCTGCTGCGCCTGTTCGCGCCGTTCCTCCCGTTCGTCACCGAGGAGGTGTGGTCGTGGTGGCAGGACGGCTCGGTGCACCGAGCCCAGTGGCCGCGGGCGTCCGAGCTCCAGGCGGTCGGCGCCCGGCGCCGAGGGGCTGGACCTCGACGTCGCCCGCGCCGTCCTGAGCGAGGTGCGCAAGGCCAAGAGCGAGGCCCGCCAGTCGATGCGGGCCGACGTCCGCCTGGTGGTCGTCCGCGACTCGGCGCCCCGCCTGGCCGCCCTGGCCAACGTCGCCGGCGACGTCCGCGACGCCGGCCGCATCGCCGACCTCGTCACCGAAGAAGCCGAGGATTTCGCGGTCAAGGTCGAACTGGCCTGACCAGCGGCACGCCGAACCTCCCACAGAACGGTTGTGGGCGCCGCTGACCGTCACCAGTCCGGTGCAGGGGGCCCACCTCACCCAACTGGTGCCACAGAACGGTGCCAGTCGCCGCTGAGCGTCACCAGTCCGGTGCGGGCGGCCCCCACCCCGCCCAACTGGTGCCACAGAACGGTGCCAGTCGCCGCTAAGCGTCACCAGTCCGGTGCGGGCGGCCCCCACCCCGCCCAACTGGTGCCACAGAACGGTGCCAGTCGCCGCTAAGCGTCACCAGTCCGGTGCGGGCGGCCCCCACCCCTCCCAACTGGTGCCACAGAACGGTGCCAGTCGCCGCTGAGCGTCACCAGTCCGGTGCGGGCGGCCCCACCCCTCCCAACTGGTGCCACAGAACGGTGCCGGCCGCCGCTGAGCGTCACCGGTTCGATGCAAAGCACCCTTGACCGCAGAGTGCTTTGTACTATAAAGTTATCTCCATGACAGAGCACACCCCATCCACACCGATTGGCTCGCCCGACGGCGCCTCCCACCTGCTCGACGAGGTCACCGAGGTCCGCAGCCGCACCCGCACCCACCTACAGTCGTTCTGGTTCCCTGTGACCCTGTTCGGGGTCATCACCCTGCTGAGCGCGCCGTTCACCCTGATCGGCGACGGCGCCGGCGTCGCCTGGTTCTGGTGCATCGTCGGGCCGCTCGGCGGCGCCCTGGTCGGCGTCTACTACCGGAACCGTGAGCACCGCCTCGGCCTCGGGAGCCCGGCGCTGCCGTACGTGCTGACCGCAGTGGCCATGATGGCCGGCGCATTCCTCCTGCCGGCCTTCGTCACCGGCCCGGCGCAGGCATCCGTCTCGAGCTACTCGATCGCCATCGGCTACGTGGTCTTCGGCGTCTTGGAGCGGAGCAAGATGCTGGCCGCGGTCGGCCTCGTCATCGCCGCCGTCCCCACGCTTGTCATCGCCGGCGACGTCGCCAACCCCGGCATGGTCACCGCCCTGCTCACCGGCGCCATCATGCTGGCGAGCGGCATGATCCGGCGCAGGATCGAGCTGGTGGCCGAGGCGTCGGTGCCTCGGTGACCGACCCGGCCCCCGCCGACGGCCGCCACCCGGTCGAAGGGCTCGACGAGGTCGTCCACCAGCGGGCCCGGCTCGGCATCCTCGCCGTCCTGGTGGAAGCGGGAAGGGCAGACTTCTCCTACCTGAAGGGCGCCCTCGGGCTCACCGACGGCAACCTCTCCCGCCACCTCCAGGTGCTGGAGGACGCGGCGCTGGTGCAGGTCGACAAGACCTTCGACGGGCGGCGGCCCCGCACGTGGGTGTCCATCACCAAGCCCGGGCGCAAGGCGCTGGCCGCCGAGGTGGCCGCCCTCCGGGACATCATCGCCCGCGTATCAGTCGGCGATGACGACGGGTAGCCGATGACGAAGAGTAGCGTCGGCGGGAGCCGGGCTCCCGGGCGGACCCAAGGAGGCTCTGTGGCAGACACCCCCACGAACAACGTCGCGGCGCGAGCCTGTCGATCTCGTGAAGGTCTACGGGCACGGCGACACCGCGGTCAAGGCCCTCGACGGCGTCTCCGTCGAGTTCGCCACCGGCCAGTTCAGCGCCATCATGGGCCCGTCCGGCTCCGGCAAGTCGACGCTCATGCACTGCATGGCCGGCCTCGACACGCTCACCAGCGGGCAGGTGTACGTCGGCGGCACCGCCCTCGGCGGCCTCGGCGACAAGGAGCTCACCACCCTGCGCCGGGACAAGGTGGGCTTCGTCTTCCAGGCCTACAACCTGGTCCCGACGCTCAGCGCCCTGGAGAACATCACCCTCCCGCTCGACATCGCCGGCAGGAAGCCCGACCAGACGTGGCTGGACAAGGTCATCGACACCGTCGGGCTCCGCAACCGGCTCGACCACCGGCCGAGCGAGCTCTCCGGAGGCCAGCAGCAGCGGGTGGCGGCGGCGCGAGCCCTCGCCTCCCGTCCCGCCATCGTGTTCGCCGACGAGCCCACCGGAAACCTCGACTCCCGGGCGTCGTCCGAGGTGCTCGAGTTCCTGCGCCTGTCGGTAGCCGACTTCGGTCAGACGATCGTCATGGTCACCCACGACCCGGTCGCCGCCGGCTACGCCCAGCGCGTGGTGTTCCTCGTCGACGGCAAGATCGTCGACGAGCTGGCCGACCCGACGGCCGACAACGTGCTGGATCGGATGAAGGGCCTGAGCGGGGAGTCGTGAGGTGCTGAAGGTCACCCTCCGAGGCGTCCTCGCCCACAAGCTCCGACTCGCCCTCACCGCCGCCGCCGTCGTGCTCGGCGTCGGGTTCGTCGCCGGCACCTACATCCTCACCGACACCATCTCCCACAGCTTCGACACCCTCTTCCAGGAGGTCTCGTCGGGCGTCGACGTCTCGGTGCGGGCGGGATCGGGCTTCGGCGAGGACGACGCCGGGAACGGCGAGACGGCCCGCAACACGGTTCCCGAGTCCGTCCTGCCGGTCGTGGCCGGGGTCGACGGCGTGAAGGTGGCCGAGGGCAGCGTCATCGGCTACGCCCAGATCATCGCTCCCGACGGCGAGGCGGTCACCACCGGCGGTGCGCCCACCCTCGGCGTGAACTGGAACCAGAACGCCACCCTCGGGCCCCTGCGCCTGCGCACCGGACGGGCTCCCGCAGGCCCGGGCGAGGTGGCCATCGACGCCGGGACGGCCAAAGCCCAGAAGATCGACGTCGGCGCCCGGGTCGGCATCCTGGCCCAGGGACCGCCCGAGCAGTACGCCGTCGTCGGCGTCGCCGGGTTCGGCGAGGCCGACAACCTGGCCGGCGCCACCCTGGCCGCCTTCGACACCGCCACCGCCCAGCGGCTGCTGGGCAAGGTCGGCCAGTACGACACCATCGACATGCAGGCCGACGAGGGAGTGACGGCGTTCGAGCTGCGGTCGAGGGTCGAGGAGATCCTCCCGACGGCCTGCGAGGGTGTCGAGCCGGACGGCTGCGAGGCGCTCACCGGCGACCAGCTGGCACGGGAAGGGGCCGACCAGGTCCAGGGCTTCATCGGGATCTTCAAGACCGCCCTACTTGTCTTCGCCTTCATCTCGCTGTTCGTCGGCGCCTTCATCATCGTCAACACCTTCTCGATCCTCGTGGCCCAGCGGACCCGTGAGCTGGCGCTGCTCAGGGCGCTGGGGGCCAGCCGCCGCCAGGTGATGACCTCGGTCGTGATCGAGGCCGCCGCCGTCGGCGTGGTGGCGTCGGCCCTCGGCGTCGGACTGGGAATCCTCGTGGCGATCGGGCTGCAGGGCCTCCTCGGCGCCTTCGGCATCGACCTGCCCGGCACCGGCACGATCATCCAACCCCGCACGATCGTCGTCTCGATGGTGACCGGCTCGGTGGTCACCGTACTCGCCGCCCTCGGCCCGGCTCGGCGGGCGTCGAAGGTGGCCCCCATGGCCGCCCTCACCGGAGCCGGCACCGAACAGGTCGGCTCGCTCACCCGGCGCTCGATCGTCGGAGCGATCGTGGTCGCCCTCGGCGCAGGCGCGCTCTCCGTGGGGCTGTTCGCCGACGGCGGGATCGCCCTGGTCGGGCTCGGCGCCGCCCTCACGTTCGTCGGCGTGTTCCTCGTGATGCCGCTCGTCGCCCGGCCCATGGCTGCGGCCATCGGATGGCCGCTCGTCCGCCTGACCAAGGTGTCGGGCAAGCTCGGCCGGGAGAACGCCATGCGGAACCCCCGCCGCACCGCCGCCACCGCCGGCGCCCTCACCATCGGCCTCGGACTGGTCGGCTGCGTGAGCGTGCTGGCGTCGTCGTTCGTGGCGTCGGGGGCGGACATCATCGAGAAGGCCGTCGCCGCCGACTACATCGTCAGCACCGACCAGTTCACGCCCACCATCAGCCCCGACCTGGCCCGCCGCCTCGACGAGCGGCCGGAGCTGGGCGCGGTCAGCGGCATCCAGATCGGTCCGTTCAAGCTCGACGGGTCGTCCCAGTCGGTCACCGCCGGCGACGCCGAGACGCTCCCCCAGCTCATGAACATCGAGATGGTGACGGGCTCGGTCGACGCACTGGCGCGGGGCGAGGTCCTCGTCACCGAGCAGGCCGCCGAGGACAAGGACCTGGCGGTGGGCAGCGAGATCCCCATGACGTTCCTGCGCACCGGCACCCAGCAGTTCCGGGTCGGCGGCACCTACGAGCGGAACGAGCTGCTCGGCAGCTACCTGGTGTCGACGGACGTCTTCCACGAGAACTACACCGAGCTACTCGACTTCCTGGTGCTGGCCAAGGCCGCGCCCGGTGTCTCCCCCGCGGCGTCGCGCCAGGCTGTCGACGCCGTGGCCGACGACTTCCCCAACGTGAAGGTCCGCGACCAGGTCGAGTTCAAGGCCGAGCAGAAGCGCCAGATCAACATGACGCTCGGGCTGGTCACCGCCCTGCTCGTCTTCTCGATCATCATCGCCTTCCTCGGGATCATCAACACGCTGGCCCTCTCGGTCTTCGAGCGGACCCGGGAGATCGGGCTGCTGCGGGCGGTCGGGATGGCCCGCCGCCAGGTCAAGGCCATGATCCGGGCCGAGTCGGTGATCATCTCCGTCCTCGGCGCCATCGTCGGGCTGGGCGTGGGCCTGCTGTTCGGCCTGGCCCTCATCTCCTACTTCAGGACCCAGGGCATCGAGAAGCTGGTGATCCCGGTCGGCAGTCTCATCGCCTACGTCGTCGTAGCCGGCGTCGCCGGCGTGTTCGCCGCATGGTTCCCGGCCCGGCGGGCGTCCCGCCTGAACGTCCTCGACGCCATCAACCACGAGTAGATCGGGAATTCCGGAAAATTCTCGGATTCCTGGTTTGGCGGGCTTCGGGCCTGGGTACGCGGACTGTGCATCGCCGCGTGCGGTGCATCCCCTCCCGGGAAGGGGCTTCTAGCGAGGCCCCTTCCCGCCCCCTCCCCCCGCTTCTGGTCGGTGCGGCGCGCCCGGAGGACCGCCCCGGCCGGCGCAGGGCGGCGTCAGGTTCTGGATATGCCCAGGAAGCGGAACGGTCCCGGGACAGGAGCGGCCCCCGGCCACCGCCGCTGATCCCTGGGTCCCGCTCCGCCGAGTCTGCCGCGCCATCCACCGAGGGCGACCGGCTCCACCCGGACGGCGACCAGCCGCACCATGACGGCGACACAGGCGCTGACGCAGCCACCCTGACGCAGGCCCCGGCCACCCCCGCCGCCGCACCGCCCACGGTGGCGCAGGCCCCGGCCACGCCTACCGCCCCTGCCGCCGCACCGCCCACGGTGGCGCAGGCCCCGGCCACGCCTACCGCCCCTGCCGCCGCACCGCCCACGGTGCGCAGGCCCCGGCCACGCCGACCGCCCTGCCGCCGCACCGCCCACGGTGGCGCAGGCCCCGGCCACGCCTACCGCCCCCGCCGCCGCACCGCCCACGGCGGCGCAGGCCCCGGCCACGCCGACCGCCCCTGCCGCCGCACCGCCCGCGGCGGCGCAGGCCCCGGCCGCCGCCGCACCGCCCGCCGCCGCACCGCCCGCCGTCGCACCGTCCGCCGCCGCACCGTCCGCAGTCGCACCGCCCGCCGCCGCACCGCCCGCCGTCGCACCGCCCGCCGTCGCACCGCCCGCCGTCGCAGCGCCCGCCGCCGACCACCCGCCGCCGCACCGCCCGCCGTCGCCCCCGCCGTCGCACCGCCCGCCGTCGCCCCCGCCGCCGCACCGCCCGCCGCCGAGCCCTCCGCCGTCACCCCCGCCGCCGCACCGCCCACTGCCGCCCCCGCACCACCCACCGCCGCCCCCGCACCGCCGGCCGCCGTCGCCCCCGCCGCCGCACCGCCCGCCGTCCCCGCCGTCGAACCGCCCTCCGCGGAGCCACCCGCCGTCGCACCGCCCGCCGTCGCACTGCCCGCCGTCGTGGCTCCCGCCGAATTGGCCTCGGCGCCCGAGCCACCGCCGTGGCCCGACACGCCGGCCGGCGCTGCTCCCGGTCGTGATGCCTACCGGGCTCCCTCTCTCACCGAGGTCGCCGAACCCGCTCGGGCCTCCGAGGCCGACGCGTCCCCGAGCGTGTCCGTGGCGGCATCGGCTGCGATCCCCAACACCGGCCCCGTGGCGGCCATCCCCATCCCCGAGCCGAAGCCGAAGCCGACCCCGCACCGGTCGCCGAACCTGCCCGGCTGATCCCTGGATCGGCGCTCATCGGCGTCGTGGTCGGCCTGTGGGCCGTGGCCCCCAACTTCACCGGCCCGGGACTCGTCCTGCAGGACCCGTCGGTCGAGGTCATCGACCACGTCGTCCCCGGACTGATCGTCGTGGCGGCCTCGATCGTCGCCCTCGTCGTGGCCTGGTCCGCTCCCCGACCATGGCCCGCCCTCTTCCTCAGCGGCGGCGTGGTCGCCGCCGCCGGGCTCTGGATGGTGGCCACCCACGTCCCACTCCTGCTGCAGGCGGTCCAGGGCTCGGCGCCGTGGGGCGCCACGCTGTACCACCTGGCACCGTCGGCAGCCGTGCTCTGGCTGGGGCTGGCGTGGACCGCCCGCTACTGGTCGGACTGGGTGGGCCCGCCGGCCTGAGCCTTCGCCAGCATTCGATCCAGCGCCTCGACGTCCAGCATGCCACCACAGTCGACGCCGAGCGGGTCGGCAGTGACCTCGGCCGGCGAGCCCGGTTCGCCGAACCCGTCGAGCACCAGGTCGGCAGCGCTCAGGTCGTGGTCGGCCGTGTACCCGTTGGTGACCACGACGCAGGTCAATCCGGCCGCCTTCGCCGCCTCCAGCCCCTCGGCCGAGTCCTCCACCGCCACCGCCTCGCCGACACCGACACGACTCCGAGCCGCTCCATGGCGACGACGAACGCCTCGGGATCGGGCTTGCGGGCCGACACCTCGTCGCCGGTGACGACGACCTCGAACTCCACGCCCGGGAGCAGATGGGCCAGCAGCGCCTCGACCCACCCTCGGCTGCCCGTGGTGGCCACCGCCAGCCGGCACCCGCGCCGTCCCAGCTCGTCGAGGAGCCGCTCCACCCCGGGCCTCACCTCGACCACGCCGGCGGCGACCATCTCGCTGAGCATCTCCGTCTTGCGGGCGTGCAGGCCCGGGACCAGCTCGTCCCGCTCGCCCGCCGGCATCCCCTGCTC
The DNA here is from genome assembly GCA_963827345.1 of uncultured Acidimicrobiia bacterium. Classification (GTDB taxonomy): domain Bacteria; phylum Actinomycetota; class Acidimicrobiia; order Acidimicrobiales; family AC-14; genus CAWGUU01. The sequence goes on along the minus strand of CAWHAN010000001.1, from coordinate 161,015 downwards.
GGCCAGGTAGGCCTGGAGGCGGGCCTGGCCGCCGGTGACCCGCAACAGCCGTCCGTAGAGGTCCTCGTCCCAGCGGTACGGCAGCCCGAACTCCTCGAAGGCCCGATTGAACGCCACCCGGTGGCCGTGGCGCTCGCTGTCGACCAGGGTGCCGTCGACGTCGAAGATCGCCGCTCGGAGGGTCTTCGGACGGTCGGCGGTCAGGCGAACCTCATCATCGGAGGGTGAATGTCACAATGGGGCAGCGGCAGTGTAGGCGTCGACGGCACGAGCCCGAAGGAGAACACGAGCATGGGCGATCGCCCCGAAGACGAGCTGCCCGACGCCGACGACCAGGCGCCACGCCGACCCCGCCCCGGCCCCGGCCGCAGGCGGCTGCGGCCCGTCCAGCCGCCGGCCAGCGGTCGGCCCGGCCCGCCCGTCAGACCACCGGGAGCGCCAGGAGCACAGCCGAGCGGCCCCGGCGCGCCGCACCCGCACCTCCGCCGGCCCGACGGCAGCCTGCGCCCCGGGCTCGTCGCCCGGCCGAGCCCCGCCCCGGCGGCCCAGCCTCGGGCGGCCCAGCCTCGGCGGCCCAACCCCGGTCGGCCCAACCCCGTCCGGCCCAACCTCGGGCGGCCCAGCGACAAGCGACCAGACCCACCCGTCCCCCGGCGACCCGACCCCCCGGCAGGCGTCCGCCGCCCTCGACCCCGCCCGCCAAGTCGCAGACGACGATGATCATCGTGCTGTCGGGCGTCAGCGTCGTGGTGGTGCTCCTCCTCATCGGCGCCTTCCTCATCCCCAGCGGCGGAGGCGACCCGCAGTCGGCCCAGACGTCGCAGACCACCGACCCCACCGCCCTGGGCACCACGGTCCCCGACGCGCCAGCTGACCTCGTTCAAGGACGACGCCACCGGCTTCAGCGTCAAGTACCCCAAGGCGTGGACCAAGGTCGAGTCGAACGACCCGTCCATCCCGCTGATCCTCTCGTTCGGGAACCGGGACGCCATGCCCGGGTACGCCTCGACTACACCGAGGTGCCGACGAACGCCGCAGAACATCGGCAACATCAAGGCGTTCACCGACGGCGTCGTCGGCCGAACCAGACGGCCAAGGTCCTGCAGCAGCGCCAGGTCGCGGTCGACAACATGCCGGGCTACTACTACCTGTACACGTTCGTCGACGAGGAGACGGGCGCCGAGGGCGTCCACGCCCACTACTTCCTCTTCCGGGGCCGCAAGATGTACTCGGTCGTGCTTCAGGCCCTGCCCTCGGAGGGGTTCTCGGGCCTGGCCCCGGCGTTCGACCAGGTCATCGAGAGCATCAAGACGACGCCCGACCTGCCCGGGTCGACCCCCCCGGCATCGACGACGCCCCCCTCGACGCCGCCGGGCTGACCGGCAGCACGGCCCCAACCCACCGAACTGGTGACACAGGACGGCAGCTGGCAGGCCGCTGGCGTCACCAGTTCGCCGGGACGGCCCCCACCCACCGAACCGGTGACACAGGACGGTCGGCTGGGACCGCTGAGCGTCCCCAGTTCGCCCGGCCGCTGAGGCTCGCCGCTCCCACACCTCCCGCCAACCCGGTCACGGACGGGCCGAACGGCCGAGGCCCGGGGGATCGCCCCGGGCCTCGACTTTCTCACTTGTTGTTCCGCCCCCGAAGGGTCGGATGGGCGTTGCGACTATCCGCAGTTGCCTCCGAGCAGCAGCGGCGACATGCAGATCTGCCTGGCCGAGGTGGCGATGGTGCCAACTCTGCCGAGCGTCTGGTTGAGGTCGCTGTTGATCGCGTTCACGGAGCCGGCGAGGGTGTCAACCCGCAGGTTGATCGCCTCGACGCCGCCACCACCCAGGCCGCCCGTGCCGTGGATCGTGTTGACCACGGGTGCGAGGGCGCTGGCGGTGGAGTTGATGCTCTTGACCGTGCCGTTGATCTCGGCGGCGTTCGAGTTGATGCTCGACACCGTGTTGTCGACGTTCTTCACGACGTCGGCCACGGACCCGACCAGCGGGGACAGCGGCTTGGCAGCCGCCAGAATGGCCTCGGCCTTCTGGCCGATGTCGTTGAGCTTCTGGGTCTCGTCGAGATGAGAGACGTTGGAGCCCGGTCCGACATCGGAGGTGATGGTTTCCACCCGGTCGTCGATCTGGCTGGCCGCGATCGTGACCCTGGACAGCTGGATCACAGCGAACAGCGCAAACGCGATCGTCAGTACCAGGTTGACACCGACGATGCCCTTCTCACCTCTCATGCGTGGCATCCCAGCAGCGAGACAGTGGTCGAGTTGCAGATACCGACCAGGCTCTTGTTGACACCGATCAGGCCCTGGTTGATGGCGCTGGCGTCGTTGTCGATGCCGGTCAACGCCCCGGTGTTGATGACGTTGATCCGCTGGTGGATGTTCTGCACGCCGAGCCTGTCACCCGGGTTGTCAGCGTCGATCAGCGTGGTGCTGATGCCGTTGACCGAGCCGAGCACCGTCGAGAGGACCCCGGAGGTGTCCTGCAGGGACGAGTCGGTGGTCGCCAGCTTGCCGTCGATCGACGTCAGGGAGGCGATGATCTCGGTGGCCTGCCCCGGGATGGGCTTGAGGGCCTCGTCGATGCCGGCCAGGGCGCCGTTGATGCGGTCGACCTGGTTCGGCAGGGTGGCGACGTCGCCCCCGGCGCCGGCGACAGCCCGGTCAGCGGTGGCGAGGTTGCCGTTGATGCTCGACAGCGAGTTGGTGATGAGGATCAGGTATACGACCACCACCAGGGTGACGACGGTGAGGAGGATTACCCACACCTTGAGCCACCTGGAGAGGAAGGTCGTCTGGTCGCCGGCCGGGCGCTGCTGAGGAGCAGGGGCGGAGGCGCTGGATCCGCGGCCGCGGCCGCGGGACATGGTTTGGACCATTGCGTTTCGCTCCTTTCCTTAGGGAAGTGCCGTGTCGATCTTGCCGGCGACGGTATTGGCGATGTTGGCCTGGTTCAGGATGTCGGACGTGTCACCGTCGATGTTGTTCGCCAGTACCAGCGTCCTGTCGAGGTTGGTGTTGATCTGAGCAACCCCGTTGTTGATCGACCGTGCCGTGTTGAGGATCGTGCTCGCGGTGCTGTTGATCCCCTTGGCCGTGCCGTTGATCGTGCTCGCCGAGGCGTTGATCGACGTGGCGTGCGCGTCGATCGACTTGGCGAGGCGGTCGATCTCGGTCAGCCCAGCCTCGAGCGGCTGAGCGGTCTTGAGGATCGAGTCCGCCAGGTTGTTCGTAGTGTCGAGCTTCAACACGGCATTGGTGGCATCGTTGATGCCGGTTGCCGAACTGGCGATGTTGCCCGCCTTGTCGTTGATGCTCTCTGCGGTCCTCGCGGTCTTCGTGAGCAGGAACACGGCCACTGCCACTACTACCAGTACGAGGATGAGCGAGAACGTGGCTTGACCACGCTCCCCGGCGGCAGACTTCCACCGCTTCGTCATACTTCTCCCCCTGAGTCGTTTGATGTGTTTTGGCCGGGGACCGGTGACCTGAATGCGATGACGAAAGCGGCGGCGTGTCGAGAGACCCCGTACGGATACCACGGATAGTTGACCGGACTGTAAGGCACCGAGGGCGACGACGCAACACCATCTTTGTGCTCTCGGCGTTCGGTTCGGCCACCGTCCGTGGTGAGCATAGGCGGTCACATGGGTCCGCGGAAGTTGCAGTTCTGCTAGATGTGAGCTACATCTATGTGGAGTCGAGAAACGACGATCGTCCAGATCCCCACGTCAGACGTTGCAGCCGGCCTCGTGCGTCGACCGGGCCGGCCGAGCAGTTGGAGGCCCTCAGTTGGAAGCCTGCCTCAGTTGAAGGTTGTGGCAGTGGCGCCCGCCATACCGCGGCTGCGCGACCGGGGACGTCCCCCCCAAGAGGTATCGACAGAGGGAGCCGGGTGAAGCCGGGCCGCGCCCTCGACGAGCCCCAGGGCGGTCTGCCCCGCAACTACCTGCGGGCGAGCCTGCTGCTGCTCATCGCCGAGACCCCGGCTCACGGCTACGACCTCCTGGAGCAGATCGCCCAGCTGGGCCTGCGCAACGTCGACCCGGGAGGGCTCTACCGGGCGCTGCGGGTGATGGAACAGGACGGTCTCGTGGCCTCGTGGTGGGAGCACTCCCACGCCGGGCCGGCCCGGCGCAGCTACCGGCTCACCGACGACGGCGTCGAGTGGCTGCACGCCTGGGCGGGGGCGCTGCGGGAGGGACGGCGGTACCTTTCGTCCTATCTGGCCCGCTACGACAAGATCGCGGGTGACTCTCCGGGACGGGCCCGCGCCAGCCGGGACGGGCTCGACAAGATCCATCGCGCCAAGCCCGTCGAGTCGTGATAGGAACGAGCGAGTGCGACAATGGGGCCCGACGGTCCCCCTGGAGGTTTCTCTGACATGTGCCTTGGTATCCCCGGACAACTCGTAGAGATCATCGACCTGGCCGAGCACCGTGCCGTCGTCGACGTGGACGGGGTGCGGCGTGAGATCAGCATCAGCCTGGTCAGCAACGGCGCCGAATCACAGGTCAAGGTGGGAGACTGGGTCCTCATCCACGTCGGGTTCGCCATGAGCAAGATCGACGAGGAGGAAGCGGCCGAGACGCTCGCCTTCATGAAGGGCCTAGGCAGCGTGTACGACGAGGAGATCGAGCAGTTCCGCCAGGAGGCACAGCTATGAAGTACGTCGACGAATTCCGTGACCCGGCTGCAGCCAGGCTCGCGGTCACCGAGATCGAGTCGCTGGCTAGGGACGGCGCCAAGGCCGGCGGTCCCCACAAGTTCATGGAGGTGTGCGGCGGGCACACCCACACGATCTACAAGCACGGCATCGAGAACGTGCTGCCCCCCACCGTGGAGCTGGTCCACGGCCCGGGCTGCCCGGTGTGCGTCATCCCCATGGGTCGGGTCGACGACGCCATCGCCGTGGCCAAGACGCCCGGCACGATCTTCACCTCGTTCGGCGACATGATGCGGGTGCCCGGCGGTTCCGAGAACCTGCTGGAGGCCAAGGCCCAGGGGGCCGACGTCCGCATGGTGTACTCGCCCCTCGACGCCCTGCGCATCGCCGAGGCCAACCCCGACCGTGAGGTCGTCTTCTTCGCCGTCGGCTTCGAGACCACGGCGCCCTCCACGGCCGTCACCCTTCTCAAGGCCAAGCAGCGCGGCGTCAAGAACTTCACCGTCTTCTGCAACCACGTCACGATCGTCCCGCCCCTCAAGGCCATCCTCGAGTCGCCCGACCTGCGGCTCGACGGCTTCTTGGGCCCAGGCCACGTGTCCACCGTCATCGGCAACCGGCCCTACCGGTTCGTGCCGGCCCAGTACGGCAAGCCGCTCGTCACCGCCGGCTTCGAGCCCCTCGACATCCTCCAGTCGATCGTGATGCTCCTGCGTCAGATCAACGAGGGCCGTTGCGAGGTCGAGAACCAGTACACCCGGGCCGTGAACGACGAGGGCAACCCCCGCGCCCTGGCCATCCTCCAGCAGGTCTTCGAGCTGCGTCCCCACTTCGAGTGGCGGGGCCTGGGCTTCATCTCCCAGTCCGCCCTCAAGCTGAACGCCGACTACGCCGACTTCGACGCCGAGTCCCGCTTCTCGGTGCCCGGCATCCGGGTCGCCGACCCCAAGGCCTGCCAGTGCGGTGAGGTGCTCAAGGGCGTCATCAAGCCCTGGGAGTGCAAGGTCTTCGGCACCGCCTGCACCCCGGAGACGCCGATCGGCACCTGCATGGTGTCCTCCGAGGGCGCCTGCGCCGCCTATTACAACTACGGCCGCTTCACCAAGATCCCGGTGAAGGTGGCCGCACCCGCCGCCGCCTCCGTATGACCGTCTCGCCCGGATGACAGGCACCCAGGCATGACAGAGGAAATCCCCGAGGCTGGTGGAGGCGATCGGGAAGAGGCCGTCCTCCGCCGGATCGAGGAGTTCCGCAAGCGCCGCCCCAAGCTGAAGGACGACTTCATCAACTCGGCCCACGGGGCCGGGGGCAAGGCGTCGGCGGCGCTCATCGACGCCGTGTTCCTCGAGGCGTTCCGTAACAAGACGCTGGAGTCCATGGCCGACGGCGCGGTCATGGAGCTCCCGTCGGGCGACCGCATCGCCTTCAGCACCGACTCCTACGTGGTCAAGCCCCGGCGGTTCCCCGGCGGCTCGATCGGCGACCTGGCCGTCAACGGCACCGTCAACGACATCTCCATGATGGGCGGCCGGCCCCAGTGGCTCTCCGCCGCCTTCGTCCTGGAGGACGGCTTCTCCATCGTCGAGCTGCGGGAGATCGTGGCCGACATGGCCGCCGCCGCCCTGGTGGCCGGCGTCCAGATCGTCACCGGCGACACCAAGGTCGTGAACAAGGGCGCCGCCGACGGCTGCTACATCACCACCGCCGGCGTCGGGGTCATCCCCTCGTCGGTCCACCTCGACTCCAAGTCGGTCCGCCCCGGCGACAAGGTGCTGGTCAGCGGCAAGATCGGCGACCACGGCGTGGCCGTGCTGATCGCCCGTGGCGACCTGGCCCTCGAGGCCGACATCCCCACCGACAGCGCCCCCCTGAACGAGGTCGTCGAGCAGCTGCTGGAGGCCGCGCCCAACACCCGGTTCCTCCGCGACCCCACCCGGGGCGGCGTGGCCACCGTGCTGAACGAGCTGGCCCGGGAGGCCGAGGTCGGCGTGCTGCTCGAGGAGGGCGACATCCCCGTCCGCAACGTGGTCAACGGCGCCTGCGAGATCCTCGGCATCGACCCGCTCTACGTCGCCAACGAGGGCAAGCTCGTCGCCATCGTCCCCGCCGACGAGACCGACGCCGCCCTGGCCGCCATGCAGGCCCACCCGCTGGGCGTCGACGCCGCCGTCATCGGCACGATCCAGGCCGACCCGCCCGGCATCGTCATCCTCCGCACCGGCTTCGGCGGCACCCGCATCGTCGACATGCTGGTCGGGGACCCCCTGCCACGAATCTGCTGAGCCCAACCCCCCTTTCGCAACTGGTGACGGAAAACGGCGGCAGGCACCGTCCTGTGTCACCAGTTCGGTGAAGGTGGACCACCCCCTCGCAACCGGTGACGGAGAACGGCGCCAGGCACCGTCCTGTGTCACCAGTTCGGTGAAGGGTGTGAGGGGGTGAAGGTGCGGCGGCAGTACCGGGTCACGGGGACGGTCCAGGGCGTCGGGTTCCGGCCGTTCGTCTACCGGCTGGCCGTCGAGCTGGGCCTGAGCGGGTCGGTGGCCAACGACAGCCTCGGCGTGATCGTCGACCTCGAAGGGCCGGCCGACCTCCTCGACCGGTTCCAGGTGCGGCTGGTCGACGAGCTCCCGCCGCTCGCCGCGATCGAATCGCTTGCAGGTCACCGAGCTGCCCGTCGCGGGCGCGACCGGGTTCCACATCGACGACAGCCGGGCCGAGGGGGCGCCGGCGGTGGCGGTGAGCGTCGACGTGGCCACCTGCGCCGACTGCGAGCGCGAGCTGCTCGACCCTGCCGACCGCCGCTACGGCTACCCGTTCGTCAACTGCACCAACTGCGGTCCCCGCTACACGATCATCAGGTCGATCCCCTACGACAGGCAGTCGACCACCATGGCCGGCTTCGTCATGTGCGACGACTGCCGGGCCGAGTACACCGACCCCGCCGACCGTCGGTTCCACGCCGAGCCCATCGCCTGCCCGGTCTGCGGCCCCCAGCTCTCCCTGCTCACGCCCGACGGCGGCCTGCTGGCCAAGGCCGACGACGCCCTCGACCAGGCGGTGGCCCTCCTCGCCGAGGGCCGGATCCTCGCCGTCAAGGGCCTCGGCGGCTACCACCTGGCCGTCGACGCCACCAATGCGGACGCGGTGGCCGAGCTGCGCCGGCGCAAGGCCAGGGACGACAAGCCGTTCGCCGTCATGGTGGCCGACATCGACGCCGCCCGGGCCGTGGCCGTCGTCACACCCGAGGCCGAGGCCGCCCTGAGCTCGCCCCGGCGGCCGATCGTGCTCCTGCGCCGGGACGATGCCAAAGGGGATGTGGGGAGCCGCTGGCCCCCGGCATCGCCCCCCGGCTGCCCGAGCTGGGCCTCATGCTGCCGTACACGCCGCTCCACACGCTCCTGCTGCACCGGTTCGGAAAAGCGCTGGTCATGACCAGCGGCAACCTGTCCGACGAGCCCATCGCCCACGACGACACGCGACGCCCTGGCCCGCCTGGGCCCGATGGTCGACGCCATGCTCACCCACGACCGCGGCATCCACATCCGCTGCGACGACTCGGTGGTGCGAGCCAGGCCGGCGGGCAAGCCGTCCCAGATGCTGCGCCGGTCACGCGGCTACGCCCCCGAGCCCCTCCCCCTCACCAGGCCGGCCCTCCGCCAGGTGCTGGCCGTCGGCGCCGAGCTCAAGAACACGGTGACGGTGGCCAAGGGCTCCAACCTGATCGCCGGCCACCACATCGGCGACCTCGAGCACCTGGCCGCCTACCGGTCGTTCCTCCAGGCCGTCGACCACCTGTGCCACCTCACCGGCGTGACGCCCGAGGTGGTCGCCCACGACCTCCACCCCGAGTACCTGTCCAGCAAGTTCGCGGCCGACCTCGACCTGCCGGCGGTCGGCGTCCAGCACCACCACGCCCACATCGCCTCGTGCCTGGCCGAGCACCGCCGGGAGGACCGGGTGCTGGGCATCGCCTTCGACGGCACCGGCTTCGGCACCGACGGCGTGATCTGGGGCGGCGAGCTCCTGGTGGCCGACCTCGACACCTACGAGCGGGTCGGCCACCTGGCCGCGGTGGCGCTCCCCGGCGGGGTCAGGGCCATCAAGGAGCCCTGGCGCATGGCCATGGCCTGGGCCCGCACCGCCCTCGGCCGGGAGGAGGCCGAGCGCTACGGCCGGTCGGTCGACGAGCGCTGGCCCTCGATCCTGGCCATCATCGAGCGGGAGGACAGCCTGCGCACCACCAGCGCCGGGCGGCTGTTCGACGGGGTCGCCGCCCTGCTGGGCATCCGGCCCACCGTCACCTACGAGGCCCAGGCCGCCATCGAGCTGGAGGCCGCCGCCGCCGGGCAGCCCATCGTGGCCGAGGCAGATGGAGTAGTGGGGGCTGGGAGGTCACGGTGGGACCGGGAGCGGACGGCCTGGTGGTCGTCGACCCCTCACCCCTGGTGGCCCAGGTGGTCGCCGAGCGCGACCGGGGGACGCCGGTTCCGGCCATCGCCGCCGCCTTCCACGTCGGCCTGGGCAACGCCGTCGCCGACGTGGCCGCCGACCTGGCGTCGGCCGCCGGCGTGGGCGTGGTGGCCCTGAGCGGCGGCGTCTTCCAGAACGCCCGCCTCACCGAGATCGTCGAGCGCCGCCTCACCGGGAGCGGGACTCGAAGTCCTCGTGCACTCGAAGGTGCCGCCCAACGACGGCGGGGTCAGCGTCGGGCAGGCCGCCGTCGCCGCCCGCCGCGAGTTCTGACTGACCGGAGGTTCTGAAGCCCTTACGAGGGGATGTTGGCCTCGAACTCGATGCCGACGTTGTCCTTCACCTTGAGCACGCCCATCATGCTGAACGGCTTGAGGCCGAACTTGGTCTGAGCGACCGACGTGCTGCCACTCACCTTGGTGTCGGAGATGGTCAGCTGGACCTGCGTCGGCTGGGTGCTGCCGGCGATGGTGAGGTCGCCGGAGACGTTGGCCTTGTTCCCGTTGAGGCTCACGCTCTTCGACTTGAAGGTGATGGGCGAGTCACCCTTGAGGGTCTTCGTGAGGTTCTTCATGATGTCGCCCTTGTCGCCCTCGGACAGCGGCTTGGCCCCGCCCTTGGCCTCGATGACCTTCATCGACGAAGGCTTGGCCGTGAGGCTCAGCTCCGACTTGGACGGGTCCTCGTCGACGACGACGTCCGCGCTCCAGTCGCCCACCTCGAACGTGAGGTCGTGCCCCATCTTCTTGGCCATGCCGTCGCGCTCGATCTTGACGAGCAGCTTTCCGTCCTTGGCCCGAGACTGTATTTACCTGAATCAACCATGATGGCAATCTAGCAGTCAGGCGCGAGCGCCCTTGACGGGCGCGCCTCCGCCCCGGGCGTGCAAAAGAGCCGTTCAGGGGCTCTACGACGGGTCCTCGGGGGGGAAGAGCGTCTCCTCCCCGCCCGGTTTCTTGATGGCGCCGAACTTCTCCTCGTAGCCGGTGAGGTTCTCGTTCATGGCCCGGATGATGTCGAAGACGAGGGTCGGCGGCACCTTGACCCGGGCCACGACGCGGCAGGGCACGTGCATCACGCCGTCCGGGTTCTCCATCTGGTCGGCGGGCAGGGTGGACGAGAAGTCGAGGGTGAACTCGTGGGCCGTGTGCCACACGCCGAGGAAGTTGGCGTACACCCCGCCCTCCAACTCGGGCTCGATCCTCACGTCGAACTGCACTGACTGCTGGTCGGCTGGTTCCAAGATTCCCCCGGGCGAGCCGTCCGATGTGACGAGTGTCAGGTCGTGGGCGACGCTACCGCCGGGCTCCGTGCCTCCAGGTTCGGCGCTCCCGACCCGGCGGCCCCCACCCCTCCTCCGGGCGGGTGTTCGGGCAGCGAGCCCGATCTTTGGCATTCTTGTGTCGGACATACCGGAGGTGACCGTCATGGACACGAGCCCCAGCACCCTGACCACCGAGCAGGACGAGCACGTCGAGCAGGACGCGCCGGTCGAGCATGCGCCGCTGCCGGACTACGTCTCGCCCGCGCCGCCCGTGCGGACGGACGCCGGCCTGGGCAAGGCGTCGGCGGTCGCGCTGGCGCTGGGCTGGCCGCTGGCGTGGATCATCGCGGTGGCGGTGGAGCCCGCCGCTCCGACCGACCACGTGCCGGTCGTCCTCGAGGTGTTCTCCCTGGGGATCATGCTGGCGATGGGCATGCTCATGGTCACCGCCGCCGCCCGCAAGCCGGCGGCCCTCGCCTGGGCAGGGGTCACCGGGGCGGCGCTGTTGTTCTCCGCCATCGCCTGCCCTGTGTCCGGTCACCACCCCGGCATCGGCGCCTGGTGGTTCGTGCAGATGGCCGTGATCGGCGGCATGGTGGCGGCGACGTCGTGGATGGCCATCGACCGCATCAAGTCAAGGTTGGCAGCCGACACTCCCGCCTGACCTGCGCTGACGTCATACGAGCCTGCTTGACGCCTAGATCGAGGTCGGCGTGCTCGGGGTCGAGCCCCAGCAGCACCCGGCCGGCGATCTCGTCGACCTCGTCGCTGTGGAACTTGTGCTGGGTCACGGTGTGCATGTCGCGAAGGTGACGTCCCAGCGCTGACGAGCGGGGCACCGCCGCCGAGCCCGCGGCGTGGTGCACCCCGTCGACGACACCGGTGGCGGCCCGGCAGGCGTGGTTCGCCGCCAGCCTCAGCAGGGCACGCCGGCGAAGGGGCGACGAGCCGGTGCTGAGGACGTCGTCCCACACGTCACCGGTGGCCTGGTGGAGGAAGGCCCGGGCGGCGCCGAGCTCGGCCTCGGCCCGGGCCACCTGCAGCTGGACCGCCTCGCGTTCGGCCAGCCGCCGGGAGGAGCCGGCCGGCTTCTTGGCGGCGGCCAGGGTGACGAAGGTGTCGAGGGCGTCCTGGGCGATCCCGAGGGCGATGGCGGCGCTGCCACAGGCGAGGCCGTGGTGGGGGAAGGAGTAGAGCGGCTCGGACCATCGCCGGGGGCCCTGCCCGAAGGCGACGACCCGTTCGGACGGGACGAACACGTCGTCGACGGCCACGTCGCCGCTGCCGGTCCCGCTGAGGCCGTTCGGCCACCACGTGTCCGGGCGGGCGACCTCGTAGGTCGGCAGGAGCACGAGCCGCTGCTCACGGCCGCCTTCCAGCACGACGCGGCACAGGAACCAGTCGCAATGACGGCCGCCCGACGCGAACGGCCATCGTCCGCTGACCCTGACGCCGCCGTCGACCGGCGTGGCCCGCCCGGTCGGCGCCAGCGGCGACGCCACGAGGGCGTCGGGCCCGTCGCCGTAGACCGCGTCGATGGCGGCGGCCGAGGCGTAGGCCAGGAACCACGGGGCGGAGGCGTAGATCCACACGCACCAGGCGGTGGAAGCGTCGGCCCGGGCGACGGCCTCGAGGCACCGGGCGAGGGCCACGGGGTCGGCCTGGTCGCCGCCTAGGCGGTGGGGCACGCAGAGCCGGGCCAACCCGGCGTCGACCAGCCCCCGAACCACCTGGTCGGTGAGGCACCGGTTGGCCTCGATCTCCTCCCTGGACTCCCGCAGCCCGGCCAGGAAACCTTCGAGGTCGGGCCCCGGCCAGGCGACCTCCTCCTGGCTCGTCATGAGGTCGTCAGCCGTTCGTCCGCCGATCATCGTGCCTCCCAGCGCTCGTCCGCCTACAGGAGCGTCCAAACGGCCTGGTGATACACGTGGCGCGACATTCGTGGGGGCCGATTCGGGAGGCGGAACGGCCCGTCGACCCGTAGGTTCGCTCTCATGAACGACATCGAGTCCGTCCGCTGGCAGGCGGTCGAGGGGCACGACACCCGTATGGACGGGGTGTTCGTCTACGCGGTCCGCACGACGGGCGTCTACTGCCGCCCCGGGTGCGCCGCCCGACGACCCCGACGCGAGAACGTCCTGTTCTTCTCCACGCCCGCCGACGCCGTCGTCGAGGGCTTCCGGGCCTGCCGCCGGTGCCGGCCCGACGGAGCCACGATCGACGACCCGGCGACGGCCTCCGTGGTGGCCGTCTGCCGGTGGCTCGAACACCCCGACGAGGACCACACCCCCGACGCCCTCGCCGCCCGGGTCGGATGGAGCAAGCGCCACCTCCAGCGCCGGTTCTCCGAGGCCGTCGGCGTGTCGATGGCGGCCTACGGCCGGGCCATGCAGGCCGAGCGGGCGCGGCGGGCACTGCAGCAGGGGGCGAACGTCACCGACGCCGTGTTCGACGCCGGCTACGGGTCCACCCGCGCCTTCTACGAGCACGGCGCGCCCCGGCTGGGCATGCCGGCAGCCGAGTACGCCGCCGCCGGGCGGGGTCACCGCGTCTCCTGGACAACCTTCTCGAGCCCGATCGGCGAGGTCATCGTCGCCGCCACCGAGCGGGGGCTGTGCGCCGTGCGCATCGGCGACGACCCGCTGGCGCTGGCCGCCGACTTGGCCGCCGAGTACTCGGGGGCGACCCTCGTCGAGGACGGGGAGCACGTGGGCACCCTCGCCCGCCAGGTCGCCGCCCTGGCCGGCGGCGGTGGTGTCGGCGGCGGCGGCGGGTCGGCAGCCGACCTACCGCTCGACATCCGGGGCACCGCCTTCCAGGTCAGCGTCTGGGAGCACCTCCGCACCATCCCGCCCGGCACGACGGCCACCTACACCCAGGTCGCCGACGCCGTCGGCCGGCCGACGGCGGTGCGGGCCGTCGCCAACGCCTGCGGGGCCAACCCGGTGGCCGTCGCCATCCCCTGCCACCGGGTGGTCAGGTCCGACGGCACGCTCGGCGGCTACCGCTGGGGCATCGACCGCAAGGCCGCCCTGCTCGCGGCCGAGCGCCAGGCGGCGAACAAGGAGGAGGCCCGCTGACTCAGGCCGGGAGGGCGTGAGGGACCGCCGCGGGGCCAGCCCGGCGGCGGGCCCTGGCCGGCTCGATGACATGGTCCACGACGCCGTAGCTGACCGCCGCCTGGTCCCGGAGGATGTAGTCGCGGTCGATGTCGGCGGTGATCCGCTCGGGCGGCTGGCCCGTGCACTCGGCGAGGATCCCGATCATCCGGCGCCGCATCTCGACCATCTCCCGGACCGCGATCTCCATGTCGCTGGACTGGCCCTGGGCGCCGCCGTGGGGCTGGTGCAGCAGGACGCGGGCGTTGGCCAGCAGGTACCGCTTCCCCGGCGCGCCGGCGGCCAGCAGCACGGCGGCCGCCGACGCCGCCTGCCCCACGCAGTAGGTGGCGACGTCGCAGCTGAGGTACTGGACGGTGTCGTGGACGGCGAACAGCGCCGTCATGTCCCCGCCCGGCGAGTTGATGTAGAGCGAGATGTCCCGGTCGGCGTCGTCGGACTGCAGATGGAGTAGTTGGGCGACGATCAGGTTGGCCACCGTGTCGTCGATCGGCGTCCCGAGGAAGACGATGCGCTCGGCCAGCAAGCGGGAGTAGATATCGAACGCCCGCTCCCCCTTCGACGTCTGCTCGATCACGGTCGGCACCAGTACGCTCATCGGTTCCATCCTTGTGCAAAGAGTTGTTTGCACATCCTAGCCATGTGCAACGCATTGTTTGCACTAAACTGGGTGTTCGTGCGACGACGGAGGGATGGTCACGCCGTGGAAGAGGTCAAGGTCACCAGGTCGGTCGATCTCGAGGCGCCGGCGGAGGACGTGTGGCGGGCGCTGACCGACCCCGAGCTGCTCGCCGACTGGCTGGAGGGCGACGTCGACCTCGACGTGCGCCCGGGCGGGGGCGGCACGATCGTCGAACCCGGCGGGGTGGTCCGCAAGGCCCGCGTCGACGAGGTGGTGCCCGCCCGGCGGCTGTCGCTGCGCTGGTGGCCCGAGGACGGCGACGGCCCGGCGTCGACCGTCCAGCTCGACCTCGAGCCGACCGACGGCGGCACCCGGCTGGTCGTCACCGAGACCCTGCTGACCCCGGTGCCGGGCCGGTCGGCGCCCGTGGCATCCGCCAACCTGAACCTCCGCTGGGGCGTCCGGTTCCTCCTGCTCGGCTGCCGCCTCCTGGTACCGGCAGCCGCCGTGTGCCGTTGACCACCCCCCTGACCGCCGACAGCTGTTGACCGCCGACGGTCTCGATGCTGTCTTCGGCGCGCTGGCCGACCCCACCCGCCGCGGGCTGATGGCCCGGCTGGTCCGGGAAGGCCCGCACAGCGCCACCGCCCTCGCCCGCGACCTGCCCGTGTCGCGGCAGGCGGTGGTCCACCACCTCAAGGCTCTCGGCGAGGCCGGCCTGGTCGACGCCCACCGTGACGGCAGGGAGGTCCGCTACGGTGCCACCACCGAGCCCATGGTCGACGCGGTGGCGTGGATGGTAGGTGCCGGTGGCCGGTGGGACCGTCGGCTCGAACGCCTCCGGGCCCAGCTGGACCGGGAGCCGGGGAGCACCTGAGTCCCCATGGCCGCCGGCTCGCTCCCCCGTTCGGGTGAGTGGCCGGTCACACTGCGAAGTTTTTTCCGGTGATCTGAGCGTCGAAAGTTTCACTCAGCGTGAACAGGCGCTATCGTGCGCGTGTCCGGCCGGGGGGAGATCTGGCAGGGCGTTCGACCGGGAGGAGCGCTTCCGATGGTTGCCGTAGCCACAAGGCGGTCCGCACCAGCGAGTGCGCCGCCGCAGGCCAAGCCGAGCGAGGCGAGCACGCTCGCGAAGTGGATGAAGGTGTGGGTCGGCCTGCTGTGCACGGTCACGCTCGTCGTCGTCGTGGCCCTGATCCTGATCACGAACTCCCTGTCGAGCATCAACGGGAACCTCGGCGTCGCCAGCCGGGCCGTCGCCGGCGTCCAGGGCGACACCGTGCCGCTGCCCTCCCGGGTCGACTCCATCAACCAGAACCTGGCCGGCATCGACACCACCTTGAAGCCCCTGGGGGCGCCGGTGTCGTCGATCATCTCCTCGCTGACGTCGATCGACTCCAAGCTCGCCCAGACCGACTCGTCGTTGAGCGAGACGTCCTCCGTGCTGACGTCGGTCCTCGGCGGGGTCACGAGCATCAACACGACGCTCGTCGACGCCGACGAGCCGGCCGACCAGTTGGGCGTCCAGAACATCCACCGTCGCATCGCCACCGCCAACAACGGTCCGCTCACCGGCATCGACAACGACGCCTCGGCGATCACCCAGGGCCTCATCGGCGTCAACAAGAGCCTTGTCGGCATCTGCAACGGCCTGGTCACCCAGCTGATCAACCTCGTCACCAGCCTCCTCGGCGGTGGCGGCGGGCGCTGCTGATCTTTTTGGGCTGACAGTCCACGTCCTATGCCAGGTGGGTCGCTTGTTGGCCGACTTCGACTGTCAACCCTCGTGATCGTGCGTCTCCTCCTGTATGTCGCGTCGGCCCTACTCGAGCCTGGTCGGGCTTGCGCTGGTCATCGTGGGCGTGCGCGCCGATCGGCGCAGGGCAGCCGAGCTGCTAGCCCAGGTGGCGGCCCTAGAACCGCAGGACGGCCACGAACGCATGATGCGCGTCGGCCTTAGCGGTTTAGCGGTGCGCCCATGAATGCGCAGCTCGCCCTCGATCTGCACGCTCAGCAGATCTCGATCCATGCCGGCGAACTGGCCAACGCCGGGCGTCGCCAGACCCTCGGGGTCAGGCTCTTCGCCGGCGGCACCATCGTCGGTCTTGTCGCCAACGGCCTGGGTCTGTGAAGCCCGACCCCTCCGAGTGATTCGCTCGAATCATTTCGTCAGCCGTCGAGGCTCAGTGCTCCCGAGTGTGTCCCCGGGGGCAAAGCAGCGAGACCTTTCAGGTCACGCGCCCACAACGAGCGTATTCAGAAAAGGAACCGAGGGCCACCTCTTGTCATAGACGACGTAGCCCGATGGCAACGTCAGCGCGGGGATCTCCGCGCCGCGATCACAGCGATGGCGGTGTCGCACGTCGCGTAGCCGGTCGGGAACGAGGACGTCAGCGGTCCCAAACCGACCGCCGGCGCCGGCGGTCGGTCATGGCGGGCCCGCTCGAGCCCGCAAGCGGGTCGGCCTGGGTGATGGGGCTGCGGCCGTAGACGTACGGGGGTCGCGCAAATGATCCGGGAAGGCTGGATGGCCTATCGTTGGTTCGACGGTGCAGGTACAGCGTCAGCACCGGGTGGTTTCGGCACAGGCTGGGGACGACCTCGACGCTCTGATCGAAAGGAGTTTTCCATGCCGTGGAGCTGGTCGGACCAAGGCCACCCGCCCGGCCTAGCGGTCGACGGGTTCGCGATATCACCGATCTCGGACCCCGACAGTCCGTACGCATTCGCCTTCCTTCGGGGTAGCGACGGGCATTTGTGGACGAACTGGTGGAACGGAGCGGAGTGGGGCTGGGCCGACCAGGGAACCCCGCAGGATGCGACCGTCGAAGGTGACGCCATCGCGGCGATGACGTTCGGCGGCAATCCCTACGTGTTCGTTCGGGCCACCGACGGTCACCTGTGGGTGAACTGGTGGAGCGGATCGAAGTGGAGATGGGAGGACCAGGGAAAGCCTCCGGGTCTCACCGTCGACGGCGCGGTGGCGACGCTTGACTACCAGGGCAACCCTTTTGTGTTCGTGCGTGCTAGCGACGGCCACATCTGGCTCAACGCCTGGAACGGCACCCAGTGGGTCTGGGAGGACCGAGGGACGTCGCCACAGTTGTCCGTCGACGGCGACGCGCTCGCTACCGCGTGCGACGAAGGCGACCCGTATGCCTTTGTGTTCGTGCGGGCTAGCGACGGCCACCTGTGGGTGAACTGGTGGGACGGTGCCCAATGGCCTTGGTCCGACCAAGGCAGCCCGCCGGGGCTCACCGTCGACGGCGACGCCATCTCGGCCATCACCTTCGCCCGCAACCCGTACGTGTTCGTGCGGGCCAGTGACGGCCACCTGTGGGTGAACTGGTGGGATGGGTCACGGTGGCACTGGGAAGACCAGGGCTCGCCGCCGGGGCTGTCGGTCGGGGGCAAGGCCCTTGCCACCGTCGACTACCAGGGCAATCCTTTCGCATTTGTTCGGGCCGACGATGGCCATATCTGGGTGAACGCCTGGAACGGGACGCAGTGGGTCTGGGAAGACCTCGGAAGCCCGCCGGGGATCGCTGTTGACGACGACGAGATCAGCGCCATGAACCACGAGGGCAACCCGTACATATTCGTCCGGGCCAGCGACGGCCACCTCTGGCTCAACGTGTGGAGGCCGTGAGGACGTAGAGTTCGACGCCCTCGTTGCCGGTCGACTCGGCCCCGCCCCGGCCGGTACCATCCGCGCGTGTAGGGCACGTTTGAGGAATTTGGTCTCAAGAGGAGGCACGATGGCAGATCCCGCGATTCTCAGAGGCTCCAACCTCACCACCTTCCCTCCCCAAGGCGACGTCTACCACCTGCAAGAGCCGGTCGACTTGGCGCCTGTGGGGTCGCCGACGGCGGTCGTCGCCCAACTCCAGCAGTTCCCTGTGACGGTGAGTCACAATCCCTGAGCACGCGGCGCAACCGCGACGAGGGCGAGCTGGCGAGGATGTCCGGGCGACGTGTCCACCCTCGCCGAACGGCACGACGGCTAGTCGCTAGTCAGACCGACGAGGGCGCCGGCTCCGGCGCCACGGCAACCGACCGTCGCCCGGAGCGGGTTGGCTCGGCTGGCAGCGGACCGGCCCGGCTCCCTGCGACCTGCGCGGCGGCCACGAGGATGGCGATGCCACCCGCCACCTGGGTGGGAGCCAGCCCCTCCTGCAGGAACACGGCGGCCAGCACGACGGCGAAGAACGCCTCGAGCGTCATGACGACCGCCGTCCGCGTCGGTCCCAGGCGGACGAGGGCCACGAACATGAGCGCGAAGGCGGCGGCGGTGAACGCGCCGTAGGCCAGCAGCAGCGGCCAGTGCCCGACGGGCACCGAGAAGCTGTCGGTCAGAGCGCCACGACCCACCGACGAGACGGCGGCCCCCGCCGCCACCCAGGCGGCCCGTGTCCAGGCGTCGGTCCGGTGGACGAGACGTCCCCCGCCGATGAGGTATAGGGCGAAGACGGCGGCCGCGCCGAGCGCGAAGAGCACACCGACCGCGGAGATGGCGACGTGCTCGCCGGTGGCGACCACGGCCACGGTTCCCGCCGCCGACAGGCCGAGGGCGACAGCCAGCCGCCGCAGGGGCAGCGGCGATCCCAGGCCCAACTCCAGGACCGCCACGATGGCCGGGTAGGCATAGAAGACGAGGGCGGCGGCGGCGACGGTGCCGTGGCCGAGGGCCAGATAGAACAGCGTCGACTCCAGGGCGTACGCCACACCGCCGAGGAGGACGAGGCGAAGACGCTCGCCCCGAGCCGGCAGGAGCGGCGCCCCGCGAACGGCGAGCACGGCGCCGAGGGCCACCGCAGCCACGCCGAACCGGAAGCCGAGGGCGGTGGCGGACGACACTCCGGCCCGAGAGAGCGAGCGACCGACGAGGATCGTCACCGCGTAGCTCAGGGCGGCGACGCCCCCGATGACGCAGCCGACGACGTCCGGGCCGAGCCGACGACTTCGATTCGGCCCTCCCGGCCCGCGACCTCGAGTCGGCCGTCCCGGCCCGCGACCTCGAGGCGGCCGTCCCGGCTGGCGACTTCGATTCGGCTGTTCCGGCCGGCGACCTCGAGGCGGCCGTCCCGCGAGGGTCACCCGCACGGCTGGAGCTCGGCTGCTGCCGGTGTGGCCGCCACCAAGGCGGCGGAGAACGTGCGGCGCTCGTCCCACCGGGGGGCGAGGATTCGCACCGCACCGGGCTCGACACCATGGGCTCGGCCCAACGGTCGCACACCGATGCCCTCGGCGGCGAACCGCTCGGCAACGGCATCCGGCTCGGCGGTCACCACGCAGCGGTAGTGCACGCCGACGCCGTCCTCCACCACGTCGAGGTTCCTCCGGCGCAACCGGTCCGCCAGCCAGGCGCCGTCGTCGGCCAGCTGCCGCCGGGACTGTCCGGCCCAGGCGCCACTGGCGAGCGCCGCCACTGCGAGCGCGGCGTCAAGGCCGGAGACGGGCCACGTCTCGCGAGGACCGAGCAGGTCGTCGAGCCGGTCCCGGTCGCGGCACCACGCCACCCCGGCTCGCGTGGCGGCGATGCCGTAGAACTTCGACGGCGACCGCAGGACGACGACGTTGTCGCCTCCGCCGTCACGCCCGATGACCGTGGCATCGGCGGGGTCGAGGAGGAAGTCCACGTAAGACTCGTCGACGACCAACGTGCACGACCGGTGGCGGGCGGCGACCTCCAGCAGACCGCCGGCGTCGAGGCAGACGCCCGACGGGTTGTGCGGGTTGGACAGGATCACCAGTTCGGACGCCGGCCATCGCCTCGTCGACCAGCCGGAGGGAGGGCACCGGTGCCGGTCGTGAGCCGGCGAAGCCCCGGCCCGGGAAGGCACGCAGGTAGTCGGTGTAGGCGGGGAGGGGGACGGCGACCCGCTCGTGGGGCACCTGGCGCCCGAGGGCCCAGATGAACTCGGTGGTGCCCCGACCGGCGACGAGCGTTCGGGCGTCGACGCCCAGCAGGCCGGCGTAGGCGGCGGCCACGTCGCCGGCGGCGGCGTAGGGGTGGACCTGCAGGTCGCAGGGCGAGAACCCGGCCAGGACGGCGCCGGCCGCCGGCGGCGGTCCGTACCGGTTCACGCAGGTGCTGAGGTCGAGCCGGACGCCGACCGCCCGGCGACTGGGGTCTCCACCCTGCGCGCCGAAGTCGACGCCGGCCGGTATCGCGGAACGCTCCATCCTCTGCCCCCTTGTCGTGCCGCCGCTCCTACGACACAGAGCACCGGGGGACACCGCTGATACACCTGCCGTTCACATTGCTGCGAACGAACCGAGCCGAACTGGTGCCACCCAGCGGGGCCTGGCCCCGTTTTGTGGAACCAGTTCGGGGCAATTGTCCTACAGCGAGCGGAGGATCCTGGCCGGGTTCCCGACTGCGACCACGCCGGCAGGGAGGTCCTTGGTGACGACCGCCCCGGCGCCCACGACGGTGTTCTCGCCGATCGTCACGCCGGGCAGGACGATGGCGCCGCCGCCCAACCAGACGTTGTCGCCGACGACGATCGGTTTGGCCGCCTCCCACTTCGCCCGCCTGGGCTCGGCCTCGACCGGGTGGGTGGGCGTCAGCAGCTGGACGCCGGGGCCGATCTGGACGTCGTCACCGATGGTGATGGGGGCGACGTCGAGCGCGACAAGTCCGACGTTCACGAAGACCCGGGCGCCGATCCGCAGGTGGTAGCCGTAGTCGCAGTAGAACGGCGGACGGATCTCGCTCCCCGGCCCGAACGCGCCCAGCAGCTCGCCCAGGATCCGCCGGCGGGCATCGGGGTCATCGGCCGGGCTCGAGTTGTAGGCCTCCATGAGCCCCATGGCCCGCAGGCTGTCCCGTGCCAGCTCGGGGTCGTCGGCGATGTACAGATCGCCGGCGAGCATCCGCTCCCGCGAGGTGCGGCCGTCCTCCGGGGTGTTCGAGTCGCTCATGGGAAGAGCCTGCCCGGTCGACGCCTGTGGGCGCCCGACGGCCACCCGGTCCCGTGTTCTACGTCATTGCTCGGAGCACAGGTCGCGGCTGTCGACGACCTCCTGGCACCAGTGCCGGGCTACGACCAGGTCGTGGGTGATCAGGAGCACACCGAGCGAGGACGCCGCCTGCTGCTCGGCGATGACGGCCAGCAGGGAGGCCTGGGTGGACACGTCCAGCATGGAGGTGGGCTCGTCGCAGAGGAGGAAACGGGGCGACACGGCGAGGGCCCGGGCCAGGCAGGCCCGCTGCAGCTGACCGTCGGACACCTCGTGGGGTTGGCGGCGCAGGAGATCGGGTGTGAGGCCCACCTTCTCGGCCAATCCCACGGTCAGGTCCCAGCACTCGGCAGCCGACGCCGGGAGGCTGCCCTGGATGGCCAGGGGCTGGAGCACGATCTCCTGCAGGGTCATCCGGGGATCGGCCGCCTGGCGGGGAGATTGCCACACGAGCTGGACCTGCCGCCGGACGTCGCCGGGCACACCCAGGCCCCATCCCACGATCGGCTGCCCGTCGATGAGCACCCGGCCTCCGTCAGGTCGCAGCAGCAGCGCCAGGATTGCAGCCAGCGTCGACTTCCCGCAGCCGCTCGGCCCAACCAGGCCCATGCGGGCCCCCGGGGCCAGCGACAGGTGGGCCCCGTCGAGCACGGTGATGCGGCCATCGGGGCCGTCGAAGACCTTGACGATGCCGTCAGCTGTGAGCATGCAGCACACACCTCGCCCAACCACCGTCGACCGCGTGCTCGCCGGGCATCGACGCACGACACTCATCGACGGCGGACGGACAGCGGGGGGCGAACGGACAACCGGGGGGCAGGGCCGTCAGCTCCGGCGACATCCACGGGATGGGCACGCCGCCCCGTTCGATCAGCGCCCCCAGCAACCCTTGGCCATAGGGGTGGGCGGGCTCGGCGAAGAAGGCGGCGGTGGACCGGACCTCGACCAGGCTGCTGGCGTAGAGCAGGGCCAGCCGTCCGCCCAGGCGTTCGGCCAAGCGCAGGTCGTGGGTGATGACCAGTAGGGCCGAACCCTCGGCCGCGACCGACAGAAGCTGGGCGGCGGTGGCGTCGACCAGACTCGCGTCGAGGCCGTGGGTGGGTTCGTCGGCCAGCACCAGGTCGGGGGCATTCACCAGGCAGCCGGCGTTGACGACGCGCTGCTGCATGCCGCCCGAGAGCTGGTGGGCGTAGCGGCGCTCGACGCCGTCGAAGGACAGGCCGACGCTGGTGAGCCGGCGATCGAGACGGGAGCGAGCCTCGGCTCGGTCGATGTCGCGCAGCCGGGCCGATTCGAGCAGCTGGCCCCCGAGCTGGCGGACGGGGTCGAGTGCGGTGCCCGGGCTCTGCGGGATGAGGGCGATGCGTCGGCCCCGAACCGCCCGCATCTCGCGGTCACTCAGGCTGAGCAGGTCGTCGCCACCGAGGCGGACGACGCCCGTCACCTCGGCATTCATGGGGAGGAGGCGGAGGATGGCGTGAGCCAGCACGGTCTTGCCACTCCCGCTCTCGCCCACCAGCACGACGACCTCGCCCGGCCAGAGGCGCAGGTCGATGTCGGAGAGGGCCCGCACGACGCCGTTGGCGGTCCGGAACCGCACCGACAGCTTGCTGATGTCGACCAGCGGCGGCGTCACAGCTCCAACTCCGACCGCCAGCGCGGGTTGCGGCGGTCGCGCCACCATTCGCCGAGGGTCCCGACGGCCATCGCCCCGACGAGGATCACGGCCCCCGGGAAGAAGCTCGCCCACCAGCCCCCGCTCAGCAGCGTCGCCTGGCTCTCGGCCAGCAGGTTGCCCAACGACGGCGACGTGGCCGGCATGCCGAGACCGAGGAACGAGTACCCGGCCTCGTGGAAGATGGCGTGGGGCACGAGCAACACGAACCCGAGGCCGATCGCCGGGAGCACGTGAGGCAGGTAGTGGCGGCGGGCCAGGTGGCGGCGGGTGGCGCCCGCGTTCACCGCCGCGGCCACGAACTTCTGTTCGCGGAGGGCGAGAACCTCGGCCCGCACGATCCTGGCCACCGACGTCCAGTGGGTGAGCGCGACGGACAGGAAGATGGCGCCCGCCGGTCCCAGCCACGGCCGGGTCATCACCAGAATGAGGATCCCGAACAGGAAGTGGCTCTGGGAGGACGCGATGTCGATGAAGCGCATCAGCACCGCGTCGACCCGGCGCCCGAAGGCGCCGGCCACGACACCGATCGACGCCCCGATGGCGGCCGCGCACACGGCCGCCAGCACGCTGACGCCGAACGACACCCGCATGCCGTGCAGCACCCGGGTAAACAGGTCCCGCCCGACAGAGTCGGTGCCCATGGGATGGGCCAGCGCAGGCGGCTGCAGGACCTGGTCGAAGTGCACCGATCGGCTGTCGAAGGGGCGCAGGAACACCGCCCCCACCGCCAGGATGGCAAGGACGGCGATGACAGCGAGCGAGACGACGGCGGACGACGGCAGGCGCCGCCCCCGGCGCCGGAAAGTGCGAACCGGCGTTGGGCAACCGGGTCCTCGGGGATCTCGGGGCTCGACGGGAGCACTGACCGTCGAGGTCATGCCGGCGCCTCCCGCACCCGCGGGTCGACCACCCTGTACAGCAGGTCGGCCACCAGGTTCCCGAGCACCACCAGCACGGCGCCGGCCAGCACGATCGCCATCAACAGGGGCATGTCCACGGCGCGGGCGGCGGCCACGGTCAGGCTGCCCAGGCCGGGCCAGGCGAAAACCGTCTCGATGAGCACCGAACCCCCGATCAGCTCGGGGATGTGGGTTCCGATGAGGGTCACGTAGGGGATCAGGGCGTTGGGCAGGGCGTGGCGGAACAGGGCCGACGTCTCGGAGGCCCCCTGGGCCCGAGCGAAGCGGACGTGGTCGTCGCGCATGACCTCCAGCACCGTCGTGCGGACATACAAGGTGAACACCCCGTGCTGGGTGAGGGCCAAGGTGACGGCGGGCAGGATGAGGTTGCGCAGGTCGACGCTGGCCCCGCCGGTCGAGCGCAGGTCGGCGGCGCCGGTGGCCGGCAGCCACCCCAGCCACACGGAGAACACGTAGATGGCCAGCAGCGCCACCCAGAAGGAGGGGGCGAAGGCGTTGGTGTACGACACGGTGCGGATGAGCCAGTCGAGCCACGAGTCCCGGAACCGGGCCGCCAGCACCCCCATCACCAACGAGCCCACCAGCACCAGGGCCAGGGCACAGACCACGAGCTCGGCCGACGCCACCAACCGGCTGGCGATGACGGTGGACACCTTCTCCCCGGGCACGAGCCGGGACACCCCCAGGTCGCCGGTGGCCACGTTGCCCAGCCAGCGCCCGAACTGCGCCGGCATGGGCTCGTCGAGGCCCCAGTCCTTCTCGTAGGCGGCCTTCAGCTCGGGGGTGACCGTGGCGCCGGCGCCCGGCCCGGAGATGCTGGCCACGTAGCTCTCGGTCGGGTCGTAGGGCGACGCCCACGCCAGGCCCCACGTCATCGCCGCGATCACCAGGAGCATGAGCGGCAGCGCCAGCAGCCGCCGCCCGGTCATGGCGAGGAGGCTCATTGGTGCACCATCGCTTCGGATGGCGCACCAATGAGAATCGTGACATCCGGCCTCTGGCCGGACGAAGCGCGCCACATCTGTTCGCGCTCCTTCGGCTCGCTCACGTTGTGACGAAGTGCCAGCGCTCGAGGTTCCAGGAGATGCCGCGGGCGAAGTTGTGGCCCCGCCCTGGGCCTGTACTTCGAGGCCCCGGATGTCGGACGGCACGACGATCGTGTGGTCACCCACGCCCAGGTACACGTAGGCGCCGTCGTCGAGGAGGGCCTTCTGCAGGTCGTGGTAGGCGCTGGTCCGCTGCTCCACGGAGACCGAGCTGCGCCCCGCCTCCAGGGCGGCGTCGACGGCCGGGCTCCGCAGCGCGGCCGGGTTGGTGCCGGGGTCGCTGTCGGAGGCGTACTTGGAGTGGTACGTGCCGTAGAAGATGGCGTCGGGGTCGTAGGGGTTGCCCAGGTTGTGCAGCCAGGCGTCGGTGGCCAGGCGGTCCTTGTACAGGGCGCTCTCGACAGTGTCGACGGTGAGGTCGATGCCGACCTTGCCCAGGTCCGAGCGCAGTGCCAGGGCCAGCTCCCGGTGGGTGGTGATGTTGGGCAGGATCATGACCTTGAACGCCAGGCGGGTGCCGTCCTTCGACCGGAAGCCGTCGCCCCCCATCGTCCATCCCGCCTCGTCGAGGAGCTTGCCCGCGGCGGCCTGGTCGAAGCGGACGGTTGCCGACGGGTCGTAGGCCCACGCCCCCTCGACGAAGGGGGAGGACGCGGCGGCGCCCTTGCCGGCGTAGATGGCCTTGGCGGCCGTGTCCCGGTCGAAGGCGAGGGCGATGGCCCGGCGCACCCGGGGGTCGGACACGACCGGGTTGGCAGTGGGCAGCGCCATCTGGTCAACCGCGGCGCTGGGGATGGTGACGACCCGCAGCCGGGAGTCGGTCTCGAAGCCCCGGGCGAGGCGGGGCGGGAGCCGGGCCACGTCGATCGAGCCCTGCTCGAGGGCCGCGGCCCGGGCGTTCTCGTCGGGGATGAACGTGTAGACGACCCGCTTGAGCGTCGGCGCCCCGCCGTAGTAGCCGGGGTTGGCGTCGAGGACCATGCGCTCGCCGGGCCGGCGCTCGCCCATCTTGTAGGGCCCGGTGCCGATCGGCGTGCGGTTGAAGTCGGTCTTTGCCAGGTCCTGGTCGGCGAGGACGTGCTCGGGGACGATGCCCACGTAGAGCTTGTCGAGGAAAGCGGGGTCGACCCGTCCGAGGCGGAAGCGCACCGTGTGATCGTCGACCGCGTCCACCGACTCCACCAGGCCGGCCAGGTCCCAGGTGCGGTAGAGCGGCGAGGCGAGGGCAGGGTCGAGCAGCGCTCTCCAGGTGAAGACCACGTCGGTGGCGGTAAACGGCTGACCGTCGTGGAACCTCACGTCGGACCGGAGTTTCACGGTGACGGTGCGACCGTCGTCGGTCACGGCCGGCAGCTCGCTGGCCAAGTCGGGGACGAGCCCGAGGTCCTTGTCGTACTGCACCAGCCCGCTGAACACCTTCCAGTTGCCGGTGTTGATGTCGAGGAAGAGAGGGCTGAGGTTGGCAGGGTCGGCGTTGATGGCGACGACGAGCGTGTCCCTGTTGGGATCCACCGCCTCGTCGCCAACGGTTGTCGCGCTCCCGTTTCCCCGGTCGTCCCCACCGCCGCACGCACCGGCCACCATCGCCAGCGCCAGTGCGGCCGCCACCACCCACCCTCGTCTGCTCCCGGTCCCCATGCTGTCCCCCTCTGGATGTTGATCAACCGCCGCCTGCGGCCAGAAAGTAATTGCAAGCTGGTAGCAAAACAAGCCGGCGACGACACCCGGCCTCTCCGCGGGGGGTGGTCGGATCGGAGCGAGCGAAGCGGACCCCTTTCCCCTTTCTAAACAGACCAGCACCTAATTGCTATCTCTAAACGCATCAGCATCTAGCATGCTGTCCGTCGAAGGCGGAGTAGGAACAGCCAATGCCCGGGGGTGGGTTCATGCGTGACGCTCGTCGATTGTCTTGTCTGGTCGTCCTGGTGGTCGCGGTGGCCTTGGTGGGCGCAGCCTGCTCGTCGTCCTCGACCACCGACAACGCGGCTTCGTCGCGGGACACGCTTGTCGTGGCGACGTCGTCGGAGCCCGACAGCTACAACCCCGTGCTGAACTTCGCGCCCGACGGAGGCTCGCTGATCTTCGACGGCCTGGTCGCACGGGACGCGTCCAACGCGGTGGCGCCGGGACTGGCCGATCCGGTCCCGGAGGTGTCGGCGGACGGCAGGACCGTCACCGCCCACCTGCGTTCCGGGGTGACCTTCCACGACGGGACGCCGCTCAGCGCCGACGACGTCGTCTTCACGTACACCTCCATCCTCGATCCGAAGGTGGACACGACGGCACGCTCGGACCTGGAGATGGTGGAGTCGGTGCAGGCAACCGACCCGTCCACCGTCGTCTTCCGTCTGAAGTACGCCTACGCGCCGATCCTCCAGCGCCTCACCGCCGGCATCGTGCCCAAGAAGCAGCTCGAGGGCACCGACATCAACAAGGCGCCCTTCAACCAGCACCCGATCGGCACCGGCCCGTATGTGTTCGAGTCGGTGACACCCGGTGACCGGCTCGTGCTCTCGGCAAACCCGAACTACTGGGGCGACAAGCCGAGGATCGCCCGTCTCATCGTGGCATTCGTGGCCGACGAGAACGTCCGGCCCAGCGCGCCCAGGCCGGCGAGTTCGACGCCGTCGAGCTGCCGCCGAAGCTGGCCGAGTCGTTCAAGTCGAACCCCGCCTTCGAGGTTCACGAGGTCAAGACCGGTGACTATCGCGGCGTCATGCTGCCGATGGGCAATCCCGTCACCGGCGACGTGGCCATCCGCCAGGCCCTGTCCTTGGCGGTCGACCGCACCGCCCTGGTCAAGGGTGTGCTGGCCAACGCCGGCGACCCGGCGTTCGGGCCGGTGGCACCGTCGAGCCAGTTCGCCAACCCGGCGAGCTACGGAAAGCCCACCGCCGACGCCGCGGCCGCGGCCTCCACACTCGACGCCGCAGGATGGACGGTCGGCACCGGTGGCGTGCGGGAGAAGAACGGGCAGCAGGCGTCGTTCACCCTCATGTACCCGGCTTCTGACAGCTTGCGCAAAGAGCTGGCTCTGTCGGTGGCCAGCTACGCCAAGGGCGTCGGTGTCGACGTCAAGCCCGAAGGCCTCACCTGGGATGCCATCACGCCGCGGATGAAGAACGACGCTCTCATCATGGGTTGGGGTACCCCGTACGACCCGGACTTCATCACCTACAAGCTGTTCCGGTCCAGCTTCGCCGGCGTCGACTACTACAACCCCGGCTACTACAACTCGCCCGCGGCCGACGCCAACCTCGACGAGGGTCGCACGAACGCCGATCCGGCGGCGCGGCTCACAGCCTATGGGAGCCTGCAAGAGCAGCTGGCGGCCGACCTGCCCTGGGTGTTCCTGACCTACCTCCGCCACGTCTACGTGGTCAAGGCCGACGTCAAGGGCGTGGTCGACCGGACCGAGCCCCACGAGCACGACATGGCCAACTCGATCTGGTGGAACGTCAGCACGTGGTCGACGGGGAGCTGACAGCTGCGCCACCCGTTGCCCGCCGGCGCAGGCTGGTCGGCGTCGGGGGGCTGGTGCGGCGACGCGTCCTGGTCACGGTCCCCGTGCTCATCGCCGTCACGCTGGGGATGTTCGCCATCGGCAACGCCTCACCGATCGACCCGGTGCGCCAGTACGCGGGCGCGGCGGCGTTCACCGCCACCGAGGAGAACCTCGATCAGATCCGCCACAACTGGGGGCTCGACGACCCTGCCCCGGTGCAGTACCTGCGCTGGCTCGGGCACATGGTGCGGGGAGACCTCGGCTTCTCCACGACCCTGCACCAGCCGGTGACCACGGTGCTGGCGTCGCGTGCCGGCTGGACCGTCCTGGTGGTCGGCACCTCCCTCCTGATCGTGCTCGTCGTGAGCCTCGTTGTCGGCACGATCGCCGCCTACCGGCGGGACGGGTGGTTCGACCGAGTGGTGCGGGCGGTGGCGTACGGCGTCGAGGCCATGCCCGTGTTCTGGATCGCCCTGCTGGCCATCGCCGTGTTCTCCCTCGGGCTCGGATGGGTGCCGATCGCCGGAGTCGAGACGGTCACCTCGACGCAGCGGTCGTGGCTCGATGTCGCCCACCACCTCATCCTCCCCGTCGGCGTGCTGGTGCTCTCCCAGTGCTCGTGGTTCGTGCTCTTCGTGCGGGACTCGGTCATCGAGAGCCTCCAGGAGGACCACGTGGTGGGCGCCGTCGCCCGTGGCCTTCCGGGCCGGGTGGTGCTGTTCGGCCATGCCATGCGCACCGCCCTGCTTCCGTTCATCACCCTCGTGGGCACCCACCTTCCCGAGCTCATCGGTGGCGCGGTGCTGGTCGAGGTGGTCTTCTCACTGCCCGGACTGGGTGCCGTCGCGGTGGAGGGCGCCCTCGGTGCCGACTTCCCGCTGCTCGCGGCCATCACCCTCCTCACCGCCCTCTTGGTGCTGACCGCCAACCTGTGCGCCGACATCGCCTACGCCATCGCCGACCCGCGGGTGCGCCTGGATGAGTGATTCAGATGAGTGACGCGACCGTTGTTCTCGGCGCTGGACTCGGAGGAACCCCCGAACGCAGCGGTGGGTGGCCGCAGCCCGGCGCCGGCCCGGCGTGGCCCTCGCCGCCCTCCTGGCCGTGGTCCTGGTCGGCGGCGCGATGATCCTTCCGTGGGTGGCCCCGCTCGATCAGACGGCGGTGAACCTGGACCGGATCGACGTGCCCCCGACCCTCTCCCATCTCGCCGGCACCGACGGGCTCGGCCGCGACGTCCTCCTCCGGAGCCTGTACTCGCTCCGGGTGTCGATGCTGGTCGGCCTGGCGGCGGCGATGGCGGCAAGCCTCATCGGCGGCGTCGTCGGACTGGTGGCGGCCACGTGCGGCGGGCGGGTCGACCAGTTCCTGATGCGGGTGGTCGACACCGTCGCCTCGGTGCCCCACCTGCTCCTCGGGCTCTTCATCGTGGCCATGCTCCGACCGAGCCTGACGGCGGTGATCGTGGCCGTGGCATTGACGCACTGGCTGTCCACCGCTCGCATCGTGCGGTCCGAGGTGCTCAGCCTGCGCGACCGGCCGTTCGTCGACGCTGCCATCGGCGGCGGGGCCAGCCGGCGCTACGTGCTGAAACGCCATTTCCTGCCCCACGTCCTGCCCCAGATCCTGGTGGCCACCACGCTCATGGTGCCCCACGCGATCTGGCACGAGACCGCCCTTTCGTTCCTCGGGCTCGGCCTGCCACCGCACCTGGCGTCGCTCGGGAACATGATCAGCGACGGCCGGAGGTCACTGCTGGCCGGCGTTTGGTGGCCGAGCATCGTCCCGGGACTTTTCATCGTCGTCGTGACCCTCGCCATCGCCACCCTCGCCGGGGCCTGGCGCGATCACCTGAGCCCTCGCCGCGGCTCCGAGTACGACCTGTGACTGTTTCCCCTCCCGTCCTGTCGATCAAGGGGCTGACCGTCGAGTTCGCCGTGCCGGGACGGGTAGTCCGGGCGGTGAGCGACGCCACCATCGACCTGCACGCCGGCGAGTGCGTCGTCCTCGTGGGTGAGTCGGGGTGCGGCAAGTCCGTGCTGGCCCACGCCCTGCTCGGGCTCCTGCCCACCAACGCCACGCTGCGGGGCAGGGCCGTCCTGGCCCGTTCCGGCGACCGCAGCTCCGACAACGACGACATCGAGCTGATCGGCCTGCCCCGGGGGGCCATGTCCCGACAGGTCCGCGGTCGTCGCATCGGCCTGATCCCCCAGAGCCCGGCGACCTACCTCACGCCCGTGCGCACCGCCCGCTCCCAGCTGTCCGAGGCCCTTCGCACCCACGGCACTCCCCGCGAGGATCTGGTGGGCGAGGGCGACCGGCTGGCCTGCGTCGTCGGCCTCGATCCCGTCGACCTGGCGTGCTATCCGTACGAGCTCGTCGGGAGGGATGGCCCAGCGGGTGGTCACCGCGGTGGCCCTCGCCGGCGACCCCGACGTGCTGCTGGCCGACGAACCGACGTCGGGACTCGACCGGGCCCTTGTCGACCAGACCATGCAGCAGCTGCGGGCCCGCTGCGACGAGGGACGGGCCGTGCTCCTCGTCACCCACGACCTCCACGCCGCCGAGCGGGTCGCCGACACCATGGCGGTCATGTACGCAAGCCGTATCGTCGAGATCAGCCCCGCGAGCAGCTTCTTCGCGGGCCCGCTGCACCCCTACGCCGCCGGCCTGCTCGACTGCCTCCCCGACCGTGCGTTTGTCGCGGTCCCCGGCATGCCGCCGGCGCTGACCGACCTCCCCGTCGGGTGTGCGTTCGCCCCCCGTTGCGGTGAGGTGGTCGGCAACTGCGGCGCTGTACCGGGGCTGGTCCCCGTGGGCGAGGCGTGGGTGGCCTGCCACCAACGGGTCGCCTCGTGACGTGCCTGGCGGCTCATGGCGTCGGGATCGCGTACGACGGGCGGCGAGTGCTCGAGGATTTCGACCTCGAGGTTCGCGGCGGCGAGACGTTGGGGGTGCTCGGCCCGAGCGGGTGCGGGAAGTCCAGCCTGGTCCGGGTGCTGGCGTTGCTCCAACGCCCGACCGCCGGCCACGTCGCCGTGGACGGCACGGTCGTGACCGGCGCCCGCCACCGGGCCCCGACCGACCTCCGCACTCGGATCGGACTGGTGTTCCAGAGCCCGCGCACCGCGGTCGACCCCCGACTGACTCTCGGCGACGTCATCGCCGAGCCCCTGCGGGCCAGGCGCAGACGGGCCACGGCGGGCGCCCAGGTCGCCGCCATGGCCGACCGGATGGGGCTCACCCCCGACCTGCTCGACCGCACGAGCGCCACGGTGAGCGAGGGCCAGCTGCAACGGGCCTGCGTCGGGCGTGCCCTCGTCGGCGAACCCGCCTACCTGCTGTGCGACGAGATGACGTCGATGCTCGACGCGTCGACGCAGGCCCACCTGGTGGCCGTGATCCGGGCCAACCAGCAGGAGACCGGCCTGGGGGTCCTGGTGGTCAGCCACGACGAGCTGCTCCTCAACCGCTGGGCCGACCGAGTGGTCTCGATCGGAGCGCTCGGCGCCGTCGGCAGCCCCGACGGTGCCGGCGTCGCCAGGAGCGGCTGAGAAGCCGATCCGGCAGCGTTGCCTACGACGTCGCCTGCTGGGGAACCGGCGTGGCCCGAGACCTGCCACCTGTCGATGGCGGCGCCTCGAGGCAGGATTCGCACCGGCCCAGAACTGCGAAATGGCGCGGCCTGATGGCGAAGGCGTACGTGCGTCGCAGCGTTCCGGCCAGGGGGGCGAAGACCGCATCGGGCACCTCGGTGACCGCGCCGCACACCTCGCACATCAGGTGCTGGTGCTTCTCGTCGGCCAGGTGGTAGACGGCCCGGCCGTGGCCCATGTGGATGTGATCCACCACCAGCAGCTCCTCGAGCGTCTCCAGGCAGCGGTAGATCGTCGACAGGTGGATGTCGGGGTAGTTCGCCTGGATGTCGTTCGTCAGCTGGTCGGCGGTGACATGACCGCCCGACCGCAGCAGCGCGGTGATGATGGCCCGCCTGGGTGTCGTGACCCGGCCGCCCCGCGCCCGCAGCATGCCGAGAATCTCCTGCAGTCGCCTGTCGTCCACGTGCCCATTGCCGATCTCGGTGCCAGCGCCTGTCGACATGCTCGAATCCTACGCAATATGTTCAACAGGTCGCAACAGTACCTACTCGCATCAGCATCTATGTCGCTACCGAGCCCGGAATCCGTACGGCAGCTCGAGCCGATTGGCCTTCATCAGAGCGGTGTCGGTGAGTATCTCCTGGGTGGGCCCGTCGGCCACGATCGTCCCCTCGTTCATCACCACCGAGCGGGGGCACAGCTCGAGCGCGTAGGGCAGGTCGTGGGTGACGATCAGCAGGGTCACGTCGAGCTGGCACAGCACCTCGGTGAGCTCGCGACGGGAGGCGGGATCGAGGTTCGACGTCGGCTCGTCGAGGATAAGGATGTCGGGCTCCATGGCCAGCACGGTGGCCACCGCCACCCGCCGGCGCTGGCCGAAGCTCAGGTGATGGGGCGGCCTGTCGCCGACGTCCTCCATGCCGACGGCGGCCAGCGCCTTCTTCACCCGGAGCTTCAGCTCCTCGCCCCGGAGCCCGAGGTTGGCGGGGCCGAAGGCCACGTCGTCCCACACCGTTGGCATGAACAGCTGATCGTCGGGGTCCTGGAAGACGATCGCCACCCGCCGGCGGATCTCCCTGTAGTTCTTCTTGACGACCTCGATTCCCTCCACCCGCACGGTCCCGGCGCCGGCCTCGAGGATGCCGTTGAGGTGCAGGACGAGGGTGGTCTTGCCCGCCCCGTTGGCCCGAGCAGGGCGACGCGCTCGCCCCGGGCCACCGTGAGGTCGACGCCGAACAGGGCCTGGCGTCCGTCCGGGTAGGCGAAGGCCAGGTCGCGTACCTCCAGCAGGTCGTGGTGGGTCACGACAGATTCTCGCTCATGAGAGGGAGCGCCAGCCCACCAGGGCGATGGCGGCTGCCACGACGGGCAAGGCGAGCGCGCCGGCCCACTGGCGGGCGGGAGCGCCCTCCTCGGCCAGGACCGGAAGCGTGCCGTCGAAACCCCGGGACACCATGGCCAGGTAGACACGCTCGCCCCGCTCGTAGGAGCGGATGAACAGCGCGCCGGCCGACGTCGCCACCGCCTTGGCCTGCCACAGCCAGCGCGGGTCGTAGCCCCGGGACCGGCGGGCGACGCTCATGCGGTGCATCTCGTCGGTGACCACGTCGAGGTACCGGACCATGAACCCGGCGATGGAGGTGAAGACTCGCGGCACATGGAGGCGCTCCATTCCGTGGATGAGCTCCGCCACCGGCGTGGTGCTGGCGAGCACCACGGACGCGGCGATTCCCAGGGTGCCCTTGACCAGGATGTTCCACGCCGCCCACAGCCCGTCGACGTAGAGGTGCAGGCCGACAACGTCGACCTTTTCGCCCTGACCGAAGAACGGCATGAAGAAGGCGAAGGCCACGAACGGGGCCTCGATGGTGAGGCGGCGCAGCACGAAACGCAGCGGGATACGACCGATCCGGGCCGCGAACGCGAGGAGCACTCCGTAGCAGCCGAAGGCCCAGAACGCTTCCCGCGGCGTGGCCACCACGACGAGCACGAACAGGAAGATCGCGACCAGCTTGCACTGAGGTTGGAGCCGGTGGACCGGGCTGTGGCCGGGGACGTACAGGCCCTCGGTGGTGGCGTGCTTGCCGCCCAACTAGGGAGATTCTCCGACCGTCGAACGACGGGCAACCGTCGAACGGCGGCCACGGAGACGAAGAGCCAGGACGACGACGCCGGTGCCCACCGCGAACGTAGCGAGAACGCCGATGACGCCCGCCAGCCCGGTGCTCAGCCGCTCGTTGTCGACGCCCTCGACCCCGTAGTCGGCGGTGGGCAGGTCGGCAAGGGCATGGTCGGTCCCGGTGTCGATGAAACCCTTGTCGGTGGCCACCTTCTCGAGGCCGTCGGGCGAGCTGCTGGCCTCGGGGCTGACCAGGAAGGCCAGCAACAGGGCCACTCCCAGCCCGCCCAGCACGAAGGCGCCGAGCGTGACGTTCCGCTTCCTCATACCGAGGCCCCCGTCGGCGGGGTGCGGGTACGGAGTGGAGTGGAGGGACGACCGAGGCCGCGCCATAAACCAGATCGGGTCGCACGGCCAGCACCGCCCCCACCGTCAGCGCGGTGATCACACCCTCGCCGATGCCGATGAGGGCGTGGACACCGCCCATGGCCGCGGCCACCGTTCCCACCGGCGCACTGCCGGTGCCGCCGACGGCGTACTCCCCCACGAAGGCCAGCGATGCCAGTACCACGGAGATGCCGGCCGCGACCCCAGATGCGACGACCACGCTGCCCTTGGAGACGGGCAGCACCCGCCGGATGAGGGCAAAGATGGCGTAGCCGCCGATGGCGCCGACGAGTGCCATGTTGACGATGTTGAGACCCAGGGCGGTGAGCCCACCATCGGCGAAGAGCAGGGCCTGGACCACGAGCACGACGGCCACACAGAGTGCCCCTACCCATGGGCCGACCATCACCGCGGCCAGCACCCCTCCCAGGAGGTGGCCGCTGGTGCCGCTGGCCACGGGGAAGTTGAGCATCTGCACTGCGAACACAAAGGCTGCTACCAGCCCGGCGAGGGGCGCCTGCTTCTCCTCCAGGGTGTCGGCGGCGCGACGGGCGCAGACGACCATCCCTCCGGCGGCCACCGCCCCGGCCGCCAGCGAGGTCCCAGCATTGACGAACCCGTCGGGAATGTGCACGGACCACACCTCCTCTATTGAGAGCTGACGCTAGCCCAGACCTCCGCCTAGCTGCATGGTGCTTGCAGTAGGTCGAGCGCGCGCAGCCGGGCCTGGCTCAGTGCGGGTGCCGGTGCGCCCGGGAGGCCGGAAGCCGGATCGC
This sequence comes from uncultured Acidimicrobiia bacterium, assembly GCA_963827345.1. GTDB lineage: Bacteria > Actinomycetota > Acidimicrobiia > Acidimicrobiales > AC-14 > CAWGUU01. Next base: position 125,868 of record CAWHAN010000001.1, on the reverse strand, counting down.
CGCAAGCGTCCCGAGCCGGCACGGATCAATGTCGTCGTCGACGCAATTCGAGCACTCCAGCTCCAGGGTGGCGTGGGCGATCGCAAAGCGGTCGGCCAGCACCGCCTTGGCCTGGTCAGCCACCGCCTGGGCCTTGGCCAAAGACGGCTGCCCGGCGATCACGAGGTGGGCGGACACCGCCAGCACGTCGGACGAGAGGCTCCAGGCGTGCAGGTCGTGCACGCCCTCGACGTCGACGACGTTGCAGAGCGCGGACACCAGCTCGTCGACGTCGAGGCCTGGTGGCGTCGACTCGAGGAGGACCTCGGTGGCCTCCCGCACCAACGAGGCGGCTCGGATCGCGATGAAAGCGGTGATCAGAAGGGATACTGCGGGGTCGAGCCAGTCAAAGCCACCGGTGACCAGGATCACCCCCGCGGTCGCCGCCACGCCGGCCGACGCAGCGGCGTCGCCGGCCATGTGCAGAAGTGCCGACCGCATGTTGAGGTCGCCATGGCGGTCCCGCAGCATCGAGCGCGGCGACGCCGTTGGTCATCGTCGACACCACCGCCGCGGCCAGCACCCAGCCGCCCTCGACCTGGGGTGGGTCGAGGAGGCGCCGGACGCCGGCGTAGGCGATGAGCATGCTCACCACCAGGAGGGCGGCGGAATTGGCCTGGGCGGCGAGGACCGTCGAGCGGTGCCACCCGTAGGACCGGCGGGCGGTGACGGGGCGCCGGGTCAGATGCACGGCGTAGAGTGACAACCCGACCGCGGCGACGTCGGACAGGCTGTGGCCGGCATCTGCGAGCAGGCCGAGGGAGTGGGCCAGGACCCCGACGGCGGCCTGGCCGGCCACGACGAGCAGGTTGAGCCCGAGCACGAGCATCAAGACGCGCTGCCGATGCCGGGTCGCTGCGTCGGAAGCGTGGGCGTCGGTCGGATTGGTCATACGGGTGGAGGCGAAGGTACCCACATTTGCGAGCTGCTCGCAACTATCGGAGGCGTCCTCAACGAAAGCGCCCGTTCTGAACGGCGCCGCATCCGTCTCGCGCCAGACGGTCAACCGCCGCCGATGCGTGCCCGGAGGGCGGCCGCCCGCTCGGCGGGGGCGAGCAGCGGGCAGTTGGAGCAGATCGCCCCGGGGACCGCCTTGACGTACAGGCAGCACGTCGCCCGTTCGTAGACGACGGCCCGGCGACGGTCGTCGCCGACCACCGTCACCACCCCCAGGCCGCGGAGCCGGGAACCTCGCCGTTCGAGCAGGTCACGGGCGGCGCGGGCGGCGCCCGCCACGTCGCCCGTGAGGTCGCCGACGACCCGGGCCACGCCCGCCACGTCGGTGGCCAGGTCGCCCCGCAGGCCCCTCCGGCCGAGGCGCCACCGCCGACCGACAGCGGCGTGCAGCTCGTCGAGGTTGTCACCCAGCAGCCGCCCCTCCCACCAGGCGGCGAGGTCGTCCGCGGTGGTGAACCCGCCCGCCCCGACCGTCCCCGCCACCCGTGAGAGGAAGCTCACCTCCCCGGGGTGGTGACCGTGGGCCCGGACCGCCACGTTGGGCCCGGCGGGATCGGGCGCCAGTTTCTCGAGCAGGAGCGGGCCGAGCGAGGCGGCGACCACGCTCCATCCCCAGAGGTAGCAGACCCGCGCCGCCGCCACCCGGGCCCGGATCGCCGGCGAGCGGTCCGGCGGGAACGACGCCGCGGTCGACGCCACCAACTCCTCCAGCAGGTCGGTAGGCCGACCGCCGTCTACGAGGTCGGCGACGGCCGTCCACCCCTCTCCCGACGGGGGGCCACGTCGAAGCCGATCGCGTAGTGCCGGCCGCAGCCGGGCCCCGACCTCGCCGAGGCCGGGGTGCTCGGAGGGCCCGGAGCCCACGTCAGCCCCAGACCCGCTTGGCGTCGTCGAGCCGCAGCCGCAGCACGGCGAAGACCCCGAAGGCGACGGCGACGAGCAGCAGCACGACGATCGGGCGGGTCACGTCGCCGACGGCGCCGCCATCGAGGACGGCGGTGCGGTACCCCTCCATGGCCCAGTAGGTGGGCGAGATCGGGGCCAGCCGCTGCACCCACGACGGGAGCATGTCCACCGGCACGAAGCCGCCGCCGATGCCGCCGAGCACCATGGCGCCGAGATTGGTCACGGCGTTGACCTGCACAGGCCGACACCCAAGCCCACCAACGCCTGCTACAGCAGCTTCGAGACCCGCAACCGCGTCCTCGACATGACCGTCGCCGGGACTGCGGCCCCGGGGATCCGGGGGCCAGGTCACCCTGTCGGGCCTGTCGGTCAGCGCCCGGCGCCCGCCGACAAACGTCACGGGGCAGGCGGGGGTTCTGGGTCGTCCCCGTAGGAGTCGACGAAGAAGGCCACGAACCGCCCGAGATGCAGCTCGACCTTGGTCGCCACCTCCTCGGAGCGGACGCCCCGTACGGCAAGCGCCTGGTAGCTCTCCGTCCACACGGTCAACGAATCGGCGACCCTCGACGGCCCGATCGGGACGACCTCCGCGTTTCGTGAAGGCAATTTCCGGGGATCGCGCCCCGCCCGAGCCCCGGTCCGGTCGGCCACGGCATTCTCTACACAGAAGGGACGTTCTGTGAAGCCTTCCCGCGGGCACCTGTCATGACCGAGATTTGGGAATCGTGAGGAACTGGTCGTCCGCCCGGCCCCACTGGAACTCGGCGTCGGTCTCCCGGTCGCCGCCGGGCACAACGGCGTCGGTGTTGATAAAGACGGTGGTGCCGCGCCGCAGGATGAAGTCGTCGCGACCGTCACCGTCCACGTCGCCGAGGAACGCCTGGTCGTCCGCCCGGCCCCACTGGAACTCGGCGTCGGTCTCCCGGTCGCCGCCGGGCACAACGGCGTCGGTGTTGATAAAGACGGTGGTGCCGCGCCGCAGGATGAAGTGTCGCGACCGTCACCGTCCACGTCGCCGAGCAACGCCTGGTCGTCCGCCCGGCCCCACTGGAACTCGGCGTCGGTCTCCCGGTCGCCGCCGGGCACAACGGCGTCGGTGTTGATAAAGAAGGTGGTGCCGCGCCGCAGGATGAAGTCGTCGCGACCGTCACCGTCCACGTCGCCGAGGAACGCCTGGTCGTCCGCCCGGCCCCACTGGAACTCGGCGTCGGTCTCCCGGTCGCCGCCGGGCACAACGGCGTCGGTGTTGATAAAGACGGTGGTGCCGCGCCGCAGGATGAAGTCGTCGCGACCGTCACCGTCCACGTCGCCGAGGAACGCCTGGTCGTCCGCCCGGCCCCACTGGAACTCGGCGTCGGTCTCCCGGTCGCCGCCGGGCACAACGGCGTCGGTGTTGATAAAGACGGTGGTGCCGCGCCGCAGGACGAAGTCGTTAGCGACCGTCACCGTCCACGTCGCCGAGGAACGCCTGGTCGTCCGCCCGGCCCCACTGGAACTCGGCGTCGGTCTCCCGGTCGCCGCCGGGCACAACGGCGTCGGTGTTGATAAAGAAGGTGGTGCCACGCCGCAGGATGAAGTCGTCGCGACCGTCACCGTCCACGTCGCCGAGGACACGTCCGATCGCGGCTGCGCCCCCACCTTCGGTCGGAGGTTCTCGATGCGCCTTCACATATTCGGTAGGGTTCACGAACCGAGTTGGGAAGGCGGGCCGACTGGGGCTGCCGCAGGCTCTGGCGGGAAGGTGACCGTTCCAGGCAGTTGCGTCAACGGGTGCGGCGTAAACGCCGAAGTGCAGGTGGGTGTTACCCCCCCAGGCGAACACAGTTGCAAACTGCTCGCCCTTTGCAACGCTGCGACCAGCGCCGTAACCCGATCGCGGGACGACGTGATGGAACTGAGTTGTCACGGTTCCCTCACCGGGCACTGAGTGCTCGATCAGTACGGCACTCCCGATCGATCCGAGGTCCATCGTGCCTCGGATGGTCCCATTCGCTGGCGCTCGCACGGCCGCTCCTGCGGTTGCGCTTATATCGACCCCGGTGTGGAGAACCGAGATCCCGGACCGGCGACACGGCGCTCCCCACGACCCGACGTCAGCCCAATCAACCTGGTCTTTGAAGTCGTAGCCGGGATCGCGTTCCAAGAAGCGAGCGGGTACTGAAATGTTTCGGCGGCCGCGGCCGCCGCCCCGGCCTGTGCCTGGGTTTGCGGCACCAGCACAGCGACCATTGCAGCTGCGAGCAGCACCAACGAACTGCGATGCAAGGCCCGATCGGCCATCATCCGCCGTACCTCCTCGTTGGAAGCGCCACACGACGCCCCTGGGACATCGGACCCGACGTGAGGTGCCTTGGTTACTCCCGCCGCCTACTTCCATTAGTCAGTATGGAACGGCCGGCCCGTTCTGCCGGAGACGTGGATCATCCACGATGAGGCGGACGGAGCCACTACACAGAAGGAGCCGGCCGTGTCTTCCAGTCTTTCCCATCGGAACCTGACCCATCTCGGGATGGACGTCCACAAGGACAGCATCTCGATCGGCATCCTCCGCCCCGACGAGGAGTCGCCCGACGTCGAGCGGATCTTCAACGACGAGCCGTCGATCCGGCGCTTCCTGGCCCGCTTCGACGAGCCGAGGCGGCTGTCGACCTGCTACGAGGCCGGGCCCACCGGCTACGAACTGCACCGGCTGCTCACCACCATGAACATTCGCTGCCAGGTGATCGCACCGTCGCTGATCCCCAAGGCCGCCGGGCGACCGGGTCAAGACCGACAAGCGGGACTGCCGCAAGCTGGCCCGCCTCCACCGGGCCGGCGAGCTCGTCGCCATCCGGGTGCCGACCCGGGAGGAGGAGGCGGTGCGGGACCTGTGCCGAGCCCGGGCCGACATGGTCGAGGACCTCGACCGGGCCCGCAAGCGCCTGGGGGCGTTCCTGCTGCGCCACGGCGAGGTGTGGCGGGGCGGCTCGGCGTGGACCCTCAAGCACGAGGCGTGGCTGCGGGCCGCGCCACTTCGAGGACCAGGCGCTGGCCGCCACCTTCAGCCACTACCGGGCCGTGGTGGAGGATCGCTCCGCCACCCTCGACGCCATCGAAGCCGACCTGGTGCCGTGCTTCGACCGGGAGCCGTTCGCCGACGCCGTCAGCCGCCTGTCGGCCTACCGGGGCGTGGCCCGCCTGGGAGCGTTGACGTTGGCCAGCGAGGTCTGCGACTGGCGGCGGTTCGGGCGGGCAGCGCCTTCATGGGCTTCACCGGCCTGGTGCCCTCGGAGTACTCGAGCGGGGGTCGCACCCACCGGGGCCGGATCACCAAGGCCGGCAACGTGCACCTGCGCACCCAGCTCATCGAGTCGGCCTGGGCCTACCAGCACGGACCCGCGGTGGGCGTCGAGCTCCGCCGGCGCCAGGAGGGCGTGGCCCCCGAGACCGTGGCCCGGGCCTGGGCCGCCCAGGCCCGGCTGTGCGGGCGGTTCCGGCGCCTGGCCCAGAAGAAGAACTCGAAGAACGTGGTGGCCGCCGCCATCGCCCGGGAGCTGTGCGGGTTCCTGTGGGCGGAGATGACGGCCTGAGATGACCGCGGCTCTTTCCTTTCGAGCGTCCCTGATCGGCAGGGATGACCGAGACCTCCACGACGCGTCGGGGCACCGCCGCAGCGGGAAAGATCCCCGTGCTAACTATGCCCAGCGGCCCTGCCGCCACCCGGGCGCGTTCAGTCAGGGGCGCCATCCCGCGGAAAGCCGACATGCGTGTTCCGATCCGCGTACAACAGAGTGGCGGTGAGCCGATCCACTCCGCCCCGACGCGTCGTCGAGACCAACGAGCCCGGCCGCCGCCCCGACGTCGGGATCCCCATCGGGGTGGTGTAGCAGCCGCCACGCCAGCGTCAAGACCGTACGTCCTCGCTCCGTTGCGGGCGCTCCGTCTTGACCCCGGGGACCCGCCGCCTGCTCATTCGCACGTGTCGACCAAGCCGTTCCTGGCTTGGTCGCTGTCCGGGAAGGAGCTTCGCCCTCATCATTGACAGGCCGTTCCACAACAGTCAGTCAGTTAGTACAACGCCGCTTACCCGATCAAGGTCACACGGGACGCGGGCTCGCTGGCACGCCGCGCAGGTGGCAGCACTCCCGCAAGGGGTTCCTCCTGCGGGACCCCAGTGTCGTTCATCCTGCGGGACCCGGTCGTCGTTCGCCTTGTCGGACACCCGCACCGGGGTGCCATACGAGCACGGGCGCTACTCGTCCGGCCGCGCTCCAGGTCAGAGCCCGCGCACGAGCCTGTCTCCCGCTCCTCGACGTTCCCCGCCTCCTGTCGTACCTTCTGTGCCTCGACTGGCCGGCCGGTGCCGGCCAGGCACACCGACGTTGTTGAGCGGCGCCGCCCAGGTCCGGCTCGTGGGCCGCGGGGTTGGCCATGGCCAAGCGCCGCCGGAGCTCATCGTCGCGCCAGAACGATCACGACCATTCTTGCCGGCCCGCAAGGAAGACCAGGCCTTGTCCCTCCAGCGGCGATTCCTTCTCCATCTTCGTCGCAGACCGAAAGGGACCTCTAGGTCACAATGAACTCGTTACGCCCGTCGCAATCGGCGGACGCATCTCCGGCGTGCCTCTACGCCGAGGTGCCTTGAACACCACGCGGAACGACACAATAGCTGCCAGAAGGATCGTCGGACTGCGTTTGTAACTCAAAAATTGCCTGGCCGGTGTCGTCCATCACCACCGAGAGAGAGGTCCGGTAGTCACAGAGTTCTGCCTGTCCTCTTCGTTCGCACAAATCAAGAAATACTGTTGCATTAGGCTGGAAACCAGCTAGCCAGAAGTCAAACCTGGAACCAGCTGTGCCATACAAGGGACCTAGCCTAAGCATTCGTTTCACCGTAGGCAACTGCATCACAATACTTTGCTTGCCACCAACGAGCCCGAGTTGCATGAACCTCGTAAGTTCCGACTACGTCGCTGGGAGCGCTCGGATAGGTAATCCCGAAGTGATCGCTCCTGCTAATTGTCGTCCCGTCGGGCCTCGTTATCATGACCGTGCTCAGTTCCTGGTGATTGAATGCGTGAAGACATATCTCAAACCGTGTGGCGAGTTCGGTCGCTCCAGCGATCGTTATCGCGGGTGGATCAGAACTCGGATTTTCAAGGCAGGGGCCACCACCGCCACCCGCAAAGAAACTGTACACTGCGGCCGCGTCCTCGGGAGGACTATCCCGCTGCCGTAGCGGGCTCTGAGTGTCGACTGGCTTAGGAGTTATCGTCGACGTAGGAACAACAGGCGCGGTCGACGCAGTAGCCGATCGGGGTCTGGAGCCAGACGTTGAGGAGCCTGCGGGAGCTGTTGTCGAGGGAGAGACGAGAATAGTTGACGGGTGGTTCTGAAATAGCGAACCAGCATTAGAATCGAGTTCCGATGACTTGGTGGCTTCTGGTTGAGTCTTCGCATAGGAGAGGAGACCTAACAACACAATGATCAGTAGGCTAACCAATGGCACGAGGCGTCGAAGGTATTTCACACGACGCTGGCCGTCGATTTCGAGAGAATGTCGTCCCTTCTCGGTCACGAGATGGGCAAGCTGGGGGTAGGTGGTGCCTGATGTTGTTGTATAGCGCGCAGGGAATCGCCGTAACGGTCCTGAAGAGGCCCTGGTGACGCGAACCCGACGGCGAGCCGATAAGCACTCTCGGCTTCATCGAACTCCTGGAGTCTCCAACGAGCATAGCCCGACAGAGAATAAAAAAGCGCCCGTCGGTCCGGTGAGGAGGCCCATTCCGCCGCACGTTGAAAGTGGGCGCTTGCCAACGAGTACGCCGCATCGGTCCTAGCATGAGGAAAGGACGGTAGAGCGATAATGCCCAAGAGTGCTTCGGATTCAGCGGCCAACGTCCTGATGCTGTGATTGCCCTGCTGGAATTCTCTAGAAATTAGGTTGAGCGTTCCTTCAGCTTCAATCCAGTGATCTTCCACCATTGCCTGGCTGAGACAAACGAGAGTTCGACCGTCGCCGAAGAGCGCTTTCAAGCGGACGGCCGCATATAGGTCATCAGTGTTGCTCGTCGCTAGGACGTCATTGTAGGTCTTTCGTGCCTGCCCTAGGCCTACCGCGTTGACGGATCCTGACTCGCAGGTGCCACGGGATTGTTGGAACTGAACCTCCGCGAGTCCGAGCCGCGCGCGGTCATACGATGAATTGATTTCTACAGCCTGTGAATAGTATACTTGGGCGTTTGCGAGGTCTCCAAGTCTACCAACAGTATTGCCGAGGAACAAGTATAGGACCTCTTTCCCGTCGCTCCTGGCCCAGTCTGAGTTGGTTTCAGCTGCGGTGAAGTGGTCCAACGCGGCATCGTATCTCCCTACGCCATAGTAACTGAGACCAATGACGAACTCGCCGAGCGCATTCGTGCGAGCGATTAGCCGCTCGCGCAGTTCTTTGCGTACCAGCGGATTCGTCACCATGTCGCCAGGAACACTGATAGGAGCACCGAATCGGTGCGCGTCTGCCAACTCTTCCGCATCGGGAATCCTCGTGCTGCTCAAAAAGAACTGTGGCGTGACCGTCGACGCGTCGACGGACCGCGAAATCAGCCCCGTAATCATCAAATCTGCGTTCAGTGTTTGGGCCTGCGCAAGGGCACTGTTACCGAAGTCGCCAACCGTCGACCCAGAAAGACGGCCGGATGCATCTGGGGAGTTGATAACCACGTGAAAGCCCTCCAGCTGCAGAGGCCCCGTGGCTGCGACCAGTCGATCGTAGACAGAAGTGGCGAACAACCGACCTTCCGTAGCTCTGCTTACGCGGGTACCGTCAAGCTGGGCGAACTCCGCTACAGCGATGTTGTAGTCGCCGTCCATGTGCTGCTCGTCGCTCGTCCGCAAGCCCGCCATCATGAAGCCGAGCGAGAGAGGCATAACTAATAAGGCCACGGCACCTATGCGACCAGCGACCGCACGGTGGCCGGTGCCGGCGGACCAGAGAACCGCCCCCCCAGCCGCCAAACCAGCGAGTGCCACCCAATGCGCTCCAACCAAGCCCAGAAGCTGAAAGATGGTAGCGACGGCCCCGAAGCAGGCCAAGCCGGCGGTGGAGCGCGCAGTGACTGTCGACCATGATCTACCAATTCGCGTCCCGCGCGGCGGTTCATCCCGAATGGTTGCCGTTCGGTGAGCGCTTTCCGTTTTGGCAGGCACGGTGTCTGACCGCAGGGACCCAGTGGACGGCGCTGCCCTCGACTTGGGTCGCTTGCTCCACCCCTGGCGACGCAGTCGGCCGCCCATCTGCCCATTCTTCCACGACGACGTGGTCCGGTCCCGTCCCCAACAAGCTCGGATCCTGAAGCGCGACCCCGAGCGGGAAGTCCGGGGTAAATGCCCTCCCGCTGCCCGACCAGGGTTGGCCGACGGCAAGGTGTTAATCGTAGACCCCGGTCTTTGTTGATCGGTTCCACGACATCATCTCCGTCGAGGTAGTCGAGGACGGTGAGGGCAGTGCGTGCCCTGGATGCCCTCCTGGTAGTGCGGGCTGTCTACGAGATGCTGCCAGACGACGGGACCCCGATCTACTTCGGCGATCTCGCCGAGCGGTAGAAGCCTCTGGGCGGTCGGCGGCTTCGAAGATCCGCCGCCCCGCCACCAGCGCCATCTCCCGACAACGCTATGTCTCCACGGTGGCTCCACGGCGCTTGGCCGGTCGGAGGCGTGCCCAGCTACGGAGACAGCCGTCGTGGCCCGATAGCAAACCTGGTGAGGACGGTCCCACAAGCCGATCCTCTTGCGGGACGCTCGCGCTCGACACTTGTCCCGTGAAGTTCGTTGGGAGGCGAGGGCACCGGACCGACCGGTATCGGCGATTACGCCCGGGCGGCCGGTACAAGGGCAACCGACACAACACGCCGGCTACCCGCCGCCCTACTCGTCTCCAGCGACGACCGGTATCGCTCGCGGTCCTCGTTATCGACCGCTATCAGCCTAGGCTTGTCGAGTACCTCCGTCACAGCCGGCCAATTCTCGGAGGTCGGAGTTCCGTACCTTCTACTGACGACACCGCTGTGAACTTGCTCGATCCTGGTCGCCATAGCCCTTTCGAACGGCCGACGCCCCGCGCAGCCCTCGCCAACGCGGAGACACGATCGCCGACGTGACGAGTGGGCTGTCGTCCGCGGAGCGCCGCTGACCGACCTCCGCTAGCGATCGGACCATGTACCTCCCGACTCACGAGCCACCACCGCGCCTGTGGCCGTCGAGCCTGTTCCCGCCCGAGATGGACGAGGCCACGGCTGTCCTGCGCCGCCGGCTGACGGCGCGCATCGGCCCGGACGGAGCGGTCGCCGATCCCTGCCTGAGCCGAGCGCTCGAGTCAGGCCTTGCCCTGAGGCTGCTCGACCGCACCGGCTTCGCCCAGGCGCGACGGCCGCGGCTGGTGAGCTTCCTCGGATTCCGGCTCGATGACCCGGACCCGGTGGAACGAGCGTTGGCCGGCTACGCCCTTCACGGCGGCCCACAACCGGATGACCGGGAGGTCCTGCAATTCCTCCTGCACGCGCCCCAGTTCACGAGCGCTCGCAAGCGGGCGTTCCTCGATGCGATCCTCGCCGTCTTCGGGACGCCTCCGAGCGCGTGCCCGCCGCCCGAGGCCTTCTCGCTCACCGGGCTGCACGCCTGGGCTGCGGTCCAGGTTGCGGCGGTGAAGGTGATCCTGGCCGATGCGCGGGGCGACTACGGATCGGTGAGCGATGCCGACGTTCGGGCGCTGCTGGACACCCAGCATCCCGTCCACGTCTGGGAAGGCCACCTGCTGCTCCACCTGCTCGTCCTCCACGCCCTGGCCCGCCTGCCGGGGTCCGTCCCGGTGCTGCGCGTGGGAGTCGAGAAGGCGATGGCACACCAACGGCCCGACGGTGGCCTGCCGTTCGTCCAGGACGAGGACATCTGGTGCTCGGTCACCGCCGGCGTCGCCCTCGCCGCGGCCGGAGCCCCCGCGGCCGATCTCCTGCGGATCGGTAGCTTCCTGGCCGCCGAGCAGCAGCCGGCGGGGGGCTGGGCCTATCGCCGGATGGTCCGGCAGACCGACGTCGACACCACTGCGGTCGCGCTGGAGTTCCTACAGGCGCTGGGCGAACCGCGTCACCGGCCGGCGATTCGCCGTGGCATCCGGTCCCTGTACAGCGTTCGGAGCGACGAGGGCGGCTTCCCCACCTACGTCCCGGGCGGCCCCCCGGAAGCGTGCATGACCGCGGCCGCCGTCAACGCCCTCGGTCCCCGGCTCCCGGAGCACGAGCCGGCCGTCACCGCCGGCCTCGACTTTCTGGCCGGACGGCAGAACCCGGACGGCTCGTTTCCGCCCGACTGGAGCCGAAGCCGCTTCCACGGCGTCTTCCGGGCGCTTCTCGCCACCAGGCAACACCCCCACTACCGGCCGCTGCGGGTACGGGAGATGGTGGAACGATCGGTCAGGCTGGTGAAGACCACCCAGAACGCCGACGGGGGCTGGGGCCAGCAGGAGGGCAGGCCGAGCGATCCCCGCAGCACGTCGTACGCAGTCATCGGCGTCTGCGGCCAGCAGGATCCGACGCCGGTGGTCGCGGGCGTCGGCTACCTGCTTGGAGCGCAGGGGGCGGACGGCCATCTGCCTTCGGTGCCCGATTCCATCGGACCGAGACCGTTCGTCTTCAACGTGCCCATCCTGAGCGACATCTTCGGCCTGCTGGCCCTGAGCCATGTGGCGTCCCGGCTGCGACCGAGGTCGGGGGATCGGATCGGAGCCAGGCATCCGGCAAGTGGTACCCGCTGGTGAGCGGGCGAGAGGCCCTGGCGCCCGACGGTCCGCGGCTCGTCGACGATCGGCACCGGGAGATCTTCGAGCGGCTGGTGGAATGGTGCGCACAGAGCTGTACTGGGGGGCCACCCCGCCCGTGACCACCTGCGTCCGGCGTTCGAGTCGGCCACCTTCGTGGGGTTCTGCTCCCAGCCGGAGTCCACGATGGACGAGCTGCTGCTGATGGCCAAGTATGTGGCCGCCTTCTTCGTCATGGACGGCGCGTCCACCCAAGCCCTCCAGGACTTCATCCGCCACCTGGACGGTTCCGCGGCGCCCCCGGCGGATGAGTTCGTTGCCTGGTTCCGGGCACTCGTGGCCGAGATGGACAAGCGGGGGATGCGAACCGCCGCGTTTCGTGACGCGGTGCGAGACCTGAGCGCCGCGATGCTCGACGAACGGGCGCTCGGCTACCCGGTCACGCCCGCGAACTACGTTGCGATCCGGCGCAGGACCATCGCCAATGAACCGTATGTGCAGTGCTGGATCGCCCTGCGCCACCGGGACCTGAACAATCGAGACGCCCGGGTCTGGGACGGTTTGGCGATGGGCGACCTCGCCAAAGACGTCATGGCGGTCGTCAACGATCTCGGCTCGATCGAGCGGGACGTTGCTCCCTCTTCGGGCCGCCCGGAGATGAACTACCTGATGGTCCAAAGGGAGGGATCGTCCGGATTGGCCGACCGCATCGAAGCGGCCATCGCCGACGCCAACCGGATGTTCGCCCAGGCGCAGAACCGCCTGCAGATCGCAGCAGAGACCGCCATCGCCTTGAACGCTCCGGCCCTCGCGGACCACGTCGACTTCTTCACGTGGCTCATCAACGGCAACACCCGGTCCACCATCCACCTCGCCCACCGGTACCCCGGAGCAATTGCACGGCTCGAGCGCGTTGACGAGGTGGATCCCGTCCTGTAACCGGCCGCAGCCCCGCCGAAGTCGGGTAGCCATGGAGCCCAGGAGTCCACCACGAGACGGCTACATTTCCGTGTCGCCGGTAGGACCTACACGCGAATCTGTACCCGTCGAATCTATTTCGATGATCGTGGCAAGATCGGCTTGTTCTCGCCGATCGATGAGTCCGGCGCGCCGAGATGATCGATGGTGGCGGGCGTCCCACCCCAACGCGGGAGGAGGCGACGTGGCCGAGCGCATCATCGAAGCGGGCGGGATCCGGCTGTGCACCGAGCCCTTCGGCGAACCGACCGATCCGCCGGTTCTTCTTGTCATGGGTCTCGGCGCATCCATGCTGTGGTGGGAGGAGGGGTTCTGTCGGAGCCTCGCGGACGGCGGTCGGCTCGTGATCCGCTACGACCACCGCGACACCGGCCGATCGACCACCTACGAACCCGGGCGCCCTGGTTACAACGGTGCTGACCTCGTGGCCGACGCTGCCGGGGTGCTCGATGGCTACGGTCTCGGGTCGGCACACGTGGTCGGCGTCTCCGCTGGCGGGGCCATGGCGCAGCTCTTGGCCCTGGACTTCGCCGATCGTGTCTCGACACTTGTGCTCATCAGCACCTCGCCGGCGATACCCGTGGACCGGGATCTCCCACCGCCAACCGCCGATTTCAGTCGCTTCGTGACTGAAACGGAGGTCGACTGGTCGGACCGCGAGTCGGTGATCGACTACCTGGTCGGCTACTCCCGGCTTCTCGCCGGCGGCCACCGACCATTCGACGAAGCCGCCTGCCGAGACTTCGTCCGCCATGACCTGGCGCGCGCCGACAACGTCGCGTCGCTGCAGAACCACGACGTCATGGCTCACGGCGACCGGCCACATCCGCCACTGTCGTCGATCACCATGCCGACGCTTGTGATCCACGGCACCGCCGACCCGATGTTCCCGCTCGCACACGGCCGTGTGTTGGTCGAGGACATTCCCGGCGCCACGCTGCTACCGCTCGATGGAGCCGGCCACGGCGTCGTCCGAGCCGATTGGCCGACCATCGTGGCCGCGATCCTCGATCACACGGCCACAGCTTCGCCGGCAGCGAAGGCCGACCCAAGCCGATGAGCAATCACCGAATGAGCGATGAGGGTCCTCACCAGCGGTTTCGCGGGTCGTCGACGACCGTTTCGTCCAACCTCATCTGCTGTCAAACAGCCGAGGCTCCCAGCCTCGGCCCGTCACCTACCCCAGACGCCGCGGGCGCCTGCGGGCCAGAAGCCAGACTGTTACGCCCACGGCGAGCAGGAACGCCCCGAACATCGCGATCGTGGCGGACGACGACCCCGTACGGACCAGGGCGTGCCCGCCCGAGACCTTCGCCCGGACCTCGTCGAAGCGATTCGCGTCCGCCTCGGCGGTGAACCGCACGACGAACGTGGCCGTCGTGCGACCCGACGGTGGCGCCTTCACGGCCAGCACCAGCTTGTGGGTCGCGCCCGGGGCGAGCGCGGGCGTGGTGTAGGTGCCCCCGGTGACGGCGCTCGTCACGTCGTTGGCCCCGTCGCTGTAGGTGGCGGTGAACCCCTGCTGGCTGGCCGTCCCGTTCACCTTGAAGCGAGCACCACTCGGGAGGTGGTTGTCGACGGCCACCTCGAAGGTGGCGGTCCCCCCGGACGGCACCTCCGCCGTCTGCTCCTGGGGGGACGGGGCCAGCTCGCCGACGCCCGTGTAGGGCCCGGTGTCGCCGACGCGGATCTTGGCGTCCGGTCCCGGTGTCGAGTCGTAGGCGTTGACCTGGATCGACCCGTTCCCGCCGTAGCCGGAAGTCGTCGGCGAGTTCAAGCTGAAGGAGGGGCTCGACAGGCTGCCCTGGACGTAGCTCGACCCCCCGCCGCCACCCCCACCGCCGCCTGAGTCGCTGGCCGCAGGGGTCTGCGTGCCGGCCCCGCCGCCGCCGCCGAAGAGGCCACCACCACCGCCGCCGCCGGCATACCCGTGGTTGATCGACGTGCTGCCCCCATTGGCACCGGACGCTCCGGACGTGGACGGTCCTTGCGCGCCGTTGCTGCCGCCCACGCACTTACTGCCCCCGGCACCGCCGGCGCCGTTGCCGTCCCCTGTGGACGTGCCGCCCTGCCCGCCGCCGCATTGGGACGGCTCGCCCGTCGTCCCCGCCGTGCCGTTGGGCGGCGCGGGGGGTGTCGCCTGCCCGCCGTTGCCTCCGACGCCGCCCGTGCCGCCGTCCTTGCCGTTGCCGCCGCCCCCCCCGCCCCCGGCCACGATGATCCGGGTGCTGAGCCCGGCCGAGTCACAGGTGTTGTCGGTGCACGTGCGCACGTCGGACGAGCCTCCGCCTCCGCCGCCGGCGTGGTCGGACTCGCCGACGCCTCCGGTCCCGCCGCCGGCCGCTCCGCCCTGGCCGTTGGCACCGGCGAGGCCGTACGGAGCCTTGTTGCCGCTCGGCTCTCCCGGCCCGCCCGCGGCCCCCACGTTGACCTGGAACCACGAACCCTGCAGGTTCGACACGTCCCAGTACGCCGTGACCTGGGCACCCAGCCCGCCGGCCGATCCCCCCGTCGGACCTCCCTCGCCGCCGTTCCCGCCGATCACGGTGAGGATGACGGTCGACCAGTTGTCCCCGACCTGGATGTTCGTGGTGCTTCCGTTCTGGCAGTTCGTCGTGGCCTGCTGGCACGCCGGATAGTTCTGGGTGAACACGGCCACCTGCGCCCCGGCCGGCGGCGCGCCGACGATGACGGCCAGCGCCGACGCCGCCAGCAGTACCGCAGCTGCGCACGCCCCCCGGTTCGCTCGCTTTGCCTGCACGGCCATCGCCTCCCCGCTCGTGGTCCGGTTGGTTTCAGTCATTGACCATCACGCCGACCAGCTCGATGGCTCCGCCCACCACGTCGCCGACGAAGTCGACGATCAGCTTGAGCGGCAGCGCCAAGCCGTCGCTGCCGTCCTCGACCGACGGCAGGGTCAGCCACGCGAAGGCGTTGGAGAACGGCGTGATGATCCCGGCGACAGCGTCCTCGTACGACGCCGACCCGTCGGTGCCCTCGATGAGGGCGGCCCCGAAGGCGCAGGCGGCGACGACCATGGCGGCCGTGCCGAAGAAGCTGTTGAGGACCTTGAGGGCGTTGTACAACTCGAGCTGCTCGGCCGGGTCGTCCTCGACGTGGGCGGCGGCCAGGAACACCGCACTGAGAAGGGGTGGCACGAAACCGAGCCCCCACGCCGCCAGCTCGAGACCGGCGGCGGCGTCGCCCGCCTCGACGGCGGTGAACGGGATCCCGCTCTCGCTCGGCCAGCTGAACGTCGAGATGAACAGCGGCCCCACCACCTCGAACGTCGCCAGCCAGGCGGGGGTGTCCGACGAGACGTCGCCGATGGCGTCCACCGCCACGTACATGATCTGGCCGATGGGGCCCACCATCTGGCAGGCGAGGCTGCCGCCCGAGGTCTCCCCGTCCCCGCCCCCCGGGTAGAGCCGCCCGTCCCCGCCCTCGGGGGCGGGCGCCGTCGGGAGCGTCCCTCCGGGGAACGGCTCCGGGGCGTTGAACCCGTTGATGAACCACCAGGTGACGGTGTACGGGAAGGCCACCAGCAGCGAGAGGAACGACGCCACGTTGAACGGCGGGGGGTTCGGCGGAGAGCCGGCCAGCTTGTGCAGGAAATCCCACAGGCTGCTCAGGAACCCGTGACGGATGGGCTGTGTCAGCCAGTCGTCGAGCTCGGCCACCACCGCCGCGCCCAGGGCGAGGATGTCGGTGGCGATCTCCCCGGCCAGGTTGATCGCGGTGTCGACGAAGGTCTGGATCATCTGGAGCAGCTCGTCGACGGCCAGCTCGGCGAAGTCCGCCGCCTGGCCGCCGTTGCCGTCGATCGCGTTCTTCAACGACTCCCAGAGGTCGTCGATGAACGTGGTGAACTCGCCCAACTCCGTCGCCGCGGCGGTCTCGAGGGTGCCGAGCAACTGTTCGAGCGCATCGGCCACCGCCCCCTCGGTGTTGATCTTGGGGATCGTCGCGTTCCCTGCCCCCGCGCTCACCTGGGACTGGTACCAGTTGCCCTGCGGGTTGGCCGTGACATTCGCGGTCGACACGGGCGTGCCCGTCGGCGTCGGAGGGGCTCCGATCGACGTGCTGGTGGGAGGGCTCCCGACGGACTGGCCGTACTGGGTGGACTGGCCGCCGAAGGTGTTGTTGCCACTCGAGAACGTCGACTCGGCTTTGTCGAACCAGCTGTCGACGTTGGTCTCGAGGTTGGCCAGCACCTTGGTCACGTCGGCCTGGAGGGCGGCGATCTCGTTGCCGAGGAAGGTGGTGAGCTGGCCGTCGGTGACGGCGCCGTAGAGGGTGGTCATCGTGTTCCAGATCTGACCGAAGTCGAACAGGGCCTTCAGGAGCAGCAGCAGGATCTCGAAGACGGCCTCGAGGGCGGCCAGGATGGCGAAGACGACGTTGAGGGCGTCCTCGATCGTCTGGATGATGAAGTTGCCGATCTCCTGGAGGACACCGCCGATCTCCACGACGAGGCTGACGGTCGCCTTCTCGACGTCGACGGCGATGTGGGCGACCTTGGCCGCGCCCGAGGTGATGCCCGACCACACGTCCGAGAAGGCGTGGCTGATGTCGTGGCCGATGCTGAAGTCGACGTACCGGCCTTGGGCGAGCAGCTCGGCGTGCAGGTCGTCCCGGCTCGTGAAGGTCTGGAACACCGGCCCGTCGGGCCCCATGTTGTTGAGGATGAACCCGGCTATCGGTGGCCCCCCGTACGGGCCCGGCGGCAACGGGCC
Source organism: uncultured Acidimicrobiia bacterium (assembly GCA_963827345.1). GTDB lineage: Bacteria > Actinomycetota > Acidimicrobiia > Acidimicrobiales > AC-14 > CAWGUU01. The sequence continues at coordinate 108,465 of CAWHAN010000001.1, read as the reverse complement.
GGGGTTGCTCGGGATACCTATGACCGACTGGATGTTGCTGGCGGCATCTGATGCGTTGCTGCTGTTCGCCCCCGGGAAGACCTGCGTCGTCGTCGGCGGGGTCACCGAGTTGTCGGTGGCCGTGGCGCCGGTGAGGGTGCTGCTGGTGAAGTTGGCGCCCTGGCTGGCCGGCTGCTGCTGGGTCTGGCTGGTCGGCGGCAGCGGGTTGGTGGCGCCGTTCAGGTAGTTCTGCACGTTTGCGCCGGGGCTGACCACGATGGGGTCGAAGTTCGCCGGCGAGGCCGAGTCGCTGATCGTGAACGTCGGAGGGGCGAGGTCGGTGGCCATGACCGCGAGGGTGACGGTGCCGGTGGAGTCGGTCGTGATGCCGGCCGTGGTGGAGTCCCACACGATCCCGTCGGGACCGATCACGAAGGACTGGGCGCCCACCTGCACCCCGACCGAGGCGGTGGCGGTCACGTTGACCGGGTAGTTGGGCACCGGGGCGCCGTTCTCGTCGAACAGGGGGACCGACGTGATGTAGCGGCTCACCTCGTACTGCTGGTCGGTGCTGAGGGCGCAGGGGCTGACCACCCACCGCGGCTGGATCGGAGGGTCGGCGGCGGCGTTGCCGGCCATCAGCTGGAGCAGGAGGACGTCGCCGTCCCCGCCCTGGGTCACGAAGCAGGCGAACGGGTCGGTGGGGATCGTGTCGACGAACACGTAGGTGATGCCGCTCCCGGCTGCGATCGGGGTGTACGGCGCCCAGAGCGGGACGTTGTTGCTGTTCTCGACCGCGACCTGGTGCATGAGGGCCAGGTTGGCGTCGGGCTCGAGGAGGAACAGGGAGAGGAGCCCGTTCTCGTTGGTGGTCGCCCACCCGTTGCCCAGCGACGACGTGGGGGCGGGGAGGATCTGGTCCCAGTAGTCGACGATGGGGGAGGACATGAAGGGCATCCCGCTGCTGTCGATATACAGGGGGAACGCGCCGGGTTCGGGGAGGACGGGCACCCCGCCGAAGATGCTCCCGAAGGTCGTGCGCGTCTGCGGGTAGGCGGTGGGGCCGGTGGCCGGTGTCGAGCTCCCACCCACGTTGACGGTGCCCGTCCACGCCGCCGGTCCCGTCGGGCTGGCCGTGCCCTCGGCCATCAGCACCCAGTTGACGACGCTCGGGTCGCCGTTGTCCTGCAGGCAGACCAGCGACATGCCGCTGCCCTCCGAGAACACCCCGCCGCTGACGGGGACCTGCACCTGGCTCCAGCCGTTGTTGTAGATGAACATGAAGAGATTGGTCGTCCCGCCGTCGTCGACGATCCCCCAGACGACCGGTTCCCAGGGATCGGTGGAGGGGGTGTTGTCCGTACCCAGGGCGTAGGTGACGCTCAGGTTGGTGACGACGGTGTCCCCCACCGCTATGGTCGGCATGGTCCACGTGCCGGCACCCGTGTCGCCCGTCAGCCAGCTCTGCATCAGCTCGGTGCCGTCGTTCCAGAAGAGGTTGACGCCTCCACCCGACCAGTTCACGACGGCCACGACCTCGGCCGCCTGGTAGGTGGGGCCGCCCTGCCCCCCGGGCGGGAGGGGCAGGAGGCTCCAGCCGTTGGGCTCGGTGGAGTCCTGCTGCAGGTACATGAGGTTGCCGGTGTTGCCCTCGGGCAGGAGCACCGCCGCCTCGGGCAGGCCGCCCTTGTAGGGGTTGCAGAAGGGCGCGATCTGGCCCGCTCGGCCGTGACCATCACGTTGTTGGAGCTGATGAAATCCTGGCTGAGGACGGCGCTCGGACCACCCGGGGTGGTGGTGACCGGGACCTGGGTGGTCATCGCTGCCCCTCTCCTAGACGTTGATCTGCGTCGCGGTCCACTGACCGGTCTGGCTCGTTCCGTTCCAGGTGCCCAGCTGCCCGTTGAGCTCGCACTCCCACACCTCGTCGAACACGTTCATGACGAACACCGCCGGCACGTCACCCGGGCGGGCGTCGGGCACCACGCCGATCACCGAGATCTCGTTGACGCTCGCCCCGACGATGTAGGTGGGCGGTGAGAAGAAGGGCAGCTGGTTGTCGAAGACCCAGGCCAGCTGGCGGATGGCGTACACGTTGTTGGCGCTGTCCGCCTGGTAGATCGTGGTCGCCGTGCCCCCCGCCCCCAGGCTGGCGAAGGAGTTGGTCGCCGGCGTGTTGCTGACGGCGACCGCGGGCGGCATGTTCCCGGCTCCAGCCGGGAGGGCGTCCACGTCCGGGACGGGGACCACGGCGTCGCCGGTCAGCGTGGACGGCCACATCATCAGGTTGTTGCCGCCGTCGAGGTAGAAGACGCACGGCGTCGACGGGTTCGACGCCGCGCTCGACGGGCTCACCGCCCCGCCCACGATGAACTTGAACGACTTCGCCGTCGGCACGCCGAACGTGGTGGTGCCGGTGACGCTGCCCCCCGACCCGTCACCAAGGGTGCCCGCCACCGCCAGCAGGGTGTCGGACGTGGTCGAGGCCGCGAACGCCCACCAGTCGGTCTCGTCGACGAAGACGACCGAGAAGCCCGGCGTCAGGGCACCCCACTGCATGTCCCCCGCCGAGTAGCTCGTCGCCGTCCAGTTCGGGTTCGACCAGGAGTACAGCCACAGGTTGTTCGACGAGTCGACGCCGCACACGACAGGGTTTCCCATCGGCGTATAGGCCACCTGCAGCCCGGTGAGTGCAGGGACCGAGGTGGCCGAGGGCGGGTTCCACCCGTCGGCCGAGGGCATATAGGTGCTCCAGAGGTTTTGGCCTGACCCCGGCGGCGACCAGAACAGGTTGACGCCCCACTCGGGCGGATTCTGGGGCTGCGGCGCGTAGACGGCCACCACCGCCTGGGCCGGGTACTGGTTCGAGCCGTCGAGGCCGGCCAACGACCACGTGCCCGCCGGGTTCTGGTTCAGGTACTGGACGTACCCGCCCTGGATCACCCCGGCCTGCACCAGGCCCTGGCCGGTGGGGAGACCGGCCTGCGGCACGGCAGGATTGCGGAACGGCGCGATCTGCCCCGGCTCCTGAGCCACCGTCAGAGCGCTCATCGTCGGCCCCCCCGCCCCCCAGCTCAGGCTGCAGAATTCCGTCGGAAACCGACCAGCGATCGGCGGCGTGGAATGTACCGCACCTTGCCCGCCGGACCAGGGCACCTTCTGCATCCCGTTCGAGGGGGTGGCTACCGTCCGCTCTGGGGAATCAGGCGTCCCACTCGATGTGAAGTTCCTGGAGGCCGCGATGGACGGGGTTCACGACCCACGTGCGCTCCTGGCCGTCGGTTAGCCGGAGGCCGGGAAAGGCGGGCGGACAGGAGTTCGAGCGCGACCCGGCCCTCGAGGCGGGCCAGCTGGGCGCCCACGCAGTGATGAATGCCCTGGCCGAACGCGAGGTGGGGCTTGGCCCGCTGGCGATGGATGTCGAACGTGGCGGCGTCGGGAAAGTAGGCCTCGTCATGGTTCGCCGACGCGAAGAGCAGGGCCAGGCGCGCCCCTTCGGGCAGCGCGACACCGCCGACTCGACGGGCTCGGTCGTCGTTCGCATCAGGGCCTGGACCGACGTGTCGGCGCGAAGCGTTTCCGCGATGGCTCCCGGGATGAGCGACGAGTCGTCGCACACAGCGCGCCAGAGGTCGGGCTGGCCCCGGAGCCGGAGCAGGCAGATGCCGAGAAGGTTCGTGGTCGTCTCGTGGCCGGCCAGAGCCAGGACGGCACAGACGTTCACGATCTGGAGTGTCTCCAGCGTCTCGTCCTCCTCGCTGGACACCGACCGCGGGTCGCTCAGGAGGTCGTCGCGCGGGGCGGCCGTCCGCTCCTCGATGTGGCTCGTCCAGAAGCGTTGGGACTCCCACAGGCGACTGACCTCGGCGGGTAGGCGAGAGTGCAGCGATCCAGACCAGCTTCGTGACGCCGCTCAGGGTCTCGGTGCGGGCCACCTGGACGGCGGCGACGATGAAGACCGCCACCAGGAAGGCGAAGGGCATGACGGAGCCGACCGCGGATCAGGCTTCGAGGTTCATCGTTGGGCTCGTTTCATGAGGGACTGCGTCCGGAATTCTCGCCGCCGATTATGGTCGGGGCATCGGCTGCGGCGGTCGGCTCGCGGCGTCCGTTCGGGACGAGGAGGATCGATGCGTGTGACCGGCATCAACGTGAACCTTCCGGTCGCCGACATCGCCGCTGCCCGTGACTTCTACACCGACTACCTCGGGTTGAGCGTCGAGGAATTCAACCTGGGATGGGTGGCGCGCTACCGATCGCCGGGCGGCGAGGCCACGGTCCAGCTCGTCACCAGCGACGCCACCGCGCCTCACGACTCGGTGATCTCGGTGCACGTCGGCTCCGCCGTCGACGAGGCGTACGCGGAGGCGAAGCGACGGGGATACGAGATCGTTCACCCGCTCACCCAAGAGGACTGGGGCGTGCGGAGGTTCTTCGTGCGCGCCCCCGATGGCAATGTGATCAACATGGTGAGCCACAGCGACGAGTAGGTACGCCGGCCCGCACGGCCGGTTGGTCAGCGGACCTGCTGAGACAGGTAGAAGGGCTCGCCCATCTGCTTCACAAGCTCGAGCTGGGCCTCCAGCCAGTCGGCGTGCTCCTCTTCGCCGGAGAGGATCTCCTCCAGCAGCTGACGGCTGCCGTTGTCGCTCTGCTGCACGCACAGCTCGATGCCGGCCTGGAGCCGAGCAATGGCCTCGGTCTCCAACGCCAGAGCCAGCTTCAGCTTCTCTACCACCGTTTCACCCACCATCACCGTGCCCAGCCGCTGCAGGTTGGGGACGCCGTCGAGGAAGAGGATGCGCTCGATGAGCTCGTCGGCGTCGCGCATCTCGTCGATCGAGTCGGCCTTGATCTTCTCGGCCAGCCGTTCGTACCCCCAGTTGGCGCACATCTTGGCGTCGATGAAGTACTGGTTGACGGCCGTCAGCTCAGCAGTGAGCACGTCGTTGAGGACTTCGAGAACTGCCGGGTTGCCCTGCACTGGCCTACCTCCGTGGTCGGGCGCCGCAGGCGCGGTTTAGGTGCCGGTGAGCACGCTTTCATCCGGTTCCATGGCCGTGTGAGGGCCCAGTCCGGCCATGCACATGGGCTCTCCCGTGGCCCCTGCGGTCTCGGCGCAGTTGGCCGAGCAGGTGACCTCGAGGTTGAGGCCCCCGCCCGTCTCGAGCGTGGCGGCCGCGGAACAGGCCAGATCGGCAGCCAGGCACTCCCGAAGCAGGCGGCGCAGCGAGGGTAGGCAACCGCCGCAGCCGGTGCCGGCACCGCAGGTGGCCCGCACCGCGGTGACGGTGGACGCCCCCGCCGCCACCACCTCGCGAACGGCCTGCTCGGGGACGGCTCGGCACAGGCAGGCGTACATTCGTCAGTCAGCTGTCGGAGCCGGCGGGCGGTCGTCGCGGACCACATAGGGGCAGCCGGCTCGAATCAGGGCGTAGGCGCGGGGCAACGGCACCGGCCGGATGATCGGCAGGCGGTGGGCGAGGCCGGCCACCTCGGCCCGCAGCCCGTCGTCGGAGATCGAAATTCTCACCCACTGCACCCGGCGCATGCCGATCTGGAAGACGCCAGCCTCGTCGGTAGCGGGCGCGAGTTGACCAACTGCCACCTGGGAACCCTAACCCCGAACATTGGGGCGAGCAACAGTCCACCTTAGGTATCCCTAAGGTCGGACTGGAACTCGGGACGGGCGAGTGGGCTCAGGCGGCGGCGGCAAGGCCCAACCGGAGTCGGACGCTCGACTGCGGGCAGTCGATGTCCATCCCGTTGTGGTCCTTGCACATCTTGGATCCGTCCTTGAGCCTGCACACGGCGATGTTGTCGTTGGTGTAGGTGCAGCTGGCGTCATCCGGCGTCGGCGTGATCGTGGCCTGTGCCTCGCCAGCAAAGAGCAGGCCCCCGGCCATGACTGCGATCACGGTCAGCTTCCGTAGACGATGCATTGTTCGCTCCTTCTCTCGTGGGGTGTCATCTGGTGGCGACACCTCCACTCGATGGAGGTCCCGGGCATCGGAACTCTTACGGATTCCGCCACGTGGATACCGCGACGAGGGTCGGTGGGTGGCGGGCGCAGCCGAGCAATCACGAGGTGATGTCCTGGCTCGTCTTCCACACCTCGACGAGCTCGACCCGCAAGGTCTCGCTTCTGAGGTTGTCCGGAAACAGCGCCAGGACGTCGTCCACGCCCGTTGCCGATGGTGACTTGATCGCTTGGACTCCGCGCTCGTGCGCCGCTTCGCCGATCTCTTGGGTGAAGGCGTGGCCGGGACGAACGAGGTCGGCCGGGCCGAGCCCCGTAGACGCAAGGACGGAGATATCCGTCAGATCAAGGATCTTGCCGAGGTCCGTCGCAACCGACCACAGCTCACGCGGCAAGAGATCCTCGACTTGGACGCCTTGCCGCACTGCCTGGTGGGTGAGCTCCGCCTCAACGCAGTGTTTCGTAAGGCACAGGTAGATGACAGGAAAGCTGCGAGGCGGGTTGAACCGACCACCGAAACGTCGGGCACCCTCGCCGCTTCGAGCATCGAAGCCTGGCGCCTGGTGGCGGTAGCCGACGCTCGCGAACGTGATGAGACCGACGCCGCTCAGGCGCTTGGGGTCGAAGCTCGCCATCTCACGCCGTCACGCCCTCGGCGAGCGCGAGCAGCAGGTCGATCACGCGCTGGTACCGGCCCGAGGCAACCAGATCCAGCGGCTTCTCGTAGCCGAGGTCGGGATTGGGCGAGCGCAGCCAGCGGCGAGCCGCATCATCCCCCAGGACCCGTCGCAGTAGATCGACGACGGCTTTCAGCTCGAGGATCCGTTCCTCGGACTCTCGCCGAGGCTCGGCCTGCGAAGCGTGCCAACGGTTGACGGTTCGCGCATGGGTGCCACTCACTCGGGCCACGTCCGCGGTGTCGATGACCTCGGACTCGTAGAGGCTGTCGAGCAGGGCGGAAAGCGATGCCACGTGGTCGTCCTCTCGATGTGCAGCAGTATGTCCGGCTCTTGTCGTACTCTACGTCGCGACGTTGGCCATTGGAGAGGAACCTGGTGGTGTGACCTGCGGCGATCGCACCACTCCGGGATCTCGGTCGGGTGATCCGGCTCGACCGACACCGGCCGACGCATCGGGCTGCGTCGCCGACCACAGCAGGTAGCCGGCGTTCAGGCCGATCAGGGCGACCACCAGCTCGGCCCAGACGTCGCTACCCGTCTCCGGCAGACGACTCGTACCCGTTCCAGTCGCTGTCGTCGCCAGGGCGTCGTTCCGCGACGCCGCCGCCGTCGAGTTGGCCGCGGCGGTGGTGGCCGTCGTGTTCGTGCCTGCGACGGTCGTGTTCGTGGCCGGCGCCGACGTCGTCGTCGTCGCCCCCTCGCCCCGTCACGGTGAGGTTGGCGGTCATGCCGAGCTGCTCGTGGCCGGCGATGGTGCAGATGAACGTGTACGTCCCCGCCTCCAGGTCACCGAAGTCGAGGGTCTCGGTACCTCCCGGCAGGATCTCGGCCGTCTCCGCCCCGCCCTTCAGGCCGAGCGTGTGCTCCTCGGAGCCACCGTTGGTCGCCGCCAGGACGACGCCACCGGCCGGGACCTGGGCCGGGCTGAGGACCAGGGCGAACTCGTCCGACGCCGATCCCAGCGTGGCACTCACCGACGTATCGGCGCCGGCCGGGCCGATCGCGCCGCCCAGGAGGCAGACGGCGACCGCCGCGACCGCCGCGGCGCGCCGGCGGATCGTCACCCGGTCGGGCGCTTCGCCGCGCCGATCGCCGCGCCCGCCCGCCGGATCAGGTCGGCCGGCCCGCGACGGCCCGAGCCGTCGCGGGGGAGCTGCGGCTGCGTGACGACCACACCGCCGGCACCCGGCCCACCGGTACGTGGGGCACCGGCACCTGGGGCAGCGGGACCTCCGGTACCTCCGGCACCTTTGGCGCCGCTCGCCGCCCGTCGGCGCCGGCGCCGGCGCCCCACGCGGAACCCGACGAACGCGGCGAGGAGCAGCACGGTCGGCCACGGCAGGGCGAGGGTCGACCCCGAGCGCTTCACCTGGAGGTCGCCTGACGAGGCCGTCACCGCGGCCGTCAGCTGCAACCACGGGGCTGCCTCGCCGAGTGGCTCGGCGACGGTGACCATGCCGCCAGGCACCAGCTTGGGAAGTCCCGCGGCACGCCCTCGCCGAGCTTCTTGCACTGTGGCGACGAAGAGGCCCCTCCCGCTACCGTTGGCCGACCTGCGCCGGAGCCGGACGGTCACCCAGGTCCGCCTGGCTGCTGCGTTGGGGGTGTCGCAGTCCGAGGTCTCGCGCATCGAGCGCCAGCACAACGTCCTGGTCTCGACCGTGCACTCCTACGTCCTGGCCCTCGGCGGCCAACTCCAGCTGCAGGTGCTCTTCGACGATGGCGAGGAGGTCCTGCTGCACGTCGTCGGGCCGGCGGCGGAAGAACGCCAGCTCGAGGTCGAATCACAATGACGTACTCCCGAGGCCGCTAGCTGAAGCCGTTCTGGCGGAGCCAGGTCTTGGCTACGACGTCCGTGTCCCCTCCGGTGGCGGCGAACCGCTGGTTCAGCTCCGAGAGCGACTCGGTGGTCAGCCTGGTCGAGACGTCGTTCATCACCGAGCGAGCTCTCTCATCCACCTTGTCGGGCCTGACGACTGGGACGACGGCGTCTGCGTTCTGGAGTTGCTTGTCGTCCTCGAGCGACACGAATCCGGTGGCGTCGCTGGTGAAGAGCAGGGCCACGTCAACGTCACCGTTGCGGAGCGCCTCCTTGGTCATCGGGCCGCCTGCGTCGAGCGCCTCGAACGTCTTGAACCTGATGCCGTACCTGGTCTCGAGGCCCAGGGCGCAGAACGGTCGGGTGGGGCACTCGGGCGGACCGCCGAGCGTGAGCTGTGGGGCCAGCGGCGTCAGGTCCGACAGCCTCGCTATTCCCAGCCGATCGGCTGTGGCCTGGGTGACGGCGAACGTGTTCTGGTCGACCGCCCGGGCCGGGTCGAGAGCGAGGAGGCCCTTCGATTGCAGGACGTTGTTCAGCAGGCCAACCGTCTCGGCGGCGTCCGGCGTCGCCTGGCCGGCGTTGTCGTTCCAGAACTCGAGGTCCGTGGCCGCGTACCCGAGGTAAACGTCGATGTCGCCGTCCTCCAGCGCGGGGCCCACGACCTCCCGGCTTCCCAGGTTGGTCCGGAACGTGACGGAGTACCCACTGTCGCGAAGCGCCCCGCCGTAGATGTTGGAGAGGATGGCGCTCTCGGGGAAGTTGAAGGCCCCGATGACGATTCCCGGGGTCGAGCGGTCGTCCCGACACAGGGTCAGCGCCAGCAGAGCCACCGCGAGCAGTGCCACGCCGCCGAGAACTCTGGATCTTGTCTTGCCCATGGGCCTCACACCTCACTGGTCGTCGACGAATCAACCTCTGCGTCCCTTGCCTCCCGCGAGCTCGGTCGGAGGCGGAAGTACGCCCAGAACGCGATCGAGATCGCCGCGAACGAGGACGCAATGAGCAGCGCTTTCCATGGCGCCCCGTTGTTGTCGCCACCGGAAGAGCTCGCCGGTCGGAGCACGATCAACACATAGGCGTACGCACCGACGAAATAGACGGCCGCCCAGTCCAGGAACTTCCATGTCCGGATCGTGCCGCCGTCCAGTTCCCTCATCGGGATGAGGCCGATGACGAGCGTCTCGACGGCGGCGATGAAGGTGCCGGCCAACGCGGCATCGGCGACGACGAGCCAGAACGTCACGTCTCCTTGGGCGGCGGCGGCGGAGACCGGGACCCAGAGGAACCAGGCCGCGAGGCCGACGCCCAAGGTGAAGAACGACGTCGTGATGGCCAAGCGGCCGCTCGACCTCGCATTGAGCTCCGTTCCGAAGGCGAGTCCGCCGATGAGGCCGAACAAGAAGCCGGGCTCCAGGTGCAAGACCCGTGAGATGAGGACCAAGGCGGCAGTCAGGAAGAGCGCCCCCGGCCGAAGGAGGATCCGGCCCCGGTCCTGGTGGTGGCGCCGCATGTAGATGATGCCGGGGAGACCGAAGCAGACGAACACCACGGCCAGGCTCGTCGCCAGCCCGACGGCGAGGGCGGCGGTGGTGAGGCTCGGACCGACACTCGGGTCGAGGAACGCGCCTGCGATCCCACCAACCAGGAGGAAGCCGACGAGAGCGATCCCCCGGAAGGACTTGCTGCGCTCCCGGGCGGTCTTCTCCGCTCTCGGCTGGAGCCCGAACCAACGACGGATCTCGTCGTAGTTCTCGTCGACCGTCGAATCGAGCAGCGCACCCGGGAACGAGATGAGCAGGAGGAAGAGGATCGTGAACAGGAAGCTGGCGCCTGCCGACTTCGGGCTGAGGTCGATGTCGGACGGCTTGGGGATGTCGGTGATGACCACCGAGCGGTGAAGCTCGGGGTCTGACACGAGAACCACTGTCGACGCCTCGACCGGTGAGCCCGAGGTGTCGCACGATGCCGTGAGGGTGTGTTTACCGGCTGGGAGGTCACCGGGAATGTCGACGCCGACGTGGATCTCCCCGCGGCCGTCGGGCCGGTGCGACGCGATGCGAGCGCGGTCGAGGAAGAAATAGACCTGGGCACAGTCGCCGTACCCCTTTCCGTCGACATCCAGCACGGAGCCGGGCGGGCTCGCCGCGGTGCTGCCCGTCCCACTCGCCGACAAGGTGGGTTTGGACGGCTGCGGTCCAGGGTCGACCGGAGCGGCCGGCAACGTCGTCGTCGTCGTCTGGACGACCGCCGTCGTGGTCGTCGGGGCGGCAGTCGTCGAGGTCGTCGGGGCGGCGGTCGTCGAGGTCGCCGGGGCGGCGGTCGTGGGCACCGGGGCCGTGGTGGTCGCTGGGACCGCGTTCGTCGTTGGGGTCGCGGTCGTGGTCAGCGTGGGCACCGTGGTGGTGATTGTGGGAGCCGAGGTCGTCGAGGTCGTCGTAGGCACCGTGGTCGTCGTGGGAGCTGACGTGGTCGACGTCGTCGTAGAGACCGTGGTAGTCGAGGTCGTGGTTGTCGGAGTGACGGTGGTCGAGGTCGTCGACGTCGTGGTTGTCGACGTCGTCGTTGTCGGAGCGACGGTCGTCGACGTTGTCGGAACGACGGTCGTCGAGGTCGTCGACGTCGTCGTTGTCGGAGCGACGGTCGTCGAGGTCGTCGATGTCGTCGTTGTCGGAGCGGGGTTCACCACCGTCGTCTCGCCGGCGTCGTTGCACGCCCCGGTCACCGCGGCGTTGGCCCCGTCGCCCCCGTAAGCGGCGATCCAGCGGTAGAGGCCGGGGGCGGTGGCGGTGAAGGGGGCCGACGTGTAGGCGCCATTGCCGGTCACCGCCACGGTGGAGGCGAACACCTCGGTGTTGCAGGTGGCGTCGTCGGGGCCGAACAGGCGGAAGGTCATGGTGCCGGTGGGGGCCACCCCGTGGGCCAGGATGGCGGTGTCGGTGAGCTGAGCGCCCACCACGACGGGGGCCGACGCGATGGTCGAGAGGACCGGGGTGGCCGGGATCACGGTCGTCGTCTCGTTGGCGTCGTTGCAGGCCCCGGCCACCGCGGCGTTGGCCCCGTCGCCCCCGTAAGCGGCGATCCAGCGGTAGAGGCCGGGGGCGGTGGCGGTGAAGGGGGCCGAGGTATAGTCGCCGTTGCCGGTCACCGCCACGACCGAGGCAAACACCTCGGTGGCACAGCCGGGATCGTCGGGGCCGAACAGGCGGAAGGTGATGGCCCCGGTGGGGGCCACCCCGTCGCCCAGGATGGCGGTGTCGGTGAGCGCAGCCCCCACCACCACCGGGGCCGACGCCACGGTCACCAGGGTGGGGGTGGCCGGGATCACGGTCGTCGTCTCGTTGGCGTCGTTGCAGGCCCCGGCCACCGCGGCGTTGGCCCCGTCGCCCCCGTAAGCGGCGATCCAGCGGTAGAGGCCGGGGGCGGTGGCGGTGAAGGGGGCCGACGTGTAGGCGCCGTTGCCGGTCACCGCCACGGCCGAGGCGAACACCTCGGTGTTGCAGGCGGCGTCGTCGGGGCCGAACAGGCGGAAGGTCATGGTGCCGGTGGGGGCCACCCCGTGGGCCAGGATGGCGGTGTCGGTGAGCTGAGCGCCCACCACGACGGGGGCCGAGGCGATGGTCGAGAGGACCGGGGTGGCCGGGATCACGGTCGTCGTCTCGTTGGCGTCGTTGCAGGCCCCGGCCACCGCGGCGTTGGCCCCGTCGCCCCCGTAAGCGGCGATCCAGCGGTAGAGGCCGGGGGTGGTGGCGGTGAAGGGGGCCGAGGTGTAGGCGCCATTGCCGGCCACCGCCACGACCGAGGCAAACACCTCGGTGGCACAGCCGGGATCGTCGGGCCCGAACAGGCGGAAGGTGATGGCCCCGGTGGGGGCCACGCCGTCGCCCAGGATGGCGGTGTCGGTGAGCGCACCGCCCACCACCACCGGGGCCGACGCCTGGGTCACCAGGGTGGGGGTGGCCGGGATCACGGTCGTGGTCTCGTTGGCGTCGTTGCAGGTCCCCGCCACCGCGGCGTTGGCCCCGTCGCCCCCGTAAGCGGCGATCCAGCGGTAGAGGCCGGGGGTGGTGGCGGTGAAGGGGGCCGAGGTGTAGGCGCCATTGCCGGCCACCGCCACGACCGAGGCAAACACCTCGGTGGCACAGCCGGGATCGTCGGGCCCGAACAGGCGGAAGGTGATGGCCCCGGTGGGGGCCACCCCGTCGCCCAGGATGGCGGTGTCGGTGAGCGCACCCCCCACCACCACCGGGGCCGACGCCTGGGTCACCAGGGTGGGGGTGGCCGGGATCACGGTCGTGGTCTCGTTGGCGTCGTTGCAGGTCCCCGGCCACCGCGGCGTTGGCCCCGTCGCCCCCGTAAGCGGCGATCCAGCGGTAGAGGCCGGGGGCGGTGGCGGTGAAGGGGGCCGACGTGTAGGCGCCATTGCCGGTCACCGCCACGGTGGAGGCGAACACCTCGGTGTTGCAGGTGGCGTCGTCGGGGCCGAACAGGCGGAAGGTCATGGTGCCGGTGGGGGCCACCCCGTGGGCCAGGATGGCGGTGTCGGTGAGCTCGAGCGCCCACCACGACGGGGGCCGAGGCGATGGTCGAGAGGACCGGGGTGGCCGGGATCACGGTCGTCGTCTCGTTGGCGTCGTTGCAGGCCCCGGCCACCGCGGCGTTGGCCCCGTCGCCCCCGTAAGCGGCGATCCAGCGGTAGAGGCCGGGGGCGGTGGCGGTGAAGGGGGCCGACGTGTAGGCGCCGTTGCCGGTCACCGCCACGACCGAGGCAAACACCTCGGTGGCACAGCCGGGATCGTCGGGGCCGAACAGGCGGAAGGTGATGGCCCCGGTGGGGGCCACCCCGTCGGCGAGGATGGCGGTGTCGGTCAGCACGCTCCCCACAACCACCGGGGCCGAGGCCTGGGTCACCAGGGTGGGGGTGGCCGGGATCACGGTCGTCGTCTCGTTGGCGTCGTTGCAGGCCCCGGCCACCGCGGCGTTGGCCCCGTCGCCCCCGTAAGCGGCGATCCAGCGGTAGAGGCCGGGGGCGGTGGCGGTGAAGGGGGCCGACGTGTAGTCGCCGTTGCCGGCCACCGCCACGACCGAGGCAAACACCTCGGTGGCACAGCCGGGATCGTCGGGGCCGAACAGGCGGAAGGTGATGGCCCCGGTGGGGGCCACGCCGTCGGCGAGGGTGGCGGTGTCGGTCAGCACGCTCCCCACAACCACCGGGGCCGAGGCCTGAGTCACCAGGGTGGGGGTGGCGCTGGTCACCACCGTCGTCTCGCCGGCGTCGTTGCAGGCGCCGGTCACCGCGGCGTTGGCCCCGTCGCCCCCGTAGCTGGCTATCCAGCGGTAGAGGCCGGGTGCGGCGGCGGTGAAGGGGGCCGAGGTGTAGGAACCGTTGCCGGTCACGGCCAGGTCCGAGGCAAACACCTCGGTGTTGCAGCTGGGGTCGTCGGGCCCGAACAGGCGGAAGGTGATGGCCCCGCTGGGGGCCACCCCATCGGCGAGGGTGGCGGTGTCGGTCAGCGCACCCCCCACCACCACCGGGGCCGAGGCCTGAGTCACCAGGGTGGGGGTGGCGCTGGTCACCACCGTCGTCTCGCCGGCGTCGTTGCAGGCCCCCGCCACCGCGGCGTTGGCCCCGTCGCCCCCGTAGGCGGCGATCCAGCGGTAGAGGCCGGGAGCGGAGGCGGTAAAGGGGGCCGAGGTGTAGGAACCGTTGCCGGTCACGGCCACGTCCGAGGCAAACACCTCGGTGTTGCAGCTGGGGTCGTCGGGCCCGAACAGGCGGAAGGTGATGGCCCCGGTGGGGGCCACGGCGCTGGCCAGGGTGGCGGTGTCGGTGAGCACGCCCCCCACCACGACCGGAGCCGAGGCCTGGGTCGCGAGGACTGGCACAAGCGGGTCGACCGTGACGAAGTCGGTCCCATCGCCGCCGGCGCTGATGACGACCACGTTTTGTATCCGACCGAGCACGAGCGCCGACGAAGCCGTCTGCACACCGCCCGCAACCAGCACGTCGAAGGTCGGAACCCTGAGAACGTCAAAGGCGAATTGCAGAGTGCAGTTGCGGTCACTGCCAAGTGTCGACAACACGACGGTGCCCGAAGGAGTGAACGTCACCATGCCCGTCTCGTCGGGAGCGGTGACGGCGAACGTCAGTCCCTGGCAGGCGCCGCCGGTCCCGAACGCGGACGGTCCCAGGGAGAACACGCCCGGGTCCGGTGAGCCACAAGGTACGGAGGTGTCGCCGCATGAAGGCCAGAACCGGATGGCCGTGAGCTCGAGCGGCCCGGGCGGCGTCAGGAGCGACCGACCGATGGATATCGTCCCGATGCGACCCTGGTCGAAGATCGTCACGGGGCTCGCCATTTCAGGCGCCACGCTGATAGAGATTCCGACCTGGCCCGATGCCGGACGCGCCGGAAGGGCGAGCATCGCCACGACGACGAGGGCGATGCCGAAGGCGACTTCCTGCGACCGAAAGCTCCGGGCGACTCGGTGCGGCCTCGGCGCCACCTCCCGTCGTGTCTCTCCCGACCACCGCCGCGAGCGAGCGCGAGGCGCCGATCCCACTCAGTATCGAAATCCGGTCACGAGAGCATGGTCACGAGCCCAGCCGAAGTGCCCGGTCCTTGGGCGGGGAGTCGAGGACCTCGCCGATCGTCGGCCCCGACGGAGCATAAGGACGCGGCCGCCGTCCGTTCGTCCGTACGAAGTACGGATTCCGCACCCGCATCCGGCCCGCGTCGGACCGAAATCCGTGGCCCGGTCACCGACTCAACTCGCCACCCGTCCGACGCTGAGCGAGCAAGCACCTCGATCGCCGCAGCGGTGTCGCGCTCGGTCCGCCAACCGTCTGCATCATGACAGCAGTCCCCATGCTGCTATGATGCGCGGATGCGGACGACGGTCACGCTCGATCCCGATGTGGCGGCCCGGCTCAAGGCGGTAGCCCGCGAGCGGGGCGTGCCGTTCAAGGTCGCGCTCAACGATGCGGTGCGATCCGGGCTCGACGCTTCAGCAGCCCCCACACGCCCGTATCGCGTTCCAACCCGACCGATGGGGCTGCTCCCCGGCGTCGATCTCGACCGCGCCCTTCGCCTCGCCGCCGACGACGAGGACGCCGAGATCGTGCGCAAGCTCCATCTCCGCAAGTGAAGATTCCCGATGCAAATCTCTTGCTCTACGCGGTGGACGAGCAGTCACCCCGGCACGCTGGAGCACGGGCGTGGCTCGAGCGGACGCTCTCGGGGCCGGAGACCGTCGGCCTGACGTGGCTCGTCTTGCTCGCTTTCGTGAGGGTGAGCACCAAGGCGAGGGTCTTCGAGCGGCCTCTCGACGTTTCCGAGGCCCTCGACCTCGTCGACGAATGGCTCGACCAGCCGTGCACGACGATGCTCGAGCCCACCGATCGGCACAGCGCAGTGCTACGGACCTTGCTCGAGCCCCTCGGAAGCGCCGGGAATCTCACGAGTGACGCTCACCTGGCCGCTATCGCCATCGAGCACGGGGCCGAGGTGTGCTCATGTGACACCGATTTCGCCCGCTTCCCTGGGCTCCGCTGGAACGACCCTCTGACCTGACCGCGATCGGCAACGTGATCGTGGAGAAGGACGATTTGCAACGGAGCCTCGACCGGGCTGAGCCGCATCCGCCTACACGTCCTGCCTCGCACTTGGGCCACGCTTCCATATCCAGCGGCCGAGCTGGTTATCGGTCGGCTTCGCCGTCTCACCCTCCATCCAATGATGGGCGGCATGAAAGCGTCCCATCTCGGTCGAGCAGTTGCGGCTGGCGACCTGCTCCGGGCGCGACTCTCAGAGCCCTGCGACCTTGAGCCCGCCGCTCGTTCGGCACTCCAAGACCCGGTGGCGGGTCCCATCCTGGTCGAGGCGATCGGATTCGTCTGTACGTGCACGCGGCCCGACTTCGCCCTGACTCCGAAGGCGGCGGCGGGAGTCGACATCCTGCTGTTCTGCCGCCGCTGTGAGCGGCGGGGGCGCCTTGAGGTCAAGGGACCGGACGCGGACTACAACTGCTGTGGTACCGACTGCGGACACCGCGCCCACCCGCACGGGCATTGCCAACTCGGCGGGCGTGCGGAACCTGGCACGGCGTTCGTCCTCGACTTCCGGGATCGACCACCTGCGGTCTTCGCCAGGGACCTGTGCGACCACGGCGGATGGGGTCTTGCAGATTCGAGTGCAGTCGTAGAGTCCCTCGTCGATGGCGGCCTTCGTGCGGGCCCGGGTGAAGGCGACGTCGCGATCGGCGTCGCCCGCGTCATGGCGACGGCAAAGAACGCACCGTGGCTGGTGGACCGGGTTGCCGGGCTGCCCGGAGGCTTGGACCGCGAGGCCGGCCCGACTCCGCAGGACGTTCTACGGCATCAGATCCGGCGCGTCTTCAGGGATGCTCGCATCCTTGAGAGTGTCGCCGGAGCTCTCCGCTGGGAGGGCTCCGAGTGTGAAGCGCTCGATCGTCGGTATGCGCTCCGGCTGCGTATCGACGACCTCCGCGGCACCACATACTGCGGGTGCTACGACGACTTCGGCCCGCTGGGCGCGCTGCTGGCGTACACCGTCGGCGAAACCCGTACCTCGCCGATGGTCTGGGAACTGTGCGATGGCACCCGAGCCTCAGTCGACGCGCTCGGGTCCAACCTGTTTGCCGCTGCGACCTGGCCGGTGGCACAAGATGTCGTCACAGATCCGAACGGGTTCGCGGCGCAGCTTGTTCTTGACCGTCTCGCCGCTGGTTAGGACACGTGGAACGGGCTTCGTGACCCGGAGGTCGGTCTGGGCGATTTCGGAGCGGACTGTTCGCCTACCGTTGCGTGCCGAGTGCTGAGGCTTATCCGGCAGTTTCGCCCCGCAGAGAGGCTTGCACGACGATAAACTGCCGAAAAAGGCAGATAATCAACAATTTTGTGCGAAGGGCAGCGCTGTGGAGACGGAGCAGATCATCTTTGCTGGCGATGAGGCTTCCTCGCGGCTGTCCCGAATGACAGAGCGGGGCTTACTGCGGCGGCTCGGCCCTGGGGTCTACAGCACGAACCTCGATGATCCCGCCGAAGACGTGTGCCGGCGCAACTGGCTGCCCATCACAGCGAAATTCTGCCCCGGCGCGGTCATCGCCGACCGCTCGGCCCGTACCGGTCAACCCGGACCTGACGGTGACCTGTTCGTCGTGGCCGAGCGCGTCAGGGCGGTCCGACTGCCAGGGCTGACCATCCATCCTCGGCCGGGGCCGGGGCCCGAGGCTGACGACATGGCCTACCCGAACGGTCTCTGGATGAGTTCACGCCCCCGGGCGCTCCTGGAGAACCAGAGGAAGTCGCGATCTGTGAAAGGTGGACCCCGCCGGACGCTCAGTGAGCCAGAGTTGGCTGACTGGGTCGACTCCCTCGTCCGCAGTCTCAGCGAAGAGAAGATCGGCGAGATCCGGGACAGGGTTCGGGCCCTCGCCGGGGAGTTCGGCCTGGAGAAGGAGGGGGGCCGAGCCGAGCGCATGATCGGCGCCGCGCTCCAGACACAGAGGGTGCAAACAGGTTCCCCGCTGCTGTCGGCTCGACAGTCCGGTGTCCCCTACGACGCCGCGCGAGAAGCACTGTTCGACCGGCTTCACGACGCGCTGGATGCCAGTGCGCCGCTCACCATCACTGCCTGGGATGAGGATGCAGAACGACGGGCGACACTGCCGTTCTGGGACGCGTACTTCTCGAACTTCATCGAAGGAACCGAGTTCACCGTCGAGGAGGCCATCGGGATCGTCTACGAGGACCGGATTCCGGGGGGACGCCCGCTGGACGCCCATGACATCGCCGACACCTACCGCGTGGTCGCCGATGACTCCGAGATGAGCCTTCGCCCCTCGACCTTCGCCGAGTTCGAGGAGACGCTCCTTCGGCGCCACCGGCTGATCATGTCGGCTCGCCCGACCGTCCGACCCGGTGAGTACAAGGAGTCACCCAATCGCGCCGGATCGACATTCTTCGTCGACCCGGAGTTGGTCCGAGGCACGCTACTGAGGGGATGGGACCGACTCGCCGGGCTCACCAGCCCGGCACACCGAGCCTTCTTCGCAATGTTTCTCGTCTCCGAGGTTCACCCGTTCGCCGACGGGAACGGCCGAACCGCCCGAGTCATGATGAACGCCGAGTTCCATGCGGCGGGTGAGAGTCGCGCCATCATCCCGATCGTCTACCGGAACGAGTATCTCGACGCGCTCCGGCGTCTCAGTCGGCAGGCTGACCCGGATCTGCTCATCCGAGTGCTTCAGTTTGCCCGTCGATACACGGCTGCCATCGACTTCACGAATCTCGACGTGTCTCGCGGCCAACTCGCAGCGACCAATGCCTTCCTCAGACCTGACGAGGCCTTGGCCCGTGGCCGGTACCTCACGATTCCTACCGCCTCGGCGCTCGACGACGGCGATGGTGGCGTTGCGTCGGAGCAGCAGGCAGCGCTCGATTCCAGTCGCCCGACCGTTGGCCGCGGGGGGCGTGTGCCGTGAAGGCCTACAGGACGGCGGGCGTACCTCATCGGGGCCACGTCCGGCGTCCAACCCGGCAGGCCATCCCTCGTGGGGACGCCTCGACACGGCGGGCAGGTCGAGACTGCTCCTTCCCGCCATGGCATGCCCTCGCCGCCCCTTCTGCCCTGGAGGAGCTGTAGACGCAAGCCGCGACCCGTCGCCCAGGGGTGAGTCGATTCATCGTCACCGGGACAAGGCCGTGTGAACGGGTTCCAAAATCGGGATGCGTATGCGTGCCCGGAAGGTTGTCGGGTCGGCTGACGATCCCCACCCCCCGGTCGGTTGAACCATCGGGTGGGCGTGGTCCCGACGGGGCGGTGGCCGGGCGCACGGTACGGCCGGTGTCGGCTCTGCGGCACGGGTCGGCAATCGCTCCAGGACACATGTGCCGGCCGAGGCTGGCGGGAACAGCCAGCCGAATCGAACCTCGGTGACCCGACCCGGCGACGACGGCTTGCCGACCCTGCTCGGTAGGCCCAGGTCGGAGGCATTTGGGGCCGATGGTTCTGCGTGCCGTGCAACGGGCTGACCGAGGTGTGGGACGAGGAGTACCTCGATTGGCAGTCGCTCATCGGCCGTCAGCTTCACGCCCACGCGCATCCGGACCACCTGAAGGCTGTTCGGCACCATGACCGCCGACCCTGGGACATTCGTTCGTAGCCTGTGGGCCTGGGCCTTCGCACTCGACGAGACCCTGCTCGACACCGTCCCCAGGTCGCAGCCTCGGTACGTGACGGCACGCCTGTCCATCCCCCGGCCGATCGTCGCGTCCTCATCGCCTCGACGCCGGATCGCGGCGTCTGGGTTGTGTCACAGCGGGAGGTCGTCGCCCTACCCTCTGACCTGCTCGGCGATGGGTGGTATCGGCACACGACAGGGCTGTGGGCTCCCGGCCCCGAGGTCATAGCCGCCCTGCCCGTGGTCGTCTCGGCACCGCCGTTCATCGTTTGCCGGCTGACACTGACGCGGATCAGCCAACGCCGTTCCGCCACTTTGATACCGGCGACTGGCTCAAAGGAACCGGCCGGGCGGCGCCGAGAGATTGCGTTCAGGTTGCCCATGGTCCGGATCACCGATGGTGTCTTGCCGCGCCCGATCTCCCACCAGGACATCGTTGAGCGCCCGCCCTTGGGTGTCGCTGGCTGACCGTGGCCTGGGTCAGTTGCGATCCGGGGCGACGCTGCCCGGGACAGCCGAGCCGACGGAGCGCCTCACCCCTCCGGCGGAAGCGTCCGAACAACGACCCACGCTCGGGCGCAGCACCGAGGGCCTGACTGGCGTGCCGGCCGGAGGCGGCCTTCGCTCTGCGCCGGGAGCTGTCGGCCCAGGCGGCGACGGAACAACGACCTTCGGCTTGGCTGGAGTTGCCGGCAGGCTGAGGTGGTGGTCCGGGCCAGCCGGCGCGTGGAGTTTGTCGTGTCGGAGAGGGGACTTGAACCCCTACGCCCTATGCGGGCACCAGGCCCTCAACCTGGCGCGTCTGCCTATTCCGCCACTCCGACGACGGGTCCACTCTACCCCCGGCTCCATCCGCTCCTACTTCGACTTGCCGACCTCGACCTTGCTGGCGTCGAAGGTGCCCAGGCCCGACATCACCAGGCCGCTCACCCGGCCGCTCGACAGCGAGTGGAACTGGAACTGGGCGAGGGGGATCACAGGCAGCTCGGCCAGGACCAGCTTCTCGGCCTCCTGGTAGCTGGCGATGCGCTTGCCCTCGTCGGCCTCGATCCTGCCGTTCTTCAGCAGCCTGTCGACCTGCACCGACGAGAACCCGGTGACGTTGTCGGCCAGCCCGCTCAGGAACAGCGGCGTGAGGAAGGCGTCGGCGGTCGGATAGGGCCCGATCCAGCCCAGCCGGAAGATCTCCTGCTCACCGCTGACCGCGAACTTCAGGTAGTCGGCGAAGGGGTGGGGCCGCAGCGCGGCCGGGATGCCGACTTCCTTCAGGTTGGCCTGCATGGCCTCGGCGACCGCCCGCTGGGTCCCGGCGTCGTCGAAGTCGATCTGGACCTCGGGCACGGGGTCGTCGCCGAACGCCTCCCGCAGCAGGTCGCGTGACCGCTGCGGGTCACGGGAGCAGCGGACCCCGCACGCCCCCGCCTGGAAGCCGGGCACACCCTCGGCCACCAGCTCGTCGGACCGGCGGGCCGACCCGCCGTAGATGGCCCGCACGATGGCGTCGCGGTCGATGGCCCTGACGATCGCCTCCCGGAAGCGGATGTCGGCGAACTTCGGGTTCTTGAGGTTGAACCCGTAGAACAGCTCGCCCAGGTACGGCCGGCCCGACTCGGCGTTGTCCTCGGCCACCTGCTCGACCCGGTCGGCCGGCACCGCCGTCCAGTCGAGCAAGCCGTCGACGTAGGCCGCGTAGGAGGCGCCGGTGTCCGGGAAGACCTGGAAGTGGATGGCCCGCACCGGCATGACGACGCCGGGCGCCGGCACCAGCTGCAGCAGGCTGTCGGTGCGGGACCCGATCATGAACGGCCCGTTGCCCACCGGCTGGATGGCGAAGCTGGGCGTCTGGGCCTCCACCGCCTCCTTGGGCACGATCCCGAAGCTCGGGTTGCCGAGGATGGCGGGGAGCGACGACTGCGGCTCGTCGAGGTCGAAGTGGACGATCTGGGGCGACGGGGTGGTGATGCCGACCAGGTTCGGGGCATCGCCGTCGTTGTTGAAGTCCTTGAACCCGGTGAGCCCCGACAACGGGGCCGCGGCCGGCGACGAGGAGCCCTTGCGGGTGATCCGCTCGAACGTGAAGCGCACGTCCTCCGACGTGATCTCCCTGCCGTTGGAGAACTTGCCGCCCGGTCGCAGCGTGAAGTCCCAGTGGCGCTGGTCGGGGCTGGCCACCCAGCTCTGCGCCGCAGCAGGGAGCACGGCCGAGGTCGCCGGGTCGTAGGTGGTCAACGCGTCGAACAGCTGCTCGCTGACCAGCAGCTCCGAGGGGGTGCGGGCCTGGGCGGGGTCCAGCGACTGCGGCCGCTCGATGCCCACCCGCAGGGTGTCGGCAGGGGCGTCGGCGCCGCCGACCGAGGACTTCTTCGACGAGCAGCCGGCCGCCACGAGCGCCACCGCCACCGACAACAGGACGGCGAGAAGCGTGAGCCGGGGGCGCATCACCATGTACTCGGCGCCTGGACGCCCGGGCCGGAGCCCTTCGTGACGACGACCCCTACTGGAGGCGGATGCCCAGGATCATGGTGGTGAAGGCGAAGACGACAGCGGCCGACACCGTGATCCGGTCGAGGTTGCGCTCGACCACCGTGGAACCCGCAGCGGCCCCCACCGCGCCGCCGCCGAACATGTCGGACAGCCCCCCGCCCTTCCCGCTGTGGAGGAGGACGAGGACGACCAGCGCCAGCGAGACGCCGACGTGGAGGATGACGATCCAGGTGGTCAGGTGGAACACGGCTGCCGATTCTACCCGGCCAGCCGGTAGCGGACGATGCGGGCGAACTCGTCGGGGTCGAGGCTGGCCCCGCCCACCAGCGCCCCGTCGATGTCGGGCTGGGACATCAGCTCGGCGGTGTTGGACGCCTTGACCGACCCGCCGTACTGGATGCGGACCCTGTCGGCCACCCAGTCGTCGAACAGCGAGCGCACGGTGGCCCGGATCAGCGCGATCGTGGTCTGGGCGTCGTCGGGCGTGGCGGTGCGGCCGGTGCCGATGGCCCAGATCGGCTCGTAGGCGATCACCATGGCGGCCACCTCGCCGCGCGGCCGGCCGGACAGGGCGGCGTTCACCTGGCCGGTGACCTTGGCTTCCGTCGACCCGGCTTCGCGCTCGTCGAGCGTCTCGCCGACGCAGAGGATGGGCGTCATGGCGTTGGCCACGACCGCCTCCATCTTGCGGCGCACGTCGGCGTCGGTCTCGCCGAACACCTCCCGCCGCTCCGAGTGGCCCACGATCACATACGCCACGTCGAGCCTGGTCAGCATGGGTGCCGACACCTCTCCGGTGTATGCCCCCTTCGGCTCCCAGAAGCAGTTCTGAGCGCCCAGGGAGATCGGGATGCGGTCGGTGTCGAGCAGCAGCTGCAGCGTGCGCAGGCCGGTGAACGGCGGGTGGATGGAGACGTCGACGGCGTCGTAGTCCTCGTCGGTGAGCTGGTAGGAGAGCTTCTGGACCACCTGGATGGCCTCCAGGTGGTTGTGGTTCATCTTCCAGTTGCCCGAGATGAGCGGCTTACGCAGGGGCATTGGACGCCTTTCGGAGGGCCTCGAGACCGGGGAGGTCGCCCTGCTCGAGGAGCTCGAGCGACGCCCCACCCCCCGTGGAGACGTGGTCGACGCCCTCGACGAGGTCGAACTTGGCCAGGGCGGCGGCGCTGTCGCCACCACCCACGATGGTGAAGCCGGGAGCCGATGCCACCGCCTGGGCGAGGGCGATGGTGCCGGCTGCGAAGCGGTCGTCCTCGAACAGGCCCATGGGACCGTTCCAGAGGACGGTGCCGGCGCCGTTGATGGCCTCGACGAACCGTTCGGTGGCCTCGGGCCCGATGTCGAGGCCCTTCCACCCGTCGGGAACGCCGTCGCGGACCACCTTGATCTCGTCGTCGGGGCCCATGGCCACGATGTCGGCGGGGATCAGGATGTCCTTGCCGGTGGCCAGCAGCTCGCGGCAGGCGTCGACCCAGTCGGGCTGGACGAGGGAGTCGCCGACGCCCTGGTCCTTGGCGAGCATGAAGGTGAAGCACATGGCGCCGCCGATGACCAGGGTGTCGACCTTGTCGAGCAGGGCCTTGATGACGCCGAGCTTGTCGCTCACCTTGGCGCCGCCGAGGACGGCGACGAACGGCCGGTCGGGGTCGTCGAGCAGGCCGCCCAGCACCTCGACCTCCCGGGCCAGGAGGCGTCCGGCGGCGCTCGGCAGCTTGGCCGGCGGTCCCACGATCGACGCATGGGCCCGGTGGGAGGCGCCGAAGGCGTCGTTCACGTAGAGGTCGAAGCCGTCGACCAGGTGGTTCACGAACCAGGGGTCGTTGGCCTCCTCACCCGGGTCGTAGCGGAGGTTCTCCAGGAGCTTCACGCCGGGCGCGAGTTCGGCCAGGCGCTCGCGCACGGGGCCCATCGAGTAGCGCTCGTCGACCTCGCCCTTGGGCCGGCCGAGGTGGCTGCAGGCGGTGACCTGGGCGCCGTGCTCGATCAGCCACTCGATGGTGGGGAGCGCGGCGCGGATCCGCATGTCGTCGTCGATCTTGCCGTCGGTGATCGGGACGTTGAAGTCGGCCCGGAGCAGGACGTTCTTGTGGGATGGATCGGGCAGGTCCTCCAGCTGCGGCACGTTCACGTGGTTCTCACTCCGGTCTTCTTCCCTGGTCTGATGTGCTGGTGGTCTGGCCTGATTTCGGGACCCTGAGTTGTCGGGGCCCCCAGCGGTCACGGAGCCGCGTCGAAACCCGCTCCGTGACCGCCCGTTCCTGCAGAACGACAGCTGAGACTACTGATTCGCCTTGCCGACGATGATGGCGAGGTCGGCGAGGCGGTTCGAGTAGCCCCACTCGTTGTCGTACCAGCCGAACACCTTGACCAGGCTGCCCATGGCCATGGTGGAGCTGGGCTCGAACGTGCACGACGCCGGCGAGCCGACGATGTCGGACGACACGATCGGGTCCTCGTTGTAGACGATGACGTTCGCCAGCTTCCCCGACGTGGCCGCCGCCCGGAAGGCGTCGTTGACCTCTTCGACGGTGACGTCACGGTCGAGGATGGCGGTGAAGTCGGTGATCGACCCGTCCTGGACCGGGACCCGGAGGGCGGTGCCGTCGAGGCGGCCCTTCATGGCCTCGAGCACGAGCGAGGTGGCCCGCGCCGCGCCGGTGGGGCTCGGCACGATGTTCTGGCCGGCGGCCCGCATGCGGCGCAGGTCGCCGCTCTTGTTGACCACGTCGAGCAGGGCCTGGTCGTTGGTGTAGGCGTGGACCGTGGTCATCAGGCCCTTCTGGATGCCGAAGGCGTCGTCGAGGACCTTGACCATGGGCACGAAGCAGTTCGTGGTGCACGATGCGTTGGAGACGACCTTGTGGGTCTCCGGGTCGAACGTGTCGTCGTTGACGCCGACGACGAACGTGGCGTCGACGTTGCTCGCCGGAGCGGAGATGATGACCCGGGGGGCGCCGGCGTCGATGTGGCCGGCCGCCTTGTTCCCGTCGGTGAAGAAGCCGGTGGACTCGACCACGACGTCGACGCCGACCTCGGACCACGGCAGCGCCTTGGGGTCGGTCTCGCTGAAGACCTTCACCAGGTCGCCGCCGACGAGCATGCCGTCGTCGGTGACCTCGACCGTCTCGTTGAAGCGCCCGTGGGTCGAGTCGTACTTGAGCAGGTGGGCGTTCATCTTCGGCGACGTCAGGTCGTTGATGGCTACCACCTCGATCTCCGACCCGCGGGACCTGCAGGCCCGAAAGAAGATCCGTCCGATGCGACCGAAGCCGTTGATGCCTACCCGAACTGCCATAACGCGTTCCTCCTTGATGACAAATGTCCCCCTATCCGACCAGATCGGCGAGGGCATCCGCCAATAGGTGAGCGTCGTGCTCTGTTTTCCCAGGCCCGGCCACCTCCCGTTCGACCACCCGAACGTCGACGCCGCCCAGGGGGAGGGCGCCGGGATGGCACAGGACGACGTCGACGTCGAGCCCGTGGGCCCGGAGGGCGTCGACGTGGGCGGCGACGTCGTAGCCGGCGGTCTCCGGCACCTGGGCCCGCAGGTTGCAGACGTAGACCTTGCGGGCGCTGGTGGCCCGCAGGGCGTCGGCGATGGCCGGCACCGCCACCACCGCCAGGACGCTGGTGAACAGCGATCCCGGGCCGATGACCACCTGGTCGGCGGCGGCGATCGCCTCCAGCGCCGCTGCCGGCGGCATGGGATCGGGGGGGATCAGCGAGATGCCGGCGATGCCGTCGGTGTTGGCCACCGCCACCTGGCCCTCCACCGCCACCCGTTCGCCGCCCTCACCGTCGCCGTCTCGCCGCCGTCGCCGTCGGCGGCCCGCACGGTGGCCTTGAGCACGACGGGCTCGCGGGTGGCGGGGATGACGGCGCCGACCGCGCCGAGCACCCGACCGGCCTCGGCCAGGGCCAACTCGAAGTCGCCGGTGGTGGCGGCCAGGCCGGCGATGACGAGGTTGCCGACGGCGTGGCCCTCCAGCTCGCCGGCGGTGAAGCGGTGCTCGAAGGTCTCCACCCAGACGGAGCCCGGGTCGGCCAGCGCCACCAGGCACTTCCGGAGGTCCCCCGGCGGAGGGATGCCGAGTGTGGCCCGGAGCCGCCCGCTGGACCCGCCGTCGTCGGCCACCGACACGATGGCAGTCACCGTCGCCGGCGTAGCGGCGGATGGCCTTCAGGCTGGCGGCCAGCCCGTGGCCGCCGCCCAACGCCACCACGCGGGGGCGGCCGGTCATGGCGCCGAGCCTAGGGGCCGCGACTGCGGCTGTTCCGAGACGCCTACTTGCCCAGGTCCCTGTGGGACACCATGGGCTTGAACCCGCGCTTCTCGAGGAGCTTGGCCAGCTCCTCGGCGATGTAGACCGACCGATGGACACCGCCCGTGCACCCGACGGCGATGGAGAGGTAGGACTTCCCCTCCTTGACGTACGCCGGCAGGAGGAGAGCGAACAGGTCGTCGAGGCGGGCGAGGAACTCGGGCGTCTCCGGCTGGCCGCCGACGTAGTCGCGGACTGCCTGGTCGAGGCCGGTGAGAGGCCGCAGCTCGTCGACCCAGTGGGGGTTGGGCAGGAAGCGGCAGTCGAAGACGAGGTCGACGTCGAGCGGCAGCCCGTGCTTGTAGCCGAACGAGACGATGCTCGTCTGCATCGGGCTCTCGGCGTCGTGGGCGAACAGCTCGAGGAGGCGCTCGCGCAGCTGGTGGACGTTGAGGTCGCTGGTGTCGACCACCACGTCGGCCTGGGACTTCACCGGGTCGAGCATGCGCCCGCTCGCGCTCGATGCCGTCGGTGACCCTGTCGGACTCGGCGAGGGGATGGCGGCGGCGGGTGTTCTCGTACCGGCGCACGAGGACCTCGTCGGACGCCTCGAGGAAGAGGATCCGGACCCGCGCCGACGTGGAGCGGAGCTGGTCGAGGGCGGGGGCGAGCTCGCCGAGGTAGTGGACGGTGCCGACGACCAGGGCCACCCGCTCGGTGGTGGCGCCCGGCGCCTGCACCAGCTCGGCCACCTTGGTGATCAGGGCCGGCGGGAGGTTGTCGATGACGAACCACCCGAGGTCCTCGAAGGTGTCCGCCGCCTGCGACCGCCCCGCCCCCGACACCCCGGTGATGATGAGGAACTCGACCATGCCGGGCGTCAGCCGTACTTGGCGATGGCCAGCGTGATGATGGCCAGGACGATCAGGAAGGGGACGTTGGCCAGGGCGAGCTTGTAGGGCAGAGAGTCGATGCGAGCACCGAGCTCGGCCATCTCACGGCGAAACTCGGCCGTCTCGAGCCGGAGCTCGGCCATCTGTCTGCGGCGGAGCTCCTTGTACGTCGACTCGTCCAGCTCATGCGGATGGATGGTGGGCGGCCCCATCAGACCGCCCCGCCCGTGTGGCCATCGGCCGCAGCTGAGAGCGAGTTGGGGCTGATGGCCGACGTTGGCATTCGACGCAGCCCCGTCAGCATCGACGCCAACAGGAGTGAGGAGCCCACGTCACAAGGGTACCGCCGGGACTGCATGATCGGCACTGGATCGCCAAGACTGCGGCCGCCGACGTCGAGTCCGGCTTACGAACCGTCAGGCCAACTTGACCGTCGCCAGTACCAGCCCGGCGAGGCTGGCCATGATGGGGACGTTGGCCCAGATGAACTTCGGTATCTGGGCGTCGATGCGGGCGTTCATCATGGCCATCTCGCCCCTCAGCTCGGCCCGCAGGTCGGTGATCTCGCCCTTCAGTTCGGCCCGCAGCTCGGCCATCTCGCCCCGCAGACCCGTCATCTCGCCGCGGAGGCCGGTCATCTCGCCGCGGATGGCCACGAGATCCGACTGTCGGGCCAGGTCGGTCCAGCCCACGGGCGGCAGGAGTTCCATCAAGGTGCCGGTCGGCCCGGGGCCGAGAAGGTCGTGGAGGGCGAGGTACAACTCGCGACGGTCCTGGTCTGACTGCATGAGGAGCTCCTCAGCTCGTACGTCAGCAAGAGGGGGAAGCTCACGGCACCAGAATACCGCCACGCCTGCGACATCCAGCCCTACGCCAGCTTCTCGGCCCGGAGAAAGAGCAGGCGGGGGATGGTGGCGGCGTCTCGGTACTCCTGGGCGCGGGCCAGGAAGCCCGGGCGGTGGCGGCGGCTCCTCCATGCGGCGGATCACCATGCCGTTGGCGGCCATGGCGTTGACGTAGCGGGACAGCGGCCGGTGGACGAACGGCAGGAACACGTCCTTCTCCACCTCCTCCAGGGAGGTGTCCTCCACCAGGTACGGCCCGATCCGCCAGTACTGCTCCTCGAGGATGTGGTCGTCGATCCACCCCGAGCCCGGCGCCTGGAGCAGCGGGTGGTTGAGGAAGTAGAGGAACCGGCCGCCGGGCCGCAGCACCCGGCCGACCTCGGCGATGGCGCCGTCGACGTCGTCGATGTGCTCGAACACGAGGCAGGCGACCACGGCGTCGAACGTCTCCCCCGCGAAGGGGAGCGCGGCGGCGCCGGCCCGCACGTAGGCCGCTCCGCCGCCCCGTTGGCGGGCGACGTCGAGCTGGGCCCAGGCCGGGTCCACCCCCACCACCCGGCGGGCGCCTCCGGCCACCGCCAGCCGCGCCACCTGGCCCTCGCCGGTGCCCACGTCCAGCACGTCCTCGGCCCCTTCGAGGTTGGCCGCCGCCATGGGCAGGATCTGCTCGGTGTACTCGGCGTCGGCCCCGTCGGTGAAGGCGTCCTGCCACCAGCCGGCGTGCTGCTCCCAGAGGTCCGGATCCGTCATGCGACGGGCGCCCGGCTGTGCAACTTGTCGAATACCGCCTGGCCGACGGCGTCCGGCAGCCACGTGAAGCGCCAGCAGCTCCTCGAGGGACGCCGACTTCACCGCCCGCATGCCGCCCAGCTCCTTGACCAGCCGCTTCCTGCGGGTCGGGCCGAGGCCCGGGATCCCGTCGAGGACGCTCGTCGTCATCCGCTTGCCCCGCAGCTCGCGGTGGTACGAGATGGCGAAGCGGTGGGCCTCGTCGCGCAGCCGTTGCAGCAGGTAGAGGGCCTCCGACTGGCGGGGGATTCGGACCGGGTCGGCCTGGCCGGGCACGTAGATCTCCTCGAACCGCTTGGCCAGGGCGGCGACGGAGATCTCGTCCTCCAGGCCGAGGGTCTCCACCACCCGCAGGGCGACGTTGAGCTGGCCCTTCCCGCCGTCGACGAGCAGCAGGTTGGGCGGGTAGGCGAACTTCCGCGGCCGGGTGGCGGCGCCCCCCTCGCCCACCGACCTGTCGCGCTCGACGATCAGCGCGGTCAGCCGGCGGGTGAGCACCTCCTCCATCGCCGCGAAGTCGTCGTTGCCGGGGACGTCGCGGATCTTGAACCGGCGGTAGTCGCTCTTCTTGGTCAGCCCGTCCTCCATGACGACCATCGAGCCGACGTAGTCCGACCCCTGGATGTGGCTCATGTCGTAACACTCGATCCGCAGCGGGGCGTCCGGTAGGTCGAGGGCGTCCTGGAGGGCGTTGAGGGCCCGGGCGCGGGCGTTGTGGTCGGAGGCCCGCTTGAGCCGGTGGCGGACGAACTCCTCCTTGGCGTTCTGGGTCACCGTCGCCTGCAGCGCCCGCTTGTCGCCCCGCTGGGGGATCCGGATGGCCACCTTCGAGCCCTTCAGCTCGCAGAGGAACTCCCGGTAGACGTCGGCGTCGGCCGGCTCGTCGGGCACGAGGACCTCCCGCGGCACGTCGGCGGCGTCGGCCTCGGCGTAGAGGCCCTCCAGCACCCTGCCGACCAGCTCGGCCTGGGACACGTCCTCCACCAGGTCGAGCACGAAGCCCTTGCGGCCCACCACCCGGCCCCGCCGCACGAAGAAGACCTGGACCGCCACCTCCAGCTCGTCCCCCGCCATCCCGATGACGTCGAGGTCCTCGGGCCGCTCGGTGACGATCGTCTGCTTCTCGACCGCCTTGCGCACGCTGGCCAGCCGGTCGCGGAGGCGGGCCGCCCGCTCGAACTCGAGGGCGTCGGACGCCTCCCGCATCCGGACCTCGAGCTGGCGCACGATGGGCTCGGTGTCGCCTTCGAGGAACTCCATGAGCTGGCCCACCAGCCGGTCGTACTCCTCGTGGTCGACCTCGCCGACGCACGGCCCCTTGCACTTCTCGATGTGGAACAGCAGGCAGGGCCGGCCGAGGCGGGCGTGGTGGTCGAACTTGTTGTCGCTGCAGGTGCGGATGGGGAAGGTGCGGAGGAGCAGGTCGAGGGTCTCGCGGATGGCGTAGGCGTGCCCGAACGGGCCGAAGTAGCGGGTGTCCTTGCGCTTCTTGCCCCGCATGACCCGGGCTCGGGGCCACTCGTCGCCGACGGTGACGGCGAGGAACGGGTAGCTCTTGTCGTCGCGGAGGCGGATGTTGAACCGAGGCCGGTGCTGCTTGATCAGGTTGTACTCGAGCATGAGGGCCTCGACGTCGTTGCGGACCTGGATCCACTCGACCGACTCGGCCGCCGCCACCATCTGGGCGGTGCGGGCCGGCAGCGACGACGGGTTCACGAAGTAGTTCGACAGGCGCGACCGCAGCGAGTGGGCCTTGCCCACGTAGATGACGCGACCGTCCTTGTCCTTGAACTGGTAGGACCCGGGGGTCTCGGGAATGGAGCCTGCCGGCGGGCGCTTCAACATGCGCCATCCATGGTACCGATAGTGAATTCGCTATCATGAATGCGTGACCAGAGTGGCCGAATGGGTGAACGGTGCCCGGCGGTCGGCCGGCCTGACGCAGCGGCAGCTCGCGGAGAGCTCGGGTGTGCCCCAGCCGACGATCGCCAGGATCGAGTCCGGGAAACAGATGCCCAGGGCCGACACGCTCGACAAGCTGCTGAAGGCCTGCGGCTGGGAGCTCGACATGACCCCTCGCCGGGGCGAGGGTGAGGATCGAAGCCTCATCCGGCACTGGCTGTCCATGACGACGCTGGAGCGAGCGCAGTGGGGCACCGGGTACGGCCGGCTCGGAGCACGGCTCCGGGAGGCCGGCCGGAAGGCACGCCAGACAGCTTGACCGAGCCCTTCGACCCGCTTCGTGCGCTGCGGGTTCTCCATGAACATCGGGTCCGCTTCGTGGTGATCGGCGGTTTTGCGGCCGATCTTCTCGGCGCCCCCTTGAACACCGACGACCTGGACCTCTGTTACGACACGTCGCCCGAGAACACGCTCCGCCTGGCCGCCGCTCTGAACGAGCTCGGGGCGAGGCGCCGAACCCACCGGGGAGGTACCGAGGCGCCCTTCGTCCTCGACGGCCCGACCCTCGCCGCCGGGGACCCGTCGACCTTCGACACGCTCGCCGGGTCGGTCGACGTCCTCGCTGACCCCGCGGGGAACGGCCGGGTTCCCGGACCTCGCCGCCAAGGCGATCTCCGTCTCCATGGGTGACTTCGACATCCCAGTTGTCGCCCTCGCCGACCTCATGCGCATGAAACGGGCCGGCGTCCGCATCGAGGACAAGATGCAGCTGGAAGTGCTCGCCGCCCTGCAGGAGATGATCGAAGAGGCGGAACAAGACACGCCGGCGTAAGGTTCTATGAACGCCGGCCTGGTTTCCGGCGACATATCGGCTCCGAGGCCGACAACCCCGTGTGAGGCGACCAGGCTGTCTCCACCGGCCAACATCGGAGCCCCTCCAGCGGAGGTCCATCCTCAATGGTCCGGATACAGGCGGCGCTCGCCGACCGCTACGCGGCGGCTACCCCTGAACAGAACGCGTCCGCGCATCGAGGCGGCCAAGGCCGCCCTCGGCGACCGGCTGTTCATCCTCGGGCACCACTACCAGCGCGACGAGGTCATGCGCTGGGCCGACGCCCGCGGCGACTCCTACGGGCTTTCCCGCCTCGCCGCCGACTCGGGCGCCGAGTACATCGTGTTCTGCGGCGTCCACTTCATGGCCGAGTCGGCCGACATCCTCACCGGCGACCACCAGGCCGTGATCCTCCCCGACCTCAACGCCGGCTGCTCCATGGCCGACATGGCCGACATCGACTCGGTCGAGGAGGCGTGGGAGGAGCTGGCCGCCGTCACCGACATCGAGCGGATCATCCCGATCACCTACATGAACTCCTCGGCGGCGCTGAAGGCGTTCGTCGGCCGCAAGGGCGGGGCGGTGTGCACGTCGTCCAACGCCAAGGCGGTCGTGTCGTGGGCGCTGGAGCGGGCCGACAAGCTGCTGTTCTTCCCCGACCAGCACCTCGGCCGCAACACCGCCTTCCAGCTCGGGTTCGGCGCCGCCGACATGCGGGTCTGGGACCCCAAGAAGGACCTGGGCGGGCTCCAGGAGGCCGACGTCAAGGAGGCGGCGTTCCTGCTCTGGAAGGGCCACTGCTCGGTGCACCAGCGCTTCAAGGTGGCCCACGTGGACGACTTCCGCCAGAAGCACCCCGACGGGATCGTCATCGTCCACCCCGAGTGCTCCCACGAGGTCGTCGAGGTCGCCGACCAGGTCGGCTCCACCGACTTCATCATCAGGGCGGTCGACGCCGCCCCCGCCGGGTCGGTCATCGCCGTGGGCACCGAGATCCACCTGGTGCAGCGGCTGGCGGCCGAGCACCCCGACCTGACCGTGGTGTCGCTCGACCCTCTCGTCTGCCCGTGCTCGACGATGTTCCGCGTCGACGCCGCCCACCTGGCCTGGGTGCTGGAGAACCTGGTCGAGGGCACCGTGGTCAACCAGATCACTGTCGACCCCGAGACATCCCGCTGGGCCAAGGTCGCCCTGGAGCGCATGCTCGCCATCGTCTGACGCCGGTAGATCGAAGGCGTCTGGCCCGGGTAGCTCAAGCCGGGCCGCGATCTGGTCGATCTATACGGTGTGCGTCGTGCCGCTCGTTTCCTGCTCGTCGCCGGGACCGCGCTCACCGTCCTCGGCCTGAGCAAGGCCCACGCCGTCCAGCACGTCTACGACTACTCGGGCTCGCCCCGATTCGCCTGGTCGATCGCCTACATCGTGCTCCTGGTGGTCGCCGCCTACGGGGCCGGGCTGCCCGACATCACCCGCACCCGGCGGTCGGCCCTGCTGGCGTCTGTGGCGTCGACGGCGGTCGCCGCGGTGGGCATGTCGCTCCTCCAGCTGCTGGTGGGCACGGGCCTGCTCCCCCGCTTCGTCGTGCTCTCCG
Organism: uncultured Acidimicrobiia bacterium; assembly: GCA_963827345.1. GTDB lineage: Bacteria > Actinomycetota > Acidimicrobiia > Acidimicrobiales > AC-14 > CAWGUU01. The sequence goes on along the minus strand of CAWHAN010000001.1, from coordinate 75,204 downwards.
CCCCGGCGGTCCTGGTTCCCCTCTACCTGCTGTGCGCCGCCCTGGCCTCCGACGGCCGGGCCGGGACGAGCAGCGGGACCGGCTGGTGGCCGTGGCCGGCCTGGACGAGGCGTTCCAGCTGAGCGACGCCCTCGACGCCAGCCCGGAGCGTCCGGCGGTGGTCGTCGGCGTGATCGTGCCGTCGGTGGCGATGACGACCGACCCCAAGTGCCGACCCCTGATCGAGCTGGTCGAGGAGAAGCGGGCCACGGCGGTCGTGCTCGACCGGGTGGCCCAGAACGACGAGTCGATCGTGGCCCAGGCGGCGATCCTCCACGAGCGCGGCGTCCGCATCCGGACGCTCTCCCTCTGCTACGACGAGTGGCTGGGCAAGCTGCCCCTGTCCGAGCTGGAGCGGGTCTCGCTCATGTTCGACATCGGCGAGGTCCACCGGGCCCGGTACGGGCGGCTGAAGCGCATCGTCGACATCGCCGCCGGTGTGGCCGGGGTCGTCGCCCTCGTTGTCGTGACGCCCTTCGTGCTCGTCGGGAACCTCATGGGGAACCGGGGGTCGCTGCTCTACCGCCAGCCGCGGGTCGGCAAGAACGGCAAGGTGTTCCAGATCCTGAAGTTCCGCACCATGTCGCCCGACGGCCGGGTGAGCGACTGGACGTCGGAGGACGACCCCCGGGTGACCCGGTTCGGCGCCTGGCTGCGGCGGGCCCACCTCGACGAGCTGCCCCAGGCGGTCAACATGCTGCGCGGCGACCTCTCGATCGTCGGCCCCCGCCCCGAGCAGCCCCGGTACGTCGAGGAGCTGACCGCCAAGATCCCCTTCTACAACCTGCGCCACCTGGTGCGGCCCGGCCTCACCGGTTGGGCGCAGGTCAAGTACCCGTACGGGGCGACGGAGGCGGACGCCCTGGAGAAGCTGCAGTACGAGTTCTATTACCTGCGCCACCAGGGCCTCGGGCTCGACCTGCGGATCATCGGCCGCACCGTCCGCAGCGTGATCGGAAGGGAAGGGCGATGACGAATCCCTGTTGCGGTGTCCTTTGCGAGTGTGACGGTGGCCATCCCCGTGTACAACGAGGAGCGCCACATCGACGCCTGCCTCGACGCGGTGGCGGCGCAGACCTATGCCGGTGTGCTCGAGGTCCTCGTCGTCGACGGCGGGTCGTCGGACGCCACGCAGGCGATGGTCACCCGCCGGGGCGGGAACGTCCGCCTCGTCGACAACCCGAGGCGCATCCAGTCGGCGGCGCTGAACATCGCCCTCGCCGAGGCCCGGGGGGATCTGTTCGTGCGGGTCGACGGGCACTGCGTCATCGCTCCGGACTACGTCGAGCGGTGTGTCGCCGCCCTCACCACCACGGGCGCGGCGATGGTGGGCGGCGCCATGTGCCCCCAGGCCGAGGGATGGCTCCGGGAGGGCGTGGCCGCGGCCATGACGTCGCCCTTCGGGGTGGGCCCGGCCCGGTTCCACGTGGGTGGCGAGGCCGGGTGGGTCGACACCGTCTACCTGGGCGCCTACCCCACCGACCTCGCCCGCCGGGTGGGCGGCTACCGGGAGGACGTCGGGGTCAACGAGGACGCCGAGTTCGCCATCCGCATGCGGCCGAACGGCGGGGTCCGCTTCGACCCGTCGATCAAGTCGACGTACACCCCACGGGGGAGCCTGCGGGCCGTGACCCGCCAGTTCTACCGCTACGGCCGGTCGCGGGCGGCGACGATCCGCCGCCACCCGAGATCGATCGCTCCCCGGCAGCTGGTGGCCCCGTTGTTCCTGGTCAGCCTGGCCACGCCGTGGCGGGGCAAGGCGCTCGGCGCCTATGGGGCGGTCATGGTGGTCGCCGCCGCCCACCAGGCCCGACGCCAGCCCCGGGCCGTCCCGGGCCTGATCCTCACGCTCCCGGCCATGCACCTGCCCTGGGCCGCCGGGTTCTGGCGGGGGCTCGTCGGGAAGTCGACGTTCAGCCTCGCCCCGCCTGCCCCTGCGCCCGCGGCCACTGTCAGCCCTGGCGCCTCAGCAACCGCTTCCGTGCCAGGCTCGCCGCCCGCCGCAGGCGGTGCGTCAGCGGCGGCTGGGTGATCGTCCCGGCGATCTCCTCGTCGGTCTGGTAGCGCCGGACGTCGATCGGCGCACCGGTCATGAGGCGCCCGACCGCATCGAGCATCATCGGCTTGGTGGCGTAGTCACTGGTGTGCCCCCCGACCGGCCGCTCGTCCAGGTAAGCGGTGCCCCCACGGGACCGCCACAGGTCGAGGAGCGGGACGACCTGCTCGTCGTGGACCCCGGCGTCGTCGGCACAGGACTGCATGAGCAGCCGCGGCAGGGGACGCGTCGCCTCGCGGCCTTCCACCAGCCGGCGTACCTGGCGGGTGTAGGGGTGGTTGGCGGGATCAGCCAGGTCGCCCGAGGGGACGAGGAACCCGACCTCGTCCTGGCGGTCCTGGCGGAGGGCGCAGACGTCGAGGTCGATGTGGGGCGAGACGGCCAGGATCCCGGCCGAGTCGAGCATCAGGCCGAACTTCAGGGCGGCGGTGGCGCCCATCGACGATCCGAGCATCACCGTGTCGGCCGGCTCGTACCCGTGTTCGGTCGTCACCTGCTCGAGGATGGCCAGCATCGCCCGCTCGACGTAGAAGTCGCCCTTCTCGCCCGTGTAGTAGGTGCCGTTGTCGTGGGCGCCGTAGGCGTCGCAGAGGAACAGCCAGTCGTGGGCCGGGTCGGTGCCGAGCATCTTGAGGCGGTGGAAGTAGCCGCGGAACCGGTCGCGGTAGGGCTTGGCGTCGCCCCACTTCCCGAAGAAGGCGCTGAAGTGGACGCCGAGGCCGTGGGAGCCCTCGTGGGTCGAGGTGGACGTAGTCGAACGGGCGACCGTCGGGGTCGGTGTAGGTCCGCACCGGCGGGGCGAACGGGGGGGCGTCGGTCACTGTCACCCCCCGTTCATCGGCGTCCGAGCACGGTCTGCTTGAGCCTTTGCAGCTCCCCGGGCTCCAGCGCCACCCGGGACGCCGTGACGGCGTAGGCCGCTCCCCCCGCCAGCGCCCCGAGGATCACCGTCGGCCAGTCCGACAGGGGGAGGGCGACGACGGCGCCGGCGACGACGGCGAGGGGCAGGAGGGCGATCGTCACCGGCAGGACCGTCGTCCGCAGGAACTCGCGGGCGGTGACGCCCACCTCGGCCAGCATCGACCGGCCGAGCATGCGGGACCAGAAGGGCGGTGCCGATGAGCGACCCCTGGAACACGCCGACGATGCCGACGGCGTTGACCAGCAGGACGCTGGCCACCAGGTTGATCGCCACCGCCGCGGCCGCCGCCCGCAGGATGGCCTTGGCCCGGCCGACGCCCAGCAGGAGGTTGGAGCCGACCTGGAGCGGCGCGGTCAGGGCGGTGTAGAGCAGGGCCACCGCGGCCAGGCCGGCCGCGGCCGCGTAGTCGGCGCCGACCCAGAGCCGGATCATGGGGCCGGCCAGGATGGCGGCGAGGACGATGACCGGGAAGGTCACCAGCAGCGAGTAGCGGGTACCGGTTTCGAGCAGCTCCTTGAGCGACCCCTCGTCGCCCCGGGCCCGCAGCCAGGACGACGTCGGGACCACCGAGTACGAGCTGGCCGAGAGGACGGCGTCGGCGCCGTTCTGCACCTGGGTGGCGATCTCGACCAGCGTGACCGCGCTCGGGCCGAGGACGACGCCGACGATCAGGCGGTCCATCGTGCGGTGGATGACCCCGAGCGGCTGGAGCAGGGCCACGGTCTTGCCGTAGTGGACGAGGGCTCGGGCCCTGGCGACCGACGGCCGCAGCCAGCGCACCGGCGGCAGGCGGGGGGCCAGCACCGCGAGGCCCACGACGAGGCCGGCCCCCGACGCCGCCAGGCTCGCCACCGCCACGCCCCGCAGGCCGCCGCCCGCCAGCGCCACTGCCGCGGTGGCCGCCGCGACCGCCGTCCGGCGGAAGGCGTCGATGGCCCGGGACAGGTCCACCCGCTGCAGCCCCTCCAGGCAGGCCTCGACCCCCTCGGTGAGCAGGTCGGCGAGGACCTGGACGGCGAACAGGACGACAGCGAACTGCAGAGCGGCACGGAGGCCGGACGGCGTGTTGAACAGCCCGGGCAGCACGTAGGGGCCCAGGGCGCCGAGGGCGACGGCACAGACCAGGCCGAGCGAGCCGAAGCAGGTCAGGGCGCTGGCGATGCTGGCGGCGACGCCCGGCTCGTCGTCGAGCGACGCCCGCTCGGCGATCTCCTTGGTGGACGCCGTCCCCAGGCCCAGGTCGACGAGGGAGAACCAGCCGGTGATGGCCGAGAAGGTCTGCACCAGGGCCCACGTGCCGAACGCCACCGGTCCGAGCCCACGGAGGAGCAGGGGTAGCGTGACCAGGGCGAGGACCATCGCCCACACGTTCGCTGCACCGCTCCACGCCGTGTTCAGCAGCACCCGGCGGCGGAACGGCTGGGGCCTGTCGTTCAAGAGCGCCGGCCGATGCGCCGATCATTACATGGAAAGACTGTTTTCGAGCCGGGATGGTGCATCGTGACGTTCGTGCCGATGTCAGTTGTCGATCAGATCTCGAGGGTACGTCGCCAGGCCCGCTCCCGGACCCGCGCCGCCCGCCGGGCCGTGTTCGGCGCGACCGGCCTCTCCCCCGCCGCCAGCCTGCACTGGGCCGTCGACCAGATCGGCCACCAGCCCGAGGCCACCAAGGAGAACTCGAGCTTCACCTGGGTGGTCGCCGACGACACCCGCACCACCCTGGCCTGGCTGCACAACTACTGGTCCGACGCCTACAAGATCGAGCGGCCCGTCTTCGACGCCACCCTGATCGACGCCTCCGGCCGTGAGGTCGCGACCTGGGTCATCGCCCTGGAGCCCGACGCCACCGAGGTCATCGACATCCGGGAGCAGTGCCGGAGCGTCGCCGTCCCCCTGCCCTTCGAGGGCCAGCTGCTCCTGCGCCTGGCCCACGAGAACGTCGTGCCCGGGCGCCCCGTCCAGGTGTTCGCCGAGTACGTCGCCGACGGCGGCCAGGCCACGGGCGTCCACGGGCAGTACGGCCTGGTCGACCGGCCGCTGGCCCAGGTCGTCAGCGGGATGCGGGTCGAAGCGGGTAACGGCGTGCGCACCGCGGTCGTGTTCGCCAACTCGTTCGAGGGTTCCCACGGCGCCACGCCGATGCGCGCCGAGCTGGAGGTCCGCAACGCGGCCGGCGCCCGCCGTCACGTCCACCTCGACCGGCTCGCGCCACGGGCGACCAAGCGGGTCTGGCTCGACGACGCCTTCCCCGGCCTGGCCGAGTTCCTGGGTGGCTCGACCGGGCACGCCCGGCTGCGCGTCCCCTGCCCGACCTCCCGGATCGCCACCTTCGTCGAGTTCGACGACGGCCGCCGCATCGTCAACCACGGCACCGTGGACCGCACGTTCGACCAGGGCGCGGGGCGCCCGACGCTCGTGGACGGAGTCGTGGCCGGTGGCCAGCGCCATGGGGCTCTGCACCGAGCGCCGGGACACCGTCCTCACCTTCCCGAACGTGTTCGGGCCCATCGCCGGAGACTATGAGGTCAGCACCGACGTGTACGCCGCCGACGGCACCCACCTGGGTACCCGGCTGACCCGCGTCCCCGAGGGCGGCCTGGGCCAGTGCTCGCTGCGCTCGGCGCTCCGCGAATGGGGCGTCGCCCTGCCGGCCACCGTCCACGCCGAGGTCACCGTCCGCCCGGTGGGCGACGTGGCCGAGGCCCCCGCCCTCGTCGACATCCTCGTCGGCATCGTGGACGACGGGGACCTCGCCGGTGAGGTGCAGGTGGGCGGCGAGTTCTTCAACGCCGCCATCCCGGACGGGGTGAAGATGCCCGACATCCGCCGGACCAGGACCTTCGGGCGGGTCGACGTCGGCGAGGGGTCGACGACGTGGCTGTACCTGGCCAACCCGGCCGGTTGCGACGGCTACGACGTGGTCGCCAACCCGCTGCTGACCCTCGTCGACATGGCCGGCAACAAGGTCGCGACGTGTTAGGTCGTGGTGCCCCCTCGGGGCTGCCTCCTCGCGAACGTGCAGGACCTCTTCCCCGAGGCGACGCAGCTGCTCGGCGCGGCCGGCACCGGCGTCGTGCGGGTGCGCGACACCTCGGCCCGCCTGTACGGCTACTACTTCGTCGAGACCGAGGGCAGCCGCACCATCCCGGTCTGCCACCTGATCGGCGGCTGACGCAGCGGTGTCCTCGGTCAGTGTCGTCATCACGACCCAGGACGACCGGCTGAGCGTTCGGGACTGCCTCGACCGGGTGCTGGCCTCCGCGGCAGTCGTTGGCGAGGTGCTGGTGGTCGACCGGGGGTCGGTCGACGGCACGCCGGGCATCGTCCGCCGGGTCGGAGGGCCGGTCCGGCTGATCGAACGTCCCGGTGACGGCCTGCCCGAGGCCGTCGCCGCCGGCATCGCCGAGGCCCGGGGCGACGTCCTCGCCCTCGTGCCCGGCCGCGCCCTCATGGGAGCCGGGGCGATCGAGGCCTGCGCCGCCGAAGCGGCCGCCGGCGGCGGGGACGGTCCGGCGACGGTCGAGCTCCGTCCCGTCGGCACGACGGCGTTCGGCCGGGCCGCCGCCGCAGTCGTCGGCCGCCAGGTTCCCCGGGTCGAGGCCTGGCCACGTCGTGAGAGCGCACCGCGCCGCCGTCGCCATCGCAATCCGTCCGCCCGTCGTACTACCTCCTCGCCGACGGCCCCGCCGAGCTTGCCGCCGACGCGTTCCGGTCTCGCGCCGGCTGGCGGTCGACGGCCGGCGCCGCCCTGGTCGTGTCGTCGGTAGGCCTGGCCGTGTTCGGCCGGGGCTGGCTCCGGGCCGCCGTGCCGGCGGTCCACGCCGCGGCGACCGCGGTTCGAGCCGTTCGGGCCGGCAGCGACCCGGGCGTCGCCCCCCACCGGGCGTTCCTCGCCGCCGAGGTCTGGGACTGGAGCGCCGGCGTGGGCCGGCTGTGCCGGCCGCCGTCGCGGCGCCTGCGGCGGCGCGAAGCGGCGGTGAGCCCCCTCCCCCGCTCCGACCGGCTGGCCGAGTACGGGCTCAAGGGCGCCCACCTGGCGTTGCGGCAGGTCGGCCAGGCGCCGGAGCAGCGCGCCGCCCGTCACCTCGCCGCCCAGGCGCCGCCGGCCCCGCCCGAGGGAGCGACCCGGGTGGCCATCCTCACGCCCCGCGACTGGGCCGCCCACGTGCAGTGGGAGGGGATGATCGCCCAGGCCCTCCGGCTGCGCGGCGCCGACGTGCGGTTCATCACCTGCGGCGGCGGGCTCGAGATCTGCGACCGGGCCAACGTGTGGGAAGGGCCGCCGATGCCGTGCGCGACCTGCACCCGCTACGTCGAGGGGTCGATCGACGCCCACGACTTCGACCGGGTGGCGCTCGCGCACCGGCTGGCAGGACGACGACCCCGGCGACTGGCCCGAGGCCGACGCCACCAGCGCCGCCGACCTGACCGACCTCGAGGACCTCGGCCTGCCCCTCGGCCGGCTCGTCGACATCCCGTCGAAGTGGTTCCTGATGGGCTCGCAGCTGGGCGACGACCCCCTGGGCGCCCTCACCGTCCGCCGCTTCCTCCGGTCCGCCCGCCGGGTGGCGAGGGGCCTGGAGAAGACGCTCGACGACCTCCGGCCCGACGTCGTCCTCCTGCTGAACGGCCTGTTCTTCTTCGAGGCGATCTGCTGGGAGCTGTGCCGGCGCCGCGGCATCGACGTGGTCACCTACGAGCGGGGCCTCATCAAGGAGACGCTCGTCTTCCGCCGGGGCGCCCCCGCCTGCATGCTCGACATCTCCGAGTCGTGGGACCGGTGGAAGGACGTCCCGCTGACCGCGGCGGAGGACGCCGAGCTGGACGCCTACCTGCAGGAGCGCGAGCAGGGCGGGCGCACGATCGACCGCTTCTGGGGCGACGCCACCTTCGGCTCCGTCGACCGGCGGCGCACCGGCCGCCTGGTCACCCTCTTCACCAACCTCACCTGGGACTCCGCCGTCATCGGCCAGGAGCTGGCCTTCCCCAGCATCCAGGAGTGGCTGGCCACCGCCATCGAGGCCTTCGCCGACCGCCCCGACGACGAGCTGATCGTCCGCATCCACCCGGCCGAGGCCAAGCTGCCCGGCAAGCAGACCCGGGAGCCGATCCGGGCCTTCATCGACGACCGCCTGCCCGACCTGCCGCCGAACGTGCGCATCGTCGACGCCACCGACCCCACCAGCTCGTACCCGCTGATGATGGCGTCCGACGCCGGCCTGGTGTTCACGTCGACCACGGGCCTGGAGCTGGCGGTCCGGGGGAAGCCGGTGATCGTGGCCGGGCAGACCCACTACCGGGGCAAGGGCTTCACCGTCGACGTGTCCACGCCCGACGAGTTCGCCGCCGCCCTCGACAAGGCCCTCGCCGACCCTGCGTCGCTGGTGCCCGACGTCGAAACGGCCCGGCGCTACGCCTACCTCTTCTTCTTCCGGGCTCCGGTCGACTCCCCCGGGGTCGAGGAGCACGTGCTCGGGTTGGCCCGGATCACCGTGAGGGACCTGGCCGAGCTCGAACCCGGCCGGAACCAGTCCGTCGACAGGATCTGCGACGGGATCCTCAACCGGGCCGACTTCGTGCCAGGCCCATGAGCCCGGCAACGCTGATCGTGCGGGCCGACGGGGGGCCGGGCGTCGGGGTCGGCCACCTGGCCCGGTGCCTCGCCCTCACCCAGGCGTGGGTCGACTGGGGCGGGCAGGCCACGCTGGTCTCGTCCTCGCCTCCTGCGACCTGGGCCGACCGGTACCGCAGCGAGGGCGTGACGGTCCGCGAGCCCGGCGAGCCGTTGGAGGAGGGCTTCGACTGGGCCGTGCTCGACGGCTACCGGCTCGGCCCGGACGACGAGGAGCTGGTCGCCAAGGCCGCCCGCCATGTGCTCGTGATCGACGACCACGGCACCGGCGGCGACCGCGGCGCCGACCTCGTCGTCGACCAGAACCTCGGCGCCACGGCCGCTCCGTACGAGGCCGAAGCCCTGCTCGGCCCCGCTACGCCCTGTTGCGCCGGGAGTTCCGGTCGTGGCACGGGTGGGCCGTGAGGTCCCCGGAGGCCCGCCGGGTCCTCGTGGCGTTGGGCGGTGCTCCGTCCGACGAGGTGTCGTCGCTGGTCAGCGAGGCGCTCGCCCACCCGTCGGTCGCGGACCTGGACGTCAGGTACCTCGAGGGCGTCCACGACGTCGCCACCGCCATGGCCGGCGCCGACCTCGCCCTCAGCGCGTCCGGCACCACGTGCTGGGAGCTGTGCTGCATGGGACTGCCTGCGGTCCTGCTGCCGGTCGCCGCCAACCAGGAGCCGCTCGCCGCGGCCATGCACCGCAGCTGCATCGCCCACAACGCCGGTCCGCTTTCGAGCGTCACCCCCGCCCTGCTGGCCGCCGCGGTCGCCGACCTGGCCCGGGACCGTGACCGGCGGGTCGAGATGGCGCCCCCCGCCGCCATGGCCGACGCCGACCTCGCCCTCAGTGCCTCGGGCACCACCTCTGGGAGCTCTGCTGCATGGGACTGCCTGCGGTCCTGCTCCCGGTGGCCGCCAACCAGGAGCCGCTCGCCGCCGCCATGCACCGCAGCTGCATCGCCCACAACGCCGGTCCGCTGTCGAGCGTCACCCCCGGCCGGGCTGGCCGCCGCGGTCGCCGACCTGGCCGGGGACCATGACCGGCGGGTCGAGATGGCGCGCCGCGGTCCCCAGCTGGTCGACGGACGGGGGGCACGGCGGGTCGTCACCAGGATGCGCTCGCACCTGATCGAGCTGCGCGCCGTCCGGGAGGACGACGCCCGGCTGCTGTGGGAATGGGTGAACGACCCCGTCGTGCGGGCGTCCGCCTTCAACAGCGAGCCGATCGGCTGGGACACCCACGTCGGCTGGCTGGCGGCGCGGCTGGCCAACCCGTTCGCCCACCTGTACCTGGCCTCCGACGCCGAGGGCACGCCGCTCGGCCAGGTCCGGTTCGAGGGCGAACAGATGATCGGCCACCGACGTGGAGCTCTCCGTCAGCGTGGCGCCGGCGTTCCGGGGCGCGGGCTGGGGACCGGCCCTGATCGACGCCGCCGTCCGCCGGCTGTTCGAGGAGACGTCCGTGCAGGGCGTCCTCGCCAGGGTCAAGCCGGAGAACGCACGCTCCCAGTCGGCGTTCGAGGACGCCGCCTTCGTCCGGGACCCCGCCCCTCCTGAAGGATGCGTCCGGTTCGCCCGCCGTCGGAGCGCCGTCAGGGTGGTGAGATAGGCCGTGGCCGAGATCTCGATCGGGAGCCGGCTGGTCGGAGCGCGGTCACCCCACCTACGTCATCGCCGAGCTGTCGGCCAACCACGGCGGCAGCTTCGAGCGGGCCGTCGAGCTGGTGCGGCTGGCCGCCGAGGCGGGTGCCGACGCGGTCAAGGTCCAGACCTACCGGCCGGAGACGATGACGATCGACTCGTCGCGGGAGCCGTTCCAGGTGTCCGGCGGCACGCTGTGGGACGGCCGGACGCTGTTCGACCTGTACCGCGAGGCACAGACGCCGTGGGAGTGGCACGCCGAGCTCCAGGCCGAGGCGGCGGCCGCAGGTGTTGACTTCTTCTCGTCGCCCTTCGACGCCAGCGCCGTCCGGTTCCTGGCCGACCTCGGTGTCCCGGTGCTCAAGATCGCCTCGTTCGAGCTGGTCGACCACGCCCTCATCCGGGCCGCGGCCGGCACCGGCCTGCCGCTCATCATGTCGACCGGGATGGCCTCGATCGAAGACATCGACGGCGCCGTCCGCGTGGCCCGGGACGAGGGCGCCGAGGGGATCGCCCTGCTCCGCTGCAACAGCGCCTACCCGGCCCCGGCGGCGGAGATGGACCTGCGGACGATCCCCGACATGGCCGCCCGCTGGGACGTCCCGGTCGGGCTGTCGGACCACACCCTGGGCATCACCGCCGCCGTCGCCGCCGTCGCCCTCGGGGCCTGCATCCTGGAGAAGCACGTCACCCTGTCACGGTCGGAGCCGACGGCCGACGCCGAGTTCTCGCTGGAGCCGGATGAGCTCCGGCGGATGATCGACGCCGTCCGCGAAGCCGAGTCGGCGCTGGGCACCGTCCGCTACGGGCCGTCGGACCGGGAGAAGTCGAGCCTCGCCTTCCGCCGCTCCCTGTTCGTCGTGGCCGACGTCGCCGAGGGCGAGGCCTTCACCGAGGAGAACGTGCGGGCCATCCGTCCCGGCGACGGCCTGGCGCCCCGACACCTCGACGCCGTGCTCGGCCGGCGTTCGACCGGGCCTGTCGAGCGGGGCACACCGCTGACCTGGGACCTGATCGAGCCGACGCCCTGAAGGTCGGCTTGGGGAGGCGGCGCTGACAACAGGCGAGCTGCCGCCCGCTCACCGGGCTACTCAGCAAGTTCCGGGTATTTCCTGATCGCATCCTGGTACAGGAGAACTTCCGAAGCAGGCTTCGACGCGCTTGCTTCGACTCTCCCTCTCAGCCACGCCATGAACTGCGGATCGTTCGTGTGCGCCCGTTGTGCCGCAAGCGTCTCGGCGTACCCGTCCTCGCCATCACCGTCGGGCGTCCGCCCTTCGTCGGTCATTCGTCTGCCTCCCGTCGTGGTCTCTTCAGCCGACGCGCTCGAAGACGTCGAACGTCACCCGGTCGAAGCCCTCCTCCTTGGTGAGGAACAGCTCCTCCCGCAGCTCCAGGTCGGGGAAAAGTTCCTGGTAGATGCGGCCGTAGTCCCGCTTCGTCAGCACGCCCGACATCCCGTGGTAGTTCACGTCGGTCGTCTCGTCGGCCTGGTACTCGCCACACATGATCCAGCGGTTGCTGCACCGGACGATCTCCGACATCACGATCGGCAGCGTGCTGTCGGGCTGGTGGATGAGCAGCCCCACCGTGAAGACCAGGTCGAAGTACCGGTCCCGGAACGGCAGCTCCCTCGCCACCGAATAGACCCCGTTGGCCCCGGGCACCGTCGAGCGGAGGGCGTCGAGCGCCTGGATGTTGAGGTCGGCGCCCCAGACGTCCTGGGGCGGCACGAGCTTGGCCAGCTCGTTGAGGTTGGCGCCGTTGGCGCAGCCGACCTCGAGGATGCGTCGACTGGGGTACTTCTCGATCATGCGGGCCCAGAAGGGGCCCGGACGTCGATGGTGGGGGCGTTGCGGCCGATGTAGGCGTCGCCGAACTCGCCCGACCACAGCTGCTCCAGCTCGTCGGCGCGGCGCGGGCCGGCCCTTCGTCAACCATTGCGGCTCCCTTGGGTGATGCTCTCGTCGATGTGCAGCTCCTGCACCTGGAAGTCGGCCGCCAGGGCGCGACGGACCAGTGCCAGCAGGGTGTCGTCGTGGCCGGGGTCGATCTGGCTGGTCAGCCGCCCGACTCCCGAGCGGACGGCGACCCGGGCCCATCCGATCGGCTGCCCGTCCTCCTCGGCGACCCACGACCGCACGAAGTCGGCGTCGTCCTGCGACAAGGTCGGCTGGAGCGACAGTGGGCCAGCGTCAGCGGCGGAGGCGGCCGGTGACCGACACGATCTCCCTCCAGCCGGCCGTCAGCGGATCGGCGAGCGCCGCCACGATGCCTCGGATCCGGTCGAGGTCGTCGGCGGTGTCGACGGTCCACCGCAGGTCACCGAGCGATTCGGGGCCGACGACCGCCGCCAGCCGGAATCGCTCGGGCCGGCGGTAGACGAACGGCGTGACGTGCTCCCGCTCGACGGGGTCGACGGCCTCGGCCGCGGCGGCACGCAGGGCGTCAGCGGTCAGGACCTCGACGTCGAGCCCGTCCGGGTAGGTGCGGACGAGCGTGTTGGACGCGTAGTCGGCGTCGGTCGCGGCCCTCACCGCGATGGCCTCGTTGACCACTGCGGGGTCGATCAGCGGGCAGTCGGCGGTGAGGCGCACGACGACGTCGGCGGGATGTGCGTCCAGCGCGGCCACGAAGCGGGCCAGGACGTCGGACTCCGAGCCCCGGACGACGGAAACGCCGGCGGCCGCCGCCACCTCGGCCACCGGATCGTCACGCCGGTCCGTGCTGGTGGCGACCACCAGGTCGTCGCACCGCACCGACTCCAGGCGGGCGAGCATGAACGCCAGCATCGGCCGGCCCCCGACCGGCATCAGCACCTTGCCCGGGAGCCGGGTGGAGCCGGCGCGGGCCTGGACGACGACGAGGGTGCTCACCGTCCCGGCGCGGAAATCCCGGCGCCGGCGAATCGACTCGGCCAGCCGGACCGACGCCGCCGCCGTCTCGCCGTCCACCGGCGGCTCGGCGTCCCCGGCCACGAAGGCCAGGAACCGAGCCGCCTGCAGGGCATACGACGCCGCCACCGGCTCCGCGGCCGCCTGCGCCTCGATCCCGTCGCCGTCCTCGACCTCCAACACCGAGCGGGCCCAGTCGAGGCGCACCGTCGCCGTGTCGCCGACCACCTCGATCCCCCGCCGGTAGCGCCGGCTGAGGTAGTCGAGCGACACCTCGGCGGCGACGCCCGACGAATGGCGCAGCACCGCCTTCATCGTGTCCTCCACGTCGATCTCCAGTGGGCCGAGACGGTCGACGACGGCGCCGACCACGTCGAACGGCTCGACGCCCAGCAACCACACGAGGATGTCGAGCTCGTGGATGGCATCGAAGAGGACGCCCCCGCCCAGCTCGGCCCGGGCCGAGTAGGTCGTGCGGTAGTCGACGCCCGGCCTCCAGTCGGGCAGCCAGCTCCCGAACCACACCCGCACCGACGAGACCCGGCCCACCCCGCCCCCGTGCACGAGGTCGACGAGACGGCGGATCGGCTCGTGGAGACGAAGGTTGTAGCCGACCATGAGCCGGCCCTTGCCGGCGCTGACCAGGTCGTCGAGCCCGGCGCTGCCGGTGGTCAACGGCTTCTCGACCAGCACCGACGCGCCCGTCGCCAAGGCGGCCCGGGCCTGCTCGGCGTGGAAGGTGGTGGGGCTGGCGACGACGATCCCGTCGTAGCCCTCGAGCCGGTCGAGGTCGAACGGGACCGCCCGGCCCACACCGACACCGGCACCGACGGCGGCGCTGCGGGACGGGTCGGGGTCGGCAACGTCGACCTCGGCCCCGGCGGCGGCAAGCTCCCGGGCGTGGCGGCTCCCGATGGAGCCCGCACCGAGGACGAGGATGCGCTGCGGTCACGGAGCCCGGAAGACGGGCTGGACGGCCGGGCCCCGCAGCAGGTGAGCCACGTCGCCGTGCTCGGCCAGGGCCTTGAACGCCTCGTCGAAGGCGGCCAGGGCGGTATCGATCTCGGCGGCGGTGTGCCGGGCGCAGATGAACATCGAGCCGTTGAACAGGCAGCCGTGCTCCACCAGCACCTGCTGGACCCAGCTGCGGACGACGAGGTGGTCCGGCCCGGCGAAGGCCACGACCGTCCTCGGCGGCTCCCCGCCGATCCGGACCCGGTCGCCGAGGCCGTGGGTGACGACCAGCTCCCGCAGGCCGGTCAGCATCGTCGTCCCCAGCTCCTCCAGCCCGGCCAGGACGCTGCCGTCGGCGATGGTGTCGAGCACCGCGGCGGCGGCCGCCAGCGAGAGCGTCTCCCCGCCGTGGGTCATGGAGAAGAACACGTCCTCGAAGACGCCCATGACGTCCCACGACCCGGCCACGGCCGAGATCGGCATCCCGTTCCCGAGGGCCTTGCCATAGCAGGATACGTCCGGGATCACCCCGTACCGCTGCCGCGCCCCGCCCGGCGCGAACCGGAACCCGGTGATGACCTCGTCGAAGACCGAGACCGCCCCGGCCGAGCGGGCCAGGTCGACGACACCCTGCAGGTACCCTCGTCCGGCGTGTCGAGCCCGGACGGCTCCAGCACCACGGCCGCGACCGAGCCCCGGTGCGCCGCCAGCGACGCGGCCAGGCTGTCGAGGTCGTTGTAGGCGAACGTGGTCGTGAGGGCGGCCACCTCGGCGGGCACGCCGCGGTTGCGGGTGGTGGAGCCGACGTACCAGTCGTGCCACCCGTGGTAGCCGGCCACGAGCACGTGCGACCGGCCGGTGTGGGCGCGGGCAGCCCGCACGGCGGCGCTCAGCGGCGTCGGACCCGCTCTTGCCGAAGCGCACCGCCTCCACGCCGGGGCACAAGGCGACGATCCGCTCGGCCACCTCCACCTCGAGCGGGTGCATGAGGGTGAAGGTGATCCCGTCCTCGAGCTGCCGGCGGATGGCCTCGTCGACCGCGGGCTCGGCGTAGCCGAGGATCACCGGCCCCAGCGCCATCGGGAAGTCGACGTACTCGTTGCCGTCGACGTCCCACACGTGGGAGCCCCGCCCGCGCTCCAGGTAGATCGGGGAGACGCCCTGCACGAACTGCGTCGGCCCCTTCGACAGGGTCTGGGTGCCACACGGGATGACCCGCTCGGCCCGGGCCCACCACTCGTTCGAGCGGTCGAGCCGGGTCACGAGAGCACCTCGGCGACCTTCTCGATCACCACGTCCTGCTCGCCGTCGCTGAGGTCGGGGAAGAGCGGCAGGGAGAGCAGCCCGGCGTAGGCGGCCTCGGTGCTCGGCAAGGCGGCGCCGGCACCGGCGAACGCCGCATGCCGGTAGATCGGCACGTAGTGCACCTGCACGCCGACGCCGGACGCCCGCAGCGCGTCGTAGGCGGCCCGCCGGTCGCCCGCCACCCGCACCGCGAACAGGTGCCAGGCGTGCGCGAACCCGACGAGGCGCGTCGGGCGGGAGCTGCAGCGGCAGCCCGAGGGCGCCGAGCCGGGCGCGGTAGCGGTCGGCCAGGGCTCGCCGACGGGCGACGAAGCGGTCGAGCTTGCCCAGCTGGCTGGTGCCCAGGGCGGCCTGCAGGTCGGTGAGCCGGGCGTTGGTGCCGGGGCCCTCGGCGACGTACGTCCAGCCGCCGTCCTCGGGCGTGCGGACGATGCCGTGGTTGCGGAACCGGCGCAGGGCGTCGGCCAGGGCGTCGTCGTTGGTCGTGACCGCCCCGCCCTCGCCCGTGGTGATGGCCTTCACCGGGTGGAACGAGAAGACGCACAGGTCGGAGCGGGCGCAGTTGCCCACCGGGCCGTCCGGCGTCGACGCCCCGAGGGCGTGGCAGGCGTCCTCGATGACCACGCGCGGGCGCACCGGCAGCCGAGCCAGGTCCACGGGCAGCCCGGCGTAGTGCACGGCCACCAGCCCGTCGACGCCGGCCGGCACCGCCGACGGGTCGAGGTTGAGCGTGCCCGGGTCGATGTCGACGAACGTGACCGACGCGCCCGCCACCCGGGCGCAGTTGGCGCTGGCGACGAACGACAACGCCGTGGTCGCCACCACGTCACCAGCGCCCAGCCCGGCGGCCGCGGCGGCGCCGTTCAGGGCCAAGGTGCCGCTGGAGAAGGCGACGGCATGGCGCGCCCCGACCCGGGCGGCGAGGGCGTCCTCGAACTCGGCGACGTGGGCCCCTGCGTCAGCCAGTCACCCTTCAGGACCCGCACGACGGCGGCGATGTCGTCGTCGTCGATCGACTGGCGACCGTACGGGATCACGGGAGGATGCGGGCGAGCTCTTCCGTGCTGAGCCACCGATCGTTGGAGTCGCTCGAGTAGACGAAGCCGTCGGCGAGCGGCTTGCCGTCCACCCAGGCCGGCTGCTCGGTCCACCACGGGTGCTCCGGCAGCACGACGTACACGTCGCCGGCGTCGACGGTGTGCCGGCTCTCGTCCGCCGTCACCAGGACCTCGTGGAGCTTCTCGCCGGGGCGAATGCCGATGATCTCCCGGGGCAGGCCGGGCGCCATCGCCTCGGCCAGGTCGACCACCCGCATGGACGGGATCTTCGGGATGAACACTTCGCCGCCCGTCATGTTGGCGAGGGCGTAAAACACCAGGTCGACGGCCTGGGGCAGGGTGATCCAGAAACGGGTCATCCGCTCGTCGGTGATCGTGAGCTTGCCGGTCGCGGCCTGCTGGCGGAACAGGGGCACCACCGACCCCCGCGAACCCACCACGTTGCCGTACCGGACGCACGACAGCTGGGTGTGCGACTGGGCCGCGTAGGCGTTGCCCTGGACGACGATCTTCTCGGCACACAGCTTGGTGGCGCCGTACAGGTTGACCGGGTTGACCGCCTTGTCGGTGGACAGGGCCACCACCTTCTTCACGCCGGTGTCGATGGCGGCGTCGACCACGTGCTGGGCGCCGAGCACGTTGGTGCGCACCGCTTCGAAGGGGTTGTACTCGCACGCCGGCACCTGCTTGAGGGCAGCGGCGTGCACGATCACGTCGGCTCCCTGGGCGGCTCGGGACATCCGGGAGCGGTCCCGCACGTCGCCGATCAGGTAGCGGAGCTGGCGGTCGCCGAAGCGCTCCCGCATCTGCGACTGCTTCAACTCGTCGCGGGAGTAGACGCGGATCACGGCGTCGTCCCAGCGGTTGGTGACGGCCGAGACGAAGGCGTTCCCGAACGAGCCGGTGCCCCCCGTCAGGAGGATGGTCGCGCCGGCAAGGTCGGCATCGGGAAGGTCCACCATTAGAAGATCGGCATGCGCGGCGGGCGACTTGATCCCATCGCCGCCAGTCTCGCAGGTCCGATGCCGAGCTCGGGCCGGGCCGGCACGCCACCATGGTGCCGATGGACGGAGCGGGGGGAGGGAGCTGGGGGGCGAGCGGGTGGCCGACCGGGTGGCCGTCGCGGCCGCCGTCATCCTGGCCCTGATGGCGACGATTATCGGTGTGCGGACCGGGTACGGGCTGGTCGACGTGGACGAGCTGGTGTTCCGGGACACGCTGGTCTCCATGCAGGGGGGCGAGGGCTACTACCCCGCTATGCGGGACGCCCTCGTCACCAAGGAGGGCGCGCCGCCCACCCAGGTGCGGTCCATCCGGCCTCCGACGCTCTACCTGGCCCTCTCCCGACTCCCCGAGGGGTCGTGGCGCTACCTGGTAGGCGCCGTCTACCTGACGGTCCTCCTGCTGGCATGGCGGCTGGGGCGGACGCTCCACCGCTACGGCGGGCCGATCGCCGTCATGCTGGCCGGGATGTGGGTCCTCGGCGCCACCGAGGTCCTCTTCCTCCACACCGAGCTGTGGGGCCTGCCGTTCCTCCTGGCCGCGGCCCTGGCCCTGCGCAACGAGCGGTGGGCGCTGGCGGCGGTGTCGATCGGTGTCGCCGCCACGCTGCGGGAGATCTACGTCCTGCCCCTGCTGTTCGGCCTGGTACTCGTCCCCAGGCGGCGGGCATGGGCGGCGACGCTGGCGGTCGTCGCCGTGCTCGGGGTGGTCCACGCCGACCTGGCCACCGGGGTGTTGGCCGACCAGGGCCGGGAAGCGGCCTTCGGCCAGAGCGGTCATGGGTTCCGCTACATCCTGAGCGCCCTCAGCCCGTCGGACCGCATCTTCGGCTGGGTGATCGGCATCCCCAGCCTCGTCCTGGGCTTCTTCGGCCTGGCGCAACGGTGGCGGGACGACGCCGGGGCCAGGCTCCTGCTCCCGTTCGCCGGGGTGATGGTGCTCCTGACCGTTCTCGTCGGCCGCGAGTACTGGAGCCTGACCTTCGGCCCCGCCCTCGCCTGCTTCGTGCCGGCCGCCCTCGCCGAGCTCCAGGACCGGCGTCCCGACCCGAACGGGACACCGGTCACGTGACGCCGGGACGGCCCGCGGCGCACGCTCCTCGTGTGCCGGCGACCGGGCCGGTCGGGCCGAGGAGGTCGTGATGAGGAAGCGAATGCTCAAGACGCTGGTGGCAGTGGCGGCGGCGGCCACGCTGCTGTTGTCGGGCGCCCAGGGTGCCGGCGCCAGGGTGTGCGAGAACTGCAATGGCACCCCCCTGGAATGTGGCGGGAGCGCCTTCTGGAACTGCGAGGGCAACGTCCCGGGCTGGTAGGCCCGCTGCTTCGCCCGGGGCGCGGCGGCGCCCCGGGCTCGGCCTCCGGAGCGCTACAGGTGGCGGGCCAGCACCGGTGCCAGGAACTGGCCGGTGTAGCTGTCCGAGGTCTTGGCCACGACCTCGGGAGGGCCCTCCACCAGCACCATCCCGCCCCCGTCGCCGCCCTCGGGACCGAGGTCGATGACCCAGTCGGCGCTCTTGATGACGTCGAGGTTGTGCTCGATGACCAGGACGGTGTTGCCCTGGTCGACGAGCCGGGACAGGACACCCAGCAGCTTGCGGATGTCCTCGAAGTGGAGGCCGGTGGTGGGCTCGTCGAGGATGTAGATGGTGTGGCCGGTGCCCCGCTTGGAGAGCTCGCTGGCCAGCTTCACCCGCTGGGCTTCCCCTCCCGACAGGGTCGGCGCCGGCTGGCCCAGCCGCACGTAGCCCAGTCCCACGTCGACGAGGGTCTGCAGGTGGCGGGAGATGTTCGGCTGGTTGGTGAAGAACCCGCAGGCCTCCTCGATCGACATGTCGAGCACCTCGGCCACGTTCTTGCCCTTGAACGTCACGTCGAGCGTGTCGCGGTTGTACCGGCCGCCCTTGCACACCTCGCACGGCACGTACACGTCGGGCAGGAAGTGCATCTCGATCTTGATCGTGCCGTCGCCCGAGCACGCCTCGCACCGCCCGCCCTTGACGTTGAAGGAGAACCGCCCCGGCAGGTAGCCCCGGACCTTGGCCTCCTGGGTCATGCTGAACAGCTTGCGTACGTGGTCCCACACGCCGGTGTAGGTGGCCGGGTTGGACCGGGGCGTGCGGCCGATGGGCGACTGGTCGATGTTGATGACCTTGTCGAGGTGCTCGAAGCCCTCGATGCGGTGGTGGCGGCCCGGGACCGTCTTCGAGCGGTAGATCCGCTGCATGAGCGCCCGGTACAGGATGTCGTTGACAAGGGTGGACTTGCCCGACCCGGACACGCCGGTGACCGCGACGAAGCAGCTCAGCGGGATCTCCACGTCGATGTTGCGGAGGTTGTGTTCTCTCGCCCCCCGCACCACCAGCCAGTCGGCACCCGGCTCCCGCCGCATGGCCGGGACGGGGATCGACCTGGTGCGGGCCAGGTACTGGCCGGTGATCGACCGTTCGGCGGCGATCAGGTCGTCGACCGTGCCCTCCGCCACCACCTCGCCGCCGTGCTCGCCGGCGCCGGGCCCGATGTCGACCACGTGATCGGCGATCCGGATGGTGTCCTCGTCGTGCTCGACCACGATCACGGTGTTGCCCAGGTCGCGCAGCCGGATCAGGGTGTCGATCAGCTTGCGGTTGTCCCGCTGGTGGAGGCCGATGGACGGCTCGTCGAGCACGTAGAGGACGCCGACCAGCCCGCTGCCGATCTGGCTGGCCAGGCGGATGCGCTGGGCCTCGCCGCCGGCCAGGGTGCCGGCCGACCGGTTGAGGGTGAGGTAGTCGAGGCCGACGTCGAGCAGGAAGCGCATGCGGGCGTTGACCTCCTTGACCACCCGCTCGGCGATCATCCTGTCGCGCTCGGACAGCTGCAGCGCCTCCAGCCACGCCGCCGACTTGGCGATCGACAGGTCGCACAGCTCCGTGATGCTGCAGCCGCCCACGGTGACGCCGAGCGACTCGGGCTTGAGGCGGGCCCCTCCGCAATCGGGGCACGGGACCTCCCGCATGTACCCCTCGATCTGCTCCCGCATGTAGTCGGACTCGGCCTCGCTGTGCCGGCGCTGCAGGTACGGCACCGCCCCCTCGTAGTGGGTGTTGTAGGCACGGGTGCGGCCGAAGCGGTTGCGGTACTGCACGTGGACCTGCTTCGTGCCCGACCCGTAGAGCATGACCTTCTGCTGGGCCTTGGTGAGCTTCTTCCAGGGCGTGGTGACCCGGAAGCCGAACGTCTCGGCCACGGCCGTCACCACCCGATGGAAGTACTCGCCCCTCGCCCCGGCCCACGGGGAGATGGCGCCCTCGTCGAGGGTCAGGTCGGGGTTGGGGACGACCAGCTCGGGGTCGACCTCGTAGCGGGTGCCCAGGCCGTCGCAGTGGGGGCAGGCGCCGTACGGGGAGTTGAAGGAGAAGTTCCTTGGTGCCAGCTCGTCGAACGACGTGCCGTCGTTCGGGCAGGCCAGGTGCTGGGAGAAGGTGAGCACGGTGGGTTCGGCTCCCGCGTCGCCGTCCCGGGGGACGATCTCGACCTCGGCCACGCCCTCGGCCAGCCGCAGGGCGGTCTCCAGGGAGTCGGTGAGCCGGCGCTCGATCCCCTCCCGGCTGACCAGACGGTCGACGACCACCTCGATGGTGTGCATCTCGTAGCGGGCCAGCCGGTCGGCCTCGGGCGCCGACAGGTCCCGCATCTCGCCGTCGACCCTCGCCCGGGCGTAGCCCTGGCCGGCCAGCTCGGCCAGCAGGCCCTCGTACTCGCCCTTGCGGCCCCGCACCACCGGCGCCAGCACCTGGAACCGGGTGCCATCGGGCAGCTGGAGCACCCTGTCGACGATCTGCTGCGGTGTCTGGCGCTCCACCACCGCCCCGCACAGCGGGCAGTGGGGGATGCCGATCCGGGCCCACAGCAGCCGCAGGTAGTCGTATACCTCGGTGATCGTCCCGACCGTCGACCTGGGGTTTCGCGAGGCTGACTTCTGGTCGATGGAGATCGCCGGCGACAGCCCTTCGATGAAGTCGACGTCGGGTTTGTCCATCTGCCCCAGGAACTGGCGGGCGTAGGCGGACAGCGACTCGACGTAGCGGCGCTGGCCCTCGGCGTAGATGGTGTCGAAGGCGAGGGAGGACTTGCCCGACCCGGAGATGCCCGTGAACACGACGAGCTTCTCGCGAGGCAGCTCGAGGGAGACGTTCTTGAGGTTGTGCTCGCGCGCCCCTCGAATCACAAGCTTGTCGGACACCCCTCGACGATACCCACGGGGTGAGACTTACTCGGCCCGGATTGCAACCAACTTCATGCCGTCGTCACGCAGGGCGGGCTCGTCGACGATCTCGCCGAACACCGGGCTGTCCTGGGCCACGACGACGTTGACGTCGACACCGGCCAGGCGGAGGTGCTCGAGCACGGTGAGCAGGCGGGCGTCGTCGGTGAGCATCCAGGTCAGCCGGTCGTCGGCCCTCCAGGCGATACGGGGATAGGCGGGACGGGTGGTGACGGTGACATTGGCCGGGTGGCGTTCGAGGGCGGCGACGATGGCGTCCTCCCGGGCCCGCAGCGAGCCGGCGGTGGCCAGGGCAAAGGTCGCCGTGACCACGCCCAACGCCGCGAGGAGGGCGGTGGCGTAGCGACGGTCGTCCTCGCCGGGGATCGCGTCGAGGGCCCGGGCCAAGCCGGTGGTGGCCAGGACTGCGATCGGGACGAGAACCGGCGAGAGGAATCGCCCGCCCCACTCCAGGCCCCCACCCTCGGCGTACTGGGTGGCCACGACGGCCGCCGCGAACAGGGCCGTCGTCAGCCCCAGCAATCCGGCGATGGAGCCGGAGCCCCGCCGGCGGACGAGCAGGAGGCCGAGGATGGCGAGTGGCCACGCCGCGACCAGGCCGGTGACCGGATCGTGCGGGTCGGCGGCGAAACGGAGGGCCAAGAGGACGGCGGCCCCACCGACACCGGCTGCCAGCAGCAGGCGCGAGCGGTCGGTCCACCGGTGTAGGGCGACGTAGCCCAGCCCAACCGCCACCACGAGGGCCAGCAACACGAGCGGTCCGGCCGAGGAGTCGATGAAGTGGGCCTGGAACAGCTCGTGCCAGGCCCCGGCGATCCGGTCGCTCAGGAACGACCCGGAGCCGTTGTCCCGGACGCCCTGGGTGGTGTAGGCGCCGTTCACGATCGAGTCGATCCAGGCCCGCTCGGCAAGGGCGGCCAGCCCGGCCGGGACCACCACCAGGGCCGCCGCCGCGGCGGCGCGGACCGGTCCTCTCTGCTTGAAGAGCACGGCAGCCAGGGCGGGGGCAAGCACGGCCGCGAACAGCAGCCCCTCGGCCCGCAGCAGCGTGCCCGCGACTACGGCGACGATGGTCAGGGCGGCGGCGCCCGCGGTGATGCCCCTGCGGGCGATACGGGCGGCGCCGACGAGGGCGAACCCGGCCACGGCCGCGTTGGGGGCGTGGGCCCAGACGACGTAGCCGCTGACCAGGACGGGACCGGCCACGGTCATCCAGAACGCGGGCCGGGCCAACCGGGCGTCGAGCTCCTTGGCGAGGAACCAGGCCGCGACTGCGCCGCCGATGATCCCGAGCAGTCCGGGCAGGTGCAGGCCGAGCGCTTCGCCGAACACCCTGGTGGTTCCCAGCAGGAGGAGGGGGTAGCCCGGGTGCTTGACGTAGGGGTAGTAGCCGCCGGGGCCCTTATCGCTGAGGATGATCGGGAACGACTCGCCGGTGGGGTCGAACGGAGCGGCCTTGTACTCGTAGGCCCACGAGCCCTCGTCCAAGGCCCGCACCTGCACGGCGTAGGCCCCCTCGTCGGAGGTGAACGAGCTGGTCGGGCTCATCAAGGGGAGCAGGGCCAGCAGGACGACGGCCAGGCCGGCGGCGTGGGCCCACAGGGGCAGCCCCCACGCCCGCCGGACGAGGGTGACCATCCCCTTATCGCTTCCGGAGGACGTCGACGTACCAGGTGCGTTCGGCGGTTCCCCCCTGGTCGGCGCTGAGGACGTCGAAGCCGGGGAGCCCGCCGGCGGTGCGGGTCACGAGGACGAACGTCGTCTCTCCTGCGGCGGCCAGGCGCTCGGCGGTCGACCCGGTGGCGTCGCCGGGCGCCAACAGCCACCTGCCGTCGTCGAACGTCGGCCAGCCGTGGCGGGCGACGGTGCCGTTCCCGGCCAGGACGACAGGCCGCCCGCCGATGGAGGCCGTCGCTCGGCGCACCGCCTGGTTCATGGCCTCGTTGTAGCCGTGATTGGCCCGCAGGCTCCCGATCGCCATGGCCGACAGGGCCAACAGGACGACCACGAGCGACCCGGCCGCCACCCGCCTGGCCTGCTGTGCCAACCGCCGGCCGGCGGCGACCACAGCCGCCAGCAGCACCGGGACGACGACGGGGATGCCGAGGGCGAAGTACCGGCCGCCCCACTCGCCGGAGCCGCCCCGGGAGTACTGGGTGGCCAGCACCGCCAGGGCGAACAGGACGAAGGTGCCGGCGGCGACCTTGGCGGCCGTGGTGGCGAGGGTGGCGCGGTCGACCAGGAGGAGCCCGGCGGCGGCCAGGGGGAAGGCGACGAGCAGGCCGGGGACGATGTTGGTCGGCCCGGCGACCAGGGCGATCGCCGCGGCTGCAGCGGCGGCGACCGAGAGGGCGGCGATAGCCCTGGTCTCGGTCGGGCGGAATCGCAGGGTGAGGGCGGCGAGCGCGATCGACGCCAGCATCACGAGGAGAGCCACGTCGACCAGCCCCCGCCCGTCGTAGCCGGTCGTCAGCCAGGTGAGGACGAAGCCGCGCACCTGTCCGGCCAGGCCGGTGTCGGTCACCAGTCCTCCGCCCGTGGTGGGGACCGCCGCTCCCAGGACCTGGCGGGACCACAAGTTCTCGCCTACCAGGGCGGCCAGCGCGCCGGCGCCGGCAGCCGCCGCCACGAGGAAGCTGTCACGCCGCCTGCCGACTACCACGGCCACGACGGCCAGGCCGGCGGCGAGGAAGACGGCCTCGGTCCGCAGCATGACGGCTGCGGCCACGCAGGGCGCCACTGCCGCGGCCGCGACAGGGCTTCGGTCCTCCACCGCCTTCACCGCCAGCAGCACCGCAGCCACCGCCAGGGCGGCGGCGAGGGTGTGGGCCATCACCAGGTAGCCGTCGAACAGCAGGGGGCTGGCCAGGCCGACGACCCACACGGTCGGCCGGGCCAGGGCGGGGTCGATGCGCCGGGCCAGGCCGGCTGCGAGGGCGGCGGCGGCCAGCGTGCCGGCCAGCGAGAGGATCACCATGGCGGCAACCCCCCCGGCGCGGTCGGCGACGGCCAGCAGGGCGGGGTATAGGGGGTGCTTGGCGTAGGGAGCGAAACCGCTCCCGCTTCGGTCGGCGTTCTCGAGGGGGAAGTTGACGCCGGTCGGGTCGACCTCGGGGACGGGGTGTTCGACGATCCAGCCGTCGCCGCCAGCGAGTGTCCCGGCCAGCGACCGGGCCTGGACGATCACCGCCCCCTCGTCGGCCGAGAACGACGAAGCCGTCCCGACCACCGGCACCAGGGCCAGCAGGACCACCGCCAGCACGGCCACGTGGGCCCCGAGGGGCGCGTCCCCCAACCACATCCCCAACCGCATCCATCGGCGTCGCCACGCCGGTCGACCTGGGTCAGCGGGCGCGACGGCGTCGTCGACCAAGGTCACCTTGTTGCTATCGACCGGCGGACGTCCCGCCCTGAGCCCTATGCGGCGTCTCGTTCAGCCCACCTCGCGCAGCTCGCGCTTGAGATCGTGGACTTCGTCCCGCAGGCGGGCGGCGTACTCGAAGCGAAGGTCGGCGGCGGCCTCCTTCATCTCCTCCTCCAGCGTCTGGATGAGCCGGGCCAGCTCGTCGCGGGGCAGCTCGGCGAAGTCGGACCTCACCCTGTCGCGCCGCCGGGACCGCCGGTCCTTCCCGGGCATCGGGGACTTGCCGTCGCCCTCCGGCCGCAGGCTGGCCAGGATGTCGGTGACCGCCTTGCGGATGGTCTGGGGGTCGATGCCGTGCTCGGCGTTGTATGCCTCCTGGACGCCGCGGCGGCGGTTGGTCTCCGACAGCGCCCGCTGCATCGAGTCGGTGACCTTGTCGGCGTACATGATCACCTGGCCGTCGACGTTTCTCGCGGCCCGGCCCATGGTCTGGATCAGCGACGTCTCGCTGCGGAGGAAGCCCTCCTTGTCGGCGTCGAGGATCGCCACCAGGCTCACCTCGGGCAGGTCCAGGCCCTCCCGCAGCAGGTTGATGCCGACGAGCACGTCGAACTCGCCCAGCCGCAGGTCGCGCAGGATCTCGATCCGCTGGATGGTGTCGACCTCGCTGTGCAGGTAGCGCACCCGCACGCCCAGCTCGAGGAGGTAGTCGGTGAGGTCCTCGGCCATCTTCTTGGTGAGGGTGGTGACGAGGATCCTGTCGCCCTTCTCCACCCGGATGTTGATCTGCTCCATGAGGTCGTCGATCTGGCCCTTGGTGGGCTTGACGATGACCTCGGGGTCGGTGAGGCCGGTGGGCCGGACGATCTGCTCGACCACCTGGGTGGACTGCCCGATCTCGTAGGCCGACGGCGTGGCCGACAGGAACACGACCTGGTTGACCCGCTCGTACCACTCGTCGAACCGCAACGGACGGTTGTCGGCGGCCGAGGGCAGGCGGAACCCGTGGTCGACCAGGGTCTCCTTGCGGGAGCGGTCGCCCTCGTACTGGCCGTGGAGCTGGGGGACCGTCACGTGGGACTCGTCGATGACCAGCAGGTAGTCCTTGGGGAAGAAGTCCATGAGCGTGCTCGGGGCCTCGCCGGGGGCGCGGCCGTCGATGTGGCGGGAGTAGTTCTCGATGCCGTTGCAGAAGCCGACCTCCCGCATCATCTCCAGGTCGTACTGGGTGCGCATCCGGAGGCGCTGCGCCTCCAGCAGCTTGCCCTCCTTCTCGAACCAGGCCAGACGGTCGGCCAGCTCCTCCTCGATCTGCCCCATGGCCCGCTTCATGCGCTCCTCGCCGGCCACGTAGTGGGTGGCCGGGAAGATCTCCAGCTCCTTCAGGTCGCCCAGGTGCTCGCCGGTGAGGGGGTCGACCCGGCTGACGCGCTCCACCTCGTCGCCGAACAGCTCGATGCGGATGCCCATCTCCTCGTAGGCGGGGAACACCTCGATGGTGTCGCCCCGCACCCGGAACTTGCCCCGGGCGAAGTTGACGTCGTTGCGCTCGTACTGCATGTCGACGAGGCGGCGGAGGATGGCCCGCTGGGCGTACTCCTCGCCCGGCTGGAGGCGAAGGACCTGGGTGGCGTACTCCTCGGGCGACCCCAGGCCGTAGATGCACGACACGCTGGCCACGACGATGACGTCCCTCCGGGCGAGCAGCGCGGACGTGGCGCTGTGACGGAGACGGTCGATCTCGTCGTTGATGCTCGAGTCCTTCTCGATGTACGTGTCGCTCGACGGGATGTAAGCCTCGGGCTGGTAGTAGTCGTAGTAGGAAACGAAGTACTCGACCCGGTTCTCGGGGAAGAACTCGCGGAACTCGTTGGCCAGCTGGGCGGCGAGGGACTTGTTCGGCGCGATCACCAGGGTCGGGCGCTGGACCCTCTCGATGGTCCAGGCGATGGTGGCGCTCTTCCCGCTGCCCGTGATGCCCAGCAGGGTCTGGAAGCGGTCGCCCCGCAGCACGCCCTCGGCCAACCCGTCGATCGCCCGCGGCTGGTCCCCAGCCGGCGAGAAGTCGCTGACAACCTTGAACGGAGGCACCGGCGACAAGGGTACGACGAGCGTGAGACAACCTGGTTCTCCGCTCCCCGGCCGCCGAGGCGGACGCCTCGGATGAACTGGGGCGGTGTACCGGCGGATAGCGCGGTTGAGCCGCCCCGGTTCGCCGGCGGCGGCCGGCGCCCAAACGAACTGGGGCGGTGTACCGGCGGATAGCGCGGTTGAGCCGCCCCGATTCGCCAGGGGGTACAGAGTGTCTCAGCGGGTTGCCAAAATGAGGTAATGAATCGAGATATCCTGAATATTGCCGAAAAGCAACATGCGATCGTCACGTACCGTCAAATCCGGGCCGCCGGGTATTCGGACGACGCCATTTGGCATTGGCGCCGAGCCGGGCTGCTCGAGAGGGTCGCGGAGGGCGTGTACCGCATACCCGGCTCTCCCCGCACCTGGGAGCAGCGGCTGTGCGCCCTCGTTCTGGCCTCGGGGCCGGTGGCCGCGGCATCGCATCGATCGGCGGCGGCGCTCCTCGGCATCCCCGGCTTCGAACGCCGGGGGCTCGTGGAGGTCGTCACGCCTCGGCCCCGCCGACACCTTGACCCGCCGGCGGTGGTGCACCGCTGGAGGGTGCTACCCCAGACGCACGTCACGATTGTCGACGGCATCGCCTGCACACGGGTGCCCCGCACCCTTGTCGACCTCGCCGGCGTGCTTCACCCGTCTCGCACCGAACGGGCGGTCGACAACTGCCTGGCCATGCGAATCGTGACAGTCGTCGCCCTTCGACGTGTCTTTGACGAGCTTGCCCAGCGCGGCCGCAAGGGGATCGCCGCCATGCGCAGCATCCTCGACGAACGGTCCGACAACTTCGTGCCGGTGGAAAGCGAGCTCGAGGCCCGGTTCCTCGGCCTCATTCGGGCAGCCGGACTGCCTGACCCAGTTCGGCAGCTCGACGTTGGCGACACGACCACCTGGATCGGCAGGGTCGACTTCGCATACCCCGCGGCCAGGCTCCTCATCGAGCTCGACGGCAGCCGGCACCATTCCTCGAAGCTCGACCTGGAGGCCGATCGCACGCGGGACGCTCGGCTGATCCAAGCTGGTTGGCGAACAGTCCGGTTCCGCTGGAACGACGTCACCGACAGGCCGGAGCGGGTGTTGTCCACCATGGACGAGCTCCTCGCGGAGGCAACGGCATGAACTCCCGGCGAACTGGGGCGGTCCACCGGCGGATGGCGCGGTTCTATGACCCCGGTTCGCCGACGGGAGGGGACCGAGACCGAACTGGGGCGGTCTACCGGCGGATGGCGCGGTTGAGCCGCCCCGGTTCGCCGGCGGGCAGGGGTGGTCGACGTCAAAGGCCCGCGATCCACCCCCACGCCCTGTCGACCTCGGCCTCCAGGTCGACCAGCGAGGCTTCGTTGTGGATGACGAAGTCGGCGGCGGCGAGGCGGTCGGCGCGCGTGGCCTGGGCCGACATGCGACGGCGGGCGTCGGCCTCGTCCATGCCCCGCTGCTCCACCAGGCGGGCCAGGGCGACGTCCTCCGGGCAGTCGACGACGAGCACGCCGGCCACGTCGTAGCGGTCGCGTCCGCCCGACTCCACCAACAGCGGGACGTCCAGCACGACCACGGCCGCCGCCGGCATCAAGGCGAGCTGCCGCGAGACGTCGGCCCGCACGGCGGGGTGGACGATGGCGTTGAGGTCGGCCAACGCCTCAGGGTCGGAGAACACCAGGTCGGCCAGCGCCCGACGATCCGACGCCAGGGCCGCGCCGAACCGGGACACCAGCGCGTCGTGGGCGGCACCGCCCGGAGCCACCACCGAGCGGGCCACGACATCGGTGTCGACGATCTCCGCGCCCTTCGCCGCCAGCAGCCGGGAAACCGTGGACTTGCCGGCTCCGATCCCGCCCGTGAGCCCGACAACGAGCATCGAGCGGCGACCGTATCATTGAGACCTATACGACCCAACGGCCAGCTGTTCTCGACGCGCCCTGAGGAGCGCCTGACGGCGGCGCGAGCCGCCAACAAGCGCGCCCGCAAGGCGCTGGCCGAACGGGTCAAGGACTGGCCCTCGAGCTCGCCGGGCTGCCTGAACCCCTGGCTCCTGCTGGTGACGACCAAGGAACCGGTCTGGCGGGACCCCTACATCACGTGGGAGGAGCTCCCGCTCACGCTCGGCACCGCCCACCAGGGCTTCTTCTACCCCGACCCGATGGGCTTCTTCGCCGAGATCCGCCGATGGGCGGTGGAGCTGTTCCGCCTCGTCGAGCCCCGGTGGACGGCGCCGGACGCCCTCGCCCTCACCACCCTCGTACACGCCTCGAGGGGCAAGGAGCACCTGGACAGGTCCATCGAGAACTTCCAGCCGAGGGTCATCCTCTTCCTCGACGAGCCGTCGTGGCAGGCGTCGGGGCTGGAGGTCGACGAGATCGCCCACTACATCAGGGACCCCCATCGGCCCAAGCAGGTCTACGAGGGCTTCTGGGGTGTGACGGAGAGCGGGATGGTCGTCGGCAAGTCGCCGCAGCACCCCACCACCCACAACCTCTACCGGGCCGAAGACCTCAACGGCTTCCTGCGCTCGGCGCCGCTTCGTCCGCCGCCGAGTCCCACCTGAGCCTGGACCGACAGGCGGGTCCCGAGGATCGGGCGTAGCAACCGCACGATCACGTCCTGGTGGGCAGGGTGCGACGCATAGACCCGATAGTCCTCGTCGGAGTCGAAGTCGGCCACCACCGCGAAGTCGGCGTTGGCGGACAGGCCGAGCCCGGCGTCGGGCCCGAACCGGTACTCACGGATCTCGGGGATCACCGCCGGCAACCCGGCCAGCGCCGACGAGAAGGCGTCGACGTCGGCAGGAGACGTCCCGGGTACCCAGCTGAAGACGGCGACGTGGCGCAGCACGAAACGACGGTACCCGGCCGGGGCGACTCCCCGACCGGGTACCGGCTGACGGCTGTGTCCTGCCCGTGACTACTTGACCAGGCGGGTGGTGCCGCAGGCGGGCGGCGGCTTCTGGATCTGGATGGCGCTCACGTCGGCCCCGGCCAGGTCGACACCGAGGACGTCGAGGATCGGCCCCAGGGTGGGGACGAGCAGGCCGTCGAGGGCCCCGAGGATGTTCTCGAGCACCGGGTCGACGACGCCGGCCAGGGCCCCGAGGGCTCCCGTACCGCCAACCGTGAGACCCGAACCCGCCGGGGGCAGGATCGGCGCCAGGCCGACGGACGCCACCCCGATGTGCTGGGAGTAGGCGGGCGACGGTCCGACCGGCGGAACGAACTGGTTCGGGTAGGCGAAGGTCGCGTCCGTGGCCGGTGTCCCGGCGACGCTGCCGGTGACCGTGAGGCTCCCCAGGAGCGGGAGTCCGAGAAGACCGTTGCCCCCGACGTTGCCCGTGATCGAGGCGGTGTTGGTCTGGGCGTTCACGGTGATGCCCGGCGTGGCGTCGCAGTCGATATCGGTCAGGACGCCGTGGCCGTTGCCGGCAGTGAAGTTCAACGTGGCGGTGAGGACGTTGATGACAAGAAGCGGCGCCAGGTTCAACGTCACCCGCAGGACAACCTGGGCCGTGTCGGCGGTAACACCGACCGGGCCAACTGGCTGACCTTCGCGGGCTCGACGACGTGCAGGGCGACGGAGCACGACGCCAGGGCGGCGAGGAGCCCTCCGCAGTTGATGCCCGGGACGGCTACGAAGTTGGTGCCGTTGGCCACCTGGGCGGCGGCGTTGACCAGCTGGAAGGCGTTGATCTCGGTGTCGAGGGCCGACGCGTTGCCGGGCTGCGACAGGTTCACGAGGTCGCCCAGGGAGACCTGCTGCAGGTTCGGGATGAGGTTGATCGGGATGTCGTTGATCTCGGCCGCGGCCACGAAGTCACCGTCGGCGGTGAGGGCCTGGCCGGTGGCGGTGAGCAGGTCGGCCACATCGACGTCGGCGGCCATCAGCTTGTCGGTGGTGCCGACGTCGTAGCCCATGGCCAGCAGCTGCGTCTGCAGGGCCTTGAGCGTGACACCGCCCGACGCCAGCCCGCTGTAGCTGACCGCGGTCATGTTCACGCCGCCCAGCATCGGGCCGATGATGGCGTCGAGCGCCGACTTCCGGGTGTCCAGCCCGGCGACGGACGAGCCGAGCGAGAACTGGGCGAAGGGCTCGGCGCCGGCGACCGCGACGGCCTTCACGATCCGCGTGGTGCCGCTGACGAACGGGAAGAAGGGCTTGCGGGGCGACGTCACCGTCACCCGCACGAACTGGCCGGCCGGGTCGGCCACGTAGTTGCCGCTGCCGTCCGGCGACACCAGCTCGGCCAGGGTGGTGGGGATGGCGTCGCGCTGGCCCACATAGTTGCGGGCAACGCTGGCCTCGGCCAGCGCCTGAATGTTCGTGAGGTCGCGCGATGCGTCCAAGGCCGCCAGGTCGGCGAACTTCTGGTCGGTGCGCTTGTCGGCGGCGAGGAAGCCGATGTCGATGGCCAGGGCGGCGAAGATCATGGCCAGGACCAGGCCGACGGCGGCCAGGACGAGCATGGCGCCCCGTTCTTCGCGCCTGCGGCCGAGCCGTCCGATCAGGCCGAGCCCGGCGAGCCGGGGATCACGGATACGTCGGGCGCTCACTTGTACTGGACCTGTGCCTCGGAAATGATGTTGTCGGGCGTGAACAGGCCGATGCCGGGAGCCGGGGGCACGACCGGGTGGTTCTTGTAGTCCCAGGTGATCTTCACCTTGACGCAGGTGCTCGACCCGCACGGCGTGGTGGTCACCACGGGCGTGTAGCTGCCGGCCGAGCCGGACAGCAGCGAGTTCACCCGGGCGGTGGCGACGGAGATGGCGGCGGCGTCGTCGGCCTCGCCCACCGCCGACCGGGCGGCCTCGGACGCGGCGTTGGTGACCCGCTGCTTGGTGGCCATGATCATCCCGTAGGAGATCAAGCCGTACAGGATCAGCATGAACAGACCGATGACAAGGGCGAACTCGACGAGGGCGGCCCCTGACTCACCCCGCTCGCGACGAAGCCCGGATCGGGCATGCGCGGTCGGCGGGGGTACCTGGATTTCTCTCACAGTCGCTCCTCGTGCCCTGTTTGTCCCTGGATGTCACAGTTCGTGCCGGATGTAGCCAGTCGGGTGGTTCGGGAGAGGTATCGGTAGGAAAGCGCCGGAGCTTGAGCGGGCGTTACGGAAATCCGGCGAATCCGGCTACAGGTCGGACCCCCGCCAGCCGACAACTACCTGGGCGACACCCATGCCCCCTGCCCAAAACCCGACCCCCAGGAGCCGGAGATCCAAAATGGCTAAGCGTTCGAACGTGATAGTGACCCTCGGCCTCGCCGTCTTCATCGTCGGCGCGGCTGCCACCTTCCTGATCGTCCGTAACAACGACGATTCCAACCCCACCGCCGGCTCGGGCCGGGTGGCAGTGCTCGTTGCATCCAAGCCCATCCCCGCCGGCACCACCGGCGCCGACGCCGTCAACCAGGGCTGGGTCAAGACCAAGGTCGTCGCCGAC
This sequence comes from uncultured Acidimicrobiia bacterium, assembly GCA_963827345.1. Classification (GTDB taxonomy): domain Bacteria; phylum Actinomycetota; class Acidimicrobiia; order Acidimicrobiales; family AC-14; genus CAWGUU01. Next base: position 42,534 of record CAWHAN010000001.1, on the reverse strand, counting down.
TCGGTCAAGCCGGCCAACGCCCTGACCGACCCGACGCAGCTCGCCGGCCGCACCGCCAGCCTGGGCGTGCCCGAGGGCCAGATCATCACCGAGTCGCAGTTCCAGCAGGCCCAGACCCGCATCGGCACGCTGAAGATCCCCGACGGCAAGACCGCCCTCGCCGTGCAGCTCGGCAACGTGCCTGGTGTCGCCGGGTTCGCAGGCGCCGGTGACCGCATCAACGTCTACGGCGTGGTCAAGTCCGACCCCAACGTCGCCGGCCAGCCCAGTGCCCACCTGATCCTGCAGAACACCGAGGTCCTGAACGTCAACGGCACGACCCTCGCCGCTGCGCCTGGCACCCCCGGCGGTTCCGGCCTGGTGTTCCTGCTCGCCGTCAGCCCGACGGAAGCCGAGCGTCTCGTGTACCTCACCAGCTTCGAGAACCTCTACTTCTCCCTCGTGGCCAAGGACGCTCCCCCCGCAGGCGAGACGCCCGGCACCAACCCCCGCGACGCTCTCAGGGCCCTGTAGGAGCACCCCATGCGCAACCCCAAGATCCTCGTAGTCGAGAAGGACGCGGACCTGGCTGACCAGGTCCGCGGGGTGGCGGGGGACCTCCGTCCCCGCCCCGAGGTGGTGCCCTGCGACAGGGTCGCCGCCCTGGGCGATGTCATCTCGGCCAGCGGTCCTTTCGACGTCATGATTGCCGGGCCCAGCCTCGGCACCAAGACGGGCTTGGCCCGCATCCAGTCGGTCCACGACGAGTCGCCGAACATGGCGCTGGTCCTGGCCTTCGAGAAGCGGCCCGACGCCCAGCTGCGGGACATCGTGCGGGCAGGCGCCCTCGACCTGCTCCAGCTCCCGGTCTCGGACCGGATGCTGCACGACTCGATCGAGCGGGCGGTGTCGGTCAGCCGGCCCCGCGGCTCGGACACGCCGGCGCTGTCGTCGGCCCAGGCCAACAGCAAGCACGGCACCGTCTTCACCATCGCCTCCGCCACCGGCGGCTGCGGGAAGACCTTCTACTCCACCAACCTGGCGTACTTCCTGCACCAGCACACGGGGAAGCGCACGTGCATCATCGACCTCGACCTGCAGTTCGGTGAGGTGTCGACAGCCCTCCGGCTCCGGCCCCGCTTCACCATCTCCGACGCCCTCTCCCGCGAGGACATCGACGAGGTCGACCTCGAGGCCCACATCGCCGAGTACGTGGTCGCCCACGACAGCGGCGTTCTGGTCCTCGCGGCACCCAAGGACCCTTCCGACGCCGACCGCATCCACCCCACCGACGTCACCCGCGTGATCGAGGCGGCCCGGGCCCGGTTCGACTACGTCGTCGTCGACACCCCGGCAGCTCTCACCGAGATCGTGCTGGCCGCCTTCGACATGTCCGACCAGCTCTACGTGATGGCGACGATGGACCTGCCGAGCGTCCGCAACATGGGCGTGTTCCTCAACACGCTGGACAAGCTCAAGATCCCGTCCGACAACGTGAAGCTCGTCCTCAACAAGGCCGAGCGCGATGTCGGAATCGATATCGACCAGATCACCAGGCTCTTCCCGCAGGGTTTCACCTCGGTGCTCCCCTACTCGCGGGAGGTCAGCAAGTCGGTCAACGTCGGGACGCCGATCCTCGGCTTCAACCCGAACTCCGAGGTCAGCAAGCGGATGGTCGGGGGCATGCTGCCGCTCCTGCCCGACGGCACCCAGTCCCAGTCCCCGATGTCACACGGCGATGACGCCGGCGGCACGGACAAGAAGCCGGGCTTCTTCGCCCGCATCTTCAAGCTCAACTAAGGGAGAACAGTGAAACTCTCAGACAAGCTTGCCGCCCTCGAGGACCAGGAGCGGGCGTCCACGACCAGCACCCGGTCCACCGCGGCCCGGCCTGCCTCCACCTCGCCCGAGCAGGCTCGACGCCGGCCCGCGGCGGCGGGTGCGGCCGGTGGAGCGGCTCAAGCCCGGCGCACCACATCCACGGCGTCCTGGACCGCCTCCAAGCGCAAGGTTCGTGAGCTGGTCCTTTCCGAGGTCGCACCCAAGGTGAACGGCTTGTCGCCCGACAAGCTCGCCACCGAGGTCAAGTCCGCACTGGACCGCATCATCCAGCGGGAAGACGTGAAGATCTCGCCCCGCGAGCGTCGCGCCTTCCTCCAGGAGATGATCCAGGACACCCTCGGCTACGGACCGCTCGACCCGCTGCTCAACGACCCGAGCATCACCGAGGTCATGTGCAACAACTACGACGACATCTGGGTCGAGCGCGACGGCAAGCTCCACCGCACCGGCGCCGTGTTCAGCGACGACCAGCAGTACCGGCACGTGATCGAGAAGATCGTCTCGGCGGTCGGCCGGCGAATCGACGAGTCCTCGCCGATGGTCGACGCCCGCCTCCCCGACGGCTCCCGTGTCAACGCCATCCTGCCGCCCCTGGCCATCCACGGCCCGATCATGACGATCAGGAAGTTCGCCGCCGACCCCTACACCGTCAAGGACCTGATCAACTTCGGCACCTTCACGCTCGACGTCTCCGTGGTCATGGAGGCGTGCGTCAGGGGCAAGCTGAACATCCTGGTCTCGGGCGGTACCGGCACCGGTAAGACGACCAACCTGAACGTCCTGTCGTCGTTCATCCCCGAGGGCGAGCGCATCGTCACGATCGAGGACGCTGCCGAGCTCCAGCTCCAGCAGGCCCACGTACTGAGCCTCGAAGCCCGCCCGCCCAACGCCGAGGGCGCCGGCGAGGTCAAGATCCGCGACCTCGTCCGTAACGCCCTGCGAATGCGGCCCGACCGCATCATCGTCGGTGAGGTTCGTGGCGCCGAGGCCCTCGACATGCTCCAGGCCATGAACACCGGCCACGAGGGCTCGCTCACCACCGTCCACTCCAACAGCCCCCGTGACGCCCTGAGCCGCCTCGAGACCATGGTCCTCATGGCCGGCTACGAGCTCCCGGTCAAGGCCATCAGGGAGCAGATCTGCTCCGCCCTGCACATCATCATGCACCTCGACCGGATGACCGACGGCCGCCGTGTCGTCACCGCCATCACCGAGCTGCAGGGCATGGAGGGCGACACCATCCTCATGCAGGACATCTTCAAGTTCCGCAACGGCGCCCGCGGCGAGAACGGCAGGACCACGGGCGAGCTGTGCGCCACCGGGCTGCGGCCCAAGTTCCTCGACAAGCTGAAGGAGAACGGCATCGAGGTGCCGGCCAAGGCCTTCCGCGTCGCCGCACCCGTCGCGCCCGAGACCGCTCCGTCCCGCCTGCGCAACGCCCGCAGTGCCCGCGTCCCGTCCATGTCCACTCTTGCCCGAGCGGAGCGTGCCCAATGACAGTGATCATCCCGGTCCTCTTCGTCGGCTTGGGGCTCGCCCTGCTGGTCGCCGGCGTCCTGGCCCGCATCCGAGACCGGGACCGGCAGCTGGCCGAGATCCTGGAGCTTCCCTACGGGGAGCGCGACGTCCGGGTCGAGGGGGTCTCCGAGAACCTCAGCCCGCTGGTGGAGAGCACCGTCGGCCTGGCCGGCAGGGTCGTCGAGCAGTTCGACGCCAAGGGGGCGATGGCCGCCTCCCTGGAGCGGGCCCGCATCCCCCTGCGACCGGGCGAGTACGTCCTGGTCACGGCGGCCGGCAGCCTCGGCATCGCTACGCTCCTCCTGGCCCTGTCCGGCACCTGGATCTTCGCCCTGCTGGGCGCCGCCCTCGGCCCGCTCGTGTCGACGGTCGTCGTCCGCCGGCGCATCAGCAAGCGGCGCAAGGCGTTCGAAGCGGCCCTGCCCGACGCGCTGGGGCTCATCGCCTCGTCGCTCTCGGCCGGCCACACGTTCCTCCGGTCCATCCAGATGATGTGCGAGGAGGCCCCGCCGCCGCTGTCGGAGGAGTTCTCCCGCCTGGTGTCGGAGACCCGCCTTGGCGACCCGGTGGTGGACGCGCTCGACCGCATGGCCAAGCGCCTCCAGATCCGGGACCTCGACTGGGTCGTCCAGGCCATCCGCATCCAGCAGTCGGTCGGCGGCAAGCTGGCCGACCTGCTCCACACCCTGGCCGACTTCATCAGGGCCCGTGAGGAAGTACGCCGTGAGGTCAACGTACTCACCGCCGAGGGTCGCATCTCGGCCTGGGTGTTGAGCGCGATGGCGCCGTTCATGCTCTTCGCCATCAACTTCGTGAGCCCCGAGTACATGAAGCCGATGTACCACGGGCTCGGCCTCGTCGTCCTTCTGGGCACCGCCTGCATGGTCGCCGCCGGCACCTTCATCATCTTCCGCATGACAAAGATCGAGGTTTGACGATGGACTTTCTCAGCATCATCGTTCCTGTCTTTCTCGCCGGCGCCGGCGTCCTGGTGATGGTCGTCGGCTTCGCCGGCGCCAAGCCCGCCGGCGACGTCGGGCAGTACCTCCAGGACCTCGACGAGGACGTCAAGTTCACGAACGAGTTCGACAAGAAGCTGGCCGAGCCGTTCATCGTCCGGGTCACCAAGCCGCTGGGTGGGCTGGTCGCCCGGGTCGGTCGGCTGACGCCCCGCAACTACCTCGACCAGATCCACCGCAAGCTGCTGCTCGCCGGCCTGACCGGCACCATGCGGGCCGAGGAGTTCGTGGTGGCCCAGGTGGCCAGCACCGGCCTGCTGACCATGGCCGCCCTGCTCTACTCCGCCCTCGGGAACCCGTCGGGCCGGGTCGCCCTGCTCCTGATCATCCTCGCCCCTGTCACCGGCCTGCTCCTGCCGACCGCGTGGCTGTCCCGCAAGGTGGGGGAGCGCCAGGGGGCGATCCTGAAGGACCTGCCCGACACGCTCGACCTGCTCGCCATCTCGGTGGAAGCGGGCATGGGCTTCGAAGGGGCGCTGGCCATCGTCTGCCAGCACTTCCACTCCCCGCTGGCCGAGGAGTTCGCCCGCACCCTCCACGAGATGGAGCTGGGACTGCCCCGCCGTGACGCTTTCCAGAACCTGAAGCGCCGCACCGAAGTCCCCGAGCTGTCGAACTTCGTCCTCGCCCTGCTCCAGGCCGACGCCCTCGGCATCCCGATCGGCCGGGTCCTGAAGACCCAGGCCACCGAAATGCGGAACAAGCGTCGCCAGTGGGCACGGGAGAAGGCGGCCAAGCTGCCCGTGAAGATGCTCTTCCCGCTCGTCCTGTTCGTCTTCCCGGCAATCATGGTCGTCATCCTCGGCCCGGCTGCAGCAGGGATCTCGCAGGCCTTCAAATAGATGTCCGGCAAGTAGGGGTCGGGCAGTAGGCGCAATGCTCCCCACCGCCGCGGCCCCGACCGCCGCACCCGTCGGGGAGGAATCCGAATCGCCCGGGCACCAGGCGCACATCGCGTCCCTGGTGCCCGGCATTCGCTGGGGGCTCCTGGCCCTCGCCACCTTCCTCGCCATCGTGCGGGGGCCCCGCGTGGCCAGCACGTTCGCGTGGTGCGCGGTGATGATCGCCTTCGCCGCCTGGGTGACCTGGCGCCCAGGCGACGAGGCGAGGATGGCGGGCAAGAACGCCGCGGATCCGATGGTGGCCGGCGCCCTCTTGCCGCCCGTCGTGGTCATGGCCGAGCTGTTCATCACGGTGCTGGCGGTCGACAGCACCGGCTACTGGGCGTCACCCTTCGCCTACTGCCTGCTGACCGCGGTCATCGCCGCCGGGTTGTTCGGCGGCTTCGTGCTCGGACTGCGGGTTGCGACGGTGATCATCGTCGCCATCGCGGTCCCGGCCCACCTCCATGTCTGGGGGATAGGGATCGAGGGGGTGGTCACCGGCCAATGGGCTCTCGAACTGATCCTCGTGGCCGTCCTGGCCGGCTACGCCCGCCGCCTGTTCGGGGAGGCCGAGGAGCGCCACTCGCAGACCCTCGACCGCATCTCGCAGCTGGCCGAGGCCAACGACCTGCTGGTCTCGCTGCACCGGGTGGCCCAGACCCTGCCGGCGTCGCTCGACCTGTCCCAGGTGGTGAAGTCCACGGTGGAGCGGTTGCGCAGCCTGATCGACTGCGACGTGGTGGTCGTGCTCGTGCGCGACGACACCACCGGGACCTGGACGGTCGCAGCAAGCGAGGGAACCGTGTCGCCTGGTGCGATGACCGATGCCACGCTCCCCCTCCCCCTCCGGGCGGCCACGACCAGCAGCGTGGCGTCGCTCGTCGTGAGCCTGGCGCCGGGCGAGGGCTGCGGCCCACCTGTCGTGTCCAAGTCGGGCCTGTACGCGCCCTGCCGCGCCCGCGACTCGCTGGTCGGGCTCATCGGCGTCGAGCACCACGAGCCCGGGCACTACGGGCGGCGGGAGCTCCGCGTCCTCGACGGCTTCATCGAGCCCGCCGCCCTGGCCATCGACAACGCCCGCTGGTTCGGGCGGCTGCGGGCCATGGGCGCGGCCGAGGAGCGCACGAGGATCGCCCGTGACATGCACGACAGGATCGGCCAGTCGCTGGCCTACGTGGCCTTCGAGCTGGACCGGATCACCCGCCAGGCCAAGGGCCAGCCCCTCGAAGCCGAGCTGGACGGCCTCCGCGGCGAGGTGCGGGGCGTGCTCGGCGAGGTCCGCGACACGCTGTCCGACCTCCGGTCCGACGTCTCCGACCAGCGCGACCTGGCCGAGACCCTCGACGCCTACCTGGCCCGCGTGGCGTCGCGGGGCGACGTCCAGGTCGACTACCGCCGCGAGACCACCGAGCGGCTCCCCCTCGTCCAGGAGCGGGAGCTGTGGCGCATCGCCCAGGAGGCGATCACCAACGTCGAACGGCACGCCCGCGCCCAGCACCTTCGGGTCAGGTGGACCTGCGACGGGCACTCCGCCCGCCTCACCGTCGCCGACGACGGCCGAGGCTTCGGCGTCGCCGCCAACCGCCTCGACTCATTCGGGATCACCGGCATGAAGGAGCGGGCCGACGCCATCGGGGCGACGCTCGAGATCGAGTCCGAGCCGTATGTCGGGACCCTCGTCGAGTGCCGGCTGGACCTGGCATCCTGAGCCTCCAGTGCGCTGGGCCCTGGGCAGTGCCGAAAGCGAGCAGGCGAAAGTGAGCAGGCAGCACACGACATGACACGACTACTTCTCGCCGACGACCACCGCACGCTGCGTGAAGGACTGCGTCGCTCCCTCGAGGACGCCGGCTTCGACGTCGTCGGGGAGGCGGCTGACGGCCAAGAGGCCTTCCGCCTGGCTCAGGACCTCTTGCCCGACGTGGTGCTGATGGACGTGACCATGCCCATCCTCGACGGCGTGGAGGCCACCCGGCTGATCCACCGCGCCGTCCCGGAGATCGCCATCGTGATGCTGACCATGCACGACGACGGCGACATCATGGCCCGGGCCCTCCAGGCCGGTGCCGTCGGCTACCTGGTGAAGGACTGCGCCATCGAGGAGGTCGTGGAGACGATCCACCTGGCCGCCCACGACGACGGCGTGCTCTCCCCCGGCCTGGCCTCGTCGATGCTGGCGGAGGTCAACTGGGAGCCCGACAAGGGCCCCGCGGCCCGGAACGGCAGCGGCCCCGCCACGCCGGTGATCAGCGCCAGGGAGGAGGAGGTACTTCGAGCTCTTCGCCGACGGCATGTCGCTGCCCGAGGTCGCCGCCGCCCTCTACATCAGCACCAAGACCGTCAAGAACCACCTGGCGTCCATCTACGCCAAGCTCGACGCCCGCGACCGCACCCAGGCCGTCCTGCGAGCAGTCCGGATGGGCATCATCAAGCTCGACTGACGCCTGCACCCCCTCCCTGCCCGAACTGGTGACACAGGACGGCGCCGGCAACCGCTGGGCGTCACCAGATGGCGCCGGGGCCCGACCCCTCCCCGAACCGGTGACGCAGGACGGCGCCGGCGACCGCTGGGCGTCACCAGATGGCGCCGGGCCGACCCCTCCCCGAACCGGTGACGCAGGACGGCGCCGGCGACCGCTGGGCGTCACCACCCCTCCCCGAACCGGTGACACAGGACGGCGCCGGCAACCGCTGGGCGTCACCAGTAGCGCTCTCAGGCGGCTGGGTCGGCCGAGATCGGCCTGTGCGCCTCGTCGAGGAGGCGGCGGACCCGGATGGCGACCTCGTCGGGGTGGCCGACGACCTCGTCCCAGTGGATCCTCTCCGTCCGCCATCCGGCCTGGGCCAGACGGGTGTCCCGCCGCTGATCGGATTGCCGGTCGAGCTTCGCAGAGTGGTGGCGACTTCCGTCGAGCTCCAGGAGCAGCTTCACCGACGGGTAGGCGAAATCGACCCTGCCGATCCAATCCGACTCGTCGCCCACGTCCAGCTGGCGGACGGGCTCGGGCAGGCCTGCGGTCCGAACGAGCTCGACGAACCGCGCCTCGAGCTCGCTCTCCACGGGTACGAAGTCGTCGCACCGCTCGTCGAGGATGCGACGCATGACCGCGGTTCCCTTGCGGCCGCGCCGGGCCAGCTCGTCGAACACGGCTCGAAGGGCGCCCACGGTGACGATCCGCATGGCCAGGGCGTTGTCGACCGCCCGCTCGGCACGGCCTGGGTGGAGGACACCGGCGAGGTCGACAAGGGTGCGCGGCACCCGGGTGCACGCGATGCCGTCGACGACCGTGATGTGATCCTCGGGTAGCACCCTCCAGCGGTGGACGACGGCTGAGGGATCACGGTGACGCCTCGGACGCGGCGTGACCACCTCGATCAGCCCCCGCCGCTCGAAGCCTGGGAGGCCGAGCAAGGCGGCCGCCGAGCGATGGGAGGCCGCCGCGACCGGTCCCGACGCCAGAACCAGGCCGCACAGCCTCTGTTCCCAGGTGCGTGGCGAACCGGGCATCCGGTAGACGCCCTCTGCGACGGTGTCCAAGAGGCCGGCTCGCCGCCACGCCCAGATGGCGTCGGCGGAGTGCCCCCTCTCGCGGAGCTGTCCCCGCGTCACCAATGCGTGCTGCGTTTCAGCCAGATCTGCGATGTGTCGGTCCATCTCATGAAGTTTGCCTGCCCCCTGAGACAGTCGGCGGAGGGCCTCTCAGGCCCGAACCGGTGACACAGGACCGCGCCTGAAGCCGCTGACCGTCACCAGTTCGGTGGGGGGGCTGCCCAGCCCGAACTGGTGACACAGGAGCGCGCCTGGAGCCGCTGTGCGTCACCAGTTCGGCGAGGGGGGCTTCCCAGCCCCGAACCGGGGTCACAAAACCGCGACAGGCACCGCTGACCGTCACCAGTTCGCCGGGGGGCCGCGGCGCTCCTACCTGCGGTAATGAGCCGAAAGGCCTATCCAGGTTCTCGATCTCCGTGGCGATACATCTCCTGCAACCACAAGAACAGCCCCCGGTGGGGGCGCCTACCAGAGGGAAGATCACATGGACATCGTCAGCTACTGGAAGAACATCTGCGCCCCCTACCTTCGGGCCCGTTTCGGAACCACCGAGCGTGGCGCTGCTCTCGTCGAGTACGCCCTCCTCCTCGCCCTGATCGCCGTCGTCTGCATCGTCGCCCTCACCACCCTCGGTGGGAAGGCCAGCAGCAAGTTCATCACCATCGGCAACTCGCTGTAAGTCGCTGATCTCCTGACCCGTGCCCCCGGGTTGGACAGCACGAGGGGCGGCCTTGGGCCGCCCCTCGTTTCTTTTCCCGAAAATGCGGAGGATCCGTTTAGGTTCCCGGGGAAGGTTGCCGATAGGACTCTTGTCACTGAACAAAGCTCCAGTTGGAGCGCCACTCAGAGGGAAGAGGAAATGGACATCGTCAGCTACTGGAAGAACTTCTGCGCCCCGTACCTGCGGGCCCGTTTCGGGGGGAACAGTGAGCGTGGAGCGGCTCTCGTAGAGTACGCCCTCCTCCTGGCCCTCATCGCCGTGGTCTGCATCATGGCTCTGACCACCCTGGGTGGCAAGGCCAGCAGCAAGTTCATAAGGATTGGCGCCTCCCTGTAGGCCCACCACCGCCTCGTGTCCCGGGGGAGCGCCCAGCGCTCCCCCGAGACCCGCGGCCGGTACCGGTCCCCGAAGGAGAAATTTCGGAATATCGAAGTTTGCCCCTCCAGTCGGGTCCGGATGGTGTCGATACATCTCTTGTACCTGAAAAGCCCCCCGGATGGGGCGCCTATCCCAGAGGGAATGAAAAATGGACATCGTCAGCTACTGGAAGCACGTCTGCGCCCCCTACCTGCAGGCTCGGTTCGGTCGCACTGAGCGTGGGGCGGCACTGGTCGAGTACGCACTGCTGCTCGCCCTGATCGCGGTTGTGTGCATCATCGCCCTGACCACACTGGGCGGCAAGGCCAGCAGCAAGTTCATCACCATCGGCAACTCGCTGTAAGCCCCCACCACCAAGACCCCCTGTCAGAGCACGAGGACTTCGGTCCTCGTGCTCTGTCGCGTTCGGCCCCTGTTCGCAGCTGCCAGGTCGAGTGGTAACCACTTTCCACAAGTAGGCCAAATGACCTATCAAGAGCGTCCAGGGTCGCACCGACACCTCATTTGTCAACCAAACGAGCCCCAAAGGAACCGGGGCGACACTCCCAAGGGGAAACCGACATGGACATCGTGAGCTACTGGAAGAACATCTGCGCCCCGTACCTGCAGGCCCGCTTCGGCCGCACCGAGCGTGGCGCCGCCCTCGTCGAGTACGCGCTGCTGCTCGCTCTGATCGCCGTGGTGTGCATCGTGGCCCTGACCACCTTGGGTGGCAAGGCCAGCAGCAAGTTCATCACCATCGGCAACTCCCTGTAGACCGCCTTCACCTCCAGCCAGAGCCCGGGAGCGTCCTGCTCCCGGGCTCTTGCGCGTCCGCCATTCAGCGTCCTCGAAGCGGTTCTCAGCCAAGAAAGCCGAACGAATCGAATGGTCCATTGTGTGTATGCAGGCCGGTATCCGACACTCTCCTTGAACACGAAACTATCTCGTAGGTCGGCGGCCTTCGTACACAAAGCAAGGGGAACCCGATATGGACATCGTCAGCTACTGGAGGAACATCTGCACCCCGTACGTCCAGGCTCGCTTCGGCCGGAGCGAGCGCGGGGCCGCCCTGGTGGAGTACGCCCTCCTCCTCGCCCTCGTCGCCGTGGTCTGCATCGTCGCCCTCTCCACCCTCGGCGGCAAGGCCAGCACCAAGTTCAACGACATCGGGAACTCCCTCTAGGTCTCCCGGAGGGCAGCCGGGAAACCGCCTGCACATCGGATAGCGAGCAGCCGGGCAGCCAGCGCCGGGCAACCCGCAGCCGCGCAGCCAGTCAGCCGCGCAGCCAGTCAGCCGCGCAGCCAGTCAGCCGTGCAGCCAGTCAGCCGTGCAGCCAGTCAGCCGGCGGAGGAAGGGGCGGTCTTCGGGCCGCTCCTTCCTCGCGTCAGCGCTCGAGCACCACCCAGTCCGCGTCGCTGTAGGTCTCCTGCCATCCCGACGCCGCCAGGATCGCCACCAGGGGCAGCTTCTTCTGCCAGAGGACGGTGTCGGCGTTCCAGCGGTCGAGGATCTCCATCGAGTTCGGCCGGCCGCTGAGCAGCGCCTCGTAATCGATGGCCACCGACAGCGGGTACATGTCGAACCTGTCGTCGATGAACACGGGGACCTCGGGCCACTGGGACTCGAGATAGTTGCCGATGAAGTCCTGCTCGACGAGACGGTGGGGCGCCTCCAAGCGGCCCTCGTCCCGCAGGTGCGCCATGGCCTTGTCCGGGTACCCGATGAGGTCGAGGGACGAGTCGGCCGCGATCGGCACCGTGAACACGACGAAGGCGGCGAGCAGCACCAGGAGCATCAGCCGGTTGATCTGCACCCGATCCTCCGGTGACCGGGCGCTGGGAGGCCGATCCTCGACTCCCAGAACCGTGTCGGCCGACGGCTCGGCCGGCGGCTCGGCCGCGCCAGCAGCGGCGGTACCCCCGGCCAGCCCCAGGCCGGCGGCAGGGGCCCGTCGGCCTCCACCGAGTCCGCGACCGCGTCGGGCGACTCGGCCCCCCGCCTCATGAAGGCCCGCCCCAGGGCCGGGGCCAGCACCACGCCGAGCACCCCGATGTTTCTCGCCGCCACCAGGCCGGCACCCAGGAACCCGACGACGGGGAGGATGTCGCGCCACCCGGGCCGGCCCCGGAGCAGGATCAGCAGGGCCAGGACCATGAAGGTGAGGGCGAAGTACCCGCCGGCTCGGGAGAAGTCGGGCGAACGCCACTCGACGATGTTCCGGAACGCCTCCTGCTTCTCGCCCAGGGTGAGCGGGAAGAAGAGCAGCTTCGGCCCGAGTGGGTTCAGGACCGAGAGCGCCAGCCCGGCCGCGAACCCCCACAGGTACCGCAGGTTGTGGCGGGGAAGGGTGTGGGTGTCGAAGAGCTCCCCCACCAGGACCGCACCGAGCCAGACCGCTCCCAACGGGAAGGAGCCGTGGCTGTTGACCCAGACCCACAGGATCGGCACCAGCAGCCAGGGGGACCGCTGTCGCTCGACGACGGTGATCAGCAGCGCCATGCAGATCAGGCCGAACAGGAGGGGACGGGGGGTCCAGAAGGCGGCGCCGACCCCCACCGCGGTCAGGCCCGCCAGCGCGGTGCGCAGCGGCGACCCGGTGCGGGCCAGGCGGACGACGAGCCAGACCAGCAGGGCGACGAGCAGGGCCTGTTCGAACACGACCATCTCCAGGCCACCGATGCGGAACGCCCAGCCGTAGGTCCATTCGGGGAACCAGCTCTGCACCACCCAGTCGTGGCCGAAGGCGGTGTAGGAGTAGGGGTCCTTCCGCGGGATGGCACCCGTCCGGGCGATGTCGATGCCGGTGCGGAGATGGGTCAGCATCGAGTTGTCGCCGATGGGGCGCCCGCCCACCCGATAGCCGAACAGGACGACGGCCAGGACGAACAGCGACTCCAAAGACGGCGACGTGATCGTTCGCCTGAGGCGGTGGAATCCCTCCATGAAGCGGGACTCCCCGCCCACGCCTGTCCGTGTGTCGAGGTCTGTCACCGGCTGGCCCGGCCCGGCTGCCACTCGACGAACACGAGGGTGGCGTCGTCGGCCAGCTCGGCGCCGCGGTGCAGGCGGAGGTTCCGCACCACCCGCCGCAGCACCTCTGAGGGAAGCACCCCGGAGCCGATGTACTGCTCCACCTGGTTGCGCAGCTCGTCGAGCCCGAACTGCTCGCCCCCCGCCGGCCGGGTCTCGGTGACGCCGTCGGAGTAGAAGAGCACCCGGTCCTGGGGTTGGAGCTGGCAGCGCCCGATCTCGAAGCTCCCGATCCCGAGCCCGAAGGGCAGGCACGGGTCACAGCTCATCTCGGCCACGACGGTGGAGCCGCGGATGAGCAGCGGCGGGGGATGGCCGGCGTTGACCCAGCGAAACTCGCCGGTGGCGACGTCGAGCCAGGCCACGTGGCCCGTGACGAAGAGCTCGCCGTCGAACTCCGCGCTCACCGCGTCGTCCATGTGCTCGGCGATGACGCCCAGCTCGAGCGAGCGGCGGCGCCCGTAGCGGAAGGCGCCCAGGGCGAGGGTGCTGGCCAGGGTTGATTTCACCCCGTGGCCCATGGCGTCGATGATCGTGAACCCCAGCACGTCGCCGTTGAGGGAGTAGTCGAAGGCGTCACCCGCCACCAGGTATGCCGGCTCGAGCAGGCCGGCGATGGAGATCTCGGGCGAAGAGAACGCCAGCGGTGGGAGCAGGTCCCACTGCATCTCGGCGGCCAGGTTCATCGGCCGGCGCCGGCGACGGAGCTCGACCAGGTCGGTGTAGCGCCCCGCGGTGTGGACGAGGTGGCCGACGAGCAGGCCCAGGTCGTCGCACAGCCCCAGCAGGCTCTCGTCGACGGACTCGAAGCCGAGCTCGAGCACGCCGATCCGCTCCGCCCGCTCCCGCACCGGCGCCCACACCCTCCAGCCCGCCGCCGTCTCCGCCGACAGGGTCTTCTGGGTGCTGAAAACCCTGCCTGCCATCGTCCCGTCGATGGCGATCCCCTTGGGCGCCTCGTCCATCAGGTCGGTGGCCAGGGCGATGGGCTGGAGCGTCTCCTGCTCGTAGTCGACGACGTAGAGCACCAGATGGTTGCCCCCGGCCTCGTGGAGCGCGGCGGCGACGTCGGCCGCCAACAGGTCGGGTGGCGTCAGCGAGGCGCGACGGAGCAGGTCGCCGATGATGTTGTGGAGCGTCATGCGGGTGAGAGCTTACGAGTTGCCGGTCGCGGCGATCACAGGCGGCGGAGGCCCACCCAGCGTTCGTCGCTGTAGATCTCCAGCCAGTGGCCGCTGGCCTTCAGCAGGGCGGTCAGCGGCAGCCGGCGCTCCCACAGGACGACGTCGATCTTCCACATCTCGAGGATCGTGTTGGTCTCCGGAGCGGCGGTGAGAAGGCGCTGGTAATCACGGATCACCGCCGCGGGGAACATGTCGTACCTGTCGTCGATGAACACCACCGGCGGCTCGTGCACGCCGAAGCGCAGACTCGAAGTAGTTGCCGACGGCACCCGTCGACGCCACCCGGTTGCCCTCGTCGAGGAGGTGCGCCCTTTCCAGGAACGTCGTCGCCGCCACCGGGTAGCCGTCCAGGTCGAGGGGCTCGCCGGACCGGAGGGTCAACAGGCCGAGGACGGCCGCCACCGCGATCACCGCCGCCAGGACGGTGTTCACCCGGCGGGCGGCGGCCGTCGGAGGTGGGAGGGGCGGCTGGTAGTCGGGGCGCTTGAGGACCCGGCCGACGACCGGGGCGAGCACGACCGCGGCGACGGGCAGGTTCCAGACGGCCAGAAGCCCGGCAGCCACGAACACCGCCGCCGGCACGACGTCGCGCCAGGTCAGCCGGGCGCGGAAGCACAGCACGACCACGACGGTGAGGAAGATCAGGGCCAGCCGGGCCGGCGAGCGCTGGAAATCGGGCGACATCCACTCGACCACGTCGTGGAACGCCTCCTGCCGGGCGGCGACGCTGAACGGGAAGAGCAGGAGGCGCAGTCCGAGGGGGTTCAGGGCGGCCACGACGAGCCCGGCGGCGAAACCGCCCAGGTAGCGCATGGCGTCGCGGGGCCAGGCCCGCCAGTCGAGCGCCTCCCCCACGGCGCGGGCCCCCAGCCAGGCCAGGCCGAGGGGGAAGGACCCGTGGCTGTTGACCCACAGCCAGACCACGGGCACCAGCAGCCACGGCGTGCGCCGGCGCTCGACGATCGTCACGGTGAGGGCCATGCACACCAGCCCGACCAGCAGGGGCCCGGGCGTCCAGAACGAGGCACCCATCCCCACGAGGAGGAGCCCACCGAACGCCGTCCGCAGCGGTGAGCCGGCCCGGGACAGGCGCACGACCAGCCAGACCAGCAGGGCGACGAGCAGGGCCTGCTCGAGCAGCACCAGCCGGAAGCCGCCGAGGCGGTGGGCCCAGCCGTAGGTCCAGTCCGGCAGCCAGCTCTGCACCACCCAGGAGTGGCCGAGGGCGGTGAAGGAGTACGGGTCGGCACGGGGGATACCCCCGCCGGCGACCATGTCGATGCCCGTCCGCATGTGGGTGAGCATCGACTTGTCGCCGATCGGCTGGATCCCGAACGCGAACCCGAACAGGACGAAGGCGGCGAGAACCAGCGACTCCAGCCGGGGAGCCCCCAACCGACGAAGGCCCAGCCGGCGAGAGCCCAACCGACCGGAGCCCATTCGAGATGAGCCCAGCCGAGATGAGCCCATTCGAGATGAGCCCACTCGGGGAACCCGCAACCGTCTCGTCATACCCGCCTCTCGGAACTCCCGCGCCGGGCGCGGTGGACGGCTACGTGGTGATTACTGCTGGATGGCCGGGGCGGCCGGGGACGATTCCTCGGCGGCCGTGGGCTCGGCGGTGCCGGCGCCCTCACCCGCTGGCGCCTCACCTGATGGCGCCACGCCGGCCGGCGACTCGCCGCTCGCCGCCGCCGCTCCGCCGACGTCGGCGCCGCCGACCTCGACCACGTAGTCGGCCCATGCCGCCTGGGCCTCGGTCTCGGGCGTGAAGTCGGTGGCCGCGTACTCGCCGATGTAGTTGCCTTCAGCGTCGTAGGCGTGCTCGCCGAACGCCTCCTGGTACTCGGCAGCCACCACGCCGCCCTCGGCGGCCTGCTTGATCGAGAGGCTGATCCGCCGCCGCTGGAGGTCGAGGTCGATGATCTTGACCCACAGCTCCTCGCCGGGCGTGACGACCTGCTCCGGGAGGTCGACGTGATGGGCCGCCATCTCCGAGATGTGGACCAGGCCCTCGATACCCTCGCCGACCTGCAGGAACGAGCCGAAGGGCACGAGCTTGGTGACCCGGCCGTAGACAAGCTCGCCGACGCGGTGGTTGTTGGCGAACTCCTGCCACGGGTCCTGCTGGGTGGCCTTGAGCGACAGGCTGATGCGCTCCCGCTCGAGGTCGACCTCCAGCACCTGGACCTCGATCTCGTCGCCGACGGCGACGACCGACGCCGGGTGGTCGACATGCTTCCAGGACAGCTCCGACACGTGGACGAGCCCGTCCATGCCGCCCAGGTCGACGAAGGCGCCGAAGTTGACGACCGACGACACGACGCCCTTGCGGACCTCTCCCGGCTTGAGGTTGTCGAGGAACTCCTCGCGCTGCTCCTTCTGGGTCTCCTCCAGCCACGCCCGGCGGGACAGCACCACGTTGTTGCGGTGCTTGTCGAGCTCGATGATCTTGGCTTCGAGGGTGCGTCCGACGTAGGGCAGCAGGTCGCGGACCCGCCGCAGCTCGACGAGGGAGGCGGGCAGGAAGCCGCGGAGGCCGATGTCGAGGATCAGTCCGCCCTTGACCACCTCGATGACCGGCCCGGTGACGACGCCGTTGGCCTCCTTGATCCGCTCGATCGTGCCCCACGCCCGCTCGTACTGGGCCCGCTTCTTCGACAGGATCAGGCGACCCTCCTTGTCCTCCTTCTGGAGGACGAGGGCTTCGATCTCCTCGCCGATCGAGACGATCTGGTCGGGGTCGACGTCGTGGCGGATCGACAGCTCACGAGCCGGGATGACCCCCTCGGACTTGTAGCCGATGTCGAGCAGGACCTCGTCCTTGTCGACCTTGACGACCGTGCCGGTGACGATGTCGCCGTCGTCGAACTCGACGATCGTGCCGGCGATGGCGTCCTCGAACGACATGGCGTCGGGGTCGTGACCCACGATCTCCCGGAAGACGTACTCACCCCCCTCGTCTGCGGGGCTTCCCAGGCTTGTCGGAGAAGATTGGGTGGTCGGGGAGGCGGGGGTCTGGTCGGACATGGTTCGGGCGGGCCTTTGTCGGTTGGGGATACGAAGCGCCGGGCGCGACGAAACGCTGCTCAGCAGCTCCATGGTACCTCCCGTGTCCACAGGTGGCTGTGGGCGGTCGGCGACCCGCTCGGGGGAGCGGGGGCGGTGGGCCCCGTGACAAGTAAACGCCAAGTCGGGCCTGGCAGGATCGACCCGTGGTTCCGGCGGGCCAGTGAGCGGATTGCCGTCCCCGGCTCTCGGCGGCTCGAACGCCGAGGACGGCAATCTCCGCTCAGTGCCGCTCCTCTTCCAACCCCTCGCGTCGGGCCCGGTGAGGGAATCCGCCGTCACCCTGCTCTGCGGTCGGCGGGAGCGCGAGGTCGTGCGGTCCTGGTGCGCCGCAGGCGACGTCTACGCCCTCGTCGACGTGGGGGCCGGCGAGGACGCACAGCTCCCGGCGGCAGCCGTCGTCGTGCCTCGCGGCAGGGACACGATGGAGCTGGCCCTGCTCGTCGCCCCGGGCCCCGACGGCCCGAACGTGGCGGGCCGGATGCTCGCCCAGCTGTGCGACTCGCTGCGGCGGAACAGCGACGTGGCCCGGGTCGTCGTGGCCGCCACGAACGTGGACATGCCGCTGATGACGGCTCTCCAGGAGGCGGGCTTCCGCTTCGAGGCGGTGCAACGGGACGGCTGCAACGCCGATCGGGGGCTGTCGCCGACCGTGGTCGACGGGATCCCGGCACGCGACCTCGTCTGGTTCGACAAGGACCTCTGAGCCCAGAACCCGGGAGCACCCGCGACGACGCTCCCGTTGGGACCGGGTTGAGCGACCGTTGGTCGACCCCTGGCCTACGCTTGGCCGTCGGAGGGGGTTTGCCGGTGCAGTACCGGGTGCTCGGACCGTTGCAGGTGGACGACGAGGGGCGGATCCTCGATCTGGGACGTCCGAAGCAACGCGCCCTGCTGGCCGTGCTGCTCGTGGGCGCGGGCAGGGTCGTGTCCCTCGACCGCCTCATCGACCTCCTCTGGGGCGAGGAGCGCCCGGCCCGGTCGACCGCCTCGCTGCAGGTCTACGTGTCCAACCTGCGACGGATCCTGGAGCCCGAGCGACGCCCGCACAGCCCGTCCGCGGTGCTGCTCACCCGCCCGCCCGGCTACATGCTCCGGATCGGCGCCGACGATCTGGATGCCTCCCGGTTCGAGGTGCTGGCCGCCGAGGGCCGGCGGCTCCTGTCCGAGGGGCGCCACCGCCCCGCCCGCCAGACGCTCGAGGACGCCCTCGCCCTCTGGCGCGGCGACGCGCTGGCGGACTTCGCCGACGAGGACTTCGCCCAACCCTCGGTCGTGCGGTGGGAGCAACTCCGTCAGGTGGCCACAGAGGACCGCATCGAGGCCGATCTCGCGCTGGGGAGTCATGACCGGTGCGTCGCCGAGCTCGAGGGCCTCGTCGCCCGCTTCCCCCACCGCGAGCGCCTGTGGGCGCTGCTGATGGTGGCCCTCTACCGCGGCGGGCGCCAGGGGGACGCGCTGCGCGCCGGCGCGAGGGCTCGGGCGGTGTTGAAGGACGATCTCGGCTTGGACCCCGGCCCCGACCTCCGCCGGTTGGAGTCCGACATCCTTGACCACGCCCCGACCCTGACGTGGCACCGGGACGCTGGGGGCGAGGGCCTCCCGGCGATCGCCGTCGAGCCGGCGGGGACGTCGGCCCCCGGCGGCGCCGCCGGCGATGGCGCCGGCGGAGCGCTGGTGGGCCGTACCAGGGAGCTCGCCGCCCTCGAGCAGGCCCTCGACGACGCCGCTGCAGGCCGGGGGCGGATGGTGCTGGCCTCGGGCGAGGCGGGGATCGGCAAGACACGGCTGGCCGAGGAGCTGGCCACCCGCGCGTCCGCCGCCGGCGCCACCGTGGCCTGGGGCGGGATCGCCGAGGGCGAGAGTGCGCCCGCCTTCTGGCCCTGGGCGCAGATCGTGCGCGCGGTTGTCACGGAGGCGGGCCGCACCGGGGCCGGGCCGGCCGCCGTCGTCGCGGGCCTGCCCGGGGCGCCGTGGCTGGCACAGCTCGTGCCCGACGCCGCCGCCTTGCTCGGGTCACCGGCTCGCCCCCCTCCCTGGACGCCGAGTCGGCCCGCTTCCAGCTGTACGAGGCTGTCGTCGCCGCCCTGGCGTCGGCCTCCGCCGACCGACCGCTGGTTGTCGTCCTCGACGACCTGCACTGGGCCGACGTCGCCTCCCTCACCCTGTGCAGCTTCGTCGCCGCCCGGCTGAAGGGAACCCGAATCCTGGTGGTGGGCACGTATCGACCGACCGAGCTGTCGCGTGACCACCCCCTCGTCCCGACGTTGGCCGATCTCGCCCGTCAGCCGCACCTGGGCCGGATCGAGCTGCGTGGCCTCGATCGGGCGGAGGTCGGCGACTTCCTCGCCGAGGGGTGGGGGGTCGAAGCCTCCGGGGAGCTGGCCGCCGCCGTCCACGCCCGCACCGACGGCAACCCGTTCTTCGTCACCGAACTGGTCAAGCTGCTGGCCAGCGAGGGACGGCTGGGGTGGGCGGACGCAGTCGCCGTCGCCCACGTGCCGGCGGGCGTCCGCGACGTCCTCCGTCGCCGCCTCGGCCGGCTGCCGGAAGCCACCAACGCCCTACTGCGGGTGGCCGCCGTCATCGGTCGGGAGTTCGACCTGGAGGTCCTGTCCGGAGCCAGCGACCACGACGAGGAGCGGACGCTGGAGGCGGTGGAGGCGGCGCTGGTGACCGGCATCGTGGCCGACGACCCGGTGGTCCTCGGCCGCTACCGCTTCTCCCACGCCCTCGTCCAGCAGACGCTGTACGACGAGCTCAGCGCCCTGCGCATGGCGCGGTTGCACGCCAGGGTCGGGGCCACCGTCGAAAAGCTCCCCCGGACCCCGGCCCGCACGGCCGAGTTGGCCCGGCACTTCTACCGGGCCGCGGGGATCGTCGGCCCCGACCAGGGCGTCGGCTACGCCCTCGAGGCCGCCGACGCGGCGCAGGCCGCGCTTGCGTACGAGGCGGTGGAGGAGTACCTGCGGCGGGCCCTCGACCTGATCGACCGGATGCCGGCCGGCCGAACGCGACCGGCAGGAGCTCCTGGTCCAGAACCGGCTGGCGCTGTCGCTGATGATGAACGCCGGCATGGTCTCGCCGGCCGCGGTGAAGGCCTACGACCGAGCCGCCCAGCTCGGCCTGGCCCTCGGCGAGACGGGCGAGCTGCTCTCGTCGATGTCCGGCTTGACCAAGGCGGCGACGGTCAGGGCCGAGTGGCACCTCGTCTCCGACCTCGGGGCCCGGATGGTGGAGCTGGCCGGGCAGTCGGGGGACCAGGTCGCCCTGGCCGCCGGCCTGTTCGCGCTCGGCAACGCCGACACGTTCCGCGGTGAGCTGACCACCGCCACCGAACGGGTCGTCGAGGCGATCGCCATCTCCCGCCCGCTCTGGGAGCCCGCCGGCGACCTCGCCGCGGTGTGGGTGAGCCCGCTTGTCTACGCGCTGGCGATCCGGGGCCTGATCCTGTCGTTGGAGGATCGCGAGCCCCTCGCCGCCGCGTTCACCGCCGACGCCATCGCAGTGGCGGACGCCGCCGGGTTCCCGTTCTGGCAGGCCGGCGTCCACCTGTGCGACGCCCTCCGGTCGGCCTGCACGCTGGACACAGCCCGGGCGGTGGCCGCCAGCCAGCGGTGTCTCGCCGTCGGACGGGCGGCAGGGATGGGGGGGTTCCTGACGCTCACCGAGGTGCTCGAGCTCTGGGGCAGCGGACGGGAGTCCCCCGGGACCGACCATGTTCGTGAGCTCCGGGCAGCACTCGTCACCTGTGAGGCGGCTGGGATCACGATGTGGCGGCCGCTCAGGCGTGCGCTCCTGGCCGACGCCCTTCTCCGCGCCGACCGACCGGCAGAGGCAGTCCGCGCCGCCGACCAGGGCCTCGCCGCCTGCCTCGAGCGTGGCGAGCGGGTGTGCGAGGCCGAGCTGCACCGACTCCGGGGCGAGGCGCTCGCCGCCATCGGCCCGCACCACACGGCCGACGCCGAGGCAAGCCTTCGCCGGGCCATCGCCGTGGCCGAGAGCCAGGGCGCCACCCTCTTCCTCCGCCGCGCCACCGCCAGCCTCGGCGAGCTGGTGGGCGACAACCCCGAGCGGAGCTCCGGGGGGTTGTAGTGGACGGGCCAGCCACCGCCGGCCGGCGGAACCGGCGCGACCGGCCCGTCCACCAGGCAGAGTACGTGCCCGGTCAAGCCTCTGTATGAAAAACGGGGGAAAAGTTCTCTCTTAACTCTTCGCGGTGGCCCAGCTGTCGCCCCACGCCAGGTTGACCTCCAGCGGCACCGACAACTCGGCCGCGCCCCGCATGGCTTCGAGCGTCACAGCCGCCGCCACCTCCTCCTCGTCCGGCGGGACCTCGAGGATCACCTCGTCGTGCACCTGCAGGACGAGGCGGCTGGCGAGGCCGTTCGTGTCGAGGGCGAGATCGAGGCGGACGAGGGCGACCTTGAAGATGTCGGCGGCCAGGCCCTGGATGCCGGCGTTCATGGCCTGGCGCTCGCCGGCCTGGCGCAGGCGGTAGTTCTGCGACTGGAGCTCGGGGATCTGCCGCCGCCGGCCGAACAGGGTCTCGGTGTACCCCCGGTCGCGAGCCTCGGCGACGGTGCGCTCCATGTACGACCGCACGCTCGGGAAGGCCTCGAAGTAGGCGCCCAGCACCTCGGCGGCCTCCTCGGTGGGGATGCCCAGGCGCTGGCCGAGCCCGTAGGACTCCATGCCGTAGGCCAGCCCGTAGGAAACCATCTTTGCCTTCGACCGCATCCCGAGGGTGACGTCGGCAGGGTCGACGGCGAACAGCCGGGCGGCGGTGGCCCGATGGATGTCCTGGCCGGTGGCGAAGGCCTCGATCAGCCCCGGGTCCTGGGCCAGGTGGGCGATGACCCGCAGCTCGATCTGGTTGTAGTCCGCGACGAGGAACCTGCAGCCCTCGGCCGGCAGGAACGCCTGGCGGATGCGGCGCCCCTCCTCGGTGCGGATGGGGATGTTGTGCAGGTTGGGCCGGTCGGAGCTGAGCCGGCCGGTGCGGGCGACCGTCTGGTTGAAAGTGGCGTGGATGCGACCGTCGGGCGCCACCTCGGCCAGCAGCGACTCGCCGTAGGTCGACCGCAGCTTCTCCACCTCCCGGTACCGCAGCAGCGGCTCGACGATCGGGTGCAGGCCCCGCAGCTTCTCGAGGGAAGCTGCGTCGGTGGAGAAGCCGGTCTTGGTCTTCTTCTGGGGCTGGAGCCCGAGCTTGTCGAACAGGATCCGCCGTAGCTGGAGGGTCGAGTTGACGAGGAACCGCTCGCCGGCCAGCTCCTGGATCTCCTCCTCCAGCCGGGCGCCCTCGGTGACCAGCCCGTCGTAGATGCTGCGGAGGAAGTCGACGTCGACCCGCACGCCGGACTTCTCCATGCGGGCGAGGACCCGGACGAGCGGGCGCTCGACCTCGTCGTGCAGACGGCGCAGGCCCCGCTGGTCGAGGGCCTGCTCCAGGGCGGGGGCGACCAGGCCGACGGCCACCGCCCGGCGACCGGCCTCCTCGGCCGGGTCCCTGGCTGTCCCGGACAGGTCGAGCTGGCCGGGCGGCGGGGCGTCGGGCGAACGGATCTCCAGGCCGAGGAAGCGGGCGGCCAGGTCGTCGAGCAGGTACTGCGTCCCCGCCGGGTCGATCAGGTAGGCGGCGATGGCGGTGTCGAGCTGCAGGCCGCGCATGTCGAGGTCGAGGCCTCGCAGGAGGGCCTTGGCGTTGTGGGCCCGGAACGGCACGTCGGAGAGGGCGTCACGAACCGACGGGTCGGCGAGCACCTCGGCCGGGATCCAGTGGGCGACCTGCTGGCCGCCAGATTCCGCGGCGGCAGCTGCGAGACCCTCGGGGCGACTGCGGCCCTCCTCACCCTCCCACTCGGCGGCCAGGCTCACGACGCCGACACCCAGGACGGCCAGCGCCGCCTCGGCGGTGTGGGCCCGGAGGACCTCGACCTCCATCGGCTGCGTCTCGGGTGGGGCCGGCGCCGGGCTCTGGTCGGGCCTGCCCGTCGCCTCGAGGAGCCGGGGATGGAGCGTCGTGAACTCCAGGAAGTTGAAGAGGTCCCGGACGGCCACCGGGTCCCAGTCGCCCATGCGCAGCTCGTCGAGATCGAGCTCCAGGGGGACGTCGCGAACCAGGGGCGTGGCGGTGGCGTTGCTCCTGACCTGGGCCTCGCCGGCCCGCAGGTTCTCCCGGAGCTTGGGCGTGCAGGCCTCCAGGTTGGCGAACACGCCGTCGAGGTCGCCGTAGGTGTTGAGCAGCTTGGCCGCCGTCTTCGGCCCCACCCCCGGCACGCCGGGCAGGTTGTCGGAGGGATCGCCCCGCAACGCCGCGTACTGCGGGTACATGGCCGGCGTCACCCCCGTGCGCTCCTCGATGCCGGCCTCGTCGTACAGCACGTAGTCGCTGACGCCCCTACGGTTGTAGAGGACCTTGACGTGGGGATCCTCGACAAGCTGGTAGGCGTCGCGGTCGCCGGTGACCACGATCACGTCGTCGCCACGGTCCCTGCCCTCCGTCGCCAGCGTGGCGATCACGTCGTCGGCCTCGAACCCGACGGCCTCGAGGATCGGGATGCGGAGGGTCTCGACCACCTGGCGCACCAGGCCCAGCTGCTGGCGCAGGATGTCGGGAGCCTCCGCCCGGCCCGCCTTGTAGTCGGAGACGAGGGCATGCCGGAAGGTCGGCTCCGGCCGGTCGAAGGCCACCGCGATGCCGTCGGGCTTGTGGTCCTTGAGCAGGTTGATCAGCATCGACGTGAAGCCGTAGACCGCGTTGGTGACCTGCCCCGACGCCGTGGCCAGGTCGGTGGGCAGGGCGAAGAAAGCCCGGTAGGCGAGGGAGTTCCCGTCGAGGAGCAGGATCTTGGCGATCCTCGGATGCTACGGCCGCCGGCTCGGCTACGAGGTATGAGGGCCTCGGCGCAGGGCCTGTGAGTACGATGTCCGCCGATGGCCGAGTACCACCCGCCGCTGGAGGAGTACCTCGAGGCCATCTGGGAGCTGAACGAGGAGGGCATCTCCGTCATTCAGGCCCGGCTGGCGGAGCACCTCGGCCACTCCGCCCCGTCCGTGTCGGAGATGGTCCGCCGCCTGAAGTCAGACGGCTACGTCGAGCTCGACGGCCGTTTCCTCACCCTCACCGACAAGGGCATGGCCCGCGCCGTCAGCGTCGTCCGCAAGCACCGCCTGGCCGAGCGGCTGCTGACCGACGTCATCGGCATCCCGTGGCACCGGACCCACGTCGAGGCGTGCCGCTGGGAGCACGTGATCTCCGACGAGGTCGAGGAACGCCTCGTCGCCATCCTCGACAACCCAACCACCTGCCCCCACGGCAACCCCATCCCCGGCTCCGGCGCCAAGATCCCCCAGCTGTGGGCCCTCGCCGACTTCGAGCCCGGTGACAAGATCCGCCTCGAGCGGGTCACCGAGCAGGTCGAGGTCGACATGGACGCCCTCATCTACCTCGACGACCACGGCTTCGTGCCCGGCACCGCCGCCGAGATCAGGTCGAAGGCGCCCGACGGCACCCTCACGCTGGAGCTGGGCGACGGCAGCATCGCCCTCGGGCCGACCTTGGCCGGCCAGCTGTTCGTCGCCAAGGCCTGACGCGCCCCGAAACCTGGCTGGCGCGCCGGCCGAAAGAGTGGTGCTGGCACGATTGTCGTGAGGACCGGCCTTCCCTAGCATTGGCGGTGCACCTGCATCTGCCCGGCGGCACCCATGTGGAAGGAGCGAGATGGCCGACGCACAGCTCGTGGCTCTCAGGGAGCTACCCCCCGCCCAGTCCAGCAAGCTCATCGACTTCGAGGAGGCGGAGATCGTCACCCTCGAGAGCTTTCCCCCGCAGTACGTCCTGGTGGTGAAGGGGACGGCGCCCGTGTTCAACATGCGGGTCGACCTGGTCCCGCTGATCTACATCCGTCAGCCCGAGTACTGGGGCATCGAGGTCGTCGGCACCGTGCCCGGCGGCATCATGCTCCCGGCCGAGCGGCCCTACTGTGTCTCGCTCGCCCTGGCCGGGGTCACCGGCACCCAGGGCGTCGAGGTCATCGGCGCCAGCCGGTCGCAGAAACTCGACGTCCCGCCGACTGAGTGCGCGCTCGGCGATTTCACGCTGTCGATCGTCGCCAAGGACGGTGAGGTCGTCGCCAGTGCCACCCTGACGTGCTCTCCCGACGGAGGAACCCATCCGAGGGCGGCCGAGGCGTGCCGCCAGCTGGCCGACGCAAAGGGCCACGTGAAAGACATCCCCGAGGACCCGGGCATCTGCACCAAGGAGTTCCGACCGGTGGTGCTGGAGGCTTCGGGGACCTGGGACGGCGAGCCCCGGAAGTTCTCCCAGGAGTTCTCCAACCGATGCGTCGGCGTGCGCGCCACCGGCGGCGTGCTGTTCGACATCGGCGAGCCCCTGCCCGGATAGGCGCGGCAGACCCGGAGGACCTTGACACGAAACAGCGGCTGCCGGTGACATTTCCGCCGGCGACGCCGAGCTGACTGCGCCGTCGTAGGCGGGCTTCCGGCCGGTTTTGTCGTTACCATCCTGGTCCCGAGAGGGGGACTCTTGCTGGTCGACATCCGGCGTATCCGCAACGCGCTCCCGGAAGGCAGGACCCTGCCGGAGGAGCTCTGGATCCGGCGGCACCGGGGCATCCTCGTGCTCCTGTGGGTCCTAGCCGCCATCATCCCGCTGTTCGCCCTGGCACGGGGCCTCTCGCTCGAGCACCTGGCCCTCGAGTCCGCCATCGGCCCGGTCTTCGCCCTCCTGGCCACGACGACGGCGCTCGGCCGCCGGCAGCGCAGCGTGGCCGCCTCGCTCGGCCTGCTGTCGTGCTCGGCCGTGCTCGTGCACCTCTCGGGCGGCGTCATCGAGATGCACTTCCTCTTCTTCGTCATGGTCGCCGTCGTGGCGCTGTACCAGGACTGGATCTGCTTCCTCGCCGCCATCGCCTACGTGCTGGTGCACCACGGCGTTCTCGGCGCGGTGGACCCCAGCTCCGTCTTCAACCATGCCGCCGCCCTGAACCAGCCGTGGAAATGGGCGGCCATCCACGCCTTCTTCATCACGGGCATCAGCATCGCCTGTCTCGTCACCTGGCGGCTGGACGAGAACCTGCTCGACCGGGAGCGCGAGGCGGAGGAGCGCCTGCGCGAGGAGACCCGCATCGTGGAGACGCTCAACGACGTCGGCCGCACCGTCGGCGCCGACCTCGATCTCCGCACGGTGGTGCAGCGGGCCACCGACGCCGCCACCGATCTCACCTCGGCGGCCTTCGGCGCCTTCTTCTACAACGTCGTCGACGCCCGGGGTGAGTCGTACATGCTCTACACGCTCTCCGGGGTGTCCGCCGAGACGTTCGCCGGGTTCCCCATGCCGAGGAACACGGCCGTGTTCGCACCGACGTTCGCGGGCGAGGGCACGGTGCGTCTCGACGACGTCACCGTCGACCCCCGCTACGGTCACAAGGAGCCGCATCACGGCCTGCCGGAGGGCCACCTGCCCGTGTGCAGCTACCTGGCGGTGCCCGTCCGCTCGCCGCGCGGGGAGGTGCTCGGAGGGCTCTTCCTCGGGCATCCGGAACCGGCCCAGTTCACCAGCGTCGACGAACGGCTCGCCGAGGGGATCGCCGCCCATGCGGCCGTCGCGATAGACAACGCCCGGCTCTACGAGGCCCAGCGGCGATCCCGCGAGGTGGCGGAGCGGGCGCAGCGCCGCCTGGCCGTGCTCGCCGACGCCAGCCGGGTGCTGGCGTCGTCGCTCGACGTCAACAGCATCCTCGAGGGGCTCTCCGCCATCGTGGCCCCGACGATGGCCGACAGCTGCGGGGTGTTCCATGCCGGCGACGACGGTCTGCTCCGCCAGGTCGTGGGCGTCCCCGGCCATCCGGCCGGCTCGCTCACGGCGGACCTCCCGATCGCAGCCGTCGATACCGCCAGCGCGATCGCCCGCAGCTTCGTCACGGGACAGAGCATCCTGCTCGGAGCGACATCGGACCGGGTCGCCGGGGGCAACGGCCAAGACGGGGGCAACGGGCAGGACGGCCGGCACGAGGACGAGTCGACGATCGTCGTGCCGCTGATCGGCCGCGAAGGGCCGGTAGGGGTGCTGGCGCTGAGCACGACGGCTCGTTCCGGCCGGGTGCTGAACCACGACGACGTGGAGTTGACCGAGGAGCTGGGTCGCCGGGCGGCGGTGGCGGTCGAGCACGCCCGGCTCTACGCCAGCCAGCGCAGCGCCGCCGAGACCCTCCAGCACAGCCTGCTGCCGGACGTGCTGCCGGAGCTTCCCGGGGTCGCCATCGCCAGCCGGTACCTACCCGGTGGCCCGGACGTGGAGGTGGGCGGCGACTGGTACGACGTGCTGGCGCTGCCCGACGGCCGGCTGGCCCTGGCCATGGGCGACGTCGTCGGGCGTGGAGTCCCCGCTGCGTCTCTCATGGGACAGCTGCGGAACGGCTTGCGGGCCTACGTCGTCGAGGGCCGCTCCCCCGCCCAGGTCCTGACCCTGCTGAACCGGCTGCTGCGCGACATCGGCACTCCCCACCAGATGGCGACGCTCGTCGTCATGCTGCTCGACCCCGAGACCGGCGAGCTCCAATACGCCAACGCCGGGCACCCGCCTCCACTGGTGAAGGCCGAGGACGACACGACGCTGTTCCTCGAGGACGCCGTCGGAGTGCCCGCTGGGCGCCATCGGCCACGCCGAGTACTCGGAGGCCCGCGTGGGCCTGACTCCGGGCTCCACCCTGATCCTCTACACCGACGGGCTGGTGGAGGACCGCACCATGCCGCTCGACGTCGGGCTCGAGCGACTTCGGGCCGGCGCGCTCACCGCCCCGGACGACGTGGACGCGATGTGCGAGCACCTGACCGCCCCCGTGCGCGGGGCGGGATCGGCCCAGGACGACGTGGCTGTGCTGGCCGTGCGGTGGCTGACCCTGGGCGCCACGATCGAGCTTCAGGTGCCCAGCCAGGCACGGATGCTGCGACCCCTGCGCGCCGCCCTCCGACGGTGGCTGGCAGCAGGCGGGGTCGGCGACCACGAGGCCTTCGAGATACTCGTGGCGACCTCGGAGGCATGTTCGAACGCGATCCGCCACGGGGCGCCGCAGGCCACGCACTTCGACCTGAGGGCCGAGCTCAACGGCGACGTGGCCATCGTCGTGCGGAGCTCCGGCAGGTGGCGAGAACGAAGATCGTCGGCACCGGGCGGCCGGGGGCTCGACATCATGCGCCAGTTCATGGACGACACCGAGGTGGACAGCGGGGCCGACTCCACCGAGATTCGGATGCGGCGCCGCCTGGAGAGCAGCATCTCACGCCGCCGCATCGGGCGTCGATGCGACTTGAGCTGGCGGACGACGACGGCGTCGTCGTCGCCCGCGTCGAGGGGGACATCGACTTCGGGTCGGCCGGCGATCTGGGTCGCGACGTCCTGCGCGACCTTCCGGACGCGGCCGTAGGACTGGTCCTCGACCTGACCGACGTGCGCTACGTCGACAGCGGCGGCGTGCGCGTCTTCTTCGAGCTGGCCTCCCAACTCGACATCTCGGGGCGGCGGGTGGCCCTGGCCGTCCCGGAGACGTCGCCCGTCCGCCGGCTGATCAAGATCACCCGCCTCGAGGAGGCCGTCCTCCTCTGCACGAGTGCCCAGGAATGCACGGAGATGCTCCGCCAGACGTAGGCGGTCGAAAGCTGAAGATCGAGTTCGGGTTCGGGGATTTCGCGTTGACCCCGCTCGACAAGGGTGCGAGCCTCGACAGGCGGGATAGATGTGCAAGCGGCGGGACGCCGGAGGGGCGCGTTGGATTCGGCGTGTCGCTGACCCTCGGACTCTTGACCCCGGCGGCGGGTGCCCACCCGAACGTCTGCGTCGCTGCCAATGGTGCCGTCCGACACCAGTCGGGTACGGCGACCTGTGAGGCGAACGGCACGGGCTCGATCGCCGTCGTCCACGGTTCCAACAGGAGCGCCGAGGCGATCAACGGGGACCGCAACCGCTCCATCGTGAGCGGGGACAACAGCCGCGCCTACACGGGTGGTGGCAATTCGAACACTGCAACCGTGAACGGCGACGACGCCTACGCCGGCTCGGGATTCGGAGAGTCGAACACCGCTACCGCCAGGGGCGACGACTCCTACGCCCTCGCGATCAACGGCGATGCGTACACCGCCACCGCCAACGGCGAGAGCACCTACGCCGGCGCCGGGTTCGGCAATTCCAACACCGCGACCGCCACCGGCATCGGCACCACTGCCCAGGCGGGCGGCGGCGATGGGAACACGGCCACCGCCGAGACCGACGGTTGCACCGCCTCCGCGGTCGGCAACGGTGTCAGCGACTCCTGCTGAGAAGGGCACCGAACACGTGGGCCCCCGACGGCATGCGATCGACACGACAAGGAGAGCTCCATGAGAGCGAGAGCCATTCGACCGATGGTCGTCACGGTCGTGTTGGCGGTGGGAATGGTCCTCGCCGGGGTGCCGGCACCCGCCGTCGCCGCCCCCGTCGTCACGTTCACCCTGCTCACACCACTCCCAACCGAGCTCGCGGTCGGCGAATCGGCGGTGATCGGCGTGCGGGTGACGAGCAGCGAACCATTCGTCATGGCGATAGCCCTGTCCGACGCGTACTACCCAGGGCGCGGCGTCTCCTTCAACGGTTCGCCGGCGCACCCACGGGACACTGCTGCCGACCTGTTCCTCACGATCACCGGACGAGCGTCGACCGCCGGGCTGGCGGCCGTGCAGGACTGGCCGTTCGACGAGGACTGGCCCGCCGGTGTCGCTCCGGTGGCGGTCGGGGTCGGTGCCCGGTTCGCCGGCGGCGGCGTGGTCGGGACGAGAATTCCCTGGGCGGTGACGGTCACCGAGGTCGCTGCTGATCAAGCCCGCCCTTGGCGCCTGACAACCGCCTTTCGCACGTAAGTGCGCTGGTCAGGCGCCCGGCTGCAGACCAGCCGATGCGTTGATCAGCGGCGGCCTAGGACTCACGCCCGCGACGCGGTGCTCCGGCCAGAGCGTCGATGCGGCGGAGGTCCTCGGCGTCCAGGGAGAAGCCGAAGACGTCGAGGTTGGCCGCGATCCGCTCAGGCGTGGCCGACTTCGGGATGACCGCCACCCCGTGGTCGACGTGCCATCGGACCACGACCTGCGCAGGGGTCACGCCGTGGCGCTCGGCCACGTCGACCAGCATCGGGTGGCGCAGGTCGGTGGTCTTGAAGGGGCTGTAGCCCTCCAGGACGACGCCGCGGCGGCGGTGTCCCGCCAGCTCGTCCGGGTCATGGAGGGTCGGCCCCCAGCGGATCTGGTTCACCTCCGGCGCCTCCCCGGTGGCCCGCACGAGCTCGTCCAGCTGGGCGACGGAGTAGTTGCTGACGCCGACGGCCCGCGCCAGCCCTTCGTCGCGGAGCTCGAGCAGTCGCTCCCACATCTGTGCGCCACGGCCACCGGTGGGTGGCCAGTGGATGAGCCAGAGATCGACGAAGTCCGTCCCCAACGCCCGCAGGCTCTGGTCGAGCGTGCGCCGCTCGTGCCCGGCGTCGGTCGGTCGCAACTTGGTCGTCACGAACACGTCCTCACGGCGAACGCCGCTGTCGTGCACCGCTTGACCGACCTCACGCTCGTTGCGGTACATCGTCGCCGTGTCGATGTGGCGGTACCCGACCTCGAGAGCGTGACGGACGGCTCGGTAGCACTCGGATCCGGTCATCTCCCAGGTCCCCAGACCGACAAGGGGCAGGTCCGCACCACCGGCGAGCAGGACGGTCGGCTGGTCGGGCTCAGTCGCCACGACGCCGCATCGGACTGTCGGTCTCGAAACCTACGTGTCCCGCGGGACGCGGAGGACGAGGATGGCCATGTCGTCGGTCAGTGAACCACCGGTATGGCGCAGGACCGCGCTCTCCAACGCGACTGCGACGGCAGCGGCATCGCCGGTTTCGGTAGTGAGGACCCGTTCGACGCCGCTGATGTCGAACTGGTGGCCGTCCCGGCGGGCCTCGAGCACGCCGTCGGTCAGGAGCACCATCGTGTCGCCGGCGTTCAGACGGACGCGGATGCTGTCCACCTCGGCGTCGCCGAAGATGCCGAGCAGCGACCCGCCGACATGGGGTGACTCGATTCGCCCATCTGCCCGCCGGACGACCGGCGGAGGGTGCCCGCCGCCTGCGGCCCACACCTCGACGGCGTCTCCCAGCGTGATGAGACCGAAGATGGCCGTACAGAAGCGCTCGTCGTCCGGATCGGACAGCGCCTCGAGGAGGGCCGTGTTGAGGGTCGCCATGACGGCTGGTGGCTCCGGCTCGCTCATGGCCAGCGCTCGGAGCGTGTGGCGCACGAGCGCGGTGAGGCCGGCAGCCTCCGGTCCGGTCCCGGTTGCGTCGCCTATGGCGACCGCCCATTGCCCGGACCGCACGGGCCAGATGTCGTAGAAGTCGCCACCGACCTCCATCCCGTCGCCGAAAGGGTGGTAGACGGCGGCGACGTCGAGGCCGGGGATCACCGGCACGCTCGGCGGCAGGAGGCTGCGCTGGAGACGGCGGCTGACGTCGATGCGGTCTCGTTGCAGCTGGGCCCGGTCGAGCGCCTGCGCCGTCTGGGCGGCGAGGGCGAGCACGAACCGCCGCTCGTCCTCGTCGAAGAGACGGGCCTGGCTGAAGCTGAAGCGCAGGGCACCCAGCCGCCGACCCTGCACTTCGAGCGGCACCGCGCACAGGGCCACGGTGGTGGCCTCGAGGCCCGCCAGCCTGGGAAAGCGATCGTCCCGCTCGGCACGGGACTCCAGCCACACCGGCTCACCGGAGCGCAGCGCCGCCGCCGCCGGCAGCTCGGCGTTCCGAGACTCGGTGCGGAGCCCAGCCAGGACCGTCTCGTCGTAGCCGACAGCCCCTGGCAGCACGAGCTGGTCGGCATTGGTGGCCAGCAGCAGACCGCCGCCGGACGCGCCGAGCGCGGCCACGCCCTCGTTCAGCACGGCCTCGGCGACCGCCTCGGGTGTCGCCGCCGTGGCCAGGGCGGCGGCGACCGTGTACAGGCGGGCCGCCCGCTCGGAGGTGCGGTGAGCGCTGGCGACACGATCGACCTCGGCGAGGAGGCGGTGGGTGAAGGACCGACTGGGCGGCGCCGGTTCCCCGCTGGCCGCCGCCCGGAGCTGGGTGACG
The DNA here is from genome assembly GCA_963827345.1 of uncultured Acidimicrobiia bacterium. Lineage (GTDB taxonomy): Bacteria > Actinomycetota > Acidimicrobiia > Acidimicrobiales > AC-14 > CAWGUU01. Next base: position 10,228 of record CAWHAN010000001.1, on the reverse strand, counting down.
AGCTCCCCGATGTACCAGTGTCGGAACAGGTGGTGCTGGGGTGGGGTCTCCAGCGTCAACAGCCGCCGGGCCCGGCAGTAGGCGTCGACCTCGTCGAGGGCCCGGACGTAGTCCTCGGCGGCCTGGGCGGCGCTGGCCGGCAGGTCGAGGACCAGCCGGGTGGTGGCCTGGCCGCGCCGCTCGGCGTCGAGCGCCTGGCGCTTGACGGCGAGCCGGGCCTCGGCGAAACGGTCGACCACGGCACTCACCAGCGACGCCAGGTGGGGCGGGACCTCGGTCGTCAGTCCCGCCCGGGCGCCGGCCGACGCGAGAGTCAACTCGCGGACGACGTTCTCGACGTGGGACTTGGCGGCGAGGAGCAGATCGGTGGGGACCTCGCCCAGCGTGACATGGAAGCGCGGCTCGAGCGCGGCGTCGAAGTCGAAGTCGTCGTCCCACTTGGCGAGCAGTTCTTCTTCGGCGACATCGGCAGGACCTGGACTGCTCCGGCCGGTGATCTCCGCCCAGACGACCTTCCCATCGTCCTCGAAGGCTGCTCCCCACCGCTCGGCCAGGCGAGCGACGAGACGGAGCCCCCGCCCGGTCAGCGATTCCTCGGACAGCCGTCCGAGCAGCGGCGGAAGGCGACTCCCGTCACGGACCTCGATCCTCAGCGCGTCGCCGTGAGACCTGACCTCGACGCCTGTGCACCCCCCGCCGTGCAACATGGCGTTCGTCACCAGCTCGCTCACCACGAGCCTGGCGTCGTCAGCCAGCTCCTCGCGCCCGAACTCGGTTGCCCGCCGACCCACGTCGGCGCGGGCACCACTCACCACATCCGCGTCGCCCAGCTGTCGCGGCGCGCTCTCCGACTCGTTCACGTGGGACGGAAGAGTAGAACGACGGCCGTGTGGGGCGGCACCCGGGACACGCCTTCATCGGGATCGCGTATCGAAGGAAACCCCGGCCCGGGCCTACGGGACGAGGTTGCCTTCAATGACCTGTTGGGCGGCCAGGGCCATGTTGGCCCGTTGGCGCATGGCCGACCCTCGGAGCGGTGGCGGGGCTGCGGGCCACCGACGGCGACGACCTGCAGGCAATGGGGAGCTCGAAGCTGCCCGGCGCGCTCATCGGCGCAGGCTTGGTGGACGAATGCCGCCTGATGATCGAGCCGATCGTGCTCGGCGGCGGCAAGCGCCTCTTCGTCGGCGACGGCCAGGCCCGCAAGCTCGTGCTGGTGTCGACGGCGACGAGTGGCACCGGGGTACAGATCTGCACCTACCGTCCCGTCGCCTGATCCGGGGCTCGCCGACCTGCGCACCACCGGGCAGGCGTCGAACACCCCCCTCGTCGTCCTTGCGCAGCTCCACTCGAGACCTGATGAGGCGATACCGTGAACCGACCACCGCGCGATGACCAGGCGGGCTTCGACCCTCAACGAAGCCAAGGACCGCCTCGCCAGATCAATTTCTACAACCAACCCCGCGCTCGACCCTCCGAAGTGTCCTCATGTAGAAGGGTCCTCCTAGAATCGACCGTCACGGCCCACGGCGTCATGGCGCTGTAGGCGTTGGCTATTGCGCTGAGAACTACTACCGGAATCCCGTTCGTGTCCCGACATGGCACCCTCCGACCGCAGCGCGCGCCTGCCCGCACGCAAATGCCTGCTGGACATGTCGATGCGGCACCCTCTGTAGACTTACGTCAGGATGCTCGATGTGAAGGTCATCATCATCGGAGCTGGCTTCGGCGGCATTGCCGCAGCGATCGAACTGCGCAAGCATGGCTTCAACGATGTCACGATCCTCGATCGCGCCGCAGAATCCGGCGGGACCTGGTATTACAACAACTATCCGGGCTCGGCATGTGACGTTCCTAGCTACCTCTACTCATTCTCCTTCGCCCAACGGGCCGGATGGACTCGATTCTGCTCGCCGCAGCCTGACATCCTCAACTATTTGCGCGACGTCGCACACGAGTTCGGCGTGGACCGCCTGATAGTTCCGAATGCTGACATCACGTCCTGCACGTGGAATGAAACGACAGCCAGCTGGACGATCGTGAGCGCGGATGGCCGAACTTGGGAAGCTAATGCTGTCGTCCTTGCCACCGGTCAGTTGCATAACGCTCTCTATCCGTCCATCGAAGGCAGAGAGGTCTACGCTGGTCATAGCTTTCACTCCTCCTCCTGGGATCATGATTTCGACTTCTCGGACCGCCGCGTAGCCGTCATTGGTTCTGGCTCGAGTGCGGCGCAGTTCGTCCCAGCGATAGCCGGCGAAGTTCAGCGGCTCATTGTCTTCCAGAGGACACCCAACTGGTTTCTTCCGCGAAAGAACCACCACAGCCCCCGAGTCGTACGCACCGCCATGCGCTTCCGTCCCCTTCGAACGTTCGTGCGGTTCCTCATCTCCGTTGCAGCCGACGGCTTTATCCTCATGATGCTCCATCCCAAGACATACGGTCGGCTGGGCGAAGCGGCATCGTTGTCATTCATGCGATGGCAACTCAAGGATCCTGTATTGCGTCGTAAGGTCCGACCGAACTACAGTTTCGGGTGCAAGCGCATCGTGTTCAGCTCGTTCTTTCTACGAACGCTTCAGAGGTCCAATGTCGACCTCGTCACTGAACCGATCGCTCGGATGACCCAACGCGGCATTGTCACGTGTGATGGTGTCGAGCGCGAGGTCGACTGCATAATCTATGGCACGGGCTTCCATGCCGCCGACTTCATGTACCCGATGGATATCGTTGGTATCGGCGGGCGTACTCTGCGCGAATCGTGGGCCGATGGACCACACGCTCACCTCGGCATTGCGGTCCCTGGTTTTCCGTCGCTGTTCCTGATGTACGGGCCGAACACCAACACGCCCGGCGGGTCCGTAGTCGTCCTCCTTGAAGCGCAGGCTTCTTATTTGCGCCAGGCCCTTGAAACCGTCCGCTTTCACGGGGCTGCGGCGGTTGACGTCCGACCATCAGTCGAGGCCAAGAGCGATTCCAAGACACAAGCCCGGTTCATAGGAACGGCTTGGACGCACTGCGATTCCTGGTACCGGAGCCCAGACGGTCGAAATATCGCCAACTGGCCGGACTACATGCGCAAGTACGTGACTCGCACGCGTGCCTATGATCCCGGGGATTTCAACTTGGTCTCGCGCTCAGGTTGCCACGGGCGATAGGCGCTCGTCACTCCAGAGCCTGACCACTCGGCTCCGTTGATTGGTTCGCAATCTCTGTCGGGAGCGAGGAACCCCCGCGAACCTGTGCGCCGACCAAGAGCAACTCAGTGATGCGACGAGGTGTCTCGCCGAGGATTGGAAACAGCATCGAGCGTCGCGGCAATCGGACGTGGCGGCGTTTGTGCTCCATCGCTCGCACAATGTGGCGTGCAGCCGTGTCGGAATCCATTTCCGGCAGCAGACCAAGACGGCGTAGACGAGTGACCGAGCGTGCAGTCGGCGGATAGGACATTGCGTTGGCCCACAGGTCCGTCCGCACGGGTCCGAGTTCAACCAAGGTTACGCCAACCGGATGACCCTTGAGATCGGCTCGCAGCCCAGCGCTGAAATGACTCAACGCTGCCTTGGTGGCACTGTAGACGGCCAAACCGGGGAGTATCCCGGTCGCTGCCAACGACGAAATATTGACTACGTGGCCGCCGCCTCGTTCGATCATTCCGGGTACGATCCTGCGGCACAACTCGATCGGGGTCGCCAGGTTGAGCTGCGTAAGCTCGACCACATCCTGTGGCGTCAGCGCCATGAGACCTGCGGTTGCGGCTCGCGCTGCGTTGTTGACCAGTATGTCGACGGGACCGTCGCTCTCGACGCGCGCGATGAGTTCGCCAACTTGATCGCACCGGGACAGGTCGGCAACATACGCTGTACCCCCCAGTTCCTGGGCGAGTCGCTCCACACGTTGGCCGCTGCGGGCCACGAGGGCAACCGCTGCGCCAGCTTCGGCGCACTGTCGAGCGATACTCCACCCGATTCCCCTTGACGCCCCGGTGATGAGCACTCTTTGGCCCGCGAGCGTCATGCCCTCACCGCCGACAGACCCCGACGTTCATCGACCCGACGGGAACAGGAGCGCCATTCTCGGGCATTTTGGCAGTCCTATTCGTGGCTACCGCTGACGGCGAGTATTCCATCATCCTGCCAGCTCTTCCGACAGCAATCCAACCGACCGGGCCCAGCTGGCCAGCACGCTTCGGTTTTGCATACACTTCGGAACGAAGTAGTCATCCAACCGCGCCCGTAAATGGCCGCGTTGTTGGTCCGCATGCTGAACAAGTCTTTCGAACGCGTCGAGCAACTCAGCGTCGAGACCCACGGTGTCGGAACAGATGGCGTGATTCTCGAGGTCCAGGTCGCGGTAGATAGTCAGCAGACGCTCGTCGCCATAGAGGGCCATCTGGGGCACGCTCCCCTCCATCGACAGAACCGCGGCGTGGTAGCGCGATGTGACGAGGTAGCTCAGCCGCCGGAGCTCGCTCACCATCGCGGGCGGTGGCACGTCGTCGGCGAAGATCGTGCGGGTGCGGGCACGAACGTCAGGAGCCAACACGTCCAGAATCTGGTTGCAAATGCCGACATCGATTTCATCCATGGCAATCAACTCGGCGTCCCAACCCCGCCGACGAACCACATCGGCGATGAGGCCGGCCCAGGCGGCCACCAGCGCCCGACTCCGGGCGGCTCGCCGCTTGTTCCACGAATAGTAGTAGGGCCAGTGGTAGCAGTTTCTTCCACGTCCGAACAGCCGTATGCGGACGGGCCAGATGTTGAACTCGACCGGTGCGAACCCGACCGTCGTAGGCCCAGGTCCGGAGGACGGCGACGGGCGATACTGGAACGAGGTGTCAGCGGTGATCACGATCTCGTTGGAGACACCAACTGACCGCAACTCGTCGCGGGCGGCGGCAGATCGGGTAATGATCAGGTCGATGTCGGTGCACACGAGGCAGGCGTGAGCGCACGATTGATGGGGCGCATGTGCCCGGCGTCCACCGCATAGGCAACGGTAAATTTTCCGTGCCTATTCGCCGACCAGGCTCCCCATAGAAACACGTAGAGGAGGGCGCTGCTCCAACTGTCTTTGAAAGTGCTGCCCTCCACGAGCATTGCAATGTCGTACTGCTTAGTTTCGCGCCAGATTGCCGCCACGCACACGTAGGGCACTTGCAAGACCTTGAGGGTTGGTGATTCCTCAATGGTGCGAAGAGTATTCTCCCGGTTGAGGGTCCCAATAGTGATGGGCACATCTTCGCCGAATACCGCACGGAGATCGTCCACGATGGTGAGAGTACGGACTTCCGCTCCGGTGTTGTTGCCGCCTCCGTAGCCTACGAGGAGAATGCTAGGAGGTCCTCTCACGTGCCCACCTTTCGAGAACATCGTCGAGAGGGCGCGACCATTGGGCCTATCGCGACCAAGGTCAAAGCACACCTCACGGCAACAAGCCTATCGGTGCCGCCAAGGGGCTCTGAACCCCGCCCTTGGATCGCCTCGCGGCTCACTTCCGGCAGATGAGAAGCAACGGCGTCGCCCCGCAACCTGACCGCCCTGAAACGCCGCGGCTCGATGTGGCAGCACAGGGGTCGGGGGTCGCCATGCGACGCGGCCCGTCCACGATCACCGGCTCATCGGCATCCGCAAGCCCCGGCCACACGCCCCCTCGGCAGCCGACTAGCTTGGCCCCGGGCTGGTTGTCGACCTCTGGCTGGAGGAGGAGCGGTTCCGTGCGGGCAAGATGTGGGGAGCCACGACAGTCCGGCACGCCCTCGGGCGCGGGCTGAACCCTGTGCCCTCGACGCCGCCCCCCTTCGACGGTCTTCCAGACACCGTCGCGCCGGCTGTTGAGATGGTGCGCTTCGATGCGAAGGCATCCCTTGCCTGAGCGAGGCTACATCGGGGGGATGCTCTCGTGAGCGACTCTACCGCGTACCCCGATGACGCTCTGGCCATCGTAGGCCTGGCCTGTCGCCTTCCGGGCGGCGTGAACACGCTGAGTGACCTGTGGTCGGCGCTGTCGGCGGGGCAGAGCCTCATCAGTGACGTTCCCCCTGACCGGTTCGACACAACCCGCTTCCTGGATCGGGACCTGGATCGCGCGGGAAAGAGCTTCACCTTCGCGGGCGGCTATATCGACGACCTGGGCGGGTTCGACGCGGACTATTTCGGCATCTCACCGCGTGAGGCGGCGTTGATGGACCCGCAGCAACGCCTCCTCCTGGAGCTGACCGCCGACACGTTCGACGACGCTGCCATCGACCCCGCTTCAGTCGCGGGTACCGACACCGCGGTCTTCGTCGGTATGTCCGATATGGGTTATCTGGCGCTCCAGATGTATGCGCCCGACACGATTGCCTCCCACACCATGACCGGCGGGGCATTGTCGATCGCGTCCAACCGGCTGTCGTACGTCTTCGACCTTCGAGGGCCGAGCATGACCCTCGACACCGCCTGCTCGTCGGCGATGGTCGCGTTCCACCAGGCGTGCCAGACGATCCTCAGCGGACGGAGCTCCCTCGCAGTGGTCGGAGGAGTGCACGCTCTGCTCGGACCGCACCCGTTCATCGCCTTCGCCAAAGCCAAGATGTTGTCCCCCCTCGGGCGCTGCGCCACGTTCTCGGCCGACGCCGACGGCTACGTCCGGGCGGAAGGTGGCGGGGTGTTCCTCGTCAAGCGCCTGTCGGCGGCCTTGGCCGACGGGGACAGAGTGCACGCCGTGATCCTGGCCACGCACGTAAACTCCGACGGCCGGACGAGCGGGATGACGGTGCCGAGTGCCGACGTCCAGGAGGCCCTTCTCCGTGAGGTTTACGCGCGAGCCGGGCTTCGTGCCGACGACCTCTCCTACCTCGAGGCTCACGGCACGGGCACCCCGATCGGCGACCCCATCGAGTGCGAGGCGATCGGGCGGGCCCTGGGCCGCTACCGCTCGGTCGGCCATCTACTGCCGATCGGGTCGGTGAAGACAAACCTCGGCCACATGGAGCCGGCGTCCGGGATCGCGGGGATCCTCAAGGCCATCCTGGTGCTCGGTCATCGCCAGATCCCTCCGTCGCTGCACGGAGCGCCTCCAAACCCAGCGATCGACTTCTCGGCGCTGGGGTTGGCGCCGGTCAACGACACTCGAGGGATCGAGCCGGGCCGCGCGGTGGTCGGGGTGAACAGCTCGGGATTCGGTGGGACCAACGCCCACGCGGTGTTGGCAGAAGCACCCGTCGCGCCGGCGACGGCCCGTCCCATCGATGGCGAGCTGCCTCTCGTGATGTCGGCTCGCAGCAAACCACGCTGGCCGAGGCAGTCAATCGGCTGGCCCACCAGTTGGAGGGCTCGGCCGAAGAAGACTTCTACGACATCTGCTATACCGCCGCTCGCCACGCCGGGCACGCCCACCGGGCCGTGGTGCTCGCCTCCACGCCCCGAGTCGCCGCGGAACGGCTTGCCGCCGTCGGTCGGCACGAGCCGGGCGGCGGCGAAGCGTGTGGGCCGGCGACGACGTTCGGGCGGGTCGTCTTCATGTTCTCGGGAAACGGCTCTCAGTGGCCCACCATGGGAGCCGACCTCCTCGACTCGGAGCCGGTGTTCCGTGCTGCGGTCGAGGAGGTCGACCGGCTGCCGCGTCCGCGATTGGCATGGTCAGTCCTGGGAGAGTTGACTGCGCCGCCGAGACTTCACGGCTCCGCGACACCGCCGTCGGGCAACCAGCCTTGTTCGCCCTGCAGGCCGGGTTGGTGGCGATGCTGGCCGACTGTGGCATCCGTCCGGCGGCGGTGATGGGCCATAGCGTCGGTGAGGTCGCCGCCGCCTACGCCGCCGGCGCCCTCGACCTCGAGGCCGCGTGCCGTGTGATCGCGGCACGGGCGGGGGCCCAGGCCGGCACCGCCGGTCAGGGCCGGATGGCCGCCGTCGGCCTGAGCCGCTCCGACGCCGAACAGGCGATGAGGGGGCTGTCGTCCGGCCAATTCGAGATCGCGGCGGTGAACACCGACAGCGACGTGACGGTTTCCGGCGACACGGTGGCCCTGGCCGAGCTGCGGTCGCGCCTGGACGAAACCGTGTTCTTCCGCGAGCTCGACCTCGACCACGCCTTTCACGGTCGAGGCATGGACTGCATCGAAGGGCAATTGCGGACAGGCCTGTGCGGTCTCTCTCCGTCGGCGACGACCGTTCCCTTCGTGTCCACTGTCACCGGCGGCCCGATTGGCGACACCCCGCTCGACGCCGACTACTGGTCGGCCAACGTTCGCCGTCCCGTACTCTCGCGGCCGCGACTCGCTACCTGCACGACGAAGGGTTCGACGTCTTCGTCGAGATCGGCCCGCACCCCGTGCTCGCCGGCTACCTGCGCAGGATGCCGACGCCGAACACACCGACCACCGTCGTGCCGACGCTGAGGCGCCACGCCGACGGTCCCGTCGCCATCCGGACCGCTGCGGCTGCGGTGATGGCCGCAGGGGCACCCGTCAACGACCACCGCTACTTCCCTCAGCCGGGTCGCGTCGTCGACCTGCCCTCCTATCCGTGGCAGCGGCGCCACCACTGGCAGGGGACGCCCGGCCAGTCGGTCCGAAGCAGCGGCAACGGCCCCATCGACCATCCGATGCTGGGCGAGCGCATGGGCATCCTGGAACCGGTGTGGCTCGGCACCATCGAGCCGGCGCTTCTGCCGTGGTTGGCCAGCCACAAGGTGGCCGGCACCGTTCTCATGCCCGCCGTCGGGTACGTCGAGATGGCTCTCGCCGCCGGACGGCGGGTGTTGAACGACGCGGTCGAGATCGCCGACCTGGCCATACCTGCGCCGCTGCCCCTGCCATGGGGTGAAGGCATGGACGTGCGGATCCAGACGTCCATGTCCGCCGACGACGGCGTGATCCGCATCGCCAGCGCGACCGGCACGGAACGCGACTGGCGCCTGCACGCCCAGGGCCGGGTCAGGCGCCTGTTGAGCGAACCACCGCCGCCTGTCGACCTGACCGCCCTGCGGGCCGACACGACCAAGCATTGGGATGCCGATGGCTTCTACCGACTGCTCAAAGGGGTTGGCCTCGACTACGGGCCCTACTTCCAGGTCCTGCACGACGTCTACCTCGGCCCCGGCCAGGTGCTCGCTCGCTACCGGGGCGGCGCCGATCAGGACGGGTACGGGGTCCATCCCGCGATACTCGACGGAGCCCTCCACGCAGGGATGCCTCTCCTGGAGGGACGACCCTTCCTTCCTGGCGCGGTCGACCGGTTCCGGCTGTGGCGCCAACCTTTGGCCACGGGCTTCGTGTTCGTCCGCGAGCGGTCACGGACGCACGCGAGGCGTGCTGGGACATCCTCGTCGGCGACGAAGACGATTCGTGGTCGCCGACCTCAGCGGGTCCGGATGCGACGGGCAGGTGTCGAGCAGTCCCCTCCGGCGCGGTACGTCACGGTGTTGCGGGCTGCGACGAGGCGAGACGAGCCCGCAGCCCGAGCCCACTGCCCGGTCCCCGCGATCTAGTGGGCCACGGCCGGGGAGGCGATCGACGACCTGACGGCCCGATGGGATCAGCCTGCTTACGAGCGAGTGAAGGGCATGGCGAAGGAGGCCACCGCCCACATCGCCAGGGCCGCCCTGGACACCATGCTGCCCGGGCAGGAGGAGCTCACAACCGAAGACCTTCTGGCCGCCGGGATGCTGCCGAAGTACGTCCGGCTCTGGCAGCTGGTGGCGGCCCTGTGCGAACAGCACGGCCTGCTCGAACGGCGAGGTGCCGGACGGTGGCGGATGACGGACTCAGGACACCGCTTCCACCCCGAGAGTTTCGCGCAGAGTTTGTTGCTCGACCTCCCGCAATACGGCACGGAGGTGCTCTCGCGGGGACGCATGGCGGCAAACTGGGCCGACCTTCTCACGGGGCGTAGCGACCCGCTTGGTCTCCTGTTCGGCGACGGTGGGTCCGACACCATGGAACACCTCTACGACGCCTCTCCGATTGCCCACGGCCAGAACGGGCTGGCCCTGTTTCTTCTTCGAGCGATGGTCGAGAAATGGCCCTCGGATCGCCCGTTGCGTGTGCTGGAAGTCGGCGCGGGCACCGGCGGGACGTCCGCGAAGCTCCTGCCGGTCCTGCCGCAGGAGCGGCGCCGCTACGTCTTCACCGACGCCTCCTCGGCCTTCTTCGTCCTTGCCGAGTCGAGGTTCAAGCGATACCCCTTCGTCGAGTACTGCTGCCTCGACATCGACACTGACCTGCAGGAACAGGGGTTCGGCG